>NZ_JAAVXB010000002.1 GCF_012241385.1 Solimonas marina | reverse complement strand
GCAGACCCCGGAAGAGGCCATGGCCCAGGAAATGGCCGATTACGCAAAACGTGTTGCTCTTGATTCTTGAGACCGCTAGCTGTCGCTGCAAATGCACCACCACCGCGCCGAGCACTGGATTGTGGTGTCCGGCACTGCACGCGTGACGTGTGAGGACAAGGTTTTCTTGATGTCCGAAGACGAGTCGACGTATATCCCACTCGGGCATAAACATCGGCTTGACAATCCCGGAAAAATGCCACTTGAGCTTATCGAGGTGCAAACCGGCAGCTATCTTGGTGAGGATGACATCGTGCGGTTTGAGGATATTTACGGACGTTGAACGCTCATTAGTTCCAGCTCACTTTTAACTGAAGCAATGACTTTAAAAGTTGCCGTTGTACACGACTGGCTTGTGACTTACGCCGGAGCGGAGAAAGTACTAGAACAAATTCTTGCGTGTTACCCGCAAGCGGATTTGTTCTCTGTCATTGATTTCCTTGACGACGCCGCGAGGGCAAAGCTTGGGGGTAAACACGCAAAGACTACTTTCATCCAGCGGCTGCCCTGGGCCAAGACAAAATACAGGACATATTTGCCGTTGATGCCGATTGCAATTGAGCAGCTTGACCTCTCCGGCTACGACGTCGTCATTTCCAGTTCGCACGCAGTTGCAAAGGGCGTCATCACGGGACCGGATCAAACGCATGTCTGTTATATCCACTCCCCGATCCGCTATGCCTGGGACTTACAGCATCAGTATCTAAAGGAATCACACCTCGAAAAGGGCGTGATGAGCATACTGGCTCGATTTATACTTCATAAAATTAGAATATGGGACATTCGCTCAGCACATGGCGTCGACGTCTTTGTCAGTAATTCAAAATTCATTAGTCGGCGCGTAAAAAAGTTTTATGGCCGAAAAAGTTCCGTTATATACCCGCCGGTTGACACAGACAATTTCACTATAGAAAAAAACAAGAAGGATTACTTTCTAACAGCATCACGGATGGTGCCGTATAAGAAGATTCCCATGATTATAGAAGCTTTCTCCCTTCTTCCTGACAAACAACTCGTTGTCATTGGTGACGGCCCAGAAATGGAAAACGTCAAGAGCAAAGCGGGCAAGAATATTCATATTCTGGGATATCAACCATTCGATGTATTGCGACAGCACATGCAGGACGCTCGTGCCTTCGTATTTGCGGCTGAAGAAGATTTCGGCATTGTCCCTGTTGAAGCTCAGGCATGCGGCACTCCCGTCATCGCATTCGGCCGAGGCGGAGCTGTCGAAACGGTTGTGACTGGAGAGCAAAACCCAACCGGCGTGCTCTTCGAAGAGCAGACGGCCGAATCCCTTGCAGCGGCTATAGAGGCTTTTGATGCGAAGCGCCTTAGTTTTCTCCCTGAAAATTGCCGGCGGAATGCTGAACGCTTCTCAATTTCCGCTTTCAAACATAACCTAATAAACGCAATTAATGAGGCGATCGCTACTCGAAGCATTAACCCAAGCTCTGACTAGCTGTCACATCCCGGAGGCTTGCATAGATGCTAGACAGCCACGGCTCGCGTAGCGACGCGCGGCGCACGCGCGAAGAACCCCCAAGGCATCATCTCGGGAAACAGCACAGCCGAAAAACCTTTATGCTCCCAGCACCAGCCATCGCCATGCCTTTTGGAGATAATATTCGTGATTATAAATAAAAAAAAACTGCGATCCCTCACAAGAATTTTTGCAAAAAAATCCTACAGATTGGTTATGTTTCCAGGAGACAAAGCTCTCACATTGCATAAGATTACCACATTTTTCCACAATGCAAAAATGAAACGATTGGCACTATTTGTCAGTCAATTTTCAAGGTTCCTCACAGGAATCGAAATTGAGCCCGGCGCCATCGTCTCCGAAAAAACTATTTTTAGTCATGGAATGGGAGCCGTGATCGGTTTTAGCTCTATCATTGGGGATAATGTGATAATCCGTCACGGAGTGACTCTAGGCGCAGGAAAAATTCGCCCACTGGATGATAGGCGAATTCATCCAAAAATCGAGAGCTTCTGCTCAATAGGTGCTGGCGCAGTCATTCTTGGCCCCATAACCATTGGCCACCATTCGGTTATTGGCGCGAACTCCGTCGTAACTAAAGATGTCGCGCCCTATTCAGTTGTAGCAGGCGTCCCTGCAAAGTTCATACGATCCGTAGAAAATCCACAGAAAATGCCATGGGCATTCTAATTAAAAATAACCAAGGATGACAAATCTTTACAGCGCCATCGGAAAGAGCATGCTATCTCGCTATGTCGTTTATGCATGCAATGCAATTTCTTTGATGGTCCTTACTCGACTATTTAACCCTGAAATATTCGGAGTCGTTGCCGCCACGCTAACGATAGTTACTTTATTCCAAATGGTTGCAGAGGGCGGACTTAGCCCCACAATTATTAATTTGCAAGATTTAGAAGTTAGAAACCGCAATGGCATCTTTGGCTTAAGCTTGTTAATCGCTGGAGCACTAGCCATAACGATGCAGCTCTTGGCGCCAGCGCTTGCCCACTTCTACAACATGCCACAAGTTCGCCAAATCGTACCCTATGTCGCCTTTGCCCTCTTCGCCAACACCGCCGCCGTACTACCGCTTGCGCAATTACAACGCCAGCAATATTTCAAGCGGATCGCACAAGCCGGAATTATCGCCGAGATCGGCTCGTTGGGCTCGACACTAACTGCCTATTTCTACCTGCCAGCGCTCCATGCCTATGCACTATATTTTCCCAGTAAAGCTGCTCTAAATTTCTTGACGAATTGGTACTACAGCAAAGAAACCGAATTCGGCCGCCCTATTCCCGGGGCTCATTTCTCAGCCATCAAGCCACTACTCAACACCACAGGATTTCAACTAGGTTTCAATTTTGTAAACTACTTTTCAAGAAACTTAGACAGCATATTAGTAGGAAAATATTTGGGGGCGAACATGCTTGGCGTTTACGATAGATCATACAGACTTATGCGCTACCCTCTACTAATTCTGACCTTCGCAATGACTCCGGCGATACAGCCTGCATTGCGAGGCATCATTCATGATAAAAATACAGTGAGTCGACTGCATCGTGATTTAGCTTTCAAGCTTTCTGTCGCAGGATCTCTAGCCGCAGTCGGTGTATATTTTTTTGCGAAATACATTGTACTAATTGCCTTCGGAAATCAATGGCTATCCGTTGTCCCCATCGTAAAATTACTAGCACTCATAATTCCAGTGCAAACAATACTTTCCACTAGCGGCAGTTTTTTCCAAGCATTTAACCGCACTGATCTGATGTTTTCTACTGGCATCACATGGACTATATTTAATGTGGCCGCCATAACCTTTGGTATATGGAAAGGAAGTTTAGAAGCGCTTTGCTGGAGCTTATTTTTTTCATTTCACGTAAATTTTCTCCAAATCTACTATATAATGCATAAAAATATACTCGAAGGTAATTATATTTTATTCTTAAAAAGCGTCTGGCCATTCATTATCACCACATCTATCCTTGCTTCTATTTCAGCAATGAACTTTTCTTTCTAATACCTTCTCGTTTGCCGGAGCGATTCATTACTCAAAACAAGGAAACGTCGACAATCTACGTCCATTATTCGCAAGGTGCACCTCTAACGTTCGTCGCGACAAACCCCGCAAGGAGACCCCAAGGTGTGCCCGCCAAGAGATAAAATGAATCATTCGCCGAATGCGCGGCGTTGACCGCCCGTAGAACTTTCCATGGCCACAAAAATTAAGTGGTCACTGTAGATCAAGTACCGCAAAGATCCGCCCGCAGGGCCAAGCAAAAATCAGCTAATCCGAAAATTATGGCCTTATCAACACAAACCTCCCGCACGGCCCCTCTAGCGACATGAAGATCGCCATCCTAAACAACCTCTATGCCCCTTATCAGAAAGGAGGGGCGGAGCTTTCCGTCGAGATGTTGGCACGCGGACTTGTCCGGCACGGCGACGATGTTTCCGTCGTCACACTGCATGAGTCTGACCGCATTACGCAGGAGGAACGAGACGGAGTGTCTGTGTGGCGCTTACCGCTCCGCAATATTTACTGGCCGTTTGGAGATACCAAGGCCACACAGACTGAGCGTCTCCGCTGGCACCTGAGCGACATATACAATCGCACGGCAGCGCGAGACATCAATGAAGTGCTGAGCGCCATCTCACCGGACATTGTCCACACCAACAATCTCTCCGGCTTCTCCGTCTCTGCTTGGAAAGCTGCCAAGCATCGAAAGATCCCTCTGGTGCACACCGCGCGCGACTACTACCTGCTACACCCGAACTCGACACTATTTACGAACGGCACCATCCAAAATGAAGCCGGATTCACGGCCAGGGCATGGTCGCTCGTAAAAAAACTGAGGTCATCACACGTCGCCCATTTTGTAGGCATCAGCCAGTACGTGGTCGATATTCATCGCCGCAACGGTTATTTCCCAACCGCAAGCACGAGTGTGATCTTCAACTCGGTCGAGATGCCGGCTGCTGCGCCTAGATCCGCGTTCGTCGCCGGCACTCAACCGACCTACGGATATATCGGCCGGCTTGATCCATCCAAAGGCCTAGGAGTGCTACTCGATGCAATACGTCAGTTCCCCACCTCGCGTCTGTTGATTGCCGGCTCCGGCAATCCAGAATACGTATCTCATCTAAAAAACAGCCCGCCGGCCAATGTGGAGTTCTTGGGACGGAAAAGCCCCACAGATTTTTTCAGTATGATCGACATTCTTATCGTACCGTCCACGTGGGCCGAGCCGCTGGGCCGCGTGGTACTCGAAGCCTATGCTCACGGGGTCCCAGTTGTCGCCTCACGCATCGGAGGCCTCGCCGACGTGGTATGGGAAGGTGAAACCGGAGTTCAATTTGAACTCACAAGCACTCACTCCTCCAAATCGCTCTCTGATGGAATTAAAAGGATTGCCGCCATGGATTTCCCGGTGATGTCGCGGCTGTGCCTTAAGCATGCAGCGCTATTCACGATTGACGCCGTGTCTCAAAGCTATCAGCGAGTGTTTCAAGAGCTCGTTGAATGACATCGACCGCCAGCCTTTCAGGGAATCCTGTGAGTAAATTCATCTCAGCAATGAGACTTAAAGGCTTTCACGCCCGGATTATTCTTTCAATCCTCTACGGCGAAAAAGTATTCCCCATTTCATTTCCGTTCAAGATATTACGGAAACTTATCAACCAGGCTATTTACCATTGCGAAATACACCCTGACTCGTTCATCTCATCCGATGCCATTCTCACACTGCGCCTACCGCATCCATTTCTTATTATCGTGCACCGAAAAGTGCAAATTGGGCGCAATGTCACCTTGTTCCATAACGTGACGCTAGGCAACAGAGAGCATGGGCACTCTGGTTACCCTATCGTGGAGGACAACGCCTACGTGGGAACGGGAGCGGTTATTTTGGGCGCGGTAACTCTCGGCCATAGCGCAACTGTCGGCGCTATGGCACTCGTCTTGTCCGACGTAAACCCAGGGCAGCGCGCTGTAGGTCTTCACCGGCGCTGATGGATGATACCAAACCTATATAACTCGCAAAAATTAGATGACAATTTTCTTCGACCAACGTTGGGACGATGCAACGGGAATTGGCCGCTTTTGTCGCGAAGTTAAACAGCGTCTGCCGGAGCTAATCGACATGCCATTAACGGGCAATCCAGCTGCTCCTGCCGATGTTCTTCGCATGACTTGGTTTATGCTGCGACAGCCTGATAGCCTTGCCATATCTCCTGGCTACAATGCGCCATTCTTTTCACTGAATAGATACGTGCTGACAGTACATGATCTAAACCACTTAGACCTTCCCGATAACTCCGATTGGCGGAAACGCCTTTATTACCGCCTCATTCTCCGTCGTGCCTGTCGCAAAGCGGCAAAGGTACTCACTGTTTCCGAATTTTCGCGCCGGCGAATCATCGACTGGGCCGGCACCTCGGAAGATCAGGTAATCTGCGTCGGCAATGGTGTGTCGGAAATTTTTCTGCAAGGGGAACAGAATGACGTCTCTCGCCCTGCGGACGATGGCTTCCTTTTTTGTGTGGGAAATCGCAAAAAGCACAAAAATGAAAAGATGGCTATCGCAGCGCTGGCTGCACTACAAGAATATCCGCGATTGCAACTGATTTTCAGTGGCTCCCCGTCTGACGAATTGCTGCGCGAAGCCGTAAGGCTTAATGTTGCCCCTCGCATCCAGTTCACGGGAAAACTAAGCGAAGAGCAGCTACGAGATTATTACTGCCGAGCCGCGGTGCTTGTATTTCCTTCGCGCTACGAAGGCTTCGGGCTGCCCGCTGTTGAAGCTATGGCAGTAGGGTGCCCAGTCATTGCCTCGAACACAACGGCGCTGGGCGAAATAGTGGGGGGGGCCGGAGCTCTTATTCTACCGGATCAGCCATGGACGTTAGTAAGTAGTTTAAAAGTAATTCTAAATTCACCAGCACGAAGAAAGGAGCTTCAGTCCCTTGGGCACGACAGAGCAAGAAAATATTCCTGGGACAATGTCGCAGGCAGAATAAAAAAAGAACTAAGCGTGATCAATTAACACGCACCAGATAAACCGGCAGCGGCCCGACCTCCTGGGATAATTTCCCATTAACATATAGCTCAGAACGTCGACCGTCCCAATCATATTTAATATATTTCCCAGCAGGAACATCGATACGCTCATTAGCTTTTTCTGCCACAGCCCCTTCTCTCCAATATGCGAATACCTTCTCGCCCGTCTCGTGAGAATAAAATTCATCAAGATGAACGCCTGTCGAGCTAACAGAACCGTTCACCCAAATCTTGCTACCGATCATTCGGAGAAAAACTGCCAACGCAGCAAGGGAGGGCTTTGGCGAAACCGCAGCGGTGATTAGACCAAAATTTTGCTCCTTACTGTTTAAGTCCCTTCCATCATCCTGCAGGTCATACCAGTTTACTAGCCTTGCCAAATCGTATTTTTTTTCCATCAAATAAAAGTGGCTCAGCGCGACTGCCTGAAAAAGTCCGCTAGGCACCGATTTATATTTTGATATGGATGGCCAGCCAATCTCAGATATCCATAAATTAAGACCATCTTGCTTCACCCTTAATAATCTTTCACTCAAAGATTTTACGTTTACATAGTCGCTAGAATCAGTGTATTTCTTATGGTGATAACCAATTTCAGGCAACTCGAACCCCATATACGGATGAATACTAACTGCGTCTACAGGCACCCGTTTCTTTTGAATGGCATCAATACAATCACCTAAAACGCCCCCTGCCACCCACCCACCACCGCATCCTATCAGACTTACATTACCCGTTTGTAACTGTCTCGCCCGATCAGCGACTATTCTCAGAACACTCAAATAATCCGAGATGGTCATGCCTTTTATATTTTGTGGCTCATTAAGAATTTCCCAGGCATAAACCTCATTCTTATATTTTTTCACCGCCTCCTCAAGAAAATCCGAAAGCAGGCCCGCTTTTTCCTGACAACTCGGGCCCCAGCTATTCCTGCACCCTCCGGAAGCTGCAGGAGTGATGGTGGCAAGAACCTTAAGCCCTTCTCTGTGCGCTTTTTCTATATATTCCGACTTTATATTTTCCGCTTTCGGCTCGTCGCCTGAGTTCCAAATAATTTGATCTCGAATACCTGAGAATCCTATAAGCCTTGCAAGGCTAATTAAATAGTCAGTTCTGCCATTTTTCCTGAGATGTGTTTGTACAAAGTATTCCTTGGAAAATGCCGCTTCCTCAAGTTTCGGCAAGACAACCAAAGCGGCATCAATACTACTTGAAGCGGTGAATATGCGGGTCTTATAGTATCCAAAGTTTTCGAACGGGAGCGAGAGCAATATTCCACAGCCACTCTTTTTGGGTTTTATTTTTTTAATCCCCATTCCTTCTTCTTGCAGAGCGGCATTAAAATAGCTTATTTCCACCCGCAAAATTTCGGTCGACTTTTCACCGCAAATTACTATGTTTTTATTTCCCGTACCTTCGCTAATTAAATCGCTATCCGCATAAGAGACAGATGCCGCTTCAGCCATCATGTGATAGGAAATAAGAATTAATACTGCCGCCGAAACGAGCGCTTTCTTCATGAATTCCGCTCCAAATCATTGATTAACGCATTGCTACTTGCTGTTGCGCAAAAGTTGAAGGGAGCGCTCGATTTGAATCCGCCTCCGTGCGAAGCACACCCCCAGAGCAGGAAAGACCCATATAAACATAGAATATGCAGGCGCAACTGATAGCAACGCCGCCATAGTAAATAAGGTTCCCGTAAAGAAGGGAGATATGTCAGGATCAATCCGCTTTGCCTTTAAAATAATCCTGAATATGTATAAGAAAAGAAGCATCATTGAAATAAAACCAACCGCCCCTAAGTCTGACATCACAGAAACATAGGAATTCTGAGGAAAAGACCCAGGCCCAAGAGTTTCGCCGAAGACTCTGATTGGAATCTTGTACTCGTATGCGTGCATAAAGAATATGCTGGCGCCCGGGCCAACACCGGATATAGGGTAGTCTTTAAATATCTCTAACCCTAAAGCTGCTGTGTACGCCCGAAACTCACCGGAATCCAAGGTTGTATCGGGGACTGCGAAAAAATTTCCAATTTTATTAACGAACGCATACTGAACCACATCCCCGAGTCCAAAATATATTACAACCATTAAACATATAGCCGCCGCAAGAACTAGAACGAACAAGCTTCTTGCTCGAGAGATCATCCCCTTTCCCCATTGAGATGAAATTAAGGCTGCAATAAAAAACCCTACCAAGGCGCTAGAAAACGTTATAAGCAGACATATCGTCGAGAATGCAATGAGGTAACGGCCCAAGGCTTTTCCGAAATATCTTCGAAAGTGATAGGTAAAAAGCAGGACCCAGCCTTGGTAGAGTACGTAAAAGCTCGGCTCTTGACTAAAACCAGACGCTCTTAGTCCATATGTCATTTTTCCGACATTCTGAAGCCAAGACGGTAGGATCTGGACAGGCGTCGGAACATGAAAGATTCCGTTAAGGACTGATGCACATATCGCATACCAACCAACGATGTGCCCCATCCAAACGATCGACTTTATTACACGCTTTTTATTTTCATATAACCACAATGACTTTGATATTTCCGTAAAAGAAATCCAACACAACGCGAAATAAAGCAAGGGCACAGCGGTAGCGGCCTCGTAGCTGTATCGGAAGTCGCCCCTATTTCCGTAAATATCGTAATAGCCATGGATGTTATGTCGCCAGCCGATCCAAAAAAAAGAGAACGATATCATTGGGGCGGCAACGAAGAAAATTAAAGAATAAAGCTCCTTTTGCCTAAAAATCGATCCGTCGTAAAAGGCCAACAAAAAAAGCGCGATTGCAAGTAGCTCGTAGACCTTGAACGACCCACCAATTCTTATTACTGGAAACTGCTGAAATCCAATGAGCGCTACGATCAGTAAAATTAGCGTAGTCCTTATGCCCACCTGTCGTGCGCTTTGCATTTTAAATTTCTTTTTATTTCAAGTATCAGCGGACATATTGACCGGTCGATGGTGCTACGCAATGACTGGCGATTTCAGCCGGCCGAAATTTTATTCTTCGTTACTACCTAACTTCGGACTTATACCTGCTTTTATATGAATAACTATACGTATTGTAGTAGCTATAACCGCCGCCAGCGGCACCAACTTGATTAAATATGACTCCTCGGATTTGGACTCCCGCCTGACGGAACCTCCGCAATGATTCATCAATACTCCGCATCGGATGCTCTCCCTCCTTTAATATTAGGAAAACACAGCCGGCTGATCGACCAATAATGCTGGCATCAGCCACGGGCAGGATGGGCGGCGTATCGATAATAACGAGGTCGTATTCATGTGAAAGCTGCTGCAGCAACGCTGTGAAGCGATCATGCATCAGCAATTCGGCGGGATTCGGGGGAGTTGTCCCATTTGCCAGCAAGGTCAGGCCCTTCACCTGTGTTGGCTTGAGTACAGCAGGCAGCTCAACGTCTCCGGCAATGTAGTCACTCAGCCCTGGTGCGGCGGCAGCACCAACGTATTTATGCAGATGACCACGTCGCAAGTCACCGTCAATTACCACGACCCTTTTCCCGCCTTGCGCCAGCACGCAAGCCAAATTGATGGACACAAATGACTTGCCGAGACCGGGTGTTGGGCCAGACAGTGCAATCAAATTATTCCCTGCTTCCAGCAGTGCAAATTGCAGAGATGTCCGCAGACTGCGCAGCGCCTCGACAGCCACATTATCTGGTTCTAGCGCAGCCAGAATATGGCTTCCTGGAGCTTTGGCGCGCGCAGCTCGAGCCAAGCGCTTCTGGCCAGCCGAGTACGGCACGGCAGCATAGGTCGAAAGCCCAAGAGCGCGCTCGATCTCATCCGGGCGATCAACGCCGCGAAACAGTGCTCGTCTCAGGAATAGCCACGCCGTACCCAGTATCAGCCCCAAGACGATGCTTAATGCCACGACCAGCGTAAACTTTGGCTTTACCGGCTTGCGGGGTGTCAACGGCTCATCAATGATGCGCACATTGCCGACGGTACCCGCCTTCGCCACTTGAAGCTGCTGACTGGAGTTCAGTAGTGTCGTATAAAGCTGTTCGTTAACCTCCAAATCCCGCATCAGGCTCAGCACTTCCTGCTGTGTCGACGGCAGTGCCTGTGAGCGTTTCTTGATGTCCGCTTCTTCTGCATCCAGGTTCTTGATCTGGGCATCGAGCGCCTGAACTACGGGGTGCTGCGCCGTAAATCGCTGCAAGGCCTGTTCTTTCTGTGCAACCAGCTGCAGTCGTTGAGTTTCCAGATCCACGGCCTGCTGCAGGATAAGATCGGTTTCCTTCGTGACGTTGACCGATCCTCGCTGCACTTGGTAGGCATTCAATTTGGCTTGCGCTGCGTCTACTCGCTCCTTGATTTCCGGCAGCTGCTGCTTCAGGAAGTTGAGTGATTGCTGCGCTTCGGCAGAGCGGCGCTGCACGTTCTGCCGTACATAAGCGTCTTCAATCTGCTGGACGACGGCAGCCACGTAAGACGGAGAGGGGCCATCCGCAGTCAAGCCAATGATGCCGGACTGCTTCCCCTGTTCAACGATCTGCAGCTGATTCCGTAGATTTCGAAGCACGTCCTCCATCGCCCATTTGACGACGACAAAGCAGGTGTCCGGGCGCGCCCTTAAATCCTGCACAAAGATCTTCAGCGGGCCGTCCGCAGTTGGTGCCTGAGCCTCCACACCGACTCGACCATCCTTGATCACAATGTTGTCGTTAGCGTCGCGCAGCACGAACCTGTCCGCACCGATCGCCGTGAGCGTGAATTTCGCATCGAGCAGTGTCGCCGGCACGTCAAACTTCGTGACAGTGATCGATTCCCCGCCCCAGGCGTAGCTTTTTAGGCCCAATAGCGGCGCAACCGGTGCCTGCGCATTGGCGTGCTTTCTTGCCACGAACTGACCGAACAATGGCAAGTATTTCGGCTGGGCGTCGATTTCCAAGTTCAGCGCCTTGATGACCGCTCCCAGCACCATCTGGCTCTGCAGAATCTGAATTTCCGATTCTGTTTCGGTTGGCGCTCCGAGCATCGCGCTCAGGGTGCCCAAGGCAGCTGCGTCCGCGGTCGGACTCTGTGAGTCCTGCTCAACCTGTACCAGGCCGATAGTCTCGTAGACGGGAGCCGCGGCAATGTAGTACAGCGCTCCAAGTACAGCGAACGCGGCGACAAAAGCCGCCAGGATGTATCGCCCCGCCCATACGGAGGCCAGAAGCTGCGCTAAATCAACCTCATCTTCATCTCTAACGGAAGCGACAGGGTCCGTATAAGCAGCTGCTGAAGAACGCTCTAGGGTCATGGACGGTTACACCGCGGGAACATTTGAGGAAACGCAGAGGGTATCGGCACTGCGCGTAAAGTTCATGTCACTTCCAAAATTTTGAAGCCTTAATTTCACAGCTACCGCCATACGCCCTGGTTGTGCAAACAATAGTGCCGGAGGGAGAGGCCGCACATACCGCCTCAAAGCCTGCACAGTCCTGCGACATACCAATACCAGCTCACTGGCCATCATCGCGCTCGCGAGGCCAACCTACGATTCGCGGAGCATCGCGAATCTCTTCTCGGCATTGACGCAATTTCGCTGCCGGGCCACTCCAGCCTCCGCCCACGTCTGGCGCTCCCGCTCATTGAACGCCTGCGAGCGAATTCGCTATTCGCATGCCGCGCAGTCCCACCCTCATCACCAGATGACGCGCAATGCTTGGCGCGCCACCGGGATCGCATTGCCCAATAGCTAGTTCGGGGCCTCAGAAGGATTTGAATCATTTTTACGTCTGGCGTCCGCGATGATCGAACGGAAGGAGCGAAGCTCCCGTCTACCTTCTGGAATCCCAGCATAGATTGCAAAGAACGAAGCCGTAAATGCCAATGCGGAAACCAAGACCTTAAGCGCCGTGGCCGTCGTATCGGAAAGCAGCGCGACACTGCCGTAGCTGATGGCACCAGCGGCCAGACTGGTACAGGCCGGCATTGCAACTGAACGGAAGAAGTCACTCACACGGACCGGCGTTCCCCTGAACAGAAGGGCAAGGGAGAAGTACAGCAATGTGTAATTCACAATGGCGTATGCATATGCGACACCGATTGCTCCCCACCTCACGCCGATTGCAAACCCCACCACGACGCACGCGGCATTGACGATGCCCCAGTAGAAATATCGTCTTGAGTATCCGCTGCTGAGCAGTACGAGGCCACGTAAGCTGGCGACCGGCTGTATAAATGCGCTCAGGGCCAATGCCTGGAAGATCGGAGCGGCCCCCATCCATTGCTCTCCAAGCGCAAGACGGATGACGATATCGGAGTTGACGGCCATATAGGTCGTTAGTGGCATCGACAGAAATGCAAGCAACGACGCGATCTTGACGAAAAATCTCCGATAAGACACCGCGTCAGCGCGCAGGCGGCTTAGCGCCGGATAAGCAACTGCATTGATCGGGGTCCGAAGATTGGCGATCGGCAGCATCAGCAACTGATAGGCCCGGCTGTACAAACCGAGCGCATCGGCACCCCATACACGCCCGATCAGGATGTTGTCGAAATTACGATGAAAGTAATTAACAATTTCAAAGCCCGTTACATGTGCTCCGAAACCAACGATGGAGCGAATTTCAGCATCCCGGCGCGGCAAGCCTGGTCGAAACCCCGATGTCACGACGTATATTGCGGATGTCACCATCGCACCTGCAATCGTGCCAATGGCCAACGCCCAATAGCCAAAGCCCGCTAGTGCCAATACACAGGAAACAATGAGCGTTGTAACAACCCCGAGCACATCTGCAGTCACCTTGCTCGAGAAACGCATCTCCCTTTGAAGAAGCGCCGAGTGCTGCGCTCCGATGCTGCTGGCAAGAAATGTCAACGACAGGACTGCAGTCACCGCGCGCAGTTCCGGGCGTCCATAGAACCAGGCGACAAGTGGTGAAGCTGCCACGACAATCAAGCTCAATACCAACCCCGCCATCACGTTCAACCAGAAGAGGTTCGTCATCTGACCGTGGGTCAGACCCGCTCTCTGGATGGATGCAGCGGAAATCCCTAGATCGCGAAAAAGATTTGCAAATGCTGTAAATGCGAGCACCATGGAAATAACGCCGAAGTCCGTCGGCGACAATAGCCGCGACAAGATCAGCGTGGATGCCACATTCGCCAATAGCGAGATCGCCTGCCCGGACAGGGTAACCATGCCGCCGCGCACGGATTTGCGCTTGATATCGGCAACTTGATCGGCTGAGTTCATCAATTCGTTAGGCGAGAGTCTGCAAGCTCTTTTCAGGGAGCGGGGCGCTTTTACAAAGCGCTCTTTTTGGCAATTTTTGAGCGCCTAAACCGGTCTTTATCAGCGGGCGACAGACCGATATTGAGAATGATACGCATCACCGGCGGCGCCGTAATAGCCGGCCTTGCCGGATCGCGCTCCAACTTGGTTGAACACCACACCACGGATTTTGACGCCCGCCTGGACCAATCGACGAGTGGACTCTTCCACCACGCGCATCGGATGCTCGCCCTCTTTCAGCACGAGCAACGTCGATCCTGCCAAACGCCCGATCACGCTCGCGTCGGTGACTGGTAACACGGGCGGGGAGTCGATGATCACGATGTCGAACTGATTCGATGCTCGCTCTATCAATTCTGAAAAGCGCTCATGAAGCAGCAATTCCGATGGGTTCGGGGGCGTGGTCCCATTCGTAATAATCGTTAGTCCATCTACCGTCGTCGATCGGGCTAAGCTGTCCCACGAGGCGTCGCTCGCAATATAGTCGCTGAGTCCGGGCACGGCCTCTTGCCCGATGTACTGGTGGAGATAGCCTCGTCGTAAATCACCGTCGATGACCACCACCCGCTTGCCACTCATAGCCAATATTGCGCCGAGATTGATCGACACGAATGACTTGCCCAGTCCCGGTGTCGGCCCGGTGAACATCAGCACGTTATTCTGAGCTTCCAAAAGGGCGAACTGCAGCGAGGTCCGCAGGCTTCGAAGAGCTTCAATCGCCACATTCTCGGGCTCCAGCGCCGCGAGAATTCCGCCGGTTCCCTTTGTCCGACGCCTGCCGATGCCCATGCGTCGCTGGACGTCGGTATAGGGGATGGCCGCATATGTCACCAACCCCAACGCTTCCTCAACCTCACTCGGCTGACTGACGCCTGTCGACACCGCCATCCGGACGAGCAAATAGCCGCAGCCAAGAAATGCCCCGAGAAACGCGCAGATCGCCATGACCAAAGCCGGCTTGGGCTTGGCCGGCTGGTCGGGGGGCAGTGGATAATCGATGATGCGAGCACTGCCGACGGTGCCGGCCTTGGTGACCTGTAGCTCCTGCGTAGAGTTCAAGAGCGCCGTGTACAGCTGCGTATTGACG
Source organism: Solimonas marina (assembly GCF_012241385.1). GTDB lineage: Bacteria > Pseudomonadota > Gammaproteobacteria > Nevskiales > Nevskiaceae > Solimonas > Solimonas marina. The sequence goes on along the minus strand of NZ_JAAVXB010000002.1, from coordinate 640,903 downwards.
TTCAGATCGCGCATCAAGCTCAGAACTTCTTGCTGCGTCGACGGCAACCCTTCTGTTCGCCTTTTTATATTGGCCTGCTCTTTCTCAATACTCTTAATTTGAGCATCCAATGCCTGAACCGCCGGATGCTCTGGGGTAAAGCGATTTAGTGCCTCTTCCCGCTGGCCGATAAGCTCTAAACGCTTGGTCTCCAGGTCCACGGACTGCTGCAGGACCAGCTCGGTTTCTTTCGTTACATTTACCGAGCCCTTCTTCATCTGATAGGCATTCAATTTGGCCTGGGCGGCATCCACTCGGCCTTTCACCTCAGGTAATTGCTTCTTCAGGAAGTCGAGAGACTGTTGCGCCTCTGCCGAATGCTGCTCAACGTTCTGGCGCACATAAACATCTTCTATGTGTTGAACGATGGACGATACGTAGTGTGGACTCGGGCCTTCAACATCTAAGCCAATCATTCCAGACTGCTTTCCTTGCTCGCTGATTTCAATGTTGTTCAGCAAACGCTTCAGGACGTCCTGGAGTCGCCAATGAATCAGATCAAACCTGGCGCCAGGATTTGCCCGCAGCTCCTGAACGAATAATGTAATCAGCTCGCCGTTCAAACGGCCCTGAACCGCTGCGCCGACTTTACCGAGCAGGACTTTTTCTCCATCTGGCCCGATCAGCTGGAACTCATCGTTCCCCAACGCGCGCAGCGTAAATGACGCCCCCTTCATGTCCGCTGGAACATCAAACTGCGTCACAACGGCCCGCTCGCCGCCCCAAGCAAAGCTGTCAAGTCCGAAAAGTGGGGCCTCGAGTTCATCACCGTCGGTCCTTTGTCTTGCCACAAAGGCGCCGAAAAAAGGGAAGTAATGGGGCTGTACATCAATCTGCAACTTAAGCTGCTCGATTACCTTGGTCAGCACCATGCGACTCTGCAGAATCTGAATTTCTGCTTCGGTCTCCATAGGTGCGCCCAGCATGGAGCCAAACGCGCCCATCGCCGGCGCAATTCCGGCATTTCCGCCGTCCTGCTCTATCTGCACGAGGCCGTCTGCCTCGAATACGGGCGCAGCGCCGATGAGATACAGCACCCCGGCCAAGCATGCCGCCGCTATGGCCACTGCCAAAATATGCTTGCCCGACCATAGCAACGACAACAGCTCGGTCAGATCGATTTCATCCGTATCGTCATCACTGCTGGAGCGCGTACGAATGGCCGACAGACGATAATCTGTATTCATCCGACGCTTCGCTCAATCAGTCAGCCTATCGATTTGATAGACCGTTGAGATTGTCGGAAGCATCTGGTTAATGACCAGATTGTATTGGGCAAATTTCGTCGCCTTCACATACACGACATCGCGCGACTGCAGGTCAAACTCGCCCGCCAGCAGGAATCCCTGCGGTGAAGACAGATCGAGGGTGTAGATCTGAGCGGGGTCACCCACTTTCACGGGGCGGCGGAACACCAACACACCGGAGTCGTTCGCGGTGGTCTGCGCCAAGCCACCCGACTTGGTCAGCGCTTCCGTCAGCGTCATCTGCTGCTGCCCCAAAGGCAGTGCTCCGCGCTTGTCGACTTGTCCCAATACAAATACCTGATCGTTGTAACTGTCCGGAACCTGGACGATGTCGCCTGCCTCCAAAAGCGGGTTGATGGCGACATGGGAGCCGGAAAGCAGCGCCGCGAGATCAATGTGATAGGTCTGACCGTCGCGAATCAGGATGGCAGTCCGCCGGCTGGCCGTTTCAGCCAATCCCCCGCGCTCGTCAATCGCTTCCAGCAACCCCTTGACCGTGTCATCGATGGTCACCGTCCCAGGGTTCTTGACCTCGCCAGTCACCTGAATCCGGTCTGCGCGAAACGCCACGACGCGCACGTCAACTTGAGGGTTCGCGATATACGTTTTGAGCTTATCCGTCAGTTCGGCACGGACCTGCTCCGCCGTTTTTCCAGCGGCTTGGATAATCCCTGCATAAGGGTAGAACATCATGCCGTCGGCAGACACGAGCTGGCCGGCCGACACAGGATCACGCGTGACTGCGCCGATCGGATTTGTGAGCTCTGGATGGTCCCACACAATGATCTGCAGCACATCACCCGGCCCGATGACATATTTCGGCGGCGGCGCGGTGACATTAGCCGGCGTCAAGTCCGCGTATTCGGGGCGGCGAGTTGCCTGCTGAGTGGCCTGCTCGAGTATGGTTTCCGGCGTTACGGGAATCACCCGGTACGGCACCGCCACGTCCGGCTGGCTATCGCCCACACTGACATTCAGGCCAGGAACCAGGATACAGCCACTCAAGAGCACCGCCATTGCCGCAAACCCGCCATGCAGCGCGACCTTCATTAAACGCATTTAAGACCTCTGGATATTCGCGATTGCCAGGCGCAGCAATACGGCCACGCTCCCCGTGGCGCATTGTACATAGTCAGTGGGGAGTGTCAGCCGAAGCAGTTAGTACGCTTTCTTATCGCCCTGCAGCGCACGCATAACCGTCAGCACAATCAGCTTCAAGTCAAGCCAGAAACTGACGTTTCGGCAGTAGAAAAGATCGAAGCGGATACGGTGGTTCATTTCTCGAACCCGGCGGGTTTCACCCCGGCAGCCCGAAACCTGCGCCAAGCCCGAAACCCCAGGCTTCACTGCCGTGCGCTGGTCATATGCGGGAATCAGGTCGCGAAACATGGCGTCAAGCTCAGCCACGTGCGGACGAGGCCCGATGACAGACATGTTGCCGAGCAACACGTTGATGAATTGCGGGACTTCGTCCAAGTTGGTGCGGCGCAGTAGATTGCCGACGCGCGTGATGCGGCTGTCCCCTTTGGACGCCTGTACGAAGCCGGCATCCGGCCGGTGCTCCATTGTCCGGAACTTCCAACAGACGAAAGTCTTGCCTTCCAGGCCGACGCGACGCTGGCGAAAGAACACGGGGCCAGCACTATCAAGTCGGATCGCTAACCCAACGAGCGGATATAGCCAACTGCCCACTAGCGTAAGGAACGTCAACGAAAAGGCGATATCGAAGACGCGCTTGCCTGCACGCTCGTAAAAACGGGGCTCCGGAAGCGGCAGAGTCCGGCCTGCTGCTCCAATAGGAATGACATTGGCATGGCCTTCCGAGCGCGACGGCATGACCTGCACTGAAGCAGCCGCCGCGGTGGGCTGGAAGCTGCGCGGCTCCGCTGCCGCGCGCACTGAAAACCGATCAACCGCCGGGCCGCCTTTCATAACCCCCTTCCCTCTCGCAGCGTCCGATGGAACGAAGCTGCAGCCTTGATGAATTGTTTGCTGGGCATACTGCTCACTTTTGGTTCAACCAGCACGCAGCGCACCGTTAATGAGCGCGCACTTTATACCGGTTCCGTCATGGTGCAAAGCAGCATGAAGCGTGCCACAGATCGTTACATTTAAATGTGACGAACTGCTCAAACGCCCAGCTTTGAGGACAGATACCGACTCGCAGCTGAATATTTGCTTCGCCATCCTTAGCAATTACCCCTACAGAGCATCTTGCCGAGCAAGGGCGCGCTGCCCCACCCCCCAAATTAGGTGCGGTTGCACCGTCAATCGGTCGCTGTCGGGCATTGACGACTTAACGGAGCAGCAAGAGGCCTAGAGAAAAGCCGGCGCAGAGGCCGGCCAAACTCGCCCAGATCGCGAAGACATAGCGGCGCTTGATCCGCCATGAGCCAGCTTCATCGTCGTAGTACCTCATCGCAATCTCCGGCATTTTCAATTTGTGAGCAAATATTGGTCCAAAAGTCAATCAGCCAATACCTATGTATCGGTAGTCCATTTTCCTCTAAGTAGGGCGGCGATTGCCTCTAAGTGAGGCGGCTGTCACATCGAAGGACAATTCGCAGGCTGGAAAGCGCAGATAAGGATGAGTTCCGCTAGAGGCTGCCGCTAAAAAGACCGCGCAGCGCTTGCACTCAGCACCAGCACGCACGCCCTCATTGAGGCCAGCAATAAAGGCCGCCGGCCAGCAGCCCCGCTGGCGGCCTCAACACGAGAGGGCGAGACTTTGGGCTACGGCAGCTCGTCGATTTCCTTTTCCTTGGGCGGCAGCATGTCTTCACGAGAAATGCCCAAGGCGACGGCGATGTTGGTCGAGACGTAGATCGACGAGTAGGTGGCGACGATGACGCCCACAATCAGTGCAACAGAGAAGCTGTGCACGGTAGAGCCGCCGAGCGTGAGCAGCGCGGTCAGCACCAGCAGGGTCGTCATGTGGGTGATGACGGAGCGCAGCAGGGTCTGGTTGACTGAGAGGTTGACCACGTCCAGCACGTCGGCGCGGCGCTCGCCGATGAGGTTTTCGCGGATGCGGTCGAAGATGACGATGGTTTCGTTGTTGGAATAACCGATCAGCGCCAGGATGGCCGCCAGGGTCGTGACGTCGAATTCGACCTGAAAGACCGACAGGAAGCCCAGCACCATCAGGGCGTCATGCACCAGCGCGGCGATCGCGCCGATCGAGAACTTCCACTGGAAGCGGAACATGATGTAGGCGGCGATGCCCATGAACGCGAACAGCAGCGCCAAGCCGCCTTTGCTGAACAGTTCGTCGCCGATTTCAGGGCCGACGAAGTCGATGCGGCGCAGCGTGATGTTGTCGTTCGACGCATGCAGGGCGTCAATGATTTGCGTGCTGACTTGCGCGGTGGTTTCCTTGCCTGCAGGAGGCAGGCGGATCAGCACGACCGACGACGCACCAAAATATTGCACGACTGCCTTGTCGTAACCCGCGTCGCCGAGATCCTTGCGCACCGTGTCGAGTTCGACTGTCTTCGGGAAACCGACTTCGACGAGCACGCCGCCGGTGAAGTCGATGCCGAAGTTGAGGCCGCGAACCGCGACCAGGACGATCGCCGCAATGGTCAGGATGGTCGACGCCGTCAGGCCCACCTTGCGCTGGGCCATGAAGTTGATCTTGGGAACACGGGCGAAGAATTTCATCGGCGGATTCAGCCAGTCAGATTCGATTGTGCTGCGTCATGGCAGCGCGTGTGGTGTGTGCGTGCCTCGATACACCGCCTGCGGCGGCACTCGGCATGAACGGGGTGGTGGAAACCGCAAGCCAAAACGGCCCAGCCGTTCTCCCCGAGTGCGGGGCTGAAAGCCCCGTGTATCGAGGGGTCCCTGAAACTGCGGGGTTCGGGCATGCCTCGAGACACCGACTGCGGCGGCACTCCGCATGAACGGGATGGTGGAAACCGCAAGCCAAACCGGCCCAGCCGTTCTCCCCGAGTGCGGGACTGAAAGCCCCGTGTATCGAGGGGCCTCTGAAGCTGCGGGCTCCGAGCGTGCCTCGATACACCGCCTGCGGTGGTACTCGGCATGAACGGGGTGGTGGAAACCGCAAGCCAAGCCAGCCCTGCCGTTCTCCCCGAGTGCGGGGCTGAAAGCCCCGTGTATCGAGGGGTCTCTGAAGCTGCGGGGTTCGGGCGTGCCTCGATATACCGCGCGTTGCACGGCACTTGGCGTGAACGGTTTGGGGCGTGCTGAAGCCGAATGACCCGGGACTCGGCGCCGCTTTCCGGCACCCACCTCCCCCAACCCCTCCCCCGCACACGGGCGGAGGGGAGTAACGCTGCAAGGCCCGCTTCGCCATCAGGGCACAGCGGAGCAGCGCCCGCGCAAAGCCCTCTCCGCCGGCGGGGCGGAGAGGGTTGGGTGAGGTGGGGTGCGTGACGCTCCGGATACGGCTGGAAGGAAGGGCGACGCTTTCCGGCGCCCACCTCCCCCAGCCCCTCCCCCCGCACGCGGGCGGAGGGGAGTTGGCTCAGCGCAAAACCCGCAGTGCCGTGGCCCTCCGCGCCGGCGAGGCGGAGATGGTTGGGCAAGGTGCGGTGCGCAGCGGACAGCATCAGGCTCACCAGATCGGCACGTTCTTCAACGGGCGCTTGGCGAAGCACAGCTGCGCCAGCGCGCGCGAACCGACGATCGCGGTGAACTGCGAGGTGATGATGCCGATCGCCAGGGTTACGGCGAAGCCCTTGACAGGGCCGGCGCCGAGCGCGAACAGCACCACCGTGCCGATCAGCACTGTGACGTTGGCGTCGGCGATGGTCAGAAACGCTCGCTCGTAGCCCGCTTCAATGGCGCTGTGCGGCTTGGCGCCGTTACGCAATTCTTCGCGAATACGTTCGTAAATCAGCACGTTGGCGTCGACCGCGATGCCCATGTGCAGGACCACGCCGGCGATGCCCGGCATCGTCAGCGTCGCCTGGATCACCGACAGCACGGCAACCAGCAGCAGCAGGTTCAGCAGCAACGCGCTGACGGCGAACAGGCCGAAAACACGGTAGTACAGCACCATGAACACGGCGACCAACGCCAGGCCCAGTGCCGCGGCGGTGAAGCCCTGACGGATGTTGTCGGCGCCCAGGCTCGGGCCCACCGTACGTTCCTCGACGATGTCGACCGGTGCGGCCAGCGCGCCGGCCTTGAGCAGCAGCGCCAGCTTGTGCGCTTCCTGGCTGGTCAGGCCGGTGGTCTGGAAGCGCTTGCCGAACACGCCGCGAATGGTCGCAACGCTGATGACTTCCTCGACCTCGCGATGCTCGCGGATCGCCTCGCCCTTGGCGTTGTAGTTGGTGACGACCTGCCGCTCCTTGAACAGCACCGCCATCGGCTTACCGACGTTCTTCTGCGTGAACTCGAACATGCGCTTGGCGGCGCCGGCATCGAGCGTGACGCTGACCGCCGGGCTGCCATCCTGGTCGACCGTCGAGGCGGCATCGACCAGATTGTCGCCGCCGGCGATGACTTCGCGCTTGAGCAGCACCGGCTGGTGCGTATCACGCATATAAAACAGCTCCGTGCCCGCCGGCACGGCGCCGGTCGCGGCGGCCGTCTGTGCGTCGCCGTCCGCGACCGCGCGGTATTCCAGCGTTGCGGTCGCGCCAAGCAGGTCCTTGACGCGCGTGGTGTCCTGCACGCCGGGCAGCTGCACGACGATGCGATTCTGCCCCTGGCGCTGCACCAACGGCTCGGCAACACCAAGCTGATTGACGCGATTACGCAACGTCGTCAGGTTCTGCTGCACGGCGAAGTCGACGATGCGCTTGGCTTCCGCATCCGACAGCTGGATCTGCAGCTCCAGCGGATTGTCCGGCGGCGTCGTCAGCTTGTACTCGGTGAATTCCTTGCTGATGGCATTGCGCGCAGCGTCCAGGCGCTCGCTGTCGGCGAACGTCAGAATGCCGGCGGTGTCCGTCTCGCGACGACCCGTATAGCGGATGTCGTCCTTGCGCAGCAGCGCCGGCACGTCCTGCAGAATGCGGTCGACAGCCTTCTTGCGCACATCGTCGATGTCGACTTCCAGCAAGAAGTGCACACCACCACGCAGATCCAGGCCGAGGTTCATTGGCTTGGCGCCGATGTCACGCAGCCAAGTCGGCGTCTTCGACGCGAGGTTGAGCGCCACGACGTAGCTCGATCCCAGCGCCTGCTTCAGCTCGTCCGCAGCCTTGAGCTGCGTATCCGAAGACGGCATGCGAACCACCCACTGGCCGCCTTCGACCTCGCTCGACTTCGGCGTCAGATCGGCAGATTTGAGCGCCGCCGCCACCTTGTCGCCAAGGTCGCTCGGCAGCGGGTCACCGTTTTCCAGTGAGATCTGCACCGACGGGTCGTCGCCGTATAGGTTCGGCGCCGCGTACACGAGGCCAAACAGCAGCGCCACGATCAGCAGCGCATATTTCCAGGTCGAATAGGGTTTCATCGTCTTTTCGGGTCCCGTTCCGCGGGAGGCCAGAGCCGGCCAGCTTTACTGCGCTTTGAGCGTGCCCTTCGGCAGCACACCGGTGACGGCCGAACGCTGCACCTTGACCTGCACGTTGTCGGCAATCTCGATGGTCATGTAGTTCTCGCCCAGACCGACAACCTTGCCGGCCATGCCGCCGGTGGTCACGACTTCGTCGCCCTTGGCAATCTTGGCCAGCATCTCGCGATGCTCGCGATTGCGCTTGCTCTGCGGACGGATCAGCAGGAAGTAGAACAGCGGGATCATCACCAGCAACGGCCAGAATGCGCCCAGAAGGCTCTGCGGCGACGTCGGGCTTGCAGCGGTGCTCGCAGCCTGCGCGAAGGCGGGGCTGATCAGGAAATCCAACACGTAGAACTCCAATACGCGGCTAACGGAGCGCGCGATTATGCCGCATGTTCCGCGCGCCCGCCGCCGGCTGAGGAAATGCCCCGGCAATCGGCGGCGGCTGACAACGACCGACATGCGTCCCCGGCGTTTCTGACAGGCGGCACCGTCACGCAGTTCCCATATCGGCAAGATGTAGCCATGGGGATCAGCAAGCAGACGGAGCGTGCACGCGTAATGCGGCGCGAGATGACCGACGCGGAAAGGCGGCTGTGGCATGCGCTGCGCGGAGCCCGGTTGCCGTGGAAAGTGAGGCGCCAGCATCCGATTGGGGCACATATCGCGGACTTCGCGATCCCGGCGCGCAAGCTGATCATCGAGGTCGACGGTGGGCAACACGGCTGGCTTCGGAGTGAAGACGAGGCACGCAGTGCCGCATTGGCTGCGCGCGGCTATCGCGTCATTCGCTTCTGGAACGATCAGGTATTGCGGGAACTCGACAGCGTCATGGAGGAAATCGGGCGGGCACTCGGCGCGGATTGCACGGGCAGTGACAACGACACGGACGGCTAACGCTTTCCGGCGCCCACCTCCCCCAGCCCCTCCCCCCGCACGCGGGCGGAGGGAGTTTGACCCGTGAGGGCCGAGACGAAAGCCGGCAACTTCGATTCCGGGACACCGTCGAAAGGCCCTTTCCGCCAGCGGCGGTGGTGAGGGTTGGGTGACATGGGGGTGTGACGTTCCGGATGCAGCCGGAAGCATCGGTCACGCTTTCCGGCGCCCACCTCCCCTGGCCCCTCCCCCCGCAAGCGGGCGGAGGGGAGTTTGACCCGCGAGGGCCGAAACGAGAGCCGGCAACTTCGATTCCGGGATGCTGTCGAAGAGCCCTCTCCGCCAGCGGGGCGGTGAGGGTTGGGTGACATGGGGGTGTGACGTTCCGGATGCAGCCGGAAGCATCCGTCACGCTTTCCGGCGCCCACCTCCCCCAGCCCCTCCCCCCGCACGCGGGCGGAGGGGAGTTTGACCCGCGAGGGCCGAAACGAGAGCCAGCAACTTCGATTCCGGGATGCCGTCGAAAAGCCCTCTCCGCCAGCGGGGCGGAGAGGGTTTGGGTGAGGTGGGGTGCATGACGTTCCGGACGCAGCCGAAAGCATCGGTCACGCTTTCCGGCACCCACCTCCCCTGGCCCCTCCCCCCACAAGCGGGCGGAGGGGAGTTTGACCCGCGAGGGCCGAAACGAGAGCCAGCAACTTCGATTCCGGGATGCCGTCGAAGAGCCCTCTCCGCCAGCGGGGCGGAGAGGGTTGGGTGAGGTGGGGTGCGCGACGCGCGAGATGCGGCCGAAAACGTCAGCCGCCGACGGTCTTGCGCCCGATCGATTCGTAATAAAAGCCCGCGTCCGCCACCGCCTTCGGCGCATAGAGGTTGCGGCCGTCGAAGATTGCCGGCGTGCGCAGCAACTTCTTGATGGCGGCGAAGTCCGGGCTGCGGAACACCGCCCACTCGGTCACGATCGCCAGCACGTCGGCGCCCTCGCAGGCCACTTCCGGCGATGGGACCAGCGCCAGATCGTCGCGCTCGCCGTAGATCGCGCGCGTGGTTTCCATCGCCACCGGGTCATGCGCGCGCACCTTGCCGCCGGCGGCCCAGATGGCCTCCATCAGTACGCGGCTCGGCGCTTCGCGCATGTCGTCGGTATTCGGCTTGAAGGCCAATCCCCACAACGCAATGGTCTTGCCGGAAAGGTCGCCCAGATAGGCCTGGATCCGGTCGAAAAGAACATGTTTCTGATGGTCGTTTGCAGCCTCGACGGCCGTCAGCACCTGCAGCGTCTGACCGTATTCGTGACCGGTGCGCACCAGGGCCTTGACGTCCTTGGGAAAACACGAGCCGCCGTAACCACAGCCGGCGTACAGAAACTGGAAGCCGATGCGCGGGTCGGAACCGATGCCACGGCGCACGCTCTCGATGTCCGCACCGACCTTCTCGGCCAGCAGCGCCAGCTCGTTCATGAAGCTGATGCGCGTCGCCAGCATGGCGTTGGCGGCGTACTTGGTCAGTTCCGCCGACTGCACGTCCATCGCCATGACGCGGTCGTGATTGCGATTGAACGGCGCGTACAGCGCGCGCATCAGCTCGAGCGGACGCGGACTGTCGGTGCCGACGATGATGCGGTCCGGGCGCATGAAGTCCTCCACCGCCGCGCCTTCCTTGAGGAATTCGGGGTTGGAGACCACGTCGTACGGCACATCGACGCCACGGCCGGCGAGCGTGGAGCCGAGCGCCTCGCGCACCTTGGCCGAGGTGCCGACCGGCACCGTCGACTTGGTGCAGACCACGCGGTAATCGGTCATGTATTGGCCAATCGTGCGCGCCACCGCCAGCACGTACTGCAGGTCGGCCGAACCGTCCTCCTGCGGCGGGGTGCCAACCGCGATGAAGATGATCTCGCCATGGGCAACGCCGTCTGCGGCGCTGGTGGTGAAATCCAAACGTCCCGCTTTTGCGTTGCGCACCAGAAGGTCGTCAACGCCCGGCTCGTAGAACGGGCAGTGACCTGCCTTCAGTGTCTCGATTTTCTTGGCGTCCACGTCTACGCAGACGACGTGATTGCCGACATCCGCAAGACAAGCGGCCGTAACGAGGCCGACGTAACCCGAACCGAAAACGGTGACTTTCATAGAACCCGAAAAATTGTCTGAGCGTATGGAGGTCCGCAGCGCCCTGCCTGCGGCGCACCGGAGTGTAGCCGATGAATTCGATCCGCAATGGGAATCGCCGCACACAAGCGAAACCCGTGCCGCACCGGATACGTTCCGTCGCCGCCATGCCTGTAGATATACAAGGAACGGTGAAGGCGACAATGACGTATGGCTCGTGCCTAACGGCGCCTACCTCTCTCGCCCCCTCCCCGCAAGCGGGCGGAGGGGAGTTGGATTGTGCGTATGAAGCGAAAGCTACCGATTGAACGCCCGGCGCGCACTACCCGAAGAGCCCTCTCCGCCAGCGGGGCGGAGAGGGTTTGGGTGAGGTGGGGTACGTGACGGTCCGGATGTGACTGGAAGGCACAACGACACCTTCCGGCACCCACCTCCCCCGGCCCCTCCCCCCGCACGCGGGCGGAGGGGAGTTGGGTTGGTGCGTACCGAGGCGGAAGCTACCAATTCAACGCTGAGTGCGCACTACCCGAAAAGCCCTCTCCGCCAGCGGGGCGGAGAGGGTTGGGTGAGGTGGGGTACGTGACGGTCCGGATGTGGCTGGAAGGCACAGCGACACCTTCCGGCGCCCACCTCCCCCAGCCCCTCCCCCTGCGAGCGGGCAGAGGGGAGTTGGATTGGCGCGCGCCGGCGCGGGAAAGGAGAGGATCGACTCGACGAACGATCCGCCCGGCTCCGCTGTGCACTCGCAAAAAACGGCAGTTCCGGTGGGCGTTTCGGCCAACCGCCGTGCGCTTGGCGCATGCTAGCCTTGGCGCCCTCAAATTCTCGAACGATCCGGACTCCACCATGGCGAGCTATCAGGCGCCCCTCAAGGAAATCAATTTCGTACTGAATCAGGTTCTCGATGCCGGCCGGCTGGCGCAGCTGCCGGGCTATGAGGACGCCACCGCCGACACCCTGACCGGGCTGATCGACGAGGCGGCCAAGCTGATCGAGAACGAGCTGGCACCGCTGAACCCGAAGTCCGACGCGCAGGGCTGCGTCTACAACGGCGACAACACGGTCAAGGTGCCGGACGGCTTCGCCGAATTCTGGAAGGCCTACGCCGAGGCCGGCTGGGTCGGCATCATGCAGAAGCAGGACTACGGCGGCGCCGGCCTGCCCTACACGCTGGGCAAGGTCATCGAAGAGCTGCTGTGCTCGGCGAACGTGGCGTTCGCGCTGTATCCGGGCCTGACGCAGGGCTGCTTCGAGGCGATCGCCGCCAACGGCTCCGACGAGCAGAAGCAGACCTACCTGCCGAAGCTGGCGACCGGCGAATGGTCGGGCACCATGTGCATGACCGAGCCGCAGGCCGGCTCCGATCTCGCCGCGGTCAAGACCAAGGCGCACCCGCAGGATGACGGCTCCTTCCTGCTCGAAGGCAGCAAGATCTTCATCACCTCCGGCGAACACGAGATGGTCGACAACATCGTCCACTTCGTCCTCGCCCGCCTGCCGGACTCGCCGCCGGGCATCAAGGGCCTGTCGACCTTCGTCGTGCCGAAGTACCTCGTCAACGCCGACGGCTCGGTCGGCGAGCGCAATCCGGTCAAGTGCGTCTCGATCGAACACAAGATGGGTATCCACGGCTCGTGCACCTGCACGATGTCGTTCGAGAACGCCAAGGGCTGGATGATCGGCGCGCCGAACACCGGCATTCAGAACATGTTCGTGATGATGAATCTGGCGCGCATCATGGTCGGCTACCAGGGCCTGGGCCAGTGCGAACTCGCCACGCAGAACGCCATCCGCTACGCGCTCGAACGCAAGCAGGGCAAGGCGTTCAACGGTGGCGACGTCATCGCCCACCACCCGGACGTGCGCCGCATGCTGCTGCAGATGAAGGCCGTCACCGAAGGCGCGCGCGTGCTCTGCTATGAGACCGCCATGCACGTCGACGCCTCGCATCAGGCGGCCGACGCCGAAGCGCGCGAGATCGCGCAGGACTGGGTCGAACTGAACACACCGCTAGTCAAGGCGTTCTGCACCGATTCGGCCGTCGAACTGGCGTCGATGGCCGTGCAGGTCTACGGCGGCCATGGCTTCATCCGCGAGCACGGCATCGAGCAGATCGTCCGCGACTCGAAGATCCTCTGCCTCTACGAAGGCACCAACGGCATCCAGGCGATGGACCTGGTGCGACGCAAGCTGATGCTGCACGGCGGCCGCCTGCCGAAGCGCTTCTTCGAAGCTGTGCGCGCCGATCTGGACGCAGCGCCGGACGTCATTGCCGAGCCGCTGGCGAAGGCCTTGGCCGAGCTCGAGTCGACGACGCGCTGGGTGCAGGAGTCGTACAAGGTCTCGCCGGACGACGCGGCGTTCGGCTGCGTGGATTTCCTGCGCGCGTTCTCGCTGACCTATCTGGGCTGGAACTGGCTGCGCATGGTGCGTGCCGCCGAGGCCGGCGGCGACGCCGGTTTCGCCGCTGCCAAGCGCGCCACCGGGCAGTTCTTCGCTACACGCATGCTGACGCAGGTGCCGGCCCTACTCGCCAATGTGCGCGCCAGCGCAACGGATTTGATGGCGATGGACGTCGCCGGGCTGTAAACGTCACCTTCGGCGGTTCGCGGTCGCGGCTGGCGCCGTTGCTGCAGTTTCGGAGAGCCGGTCAAGGACGGCACCTCGGATATCCGTTCATGTCGAGTAGGCCCGCTGGGCCGTATCGGGACACGTCGCTGTTTGACGGCGCATCGTCTCCGCTCTGCGCATCAAGGGCTCGGAGCGTGCCTCGATACACCGCGCTACGCGCGGCACTCGGCATGAACGATTGGGGGAACCTCAACACGCCCGCCCCGCCGTTCGCCCCAAGTGCCAAGCCGCAGGCTTGGTGTATCGAAGGGTTTCTGCATCTGCCGCCCATTTGAACGCGCTCCGAGAGCCGCGTGCGCCTCGACACACCGTGCTGTGCGCCGCACTCAGCATGAACGGTTTGGGGAAACCTCAACACGCCCGCCCCGCCGTTCGCCCTGAGTGCCAAGCCGCAGGCTTGGTGTATCGAAGGGTTTCTGCACCTGCCCCCCAGTTGAACGCGCTTAGAAAGCCGCGCGCGCCTCGACACACCGCGCTACGCGCGGAACTTGGCATGAGCGGTTTGGGGAAACCTCAACACCCGCCCCGCCGTTCGCCCTGAGTGCCAAGCCGCAGGCTTGGTGTATCGAAGGGTCTCTGCATCTGCCGCCCAGTTGAACGCGCTCAGAAAGCCGCGCGCGCCTCGACACACCGCGCTACGCGCGGAACTTGGCATGAGCGGTTTGGGGGAACCTCAACACACCCGCCCCGCCGTTCGCCCTGAGTGCCAAGCCGCAGGCTTGGTGTATCGAAGGGTCTCTGCACCTGCCCCCCAGTTGAACGCGCTCAAAAAGCCGCGCGTGCCTTGATACCCCGCGCTGCGCGCCGCACTCGGCATAACGGTTTGGGGAAACCTCAACACCCGCCCCGCCGTTCGCCCTGAGTGCCAAGCCGCAGGCTTGGTGTATCGAAGGGTCTCTGCATCTGCCGCCCAGTTGAACGCGCTTAGAAAGCCGCGTGCGCCTTTATATCCCGCACTGCGCGCCGCGCTTGGCATGAACGGTTTGGGTGAATCGGTTATGCCAGCGCCGCTGTCAGTGTCCGAATCACCCAATATCGAGGAGCGCGGGCCAAAGCCATTTTTGGCGGCCATCCCGTGGTCTGCCGCGCCACGAGCTCCCCGATGCCCATACGACCTGCTAGGCTCAACACCCTATTTTCCGGGGGAGACAGACATGGGCACGGTCTACGAGTTCGAAGCCAAGACCATCGACGGCGCCGCGCAGAAGCTCGACACCTATCAGGGCCAGGTGCTGCTGATCGTCAACGTCGCCAGCAAGTGCGGCTTCACGCCGCAGTACAAGGGCCTGGAAGCCTTGTGGCGCAAGTACAAAGACCAGAATTTCGCGGTACTCGGCTTTCCCTGCGACCAGTTCGGTCACCAGGAGCCGGGCGATGAAAACGAGATCAAGAATTTCTGCTCACTGACCTATGACGTCGACTTTCCGATGTTCGCGAAGATCGACGTCAACGGCGCCAACGCCCACCCGCTCTACCAGTTCCTCAAGTCCTCGGCGCCCGGCATGCTCGGCACCGAAGGCATCAAGTGGAACTTCACCAAGTTCCTGATCGGCAAGGACGGCAAGGTCGTCAAGCGCTACGGCTCGATGGATACGCCGGAAAAGATCGACAAGGACATCGCCGCGCTGCTGTAGCGACATGTTTTACGTGTACCTGCTGCGATGCGCGGACGGCGCGTACTACGCGGGGCACACGGATGATCTGCCGCGGCGCCTGGCCGAACACGAGCAGGGGACGACCCCCGGCTACACGACCATGCGACGACCGGTGACGCTGGTATTTTCACAGGAACTGCCGAGCCGCGAGGAAGCCCTCGCCGCGGAACGACAAATCAAGCGCTGGAGCCGGCGCAAGAAGGAAGCATTGATTGCCGGGGACTGGAATCTGTTGAAAGCTGCGGCTCGCAAGGACTTCAGCTGCCGCTGATCTGACAGTCGCGCGTGCCTCGATACACCGCGCTACCGCGCGGCACTCGGCATGAACGGTTTGGGGAAACCTCAACACCCCCGCTCCGCCGTTCGCCCTGGGTGCCAAGCCGCAGGCTTGGCGTATCGAAGGGTCTCCGCACCTGCCGCTAATTTGAGCGCCTTCCGGAAACCGCGCGCGTGCCTCGGTATACCGCGCCACGCGCGGCACTCGGCATCAACGGGCTGAAAACCCTCAAGCCCCCACCCCCGCCGTTCGCCCTGAGTGCCAAGCCGCAGGCTTGGTGTATCGAAGGGTTTCTGCACTTACCGCTAATTTGAGCGCCTTGCGGAAACCGCGCGCGTGCCTCGATACACCGCGCTACCGCACGGCACTCGGCATCAACGGGCTGAAAAACCTCAAGCCTCCGCCTTTGCCGTTCGCCCTGAGTGCCAGGCCGAAGGCCTGGTGTATCGAAGGATCTCCGCACCTGCAGCGACGAAAGACTCGTTCGCGTCTGGAGACACCTCACGACGCGCTGCATTCGAGAAGAGCGGGATGCTGGACGCCCCTCAAACCACTCTCAAAGCGTCTTGGCGGAAAACGTATCGCACTGCCCGATTTCGCCGGTCGCGAAGCCACGCTTGAACCAGCGCACGCGCTGCTCGGACGTGCCGTGCGTGAACGAATCCGGTACGACTTCGCCCTGCGCCTGTTGCTGCAGGCGATCGTCACCGATCGCAGTCGCGGTGCTGAGGGCTTGCTCGATGTCGCCGCGCTCCAGCCATTTATGGCGTGCCTCGGCGCGGTTGGCCCAGACCCCGGCATAGCAATCGGCCTGCAGTTCCTCGCGCACCGACAGGCCGGTAGCTCCGTTCATTGGCACACCGCGCGCCTGTTCCGACTGGGCGCGCTTGAATACGCCGGTGAGGTTCTGCACGTGATGGCCGATCTCATGGGCAATCACGTAGGCGTACGCAAAGTCGCCGCCGCCGCCGAGCCTGGCCTTCATCTCGTCGAAGAAGCTCGTATCCAGATAAACCTGCTGGTCGCTGGGGCAATAGAACGGCCCGGTCGCCGAGCTGGCGCCGCCGCAGGCGGTCTGCACGCGGCCGGAGAACAGCACCAGCTTGGGAGGCACATAGCGCACGCCCGCACGATCGAGCACGGCGGTCCAGACGTCTTCGGTCTCGCCGAGGATGGCGCGCACGAAATCGGTGGTCTCGTCGTCAGCCGCGGGCCCTTGCGATGAAGCAGGTTGCTCGAGCTGCTGAATCACGCCGAGCATCTGCAGCGGGTCTTTGCCAAACAACAGCCCCAACACGATGACGATGGCAATACCGCCGATGCCGAGTTTGATCCCGCCGCCGCCACGGCGGCCGCCCACAACGTTGTCGCTGCGCCGCGCTTCGCGCCACTTCATGCCTGCTCTTCCGGGGAATGGGTCGGCCGGCATCGTCGCCGAGCAACGGCGACACCGCAAGCGATCGATGCCCGTCAGCGCCGTTCATGTCGTAGCCAAGCGGCCGTGGCATGCTGCAATCGGGAGGGTGACGGCGTCTCGATCGCAGGATTCGCACCGTTTCAGGCATGTCGGCACTCATTTCATTTACGGGGCACTGGACTATCCCACTCAAATTCATCATTGATTATTAACGTTTATCACGTTAAGCAGATGATTTTTAAATGAAATAAATTTCTCATTTTGAATTCAAAAAAGCGCGAAAAACCGACCGTTCTGGATGGTTATTTGATGAAATACGTGAATTCTGAGAGAATACCTACTCTTGTGCCGTTGTTCCGGCGCTCAATCCACCAGACTCAAAGGAAGAAAGCGCATGTTGCTTGCCACTGATCTCGATGGCACTTTCCTCGGCGGCAATCCTGAGGACCGCCAGCGCCTTTATCAGCTTGTTAGCCGGCACCCGGACATTCGTCTCGTTTTCGTCACCGGCCGTGGCCTCGAATCAGTGCTGCCGCTGCTTTCCGATCCGGCGATTCCAACGCCCGATTTCATCATCTGCGACGTTGGCGCCACGGTCGTCGATGCCCACACCCTGCAGCCGATCCAGCCGTTACAGTCCGAAATCGTCGAAAAATGGCCGGGCGACCCCGCGATCGCCGCCGCGCTCGAGCAATTCGACCTGCAGCGCCAGGACGTCCCTCAGGAACGTCGCTATTCGTTCTATTGCGGCGAACATGACGTCAGCGACGCACTGAAGGCCGCTGTCGACGGCCTGGGGTGTGACCTGCTCTACTCGGCCGGCCTGTACCTGGACATCCTGCCGCGCGGCGTCAACAAGGGCGCAACCCTTGCCAGACTGGTGGCGACGCTCGACATCGACCCCGAGCGCGTGCTGGTGGCCGGCGACACGCTCAACGATCTGGCGATGTTCCAGCAGCACTTCAAGGGCGTCTGCGTCGGCGAATCCGAGCGCGCACTGCTCGACGCCACACGTGGCGACACCCGCGTGCTGCACGCCGAGACCCCGGGCTGCGGCGGCATTCTCGAGGCCATCACGCATTTCGGCTTCCTCGGCACAGTCGGCATCGACGCGCACGCCAATCCCGCGCAGGAAACCGGCAAGTCGGACCTGGTCATCGTCTATCACCGCCTGCCCTACGAGGAGTTCGTCGAAAACGGCAAGCTCATCCGCCGCGCGCCGACCTCGCCGAACGGCATCCTGCCGACGCTGTTGAGCTTCTTCGGCGACGGGCGCCGGGGTGCCTGGGTCGCCTGGGCCGTCGACGACCCCAAGCGCGGTCCGTTCGAGATGAACACGCCGGTCGACCTCAAGCGCTATCCGCGCCTGACCGCGGCTCGCGTACCGCTGACCAAGCAGGACGTCGACGTCTTCTACCGGCACTTCTCCAAGGAAGCGTTCTGGCCGATGCTGCATACGTTCTGGGAGCGGGCACGCTTCCGCGAGGATCACTGGCAGATCTTCTGCCGCGTCAATCGCGCGTTTGCCGAACGCACCGCGACCGAAGCAGCCGAAGGCGCAATCGTCTGGATTCACGACTACAACCTGTGGATGGTGCCGGCCTACCTGCGTGAACTGCGGCCGGACCTGAAGATTGCGTTC
Organism: Solimonas marina; assembly: GCF_012241385.1. Lineage (GTDB taxonomy): Bacteria > Pseudomonadota > Gammaproteobacteria > Nevskiales > Nevskiaceae > Solimonas > Solimonas marina. The sequence goes on along the minus strand of NZ_JAAVXB010000002.1, from coordinate 622,533 downwards.
TTTCATCACACCTATTTCCCGTCGGCCGACGTCTTCAACGTCGTACCGTGGCGCCGCGCCATCATCGGCAGCCTGTTGCAGTGCGACTACATCGGCTTCCACATTCCGCGTCAGGTCGAGAACTTCGTCGACGTGGTACGCGGCGCGGCGCCGGTCAAGATTGTCGACCAGCAAAGCTCGGCACCGCGCTTCGTGACCTACGGCTGCGCCGTCGGCATCGAGAACTACGTCACCGAAATCGCCGTCGGCGAGCATCACATCCGTCTCGGGGCGCATCCGGTCGGCATGGATCTCGGCCGCGTCTCGGAGGCGCTGGGCAAGCCTGATGTACAGAAGCGCATGGCGGAACTGCGTGCGTCACTCAAGGGCCAGCGCCTGATCCTGTCGATCGAGCGACTCGACTACACCAAGGGCACGCTGGAAAAGCTGCTGGCCTACGAACAGCTGCTCGACGAATACCCGGAACTGGTCGGCAAGGTCACCTTGATCACGGTCTGCGTGCCGGCGGCCAAGGAGATGACGGTCTACCGCCAGCTGTCGCGGCAGATCGAGGAAGCGGTGGGCCGCATCAACGGCCGCTTTTCGCGTGTCGGCTGGACGCCGGTGCAGTTCTTCGCCCGTGCCCTGCCGTTTCACGAAGTCGTCGCCTACTACGCGATGGCCGATCTGATGTGGATCACGCCGCTGCGTGACGGCCTCAATCTGGTGGCCAAGGAGTACGTCGTCGCACAGGGTCTATCCGGCGGACGCGGGGTGTTGGTGCTGTCGGAATTCGCCGGCGCCGCCGCCGAGCTCAAGGGCGCAATCCTGACCAACCCGCACGACATCGAAGACTTGAAGAACGGGTGCTACGTCGGCCTCAACATCGGCCAGGCCGAAGCCGAGGCGCGTCTGCGCCAGCTGTTCGACATCGTTCGCCACTACGACAACCGTCGCTGGGGCGAGGACTTCCTCGACGCGGTCATGCAGCACCAGCCAACCGAAACCGCCGTCTCGGCCTGAGCATATTTCCGTCGGCGCGGCGCAAGCCGCGACCGTCGAACGCTCGGGGCAGCCGTCCCGGCTCGCGCCGCCTTCCGGCACCCGCCTCCCCCGGCCCCTCCCCCCGCAAGCGGGCGGAGGGGAGTGAAAGCATGCGCGCCCATGGCGCCATCGAAGCCCTCTCTGCCAGCGGGGCGGAGAGGATTGGGTGAGGTGGGGTGTGTGAAGTTCCGGATGCGGCTGGAAGAAAAGGTGACGCTTTCCAGCGCCCACCTCCCCCAGCCCCTCCCCCCGCAAGCGGGCGGAGGGGGCAAGGCACGTTCGTGCCCACTGCACCATCAAAGCCCTCTACGCCAGCGGGGCGGAGAGGGTTGGGTAAGGTGGGGTGCGTGAAGTTCCGGATGCGACTGCAAGAAAAGATGACGCTTTCCAGCGCCCACCTCCCCAGCCCCTCCCCCCGCAAGCGGGCGGAGGGGGCAAGGCACGTTCGTGCCCACTGCACCATCAAAGCCCTCTCCGCCAGCGGGGCGGAGAGGTTGGGTGAGGTGGGGTGCGTGAAGTTCCGGATGCGGCTGGAAGGAATCGTGACGCCTTCCGGCTCCCACCTCCCCCTGCCCTCGCCCGCGAGCGCCGACGGTCGTGGCGCTGCTCCTGCAGTCCGTGCTCGATACGCCTCGCCATTCAGGCGCTGACGCAAGAAAGCGGGCAGACTTGCACGCCATGATCGCGCACCTGTTTTCCCTGTCTTCCCTGCTGCTCGGCGTCGCCTTTCTGCTGACCGGCACCGGACTGTTCAGCACCCTGCTCGCCGTGCGTGGCGGACTCGAGGGCTTTGCCCCGAACGTGCTCGGCCTGGTGATGTCGTGCTACTTCGTCGGCTACCTGGTCGGCACGTACATCAACCCGCGCATCATCCAGCGCGTCGGCCACATCCGCGCGTTTGCGATCTTCGCCGCACTCGCTTCCAGCACGGCCGTCATTCATTCGCTGTTCGTCTCACCGCTGGCCTGGGGCGCACTGCGCGTCATCACCGGCGCCTGCATGGTCGGCCTGTACACGGTCGTCGAAAGCTGGCTCAACACCCAGGCCGCGCCGGAGCAGCGCAGCCGCGTGTTCGCGAGCTACATGGTCGTCAACTTCTCGGCGCTGACGGTCGGCCAGTTCCTGCTGGCGCTCTACCCCGTCTCCGGCTTTCAGCTGTTCGGCATCGTCGCCATCCTGCTGTCGCTGTCGTTGGTGCCGGTGGCACTGACGTCGATCGCTCAGCCGCTCCCGGTGCACACGCCGCGTCTGAGCCTGCAGGCGCTGTATCGCAAGGCGCCGGTCGGCATTGCCGGCGCGTTCGGGTCCGGACTGGCGCTCGGCGCGTTCTGGGGGCTGGGCGCCGCGGCCGCGCAACGCTTCGGCTATGCCGAGGCCGGCGTCGCCCACTTCATGTCGGTCACCATCGTCGGCGGCGCGCTGCTGCAGTGGCCGATCGGTCGCTGGTCCGATGGCAGCCTCGATCGGCGCCGCGTGCTGTTCACGATCACGGCCGGCGCGGCGATGGCAGCACTGGCTGGCGCCATCTTCGGAGCGCTCTGGCAGCCACTGTTGTTACTGGTCATGTTTGCGTTCGGCGGCATGGCGTTCGCGATCTATCCGATCAGCATCGCGCTGACCAACGACCGCCTGACCCGCGAAGAAATCCAGCAAAGTTCGAGCAGCCTGCTGCTGCTCAACGGCGTCGGCGCCGCCATCGGCCCGGCAGTCGCCGGCGTCGTGATGAGCCACCTGGGGCCGCGCGCCTTGTTCGTGCACTTCGCCGTCGTGCTCGGCGCGCTGGCCGCTTACGCGTTATGGCGGCTGTCGACCTCGCCGGAAGCGCCGGCCGCCACTGCGACCTTCCAGGCCATGCTGCGCACGACGCCGGAGGCCGAGCACATGCTGGAAGACGACGAAGAACCGCCGGTCGAACAGGGCGGGCGCACGCTGTAGCGACTAGAGCGGCACAAACCTGGTGCGTGCCTCGATACGCCGCGAGATGCGCGGCACTCGGCATGAACGAGAAGATGGGAGGCGCCACAACAATCACCCGCCGTTCGCCCCGAGTGATCGCGCCAGCGATCGTATCGAGGGGTCTCTGCACTTCCACGTGACTCGCCCCGCTCCGAGACGCTGCGTGCCTCGATACACCGCGCTACGCGCGGCACTCGGCATGAACGGCATGGGAAAACTTCGAGAGTCCCGCTTTTGCCGTTCGCCCTGAGTGCCGGCCGCCAGGCCGGTGTATCGAAGGGCCTGTCCTGAGTGCCGCCGTAGGCGGTGTATCGAAGGGCCTGTCCTGAGTACCGCCGTAGGCGGTGTATCGAAGGGTCCCTGAAGCTGCAGAGTACGGGCGTGCCTCGATGCGCCACATGAACGGAAACGCTGGAACCTGCCAGAAAACCGGTTCCGTATTTCGTAGGTGCGGCGCCGGTTCAGGGAGCTGCGACCGGCGCCGCCGTCTTCGACTTCGCCGGCGCGCCTTCCGGCGATGCGAGGAACGCCTCGGCGAATGCCGCGTAACGGCCATCGTTGATCGCGGCGCGGATGCGCTCGGTCAGCTTCAGGTAGTAATGCAGATTGTGGATGGTGTTGAGCCGTGGCCCGAGCATTTCGTCGCAGCGGTCGAGGTGATGCAGATACGCACGCGAGTAGTTGCGGCAGGTGTAACAGTCGCAGATCGGGTCGAGCGGCCGCGGATCGTCGCGGTACTTGGCGTTGCGCAGCTTGACCACGCCTTCGCTGGTGAACAGGTGGCCGTTACGCGCATTGCGCGTCGGCATCACGCAGTCGAACATGTCGATGCCACGCGCCACGCCCTGCACCAGATCACGCGGCGTGCCGACTCCCATCAGGTAGTGCGGGCGATCAGCCGGCAGTTCGCCGCCGATCGCGTCGAGCACCTTGATGCGCTCATCTTCCGGCTCGCCGACCGACAGTCCGCCGATGGCATAACCGTCGAAACCGATGTCGCGCAGGCGCTGCAAGGACTCACGCCGCAACTCGCTATGCATGCCGCCCTGGACGATACCGAACAGCGCGCCGCTGCCCAGCACCGCGGGATCGCCTTCGCCGAAGCGCTGCAGCACCGGCAGGGTCGCGCGCTCGGCCGACAATTCCTGATGACGCGTCTTGCAGCGCGCCGCCCAGCGCGCCGACAGTTCCATCGACTTGCGCGCCTGCGGCTCGGTCGCCGGATACGGCGTGCACTCGTCGAACTGCATGATGATGTCCGAGCCGAGGCCGTGTTGGACTTCGATCGAACGTTCCGGCGACAGGAAGATGCGGTCACCATTGATCGGCGACGCGAACTTCACGCCCTCCTCGGTGATCTTGCGCAGGCCGGACAGGCTCCAGACCTGGAAGCCGCCGGAATCGGTGAGGATCGGTCCGTCCCAGCGCATGAAGCCATGCAGGCTGCCGAACTGCTGCTGGATCAACTGTTCGCCCGGCCGCAGCATCAAGTGAAAGGTGTTGCCCAGGATGATGCGGCTGTGCACCTCACGCAGCTCCTCCGGCGTCACGCTCTTGACCGTGCCGTAGGTGCCGACCGGCATGAAGATGGGCGTCTCGACGACGCCGCGGGCAAAGGTCAGGCGACCGCGGCGGGCGCCGCCGTCCTGTTTGAGCAATTCGAACTTCACGAGGCAGACATCGTCGATCAGGGAGCGTCGCGTATTGTCCCACGCCACCGCCGCCGCGATCCACGACCGGCGTCCGGCCGCCGGACAAGGCGTGCGCGCTGCGACGTACTTGCGCTGCATACAGAGGGGAATAAAAGCAAGATCGTGCCCCTTGCCCCATCAAAGCCCTCGCCGCCAGCTGGGCGGACAAGGTTGGGTGAGGTGGGGGCGCGACGCTCCGGATGCGGCTGGAAGAAACAGTGACGCCTTCCGGCGCCCACCTCCCCCAGCCCCTCCCCCCGCACGCGGGCGGAGGGGAGCAAAAGCACATTTGCACCAACTGCACCATCGAAGCCCTCTCCGCCGGCGGGGCGGAGAGGGTTGGGTGAGGTGGGGTGCGTGACGTTCCGGATGCGGCTGCAAGAAAAGGTGACGCTTTCCAGCGCCCACTCCCCCAGCCCCTCCCTCCGCAAACGGGCGGAGGGGAGTCAAAGCACATTTGCGTCAACCGCGCCATCAAAGCCCTCTCCGCCAGCGGGGCGGAGAGGGTTGGGTGAGGTGGGGTGCGTGATGTCCCGGATGCTGCTGGAAGAAACAGTGACGCCTTCCGGCACCCACCTCCCCCACCCCCTCCCCCCGCACGCGGGCGGAGGGGAGCAAAAGCACATTTGCGTCAACTGCACCATCAAAGCCCTCTCCGCCAGCGGGGCGGAGAGGGTTGGGTGAGGTGGGGGCGTGACGTTCCGGATGCGGCTGGAAGAAACAGTGACGCCTTCCGGCGCCCACCTCCCCCAGCCCCTCCCCCCGCACGCGGGCGGTGGGGAGCAAAAGCACATTTGCACCAACCGCACCATCAAAGCCCGCTCCGCCAGCGGGGCGCAGAGGGTTGGGTGAGGTGGGGTGCCTGCAGATCGCGATGTCGCTGCGGCGGACCGCCGATCCTTCAGGCGCGCGCTTCGATGCCGCCCCTTCGTCGGCACCCGCGGGCGCCGTGCCCCAAGGGCCCCAACAGCCGCGATTCAGGAACACCGTGCTGGACTTGCGTATCTGCCCCGAACGCCGGCACGCTGCCGCCGTCCCGCCGAGATTTCACGCCATGAGAATGCTGCTGGGCTTGATCGACCGCCTGCTGTTCGCTGCCGGCTTCGCGCTGGCGATGCAGCTGCCGCAGTTCGTCGACGCGTACACGCAACGCTACGGCGGCTATCACCAGGCGCTGGTCGACAGCATGGCCGAATACCAGCGCAACGCCGACGAGCACTACGGTGGCGACATCGACAAACTGATCGCCGACCTGCACGCCGCACCGGCGGCGGGCATTCACGATATCGGCGACAAGCTGCAGCGCGACCGCGCGCATGAACTGGAGATGCGCAACGGCCTGCAGATCCTCGAGCACGAAACGCTAGCACGGCGTCTCGTCTATCTGGCCGGCCACCTCGATGCCGACATCGCGCGCGCCGCCTGGGCGAGCTTCCAGCCCGGCCTGCCGCTGTCGTTCGATGCGCTGTTGTGTGGCTTGGTCGGCGCGGTGCTGTTCAGCGGCCTGTTCAATCTGCTGCGCTGGCCGTTCAGTCTCTGGCGCCGCCGCAATCGGCGATCATCAATGCCTGCCGCGGCCAAACCGGCACCGGCCGCGCCACCAGCACCACCGAAGACCTACAAGCCGACGCCGAAGCCGCCGGCCGAACGCAAGGCGCCTACCCTCTGACGACGCCCGGCGCCGGCTCGATCAGCATGGCGTCGCCATAGCTGAAGAAGCGATAGCGCTGTTCGACCGCGTGGCGGTAGGCCGCCATCATCCGTTCGTAGCCACCGTAGGCGCTGACCAGCATCAGCAGCGTGCTCTCCGGCAGATGGAAATTCGTCAGCAACCGGTCGATCACGCGGAAGCGGTAGCCCGGCGTGATGAACAGCTGCGTGTCGCCGCGCATCGGCGCCAGGGTGCCTTCGCGATCCTGGGCGACAGCGGCGGCTTCGAGCGCGCGCGTCACCGTCGTGCCGACCGCGACGACACGACCGCCGCGCGCCCGCGCCGCCTCGATCTGCGTGCACAGGTTCGCATCGATCGCATAGCGCTCGCCGTGCATGCGATGCTCGGACAGATCGTCGACCCGCACCGGCTGAAAGGTTCCGGCGCCGACGTGCAGCGTCAGCGTGCCGGTATCGATCCCGCGAGCCTTCAGCGCGTCGAGCAGCGGCTGGTCGAAATGCAGGCCGGCCGTCGGCGCGGCGACCGCACCCGGCTCGCGGGCGAATACCGTCTGATAGCGCTCGGCATCGACCGCATCGGGACTGTGCTCGATGTACGGCGGCAACGGCAGACGTCCGGCGCGCTCGAGGAACGCGAGCACGCCGTCGTCGCCCTCGTAGCGCAGATGGAACAGATCGTCGTCGCGATCGAGCATCGTCAGCCGGTCATTGCCGACCTCGATCACGCTACCGGCCTTCGGCTTCTTGCTGACGCCGAGCTGCGCCAGCAGCTCGCGATCGTCGAGCACACGCTCGACGAAGATCTCGACCTGTCCGCCGGTGGGCTTGCGCCCGAAGATTCGCGCCGGAATCACGCGCGTATCGTTGAAGATCACCAGATCGCCCGGGGCCAGCAGCTGCGGCAAATCGACGATGCGCCGATCGTCGAGCCCCGCGCCGATGTGCAGCAACCGGCTGGCCGAGCGCTGCGCGTTCGGATGTTGCGCGATCAATTCGGGTGGCAGCTCGTAGCGAAAATCAGTGCGGCGCATGGCGGGACAGGAATAAGCGGCGGCCTATTGTCGCAGATGCCAGCGCGATGATCGCAGCGGGCCACAGGGCGTGCTGCATAGCAGCAGCGCAGCATGGTCGCCGTCCTACAGAAACACTGAGTCCGCCTCACTACGCTATATTCAACAAAACGATTTTCGGCGATTGGGGGAGTAGCCGAAGACATGGATGCAAACGCACATCCAAGCGAAGTGTTCACGCACAAGTTTTTCGCGCCGCCCGCCTACCCGGGCGTCATTCAACGCGACCATCTGCTCGAGCGCATGTTCCGCTCGCCGCCATACGCGGTCGTCGTCGTCCAGGCACCCGCCGGCCACGGCAAATCGACGCTGCTGCAGCAAGCCAAGACCGCCGGCGAGAGCCATGCTGCGACCGGTGCGTGGCTGAGCTTCGATGAAGCGGACAACGACATGCGCCGGTTCAGCGGCCACCTGCAGGCGCTGATCGAATCGCTGGGGCGCCAGGATGTCGCGAGTGACGAAGGCGACAGCAGTGGCCGGCGGCGGCTCGCCGATTGGGCCGCCAGCCGTCTGGCACGCTTCGACACTCCGGTCCATCTGTTTCTCGACGAATTCCAGACGCTGAGCCATCGCAACGTGCTCGCGGTGTTCCGCGAACTGCTCGACCGCCTGCCCGATAACGTCACCGTTTTCATCGGCTCTCGCGCATTGCCGGAAATCGGCCTGGCGCGGCTCGTCGTCAACAATCAGGCGCTGGTGCTGCGCGCCGACGATCTGCGCTTCTCGCCGAGCGAGGCCGAGCAGTTCTTTCACCAGGCGCAGGACCTCGGCGTCAATCGTCAGGAACTCGATGCGATCTACCGCCAGACCGAGGGCTGGCCGGCTGCACTGCAGCTGTTCCGGCTCAGCCTGTCCAGTCCATCGGTGCGCCGCACGCTCAACGAGGCCGTGGCCCCGAAGCCCCGTGAGCTGGCCGAATATCTGGCCGACAACGTCCTGACCCTGCAGCCGCCGCGCATCCAGCAGTTCCTGCGCCAGACCTCGGTGCTGACGCGCCTCTCGGCCGGCCTGTGCGATCACGTCACCGGCTGGCAGGATTCGCAGAGCATCCTGCTGTTCCTCGAACGCTCGGGCCTGTTCCTGCGCTGTCTGGACTCGGACCTGAGCTGGTTCAAATATCACACGCTGTTCTCGTCGTTTCTCGCCGAGCAGACGCGCATCGAAGAACCCGAACTGCTCGAGACCGTGCACCATCGCGCCGCCGACTGGTTCCACCGGCATGGCATGCACGAGGACGCCGTTCATCACGCGATCGCCGCGCGCGATTACGCGCTGGCCGGCGACATCATGAGCACCTGGATCGATCGCCTGATCGCCGATGCCAATCTGGCCACCGTCGAGCGCTGGTCGGATGCCTTGCCGCTCGACGAGATCGCACGGCGGCCGGCACTGGCGGTGAAGATCGCCTGGGCCCTCGTCTTCCTGCGCCGTCATCACAAGCTGCGACCGCTGATGCCGACACTGGAAGCCGCCACGTCGCAGGGCGTCGATGCCAGTGTCGTCCGCTCGATGCTGGCCATGGTCGTCGACGATGTTCCGCTCGCTTTCGACATCGTGCAGTCGGTCGAGATTCGCGATGCCAAACCGGAAGGCTTTCGCGCATTCGAACTCGGCGCGGCCGCCAACCTCGTCGGCTACCGCTCGATGGCGGCCGGCGACTTCGACGCCGAGCGCGACATGCTGCAGCTGGCGCAGGCCTACAACCGCCGTGGCGACGCCGCATTCAGCGGCGGCTATTCGGTCGCCGTGCACGGCATCAGCCTGTTGATGCAGGGACGCCTGATCGACGCGCTGGCGCTGTATCGCACCGGACTTTCCGAACAGCAGCTCGACCTCGACAAGTCGTTTGCCGCCGCTTCGCTCGCCGCCTGCTATGTGCACGCACTCTACGAATGCGACGAACTCGACCTCGCCGAGTCGATGTTCCTGCAGTTCCACGATGTCATCGCCGACGCGGTACTGCTCGACTTCCTGGCGCTCTGCTACGTCGCGATGAGCCGCATCCAGGACGCGCGCGGCCGCGGCAATCGGGCCGACGAGGTGCTCAGCGAAGCCGAGCAGCTTGCGCACAGCGCCGGCTGGCCGCGCCTGCTGCGCATCGTCGCCTGGGAGCGGGTGCGCCGCGCACTGCTCTCCGGCGAAAGCGAGCGTGCGCAGGCGCTGGCCAGCCGCATTCCCAAGCAGCCGGAGTTCTCGCTGCCGGACGGCTGGATGATCTTTTCCGAAGCCGTCGACGGCGACACCATCGGCCACTTGCGCCTCGCCGTGCACGCCGGGCAGACCGAGCTTGCGCTGCCGAAGCTCGCCGACGAGATCGCGCTGGCGCACAAGCAGCGGCGGCAGTACCGTCTGATCAAGCTGTTGCTGCTGGAAGCGCTGGCCCTGCAGCGCCGCGGCAGCGACAACACCGCGCGCCGCAGCCTGCGCCGCGCGTTGCAGCTCGCGGCGCCGGAGAACTTCGTCCGGCTGGTGCTCGACGAGGGCGCTACCCTGCTGCCGATGCTCAAGGAAGAGCACGCGGCGCTGAGCCGCGAGGCGGTCGATGACCCCTTGCTGCAACCGCTGCAGGAGTTCGTCTCGCGGTTGTTGGCAGCGGCCGGCCACGCCGCGGATCCGGCGCGGGCCGCGCCGGCGATCGGCAGCTTCCAACCGCTGGAACCGCTGACCGATCGAGAGAAGGAAATTCTCGTCTATCTCGCCAACGGCGTCTCCGACAAGGAGATGGCGCGGCGCATCTTCGTGTCCGAGAACACGGTCAAATTCCACCTCAAGAACATCTATTCCAAGCTCGCCGTCAGCAGCCGGCTGCAGGCCATCAACGCCGCACGGCAGATGGCGCTGCTACGCTGAGCGCGATCCCGCACGCCGAGCGTTTCGGCGTGCGGCGGCGAGCGGCACGTCCCGCGCTCAGTCGCGACGGTACAAGGTGACGACGCAGGCGCCGCCCAGTCCCAGATTGTGCTGCAGGGCCACGCGCGCGCCATCGACCTGCCGCGGCCCGGCTTCGCCGCGCAACTGCCAGACCAGCTCGGCACATTGCGCCAGTCCGGTCGCACCGAGCGGATGGCCTTTCGACAGCAGGCCGCCTGACGGGTTGACGACGCAGCGGCCGCCGTAGGTGTTGTCGTCGTCGGCGACGTAGCGCTCCGCCTCGCCCTCGCCGCACAGCCCCAGACCTTCGTAACTGATGATCTCGTTGGCCGTGAAGCAATCGTGCAGCTCGACGACGTCGATGTCGTCGGGGCCGATGCCGGCCGCTTCATAGACCTGCCGCGCCGCCGCGCGCGTCAGCTCGCTGCCGACCATGCGCATCATCGAGGGGGGTTCGAAGGTGCTCGGATAATCGGTCGTCATCGCCTGTGCGGCGATCGTCACCGGGCGCGCGTCGCGCAGGCGTCGCAGAAAATCGTCGGAGCAGAGGACGGCCGCAGCAGCGCCGCAGGTCGGCGGACAGCACTGCAGGCGCGTCAGCGGATCGTAGATCGTCTCCGACGCCATGACCGCTTCAACATCGAGCGGTGTGCGGAACAGCGCGTTCGGGTTGTGACGCGCGTGGCGACGCGCCTTGACGGTGATCTTGGCGAACGTCTCGCGGCTGGCGCCATAACGCTCGCGGTATTCGCGGCCGGCACCGCCGAACATCTGCGCGACCATCGGCGCGGTCGACGGCGCCTGTGTCGCATGCATGGTCGCCATGTGCCGCCCCAGAGGCGCTTCGCGATCGGCATATTTCTCGCCAAGCGCACCGCGCTCCATCTTCTCGAAACCGATCGCCAGCACGCATTCGGCGAGTCCCCCCTCGATCGCCTGGCGTGCAAGATAGAGCGCACTCGATCCCGTCGAACAATTGTTGTTGACGTTGATGACCGGCACGCCGCTCAGGCCGAGTTCGTAAACGGCGCGCTGGCCGCTCGTGGAATCGCCATAGACATAGCCCGCGTAGACCTGCTCGATGTCGTCGTAGGCAATGCCGGCATCACCCAGCGCCGTGCGGCCGGCGACGCGCGCCATCTGCGGATAATCCGGGCTGGTGCCGGGCTTGACGAACGGCGTCATGCCGACGCCGATGACGTGAACGGGACGTTTCATGGAAAGCTCTCAGGCAGAGACGAACAGGTCCAGCGCCGGCGTCGTGCCGGGCCGGGCGAGATAGGCGGAGAAATCGTCGACGCCGGCGTCGCGCAACACCGTCTCGTCGAGGCAGGCATGGCCGCTGAAGCGACGCGCTGGACGGGTCACGATGCGATACGCCGCGTCGGCCATGATCTGCGGCGTGCGGCCATCGCCGGTGCCGTCGAGGCCGTCGACCTTCAACGCCGCCGTCTCGATCAAGGTGCGCGGCCATAGCGTGTTGACGGCGATGCCGTCGTCGCGCAGTTCGGCAGCGAGTCCTCGGCCCAGCAGACTCATCGCGTACTTCGACACCGTGTACGCGGCGTGGCGCGCAAACCAGCGCGGATCGATGTCGAGCGGCGGCGCCAGCAACAACACATGCGGATTGGCGGCGCGGCGCAGGTGCGGCAGGCAGGCCTGCGTGCAGACAAACGCGCCGCGCACGTTGATGTCCATCATCAGGTCATAGCGCTTCAGCGGCGTTTCGTCGGCGCGGGTCAGGCTGATGGCACTGGCGTTGTTGACGAGGATGTCGATACCGCCGAAGTGCTCGGCGGCTCGGGCCACCGCGGCCTGCACCTGCGCCTCATCGCGGATGTCGACCTGCAGGGGCAAAGCCTCGCCGCCGGCGGCGACGATCTCGGCGGCGGCGCTGTGTATGGTGCCGGGCAGGCGCGGATCGGGCGCGGCGGTCTTGGCGGCGACGACGACGCGCGCGCCATCACGCGCGGCACGCAAGGCGATCGCCTTGCCGATGCCACGGCTCGCGCCGGTAATGAATAAGGTTTTGCCAGACAGCCCGGACATGGTGCGTGCTCCGCTAGCGATCGAAGTGGGTGGATTCAGAAAGCGCCAGCGGCCAGCGCCAGTGCGCTGTTGCCGCCGTAGATGATGACGTCGCGCAGCCCCACGGCCGGCGCCACGATGTGCTCGGCATAAAAGCGCGCGGTAATGCGCTTGGCATCGAGAAAGTCCGTGTCGCCGCCATCGCCGGCACGACGTGTCGCCGCCAGCGCGCAGCGCGCCAGCAGGCCACCGGCGACCAGCCGCGCCGCCATCTGCAGGAAGGGCACGGCCGCCGCGTAGATCGCATTGACGTTGTCGTGCTGGCGGCCCAGCATGAATTCGACGGCGTCGAGAAACGCCAGGCGCAATCGTCGCAGCGGCGCGCGGATCGCAGCGTGATCGATGCCGCCGGCAGCGGCCAGACCGTGTTCGACCCGTTCGATGCGCGCCGCCATCCGCCGCGCGATATGCCCACCGTCGCGCAGCAGCTTGCGACCGATCAGGTCATTGGCCTGGATCGCCGTGGTGCCTTCGTAGATCGGCAGGATGCGGGCATCACGGTAGTGCTGGGCGGCGCCGGTCTCCTCGATGAAACCCATGCCGCCGTGAATCTGGATGCCGAGGCTAGTGACGTCGACACACATTTCGGTCGCATAGCCCTTCAGCAGGGGTACCAGGAACTCGTAGAGCGCACGTGCCTCGCCGTCGGGGTCAAGGCCGACTTCGGCAGCGTCGGCCAGGCTGGCGGCATGAATCGCCAGCGCACGCGTGGCCTCGATGTGCGCACGCATCGTCATCAGCATGCGGCGTACGTCCGGGTGCTCGACGATGGCCACGGCGTTTGGCCGTCGACCATCGACCGGCCGTGACTGCACGCGTTCGCGCGCGTAGCGAGCGGCCTTGCGATACGCGCGCTGCGCGACCCCGATGCCCTGAACGCCGACCCGGAAACGCGCGAGGTTCATCATCACGAACATCGCCTGCAGGCCTTCATGTTCGGCGCCCAGCAGATAGGCCACCGCGCCGCGGCCACCCTGCCCTTCACCTTCACCTTCACCGAACGCGAGCGTCGCGGTGGGGCTGGCGTGAATACCGAGCTTGTGCTCGATCGACACGCAGCGCACATCGTTGCGCGCGCCGATGCGCCCCTGATCGTCGACCAGGAACTTGGGCACGACGAACAGGCTGATCCCACGCACGCCCGGCGGCGCATCGGCGGTGCGCGCCAGCACCAGGTGAATGATGTTGTCGGTCAGGTCGTGGTCGCCGTAGGTAATGAAAATCTTCTGCCCGAACAGGCGGTAGCTGCCGTCCGCCTGCAACTCCGCACGCGCCTTGAGCAAGGCCAGGTCGGACCCGGCCTGAGGCTCGGTCAGATTCATCGTGCCAGTCCATTCACCGGAGACCAGGCGCGGCACATACAAGCGACACTGCGCCGCCGATCCGGCGGTCAGCAATGCTTCGATCGCACCGTCGGTCAGCAGCGGACACAGCGCAAAGCCGAGGTTGGCGGCATTGATGATCTCGGCGCAGGCGGCCGCGGTCGTCTGCGGCAGCGCCTGACCGCCGTAGACCGCCGGGTGCTGCAGTCCCTGCCAGCCGGCATCGACGTAACGCCGATAGGCATCGCGAAAGCCGGGCGGCATCCGCACCGAGCCGTCGCGCCACTGCGCGCCCAGGCGATCGCCGTCGGCATCGAGCGTTTCAAGCTCTTCCGTCGCGAAGCGCGCGCAGGCTTCGAGGACTGCGCGCGTCGTATCGTGGTCGACATCGCTCGCGGTCAGCGTGTCGTCGTCGAGCGAGCGCAGCTCCTCGATACAGAACATCAGATCGTCGATCGGCGCGCCGTCGCTCATCGCGGCAGCTCCGCAACGTGGAGGAGATTCGGCACGCCCATCAGCCGGTCAGCATCGCGTGATTGTCGGCCCGAAAGCGGACGAACCAATCGATCGCGGTCGGATCGAGCATCGCATCGCGGCTGGCGGCCTTCTCGAGCGGCCAGCCACTCAGCAGCTTGCGCACCGGCACTTCCATCTTCTTGCCGGTCAGCGTGTAGGGAATCTTGTCGACGCGATAAAGCTGGTCGGGCACATGCCGCGGGCTGCAGTCGGCGCGCAGTTGCCCGCGAATTCGCGCCCGCATCGCCTCGTCGAGTTCCAGGCCGGCGCGCAGCTTGACGAACATCGGCATGAAAAAGCGTCCGCCGGCGAGTTCGCAGCAGACGATGATGCTGTCGATCACATCGTCGATGCGCTCGACGCTGCGATAGATCTCGGCGGTGCCGATACAGACGCCGTAACGGTTCAGCGTCGAATCGCTGCGGCCGTAGACGTAGACGCCGCCGCGGTCATTGATCTTGGTCGAATCGCCATGCCGCCAGACACCCGGCCAGGTCTGGAAATACGTGTCGTGATACCGCGCGTTGCCGGCGTCGTTCCAGAAGCGCAACGGCATCGATGGAAACGGCTTGCGCACCACCAGTTCGCCGGTCTGATCGACGACCGGCTCACCCTGCTCGTTCCAGACGTCGACGTCCATGCCGAGCAAGCGCGTCTGAATCTCGCCGGCATAGACCGGCAGGCTCGGCACCGCACCGACGAAGGCCGAGGCGATCTCCGTGCCGCCGCTCTGCGAGGTGACCCACAGATCCGGCTTCACGTCCTCGTAAAACCACGCAAAGGTTTCCGGCATGGCCGGCGAACCGGCCAGCAGGATCATGTGCAGCGCCGACAGGTCGTAGCGCTCGCACGGACGCAGGCCGGCCTTCTGCATGATCTGCGCAAAGCTCGGGCTGGTGCCGAAATGCGTCACGCGCATGCGCTCGACCAGCTTCCACAGCACCTCGGGATCGGGGCCGATCGGGCAGCCGTCGTAGAGCACGGGTGTCGCGCCCTGCAGCAGGCTGGCGAGCAGCACGTTCCACATCATCCAGCCCGACGTCGAAAAATAGAACGGCCGCGACTCCGGCGTCAGGCCGACGTGAAACGCGGTCAGCTTGCAGTGCTCGACGAGAATGCCGACGTGGCTGTGGATGACCGCCTTCGGCAGGCCCGTGGTCCCCGACGAAAACAACACCCACAGCGGATGGTCATGCGCCACATACTCGTACTCGAACTGTGCCGGCTCGGCCGTCGCCAACAAATCGGCCCAGGCCATGGCACCGGGCTGCTGCGGCGCACGCTGCGGCACCAGGTATGGAAGACAGATCACGTGCTCGACACCGCCGAGCCCGGCGACGATCTCGGCCACCTGCTCACCGCGTTCGAAATCGACGCCATCGAAGCGATAGCCGTCGACGACGAACAACAGCTTCGGCGCGATTTGCGCGAAGCGCTCGATCACCGCTCTTGAACCAAACTCCGGCGACGCTGCGGCCCAGGTCGCACCGATCGCCGTCGTCGCCAGCATCGCCACCGCCGTTTCCGGGATGTTCGGCATGTAGGCGCCGACGCAGTCGCCGGGGCCAATACCCAGCTCGCGCAGACGCGTCGCCAGTGTCCTGACCTGACGGCCCAGTTCGCCCCAGCTCAGCTCGCCGCCGTCACGCAGTTCCGATGCGTGCAGCAACGCCGGCGCGTCCGGGTGTCGGCTTTCGCGGCGCAGCAGGTGTTCGGCGTAGTTGACCCGCGCGCCTTCGAACCAGACCGCGCCCGGCATGGTCCGCGCCGCCAGCACCCGCTCGTACGGTTGCGTCGCATGCACATCGAAGTACGCCCACACCGCCGCCCAGAAGGTCTCGACCTCGTCGACCGACCAGCGCCACAGTGCGTCGTAATCGCAGAGGTCCAGGCCATGGCGTGCATTGACCCAGTGCCGGAAGCGTTCGACCGCAGCGCCGCCTACCGCGTCGGGCGGCGGCGTCCATAGCCGCTCGCCCTCCGCGATCCGCGGCGTTGACGCTGCGATGCGCACGACGCTCATCGGCGGCGGCCGTTCAGCCGAGGCTGGCCGACGCCGAGTTGACCGTCAGCTCCGGCCGCGACACCAGACCGAAGCTCTGCAAGACACCGAGCAGCTCGCGGTGACCGAAGGCCTGACAGCCGGACGCGAAGCCGTAACGCTTCGGCGGCGCCTGCAGCAGGTGATACGCGACATAGGCCTGCAACAGCCCGGTCTGCTTGTAGTTGCAGACGCCGTGAATCACGCAATGCGCATGTCCGAGCGGGCCGCTGGCGTGGACCGAATCGACCGACGTGTTGAGGCGCGGATTCTCGCGCGGCGGCATGCCGGCCTGCAGCGACGCCGCCATCGCCGACAACTCCTTCTCCGCTTCGGCCTTCGGCAGCTTCTTGATCTTCTCCTCGACGACCGACGTGATCTGCACCACGCCTTCCATCACGGTGCGCTCGAACACACCGCCCATCGCCTTGCAGGTCGCGACGCGCGGATCGTTCTTGAACCACACCGGATGCGCGGTGCCGCCCCACGGCAGCGCCATCGCCGTCGCGTGCTGGCCGGGCACCATCGCCTCGATCTTCGCGTACGGCGACCACTGCACGTACTGGTTCTGCTCGAGGTAGAAGAAGTCGGACGTGAGGATGCTGAAGATCGTCTGCGTCGACGCATAGGTCGGGAAGCCACGCCACAGTACGAGGATGTCGAGCGTATCGAGTCCCGGCGTTTCGAGGCAGAGGTTGGCGGCGATCTCGCCGGTCGTATACATCTGCGCGATGCCCGGCGTCAGCAGCAGGTTCTTGTCGGCGAACTTCTGCCCCCACTTCTCCTCGGCGTGCATCATCCAGTTCTGCTCGCCGTTGGTATCGGTGTAATGCGCGCCGGCGTTGTAACAGGCTTCGACCGCCTCGTCGCCGTACTTCATGAACGGGCCGACCATGTTGCACATGACCTTGGCGCCCTTCATCAGCTGGGTCAACGCCTCGACGCTGTGCTCGACTTCGGCGATCTCGTAGTCGGCATTCTCGATGCCCGGCACCTTGTCGAGCACTTCCTTGATGCGCTTGGCGTCACGGCCAGCGGCGATGAACGGCGTACGGTATTCGCGCAGATACTCGGCGACGAGGCGGCCGGTGTAGCCGGTGACGCCATAGATGACGACGGGTTTCTTGCTCATGCTTCTCTCCTCGGGTTTTTGTTGTTGCTTCGACGGGGTGTCGCGTCAGGCCGTCATGCCGCCGTCGACCACCAGGTCGGCGCCGGTCACGTAGCTCGCTTCATCGGATGCCAGGAACAGCACACAGCGGGCGATTTCTTCGGGCCGCGCGAAGCGGCCAAGCGGAATGCGCGACAAGGTCTTCTCCGCAAACTGCTGGGCCAGTTCGGGCGTCAGCGTCGCCAATGCGCCGCTGACCATCTGCGTGTCGGCAAAGCCGGGGCATACGGTGTTGATGCGAATGCCGTAGCCAGCGCGTGCGCAATGAATGGCGGCGGAGCGCGTGAACAGACGCACACCGCCCTTGCTGGCGTTGTAGGCCGGCAGCATCGCCTCGCCGAGCAGGCCCTCGATCGACGCCATGTTGACGATCGCCCCGCCGTGTTCCTTCATGCGCGCGATGGCCGCCTGCGTGCCGAGATAGACGCCGCTCAGATTGATGTCGAGCGTGCGCCGCCACCCTTCCAGCGTCGATTGCTCGATGTCGGCGAGCAAGCCGATGCCGGCGTTGTTGACGAGCACGTCGAGCCGCCCCCAGCGCGTGATCGCCTCATCGAGCACCGCCGGCCAGCGCGCATCGTCGGTGACGTCCTGCATCACGAACGCCGCACGCGACCCGAGCCGCGCCGCGACCGCGGCACCGGCATCGCGATCGACGTCGGTGAGCAGCACGTACGCGCCTTCTTCGAGCAGCGCCTCGGCGGCAGCGAGGCCCAGGCCACGCGCGCCACCGGTCACGATGCAGACCTTGTCCTGTACACGTCCCATGTCCTGGCCTCCCGTTCAGGCGCGCGCGGACGTCGCCGCGTTGCCACGCCAGTCGTAGTCGCGGCTGTCCTGCGCAAAGCGGACGAACCAGTCGATCGCATCCGGATTCATCATCGCGTCGCGGCTCGCCGCCTTTTCCAGCGGCCAGCCCATCAGCAGCTTGCGCACCGGGATTTCCATCTTCTTGCCGGTCAGCGTGTACGGCACCGCAGTGACGGCGTAGATCCGATCCGGCACGTGGCGAGGACTGCAGTCCTCGCGCAGCTTGGTGTTGATGCGACGCACGAGGTTCTCGTCAAGTTCGGCATCAGGCTTGAGGCGCACGAACAGCGGCATGAAGAACTTGCCGCCCGGCAACTCGCAACAGACGATGAGGCTGTCGGCGATTTCCGGTACCTGCTCGACAGCGCGATAGATCTCCGCGGTGCCGATCCGCACCCCGAAGCGATTCAGCGTCGAATCCGATCGGCCGTAGATGTAGCAGCCGCCGCGCGCATTGACCTTGATGAAATCGCCATGCCGCCAGACGCCCGGCCGGATGGTCTCCATCGCCTCGAAATACGACTCGCGATAGCGCTTGCCGCCGTCGTCGTTCCAGAACTTGATCGGCATCGACGGAAACGGCGTGGTCACGACCAGCTCGCCGACTTCGTCGATCAGCTCATGGCCATCGTCGGTCCAGGCGTGCACGTCCATCCCCAGCAAGCGCGCCTGAATCTCGCCGGCATGCACGGGCAGCGTCGGTGATGCGCCGACGAAGCCGCTGCACAACTCGGTGCCGCCGGATTGCGAGGTCACCCACAGATCCGGCTTCACGCTGCGGTAGAACCAGGCGAAGGTCTCCGGCGTCGACGGTGCGCCGGCGACAACGATCGCCTCCAGCTTCGACAGATCGAAGCGCTGCCCCGGCACCAGACCGGCCTTTTCCATCATCTGCACATAGGTCGGGCTGGCACCGAAACTGGTCGTGCCGGTGTCGGCGGCGAGCTGCCAGAGAAAGTCCGGCGACGGGTGTGCGGGGTTGCCGTCGTAAAGCACGATCCCGCTCCCGGTCAGCAGCGCCGCCAGCAGCAGGTTCCACATCATCCAGCCGGTGGTGCTGTAGAAGAACATCACCGATTTCGGACCGAGATTCAGATGAAAGTGCATCAGCTTGAGGTGCTCGACGAGCGCCCCGACGTGGCTGTGCACGATCGCCTTCGGCAGACCGGTCGTGCCCGACGAGAACACCACCCACAGCGGATGATCGTAGGCGACGTGCTCGTAGCGGAACTGCTCTGGCGAGACATCAGGACCGCTGAGCAGATCGCCCCAACGGCGCATCTGCTTCCACGACGGCGGCGGCGCGGCCGGGTCCAGGTACGGCAGCCAGACCACGGTCTGCAACGACGGCAGCGCATCGACGATGCGGCGCACCTCGGCGTCGCGCACAAAGTCCTTGCCACCGAAGCGGTAGCCGTCGGCGGCGAACAACACCTTCGGTTCGATCTGCGAGAACCGTTCGATCACGGTCTTGACGCCGAACTCCGGTGCCGCCGATGACCACACCGCGCCGATCGCGGTCGTCGCCATCATCGCGATCGCCGTTTCCGGCACGTTGGGCATGTACGACACGACACGGTCGCCGGGCTGCACGCCGAGCGCGCGCAGCTCGGTGGCGAGGATGCGCACTTGGCGGCCCAGCTCGCGCCAGCTCATCTGCGCCAGCGGGCGCGTCTCCGACAGGTGATGGAAGACGGTTGCGTCCGGCGCGATCGCCTCTTGCCGCAAAAGGTGCTCGGCGTAATTGAGGCGCGAATCCTCGAACCACTTGCAGCCGGGCATCTGATGCGTATCGAGCACCCGCGAGTACGGCACCGACGACTGCACGTCGAAGTAATCCCAGATCGTCGCCCAGAACGCCTCGGGCTCGCGCACCGACCAGTTCCACAGCGTCGCGTAATCGGACGTTTCAACCCCGCGCTGCTCGCGCAGCCAGCGCTGGTAGCGGGCGATCTGCGAGCCTTGCGCGAACTCCGCTCGCGGCGTCCACAGCAACTCGCCTTCCTGCACCATGTCGTTCTCCTCGTTCTTGGTTTCGTTCACGGCAGTGCGTAGATGTCGTAGCGGACCTCGAAGGTCTGCAGATCGGCCTCGCCGATGCCAACGCAATACAGGCGATGCAGCCACTGATAGGCGGGATGGGCACTGCGCAGGCGCGGCCCGGTGCGCAGCGTCAGGCGCGGCGGCAGCGCGCCACCCACGACGTTCTCGTAAGCCCCCTCACCGGCATCCGCGAGTCCGGCGTAGTCGATCTGGATCAAGGCGCCATCGTCGGTCTCGATCGTGCCGCGCACATCGAGCTGGCCGACACCGTCGCGACGCAAGGTGAACCAGTCCGCGCCGCTGGCGCGCAAGCGGCCGCGCAGGCGCGGCCCATCGACGCGGCCGCCGGCGATGTAGAACGTCATGCGCAGCCCTTCAGGTACCGGCCCGATCACTTCCGGCGGGGCCTGCAATTGCGCGCGCAGCGCAAACAGATGCTCGCCGCGCAGGGCGAGGCCGGCGCTCATGCGGCACTCCTCCGCGCGCCTTCATCGTTCCAGGACACCCGGCAGAACGTGGCAATCTCGGCGACCGCCACACCGGCCTCCGGCAGCAAGCCAGCCTGCAGATGGAAGTCGTGCCAGAGCCCGGGGTATTCACGCAGCGTTACCGCGACGCCGGCGGCACGCGCCTTGGCGACCAGCCGCTGGGCATCGTCGTAGATGACCTCTTCACTGCCGACGTGCACCAACAATGGCGGCAAACCGGCGAGCCCGGCGTACAACGGCGAACAGCCCGGATCGTCGGCGCGCGCCGCGCCGCGATACAGCGCCGACCAGTGCGTGCCGCAGGCCGGCGTGATCAGCGGGTCACGCGCGGCACGGGCCTGCACGCTGTCGCCGGTCAGCGCCAGATCGACCCATGGCGAGATCGTCGCAACCGCCGTCGGCAGCGCTTCGCCGCGATCGCGCAAAGCCAAGACTAGCGACAAGGCCAGACCGCCGCCTGCCGAGTCGCCGGCAACGATGATGTCGTCAGCCGACCGCCCGCCGTCGCGCAGTGCACGCCAGACCTGCAGCGCATCGTCGAGTGCGGCGGGGTACGGATGTTCGGGCGCCAGCCGATAGTCCGGCACGATCACATCGGCATCGGTCTGCAGCGCCAGGCGCACCGTGACGGTCCGGTGCGTCGCCGGCGAGCCGATCACGTAGCCGCCGCCGTGCAGATAGAGAATGCAGCGGCGCGGCCGCGCGTCGCGACGACGCAGGCGCTCACAGCGCACACCGCCAAGGTTCTGCCATTCACGTGCCGCGCCGCGCGGCAGCGGCGTGGCGCAAAGCGCCGCTGCCGACAGCGCACGCTGTACCGCAACCGGCACCCGCGGCTGCAAGGCGAGCTTCAGCGCGCGCAAGGCGTAAGGGACAATGGCGGCCTGGAGGCTCATGGTCGGTAGCCCGTCAGCGCAGCGACGCGAGGCGCTGCAGCACGGCCTCGGGCTGTGCGTCACGTGGAATGCCGGCATAGCGAAAGCCGCCGGCCGGACAGTCCGGCACCGCCGCGCCCGTCCAGAACGCCGCGGGAATCTGTTGCGCGACGTAGCGGCGCTCAACCGCCTCGGGCGCGACCACGAAGTCCAGCGACGCATCCCCCTCGCAACGCCCGGCGGGCGTTGCCATGCCGACGATCCAGCGGTAATGCGCGGCCACATTCAGGACCGGCTGACAGCACGCTAGTGACGCGGCATCGGACGGCGCGCTGTCCAGCGACTCCTGCAGCAGCAGCACGTCGATGCCGATCTCGCCGAACAGGCGCAGAAAGTCGGCGAGATAGACGGCGGCGCTGTCGACATCGTCGTCGTCGAACTCCGGCACTTCGCCATGCGCGGCGCGATAACTTTCGAGCAGCCAGCGCCGCGGCGACGGACAGGCGATCGCCAGTGGCTGCGAGGCGAAGCTCGCGCGCAGGCCGCCGGCGAGTTCGGCCAGGTGATGGCGCAGATCGTCGTCGGCCAGCAGCGTGCGCAGCGGGTAACCGACGCGCCGCTTGGCGGCCATCGCGTCGCGCAGCGTGGCATGTGCGTCGAGCCAGGCGGCCGCCACCGCGCCGAGCGGCAGTTCGACGACATCGGAACGCAGCAGGCCCTGCGCCTTGCGTTGCCAGGCGACCAGCGCCGACACGTCCAGCCACGGCGCCTGCCCACCGGCGAGCAGCGCGCCGGCGTAATCGGCGTAGTCCAGCCAGAGGGGTCGCCGCGCGGCGATCAGTTCGTCGAAGCGGTTCATGGCGTGGCGCTCAGGCCGCCGTGTAGCCGCCATCGAGCACGAGCTCGGTGCCGGTCATCCACTGCGCCGCGTCCGACGCCAGGTAGACGACGGCACTGGCCACGTCGGCCGGCTCGCCGAAGCGCCCCAGCGGATGGGCGCCCTTGATCGCACCTTCAGCCGTCGCGTAGTCCGGTGCCAGACCGAGATCGACGAAATGCTGGATGAAGTTGGTGCCCATCTCGGTGGCAACGATCGCCGGATGCACGGAGTTCACGCGGATGCCGGTACCCAGCTGCGCACATTCGACCGCGGCCGCCTTGGTCAGCAGGCGCACCGCCCCTTTCGAGGTGTGATACGCCGCATGTCCGGTGGTACCGATCAGGCCGGCCACCGACGACAGGTTGATGATCGCGCCGCCCGCGCCCTGCGGCGCGGCCATCGCCCGGATCGCGTGCTTGACGCCCAGGAAGACGCCGGACACGTTGACGTCGAGCACCTGGCGGAAGTCCTCGAGCGTGCATTGCGACAACAGCGCCGCGGTCTCGATGCCGGCGTTGTTGACGACGATGTCGAGCCGGCCCATCGCCGACTGGGCCTTGGCAACCGCCGCTTCCCACTGCGCTTCGTCGGTGACGTCGTGCACGCAGGCTTCGGCCTTGCCGCCCATCTTGCGGATCGCCGCCACCGTGGCCTTGCCGCCACCGTCGGCGACATCGCTGACCAGCACCGCGGCACCGGCCTGTGCCAGCGCCATCGCGATCTCCGCGCCGATGCCGCGCGCCGCCCCCGTAACCAGGGCCACTTTGCCGTCGAGGCGGAACCGCTTGCCATAGTCGATCATCGAATCTCTCCCCTGTTATGAATATGGTTCAGCTGTTTTTCCGGCTGCGCTTCAGCGACCGGCTGCCTGGCAGGCTTCGAGTGCGGCCTGTGCCTTGGCAAGTTGTGCCTCGAGCGAGGCGATCTGCAGGTCCTTGGGATTCGGCATGTAGAAGCCCTGCAGCTGATCGGCGTTCATCACCACCTTCAGATTGATCGCCGGGTTCTGCGCATAGATGCGGCGGTTGTCGTCCCAGCTGCCGAAATACGGCAGATCGGCCGGCGGCTCGGCCGTGACCCAGTCCTTGCAGAAGGCATCGAACGGCTTGCCGCGCTGCAGGCGCTGGCGGCGATAGTCGTCACGCATCGCACGCGTCGCGTCCTCGTCGACGACCAGCGTGCGCTCGTCGAAGACCACCTTGTAGATCTCGCGCGCCAGATCGGCCGACAGCAGATCCTCCTCGATGTCCTTCATCACCAGCGCCGGATCGCGCTCGAGCACGTCGCCGTAGCCACCGCCCGAGCCCTGGCAGATCATGTAGATCTCGCCTTCGTCGCAGAGCTCGAAGGTCATGCCCATGTCGTTGCTGCTGTACTTGCCGCCGGCGAGCGGCCGTTCGTTCATCAGCTTGAGGATGTCGAACACCTCGATCGCCTTCGGATCGCGATTGAGCGTCTCGAAGATATTGACGCCCTTGATCTTCAGCAGTTGGTAGGCCGGGCACGAATAGCCGCCGAACAGACCCTGCGCCGACGGAAACTTCGAGCCCTCGCAGCCGGTCATGAAGCCCCACATGCCGGACCCGCGCGCGGTGGCGATCTGCTCGTAGCCCATGCCGCCGCGATACTTGCCGAAGCCGACGCGATCCTTGGCCAGACGCTGGGCGCCGAGGCGGATGATCGGCGTGTCTTCCTCGTTGATCTCGTGCTCGCCGGAATCGGCCATGAAGCCGAACACCGGCGACACCGAGTGCTCGCCGTCGGCGTGGCTGCGCGCGCCCTGCCCCATGCCGTTGATGTCGCCGCAGAAGTTGCCGGTGACGTCGCCGTGCTGCGTGAGGCCGCCGTAGATGAAAGTCGCCGCCTGATCGTATTGCGAGGCGATGATCGCCGAGTAACGCCGCGGCAGGCTGTAATTGAACTTGGCCATCGGCACCGTCCACGCGACGCAGGCCTTGAACAGCGGCATCAGGCTCATGGCCTGCGGCATCTCGCCTTCGGCGTCGATGATGGAGTTCGGGTCGGTGATCACCTCGATCGGCGACAGCACCGCCATCGTGTGCGGCAGATCAGGCCAGATGTTCTGCAGCAAGCCGGTCGCCAGCGCCGCCTTGAACGACGCCAGATTGGTGTTGACCGAACGGTTCATGAACTGCGGTGCGGTGCCGCGGAAGTCGCAGATCATGCGATCGCCCTTGACGGTGATCGCGACGCTGATCTTCTGCATGCAGTTTTCGCGCAGGCTCGAATCCATGAACTGCAACACACGCGTCGTCCCGTCCGGCAGCTCGCGAATGCGGCGTCGCACTTCGGTCTCGGTGTCTTCGAGATGCATGCGCATGGTCGCGATCAAGGCCTCGCGACCGAACTGATCGAGGATGGCGATGATGCGGTCGCGCAGACGCATCACCGCATGCAGCTTGACCTTCATGTCTTCGAGCTGCAGCTTCGGGTCACGCACCGAGTTCTGCAGGAAGGTCACCAGATCGCGCTTGATCTGGAAGTTCTCGACGACCTTGAACGGCGACATCTTGATGCCTTCGTCGTACTTGCTCTCGGCCGCCGCCGGCAAGCCGCCCGGCTCGCACGCACCGTTCTCGCCTTCGTGAATCGTGCTCGACAGCCAGCAGATCAGCTCGCCCTTGTAGTAGAGCGGCATCATCATCGACTGATCGGTGTTGTGGACGCCGCCGTAGCGCGCGTCGTTGTGAATGAAGCCGTCGCCGTCCTTGACGCCGACGGTCGGGTCGCTCACCCAGTTCTTGATGATGAAACGGATCGGATAGAACGCACAGGCGGCGAACGTGATGATGCCGTGCGGCGCGATCATCGCCAGGTTGCCTTCGGCGGTATAGATCGCCGTGACCAGATCGCCCCACTTGGCACCCGGCGCCGCGCCCATCTGGTTGACCATCGTGAACGCTTCGGACAAGGCGGCGTTGATCAGCCCGCGGATGTGATGCGCCTGATGCGTGTCGAAGCCCTGCTTCAAAACCGCTTCTTCGGCGGCCGAGCGCGGCGTCACCGTGTGATCGCGCATGATCTCGGGATCGGGGCCGAGAAACATCTTGTTGTCGGCGAGAAACTTGTCGAGCAGTGCCCGCTCTTCAGCGGAGATGTTGTCGTGCATGAGGTCGTGCTCCAGCAGAATGAACGTTATTCCTTGACGAACCAGACGCCGCCCTGAGCGGCCGCGCGGTAGGTCCAGCCCGGTTCGACCAGATAGGTCGTGGCCCGCGTCGTGACGATCGCCGGCCCTTCGATGCGCGTGCCCTCGGCCAGCGCCTGATCGTCATAGACCGGCGTCGGCAGCGGCTGGTCGTGACCGACGAAGTGGCAGTCACGCTGGACGACGGGCGACGGCGGCGCGACCGTCTTGTCGCCGAGCCGCAACTTGGCGAATGCCACCTTGGGCTGCTCGACGAACGCACAGACGCGAATGGTGTTGATGCGCACGCCGGTTTCCGGCGACTGGCTGCCGGCACCGAAGCGCGCGCCATAGCTTTCGTGGAACTGATCCATCAGCTTCAGCACGTCCTTTTGCGTGTGCAGCCGGTTGAGCTCGGTGACGACCGCGGTCTGCACGCGCTGGTTGCCGTAGCGCATGTCGAGTTCGAGGCGGTAGCGAATCTGCTGCTCGTCCATGCCCTGACGCAGCAGGTCCTCACGGCCGCGCCTTTCGAGCTCTTCGACGCTGCGGTTGAAGCCGTCGTAGTCGTTGAAGAAGCCGCGCGTCGCCGGATTGAACAGCACGGTCCAGGTGCTCATCTCATGGATGTGCATCTGGTTGACGTTGGCCGCGCCGCAGGCCGAGAACGTCGACGAGAACGGCGGCGCCAGAATGCGCGACACGCCCAGGGCGTTGGCGATGCCGCAGGCATGCAGCGGGCCATTGCCGCCATACGCGAGGATCGTGAAGTCCTTGGGCTCGTAGCCGCGCGTGCGCAGTTCGGTGGCGATGCCGTTGGCCATGCCGGCGTCGACATTGCGCTTGATCAGCTTCGCGGTGTCGGCAACGCTCAGGTCGAGCTCGTCGCAAAGATGATCTTCGACCGCCTGCCTGGCGCGCTTGGGGTTCAGCGGAATGCGGCCGTTGGCGTAATTCTTCGGATCGAGATAACCGAGCAGCAAATCGGCATCGGTCACGGTCGGCTTCAGACCGCCGCGGTCATAGCAGGCCGGCCCCGGATCCGAGCCCGCCGATTCGGGGCCGAGCTCGACCGAACCGAACATGCGGTCGTAGCGTGCGATCGAGCCGCCACCGGCGCCGAGCGTGACGAGATGCACCATCGGGATCGACACCAGCCAGCGGTCGATCACCGGATTGAAGTCGTAGTGCTTGACGCCGCTTTGATCGACGATGCCGATGTCGAAGCTGGTACCGCCCATGTCGGTGGCGACGACATTGCCGAGCTCGGCGGCGGCCGCCAGATGCTCGCTCGCGGCAATGCCGGACACCGGCCCGGAGTGCACGGTCTGCAAGGCATCGGTCGAGTTCAGCTGCGCCATGCCACCGGAGTTGTGGCTGACCAGCATCGGCTTGCTGTAACCCTGTGCGCGCAGGTTCAGTTCCAGCGTGCCGAGACCGTGGTACATCGTTTGATGCAGGAACGCGTCCATGATGGTCGACGTGCCGCGCGCGTATTCGCCCTTGCGGCCAGCGACCTGATGCGACAGCAGCATCGGAATCGCGCCGAGCAGATGCGCCGGATATTCCTCGAGGAAGATTTCCCGAACCCGCAGCTCGTGCTCGGGATTGACGACGCTGTTGGTGAACATCACCACTAACGCTTCGGCACCGGCATCGACCAGCTCACGAATGCGCAGGCGCACATCGTCCTCGTCCAGCGTCCAGAACACCTGTCCCAGATAATCGATGCGCTCGCGGACCTCGCGAATCATCGGAATCGGCACGATCGGCTGCGGCCGCTTCGCATTCGGAATGTCCATCTGCTCCGGCTCGGACAAGCCCTCGCCGTAGCCACGCGCACGCGACAGCGGAATCGTGCTCTTGAAGCCGGTCGTGACCAGAACACCGATGCGGGGGCCCTTGCGCTCGATCAAGGCATTGGTGCCGAGCGTCGTCGAGTAACGCACCGAATCGACTTCCGACAGCAGCAACGACGGATCGACCTTGAGCTGTTTGCAGGCATCGCCGAGCGACTCGTTGAAACCCAGCGCCAGGTTGTGGTGCGTGGTCAGCGCCTTGCCTTCGATGTACTGGTTGTCCCAGACCACGAAGGTGTCGGTGAAGGTGCCGCCGATATCCACGGATACTCGCTTCATTTCTCTCACTCCTGGCGTGCGGCCATGGGCGGCGCACCGCTGTTGTTGTTTTTGAACGCCGGCTTCGACGTTCGGCGAAACGCGGGATGCGATCGCGTCGGATTCCGATAAGGCCTTGCCGGTGAGGCCGGCTCAGTGCTGGTGTCCGTGGTGCATTTCGGCGTGCAGCGCGCGACCGTGCTTGACCTTCTCCAGCGCGAGGTCGGGGGCGATGCTCGGCTCGGTGACTTCCTTGCGATCCTTCCACTGCAGCTTCAGCGCATCGATGTCGAACTCGATGTCGTGCAGTGGCGGATGGCCGGGCGGCAGATACTCGGCCTCGACCATGGTTCCGCACGATGCGCAGTAGTACTCGAGAATCCGGCACCACTTCGGGTCCGGCGAGTACGTGCGTTCGTAGAGCTGGGTGTCGAGCAACGGCTTGTGGATCTCGCGCGGATCGCGGTCGTAAACCAGCAGGCCGTGTTTGTAGTTCTCGCGGGCGTTGCCGTGTTCGTGACCGCAGCGCCGGCACTCCCACTTCTCGGTATCGAGATTGATGCGCAGATATTCGGTAACCAGGACTTTCATGGGGTCTGCTCCAGATCGGCTCAGCCCTGCTTCGTCAGCAGGATGTCGCCGGATGCATTGATCTCGAAACGCCAGCCGGCATCGATGCGGGCGGTGAAGAACGCGTCTTCGAGCACGCACGGGCCTTGCGCCTGAACACCGGCGGACTGCTGCTCGGTCCGGTACAGCGGCAGCGCCTGTGCCTGGCCATCGATCCGGGCCTGGCGGGTACCGTCGGCGATCGCCGCCTGCTCGGCGCTGCCGAACTGACCGGCCAGCGTCGCGCGCGCGATGATGCGGGTCGCCTTCAGCAGCAGCGACGGCTTCGCGCCTTGCGGCAGCGATGGCAGCGCATCACCGAGCAGTGGCTGCAGCTCGTCGCCGACCTGCAGCCAGGTTTCGATGCGGCAATCGGCCAGATCGAAGCCTTCGGCGAACATGCCGCGGCGGGCACGCTCCAGAAGCTGCTCGCGCGTCGCCTTCAGCGTCGCCGCGTCAGTGGCGGTGAGTGGGGCTTCGTATTCGTGGGCGATGTCGGAAAAGCCGATGCCGAACGCCGAGAACACCGCGGCCAACCCCGGAATCAGAACCTGCTTGATGCCGGCGGCCTCGGCGATGCGCGTGGCCAGGAACGGACCGCCGCCGCCAAACGCCGCGAGCGTGGTGTCCGGCGTGATCGTCGTAAACGCCTTGAGCGCGTCGGCCACCTTCTGCACCCAGGCTTGTTCCATTGCCGCCGCTGCGTCTTCGACGGACAGCTTCAGTGGTTTGGCGATGCGTTCGTCGATGGCGGCACGGGCGCGCTCCACGTCGATCTTCAGCTCACCACCGAAATAGCTGACCGGGTCGAGCAGTCCCTGCACGAGGAAGGCGTCGGTGATCGTTGCCTCGGTGCCACCGAGTCCGAAACACGCCGGACCCGGTGCGCCGCCGACGCTCTCCGGCCCGACCTTGATGCGACCGTCGACGACCGACAGGATCGACGAGCCGCCGACACCGGCGCTGGTGACGTTGCACAGCGCCAGCGACGTCGCCACGCCCTCGATCCGGCCGCGGCGATCAGTGCGCACGGCACCGGCTTCGACCAGGCTGACGTCGGTCGTTGTGCCGCCGACATCCATGCCGAGCAGGCGCTCGAAACCATAGTGTGCGGCCAGCGCCTTGGCGCCTTCGGCGCCGCCGCGCGGCCCGGACGAATAAGTCTTGATCGCGGCCGTACGCGACACGCGTGCCGAGTCGCCGTCGTTACGGAAGATCAGCAACGGGTTCTTGGTCTTGTATTCGCGCAGACGATGCTCGGCGCTGTACAGGAAGCGCTCCATCGCCGGATGCAGGAACGCATTGAACAAGGCGGTCCAGACGCGGCGCACGTCGTCGTCGTCCTGTACCACCTCATGCGAATACAGCAACGGGATGGCGCCGAGCAGATGCGGCGGAAATTTCTTCAGCAGCATCTTCTTCAGGCGCGTCTCGCCGGCATCGCGCTGCGCACCGCCGACGCCGATGACGATGCGGTTGGCACCGGCCGACGCGAGGCGATTGATGGCCTGCGTCGCCGCGACTTCCAGCGCCGCCTCGTCGGTGCCCAGATCGAGCGTCTCGACGCGCGTGCCGACCAGCCCGCCGAACACGTCGCGCTGCTGTGCGTCCTGTTGCAGCGCCGCCGCATCGAGGCCGGACAGCAGCAGACCGAGCCGTGGCCCCTTGCGCTCGACCAGCGCATTGGTGCCCTGGGTCGTCGAGTAGCGAATGTGCGCCGTGGACAACAGCAGCTTGAGCAGGTCTTCCTCGCCGTAGATCACGCGGGAAATCTTGCGCAGGCCCTCGAACAGGCACTTCGACAGATCGTAGGGCGTGGTCAGCGTCTTGGTGCGCCAGACCTGCGCGCCCTCGATCACGCAGATGTCGGTCAACGTACCGCCGTTGTCGATATTGATCAGCTTGCCGGTGCCGGACGCCGGCGCTCGGCGCGCGCGATCAGCGTCCGTTACCTCATCGAGGACGATACTCATGAACGAATCTCCAGATTGAATGCGCGGAAAACATCGACGACGCCGCGGCGGGGCACGGGCGCTCTGCTCAACATGGCCGGTTCTCCTCCGGGCGGTTGCGGATCGAAGCGATAGGCAAGGCCCTCGCTTTCTGATGTGAAACCTTATCGGGCTCCTCGCACCGGGCCGCTACCCGAGTGGGTAGTTTTCGCGCTGGTCCTCCGAACCGGGGGCATCTCCATCCCTTCGGGCGGTTGGCGCGTGGCTGGGGCGCCGTACGATCGCCGCATCAGACAGGCGGCACCGACCGCCACACCGGAGGAGCAGCCCCCATGCCGCACACCGGCCCCGCCCTGTGGCAGCCGTCGGCCGAGCGCCGCCGTGACAGCAACCTCACGCACTACCTCGCCTGGCTGAAAGCGCACGGCCACCGCTTTGACGACTACGGCACGCTGCATCGCTGGTCGGTTCAAGACCCCGAGGCCTTCTGGGCATCAATCTGGCAATATTTCGGCGTCAAGAGCCGGACTCCGTATCGGCAGGTGCTCGAAAGCCGGCAGATGCCCGGGGCACGCTGGTTTGGCGGCGCGCGCGTCAACTTCGCCGAACACCTGTTGCGGGCAGGAAGCGGTTCGCGTCCCGCATTGTGGGCGGCGAGCGAAACCCAGCCCCTGCGATCATGGTCATGGGATCGCCTGCATGCCGAGGTGCGTGCCGCAGCCACCGCCCTGCGCCGACTCGGGGTGGAACCCGGCGATCGCGTCTGCTCGTGCCTGCCGAACATCCCGGAAGCAGCGATCGCCCTTCTCGCCAGCGCCAGCATCGGCGCGATCTGGTCGAGCTGTTCACCGGATTTCGGCGCCGCGACGATCACCGACCGTTTCAGTCAGATCACGCCGAAAGTCTTGCTGACCAGCGACGGCTACCATTACGGGGGGCAAGCGCACGACCGCCGCGACAGCGTCGCTGAACTGCTGCGACGCGTCCCGAGCATCGAGCACGTCGTCCATGTCCCGGGCCTGAGCGCCACGCTGCCGGATTGGCCGGTGACGTCGCTGCTTTCGTGGCCGGCGTGGCTCGCGGCGTCCGACGGGAGCACCGACTTCGT
Organism: Solimonas marina; assembly: GCF_012241385.1. GTDB lineage: Bacteria > Pseudomonadota > Gammaproteobacteria > Nevskiales > Nevskiaceae > Solimonas > Solimonas marina. The sequence continues at coordinate 591,083 of NZ_JAAVXB010000002.1, read as the reverse complement.
GTTCGCCGACACCGCATTCGATGACCCGCTATGGGTCGTCTATTCATCCGGAACGACTGGCCTGCCCAAGCCGTTCGTGCACGGACACGGCGGCATCCTGATCGAGTACCTGAAGTTTCATCACCTGCATTTCGACCTCAAGCCGAGCTCGACGCTGTTCTACTTCACCACCACCGGCTGGGTCATGTGGAACATGCTGATCGCGGGCTTGCTGACCGGCAGCGCCGTCGTCCTCTACGACGGCCACCCGATGAGCCCTCGCCCGGACGTGCTCTGGAAGCTTGCGCAGGACACCGGCACGACTTTTTTTGGCGCGAGCCCTTCATACATCGGTCAGCTGCAGAAGATGGGCCTGACACCGGCGCAGGACTACGACCTGTCGCGTTTGCGCAGCATGATGCTCGGCGGCGCCCCGGTGATGCCGGAGCACATGCAGTGGTGCTACACGCATATCAACGCCGATCTGTGGCTGACCTCGCAAAGCGGCGGCACCGATGTCGCGTCGGGATTCGTCGGCGGTGTGCCGACGCAACCGGTCTATCCCGGCGAGATACAGGCCCGCTGCCTGGGCGTCGACGTCGAGTCCTACGACGACGCCGGCCAGCCATGCCTCGACGCGGTCGGTGAGCTGGTCGTCCGCCAGCCGATGCCGTCGATGCCGCTGCGCTTCTGGAATGACGACGACGCAGAGCGCTATCGCCAGTCGTACTTCACGACCTGGCCCGGTGTCTGGCGACACGGCGACTACCTGCGCATCAACGCGCGCGGCGGCTGCCAGATACTCGGCCGTTCGGATTCGACGCTGAACCGCCATGGGGTGCGCATCGGCACGGCCGAAATCTACCGAACACTGGAGTCCGTCGCCGAGATCCGCGACAGCCTGATCGTCAATCTCGACCTGCCGGGCGGCGGCTTCTTCATGCCTCTGTTCGTGGTGTTGCGCGACGACGTCACCTTGGACAGCGCCCTGCAGGCTCATATCGCCGGCTTGCTGCGCACGCAAGGTTCGCCGCGCCATGTACCGGACGCGATCGTTGCCGCACCGGCCGTACCGTATACGCTGACGGGCAAGAAGATGGAGGTTCCGGTTCGCAAACTTCTGCTCGGCGCCGAACCCGACTCGGTCGCCAGCCGCGATGCCATGGCCAACCCACAAGCGCTCGATTGGTACGTCGGCTATGCACAGCGACGTGCGACAGACCCGACCCGCAGCAGCTGAGCAGGACCTGAGAACCAGCCTGCGGCGGCACCGGGCTCGAACGCTCGGCGCCGCCGCCTCGCTCAGTCAGCCGAACCCCGTGCCGCCAGCAACTCGGCTTCGAGCTGCGCGATGCGCACATCCTTGGGATTGAGCATGAACATACTCTCGAGTCCCGACGCCGGCATCGCCACACGCTGCCCCATGGTGACCCCGTAGACCTGCTGCGGATCGGACCAACTGCCAAAAAATGGCAGGCTCGCGGGCGGTTCCGGCGCCACCCAGTCGGCGACGAATTCATCGTAAGGTCGACCGCGGGCCAGGCGCTCGCGCCGCTCGGCGGCGCGCCATTCGGCGGTGGCGGCTTCGTCCACTACATGCGTGTCGGCGTCGAAGACCACCTTGTAGATGTCGCGCGCCGTCACGTCCGAGATCAGATCCTCGGCGACATCGAGCATGACCTGCGCCGGATCGCGCTGAAGGACATCGCCATATCCGCCGCCGGCCCCCTGGCACATCATGTACAGCTCCCCCGGCGCCGCAAGCTCGAAGGTCATCCCCATGTCGTGCGTCGAATAGCTGGCACCCGGGAACGGCTGGGTGTTCATCAGTTCGACGATGTCGAAGCGAAACGCCTCCGGTGTCTCACGCATCAGATCGAAGACATTGACGCCCTTGATCTTGCACAGCGGATAGGCGGGAGACGCGTAGCCGCCGAACAGCGGCAGCGCAGACGGAAACAGCGAGCCCGAGCAGCCGGTCATGAAACCCCACAGGCCGGTGCCGCGGAACGTCGCGATCTGCTCGTAGCCAAGACCACTGCGCTGCTTTCCGAAGCCGACCCGATCCTTGGCCAGCGTGAACGCCCCCAGGCGCACGATCGGAATATCTTCCTCCATCAGCTCGATCTCACCGAGGTCGCAGTGCGCCGCGAAGGGCGGCGAAACCGAATGCTCGCCATCCCGATGGGAGCGCCCGCCCTGCCCCATGCCGTTGATGTCCGCACAAAAGTTGCCGACCTGTTCACCGTGCTGGGTCAAGCCGCCATAGATCAGCGTCGCCGGTTGATCGTATTGCGGCGCGACCATCGCCGTGTAGCGATGCGGCAGCATGTAGTTGAACTTCGCCATCGGGATGCAGGCGATGGTCATCGCCTTGAACAACGGAATCAGGCTCATCGCCTGCGGCGTCTCGAACGAACCGTTCAGCAGCGAACGCTCGTCGAACACGAACTCCAGCGGCGTGAACACCGCCATGCACTGCGGCAGATCCGGCCAGATGTTCTGCAGGTAGCCGGTAAACAGCATCGTCTTGAACGAAGCCAGATTGGTGTTGATCGAGCGATTGATGATTTCCGGCGCCGAGCCGCGCATGTCGATCGTCATGCGCTCGCCCTGAACCGTAATGGCCATATTGAGCTTGAGCAGGGCGTTCTCGCGCAGCGTCGAGTCGGCAAACGAGACGACGCGAGTGGTGCCGTCCGGCAGCTCACGAATGCGCCGCTTGACCTCCTCGACGACATCTTCGAGATTCTTGCGCAGCGTCACGATCAGCGCTTCTTCGCCGTGCTCCTCGAGAATGCGCAGCACGCGTTCGCGAAGGCGCAGAACCGAGTGCAGTTTGACCTTCATGTCCTCGTACTGCAGCTTCGGATCGCGTACCGAATTCTGCAGGAAGGTCTGCAGGTCGCGGCGGATCTGGAAGTTCTCGACGACGCGAAACGGCGGCATCTTCAAACCTTCGTCGTACTTGCTCTCGGCCGCCGCCGGCATGCCGCCGGGCTCGCAAGAGCCATTCTCCCCCTCGTGCACGGTCGCCGACAGCCAGCAGATCAGCCGCCCTTTCCAGAACAGGGGCAAGATCATCGACTGGTCGGTATTGTGGATTCCGCCATAGCGCGCATCGTTGTGAATGAAGCCGTCACCGTCGCGCACGCCGACCGTCGGGTCGTGTTCCCAATACTTTCGGATGAACTTGATCGGGTAATGGCAGCAGGCGGCGAAGCCGACCACGCCATGCGGCGCGATCATCGAAAGATCGCCACTCGCGGTAAAGATGGCCGCCACCATGTCGCCCCACTTCGCCCCCGGCGCTGCGCCCATCTGCTCGATCATGGTGTTGCCTTCGTCGAGCGCCGCGAGAATCAGGCCGCGCACCTGATTGATGCGGTGCGGATCGACCTCCCCTTCGAGCAACGCCTGCTCGCGCGCATCACGGGGGCCGATCCGATGATCCTCCATGATGGCCGGGTCCGGCGCACAAAACAGGCGGTTTTCGCTGAGAAAGCGGTCGAGCACGCCCGATTCGTCGAGCGGTGTCTGCATGTCGTTCATGTTGTTGCTCCTGTTCAGTTGTCGCGCCGCATGAACCAGACGGCGTTTTGTGCGGCGGCCTGCAGACGCCAACCCGGCTCGACCAGATAAGTCGTGGCCCGGGTCACGACAATGGCCGGACCGTCGATGCTGGTACCAACCGCCAGCGCGGCGTCGTCGTAAACCGCCGTTTCCAGGCCTTGCGCATAACCCACGAAATGGCAGGTCCGCTTCCCGACCGGATCGGGCGGGGCCAAGGTCACCGCTGCCGGCAGGATGTCGCCGAATGCGACGCCGGCATGTTCGACATAAGCGCAGACGCGAATGGTATTGACGCGGACGCCAGCCTCCGGCGCCTGACTCCCCTTGCCGAAGCGCTCGCCGTAGCGCGTGTGGAATTGCTCGATGAGGCGCAAAACGTCCTGTGACGAGTGAATGCGATGCAAGTCCGTCACCACCGCGGTCTGCACGCGCTGGTTTCCGTAGCGCATGTCGAGTTCGAGCCGGTAGCGTATGTCCGTATCGCTGAAGCCCTGACGCAGCAGATCGTCGCGACCGCGCTGCTCGAGCGCCTCGACGCTGGCATTGAAGCGCGCGTAGTCCTCGAAGAAACGCTGCTGATTGGCGTCGAACAACACGGTCCAGCTGTTCATCTCGTGAATATGCAGCTGACTCATGTTGCCGCCGCCGACCGCGGAGAACACCGATGCGAACGGCGGCGCCAGAATGCGCGACACGCCCAGCGCCCTGGCAATGCCGCAGGCGTGTAGCGGACCATTGCCGCCGTAGGCAAGGATGGTGAATGCGCTGGGCTCGTACCCGCGGGTGCGCAACTCGGTGGCGATGCCGTTGGCCATGTTCGCGTCGACGGTCTGCCGGACCAGTTTGGCCACCTCGACCTCCGACATGTCCAGTGCGTCGGCGAGATCCTCATACGCCTGGCGCGCGCGCCGAACGTTGAGTTGAATGTGACCGCCGGCGTAGTTGCCGGGATCGAGATAGCCGAGCAGCAGGTCCGCGTCGGTCACCGTCGGCGCCAGCCCGCCGCGGTCGTAGCACGCCGGCCCCGGATCGGAGCCGGCACTGTCCGGCCCGACGCGAACCGTGCTGAACATGCGATCGTAGCTGCAGATCGAACCGCCGCCGGCACCGAGCGTGACCAGGTGCACCATCGGCACACTGACCATCCAGCGCTCGATCACCGGATTGAAGTCGTAGTGTTTGACGCCACCCTCGACGACGATACCGATGTCGAAGCTGGTTCCGCCCATATCGGTGGCGACGATGTTGCCGAGCGAAGTCTGCAGTGCCAGGTGTTCGCTTGCTGCAATGCCGGACACCGGTCCGGAGTGCATGGTCTGCAGCGCATCGGTGGAGTTCAGCTGCGCCATGCCGCCGCTGTTGTGATTGACCTGCATCGGCTTTTCGTAGCCGGCGTTGCGCAGGTTCAGCTCCAGCGTGCCGAGGCCGTGATACATCACCTGATGGAGGTAGCCGTCCATGATCGTCGACATGGCGCGCACGTACTCACCCTTGCGGCCCGCGACCTGATGAGACAGCAACATCGGAATCGCACCCAGCAGATGGGCCGGATATTCCTCGAGAAAAATCTCCCGGATCCTTTGTTCGTGTGCAGGGTTGACGACGCTGTTGGCGAGCACGACGACCAGCGTCTCGGCACCCTTGTCGACGAGCTGCCGCAGCTTGAGCCGCAGATCTTCTTCATCGAGCGGCATGACGATCTGGCCATCGAAGTCGATGCGCTCGCGGACTTCGAGAATCATCGGAATCGGCACCAGCGGTTCCGGCCGCTGCGCGTTCGGCACATCCATCTGCCGCTTGTGGTCCAAACCGGTGCCGTAGCCCTTGGCGCGCGACAGCGGCACCGATGCGCGGAAGCCTGCGGTCGTCAACAAGCCCAGACGCGGTCCCTTGCGCTGGATCAGCGCATTGGTCCCGAGCGTCGTCGCATAACGCACCGAGTCGACCTGCGACAGCAACTCGCGCTCACTGATCTCCAGTTCGCGACAGGCCGACTGCAAGGCTTCATTGAAGCCCAATGCCAGGTTGTGATGGGTGGTCAGCGCCTTGCTCTCGATATAGCGTTGATCCCAGGCGACGAAGCAGTCGGTGAAAGTGCCGCCGATATCCACTGAAACACGTTTCATGGCAGTGGCCTCAGTGTGCGTGCGAGTGACCGCGGCGGCGCGGCGGTTCACTGCCCACTGGCGCTTCGATGACTTCCTCGCGATCCGCCCATTGCCGCTTCAGCGCGTCGATATCGAAGTCGATGTCGCGGACCGGCGGATGGCCGGGCGGCAGGTACTCCGTCTCGATCATCGCCCCGCACTGGGGGCAGTAGTATTCGAGGATGCGACACCACTGCGGGTGCGGCGAATAGGTGCGCTCGTATTTGCGCGGATCGAGCAAGGGTTTGTGAATCTCACGCGGATCGCGGTCGTAGACCAGCAGGCCGCGCTTGTAGTTTTCGCGCGCGCCGATCAGTGCGGTCTCGCAGTGCCGGCATTCCCACAGCTCCTGCTCCAAATCAATCCGCAGGTTTTCGGTAACAAGGACTCTCATCGGCAGCTCCCTTCTCCTCGGCTTGTTTCGCATACCGCCGTATGAATCGCGGCGGGACAGACAAACGGAGGACGCGAGCGATGACGCGCTACGCCGCAGATGCCGACGACCAGGCGTTGCCCGGCGATCTCGCAGCGCTCTCCTCCGGGTTCCGTGTATCCGGAACTGATGACGGCAGACTAGGAGGTCGGCTGCTGGCTGTGCCCACTCCAAAGGGCTGCAGCGCGTAAATCAGTCGATGATGCCGAAACGTCGCGCCAAGGCGATCGCCTGAACGCGATTCTTGATTTGCAATTTCTCGAAGATATTGCGCAGGTGCCACTTCACCGTATTGGTCGACACCGATAAACGATCTGCCAGATCCTTATTGCTGAGCCCTCGCGCGAGGAACTGCAACAGGCGACGCTCCTTCTCGCTGAGGCTGGCCATCACCGAGGCGAGATCGACGTCCGCGCCGCGCGACGGCGCGCTCGGCGCCTGCTCGCCCGCCTCGGTGAGCAATCTTTGCAAATGCTCGACAGCGGCGTCGGGGCCTTCGAGGTTCGGCAATTGTGCGAATCCGCCATAGAGCGCCTTCAGCAGCACCAGCACGGCCTGCCGCTCATCGAGAAAACTGCGTACGAATCCACCGGCAGCACCGATTTCCAGCGCCTCGAGCAGGCTGCGACGCGCCAGCCCTCCATCGCCGCCCGCCTGTTGTGCAAGCGCGAGCATCACCAGCAGTTTCAACTCGCGGCGGCGCCGATGATGATGCCGCGCACGACGCAGCTCGCTGCCCAACAGCCGCGCCGCCGGTCCGTGTTGGCCTATCGCGATCAAGTGACGTCCCCAGCTGATCGTGCAGGCTTCCGTCTCTCCGGCATGGAACAGCAGTTGGTCAGCCGGCGCATCGGTCCACATCGCCGGCAGTTCGTGCAGCCATTTGGCCGCCGCATCGTGTTCACCATCAAAGGTCGCCTGCCGCGCCAGTTCTGCGCGTGCATAGATCGTCAGCCTCCCCAGGCTGTAGCGGTAACCGAGATAGAGCACCCGCTCGATCAATTCCTCGGCTTCGGCGCGTCGCTGCTGCAGATGCGCGATACGCGCCGCCGTCAACAGCATGCCGGCGACGGCATCGACGATGGTCTGCTGTTCGGCGAGCTGGGCGTAATCGCGAATCAGCGCCTGCGCGTCGTCGATGCGGTTCTGCTCGTAGCGGCCACAAGCCAGGTAGGCGGCGATCACCGAACCGGCGCCGATGCTGCCGACACTCCGTTCTTCAGTGCGTTTGAGCGCAGCAGCCAGCCCGCGTACCGCGTCGTCGATGCGACCCTGGCCACTGAGGCTCATGCTGTAGATCGCCTCCTGATAGGCTTGCCCGAACAGGTTGCCGTCTTCGTCGTGCAGCGGCCGCGCCTGCAGTAGCAACCCACGAGCTTCGTCGTAGGCGGCTTGGCCGACCAATAACATCGCACGCGCATTGAAGGTCACCGCATAGCGGAAACCCCTTCTCTCATCCAGCTGCTCGGCGCACTCGATCGCGGTGGCGCCAAGCTCATCGATGCGATCCTGCGCGGCCAGCACGAAGAGGCGGCTGACGTTGTGTGCGCCTACGGCGTGCGAGCCGGCCTTGCTCGTGGCCAGGCGGCGGCGGTGTTGCGAAATCAATGCCTCCGCCTTGTCGAAAGCGCGACGGAAGGCGTAAGCGATCACGGCGGCGTTGACCAGCGCATCGTGCTCGATCAGCACGTCGATCGGCAGCTGATCGGCGTAGCGTTCGATCAGGCCCAGCCGTTCGTGCGCGACCAGCGTGTCGATCTGCGCCAACAGCAGAGCCGCCGCCGTCGCATGCTCGCCGGCATGCAGTGCGTGCTGGATAGCCGCTTCGCCGTGGCCGTTGGCGGCATACCATTCGGCGGTGACGCGATGCCGCCGGCGCCGTTCCTCGGGCGCGATATCGCAGTTCATGCGGCTGAGCAGAAAGCGCCGGAACAGATTGTGGAAACGCACCCAGGTCCCGTCGAGATCGGTACGGCTGAGAAACAACCCGGCGCGTTCGATTTCGGCGAGACACTCGCTGCCGTCGGCCGCGGCACCGAGATGTTCGACCAATCCGGCGCACAGCTTGTCCGGCACCGCGAGCAGCAACAGTCGCTCGCGCATGCCGGCGTCAAGCCCCCCGAAACTCTCGGCCGCAAGAAATTCGATCAGCTCCGGCGTCATGCCCTTGCTGGCCAACGCCTCGACCCGCGAACGCCTGTCTCGCCGCAAACACAGGCGGAAACCTTGGAGCGCGGCAGGCCATCCGTTGGTTCGCTCGTGGATCTCCGCGATTTCCTCCGGCTGCAAGTCCCGGAACTCGGCGAAGAACGCCATCGTCTCTGCGACGCGAAAGCAGAGATCGTCGCCCCCGAGGCTGACGACGCCGTCGCCGATCTGCATGCGCGCCAGCATCGACCTGGGGAGCGCGCGCGTCCCGATGCACAATTGCACGCCGGCAGGCAAAGCGCGTACGGCCTGCGCCAGAACACCGCCGATCTCGTTGCTCGCCGCGACTTCGAAGTTGTCGACGACGATCAACACGGGACCGCCGGCGCGGCGCAGCAGCCGCACAAAATCCTGAATGCTCGACCGTCGCGGTGCGTCGGGATCGCGCTGGCGAGGTCGCACGAGGCTGTCGGCAGCCTCACACAGCAGGCTGAGGAATTCGGCCGGATCCGCCGAGTGCGCGTCCATGCGCACCCACGCCACCTTGTCGCCGGCCGCCGCTCGAAGGTCGCAGTACTGTCGCAGCAGGACCGATTTTCCGTAGCCCGCCGGCCCCTGCACGACCACCAGCCGCGGCCGCGGCGCAACGGCGAGTTGATCGAGCAAACGACGACGATGAACCTCCGTATTGGCCGCCGGCACGGCCGCCGCGACTTCGACTGCGCGGCCGCGCCGCGCCGTCACCCGTTGGGCGCGCATCTCCCGGGGCCGGCCGCTCACGTCACCGGCTCGGCACCGATCTGCAACATGACCTTGCCTTGGTTGCCACCGCTGTACAGCAACTTCAGGGTGTCGACGGCATTCTCGAGGCCGCGCTCGATATGCAAGCGATAGTGCAAGCGCCCCTCGAGCATCCATTGGGCAAGCTTCGCCTGAAACTCCGGATAGCGCTGCGCATAGTCGAGGATCACGAAGCCTTCGACGCGCAATCTGCGCATGATGAGGTTGCGGAACATGTACGGCCCCGGTACCGGGCCACTGCTGTTGTACGTCGAGATCAGGCCGCAAATGACGACGCTGCCAAAATTCTTCATGACGGTGAGACCGGCGTCGAGCATCTCACCGCCGACGTTCTCGAAGTGCACGTCGACACCATCCGGCGCGAGTTCGCGCAAACGGGCGATGACATCCTCGGACTTGTAATCGATCGCAGCGTCATAGCCGAACTGTTCGGTCAGCGAGCGGCACTTCGCGGCACCGCCGGCGATGCCGATGGTGCGGCATCCGTGGATCCTGGCGATCTGCCCGACCAGCATGCCGACGGCGCCGGCGGCCGCCGTCACCACGACGGTATCGCCGGGCTTCGGGCGACCGATCTCCATCAGACCGACGAGCGCGGTCGGCCCCGCGACCGCAAGGATGCCAAACGCGTCGGCGAGCTTCAGGCCGGGAATCATCGGCAGCGCCTGCACGCCCTCGCCGTTGCAGATGTTGTAGTCCGCCCATGGCAGGATGCCGGCAGCCAGACTGCCCACCGCGAAATCGGGATGGCGCGATTCCACGACTTCGCCGACCGTGAAGCCGACCATCGGCGCGCCCAGCGCGACCGGTTCCATGTACAAGTCCCAGTCACCGATCCACAGGCGGTTGGTGGCATCCATCGACAGGTACACGGACCGCAGCAGGAACTCGTTGTCACGTAGCGGTGGTCGTGACTCCTCACGCAGTTGCAGGGTATCGGCCTCGATCTCCCGCGTCGGCCTTTTGTTGAAATACCAGCGGCGCATCGTACCCATGATCGCTTCTCCTCTTGTCATTTCTCGTCATCGCAGTGTCCGCCGCCTGATGAGGTCATGACCCACCCAAAAGGGTGGGTGTCATCGAGGTTCGCGCCACGTTTTCCCTCCCTCCGAGTGGGTGATCCGCCGCTGCGCGCCCCTAAGCTCGCCTCCGGCACCCGCATGCCGCTTCCATCACCACTCGGAGGAGTTCCCCATGACCCGCAGCACGCTCGTCGTCGGTGTCGGCATGACACCGTTCACCAAGCCCGGACGCTCGGCCGCCTACGATGCGATGGCAGCCAGCGCCGTGCGCCAGGCCCTGGCCGATGCGGCCCTCGACTACAGCGATGTCGAACAAGCCTATGCAGGCTATGTCTACGGCGACAGCGCCTGCGGTCAGCGCGCGCTTTACCCGCTGGGCATGACCGGCATTCCGGTGCTCAACGTCAACAACAACTGTGCGAGCGGATCGAGCGCCCTGTTTCTTGCCCGCCAGGCCGTCGCCAGCGGCGCCGCCGATTGCGTACTGGCCTTCGGCTTCGAACAGATGGCACCCGGGGCGATCGGCAACGTCTACGACGACCGTCCCAGCCCGCTCGACCGCTTCACCGAACTGGCGCAGACCCTGCATCCCGCACCCGACGCCTATATGGCACCGCATATGTTCGGCGGCGCCGGCGCCGAGTACATCGAGCGCTACGGGGCCCGGCCGGCGACGTTCGCCAAGATCGCCGTCAAGGCGCGGCGCCACGCTGAGCACAATGAACGCGCGCTGTTTCGCGAGCCGGTCAGCGTCGAGCAGGTACTCGCCTCGCCCGTCATCTTCGGGCCGATGACACGCCTGCAGTGCTGCCCGCCAACCTGCGGTGCCGCCGCTGCGATCGTCGTCTCCGAAACCTATGCGCGCCGCCGTGGCCTCGAGGGTGTGCGCATTCTGGGCCAGGCGATGGCAACCGATTTTGCCTCGACCTTCGAGGCGCGCTCGATGATCAAGGCGGTCGGTTTCGATCTGAGCGCCTCGGCGGCGGCGACGGCCTACGAGCAGGCGGGCGTCGGCCCGCAAGACATCGATGTCTGCGAGCTGCATGACTGCTTCACCGCCAACGAGTTGCTGAGCTATGAAGCCCTGGGCCTGGCGCCGACCGGCGGCGCCGAGCAGTTCATCGAGGATGGCGACAACAGCTACGGAGGTCGCGTCGTCACCAATCCGTCCGGCGGCTTGATTTCCAAGGGTCACCCGCTCGGCGCAACCGGCCTCGCACAGTGCACGGAGCTCATCGAGCAGCTACGCGGCCGCAGCGGCCGCCGTCAGGTCGATGGCGCGCGACTGGCGCTGCAGCACAACTTCGGGCTCGGCGGTGCCTGCGTGGTCACCGTCTACGGCGCGGCCTGAGCCGGCGATTCAGGCGGCGCCCAGGCGCATCAGCGCGGCGTTGGTCAGATAGCGGTCGTAAATGCCGGCATCGTTGACGCTGGTGCGATGACCGCCGGAGACGCTGCGCACCTGTTCGAGCCGCGTCATGCGCCCGGTCTGGATATCGAATGCATGGACATGCGCCCACGACCAGTACGGGTGCTTGCCGTCCATGAACGCGCGATCGCCGTCCTGATACAGCGCGTAGGCGCCGTCGAATGAGCGGTACGGCTGGCCGCGACGGTCGTACGACACCATGGCGATCGGCAACTGCGTTCGTGCGTCGAACCAGACGCGCTTCTTGCTGACCGGCGCGCGTGGAAACCCGGTCGGCTCGGCTTCGACGATGATGGCTTCGGGCACCAGCTCGACGGTCGTGTCCCAGAAGGTCTTGCCCTTGGGGCCGCCATGCGTTCCGTGCTCCCAGTTCGGATGCGAGGCGTTCCAGCCGCCGGACACGGCGGCCAGCATCGGCCCGCGGCCGACGACGCGGTAGTTGCCCCAGGTGTAGAGCGGGTCGCCCGCCGCCCAGGCGTCGGACAGATAGAGCGTCGAGCCCGGCACCAGCGGCTCGAAGCGCTGATCGGTCGGGAACTGGCGAATCCGCTTGAACGCCGGCAGGTAGCCGTACAGATCCGGGAATTGGTGCTGATCGTAGGCCCAGACGTTCAGATACGACGTGCCGCGCACCCCGTCCGGCGCAACGAAGAACACCGTCTGGAAACGCAGCTTGTCTTCGTGCCCCGGCCAATACGGCTTCGGCTCGATGCTGACGCGGCCGATCGGCGACATCTCCGCCCACGCGCACTGGTAGTCGAAGGCAGGCTCGCCGGCCGGGTCGATGTCGACTTCCTTGATCGCATACAGCGATGCGTCATGCCGCCCCCAGCTCAGCGTCAGACCGGCCATCAGTTCCAGCGCATTGGCGCTACCTGGAAACGGATGGCCGCCGATCCACGGCTTGCCCTCGCGCGTCACGACATTGCCGCGTGCATCGAACATCGCCTGACCGCGATGGCGCACCGTCGCCTCGAGGTACTCCCAGGGCGACAGGCGCATGATGTCGATCGTCGTCGGCGCCAGCGTCAACCGCCGGCCGAGCGTCGCGATCTGCGCGTACTTGATCGGCTCGAGCAAATCCTTGACCGACTCGACGTTCGACGCGTCGATCTGATCGCCAGGCTTCAGGCGACCCTTGGTGTACGCCTCGATCGACAACAGCTCGTCGGGATAGGCGCGCGTGATCTCGCCGTTCTGCGCGATCGCGTCCCACAGCGGCATCAGCACGCCCGACAGCAGCGCGCCCTGCAGGAAGCGCCGGCGCGTCCAGCCACGATGCGGGATAACGGATCGAAATGGCATCGGCTTGCGGCTCAAAAAAGAACGGCGATCGGTAACGTCACCGATCGCCGGGCCCAGATCCAAATGGGCATGGGGAGGACTTTAGAACTGGTAGCCGACGCGCAGCGTGAACTCGTCGGCGAAGTCTGCGGTCGACAGCGCGTTCTTGTTCGGGTTACCACCGAGATGTCCGTTGATGTAGCTGTAGAACGCGTCGACGGTGATTGAACCGCGCGGCTTCCACTTGATGCCGGGCTGCACGAGGATGCCGCCACGCGGGTCGTACAGCGTCGCCAGCGACACCCGATAGATATCCTGCGGGAACGGCTGCTGCAAGGCGAACACCACGTAGTTGGCGCCGCCCTTGATGCCGGTCGCCGGCGAGTTCTCGTCGCCCCCGTAACCTTTCAGCGAACGACCGAATAAATCGTCCTTGGTGCGGTGCATGTACTGCAACACCATGTACGTCGCTGGGAACGCCTGCGTGAAGCGCTGATACTTCTCCAGTACCAGCGCACCGATGGTGTTGTTCTCGCGCAGGTAGTGACTCGACAGCGACGGCGCGGTGAAGACGCGATTCGGCGTATACGAAACTTCCAGATTGATGATCAACTGATCGAGCAGCGAACCCGGTTCACCGTCGGTGACGTAACTGGCGCCAAGGCCGAACACATTCTCGGCGAAATACTCGCGGGCGATGTGTCCGCGCAGCGCCCCACCCGCGGCCATGAAGAAGGTGTCGAGCTCGTTGTAGGCCGCGTCGACACTGCCGGCCGGCGACGCGAGCAGCGCCGTTGTCGACGGCGTGAACTCATTGATCGCCGAGTTCAGACCGTCAACGGCGTTGAGCCGTGCCATACCGGCATAGTGAAACCATTCACGCGCCGAGTAGACGCCGCCGGGGGCCGCCTCGAACGGCGTCTGCGCCAACAGCTCGCCGGTGGTCTGCGTGCCGGCGGCGCCACTGTGCAGCAGGTTCTCGGCGATGCCGAACAGGTTGTCGTTCGGCAGATTCTGGTTGACGCCCGACGCCGTCCAGCGGAACACGCCGTCCGGGTTGTAGCGCCGCACCGCCATCGCCTGGAAACCCCATTGCCCAAAATTGCCCTTCAGGCGCAGGCCGTAGCTGATCTTGTCGTCGTAGCCGCCGTCGGCATAACGATCGTGCACGGTGAACTGTGTCGGAATGACGTTGTATGGCGTATTCGGATTGCCATAGATCGACGGCTGGAACTTCTGCACGTAGGCATCGGCCAGCACCGCGTCATTGAACTGGTAGCCGAGCCGCAAGCCCAGCGCCGGCACGCGCTTGTCGGAGAACTCCTCCTGCGCGTTGTCGAGGATGGAGTGGCGGCGCAGATCGAGGCCGTCGACAACGTCGAGCACGCGGAAGAAGATCGCCTGGCCCCAGGCAATCTGCTGATTGCCGAGACGCGCCGTCAGCGGGCCATGGTTGTATTCGAAGAACAGTGCCGGGAAATAGACCTGGTACTGCTTGCCGTCCCATTCCAGCGGGTTCGGCGACGAGTCGCCCTCGACGCGATACTCGAACATATTCGGCTGATGGTGATAAAGCGCCGGATCGCCGCCGGCGATACCGCCCGCCGAATTCTCCAGCGTGCCGCCGTTGATGTCGTCGTAGACCGCCGGGTCGTAGATCGCACGCAGGCGTGCGACCAGCGACAGATCACTGCTGAAGCGGATGCCGGCTTCGAGTTCGCCGCGCACGATCAGCATGTTGAAGGTGTTGTCGGTCTTCGGCACCGGCCGCGCGATCGTGTCGGTGACCGGCAGTTGGCCGTTGACAACCGGAATCGCGTCGAGCAACGGGCCAAGGCCGAGATTGGTCAGCGTCGTCGTCAGTCCGGAGTTCGGCAGAATCGGCCCGAAGCCGGTCAGCGGATCGCCGGCGTGGCGCATGACCGGCACGCCATTGAAGACGTTGCCGCCCTGGTTGTACGGATTCTCGGACCCGGTGCTGATCGCGGTCTCGGGACGGATGAAGCCGCCCAGGCTGAAATCCATGCCGCTGAACAGCGAACTGAAGAATCCGCCGTCTTCACTATCGCTTTGTGCGGCCGCCGGCGCGCTGCTGAGCGCCGAGCCGAGGCCGAACAGTGCCGCTGCCGTCAGCAACCCGGCCGAATGCTTCCTCGTGTGCATGTCTGATCCCCTCGCTTTTCAGACTTCGTTGTTTTGGCTTGCCGTACCGCCTGCTGCCGCCTAGTTGCCCAATTCGACGATGCGTCCCACCTGGCCGACGATCAGCGCCGGTCCACCGCCGACGTAGCTGACGCCCTGGTTCCAGTACGCGACCGCTTCGGGTGATTCGATGTGCTGCCAGCTGCGGCCGTCGTCGCGGCTCTCCACGAGGTCACGGATCGCCGTCATGACGACGCGTCCGTCGGGTTGAGCACTGACGCCGAGCAGGATCGCCTGCGTGCCAACGTCGATCGGCGTCCAGCTCTGGCCACCGTCCGTGGTCTTCAGCGCGGTACCGCTCTGCCCGACCGCGTAGCCGCGTCCATCCTCGAGCAGATCGATCGCGAACAGCGATGCATCACCCTTGTGCAGGACCTGCCAGTTCGTGCCGCCGTCGGTCGAGCGCAGAATCAGGCCGAACTCGCCGCACATCGTGATCACGCCGCGATCGTCGAGCTTCACGTCATACAGATGCGGGTCTTCACCGTTCTCTGTGTAGTGGGCCCACTGCGGCGCGATCGTGTGCCAATGCAGGCCACCGTCGTCGGATTTCAGCGCCGTACCGAAGGCGCCGACCGCGACCGCCTCGCCGCGATCATTGAGTGCGACGCCGAACAAGCGCTCTTGCGTCGGCGCCTCGACCGGTTGCCAGCGCCCTTCGGTATCACGGCGCACGATCGCGCCCTGCTGCCCGACGGCAATCGCCCCGCTGCTCTTGATGGCCACCCCGAGCAGCGCCTTGGGCGTTGGCGCCGGCGCCGCTGCCCAGTGTTTGCCGGCGTCATCGGACTGCAGGATTTCGCCTGCGGCTCCGACCGCGACGCCGCGGCTGCCGTCGAACGCCAGCGAAAACAGAGCCTGATGCGCCGTCCCCGAGACGATGGTCTGCACCGCGTCGGGTGCAGCCATCGCCTGCGTGGCCGGGGCCAAGGCCCCGGCGAGTGCGACGAGTAGCGTTGCGCGCTTCATGGCGTCAGGCCGTACCGAGCCGCGCGATGGCCTGGTTCGTCAGGTACTTGTTGTAGACATCCTGCGAACCTTCGCCGTAGCCACTCTGGTAGCCGCCCTTCACTTCCTTGGCCTGCACGAAGCGCGTCATACGGTTGGCCTGCACATCGTGGCTGGCCGCCGCGACCCACGACCACGCCGGATGGCCCTGCGCATCCTTGATCGTGACCTTGTCGTTCGAGTACTGCGCATAAGCCGGCTCGAAGGACTTCCAGATCGCACCGCGGCGATCGTAGGTGACATAGGCGACGTACATGCCGTTGCGCACGTCGATCCAGATGCGCTTCTTGCCCACTGGCGCACGCGGATAGCCGGTCGGTTCGGCTTCGAGCACGATGCATTCCGGCACCAACTCCATCCACACATCGTGGAAGGTCTGGTTCTTCGGGCCACCGTGCACGGTGCGTTCGTAGTTGTCGTTGTAGCCGCCCATGAAATTGCGCGGACCGATCGCACCGAGCATCGGCTTGCGCTCGATGATCTTGTAGTTCCCCCAGGTCAGCATCGGATCGCCCGCGGCCCAGGCGTCGGACAGGAAGAACGTCACGCCCGGCACCAGCGGCTCGAAGCGCTGATTGGTCGGGAACTGGCGCACGCGGCGGAAGGCCGGCAGATAGCCGTAGAGATCCGGGAACTTGCGCTGGTCGTAATACCAGGTGTTCAGGTACGAGCTGCCGGCGGTGTCCTGCGGCGACGTGAACCACACCGACTGATAGCGCAGCAGATCCTTCTTGCCGTTCCAGACCTTGCCGTCGGCACGCGCCGTGGTGTTGAGTTCGGCCCAGACGAAGTCGTACTGGTAGGCGATCGAACCGTCCGGTGCGATGTCCCAGTCGCGCACCGCGTACATCGAATAATCGTGGCGTCCCCACGACAGCGTCAGGTTCGCCATCGCTTCGACGCCGTTCTGCGGATCGGTGAACGGGTTGCCACCAATCCACGGCTCGCCGTTGTCGGTGTAGACGTTGCCCACCGAATCGAGCTTGGCGCGGCCCTTGTTCTTCAGCGTCGCTTCCAGATACGACGCCGGGAACAGCTTGGTCACGTCCTTGGTCGACTCGACGATGTTGATCTTGCGGCCCATCGTCTTGACCTGCTGATAGGCGATGGGATCGAGCAGGTCCTTGACGGCCTCGACGTTGTTGGCGGTGATCACATCGCCGGGCTTGACCTTGCCCTTGGTGTAGGCCTCGATCGACAACAGCTCATCGGGATACGCCTTGGACGCATCGCCGGCCTTGGCGATCAATGGCCAGAGGGGCGCCAGCACGCCGGCGGCGGCCACGCCCTTGATGGTCTTCTCCAGCAGCATGCGACGGCCGTAGTCGAAGTCATACTTCTTGATCCACATGTTCTCTCTCCTCGCTTACTGTCGGCGCTGCAGCGCCTGGATGATGTGCGTGCGGTGCCGTGCCCTCAGGCCGGAGCCGAGCGCAGGGGTTTGATATGGGTATCGGCGGTGGCGATCGTCGACAGGTCGACGCTTTCACCGACCAGCAGGTCCTTGCGGCCGACGAAGCGCGGCTTGAGCAGCCAGACGATCAGCGGCAGCACGATCAGGGCGAGCACCATGTTGATCAGCATGATCAAGGTCAGCAGCAGGCCCATGTCCGCCATGAATTTCAGATCGGACAGGAAGTACCACGGCAGGATGCCGATCATCATGATCGATGCCGTGAACATGATCGCCTTGCCGGTCGTGGTCAGCGCCGCAACGATGGTCGCGCCCCAGTCATGCTCCTGCGCGTGGTATTCCTCGCAGATGCGCGACAGCAGATAGATGCCGTAGTCGATACCGACGCCGATACCGATCGCCGCGACCAGCATCGAATTGACGTCGAGGCCGATGCCCATCAGATGCATCGACGACAGCAGGATCACGTTCGACAGATTGACCGGCAGCAGCAGGATGATGCCGGCCAGCAGCGAGCGGTACGCGAGGCTGCAGCCGAGCAGGATGACGATGTTGAGGCAGCCGATGATCAGCCAGTGGAAACGGTCGACCACATTGTTGACCGCCTGCTGCAGGGCGATGGTGCCGGTGCCGAGGCGAATGCGGAACGCCGAGTGATCGACGCCGACCTTGGCGATCGCACGGCGCGCTTCATCGAGCGCCGCGTCGACCGTCTCCTGCTTGTTGTCCTTGTACCAGAGCGACACCGTGCCGTTCTGCTGCTCGAAGTCGATGACGTTCGAATACGCCTTCGGGCTGCTGCCGACCATCACCGCACCGGCGGCGGCGTTGACGGCGGAATCGGTCAGATCGAGTGGCGACCATTTGGGGTTACCGCCCGAGAACAGACGATTGGCCTCCATCAGGTAGTCGCCGAACGACAGCGTCGCGCGCGGTGGATTCGGCCCGCTTTCGATCTGGGCCTGCAGCGCCTGCATCGTGCCGATGGTGTCGGCCTGGTGCGTGACGCGATTCGGGTTCTTCTGATCCTTGGCCTCGAAGATCACTTCCAGCGTATTGACGCCGGGGAAGTTGCTGTTGATCTGCGCGACCGCCTCGTTGTATTCGGAATTCGGCCACAACAGATTGCTGCCTTCGACCGGATTGCCGATCTTGATCTGCAGCGCCATGTAAACCGCCGCGACTGCGGCCACCGCAACGATCGCCGTCGTCACGCGCGCGCGGCGGCCGTAGCTCAGCGACGCGATGCCGCGCAGCAACTGCGCGAAGCGCTTGTGCACACCGCTACCGCCTTCGCGCCCGACCAGCTTTTCGATGTTCTTCGGCGGCGGCAGCACCGACAGCAGCAAGGAGATCAAAAAGGTGCCGGTCGGAATCAGCCAGATCGCCCAGAAACCGCAGAACAGCGCGAAGCGCTCCATCGCCGGAATCGGCGCGATGGCGATCAGGAAGATGCCGACGATGTCGGTGAAGATGCCGAGCACGCTCGGCACCATCATCACGCCCATGGTGATTTCGGCCGCTTTCTCGCGATCGCGCAGGTGCGCGTAGATCTCGTAGTAGCGCTCGGTGAACTGCACGCAGTGCGAGAACGAGCGTGCGATCAGCAGCAGCGGCACGATCATCAGCAGCGGCTCGATCGGCGAGTGCAGCCAGCCGACGAAGCCGAAGCCCCAGATCGCCGCGACCGCACTGGTGACGATCGGCGTGACGACGCCGACCACATTGCGCATGTACAGCGACAGCGTGAGGATCAGCGCACCCAGCGTCACGGCGAAGATGCCGAACATCTGCGATTCGTAACGATAGACCCAGCCGGTCAGCGCCGGCTGTCCCGCCAGGTAGACGTTGTGATCGGCATCGCGCGCCTGCTCGACCAGATGCTGCATGTAGTTGAACGCCTGCCCGTAATCGAGCAGCCGCTCGATGAACGTCGCGTTGATCAGCGTCGCCGTTTCGTTCTGCGAGATCAGGAAGGTGCGCGCCCCCGGCGACTTGTCGACCCGTGCGCGAAAGTCCGCAATCTCCGCCGGCGTGGTCGGCGGGTGATCTTCCATCAGCGGCCGGACATCGATACCGAACGGCGTGGCTTCCGCGTAACGCGCTTTCTCGGTGGCGATCGACAGAATCTGATCGTGATCGACGCCCGGCGCCAGATCGACGTCGCGCGTCAGCTTCCAGACCTTGGCCAGCGTCTCGGCGTTGTAGATGTCGCCGTCCTTGCGCTGGATCATCAGCGTGAAGGTCAGCGGATTGCCGAAGTTCGGATGATCCTTGTAGACCTGCACGAAGGGATCATCCTTCGGCAGCAGATCCGAGAAGATGGTCTTGAGCTCGACGTTGCGCAGGCCGACGGCAAAGAAGGCCGTGACGACGACGAAGAGCAATGCGGTGATGCCGCGATGGCGCATCACCAGCGCCGCAAGCCGGAAGCGGAAGCTTTCCATGTGTAATCCGTCTAAGCCGGCCACGCCGGCGTGATCAGAATCAGCGGGTCAGCCGGCGGCCGAGCGCTGCGTCGTCGATGGAAATGCGAGGCGTGCGACCGGATACGCGTACGAGCGCGTTCGTCATGTGATGTTCTCCTCTCATGTCGTTATGGACTGCTCGGCGGGAGGTCCCGTCTCGGCGTCTTGCCCCCGTGGGGGTCATGGCAAAGTAAATTCGGACCTGCGCGCTGGCACTACACGAACGGGTAGTTTTCGGCGGGTGGGTAGGCGGCGCGTATAGGACCGCACTGCAGCATCGAGGCGTGTCACGCGGGTGCGGGTCGACGCCCCCTACACCGCCGGTGCGGTAGCGGGGCTGTCGCCGTTGCCGGACAGCGCGCGACTGCCGATGAGGTCGAGAGCTGGCGGCGGCCCGCGCCGACCATCACGGACGGATCGGTTTGCGCTTCAAAAACGCGCGGACGCGCGGCAGCCGCCGCGTCAGACGCGGGGCGAGAAGATCGATCGTGGAGCGGAAATCGCGCTGACGCGCCGCGGCGTCGATGCCGCGAAACACTGTCGGGCGCTGCCGACAGCGCGCTGAAATCCACGGATATTGATGGGATTTCAGCGATTTATTGGTGCCGAAGGAGAGACTCGAACTCTCACGATGTCGCCATCGGCGGATTTTGAGTCCGCTGCGTCTACCGGTTCCGCCACTTCGGCGCGGGGCCGGCGATTATAGCGAGCGCGAGACATCCTACAATCCATATCTTCACCTTGCCGATAAAAAAGGCCCGCGCCAGGGCGCGGGCCAGCTTCAGGTGAGACTGCGAAGCGGTGGAGCAATCCGGACCGCCACGGCAGGATAGAGACGCGCAGGCTCAGAACCCGAGCCTGCGCGCGTCGGCGCTGACATCCGCCGCAAATAGGTGAGCCCCGGGGGGACCGGGGCTCGGGGGATCGCCGTGAGCCGGATCAGGGGTAAGCTCGCGACGACAGGGACATCGTATCGCCGCCCCCGACCCCACGCGGTCACTGCAATGCGCGACTTTGTTTCAGTCTGTATGCCCGGCTGCCACAACGAAAAAGGGCGGCCCGCAGGCCGCCCTTTTCCACTGCTCGATTGCCGGGACCTCAGATCTTGAAGTCCATGCGAATGCCAGCCTGATAGCCGTAGGTCTGCGAATCGCGGCCGGCGTAGTAGACCGTGCCGCCGCTGCTGAGGCGAATATCCGGGATGCGGCTCTTGGCGTTGACGTAGATCGGCACCTCGAAATTGAGGCCGAAGCTCATGCCGTTGAGCTTGACACTGCCGTTGTCGTTCTCGAGCTTGGTATGCGCGTAACCGATGGGCGCCGACACTTCGAGGAAATGGAACAGATTGCCGGTCGGGACGATATAGATCCCGTACATCTGGTTGGTCTCGACCTTGTCGGTGCTGTTGCCGCTTTCGTTCTTGATGCCGAAACGGCCTTCGATGCTGATCTGCTTGAACAGGCGCGTGCCGACGCGCAGCAGATAGAAGTCCGAATCGAACTGATCGCCGCCCAGCGCATTCTTCATGCTGTCCTTGGACAGGCTGCTGCGCAGGAACGCGTAGTCAACCCCGGCATAGACGTAGTGCGGCGGGCTCGTCGCATCCTGTGCCTGCGCCGTTCCCGTCACCATGCATCCGAGCGCCACGGCTGCGAGTGGCAACCAAGCAAACTTGCTGCGCATCATCTCCCCTTCTCCCCGATGTTGTACGACGCAACGCGAGCGCCGAATTTGAACTCCGTTTCGATGTTCCCCGATTTGCCGTCGCAAATCCAGTAAAGCCGTGACGTCCAGCCGTGCGCTGCAGTCACTGCGGCGGAGTCGATTTCGTGCTAAGCGAAACGCATCCGCACGCCACCCTCCGTCCGGCCGAGGCGCGCATCGGCCGCTGCCTCTATAGTGACGGCTTCAACGGCTACGACTCATGCATCCCGATATCCGCCATTGCAATGCCTGCGGGCATGCCGTCGAGTTCCGGGTTCCGGACGGCGACCACCTGCCCCGGCACATCTGCCCGCATTGCGGCCACATTCAGTACATCAACCCCAAGGTCGTGGTCGGCGTCATTCCCGAGCATGCCGACGGCCGCGTGCTGATGTGCCGCCGCAATATCGAACCGCGCCTGGGCCTGTGGACCTTCCCCGCCGGCTACATGGAGGCCAGCGAAACGACCGCGCAGGGCGCCGCGCGCGAGGCGATGGAAGAAGCGCAGGTCGACGTGCACGTCGACGGTCTGCTGATGGTCATCAACGTGCCGTACGTCAGTCAGGTCTACATGATCTACCGCGGCACCATGCGCGGCGACCACTTCGGGCCGACCTTCGAAAGCTCGGAAGTACGGCTGATGCGCGAAGACGAGATTCCGTGGGACGACATCGCCTTTCCGACGATCTGGAACGGCCTGCGGCAGTTCTTCGACGACCGCGCCAAGGGTCGCTACGAGGTTCATAGCCTGGATCTGGCGTTCCGCCGCAAGCCGCCGCTGCGCGACGAGGTCGCCGGCGACGCCGCCACGCCCTGATGTGGAGGCGCGGGCCGGGTTTGACGCAGCACGGTACGCCGAACTCCCCCGTTCTGCCGAAGTCCATAGGGCGCTTTGGTTTACACTACGCGCCCGAAATTCCCTGACCGTTTTGTAGCCGCGAGCGCATCATGACTTTCGTCGTTACCGAGAATTGCATCAAGTGCAAGTACACCGATTGTGTGGAAGTTTGCCCGGTGGACTGCTTCCACGAGGGCCCGAACTTTCTCGTGATCGACCCTGAAGAGTGCATCGACTGCACGCTCTGCGAGCCGGAATGCCCGGCCAACGCGATCTTCGCCGAGGATGACTTGCCGGCCGAGCAGGCCGACTTCAAGGAACTGAACGCCGAGCTGACCAAGCTCTGGCCGGTCATTACCGAGAAGAAGGACATGCCGGCCGACGCCAAGGAGTGGGACGGCAAACCGAACAAGCGCGAGCTGATCGAGCGCTGATTCCGCCGCTGCCGCAGGCCGAACCGAGGCGGAACGGGCAACCGTTCCGCTTTTTTCGTGGGCGACCACCCGACCAGCGCGCAATCTTCGAACACGCCCCGTAGCACGGTGCGAGTCGCGGCCTGCGAACGCTCGGCGTCACTTTCTGCACTGTCCGTAACGCCTTCCGGCGCCACATACCCCACAACAGCCCCCGCACGCAGGTGGTGGGGAGCAAAAGGCAAAGCGGCGGCGGCCCGACGAACGCTCGCGTACGGAGCGGCGCCAGCCGCGCCCGAAGCGCGCGCCGCGAGTGGCGCGGCGGCGAATGCGCCGGGCCCCAGCGGCAGGGGCGAGCCCTCTCCTCACGGGAGGAGAGGATTGGGTGAGAAGGGCCGTGCGGCGCGCACCGCCGCCGCTGGACGCCGACTTCAGACGTCCAGCGGCTGCCAGCGCTGCGCCGGATCGTCGATCAGCGGCAGATACAGCGCCGCGCGCACCGGCTCGGGGCCATAGCGGCGCAGGATGCCGGCATAGGTCGCCAGCTGCGGCTCGTAGCGGCGGCGCTCCTCGGCAAGAAAGCGCGCCAGATCGCCGCCTTCGTGGCGGCTGGTCTTGAAGTCGACGATCCAGCGCGTGCCGTCGGCATCGACAAAGCTGCGGTCGATCTTGAACTGCCGCGGCATGCCGTCCAGCACCGCGGTCAATGCCCATTCGCTGCGCGCCTCGCGGTGACCGGGGTCGAACAGCCAGCGCCCGCGTGCGTCATCGAGCAGGCTGCGCATCGCCGCCTGCACCTGCGTCGCGGCAGCGTCGCAGCGCGCGCGCGGCACGCCGGCGGCGGCCAGTTCGAGCGGCAGCCGGCGTGCCAGCCCGTCCAGGCGATCCATGTCCCAGGCCGGCAGCCCGTCACGCGCCAGTTGCTCGACCCAGCGGTGAAATACGGTGCCGGTCGCGCGCGCGACCTCGCCGGCCCAGTCGAAGCGCGGCGTACTACCGACTGCGCTTCCCTCGCGCCCGCGCAAGCCCTCGGCCGGCGGCGGCGCACGCCAGCCGTCGGTCAGGCGCCGCAGCGGCGGCGGCGCGACGCGCTCGTCTTCGTTGGTCGCCGCTGCTGCGGTCGCCGTCGGCTGCGCTGCGGCGACGGCGACATACGCCGGCGCCACCGCCGGCCACAGCCGAGACAACAGGCTGCTCGGCGCCGGCGCCTTCGGCGCGCCGTCATCGTCGAGGCCCACCGCACCGAGCAGATGCAGGCGCCGCCGCGCGCGTGTGGCGGCGACGTAGAGCAAGCGGCCGTCCTCGAAGCGCTGCTTGTCGGCTTCCAGTTGGCGGATGAAACCGTAGATCGCATCGGCCTCGTCGCCGCGCGCGTGGATCGGCCCCAGCACCAGTTGCGGCTCGCCACGCGCATCGGTGCTGCGGCTGAAGATCACCGGCGGCGAGCTGTCGCCGCGCGTCGTGCGGCCCAGACCGGGCACGATCACCGTGTCGAATTCGAGGCCCTTGGACTTGTGGATGGTCATCAGCGCCAGCCGCGCATCGGCCTGCGGATCCGGCGCCGCGCGCAGATTGCGCAGCGTCAGATCCAGGGCGTCGAGATCGTCGAGCCGCGGACCGCGGGCCTGGGCTTCGAGCTTGGCGAAGAATTGCTGCGCATCAAGCAGGTCGCGCGGCTCGCGCACCACCGCCGGACCGCCGAGCGCCAGCCACGCCGCCTCGACCCAGCGCCGCAGCGGCTTGCGGCCGCGCTGCGCAAGCGTCGCGTCGAGCACCGCCAGGGTTCGCGCCAGGCGCGCCTGGCCGTCGGCGCTGAGTGCGGCAACGCGCGCCGGATCGCGCAAGGCCTCGAGCAGCGCGCGCTCCGGCGCGAAGCCGTCACAGAGCACATGCAAATCGGCGAGCCGCAGGCCGCACCACGGCGCGCGCAGCAGCGCCAGCCAGGCGACGCGATCGGCCGGGTGCAGCAGCGCGCGGGTCAGCGCCCGCAAATCCTCGATCACCGGTCGGTTGGCGAGACTGTCGAGGTCGATCGCCTGATAGCGCAGGCCGGCCGCGCGCAGCGCCGGCATCAGCTCGTCGAGATGCGTGCGGCTGCGCACCAGTACCGCGATGCTGCCGTCCGGATCGTCGGCCCGCGCCGCCTCGATCAGCGCGACAATCTGCCACGCCTCGTCGAGCGGATCGGCCTCGAACTGCGGGTGCACGCGCACCGCCGGCTGCGCCTCGGCATCGCGCGTCGCCACCGCGGCGCTGTACGGCACGGCGCTGCGGCCGGCGTCTTCGTCAGCCGGCAACACATGGCGGAACGCGGCATTGACCCAGTCGACGATGCCGGCGCGCGAGCGGAAATTGCTCTGCAGATGCAGCGCTTCGAGCGGCAACTGTGCGATGCCGGCACGGCGCGCGCGCAGGTAGAGGCCGACGTCCGCCTCGCGGAAGCGGTAGATGCTCTGCATCGGATCGCCGACCACGAACAGCGTGCGGCCGTCGCCGGCCTGCCAGCCGGCGGTGAGCCGCTTGAGCAGTTCGTATTGTGTGACTGACGTGTCCTGGAACTCGTCGATCAGCAGATGACGGATGCGGTAGTCGAAGGCCAGCGCCAGCTCGGTCGGCGCCTGCTCGTCGCCGAGCGCGGCGACCGCCTGTCCGGCGACTTCGGCGAAGTCGACCTCGCCATGCGCGGCAAACACCAGTCGCAGCTGCGCGGCGGCCAGACGCATCACATCGAGTAGCGCCTGCAGCACCGCCCATTGCGTGTCGTCATAGACCGGTGCCGGCAGCGTGCGCAGGCGCAGCAACAACTCGAGCACCGTATCGTGCTCGGCGAGCGCCGCGATCAGTTCGAGATGCGCGTCGCGCGCCGGCCCGAACTGCGCTTTCTCGGCCTTGGTCTTGCCGGCCGGAAAGCCGCTGCGCGCATCGAGCTTCTGCCGCCAGCCGCCGGCCTTGGTCAACACCAGCTCGGCGAGCGCCAGCCAGCGCGGTAACTGCGCGGCATCGGCCGTCGGCCAGACGCCGTCACGCAGCGCATGCAGATCCAGCTCGGGCTGTGCCGCGTACAACTGCGACGACGCATGCGCGGCCGATGCCAGCCAGACCTCGCGATGCGCGGGCGCGATCGCCGCATCGGCGGCCGTCAGCGCCGCACCGACGATGGCCTGCAGCACCGCTTCGAGACGCTCGCGGCTCAGGCGGCCCTGCTCGGTCGCCAGCGACAGCCACTGATCGCGCCGTGCCAACAGCGCCACCAACTGCGCCTCGACCAGGCCGCTGCGATTGTCGAAGTGGCGCAACACGCGCAGCAGCGCATCGCGATACGGCGACTCGACCTCGATCAGATCCAGCGTCGCGCGGGCCGCCTCGCGATACAGCGGCTCGGCTTCGCCTGCGATCTGTACGCGGCCGCCGAAACCGGCGGTCAACGGCATCTGCTGGGTGATCTGCATGCACAGCGCGTCGATCGTCATCACCCGCAGGCGCTGCGGGTTGTCGTCGAGCTGCCAGCCGCGCGCGCGTGAGCGTTCGAGCACCGCGCGTGCCAGCCGCCAGGTCTGCGCCTTGTGCGCGTCAACCGGTTCGGCGCTGGTCGCGGCGTCGCGGATCGCGCGAAACACGCGCGCGCGCATCTCCGCCGCCGCCTTGCGCGTGAAGGTGATCGCCACCACTTCCTCGGGCTCGTCGACACGCGCCAGCAGCACCAGCAAGCGCTGTGTCAGCAGCTCGGTCTTACCGGAGCCGGCCGGCGCCTGGACGATGAAACTGGTCTGCGGGTCGAGCGCGCGGGCGCGCGCGGCGGCATCGGCGATCACGTCGCCACCTCCTCGCCCTCGTCGAGCGAGACCTGCTCGCGAATCCGGCAGATCGCATGCAGGCCACAGTCGCGACAGCTTTGGCGCGGATGCTTGGGCGCCACCGCCGCCCAGCCCTGGCGCACCTCGGCGGCAACGCTCGCCAGCTCGCCGCGCCAACGGCCCAGCAGCGCGTCCCAGCTTTCAGCGTCGCGGGTCAACTTGTCGTCCGTGTACGCGACGATGCCCGGACCGAAACCGTCGTCGCGGGCGATGCCTTGCAGGCCGATGTCACCGACCGTGAGGCGCGCAAAGCTCAGTGCCGCGATCTGCGGTTCACTCAGTGCGTACAACAGCAGCTGCGGATCTTCCGGCCGGCCGTCGGTCCACGGCGCGGCCTTGCGCGCGCCGGTTTTGTAGTCGAGCACGATGCGGCGACCGTCGGCATCGACGTCGATGCGGTCGGCACGCAGGCGCAGCGCCAGCCCTTCGAAGGTCGTCAGTGTTTCGTCGGCTTCAGCGGCGCCCGGTGCGCGGCTTTCCAGGCGCAACACCGTGAACGGCGCACGCTCGCGCTCGACGGCAAGCCAGGCGGTCACCAGCGCCACCAGGCGTTGCGCTTCGAGGGCGCGCATCGTCGCGCGCAGCCGCTGCGGCGCACGCGCCTGCAGGTGTTCCAGCGCCGCGTCGACCGCATCGGCGATCTGTTGCTGCAGCGCCTCGTCATCCTGCGCCAGCAAGGCCGATTGCTCGCGCCAGCTCGACCACAAGCGTTCGAGCACTTCGTGTACGAGGTTGCCGCGGTCGTAGGCTTGCAGGCCGTGCGCCGGCGCTTCGAGCGGTCGCAGTTGCAAGCGGTGCAGCGCGAAACCGCGGAACGGACAGCGCGCCTGATTGCCGAGCACGCCGGTACCGCCGCGCAGCACCTCGCCCTCACGCGGCGGTGGCCCATAGGCGTCTTCGACACGCTCGAGTTGCGCCGTCGCGGCAAGCGCCTCCCAGGCAAGAGGCAGACGTGCCACCGTCGGCGACTCGAGCTGATCGAGCCATGGCGCCAGCAGCGGACTCGGCGCGCGCTCGTTGCCGTCGGCGCTGCGCGCGTGGCTGAGCACCAAGCGGCCGCTACGGCGCCGCCAGCCGTCGAGCTGCGCCTGCGCGTACGCCAGCTCGCGCTCGGCGCTGGCGTGCGGCAGGCGTCGCGCGCGCTGCAGCGCATGCGGGATGAACGGATGCGGCCGGCTCGCGGCCGGGAAGCCTTCGTCGTCGAGGCCGGTCACCCACAGCGCATCGAACGACAGCCCCTGCGCTTCGAGCACGCCCATGACCTGTACGCGCGTATCGCCGGACTGCGGCTGGAACAGCGTGCGTTCGGCCAGCTCGCGCAAGGCGCCGACCGCTGCCGACAGCGGAATGCGGCCGAGCACGCGTTCGAGCCGCGCGAAGTCGGCCAGCAATTCCTGCCAACGCGCCAACACCTGGAATTCCTCGCTGTCGATCGCCCGCGCGCCCGGCCAGCCGGCGAGCTCGAGAAAGCGCGTGATCGCCTCGTTCCATTCGTCCGGCGTCTGCCGCCGCGTCGGCAAGGCGTCGAGCAAGGGCTGCCAGCGCGCCTGCAGGCGCGGCGGCGCCAGGCGCTGCAGCGCAGCCAGATCGAGCGGCGCGTGACCGTCGCGGCGCAGACGCGCATCGAGCACCGCGCCGTCGAGGTGGTCGTCGGCGTCGCCCCAGTCGCTGCTGCACAACAACGCGCCGAGCGCCGCCGCGTCGAGCCCGGTCGACGCCAGCTGCAGCAGATGCAGTGCCGTCTGCACCAGACCGGCCTCGGCCAGCGGCATGCCCAGCGTCAGGTTGTACGGGCGCGCCGGACTGTGCACCTCGGGCGCGTCGAACTGGGGGCACAGCAGTTCGTCGAAGATGCGCTGCACGGCTTCGCGGCGCGCGCGCAGATCCGGGACCACGACGGCGACGCGGCGTTGCGGATCGTCGCGGGTCTGCGCCAGTGCCCATTGCGCGGCGGCGCGCAGCTCCAGCTCTTGATCGTCGGCCACGGCCAACTGCGGCGTCTGTGCATCGCCGGCGTCGTCGAGCCGCTGCACGGCCACGCCGCGCGCCTGTAATGCGGCGCACCAGTCGACGATACGCGGCGTCGGTTCGTCGAAGCCGACCAGCACGACCGCCGCCGGCAGCGCGAACGCGCCGTCGCGCAGGCGGTCGAGCAATTGCGGCTCGTACAGTGCGACGTCGAGCACGCCGAGCCGGTCGAGCTGACGCCGGTAGTCGGCGGCCCATTGATTGAAACGCTCGACGTCGGCCGCGCCCTGCGCGTCGAGCGGCAAACGCAGCCGGTATTCGTGACATAGCTGCCAGGCATCGGCCGCCAGTTGCGCGGCCTCACCCGCGCGCAGCAGCGGCTGCTGCTCGCGTGTGGCGTCGACGGCCAGCCGCCACAGCACGCGCGACTCGGCGGCGCTGAGCGGTGCCGGCAGCGGCTCGGCATCCGCCGTGTCGAGGTGACGGTCGCGCCAGACATCGAACGGCAAGACTTCCGGCGTCTCCCAGACCACGGCACCGGCCGCGATGCGCGATGCGGCGAACGCGGCCAGCAAGGCCTGCGCCTGCCGCGCGCTCGCGCACAACACCAGCGGCCGCGCATCGGCCTGCGCCAGCTGCGCAAACAAGGCCTCGCGCGTGCAACTGCCGAGGTGCAAATCCGTGTCGTTCGATTCCATGCGAGTGCACAGTATCGCCGACGCTCGGGCTCAGATCGCGAGCTCTCGCCGGTTTCCGCTGCATGAGCATCGCGAATCTTGATCTACGGCAAGTCGCGAAACGGCTGCGCTGTGCAGGATGCGTGCTTTATGCAGCCGACCGGCTCGATGCCACTTTTCCGTCCGTCCCGAGCCCGATGGGGGCTTTATCTGTCGCTCGTCGCGCTGTGCGCCGGCGGCGCCGATGCCCGCGCCGCGGACGCACCGGCGGCCGCGCAGGTGCTCGACTTCGACAGCGCCGAACAAACCCTGTTGAACGTCTCCGACAGCCTCGCCGCAGCCGACGCCAGTCGCCGCGCCAGCGTGCATGCTTCGCAGGCGCTGAAGTCGCTGCGCCTGCCGACGGTGACGCTCGACGTCCAGGAGATCCGCTATCGCAAGACGCTGGACCTGCCGTTGAGCCTGCTCAACCAGGGCGTCGAATCGGTCACCAGTCAGTTCATCGACAATCTGCCCGATACCCTGTCCGGCATCGCCGGCGCCTCGCAGCAGTTGATCGAACAGATCGCCAGCCGCCTGGAAGCGCGCTACCCGGCCATCGCCGATGCAGTGCCCGACTACGCGCGGGTGCAGTACGAGGACTCGCTGCTGAGGCCGACGGTCACCGCCGCGCTGCCGCTGTTCACCGGCGGCGCGATCTCGTCGCTGCAGGACGCGGCGGCGGCACGCGTCGACCTCGCCGACGCGCAATACGATTCATCGCGCAATCTGCTCGGCTTTCGTCTCGCGCAGGTCTATTTCGGCCAGCGCCTGGCCCGGCAAATCCTTACGTTCAGCACCCAGTTACGCGACGACTTCGAGGCGCATTTCGACAACGCCGTCAAACTCGAACAGCAAGGCATGCTCAGCCATGCGCGCCGGCTGCAGGTCGAAGTCGCGCGCAACGCGGCGCTGCGCCAGTACCAGCGCGCCGACAACGACGACCGCGCAGCGACCGACGCCCTGACCCGTCTGCTGCAATCCGAACGCCCGGTCGAGGCCAGCGAACCGCTGTTCGTGCTTTACGACCCGCTGCCGCCGCTGGAGCGCTTCAGCACACCGGCGCTCGACCAGCACCCGCAGGTGCGCGAGGTCGACGCCGGCCGCCGTATCGCGCAGCAGGGCCGCCGCCTGGCGCGTTCGCGGCTGTGGCCGCAGGTCTACGCGTTCGGCGAATACAACCTCGATCGTTCCGAAGAGTTGCCGATCGAGCCGGACTGGGTGGTCGGCATCGGCCTGCGCTATACGCTGATGTCGAACGTCGACCGCGTGCAGATGGACCGCGCCGCCAACGCCAAGGCGGACGCCGCCGAGAAACTGCTGCAGAGCACCCGCAACGAACTGCTGCGGACGATTTCGCGCAGCTACGATCTGGTCGACACGGCGCGCCGCCAGTTCCTGCTGCTGCAGGTCAATATCGACGCGGCCCGAGAGAACCAGCGCGTGCAAACGCTGGCGTTCCGCGAAGGCCAGGCGACCGCCACCGACCTGATCGACGCGCAGAACGCGTTGATGCTGGCACAGACGCAGCGCGCCACCGAAGCCTACGAGTATGACGTCGCCCTCGCCGCGCTGCTGACCGCCAGCGGCCGCGGCCAGGACTTCGGCGACTATGTTCGGCGTCGCGACCGCTGGACGGTACCGTGAACGACCACGCGCGCCGCTTCCTGATCGCGGCAGCCGTCGCTGCCGCCGCGCTGTTCATCGTCGTCGGCCTGTGGCTAGCCTGGCGGCCGCCGCCCGAGCAACTGCAGGGCATGGTCGATACCGACCAGATCAACGTCGCCACCAAGCTGCCGGCGCGCGTCCTGCAGATCGACGCGCACGAAGGCGACGCCGTGCACGCCGGGCAGTTGCTGGCGACGCTGAGCAGTCCGGAAGTGGATGCCAGCCGCCTGCAGGCGCAGGCCGGCCTCAGCGGCGCGCAGGCCCTGCAGACACGCGTCGACCACGGCACACGCGCCGAGAATCGCGCGTCGCTGGCGTCGATCTGGCGCGGCGCCGAAGCAGCCGCGACACTGGCTCGCAAGACCGCGCAGCGCGCCGAGAACCTGTACCGCGAGGGCGTGATCTCCGAGCAGCGCCGCGACGAGGCGGTCGCCGCCCGCGACGTTGCCGTCGGCAATGCCGACGCGGCACGCCAGCAGTACGAAAAGGCCCAGGCCGGCGCGCGTCCGGAGGATCGGCAACTGGCCAACGCACAGGTCGACATCGCCCGCGCCGGTGTCATGGAGACCGACGCGCTGCACGACGAAACGCGTGTCAGCGCACCGATCGACGGCGAGATCGCCAAGCGCCTGATCAATACTGGCGAGCTGGCGCTGCCGGGCGTGCCGCTGTTCACGATGATCGACCTGCACCGGCTCTGGGTTTCGGTAAACCTCCGCGAGGATCAGTTCCACGCGCTGAAGATGCATCAGGTGCTGTACGGCTCGGTGCCGGCGCTCGATGTGCGGCGCGCGGCGTTCGCGGTCACCTACATCGCACCGCAGGGGGAGTTCGCGACCTGGCGCGCCACGCGACAGTCGCGCGGCTTCGACGTGCGCAGCTTCGAGGTACGCCTGCGCCCCCAACAGCCGCTCGACGGCCTACGGCCCGGCATGAGCGTGCTGTTCGACTGGCCGCAATGAATGCCGGCCGCGCGCTGCGCCTCGCCTGGCGTCAGGAAATCGCCGTCCTGCGCGCCGACCGCTGGGAACGCGTACTGCTGTGGGTCATGCCGGGCATCGCCCTGCTGTTCATGGCCTGGATGTTCGCGCGCGGCACGCTCGACAACATTCCGATCGTGGTCGTCGATCTGGACCATTCGACGTTCAGCCGCCGCTTGACGCGCGAACTCGACGCCTCGCCGCGCCTCGACGTGTGCGCCCGCACCGAGGACATGGCGCAGGCCCAGTCGCTGATCCGCCGCGGCGACGCCTGGCTGATGCTCTACATTCCGCCCGGCACCGAGGCCGCCACCCAGCGCCGCCAGCCTGCGGCGATCTTCATCGACTACAACGCGTCCTATCTGACCCTGGGCTCGAATGCGCGGCTCGGCGCGATCGAAAGCGTCGCCGCCTCGCTGACCCAACTGATCGTCGACCGCGCCCGCGAGCGCGGTCTGCCGGCCGCGCATCTGGCCGGGCCGCGCGTGCAGACGCAAATCCTGTTCAACCCGTCGATGAACTTCGAGTTCTATCTCGAATCGCTGATCGACCCGGCCATCCTGCATCTGCTGCTGAGCAGCGCCTGCATCGCCGTCGCCGGCCGCCTGCTGCGCGAGGGTCGCATGCATGGGCGTCGCTGGTCGCGGCGCGAACTCGCCGCCCGCGCCGTCGGCCGACTCACGCCTTATGTGCTCGGATTCAGTGTCTGGGGCTGCGCCTGGGTCGCATGGCTGGCCGGCTGGCGTGGCTGGCCGGTGCAGGGCAGCCTGCCACTGCTGCTGTTCGGTCAATTCCTGCTGTTCACGACGACGGCCGCCGTCGCCGCGCTGATCATCGCCGTGGTTCGCGATGTCGACACCGGCTTTTCGATTTCGACCGTCTACGGCGGCTCGGCGCTCGCCTACTCGAACGGTTCGCTGCCGGTCGATCACGGCGCCTGGTTTGCACGAGTCTGGTCGCAGGCGCTGCCGTATACGCACTACTTCCGGTTGCAGGTCGATCAATGGACGATCGGCGCGCCGAGCAGCGTGTCGCTGCCGTCGCTGTGCGTGCTGCTGCTCTATACCGCGCTGCCGCTGGGCGCCGCGGTGCTATTGCTGCATCGTCACTTCCGCCATGCGACGGCGACGGCCGCATGAGCGCGCTGGCCAGTTACCGCTCGACCTTGCGCCGCATCTTCAGCGATCGCTCGCTGATCGCGACGATGATCGTCGCGGTGCTGTTCTATTCGTTCTACTACCCGGCCGCTTACTCGCATCAGCAGGTCATCAAGATGCCGATCGTGGTCGTCGACCAGGCCAGCACGCCGCTATCGCGCGAGATCATCCGCAAGCTCGACGCCACGCGCGAACTGCAGGTCTCGTGGCGCACGACCGACTTCGTACAAGCCGAATCGCTGGTGATGCGGCACCGTGCCGAAGCCATCGTGCTGCTGCCACACAGCCTCGATGCCAGCCTGCTGCGCGGCGGCGGCGACGCGATTAGCCTCTATCTCAACGGCGCGCTATTGGTGCGCACCGAGGCGATCGGCGAGGCCATCGCCGACGTGCTGGCAGGCGTTGCCGCCGCGCATGCGCCGGGCAACGCCGCACCGGCACTGCAACTGGTGCAGCGGCCGCTGTTCAACACTTCGTCCGGCTACGCCAGCTACGTGGTGCCGGCGGTCGCCGTCATCATCCTCCAGCAGACGCTGCTGTTCGGTGTGGTCATGCTGATCGGCGGCCGCCGCCGCCAGCAGCACTGGCAGGCGACGCCTGCCGACTTCTGGGGGATGGCTGCGGCGTTCCTGACGCTGGGCTGCGCGAACGCGCTGTACTTCTACGGCTTCGCATTCTGGTTTCAGGACTTTCCGCGGGCCGGCAATCCGCCGGGCCTGCTACTGGCCATTGTGTTGTTCATGATGGCGGTCGTGGCCTTGGCGCTGCTGCTCGGCAGCCTGTTCGACCGCCGCGAGCGCTCGGTCGAAATCCTCGCCGGCACCTCGATTCCTTTTTTCTTCCTCGGCGGCGTGACCTGGCCGCTCGAGGCGATGCCGACACCGTTGGCCTGGCTGGCGCGGCTGCTGCCGTCAACGTCGGCGATGCAGGCCTTGCTCAAGCTCAACGCACAGGGGGCGCGGCTCGACGAGGTCGGTACCGACCTCGTCAATCTGGCGCTGCTGATCGTGCTCTACGGTGCGCTGGCCTACTGGCGCTTCACGCGGCGGCACCCACCGCCGGCCACGATCACGACGGCGTAAGCGTCAGCGTGTAGCGCGTCGCGCCGGGCAGGAAGGGCACGACGCGGCCGTGTACCCAGTCCTCGTGCCCCGCGCCCCAGTAAGGCGACAGCGGATGACCGCTCTGACCACCCGGCATTTCGATGATGCCGTCGGCCTCGTGTCCGGGCGCCACCACCATGCGTTCCGAGGCGCCGAACGCCGGCGCGGCGACGCGCGGCATGTTGCTGTCACCCGGCAACGGATCGGCCGGCATGCACAGCAAGCGCTTGCCGAACCACGGGATCGCCGCCGCCAGCGGCTGACAGATCTTCGCGGTATTGCGCTCGCCCCACGTGCGTTCGCTGAGCGGCCCGAGCTTGGACAACTGATCGCCGACTTCCTTGGCGGCATCCTCGAACAGCGCGTCCCAACTCTGGTAGCGGCGCGGCAGCAGATGCAGCGGCTGCTGCGTGACCAACGGCCAGGCGACACCCTCGAACTGCGGCAGCTTGGGCAGCTCGAAGCGCGCGCCGAGCGCCACCTGCGCCGGCGCCGTCAGCCCGTCTTCGATGCGCGCCAGGACCGCCAGACGCCAGGCACGAACCAGGCGATAGGACACCGCATCGACGCCGGCATGACCGGTCCAGTCGGTGGCGGCCGCGGCCAAGGTCTTCAAGGCCGGCGTGTCGGCGCGTTGGGCGGTCGATAACAACAGCTCGTGCCAGCGCTGGAGGAACAGCGCACGATCGTCGAGCTGAATCTGCAGCAAGGCCTTTTCGTCGAAACGGTCGTGGGCACGCAGATCATCGCGAATCTGTGCGGCGCGCGCACCGAGCGCATAGCCGCCGTCGCCGCTTTGCGCCACCGTCGCGGCGTCGACGACACGCGCATTGGCGGTCCACAGCCGGCTGTCGGGCGGATCGACGAGCTTCGGCGGATCGGCCGTGGTGATCGTCCACGGCGCGCAATCCGCGCCTTCGACCAAATGCTCGGGTGCGCAACCGGCGCCGCGCTGCGCGCGCGCGCCGACCCAACGCCAAGCGATGCGCCCGGACGCGTCAGCCAGCAGCAGGTTCTGCACCGGCGTGGCGATATGATCGGCAGTTGCCAGCGCTTGATCGAGGTTACCGGCCCGCGCCAGATCGACGAGCCCGAAGTTCAGCGCGCCGGGCTGATCGGCGACCCAGCGCAGCGCCAGCGCGCTACCGTCGGCCTCGTGCTCGACGATCGGCCCCCAGGCCGTGTCCTCGACATCGAGCGTCACGTCCTGACCGCCGGCGACGGCGATGCGCTCGTGATGGACGGTGACCGGCGCACAGCCGGCGGCCGGCGCACCGCCGGCGTTGCAGGGCTGCACGCGCTTGAGATCAGCGGTGTCGACGTAGCCGTTGGTGAAGCCCCAGGCGACATGGCCGTTACTGCCGACGATGACCGCCGGTACACCGGGCAGCGTGAAGCCGTTGACGTCGACCTTGCCGTCCGGCGCCGCGGCGTCCGCGTAGCGCAGGCGCGCGCGGAACCAGATGTCCGGTGCGCGCAGCCCCAGATGCATGT
The DNA here is from genome assembly GCF_012241385.1 of Solimonas marina. GTDB lineage: Bacteria > Pseudomonadota > Gammaproteobacteria > Nevskiales > Nevskiaceae > Solimonas > Solimonas marina. The sequence goes on along the minus strand of NZ_JAAVXB010000002.1, from coordinate 555,280 downwards.
CATCGGCGAGGATCGCGCGGCCATCCGCCGTCAGCGCGCCACCGACCGCAAAGTTGTTGCTGCCCACCGCCGGCTGTGGCGCCTCGCGCGTGCCTTGTGGGGCGTCCGGTGACGGTAGCTGGCGCAGATCGACAGTCGCCGCATCGGGCAGGCTCGCGTCGCCGAGTGGCGCGCCAAACAGCGGCGCGTCCCAACGGCTGCCGCCATGCGTCAGCAAGGCATACAGCGCTGTCGGCAGCACCTCACGTAGATGCCAGAGCGCCAGCTCGCGCTCGTCGTCCGAATCCTGAAGGTCGAAGTACATCGCGTAACCGGCGAGCGCCGTATCTTCGATGCGCCACGGCTGCGGTTTACGGCGCAGCATCAGATAGGGCCAGGGGCGCACACGCATCGCCGCCAGACCGGCGTTGACACCGTCGGTATAAGCCTCGAGCAGTGCGCGCTGGGCGCCGGCCATCTGGTCGAGATGGGCCTCGACCAGCGCACGCAGGCGATGGCGACGATGCGCACGGTCGACATCGAGCGCACGGGCGCCGAACAGCGCCGACAGCTCGCCGGCCGACGTGCGGCGCAGCAGGTCCATCTCGAAATAGCGCTCCTGCGCATGCACATAGCCCAGCGCACGCATCGCGTCGACCTGCGACGTTGCCTCGATGGTGACGACACCATGTGCATCACGATCAAGCGTCACCGCCGCCGTCAGGCCCGGTAGCGCATGCCGGCCACTCAGCTGCGGCAGGCTGCCCCGCAAGGTGACGCCGACTGCGACGATCCCGGCGACGATCAGCAGTACCAGCGTCCAGACGCCGCGCGACAGCCATTTCCACATACGATGTTCCCCGTGTTCCCCGCCGCCGATCGCGGCATCTGTTCTGCGCCAGTCAGTCGTGCGCGACGTGCACGCCGATCACGGCATCATGAGCCGGCGATTGCACGCAGGCGCCGGGTCTGCGCACCGAGCAGCAGATGCGTCGCAACCCGTGCTCGCACCAGACTCGGCTGTACCGGCTTGGTGATGAAGTCGACCGCGCCAGCGCGTAGGCCCGCAGCCGCCTCTTCCTCAGAGCTTTGCGCCGTCACGAAGATCACCGGCGGTGCCTCGAATGCCGGCATCGCCTGCAAGCGGCGACAGGTTTCCAGACCGTCCATGCCCGGCATCATGATGTCGAGCAGCACCAGCGCCGGGCGCTCGCGCCGGCAGACGTCCAGGGCCTCGGCGCCGCCGGTCGCCATCAGCAGCACGTAGTCGTCCTTGAGGATCTGGTGCAGCACGCGAATGTTGATCGCCTCGTCGTCGACGATCAGCAGTCGCGGCGTGTCGTTTGGCATCGTGTTCGATCTCCCGGTTCGGCTGGCGATGGCCGCGGCGTCAGCACGACGCCCCCGGCGCCGTGTCGCTCTGCGGCTCTTTTTCGAGCAGTGTAACGATCGCGGCGCAGGCCTGACGCGCCGCGGTGAAGTCCATGGCCTGCAGCGCCTCGCGCAGTGCCTGGCCACGACCGGCAGCCTGTACATCGAGCGCGACCGCCAGCGCCTCGCCGCGATCGAGAGCCGCCAGGTCGTTGTGCAACAGCAAATCCAATAACTGCCGCGCCGCCGGCAGCAAAGCGTCGACCGTCATCGGCGTCAGGGTCGGCGACGGCATCATGGCCTGATCCTCGGCCGCCTGTGTCAGCTGCGCCGCCGCGAGTGGCAACAGCTCGATGACATGCGCCAGCAAGGGTGCGATCTGCTGTTGCGGCGCCGCCTGCAGCAGCTGCGCCTCCAGCACCCCGGCGGCGGTGGCCAGGTCGTCTGCGCCCAGCGTGCCGGCTACGCCCTTGAGCGTGTGCAGTTGCGCTTGCAGATCGGCCAGGTCGTGCGCCGCGGCAGCCGCACGCCACTCGTCTGCCAGCGACACGCAGCGCGCAGCGAAGCGTCCGGCTTCGCGTGCGAACAGGTCGCGATTGCCGCCAAAGCGGGCAATCGCGCCGTCAAAGCCGGTCGGCGGCGGCGCGGGCGCCGGGCCGTCGGCCACCGGATCGCCGATCTGCGCCCGCAGCAGCGCCACCAGATCGTCCAGATGAAAGGGCTTGCCGATGTGCTCGTTCATGCCGGCCGCAAGGCAGGCGGCACGATCGGCCGGCATCGCATTGGCGGTCATCGCAATGATGGGCAGAGTCCGCATGCCAAGCTCGTCGCGAATGCGACGCGTCGCGCCATAACCGTCGAGGCCGGGCATATGGACGTCCATCAGCACGGCGTCATAGCCCGGTGTCTTGCGCCGCACGGCTTCGACGCCGGCTTCTCCATCCGCGGCGACATCGACCTGCGCACCTTCGCCGGCCAGCAACTCGCGCGCCACCTGTTGGTTGGTTGGATTGTCTTCGACGACCAGGATGCGCCGACCCCGCAGGCGAGCGCCGCCGCCCTGGGTGACACGCGGACCGGCCCACGGGCCACCGTGCCCCACTCGCGCGTCGGCGACAGCGTCGAGCAACATCGAGGCGGTGATCGGTTTGACCAGAAAGCCGTCGATCAGCGAGCGACCCGCCTCGGGCTGTTGCAACATGGCTTCGCGTCCGCGCGCGGTGACCATCAGGATCAGCTGCGCCGCGTCCCGGCTCTGCTCGCGGATTTGCTCGCTGGCACGCCAGCCGTCGACGTCCGGCATGCGCCAGTCGACCAGCACCACATCGAAGTGCTCGTCGCCGGCCAGCCGCTGCAGACCCTCGGCAGCGCTGACCGCCATGTCCGCGTGCCAGCCGAGCGAGTCGACGATGCCGGCCAGAATCCGCCGCGCCGCGGCGTTGTCGTCGATGATCAGTACCCGCAAGCCATGCAACTGCGGCACCGCGGACGCCGGTACGGCGGCAGGCGCTACTGCCGCCTGCACGACCGCATCGAAGCTGAAGACGCTGCCCTGCCCTGGCGTACTGTCGACGCGGATATCGCCGCCCATCATCTGCACGAAGCGCTGGCTGATCGCCAGGCCAAGACCGGTCCCGCCGAAGCGCCGCGAGGTCGACGATTGCGCCTGCTCGAAGCCTTCGAAGATTCGCGACATCTGCTCTCCGGTCATGCCGATACCGGTATCGCGAACCGTGAAGCCAAGTCTCAGCTGGGCCTCGTCGCGCGCCAGCAGACGGGCGCTGACGATGACCTCACCGCGCTCGGTGAACTTGATGGCATTGCCGGCCAGATTGAGCAGAACCTGCTGTAGACGCAGCGCATCACCGATCACATACGGCGGCAGGTCGGGTGCGATGTCGAACAGCAACTCGACATTTTTGTCGCCAATCGTCACGCCCAGGATGACCCCAAGCTCGCGCAGCAGGTTGTCGACATAGAACGGATGCGGATCAAGCGCCAGCTTGCCGGCCTCGATCTTCGAGAAATCGAGAATGTCGTCGATGATGCCAAGCAAGGTGCGCGCCGCCGATTCGGCCTTGGCCGTGTAATCGGCTTGCGCGAAATCCAGCGGCGTTCGTGACAGCAGCTGCAACATACCGAGCACCGCGTTCATCGGCGTGCGGATCTCGTGACTCATGTTGGCGAGAAAATGGCTCTTGGCCGTCGCCGCCGCTTCGGCCAGCTCGCGCGCTGCGACCAGTTCCTGCTCGCGCCGATGCAGATCGCTGAGATCGGCGGCGAGGCTCAAATGCCCGATCAGCTCGCCATCACCGGTGCGCAGCGTGGTCACCACCAGGCGCACCGGAATGCGGCTGCCGTCCTGATGCAGATAGGTCCAGTCGCGCTCATCAGGCCCACGCTCGAACGCCCGCGCAACGATGGCCTCGAAATCCGCCGCCACTGGATGCCCCAGCTCGGCCGTCAGCTCGCGGGCACGCGCTGCCAGCTCGCCCGCGTCGTGCAGGATGACCGGGCTCTGGCGGCCAACCATCGCGTCGTGGCGATAGCCGAGCATGCGCTCCGCGGCCGGATTGAACAGCGTGATGATGCCGCCGGGGTCGGTGGCGATCACCGCAAACCCGGCATGATCGAGGATGGCGCGCTGTAGCGACGCCACGCGTTCGAGCTCGGCCGTGCGTTGCCGCACTTCCTCCTCGAGCCGGTTGTTCAGTGCGGTCAGCGCATCGCGCGCTGCGCGAGCCTCGCTGACGTCTCGGAACTGTGCCGCCACTTCGATGATCTGCCCGTCGGCATCACGCACCGGCGACAGCCGTGATTCGACCCACAGCAGCTGATCGTCACGCCCGCTGCGGCGAAACTCGCGAACCGGCACCGCTTCGCCGCGCATCAGCCGTGGAATGTCATCAAGCTCCGTGGCGCGCCGGCCATCCGGGATAATCAGTGCGTCGAGCCACTGGCCGACGGCCGCTTCGGCGGCATGGCCGAACAACTGCTCGGCACCGCGATTCCACGACAACACCTGCCCATCCGGCCGCAGGGACACGATCGCGTCGGCGCTGTGCTCGACGATCGCCGCCAGACGCCCGCGCTGCTCCAGCGCCAGCCGGCCGCGCAGCCCCGCCAGCCAGTACAGATACAAGGGCAGCAATGCCGCCAGCCCAAACAGCAGCGACCATAGCGCGGTGCGCCCTTGAGAGGCCCACAGACCGGCGGTCAACGCCGACGCCGGAACCGTCGCCACGAAGCGCAGGTAACGCGACGGATCGTCGGGGTTGCGGCGCAGGCGGACTTCCTCGGCCAGCACCGGCCCCGACCGGCTGGCGAAACGCGCCATGCCACCCACACTGCCGTCGGGCTTGAAATCGTCCTGCCAGCGATAGCGATGTCCGAGATCGAAGCCGAAGCGCCGCGCGCGATCCGGATGGACCAGGTAGTCGCCGTCCTGGTTGAGCACGTACATGGTCCCGCCCGGTGGCGCGGCTTCGGCAAACCGCTCGATGCGCTGCGTCAGATCGACATTGATGATGACGATGCCGAAGATCTTGCTATCCGCGCCGTAGACCGGAATCGAGACCCGCGCGGTCGGGCGATGCGGCACTTCGAGCGCACCGTTTTCTCGGTTCAGATTGATCGCCGAGATGAATGGCGTCTCCACGGGCTGCGCCAGAGTCTCGGTGAAGTAAGGTCGATCGCCCTTGCGCTGCAACTGGTCGTCCGGCACGACGACAATGCGCGTGCCGTCGCGCTCGACACGAACGATCTCGCGCCCGCCATCGGCGACGCCGATCATGCGTGCCTGGTAGATGTCGTCGTTGGCCGCGAGAAAGCCGGAGAAAATCTGCGCCAGGCGGGTCCGCCAGCGATTCAGCGACGACTCGCCGACCGCGTCATAGCCTTGGTTGCCGGTCGCGCGGACAATCCCCTGGATCGGCGGCGTCGACGCCAGAAAGACGATGCTCTTGCGGCGGAATTGCAGGATCTCCTCGGTCGCCGATGCCAGCTGCGACGTCGCAGTCTGCAAACGCTCCGACTCGCGTGCCTCGGCGGCGGCCATCGAGCGTACGCCGTTCTGCAGCAGCAGCACGCCGGTCAGCACTGCGATCAGCAGCACGCCAACCAGGAACAGCCGGCTCGTCAGAAACATCCGCAACGATCGCATGCAGGATTCCGTCCGAAAGCAGGGCTCACGCCCGAGATCGACCGGCGGCGCGGTTCACGGGTCACGCCGCCGGCCGTGCGCATGGTCGCATGCCGATGCTCGTGCGGCACGCCGGTGGCGGGCGTGCGGCTTCGCTTGGCGGTCGATCGGCGCCGGCGACTGCGCCAACGAAAAAACCCGGCGCCGCAAGCGGCGCCGGGTTTGGCAATTCGTGTGGTGGAGCGGATGGGGATCGAACCCACGACCTTCGCATTGCGAACGCGACGCTCTCCCAGCTGAGCTACCGCCCCACACGAGGACGCGTATTGTACTGATCGGCCGGCAAAACACCAGCGCCGATTTCAGCGCGCGCGGCGCTCGCCGTGGACCGTGACGACCACGCTGCGCCGATGCGCGTCGTGCCGATGTTCCCAGACATAGATGCCCTGCCAGGTGCCCAGCAGCAGCGCGCCGTCGCGTATCGGCACCGTCAACTCGATGCCGGCGACAAGGCTGCGGATATGTGCCGGCATGTCGTCCGGCCCCTCGTCGTCGTGGCGGTAGCGCGAGTGGCTGTCTGGCGCCAGCTCGCCGGCCCAGGTCTCGAGGTCGACACGCACGGCCGGCGCCGCGTTCTCGGTGATGCACAGCGACGCCGAGGTATGACGCAGGAACAGGTGGCACAGACCGACGTCGGTGTCGCTGGCGGCGACGGCGCGCTGCACCGCTGCGGTGATCTCGACGAAGTCACGCCCGGCCGTTTCGATTTGCAGAATCTGCTGGTCCATCGCCGCCTCCACGGCCAAGTTTGCGCAGGGTCTGCGCCATGGCCGCCAAACTTGCCTTCAAGATATTGATTGGAAAAGAGTTGTTACGACCTCTTTTCGCCGTAAAAAAAGCCTGATAAAAACGCGCGCCAAGTGGTTGTGGATTTTCCTCAGGCTCTCAAGCCGAGACAGGTATGCCGCGCAAGCCGAAGAAACAAGCCTCACAGACCGAAGCTTCCAAGAGCAACTTCGATGAGTTCGTCGACGAAGGCGACGCCATCGAGGACGACAGCATTCCGCCGGACGCGGAACTGGCTGGCGGCTCGAAGTCCCGCGACTGGCGGGACGTCGAAAAGCTCCAGGAAGAACGCCGTCTGCGCAAGCTGATCGCCGACGATCTCGACTTCGATCTATAGGCCGCCGTCGCCCGTCCGGCTCAGGCCACGGCCTTGGAGACCGGCGGGTGCGGCTGCAGTTCGCGGCTGAGAATCGCAAACGCGCCGTCGACGTCGTCGACGAAGCGGAACAGCCCGGTGTCTTCCGGTGAAATCAGCCCCCGCGCGGCAAGCCGCTCGAAATCCACCAGCCCCTCCCAGAACTCCCGTCCGTACAGCAGGATCGGGATGTTGACGACCTTGCCGGTCTGCGTGAGCGTCAGCAGCTCGAACAGCTCGTCGAGCGTGCCGAAACCGCCGGGGAAGAAGATCGCGCCGCGCGCCAGCTTGACCAGCCAGAACTTGCGCATGAAAAAGTAGTGGAACTGGTAGGCGCGCTCGTCCTCGACATACGGATTCAGGTGCTGCTCGAACGGCAGCGAGATGTTGAGGCCGACGTTGAGCGCCGGATCGACGCGGGCACCACCGCAATGCGCCGCTTCCATGATGCCAGGGCCACCGCCGGTGCAGACGTAGAAGCGCTCGGCCACCGGATGCCGTTCACGCGTCCAATCGGCCAGGCGCTCGGCCAAGGCCGCCGCTTCGGCGTACCAGTCGTGCCCATCGGTGCCGATGCCCGGCTGCAGGCGCGCCGAGCCGAAGAACGCCACCGTGTTGCGCACGCCGGTGCGGCGAAAGCGATGGTCGGGTTCGACGTACTCGCAGAGGATGCGCACCGCGCGCGCCTCCTCGCTCATCAGAAATTCTTGGTTCTTGTAGGCCTTGACCGGCTGCACGGGAACTCCTCGACGTCCGGGGCGCCCGCCCCGATTTTTGTGGATGGGCAAAACAGCGGCTGCGCCGACGGCGCAGCGCCTCGCACTCGATGAAACAGGGATCACAGCGGGGCGCTATACGGTCCGGTTAGCGGCGCCATGGCGCGCCGTCAGGCTTCAGACGCTGCCCTGCACCCATTGCAAGGCGCCGAGCGGCTCGGCCTCGAACGGCAGCGTGACGATCCGCGCCAGCGCCTGCTGCAGGTCCGGCGACGGCTCGATCGCGGCGATACGCCCGGCAGCCAGCTCGGTGGCAAAGGCCGCGGTCCGCATCTTCACGTAACGCTCTTCCATGTAATGGCCGAGCAGCAACGAATGCTGCGTCGGGTAGTAGGCCTTCACGCGAACCCAGTGACGGGTCTGCGTACCGGCTTCGATGATCGTGTACCAGGCGCCCGGCAGCAGCACGATCGACAGCAGGCCCTGCAGCTCCTGCTCGGGAGACAGGCGCGGCGGCGGCTCGACTTCCACTTCGACGGCGGTTTCCGCCTCGAGCTCGTCGAAGTCAGCCAGCCGCGGCTTGCGACGCGGCTGCAGATAGGACTCGACGAGTCCAGCGATCACGTCCTCGAGCTTGGTCTTGGTAAAGCCGACTTCCGACAGGCGGCTGCTGACGGCGGCAACGATTTCCGCCTCCTCATGCGTGCGCTCCTCTTCCGGCAACGGCGTATCGAGGCTGGCCAGCACGCGCTCAACCAGCGCCATGCTCTGTTCCCAGCTCTGACCGCCGACGCCATCGCGGATGTAATCGACGCAGAGCCGCGGACCGAAACCGGCCAACATCAGGCGCATCACGGCGGTCGGCAGCTCGCGGTCGCCGATGCGCAGCTTCAGCTCATGCGCGACCAGACGGCGAACACGCTCGACCTGCTGGCGATTGCGCGCCTGCTGCGTGATGTCCTGCTCGTGCAGGAAGCGATCAGCCTGCTCGTCGTCGACCGTCTCCTCGGCGGCTGCGGCCTTGAGCCGCGTCGGGTCGAGTTCGAACGCGCGGGCAACCTCCTCGACCAGCGCCTCGAGGTCGCGTAGCGCCTGCTCGTTAGGCGTGCTGCCCAGCTGCAGGGCCAGCTCGTAGAGGCTGTTGCTGGCGCGCCGCGCGGGATGCGCGGTGTCGGTAAAGAAATGCGGATCGCTGAGCGCGGCCTTCATCACCGGCAGCTGCAAGCGTGCCAGCAGCGGCTTGAGCGCGTCCGGCATGCGTGGATCGCTGTAGTAGCCGTCGAACATGCGCGCCACCAGCCCGACCTGCTGCGGCGGCAACCAGGCCGGCGCCCGCGGCGCCTGCCCCTTGGAATAGGACTGCAGGATTTGCGCGATGTCGTGCGTCAGCCACGCATCGTCGTAGTTCGGCGGCGGCGCAGCCGGCGGCCCGCCATAGGCCGGCGCATAGGACGGCATATAGCTGGCGAATCCGCCGGCGGGCATCGGCATCACGGAGCCGCCGCCCGGTGCTGGCGGCGGCGCGGCGCCATAACCGGCCGCGCTCCAGGCATTCGACGGCGACTGCGGCGCCATGAACTGCGCGAAGCGCCCCCCGCTGGCCCAGGCCGGTGCGGCCCCGGCGCTGCCTGGCGACGCAGCACCGAAGCGCGGGTCGCCCTCCATCGGCGGCGGCTGAGCCGACGGCATCTGCCGCTGCGTTTCGGCCCCGTCCTTGGGATCGACGCCATGCCCGGCCAACAGCTGGTTGGCGTTGGCGAACATTTCCGACATGCCGCCGACGACGACACGGTCGAACAACTTGTAGATGACCAGCTTGATCGGAAAATCGACCTGCAGGTTCTGCACCGAACGCTGGAACGCGCGAATGATGCGCGCCGGCGAAATCGCTTCCGGCGACAGCCCGCCGCCGGTCAGGTCGGCGAGCCGCGCCAGGCGACGCTGCAATTCGACCAGCTCGTGAGCATGCAGCGAGGCCGCCTTGGTTTCCATGTTGGAGACGGCGATGCGCTCTTCGAGGACGTCGCCGTCCTGTAGCGACCACTGCGACATGTCGGCGACGTCATCGAGCCTGGCACTGCCGACCGGCTCGTCGCTGATCTGTGACAGCGCATGCTCCAGCGATTCGCGAAACGCCTTGAGAATTTTCGCGCGCTGCACGCGAACGATGCGCATGGTGTCCAGATACAGACGCTGCTCGTCGTTCGACTGCGCCTTCTCGGCAGAGTCGAAGAGGATATCGTCGGCCTTCTCGAACATCGCGCGCAGCTGATCACCGAGTACGGTGACCGCCATGTCGTGCAACGCGGAAACGATAGGGTTGAAGCGCCCGGCTTCGGGTTGGTCGTTGGGCGCGTGTGGGGATGAACTGGCCATGGGGTCAGCCCACGCGCGGCGCATACGTGGCCGACGCACCGCGCCCTGCTTCGAGCGCCGATGCGCTCGCCGTCAACTGCGGGTACCGCGCGCCCCTACCCTGTGCTTGCGCCATTCTGTCCGTGAATCATTGATGCCGCTGTCGCCTGCCGGCATGTGCCTGCAGGAATTCCATTTGATCGGCAAGAATCCGTCGATTGGAGAGTATCAGGTATTCGGCGAGGTTCGGGATATACGGCACGGCCAGGAGACGCATGTTCGCTTCCTCCGGGGTACGGTCGTCCTTGCGCTGGTTGCAGGTCCGGCAGGCGGTGACACAGTTTTCCCAGGCTGATGCCCCGCCGCGCGACGCCGGCACGACATGGTCGCGGGTCAGCAGATGCGTGGCGAAGTGCGACCCGCAATACAGGCACAGATTGCGGTCGCGCTGAAACAGAGTGCGATTGGTCAGCAGCGGCACGCCGCGAACATGGCGACGTGAACGGTCGGCGACCGCGATGATCGAGCCGATTTCGCAGGTCGACTGCAGACCGGTACGGGCATTGATGCCGCCGCGGATCAGGAAGCGTTCGGCGCCGGCTTCCCAGCGCACGAGCTCGCGGGCATAGAGCGTGACCGCCGTATGCCAGTGGATCCAGGCTACCGGCATGCCGCCGGCGTCGACCTTCAGGATGGCTGGGATGGTGTCCATCGTCGTTCGCGTTGACGTATCGCAATGCACGACGCAATTGCACACTGCGAAGATGACGCTATCAGGACGATATCTTGCTGGCGCAATAACAGCAAGGCTTCTCGCTCAATCACTTAGGAGACATTGCTGGCAAAGCCGCGAAGGCCGGACACGACCCTGCCAGCGCCGCCGGCCGCTTGAAAGGCCGGCGCGCGGCCGCATTTTGCAAGCAACTTCATTCACACATTCGAGACATCAGAGGTCCACATCCGCCATGCGCATGGACAAATTGACGAGCCGCTTTCAGGAGGCCCTGGCCGACGCGCAGTCGCTGGCCGTCGGCCGCGATCATCCGGCGATCGAGCCACTGCATCTGATGCAGGCACTGCTCGACCAGGATGGCGGCTCGACGCAGCCGCTGCTGCTCAACGCCGGCGTCAACAACGATCTGCTGCGCGACAAGCTGGCGCAGGCGATCGACCGCCTGCCGAAAATCGGGCAGGCCACCGGCGAGGTCAATGTCTCGCCTGACCTGGCCAAACTGCTCAATCTCACCGACAAGCTCGCTCAGCAAAAGAAGGATCAGTTCATTTCCACCGAGCTGTTCGTACTTGCCGCCATCGACGACAAGGGCGCGCTCGGCGACGCGCTGCGTGCCGCCGGCGCGCGCAAGGAACTGCTCGACAAGGCCATCGACACGGTCCGCGGCGGCGCCAAGGTCGATTCGGCGAATGCCGAGGAAAACCGCCAGGCGCTGGAGAAGTACACCATCGACCTGACCGCCCGCGCGCAGTCCGGCAAGCTCGATCCGGTGATCGGCCGCGACGAGGAAATCCGCCGCGTGATCCAGGTGCTGAGCCGCCGCACCAAGAACAATCCGGCGCTGATCGGCGAACCTGGCGTCGGCAAGACCGCGATCGCCGAGGGCCTCGCGCAACGCATCGTCAATGGCGAAGTCCCCGAATCGCTGAAGAGCAAGCGGCTGCTGTCGCTCGATCTCGGTTCGCTGATCGCCGGCGCCAAGTTCCGCGGCGAGTTCGAGGAGCGCCTGAAGGCGGTGCTGACCGATCTCGGCAAGCAGAACGGCCGGGTCATCCTGTTCATCGACGAGATTCATACGCTGGTCGGCGCCGGCAAGGCCGAGGGCGCGATGGACGCCGGCAACATGCTCAAGCCGGCGCTGGCGCGCGGCGAGCTGCACTGCGTCGGCGCCACCACGCTCGACGAATACCGCAAGTACATCGAAAAGGATGCGGCGCTGGAGCGGCGCTTTCAGAAAGTGCTGGTCGGCGAACCGAGCGTCGAGGACACGATCGCCATCCTGCGCGGCCTCAAGGAACGTTATGAGGTCCACCACGGCGTCGACATCACCGACGGCGCGCTGGTCGCCGCGGCCAAGCTGTCGCACCGCTACATCACTGATCGCAACCTGCCGGACAAGGCCATCGACCTCGTCGACGAGGCGGCGTCACGGATTTCGATCGAGATCGACTCCAAGCCGGAAGTGCTCGACCGTCTGCATCGGCGCCTGATCCAGCTCAAGATCGAGCGCGAGGCGCTGAAGAAGGAAGACGACGAAGGCGCGAAGAAGTCGCTGGCGGCGCTCGAGGAGGAAATCGCCAAACTCGAAAAGGAATACGCCGACCTCGAAGAAAAGTGGAAGGCGGAAAAGGCTTCCGTGGCCGGCAGCGCCGGTATCAAGGAGGAGCTGGACCGCGCTCGCATCGAGCTCGAAGGCGCACGTCGCGCCGGCGATCTGGCGCGTATGGCCGAGCTGCAGTACGGCAAGATTCCGGAGCTGGAGAAGAAGCTCGAACAGGCACCGTCGAGCAGCGCCGCGCCGCAGAAATTCGAATTGCTGCGCACCAGCGTCGGCGACGACGAGATCGCCGAGATCGTCGCGCGCTGGACCGGCATCCCGGTGTCGAAGCTGCTCGAAGGCGAGCGCGACAAACTGCTGCGCATGGAGCAGGCGCTGCACGAGCGCGTGATTTCGCAGGACGAGGCGATCAGCGCCGTGTCCAACGCGATCCGCCGTTCGCGCGCCGGCCTGTCCGACCCGAACCGGCCGATCGGCTCGTTCCTATTCCTCGGCCCCACCGGCGTCGGCAAGACCGAGTTGTGCAAAGCATTGGCAAACTTCATGTTCGACACCGAGGAAGCGATGGTGCGCGTCGACATGAGCGAATTCATGGAGCGCCATTCGGTGAGCCGCCTGATCGGCGCGCCGCCGGGCTATGTCGGCTACGACGAGGGCGGCTATCTGACCGAAGCCGTGCGCCGTCGGCCGTACTCGGTGATCCTGCTCGACGAGGTCGAGAAGGCGCATCCGGAAGTCTTCAACATCCTCCTGCAGGTACTCGACGATGGGCGTCTCACCGACGGCCAGGGCCGCACCGTGGACTTCCGCAACACGGTGGTGGTGATGACGTCGAATCTCGGCAGCGCGCTGATCCAGGACATGATGAGCAAGGACGCGTCGACGCCTTCGGATTACGCCGCGATCAAGGAAGCGGTGATGGGCGTGGTCGGTCAGCATTTCCGGCCGGAATTCATCAACCGCATCGACGAGGCCGTGGTCTTCCATCCGCTGGGTTCGACGCAGATCCGCTCGATCGCCAAGATCCAGACGCAAAACGTGGTCAAGCGGCTGGCTGAGCGCGGCATCGCGGTGATGTTTGCCGACGCAGCGCTCGACAAGCTGGCCGAGACCGGCTTCGATCCGGTCTACGGCGCACGACCGCTGAAGCGGGCGATCCAGGCGCTGGTCGAAAACCCGCTGGCGCGGCTGATCCTCGACGGCCAGTTCGGCGCTGGTGATCAGATCATCGTTGACGCACGCGATGGCGAGCTGACGTTCGAGCGAGACGCCTGAACCGGACACGCGCCGACGACACGTCGCGGGCCGCGCCGCCCTTATTAAAGACGGACCTCACGTCAGGGGCGGCGCGCGTCGCGACTTTTTGTGCACCTGGATCGTCGCAACGCACATCGCCGATGCGCCAGTGCAACGTGGACGATCAGGCATTTGCAGGCCCGGACGTGGGAGGCACAATGCCGGCCACACCGTGCACGATAAAAATAAGATGGCGAATCGATTGGGACCGAAGCCGCTCGCGGCGAAACTCGCCGTGGGCGCCGTTGCCGTGCTCGGCGCTTGGCAGATAAACGCGGCGGCCGCCACCGCCAGCAACGACGATGACGCGGCCTTGCCGACCGTCCTGCCGGAAATCATCGTCACCGCGCAGAAGCTTTCACAGAATCTCGAACAGGTGCCGGTCTCGGTCGGCACCATCGATGGCGCGCTGATGCAGCAAAGCGGCGCGACCGGCTTTCCCGACCTGCAGGGCTATCTGGGCAACGTCACGCTGGCGCTGTCGCCGACCGGCGGCGACTTCTTCATTCGCGGCTTCGGCACCTTGTCGACCAATGCGGGCTTCGAGCCGTCGGTCGCAACCGTCGTTGACGGCATCTACTACGGCCGCTCGAACTTTTTGTCGGTGTTCTTCAACGACGATCAGCGCATGGAAGTGCTTCGCGGCCCACAGGGCACGCTATTCGGCAAGAACAGCACGGCCGGCGTCTTCAATCTGGTGACGCGCGCGCCCGACGCCAACACCGGCATGGGTGGCGAACTGCTGCTCGGCAGCGACCAGCGCGCCGTGCGCCCGGTCTTCAATATCGCCCTCGGCGAGCACTGGGCGGCGCGCATCGCTGGCAATTTCTCACGCGACGACGGTCTGCTGCACAACACCGATCTCGACCGCCCGGAGGTGGATACGTCGCAGAACACAATCCGCGGCCGGCTGCGCTACACCCAAGGCCCGGCGCAGATCGATCTGGGCGCTTTCTACTCGCAGCAGTGGCTCAACGCCAACAACTTCCAGCTGATCAAGGTCACCGCGCCAACCGAAGCGCTGATGCGCGACTACGATCCGCAGTTCGAGGCGAACCTGGACTTCAAGAACTCGGCGAACGTGCCGTCGCGTGGCGAAACGCATTTCGCCGGCGCCAACGCCACCGTCGACTACACGCTCGACGGCCTCGCCGGCATCGATCAGTGGAAGCTGACGTCGGTGACGGGCTGGGCCAAGCAGACCCTCGAATCGCGCGACATCGACGGCGACTTCAGCCCGGTGCCGGTGGTGCGCGACACGCTGATCAAGCCGGCGCCGTACAAGCAGTTCAGCCAGGAAGTGCGGGTCGGCGGCCACGACGACAGCATTCTCGACTTCGGCCACGGCATCGACTTCGTTATCGGCGCCTACTACTTCGACTCGACCTTCGTCTCCAACGACCAGTATCAGCTCGAGGACCTGGGCGCGGCGCTGGCCTTCCTCACCGCCGCCGAAGCCGGCAATCCGGACGGCAATCCGGTACTGCGCCTGGGTGGCGTGCCGCTGGCGCAAACCGCCTACGGCCTCGGCCAGCTCGTCGATCTGCTGCAGCCGCTGATCGACCCGGCGATCGGCTCCGAACAGGTCGCACGCGTTTCGCTCGACCAGGAAACCAGCACCGCGGCGCTGTTCGGGCAGATGGAATATTTCGTCTTCGAGGACTGGTCGGTCATTCTCGGCGGCCGCGTCGGCCACGAGCACAAGAAGGGCCACTTCACCAGCTCGCACGAAGGCGTCTTCATTCCGCTGGTCGCCGGCCAGGAAGATTTCGACTCGACGATCAACCGCAGCGAGAACGAGTTCTCGCCGAAGGCCGGCCTCAAATGGCAGCCGCGGCCGAACGCCAACGTCTATCTGACCTGGACCCGCGGCTACAAGAGTGGCGGCTTCAATGCGCTGCCGCTGAATCCCGATCATCTGGAGTTCGAACCGGAGCGTGCGACCAGCCTCGAGCTCGGCGCCAAGGCTCGTCTGCTGCAGGGCTCGCTGCGCGTCAGCGCGGCGCTGTTCGACATGCGCTTCAGCAATCTGCAGGTGTCGACCTTCGAAGCCGGCAATGGCGGCGGCGCGGCGCCGGTCTTTCTCAATGCCGCATCGGCGCGCTCGCGCGGCGGCGAACTGGAGATCAACTGGCTGGCGCCACTACGTGGCCTGGCGTTCTACGGCTCGGCCGGTTACGCCGACGCCTATTACACGCACTACCCCGACGCGCCGGCTTGTGCGGTCCCCAGCGAGTGCCCGAACACCAATTCGGACGGCACGACCCAGGATCTGTCGGGCCGCACGCTGTCGAACGCGCCGCGCTGGACCGCGGCCGCCGTGCCGTCGTTCACCACGCTGGTGCCGGGCGGCGCGCTGGCCACCTTCGCGGTCGACGTGCTGTATCGCAGCGGCCGTTATGTCGATGTCGATCTGGCGCCGGAGAAATACCAGCCGGCCACCACCGAGCTGAATGCACGCGTCGTACTCGGCTCGCGGCAGGGCAACTGGATGCTGAGCCTGGCGGCACGCAATCTGACCCAGGAAAAGATCGTCGATCAGGTACTCGACGAGCCGCTGGCCCCCGGCAATTACGCGGCGTCGCGCTCGGACCGCGGCCGCGTATTCGCGGCCAATCTGATCTTCGATATCTGAGCCGCAGACCACCGAAAGTCGGCAGCGCCGAAGCTCGCGATATGACACGCACGTGATAAGATAACGATTCTCATCTTCACGAGCGTTCTCATGCGTCTGACCGAGCTTCCGAAGCATGTCGCCGCGACGGTCACCGCCGTCGAGGAACTCGTCGCCGCCGACCCGATCACGCGTCGGCTGCGCGACCTCGGCTTCGTCGCGGGAGAGCTCGTCGAGATCGTTGCGTATGGACCGGTGCAGCGCGATCCGCTGCTCGTGCAGATCGGCTACACCCGCTTCGCGCTGCGCCGCACCGAAGCGGCCCGCGTCAGCGTCGCCCAGGAGCCGGCATGAGCGAGGCGACGCTGCGCGTCGCACTGGTTGGCAACCCCAACTGCGGCAAGACGGCGCTTTTCAACCAGCTGACCGGCAGCCGGCAGAAGGTCGCCAACTACGCCGGCGTCACTGTCGAACGCAAGGAAGGTCGCGTCTACACGCCGGCCGGTCGCATCATCCAGCTACTCGATCTGCCCGGCGCCTACAGCTTCGACGCCGCCAGTCCCGACGAAGAAATCACCCGCGACATCTGCCACGGCCGCTATCCCGGCGAGGCTGCACCGGATCTGCTGGTCTGCGTCGCCGACGCGACCAACCTGCGCCTGCACCTGCGCTTCGTGCTCGAAGTCCAGCGCCTCGGCCGGCCGATGGTCGTCGCCCTGAACATGATGGATGCGGCCCGCAAGCGCGGCGTACGCATCGACATCGACGAGTTGCAGCGCCGCCTCGGCGTGCCGGTCATCGAAACCGTCGCCGTGCGCCGTAACGGCGCCGCCGATCTGGTCGCCAAGCTCGACAGCCACGAACTGCCGCCGGCGCCGCCCGCGCTTCCGGCCGACGCCGATCTGCACATCGCCGTGCGCGAAATACTGCTGGCGACGGTGTCGATGCCGAGCCGCACCGGCCGTATCGACGACGCGCTCGATCGCATCGTGCTGCACCCGGTCGCCGGCCTGGCGATCCTCGCGGTGCTGATGTTCCTGATCTTCCAGGCGGTGTTTTCGTGGGCGACGCCGCTGACGGACGGCATCGACGCCGGCATCACCGCGCTCGGAACGCTGGTCACGCAGTCGATGCCCGAGGGCGTGCTCAAAAGCCTGCTGGTCAACGGCGTGTTCGTCGGCCTCGGCACCGTGCTGGTGTTCCTGCCGCTGATCCTGATTCTGTTCTTCTTCATCCTCGTGCTCGAGGAATCCGGCTATCTGCCGCGCGCGGCGTTCCTGCTCGACCGCATGATGTACGGCGTCGGCCTCACCGGCCGTGCGTTCATTCCGCTGCTGTCGAGCTTCGCCTGCGCGATTCCGGGCATCATGGCCACGCGCAGCATCCAGGACCCGCGCGATCGTCTGACGACGATTCTCGTCGCGCCACTGATGACCTGCTCCGCGCGGCTGCCGGTTTATGCGCTGCTGATTGCCGCGTTCATTCCGCGTGAAACCGTGTGGGGCCTGTTCAACCTGCAGGGCATCGTGCTGTTCGCGCTGTACTTCGCCGGCATCATCTCGGCGCTGATCGTCGCAGCGGTCATGAAGTACGTACGTCGCGACAAGAGCGAACACACGCTGCTGATGGAGCTGCCGTCGTACCGCCTGCCGAACCCGCGCGACGTCGCGATCGGACTGAAGGACCGCGCGATGATCTTCCTCAAGCGCGTCGGCGGCATCATCTTCACGCTGATCGTGCTGCTGTGGGTGCTGTCGAGCTTCCCCGGCGCGCCGGAGGGCGCGACGCTGCCGCCGATCGACTACAGCCTGGCCGGCATGATCGGCCACTTCCTGCAGCCGCTGTTCGCGCCGATCGGTTTCGGTTGGCAGATCTGCGTCGCACTGATTCCGGGCCTCGCCGCCCGCGAGGTCGCGGTCTCGGCGCTCGGCACCGTCTATGCGATGTCCGGCCCCACCGACACCGTCAGCCTGCAGCTCGGCCACGTCATCGCCCAACAGTGGTCGCTGGCCACGGCGCTGTCGTTGCTCGCCTGGTATGTATTCGCCCCGCAGTGCCTGTCGACGCTGGCGATCATTCGTCGCGAGACCGGCTCGTGGAAAATCGTCGCGGTCGCCGCCGGCTATCTGTTCGCACTGGCCTACGCGGCCTCATTCATCACATTTCGCATTGCAGGAGCGCTGACATGACCGTTTATCACGTCACCGAATTCCTCGTCGTCGGCGCCATCGTCGGCTACAGCGCCTGGAACCTCGCACGGCGCTTCGCACCGAAGCGCGGCAGCAGCAACGCCGGTGGCTGTTCGAGTTGCGACAGTTGCGGAAGCTGCGATACGCCAGCGCCGAAGTCCAAGCCGTCGGCCGAGCATCGCGTGCGCTTTCATCGCGGCTGAGTCCTCGAAAAGACGCAACGGCTTTTAACCGCAGATCACGCAGATTTCGCGAAAACGGTAGGACGGTTCGTCTCGCGCCTCAATGAGCACCGCGCAAGCGTGCGTGGCGATTTTCCCTTTGCCGAACAGCGGTCGCGGCTGGCGCCGCTCCTACAAAAAAGCGCACGCTCCTGCGCGAGCGGCGCCAGCCGCGACCTGATGACCCGGATCGGTGCCCTGCGACGAGCCGATGATCACGGGGCCTTTTCAACCGGCAGCTTGCCCAGATCACCCTTCCAGTTCGCCGCCAGCCACGCGGCGGTGGCGTAGACCTGCACGTTCTGACGCAGGCCGGCGTGGTCGAGATGATCGAGGGTATCGGCCGTCGAATGATGCACATCGAAGTAGCGCACCGCGTCCTGCTGCGGACCGATGGTCGGCACCCCGGCAGCCGCAGTCAGCGCGTCGACGTCCGAGCCGCCGCCCGCATCGCGCGGACCATCGTAGACGCCGAGCGGCGCCAGCTCGACGAGCAACGCCTTGCGGAAATCCTCGGCGCTGTCCGGCAGATTCGTGCCGAGGCGCCAGACCGCACCGGAGCCCAGATCGGCCTCCATCGCCAACACGTGCTTGCCGAGTTCGTCGGCATGTTCGGCAACGTAGGCGCGCGAGCCGGACGAGTGAAACTCCTCGTCGGCGAACAGCACCACGCGAATCGTGCGCTGCGGCTGGCGGGCATATTTGTTGATCGCGCGCACCGCCGACAGCACGGTCGCAACACCGGCCGCGTCATCCTCGGCGCCCGGCGTGATGTCCCAGGAGTCGAGATGCGCCCCGAGCAGCACGATCTCATCGGTCTTGCCGGGCAGCTCGCCGACCACCTGCGAGCTGTTGACGGCACCGTATTCGCGCGCATCGAGCTTGACGCGGATCGTTGCGCTACCGGTGCGCGTGATCGCCGCCAGGCGATCGGCCGCGACGTTCGACAAGGCCAGCGCCGGAATCTTCGGCGCATCGCCGTAGCGGGTCACGCCGGTGTGCGGCACGTCGTCATCGGCCGTGCCGACGGTGCGAATCAGCGCCGCGACCGCACCCTTGCGGCCCGCTTCGGCCGGCCCCTGCACGCGGATTGCGACGTCCTCGGCGTAGCCGGTGACGTCTCGCGTGCGCTGCATGTGACGGTCGATGAAAACGATGCGCCCGCGGACGCGCGACACCGGCAACGCCTGCAGTTCGGCCAGCGAGGCGACGCGCACCACCTCGCCTGCGACGCCCTGCGGCTCGGTGCCGACGCTGCCGCCGAGCGCCACCGCCGCCAGCGGCTGTTCGTCGGTGCTCGACAGTTCCAGCAACACCTCGGTCTTGCCGCGCACCCAATGCGGCAGCGTCACCGGTTCGACGTGCACGTTCTTCAGGCCGGCGGCCTGCATCGCCTGCAACGCCCAGATCACCGCCGCGTCATAGCTGGCCGAGCCGGCGAAGCGCGGGCCGATGTTGCCGACCAGCGACGCCGCGACCTGCTCGGGAAAATCGTCGTGCGCGATCTTCTGCTGCAGCTTGTGAATCGTCGCGTCACCCGCGCTCGCGACCGTGCAAACCGACAGGCCCAGCGCCAACACAACGACCGGCAGGCATTTCATCGTCAGACTCCACGACGCGCTGCGGCCGCAAAAGCCGGCGCGCCGCCATGAGATAATGGGGGATTGCTGCGCACGCGCGCAGCGCCAGCCACTATAGCCCTGCGGCGCTGCAGCGTCGTGGGGAGTTTTGCTATTTGCCGTTTTCATGAGCCTTCCGAACGCCTGTTCCGCCCTTACGCCGGCCCTGCCCGAGACCGCCGTCTCCTGGACCGGCCTGCACGGCCCGGCCGCGGCGCTGGCCACCGCCCAGCTCGCCTGCCAACGTGACCGTCTGGTCGTTGCGCTCGCCGCCGACGAACAGCACGCCTACCGCCTCGAAGCGGAGCTGCGCTTCTTCCTTGGCGACGTGCCACTGGTGCATCTGCCCGACAGCGAGGTGCTGGCCTACGATCAGTTCTCGCCGCACCAGGACGTGCTGTCGCAGCGCTTGGCCGCCCTGCACCGCCTGCCGCAGATGCGGCGTGGCGTACTGCTGACGACAGCCGACCAACTGATGCAGCGCCTGCCGCCGACCGGCTGGCTGGGCGGGCGCGCGTTCGAGATCAAGGTCGGCGACAAGCTCGATCCGCAACGCTTCCGCGAGCGGCTGATCGCCGCCGGTTATCAGTCGGTGTCCGAGGTCCAGGCGCAAGGCGAGTTCGCGGTGCGCGGCGCGCTGCTCGACCTCTACCCGATGGGCGCACCGGACGCCTATCGCATCGACCTGTTCGACGACGAGATCGAAACGATCCGCACCTTCGATCCGGAAACGCAGCGCAGCGAGGACAAGGTCGACGAAATCCGCATGCTGCCGGCACGCGAATTCCCGACCGACAAGGACGGCATCGAGACCTTCCGCAAACGCTATCGCGAATACTTCCCCGGCGATCCGTCGCGCTCGCGCATCTACAGCGAAGTCAGCAAGGGTTTGATGCCGGGCGGCATCGAATCCTGGCTGCCGCTGTTCTTTGTCGACGGCACGTCGATGCTGACCGACTACCTGCCGGAAGACGCGATCATCGTCGCCGCCGGTGAGCTGGAGCACGCGCTCGACATCGACTGGCAGCAGATCGGCGAGCGCCACGAACGCTACAGCGGCGACATCGAACGGCCGCTGATGAAACCGGACGATCTGTTCGTGGCGCCAGCGGCGGTGATGAAGGCGCTGGGCCGCTTCGCGCGCGCGACGATCGGCGGCACGCTCGAACCGCGCCTGGGCTTTGCGATCGGCACCGCACACAAGGGTGCCGACGCGGTGCGCGCGCAGCTCGCGGCGCTGTCGCCCGACGAAAAAGTGCTGTTCGTCGCCGAATCGCCGGGCCGTCGCGAGGCGCTGCTCGGCTTTCTCAAGCCGCTCGGCATCCTGCCGCGCGAACACCGCAACTGGGGCGACTTCCTCGCCGACGGCCGCCGCATCGGCATCACACTCGGTCCGTTGCAGGAAGGCTTCCGCCTCGACGCCGACCAGCTCAGCGTCATCTCCGAAGCGCAGGTTTTCGGCCAGCGTGCGCCGGCCGCCGAGGTGCGGCGCAAGAGCCGCATCCGCGATCCGGAAACCGTACTGCGCGATCTGTCGGAAATCTCGCAGGGTTCGCCGGTCGTGCACGTACAGCACGGCGTCGGCCGCTACGTCGGCCTGCAGAAGCTCGACGCCGGCGGCATCGACACCGAGTATCTGGTGCTCGAATACGCCGGTGGCGGCAAGCTCTATGTGCCGGTCACGTCGCTGAACCTGATTCACCGCTACAGCGGCACCGAACCGGAACACGCGCCGCTGCACAGCCTCGGTTCGGAACGCTGGAGCAAGGCGCAGGCCAAGGCGCGCGAAAAAGCGCAGGACGTCGCCGCCGAGCTGTTGCAGATCCAGGCGCGTCGCGCCGCCAAGCCGGGCCTGCAGCTGGAGTTCGACGACGAGGACTACCGCCGCTTCTGTGACGGCTTTCCGTTCACGCCGACCACCGACCAGCAAAAGGCGATCGACGCCGTGCTCGACGACATGCGCTCGGAAAAGACCATGGATCGCGTGGTCTGCGGCGACGTCGGCTTCGGCAAGACCGAGGTCGCGCTGCGCGCCGCGTTCGTCGCCGCGCGCGGCGGCCGGCAGGTCTGCATGCTGGCGCCGACCACGCTGCTGGTCGAACAGCACGCCAAGAATTTCGCCGACCGTTTCGCCGACTTCCCGATCCGCGTCGCCAGTCTGTCGCGCCTGCGTTCGACCAAGGAACAGAACCAGACGCTCAAGGAACTGGCCGAGGGCAAGCTCGATGTCGTCATCGGCACGCATCGCCTGCTGCAGAACGACATCAAGTTCAAGGATCTGGGCCTGGTCATCGTCGACGAGGAACATCGCTTCGGCGTGCGCCACAAGGAGCGCCTGAAGAACCTGCGCGCCGAGGTCGACCTGCTGACGCTGACCGCCACGCCGATTCCGCGCACCCTGAACATGAGCCTGGCCGGCCTGCGCGATCTGTCGATCATCGCCACGCCGCCGGCCTCGCGTGTGGCGATCAAGACCTTCGTCTCCGAATGGTCCAATCCGCTGGTCTACGAAGCCTGTCTGCGCGAGCTCAAGCGCGGCGGCCAGATCTATTTCCTGCACAACGAAGTCAAGGACATCGAGAACTTCTCGCGCAAGATCCAGGAACTGGTGCCGGAAGGCCGCGTGCGCTACGCGCACGGCCAGATGCGCGAGCGCGAACTCGAACAGGTGATGCTCGACTTCTATCACCAGCGCTTCAACATCCTGGTCTGCACGACCATCATTGAATCCGGCATCGACGTGCCGAGCGCCAACACCATCCTGATCGACCGTGCCGACCAGCTCGGCCTCGCCCAGCTGCATCAGCTGCGCGGCCGCGTCGGTCGCTCGCACCACCGCGGCTATGCCTATTTCCTGGTGCCGTCGAAGCGCGCGCTGAACGCCGACGCCGAGAAACGCCTGGAAGCGATCGAAACGCTCGGCGACCTCGGTTCCGGCTTTGCGCTGGCCACGCACGATCTGGAAATCCGCGGCGCCGGCGAGCTGCTCGGGGCCGACCAGTCCGGGCAGATCGAGGAAGTCGGCTTCACGCTGTACGCCGAGCTGCTGGCGCGCGCGGTCAAGGCCATCCAGCGCGGCAAGCTCGACGACGCGCCGTTCGGCCACGCCGAATGCGAGATCGACCTTGGTGTCGCCAGCCTGATCCCGGACACCTATATCCCGGACGTGCATGCACGCCTGACGCTATACAAGCGCATCGCCGAGGCCGCCGACGAACACGCCCTGCATGAGCTGAAAGTCGAAATGATCGACCGCTTCGGCCTGTTGCCGCCGGCCGCCGAGCGCCTGTTCGATGCCTCGGCGCTGCGCATCAGCGCGCAGGCGCTGGGCATTACCCGGCTGCGCGCCGGCGCGCGCTCGATCACCGTCGACTTCTCGGACCGCCCGAACATCGAGCCGGTGAAACTGATCAAGCTGATCCAGACCCAGCCCAAGACCTACCGGCTCGAAGGCCAGAAGCGCCTGAACTGCTACGGCAACTTCGAGTCCGCCGAGGCGCGCATCCCGGCGGCAACCTTGTTGTTGGCGACGCTCGGCGGCTCATGATGCTGGCAGCCACGCTGCGGGCTGCATTCGCTAGAATGTGGCACCGTTTTTCGCTGCAATGCAGCATGCGGTCGCCGACGGGCGCGTCTCGCCGGCGCACGCCCATGTCCGCCCCGACCGGAACCCCAGACCGGAACCGATGAGTTCGATCGCTGCTTCTTTCCGCCGCTGGCCGGCGCTGATTGCGCTGCTGCTGTCCATGACGGCACTGTCGGCGCACGCCGAAACCTATCGCATGGACCTGATCGTGTTTCTCGATCGCTATGCGCCGACCGAAGCCGGCGTCGCCGGTCAGGCCGCCGACACCGGCACCGCCATCGATCCGGGTGACGCCGCGGCCTTGCAGGCGGCCGGCATCACGGTGCTGCCCGATGCTGCCTTCGGCCTGCAAACCGAGTGGCGTCGTCTGCAGAACTCCAAGCGCTTCGAACCGCTGGTGCACCTGTCGTGGACCCAACGCGATCCGCCGAGCCGCGACGGCCCGGCCATCCATGTGCGCTGGGGCCAGCCCGGGGCCGATGGCGTGTTTCCAGTCGACGGCCGCGTCAAGCTGCTGATCCCGGAACGCTATCTGACCCTGGACACCGATCTGCTCTACAGCTCCGGCGGCCGCAGCTGGCGGCTCGACACGCGGCGTCGCATGCGCCGCGACGAGCTGCATCACCTCGACAGCGCGCGCCTCGGCATCCTCGCCCGCGTCACCAAGGCGGACGGCCCGTGACGTCGCGCCGCGCCTGGCATGGCGCTCTGCTCACCCTGATCACGGCCGGCACGCTCAGCGCCTGCAAACTCTCAGACCTGCACGTGGGCGCCAGCACCCCGCCGCTGCCGGCGCCGCCGGTCTGCACGGTCGATCTGCGGACACCGGCACCGATCCTCAACCTGCCGCTGACCGACACGCCACGAGGGCCGGCCGGTGGCGACGACATCGACATCGCGCAAATCCACACCGTCAACCAGCCGCTGGCCGATATCGGCACCTGGAACGACGAGCCGGACGGCTGGTCGGTGCTGGCGCTGACGCTGGGCTCGCGTCGCGCGCGCTCGCTGGCGGTGCGCATGCGCGACGTCAAGCTGCCGAAGCAGGCGCAGGTCTGGCTGTGCGGCACCGGCGGCGGCAAATCGCGCCAGGGGCCATACACCAATGCGCCCGAGCATGAGATCTGGACGTCGCCGGTCAACGCGCCGATCGCGCGCATCGAAGTCTGGGTACCGACCGCCGAACGGCCGCACTTCGGCGCGACCCTGACCGACGTCTACGGCGGCTACCAGTAAGCCGCGCCGCTGGCGACGGTGACGCTGACAAAGTCGTCACCCTGCGGCACAGGCCAGCTCCCTACACTATTGCGCAACGGCGCTGCCGCTCGGCAGCGTCGCATTGCTGTGCCGTGCGCATCTGGCCGGGATCCGGGTGTGCACGACGACGGTCGACTCAACCTATCCATCAAGATCCCATGCCCACGTACAAAACCCGCGCTGTCCTGTCGCTCGCCGACGCCGAGCGCATCGTTGCGGCGGCCCGCGACGAAGCGCAGCGCAACAGCTGGAACGTCGCGATCAGCGTCGTCGACGAAGGCGGCCATCCGCTGTCGTCGGTTCGCCTCGACGGCTGTGCCGCAATCGGCGCCTACATCAGCTACGAAAAAGCCCGCAGCGCCGCCATCGGACGCCGCGAAACCAAAGGTTATGAAGACATGATCAATGGCGGCCGCAACGCCTTCCTGGCGGTCGCCGACATCAGTCGCGGCCTGCTCGAAGGCGGCATCCCGGTGATCGTCGATGGCGATTGCATCGGCGCCGTCGGCGTCTCCGGCGTCAAACCGGACCAGGATGCGCAGGTCGCGCGCGCCGGACTCGGCGCCCTGGCCTGATCGTCGACGCGGCGAGCGGGCCGTTGACCGGCCCGCTCGCCCGCCTAACGACAGTTACGGCAGCGCCTGCTGCAGAACGGCACGCACCTTGGCCATGCCGGATTCGATCGACTGCGCGATCTCGGCATGGATGTCGCCGAGGCCCTGCACGCCGGCGGCCCAGTTCACCGACACCGCGAGACAGGCGTAATCGAGCCCCAGCTCGCGGGCCAGCGCTGCTTCCGGCATGCCGGTCATGCCGACCATGTCGCAGCCGTCCTGCGCCAGCCGGCGGATCTCGGCCACCGTTTCCAGACGCGGCCCCTGGGTAACGGCCAGCACGCCCTCGCCAGCCAGCGGCGTACTGCTCGCGTCGGCGGCGGCAATCAGCCGACGGCGCAGCCCGGGCGCGTACGGCTCGGTGAACTCGACGTGGTGCAGCTCGGCGCCGGCACCTCCATCCGAATAGGTGTGCGCGCGGCCCCAGGTGTAGTCGATCAGATCGGCCGGCACGGCAATGTCGCCGGGCGCGAACCATGGCGCGATACCGCCGACCGCGGCAATCGCCACGACCTGCTTGACGCCAGCCTCGCGCAGCGCCCAAAGATTGGCGCGGTAGTTGATGCAGTGCGGCGGAATCTTGTGGCCTTCACCGTGACGCGCGAGAAAGATCGCGCGCGTGCCGTAGACACGCCCATCGAGCAGCGCCGCGCTCGGCAGGCCGTATGGCGTTTCGATTTCCAGCCGCTGTTCGATTTCCAGACCCGGCCACTGGTTCATGCCGGTGCCGCCGATCACGGCGACGAGGCCGCGATCCATTGCGCTGTTGCTCATCTGCAGGTCTGCCTCGACGCGTCCGCTCACAGGCCTTTGACGGCGTAGATGGCCGGCAGTTGGCGCCAGTATTCCTTGTAGTCCATGCCGCAACCGAAGACGTAGCGGTCACCGACTTCGAGGCCGATGTATTCGGCCTGTGCGCCCGGCGCACAGCGCTCGTGGCGCTTGCGCAGCAACACTGCGACGCCCAGCGACGCCGGCTCGAACTGCGACAGCGCACTGCGGATCGCCGCCAGCGTATGGCCTTCGTCGAGGATGTCGTCGATCACCAGCACATGTCGGCCGCTGACGCGCTCCGGCTTCGGCTGCACCTTCCAGACCAGGCCGCCGCCAGTGGTCGCGCCGCGGTAACGGCTGGCATGGAAGTAGTCCATCTCGAACGGAAAATCGAGGCGACGCGTGATTTCCGCCATCGCATACAGACCGCCATTCATGACGCAGTGAAACACCGGATTGAGGCCGGCGTACTTGGCGGTGATATCGGCAGCCAGACGATCGTAGGCCGCCTGCACCGCCTCGGCGCTGTGCAGGACATCGGCCTCGGCGAGGACTTGAATGGCTTCGCTGTGCAGTTCGGTCGTCATGGGTTCGGATGCTTTGCGTAAAGTTTCTTGAGGCGCGCCGAGCCGGCGCGATCGGGTTTGAGGTCCTTGCCGAGCGCGTCGATCAGCGCGATCGTCGCCGCACGGTCGTTGCAAACCGGCAGCATGTCGCAGCCGGCTTCGAGCGCGAGCCGCGCGCGAGCCTCCATGTCGCCGACGACGGCGGCGCCGCCCATCGACAGATCGTCGCAGAACACGGCGCCCTTGAAGCCCAGCTCCTGGCGCAGCACACCGTCGATCCAGTACGACGACAGCGACGCGATCTGCGGCTCGACGTTCAGATAGCGCACATGCGCCATCATCATCGACTCGATGCCGTCGTCGATCAGCGCCTTGAACGGCGCCAGGTCGGCGCGCACGTCCTCGACGCGACGACGATCAACGGGCAGCTCCAGATGCGAATC
Source organism: Solimonas marina (assembly GCF_012241385.1). GTDB lineage: Bacteria > Pseudomonadota > Gammaproteobacteria > Nevskiales > Nevskiaceae > Solimonas > Solimonas marina. Next base: position 528,047 of record NZ_JAAVXB010000002.1, on the reverse strand, counting down.
GGCAACCACCGCGCCGTGTCCGGGGAAGTGCTTGCCGGTCGCCGCCAGCCCCTGCGCATTGAGGCCGGCGCGAAACGCGCGCGCCAGTTCGACGGTGATGCCGACCTCGTCGGAGAACGCACGATCGCCGATCACCTGGCTGACGCCGTAGTCGAGGTCGAGCACCGGCGCGAAGCACAGGTCGATGCCGAACGCCGACAGTTCGCGGCCGATGGTCTCGCCCTGGGCGCGCGCTTCGGCCAGCGCCTTGGCGGCGTTCTCGTGATAGAGGTGACCGAAACTGCGCATCGCCGGAATACGCGTGAAGCCGACGCGGAAGCGCTGCACGCGACCGCCCTCGTGATCGACGGCCATCAGCAGACGCTCGCGCGGCAACGCCAGCACGTCGTCGCAGAGCTTCTTGAGCTGCTCCGGATCGCGGTAGTTGCGCGTGAACAGGATGAAGCCACCGACCAGCGGATGGCACAGCAGCTCGCGATCCTCGGCCGTCAGTTCCTGGCCGGGGATGTCGATCATCAATGGCCCCAGCAACTTGGTGCGGGCCTTGGAAGTCGTGGTGTTATTCGTGGAGCTCAACGTCGGTCCCTGCACAAACAAGATCGAACAATTCGATGACGTCTTCGTTGCGCATGCGCACGCAACCGTGTGACGCCGGCCGACCGAGCGCTGCGACGTCGGGCGTGCCGTGGATATAGACATAGCGACGGAAGGTGTCGACGCAGCCGAGCCGGTTACGTCCGGGTTCCGTGCCGGAAAGCCAGAGGATACGCGAGAGTATCCAGTCGCGGCCCGGATACCGCGCCCCCAGTTCGGGCGACCAGACCTCGCGCGTCCAGCGTCGCCCGCGCAACACCGCACCCAGCGGCAAGCCATCGCCCACTTTGGCGCGGATACGGTGCCGGCCGCGCGGCGTGCAGCCCGAGCCCTGGATTTCGCCGGGCCCGTTGGCCGCCGTGGAAATCACGTAGTCGCGCACGCAATGCCCGCCGTCGAACAGGCGCAGGTGCTGCGTCGCGATGTCGACGTCGATCTTCATCCGCGCTCGGTTTCCGGCCAGCTCGCGTACGGATGCAGCGCCAGATAATGGTTGTAATAGCGGCGGTCATCGGTCAGTTCGCGGCCCAGCCAAGCTGGCTGCTCGAACGCCGCGTCGGCCGCCTGCAGCTCGATCTCGGCGACCACCAGGCCGGCGTTGTCGCCGACGAACTCGTCGATCTCCCAGACCGCGCCATCGTGCGCGCCGTGCGCCGGCACGTAATGGCGTGTCTTCTCGACGCGACCGACGCACAGGGTCGCCAGCAATTCACGGCAGTCGGCCGGCGGAATGTCGTACTCGTATTCGGCGCGCGCGCTGCCGACCACCGCCGCCTTGATGTTGAGCTTCGCCGCCTCGCCTTCGAGGCGCACGCGCACCGACGCCTGGCCTTCGCGCGTCAGATAGCCCTGGCGCATCTCGACGCTGTGCGTGACGTGAGCGCGCCAAACGTCGTTGGCGACGAGGAATTTGCGTTCGATTTCCAGGGGCATCAGTGAAAACTCTCGACGAAAGCGATCTTTTGTACTCGAACCTGGGCGCGATGATTGAGCCTTTTGTTTCGCGCTGCGGCGCGAGTTTCTTTTCTTAGCTTGTCCAAAGAGAAGGGACCAAGAGAAAGGGCACCCCGAGTCGGCGCCGGCTGCGCCGGCCCCCGGCCGTTTGGCCGTGCTCGGGGCACGCGCCGACGCGACATCCTGTCGCGACGTTGCTCGCCCGGCCGTCCCTGGCCAGGCGAGCCCTGCGCGCGATCGAACGGCCGGCGCCTCCTAGGGGGCCCAACGTCAAAAGCCACAGCCAAAGCGGGGCATACCGTACGGACCCGCTGTTGCTTTTGGCTGTTCCGCTTCACCGGGTCCCCTTGGGCCGCACCGAGCAGCGCAGCGAGCGCAGGGAATGGCCGGCCAGGACGGCCGGCCAAGTCGTCGTCGCGACAGGGATGTCGCGTCGGCGACGGTCCCGAGCACGCGAGCAGCGCAGGCTCGCCCGCAAAGCGGGTGCGGCCCCAGGGGTGTCCTTTCTTTTGCCTACTTTTCTTTGGACAAGCAAAGATAAAGTAGGTCGCGCCGCAGCGCGAAACAAAAGGCTCGATCAAGTGACGGCTGTCGAGGTACATGAAGCCCCTCGCCTCTAGTCCCGAACGAACAACGCCATGCTCTCGACATGACTCGTATGCGGAAACATATCCATCACCCCCGCCCGCGCCAGCCGATAACCAAACTCCTGCACCAGCATCCCCGCATCGCGCGCCAGCGTACCCGGATGGCAGGACACGTAGACGATGCGTTTCGGCTTGCGCTTGGCGATGATCGGCAGGATTTCCTTGGCGCCGGCGCGCGGCGGGTCGAGCAGCACCTTGTCGAAGTCGGGCTGCAGCCACGACTCGTCGCCGGTCGCGGTGAACAGATCGGCTTTCTCGAAACGCACGTCCAGGCCATTGCGCGCGGCGTTGTCGCGAGCGCGCTGAACCAGGCCCTTTTCGCCTTCGACGGCGAGCACCTGCGCACCGCGCCGGGCCAACGGCAACGAGAAGTTGCCGAGGCCGCAGAACAGTTCGAGCACGCGCTCGCCCGCCGTCAGGTCCAGCCAGTCGAGCGCTTGGTTGACGGTGCGCTGGCTGATCGTGCCGTTGACCTGGATGAAGTCGGTCGGCTCGAAGCGCAACGTCAGGTCGGAGCCGTCCGGCGAATACTGCAACAGCTTGGCGTCGTCGAGCGGCCGGATGCTGTCCGGACCGCCGGTCTGCAGATAGATGTCGAAACCCTCAGCCACGGCGAACGCACGCAAGGCTTCGCGATCGGCGTCGGTCGGCGGCGCCAGCACGCGAAACACCAGCGCCACGACGTCGGTCGCGCAGGCCACTTCGATCTGCGGCACCTGACGGCGGATCGACAGGGCGCCGATCAGCGCGCCGAGTTCGCGCAGCTTCTCGCCGACGCGCGCGTCGACGACGTGGCAGCGCTCCAGCGTCGCGAGAAAGCTCGATTCACGTTCACGAAAGCCGACCAGCACGCCGCCCTTCTTCGGCACGTCCTTGGCGCCGAGCCGCGCGCGACGGCGGTAGCCCCAGACATCGCCGACGATCGGCGCCGCGACCTCGTCGGGCACGACCTTGCCGCTGCGTTCGAGCTGACCGAGCATCTGCTTCTGCTTGAAGGCGATCTGCTGATCCGGCGCGAGGTGCTGCATCGAGCAGCCGCCGCAGAGGCCAAAGTGCGCGCAGCGCGGTTCGACGCGATGCGGCGAGGCGGTTTCGACGGCGACGCACTGCCCTTCGTCGAAGTCGCGCGACGTGCGTAGATACTTGAAGCGGACGCGTTCGCCCGGCAAGGCATCGGCAATGAACGTCGCCTTGCCGTCGATGCGGGCAAACCCGCGTCCCTCGTGATCGAAATCGATGATGTCGGCCGTGAATTCGCCGGCCGGCGGCAGCTTCTTCCTGCGATGCAAGTCAGTTTGTCCAGGCTGCGGAAAATTCGGACCAGTGCGCGCCGTCGGCGCCGTCGAGGAATTCGCGCACGCGTGCTTCCTCGGCCTGGTGTTGTTCGGGACTCAGGCGCCCGCGCATGCGCTCGAAGCGCAGATAGACGAGCCAGGTGTTGAGCACGTCGGTTTCGCAATACGCGCGGATGCCGGCGAGGTCGCCGTCGCGGTAGGCGTCGAAGACCTTGGAGCCGTCCATGCCGAGCTTGCCCGGGAAGCCGAGCAGGATGGCGATCTCGTTGAGCGGCGCGTTCTGCCGGCCGCTGTACATCGCCAGCACGTCCATCAGGTCGGTGTGGCGGAACTGATAGCGGCCCAGGTAGTTGTCCCACTTGGCCTCGCGATCGAAATGCCCGGTGTCCCAGTAGCGCGGCGCGACGACATCGTGCAGCAGGCCGCGGTAATGCAGCACCGGCAGGTCGAAGCCGCCGCCGTTCCACGACACGATGATCGGCCGATACTTGTCGATGCCGTCGTAGAAGCGCTGGATCAGTTCGCCTTCCTCGGCCGATTCATCGCCGATCGACCAGCACTTGAAGCTGTCGCCCTGGCGCAGCGCCACCGAGATCGCAACCACACGTTGCAGATGCCCCGGCATGAAGTCGTTACCGCGTTCGGCCAGGCGCATGCTGCGCATCGCCGACCAGACCTCGGCATCGTTCATGCCATCGAGGCCCATGATGCGGCGGCCGCCGTCGAGATCGGGAATCGTCTCGATATCGAAGACCAGCACCGGCTCGCGCCACGACATGGCAGCGGTCACGAAGGAAAGACGCCCGTCGAAATGTAGCGGTCACCGCGATCGCAGACGATGGTGACGATGGTCGCGTTCTCGACCTCGCGGCACAACTGCAACGCCGCCCACAGCGCGCCGCCGGACGACGGCCCGCAGAACAGGCCTTCCTGGGTGCCGGCCAGGCGCATCGTGTCCTCGGCGTCCTGCGACGACACTTCGATGATGCGATCGATGCGCTCGCGGTCGAAGATGGTCGGCAGATAGGCTTCCGGCCACTTGCGGATGCCCGGGATCGACGATTCGCCGTCCGGCTGCACGCCGATCACCTGCACGTTCTGGTTCTGTTCCTTGAGGAAGCGCGAGCAGCCCATGATGGTGCCGGTGGTGCCCATCGACGAGACGAAGTGCGTGATACGCCCGGCCGTGCCCTTCCAGATTTCCGGCGCCGTACCTTCGTAGTGCGCGCGCGGATTGTCGGGGTTGGCAAACTGGTCGAGCACCCGGCCCTTGCCGTCGGCTTGCATCTTCAGCGCCAGGTCGCGCGCACCTTCCATGCCCTCTTCCTTGGACACCAGGATGACCTCGGCGCCGAAGGCCTTCATCACCGCACGACGCTCGACCGACAAGTGCGCCGGCATGATCAGCACCATGCGATAACCGCGCACGGTGGCCGCCATCGCCAGGGCGATGCCGGTGTTGCCGCTGGTGGCCTCGATCAGGGTGTCGCCCGGCTTGATCTCGCCGCGCTCCTCGGCGCGGCGAATCATCGAATACGCCGGTCGGTCCTTGACCGAGCCGGCCGGATTATTGCCTTCCAGCTTCACCAGCAGCGTATTGTTGCCGATACCCGGCAGACGCTTGAGCTGGGCAAGTGGGGTATTGCCGATAAAATCGGCGAGCGTTGGGTAAGTCATCAGCGAATTTTACGCGAGGGAACCCCGGTTTGGAGCCGCACCGCCAATACAGCCTGAGGTTGCTGCCAGGAGCCTGGGCATTCATCGTCCTGGCGCTGCTGGCGGCCGCGCTGGCCGCCGGCTTGTGGCTGCCGCCACTGATGCTGCCGCATGCGATGCGGGTGATGATCGGGGCCAGCCTGTTGATCGCCATCGCGGCACTGTCTTTCGCGTTCACGCGCACCGCGCGACCGGCCTTCAGCGCGCTCGGGCTGTCGCTGCGCGATCTGGCGGCCGGCCGCCTCGAAGTCCGCGCGCCGCCCCACCTGCCGGGCCTGGCCGGCGATCTCGGCCGCGACCTCAACCGCCTGGCCCAACAATACGGCGAGCTGCGCGGCGACTTTGACGAGCGCGTCGCGCAGCAATCCGCACGACTCAAGCGCGAGCGTGACGAGTTCGCCGCGCAATGCCAGCAGCTGCGCGTCACCGCCGCCCGCGAGCAGGAGGAAATGCGCGCGCAGAGCGAGCGGCTGTCGAGCATGTCGCACGAGCTGCGCACGCCGCTGTCGGGCATCCTCGGCTACGCCGATCTGCTACGCCGCACCTCGCTCGACGCCGATCAGCTCGAACACCTGGATACGCTCGACAAGTCGGCGCGCGCGCTGCTGACGATGATCAACGACCTGCTCGACTGGAGCCGCATCGAAGCCGGTCGGCTCAAGCTCGAAGAGCTGCGCTTCGATCTCTACGACACCGTCGAAAGCACCATCGCCCTGCTCGCGCCGCTGGCCTACGAAAAGAACCTGGAGCTGGTGCGCATCGTCTATCACGACGTGCCGCGCGAGCTGCGCGGCGACAGCCAGCGCCTGCGGCAGATCCTGACCAATCTGCTGTCGAACGCCATCAAGTACACGCCCAAGGGCGCGGTCGTGCTGCGCGTAATGGGCGAGCGCGAGGAATCGGGCCGTAGCTGGCTGCGCTTCGCGGTCTCCGATACCGGCATCGGCATCGCCCCCGAGCAACGCGAGCGCCTGTTCCAGCCGTTTCGCCAGATCGGCGGCACGCAGGTCGGCAGCAGCGGTCTGGGCCTGTCGATTTCGCGCAAGCTCGCCGAGCTGATGGGCGGCGAGATCAGCCTCGAGAGCGAGCTTGGCAAGGGCTCGACATTCAGTGTCTTGCTGCCGTTCAAGCTGATCGCCGCCGCCGAATCGGCGCCGCAGGAAGACGAGCCGCTCGGCAGCCACCGCGTCTGGCTCTATGAACCGCATCAGGCGGCGCGCCTGGCGTGGATGCACTGGCTCGAATTCTGGGGCCTGACGGTCGACAGCTTCGAATCGGCCGAAGCGCTGTCCGAGGCGCTGTTCAACACCGCCGGCGAACGCCGTCCGGCGCTGGTCATGCTCGGTCTGGCGCCGCTTGACGTCGATACGCCCGTAATCCAGGAGCTGCTGCAGCGCGAACGCGGCACCACAGCGATGGTCGTGCTCGTCAACTCGGTCGCGCCGCCCTTGCTCGAACACGTGCGCCGCAGCGGCGCCAGCCTCTGCCATCCGAAGTCGGTGACGCGTCGGCGCCTGTATCAGGATCTGGCGCGACTGCTGCGCATCAATGCCGGCGCCACGCTGCCGCTCGAAGGCCAGCAAGCCTTGATCGCCGACAACAACGCCGCCAATCGCCGTTATCTGGCGATGCTGTGTACGCATCTGGGCCTGGCAACCACAGAGGTTGCCGATGGTCGCGAGGCCTTCGATCGCTGGCTCGCGCAGCGACAGCCGATCGTGCTGCTCGACGCCCACATGCCGGAGCTGGACGGCCCCGGCTGCGCCAAACGCATTCGCGAAACCGAGAAAGGCGGCGAACGCTGCCGCATTCTCGCGATCAGCGCCCACCTCGACCCCGAGGAGCGGCAGGCGTTCATCGACGCCGGCGCCGACGCGGTGCTGATCAAGCCCTTCGACGACAGCCAGCTGCTCGCGGCACTGGAACCGAGCACGCGCCGTCAGGTGCACGCCGCGGCACGACTGGCGCGCGACCCGGAGCTGCTGTCGCTGCTGCGCGAGGAGCTGCCGCTGCAGTTCGCTGAACTGCAGAAGGCCTTCGACGGCGGCAAGCTCGAAGCGGCGCGCGAGGCCGCGCATACGCTGCGCGGTACCGCAGCCTTCTATCATCTGGCGCAGCTGCGTCAGACCACCTCGGCCGTCGAAGACTGGCTGCGCAGCACCGACCGCCTGCAGGACGGCCCCACGGCGCGGCGCGCGCTCGACGGCGTGCGCCGCGCCGTCGACGAAACCCTGTCGGCGATGCAGGAAGACGCCTAAGCGCCAGCGCGGCGGCGTTGCACCTGGCGGTGCCGCGCCTGGCACCCGCATCACGCCACATTCAGTCCGCCTTCATTGCGAATTGCCGGATCGGCGCAGCGCACGAAACTTCGTGCGTCAATCTAGAGTCGTTTGAGAACACACCGGCATCGGTGGCCGCAGCGCGGCGCCGGCGTCGCCATGAACTGAACGCATCGCGAAGGAGCCGAGATGAATCGCAATCGACAACTCGTCCGTCACCTGATCGAAGTGGCCAAGGACGGTGCACGCTTTTACGACGACGCCCTGCGCCACGTCGACGATCCCAATTTGCGCGCGACCTTCGAGGAGATGGCGGTCGCCAAACGCGAGCTGATCACCGGTCTGTCGGCACGCCTGCGCAGCGACGGCGTGGCACCGCCCATGCACGGGACCGTCACCGGCGCAGTACACAAGGTCTGCACTGACGTTGCCGCGCGGCTGTCGCCGCACCGCGAGGCGCAGATTTATGTTGCACAGCTCGAACGCGTCGAACAGCGACTCGTCGATGAGGTACGCGGCGCGATCACCGACACCGACGACCCGATGGTGCGGCACACGCTGGAAGCCTATTGGCCGCGCGTCGCACAGTCGCGCACCTGCATGCGCGAGCTGAAGCACTCGATGATGGCGCTGGCCGCCTGACACACTTGCCACGGAAGACCGACATGAATGCAGCCAGACTGTGGGACCTGATCGACGACGTCGAGGTGGCGATGATGACGACCAGCGGGCCATTCGGTGAATTGATGAGCCGGCCGCTGGTTGCGGCACGCGTCGATCACGCCGACGGCACCCTGTGGTTCTTCACGTCCACGCAGTCGCCGAAAGTCGCGCAGCTGCAGCGCGAGCAGCACGTCAACCTCGCGTACGCGACGCCGGAGCGACAAATCTACGTGTCGGTCTGCGGCCTCGCCTCGCTGAGCCGCGATGCCGACGCCCTCGATCGTCTGTGGTCGCCGGCCTACCACACCTGGTTTGCCGACGGCCGCGACGATCCGCATCTGGCACTGGTCTGCGTGCGGGTCGCGAGCGCGCAGTACTGGTCGCACGACAACGGCTGGGTCGCGACCACGATCGGTGCGCAACGGGTCCTGCCGCCGGCCGCCCAGGCCGCGATCGCCGCGACCATCCCGGTCCGCTGAGGCTCAGCTGCGCGGGCTGCGCCGACGCACGGTGGTCGGCGACGGCGGCGCGCGTTCCAGCACCACGTAGGCGCTGACCATGCCGCCGTCGTCGCTGAGCGAAATGTGCGCGGCACCGATGTTCTGACGCTTCATGCGCGCCTTCATGACGCGATCGAAGACCAGCACCGGACGGCCGTTGGCCTCGCGCACGACGCCGACTTCCTTCCAGCCGATGCCGTCGAAGCCGGTGCCCAGCGCCTTGACGAAGGCTTCCTTGGCGGCCCAACACATCGCCAACGCCCGCGCGCGGTTCTTGCGCGTGCGAACCTCGCGCTGCTCCTGCGCACAGAGCAGACGCGTCAACAGCTTGTCGCCATGCTTTTCGAGCAGCTTCTCCATGCGCTCGACGCGCAGGATGTCGATGCCGATGCCGTGCAGGGCCGCCGTCATCGGGGGGCTCGTGTCCGCCGTCACGTGCGCTGGCCGTTCAGCGCCCGCGGCCATCGTCGATCGCGCGGCGCATCTCGGCAATCGCCGTCGGCAGACCCACGAACAGCGAGCGCGCCACCAGGCTGTGGCCGATGTTGAGCTCGACGACCTCGCGGATCGCCGCGATCGACCCGACGTTGTCGGTCGTCAGACCATGGCCGGCGTGAACTTCGAAACCGGCCTTGTGCGCGGCGCGCGCGAATGCCGTAATGCGACGCAATTCGAGCGCCTGCTGCGGTCCCTGGTTGTCGGCATAGCGGCCCGTGTGAATTTCCAGATGCGGCGCACCGGTGGCGATCGCCGCCTTGAGCTGACGCGCGTCGGCGTCGATGAACAAGGCCGTGGCGATACCGGCCTTGGCCAGCTGCGCACAGGCTGCAGCGACCGCGTCGAGCTGACCGGCGACATCGAGCCCGCCTTCGGTCGTCAGCTCCTCGCGCTTCTCCGGCACCAGGCAGACATACGCCGGCTTCAGGCGGCAGGCCAGCGCCACCATCTCCGGCGTCACCGCCATTTCCAGATTGATCTGTGCGCGATGGCGCTTGACCAGCGCCACGACGTCGCGATCCTGGATATGACGCCGATCCTCGCGCAGATGCACGGTAATGCTGGCAGCGCCGGCGGCCAGCGCCAGCGTGCCGGCCTCGACCGGGTCCGGATACGGCGTGCCACGCGCCTGACGCACGGTCGCGACGTGATCGACGTTGACGCCGAGACGCAGCGGCGGCTTGCTGCGTCGCGCGCTCATTCAGGGCGGCGGCGCGATGCCGCGGAAAGACGGTTCGATGCCATGCGGATGAAGTCCGGCGCTTTATGAGTCGGGGATTTTATCGGCTTTGCTGCGCATCTCGCGCAGCAGCCGCGGCGTTTCCAGCGATCGGCCGCCGAGCAGCGGCGCGATCGCATCGCGCAGCAGGCGCCGCGCGTCGCCGCGCTCGCTCGCGTTGGCGAAGTGCTCGTCGCGCAGCGCGGCAAGACTGGCGCCGGCATAACTGCCCGGCTCCGGGCCTGGCACCGGACGCGCACCGCGCTCGCCGTCGTAGCGGTAGTGCGCTTGCGGGTCGATCCCGTCCGGCAGCAACAGTCCGTAGCCGAGTTCGGCCAGCAACGTCTTCTCGAAGATACGCAGCGCGTCCTGCGCCAGTTCGGCATCGTCCGGCAGCTGCTGCAGCGCCAGCGCGTAGGCCTCGAACAACGGCGGGTGCGGGTCGGCACGCGCGACCAGACGTATCAGAAGCTCGTTGAGATACCAACCGAAGAAGACGCGCTCGCCGCTCAGCGGCAACGGCGGCCCAACCGCCTCGGCGCCTTGCAGTGTGCCCAAATCGCCGCCCCCCGCCCAGCCGAGCAACAGCGGCGTGAACGGCTGCAGTACACCGCGCAGCTTGGATTTCGGTCCCCGCGCGCCGCGTGCCACGAGGCCAACGCGACCGTATTGGCGCGTATACGCTTCGAGCAACAGGCTGCTGTCCTGGTAGGGCCGGCGGTTCAGCAAATAGGCCGGCTCCAGCGTCACGCGCTCACGCATCAGCGGCTCCGGCTAGCGGCCATCGGACCGGGTTTCGCGCGGCCTATTCGCCCGTCAGGCCGAATTGCTTGAGCGCCTTCAGGTCGTCGCTCCAGTTCTCGCGCACGCGGCACCAGAGCTTGAGAAAGACCTTGCGCCCCATCAGGCGTTCAAGATCGCGGCGCGCGGACGTGCCGACCTGCTTGAGGGTGATGCCCTCTTCGCCGATGACGATCTTCTTCTGCCCTTCGCGCTCGACCCAGATCACCGCCTCGATGCGGTCGAGCTTGCCTTCGCGCTCGAAATGCTCGACGGAAACAGTCAGCGAATACGGCAGCTCCTGGTGCAGGTTGCGCGTCAGCTTCTCGCGGACGATCTCGGACACCAAGAAGCTGTCGTCGTAGCCGACGATCTGGTCTTCCGGATACAGCGGCGGGCCGTCCGGCAAGCGCGAGAACAGCTCGCTGAGCAACGCATCGGTATTGTTGCGCTTGAGCGCCGACAGCGGCACGACGAACGCGAAATCGCGCAGGCCGGCGAGCCGCTGCAGTTCCGGCAGCAGTGCCGATTTGTCTTCGATGCGGTCGATCTTGTTGACGACCAGGCCAATCGGCACGTCGAGGCCTTCGAGACGGCGCAGCACGGCCTGATCCTCGTCACTCCAACGACGCGCCTCGATGACGAAGACCAGTAGGTCGACGTCGTGGAAGCTCGCCATCGCCTGCTCGTTCATCGCCCGATTCAGACGCCGTGTCTCGCGATGATGCAGACCCGGCGTGTCGACGAAGACGATCTGCCCATCTTCACGATTGACGACGCCCTGAATACGGTGCCGGGTGGTCTGTGGCTTGTGCGAGACGATGCTGACCTTGCGCCCAACCAGTGCATTGAGCAACGAGCTTTTACCGACGTTGGGCCGCCCGACGATCGAAACGATGCCGCTATGCACGGTAGCTCCCTGGTTCCCGCCGCCGCGGCCCAACGTCGGAAAAAGCACCGACGCGTTCATCTGCGCAAGCGCCGAGCGCTTGCGGGGCGGACCGCCCGACGATCGAAACGATGCCGCTATGCACGATGAATCCTCATGTCGCAGCGCAGCGCCCGGACGCCCGAGGCGGCGCCGTGGGCGGGTACTGCTGGGGTGGCGACGATGCGTTTATGCATGTGCCGATTGTAGGGTCTGCAGCAGCTGCTGTGCGGCGTCCTGCTCGGCACCGCGGCGGCTGCTGCCGTGCGCTTCCGAGACCTCATCGCTGTCATCGAGCCAGGCACGCACATGAAAGCGCCGGCGGTGCGGCGGGCCGCTCTCGTCGATCACCTCATAGCGCGGCAGGGGCCGCCCACGCGCTTGCAACCATTCCTGCAGCCGGGTCTTGGCGTCCTTCAGGCTGTCCGGGTCCGGCAGGTCGCTGAGCAGCGCCGAAAACAGGTGCTCGCAGACCTGCCGAGCGGCGGCGAAGCCGCCATCCAGATAAACCGCGCCCAACACCGCTTCGAAGGCGTCGGCAAGGATCGAATCGCGGCGATAGCCGCCGGATTTGAGCTCGCTCTCGCCCAGTGTCAGGACGTCGCTGAGCGACAGCTCGCGAGCCAGTCGCGCGAGCGTCTCCTCGCGAACCAGGCTGGCACGCAGACGCGACAACGCGCCCTCTTCGGCGCGCACGCGCAAGCGATACAGCAAATCGGCGATGACGAAGTTGACGAGCGCATCCCCGAGAAATTCGAGGCGCTCGTTGTTGACGTAGCCCACGCTGCGATGGGTCAGGGCCTGCCGCAGCAGCTGCGCCTCGACAAAGTGGTAGCCGAGGCGCTGTTCCAGCTGTTCGATCTCGCGCGTCAAGACGAAGCGGAACCCGTCAACGGTACGTCGTCGGAGAACTCGATGACGACATAGATGTTGTAGAACAGATGTGCCCGCGCCTCGTAGTCATAGCTCAGCGAGCGGCCACGCTCGTCGCGGACGATGCTGACGTCGCGCGGCGACAGCGTGTCGATGCTGTCGATGTCCCAGTACTTCTGCAGTTCGCGACGCAGCGAGATGACGTCGGCGCGACCATTCTCCGGGTCGGCTGCAGTCTTGTGCACGGCCGACGCGATCTTCATCTGGTTGAGGTACAGCGGCATCGTCTTGACCGCGACGATGGCGATGAATCCGATCACGGCCAGCAGGCACAGCATGCCGAACCAGCCCAGGCCTTTCTGGCGACGCATCGAATACATGGCGCTGTCCTCTCCCCGTGGATGCCCGCTAGCTTAGTGGATGCCCTTGCCGATGCGCGAGAAGACCACCCGGTCGTTCTCCGAATCCCAGGACATCCAGATCATGAAGGCCTTACCGATCAAGTTCTTCTCGGGCACCGTGCCCCAACGACGGCTGTCGTCCGAGCCGTCGCGGTTATCGCCCATCGCGAAGTACTCGCCCGGCGGCACGATGAACTCGAAGTCGTCGGCCGGACGATCAGGATTGACGAGGATCTTGTGGTCCACCTTGCCCAGGTGCTCATCCATGCGATAGACGACGCCCGGCGGCGGCAGGCCCGGCGCGGTGTAGGCACCGTCGGCATCGAGCGTCGCCGGCTCGCCGTTGATGAACAGCTGCTTGTTGCGATAGACGATGTGATCGCCGGGGATGCCGACGATGCGCTTGATGAAGTCCTTGGACGGGTCGACCGGCCAGCGGAACACCACCACGTCACCGCGCTTGGGCTCGCCCATCTTGATGAACTTGTAGTGGAACACCGGATCGCGGAAGCCGTACGCGAACTTGTTGACGAGGATGAAGTCGCCAACCAGCAGCGTCGGAATCATCGAGCCGGACGGGATGCGGAACGGCTCGGCAACGAACGAGCGCAGCATCAGCACGACGAAGATCACCGGGAAGAACGACCGGCAGAAGTCGACGAACGCGCCCGGTTTGTCGACCGCGTCGACGCCCAGACTCGCGCGGCGGCGGGGGCCGAGCCAGACCTTGTCGAGCAGCCAGACGATGCCCGTGAAGAGCGTCAGAACCGTCAGGATGACGGCAAAGTCCCACTGGATGGCGTGCATGCCGAATCCTCGAGTATGTTCGAAAGCCTATTTCTTTTTGTCGACGCCGAGCACCGCCAGGAAGGCTTCCTGCGGAATCTCGACGGAACCCACCTGCTTCATGCGCTTCTTGCCCTCTTTCTGCTTTTCGAGGAGCTTGCGCTTGCGCGACGCGTCGCCACCGTAGCACTTGGCGGTCACGTCCTTGCGCAGCGCCTTGACGGTGCTGCGCGCAATGATCTTGGCGCCGATCGCAGCCTGGATGGCGATGTCGAACATCTGCCGATGAATGACGTCCTGCATGCGCTCGCAGAGGTCACGGCCACGCGGATAGGCGTTGTCGCGGTGGACGATGGTCGCCAGCGCATCGACCTTGTCGCCGTTGACCAGCACGTCGAGCTTGACCAGATCGGCGGCCTGGAAACGCACGAATTCGTATTCGAACGACGCATAGCCGCGCGACACGCTCTTCAGGCGGTCGAAGAAGTCGAGCACGACTTCGGCCATCGGCATTTCGACTTCCATCTGCACCTGGCTGCCGAGGTAGCGCAGGTTCTTCTGCACGCCGCGCTTTTCCATGCACAGCTGCATGACGGGGCCGACGCAGCTTTGCGGCATCAGCACGCGGGCCGAAATGATCGGCTCGCGCAGCTCGTCGATCGAACCGGGCTCTGGCAGTTCAGCCGGATTATCGACCTTGACGACATCGCCGTCGGTCCTCAGCACCTCGTAGACCACCGACGGCGCCGTGGTGATCAGGTTGAGGTTGTACTCGCGCTCCAGACGCTCCTGCACGATGTCCATGTGCAGCATGCCGAGGAAGCCGACGCGAAAGCCGAAGCCCAGTGCCGTTGAATTCTCCGGCTCGAACTGCAGCGCCGAATCGTTGAGGCGCAGCTTCTGCAGCGACTCGCGGAAATCCTCGAAGTCGTCGGCGTCGACCGGGAACATGCCGGCGAACACACGCGGCTGCACGGTGCGGAAGCCCGGCAACGCTTCGAGCCCCGCCGGATTACCGGCGGCCGTCAGTGTGTCGCCGACCGGCGCGCCGAAGATGTCCTTGATGCCGGCGACGATGAAGCCCACCTCGCCGCACTGCAGCTCGTCCTTGAACAAGCGCTTCGGCGCATTGACGCCGAGCATGGTGATTTCGTGGTCGCGGCCAGTCGACATCACGCGAATCTTCTGGCCCTTCTTCACCGAGCCGCTGGTGACACGCACGAGCGAGACGACACCGAGGTAGTTGTCGAACCACGAATCGACGATCAGCGCCTGTAGCGGGCCGTCCGGGTTGCCCTTCGGCGGCGGCAGGCGCAGCACCACTTCCTCGAGCACGTCGGCAACGCCGAGGCCGGTCTTGGCCGAGACCTTCAGCGCGTCGGCCGCGGAAATGCCGATGACCTGCTCGATCTCCTCGCGCACGCGATCCGGCTCGGCGTTCTGCAAGTCGATCTTGTTGAGGACCGGAATCACCTCGAGGTTCTGGTCCAGCGCCGTGTAGCAGTTCGCCACCGACTGCGCCTCGACGCCCTGCGAGGCGTCGACCACCAGCAGCGCCCCTTCGCAGGCTTCCAGGGAGCGGCTGACCTCGTAGCTGAAGTCGACGTGTCCCGGCGTGTCGATCAGATTGAACTGATAGCGCTCGCCGTTCCTAGCCGTGTAGTGCAGCTGCACCGACTGCGCCTTGATGGTGATGCCGCGTTCGCGCTCGATCGGATTGTTGTCGAGCACCTGCGCCTGCATCTCGCGTTCTTCGAGACCACCGGTCAGCTGGATGAAACGGTCCGCGAGCGTCGACTTGCCGTGGTCGATATGCGCGATGATGCAGAAATTGCGGATGTGATCGAGACGCACGAAGAAATCAGGTCGAAAAAAGGAATTTGTGCTGCACGGTCTGCGCCGCACCAGGCGGCCGGCAGTCCGTGGAACTGAGGCCCCACCAAGCGGCACCGGCCGTGACATGGATGTCAATCAAGTCGCGCAGTATACCGTCAGGCCGCCCTCAGCTGCGCAAATTTCGCTCGAAGGCGACCGCGTCGAAGCGCCCCTCGGCCAGCACCCGACCGTCGGCAGCGAGCAGCACCGGAATCCGCTGCCCGTAGCGCATGCGCCATTCGCCGCGGCTGTCGACGTCGGCGTGCCGCAAGACCACCTCCGCGCCGACATGTTCGCGCAGCGCCGCCTCGAACTCCTCGCACAGGTGGCAGTCCTGGCGCGACAACAGCATCCAGTTCTGACCGACCTCGCTCACGCCCACACCTCAGCTGTCGTTCGACGAGCCCGGCACATCGAGCATCAGGAACAAGGGCGAGCCGCGACGCTGCACGAGGACCTGCACGGTCGCACCTGGCGTCAGTCGCGACACGACCGTGGCCAGGCGGTCCGGGCTGTCGATTTCCTGGCCGGAGATCTGCAGCAACACGTCGCCGGCTCGAATGCCGGCGCGCGCCGCCGGGCCGTTGCCGACCGACGTCACCAGCACACCGCCACTGATGACCTGGGCGTGACTGCGTTCGCTGCTGTCCATGGCGCGCACGACCAGCCCCAAGGGACCGACCGGCGGCGGCTTCGGCGCATCCTGCAACTGCTGATCGGCATCGCCGTCGGCACCCGGCGCCAGCGCGCCGACGTCGACCTTGATGGTGATGGTCTTGCCGTCACGCAGCAGCTTCAGCGTCGCCAGCTGGCCGGGGTCGGTGATACCGACCATCGGCGGCAAGGCCACCGAGTTCGGCAGTTCCTTGCCGTCGTAGCTCAGAATGATGTCGCCGGCGCGCACGCCGGAGCGCGACGCCGGGCTGTCCGGCACCACGCGCGCCACCAGCGCACCACCCGGCTTGTCCATGTGCGCCTGTTGCGCCATGTCGCGGTCGACTTCCTGGACGACGACGCCAAGCCAGCCACGCGTCACGCGGCCCTGATCCTTGAGCTGGCGCGCGACCTTGGCAACGATGTCGATCGGAATCGAGAACGACAGGCCCTGGTAGCCGCCGGACTGCGAGTAGATCTGAGAGTTCATGCCGATCACCTCGCCCGCCAGATTGAATAGCGGCCCGCCGGAATTGCCCGGGTTGATCGCCACGTCGGTCTGGATGAACGGTACGTACTGCTCGGTGATCAGCGCCCGGCCCTTGGCCGAGATGATGCCGGCGGTGACCGAATAGTCGAAGCCGAACGGCGAGCCGATCGCCAGCGCCCACTGCCCCGGCCGCAGCTTGCTGGTGTCGGCCAGCTTGACCGCCGGCAGGTCGCCGGCCTTGATCTTCAGCAGCGCGACATCGGTCGCCTCGTCGCTACCGACCACCTGCGCCGTGTACTGGCGGCGGTCGAGCAGACGCACGATCACTTCCTTGGCGTCGCGCACCACGTGGTAGTTGGTCACGATGTAGCCGTCGCCCCACAGCACGAAGCCGGAACCCAGCGACTGTGGCCCCGGCGGCAGGTCGGCCGGACCGCCATCGCCGTCGTCGCCACCGTCGTCCTGCGAGTCGTCGGGATGTTCCTGCAGGAAGCGCTTGAACCACTCCGGCGCGTCCTTCAGGTCATCGTCGCTGTTACTTTGCGTCTGCGCCGAAGCGTCGCTGACCGGCGGATCGGCCGGGACCGTGCTGATGTTGACGACCGAGGGCGACACACGCTCGACCAGATCGGCAAAGTCCGGCAGCACCGCGCCCGCAGACGCCGGATGTTCACGCTGGCAGGCAGCAAGGCTGAGCAGGAGACAGACTGCGGTGAGCCGCAGAACGGCGGCAAGCTTCATCGGGAACTCCGGCGCTACGGAGGCAGCGCGCAACTCGGCGGATTTCAACGGATTTCGCGCCGGAATTCAAACCGCCGGCGGAGCGCGGCGGTGCTTCAGTGCGGCTCGGGCGGGGCAGCGGGAGCGGTCGCGTCGATTGCCGGCGCGTCAGCGGCCTGCACGCTTTCGCCAATCTGCCGCACCGTCTCCGACGGCGCTTCACCGACCACAGTGATATGCACCGTGCCGGAAATGCGGCCATAGGCGTTGAGCGCGCCGATCTGCGAAAAACCCTGGAAGGCGGTCTGTGACGGCACACGACGCCGCGCCGTGAACACCGAAATCGCTGACAGGCCGTCCGACAGCAGCATGTGCTCGACGATGCCCTGACCGTCGGCGGTCGGCCGCACCTCGCGCATCGACACGTGATAGCCCGGCGGCAGATTGGCGATCTGCTGGTCGGCCTGGGTGTCGACCGCGAACGGCTGCGGTTCCGGCACGACGCGCGTCACCTTCTGGAACTTGCTCGGGTCGAGCTCGGTTTTCAGAGCGCTGTCCGGGATCGCCTTCGGAAACTCGATCTCCGTGAACATCAACTGTTCGAGCAAATGGTTGCCGCCTGCGATCAGGTTGACCTTGACCGGCACCGCGGTCTCGGCATCGGCCCAGATCTCGTAGCCATAGCGATACTGATCGCGCGGCGCGATCGTGATGCCACGGCACTTGCGGCCAGCGATGCGCGCCTCACCGATGTCGCGGAAATCGTAGTAGCGCGAAATCTGCGCGACGCGCTCCGGCGTCAGGCCGGGGAACAGCGCCTTGGGCGTCGGCAGTTCAAGCGTGACCTTGCGGTCCTTGGGCAGCAGGCAGATGACCTCGTTGCCCTTCTTGAGAATCTCGCGCGGCGCGCCGGTCAGCGTCTGCACGCGTTCGACTTCGCCGTCCTGCTTGCGGTAACGATGCACGACCCGCATCGTCTCCAGCCGGTCATGCGTCTGGTAGACAATGACGCCCTGGTAGTTCTGGGTGCGGGCGGCCTCGCTCATCTTGGCCAGCCAATCCGCAGGATCGGCCGCAGTTGCCGCCAGACTCCAGCCGGCGGCGAGGAGTCCGAGTGCCGCGCGATAGCGCATTACGGGTTCCCGTTGCTCGTCAGGTTGGTCGGCTCAGCAAAGGCTTCGTCGTCAGTGTGAGCCGCGAAGCGCGCGTACGACAGCGCACCGCCGACGCCGCGATCGGCGAGGCTGTTGCTGTGTTCGATCATGTAGTTGCGCAGGTCGTCGTCCATCTGCGCGGCCGGCGACTCAATGGCGCCTTCCTCGCCGGCAGCACCGCTGACCATGGCCACGTCGTGAATGCCGGACGCCTGGGTCGGCGACCCGCCGGTCGCGGCCGCGGTCAGCGCCGCGCCTTGGCCGGTCGTGCCGGCCGGGCCGAAGTTCATGCCCAGCGTCAGCGCCACGGCGGCCACCGAGGCCGCGGCAGCCAGACCACCGGTCGTACGCCAGACCACCGTGCGGCGGCGACGCGACGCCAGTTCGACCACCTTCGGGTTGGCCGCCTCGGGGGCCGCGCCGATACCGGCCATCACAGCCGCGCTGATGTCGATCTGCGTCACGCTGACGCGCTGCTGTGCGGCGCGTGCGATCTGCATCCGGCGCCAGCGCGCCTTGAGTTCCGGCTGGCGGTCCAGTTCGGCAAGCAGTGCGTCGAGCTCCCGGTCGGAGCACTCGCCGTCGTGCAGCGCGGACAGTGTTTCTTGGATCATGCCTGACACCTGGAAAATCTGAATATACCCTGAACCCTAAAAACTGGAAAAAGTTCCGTTACATCGACAAACGGTCGCCAGCGTCACTCACCCAGCAACGGCTTGAGGACCGCATCGATCGCCTCGCGGGCCCGGAAGATACGGGATCGGACCGTTCCGATCGGGCATTCCATGACCTCGGCGATTTCCTCGTAAGACAAGCCCTCGAGCTCCCGCAGCGTAATGGCGCGGCGCAGATCCGGGGGCAGCTTGGCGATCGTGTCGGCTACAGCGTTACGGATTTCCTCCGTCAACAGCGACGCTTCGGGCGTCTCCACGTCACTTAGATGCTCGGTATGGCCATACAGTTCCGCATCAGCGATATCGATATCCTGATCGGCCGGCCGGCGCGAGCGTGAGACGATGTAATTCTTGGCGGTATTGATGCCGATACGGTACAGCCAGGTGTAGAACGCCGACTGGCCGCGAAAGCCGTTGAGGGCCCGGTAGGCGCGGATGAAGGTTTCCTGGGCGACGTCCGGCGCGTCACCGTCGCCGACCAGGCGACTGACCAGTTGCACGATCTTGTGCTGGTACTTGCGCACGAGCAGCTCGAACGCGCGCTGATCGCCTTCCTGCGCGCGCACCACCAGCTGTTCGTCAGAAACCGTATCGCTCATGCGTCGACGCGGCTTCGCTCACGCGAAAAACCGCTACACTCCCACCTCGAGATCCAAGCCAGACTCTGCCCGGACATCCGCCGCGGCGGACAGCGTCGCTGCCCGGTCCGGATTGGTGCCCCGACTCGAAAACAAAGTCGCACATTGTACTCATCCGGCGCCCCGAACGCTTCATGAACGAAACCGAAGTTCTGGTCATCGGCAGCGGTGCCGCCGGCCTGTCCTGCGCGCTGCGCCTGGCCAAAGCCGGTCATCGCGTCGTCGTCGTGTCCAAGACCAGCCTCAAGTCCGGCAGCACCCTGTGGGCGCAGGGCGGCATCTCCGCCGTCATCGACGATGATGACTCGCTGGAAAACCACATCCAGGACACCTTGGTCGCCGGCGCCGGGCTGTGCCGCGAAAGCGCGGTGCGCTTCACCGTCGAAGGCGGCCCGGTCGGCATCGACTGGCTGCTCGAACAGGGCGTGGTCTTCACGCAGGAAGACGGCGAAGGCCGCGGCCGGCGCCTGCACCTGACGCGCGAAGGCGGCCACAGCCATCGCCGCGTCGTGCACGCCGCCGACGCTACCGGGCGCGCCGTCGAAACCACGCTGGCGGCACTGGCCGCCGCGCACCCGAACATTCTGATCCGCGAATACTGCAGCGCCATCGACCTGATCGTCGACCGCAAGGGCGAAACACCCGGCCGCGTGCTCGGCGCCTACCTTTACGACATTCCGCGCGGCCGGGTCAGCACCTGGGCAGCCAAGGCCGTGGTGCTGGCCTGTGGCGGCGCCAACCAGGTCTATCTGTATTCGAGCAACCCGCACGGCGCGTCCGGCGACGGCATCGCCATGGCATGGCGCGCCGGCTGCCGCATCGCCAACATGGAATTCATGCAATTCCATCCGACCACGCTGTTTCATCGCGACACGCGCAACTTCCTGATCTCGGAAGCGCTGCGCGGCGAAGGTGCGACATTGCGGCTGGTCAACCCGGACGGCAGCGCCGGCGAACGCTTCATGCCGCGCTTCGATCCGCGCGCCGAACTGGCGCCGCGCGACATCGTCGCACGCGCGATCGACCACGAAATGAAGCGCCTCGGCCTGCGTCATGTGTTTCTCGACATCACGCACAAGCCGGCCCACTTCATCGAGGAGCACTTTCCCAGCATTCACGCGCACTGTCTGGCGCTGGGCCTGGATATCCGCACGCAGCCGATTCCGGTTGTGCCGTCGGCGCACTTCACCTGCGGCGGCGTGCTGACCGACCTGAATGCGCGCACCGATGTCGACGGGCTTTACGCGATCGGCGAGGTCGCCTGCACCGGCCTGCACGGCGCCAACCGCCTGGCGTCGAATTCGCTGCTCGAATGCGTGGTGTTTGGCAAGGCCGCCGCCGAAGATCTGATCGCCAGCCTGCCAGCGCGCGAAATGCCGCAGGAACTCAAGCCTTGGGACGAAAGCCGCGTCACCGACTCCGACGAAGATGTCGTGGTCAGCCACAACTGGCTGGAACTGCGCACCTTCATGTGGGACTACGTCGGCATCGTGCGCACCACCAAGCGCCTCGAGCGCGCCCTGCACCGCGTGCAGTTGCTGGCGCGCGAGATTCAGGATTACTACGGCAACTACCGCGTCAGCGCCGACCTGATCGAACTACGCAATCTGGTGGTCTGCGCCGATTTGATCATTCGCTCGGCGCTCTCGCGCCGCGAATCGCGCGGCCTGCACTACACGCTGGACTACCCGCAGATGCTCGATCAGGTCGCGCCGACCGTCCTGCCCGGCCGCGCCTGAGCGCGCGGCTCAGCTGGCGCCGAGCCGGAACATCTGCTCGTAGACGAAGACCCGCACCGCCAGCTGCGAACTCGCGTCCAGCGCGTCGAATTCCAGGCCGTAACGATGCACGGCGCCCGATTCGTCGCCGTCGGCCGTCGCCACATTGCGGATGCGGCCGAACACCGCGATCGGCAATGCGTCCATGCGCTCGACCGGCAAGCGCGCACTGAGCCCCACCCGCTCACCGGCTTCGGCGATCGCCTCCGTGCTTTCGATCATCGCACCGCCAGCACTGAGATCGACAAGGCGCACCTCGACCGCGCGATGCTCGCTACCCGGTCGAATCACCGTCACCGTCGCCGCCAGTTGCACCGGCACGCGGTACGCCTTGCGCACGGTGACGCGGCGGAACTGGTCCGGATAACTCAGATGCAGATATGCATAGGGATGCAGGCAAACGCGCAGCACCGAACAGCTGAACGCGACCGCCTGATTGCCGGCAAAGGCCCGCGCCGTCAGCACCCGACCCTCGCGAACCACGACCAGCTTGCCGTCGGCCATCGGCGCCGTGACGATGATGCTGCCGCCAGGCAACCAGCCGATGATCTTCACGTAGTAGCGCCGGTCCAGTTCGTCCTGCGCGAACTGCAACTGCAGCGCCTCGCCGCAACTCAGCTCCAGCGTTTCCTGCGCGTCGCTCATGCGCCACACTCCCCGATCGGGTCTGGGGACAGTGTACGCGAGGCCAACCAGCTTCCGGTCTGGCCTGGCTCAGGTCGACAGCAGGCGCGCGCGCAGACGACGCAAGGGTTCCGGCGCAGCGTCGGCGGACGTGATCAGCCGCGCATAGCGGCGCCCTGACGCTTCGCTGCGGAAGTTCAGCACCAACAGGCGGCGGTGAATCACGCTGCGCCCATCGAGCGTGGCGCGCGCTTCGCGGCCGCCAACGAAGATCGTCCACTGACCATCGGCGTGCCAAATGACGCGCTCGATCGCGCGCGGCCCATAGCCGAGCGCCGGATGCCGACGCAGCCAGAACCACGAGCCCGCGAATGCGGCGACCAGCACCAGCATCGGCCAGCCGCTCGGCATCGCGAACGGCAGCAGGCCGATGCAGACGATGTGCAGCACGAAGATCAGGCGCAGCGCGCGAAACGACGGCCGCAGCTTGAGATCGACAGTCGCCGCGAATTCGCCGGCCATGCGCGTCTTGCTCGTCGGGTCGGCGACGCGTCAGCGGTAGACGCGCAACTGCTCGATGATGACGGCGTAATCGTCGGGCACCGTGTCATAGCCCATGACCCAGGCCCAGATGTCCGGATCTTCGGCCAAGGTCACCAGACGCAGGAATTCGCCCTTCTCGTCCGCCGGCGCCTCGTGGAAACGGTGCGCGTAATAGCGCTCCATCAGCACGTCGAGTTCCTTCATGCCGCGCCGCAGCAGCCAGCGCAGGCGTCCTTCATCACTCACTTCACTTCTCCGCAAACACGAAGGCGGCCTTGCGGCCGCCCTCGGGAGCTTCATCAACGAACATCAGATGACGCGTTCCACCATCATCTTCTTGGTCTCGGCAATCGCCTTGGCCGGATTCAGACCCTTGGGGCAGGTCTGCGAACAGTTCATGATGGTATGGCAGCGATACAGCTTGAACGGATCCTCGAGCGCGTCGAGACGTTCGCCGGTCGCTTCGTCGCGCGAATCGACCAGCCAGCGGTAGGCCTGCAGCAGGATCGCCGGACCGAGATAACGGTCGCCGTTCCACCAGTAGCTCGGGCAGCTCGTCGAGCAGCACGCGCAGAGGATGCACTCGTAGAGGCCGTCGAGCTTGGCGCGGTCCTCTTCGGACTGCAGACGCTCGCGCGTCGGCGCCGCCGAATCGGTCTTCAGCCACGGCTCGATCGACGCCAGCTGCGCGTAGAAGTGCGTCAGGTCCGGCACCAGATCCTTGACCACCGGCATGTGCGGCAGCGGATAGATCTTGGCGTCGCCCTTGATGTCTTCGCAGGGCTTGATGCACGCCAGCGTGTTGGTGCCGTCGATGTTCATCGCGCACGAACCGCAGATGCCTTCGCGGCACGAGCGGCGGAACGTGACCGTCGAGTCGACCTCGTTCTTGATCTTGATCAGCGCGTCGAGAACCATCGGGCCGCAGGCGGCCATGTCGATCTCGTAGCTGTCGACGCGCGGGTTGCCGCCCGCTTCCGGATCGTAGCGATAGATCTTGAAGGTCTTCACGTCCTTCGCGCCGGCCGGCGCCTTGAAGGTCTTACCGGCCTTCTTGTCGATCTTCGAGTTCTGCGGCAGAGTCAATTGAGCCATGGCTGGGATCTTCCTTAGCTGAAGGCTTAGTACTTACGAGCAACCGGCGGGATGTGCTCGACTTCGCTGTCGAGCGGCTGCATGTGCACCGGACGGAAATCAATGCTCACGTCCTTGTCGGCGGTGCGCCAGGCAAGCGTGTGCTTCATCCATTCGCCGTCGTCACGATCCTTGATGTCGTCGCGCGCATGTGCGCCGCGCGATTCCTTGCGGTTCTCGGCGCCGACGATGGTCAGCAGCGCCTGGCCGAGCAGGTTGTCGAGCTCCAGCGTCTCGACCAGGTCCGAGTTCCAGACCATGCCACGGTCCGACACCGACAGGTCGTTGTTGAAGTTGTCGATCACGCCCTTGAGCACGTCGACGCCTTCCTGCATCGTCGGGCCGTCGCGGAACACGGCGCAGTGCTTCTGCATCGTCTTCTGCATGTCGAGGCGAATCTTCGCGGTACGCGTCTCGCCCTTCGAGTTGCGGAACTTGTCGAGGCGCGCCAGCGCCTTTTCTTCGGACGTGCTGGAAATCTTCTTGTGCGCCATGCCCGGCTTGACCAGCTCGGCGGCGCGGATCGCCGCGGCGCGACCGAAGACCACGAGGTCGAGCAGCGAGTTGGAGCCGAGACGGTTGGCGCCGTGCACCGACACGCAGGCCGCTTCGCCGACCGCCATCAGGCCCGGCACGACCGAGTCCGGGTTACCGTCCTTGAGCGTGACCACTTCGCCGGTATGCAGCGTCGGGATGCCGCCCATGTTGTAGTGCACGGTCGGCACCACCGGGATCGGTTCCTTGGTGACGTCGACGCCGGCGAAGATCTTCGCCGACTCCGAGATGCCCGGCAGGCGCTGATGCAGCACTTCCGGACCGAGGTGCTCGAGGTGCAGATGAATGTGGTCGGCTTCTTCGCCGACGCCGCGGCCTTCGCGGATTTCGGTGGCCATCGCGCGGCTGACCATGTCACGCGGCGCCAGGTCCTTGACGCTCGGCGCGTAGCGCTCCATGAAGCGTTCGCCGTTCTTGTTGGTCAGGTAGCCGCCTTCACCGCGCGCGCCTTCCGTGATCAGGCAGCCCGAACCGTAGATGCCGGTCGGGTGGAACTGCACGAACTCCAGATCCTGCAGCGGCAGGCCGGCACGCAGCACCATGCCGCCACCGTCGCCGGTGCAGGTATGGGCCGAGGTCGCCGAGAAGTACGCACGGCCGTAGCCGCCGGTGGCGAGGATGACGAGGTGCGCACGGAAACGATGCAACTGGCCGGTCGCCATGTCCCACGCCAGCACGCCCTTGATCGAACCGTCGTCGTCGGTCAGCAGGTCGAGCGCGAAGTACTCGATGAAGAACTGCGCCTTGCACTTCAGCGACTGCTGATAGAGCGTGTGCAGCATGGCGTGGCCGGTACGGTCGGCGGCCGCGCAGGTGCGCTGCGCCGGCGGTCCCTTGCCGAATTCGGTGGTCATGCCGCCGAACGGACGCTGGTAGATCTTGCCTTCCGGCGTACGCGAGAACGGCACGCCGTAGTGTTCGAGCTCGATGATCGCGGGGATGGCCTCGCGCGTCATGTACTGGATGGCGTCCTGGTCGCCGAGCCAGTCCGAGCCCTTGACGGTGTCGTAGAAGTGCCAGCGCCAGTCGTCGCGGCCCATGTTCGACAGCGCGGCGGAGATACCGCCCTGCGCGGCGACGGTGTGCGAACGCGTCGGGAACAGCTTGGTGATGTTGGCGGTCTTCAGGCCGGCCTCGGCCAGGCCGAGCGTGGCGCGCAGGCCGGCGCCACCGGCGCCGACAACGATCGCGTCGTATTCGTGATGAACGATTTCGTAAGCGGACATGGGTGCGTTAATCCTGTTTTGGATGCGGCGCGGCCGATCAGGCCAGCGCGATCTTCAGCACGGCGAAGATCGCCGCGGCAGCGACGACGGCATGCAGCAGCTTCGACAGCAGCAGCAAGGTCAGACGCATCGAACCGCCGGTGTAGTCGACGATCACTTCCTGCAGACCGAGCACCGAGTGGTAGAGGGCCGTGCCGAGGAACAGCACGAGCACCACGGCGACCGACGGCGCCGACACCCAGTGACGGACCGAGAAGTAGTCGGCCGGGCCGGTGGCGAGCATCGCGATCGAGAACGCGAACCACAGCGCCAGCGGAATCAGGGCGAGCGCCGAAACGCGCTGCACCCAGAAATGATGAACGCCGTCCTTGGCCGAGCCGAGCCCGCGGGCACGGGACAGCGGGGAACGCAGATCTTCGGAAGTCTTGGCCATGATCCGCTCCTTAGGCGACGCAGGCGACCGCCCAGACAAGGACGGTCAGGATGAACGAGGAAGCCACCATCACGTAGCCGGACGCGCGCGCGGTCTTCAGTTCGAAGCCACGGCCGATGTCCCAGAACAGATGGCGGATGCCGTTGCACAGGTGATACATCAGCGCCCAGGTCCAGGCCGCCAGCAGCAGCTGCACGAACCAGCTGTGCAGCAGACCGGCAACCGGGGTGTACCACGACGGACCGCCGGCCAGCGCGATCAGCCACAGCGCCACCAGCACCGAGCCGAGCGTCAGGCCGACACCGGTCACGCGATGGATGATGCTGAGCAGCGAGGACCACTGGAACCGGTAGTACTGCCCCAGCATGAAGGGCGACAGGGGGCGACTCTGTGGCGGTGTTTTCGTACTCATTCCGGCTCCCATCGGGACGTGACGTTCGTTGTGCGCGATTGATCGTTTTAGAAATCGATGCAGCGGCCGTTCTTTTCCCAGTCGCCATAGCGTGTGGGTTCGGGTCCATCGCGGCGTCCGCCGATCTCGCGGACCGGCTCGGCAGGCGGCGGCGCGGCCTCTTCGGCCGTCGAGGCCTGTTCCCGCTTCAGCAGATCAGCCAGCGGGATGGCGTCCGACGTTGCAGACGCGGGCGGGATTTCGGTCTTGGGCGAACTCACGCTTTCGAGAAGGTCTGCGATGGGAAGAGCGGGCAATGCATCCATAATAGTGTGACAAATTTCCAGCATCCCCCGCAATGAATTCGTTGATCACCGACACCACCGAACGCGTCTGGCTACGTATCTCCGGCGCCGACGCCGAGACCTTCCTGCAGGGTCAGCTGAGCAATGACATCGGCCGCCTGAGCACGGAAAACGCTCAGATTTCTAGTTACAACAGCGCCAAAGGGCGGATGCTGGCGGTGCTGCTGCTGGTCCGCGTGCATGACGAAATCTTCATCGAATTGCCACGCGCCATCGCCGAGGCCACGCTCAAGCGCCTGAAGATGTTCGTACTGCGCTCGAAAGTGACCATCGTCCGGGCCGACGACATCGACGCCCTGGCCGTGCTCGGCGACGGCGCCGCGGATGCCTTGGCTGCGCTGGACCTGCCGGCACCTGAGGCGCCGCTGGCCTGCGCCGCCGGCGCGAACGGCCTGACCGTCGTCCGCCGTCTGGGTACGTCACCACGCTACAGCGTGCTCGGCGCGGCCGACGCTATCGCCGCGCTGCGAGCCCGGCTGCCGCCGCCGGGCCTGACGGCCGAAGGCACGCACTGGCGCCGCGCCGACATCGACGCCGGCGTGCCCGTGGTCTGGCCCGAGACCAGCGATCACTTCGTCGCGCAGATGGCCAATCTCGACCAGCTCGGCGGCATCAGCTTCGACAAGGGCTGTTACACCGGCCAAGAAATCATCGCCCGCCTGCACTATCTCGGCCAGCTCAAGCGGCGCATGTTCACCGCCCGTATTGCCGCCGCGGCGCCGGCGCCCGGCAGCGCGATCTTCGCCGACGGCGAAACCCAGGCAGCCGGCGAGATCGTCGATGCCGTCGATGATGGCGACGGCCTGTCGGTGGCGACGCTGGTCTTGCAGCTCGGCGCCCGGGAACGCCGCCTGAGCCTGGAGGGCGGCGCCGCCATCACGCTGGTCGAGAGCCCCAGCGCCTGACGCCGGCTGCGCGCGGCACCGGTCGTCCGGCCGGCAGCAACCGGCCGTCGCGCTGAGGGAAAAACGTCACGAGAATGGCGGACGAAGCCGCTACAGTGGCGATCAAATCCTGGATCGAGTCCTGACGCATGCGCCGACTGCTGCTGCTCCTGCTGGCCCTCTCGCCCTCCGCGTGGGCCTACACGCCCGATGTTTCGGACCTGGGCAACGTCGCGCTGGTGCAACTCGACGCCAAGATCGTCAAATCCGCGGTCGCCGCCGCCAAGAGCGACCCGCTGCAGTTCGCGGTCGGCGTCGGCATGAATGCGACGGCCGACAGTGGCAGCTGGGACGAGCCGGAGACCGGTACTGCGCGCTGGCGCCTGCGGGTCGCGTCGAGCGGCGCCGACTCGATGAGCTTCGCGATCAAGAACCTGCAGCTGCCGGCCGACGCCAAGCTGTATCTGTACAGCGACGGCGGCGCCGACGTGCAGGGCCCGTATACCGCGGCCGACAACGGCACGTTCTGGACGCCGATCGTGCGCAGCGACGACGCCGTGCTGGAAGCGCGCATGCCGAGCGGCGAAAAAAGCGACTTCGCACTCGACGTCACCACCGCCTATCACGCCTATCGCCCGTTCAGCAGCAAGAGCTTTTCGAGCACCAACGGCACCTCCGGCGCCTGCGAAATCGACGTCGCCTGCTCGGCCGGCGACGACTGGCGCGACGACATCCGCGCCGTCGTGCTGCTGCAGATCGCCGAAACCGGCGGCAGCTATCTGTGCTCGGGCACCCTCGTCAACAATGCCGAGCAGGACGACCGGCCGCTGATCCTCACGGCGCATCACTGCGACGTCACCGCCAGCACCGTGACGTCGACCTACGCCTATTTCAACGTCGAGCGCAGCGGCTGCGGAACTGGCAGCTATGGCTCGGTCTCGGAAAACATTCGCGGCAGCGCATTGGTGGCCGGTACCAGCGGCACGACGGTGACCGACTACACTCTGTTCCAGCTCGCTTCGACGCCGCCGAGCAGCTACAACGTCTACTACGCCGGCTGGGACGCCAGCGGCACGGCGCCGACGTCAGGCGTGACGATTCATCACCCGGCCGGTGACGACAAGAAAATCAGCACCTACAGCACCCCGGCGACTGCGCAGAACAACGTCGACTTCGGCGACTTCACCTCGAATACCTGGCAGGTCTACTGGGCGCAGGGCACGACCGAGGAAGGCTCGTCCGGATCGGGGTTGCTGAACCAGAGTCACCGTGTGGTCGGCACCCTGTCCGGCGGTTCCGGCGCCTGCGCCGCCATCGGCACCGCCAACAACGGCCAGGCCGACTACTACGCACGTCTCGATGCGGCCTGGACCGCCGCCAGCTCGACCGGCACCACACTGCAGACCGCGCTAGCCGCCGACAGCGGCTGCACGACGGTCGACGGCAAGGATCCCGGCAGTGCCGATCCCGTCGACTGCACGGGCTCGACCACCGGAGGCAGCAGCAGCAGCGATTCGGGCGGCGGTGGCGGCAGCCTCGGCCTCGGCGTACTGCCGCTGCTGCTGATCGGCCTGGCGCGAAGGTTTACTTCGCGCCGTGCATGCCGCGCTTGAGCAGCGGCGTCAGCAGCAGGATCAGCAGGCCGGCGGCGATGCCGATCTTCGCCGAGTAGACAAACAGCGCGTCGTACTTCGCCAAGGCATCGGCGACGACGATCGCGCCGTCTTCCGGCAACTGGATCGCCGACAGCTTGCCGAGCAGCGCGGCGAGCACTTCCGAGTACGCGGTGCCGAGCCACCAGGCGCCCATCATCACGCCCATGACGCTCGGCACCGACAGCTCGGTCACCGCCGCCAGGCCGATCGGCGACAGCAGCATCTCGCCCACTTCAAGCACGAAGTACGCGAGCACGAAGCACCACAGCGCCGTCATGCCGTTGGCCTGCGGATGGCGCGCGCTCCAGACCAGCACCAGGAACGCGAGGCCGGCGACGATCAGGCCCAGCGCCGACTTCATCGGCTTGCTCGGGTTGATGCCGAGCCGGTCGAGCCGCGGCCACAGCCAGGCCAGGATCGGCGCCAGCAGCAGGATGAACAGCGAACCCAGCGAGGTCAGCTGTCCGGCCGTCCACTCGTAGTGCCAGCCGAACAGATTCGTCTCGCGATTCATCACGCGATCCGAGAACAGCAGCCACGAGCCGTAGGTCTGCTCGTAGAGCGTGAAGAACACCAGGCAGCAGACGATCAGCACCAGCAACACCAGCATCTGCTGGCGCTGCACCCGATTGCAGCGAAAGATCAGAAACCACGCGATCCAGCCGAGCAGCACGACGGAGATCGCATGCATGCCCCACAACACCGCGCTCATCTGCGGCAGGCCCGGCACGTCCAGCATCAGCGAATGGCGCTGGATCAGCTGCCAGCCGACCAACACGCCGCCGAAGGTGGCGACGTAAATCCAGGTTTCGCGCGACAGGCCGGCGAGCAGACGCTCGCGCAGGCGCGGCGCATCGGGCGGCTCGGCGCGGCCGAGCAGATAGCGCTGTCCGTAGACGAAGGTCGCCAGACCGAACAGCATGCCGACACCGGCAGCACCGAAGCCGTAGCCCCAGCCGAAGGTCTCACCGAGCCAGCCGCACAGCACGCCGGAAATCACGCCACCGAGATTGACGCCGGCGTAGTAGATCGAAAAACCGGCCTCGCGCCGCGGATCCTGCTCGGCGTAGAGCTTGCCGACCAGCGTCGAAACATTGGCCTTGAGAAAGCCGACGCCGACGATGATCAGCGCCAGCGCGAAGTAGAAGACCTGCAGCGCGCGCGTGTCGCGCATCACCACGCCGTCGACGACGCGCGCCGGATGCCCTTCCACCGCCATCGCAAAATGCCCCAGGCACAGCAGCACGCCGCCGAGCAGGATGCTCTTGCGCATGCCCAGCCAGCGGTCGGCGACCAGGCCGCCGAACACCGGCGCCGCGTAGACCAGGCCGCCGTAGGCACCGATCAGGTTGTAGCCGTGATCGTCGGAAAAGCGGTGGTACTTGATCAGATACAGCAGCAGCAGCGCCTTCATGCCGTAGAACGAGAAGCGCTCCCACATCTCGGTGAAGAAGCAGACGTAGAGGCCTTTCGGGTGGCCGAGAAAATCCGTGCGCGGGAGGGCGTCGGACAGGGCGGCGTCGGTCATCGGATCCTGTTTCATGTGGTGAGCGCGGGCACGCCGCGCGACAAACCGGCCGCATCGGGCCGCGCCGCTGACGGTGGCGACAGTGTCGCTGCCGATGCTGCGCTGCGGCAGCGGGTTTTCCCTCAGTCCCCAGCGCAGCACGCGGTTTACCATGCCCGACCACCGGGTGGGACCGGGCCACGTTACAGGGACCATGATGAAACGTTTGCTCGCGGGCGCAGTGCTCGCCACGATGTCACTTTCCGCTTTCGGCGCCAGCTCGACCATGCATTCCAACAAACACGATCCGCGCGCGATCACCGCGATGGATCTCGTCACCCTCCAGCGCATTTCCGACCCGCGCCTGTCGCCGGACGGCAAGTCCGTCGCCTACACGCTGCGCAGCACCGACTACGACGCCAACAAGGGCATCACGCAGATCTGGCTGATGGATCTGGCGACGAAGCAGTCGCGGCCGATGACCAGCGGCCCGGCGTCGAGCAACAGCCCGCGCTGGGCGCCGGACGGTTCGGCCCTCTACTTCCTGTCGTCGCGCAGCGGCTCCAGCCAGGTCTGGAAGCTCGACATGCGCGGCGGCGAGGCGCAGCCGGTCACCGCGCTGCCGCTCGACGTCTCGACCTTCATGCTGGCGCCGGACGGCCAGCGCGTCGCGTTCTCGCTCGAGATCTATCCCGAGTGCCAGGGCGACATCGCCTGCAGCAAGAAGAAGTTCGACGAAGCCGCCGCGCGCAAAAGCACCGGCACGGTCTACGACCGCCTGTTCATCCGCCACTGGGATACCTGGTCGACCGGCACGCGCTCGCAGCTGTTCGCGGCCACGCTCGGCACCGACGGCAAGATCGGGGCGCCGGTGCTGCTGAGCCAGGACATCGACGGCGACGTGCCGAGCAAGCCGTTCGGCGACGACTCCGAATACACGTTCTCGCCGGACGGCAAGACCGTGGTGTTCACCGCGCGCATCGCCGGCAAGACCGAGGCCTGGAGCACCAACCTCGATCTGTGGCAGGTGCCCAGCGACGGCTCGAAGCAGCCGCAGAATCTGACCCAAGGCAACGAAGCCACCGACACCACCCCGCAGTTCTCGCCGGACGGCCGCTATCTGGCGTGGACGGCGATGAAGCGTCCGAAGTTCGAATCCGACCGTCTGGCGATCATGCTGCGCGATCTGAAGACCGGCCAGACCCGTGAAGTCGATCCGGCCTGGGACCGCTCGGCCGGCGGTGTGATGTTCTCGGCCGACGGCAAGACCCTCTACACGACCGCCGACGATCTCGGTCAGCACCGCGTGTTCGCGATCGACGTCGCCAGCGGCAACGCCACCGCGCTGACCGGCGACGGCCACATCGGCGGCTTCGACATCGTCGGCAACACCTTCGTCTACGCGCTCGACAGCCTCAACGCGCCGGCCGACCTGTACCTGACGACGCCGGGCGGCCAGAACGCGACGCGCCTCACCGACGTCAACGCCGAGCGCCTCGCCGACGTGCAGTTCGGCGACTACGAGCAGTTCAGCTTCCCCGGCTGGCACGACGAAACCGTGCACGGCTACGTGATGAAGCCGTGGAATTACGTGAAGGGCAAGAAGTATCCGATCGCCTTCATCGTCCACGGCGGCCCGCAAGGCAGCATGGGCAATGACTTCCACTATCGCTGGAACCCGGCGGTGTTCGCCGGCATGGGCTACGCCGTGGTCTTCATCGACTTCCACGGCTCGACCGGCTACGGCCAGGCGTTCACCGATTCGATCTCGCGCGACTGGGGCGGCAAGCCGCTCGAAGACCTGAAGAAGGGCTTCGCCTACGCGGTGAAGAAGTACGACTTCCTCGACGGCACCAAGGCCGCGGCGCTCGGCGCCAGCTACGGCGGTTACATGATGAACTGGATCGCCGGCAACTGGCCGGACGGCTTCAAGTGCATCGTCAACCACGACGGCGTCTTCGACAGCCGCATGATGTATTACTCGACCGAGGAACTGTGGTTCGACGAGTGGGAGCACGGCGCGCCGCAGTACGACGATCCGCAGGCCTATGAGCGCTTCAACCCGGTCGACTACGTCAAGAACTGGAAGACGCCGATGCTGATCATCCACAGCGAAAAGGACTTCCGCATCCCGGTCGAACAGGGCATCGGCGCGTTCACGGCGCTGCAGCGCCGCGGCATTGCCTCCGAGCTGCTGGTCTACCCGGACGAGAATCACTGGGTCATGAAGCCGCACAACAGCGTGCAGTGGCACGAGACCGTGCAGGCCTGGCTGAAGCGCTGGCTGAGCTGAGACGCCGATGAGGCTGCCGTACTCGCGACGCCGCCTCGGCGTCTCGCAAGCAACTCGACAGGGAGAATGACGATGTTGATGAAACCATTGCGCACTGGACTGTGCGCGTCGGCGCTGGCGGCGCTGAGCGCCTGCGCCGCGCCCGCCCCGGCTCCGGCCCCGGCGCCGCTGCTACCGACCTTCGCGCAAGCGCAGCAGGCCGAAGCGGTGATCACGCCCGATCAGATCCTGCAGCACATCAAGGTGCTGGCGTCCGACGACTTCGAAGGCCGCCTGCCCGGCACGCCGGGCGGCCGCAAGGCCGTCGCCTACATCATGGATCAGTTCAAGGCGATCGGCCTGCAGCCCGGCAACCCGGACGGCACCTATCTGCAGGACGTGCCGCTGGTCGGCATCACCGGTACGCCGGCGATGCAGATGACCGCCGGCGGCAAGGCCATCAAGCTCGATGCCGGCAGCGACTTCGTCGCCACCACCGAACGCTTCGTGCCGGAGGTCGACGTCAAGGATTCGCCGATGGTGTTCGTCGGCTATGGCGTGCAGGCGCCGGAGTATGGCTGGGACGACTACAAAGGCCTGGACGTCAAGGGCAAGACCATCGTCATGCTGATCAACGATCCGGCGATCCCGGACCCGAACGATCCCGGCCAGCTCGATCCGAAGATGTTCAAGGGCAAGGCGATGACGTACTACGGCCGCTGGACGTACAAGTACGAGATCGCCTCCAAACTCGGCGCCGCGGCGGCGATCATCATTCACGAGACCAAGCCGGCCGCCTACCCCTGGGACGTCGTCGAGCACAGCTGGACCGGCGAGCAGTTCAAGCTCGCGGCCGCCGACCAGAACATGAGCAAGGTGCCGGTCGAGTCGTGGATCACGCTGGACAAGGCGCACGAGCTGTTCAAGGACTCGGGTCTGGATTTCGACCAGCTCAAGCAGGCCGCGCTGTCACGCGACTTCAAGCCGGTGCCGCTCAAGGCCACCGCCAGCTTCGAGATCAAGAACACGGTGCGCAAGGTCTATTCGCACAACGTCGTCGCCAAACTCGAAGGCTCGGACCCGACGCTGAAAGACCAGTACATCCTCTACACCGCGCACTGGGACCACCTCGGCCGCAAGCCGTCTCTGAAGGGCGACCAAATCTTCAACGGCGCCGCCGACAATGCGTCCGGCGTTGCCGGCCTGCTGGCACTGGCCAAGGCCTACAAGGCGCTGCCGGTGGCACCGAAGCGCTCGGTACTGTTCGTCGCCGTCACTGGCGAGGAGCAAGGCCTGCTCGGTTCCAAACAGTACGCCGAACATCCGCTCTATCCGCTGACGAAGACGCTCGCCGATTTCAACATGGACGTGCTCAACACCTACGGCAAGACGCGCGACATCCAGATCGTCGGCGCCGGACAGAACGACATCGAGGAGACCTTCGCCAGGATCGCGTCCGCCGAAGGCCGCACCATCGTGCCGGACACCTCGCCGGAGAAAGGCAGCTACTACCGCTCCGATCAGTTCGAACTGGCCAAGGAAGGCTTGCCGTCGCTGTACATCAAGGCCGGTATCGACGTGATCGGCAAGCCCGAAGGCTATGGCGAAGCCAAGGCCAAGGACTACATCGCCCACGACTATCACTCGCCGTCCGACGAGATCAAGCCGGACTGGGACCTGTCGGGCGCCGCCGCCGACCTCAAGCTGCTGTTCGAAACCGGCGACACCATCGCCAACGGCAGCACCTGGCCGAAGTGGAAGGACGGCTCGGAGTTCAAGGCGATCCGCGAGCAGTCGCTCGGGCAGTAGCCCGCTTGCCGCAAGAAGCGTGGTTTCACGCGGCCCGCACCAGCGGGCCTGAACCGTCACGAGCGTCGCTCCTTTCCGGCGCCCACCTCCCCCAGCCCCTTCCCCCGCAAGCGGGCGGAGGGGAGCCAAAACACGTTCGTGCCCGCTGCACCATCAAAGCCCTCTCCGCCAGCGGGGCGGAGAGGGTTGGGTGAGGTGGGGTGCGTGATGGCCCGGATGCGGCTGGAAGAAACAGTGCCGCCTTCCGGCGCCCACCTCCCCAAGCCTCTTCCCCCGACCCTCAGTCGTCCGGCAGCGCTTCCAGCAGCCGCGCGCCGGTGCCACGCCCCGCCAGCACGTCGCCCGGATTGCGCAGCGCGCAGGCGTCGACCGACAGGCAACCGCAGCCGATGCAGCCGTCGAGCTGGTCGCGCAGACGCGTCAACTGCGTGATGCGCGCGTCGAGGTCGGCCTTCCAGCTCGCCGACAGCCGCCCCCAGTCGGCAACGGTCGGCGCGCGATCGGCCGGCAAGGTGTCCAGCGCCTGCCGGATCGTGGCCAGCGGAATGCCGAGGCGCTGCGCGACCTTGATGATCGCGATGCGGCGCAGTACGCCGCGCCGGTAACGGCGCTGGTTGCCGGCTGAGCGCTCGCTGCGGATCAGGCCGCTGCGCTCGTAGAAATGCAGGGCGGACACGGCCAGCCCGCTACGCGCGGCGATCTGGCCAACGCTGAGCATCTGCTCCGGCCGCGCGGATCCGGCTTTGGGCATGGCGACCTCTTGACCTCAAGTTTTGTTGAGGTTTTACAGTCGCACCGCCCTTTCATCAAGTCCCGGAGTCTGCGCATGTCCGCCGTGATCGCTTCCCCGCTCCTCCCGCCGCTGCTGTCGCCGGCAACACCTGCGGCTGCGGCCGCGGCCGAGCCGCTGTTCATCGTCGTCAGCGAGTTCGCCGTCGACCCTGCCCACCAACAGGCCTTCATCGACGACATGGCCGCCGCGGTCGAACGGCACTACCGCCCGCAGCCCGGCTTCGTCGCCGCCAAGCTCTACGCCAGTGACGACGGCGGTCGCCTCGTCATCGACGCGCAGTGGCGCTCGGAAGCCGCCTGGACGCAGGTGTTCCGCAACGACGACGTGCCGCCGCCGACCCGCGAAATCGTGCACCGCTACGGCGCCCAGCCGCAGAACTATCGTCTGGCGCACCGCATCGGCGGCTGAGACGCAAATGCGGCCGGCCGTCGCCCGGCGCGGCCGCATTCCCTACACTACGCACCCCCGGGATCGTCGAATGCACCAACCTTGAGCGCACAACTGATCGACGGCAAAGCCGTCGCTGCCGCCGTCCATGAACGTGTCCGCCTGGCCGTGGCCCGGCGCATCGCAGCCGGCCTGCGGCGGCCGGCACTGGCCACCGTGCTGGTCGGCGCCGATCCGGCATCGGAAATCTACGTGCGCAACAAGCGCCTGACCTGCGACAAGGTCGGCGTGCGCTCGGTGCCGATGCATTTCGACGCGACGGTCGGTGAAGCCGAGCTGCTGTCGGCGGTCGACGCGCTCAATGCCGACGACGACATCGACGGCATTCTCGTGCAGCTGCCGCTGCCGGGCCACATCAATGCGATCCGCGTCACCGAGCGCATTCGCGCCGACAAGGACGTCGACGGTTTCCACCCGTACAACATCGGTCGCCTCGCGCAGCGCATGCCGGTGCTGCGGCCGTGCACGCCGTACGGCGTGATCGAACTGCTGAAAACGATCGACGAACCGTTCAAGGGCCGCCGCGCCGTGGTCGTCGGCGCCAGCAATCATGTCGGTCGACCGATGATGCTGGAGCTGATGCTGGCCGGCGCCACCGCCACCTGCTGCCATCGTTTCACCGCCGACGTCGCCGGCGAAGTGGCGCGCGCCGACATCGTCGTCGCCGCGGTCGGCAAGCCGCGCATGGTTCAGGGCGTCTGGATCAAGCCGGGCGCGACGGTCATCGACGTCGGCATCAACCGTCTGCCCGACGGCAAGATCTGTGGCGACGTCGACTTCGACGCCGCACGCGAACGCGCCGCCTTCATCACGCCGGTGCCGGGCGGTGTCGGACCGATGACGGTGGCGATGCTGATGCACAACACCCTGCTCGCCTGCACCTCGCGCGACGGCACTGCCATCGACTGAATGGCCGAAGCGTTCAAGCACGCCGAGCGCTTCAGTCATCGCGCCGCCAGCGCCGAGTGGCCGATCATTGATTGAAAATCGCTAAGGACTGTCATGACTCAACCGGAAGTTTTCGTCGTCGCCGCCACCCGCACCGCAGTCGGCAGCTTCGGCGGCTCGCTCAAGGATGTGCCGCTCGCCGATCTGGCGACCATCGCCGTCAAGGCGGCGCTCGAACGCAGCGGCGCACCGGCCGATCAGGTCGGCCATCTGGCGATGGGCACCGTCATTCCGACCGTGCCGAGCGATGCGTATCTGAGCCGCGTCGCGGCAATCAACGCCGGCCTGCCGAAGGAAACCCCGGCGTTCAACGTCAACCGCCTGTGCGGCTCGGGCCTGCAGGCCATCGTCTCGGCGGCGCAGACCATCCTGCTCGGCGACGCCGAGATCGCGATCGGCGCCGGCGCCGAGTCGATGAGCCGCGGCGCCTATCTGCTGCCGGCCGGCCGCTGGGGCGCGCGCCTCGGCGACACGCCGATGCTCGACTTCACCAACGGCGCGCTGCACGACCCGTTCCAGAAGATCCACATGGGCATCACCGCCGAGAACGTCGCCGAGCGCTACGGCATCACGCGCGATGCGCAGGACGCGCTCGCCGCCGAAAGCCAGCGCCGCGCCGCGCAGGCGATCGCCGAAGGCCGCTTCACCGCGCAGATCACGCCGGTCGAGATCAAGACGCGCAAGGGCGTGATCACCTTCGACACCGACGAGAACGTGCGCGGCGAAACCACCGCCGAAGGCCTGGCCAAGCTCAAGCCGGTGTTCAAGAAGGACGGCGGCCTGGTCACCGCCGGCAACGCGTCCAGCCTCAACGACGGCGCGTCGGCTGTGGTGCTGGCCTCCGGCGAAGCGGTCAAGCGCCTGTCGCTGAAGCCGCTGGCACGGCTGGTCAGCTACGCGCACGCCGGTGTCGATCCGGCCTACATGGGCATCGGCCCGGTGCCGGCGACACGCGCGGCGCTGAAGCGCGCCGGCCTGACGGTCGACGCCTTCGACGTCATCGAATCGAACGAAGCGTTCGCCGCGCAGGCCTGCGCCGTCGCCAAGGAGCTGGGCTTCGATCCGGACAAGGTCAACCCGAACGGCTCCGGCATCTCGCTCGGCCATCCGGTCGGCGCCACCGGCGCGATCATCACCACCAAGGCCATCTACGAATTGCACCGCAGCGGCGGCCGTTACGGCCTGGCGACGATGTGCATCGGCGGCGGTCAGGGCATTGCCGCGATCTTCGAGCGCGTCTGAGCACCGGCCCGATAAAATGGGCGCCGGCCGTCATGGCCGGCGCCTTTTTTTGTCATGGACATCCGCCTCGACCCGCTGACCCACCCCGAACTGCTGCGCCTACTGGTCGAACATCGCCAGAGCATGTTCGCGCACTCGCCGCCGGAGAGCATTCATGCGCTCGACCTCGACGGCCTGCGGCGCCCGGACATCACGTTCTGGAGCGCCTGGGAGGGCGACACGGTGCTGGGCTGCGGCGCGCTGCGCGCGCTCGATGCGGCGCATGGCGAGATCAAGTCGATGCGCACCGCTCACGCGCATCTGCGCAAGGGCGTCGCCGCAGCGCTGCTGATGCACATGCTGGCCGAAGCCCGGCACCGGGGTTACACGCGGCTGAGCCTGGAAACCGGCACCGCCGATGCGTTCATTCCGGCCCGTACGCTGTACGCGCGCTTCGGCTTCGAAACCTGCGGACCGTTCGGCGACTACGTCGAGGACCCGTACAGCACCTTCATGACGCTGGCGATGCCGGCGCCCGACCGCGCCCTGGCTTAGGAACTGCTGCTCGACGACGCATAGGTGCCGATCGCTTCGATCTGCTTGAGCTGCGTCGTCAGAAAATCGCTGGTTGTCTGCATCGACGAAATGAGGGTATCGAGCGCGGTGAACTGCGCGCGGTAACGCGCCTCGACACTGGTCATGCGCGTATCGAGCTGATCGAACTGATCGCTGATGTCGTCGAGCCGCGACTGCAACGCATCCTGGCGGGCTTCGACCAAACCGCCATCATCGACCAGACGGCCGATCGCCGTATCAAGCTGTGCGGCCAGGCCGTCGTCGCCACCGAACAGTTTCTGCACCGAGCCGCTATCGGCGTCGAGCGCCGTGCTCAGTTTGTCGTCGTCGATCGTCAGCGTGCCGTCGGTCTCGGTGGTGATCCCCAGCTGCGACAGATACTGATAGGTGCCCGCGCCGCTGAAGCTGCCACCGACCAGATTGCGCAGGGTCGATTGCGCGCCGCGCACCATCGCGTCGCCGTTGAGCGCCGCGGCGGTGTTGCTGTCCGGGTCGTACTTGGTCAGCGCCGCCATCGTCGTCATCGCCGCGTTATAGGCGGTAACGAAAGTCTGGATCGCGCTTTTCGCGCTGCTGTTGTCGAGCGCCAGGTTCAGCGTTTCGGTCGTTCCGGCCTGCGCCTTCTGCAGATTGATCGAAACACCGTCGATCGCGTCGTCGACCGTATTCGAGCCGGAGTAGACGTCGTAGCCGTCGACGCGGATATGCGCGTCCTGCGCGGCCTGCGTTTCGGTAAACGAGATCAGCGACGAATTCACCGAAATCTGGTGATCGGTACCGGTATCGTTCGACGTCAGCAGCAGGCGTGCGCCGCCGCTCTCGTTGATGATCGTCGCCGTCACGCCGGTGTTGTTCGACGAGTCGTTGATGGCGTTCTTCAGATCGGTCAGCGTATTCGCCGAGCTGTCGAGCGTCACCGTGAACGCGCTGCTGCCCACACTGATCTGCACGTCACCGGCACCCAGCGAAGTGCTGGAGCTGGCGAATGCCGACGATGCCTGCTTGTTGGCGCGCGCCAGGTTCACGACTTCGACGTCGTAGCTGCCACGCGTCGCACTGCTGCTGGCCGTCGCCGTGAAAATCGATTCGTCGGACGAGGTCGCCGTCAGCGTCGCCAGCGTGCCGCCGCTCTGCAATGCCGCGAGCTTGCTCTGCACGTTGGCCAGTGTCGCCTTGAACGTGCCGACCGCCGACAACTGCGTCGTCAGCGTGCTCTGCTTGGTGGTCAGCCGCGTTTCGGTCGGCGAGCGTTCGGCCGACACCAGGTTGGTGATCAGCGTTTCGAGGTCGAGCCCCGAACCGACGCCGGCGTTGGTAAAGGTGGAAGTGCTGACTGTCGCCATGTTCGCCTCAAACTATGGTTTGCAACAAACCGCCCTGCCCGTTCTGCATCGCGCGTGCCAGACGCAAGGCTTCCTCGCCCGGAATCTGTCGCAGCACGGTGCCATCCTGACGATCGACGACTTCGACGATCACGCGATGCAGATCGGGATCGACGCGATAGGTCAGGTCGACGCCGGCGTTGCGCAGCTGATCGGTGACGTCGCTGAATGCGGCACGCACCTCATCGAGCGTCGCGGCATGCTCAGGCGGCTCGGCGCGCGCCTGCGCCCGGCCGCCACCCGCCATCACATCGCCGGCGGCTGATGCAACGACATCAAGGCCACGCCCCGAGGGCGCAGCCGTCGCTTCCACTGCCTTGATCAGTTCTGTCATCGCCCGACCCTCCGGGACCGATCCCGCTGCATCACGATGGATTCAATCGTTCACGTGTTGTTGCCGACGGCACGGATCTTCATCAAGCACCCATCGAATCGCGGGCGCCGGTTTTGGCCGGCGCCCGCGCCCTGCCACTTAGCCCTTCAGGAGGCTGAGCACACCCTGCGGGACCGAGTTGGCCTGCGAGAGCATCGCCGTGCCGGCCTGCTGCAGAATCTGCGCGCGGGTCATGTTGGCCGTTTCCACCGCGTAGTCGGCGTCCTGGATCCGCGAGCGGGCGGCCGACAGATTCTCCGATGTCGTCGACAGATTGCTGACCACCGACTCGAAACGGTTCTGCACCGCACCGAGGTTGGCGCGTGTCGAGTTAACCTGGGCCAGCGCGCTGTCGATCTGGTCGATCGCCAGAGACGAGCCAGCATAGGAACTCAGATCGAGCGAGGTCAGACCGGTGGTCGTGGTCGCCGTCGCCGAGCCGTCGCTGCCGCTGATGTTGAAGCCGGTGGCCGTGCCGTCATCGGTACCGGTGACCGCAATGTCGGCGCTCGACGTCAGCACGATGCGGCCGGAGTCGCTGTCGTAAGCCGCGTTGACGCCGGTGGTCGTCGAATAGTTGTTGATCGCGTCGACGACCTGGCCGATGCGCTCCTGCGTCGAGCCGGCAGCGCCGATGTTGGCGCCTACGTCGGTGCCGTTGATGATCAGCGCACCGGCGCCGACCGCGCCCAGCGCGCTGATGCCGGTGACTGCGCTCGACTGACCGGTCGCGGCCGTCACCGAGCCCAGCGCCGCGACATTGGCGTCGCCCAGCGAGGACACCGTGATCGTTTCGCCGGAGTTGGCGCCGACCTGGAACACCGCCGAGGTGAAGCTGCCGTCGATCAGCGAAACGCCGTTGAACTTGGTCTGGTTGGCGACGCGGTCGATTTCCTGCAGCAGCGACGAGGCTTCGGTCTGCAGCGCGGCGCGGTCGGTCGACGAATTGGTCGCGTTGGCCGACTGCACGGCGAGTTCGCGAACGCGCTGCAGCGAATCGGAGATCGACGACAGCGCGCCGTCGGCGGTCTGTGCGAGCGAGATCGCGTCGTTGGCGTTGCGCTGCGCCTGACCGAGGCCGGTGATCTGGCTGGTGAAGCGGCTCGAAATGGCGAGGCCGGCAGCGTCGTCCTTCGCGCTGTTGATACGCAGACCCGACGACAGGCGCTGGATCGAGGTCGACAGCGAGGACTGCGACGATTCCAGATTGCGCTGCGCGTTCAGCGACATCACGTTGGTATTAATGCCTTGCATGAATGCACTCCTGATGAGGAAGGTTAAAAGTCCGGGCCGACGCCACAGCGGCTTTCGGTCCTGCCTCAGCAGCCCGATGCCGGATTGCCGTTGCTGGACTGTTTATCGGAAGGCCGCTTACAAACTTGAGCGAATTCGCTTACACGGGATGAGCGGCGCGATGCACACCGACGAACGGTCGAAATCGGCCCTTGCGCCGTCGGTCATTTCCCTGACGCCCGCATCGCGGTGTCAGCGCGATACCATCGCCGCTGCCCACACCGCCGTAGCGCGGCCACCACTCAGAGCAAGAGGCGCGACATGTCCCAACCGGTCTACGAAATTCCCGTCACCCGCATCGATGGCAGCGCCGGCGATCTGTCGCCGTTTCGCGGCAAGGTGCTGCTGGTCGTCAATGTCGCGTCGAAGTGCGGCCTGACGCCGCAATACGAAGGACTGGAAAAGCTGTATCAGTCGCGCCACGCGCAAGGCCTCGAAGTGCTCGGCTTTCCGGCCAACAACTTCAAGGAGCAGGAACCGGGCAGCGACGCCGAGATCCAGCAGTTCTGCACACTGCAATACGACGTGCACTTTCCGCTGTTCTCGAAGATTTCGGTGCGCGGTGCCGACCAGCATCCGCTCTACGCGATGCTGACGACCACGCAGCCGGCCACGATCGGCGACGGCCCGTTCCGCGAGCGCCTCAAGGGCTATGGCATCGACACCGGCGCGCCGGGCGAGGTGCTGTGGAATTTCGAGAAGTTCCTGATCGGCCGCGACGGCCGCGTCGCCGCGCGTTTCGCGCCCGACGTGGCAGCGGAAGATCCGCGCCTGCTCGATGCGATCGACGCTGCGCTCGCGGCCGCCTGACGCATCCGCCGCCGCCTCAGGCCGGTAACGGCGAGGCGGCGGTGTCCGGCAGCAGGCGGCGGCGGTACTGCATCGGCGAGGCCGCGAACCAGCGCCGGCAGGCGCGAAAGAAATTGCTCTGATCGGCGAAGCCGAGCAGAAACGCCACATGCGCCATCGACAGCCGCGCGTCGCGCAGATAGCGCGTCGCCAGTTCGCGGCGTGTCAGATCGACCACGTCTTGATAGCGCGTGCCCTCCGCCTGCAGGCGGCGGCGCAGCGTGCGCTCGCTCATGCGCAGCGCGCCGGCAACAGCCTCGACGCTGATATCGCCATCGCTGAGCCTTCGCTGCACCTCGGAGCGGACCTGCCGCGTCACCAGATGCTGCGCCAGCCGTTCGAGCTTCTCGGCGGCAACGCGCTCATGCATCTCGCACAGCTGCGGATTGGACAGCTGCAACGGTAGTTCGAGATCGGCGCGGGCCACCGTCACCGCGGCCATCGGCGCACCGAATTGCAGCCGGCAGCCACTGACCGCGCGATACGGCGACAGATCGGCCGGCTGTGCATACGGAAACTCGACGAGCAGCGGTTCGAGCCGCTGACCGACCACCCAGCGACAAAGCTGCAGAAAGGTGCTGAACGCGTAATCGATGCGGGCGCGCGGTGCCTCA
The DNA here is from genome assembly GCF_012241385.1 of Solimonas marina. GTDB lineage: Bacteria > Pseudomonadota > Gammaproteobacteria > Nevskiales > Nevskiaceae > Solimonas > Solimonas marina. Next base: position 484,538 of record NZ_JAAVXB010000002.1, on the reverse strand, counting down.
TTCCAGACCCGCGGTTCGGCAACGAAGCGGTAGGCCTTGTCGCCACACTCGATACGCATCGCGTACGCGGCGCTGGCGATATCCAGATAGCGCCGCATGCGCTGCAGGCCGACACCCAGGTTCGGACACGACATCACCGTGTAGCTGACCACGTCGAACCCGGTCGGCCGCGCCAGTTCGGCGCCGACCAGTCCCAGGGCGGCGTCGCCGCCACGCGACGCCGCCAGCTGCCAGAGCCGATTGACCGCGTCGTTGGAAAAGCGCGCGTCGGCGTCGCGCAGGGCCGCCGCGTCGAGACCGGCCGCCGCGAACAACGCGCCGACATCGAGCCCGCGCGCGGCGAGCAGCGCCGCGGCGCCGCCGAGCCATGCCGACGACACCGTGACATCGGTCTCGACCCCGTCGGCGACCAGCGGTCGCGCCGCGCCGACCAGCGGCAAGTCATGTCGAGCATCCATGTTCATGGCCTCCAGGGTCAGCGAATTGGCCGTGATGGCCAGTGAGGCGGACAGGCCGCCGCCTTAGGATTCGCATCGCAATTTGTCAGAGATACGCCTGACTAATTGTAGTCTCATACTTACAAAAGCGAGCGCCGCCCTGCGACATCGCTTCCTAACCACAATTAGAGGAGCTCCCCCGTGAGAAAAATTCTCATCGCTCTGGTCCTGTCGACGCTGGCCGCCTGTGACGGCGGCGGCAACAACAGCGGCGTCACCAAGGCCGACTTCACATCGGTGCGCTCGTTCGGCGCCAGCCTGACCGACAGCGGCACCTACGGCTACAAATTCACCGTACAACCAGGCAATGGCGAAACCTTCCGCCTGTGGAACGAGCGCATCGCCGCCACCTATGGCTTCGACACCTCCTGCCCGTCCTATTCGTACGACGGCAGCAGCTTCAGCGATACCTCGCAGAGCACCGGCTGCACGAACTACGCGGTGGCCGGCTCGGTCATCAACAACTACCAGCCGGCCAGCGGCACGGTCGACGAGACCACGCCGGCATCGATCATCAAGCAGTTGACCGATGCCGCTAGCGACGGCTTCGACAAGACCGGTCTGGTCCTGGTCGGCGGCGACAGCGGCGCCAATGACGCCGCGGCGATGATCACCTACTTCCTCTACGCCGCGCAGGGCAGCACCACCTATCAGCAGTACTTCGCCGGTCGCGTGCTGAGCATCGTGCCGAGCGCCACCGCCTACCCGTACCTGTCGCAGGGCGATCTGGTCACCGCCGGCGGTCTGTACATGACAGCGCTGGCCGACAAGCTGGCGGCGGCGGTCGAAGCCGACGTACTCGACGCCGGGGTTTCCCACGTCGTCATCCAGAACGTCCTCGACGTGACCAAGACACCGCGCTTCCAGACGGTCCTGGCGAGCCTCGACACGGAGACCGCGACAACCGTCACGGAAGTCGCCGAAGGCTGGATCGAAGCCTTCAACAACGAGCTCGAAACCCAGCTCGGTGGCGACTCGCGCGTCGTCATCGTCGACTTCTACACCCACTTCAACGACGAAATGGCCGATCCGGCGCAGTACGGGCTGACCAACGTCAGCGAGCCGGTCTGCGACCTGATCGACCAGGACATCAGCACCTGCACCACGACCGATCTCGAAGCGACGATCCCCAGCGGTGAATCGAGCAGCGATTGGTGGAAGACCTATGTCTTCGCCAACGACTTCCACCCGACCCCCTACGGCCATCAGCTGTTGGCGGAAATGGTGACCGACGCCCTGTCCAAGGCCGGCTGGCTCTGATCGCGAGGAGGAAAACAACATGAAAAAGATTGCAATCGCCGCCGCCGCGGCCACTCTGCTCGCCGCCACCGCCGCCCAGGCTGACGACAGCAGCAACACCCAAACGTCGCAGAACACCGCGCAGACCGCCGGCTCCTGGCTGTTCAAGGCCGGCGTGATGTCGATCATTCCGGATGTCAGCAGCAGTGATCTGTCGTCGCCGAGCCAGCCCGGCACGCGGGTCGACGTCTCGTCGAGCAGCACCCGCCCGGCCGGCGGCATCGCCTACATGCTGACCGACAACTGGTCACTCGAAGTGCCGCTGGCGATGCCGTTCAGCTTCAACGTCAAGGGCGACGGCACGATCTCCGGCTCCGGCAAGATCGGCGACACCAAGGTCCTGCCGATGACGCTGTTCGTGCAGTACCACCTGTTCAAGCCGGACACGACGCTGCGGCCGTTCGTCGGCGTCGGCCTGACCTATGCGTACTTCTACAGCGAGACCGGCAACGGCACGCTGACCGGCCTGACCAATCCGGGCGGCGACGATTCGACCAAGCTCGACATCAAGTCCAAGTTCGCGCCGACACCACAGCTGGGTCTCGACTGGCAGATGCATAACGGCTGGTTCGCCGAAGCCATGCTGGCCAAGACCTTCCTCAAAACCAAGACCACGCTGAGCACCGGCCAGACGTTGGATATCCGCCTCGACCCGTGGACCGCGGGCGTGTTCGTCGGCTATCGCTTCTGAGCGCGAAAACCGCATGCGGCACACGAAAAAGCCGGCCCCTGGGCCGGCTTTTTCGTGTCGGGCAGCCTGCCCGATCGTCGCTGCCGTTGCGCCGTGACTTAACGACCGTTCATCCACCGGCGACCATCGCCGACCTCGGCGGGGCCTAGCCTGTGAAGGTCCGGAAAGATTCCGGATTCAGGGGAGGGGTTCCATGTTTCAGATTCGTCGGGTGTTCTGGCTGGCTCTGTTGCCGGCCGCCCTCTGCGGTCATGCGCAGGCCGCTACAACTGGCAACGTGCCGATGCAGGTCACGGCTACCGTCGTCACCAGCTGCATCGTCGTGCCGGTACCGCTGGTGTTCACCAGCGTCGATCCGACCGCCGACGCCGATGCATCGACCACCATCGCCGTCACCTGCACCGGCGGCACCGCCTACAACGTGGCGATCGACCAGGGCTCACACGGCAGCTCGGTGACGGCACGCGAGATGACGTCGGCCACGACCACCGATTCGCTCGCCTACAGCCTCTATCGCGATACGTCGCGCACGCTGAACTGGGGCACGACCAGCGGCACCGATACCCTGGCCGGAACCGGCACGGGCCTGGCGCAGACGATCCCGGTCTACGGTCGTGTCACCAGCGGCCAGTCGGCAGCGGCAGGCGTTTACACCGACAGCGTCAACGTCATCGTCAACTACTAACAGGGGTTGCCATGCGTACGCTGCTGCGCCGCTTCGGCGGCGCATGGTTGCTGCTGGCCTGCGTTTCGGCCGCAGCGGCACCGGGCGGCGTGGCGGTCTCGCCGCTGCGCCTCGATCTGAACGCGACGCAGACCAGCGCCGCGCTGACCGTCGCCAACCGTGACACGCGGCCACGCCGCTTCCAGATCGTGCTGCTGGGCTGGACGCAGGACGACCGCGGCGACCAGTTCGGGGATGCCGAGGCGCTGCTTGCCAATCCACCCCTGTTCGAGCTGGCGCCCGACGCGCAGCAGATCGTCCGTGTTGGCAACATCAAGCTGCCGCCGGCCGCGGTCGAGCAGGCGTTCCGCATCTACGTCGCCGAGATACCGGAACAAGGCGCGCTGAAGGACGGCCAGCTTAATTTCCTGTTGCGCCTCAGCGTGCCCTTGTACGTGGCCCCGTCCGCCACGGCGCATCGCGCCTGGCGCTGGTCGGCGTATCGCGACGGCAATGCCTATGTGCTGCGCGCGGACAATGACGGCAACGTCCATCAGCGGCGTGCACAACTGCACGTCGTCGATGCCGATCGCGGCACCGCGCTTGGCGATGACGCCGGTTTTCGCGACGTGCTGCCGGGCGCGCACGCGCTCTGGCGCTTTCCGGCGCAACCGCCATACGCACAGCGGTTACGCCTGACGGCCACCACCGATATCGGCACCGATGAGAGTACGGTTCCGCTCGGGACGCCGTGAGCTTGGCGCCGCGCTGCTCATCGGCCTGCTCGGGACCACACCGGTCCAGGCGGGCGATGGCTGGTTCTCGCGCGCCTGCACCCGCGCCGACGATCCATTCCCGCAGCGTGCGCAGCGCCTGCTGCTACGCGTACTCGCCAGTCCCGACGACAACGGCGCCGACTTCGTGCTGTTGCGCATGCCGGACGGCCGCTTGCTGGCACCACCCGCAGTGTTCGAGCATCTGGCGCTTGCGGCGCCGCGCACCAGCGTCTCGGCGCTCGGCGCGCGTTGGTACGCGCTCGACGACCTCGTCGAGCTGCATTACTACGTCGACGTCTGCGCGCAGACCCTGTCGATCGATGCCAGCGCACTGCGCGCCGCCGACGTGCGCAGCCTGACGCCGACACGTGACCACGCTGCGCCGTGGTCCGAGCCTGGCGCATATCTGCAAGCCGACACGCAGTATCTGCACGACCGCTCGCAGGACACGCTCAACGGCGTCATCGACAGCGGTCTGTTCGGGCCGTTCGGCGATATCCGTAACGACGTGCTCTACGACGGCCGCCGCTTCGTACGGCTCGACAGCGACTGGACGATCGACGACCCCGCACGCCTGCATCGGCTGCGTCTCGGCGACAGCATCACGCGCGGTGGCATGTTCGGCCGCGCGCTGCGCTTCGGCGGCGTGCAATGGGGCACCGAATTCTCGCTGCAACCGGACGTGGTGACCTTTCCGTTACCCAATCTCGACGGCCTGGCAACCTTGCCGAGCGCGGTCGACGTCTATGTCGACGGCAATCTGCGCGCGCACGAAAGCGTCGGCTCCGGTCCTTTCGAATTGCAGCGCGTACCGGTCATCACCGGTGCTGGCCAGATGCAACTGGTCGTCACCGACCTGCTCGGCCGCAGCAGCGTCTACCGCTACGACTTTTACGTCACGCCGCAGCTGCTGCGCGCGGGGCTCGATGACTACAGTTTCGAAGTCGGCAGCCCGCGCCTCGACTACGGCAGCGAGTCGCTGCACTACGACGTGCCGTTCGTGGCAGCAACCTGGCGCCGCGGGCTCAACGATCGCCTGACCGGCGAATTACATCTGGAAGCCAATCACCGCCGCCAGCTGGCCGGTGCCGGCGCCGCGTGGCTGCTGCCGCCGATCGGCGTCGTCAGCGGCGGGCTCGTCGCCGGCAGCGGCGACAGCCACGGCATCGGCGTACAGGCCGCGGTCGAGCACGCGGCGTCACGCTTCAGCTACGCGTTGTCGTATATCCACAATCCTGCCAGCCTGCTGCGCCTCGGCGAGGACCGACCAACGTCATTGCAGCGCTTCGTGGCGCGCGCCAGTCATCAGGTCGGCCGGCTCGGCGCCGTCAGCGTCGCCTGGCTCGATGATCGCGATGCCTTCGGCAATCGCCGCCGCGGCATCGACAGCGGCTTCAGCGCCGCGCTCAGCTACGGCGCTTCACTGACCATCGGCGCACATACCGACGTCGACAACGCCGACAACAACAGCCTCTACGCGAGCCTGACGATCAGTTTCGATCAACGTCTGGTCGGCTCGGCGACCTGGCAGCACGATGCCTCACGCGACATCGGCCGGCTCGCCGTACAGCGTGGCCGGCTCGGCGCCATCGGCTGGGACGGCAGCGCCTATCGCGAGATCGGCGACAGTACGCGCAGCGGCGCCAACGCCACCTGGACCACACCGCAAGCCATCGCACGACTCGATGCGGAGCACCGCAGCGACGACGATGCGCTGCGTCTGGGGCTACGCAGCGGCATCGTGACGCTGGGCAACGACCGCTTCTGGACGCGGCCGATCGACGGGCCGTTCGCGGTCGTCACCACCGACAGCGAGACACCGATTCGTGTCTACGACGAAAACCGCCTGAGCGGCCGTGCCGATGCCGCACACGCACTGTTGGTTCCGGACCTGCAAGCCTACGAAACGCGGCAACTGTCGGTGGCCGATGCCGATTACGCCATCGACACCCGGCTCGACGAACGCGCACGGCAGATCGTCGCACCTGGCTACGGTGGCGTGCGCGTGCGCTTCGGCATGCTGGCCGAGCGCCCGACGCGGCGCCTGCTGCTGCGCCGACAGGACGGCAGCGCGCCACCTGCCGGCAGCGCCGTCACCATCAGCGGTGCGTCGGCAAGTTTCACGGGCCTGCACGGAGAAGTACTGCTCAGCGCTGAGGCCGGTACGCACCAGCTCGACGTGCGCTGGAGCGACGGGCACTGCACGGCAACGGCCCTGCTGGCGGCCGGCGATCGACTCAGCACGCCACAACAGATCGTGACGTGCACGACGGGAGCATCACCATGAGACGGATCATGACGAAGTTGACCGCTGCGGCGCTGGCCGTCGGGATGTCACCGCAGGCCTTTGCGGTGTGTACGGTCAGCACCACACCGGTCGCGTTCGCACCCTACAACCCGCTGGACAGCAATGCCACGAACGCCGTCGGCAACATCAACCTGCTCTGCGTGTTGAGCATCGCCACGAGCTATACCATCAAGATCAGCACCGGGAGCAGCGGCAGCTACGCGTCACGGCAGCTCGTATTCGCAGGCAACACGCTTAACTACAACCTCTACACGGACTCGAATCGCACCATGGTCTGGGGTGATGGCTCCGGCGGTTCGCAAACCGTCGGTGGCACCTATCTGATATCGATCATCGACGGCAAGAACTATTCGGTCTACGCACGCATGCCGGCGCGGCAGAACGTCAGCGCCGGCATCTATGCCGACATCGTCAACGTCACCGTCGATTACTGAGCGGCTACAGGTAGTTGAACAGCGACAGACCCTGCACCTTGCTGTAGACCTGCTGCGCCGCCTGCAGCGTCGTCATCTGTAGTTGCAGCTTGGAGATCGCATCGGCGTAGTCGGTATCGCGCAGATCCGACGCGGCCGCCTGGGCGTGCTCGTTCTGTGCCGACGACACGTCAAGCGCATCGTCGATCGCGTTGAGGCGCAGGCCGATGCCGGAACGCACATCGCTGAGCCGGTCTTCGGCGCCCTGCAAGGTTCCCATCGCCTGCTGCAGGGCCGTCTGCACCTGGGCCCGCTGTGAGTCGCTGTCCTGTGGCTGCATCAGCAGGTCGGCGATCTGATCGATCATCGCAAACATGTCCTGCGACGACGACGGCGCCACCGTATAGCGGTCGCCGGCCGCGGCACTGCCGCTGAGCGTCAACGACGCGCCGCGGAACGTGATGGTGTCGCCGTCGCCGGCGCTGCCGCTCTGCACGACCGTGTTCGACGCATCGACGATCTCGTACTGATCGCTTGCCGTGAAGCGCAGCGTGTAACTGCCGCCGTCCCATTGCGAGCTGTCGCTGAGCGTTGCGCTGGTGATCGACGCGCCACCGGTGTTGGCCGACGACGCGGTCACCGCGAACGTGCCGTTGCCGGTTTTCAGGCCGAGGAACACCACGCTGCCCGGATCGTTCTGCGCGACCGTGCGCGAGCTGCCGATCTGCGCGCTGACCACGGTCTGATCACCGTGATAGTCGGCGCTGCTGCCATTCCAGGTGAACGGCGTGCTGCCATCGTCGGCGCCGCCGAACAAGTAGCGGCCCTGCCCGTCCGTGGTATTGGCCAACGCCATCAGCTGATCGCGCACCGCATACAGCTCCTTGGCGATCGACGCGCGGGTGTCCTCGGACTGCGTCGAGGTATTGGCCTCGATGGTCAATTCGCGAACGCGCTGCAACAGGCTCACGCCGCTGGCGATGGTGTCTTCGCCAAGCTGTAGCCGCTGTTGCGCGCTCTGTGCGGCCGAGGTATAGCGGGCGTTGGCGGCGACCAGTTGATCATAGCTCTGCGCCTGCGCCCAACCGGCCGGGTCGTCGGCCGCGGTCTGCCATCGTACGTTCGAGCTGAGCTGGTTCTGCGTCTTCGTCAGATCCTGCTGCGAACGCAGCATCTGCGAAATGCCCTGCTGATACTGCCATGCGGTCGATGTGCGAATCATGATCAGCCTCGCGTCGCCTGCAACAACGACTGGAAGATGGTGTTGGCGGTGGAAATCACCTGCGCCGCAGCCTGATATGCCTGCTGATAACGCAGCAGATCGGCCGCCTCCTCGTCGAGGTTGACGCCAGACACCGAATCACGTGCCGCCTCGGCCTGGGTCTTGACCGCGCTCTGCGCGTCGAGCGCGAGGCTGGCCTGCTGCGCGCGCGTCGCCGCCTTGGTGGTCAGCGCGCTCTGCGCCGCGTCGAGCGTCTCGCCACCAGCGAACAGCGCCAGCGAGCCGAGCGTGGCCAGCGCGTTGGCATTGCCGTTGTCGCTGCTGTTGGCGGCCGTCTTGGCGATGCTGAAGCTGTCGCCGGCGGCGACATCACCGGACAGCGTCAGTGACCAGCCATTGACGCTGATCGCATCGCCGGCGCTGTAGGCATAGCTGCCGCTGCCGTTGATCTGATAAGTGTTGGCGTCGGTGAACGTGATCGTCACCGCATCGGTCAGCGCCGCATTGCCGGAATCGGTGACGCTGATGTCGCCGACCGCGCTGCCGTTGCCGCTCGCCGCGCTGGCGGTCACTGCGCGTGCGGCGGCGATCTTGCTCGGATCGGTGGTCGCCAGCGACAGCTGGCTCGCCGCGTTCGCCGTCGGCTTGACCAGGAACGAGTCGCCGGCCTGGGCAGCGCCGCTGACGCTGATCGCAACGCCGCCCAGCATCAGCGGGTCGGCCGACGTGCCGCTGCCCGTCAGCGCCACCGCTGCGCCGGACTGCGCGTCGGTGGCGGTCCAGCTGGCGCCGTCGAACTTCAGCACGTAGTTGCTGCCGCTGAGCGCCGACACATCGGCGATCGCCACGTCCATCTGTGCCGTACCGGCATTCGCGGTCGCCGCGTAGGCCGTGCCGCTCGGCATCGTCAACAGATCGCCGCCCTGGTTGCCGGACAGATCGACGCCGGCGGCATTCTGCTGATTGATGGCGGCGGCAATGCCGGCGGCGAGCTTGCCGAGTTCGCTGCGCGCCGGCTCGATCACTTCGCGACGCGTATCGAGCAGGCCGCCGACCGTGCCGCCACTGAGCTGCGCCGTGATCGGCTTGCCGTTGTAAGTCACGTCGAGCGCGCCGCTGTTATAGGCGTCGCTGCTGACCCCCAGCGCGGTCGACTTGCCACCGAGCACCAGTGCCTGACCGCTGGCGGTAAAGACATTGAGACTGCCGTCGTCCTGGACGGCGGTCGTGATACCGACCTGCTCGGCAATCTGCTGGACGAGCTGGTCGCGCTGATCGAGCAGATCATTGGGCGGCTGACCGCCGGATTGCGACTGCGCGTTGATGATCTGCGTATTGAGCTTGGCCAGCGCCTCGGTGTTGGTGTTGATGCTCTCGACCGTCGTGCTCAGCGACTGATTGAGATCGCTGTTCATCGAATCGAGCTGCGACTGCAGCAGCGTCACCCGGTCGGTCAGCGTCTTCGCCGACGACAGCACGGCCTGCCGCGCCGACGTCGACGTCGGCGTACTCGACAAGGCATTGGCCGCATCGAAGAACGACTGCATCGGCGTCGACAGATTCGTCGAACTGTCCGACAGCAGCGTGTCGATCTGCGAGGCATAGGTCGAATAGACGTCGATGCGCGCATAGGCGGACGTGCTCGTCTGCAGTCGTGCATTGACCAACGAATCGGTAATGCGCTGCACCGTCGCGACGTCGACACCGGCACCGACATAGCCGCTGGCCGTGCCCTGACCGAGCTTCGACGTCAGCTCGACGCGCTGACGCGAATAGCCGGTCGTGTTCGCGTTGGCGATGTTGTGGCTGGTGGTGCTGAGCGCCGTCTGGTACGCCAGCAGCGCCGAACTACCCGTTGCGAGAATGTCGCCCATCGTTGCGCGTCCTGTCTGTACTTAGACCGAAATCTGGCGCGGGCCGGCGGCCAGCGCGAGCTGCATCGTCGGGCCATTGGCGATCGCAAGAATCTTGCGCGCATACGCCGGATCAGTGGCATAACCCGCCTTCTGCAGCCCTTGCACGAAGCGGCTGGCGCTACCGCCATGCTGCAGCGCCTCCTGATAACGCGGATTCGACTTGAGGAAATCCACGTAGTCGTCGAACGACGACGCCATCGAATCGTAAGCGCGAAAATCCGCACGTTCGCGCTGCGCAGTCCCGTCGACGACCTCGGTCGTCGTCGTCGACACCGAGTCGCCGCCCCAACGACGATCGGCCTTGATGCCGAACAGGTTGTGGCTGGACGATCCGCTGCCGTTCTTGATGCCGTGTGCCCCCCAGCCGGTTTCCAGCGCCGCCTGCGCGATCAGCACCCGCGCCGGCACGCCGAGTTCGCGCGCCGCGCGCTCGGCATGCGGCAGGATGGACTGCACGAACGATTCAGGCGTCGTCGTCTCGCCATGGTCCGTCGCGGCGGACGACGGCGGGGTCGCCGTCAGTGCGCTCGTCGCATGTTGGGCACGACCCAGCGCATAGGCGCGTCGCGCGCTCGACAGCAGATCGCTGACGCCGGACACCGACGTCGCAGTGCTGTCGTCGCCGTCTGCAGCGCCGGCTGCACTGCCGCGCAATTGCTGCACCAGCACGTCGGCCAGCCCTAGCCCCTTGCCGGACGACGACAGGTGTACCGACATCTGCTGATCGAACAGGTCCTGATAAAAACCGGTCTGGCCGCCGCCCATCACGTCGTCACCCAGCGACCCGGCGCGCATGCTCTTCAGCAGCTGTTGCGTGAACAAGGCCTCGAACTGTTGCGCCGCCTTGCGCACCGTCGACAGATCGCCGTCGCGCGCGCCGGCTCGCATCGTCTGAAACTGCGAGAAATCGGTGATCGCATCGGTGGAGCGTAGCGTCATCGCCGATCTCCAGTCGACGCAAGCGTCGCGGGCATCGTCACAACGGCAAGATGGCTTTCGCTCTCCAGACTATTGTTTCGCGCGACGGCGCGACGGGTAAAAGCACCGCCGTGGAAAGAAACGACGCCCCTGCCACCTCGGTGAAGCGCAACGGCCAGGCGCAAAGACAACGGCTGTGCCGGCACGCCGATCTGCGGTCCACTGTCCACATTGGGCATGCCGGTGGCCATCAGATCACCACCAACTCCGCGCGCAAGGCGCCCGCCTCTTTCAAGGCTTCGAGGATGGCCACCAGATCGCCCGGCGCGGCGCCGACCTGATTCACGGCCTTGACCAGATCATCGAGATTGACGCCGGTATCGAACACGAACATGTGCCCGGCGCCCTCTTGCGTGACTTCGATCTGCGAACGCGGCACCGCCACGGTCTGCCCCTCGGAGAAGGCGCCCGGCTGACTGATCTGCGGTTTTTCGGAAATCGTCACCGCCAGTGAACCGTGCGACACCGCGGCCGGCGACACGCGCACACGGCTGCCGATGACGACCGTGCCGGTGCGCGAATTGATGACGACCTTGGCGGCGGCGTCGGCCGGCGTCACCTCGACGTTTTCGACGATCGACAAAAACGTGACGCGTTGATTCGCATCCGCCGGAGCGTGAACACTGACGGTCACCGCATCTTCGGCACGCGCCATCGACGTGCCGAGCGCGGCATTGATGCTCTGCGCCATGCGCGCCGCCGTCGTGAAGTCCGGCGTGTTGAGGTTGAAATGCAGATCAGGGCTGCTGTCGAAGCCATTGGCGACCACGCGTTCGACCTGCGCCCCGTTCGGAATGCGACCGGCGCTCGGCACATTGATCGATACCCGCGAACCGTCCTTGCCGGACACGCCGAGACCACCGACCACGACATTGCCCTGCGCGATCGCATAGACCTGACCGTCGGCGCCCTTGAGGGGCGTCATCAGCAATGCGCCGCCACGCAAGGAGCCGGCGTTGCCGAGCGACGACACCGTCACGTCGATCTGCTGGCCAGGCTTGGCGAAAGCCGGCAGGTCGGCGCTGATGGCAACGGCCGCGACATTCTTCAGCTGCGGATTGACGTTGGCCGGCACCGTGATGCCGAGCTGCGCGAGCATCGACTTCAGGCTCTGCGTCGTGAACGGCGCCTGGGTCGTCTGGTCGCCAGTGCCGTCGAGACCGACGACCAGGCCGTAGCCGATCAGCGGGTTGCTGCGCACGCCCTGGACGGATGCCAGATCCTTGACGCGCTCGGCGTGTGCGAGACCCGGCACGAACATCAGCAACGCCGTCAGACAACGCGCGATACGCAGATGGCTTTGATGCTGACGCTGGAGCAGAAAGCGCATGGTCCGGGCCCTCAGAACGGAAACAGCACGGAATTGAAGAAGCGCGCCAGCCAGCCCATCGCGTTCGAATCGGCGACGGCGCCGTTGCCGGCGTAGCTGATCTTGGCGTTGGCGACACGGCTCGACGGCACGGTGCCATCGGCGGCGATGTCGATCGGCCGCACGATGCCCTGCAGCGCGACGTGCTCGCTGCCCTGATTGATCTGAATCTGCTTTTCGCCGCGCACGACCAGATTGCCGTTCGGCAGCACGCGCGTGACGATGACCGTCACCGAGCCGCTGAGCTTGTTCGATTGCGTCGACGCACCACTGCCGGTGAACGCCTGATCGGAACCGAGATCGAAGCCGAGCACGCCAGTGCCGTTGACGCTGACCGGCCGACCGAACAGCGTCGGGTTGGCGATGCTGTCCGACGTCGTCTTGGCGGTGCTGGTGTTGGCCTTCTTCTCGGCATTGGTCTGTTCGACCAGGTTGACCGTCAGCAGATCACCGACGCGGCGCGCCTTGTTGTCCTCGAACAGCGCCAGGCCGGAACCGCCGGAATAGATCGAACCGTCGCTGGCCGGTGCCGGCGCGGCTGCCGCCTCGGGCGGCACGTAAGGGTCTTCGCGCGGCGACGTGGTGGCGCACGCGGCCAGCGACAGGCAGGCGAGGATGGCAAACGAACGCATGGTCGTGCTCACAGGTTCTGCGTGACGAACTGCAGCATCTGATCGCTGGTCGAGATCGCCTTCGAATTCATCTCGTAGGCACGCTGCGTCTCGATCATGTTGACGAGTTCTTCGACGACATTGACGTTGGAGCCTTCCAGCGCGCCCTGCTGCAACGCACCGAGGCCATTCGATGCCGGAGCACCGGTCTGCGGCGAGCCGCTGGCGGCCGTCTCGGTATAGAGGTTCTCGCCCTTGGGCTGCAGGCCGGCCGGATTGATGAAGTCGGCGGTCATGATCTGCCCGACCTGCTGCGTCGAAGCGCTGCCGCTCATCTGCACGGAGACGATGCCGTCAGTGCTGATCGAAACGCTCTGCGCGCCGGTCGGGATCTGGATGCCGGGCTGTACCGGATAGCCGCTCGACGTGACGAGCTGGCCCTGGCTGTCGACCTGGAAGGTGCCGTCGCGCGTGTAGGCCATGGTGCCGTCCGGCATCTGGATCTGGAAGAAGCCGCGACCGTTGATCGCGACATCCAGTGCATTGCCGGTCTGCGCCAGATTGCCCTGCGTGAAACTCTTCTCGGTGGCGACCACGCGCACACCGGTGCCGAGCATCATGCCGGACGGCGCCTGCGTCTGCTGTGAGGTCTGCGCGCCGGGCTGACGCACCGTCTGATACAGCAGATCCTCGAACGCGGCGCGACCTTTCTTGAAGCCGGTCGTATTGACGTTGGCGAGATTGTTCGACACGACCGACATGCGCGTCTGCTGCGCATCGAGACCGGTCTTGGCGACCCAAAGTGCATTGTCCATGTGAGACCTCCGACGGAATTCCGTCCTTGTCTCGACGGGTACAAGTTCCGGACCAGCGCGGCGGTGTCGGAATCCTGTCGTTGTCGCTGCGCAGGGAAGATCGCGGTTTCGCGCCTCGGGCGACGACGAGCGGGCGTCAGCGTCGCATGAACGGTGACGTAAACGATCGCGGCTCGCGCCGCGCCTACAACTTCAACGTGTAGGAGCAACCGTGTCGTCGCGGCGGCTGCAGATCCGGACCTTGCGCGTGCCTCGATACACCGCGCTACGCGCGGCACTCGGCATGAACGGTTCGGGGAATTCGCAAAACACCTGGGGAGCGTTGTAGGAGCGACGCGAGCCGCGACCGTCACCGCCCATCTCGCTAGCCGCTGATGCGCGTCAGCGTCGACGACGCCGCTGCGTTGTCCTCAGCGGTCTTCATCAGCTTGGTCTGCAACTCGAACTGCCGCGCCAGGCTGATCATGTTGACCATGGTTTCCGGCAGGTTGACGTTGCTCGATTCGAGCGCGCCGCTGGTCACGACATTGCCGCTGGCGGGATTCAGCGCGACGCCGGGCTTGGCCCGCATCAAACCGTCGGTGCCGCGTTCGAGTTGATCGGGCGTCGCCTGCATCACTTTCAGGCGACCGACGGTGGCCAGTGATTCGGTACCGCTGCCGAGCGGCTGAACGGTGATGGTGCCGTCACCGCCGATGCTCAGATCGGCCGCCTGCGGAATCGTCACCGGACCGGCATCGCCGAGCACGGTCTGGCCAGACGCCGTGCGCAACTGGCCGTAGGCGTCGAGCTGCAGATCACCGGCCTTGGTGTAGGCCTCGCTGCCGTCGCTGGCCTGCACCGCGAGCCAGGTATCCGGCGCCATGGCCACGTCGAGATTGCGGCCGGTCTGCTGGATGTTGCCGCCGCGCGAATCCCAACCCGGCGTCTGCGCCGCCGAATTGACGCGTGTCGGCAAGCCAGGGCCGTTGACGTCCTGCGCCTGACTGGCCAGCAACTCGGCGCGAAAACCGGTCGTCGAGGCGTTGGCCAGATTGTGGTTGTTGATGGCCTGTTGGCGCAGCGTCTCGCTGGCACCGGTCATCGCAACGTAGAGCGCGCGGTCCATGGAATTCTCCGAAGCGGCCGCGCCGGTCAGGACCGGCGCGGCGTCGGCTCATTACCGAATGTTGATGATGGTCTGCGTGATCTGGTCGGCCGTCGAGATCATCTGCGCGTTCGCCTGGAAGTTGCGCTGCGCGGTGATCATGTTGACGAGCTGGGCGGTCAGATCGACGTTCGAGCCTTCGAGCGCACCGGACTGCACGCCGCCGAAGTTCGGCGAATCCGCCGCGCCGCGGATCGGCTGGCCGGCGTCGTAGGTCTCGCCCCAGGTCGAATCGCCGAGCTGCTGCAGGCCCTGCGCGTTGGGGAAGCGCGTCAGCGCGATCTGGCCGAGCGGCGTCGCCTGGCCATTCGAGTAGCGCGCCTGAACGATGCCGCCATCGGTGACCTCGACCGTCGTCAGCGACCCGGTCGTGTAGCCGTCCTGGGTCAGCGAGTTGAGGCTGAAGGTATCGCCGTACTGCGTCGAATCGGAGAGATCGAAGCTCAGGTTCATCGCCGCCGCGCCGTTGCTCGGCGTATACGCGCCCAGAGACAACTGCCCGTTGCTCGGCGTCAGCAATTCGCCGCTGTCCGAGTAGGTGACGGAGCCGCCGCCGACGTCGCTGCCGTCGACCTGCACGTGCACGTCCCAGCTGTTGGCCGTCGAACCCTTGACGAAATACATGGCCGCCTGATGCGCGGTGCCGAGCGAGTCGTAGACCGTGACCGAGCGCGTGTCGTTGTAGCTGGTCGGATCGTTGGCATCGAACGTCGTCGTGGCCGGAACGTCGTCGCTCGACGGCAGGTTGACGTTGGCATTGACCGTGGTCGTCGCGCGCGGCGCATTGGTCGTCGTCGACAGCTGCAGATCCGAGAGCTGCGAGGTGTCGAACGTACCGCTGCTGGTCGCCGGGAACACCTGCAGGCGCATGCCGGATGCATTGACGACGTAACCGTTCTCGTCGGTGCCGAACGCGCCGGCGCGCGAGTACGCGAGCGAACCGTTGTTCGACAGCGTGAAGAAGCCTTCACCGGAGATCGCCAGATCCAGCGTGTTGCCGGTGGTGTTGATGTTGCCCTGCGACATCTGCTGCGCGACGCGCGCGGTGCGCGTGCCGATACCGGTCGCCGTCGACGCCAGGCCGTAAGCGGAAATCGGGAACATGTCGGCGAACTCGGCGCGCGACGACTTGAATCCCGTGGTGTTGACGTTGGCGATGTTGTTGGCAGTGACGTTGAGGTCGGACGACGCCGCATTGAGTCCGGAAAGTGCAATCTGGAACGGCATGATGAGTACTCCTTAGAGAATTTGAGCGACGTCGGAAAGCGCGAACGCACCGAGCCCCTGCAGGTCGAGCGTCAGGCCGTCCGATGCGAGCTGGACGCTCTGTACCGTGCTCGACGCATAGGTGGTCAGCGCGGTCTGGGTATCCCCCTGGATCAGCCGTGCTTGTAACGAATAGGTGCCGGCATCGAGCGTGTTGCCGCCCGCATCCTTGCCGTCCCACGAGAAATTGACGACGCCGGCCGACTGCGTGCCGAGATCGAGCGTGCGCACGACCTGACCGCTGGCGTCGACGATGTCGACCTGGACCGTGCCACTGCTGCCGGCGGCGACAGCGCCGTCCAGCGTGCCGCCTTCAGGCAGATAGCCGGCGCTGCTGGGCACCAGCACGTTGTGGCCGACCAGCTGCGCGGCCTGCAAGGTCTGATAAGACGTCAGCGAGCTCGACAGCGACGAGAACGAATCGTTGAGCGATTCGATGCCGGACACCGTGCTGATCTGCGCGAGCTGCGCGATGAATTCGGTGTTGTCGGTGGGATTCAGCGGATTCTGATTCTGCAGCTGCGTGGTCAGCAGCTTGAGAAAGGCATCCTGCCCGAGCCCGGTGCTCGAACCGTCGGTGCTGGACTGCTGCACGGCCAGTCCCAGCGAGGCGTAGGGATTGCTGCTGTCGGAGACGGCGGAAGTCGTGGTCATGGGCAACTCACTTGCCGAGCGTCAGCGTGCGCATCGCCAGTTCCTTGGCGGTGTTCATCACGTCGACACTGGACTGATAGGAACGCGACGCGGAGATCATGTTGACCATCTCCTCGACGACGTTGACGTTCGGGGCATAGACATAGCCGTCGGCATCGGCGACCGGATTGCCGGGCTCGTAGCGCTTCTCCGGCGCAGCCTGGCTTTCCACCACGCCGAGCACCTGCACGCCGGCGCTGTCGTCGCTGCCGTTCTCGACCATGGTCTTGAATACCGGCATGCGCGCTTTGTAGACGTCGTCCGGATTGCCGGACACGGCGTCGGCGTTGGCGAGGTTGCTGGCGACGGTGTTGAGGCGCGTCGACTGCGCGCTCATCGCGCTGCCGGCAATGTCGAAGATGCGGAATGAGGACATGGTCTATCGCCTCCTTCTGGCCTATTGCCCGCTGAGCGCGCTCATCAGGCTCTTGATGCGCGCGTCGAGGAAATTGAGGCTGGCCTGATAGCGCAGCGCGGCGTCGGCGAACTGCCCTTGCTCGACCTGGGTGTCGACCGTGTTGCCGTCGACCGACGGCTGCAGGGGCACGCGATATTGCGCGTCGACCGAGCGCACGTCGGTGCCGAGCGTATTGCCCCCGCTGGCCGACGCCTGCGCGTCCTGAAGCACGGCACGAAAGTCGAGATCGCGAGCCTGATAGCCCGGCGTGTCAGCGTTGGCGATATTGGCGGCGATCAGCTCCATGCGCCGACGCTGCACTTGCAGGGCCTGCTCCTGGATTCCGAACAACGCGCTGTCGATGGCCATGGCCGACGACTCCGAATGGGTTTGCCAGCAGCTATACAAGCCATGTGCCAGCCCCTCGGAAACAGCGCTCAATGCGCGGCGATCACAGCCTCCAGCCGACCAATGACCGCCTGCGCCAGCTCATCGGAACTGAACTTCGCTATAAAGCGGTCGGCGCCGACCTTTTCGACCATCGCCGTGTTGAAGACACCGGACAGCGAGCTGTGCAACAGCACATACAGCGACTGCAGCGCCGGGTCGTGTCGGATTTCCGTCGTCAACCGATAGCCGTCCATCGTCGGCATCTCGACATCCGATATCACCATCAGCAATTGCTCGGCGAGCGGACCGTCGGCCGCCATCATCTGCAGCAGCTCCAACGCCTCGCGACCGTCGGCCGCCATCAGTGCCCCGATGCCCAGCTCGCGCAGCACGCCTTCGATCTGCGTGCGCGCCACGCGTGAATCGTCGACCACCAGCACCTTCAGACCACCGGCGTCGAGACCCGCCACCGACGCGCTGATGCGCTCGGACAGGCCGGCCGGCCCACCGAGGATTTCGGCCAGCACTTTCTCGACGTCGATGATGCCGACGTCCTGCTGCTGAAAGCGCACGACGGCCGTCAGATAAGCGTCGCGCTCGGGCGCCGGCTTGAGTTCGGCGACATCGAGATGAACGATGCGCTCGACCTGCTCGACCAGAAACGCCTGCACGCTGCGATTGAACTCGGCGACGACCAGATGCGCTGGCGCCGGCAGGGCGTCATCGTCCTCCATGCCGATCGCACGGCGCAGATCGATGACCGGCACCACGCGGCCGCGCAGATCGAGCACGCCGCGCACGTGCGGGTGCGCGCCCGGCATGTGCGTCAGCGCCGGCGACTTGATGACTTCCTGGACCTTGAACACGTTGATGCCAAAAATCTGGCGCGTGCCAAGCCGGAACAGCAACAGCGCCAGACGGTTGTGCCCCGCCAGCTGGGTGCTGATATCGATGCTTTCGAGGAGTCCGTAGGCCATGAGCTTGATATCGGCGAGACCGGCGGCGACTTGAGGGCAAGCGCAAGGTCCGTGACCTCGTCCCTGGAACAGCGCTTGCCTGCATCCCGGCATGAAGCTTTTCCGCCAGTCCTTGTTACTGCTGTCCGCGCTCGCCACGTCACTGCCGGCGCTGGCGCAGGACGCATCCGAATCACTCGATCGCATTCGTGCGGTCGCCGAGGCGGCCGTGCGCCAGTCGCTGCCGGCCAGCGCCGACGTCAGCGCCGACGGCATCGACACCCGTCTGCGCCTGCCGGCCTGCGGCACGCGCCCGCAGGCCGAATCCGGGCCGATCCGTGGGGCCGCCACCAGCGTCAATGTGCGCTGCGAAAAACCCAGCGCGTGGTCGATCTACGTACCGGTCCGCATCAAGGACATCCGCCCGGTGCTGGTGCTGACCCGCGCGGTCCAGCGCGGCGAAGCGGTGACACCGGATCTGCTGCGGCCCGAGCAACGCGACGTGGCGACGCTACCGTTCGGCTACCTGGTCGATCCCGACAAGCTCGCACAAAGCGAATTCCGCCGACCGATCGGTGCCGGCCAGGCCTTGTCGCCGACCGACGTGCAGCCGGAGCGCTGCGTGCGCCGAGGCGAACTGGTGATGCTGATCGGCCGCGCCGCCGGCATCGAGGTCCGTGCCGAGGGCAAGGCACTCGCCGACGGCGGACGCGGCAGCCGCATCCGCGTTCAGAACACCAACTCGCGGCGCATCGTCGAGGGCACCATCACCGGCCCCGGCCGCGTTGAAATGTGAAGGACATCGGCGCCGTGCAGCCGCTCGTCAAAAAAATCGCACCGCCGGCCTCAAGTTCGGTTTGGCCCTGCCGTTAATACAACAGGATCGGTATTTTCGAGCAGGACCATGACCAACAAGATCACCGGCGGCCCCGTCGACAGCTACGCTGCGCTGACGCGCACCCCGGCCACGAACGCCGCCCGCAGCGGCAACACCGGCAATGCCGGTGGCGCAGCGAGCGCACGAACCGACTCGGTGAGCCTGACGTCGGATGCGATGCTGCTGCAACAGACCGCCGATGCCGTCAGCGCCTCGGATGGTTTCGACGCCGCGCGCGTCGCCCAGGTCAGTGCCGAGCTCAGCAGCGGCACCTACAAAGTCGACCCGCAGGCCATCGCCGCCAAGATGATGAAGAGTGAATGGGAGCTCTACGGATGACTGCATCAGGTGCCCCGGCTGCCGGCCTCGCGCAGCAACTGCAAGAAAACCTGCAGGCGCAGCAGCAGTGCGCGCAAGAACTGCTCGGCCTCTTGCAGGCGGAGCGCGAAGCGCTGATCCACTCCGACGTCGCCCGCCTCGAATCGGTGACGCGAGACAAGTCGGAAGCGGCCAATGTGCTGCAGCGGCTCGGCAACAGCCTGACGCAGCTGCGCAACGCCGCACGGGCCCCATCGATGGATGGCTGGCTGGCCTCGCTGCGCAATGGCCTGCCGGCGCTGTGGAGCGAGCTGCTGGCCCTGGCCGCCAAATGCCAGGCCGCCAATCAGGACAACGCGGTGCTGCTCGGCACGCGTGAAGCCCAACTCAAACAGACGCTGCGCGCCTTCCGTCCGGCGGGCGCACCGGAAATCTACGGCCGCAGCGGTTACGCCGCACTCGGCATCGCACCGCGTCAGCTCGGCAGCGCCTAGGCTCTCCGACCATGCGCGCCTACGAAGACGATGAACTACCGTCGCCGGGCGCCATGCGCCGGATCGAAGACGGCACCGAGATCGAGACACAGCTGCGCCGGCTGTGCCGCTACAACACCCTGATTTCGATACGCCGCTCCGGCGACGACCGCTGGCTCCCCAGTTCGATCCTGCTGGTGCAGCCGATGCTGCGCCGCATCGTCATCGACGCCCTGCCAGAACAGGTGTCCGAAACCGGCACCCTGCTGCATTTGCGTACGCGCTGCGACGGGGCCGAAATCTTCTTCAGCAGTACCATCCTCGGTCGCTTGCAGCACGACGGCGGTCCGGCCCTGGCGCTGTCGATCCCACCGTCGATCCGCCTGCACGACCGGCGCGTCGTGCGCCGCGTGCCGATTCCCGGCGACGCCAAGTTGCCGCCGAGCGAAGCGACGTTGCGCAGCGCTCGTTTCCGCTTCGAGATCACGGACGTTTCGGTGTTCGGTGCCGGCGGCGTCGCCCACAATGCGCCGCATCTCGGCATCGGCGACTTGCTCGATCTGCAGATCGAACTGCCTGCCAGCCAGCTGCCGGTCCGTGCCGAAATCCGCTCGCGTGCCGCACGTGGCGGCACCGTCCGTCTCGGTCTGCGCTTCACCGACATGCGACCGCAGCATCTGGAACAGCTGACCGGCGAGCTGGCACGACTCGAACGTCAGGCGCTGCGCGCGCACAGCCCCCACGCCTGAAGATCGCGGCGGCGTCTCGCGGTTTGCGTTCGCACGGTCGCGGGCGTGCAATAACGCCGTGAACGCGCAACAACCGCCCTGCACCCTCATCGCACGACGCGTCGACATCACGACGCTGGCGGTCGATGCCATCGTCAACGCCGCCAATGAAAGCCTGCTCGGCGGTGGTGGCGTCGATGGCGCCATCCACCGCGCTGCCGGCCCCGGTCTGCTCGCCGAATGCCGAGCGCTCGGCGCTTGCCCGACCGGCGAGGCGCGCATCACCGGCGGCCACCGCCTGCCCGCCGCCTACGTCATCCATACCGTCGGCCCGGTCTGGCAGGGCGGCGGCCGCGGCGAGCCGGAGCTATTGGCGCGCTGCTACCGCAACAGCCTGTTGCTCGCCCGGCAATACGGGCTGCAGCGGATCGCGTTCCCGGCCATTTCCTGCGGCGTCTACGGCTACCCCTGGGATGCGGCAACCGTCATCGCGGTCCGCGAGGTCCGTGCATGGGCCGCGTCCAGCGGGCTGCGCGAGGTGATCTTCGCCTGCTTTTCCGACGAGATGCTGACGCGCTACGAGTCCGAACTGGCGCGGACCGACGCGCGCTGACGGCCCTCGGCACGCCGCACGACGGATGGCGGGGCGCGTCCGGGCCGGGGTCTGAGATAATGGGGAATGGAAGCCTTTCCCCTGTTTGTCACCTGCCCGCGCGGCGTCGAACCCCTGCTGGTCGCCGAGCTGAGCGCGATCGGCGCACTCGACGCCAAGGAAGCGCGCGGCGGCGTCGCGTGCCGCGCCACCACCGAAACCGCTTATCGCGCCTGTCTGTGGTCGCGGCTGGCCAGCCGCGTGCTGCTGCCGCTGCAGCGCTTCGAGCTGAGTGACGCACAGTCGATCTACGACGCCGCGCAAACCGTGGTCTGGCCGGATCTGTTCGCATCGCAGAGCCGCTTCGCCATCGAAGTCGCCGGCCGCACGCCGGGCATCGCCAACACGCACTTCGCCGGCCTGCGCCTCAAGGACGCCATCGTCGACGGCTTTCGCGCCGCCGGCCATGAGCGGCCGGACGTCGATACCGAATACCCCGACATCCGCCTGCATCTGCACCTCGACCGCGAGCACGGCACGCTGAGTCTCGACCTGGCCGGCGAGAGCCTGCACCGGCGCGGCTACCGCGCGCGCGGCGTCGAGGCGCCGCTCAAGGAAAACCTGGCGGCCGCCATCCTGGTCCGCGCCGGCTGGCCGGAGCTGATGGCCGGCGACGCGCCGCTCGTCGATCCGATGTGCGGCTCCGGCACGCTGCTGATCGAAGGTCTGTGGATGGCCGCCGACATCGCGCCGGGCATCCTGCGCCGGCGCTGGGGTTTCGAAGCCTGGCTCGATCACCAGCCGGCCACCTGGAAGCGCGTGCGCGCCGAAGCAAGCGAACGCCGCGACGTCGGACTGGCCCAGCTCGGTGTCCGCGCTTTCGGCCGCGATCTCGAACCGCGGGCCATTCAGGCCGCGCGCGCCAATGCCGAACGCGCCGGGCTGGCCGGCAAGATCCAGCTCGAGGTCGGCGACGCCATCGCCGTGCGCCCGCTCGACCCAACACCGGGGGTGATCGTCACCAACCCGCCGTACGGCGAGCGCCTGGCCACCGATGCGGAGCTGGTCAAGCTCTATTCGCTGCTCGGCGTGACGCTGGCGCAGCACTTCCGCGGCTGGCAGTTCGGCTTCTTCACCGCCCGCGACGATCTGGCGCCGCGCCTCGGCCTGCGGGCCAGCAAGATCTCGTCCCTGTACAACGGCGCCATCGCCTGCAAGATGCTGCGCTTCGAGATTCCGGGCGCCACCCCGGCACCGCGCGCCAGCGATGACGCGGCGCGTCCCGCGTCCGCCGCGGGCGACGCGACCACCGCCGTACCCGAACTCGCCGAGGACTTCGCCAACCGCCTGCGCAAGAACCTGCGCCATCTCGGCAAGTGGGCCAAGCGCGGTGGCGTCAACGCCTGGCGCGTCTACGACGCCGATCTGCCCGAGTACGCGGTGGCGGTCGATGTCTACGACACCGCCGACGGCGAGCGCCATGCGCACGTCCAGGAATACGCGGCGCCGAAAACCGTCGATCCGGCGCGTGCCGAAAAGCGCCTGCGCGGCGCGCTGGCCGGTATCGCCTCGGTGCTCGAACTGCCGCCGGCGCGTCTGCACTACAAGCTGCGCCAGTCGCAGAAAGGCACGAGCCAGTACCAGCGCCAGGGCGATGCCGAGCAGATGCACGTCGTCGTCGAGCACGGCTGCAAGCTGTATGTGAATTTCGACGATTACCTCGACACCGGCGTGTTTCTCGACCACCGGCCGATCCGCCAGCGCATCGGCGCCGAAGCCGCCGGCAAGCGCATGCTCAACCTGTTCTGCTATACCGGCGTCGCCAGCGTGCACGCCGCGGTCGGCGGCGCCGCGCAGACCGTGTCGGTCGACATGTCGAACACCTATCTCGACTGGGCACAACGCAATCTGTTGCTCAACGGCCAGCACTCGCAGCTTTACGAACGCCCGCCGCTACCGGGCACCCGGCTGGTCAAGCATGCGCTGGTGCGCGCCGACTGCATGGTCTGGCTCGAAGCGCAGGCCAAGCTGCCGTCGCCGCCGCAGTTCGACCTGATCTTCCTCGACCCGCCGACCTTCTCGAACTCGAAGAAGATGGAAGGCACGCTCGACATCCAGCGCGATCACGGCCGCATGATCCGCGACACCATGACGCTGCTGGCACCGGGCGGCACGCTGTACTTCTCGACCAACCGCCGCGGCTTCAAGCTCGACACACTGATCGAATCGCAATTCGCCGCGCAAGACATCACCGCGCAGACGCTGGCCGAAGACTTCAAGCGCCCGCCGCCGGCGCACAAGTGCTGGGCAATCCAGCGCCGCAGCGGCGGCCTGCCGGTCAGCCGCAGTGCGGCGATCGCCGGCGACGACGAGGACTAAATCCGCCGCCGCCACGCAGCCGCGCGGGGGACCGTCATCGCTTCGCCACACGGCCGTCATTTGCCGCCACTACGCTCGCGCGCCGATGAATGCCGCCGCGCCCGCCCGCCGTCCCGAAGACACGCAGAACGATCTGTCGCGCCTGCGCCTGGACGTCGCGCCGCTGTCGCCGACCGATACCGTCGACGCCGCGGCCGACGCATTTCTCGAGGCCGCCAACGAACGGTTGCTGTGCCTGCCGATCGTCGCCGGCAAGCGCGTCGTCGGCACCATCAGCCGCCACACCCTGAACAACGTCTTTTTGCGCCGTTTCGGCCGCGAGCTGTACGGCACGCGACCGGTGACGTCGCTGATGAACGGCACGCCGCTGCGGGTTGATCGCGAGGCACCTCTGGAAGACGCCGCGCGCTACGTCGCCGCCCACCTCGGCGCACCGATCACCGAAGACTTCATCATCGAGGCCGACGGCCAGTACCTCGGCATGGGCGTCGCCGTCGATTTGCTGGCGGCGCTGCAGCAGCGCATCGACGCCGCCTACGCGGCGCTGAAGGCCTCGCAGGCGCAGCTCGTGCAGTCCGAGAAGATGGCCTCGCTCGGTCAGATGGTGGCCGGCGTCGCACATGAGATCAACACGCCGCTGGGCTACGTGCGCAACAACGTCGAGATGGTCGCCAGCCTGTTCGAAGAAGCGGTGCAGACGCTCGGCGAGCATCACAAGCTGCTGCAGATGCTGACCGCGGAGGACCTGGACGAAGCGGCGCTTGGCGCACAGATCCAGCACTGCAGCGATCTCGGCGCGTCGCTCGCCGACCCGGAACTCGTCAGCGACACGCGCGCCCTGCTGCGCGACACGCTGCACGGCGCCGACACGATCAAGGATCTGGTCGTCAACCTGCGCAACTTCTCGCGGCTCGATCAGGCGCGCGTCGCCGAGGTGTCGATCCACGACTGCATCGACCAGACCCTGGTCATCGCGCACAACGCGATCAAGCACCGGCTGACCGTCATCAAGCGCTATGGCGAGGTGCCGCCGGTGCGTTGCTCGCCGTCGCAAATCAATCAGGTGCTGCTGAATCTGGTCACCAATGCCGCACAGGCGGTCGGCGACAACGGCGGCAAGCTGTTGCTGAAAACCGAGTCCGACGGCACGTGGCTGCACATCCACGTACAGGACAACGGCCGCGGCATCTCGCCCGCCCATCTCGCCAAGATCTTCGATCCGTTCTTCACGACCAAGCCGGTCGGCCAGGGCACCGGTCTGGGCCTGTCGATCTCGCAACAGATCGTGCAGGCGCACGGCGGCACCCTCCACGTCGTCTCCGAGCTGCAGCGCGGCACCAAGTTCGTGATCTCGCTGCCGCTGCAGCTCGCGACCGACGCCACCGGCGACGACGACAGCGACGCCACAGAGCACGCCGCATGAACAAACCGACCCTGCTGCTGATCGACGACGAGGAACGCATCCTGCGCTCGTTGGCGATGCTGTTCCGCGGCCGCTACGAACTGATCGCCACGACCGATCCCGGCGTTGCGCTGCGCGCCGTCACCGAGCAACGCGTGCATGTCGCGGTCAGCGACCAGCGCATGCCGATGATGAGCGGCGCCGAGCTGCTCAAGCAGGTCCGCGCACGGTCGCCGCAGACCACGCGCATCCTGCTGACCGGCTACTCGGAGCTCGACGCGGTGGTCGCCTCGGTCAACGAAGGCGAAATCTTCCGCTTCGTCAACAAACCCTGGGACGCCACCGAGCTGCGGCAGACCGTGCAGCAGGCGGCGGCCATCGCCGACTCGCTGTTCGCCGCTGGCCCGGCCGCGCCGCCGATGCCGCTGCAGACCGAGACCGGCCAGTTTGTCGCGCCGGTCGCGAATACCGCCGAAGCGATCCTGGTGCTCGATGACGACGCCGAGGTCTATCACGCCGTCCAGGACATCGTCGGCCGCTCGCAGCCGGTGGTCTGGGCACGCGACATCGACCAGGCGCTGGCGGCGCTCGAACGCGAGCCGGTCGGCGTCGTGGTCTCGGAGATCGCCGTCGCGCGACAGAGCGTCACCGGCCTGCTGAAGACGCTGAAGGCCGAGCGCCCGGAGATCGTCACCATCGTATTGACACCGTTCGCCGACGTGTCGGTGTTCATCGGTCTGATCAACCAGGGCCAGGTCTACCGTCTGCTGCCGAAGCCGCTGCGTCGCGGCGCGTTCAGCATGAGTCTGGCCAGCGCGCTGCGTCATCACCGCCTGCTGCGCAGCACGCCGACGCTGCGCGTCGCGCATGCGGTCGAGCCGGTGCGCGCGCCGGAGGAAAGCGGCGTGGCCAGCCGGGTCATGAATTTTCTCGGTCGCATGCGCCGCGCCGGCGCCACACCCTGACCGTTTCGCAGCACACGACGCTGACCGGCATCCGCACACCGATGAGTGGCGTTGCCGCCAACGTGGTCACGATTTAGCCTGAATCCGTCGTTATCGCATCGAGTCGATGCCGGGGGATTTCATGCGTTACCTGTTTGCCGCCGCCGCGGCACTGGCCTGCTGCGGCACTGCGTTTGCGGACGCGCCGGTCACCATCAGCGCCGATCATCTGCAACGTGCCAATGCGATGGCCCAGCCGTACCGGCAATGCCTCGCCGACCGCTTCGGCGACCGCTATCTGAATCTGGGCAACGACCCGATGAAGGTCATCGGCGAGGTCGAGGCCGGTTGCCAGACGCAGCTGGATACCGCGCACCGCTTCCTCAGCTCGCTGGGTTATTCCGCCGACCTGATCGATCGCGCGCTGATCGACATCAAGGCCAGAGCCGATGGCGCAGCGGTGGCCTTCGTGCATCGCATGCCGAATTACCGCTTGCCGAACTACCACTTCTGAAGTCGGCCGCCCCTCGCACGCCGGCCGGCGAGGCTGGCAAACCGCGGCAGCCGGCCTAAGATGGACGAAATTCGCAGCCACGCGAGGACCGTCATGCAGAAAGCCGCTTTGCTCGTTGCCGCCGCCATGGCCGGCCTGATCGCCGTTGCCCAGGCCGCACCGGTCGATCAGGCCCCGCAACGCGCCACCGCCGGCCCGGGCGATCAGACGTTCAAGACCACGACGCTGTCGTCGGAACCGTACGAGCCGAGCACCGAACTGCCAAAGACTGATCCGGTGCCGAACTGCCAGATCAAGATCGGTGCGCAGTGGAGCGAGATGCCGGCACAGACGCTCTACGACTGCGCCGACCTGCTCGACGAAAAGTCGCCGGCGGCGCCGAAGCCGATGAGTACGGCGTACTGGAACAGCATCTACCTGTCGGCGGACGCCAAGAATATCTATCGCGCCGATCCGAAGTCATCGGAGTGGACCGTGCTCAAGGCGCGCGGCGGGCACTGACACCGCACCGCAGCGAGCCGGCACCCGGCCGGCCCGCTGCGCCTTGATCACGACGGCTGGAACCAGCGCATGAAGCGCGCGAACTCCAGCTTGTTGCCTTTGACGACGTCGAAGTCGGTGGCGATCGTCAGCGCCGGATTGCGCAGCTGCGCGAGCATTTCCTTGAAGGTCTGCGCCGGCACGCGCACGACGATGTCGGCATCCGGCTGCAGCTCCGGCACCACCTCGCTGGCACCCCGGCGGACGATATAGGTGTAGCGCTGCTGGATATCGGTGAACTCGAAGCCGACCTTGACCGTCTTGTCGCCGCAGGCCTGCGGGTCGAGATTGACCGCCATGCCATCGAAGAAGCGTTTGACCGGCATGCTCGCCAGCGTCTGCGGTGTCGGTTTGACGATGCGCGACTTCAGCTTGTAATCGCCGGCCAGTTCACCGGCACTGACCTGATACCAGTGCCGCGCGTTCGGATTGCTTTCAGCGGCACCCAGGGCGCGCAGCGCGGCGATGCGCGCCTGGCGAACATCGCGGCGATCCGGCGCCACACGCATCGCGTAGTCGGACAATTGCAGCACCCATTGATGCTCACCGCGCGCTTCGGCGTCGGTGATCTGCTTGGCCAGCGCGTCGATGCCACCGGCCAGCGCCACCATGTGCGCCGCGGTCTGATCGGGCGGCAGCGGTTGCAAGGTCGCCGCGTCACCGTCGTACCAACCGAGCAGACCGTTGTAGATCTCGCGCACCGACCACGACACCTCGCCATAGAACGGCTGCAGGTAAGGCGAGGCGGCCAGGTGCGGCGGCAGCTTCAGCGTCGCCGCGATCTCGTCGGGCGTGTGGCCCTGGTTGATCTGGCGGATCGTCTGGTCGTAGACGTAGCGGATCGCATCGCGATAGTCGGTCAGTGCCGCTTCGATCTTGTCTTCGCCGATCAGCGGCAGCGTATGGCTCGGAATCAGCACCTGCGCGTGCAAGGCGCGCAGCTTGTCGATCGAGTCCGCCCAGACGCGCGGGTCGCGATAGCCGGTGCCGCGGATGGTGTAGAGATTCGGGAACGAGCGATAGAAGTTGTCGCCCGACAGCACGATGTGCCGGTCCGGCAGCCACATGAACAGTTGGTCGTCGGTCTCGCCCGGCGCGTGCACCAGCTCGAAGTGAATGCCGGCCACCGTGTCGTCGAGCTTGTCGTCGAAGACACGGGTCGGCGGCAACACCGCGACGGTGCTGCCTTCGTGCATGTCGACGAACGGGCCGATGCCGAGATTGATCAGCTGATCCGCTGGCAACGGCATGCCGTACATGCGCTGCGAGCGCCGCGTGATCGTGGTCTGCAACTCGATCGACGTGCGCTCCATGTTGGCGACCAGCTCACGCTGCGCGTAGACTGGGATGTCGCGGCCGCCGGCGAACACCGCACCGCCACCGACGTGATCAGGATGCGAGTGCGTGTAGACGATGGCCGCCACCGGCTTGTCGGTGATCTTGCGGAACGCCGCCAGCACCTGCTGCGCCGACTGCGCGGTTTCGGTGGTGTCGACGATGATCACGCCGGTGTCGCCGACCAGCATGATGGAATTGGCAATGCCGTAGCCGATTGCCACATAGATGCCATCGGCCGGATTCAGAACCCGCGGCTTGAAGTCGTCCGTCAGGTTTTTCAGCGCGGCCGGTGTCGGCACGGCCGTCTCGGGTGCGCTCGGTGGCGGCTTGTGGCCACACGCGGCCAGCAGCAAGGCCGCCACGGCGGCGGCGATACCGAATCGTTTCATCGTGGTCTCCTCCACGTTCGCTTTTCGCGTCAGAGGATCAGCTTAGGCGCCGCATCGCTTGCATCGATTGTCCCGTTGGGACAGTGTTTGCGCTTCACCTGTTTCCGGTCCGCTCTTGTCCAGACGCACCACCCTCGCCTCCTGGGCCGGCGCCATCGCCGCCGCGCTGCGCGCGCGCGGCTGCGCGCCGGAGCCACTGTTTGCCGCCGCCGGCCTCGACATCACGGCGACGCAGATTCCGGGCGCGCGCTTCCCGGTCGCCAGCATGACGCGCCTGTGGCAGCTCGCGGTCGCGCGCAGCGGCGATCCGGCCTTCGGCCTGCAGGTGCCGCCGCACATCCAGCCGGCGACCATGCACGTGCTCGGCCCGGCGCTGCAGGCGAGTCCGACGCTGGGCGATGCCCTGTTGCGCATGGCGCGCTACTCGCGGCTCGTCACCGATGGCGCCGGCCTGCAACTGGAACAGCACGACGATGACGTCGGTGTGGTCTTCGTCCCGCCCGGAGCACCCGTCGTCTATGCCGAGGCCGCCTTCGAGGCGTTCATGGCGGCCATCGCGCAGCTGATGCGCGTCATGGCCGGCCCGCAAGCCGTGCCGTTGCGTTGCGAACTACACCGCGCAGCGCCCAGCGATGCCAGCGTTTACGAGCGCAGCTTTGCCTGCCCGGTACAGTTCGGGCAGGCGCGCCGCCGCCTGCTCTATGCGCGGCCGTTGCTGCAGCGCCCGCTGCCGGATCGCAATCCCGCGCAGGCGCAGCAATTGGAAGCCGATGCTGCGCAGCAGCTGGCGCGCTTCGACGCGACGCCGGTGTCGCGCAGGGTTCGCGAATGGCTGGGCCAGCATCTGCCGGCCGGCGAGCCGGGCCGCGAAACCGTCGCCGCGGCCCTGCATCTGACGCCGCGCACGCTGCTGCGCCGGCTGGCCGCCGAGAACGTCCATTACAAGGCTCTGCTCAACGAGACCCGCTGCGAACTGGCGTTTGCCTATTTGCGGCAAGGGCTGGGCGGCGCGGAAATCACCTACCTGCTCGGCTTCACCGATCCGGCCAACTTCACCCGCGCGTTCCGCCGCTGGACCGGGCAGACACCGCAACAGTGGCGCGCACAGCAGACCTAAGGCAGGCATCGTCGTCGTTGCGTGACGCAGATCGCGCTATCAGGCGGCGTCACGGTTTAAAATCGCCACCGCGCCTCCCGCGGCCCCCTCCAACGCGCTTCCCCTGACCGGAAGCCCGTCCGCCCCCGACGAACCGCTCACCATGCACAGATTGACCCAGGTGCTCTGCCTGCTGGCACCGCTGCTGGTCCTGCCTCCGGCGTACGCGTCGTTCACGCTGGCCAACGACCATCCACCGCAGCCGGAAGCCGTCAGCGCCGCACGCGACGCGCTACGCGCGGCTGCCAAGCAACTGCAGGACGACCATGTCGACGGCGCCTATCAGCAAGCCGTCACGGCCATCGAGGCACCGGGCTTTTCCGGTCTGAGCGGCGACGAAAAGCACGCGGCGTGGGCGCTCGCCGGTTACGCGGCGCTGACGCTGAAGAAGATGAACGAGGCGCGCCGCTATCTCGACGAAGCGACGATCATGCCGCAGGCCAGCGCCTTCGACTGGACCACGCGGCTGCAACGGTCGTACGCCACGGCCGACTATCGCGACAGCGCCATCTGCGTCGCTGCCATCGCCCAACGCTGGCCGCAGGAGCTGGCGCAGATCAACAGCCGCGCGATTCTGCAGATCGAGCGCAAGCTGCACGCCCAGGCCAACGCCGTCCCCCAAGCCGCCACTGACGCCGACGCCGACGCCGGGAGCGACGCCGATAGCGGCGTCACCGATGTGCAGTTGCGCATGCTCGGCGCGCTGTTCGACGCGCACTGGCGGCTCGAAGAGGGCCAGCCCGACTTCCTGTGGATGGACCTCGCACTGCTGCGACTGGCGCGCGGCGACATCGACGGCGCCTCGGCGGCGGCGCTGCGCGTCGAATCGGGCGACAACGTGCTGAGCATGGTCGTCGACCGGCGCTTCGATCCTATCGTCACCGCGCACCCGCAATCTTTCGACGTGGCCAAGGCGGCGGCGGCCGGCATCGCTCTCGCGCAGAAGCGCGTCGCCGAAGACCCAGACTCGCTGGCCAAGCTCAGCGAGCTGCAGCAGCGGTTGCTGCGCATGCGCCGCTTCGACGACGTGCTGGCGAGCAGCGACGCCGTCATCCAGCGCGTCGCCCAGGGCGGCGAGAAAGCCTACCGCGACGCCGACCTGCACTACACCTGGATCCTCGACGGCCGCGCCCGCGCACTGTGGGGTCTGGGCCGCTGGAATGCATCGATCGAACAACTGCGCGCGGCCGCGCAGCGCCCGGAAGTCGGCGGCGGCGCCAACGTCAGCCAGGCCATCAACCTGGGCCATGCGCTGGCACTGCTCGGCCAGCCGGACGCCGCGCTGCAGGCCATCGCCAAGCTCGGCGGCACCAGCCCGTTCGGCCGCATGCAGGCCAACGCCGTGCGCGTGCTCGCCGCCGTCCTGCGCCACGACCCCACCACCGTCGAGCGCACGCTGGCCGAGATGCGCGAACATCGCGACGACGCCATGAGCACCTACGAATTCGCGCTGGTTCAGGCCGGCCGTCTCGACGACGCCGCGCAACTGCTGCGTGAGCGTCTGGCCGACGCGCGCTGGCGCAGCGACGCGCTGACCGACGTGCAGATCTACGCCCGCGTGCCGCAACCGCCGCTGGCCGCCGAATACGAGCGCCGCTGGCGCAGCGTCGTCGCACGGCCCGACGTGCAACAGGCCCTGAACGCCGTCGGCCGCATCGCGTCACCCGTCCTCGGCCCACCGCCCTGGTAAGCACCGTACCGCGGTACCGTCGCTCGTTCGGGATCAGGTCCGCGGCAGGGTGACGCCGCGCTGTCCCTGATACTGGCCGCAAGCGGTGCCGTGCGAGCGCCCCGGCGAGGGACCCGCGCCAGCGGGATCGCCGGCAACGCGAGTCTCGGCGCAGGACCGCGGTACCGTCGCTCGTTCGGGATCAGGTTCTCGGCAGGGTGACGCCGCGCTGTCCCTGATACTGGCCGCAAGCGGTGCCGTGCGAGCGCCCCGGCGAGGGACCCGCGCCAGCGGGATCGCCGGCAACGCGAGTCTCGGCGCAGGACCGCGGTACCGTCGCTCGTTCGGGATCAGGTTCTCGGCAGGGTGACGCCGCGCTGTCCCTGATACTGGCCACAAGCGGTGCCGTGCGAGCGACCCGGCGAGGGGCCCGCGTCAGCGGGATCGCCGGCAACGCGAGTCTCGGCGCAGGACCGCGGCACCGTCGCTCGTTCGGGATCAGGTTCTCGGCAGGGTGACGCCGCGCTGTCCCTGATACTTGCCACCGCGGTCCTTATAAGACGTCTCGCAAACCTCGTCCGACTCGTAGAACAGCATCTGCGCAACGCCTTCGTTCGCGTAGATCTTGGCCGGCAGCGGCGTGGTGTTGGAGAACTCGAGCGTCACGTGGCCTTCCCACTCCGGCTCCAGCGGCGTGACGTTGACGATGATGCCGCAGCGCGCATACGTGCTCTTGCCCAGGCACACCACCAGCGTCGAGCGCGGAATGCGGAAGTACTCGACCGTCCGCGCCAGCGCGAACGAATTCGGCGGGATGATGCAGACGTCGGACTTCACATCGACGAACGAACCCTCGTCGAAATTCTTCGGGTCGACGATCGTCGAATTGATGTTCGTGAAGATCTTGAATTCGTTGGCGCAGCGCACATCGTAGCCATAGCTCGATGTGCCGTAGCTAACGATCTTCTGGTCGTTGACGTAGCGGACCTGACCGGCTTCGTACGGTTCGATCATGCCCTGCGCCGCCATGCGGCGGATCCACTTGTCCGATTTGATGCTCACGCGACGTCCTCGTTTGTCGGCGCGCATTGTAACGGCGCCCAGCGCCGCCGGGCACGGCCACGCCGCCGTCAGGACTTGCAGACCGGGCTGTCGTCGCCGTCCAGTTCGTCGGACAGCAGCCGCTCGGCCGCCAGCCGCCCCTGCAACTGCAGCAGGCAGCCGGGGAAGTTCGTGATCAGCCCGTCGACGTCGATCGCCGACAAGGCCGTCAGCGCGTCCAGCGTATCGACCGTCCACGGCACCACCTGCTTGTCGACCGCGTGGGCCCGCTCCACGTAAGCCGCATCGACCCCAGGCAGGCTGGCCGACGGCGCGACAAACTCATGCCCGCTGCGCACCGCCTTGTTCAGCGCGCCCTGCGCGGTCGGAATCCCGGACGTGAGGTAGAGCGTGCGGATCGTCGGGTCCAGCGCCTTGACCCGGTCGATGCCGGCGGCGCTGAACGACTGCACGATGATGCGGTCCTGAATGCCGCTGGCCTGGATCAGCGGCACCAGCGCATCGGCCTCGGCGGCAGCGGCCAGCTGATCCTTCAGCTCGATCGTCACCGTCGGCCGGTAGTCGCCGTCGAACGACGCCGCGTAGGCAAACAATTCCGCCACCGTCGGCACCGTCACGCCGAGTCCGCGCGCCGGATGCGGCAAGCTGTCGTCGGCCGAGGTCGTGCCCTGCCCCGGCGAGAACCAGTAGCCGGCGTCGCAAGCCTCGACCTCGGCAAACGTCATCGCCGTGACTCGGCCTGAGCAGTCCGAGGTGCGCGACAGTGTCTCGTCGTGCAGCAGCACGAACACGCCGTCGGCGGTCTGCCAGGCGTCGGTTTCGAAATCGTCCACGCCCAGCCGCGCAGCATTGCGATAGGCCATCATCGTGTTCTCCGGCGCGTAGGCCGCACCGCCGCGATGCGCCGAGACATAAGGCCCATCGCTGAGGCCCATCGTCGCATCCGAACCGCCACCACCGCAGGCCGCCAGCCACAAGGCCAACAGCGCCAACGCGGGCCACGCCCGATTCCCTGCTCGCATCCCCGCCCCCTGATCCCAGGCCAGCCGACATCAAAGCCGGAATGGCGCAAAGGGGGCGAAACCTAGCGCAGCGAGTTTGCCGGTGCGTGACGCCGTACCGGAACGACAGAAATCCGTCAGGCGCGGCACACTGAGCGCATCCCGCCGTTCGGCCATCAACATTCATCGCCCCGCCGCATGCCGACCCCAGCCGTCATCCGCCGCGCCACCGCCGCCGACGCCGTATCGCTCTGGGACCTCCGCAGCGCCGCGATCGACCACGGATGCCGGACGCACTACGCGGGCGAACTGATCGACGCCTGGCTGGCCACGCCCATGCCGGCCAGCTTCGGGAACCGATTGGAGCGCGAACCGTTCCTGCTGGCCGTTGATCGCGACGCCATCGTCGGCTTCGCCGGGCTCAAGCTCGGCACTCGCGAGCTCGACGCCCTGTTCGTCCACCCGCAACACGCCGGTCGTGGCCACGGCCAACACTTACTACGCGAAGCCGAACAACTCGCCCGGCAACTCGGGCTGCACGAGCTCCACCTGAAGGCCTCGCTGAACGCGGTGGCGTTCTACGAGGCTGCCGGCTATCGAATAGGCGAAGCCGGCGTTCACATCACCGGCACCGGCCTGCGCATCGGCTGCCGGAACATGGACAAGCGGCTGAAGGCCGACGACGCGCCGCCGCGCGACGCTACGTGAAAGCGGTCCGCGCGCAACCCCCGACTCGAGCCCTAATCACCCGACGCCTCCATCGCCTTGCGGTATCGGTGCTCCTGCACGAACCACATGACGGCGCCGTAAAGCCCGCCAGCGCATAGCCACAGGATCGCGCACTCCGGCACCGAGAGCTTCGGGTGCGGAACGAAAAACGTCATCGCCACAAACATTGGCACGCCCCAGGCCAGAACGCCCGCCAAGCCGATGAAGCGCAGCATCCCGCCGTCGCGACGCTTCTTCCAGCGCTCGATTTCCTTGGGCTTCATTGGGGGTTCCAAATGGACGACGTCGTCACGATAACGGCGAGTCTTACGATTACAAGCGAGCCGCCGCCGTTGGCATTACCGCGCAACGATGGACCGCGAATGCTCGTGCAACCAGGCCTCTTGCTCCGCTGTGTCAGGAACCGCAACCCGGCGAGCTTTGGACACGAGCGCAAAGGCATCCTGCACGCCATAGCCACAGTGCAGCAGCACACCCGCGGCGACCAAACCGGAGCGACCAATACCTGCCCGGCAATGAATGACCAAGTCGTCCCCACTCGCAATTCGCTCTTGGGCGCGCTTCGTGATCGCGCGAAATGACGGGACGCCAGGAGGAACACCACGATCTGGAATTGGATAATGGATGAATTCGACACCGCATCCTTCACAGATATCGGCCTCTCGCGCCAACCCCAGTTCATAGGCCTCTCGGGTTTCGAGCAACGACATCACCGTTCGTATTCCCGCTGCAGCCAAGGCTGCTAATTCCGCATCCAGCCATTCCGATGCCGGCTTTGCCATGACAGCGAGCACCCCACCGCCGATACGCTCCACCTTGTAGATCTGAGGTCGCATGCATCTATGCCCGGTGTTTCATGACGCGCGTGATCGGTGCGTCGATATTGCCGGCAAGCGGATCACTGCACGCCGCCCTCGCGAGAAGCAGAGAAATGGAATGCGTCGAGACTTTAATTCGGTAGCTCGCATCCACTCGCAGCTCACCCCTGAGACCAGCGCATCGATTGCGCGGCGCTTCGATTTCAAGAAATACCAGGCCCGGCACGCTCGCATCGACGCGACTCCTCTCGGGATCGTGCGGCGATGCACGACAGCGCGCGGTTGCAGTAGCCGAGTGGCTGGGTGCCAGCGTCAATCTGACGAGGCACTCGACCGCGACACCACGGCCAAGCCGCTCGTATCTCAACAGCTTTTCGTCCGCAACGCCCACCGCCACCGTGATTGGCGCTTCACTCAAAGACACGTGCGTCAGATAAAGCAACGATTGGAAGCGCTGCCTCACGATCCGTATGTCTTTTGGCTCTGGCTTTTCGATGATCTTCGGCAGCAGATCGATTTCCAGTTCCCTCACGCCGATTTCCTGCGCGAGCCGACAAAGCTTGCATACCGCCCAATATCCGTCCGCATCGTTGCTCCGACTCACGAATACCGAAGCAAGGGGGCAAGCTCATGTTCTTTGCGCACAAAGCTGGAGTTCAGCGGCGCGAGCCAGCTCATCCGCCTGAAACGAAATATTAGAGCTCGACAACGTGAACATCACCAGCGAGCTCCCCTGAAAGTTGCTCAGCAAGAAAAACTGCATCCTGAAGGGACTCATCTGCACCATGAGAGGCGGTGAGCATGAAGTACGGATTGGACCCATCCCCCACGCACAGTTCATCAATGACTTCTTCGATTCTTGCCGCATCAACGCCAACCACGCCGACATAGCCGACCCATTCCTGCATCCATTGCGTCACGAGCCTTTCCAACTCTGGGCGATAGCCTTGCAGTGAGTGAAGAACAATTTTTCGTATGCCGGTCATTGGGCTCTGGCGGCGATTAGAAGACCGCAGAGTTTGCACATACATCAAACGTGCCACTAGGAGGTAATGTCCCCCGACATCTCGCCACCTTTTGACGTGTCAACACAGGGCGCAACTCTCGGCTGATGATGCCGAAGCGGTTCGGGGCTGTTCCAGTAGAAAAAGTGCGTTATGAGGTCTGCATCACGCTTTTCTTGCGGGCGGATCAATTGAAGCCACAAGCACCGACCGAAGGCACCCGCACATCGGCCGATCGGATCGCATGAACCGGTACCTGGATGCTCACACGCTGCGCTCAACGCCGGCACAGCGGCGCGTCCGGCTCGCCGAGTTCTTCCGGCATCAGTCGCGCCGTGGTGAGGCGGCCTTCGAGTTTCAGGAGGCAGGCTGGGAAGTTGCTGATGATGCCGTCGACGCCGTAGCCGACCATGCGCTGGACGTCGGCCTGAGTGTCGATGGTCCACGGCACGACCTTGCGGCCGGCGTCGTGGGCGACCTGGACGTAGGCGGCGTCGAAGCCGGCCATGCCGGCGTCGGGGGCGATGAAGTCGTGGCCGCCGTGTACGGCTTCGATCAAGGCCGGGCGCAGGGTGCCGGGCTCGTCGACGAGGTAGAGCGTGCGGATGCTGGGGTCGAGCTGTTTGACGCGATCAATGCCGACGCGGCTGAACGACTGGACGATGATGCGGTTCTTGATGTCGCTGTTCTGGATCAGCGGCACCAGCGCCTCGGCCTCGCGCACGGCAGCGAGCTTGTCCTTGATCTCGATCGTGACCGTCGGCCGGTAGTCGCCCTGGAACGACGCGGCGAAGGCGAACAGCTCCTTGGCGCTGGGAATGCGCGCGCCACGGCCGCGCGCCGGATGCGGCAGCGCCGGATCGGGATGCGTAACGCCCTGCCCCGGCGTGAACCACCAGCCGGCGTCACACTCACGCAATTCGGCCCAGGTCTTGGCGGTGACCGGTCCTTTGCAGTTGGTGGTGCGGCTCAGATCCTGATCGTGAATCAGCACCAGCGCGCCGTCGGCCGAGAGCCAGCTGTCGGTCTCGAAGTCGTCGACATGCAGGCGCGCCGCATTGCGAAACGCCATCATCGTGTTTTCCGGCGCGTAGGCCGCGCCGCCGCGATGGGCGGAAACGTAGGGCTGGGCGCTGGCCAGCGCCGGAACGCTCAGCAAGGCGGCGGCGAGTATCCGCATGGCGGTCACGGTGTCACGCTCCATGGACGATGCGGCACCGGCGCCGCGGCTTGCATCGTGACCGATGCGGCACGATCCTGCACTCCCCCACCCGAACCAGGAACTGCCGGCATGAGCACGACCGCCAACCACCGCAGCGCCGATCATCCGATCGATCTCGTGTTTCTCGAACGCTGGTCGCCGCGCGCGTTTGCGCCGGACGCGATCACACAAGACGAGCTGATGACGCTGTTCGAGGCAGCGCGCTGGGCACCGTCTTCATACAACTCGCAGCCGTGGCGCTTCGTTTACGCGCGCCGCGATACGCCGCACTGGGCGCGTCTGCTCGGCGTGCTCAATGAGTTCAATCAGTCGTGGGCGCAGCACGCCGCGGCGATCGCGGTGATCGCATCGAAGAAGACGATGGCGCTGCCCGGCAAGAGCGACGAGGTGCCGTCGCACAGCCATTCGTTCGACGCCGGCGCGGCCTGGGCGTCGCTGGCGCTGCAGGCGGCCAAGCTCGGCTGGCAGGCGCACGGCATGGTTGGCATCGACTTCGCGCGTGCCGCCAGCGAGTTGAAGATTCCGGACAGTTATCGCATCGAAGCAGCGTTTGCGATCGGCAAGCCCGGCGACAAGTCGCAGCTGCCGGAAGCACTGCAGGCGCGCGAAACGCCGAGCCCGCGCGAGCCGCTGGCGAAGACGGTGTTCGAAGGGGTGTTCAGCGGCTGAGCGCCGCCACGCCGTCACCCCAGCGCGCGCGACCTGCGACGCGCTGGGGTGACGAAACCGCAGGCCGTGATCAGGCCTTGAGGCGCGCCGCGATCGCGGCCACGCGCGCGGCGTACTGCTTCACCGTTTCCAGATCGCCGACGGACATCTCGTCGACACCGGCATCCGACGGCGACTGCAACAGCGCACCGAGCGAACCGCCCAGATTGTTGACGTCGCTGCGGGTCGCGGCCTTGCTGTTGGCCGGCAGCATGCCGAGGCTGACCCAGATGCCGCCGTGCTGCGACGCCAGCGTCTGCAGATAGATCAACGAGACTTGCTTGTCGCCGTTGAGGCTGGCGCTGTTGGTGAAGCCGCCGAACACCTTGTCATTCCAGGCACGCGTGAACCACTTCTTCGACGTGGCGTCGGCGAACTTCTTAAATTGCCAGGCCACCGAGCCCATATAGGTCGGCGAGCCGAAGACGATGGCGTCGGCGGCATCGAGCGCCTCCCAGTCGGCGTCGGTCACGTTGCCTTCACCGTCGATTTCGATCAGCGCCGCATCGGCGCCCTGTGCGGCCGCTTCGGCAGCGCGCTTGGTGTGACCGTAGCCCGAGAAATAGACAACAACCGTCTTTGCCATGGGAACTCCTGATGAAAGTTGGAACCTCGCGAGAGGTTGGCCAGATGGTATATTTTTGATACCAACATAAAAAGGAGTTACCTCGTGGTAACCGGTTACGAACAGGACACCGCGGTGGCCGCCGAGCCTCGCGACGACGGCGGCGCGGCGATGCCATACAGCGTGCAGGCCAAGGACTGCCCGGCACGCATGGTGTTCGACCGACTCGCCGACAAATGGTCGCTGCTGATCGTCAAGGTCTTGCGCCAGGGGCCTTGCCGCTTCAATCAGCTACGGCGCGAGATCGAGGGCATCTCGCAAAAGGCATTGAGTCAGACGCTGCAAAAGCTGGAGCGCGATGGCGTGGTCGACCGCAAGGCCTTCGCCACCGTGCCGGTGACGGTGGAATATTCGCTGACCACGCTCGGCCGCGGTTTGTCGGACCTGATCCAGCCGCTGGCGGCCTGGGCCGAGCAGCACATCGAGCAGGTGCAGCGTGCACAGCAGCGCTACGACCGGCGCCGTACAGCGCGCACCGCAAGTCACGACTGAGACGCGCTTGCCGTCCGACGCCGACGAAACAGCGCGTCAGTCGTCGCTGATTTCGATGGTCGGGAAGTCGGCGGCCGGCGTGCCGTAGGCCAGCTGCGCCGCGGCACGGCGCGCGATCTGCCGATAAGTCTGCGCGGCCTCGCCATCCGGCGCGGCAACGACGATCGGCTGGCCGTTGTCGGCCTGCTCACGTATCGGCGTCGACAGCGGCAACTGGCCGAGCAATTCCACGCCGTACTGCGCCGCCATGCGCTCGCCGCCACCCTGGCCGAAGATGTAGTCGCGATGGTCGCCGCAGTCGTACCACGCCATGTTCTCGACGATGCCGAGCACCGGCACCTCGACGCGACGGAACATCTGCAGCCCCTTCTTGGCGTCGAGCAGTGCGATCTCCTGTGGCGTGGTGACGATCACCGCACCGCTGACCGGGATGCGCTGCGACAGCGTCAGCTGGATGTCGCCGGTGCCGGGCGGCAGGTCGATGACGAGATATTCGACGTCGTCCCAGATCGTTTCATTGAGCAACTGGCCCAGCGCCTGCGTGACCATCGGACCGCGCCAGATCATCGGCTGGTCTTCGTCGACCAGATAGCCGATCGACATGGTCTGGATGCCGTGCGCCGGCACCGGATTCATGCGCTTGCCGTCCGGCGAGGTCGGCCGCGCGCTGCTGACGCCGAACATGCGCGGTTGGCTGGGGCCGTAGATGTCCGCGTCGAGCAGGCCGACACGCGCGCCTTCGGCGTGCAGCGCCAGCGCTAGGTTGGCGGCGACCGTCGATTTGCCGACGCCGCCCTTGCCGCTGGCCACCGCGATGATGTTGCGAATGCCGGGCAGCGTCTGCAGATTGGCGCGCGCGCCGTGCGTGTCGATGCGCTTGCCGATCGCCAGCTCGGCGATCAGGCCGAGTTCGGCATTGAGTTTGGCGCCGAGTTCCTGCGCCAGATCGGCACTGATGCCCTGCACCGGAAAGCCGAGTTCGATCACCACCTGCGCGGTATCGTCCTGCACCTCGGCGCGGGCCACGGCGCCGGCAGCGACCAGGCCGCGACCGATCAGCGGATGAACGTAGGAATCGAGGACGGACAGCAGTTGATCGCGGGTGACGGACATCGGCGGTGCGGACATCGAAAAGCGGGGCCGCGCAGTCTACACCCGCAGGCGATACGCCGGCCGGAGCGGCCGGCCGCCGCGCTCAGAACAGGTCGACCGTGCCCGCTTCCATCGAGACCTGCGCCACCGGCTGATGCAGCGGCTTGCGCCAGTCCTCGGCGCCGGCGGCCTTGGCCGTCGGCGTGTTGGCGTCGTTTTCGAGTTCGCTGCCGATCGCCTCGACGCGCTTGGCATGCGCGGCAGCGGTGCCGAGCGCCTGCGTCGAGATGTCCTCGAACTGCAGGCAGCGCACGGCGCGGCCGACCGCCTCGCTGATCTGGGCGCGCGCATCGGAGACCGTGCGCAGGCTGCCGGACAGACCGTCGTTGATGGCATCCACCTGGCCGAGCAACTGGCGCACCTCGTCGTGCGCACCGCTGCTCAGCGTGCTGTCGCGCGTCGCCATCTCGCCGACGGTGTCACGCACGCGGGCAATCGCGTCCTTGGACACCGAAACCAGCTTGCGGATCTGTTCGTTGAAGTTGGTGGAGCGTTCCGACAGCGAGCGCACTTCCTCGGCGACCACCGCGAAGCCGCGGCCCGCCTCGCCGGCGCGCGCGGCTTCGATGGCCGCGTTGAGCGCCAGCAGATTGGTCTGATCGGCGATCGTCTTGACGTCACCCAGCAGTTCAAAAATAGCGTCGAGGTGCTTGACCATTTCGTCGATCTGCTCGACGGTCGCAACGCTCTGGCGGCTGACGTCGGACAGCGATTCGGCCAGCCCGCGCATCAGCTCCACCGCGGTTTCGGCGAAGCGGCGCACGTCGGTGGTCGCGCCGGCCGAGCCGTCGCGGGCCAGAATGGAGGCCACCGCCTGCTCCTGCACGCGGGCATGGCGGTCCATCTCATTGAAGGCGGCGCCGAGCTGGCGCACCGCATCGTTGATCAGGCCACGGACGCGATCGACTTCCGAGGCAGCGGCCAGCGCTTCCTGCATCAGCCCGCCGCGCATCTCGCGCAGGCTGCTGGCACGGCGCTCGCTTTGCGATTCGAGCCGTGCGATGTCGAGCTGCTGCTGCTGGACACGCTGCATCTGCATCACCGCCAGCGCGCCCCAGGCAGCCGCCGCGGCCAGGCCGCTGAGCCAGACCCAGGCCCCGCCATTCGCCAGCAGCAGCACCGCGACGTGTACGACCGTCAGCGCGGCGGGTACCGCCAGCGGCTTCCACGGCAAGAAAGGCATACGGATACTCCTGATGAAAACCAAGGTCATGCTGTTCTGGTATCGGCCACGACGGAGCAGGCTTTAGCGCCGCTCAGGCCGCCGCATCGTTCAACAGCTGTTCGGCGATGGCGTCGAGCGGCAGGACGCGCTCGGCGGCGCCGAGCTTGTGCGCTGCGCCGGGCATGCCCCAGACGATGCTGCTGGCCTCGTCCTGGACCAGCGTGCGCGCGCCGGTCTCGCGCAGCGCCAGCAGGCCACGTGCGCCGTCGTCGCCCATGCCGGTCAGCACCGCGGCGGCAACGTTGGCGCCGGCGTGACGTGCCAGCGAATCGAACATCACGTCGACGCTCGGACGATGCCGGTTGACCGGCGCGCCATCCGACAAGCGGCAGACATAACGGGCGCCATCGCGCGCCACCAGCAGATGCCGGTCGCCCGGCGCAACGTAGGCATGACCCGGCACGATCGGCTGGCCGTCCTGCGCCTCGCAGACCGACATCGCCGATGTGCGATTGAGCCGCGCCGCGAACGGACCGCTGAACGCGGCCGGGATGTGTTGGGTGATGACCACCGCCGGGCCGTCCGGCGGCATGCGCTCGAGCACCTCGCGAATCGCCTCGGTGCCACCGGTCGACGCGCCGATCGCGATCAGGCGGTCGGTGGTGCGGAACGGCCGCCGCAGACGCGGCGCGACGCCCGTGCTGCTGCGTGCGTTGCGCGGCCGTGCGCGGCCGATGGTGCGCACTTTCTCGCGCAGCTGA
The DNA here is from genome assembly GCF_012241385.1 of Solimonas marina. Classification (GTDB taxonomy): domain Bacteria; phylum Pseudomonadota; class Gammaproteobacteria; order Nevskiales; family Nevskiaceae; genus Solimonas; species Solimonas marina. Next base: position 442,072 of record NZ_JAAVXB010000002.1, on the reverse strand, counting down.
TCGGCGTAGGCATTGAGGCCGGCGCGCACATCGAGCTTGGGTTTGGTGACGAAGTCGACGGCACCGAGTTCGAGCGCCTGCAGCGTCACGTCGGCACCGGCCTCGGTCAGCGACGACACCATCAGCACCGGCATCGGGTGCAGGCGCATGAGGTTGTCGAGGAAGGTCAGGCCGTCCATGCGCGGCATTTCCACGTCCAGCGTCAACACGTCCGGATGCAGCTGCTTGATCTTGTCGCGCGCCACATACGGATCGCTGGCGACGCCGACCACCTCGATCTGCGGATCGGCCGACAGGATCTCCGTCATCAGGCCGCGGACCAGCGCCGAGTCGTCGACGATCAGCACTTTGGTTTTCATGGGACCATCCTCAGAAAAGCTCGACGGAGCCGGTAGCCGGCTTCGCGCGCAGACGGCTCAGATAACGGGTTTCGTCAGCGGCGACGCTGGCGCGTTCGGCGGCCGGCAGGCGTTTGACCAGTGCCCGGCCGGTGGCCGGAAAGAAGTGCACGCGGCGCGGCACGATGTCGCCGAGATCGCTGCCGAGCACGTTGATGCGCTCGGCCGCCAGGTAGTCGAGGACGAACTGTGCATTGCGTTCGCCGACGTTGCCGACCTTCATGCTCGGCAACACGGCGGCGCCGCCAAAGACCTTGGCCTGCAGCCGTTGCCGCGCGGCACCGCGCTTGAGCAGCTCGTTGATCAACACTTCCATTGCATAGCTGCCGTAGCGAGCCGATTCGCCGCTGGCGCCGTCGACGCCCGGCAACAGGAAATGGTTCATGCCGCCTACACGTGCCAGTGGGTCGTGCACGCACGCCGCCACGCACGAGCCGAGCAAGGTCACCAGCATCCGCGCGTCGGCGGCCACCGCGTAATCGCCGGGCAGCACCTTGGCCGCGTACGCGTCGAAACGCGAGTCGTAGTACGTCCCGGCCGGGCCGGCACGTCTGGCATCGAGCACGGCCATCGCTCAGGCCCGCCGGTAAACGGTGCGGCCACAGGGGCGCACCAGATCGGCCGCGTGGAAGAAGCTTTCCGAATGCCCGGCGAACAGCAGGCCGTCGTCGGCCAGCAAGGGCACCAGCCGCGACAACACACCGTGCTGGGTCGGCTTGTCGAAATAGATCATCACGTTGCGGCAGAAGATGCCGGTATATGCGCCTTTCAGCGGCCAGCGCGTATCGAGCAGGTTGAGCTGGCGGAAGCTCACCAGCGCACGCAGCGATTCGCTGACCCGGCACTCCCCGGCGTGTGCGCCGCTGCCGCGCAGGAAGAAGCGACGCACGCGCGCTTCGTCGAGCCGCGCAATGCGCTCCAGCGGATAGATGCCGCGCTCGCCGTGAGCGAGCACCTGCGTGTCGAGATCGGTGGCGAGAATGCGCACCGGCGGATTCAGCGTGCCGAATGCCTCGCAGGCCGCCATCGCGATCGAATACGGCTCCTCGCCGGTCGATGCCGCCGACGACCAAAGCAGCAGCGGCCGCCGCGCAGGCGTGCGCAGCAACAGCTCCTTGAGCGTGTCGAAATGATGCGCCTCGCGGAAGAACGACGTCAGATTGGTGGTCAAGGCATTGGTGAACGCCTCCCACTCCGGATCGTGGATATCGCCGAGCCGATCCAGATAGTCGGTGAACGACTTGAGGCCGAGCGCGCGCAGGCGCCGCGACAAGCGGCTGTAGACCATGTCGCGCTTGCTCGACGCCAGCGCGATGCCGGCGCGGCTGTGAATCATCGTGCAGATGCGCTCGAAGTCGCGGGCGGTGAACGCAAACTCGCGCTCGCCGCCCGCCGTCGGTACCGCTTCAGTCACCGCGCTGCTCATGGGCCTGCGCTCCGTGGCGTGATCAGAATTCGGTCCAGACGCCGTCGGCCGCAGCGGCTGGCGCGGCCGCCGGTGTCGCGCGAGCGGCCGGCTTGATTCGCGCACCGCGAGCACGGGCCGACGCTTCGACCTTGGCCTTGACCTTCGGCACCGCCTCGGCGACGACCTCGCTGTCACCTTCCCCGCCGACGGCCACCCCGTCGGCCGACTGGAGGCGGAAGCGGCTGACCGACGCCGCCAGACCGCCGGCCTGTTCCTCCAGCGAGCGTGCCGAGGCCGAGGCTTCCTCCACCAGCGCCGCGTTCTGCTGCGTCACTTCGTCCATCTGCGTGATGGTCTGGTTGACCTGTTCGATACCCTGGCTCTGTTCCTGCGATGCCGCGGTGATCTCGCCCATGATGTCGGTCACGCGCTTCACGCTGCCGACGATCTCGTCCATGGTCCGGCCGGCCTGCTCGACCAGCTTGGCGCCGTTGTCGACCCGCCCCGCCGAATCGCCGATCAGCGCCTTGATCTCCTTGGCCGCCGAGGCGCTGCGCTGTGCCAGACTGCGCACCTCGCTGGCCACCACCGCGAAGCCGCGACCCTGCTCGCCGGCACGCGCCGCTTCCACCGCCGCGTTCAGCGCCAGAATGTTGGTCTGGAAGGCGATGCCGTCGATCACACCGATGATGTCGGCGATCTTCTTGCTCGACTCGGAGATCGACGCCATCGTGCCGACCACTTCGCTGACGATCGCACCGCCCTTCACCGCCACTTCCGACGCGCCGATCGCCAGCTGGTTGGCCTGACGCGCGTTCTCCGCGTTCTGCCGCACCGTCGAGGTCAGTTCCTCCATCGACGATGCCGTCTCCTCCAGGCTCGCCGCCTGTTCTTCGGTACGCGACGACAGGTCGCTGTTGCCGGCCGCGATCTCGCGCGCCGCCGTGCTCACCGTGTCGCTCGCCACCTGTATCTCGCCGATGATCTTCGTCAGCTGTTCGGTGGTCGTGTTGATATCGCGCATCAGCTCGCCGACCTTGCCCTGGAAGTTGGTGTCGACTGTTTGCGTCAGATCGCCGCGGGCGATGGCGCCGAGTGCACGCGACGTTTCGTTCAATCCCGCTTCGGTCGATTCCATCAAGCGGTTCAGATCCTCGACCATATTGCGGAATTCGTACTGGAAGGCCTCGGCGTCGCCGCGCACGCTGAAGTCACCGACCGCGGCGGCGGCCGTCAGGCGCTTGATCTGATCGCTGATGCGGACCAGATTGTGCTTGGCCTCGTCCATGGTGTTGCAGAGCACGGCCTTCTTGCCCGGCAGGCGATCCATATCCACCGACAGATCGCCGATCGCGTAGCGCGAGACGACTTCGGCCAGGCGCATCTTCACCGCAATGTGCGAGCCGACCAGTTCGTTGAGTTGCGTCGCGATCTGCGCATACGCGCCCGGGAACGCGTCGGCCGACAAGCGATGGTCGATCTCGCCGATTTCGTGCTGGCGTGCCATCTCCTGCTGGGCTTCGGAAAAGCGCTTCAACACGCTCGTCATCGCCAGCATCGATTCCAGCAGCTTGCCGGTTTCGTCCCGCGTGGTGGCGCGCACGCGAATATCGAAGTCGCCACGAGCGACGGCATCGGCCGCCTCGACAGCCTCGCGCAGCGGTCGCGTGATCACGCGACTGATCAGCCAGCCGCCGGTCAGCGTCATCAGTAGCACCGCCAGAACACCGCCGGAGATCAGCACCACCGATCGATGGAAATTGTCCTGCGACGCTGCACCCAGCGCATTCTGCGCGGCGATATTGAAATCGATGTCCTTGCCGATCGCCGTCGCCGTCGCGCGCCGGGCCTCCTTCAACTCACCGTTGAGAATGCCCTTTGCATCGTCGTAGTGCTTGGCTTCGAGCGCGGTGCGCAGAGGACCGTCGTCGAAATAGCGCTTGGCATTGGCCTCGACATCGTCGGCAAGCTTCTGCTCCTCGCCATCCGTGACCAGCGCGCGATACGCGGCCAGCGCATCGTTGAACTCGCCGCGGGTCTTGGCCATGCGCGCGACATAGTCATCGCGCAGCGCCAGATCATTGCCGGCATGGACGATCTGGATTTGATAGATGCGGTACTCGGCCAGCGCCGTGCGCATGCTTTGCAGCCGCTGCACCGACGGCATCCAGGTGCCGAGCAGTTCCTGAACCTGATGCTCGGAATGCGTCAGACGGTACAGGGAAAAACCGCCAAGCAACGCCGTCATGACCGAGCACAGCAGACACGCCAACAGCAGCTTTCGAGCGATCGACAAATTGGCAAAGAACTTCATGCTTGTAGGTCCTGGTGAGGTGTCCCCGTCTTTCCAGCGGGTTCAGTGGAAACAACGCGAAACGGTGCAACATCGCGACCGGGCGCTATCGGGTGAGCGGCCGCCAAGGTGCGCGACGAAAGACTGCACACGACGGCCGGCAGCGGCGGGACAACAAACGGTCGCCCGTCGCGCCACATCAAAATTCAACCCAGCTTTCGTCGCCGGCGGGCAGCGAGACCGGCGTACCGTTGACCGGTTCGGTCTTCAGCGTGCGGCGTGTTGCGCGCTTGCGCCGTGGCTTGGCGGCACTGCGACGCTTCTTCGGCGCTGGCGTCTCCGGCTCCATCTGCGTGCTGACAGGAGACGCTGCGATTGACGCGTCGACGAGCGAGGGCTGCGAAGCTCCATCGGCAGCCGGCACGGCAGCATGCTCGACGGCAGGTGCAGCGACGGCGACGTTGACGTGGCCGACTTCGGCGACAGCGCGTGCAGCGACGGATTTGATTCGGAAACGGCTGACCGACGCCGCCAGACCGCCGGCCTGTTCCTCCAGCGAGCGTGCCGAGGCCGAGGCTTCCTCCACCAGTGCCGCGTTCTGCTGCGTCACTTCGTCCATCTGCGTGATGGTCTGGTTGACCTGTTCGATACCCTGGCTCTGTTCCTGCGATGCCGCGGTGATCTCGCCCATGATGTCGGTCACGCGCTTCACGCTGCCGACGATCTCGTCCATGGTCCGGCCGGCCTGCTCGACCAGCTTGGCGCCGTTGTCGACCCGCCCCGCCGAATCGCCGATCAGCGCCTTGATTTCCTTGGCCGCCGAGGCGCTGCGCTGTGCAAGGCTGCGCACCTCGCTGGCCACCACCGCGAAGCCGCGACCCTGCTCGCCGGCACGCGCCGCTTCCACCGCCGCGTTCAGCGCCAGAATGTTGGTCTGGAAGGCGATGCCGTCGATCACGCCGATGATGTCGGCGATCTTCTTGCTCGACTCGGAGATCGACGCCATCGTGCCGACCACTTCGCTGACGATCGCACCGCCCTTCACCGCCACTTCCGACGCGCCGATCGCCAGCTGGTTGGCCTGACGCGCGTTCTCCGCGTTCTGCCGCACCGTCGAGGTCAGTTCCTCCATCGACGATGCCGTCTCCTCCAGGCTCGCCGCCTGTTCTTCGGTACGCGACGACAGGTCGCTGTTGCCGGCCGCGATCTCGCGCGCCGCCGTGCTCACCGTGTCGCTCGCCACCTGTATCTCGCCGATGATCTTCGTCAGCTGTTCAACGCTGCGATTGGCATCGTCACGCAGCTGCCCGAAGGTGCCGCGGAATTCCGCGTCGATGTGCTGCGTCAGGTCGCCGTTGGCCAGCGCATTGAGAACGCGGGCCAGCTCGCGCAGGCCGGCATCGCTGCTTTCGAGCAGGCGATTGACGTTTTCGGCGAGCTGCAGAAAGAAGCCCTGCTTGTCGTCCAGCGAGACGCGGCGGCTGAAGTCCCCTTCGGCGGCCGCAGCGACGATGCCGCCCAACTCGGCCTCGACGGCCAGCTGCTCGGTACGATCGAGCCACTCGATGACCGATCCCAACCGCTGCCCATCGGCGTCGACGATCGGGTTGATCGTCAGGTCGAAGCTGCGCCCACCGATCGAAATCTGCGCGCGGTGCGTCCCTTGAAGGGCGGACAGCATCTGCTGCTGGTGTTCCGGCGCACGATGTAAATCATCGATCGAACTGCCGAGCAGGCCATCCACCGAAAAATTCGGCAGCTCGTTGCGAATCCCGGCCTCTGCCTTGCCGAGCATCTGCACGATCGACTCGTTGAGATAAATGATCTGGCGATCGTTGTCAGCGATCATCACGTTGGTACTGACCGCATCGAGACCCTGCTTGATGCGCGTCATCGCCGCAGCACGTTCACGATCGCTTTGCGCCCGCGCCCGGAGTTGTTGCTGCATCGCCCGCAAGGCCTGCATCAGCTGCGCGGTTTCGTCACGCCCACGCACCTCGATCATCGTGTCCATATCGCCTTGCGCGATTGCGTCCGCGATCTGCAGCGAACGCCGCAACGGCCGCGTGATCCCGGACGTGATCCACCATGCGAACGCCACCCCGGTCAGCAACGCCAGCGCAGCCAGTCCCATCTCGATCCCTCTCAGCTGCGCACCAGCGCGGCCGATTTCCGCACCAGCCGCATCCAGCGCGTCCGAGCGCGCATCAAGCAATGCGCGAATGCTGGCGTTATAGGCTTGCGCGTATGGCATCACCGTCGAGAAGAAGTAGGCATCGAGTTCGCCGGGGGCCGCATCGGCCAGGGCATCGATGAATTCGGTGCGCTGGTCGAGCCAGTTGCGGCGCTTCTGTGCGAGCGTTGCGTACAGGCCGCGATCCGACTCCGAGGTCATCAGCGGCGCCAGCTGGCCGAGCAAGGCCTCGCTGCGCTGCACGCCGGCCTGCGCTGACTCGATCAGGCGCTGCGTCTCGGCCTTGTCGGAAACCACCAGCAACATATTCTCGATGTCGCGCTGCTGATGGGTGTTATCTAGCAGCAGCTCGTGACTGAGCTGCATCGACACCAGATCGTGTTCACGCATCTGCCGATCCTTGGCATCGATGCGGCCCTGGAAGTACAGCGATGCGGCGACGATGCCGACGATCAACGCGAGTACGGTGCCGAAGCCCAGGCTCAGGCGCTGGCCGATTTTCATGTTGAGCAGTTGCATGCAGAACTCCGATGAGGGCGGCGCCGGGCACAGCGCCCCACTATCCCGCCCCTCCCTCGGAGCGGAACCGCAGTGAAAAAGAGGATGACGGCGGCGCAGCCGCCGCCGGTCAGGCGGCTTGTGCGACCACCGCGTTGATCAAGCCGATGTCGGCGCTGCCGAGCAGCTTCTCGATGTCGAGCAGGATCAACATGCGATCGTCACGTGTGCCGAGGCCGGTGATGAAGCGCGTGTCGATCGAACTGCCGAATTCCGGCGCCGGACGCATTTCCTCGGGGTCGAGCTCGATCACATCGGAGACGCTGTCGACCACCATGCCGACGATGCGCTTGCCGATGTTGAGGATCACCATCACGGTGAAGGCGTCGTAGTTGGCATCGCCGAGCCCGAACTTCAGGCGCAGGTCGATGACCGGCACGATGGTGCCACGCAGGTTGATGACGCCCTTCATGAAGTCGGGCGCACCCGGCATGCGGGTCACCGTGTCATAACCCCGGATCTCCTGGACCTTGAGGATGTCGACACCGTATTCCTCACCGCCGAGTGTGAACGTCAGAAATTCGGCGGTGTCGGCGGGTGTTGCGTGAACGCTTGCGGCTTCCATCGTGAAGGCTCCTGCAGATCAGGCGGCGGCTGCGCGCGTGGCGAGGCGCACGATCTCGCCGACGTCGGCGATCAGTGCGACACGGCCGTCGCCGAGTATGGTCGCGCCCGAAACGCCGGGCACACGCTTGTAGTGGGTTTCGAGACTCTTGATGACGACCTGCTGCTGGCCGACCAGCGCATCGACCTGCAGCGCCAGCTTGTGACCTTCGGCTTCGACGATGACGAGGATGGCCTCGTGTACCGGACGCGGACGCGCCGGCAGCGAGAACCAGTCATGCAACGCGACCAGCGGCACATACTCGTCGCGGACGCGTGCCACCTGCCCCTGCCCGGCCACCCGCTTGACCTGATCGGCGCTCGGCTGCAGGGATTCGATGATGGCCGGCAGCGGCAGGATGAAGACGTCATTGCCGACCGCTACCGACATGCCGTCGACGATCGCCAGCGTCAGCGGCAGACGGATCGTCACGCAGGTGCCGCGACCGGTCTGCGAGCCGATCTCGACGCGGCCGCCGAGCGATTCGATGTTGCGTTTGACGACGTCCATGCCGACGCCACGGCCCGACACGTCCGTCACCTGCGCGGCGGTCGAGAAGCCCGGCGCGAAGATCAGTTGCCAGACCTCGCTGTCGGTCATCGACGCATCGCAGGACAGTCCGCGCTCTGCGGCCTTGGCCAGAATGCGCCGCCGATCGAGGCCGGCACCATCATCGGCCACCTCGATGACGATGTGGCCGCCCTGGTGCGCGGCGCGCAGCGTCAAGGTGCCGGCCGGATCCTTGCCGGCGGCACGGCGCGCGTCCTCGCTCTCGATGCCGTGATCGAGGCTGTTGCGCACCAGATGCGTCAGCGGATCGGCGATCTTCTCGATGACGCTCTTGTCGAGTTCGGTGCTCTCGCCGATGGTCTGCAGGCGGACCTGCTTGCCGAGCCGACCGGCCAGGTCGTGCACGACGCGCGGGAAGCGCGAGAACACGGCGTCGACCGGCAGCATGCGCGTCGACATCACCGCTTCCTGCAGCAAGCGCGTGTGTCGATCGAGCTGCGCGAGCCCCTGCAACAAGGCCTCGGCGACTGCCGGATCGATATGCGACGCCTGCTGCTGCAGCATCGCCTGCGTAATCACCAGTTCGCCAACCAGATCGATCATCGCGTCGATCTTCGACGTCGACACACGAATCGACGTGGCGTCAGCGCCAGGGCGCGTCGCCGCCTTGCTCGGCGCCGCAGCGGGCAGCGCCGCGACCGGCGTGACGCTCGAGGCAGGCACGGACGCCGCCGCCAGCGCTTCGATCGTCAGATCGCACTCGTCTTCAACCCAGGCAAACAGATCGACGATCGCATCGCGCGAAACCGCACCGCGCAAGTCGATCTTCCAGGACAGACAGCATTGCTCCGGGTCCAGTGCGTCAAAAGCCGGCAGCGCCGCGTCGACCGCATCGATCTTCGCGTCACCGAGCGTCGCCAGCTCGCGCAGGATGCGCAGCGGATCGTTGCCGCTCATGAACAGGCCGGCATGAGGTGCGAAGACCATGCGCCAGCCTTCGGCAGCGTCGGCCTTGGCGGCCACCGGCGCGGCGGCCGCGCCCGCTTTTTCACCGTGCAGGCAACCGGTCAGCTCGGCATGCACGGCCTCGGTCAGCGCCGCGTCGACCGGCTGCTCGTCGCGTGCCGCGACCAGCAGCTGACGCAGGGCATCAGTGGCGCGCAGCAGCAGATCGATGTCGCTGGCATTGAGCGCCCGCCGTCCGGCGCGCATCTCATCAAGCAGCGCTTCCAGAACGTGGGTGTAGTCGGTGATGCCGGAGAACCCGAAGGTGCCGGCGCCGCCCTTGATCGAATGCGCGGCACGGAAGATACCGTTCAGCGTTTCAGCGTCCGGCTGCGCCGGATCGAGGCGCAGCAGGCCCGCCTCCATGATGTCGAGCCCTTCGAAGCTCTCTTCGAAGAAGGCCCGATGAAAGCGCTTCAGATCGATGCTGGCCATGGTCGGCGGCGCCTCAGCCCAGCACGCGCTGTACGGTCGCGACCAGCTGTTCCGGATTGAACGGCTTGACCAGCCAGCCGGTCGCGCCGGCCGCCTTGCCCTCCTGCTTCTTCTCCGGACCGGACTCGGTGGTCAGCATCAGCAGCGGCGTGAATTTGTAGCTCGGAATCTGGCGCAGCTCGCGGACCAGACTGATGCCGTCCATGCGTGGCATGTTGACGTCACACAGCACCAGTCGGTACGGCTCGCGCTGCGCCATTTCCAAGGCTTCCTGGCCGTCCGCAGCTTCGGCCACATCGAAACCGGCGTCGCGCAAGGTGAACGCCACCATCTGTCGCATCGAGGCCGAATCGTCGACCGCGAGTATCTTTTCGGCACTCATGCCTTCACTCCTTCGAAACCAAGCATCGGGGTCAGACCGAGCGCGCGCACGGCGTCGGTGAAGCTGGCACTGGCAGCAGACCATCGCGTCGCGTGACCGGCGTCCTTGCGGCTGCGGCAGAACGCCGCCAGCAATTGCAGGGCAGCCGCGTGCAATCTCGACGCCGCCGTCGCGTCGATCGTCAGCGATGCCGCATCGAGCTGTGCCGCCAAGGTCTGCTTCAGCGCCGCCACCGACTCGATACCGAGATCGGCCGGCAGCTGCAGGACGACAGCGTCTTCAGTCGGGGGAGCAGCGGAACTTGCGGACATGAACATTCCTGGTTGGCCGGCGGTGCCGGATCAGATGAGCCTCGACTCCAGTAGCGGCAAGCCGTCTCGCTTTCTTGAGCGCGGCCCGTGCCGCAGAGGGCCGCTCGGTGTGACGCTCGTCGGCCGGCGACAGCCGCTGGGGGTTCGCGGCGCCGGCACGCGGCACGTCCGCCCAAAACGACGCGGCGCGCCGCACTGCGAGAGTGCGACGCGCCGCGTTCACCTCGTCCAGCGCCTCAGAACTCGGTCCAGACATCTCCCGATGTGGCGCCGTTGACGCGCGGCTCGCGGCCGGCGTTGCGCGGCGGTGCTGCGGCGGCGCGCGGCTTGGTGGCAGCCGGTCGGCGGTTGGACTCGGCGGCTTGCGCCACCGCAGCCGGCTTCGACGTATCGCCCCCGAGCTTGAAGCGGCTGACCGATTCGGCGAGGCCGCCGGCCTGTTCTTCGAGTGCGCGGGCCGACGCTGAAGCCTCTTCGACCAGCGCCGCGTTCTGCTGTGTCACTTCGTCCATCTGCGTCACGGTCTGGTTGATCTGCTCAATGCCCTGGCTTTGCTCCTGCGAGGCCGAGGTGATCTCCCCCATGATGTCGGTGACACGTTTCACGCTGACCACGATTTCGTCCATGGTCCGCCCCGCCTGTTCGACCAGCTTGGCGCCGTTGTCGACACGGCCGGCGGCGTCACCGATCAGGGCCTTGATTTCCTTGGCCGCCGAGGCGCTGCGCTGCGCGAGATTGCGGACTTCACCGGCCACCACCGCGAAACCACGACCCTGTTCGCCGGCACGCGCCGCTTCGACGGCGGCGTTCAATGCCAGGATGTTGGTCTGGAACGCGATGCCGTCGATCACGCCGATGATGTCGGCGATCTTCTTGCTCGACTCGGAGATCGACGACATGGTCGCGACCACCTCGGCTACCACGGCGCCGCCCTTGACCGCGACGTCGGACGCGCCGATCGCGAGCTGATTGGCCTGGTAGGCGTTCTGCGCGTTCTGCTTGACCGTCGAAGTCAGCTCCTCCATCGACGACGCCGTTTCTTCGAGGCTCGCCGCCTGCTCTTCGGTGCGCGACGACAGGTCGCTGTTGCCAGCCGCAATCTCTCGTGCCGCGGTATTGATGGTGTCGGTCGCCGACTTGATCTGCGAGACGATCTCGGTCAGCTGTGCGACGGTGGTATTCGCATCGTCCTTGAGCTGACCGAAGGTGCCGCGGAATTCGGCGTCGATGCGCTGCGTCAGATCGCCGTGCGCAAGTGCATCGAACACCCGCGCCAGTTCGCGCAGGCCGGCGTCGCTGGTTTCGAGCAGGCGATTGATGTTTTCGGCCAGCTGCAGGAAGAAGCCCTGCTTGCCATCGATGGACACGCGACGGCCAAAGTCGCCGTCGGCGGCGGCGCGCACGATGCTGCTGACTTCGGCCTCGACCGCCACCTCCTCGGTGCGATCCAGCCACTCGACGACCGAGCCCAGCCGCTCGCCGTCGGCATTGATGATCGGATTCACGGTCAGCGCAAAGGTCCGGCCACCGACCTTGATCTGCGCGCGGTGCGTATCGCGCAGCGATGCCAGCATGCGCTGCTGGTGCTCCGGCGCGCGGTGGAACTGATCGATCGAGCCGCCGAGCAGCTTGCGCACATCGAAGCTCGGCAGGTCACTGCGAATCTCGGCCTCGGCCTTGCCCAGCATCTGCACGATCGACTGATTCAGGTAAATGATCTGCCGGTCGTTATTGGCGATCATCACATTGGTGTTGACGTTGTCGAGTGCGTTGCGGATGCGCAGGTTCTCGTCGGCCAGCTTCTTGTCGGCGGCGGCGCGCTCCAGATCACGATCGCGCGTGGCTTTCACGTCGTCGAGCAGGGCGTTGATCGTTTCGCACAGCGACAACACCGTGCCGGACTGACCGTCGGTCGGCAAACGCTGCGTGAGGTCTCCGCCGCGCGCCGCCACCACCACGGTCTGCGTCGCCTCGACAACCTGCTGCAGACGCGCAGCGGCTTCGACTTCGGCGGTGATGTCGCTGGCGTACTTGACCACCTTCATCGGCCGACCGGAAGCATCGAGGATGGGGTTGTACGACGCCTGGATCCAGACCTCGCGACCCTCCTTGCCGACACGGCGATAGCGTCCGGCGTCGTACTCGCCGCGGCCGAGCTTCTCCCAGAAATGCCGATAGGTCTCGCTGTCGCGTTCGGCGGCGGTCACGAACATCGAATGATGCTGGCCGCGAATCTCGTCGAGGCGATAACCCAGCGTCTTCAGGAAATTCTCGTTGGCCTGCACGATGTGGCCATCAAGCGTGAACTCGATGACCGCCTGCGCCTTGTCGATCGCCGCGAGCTGGCCTTCGTAGTCGGCCGCCTTGGCCTTCTGCGCGGTGATGTCGGTCGCGTATTTGACGACCTTCCACGGCTTGCCGTGCTCGTCGAGCACCGGGTTGTACGACGCCTGAATCCAGATCTCGCGGCCGTTCTTGCCGACGCGCTTGTACTGGCCGGCGTCATATTCACCGCGACCCAGGCGTTCCCAGAACTGCCGGTACTCGACGCTGTCGCGAACCGCCGGTTCGACGAACATCGAATGATGCTGGCCACGAATTTCAGACAGGCTGTAGCCGAGCGCGGCGAGGAAGTTGTCGTTGGCCTGCAGGATATGACCGTCCAGCGTAAATTCGATGACGGCCTGCGAGCGGTCGAGTGCCGCCATCAGGCCGTCGTATTCGCGCTGCGTGCGCGTCAGCTCGCCGTGCTGCTCGCGCATCGTGGTCAGCATCTGCTGCAGCGGCGCGGCCACCTCGCCGTGCTGCACGGCGGCATCGAAGCTGCCGCGGCCCATCGCGTCAGCCGTCTGCCGTACATCATCGACAACGCGTTGCTGACTTCGGCTCAGCACGCTGCCGGCGGTCACGCCGAACACGATGGCCGCCACCGTCAGGATGGCGATGGACCCCGCTGAAGTGCCGGCAGCCAACAACGCCGCGCCGATCAGGGCAACCAGCAGTGCCGGGCCGGCACAGAGCGCAACGGCTCGCACAGCGGTGGAACGCAGAGGCAGCACCATGGCAATTCCTCGTCTCTCGAAATGTGGGCAGCACGGAGTGGCTGACTCTCACGACAGCGGCCGCACCCTGTGCTTTTTGCACGAGGCGGAGACGAGCGGTACGAAAGGCGGGGACGGACGGTCAGCGACTCAGGAACACGCCACCGATGCCACGCATCAGCGCCGGCACATCGAGCAGCGTCAACAAACCGCCACCATGACGGGCCACGCCGGCAAAGCCATAGCGGTCGCCGTGCCGATGCAGGGTCGGCACCGGCTTGATGTCACTCGCGGCCAGCTTCGTGACTTCGCCGATGCGATCGACGAGCAAGCCGAACGGTTCGCCGTCATGGGCGACGACGACGATGCGCGAGTCAGCGGTGGCCGGCGTCATCGACAACTGCAGATGGCAGCGCAGATCGATCACCGTGACCACCTGGCCACGCAGATTGATCACGCCCGGCACGATGTCGATGCAGCCCGGCACGGCTTCGATCGGCGGCAGCCGCAACACTTCCTGTACCTGCACGATCGGCAGTCCGTAGTCCTGCCCCCCGAGCCCGAAGCAAACCCAGCGGGCCGATTCGGCCTCGACGCGACGCGTGGCGGCATCCATCACAGTCCTCCCGCGCTGACGCTGTGTGCGCCCGCGGCGGCGGCGGGTGGCGCGGGCTGGCCGGCGCCGCCCTCGGCGTCCGGAATCGCCCCGGCGACACCACGCGCATCCGGCGCGTCGCTGGCCATCACCACCACCACGACACGGCGATTGCGGTTGCGGCCGTCGGCCGTCTGGTTGTCACCGACCGGTCGGTACTGTGCAAAACCTGCAACGCTCATTCGTGTCGGGTCGACACCGGACTCCATGAACAGGTGCACGACGCTCGCGGCGCGACCGGCCGACAACTCCCAGTTCGACGGAAAGCGCGTCGTGGCGATCGGCACATCGTCGGTATAGCCTTCGATGCGCAGCGGATTCGGGAACGGCGCGAGAATCTGGGCCAGTTGCCGCAGCACCGGCGTGGCACGCTGCGAGACATCGGCGACCCCGCTCGGAAACAGGATGTCGGTACGGATCTCGATCTGCAGCCAGTGCTCGCTCTGGCGCACGGCGACGAGGTTCTTGCTGATCAAGTCCTTCATCGCGATGCGCACTTCGTCGGACATCTGCCGCAACGCGGCGCTGCCACTGCCGGCGGTCTTCTGCAGTTCACCGTCGGCGCGCTGCGCCGCTTGCTCGCCGCCCTGGCGCACGCCGGCCGGCCCTGACGCCAGCTGCGACGACTCCTGCTCGAAGCCGCGCATGTCCGGCGTGTTGAACATAGCGTCGGCCTGCGTGCCCTTTTGCGGCTTGTCGCCGATCTGGATCGGCTTGACCGACTTCGGCGGCCCGCCAAAGGCCTGCGCCAGCGAATCGGCCAGGACGCGATAGCGGCCTTCATTGACCGACGAAACCGCGTACATGACGACGAAGAACGCCAGCAGCAAGGTCAGCAGATCCCCGTATGGAATCGCCCAGGCTTCGTGATTGGCGTGTTCCTCGTGCCTATGCCGTCTGGCCACGGGGCGCCTCCGGCGTGCTGTGAAGATAGCCGCGCAGCTTGATCTCGATGTTGCGCGGATTCTCGCCCTGCGAGATGGAAATCAAGCCGTCGATCAGCATCTCGCGCACGCGCGCCTGATCGGCGACCAGCGCCTTGAGCTTGGCGGCGATCGGCAGGAAGAACAGGTTGGCCGAGCCGATGCCGTAGATCGTCGCGACGAAGGCAGCGGCGATGCCGTGCCCGAGCTTGCTCGGGTCGGCGAGATTCTTCAGCACCGCCATCAGGCCCATCACCGCACCGATGATGCCGAGCGTCGGCGCATAGATGCCCATGCCCTCGAAGACCTTGGCGCCCTGCAAGTCCTGATGCTCGCGCGTCTGCAACTCGACCTCGAGGATGTTGCGGATCACGTCCGGCTCGGAGCCGTCGACCAGTAACTGCAGGCCCTTGCGAATGAACGGATCGGACTCGGCCTCGACCTCGCCTTCCAGCGCCAGCAGGCCCTGTTTGCGGGCCACGCTGCTCCAGCCGACCACGCGCGTGATCAGCGCCTCGGTGTCCTGACGCGGCGGCGACAGCACCCACTTGGCCATCTTCATGCCGTGGAAGAACGTGCTGGTCGGCGTGTGGATGAAGATGGCCGCCAGCGTACCGATGATGACGATGGTGAATGCGGCCGGCGACAACAGCGCGCCGACGCCGGCGCCCTTGAGAATGGAGCCGCCGATCAGCGCGATCAGCGCCAGCAGGATGCCGATGACCGACAGCCTATCCATGCGCAGCATCCTCGAAGCGCAGCGCACGGGCTGCGGCGACGAGGCCGTTGAAATCGAGGATCAGGGCGATGCGGCCGTCCGGCATCACGGTCGCACCGGACACGCCGGCCAGGCCGCGCAGACTGGCGCCGAGCGGCTTGATGACGATCTCTTCGCGACCGACGACCTCGCGCACGACGAAGCCGTAGCGCTCGTCGCCGACCTGCGCGACCACCACGTGACGCGCACCGATCAAAGGCTCGGTGCCGAGCCAGCGATCGAGATGCACCAGCCGCAGCGGCGCGCCGCGCGAGTCGACCACATCCCAGTGCTCGCGCCGCTGCACGCGACGCTCATCGAGGCGGAATACGTCGGACACCGGCGCCAGCGGCAAGGCGAAGCGGCGGCCGTCGCAGCGCACGATCAGCGCCGGCAGCACCGCCAGCGTCAGCGGCACGCGAATGCGCAGCGACGTGCCCTCGCCGGGCTTGGAGTCGAGATCGACGTGGCCGTTGAGGCGCTTGATGCGCGAGCTGACGACGTCCATGCCGACGCCGCGACCGGACAGATCGGAGACTTCTTCCTTGGTGCTGAAGCCGGGCAAAAAGATCAGCTGCAGGCATTCGGCCGGCGACAAACGCTCGGCGGTTTCCGGTTCGATCAGGCCCTTCTCCAGCGCCTTGGCACGCAGGCGCTCCGGGTCGATACCGGCGCCGTCGTCACGAATGTCGATACGGATGTGGTCGCCTTCCTGAGACGCGCGCAGCAGCAAGGTGCCGGCGGCCGGCTTGCCGGCCTGCTTGCGCGTCGCCGGCGCCTCGATGCCGTGGTCGACGCTGTTGCGGACCATGTGCACCAGGGGATCGGCCAGCGCTTCGACCAGATTCTTGTCGAGCTCGGTGTCTTCGCCTTCGAGCTGCACATTGACCTGCTTGCCGAGTTGGCGGGCGATGTCCCGCGCCAGCTTGGGGAAGCGCGCGAAGACCTTGCCGATCGGCTGCATGCGCACCTGCGCCACGGTGTTCTGCAGGCTGCGCGTGATGAAATCCAGTTCGCCAATCGCGCGTGCACCGGCTTCGTCGAGATCGCCCTTGGCGACTTTCAGGCGGTTGCGCACCAGCACCAGCTCGCCGACCAGATTCATCAGCAGATCGAGTTTCTGGGTCTCGACACGGATCGTCTCGACTTCAGCCTTCGGTGCCAGAGCCGGTGCCGGCGCAGCTGCCGGCTTGGGCGCAACGGCGACCGGCGCCGACGGCTGCGGCGCCGCGGCCGCCGGCTTCTTGCCCTGCAGCTCGTCGAGCAGCGCCTCGAACTCGTCGTCGCTGATCGTGTCGCTGGCGGCGACCGCAGCCGGCGCCGCGGCGGGCGGCGGCGGCGCCTTCGGCAACGATGCGGTGCCGCCTTCGAGCAAGGCGTGCAGCTGCATCAGCAGCTCGGGCGCGGCCGCCGTCAGCGGCGAACCCATGGCCAGCTCGCCCATCATGGTCTGCGCGGCGTCGACCGCCTGCAGCACCGCATCCATCACATCGGTATCACAGGCGCGGCGCTGGTTGCGCACGGCATTGAGCACGTCTTCGGCCGCATGGCACAGCTCGACCAGCGGCGTCAGTTGCAGAAAGCCGGCGCCGCCCTTGACGGTGTGAAACGCGCGAAACACGGCGTTGAGGCACTCGGTGTCGCCCGGATCGCGCTCCAGCGCCATCAGCTGCGTGCCGAGCTGTTCGACCAGCTCGCCAGCCTCGGCCAGAAAGTCGTTGAGAATGTCGTCGTCGCCGGTGCTCATGAATGCCTCGGGCCCTTGTGGTTCTGCGGCCTCCGTGACCGGAGCGCAACCCGCGCGACGGCGACGAAGGGTCTGAAGCTAGACGCCCAGGCTGGCGAGCAGCGCGTCGGCGTCCTGCTGGCTGGTCGTGATCTGCCCCGGCATCGCGGGTCCGGCAAGACCAGTCTTCGTATCGGCTATCGGCATCGTCGCGCCAGTCTTGAGTTGGCTGGCGTGCGTGCCGAGCAGTTCCAGCAATGCCGCTTCGACATCGTCGACCAGCGTGATGATGCGCTTGATGATCTGCCCGGTAATGTCCTGGTATTCCTGCGCCATCGACAGCTGATTGAGACGCTCGCGCATCGTTTCGGCGTGATGCAGCAGCATCGCACGCGTCGGATCGTCGTCCGGCAGCGCATCGGCACCGCGGGTCACGGCGCGCGTATCGACGCGCAGCTGATCGACCAGGTCGAGCGTGCGGTGCGCGGCCTGCTCGGTCATGCGCACGACATGCTGCAAGCGGTCACGTGCGTCGGGCATGCCGTCGCCGGCGATGCGCGTCAGGCGCTCGTCGAGACGCAGATCGACAACGGCGGTATGCAGTCGTCGCGTCAGTTCGGCAACCTGCCGATAGAACGCGTGCTCGTTCTTCTGCAGCAGCTCGGCGAGCGGCGGCGGTGCATCGATGCTGCCACCCGACTCCAGCCGTGCCAGCCATGTCTTCAGCGCTTCGATCAGCGCGCCGCGATCCTCGGCCGAGGCGGACACGGGCGCGGCCTCAGGCGGTCTCGGCGATGCGCTGGAAAATCTTGTCGATCTTTTCCTTGAGCGTCGCCGCATTGAAGGGTTTAATGATGTAGCCGTTCACGCCGGCCTGCGCGGCTTCGATGATCTGCTCGCGCTGTGCTTCGGCCGTCACCATCAGCACCGGCGTCTTGCCAATGCGCTCGTCGCCGCGAATCGTGCGCAGCAGCTCGATCCCCGTCATGCCCGGCATGTTCCAGTCGGTGACGACGAAGTCGAAGCCGCCGCCCTGCAGCATCGGCCAGGCGCTCTTGCCGTCGTCGGCCTCGGCGATGTTGGTGTAGCCGAGGTCGCCGAGCAGATTGCGCACGATGCGACGCATCGTCGAAAAGTCGTCGACCACGAGGATCTTCATGTTCTTGTCCATCATTTCCGTTCCGTTTTCGGGAATTTCGAGTCGTTCAACGGGGTGCCTGCCCTGGCGGCCGACCACCTCGGTGGCTGCGGCTTTGCTCAGATAGCGGCAAGTTCATGCCAAGACTTGAGCCGCGCGCGCAGACGCAGCAATGCCTGGCCGTGAATCTGGCAGACCCGGCTCTCGCTGACCTTGAGCACGGCGCCGATCTCGCGCAGGTTCAGCTCGCGCTCGTAGTACATCGACAGCACCAGGCGCTCGCGCTCCGGCAGCTCGGTGATGGCCTGCGTGAGCTCCTGCTGGAATTCGGCATGCTGCAGGCATTGCAGCGGTCCGGCGGTATCGTCGGGCGCGTCGATGGTTTCGTCATTGTTCTCGCCCGAGTGATCGAGGCTCAGAACCTGACAGCGAGCCGCATCCTGGACGATGCTGTGGTACTCGGGCAGACCGATGTCGAGGCGTTCGGCGACCTCGTGCTCACGCGCCTCGCGGCCCGTTTCCTGCTCGATCTTGCGAATCGCTTCCTGCACCGCACGCTCGCGGCGGTGTACCGAACGCGGGGCCCAGTCGGTCTGACGCAGCTCGTCGAGCATCGCGCCGCGAATGCGGATGCCGGCGTAGGTCTCGAACGATGCGCCGCGCGTGCCACTGTAGTTGCGCGCCGCTTCGATCAGGCCGATGACGCCGGCCTGGATCAGGTCGTCGACTTCGACACTGGCCGGCAAGCGCGCCGCGAGGTGATGTGCGATCCGCTTGACCAGATCCGTGTGCTGGCGAACCAGCGCATTCTCATCCATGGGTTCACTCATCGGTCGGGCCGCGGCGGTGCTCATGCGGGTACTCCTGCTTGGGCGTCGGCGGCCACCAGCCGCTCGACAAAAAATTCCAGATTGCCGCGGGCGCCGAGCGGCAGCCCCCAGCTCGCGGCGGTCTTGGCCAGCGCGCGAAACGCCTGTGCGCTGGCCGCCGCCGGGTAGGCATCGACGACGGCACGCTGACGGCGCACCGAACGCTTCAACCAGTCGTCGTGCGGGATGAAGCCGAGGTTGTTCAGCGTCACGTCGAGGAAACGCTCGGCGACGCGGCGCAGGTTTTCGAAGATTTCGCGCGCCTCGCGCGGCGTATGGACCTGGTTGGCGAGCACATGCACACGGTGAATGCCGCGCTCGCGACTCAGCACCTTGATCAGCGCATAGGCATCGGTCAGCGACTGCGGGTCGCTGGTGACGACGACGATGACCTGCTGCGACGCGTGGCTGAAGGTGATGACGCTGTCGGCGATGCCGGCGGCGGTGTCGACGATCAGCGTGTCGAGCGGCCGCTGCAGCTCCGAGAACGCACGCACCAGGCCGACGTGCTCTGCAGACGACAGCTCGGCCATGTTGCGTTTGCCGCTCGACGCCGGCACCACCATGATGCCGGCGGGCCCATCGATGATGGTGTCATCCAGCGTGCATTCGCCGGCGATCACGTGCGACAGGTTGTAGGCCGGCTGCAAGCCGAGCATCACATCGACATTGGCCAGGCCCAGATCGCCGTCGAGCAGCATCACGCGCTTGCCGTCGAGCGCCATCGACACGGCCAGATTGACCGACACCGAGGTCTTGCCGACGCCGCCCTTGCCGCTGGTCACGGCCACCACCTGTACCGGCTTCGGCGCGCGCAGGCGACGCAGACCGGCCGCCTGACCGCCTGCCATCTCGTGCGACGACGCGCCGGGGTTCGTATCACTGTGCGACATGAACGGCTCCGAACTGCAGGGCGAGGGTCGCGTCGTCGACGCGGGCCGGATTGGTGCGTGCCATTTGCATCGCGCGCAGCACCAGCGAGTTGGCGCGACCCGGTTCGATGTCTTCCGGAACGCGCTGGCCATCGCAGGTATAGGCGACCGGCAGGCGATGGCGGATCACCGCCGACAGCACGCCGCCGATACGCAGCGTCTCGTCGAGCTTGGTGATCACGCAGGCCATCGGCCGCGCCTTGGCGTAGCGGCGAATCACGTCGTCGAGATCGGCGGCGTGGCTGTTGGCCGGCAGCGCCAGCCAGGTCTTGATGCCGGCATTGGCCATGCCCATCGCCCCGAGCTGCGACTGCAGCTTGGCATCGCGCGGGCCGATGCCGGCGGTATCGATCAGCACCAGCTTGCGATCGGCCAGCCGCGCCAGCACCAGACGCAGTTCGTCGGCGCCGGCGGCGGTCAATACCGGCACGCCGAGCAGGCGGCCGTAATTGAGCAACTGTTCCTGAGCCCCGACGCGGAAGTGGTCGGTGGTCACCAGCGCCAGATCGCGCGTGCCGTGCAGCTCCGCGTAACGCGCCGCGAGCTTGGCGATGGTGGTCGTCTTGCCGACGCCGGTCGGCCCGACCAGGGCGATCACGCCGCCTTCATGAATCAGATCGTCGCCGGCCACCGGCAGGCGCTTCGACAGCAGCGCCAGCGGCATCATCTTCGCGCGCTCGGTGTCGTGCCCCGGCGGCAGGTCGTTGATCAGCTCGCGCGCCAGGCGCGGCTCGATGCCGAGATTGATCAGCGTCTGCAGCGCGCGCAGCTTCTGCGGATTTTCGTGCATCTCGCGCCAGGCCATGCCGGCCATCTGCGTTTCGAGCATGCGGCGCATGCCCCCCAGTTCGCGGCGCAGCTGCTGCAGTTCCGGGGCCGGCGGCGCGGGCGCAGGCTCGGCCTGCGATTGGGTCGTCGTCGGTGGCGGCGGGGCTTCCGGCGGCGGCTCGGCCGGCGTGTTGCGCCGTGCGGCCTGCTGCATCAGCGCCGCGTCGTAATCGGTGGCGGCAACGACTTCGATGCCACCCGCGACACGATGGTTCGACAGGATCACCGCGTCGGGACCCTGCTCCTCCCGCACCATGCGAATCGCCTCTCGCATGTTCTTCGCCAGGAACCGTTTGATCTTCATATCAGCTCTTCGTCAAACCTCAGGCCACTGCGCCGACCATGCGGATCTGCTTGTTGTCCGGTACTTCGTCGAACGACAGCACATGCAGTCCGGGTATCGTCTGGCGCGTGAATCGGGCGAGCAGCGGACGCAGTCCGTTGGGAACCAGCAGCACCGCCGGTTGCCCGGCCTGTTCCTGCTTGCGCGTGCTGTCGCTCAATGAACGGTGCATGCGCTCGGCCAGTCCCGGCTCGATTGCCGTACCGCCGCTCTTGAGCGAGTCCTGCAGGACCTGTTCCAGCGGCGCGCCCAGCGTCAGCACCGGCAGCTCCTGCGACATCCCATTGATTTCCTGAACAATCTGCCGACCCAGCGCAACGCGCACCTGGCCGACCAATGCGACGGGATCCTGACTGCGGGTGGCGGCGTCCGCCAAAGCCTCGGCGATCACGCGCAGGTGGCGGATCGGCACGCGCTCGGCCAGCAGGTTCTGCAGCACGCGCGTGAACACCGACAGCGGCAACAGCTTCGGCACCAGGTCCTCGGCCAGCTTCGGCGCCTGCTTGGCCAGCTGCGTCACCAGCGCCTGCGCCTCGTCGTGACCGAACAGTTCGTGCGCGTGGTTCTGGATGATCTGCGACAAATGCGTGGCGACCACCGTCGAGCAGTCGACCACCGAATAGCCGAGCGTCTGCGCGTGCTCGCGCGCGCCCGGTTCGATCCACACCGCCGGCATGCCGAACGACGGATCGGTGGTCTGGATGCCGTCCAGCGTGCCGAACACGCGGCCCGGATTGAGGGCCAGATCGCGATCCGGATAGACCTGTGCCTCCGCGACCGGCACGCCATGCACCAGTAGCCGATACGTCGACGGCTGCAGTTCGAGGTTGTCGCGGATGTGCACCGGCGGAATCAGGAAACCGATGTCCTGCGTCAGCTTCTTGCGCACGCCCTTGATACGCGCCATCAGCTCGCCGCCCTGGCGCGTGTCGACCATCGGAATCAGGCGATAGCCGACTTCCAGGCCGATCGCGTCAGTACGACCGATGTCGTCCCAGCCCAGTTCGGTCGGCGCGCTCGGCGCCTGCGCCGCCGGCGGCGGCGCGGCAGCGGCTGCGCGCTGCTTCTTGGCCAGCAGCCAGGCAATGCCGCCGCAGGTGGCGGCCAGCAGCAGGAACACCAGATTCGGCATGCCCGGCACGAAGCCGATCAGTGCCAGCACCGTCGCGGCGATCGCCAGCACGCGCGGCTGGCCGAAAACCTGACCGACCACCTGCTGCGACATGTCCTGCGACTTCGACATGCGCGTGACCAGCACCGCGACACCGGTCGACAGCAGCAACGACGGCACCTGCGCGACCAGACCGTCGCCGATCGCCAGCAGCGTGTAGTTCTTCAGCGCGTCGCCGAGGCTCATGCCGTGCTGCAGGGTGCCGACCAGCAGGCCACCGATGACGTTGATGACGAGAATCATGATGCCGGCCAGCGCGTCGCCGCGGATGAACTTGCTGGCACCATCCATCGAGCCGTAGAAGTCGGCTTCCTCGCGGACCTCGTTGCGACGGTCGCGTGCTTCCTCACGCGTCATCAGGCCGGCGTTGAGGTCGGCGTCGATCGCCATCTGCTTGCCGGGCAGCGAATCGAGAATGAAGCGTGCCGACACTTCCGAGACGCGTTCGGCGCCCTTGGTGACGACCATGAAGTTGACGATCGTCAGGATCACGAAGACGACGAAGCCGACCGCGTAGTTGCCGCCGACCACGAAATCGCCGAACGCCTCGATCACATGACCGGCGGCCTGCGTGCCCTCGTGGCCGTGCAGCAGCACGACGCGCGTCGACGCCACGTTCAGCGCCAGGCGCAACAAGGTCACGAACAGCAACACCGTCGGGAACGCACTGAAGTCCATCGGCCGCAGCACGTAGATGACGCTGAGCAGGACGACGATGGCGATCGTGATGTTCAGCGTGAACATCAGGTCGAGCACTGGCGGCGCCAGCGGCACCACCATCATCGCCAACACCATCAGCAGCAGGATCGGCGCCGCCAGGCCCTTGCGTTCGACGCCACGCAGCTGTTCGAGGAATGCCTTCATGCCGCCGCTCCGGTAGCCGGCGTGGCATCAATCAGCGAATTTCGGATTTTTCGTTCTGGGCGCTCATTCATCTGGCTCCCCGTTCGGCACGTCGTCGATCCGGGGCTGCGCGGGTGGTGCAGTCCTTGTGCCAGCCGACGTGGCGGCGTATTGACGCAGCTGATAGACGTAGGTCAGCACCTGCGCAACGGCGGCGTACAGCGCGACCGGCACCTCCTGGTCGACGGACGCGCCGCGATACAGCGCACGCGCCAGCGGCGGCGCCTCGACCAGCGGCACGCGTGCGCCCTTGGCCGCTTCCCGTATCGCCAGCGCCACTTCGTCGACGCCCTTGGCGACCACGCGCGGCGCACGCATCTTCTGCGCGTCGTACTTCAGCGCCACCGCGTAATGCGTCGGGTTGACGATCACCACGTCGGCCTCCGGCACCGCGGCAATCATGCGCTTGCGCGAGCGTTCCGCCTGCAGGCGGCGCAGGCGGCCTTTCACCTCGGGGCTGCCTTCGGTCTGCTTGAACTCGTCGCGCACTTCCTGGCGCGTCATGCGCAGCCGTTTGGCGTGCGAGAACCATTGATACGGCGCGTCGATCGCGGCAATGACGATCAGACCGCCCATCAGCCAGCCGAGCGCGCTCATGCACAGGCCGACACCGCTGGCCAGGGCCGGGCCAACGTCCATGCGCGACAGCGCCAGAAACTCGTCGCGGCGACTCCACAAAAACGCCGCCCCGAGTGCACCGAGCAGCGCCGATTTACCGACACCCTTGGCCAGCTCGACCAGCGCATTGGCGGAGAACATGCGGCCCAGACCGGACAGCGGATTGATGCGCTTGGGATCGAAACGTACGGCCTTGGTCGAAAAGTTCCAGCCGCCGAGCGCCAGCGGCCCGACGATCGCCGCGACCAGTCCTGCCGCCAGCAGCGGTGCCGCGACCATGAAGCCCGCCATCACCAGCTGACCGAACCACGGCAGCATACGGCTCGGATCACCGAGCATTGCCGGATCCGGCTGCAGCGCCTGCCGGAACCACGCCGTCGCGCGCTCGGCGATGCCGCTACCGGCCGCCATCATCACCAACACCCCGGCGCCGACGACGATCGCCGTCGTCAGCTCGCGCGAGCGCGGCAGCTCGCCGCGTTCGCGGGCTTCGCGCAGACGTTTGGGGGTTGCCTGTTCGGTACGTTGTTGTTGATCGGACATCGGCGCTCAGCCTCCAAACATCAGCTCGAGCACCCAGACAGAGACCCGCTGCGACGGCAATGCGAGTCCGGCTTTTATCTCAACGCGAAATGCCTGGTTGATCTGCACGTTTCGCCCTGAAAGGCGACCTACTTCTCTTTGCTTGTGCAAAGAGAAGTAGGCAAGAGAAGGCACTCCCCGAGTCAGCGCCGGCTGCGCCGGTTTCCAGTGGTTTGGCCGTGCTCGGGGCACGCGCTGACGCGACATCCTATCGCGACGTCGCTCGCCCGGCCGTCCCTTGCCGGGAGAGCCGCTGTGCGCAACCAAACGACCGGCTCCTCCTAGGGGGGGCAACATCAAAAGCAACAGCGCCCAGCGACTCAGTGCAGCATCCCCGCTTTTGCTGTGGCTTTTCGCTGTACCGGGATCCCCTTGGGCCGCACCGAGCAGCGCAGCGAGCGCAGGGAATGGCCGGCCAGGACGGCCGGCCAAGTCGTCGTCGCGACAGGGATGTCGCGTCGGCGACGGTCCCGAGCACGTGAGCAGCGCAGGCCCGCCCGCGCAGCGGGTGCGGCCCCAGGGGTGTCGTTTCTTTTGCTTACTTTTCTTTGGACAAGCAAAGAGCGGAAGCGACCTGCGGGGGAGCTTTCGCAAGTCGCCTCGCAAGGCGAAAGGCAAGGCCAGATCAGACCTCGAAGCGAGCAAAACAAGAGGCCACCCGCTCGTCGTCACGACGCCCTCCCCACCAACGCCCCCACCGCCCGCCACCCCTCATCAAACAACAAGCCCATCTTGCCGATCATCGACGGCATCGCCAGATACAGCAGCACCAGACAGACGATCAAGGACAGCGGAAACCCGACCGCGAACAGGTTCAACGACGGCGCCGAGCGGCTGATGACACCGAGCGCGAGATTGATCGTCAGCAGCGCGACCAGTACCGGCAGCGCCAGCATCAGACCACCGGCGAACAGCGTGCCGCTGAACGTCAGCAAGCTGCCGATGCGATCCATGCCGAGCGTCGCGCCACCGACCGGCAGGTCAGTGAACGAACGCGCCAGCCATTCGATGAATTGCAGATGGCCGCCGAGCGCGAGAAACAGCAGCGTCGCGACCAGCATCAGGAACTGACCGATGACCGGCGTCGACACGCCGCGCAGCGGATCGGCAAGCGTTGCAAACGACAGGCTGGCGCTGGCCGAAATCAGCTCACCGCCGAGTGTCACCGCCTCGAAGATGATCTGCAGCGTGAAGCCGATCAGCAGGCCGATCGCGATCTCGCGCAGCAGCGTGCCCCACCAGATCGAGCTGAACAGCTGCGCGACCGGCGGCGCCGGCAACAGCGGCGCGATGACCAGGGTCAGCAGCAGTGCCAGCGCCATGCGCACTCGCGCGGTGATGCGCCCGGAGCCGAGTACCGGGGCAATCATCAGTGCCGAGCTGATCCGCGCCAAGGGCCAGATGAATTGCTGGAGCCAGGCGATCAGTTGTGCGTCGGTGATGGTCACGGCGTCGAGTCGCGGCGCGCCGGCTCAGTTGAGCATCACCGGGATGGATTCGATCAGATGCCGCGTGTATTCGACCAGCGCGTGCAGCATCCACGGACCGAGCGCGACGATCACCGCCGCGATCGCCAACAGCTTGGGAATGAAGCTCAGCGTCATTTCGTTGATCTGCGTCGCCGCCTGCACGATGCCGACGACGACGCCGACCGCGAGCGCAACGAGCAGCAACGGCGTCGCCAGTTGCAGCGTCAGCCACAGGGCTTCGCGGGCGGTGGTCATGACCGTTTCGGGCGTCATCGCGCTTGCCTCAGGCCGCGGCGTGGAACGACGCGGCGAGCATGCCCATCACCAGCGACCAGCCGTCGACCAGCACGAACAACATCAGCTTGAACGGCAACGACACCAGCATTGGCGACAGCATCATCATGCCCATGCTCATCAGCACGCTGGACACGACCAGGTCGATGATCACGAACGGAATGAACAGCAAAAAGCCGATCTGGAACGCAGTGGTCAGCTCGGAGGTCACGAACGCCGCCGCCAGCACCGGAAACGGAATGTCGTCCGGCGTCTGGTAGGCGTCCTGACCGGCGATCTTGGCAAAGGTCATCAAGTCGGTGTCGCGCACTTGCGCGAGCATGAAGCCGCGCAGCGGCTTGGCACCGGCGGCCAACGCCGGCTCGAATTCCATCTTGCCGTCCATGTACGGCTTGGCCCCTTCGTCGTAGACCTTCTGCAGCACCGGCGCCATGACGAAAAAACTCAGCAGCAGCGCCAGACCGACCAGAATCTGATTGCTCGGCGTCTGGTTGGTGCCGAGCGCCTGCCGCAGCAGGCCGAGCACGACGACGATGCGCGTGAAGGCGGTCATGCACAGCATCAACGCCGGCAGCACTGTCAGCAGCGTCATCAGCAGCAGGACCTGCACGCTGAGGCTGTACTGCGTGCCGCCGCCCGCCGCCGGCGTGGCGGTGACGCCGGGCAAGCCGGCGGCCGACGCGAACTGCGGCATCAGCACGATGGCGGCAACCGCGAGCCAGGCGAAAAGACGAAGCATCGTGTCGACCTCAGGCGGCGCGGCGGGCGCCGAGCAGTTCGCGCAACCGGTCCGCGAACGGACCTCCGACGCCAGGCGCTGGCGCCATCCGATCGGCGGCGGCGCGCAGATCAGCCTCGGCCGGCAGCGTCACGCCACCCGGAGCGCCTTCGAAGCGATGCAGCAGCGACACTTGGCCCGGAGCGACACCGACCAGGAAGTGCTCGCCAGCAATCTGCACGATGACGACGCGCTCCTTGTTACCGACGGCGACCCCACCGGTGACCTGCAACAGACCGCCGCGCGCGCCGCGCAACGTCTGCAGGCGTCGCGCCAGCCATGCCAGTGCCAGAATCAGGCCGATCACCACCGCCAGACTGCCAAGCGTGCTGGCGATACCGGCGGTCGGCGACGGGCCGTGCGGCAACGGCGTCGACACGCTGCTGGTCGTCTCGCCCACCACGGCCATCGGAAGATTCGCCACCGGACTTACTTCAGCTTGCGAATGCGTTCGGCCGGGCTGACCACATCGGTCAGGCGGATGCCGAACTTTTCGTTGACGACGACGACTTCACCATGCGCGATCAAGGTGCCGTTGGCGTAGACGTCCAGCGGCTCGCCGGCAGCACGTTCGAGTTCGACGACCGAACCCTGATTGAGCTGCAGCAGATTGCGGATGGCAATGCGCGAGCGGCCGACTTCCATCGACAGCGTCACCGGCACATCGAGAATCACGTCGAGATTGACGTCACCGCCGCCGGCCGCCGGATTGTCTTCGAGCGTCTGGAACGTGGCGCGCGTGGCCTCGCCCTTGTTTTCGCTCTTGCTGGTCAGATTGTCAGCGGTGGTGTTCATACGATCTCCCGGGCAGTCGCCGGCGTCTGCGGACGGCGGATGATTTCTTGAATACGGACGGCGTTATGGCCGTTGGCGATGCCGAAGCTGCCGCGGAACAGCGGCATGTCTTCGACGCATAGGTCGAGCGTGCGCGGCAAGGTCACCGGAATGACGTCGCCGGCCTTGAGCTGCATCAGCTGACGCAGGCTCATCGTCGTGCGCAGCAGTTCGCAGCTGGCTTCGACTTCGGTGTCGCGCAGTTGCTCGCGCAGCGTGATCGGCCAGCGCTCGTCCTTGTCGCCGCGATCGGACTGGATGCCGGCGTCGAGCAGATCGCGAATCGGTTCGAGCATCGAATACGGCATCGTCAGATGCAGATGACCACCGCCGCCTTCAAGTTCGATCTTGAACTTGCAGGCAACGACGATCTCGCTCGGCGAGACGATGTTGGCGAAGTGCGGATTGACCTCGCTGCTGAGATAGTCGAACTCGAGGCCGAGCACCGGACTCCAGGCTTCCTGAAGATCGTGAAAGACCTGGCGCAGCAACAGCTGGATCACACGCATTTCGGTCGGCGTGAATTCACGACCTTCGATCTTGGTCGGCAGACGGCCGTCGCCACCGAAGAAATTGTCGACCACCGTGAACACTAGGCGCGGCTCGAAGATGCACAGCGCGGTACCGCGCAGCGGCTTGACGCGAATCAGGTTGAGGCTGGTCGGCACGAACAGCGAATGCGTGTACTCGGAGAACTTCATCGTCTCGATACCGACGACGGTCAGCTCCGGCGAGCGCCGCAACATGTTGAACAGCGAAATCCGGAACAGGCGCGCGAAACGCTCGTTGACCATCTCCAGCGTCGGCATCCGACCGCGGACGATGCGCTCCTGCGTCGCAAAATCGAACGGCCGCGCCTCACCCGGCGCCGCCGGCGGCGGCGTGGTATCGACCTTGCCGGAGTCGACGCCGTGCAGCAGCGCGTCGATTTCGTCCTGTGACAGCAGATCGTTGCTCATTGCATGACGAAGCTGGTGAAGTAGACAGCCTCGACGAGCGGCTTGCCGGTTTCGTCGGTGAGAATCTTCTGCACCTCGCTGAGCACGCTGGCCTGCAGCTTTTCCTTGCCTTCGCGCGTGGCGATGTCGCTGGGCTGCTGCTGAGAGAAGATCAGCATCAGCGCGTTGCGAATGCGCGGCTCGTAGAGCTTGAGCGTTTCGGCGGCTTTCGGGTCGCGCGTCATCAATTGCACCTGCACCTGCAGGAAGCGCATCTGATCTGCTTCGAGGTTGACGACGAAAGCCGGATCCAGCGACACATAGTTCGGCGGCGCCTTGGCCTCGGCCTTGGCTTCTTCGCCGTGTGCGTCGCCGCCCTCGGCCGAATGCTCGGCGCCGCTGATCGCCTGGCGCATCAGGAAGAAGCTGATGCCGGCGCTGGCACCGGTCGACACGATGACGGCGATCAGGATCGGGATCAGCGGGAAGCCGGACTTCTTGCCCTTGGCTTCGGTGTTGGATTCGTCGGTGGCGGCGGCGCTGGCCATGATGTCTCGCGGCTCGTGAATGGACGAGCACTCCGAGCAAGCCCTGTTCCAGCCGTCAGCCGCCGCGAACACCGTAGGCGCGACAAAAATCCGGCGCGCGGTTTGTCGATTTCAA
This sequence comes from Solimonas marina, assembly GCF_012241385.1. GTDB lineage: Bacteria > Pseudomonadota > Gammaproteobacteria > Nevskiales > Nevskiaceae > Solimonas > Solimonas marina. The sequence continues at coordinate 412,512 of NZ_JAAVXB010000002.1, read as the reverse complement.
CGAAACGGCCGTGACGGAATTCAGACGTAGGCGTCGACGAGCTTGACGCGCGTCACACGACGCCGCGACGCCGCGCTAGTGGAATCGGATTCGGCCACCGCGACGCTACCGCTGGTCGCCGCCTGACGCCCGTTCGGGACCGATCGCGCATCGACCTGCGCGCGCAGCAACTGCACACCCTGGGCACTCATCATCTCGCGCAGCTGAGGCAGTGCATCGCTGAGCAATGCGCGCGTCGCCGGATTGTCGGCACTGAACGCAACATGGGCGGTATCACCACGCATTTGCACCTGGATGCGCAGGCAACCGAGTTCGGCCGGATGCAGTTCGATCGTCGCCTGGCTCAGCTCGCCATTGGCCGCACCGTCGGCGGCCCAGACGATGCGCTCGCCCAGACTTTCGACGAACTGCGAATGCTCGGGCGGCAAGGTCATCGGCGGCGTGTGCACTGGTGGCGTCGTACTCCCCGCGTTCGGCGTCGCCGATGCCGGCGCCACGGCGGCGCTGGCAATGCCATGCGCGCTCGCGCCGGCATCGTGCGACTGCAAAGCCGACAGCATTGCATCGAAACGCGCGTCGCCCACCGGTCGTTGGCGATCGACGAACGGCGCCGCGTCAGGCTGCGCCTTATCCGCGCCGGCCGGGTCCAGATCGCCCAGCGCCGTGATTCCGTCGGCGTCCGGCACCACCGCGGCGACGGCGCCAGGCGCGGTCGCGGATGCCGGATGCGGCGCGATCGGCGGCGCGGTGGTGGCCGCCGATTCGGGCACATCCTCGGCCGGCGCCGCGGGCGCTGCACCGAACAACAGACTCAGGCTCTGCCGCAGCGACTGCAGCCAGCCCGGCGCGTCGGCGTCCTGATCCGCCGTGCCGACATCGTCCTGGGTGTCGACATCATGCGCATCGTTGGCCGCGGGGGCCTCAGCGTCCACGGGACTGCCGCCAAGCGTTGCCGAAGCCTCGTTCACGCTGTCGCTTGCCGGGGCGCGAGGGTCGGCGACGTGCTGATGGTCGGCCGCCGCCGCGGCAGAGGAGCGAGTGCCATCGGCCGCCGCGCAGGATGCACCGGGCTGCGGGTCTGCGGTCTGGGCTGGCGGCGCGGTGTTGGCCTGCACCGCGACATTCGACGATGGTCGGTCGGCAACCGCGGGGGCCGCTGCCGTCGACGCCGACGATGCACCCAATAGCGACGCGAAATCGCCGCCACGGCCAGCACTTGCCTGCTGCCGGGCGACCGGCGCCGAGTCCGCACCCGATCGCGCCGCCACCGCCAGCGCTGCGTTCAATCGACGCTCCGCAGCTGATAACGCTGCATCGCAAATTCGTCGAGCTGACGCTGCTCGCGGCGATCTTCCTCGCGGCGCTCGCGCTCCAGGTAGCAAGCCGTCAGCTGCGCCACCGTGCGGCAACCGCGCTGCTGCAGCAGCCACTGCGCACGGCATTCGTCGATCACGCGCACGGCCTGCTCGACCAGTTGCTGCTGAAAGCGCTCGGCTTCGCGCAGGCGGTCGAGGAAGGCGTGGCGATTGCGCATCAATGCCGGCGTCGCCGCCGCGCTCTGCCGTTCGTAGTCTTCACGATAGCGCCGAAGTTCTTCGAGTCGCGCTTCGCGATCGGCATGCTGGCGCTGCGCATCGACCAGCTGGCGGGCGGCCTTGTCGCGGCGCACGTCGGCCAGTGTCTGCAGGGGCTGCATGCGATCAGAAGCCTTGGGTTGCGCCATTGTTCGATCTCCGTCCGGTGATTCAAGCGCGTGTTATTTGGCACCGAGCAGCTCGGCGAGCTGGCGCTGGCTGTCGGTGAAGCTCGCGGCCGCGTTGACCGCTTGCTTGAGAAATTCCTCGATGCGCGGCCAGCGCTCGAGCGCGGCATCGACTTTCGGGTCGGCACCGCGCTGATAGGCGCCGATATTGATGAGGTCGCGGTTGCGCTGATACGCGGCGAACAGCGCGCGCAGGGTGCGCGCATGCAGCAGCTGTTCCGGCGTGACGACGTCCTGCATGACGCGCGAGATCGACGCTTCGATGTCGATGGACGGGTACAGGCCGGCATCGGCGATCGCGCGCGACAACACGATGTGGCCGTCGAGAATGCCGCGCGCGGCATCGGCGATCGGATCCTGCAGATCGTCGCCCTCGGTCAGTACCGTGTAGAACGCGGTGATCGAACCTTCGCCGTCGCGGCCATTGCCGGCACGTTCGACCAGGCCCGGCAAGCGCGCGAACACCGACGGCGGATAGCCACGCGTGGTCGGCGGCTCGCCGATCGCCAGGCCGATTTCGCGGCTGGCCTGCGCGAAGCGCGTCAGCGAATCCATCAGCAGCAACACATGACGACCCTGATCGCGGAAATGCTCGGCGATCGCCGTCGCCGTATAGGCAGCGCGCAGACGCAGCAGCGGCGAGCGGTCGGCCGGCGTGGCGACCACCACCGAGCGGCGCCGGCCTTCGGCGCCGAGGCTCTTGTCGAGGAACTCGCGCACTTCGCGACCGCGCTCGCCGATCAGGCCCACCACCACCACATCGGCCTGCGTGAAGCGCGTCATCATGCCGAGCAGCGTCGACTTGCCGACGCCGGTACCGGCGAACAGGCCGAGGCGCTGGCCGCGTCCGACCGTCAGCAGCGAATTGATCGCACGCACGCCGACGTCGAGCGGTTGCTCGACCGGCGCGCGCGCCAGCGGGTTGATGGGTGTGGCATCGAGCCGGGCGTGATGATCGGTCTTCAGACGGCCGAGATCATCGATCGGCTGGCCTTCGGCGTCGAGCACGCGGCCGAGCAGCGCATCGCCGACCGGAATGCCGGCACCGTCGCCGAGCGGATGCACGCGTGCCTGCGGCATCAAGCCGCGCATCTCGCCGGTGGGCATCAGATACGTGCGCTCGCCGGCGAAGCCGACGACTTCGGCGTCGACGCCCTGCCCGTCGGCACTGTCGACCTTGACCCGCGCGCCGATCGGCAAGCGGCAACCGACCATTTCCAGCGTCAGGCCGACCACGCGCTGCAGGCGTCCTTCGGGACGCAAATTGCTGACGCGCTCGGCGGCGTGGCGCTGACGCAGCAAATGGTCGGTCAGGCGCTGTGCGCTGGCATGGCGCCACTCGTTGGTCGTGGTGTTCATGAGGCGGCGTTCAAGGCGTCGGCGGCCAGTGCGATGCGCGTGTCGAGACGCGCGTCGAGGAAGGTCGACTCGGTCTGCACGCGGCAATCGCCGGCGGCCAGCGAGACATCGTCGAGGATGCGGAAGCGCTCGACTTCCGGCGGCGGCAACAGCGATGCCCGGGCCAGCTTGGCGTCCTCCGGATGCAGATACAGGCGCACGTCGCGCAGATCCGGCGGCAGCGCCGCCAGCGTCGTGCGCGCCAGCGCCAGCACCCGCTGCGGATCGGCCTGCAGTTCCTCGTCGAGCACGCGGCGCGCGATCGCGCACGACAGATCGACCAGCGCCCGCTCGACCTCTTCATCGAGCGACACCAGCGGCCGCGCGATCTGTTCGATCAGGCCACGCAGGCGCGCCGCCTGTCGCGTCATCTCGTCCTGGCCGGCAGCCAGTCCGTCGGCATAGCCGCGCTGCTTGCCTTCCTCGTAGGCGGCCGACTCGATGTCTTCGAGCTCCTGCGCGGTCAGCGGCTTCTCGGACGGCGCGTCGAAAACCGGGGTCTGCCAACGCGCCAGCTGCGCCTGCGGATCGGCCTGGATCTCGATCTCGGGAATCGCGTTGGCCAGTGCGTTCATCAGACGAAGGCCTCACCGCCCTTGCCGCCGAGCACGATGGTGCCCGCATCGGCGAGCCGGCGCGCCACGGCAAGAATTTCCTTCTGCGCGGCCTCGACATCGGACAGCTTGGCCGGTCCCTTGGCCTCCATGTCCTCGACCAGCATCTCGGCAGCGCGCTTCGACATGTTCTTGAGGATCTTGTCCTTGACGCGCGGGTCGGCGCCTTTCAGCGCCAGGCCCAGCGTTTCGCCGCCGATCTCGCGCAGTAGCGCCTGCATGCTGCGATCGTCGAGCGACGACAGATCGTCGAACACGAACATCAGGTCCTGGATGCGCTGGCCGAGATCGGAATCGAGTTCGCCGATCTTGCTGGTGATCGCCTGTTCCTGCGTCGAGTCCATCAGATTGAGGATGTTGGCAGCGACCTTGATGCCGCCAACGCTCGACGACTTGAGATTGCTGCCGCCGGAGAACTGCTTCTCCATGATCTCGTCGAGTTCGCGCAGCGCCTGCGGCTGAATACCGTCGAGACGCGCGATGCGCATCAGCACGTCGCTGCGCATGCGTTCCGGCAGCAGCGGCAGGATTTCGGCCGCCTGATCCGGATCGAGATAGGCGAGCACGATGGCAACGATCTGCGGATGCTCGTTGCGCACCAGGTCGGCGACCGCGCGCGTCTCCATCCACTTCAGCGCTTCCAGGCCCTTGCTGTTGCGGCCGAGCAGGATGCGATCGATCAGGCCCGAAGCCTTGTCGGCACCGAGCGCGTTGACCAGCACGCGGCGCACGTAATCGTCCGCACCGACGCCGAGCGAGGTCTGCTCATCGAGTTCGAGCACGAAGCGATCCATGACATCGGTCGCGTGTTCACGCGTGACGTTGGACAGCGACGCCATCGCCGCGCCGACTTTCTGCACGTCCTTGGCACTCATGTGCTTGAGCACCTCTGCCGCCTCGGCCTCGCCGAGCGACAGCAACAGAATCGCGGCCCGCTCGGTGCCGCTGGCCGCTGCGGCCACCTCAGCCATGACGCACCTCCGACGACGGTCCGCCAACCGCGCTCAGCATCGTGGTCATGTGCCGCTCTCCTGGCCGATCCAGCTCTTCACCACCTGGGCGACGCGCTTCGGGTCCTCGCCGACGGCCTTGCGTGCAATCTGCAGCTTTTGTTCGTACGGCGAGACCGGCGGCGGCGCGGACTCCAGCGACACGCGATCGTCGGCCAGCGCCACCGACTCGCCGGCCGGGCGACGATCCTCGACCGTGCCTTCGAGCGCGGCCGCCTGCACCGGCGCAGCCAGCAGCTGACGCAGGGCCGGGCGCAGGATGAACAGGATCAGCGCCAGCACCAGCAACACGCCGCCAGCCTGTCGTGCGATCGACAACACCTGCGGCTGCTGCCAGACCGGCAGCGCCTCGATCGGCGCGACCTGCTGCTCGACGAACGGTGCGTTCTGCACCGACACCGTGTCGCCGCGCGACGCATCGAAGCCGACCGCTTCCTTGACCAGCGCTTCGACCTTGCTCAGCTGATCGGGCGTCAGCGCTGCCATCACCGTTTTCTGGTCCTTGCCCTCGCCCTGCAGCGTCGGCACGTGATCGACGAGCACCGCCACCGACAGGCGCTTGAGGCGACCGACCGACTTGCGCGTATGGCTCAGCGTCCGATCGAGTTCGTAGGTGCGGTTTTCCTGCTTGCTCTGCGACTGCACGTCGCTGTCGGCCGACGCACGGCCCGCCAGCTGGTTCAGCGGCGGATTGGCGTTCTGCGCCGGTGGCGTATTGCTGGTCGCGCCGGGCACGCCGGTCGGGGTCTTGGTGCCGCGCTGCACGTCCTCGGAAATCTGCTCGGTGCGCACCTTGGCCGGGTCCGGGCCGTACTGCTCACGCGCTTCTTCGGTTTCCGAAAAGTCGATATCGGCAGCGACCTGAGCGTTGACGCGGCCGGCGCCCATCATCGGCGTCAGCAACTGTTCGATACGACGCGTGTAATCGGACTCGACGCGGCGCGTGTAGTCGAACTGCTCGGCGGTGCGTGCCAGCGCGCTGTCGGCGTCGTTGGTCAGCAGATGGCCGAACTGATCGATGACCGTCACGGCTTCCGGCTGCAGGCCCGGCACGCTCGATGCCACGAGGTGCACGATCGACGCCACCTGATCGGCCTCCAGCGTGCGCCCCGAATACAGCTCGACGAAGACCGACGCGCTCGGCGCATCGTTCTTGCGCGCAAAGGCGCTCGGCTTGGGAATCGCCAGATGCACGCGTGCACCGCGTATCGGCTGCAGACTGCCAATGGTGCGCGACAGTTCGGTTTCCAAGGCATGCTGATAGCGCGCCGATTCGACGAACTGACTGGTACCGAAACCCTGATCCTGCTGCATCATCTCGAAGCCTTGCGCATTGCCGTGCGGCAAGCCTTGCGCGGCAAGCTTCAGGCGCGCGTCGTAAAGCTGCGACTGCGGCACCGTGACCGTGCCGCTTTCGAGACGCATCGGAATATTGGCGCCACGCAGCACGTCGGCCACTTCCGCCGCGTCGCGGTCGCTGAGGTCGGCATAGACCGGCACATAGCCGGGCCGCTGCGACCACGACCAGATCAGCAGGCCGACCGCCACCGCGGCGGCGATCCCGGCCAGCACCGCGAGTTGGCGCAGTGCCGGAATATCCTTGAGCTGGCGAACCGCCGGCATCGACATCGTGGCCATGACTTAGCGTGTCCTCACAGCGGCATGTTCATGATGTCCTGGTACGCCGCCACCAGGCGGTTGCGTACTTCGGTCATCGCCTTGAATTGAACCTGCGCCTTGGCGCCGGCCAGCATCACGTTCGACAGCTCGACGCTCGGGTCGCCCTTGGCAAACGCGGTCTGCATGTCGACAGCCGTGTTCTGCGTCTGGCTGACCTCGCCGACCGCCGACTTCAACACCGCCGCAAAGCCACCCTGCGGCGCCTGCGCGGCGTCGGGGGCCTGCACGCGCGTCGGCGTCGCGACCTGCGATTGCAGGCTGCGGATCTGCGCGAGCACATTGCTGACATTCATCTCGTTCATTGCTGACGATCGTCGTGACGGTTTGCAGACGACGAGGCAAGTCCCGTTCCTGAAGGGCGCGTCAAGGATTCGTCACGTGGGCACGAACGCCGGATCTGTAGTCCGGCGGCGACAGGCGGCAGCGTGCGGGGGCGTCAGCGGCGAAAGCGTCGCGGATCGACGTCATGCCGACGCAGCGTCGCACGCAGCGTGCTGGGATTGACGTCCAGCAAGCGCGCCGCACCGTCGGGGCCGTCGATGCGCCCACCGCTGGTTGCGAGCGCGCGGCACAGATGTGCGGCAACGGCCTCGGCCAGCGTCGACAGCGCCGGCGTCGCCTCGCCAAGCTGCCGCTTGGCCGGCGCCGTCGGCCGCGCCACGCCCAACGCCGTTTCCAGGTCGAGCGACACGCCTTGGCCAAGTATCACGGCGCGCTCGATGACCGCCGACAATTCTCGAACGTTGCCCGGCCAGCGATAGGCCAGCAAGCGCTGCAGGTCGGCCGACCGCAACGGCGGTCGCGGCAGGCCGAGCCGGTCGGCGGCACGCTCGACGAAGTGCTGGGCGAGCAGCGCGATGTCCTCGCTGCGCTCGCGCAGCGGCGGCAGGATCAGCGGAAACACCGCGAGGCGATACCAGAGGTCCTCGCGAAAGCGGCCATCCTGCACCATGTGCGGCAGGTCGCGATGCGTCGCGGCAACCACGCGAACGTCGACGGCAACCTCGCGCTCGCTGCCGATGCGCTGGACGATGCCGTCCTGCAGGACGCGCAGCAGACGCACCTGCACCGCCGGCGTCAGCTCCCCGATTTCATCCAGGAACAGGGTGCCGCCGTCGGCACGCTCGAACCAGCCACGGCGCGCCGCCAGCGCACCGGTGAAGCTGCCCTTCTCGTGGCCGAACAATTCCGAGTCGATCAGTTCCGGCGGCACTGCACCACAGTTGACGCGTACGAACGGACCGCTCGCACGCACGGAACGCTCGTGTATCGCGCGCGCGAGCACTTCCTTGCCGGCACCGGTCTCACCGAGGATCAGCACGCTCGCGTCGGTTGGCGCGACTTGCTCGACACGTGCCATCACCTGCCGCAGGCCGCGATCGGCGCCGACGATGGTTTCCGACAGGCTGCGACGCCCGAGCCGCGTCAGCAGACTGCGCCGATCGGCCTCGGCCGAGGCGCGCAACCTGTCGATGTCGCGCAGGCGCTGTTCGTTGCACAGCGCCGTCGCGATCGGCTCGGCCGCCGCACGCAGTAGCGCGCGGGTTGCGCCGTCGAGCGTCACGCCGCGTGCTGCGGTGGCAACGAGCACACCGACGAATGGTTGCGGCGCCGGTCCCTGTCGGCCGAACAGCGGCACGGCCTCGGCGTCGCGGCCCACAGCGAAGCCGTCCAGACCGGAGAACGGCAACGGCCACGCGAAGTGCTCGGCGTGATACGACGCACTCGCCCCCGGACGCGCCCAGGCCAGAACCGCGGCAAATGCCGGCCCGGCCAAGCGCCGCATCTCGTGCGGCGCGACCGTGTTCGCATCGTGCGGCCAGCGCGCGACGCTGGAGAGCGCCCCCTGACCGCCGTCGTATTCGTCGATCCGCAGCTCGGCGAGCGCCAGCCGCGCGCCAAGCAAGCCCCCGATCACCGGCAGCGATTCGGCCAGCGTCAGGTGCTTGCCGACTTCAGCCCACAGCGCCAGCAGCGTGTCGTCGTGACGGTCCATACGGCCTTCAAATATGGTGAGTTTGTCGCGAAATAATACGTTTATTCCGTCAAATATAACGGACATATCGTCAGGTCATTTTTGAATATCTATTGATATCAGATAGATATCGAAAATTATCAAAATGGCATGAATCCTGGTCGTTTTATGCAAATTCGATCACTTTCCGATTCATGCATCGCTCGCGCCCGACTCCACCGCCCCACGTCGACACGCCCGCTCCGCCGCGGCGCGCCGCCGCCATCACCCACCACGACAACCCCGGCCGAGCGCCGCCGCCGCAGCCGGCACACCGCCCTCCATCACGCCCAGACAAGGTCCACATGAAACGCGCTTTCGCAACCCGCGGTACCCGTACGTTGTTCGCCGCCGCCAGTGGCATCGCCGGCCTCGCGCCGTTCGCCGCGCACGCCGACGAGGTCTCGCCTGCCGCACTCGATCAGCGCCTGCGGATCGTCGAGCAAAAACTCGCAGAGCCGTCGCCGCCGTCGGCGGCCACGGTCAGCGCCGGACCACGCGGTTTCACGATCGCCAGTGGCGATTACCAGCTGAGCTTGCACGCCCTGGCACAGGTCGACGGTCGCTTTTACGTCGACGATACCGATGCGCGCTTCAACGACGGCTTTCGACTGCGCCGGTTGCGGCCGACATTCGACGGCTCGCTTGGCAAGCTGATCGGCTTCCGTCTGACGCCCGAGTTCGCTGGCGACGGCTCCGGCTCGTCGGCCAGCGTCGTCGACGCTTATATCGACCTGCGCTTCTCGCCGGCGGCCAGCGTCCGCGTCGGCCGGCAGAAGGGACCGCTCGGCCTCGAACGCCTGCAGTCCTCGACCTCGCTGAGCTTCGTCGAGCGCGGCTATCCGACCGAGCTGGTGCCGAACCGCGACATCGGCGTCGCGCTGTTCGGCGAGCTGCTCGACCGCCGTGTCAGCTACACCGTCGGTCTGTTCAACGGCACGCGCGATGGTCGCGATGTCGATGGTGTCGACGCCGACGGGCGCCACGAGCTGGAGGGCCGCATATTCATCGAGCCGTTCCGCAGCACGCCGGGTGTGCTGCAGGGTCTCGGCTTCGGTATCGGCGCCAGTACCGGCACGCAGAAGTCTTCGTCGGCCGGTTCGTCGACCCTGCCGCAGTACCGCAGCCCCGGCCAGAACACGTTCTTCCAGTACGTCGCGACGGCACAGCCTGACGGCACGCACACGCGCTGGTCGCCGCAAGCCTACTGGTACTACGGCAGCGTCGGTGCGCTCGCCGAATATGCGCGCTCGAAGCAGGACGTGCGCAATACGCCGAGCGGCGGCAGCGCGACCACCGAGAGCTTCGGCAACGACGGCTACGAATTGACACTGACCTATGTGCTGACCGGAGAGAAGGCGAGCTACAAGGGCGTCGGCCAGCCACGGCACGCGGTCGGCGCCGACGGCTGGGGCGCCTGGGAAGTCGCCGCGCGCTACGGCGCCCTCGACGTCGACAACGACGTCTTTCGCGACGGCTACGCCAATGCGTCGTCGGCCGCCAGCAAGGCCAGCAGCATCGGCGTCGGCATCAACTGGTATCTGACGGCGAACGCCAAGCTGGTCCTCGACTACGACCACACGCGCTACGACGGCGGCGCCAGCAGCGGCGACCGCCAGGCCGAGAAGGCCGTCTTCACGCGTCTGCAGATTTCGTACTGACCCACAATTTTCGGGAGCCCCCAATGTTGAAACGATTCCTCGGCGCCGCCGCGCTGGCACTCGCGTTGCCGACCGCCGCCTTCGCCGCCCACTACGATCTGCTCAATGTGTCGTACGACCCGACACGCGAGCTGTATCGGGCCATCAATGCCAGGTTCATCGCCGAATACGAGGCCAAGACCGGCGACACCGTAACGATCCAGCAGTCGCACGGCGGCTCAGGAAAGCAATCGCGCGCGGTGTTCGACGGACTCGACGCCGACGTCGTCACCCTCGCGCTCGGTGGCGACATCCTGCCGCTCGTCAATCCCGGCAAGCTGATCAATCCGGACTGGGAGTCGCGCTTGCCCGACCATGCGTCGCCGTATACCTCGACCATCGTGTTCCTGGTGCGCAAGGGCAATCCCAAGCACATCAAGGACTGGGGCGATCTGGTCCGTCCCGGCATCAGCGTCATCACCCCGAACCCGAAAACCTCTGGCGGCGCGCGCTGGAATTTCCTCGCCGCCTACGCCTATGCGCTGCAGGCCAATGGCAACGACGCGGCCAAGGCACGCGCCTACCTGACGGCGCTGTTCAAAAACGTGCCCGTGCTCGACACCGGGGCACGCGGCGCAACGACGACCTTCGTCCAGCGCGGTCTCGGTGATGTACTGCTCGCCTGGGAGAACGAAGCGTTTCTCGCCAAACGCGAATTCGGCGACGACCAGTTCGAGATCGTCGTGCCGTCGATCTCGATTCTCGCCGAACCGCAGGTCGCGGTCGTCGACAAGGTCGTCGACAAGAAAGGCACGCGCAAGGTCGCCGAAGCGTACCTGCGCTATCTGTACACCGACGAAGCGCAGAACCTCATCGCGCAGAACTTCTACCGCCCGTCAAATCCGAAGATCGCCGCGCAGTACGCGAGCGTGTTTCCGAAGCTCCAACTGGTGACGATCCGCGACTTCGGCGGCTGGGCCAAGGTGCAGCCCGAATACTTCGGCGATGGCGGCGTCTTCGACCAGATCTACCGCAAGTAGTCGATCTGCCGGCCTGGGCGGGATCGACATCTGAGTCCCGCCCCTCTTTTCTCAAACCGCGCCGGGTCGCCGGCGCCAACACCACCATGACCATCGCCGCCATCAATTCACGAAATCAGTTCAAGGGTCAGGTCGTCGCCGTCCATCGAGGCTCGGTCGTCTCCGAAATCGAAGTCGAGACGGCGGCCGGCATCGTCAGCGCTGTCATCACCACCAGCTCCGTCGACCGCCTGCCGCTGCGCGTCGGCGACGACGTCCTAGCGGTCTTCAAGGCCACCGAAGTGTTGGTCGCCAAACTCAGCGAGCGCGCCTGACATGTGCCTCATCATCCATAAGCCGGCCGGCGTCGAGATCGCCGAAGAATTGCTGGCGGCCGCCGCTGCGCACAACCCCGACGGCTGGGGCCTGATGGGCTTCGATCGTAACGGTCGCACGCGCATCGAGCGTCGACGCGTCGTCGACGTCGCCGAGCTGATCGACGTCGAACACTCACTACGCGACAGCGAGTACGTCCTGCATCTGCGGCGCCAGACGCGTGGTGGCAGCGGCATCGACAACGTCCATCCGTTCAAAGTCATCGACGGTGTTTGGCTGATGCACAACGGCACGCTGAACCTGCGCACGCGCGTTCCGGGCAAGTCGGACACCTGGCATTTCGTCACCGACGTGCTCAGGCCGCTCGCACAGCGCCATGCCGGCCTGCTGAGCGACTACACCTTTGTCCAGCTGATCGAACTCGGCCTGCGCGCCGAACACAAGCTCGCTCTGCTCGACCAGCGACTGCAACGCATCGTCATCGTCAACCGTGGCCACGGCGTCGACGTCGACGGTCTGTGGCTGAGCAATACCCGCTGGCTGGATCGCGAGCTCTACCCACTCGCAAGACCGCTGCAAGCTCAAGAACAACGCCTGCATGTTCGCCAGCTGCGCTTCGCATAGATAGATTTTAGAGAGACTTCCACATTTCCATGAAATACGGATTTTTAATTCTCACGATATCGGCTCTGTTGATCAGTCGCGTCGCGCAAGCGGAGCCGTTGCTCAACGCATCCTACGACGTTGCCCGCGATTTCTATCGCCAGTTCAACCCGGCGTTCACCGCGTACTGGAAGCAGAAAACCGGCACCGACATCATCGTGCAGCAGTCGCACGGCGGCTCCAGCAAACAGGCGCGCGCGGTCATCGACGGCCTCGATGCCGACGTGCTGACCACAAACAATCCCCTTGATATCGACGCCGTCGCCGCAGCCGGCTTAGTCGGCAAGGACTGGGCACGGCGCTTCGCGCACCATGCCAGCCCGTCGTGGTCGACGATTCTGTTCCTGGTCCGCAAGGGCAACCCCAAGCACATCCACGACTGGAACGATCTGACACGCGCCGACGTGCGCGTGATCATGCCCAACCCGAAGACCTCGGGTAACGGGCGCTATAGCTATCTGGCCGCATGGCAGTACGCGCTGACCCTCCCTGGTGGCGACGACGCCACAGCCCGTCATTTCGTTGCGGCACTGCTGCACAATGTGCCGGTCTTCGACACCGGCGGTCGCGGCGCAACGACAACATTCGTGCAGCGCGGCGTTGGCGACGTGCTGCTCACCTTCGAAAACGAGCTGTTTCTGATTCGCAAGGAATTCGGCGACCAGGGCTTCGAAATCGTCGCGCCGTCGATTTCGATCCGTGCCGATAATCCGGTCGCCGTGGTCGACAAAGTCGCGACCGAAAAGGGCAACACGACACTGGCTCGGGCCTATCTCGAATATCACTATTCGCACACTGGCCAAGAGCTGCTGGCGGCGAACGGCCTGCGCCCGGCCGACGAGACCGTCCTTGCCGAGCATGCGGCTGAGTTCCCGAAGCTACGGCTATTCTCGATTGACGATTGGCCAAAAACCTACGCCAAGCATTTCGCTGACGGCGGCGTCCTCGACCAGCTCATGACGACCGAGGCGGCCGGGTCATGAGTGCAATCGCCCAGCCCCGGCGCCGATCGCGCTCGATCATCCCCGGCTTCAATCTTTCGCTAGGGTTCACGCTGCTGTACCTGAGCCTGATCGTGCTGATTCCGTTGAGCGCGATCTTCATCGAATCGGCGAAACTCGGCTGGCACGGCTTCCTCGACACCGTGCTGGCGCCGCGGGTGCTGGCCGCATTACGACTCAGCTTCGGCGCAGCGCTGATCGGCGCGACGATCAATGCGGTATTCGGAACGCTGGTCGCTTGGGTTCTGGTGCGCTATCGCTTCGCCGGAAAACGGCTATTCGATGCCCTGATCGACCTGCCATTCGCACTGCCGACAGCGGTCGCCGGCATCGCACTGACGACGCTGTACGCGACCAACGGCTGGATCGGCGCATGGCTGGCGGGTGCCGGCATCAAGGTCGCATACACACCGCTCGGCGTCATCGTCGCCTGCACCTTCATCGGTCTGCCATTCGTCGTGCGCACGGTACAGCCGGTGCTCGAAGACACCGAAAAGGAATTCGAGGAAGCTGCGGCCTCGCTCGGGGCGACACGGCTGCAAACGGTACTACGCGTCATCGTGCCGACGGTACTGCCAGCCATCGTCACTGGCTTCACCTTGGCGTTTGCACGCGCGGCCGGCGAATACGGCTCGATCATCTTCATCGCCGGCAACATGCCGATGGTCAGCGAAATCGCACCGCTGCTCATCGTCATCAAGCTCGAAGAATTCGATTATGCCGGCGCCAGTGCCGTGGCCGTGGCGATGCTCTCCTTGTCGCTGAGCTTGCTGTTGGCCATCAACGGTCTACAGCTGTGGATGCGGCGGCGCCACGGCGCGGCACGCTAGCCCATCACGAGTCGCACATGAACCTTTCGACCATCGACGCGCGCCCGACACCGAGCCGGCGCCACCCCACTGCCACCGACGAGCGACGCTGGACGCAACTCGTGTTGATCGCGATCGCCGTGCTGTTCTTGATGGGCTTCCTGTTGTTGCCGCTCATCGCCGTGTTCGATGAGGCCCTGCGCCACGGCTGGACCTTATACCGCGAGGCCATCACCTCACCCGATGCGCTGGCCGCGATTCGCCTGACGCTGCTGACGGCGGGTATCGCAGTACCGATGAATCTGCTGTTCGGCGTCGCTGCAGCGTGGGCCATCACCAAGTTCACGTTTCCCGGAAAAGCGTTGCTGGTGTCGTTGATCGACCTGCCGTTCTCGGTGTCTCCGGTCGTCGCCGGCCTGAGCTTCATCCTGATCTTCGGCCGGCACGGCTGGTTCGGCCCCTGGCTGTTCGATCATGACATTCGCATCGTGTTTGCGATGCCCGGCATCGTCATCGCCACCGTCTTCGTGACGTTTCCGTTTATCGCGCGCGAACTGATTCCGTTGATGCAGGAACAGGGCACCGACCACGAGCAGGCGGCGCTGACGCTCGGCGCCTCCGGCTGGCAGACGTTCTGGCGCGTCACGCTACCGAATATCAAATGGGGTCTGCTTTACGGCGTACTGCTGTGCACGGCGCGCGCGATGGGTGAGTTCGGCGCGGTCAGCGTCGTGTCCGGCCACATCCGTGGCGAAACCAACACGATGCCGCTGCATGTGGAAATTCTTTACAACGAATACGCCTTCTCCGCAGCGTTTGCCGTGGCCTCGCTGCTCGCCGTCTTCGCGCTCGTCACGCTGGGCCTGAAGACCTATCTCGAATGGCGCCACGGCGACGAGCTCGCCGCCACGCGCCGTCACTGACGGCTGCGCCTCACGCTCTCACCGCCCGACACACTATGGACATCCAGATCCGCAAACTGCACAAATCCTTCGGCGACTTCAACGCGCTGGCTGGCGTCGATCTCGACATCGCCTCCGGCGAGCTGATCGCCCTGCTCGGCCCGTCGGGGTCGGGCAAGACGACGCTGCTGCGCTGCATCGCCGGTCTTGAATTTCCGGACCGCGGCGAGATCCGTTTCGACGGCGAGGATGTCGCTGAACGGCCGGTGCGCGAACGCCGCGTCGGCTTCGTCTTTCAGCACTACGCCCTGTTCCGTCACATGAGCGTGCTCGACAACGTGGCCTTCGGCCTGCGCGTACGCGAACGCCGCGAGCGCCAGCCTGAAGCCCTGATCCGCCAGCGGGCGCGGGAGCTGATCGAGCTCGTGCAACTCGCGGGGCTGGAGAAGCGCTATCCGTCGCAACTGTCCGGCGGCCAGAAGCAGCGTGTCGCGCTGGCCCGCGCACTGGCCATCGAACCGCGGGTGCTGCTGCTCGACGAACCGTTCGGAGCGCTCGACGCGCGCGTGCGCAAGGATCTGCGGCAGTGGCTGCGCGAACTGCACCGGCGCACCGGCTACAGCACGCTGTTCGTCACGCACGATCAGGAGGAGGCGCTCGAACTGGCCGACCGCGTCGTCATCATGAACCACGGTGCCATCGAGCAGATCGGCAGTGTCGACGAGGTCTACGAACGGCCGGCCAGCCCGTTCGTCTTCGATTTTCTCGGCGACACCAACGTACTGCGCGCGCAGGTGCACGAACGCCGCGTGCAATTCGACGGCGCCGATATCGCCGTCCTCGATGGGCGCATCCATCCGGACGGCGCCGCTGACGTTCATGTCCGGCCGGGCGATCTGCGACTGGGCGATGGCGGCATCGGACTCGACGTCGTCGTGCAATCGCTGCAGCGCACCGGGCCGGTCGTGCGCGCCGTCGTACAGACAAGCGGCAGCAAGGCGCCGGTGCGCGTCGAGTGGCCCCATCTGCATCACGACGTCCCGGCACTGCGGCCCGGCGCGCAGCTGCGCCTGCGCCTGTTGCAATTCAGCCTTTATACGCCGCAGTCACGACCGCCCACATCATCCCTCGGCGCCCCGATCCTGATTGGCCAGGAACGCAGGCGCGACCACGCCTGACGTCCGAACGCCGCTTCGGCTTGCCGCCACGGTCGTCGTCAGACGTCATCAACCGGGCGCGCTCGATCGCCAGTGCCGGCTTCATGATCTGCGTCAATGCCGCGGACCGGCACTGGACGCACGCTAGGCGTCATTCCAGCGTCCGGAGCCGCGTCGATGCAGCCCTATCGCGAACTGACAGCCCAGGTCAGCAGCCGGCTCGGCGAGTTGCGTGCCGACATGCCGGACCTGCTCGGCGGCTTCAACAGCATGGCCCGCGCGGCGACCAAACCGGGCGCGCTCGACACCAAGAGCAAGGAGTTGATCGCCTTGGCACTCGGCGTTGCGGCCCGCTGCGATGCCTGCATCGGCTTTCACATGCGTGCGGTGCTGCATGCCGGCGCCAGCAAAACCGAGATCGAGGAAGCCCTCGGCATGGCGGTCTACATGGGCGGCGGGCCGTCGCTGATGTATGCCGCGAATGCCATGAACGCCTACGCCGAATTCACAGCGGCGCAGACCGCACAGGAGCCCCCCGCATGAACGCACTCAAGCCCTCCGTCATCACCCCGAACGTCGGCGCCATCGACAGCGCGATCCGCATCGCGGTCGGCGTGGCATTGATTCTCGGCGTCTTTACGGTCACGGCACCGTGGCGCTGGGTCGGCCTGATCGGCCTGGTGCCGTTGCTGACCGGAACCATCGGCTGGTGTCCGCTCTATGGAATGCTGGGCGTGACAACCACGCGTCACTGAGGGCAACGACTCCGCCATCCTCCGCGCATGCCGCGCCGGCTTTCGCTGGGGGACCGTGGCGCCGGTGAAGCGAGAAACGCAGACTGCGCCGCATCGGCGGCCGCGCTCAGTCCCTGCCTTTGCGGTAACCGCTCGGCGTCACACCGGCCCAACGGGAGAACGCCCGCGTGAAACTGCGTCGATCCGAAAATCCGAGCCGTTCGCTGATCGCTTCCAGGTCGAGACGCGGGTCGTCGAGGTCGCGCAGGGCAAGGCGGTAACGGATACGGTCGAGCAGTTCGCCGAAGGCTTCGCCCTCATCGCGCAGACGGCGCTGCAAGGTCCGCGGGTGCAGCCCGAGGCGCTCGGCGAGACGTTCGATGCCCTGCCCCAGCAGGCGTGGCTCGTGCTCGAACGCCGATTCGACCGCGGCGACCAGACCGGTTCGGCGCGGCATCTGCGCCAGCCGCTGCTCGACGCGGGCCTCAGCCTGCCCGTGCAGTGCCGGAAAACCGCCGCCGAGCGGACGATCGAGTAGCGCGCGCGGCAGCTCGACGGCATTGCGGGGCCGCAGGAAGACCACCGGCGCCCGGAAGAATTCGGCGTAGGCGGCGACATGCGGCGGCTGCGGATAGCGGAACTGCAACAAACTCTGGTGCTCGATGTCGTCATGGAGCATGCGCGCGAATTTCACGACCGCCGCGAAGATCGACTCGATGAAGTAGACGGCCGCCATGCCGCTGCTGCCACCGTCGACCTGCTGCAGCACCAGGCGCGCCACCACGTCCTGCTCTTCGAGGCGCACATCGATCATCGGATTGATCAGCGTGCGCACCCATTCGAAGACGCGGGTCGCGTCGCGCAGCGTCGGGCTGGTCGCCAGAAACACGCCGATGTCCGGCAGGTAGTCGAACGCAAAGGTCTCGCCGAGCACGAACGGAAAGTGCTGGCTGCGCGCACGCGCCACACACTGGATCATGACCTGCTCGAGCAGCGGCCGGCTGATCGTCGCATGCTCGAGGTGGATCAGATCGGTTTCGATGCCGAGCTCGTCGAAGACCGGCTGGATATTGAAACCACACAACGACGCGGCCTTGACCCAGTTCGGCAAGGTGATGAACGGCAACGGCTGTTCGTGCATCGGCGGCATGCCGGCGAGTATGCCGGAGGCCCGGCGTGGCCGGCATGGGCCGGCGGGTCACGGGGCGTCGGCTGCACAAACGAAAAGGGCCCGCGATGGCGGGCCCTTTCGATACAGCGCAGCGGCTTGCGTAAAGCGTCGCGAGCGAACGCAGGTCGGTCGGCGCCGAAGCACAGAAGGCGCAGCGTACATCAGTACGTGAGCATTCCGAGCACCGCCGACGGCCGAGATGCGGAGCGCAGCAGCTTTACAGCTGCAACAGCAGCTTGGCCGGATCTTCCAGGCATTCCTTGATCGTGCGCAGCGTCAGCACGGCCTCGCGGCCGTCGACGATGCGGTGATCGTAGGACATCGCCAGATACATCATCGGACGGATCACGATCTGGCCGTCGACCACGACCGGACGCTCGATGATGCCGTGCATGCCGAGGATCGCCGACTGCGGAGGATTCAGGATCGGCGTCGACATCATCGAACCGAAGATGCCGCCGTTGGTGATCGAGAACGTGCCGCCGGTGAGATCTTCCATCGTCAGCTTGTTGGCCTTGGCCCGCGTGCCGAAGTCGACGATGGCCTTTTCGATGCCGGCCAGCGACAGCTGATCGGCGTCGCGCAGGATCGGCACGACCAGGCCGCGGTCCGACGACACGGCGATGCCGATGTCGTAGTAGCCGTGATAGACGATGTCCGAGCCGTCGATCGACGCGTTGACGGCCGGGAACTTCTTCAGCGCCTCGACCGCTGCACGGACGAAGAAGCTCATGAAGCCGAGCTTGACGCCGTGCACCTTCTCGAAGTCGCCCTTGTACTTGGCGCGCAGGTCCATGACGGCCTTGAGGTCGACCTCGTTGAAGGTCGTCAGCATCGCCGTGGTGTTCTTCGCTTCGAGCAGGCGCTCGGCGATGCGCGCACGGATGCGCGTCATCGGCACGCGCTGTTCTTCGCGGGCACCCAGCGGACGCGGTGCCGGTGCCGGCGCCGCAGCCTTCGGTGCCGGGGCGGCCGCTTTCGGCGCCGCCGAGTAGTTCTTGACGTCCTCGACGGTCAGGCGACCGCCCTTGCCGCTGCCGCTGATCTGGCTGGCCGACAGGCCCAACTCGGACAGCAGCTTGCGCACGGCCGGGCTCTGGCCGTCTTCCGAGCTCATCTGCGGCGCGGCGCTGGCGGTGGCCGGGGCGGCCGCTTCGTTCTTGGCCGGCTCGGCCTTGGGCGCTTCCTTGGCCGCCGGGGCAGCGCCTTCCTCGAGGATGCCGAGCACGTCACCCGCCTGCACCGTGGCACCGGCTTCGACGCGGATTTCCTTGAGCACGCCATCCGCGATGGCCGGCACTTCGAGCATGACCTTGTCGGTTTCGAGGTCCATCAGGTTCTGCTCGCGGGAAACCGCGTCGCCAGCCTTGACGTGCCATTCAGCCACGGTGGCCGATGACACCGACTCCGGCAGGTTGGGGACTTTGATTTCTATGGCCATCTCTTGGGGTTCCTTGTTCGCCTTTTCTTGCTGTCGATAGTCTTCAATGCAATCGGGGCCGGTGTAGAACCGGCCCCGTCGCCCTTGCGGGTCTTCTTACATCTTCTTGCCGCCGGCCAGCGCTTCGCTGACGACCTCGGCCTGTTCCTTCTGATGCACCTTGAGGTAGCCAACCGCCGTGGTCGGCGAACCCTTGCGCGTCGAGTACAGCATCTGATGCTGCGGCTTCAGGTACGCCCCCATGCGGTGCTTGATCTGATACCAGGCACCCTGGTTTTCCGGCTCTTCCTGACACCAGACCACGTCCTTGGCCTTCGGATACATCGCCAGCGCCGCTTCGTAGCCCTCACGCGGGAACGGATAGAGCTGTTCGATGCGGACGATCGCGACATTGTCGAGATTGTCCTTCTGACGGGCCTGGACGAGATCGAAGTAGACCTTGCCGGAGCAGAACACGATGCGCGTGACCTTCTTCGGGTCGATCGCCTCGACTTCCTGGATGACCGGCTGGAAGCCGCCCTTGGTCAGATCGTCGAGCGTCGACACCGACAGCGGATGCCGCAACAGCGACTTCGGCGTCATCACGATCAGCGGCAGGCGCGTCGAGCGCTTCATCTGACGACGCAGCATGTGGAACATCTGCGCCGGCGTCGACGGCACGCAGACCTGCTGGTTGTTCTCGGCACACAGCTGCAGGTAGCGCTCGAGGCGCGCCGACGAATGCTCCGGACCCTGGCCTTCATAGCCATGCGGCAGGAACATCGTCAGACCGCACAGGCGACCCCACTTGGCCTGACCCGACGAGATGAACTGGTCGAACAGCACCTGCGCACCGTTGGCGAAGTCGCCGAACTGCGCTTCCCAGATCACCAGCGAGTCCGGATCGGTCGTCGAATAGCCGTACTCGAAGCCGAGCACGCCCTCTTCGGACAGCAGCGTGTCGTTGACGACGAAGCCGTACTTGTCCTTGACCAGATGACGCAGCGGCGTCAGGCGCTCGCCGGTCTTGTAGTCGTGAATCGTCGCATGACGATGGAAGAACGTACCGCGGCGCGCGTCCTGACCACACAGACGGACGTGGAAGCCGTCCTTGGCCAACGAGCCGTAGGCCATGGTCTCGGCAAAGCCCCAGTCCATCGGCAGCTCACCGGCGGCCATCTTCGCGCGGTCTTCCCAGATCTTCTTGACGCGCGGATGCAGCGTGAAGCCGTCCGGCACCGTCAGCAGCTGATCGGAGATCGCCTGCAATGCGTTCTCGGTGATGGTCGTGTCGACCGGCGTATCCCAGCCGCCTTCCTTGTACTTCGCCCAATTGACGGTGTGCTTGTTGCCGACCAGGCCGAGCGTGATGCGCGCGGTGTTCTCGCCGGCATCAAGGCCGTCGCGATAGGCCTTGACCAGCTCGTCGGCTTCGCCGTCACCGATCGCGCCTTCTTCCTGCAGCTTCTTCGCGTACAGGGTCAGCGTGGTCGGGTGCTTCTTGATGACGTCGTACATCACCGGGCTGGTGACGGACGGCTCGTCGGCCTCGTTATGACCCAGACGGCGGTAGCAGCAGACGTCGACGATGACGTCCTTGTGGAATTCGTTGCGGAAATCCATCGCCAGACGCGTGACGAAGGTCACCGCTTCCGGATCGTCGCCGTTGACGTGGAACACCGGCGCTTCGAGCATCTTCGCCAGATCCGTGCAGTAGCGCGACGTACGCGCTTCCTTGCGGCGTACCGCTTCGATCGGGTCCGGCGTGGTGAAGCCGATCTGGTTGTTGACGATGAAGTGCACCGTGCCGCCGGTCGCATAGCCCTTGGACTGCGACAGCTGCAGCGTTTCCATGACCACGCCCTGGCCGGCGAAAGCGGCGTCGCCGTGCACCAGCACCGGCACGATCTTCTGGCCGACTTCGTCTTCGCGGCGGACCTGACGCGCCTTGACCGAACCCTCGACCACCGGGTTGACGATTTCCAGATGCGACGGATTGAACGCCAGCACCAGATGCAGGCGCTTGCCGTCGACTTCGACGTCGGTCGAGAAGCCCATGTGGTACTTCACGTCACCGGCGCGCGACAGCGCGTCGACCGTGTACTTGCCCTCGAACTCGGCGAACAGTTCCTTCGGCGACTTGCCGAGGACGTTGACCAGCAAGTTGAGGCGGCCGCGGTGGGCCATGCCGATGACGATCTCCTCGACGTCACGCGCCGCACAGGCACGCAGGATTTCGTCCATCGCCGGAATCAGCGAATCGCCGCCTTCCAGCGAGAAGCGCTTCTGGCCGACGTACTTGTTGTGCAGGTAGCGCTCGAGGCCTTCGGCGGCCACCAGCTGCTTGAGCACGTCGCGCTTGCGCTCGGCCGGCAGCTTCGGCTGGAAGGCCACCGCTTCGAGGCGCTTCTGAATCCAGCGCTTTTCGCTGGTTTCAGTCAGATACATGTACTCGGCACCGATGGTGTCGGTGTACACGCTCTTGAGGATCTTGATGATCTCGCGCAGCGGCAGGCGGTCGGAACCGGCCGCCAGCGTGCCGGTGTTGAACACCGTGTCCATGTCCTCGGGACCGAGGCCGTGGAAGCCCGGATCGAGGTCGGCGATGTTGGCCGGCGGCGTCAGGTTCAGCGGGTCGAGGCGCGCCGCCTGATGGCCACGCACGCGGTAGTAGTTGATCAGTCGCAGCACGCCGGCCTGCTTCTCGGCGGCGGCGGCGTCGAAACCGGCTTCGGCGGCCACCACGCGGCGCGGTTCACGCGCCAGACGCTCGAAGCGCGCGATGACCTCGCTGTGCGGAATCTCGCGCGGCGCGTTCTGATCCTGGATCAGGCGGAAATACGCCCGCCAGCTCGGATCGACCGATTCCGGATCTTCGAGGAACTGTTCGTAAAAAGCCTCGATGTACGGCGCGTTGGCGCCGTTGATCGAGGACGATTCGATGAAGCTCTGATACTTGTTGGTCGCCATGTGTTGCCTACACTTTCACGTTCTGTTCAATGTCCATCCCGAACCCACGGCGTCCCCCAAGCGTCGTTGGCAGCGGAAGGTCTATGCCTTCCGCTTTTTTTCCTGATCGTGCCATCCCACCGTCAGATCGGAGAGATAGGCCCTGAATTCGTCCGCCAGTTCGGGATGCTTGAGGCCGAATTCAACGTTGGCACGCAGATAGCCCAGCTTCGAGCCGCAGTCATGGCGCACGCCCTCGAACTCATAAGCGAGCACGGTCTGCTCGTTGAGCATCAGGCTGATGGCGTCGGTCAGCTGAATCTCGCCGCCGGCGCCGCGCTGCGTGCGCTCGAGCAGCTTGAAGATGCGCGGCGTCAGGATGTAGCGGCCGACCACGGCGAGGTTGCTCGGCGCGTTTTCCGGCTTCGGCTTTTCGACCATCCGCTTGATTTCGGACAGACCGGGGCCGATCGGCTGGGCATCGACGATGCCGTAGCTGCCGGTTTCTTCCTGCGGCACCCGCTGCGTCGCCAGGACGCTGGTGCCGTACTGCTGGTAGACGCGATGCATCTGCGACAGGCACGGCTGCAGACGACCGTCGATGAGGTCGTCGGCGAGGATCACATAGAAGTCCTCGTCACCGACCGCCGGCCAGGCCTGCAGCACCGCATGACCGAGACCGAGCGCCTCAGCCTGACGGATGAAGATGCAGGTGACGCCCGGCGGGACGATGCCCTGCACGGTTTCGAGCAGCTTGTTCTTGCCGCGCGCGGCAAGCTCGGCTTCAAGCTCGTAGGCCTTGTCGAAGTGATCCATGATCGAATTCTTCGAACGACCGGTGATGAAGATCAGTTCCTGAGCGCCGGCACTGATGGCCTCCTGAACCGCATACTGGATCAGCGGCTTGTCGACGACCGGCAGCATTTCCTTTGCGCTGGCCTTGGTGGCCGGCAAAAAGCGGGTGCCGAGACCGGCGACCGGAAAAACTGCTTTGCGGATACGCATGAAATCTCCTGTCAGGTTGACAATTTTAACGCAGGACGCCGCTCAAATGGACCTTGTCTGAACGATTTGCGATCAGTTCGAACTCGATTCCATGGCCCTTGTCGCCGGCGCCGGCGCGGTGAGCAAATTTCAACGATGCCCGGCCGGGCAGGAACAGCGGCTGGCGGAACTGCACATCGAGCGCCGTCGGCTCACCTTCGACCCGGTCCTCGAGCAGCGCCGCGCAGTGCGCGAGCGTCCACATGCCGTGGGCGATATGCCGCTTGAAGCCGAACAGCTTGGCCGGCAGCGGGGCCAGATGAATCGGATTGAAGTCCTTGCCGACCTTGGCATAGCGGCGGCCGGTGTCGGCCGGGGCATTGATCGCGATGTATTCCGACAGCGTCGGCAGCCGCGGCGAGGCCGGCGGGCGGGCGCCCTTCTTCGGGCCCGGGATACGGAACAGGGTCGTCATGACCTCGCTCCAGACCTCGACGCCGTCGACCGTGACGCTGGTGTTGATGTCGAATTCCAGGCCGGCGCGAACCTCACGCGACTCGCCGAGGCGGACGTCGAAATCATAGGTTTCGCCGCTGCCCAGGCCACGGTGCTGGCGGATGCGGTTGCCGACGTGCACCAGACCGAGCATCGGCAGCGGGAAGCTGGGGTGCACCATCAGCTGCAGATGCAGCGCTGCCGCCATGACGTGTGGAAAGGTGATTGGCAGCGTGTGGCTGTCGGCAAAGCCGCAAACCTTGCGGTACTCGGCAAGCTGCTGCGCGGAAACGCGCACGTTCTTCACCGTCAAGCCGAGCTGCGGGAGCTTCGGCTTGCCTTTCGGCCGGCGTAAGGCCGTGGTCGCAGCCTTGAGGTAGAGCCCTTCGGCCGCGGGCATGCGGGCGAGCGTCGTGTTCATCAAATCCCCTTATTAAAACACAGAAATGGTCGCGCACCGGCGGTGAATTGCCGCTGACAGCACCAAATTCAGGGGAGCTGCCGGTCGATCACGATCTGCAGCGGGGTTGCCGCGTCGGCGCGGGCGACAGGATGACTGCCTTCGAGGTCACCGGACAGCGCCTGCGCGCCACCGCTGGACGTCAACCGGGCCGTCACGACCCAGTTCGGAAACGCCGATAGCTTCATCGCCGGCATCATCGCCAGGCTGTCGTCCAGCGTCACCGTCAACGGCAGCTTCGGGGAACTGATCTTCTGCACCGCCAGCGGCATCGGCGGACCGCTCGCGGCCTTGGCGAAGACCAGCAGCGTCATGCCCGGCTTGAGCTTGTCCTTCAGCGCGTCGGCCAGGCTGACCTCGACCGTCAGGTGCACACCGGAGGCCGGCGCCTGCGGCGAAGCGTCGGCGGCCGCTGGCAGGGTTTCGCCGGCCTTGGTCGCCAACTCCGGCAGGTGCTGGTCCAGGATGGCACGCACGTCGTCCGGCAGGCTGCGGTCATCGCGCAGCTTCAGCCAGTGCGCGTAGGTGGTCTTGAAATCGCCATCCTGCAGCGCCGCCAGGCCGCCATACCACAAGGCCTCGGCGTTGCCGGGCTCCAGTTTCAGCGCCTGCTCGAACAGCGGCCGGCCCTTCGACAGGTCGCGATTACCGTCGGCCATGCCCAGCGCCGCGCCGGCCGCGACCAGCCAGTCGGCATGGGGCTGGTCGATGGTCAGCGCGTTGGCGCGACCATAGGCCTTGGCGCCGTCGGCATAGCGCTGCAACACCACATACGAGCGGCCCAGCATCGCCCAGCCCTGCGCATCGTCGGGTTCGGCATCCAGGTGCGCCTGCAGCTTGGCGATCATGCCGTCGACCATGCGCTCCTGCGCGGCCTGCGGATCGTGACCGGCCAGTTCGATCAGCGAGAAGGTTCGCCACGAGCCGCCATACCAGTACGCCGAGGCGCTCAGCACCGCCAGCACCGCGACACCGGCCAGCGCCAGCGGCAGTCGCCGCGCCGAATGTCCGGCCTCGACCTCCGCCGCGCCGGCGTCGTCGAGCAGGCGCGCCGCCGCCTCGTCGCGCAGCTGCTGCGCGGCCTCGGCGTCGAGCGTGCCGGCGGCGACGTCGGCGTCGATCTCGGCGAGCCGCGTCCGGTAGGCGCCGACATTGGCGCTGCGCCGCCGCAGCGCGGCCGGGCTGGCGCGGCGCCACAGCGGCCGCGTCCACCACAGACCGGCGAGCGCCGCCAGCAGCGCCATCAACAAATAAAGTGTCATGCAGATCCTTTGGGCGGGTCGTCGCCGCGATCCACGCCACGCTCGGCGTCGAGCAGGCGCTGCAGCGCATCGGCGTCGACGTTCGTGGCCGGCGCCATCGCCCGGCGCGAGCGCGCGAAGCGCAGCGCCACGGCCAGCGCCACCAGCAGCACCAGAAACGGCCCGCCCCACAACAGCCAGGTCTTGGCCTTGAACGGCGGCTTATAAAGGACAAAGTCGCCGTAGCGGTCGGTCAGATAGCGCTTGATCTGCGCGTCGCTGCGGCCGGCCGCGATCTGGTCGTGCACCTGCTTGCGCAGATCGGCGGCCAACGGCGCTTGCGAATCGGCGATGGTCTCGTTCTGGCAGACCAGACAGCGCAGCTGGTGGATCAGCCCTTCGTAGCGCGCCTGCTGCGCGGCCGGCAGCGGCGCCAGCGGCAGCAGCGCGTCATCATCGACTTGCGCCGCCGCGATCGATAGCGAGCCGATGAACAACGCGACAGCCAGCAGCAGACGACGCATCACGGCTTGGCCGCCATCAGCGGCGCGACATGGTCGCGCCAGACCTGCTCGTCCATCGGGCCGATCTGCTTGTAGACGATGATGCCCTGGGCATTGAGCACGAAGGTCTCCGGCGCACCATAGACGCCCCAATCCAGGCCGGCACTGCCCTGCGGGTCAGCGACGACCGTGCGATACGGGTTGCCGTGATCTGCCAGCCAGGCGGCGCCGTCGGCATCGGTGTCCTTGTAGTCCATGCCGATGATCTCGACGCCCTGCGATGCGAGCTGCATCAGGAATGGATGCTCGACGCGGCAGGCCACGCACCAGCTGGCGAAGAAATTGACGAGCACCGGCCGGCCCTTGAGGTCGGCGCTGGTGTACGGCTGGTCCGGCTTGCCCAGCAGCTTCAGCGCGAACGCCGGCGCCGGTTTGCCGATCAGCGGGCTCGGCACCTCGCGCGGGTCGTGCTTGAGGCCGGCGGCGAACAGCACGATCAGGCCGATCAGCACCACCGCCGGAACCAGGTAGCGGAGACGCATCAGGCGGCTTCCACGCCGGCCGGCAGCGTCGCCGCCGCGCGCGACAGCCGGTAGCGGCGGTCGCTGATCGCGATCAAGCCACCGAAGGCCATCAGGAAACCGCCGATCCAGACCAGGCGCATCAGCGGCTTGTAATAAAGCCGCACGGCCCAGTCGCCGGCCGCGTTGTTCTTGTCGATCGGCTCGCCGAGCGCGACGTAGAGATCGCGCAGCGGGTTGTGGTCGACCGCCGACTCCGTCATCACCTGCCCGCTGGCCTCGTACAGACGCTTTTCCGGCGCCAGGTGGGCGACGATGCGGCCGTTGCGTTCAACATCGACTTCGCCGTGGTCGGCGCGGTAGTTCGGACCGGTGCGCGGCGTCACGCCCTTCAGCGCAAAGGTGTAGCCGCCCAGGGTCGCTGTCTCGCCGGGGCCGAGGCGCGCATCCTTCTCGATGCTGTAGATACTGGTGAAGGTGACGCCGAGCACCCAGATGCCGAGCCCGACATGGGCCAGCGTCATGCCCCAGATCGCACGCGGAATCTGCGTAATGCCGGCCACGCGATCACGCTTGGCGCGTACGCGACGGACGATCTCCTGCGCGGCGCTGACGATGATCCAGACCGCCAGCAGGCCACCGCCGATCGCGCTGATGCGCAGCGGATGACCGAGCAGCAGCGGCAACGCGATGGCGACGATGACGGCGATCGCGGCCGGCACGCGCAGGCGGCGCACCACCTCGCCGAGCTTGGCGCGCTTCCAGCCGACCGCACAGGCACAGCCGACCAGCAGCGCCAGCGGAATGGTCAGCGGCACGAACACCGCATTGAAGAACGGCGGCCCGACCGAGACCTTGCCGGCATTGATCGACTCGATCACCAACGGATACAACGTGCCGATCAGCACCGCCGCCGCCGCGGTGACGAGAAAGACATTGTTGAGCAGCAACAGCCCCTCGCGTGAGAACAGCGCGAAATCGGCCACCGACACGAACTTCGGTGCCCGCCACGCATAGAGCGTGAACGCGATGCCGAGCACGATGGCGAGGAAGCTGAGAATGAAGACGCCGCGCGCCGGATCGGTGGCGAACGCGTGGACCGAGACCAGCACGCCGGAGCGGACCAGGAAGGTGCCGAGCAAGGACAGCGCGAACGCGAGGATCGCCAGCAGCACGGTCCAGGCCTTGAGCTGACCGCGCTTTTCGGTGACGGCCAGCGAATGGATCAGCGCGGTACCGATCAGCCACGGCATGAACGAGGCGTTCTCGACCGGATCCCAGAACCACCAGCCGCCCCAACCCAGCTCGTGATAGGACCACCACGAACCGAGGGTGATACCGATGGTGAGAAACAGCCAGGCGGCGGTGGTCCACGGCCGCGTCCAGCGCGCCCACGCCGCGTCGAGCCGGCCGGAAATCAGCGAGGCAATGGCGAATGCGAACGCCACCGAGAAGCCGACATAGCCCATGTACAGCATCGGCGGATGCGTGACGAAGCCCGGATCCTGCAGCAGCGGATTCAGATCGCGGCCGTTGTCCGGCACCGGGAAGTCCAGCGTGAACGGATTCGACGTGATCAGGATGAACAGCAGAAAGCCGATCGACAGCGCGCCGAGCACCGCCAGCGCAGTGGCCACCAGATCCGGCGGCAGACGCCGGTTGAAGATCGACACCGCCGCGCTCCAGCCGCTGAGCATCAGCATCCACAGCAGCATCGAGCCCTCGTGCGCGCCCCAAACCGCGGTCGCGCGGTACATCAGCGGCAGATGCGCCTCGCTGTTGGCGGCGACATAGGCGATCGACCAATCCTTGTTGATGAACGCATAGGTCAGACAGCCATAGGCGAACAGGATCAGCAGGAACTGCGTCTGCGCGCCGGACGACGCCATCGCCATCAGGCGCGTGTCGCGACGCCGCACACCGACCGCCGGCACCAGGGTCTGCAAAACCGCGACGATCAGCGCCGCGATCAGCGCGAACTGCCCGAGTTCGGCAGTCATGAGTGCGCCGCTTGCGCTTGCGCTTGCGCTGGCATGGTGCTGTCGCCGTAGGCCGACTTGAACGGCGCGCACGAATGCATGGTACCGCCCTGAGCTTTCAGCGACTTCGCCAGATCCGGCGGCATGTAATTCTCGTCATGCTTGGCCAGCACCTGATCGGCGATGAACACACCGTGCTGGAGATGGCCGGTGGCGACGATGCCCTGCCCTTCCTTGAACAGGTCCGGCAGGATGCCGTCGTAACGCACCGGCAACGACTTCTGGCAATCGGCGAGCGTGAAGTCGACCTGCAGACCGTCACCGCGATGCACGCTGCCGGCGACGACCAGCCCGCCGAGACGTAGCTGGGCATTGTCCGAGACCTTGTGGTCGATCAGATCGGTCGGCGTGTAGAAATACATCATGTTCTTGCGGAACGCGGTAAAGCCGAACACCGCCGCAACGCCAATGCCGACGACCAGCGCGGCGACTGCCGCCATGCGTTTCTGACGCTTGTTCATTCGTCGCCCTGCGCCTCCGCAATCGCTTCGAGGGTCGCCCGCCGGCGCAGCCGCGGTGCGATCAGATTCCACAGATACACGGCCAGACCCGCCGCGAAGCTGCCCCACACATAGACGGCGTAGCCGCTCATGTTCCAGAAATCAGCAGACATCCGCTTACGCTCCGGGTTCCGTGGCCGCCGCGATTTCGCGCACCCAGCGCGTATTGCGCTCGCGCAGCAGCAGCTCGTTTTGCGTACGGCGCAACACCGCGTGCGCACTCCACAGATAAGAACCGAGCAGGCCGGCGTACAGCGGCCAGGCCATGTCGGCGGAAATGTTGGGCTTGCCGAGCTTCAGAATCGTCGAGCCCTGATGCAGGCTGTTCCACCAGACCACCGAGTAATGGACGATGGGCACGTTGACGAAGCCGACGATCGCCAGCAGCGCGCAGGCCCGTGCCGCCGTGCGCGGATCCTCGAATGCACTGTTGAGGCCGATCACGCCGAGGTAGAGAAACAGCAGGACAAGCTCGGACGTCAGGCGCGCATCCCAGACCCAGTAGGCGCCCCACATCGGCTTGCCCCAGAGCATGCCGGTAACCAGCGCCAGCGCCGTGAAGCTGGCGCCGACCGGGGCGATGGCGACCAGCACGCACTCGGCCAGCTTCATGCGCCAGATCAGCGCGACGACACCACACACCGCCATCGCCATGTACAGCGACAAGGACAGCGCCGCCGCCGGCACATGGACGTAAATGATGCGGAAAGCGTCCTTCTGCTGGTAATCGGCCGGCGCCAGCACCAAGCCGCCGAACCAGGCGAGCAGCAACAAAGCGCCGCCGAAACCGGCGCACCAGGGCGCGAGGCGCTGGGCCAGCCCGAAGAACGTCGGCGGCGAGGCAAGGCGGTGGAACCAGGTCCAGGACATCGGTAATCGTTGCGGGCGCGGCGGCTGGCTTTTTAAAACATCGTGTTGAAGCCGGATACGGAGTGCATCGGCCGACACGACGGCGAACATCCTTGAAGACTCCGGAGTATAACGAAGCAACCACGCCACGCGGCAAAACCTCCGCCTCTGCATTACGGGCCGCAATCGTCGATTGTCGGCCCCTGCGCCGAATGGCGCCGATACCCCGTCGTCGTCGCACCATGCCACCCCGTCACGACGCCGGACTTGATGAAAATCAACTCGGCCGACAGACGCCATCCGTACGCTACAGGTGTCGCAGCGGCGCGGCGCCGCTAGCGACGTTCGTCGATGCCGAGTCCAACCCCGCGAGGACCTTCAGGCGCATGCCCACTCCACCGCGCGATGCACCGCTCGAATCCCTAAAAACGCAGCCGTTCGCGCGCGACTTGGCGATGACGCGAATCGGCATGCAGGTCGGCGCGCGGCTGGCGCTGCATTCGGTGCGCAACCTGACACGCGATACCGCCTCGCGTCAGCGCGCCAACCAGGCGTTCTATCGCGAACAGGGCATGGCGCTGGCGCACCAACTCGGCCAGCTCAAGGGCGGCCTGATGAAAGCCGGACAGTTGCTGGCCCTCTACGGCGAGTACTTCCTCCCCGCCGAAGCAGTCGAGGCCCTGCAAACGCTGCAGGACAACAGTCAGCCGGTCGCCTGGGCCATCATCGAGCGGCAACTGACGCGGCAGCTCGGCAAGGCGCGCATGGCGACGCTCGACATCGACCCGCAACCGATCGGTGCCGCATCGCTGGGCCAGGTGCATCGTGCCCGGCGCCGCGGTGATGCAAACGAGCTGTGCCTGAAAGTGCTCTACCCCGGCGTCGCCGAATCGGTCGACAGCGACATGCGCACCCTGGAGCGCCTACTGGCGACCAGCCGCCTGCTGCCGCGCAGCGTCGACCCCAAGCCGATGTTCGGCGAGGTGCGACAGATGTTGCACCAGGAAATCGACTACCGCCGCGAGCGGCATTTCACCGAAATTTATGGCCGCCGCCTCGCCGGCGACACGCGCTTCGTCGTGCCGGCGGTGATCCCCGACTACTGCACGCGCGCGGTGCTGGCGGTGCGCTACGAAGCCGGCGACGACATTCACGCTGCATCGGTGCAGTCATTGCCACAGGACACACGCGACGCGCTCGCAACGGCGATGCTGGAGCTGTTCGTCCATGAGTTCTTCGAATGGGGCACGGTGCAGACCGATCCGAACTTCGGCAACTACCGCTTCCGCCGTAACGGCGATGGCCGGGTGCGGATCGTGCTGCTCGACTTCGGCGCCACACGCAGCTTCAGCAAGTCATTCGTCGACCACTACACCGCCATCATCCGTGCCGCACTGCTGCAGGATCGCGACCAGGTCATCGCCTCGGCGCTGTCGCTGCAGTACGCGTTCTGAGGGCCGCAACCGGTCTCATTCGAAGGCATTGCGCAGCGCTGCGGCCGACAGCCACGGCAAGACCGTCAGCGTCAGCATTAGCAGCGCCGCGAGAAAGAACAACGGGCCGCTGACGTCCAGCCCCTGCTGCGCAGCGCGCACGGCGCCAGCACCGAAGATCACGATCGGCACGATCAGCGGCAGCACCAGCACCGGCAGCAAGGCGCCGCCGCGCGGCAGGCCGACGGTCAGCGCCGCGACGAAGCCACCGATGAAACTCAGGCACGGCGTCCCCAATGCCAGACCCAGCACCAGTGGCCCGAACAATGCCGACGGCAGGCCGAGCATGCCACCCAGCGGCGCGGCCAGCAGCACCAGCGGCAGGCCGCTGAGCAGCCAGTGCGACAGGCTCTTCACGAACACCGCGAAGCTCAGTGAGGTTTCGCTGACGATCAACTGTTCGAGCGTGCCGTCCTCTTGATCGGCGCGATACAGGCGTTCGAGGCTGAGCAGCGCCGCGAGCAAGGCGCCGACCCAGAGGATCGCCGGCGCAAACGACGCCAACTGCGGATCGTTGGGCTTGGCGCCAAAGCTGAAAACGGTGACGACGATGACGAAGAACAGCGGCGGCATCAGCCACTCGGTCTTGGCGCGTGCGGCGAGCCGCAGCTCGCGCGCGAACAGGGCGCGCAGCGCGCTCACAGCGCCAGCTCGCGTGCAGCCAGCGGCGCCGGTAGCGGCTGGTGGCTGGTCATCAGCACCGCACCGCCGTCTTGCAAATGCTCGCCGACCAGATCGGCGAAGCGCGCGAGGCCGGCGACATCGAGTCCATCGAGCGGCTCGTCGAGCAGCCACAGCGCGCGCCGCTGCAGCAGCAGGCGCGCCAGCGCCGTGCGCCGCTTCTGCCCCGCCGACAGCATGCGACAGCTGCGCCGCCGCGCGCGCGCCGGCAGTTCGACACGATCCAGCGCCGGACCGATGGCCGACATCGGCGCGGCGTTGATGCCGCACCAGAATTGCAGATTCTCGATCGCCGACAACTGCAGGTTGAGGCCGTTGCGATGACCCAGCCAGTGCGGGCGCGCGTCTTCACGCTCGTAGCGCACCTGGCCACCGCCGGCATGGCGCAGGCCGGCCAGGGTTTCGAGCAAGGAGGTCTTGCCGACGCCATTGGCGCCACGCAGATGCAGCAGTTCGCCGGGCTGCAGTTGCAGATCGAAATCGCGCAGCAGCGCGCGGTCGCCGCGCAGGACGGAAAGCTTTTCGGCGGTCAGGAGCGGCACGCGTGCACGACGTTGAACATGAGTCGCACAAGTGTAAGCGAGCGGCGCCGTGTAGGCGCACGCCGAAGGACACGTCAGGCCGCAGGTCGGGCGCTGTCGAACAGCGAGGAATAGCCGTCCATGTTCATGACGTCGACATCGGGGCTGACATCGAGCTTGCGATACGCCGGCACTTGCGCGCGGTCGATTGCTGCATACGGCGGCTCGCGACCGGCCGAGGTCTGCAGCACGGCGACGCGCACCACGTCGGCATATTCGGCGGCGCCGTCGGAGTCGGCGTCGAACTGATGCCATTGCTGCGGCACGTCGACCAGCTCCGGCGGGAAGTGCCAGGCCTGCAGCACCATGCAGCCGATGCGCGGCGACAACACCTCGACGACGTTGTCGATCTCGGCCTCGTGGTCGAGCGAATCCTGATGCGCCTCGGCCAGGCGCAGGATCGCCAGCACGCCGATGTCATGGACCAGGCCGGCGAGCATCGCCATCTCCGGATTCAGCAGCGTGCACTGCGCCGCCAACACCTGTGCGGCCGCGGCGACTTCGGTACTGCGCTGCCAGCTCAGGCGCAGTCGCCGTTCGATCAGCGGCGCACCCCGCGCGAACATCTGCTCGATGGCCAGACCCGACACCAGCAGCCGGGTGTAGTCGAAACCGAGACGGGTAATCGCCTGACGAACATTGTCGACGCGGGTGCCGCCACGCTGCGCGGCGCTGTTGGCAACGCGGATCAGGCGCACCGCCAGCGACGCGTCCTTCTGGATTTCCTGCGCCAGCGCCGCCGCCGAAACGTCGTCGCGCTGCGCGAGCTGACGCACGTGCAAGGCGATTTCCGGCAGCGTCGGCAATACCAGCCGGTCGCGGGCCAGCGCATCGATGACAACCCGTTGGAAACGATCTTCGAGGACCATGATGAAGGCTTGAGGCGACAAGTTTTGGCTTCATCGGCCTTATCGGCCCCACCCCTTGCGACTTGAGACCGGTCGTCGGCGGTGGACGGTTGCTGCGGCGCAGCAGCGCCAATCAGCCGCGCGCGCGCGCGATCAATCCGGTCGTCGAATAGCCGTCGTGGAACGGCAACACCAGCACGCGCCCGCCATTGGCAGTCACCGCCTCGTAGCCGGCAATCTGCTCGGGCCGGTAGTCGCCGCCCTTGACCAGCAGATCCGGCAGCACGCGGCCGATCAGCCGCGCCGGCGTATCCTCGGTGAACGGCACGACGAAATCGACGCAGCGTAGCGACGCCAGCAGCGCCATGCGGTCTTCGGTCGCGTTGAGCGGCCGCTCCGGTCCTTTCAAACGTTTGACCGAGGCATCGTCGTTGACGGCGACGATCAGCAGATCGCCAAGCTCACGCGCCGCCTGCAGATAGCGCGCGTGACCGACATGCAGCACATCGAACACGCCATTGGTCATGACGATGCGCTTGCCGGCCGCGCGTGCGGCGGACACCGCGGCGAGCAGCGCCGACTCGTCGAGCACACCGCCCTGGATTGCGCGGCTGCTGAGCGCCTTGTCGAGTTCAGCCTGGGTGACGGTCGCGGTGCCGAGCTTGCCGACCACGATGCCGGCCGCGGCGTTGGCCAGCACGCAGGCGCGCGGCAACGCGACGCCCGCCGCCAGCGCCGCCGCCAGCGTCGCGATCACGGTGTCGCCGGCGCCGGTGACGTCGAACACCTCGCGCGCGGCGGTCGGCACATGCAACGGCGCTTCGCCCGGCACGACCAGCGTCATGCCGTGCTCGCTGCGCGTGATCAGCAAGGCGCCGAAATCGAGTTCGCGGCACAGTGCCTCGGCGCGAGCGACCAGTTCGGCATCGTCGCGGCAGACGCCGGCGACGGCCTCGAACTCCGACAAATTCGGCGTCAGCAGCGTCGCGCCGCGATAGCGTTGCCAGTCGTCGCCCTTGGGGTCGATCAGCACGCGCCGACCCTGCGCGCGCGCCGCGTCGATCAGCGTCGCCACATCGCGCAGCGTGCCTTTGCCGTAGTCCGACAGCACGACCACATCGTTGGCCGGCAGCGCCTGCGCATAGCGCGCCTGCAGCGCCGCCGCATTGAAGCCGTCGACCTCGCCGAACGCTTCCTCGAAGTCGAGGCGGATCAGCTGCTGGTTGCGCGACAGCACGCGCAGCTTGGTGATGGTCGGCGCGCCGGTGGTGGCGATGAAATGCGCGTCGATGCCGCGCGCGCGCGTTTCGTCGGCGAGCAGGCGCGCCGCCTCGTCCTCGCCGACCACGCCGAGCAGGCCGACCTGGGCACCGAGCGCGGCAACGTTCAGCGCTACGTTCGCCGCGCCGCCCGGCCGCGTCTCGTCACGGCGGATGCGCACCACCGGCACCGGCGCCTCGGGCGAGATGCGCGCTGTCGGCCCGGTCCAGTAGCGATCGAGCATCAGATCGCCGCAGACCAGAACGCGGGCGCTGGCGAATTCCGGCAGCAGGCTCACGACGTGTGGCGGCTCGTACGCAGCGCGATCAGATGTGGGCGAGCCACTCGGGATAGGCGTCGCTCTGGCCCGTGACCAGCGCCAGATACGCCGCCTGCAGCTTGGCCGTGATCGGACCGCGGCTGCCGCTGCCGATCGGGCGGTTGTCGAGCTCGCGAATCGGCGTCACTTCGGCGGCGGTGCCGGTGAAGAACGCTTCGTCGCAGACGTAGATTTCGTCGCGCGTGATGCGGCGCTCGACAACCTTGTAGCCCATGTCCTGCGCGAGCTGCATCACCGTGCGGCGCGTGATGCCGTCGAGAGCGCTGGTCACGTCCGGCGTGCTGATGACGCCATTGTTGACGACGAAGATGTTCTCGGCGCTGCCCTCGGCGACGAAGCCTTCCGGATCGAGCATCAGCGCTTCGTCGTAGCCGTCGCGCAGCACTTCGTTGAGCGCCATCGACGAGCCGAGGTAGTTGGCATTGGCCTTGGCGCGGCACAGCGAGGCGTTGACGTACTGGCGCTGGAACGAGCTGGTCTTGATGCGGATGCCGCGCTCCATGTTGTCGGCGCCCAGATACGCGCCCCAGGTCCACGCACCAACCATGACATGCGTCTTCAGGCCGGTGGCACGCAGGCCCATGCCTTCGCTGCCATAGAACACCATCGGCCGGATGTAGGCCGATTCGAGCTTGTTGGCGCGCAGCACTTCCTTCTGCGCCTCATTGATCTCGTCCATCGAGAACGGCATCTTCATGTCGAGGATCTTCGCCGAATTGAACAGGCGCTTGGTGTGCTCCTCGAGACGGAAGATCGCCGTGCCCTGGTCTGTCTTGTAGGCGCGAACGCCTTCGAAACAGCCAACGCCATAATGCAGCGTATAGGTCAGCACATGGGTCGTGCACTCGCGCCAGGGCTTGAGTTCACCGTCAAACCAGATAAAGCCGTCACGATCGGCAAAAGAAGTCATCGAAGGTCCTGCCAAAGCTTGAGAAGAGCGACGCCTGCGGCGCCGCCAACCGGGGGGAAAGTCCCCAATTATAGGGAATCGCCGCGGCTCGGCGGTGGCCTTGCACTGACAGCGTGCAGACCGCAGCATGCGGGCTCGCCAGATGCCGCCCGATTCGTGTCCGTCCCTGCCCCGCGCCTGAACCTGTCCGCTGCCGTCCCCGATGCGCCGCGTATCCTCATCGTGCGCCTGTCCGCGCTCGGCGACATCGTCTTCGCCAGCAGCATGCTCGATGCGCTGCGTGCGCGCTGGCCGCGGGCGCAGATCACGTGGCTCGCGCAACCGGGTTTCGCCGGCATCCTCGAGGGTGACCCCCGCGTCGATACGCTGATCCGCGCGCCGGCCGACCTGTTCGGCTCGACCAGCGCGCTGTGGCGCCTGCGCCGCATGCTGCGCGCGCAGCATTTCGACTGGGTGTTCGATGTCCAGGGCCTGTTCAAATCGCGGCTGGTGGCGTGGCTGGCGGGCGGCACACGCGTCGGCTTCGCCTCCAAGGAGCCCGGTGGCTTTTTGATGCAACACCGCCTCGACAAGGGCGGCGATGTCGCCGACATCGCGTCCGAATACCGCTACTTCGCCGAAGCCGTCAGCGGCATCGTGGCTGGCCCACCGCATCTGATCGTCGACGATGCCCGGCGCGCGGCGGTCGCCGCGCGCGCCGCCGCACTGGGCTTGACCGACGGATTCATCGCGCTGTGTCCGTTCACCACGCGGCCGCAGAAACACTGGATCGAATCGCACTGGCCCGCACTGGTCGAGCAGTTGGCCGCCGCCGGCCTCGGCCCCTGCGTGCTGTTCGGCGGGCCGGGCGATCGCGACGCTGCGGCACGTATCACCGCCGCCACCCGCGCGCCGCTGATCAACCTGGCCGGTGACACCCGACTCGCCGAGCTGCCGGCCTGGCTGGCCGCGGCGCGGCTGGTGATTGGCGTCGACACCGGCCTCACGCACATCGGCATCGCGGTCGCGACGCCGACCGTGGCGCTGTTCGGTTCGACACGGCCGTATCTACAAGGTGCGGACTCGCCGCTGACGGTGATGTACGACGCCCTGCCCTGCGCCCCGTGCCGCCGGCGGCCGACCTGCGACGGCCGTTTCGACTGCATGCGTCAGCTGACCCCGGAACGGGTGGCGGTAGCCGCCGGCAGGCTGCTCAAGGACGGCGGCGCGTCATGAAGGACCTGTCATCTGACGGCTTCTTCATCTAAGCCGCCACGAATCTTGCTTATCGTTTGCGGCCGCGCCATTCGCCCGACCGGGTAGACAGCGGCCATCACAACGCCAGGGAGAGTCACGAGTGGAAAGTTTCATCAACGCGATCGACAGCCTGATCTGGAGTCGCCCGCTGGTCGCGCTATGCCTCGGCGCCGGCCTGTATTTCTCGTTCCGGACGCGCTTCATGCAGATCCGCGAGTTCGTCGAAATGTTCCGGCTGACCGTCAAGGGTGAGAAATCGGCCGCGGGCGTCTCGTCGTTCCAGGCTCTGGCGATGTCGCTGTCGGGCCGTATCGGCATCGGCAACATCGCCGGTGTCGCCACCGCCATCGCGTTCGGCGGTCCGGGCTCGATCTTCTGGATGTGGGTCATGGGCTTTCTCGGCGCCTCGACCTCGTACGTCGAGTCGACGCTGGCCCAGATCTACAAGGTCAAGGATGCCGACGGTCGCTACCGCGGCGGCCCGGCCTACTACATCGAAAAGGCGATGGGCCTGAAGTGGTACGCGATGGCGTTTGCGATCGCGACGATCATCGCCGCCGGCTTCCTGATGCCGGGCGTGCAGGCCAATGCGATCGCCGACAGCGCCGCCAATGTCTGCGCCGGCAGCCATCTGTGCGGCGCGATGGACGGCACCTGGCTCGGCATGCCGGCCCGTGACGCCTTCAAGCTCGGCGTCGGCCTGCTCGTGGCGGTATTGCTGGCCGGCATCATCTTCGGCGGCGTCAAGCGCATCGCCAATTTCGCCGAAGTCGTCGTGCCGTTCATGGCGGCCGGCTTCATCCTGATGGCGCTGACCATCATGGTGCTCAACGCCGGCAAGGTGCCGGCCATGTTCGCGACCATCTTCAGCAGCGCCTTCGGTTCGCACGCGGCCTTCGGCGCGATGTTCGGCCTGGCCGTCGAATGGGGCGTCAAGCGCGGCATCTACGCCAACGAGGCCGGTCAGGGCACCGGTCCGCACGCCGCCGCCGCCGCCGAAGTCTCGCATCCGGCCAAGCAGGGTCTGGTGCAGGCATTCGCGATCTACTTCGACACCATGCTGGTCTGCACGTCGACCGCGTTCCTGATCCTGGCCACCGGCAAGTACAACGTCTACTCGGCCGGCGGCCCCAGCGCTCCGCCCATCTACGGCGGCCTGCCGGGCGTCGGCGAAGGCCCGGGCTATGCGCAGGCGGCCGTCGAGTCGGTGCTGCCCGGCTGGGGTGCCAGCTTCGTCGCGATCGCGCTGTTCTTCTTCGCGTTCACGACCATCATGGCCTACTACTACATGGCCGAAACCAATCTCAGCTACGTCAACGGCGATCGTCACCGTCCGCTGCCGGTGCTGATGCTGCGCCTCGGCCTGATGGCGATGATCGTGTTCGGCGCATACCGCAACGCCTCGCAGGCCTGGGCGCTTGGCGACATCGGCGTCGGCCTGATGGCCTGGCTCAACATCGTCGCCATCCTGATCCTGCACAAGCCGGCGATGATCGCACTGAAGGACTACGAAACGCAGCGCAAGGCCGGCAAGAATCCGGTGTTCGATCCGGAAGCACTGGGCATCCGCAACACCACGCTGTGGAAGCGCGACGACGCGTAACGGTAAAACCGCAGATGACGCAGATGAAGACGACACGGCATCTTCGTGTCCGCCGCGAAATCGGTGGGGCGCCAGCTTTTCTGTAAAGCAAAGCGGCCTGCTTCGTTGTCTCGGTCGGTCTGCTCCTGCAGGGGCAGACCGACCGAGACCGCCGATCAGCGAAACATCTGAACCGCAGCCGAAATCAATACGCTTTTCATCTGCGAAATCTGCGTAATCTGCGGTTCCCGCTTTTGCTTTTGCGGCACGAGCGCTCTACACCAGCGCCCGTCCGGTCACGGCTTCCAACACCTTGAGCGGCGAGCGCTCCGGGTACTGCAGGGCAGCGACCGGCACGTAGAAGGTCTGTTCGAGCATGTAGCGTCCGGACAGCACCGCATGCGAGACCTGATCGGAATAGACGATCCAGGTCTCGCCGGGCGCGAATTCCACCGGCGTCTTCGGCACCTGCGCCTGATAGGCCAGATCGGCCTTCATGCCGTCGTGCAGTTGCAGCATGTAGTGGTCGTAGCCGCTGCGCCGCGACTTGGTGATCTTGGTCGCCGCCATCAGTGCCGACTTCAAGCTGCTGGGCTTGGGCGCGCGCGGCGCGAAGCGCGCGGCAACATCGGCAAACGGCTCACCGACCCGCCAGCGACGCGGCTCGCCATGCGGATTGATGTTGTTGAACACGCGCAGCAGGCGCCGACCGTGCACCGGCGTCGCCGGAAACGCGTCGACGTGCAGGCGCGTGTCGTCATGGCGCCAGGACTTCGGTACGCGCCCGGCGATTTCCGCCGGCCGGTAGCTGGTGCGGCCATCGATCAGCTGCGCGGCGTACGGCGCGAACAAGTGCTCGATCAACGTCCGCGTCGAGCGGTGGTAGCGCCCCAGGAACCCGCGCAGCTGGGCCTCCAGCGCGGCCTCGCCGTCGGCGCCCTGCACGCGATCATTGGCCGGGTTGTAGCTGATGTTCTTGCGCGCCCCGCTGAGCAGCGTCGGCGACAGCAGCGACTGCTCGTCGGCCTGCAGCACGAACGGCAGCGGCAGGCGCAGGACGCTGCCGGCTTCCAGGGCATCGAGGGCATGCGCAGCGGTCGCCGGCGCCACCGGCGCCTGCCAGTCGGTCACAAAAATCGTTTCTATCGCGTTCATGGCGCTTACGGTGCGATGACAGGCGCCCAGTATAATGGCCGGCCCTCCCCGCCCTGATGGATGCCGTCGCCCGATGCTCAAAGTGATGCACGTCGAAGCCGGCGAAAACTTCTACGGCGGCGCGCGCCAGGTGGCCTTCCTCGTCGACGGCCTTGCGCGCCGCGGCATCGCCAACGTCGTGGTCTGCCCGCGGCGTTCGCTGACCGCACGGCGCATCGCCGAGCTGCCGGTGACACTGCGCGAAATACCGATGGCCGGCGATCTCGACCTGCCACTGCTGTTTCGCCTGCGGCGCCTGTTGCGCGACGAAAAGCCGGACCTGCTACATCTGCACAGCCGCCGTGGGCCGGAAATTCTCGGGGGCCTCGCCGGCCGCTGGCACGGCCTGCCGATCGTCTATTCGCGGCGCAACGATCATTACGAATCGCCGGCGATCACCCGCTACAAATACCGCCTCTACGACCGCGTCGTGGCGATCTCGCAGTGCATCGGCGACGTGCTCAAGGACAGCGGCGTACCACCGGCGAAAATCCGTGTCGTGCGCAGTGCCTTCACACCGGAAGCCGTGACCCCGCTGACGCGTGACGCGCTGCGTGACACCTTCGGCCTGCCGCGCGACGCCTTCGTCGTCGCCATCGTCGCGCAGCTGATCCGCCGCAAGGGCCACGCCGTGCTGCTCGACGCGATGCCGCGCCTGCTGCGCGACATTCCGAACCTGCACGTGCTGTTCTTCGGCAAGGGTGGCCTGCAGGACGAACTGCAGCAGCGCGTCGATGCGGATCAGCTAGGGGAACGCGTCAAGCTCGCCGGCTATCGAGAAGACTTGCCACAGCTGCTCGAAGGTCTGGATCTGCTCATTCATCCGGCCTTCGCCGAAGGGCTTGGCGTGTCCTTGCTGCAAGCCTCGGCCAACGGCGTGGCGATCGTCGCGTCGCGCGCCGGCGGCATTCCCGAGGCGGTGCGCGACGGCGTCAACGGCGTGCTGGTGCCGCCGCACGACGTCGACGCGCTGGCTGAAGCCATCACTGCGCTCGCGCACGACGATGTGCGCCGCCAGGCGCTCGGCGCCGCCGGCCGGCGGCTGATCGCCGACGAGTTTTCGGTCGATGCGATGGTCGAAGGCAATCTGGCGGTGTACCGCGAGCTGCTCGGTGACGCGGCGTGAACGGCGTCAGCATCTTCATGTATCACCAGGTCGGCCGCTTCGCGCCGATGCGCGATCACCGCGCGAACTATTGCGACGTCGATCGCTTCCGTTCACAGATGCGCTATCTGAAGTGGATCGGCGCGAGCGTGCTGTCGATGAGCGATGCGCTCGATGCACTGCAGGGCCGCCGCCCGCTGCCGCCGCGCGCCGTGGTGCTGAGCTTCGACGACGGCTGCGACAACTTCCACGAATACGCGCTGCCGGTGCTCGAAGCATTCGGCTATCCGGCGATCGTCTACGCCATTGCCGGCATGACCGGCGGCCAGGGCGAATGGCTGGCCGCGGTCGGCCATCCGATTCCGTCGTTGATGGACGCCGCGCGTCTGCGCGAACTGCCGGCGCGCGGCGTCGAAGTCGGCAGTCATGCCTGGAGCCACATCCGCCTCGCCGGCCAGAGCACCGAGGTGCTCGCGCACGAAATCGGAGACAGCCGCAAGCAGCTCGAAGACCTGCTCGGCCGCGCCGTCACGCATTTCTGCTACCCCTACGGTTCGCACGATCTGAACGTGCTCGACGCCACCGCCGCAGCCGGTTACACGTCGGCCGTGACCTGTCAGCGTGGTGCCGCGACCGCCGCCTTCGATCCGCTGGCGCT
The DNA here is from genome assembly GCF_012241385.1 of Solimonas marina. Lineage (GTDB taxonomy): Bacteria > Pseudomonadota > Gammaproteobacteria > Nevskiales > Nevskiaceae > Solimonas > Solimonas marina. The sequence goes on along the minus strand of NZ_JAAVXB010000002.1, from coordinate 370,753 downwards.
GCCGCGCAAAGGCATCTCGTTCGGCGACGACATGTTCGGCTTCGCCTGGAAGCTGCACGCCAAAAATCAGCCCAAGGGCACCGCGCTGCGGCGCGCGACACTGCCTGGAGCCGTCTCGTGAAAATTCTCGTCACCGGCGCCGCCGGCTTCATCGGCTTTCATACCGCGCAGCGCCTGCTCGCGCGCGGCGATGAAGTGGTCGGCATCGACAACCTCAACGACTACTACGACGTCGCGCTCAAGCAGGCGCGCGTCGCCGAACTCGAAAAGCACGCGGGCTTTCGCTTTCAGCATCTCGACTTCGCCGACCGCGACGGCATGGCCGCGCTGTTCGCACGCGAGCGCTTTCCGCGCGTCATTCACCTCGGCGCGCAGGCCGGCGTGCGCTATTCGCTGAAGAATCCGCACGCGTATGTCGACAGCAACCTGGTCGGCTTCACCAACATCCTCGAAGGCTGTCGTCATCATGACGTCGAGCACCTGACCTACGCCTCGTCGAGTTCGGTCTACGGCCTCAACACCGAGATGCCGTTCTCGGTGCATCACAACGTCGACCATCCGATCTCGCTGTACGCGGCGAGCAAGAAGGCCAACGAGTTGATGGCGCACACCTACAGCCATCTGTACGGCCTGCCGACCACCGGCCTGCGCTTCTTCACCGTCTACGGTCCATGGGGCCGGCCGGACATGGCGCTGTTCCTGTTCACACGCGCGATCCTCGAAGGCCGACCGATCGACGTCTTCAACAACGGCGACATGGAGCGCGACTTCACGTACATCGACGACATCGTCGAAGGCGTGGTGCGCACCGCCGACCTGACGGCAACGCCGAATCCGGACTGGTCCGGCGCGCATCCCGATCCGTCGAGTTCGTCAGCGCCGTACCGGCTCTACAACATCGGCAACAACCGGCCGGTGCGCCTGCTGCGCATGATCGAGGTACTCGAAGACGCGCTCGGTCGCAAGGCGCAAAAGAACTTACTGCCGCTGCAGGCCGGCGACGTGCGCAAGACCTGCGCCGACATCGATGCGCTGCATGACGCCGTCGGCTTCGCGCCGTCGACGCCGCTGGAAACCGGCATCCCGCGTTTCGTTGCCTGGTATCGCGCGCACTACGGCGTCTGAGTGCGGCGGCAACGCGCTTTTCGACGAGCCTTTTCAAAACCTGCAGTCAATACCGTCAGCGCCTCGCAAGGTGCTGCGCCGCGGGTTTGTGCGCGTGCCGTTGAGCACGCGCCTATCGCACGACGTGTTGACAGTCCCTCGACAGAACCTGTGATGAATTCGCGCCGACCGGACCGCCGCCTCGACCGTCCGGCATTCACGAAACGGTATTGGCGATGCGCATCATCCACGTTCAACACAGCCATATTCTCGGCGGCGTCGAGCGCCACGTGCTGCAGATGCTCTGCCTGCTGCGCGATGCCGGGCATGCGGTCTGTTTTGCCGGACCGCCCGACGGCTGGCTGGGCCGGCAGTGCATCGCCCAAGGCATCGAATGCCTGGACCTGGCGATGCACGGCATGTACGACCTGGCGTCGGCGCTCAAGCTGACGCGTTTCGCGCGGCGCTGGAACGCCGATTTGCTGCATGGCCATGCGCAGCGCGGCACGCGCTATGCCGTCTGGGCCGCGAAATGGAGCGGTCGGGTCGCCGTGGCAACGGCACATTCGACCAACGCCGACAGCCGCTTCGCCGGCGCACAGCGCCTGATCTGCGTTTCCGACGCGGTCCGCGACTTTCTGGTGACGCGCGGCTGGCCGCGTGCACGCCTGATCCGTATCCATGCCGGCGTCGCCGACCTGGCGGCCAACGCCCCCTCGCGCGACGACGCACGGGCCGCGCTCGGACTCAGCGATGACGCACTGGTGCTCGGCATGGTGGCGCGCTTCGTTCAGGCCAAGGGCCATGAGATCGCGGTCGACGCGCTCGCGCGCCTGCGGCACCGCGACGCGGTGCTGCTATTGGCCGGCGCCGACGACAATGCCGTCGCCGCCGCGGTCCGTGCACGCGCCGCCAAACTCGGTGTCAGCGCACGCCTGCGCTTTCTCGGTGAGTGCCGCGACGTTGCGCCCGTCTTCGCCGCGTGCGACATGGTGCTGGCGCCCTCGCATCGCGAGGCGCTGTCGCTGTCGTTGATCGAGGCCGCGGCCATGAGCCTGCCGATCGTCGCGACGCGGGTCGGCGGCATTCCCGAAGTCGTCGAACATGATGTCAACGGCCTGCTGGTCGACGACGGCGATCATGCCGCGCTGGCCGCCGCCATCGACGAACTGGCCGACGATCCGGTGCGGCAGTGGCGCCTGGGCGCCGCCGGGCGCCGTCGCTTCCAGCAGCGCTTCGGTCTGGAACCGATGCGCGAGGCGGTCGAAGGCGTCTACCGCGATGTGTTGCCGTCGATGCCGCTACCGTTGTCGAGCGGTGCACCGGCCTGAAGCACGGCGGTTCAGCGCAGCCCCATCAGCTCCAGATAGCGCCGCGCACTGGTCGTTGCCCGGTACTCGTCGACCGCCTGCTGCAGCGTCGCGGCCGGCAGCGGCGCCGTCAGCGTTGCCTGCATGGCGCTGGCCAGGCCGGCGTGATCGCCCACCGCGACCAGCGGGCCGTAGCGACCGCGATCGAGGATTTCGATGGGCCCGCTCGGGCAGTCGGTCGACACGCTCGGAATGCCCAGCGCCAGCGCTTCCGTCAGTGCGTTCGGCGAACCCTCCCAGGCCGACGACAGCACAAACAGATCGGCACGTGCGACCCACGCGTACGGATTCTTCTGAAAGCCCGCGAGCAGCACGCGATCCGCGATACCGAGTCCCTGTGCCAGCGCGGTCAGTGCGTCACGGTCCTTGCCTTCGCCAAGAATGATCAAGCGACTCGGCGTGGTCTTCTGCAGCGCGGCAAACGCGCGCAGCAGCGTCGGAAAATCCTTTTGCCGCGTCAGCCGGCCCATCCCCATGACCACCGGCAGGGTCTTGTCGCGTAGCCAATCGTGCGGCACCGGCTCGGCAGCCTGCGCATCGAGCTTGGCGGTGATGACGGGGTTGCGAATCACATGCACGCGCGACGCCGGCAAGCCGGTGACCCGCAGGGTGTCGTCCTTGACGCCGCCGGACACCGCGATGACGCCGCTGGCGCGCGGGTACAGACGCCGCATCGGCGCCACGCGCAGCCAGCGGCTGAATGCGTCCTTGCGTTCGAGCGCTGCCGACAGATTGGTGCCGAGACGAATGAACACCGGGGTGTCGACGCCGGCGCGGCGCTTGGCCTTCAGCGCGGCACGGCCGGCGCGGTCCTTGGCGACCAGCAGCGCGTCGGGCCGGACCTCACGCAGATAGCGCGCGATCTCTGCGACCGACGTCCAGGCATGCTGGGCGTCGAGCTGGCGCAGATTCACCGTCTGCGGAATGCGGGCCGCGTGCCCACCTGCCGACTTGATCGCCAGCAAGTCGACGTCGACGTCATGCGCGAACTCGGCGCACAAATTCGTCACCATGCGCTCGACGCCGCCGTCGCCGGAAAACGAGATCAGCACGCCAAGGCGTTTGCGTTGTGCGTTCATGTTCATGCCTGCGGCGGCAACCCCATCGCCGCGAGATAGTCGGTAGTGGCGGATTCGATTTCGTGCCGATGTGCGGCGGCCCTCAGCACGTCGCTGCGCCGCGGCGCATCGAGCGTGGCCGCCAGTGCATCGGCCAGTGCCGCGTCGTCGCCGATCGGCACCAAACGGCCGAGTGCGCCATCCTGCAGAAAGCTGCGGATGCCACCGGGACAGTCGGTCGATACCACCGGCGTGCCGCAAGCCAGGGACTCGGCGATCACATTGCCGAAGCCCTCCCAACGCGACGTCAGCGCAAACACCGCGGCATGCGCCATGAACGCGAACACATCGGGGCGGAAGCCCGGGAAGTCGACGTCGTCGGCGACGCCGAGTTGCGTGGCCAGCGCGCGCAGCGCGTCGAGCTGAGCGCCGCGACCGAGCAGTACCAGGCGCACGTCACGCTGCGCGCGCAGCCGTGCGAACGCGCGCACCAGCGTCGCATAGTCCTTGCGCGGCGATAGCTCGCCGACACCGAGGATCACCGGCGCTGCGCCGGGCACGAACCACGGATGCATCGGCGCCGCTGGCGTGTCGTGCAACAAGGCCGCCGGCACGATCGGGCTCGGCACCGTGTGAACCAGCTGTATCGGCAGGCCGGTGAATGCGGCCAGATCGCGGCTCGCCGCATCGCTCGGCGTCAGCACCGCACGCGCGCCGCGATACAGCACTCGCATCGATGTCCGTTGCAACCAGCGATCGAACGGCCCGCGATGCGCGAGGTCGACGGAAATCGTCGTGCCGGAACGCAGCACCAAGGCGGTCGGCGCGGCCGACAACGCGCGCGCGAACACCGCCGTGCGGTTGACCTTGTCCTTGTCAGACAACATCACCGCCGGCCGCTCACGGCGCAGATAGCGCATCAACGGCCACAGCGCCGAGTACGTGTGCGACACGCCGAGATCCATCACCCTCACGCCCGGCACATCGCCCAGATCCGGCCCGTGCTTGCGCACTTTCAGCTGGTCGACGGCATAGCCGCGCCGCGCCACCGCCGGGATCAGATTCTTCATCAGGCGGTCGACGCCGCTGTGCCCCGACGTCGCCAGAAAGAAGGCGACCCGCGGCGCGCCGCTCACAGCCATGCCAGCGGGTCCTCGTCGCTGCCCGGCACCTGGCTGCCGTCAGCCTCGATGAACAGCCGGTGCCAAATTGCGAACTGCATCAGGCTCCAGACTTCGCGGGTGACATCGTACCGGGCGTGCTCGCGCGCCAACAACTCGCGCACCGCCGACGGCTCGCACCATTGCCTGATCGCGGCGCTGGCCGGCAGCTTCTCGGCCAAGGTGTCGAGAAACGTACCACGCAGCCACTCGCCGATCGGCACGTGGAAGCCGCGCTTGTGCTGCCACAGATGATCGCGCGGCACGTAGCGTTCGGCCCAGCGCTTGACGAAGACCTTGCCGGATTTCGACGAGACCTTCAGCGCATCGGGCAGTGACAGCCCGAATTCGATGACGCGATGGTCGAGAAACGGCACGCGTCCCTCGATACTGTGTGCCATCAGCATGCGATCGGCCTTGACCAGCAGATCGTCGGGCAGATTGGTTGTCAGGTCGACGTACTGGCGGCGCTGCAGATCGGTCCAGGCCTTCGGCGTCTGCTGCCAGGCATCGACGAACGGCTGCCGATGGCGCGCCAGCGCGCCCTGCAGGGCCGGCACGAACAAGCGCTGGACCCACGCCGGATCCAGCTCGCCGCGCACGCGAAAGCCGCCGCTGCCCGGCCAGCGCAAGGCTTTGAACGTGCGCTCGAAGACATCCGGCCGATAGCGGCCGTAACCGGCGAAGGCTTCGTCGCCACCCTCGCCGCTGAAGACCACCTTCAGCTCGCTGCCGGCCGCCTCGGCGAGCGCCAGTGTCGGCAGGCTCGCGTAGTCGCGCATCAGATCGTCGGCGGCCCAGGTCATGCGCGGCAGGCGATGGAAAACCGCGCGCCGGTCGAGACGGATCGGGTGATGCTCGGCGCCGAGTTCGGCCGCGATGCGCGCCGCCGCATCGAGTTCGTCGCCCTCGTCGGTGTCCTGCCAGCCAATCGACCAGCTCTTCACCGGCTGCGTGTGCAGCCGCTTGAGCTGCGCCAGCAGCACCGCCGAATCGACACCGCCGGACAGGAACACGCCGTACGGCACGTCCGAGCGCATGTGCTCACGCATCACCTGCTCGAACAGCGGCTCCCACTCGTCCACCGCATCTTCGAAACTTCGCGCTCGCGGTGCCGGCGCTTCGGTGGCCGACCAGTAGCGATGCGTTTCGACACGCAGGTCGGCTCCGATTTTCAGCGCGGTACCGGGCATGACCCGGCGCACGCCGCGAATGACGGTGTCGGTGCCGGTCGAAAACTGGTTTTCAAAAAACTGCGCCAGCGCCGGTTCGTGCACCTGACGCTGCGGCAACAGCGGCAACAGCGCCTTCAACTCGCTGGCGTACAGCACCCGATCGGGCAGCTCGGCGACATACAGTGGCTTGATGCCGACGCGGTCGCGCACCAGCCACAGCTCGCGCCGCGCATGGTCGTAGAGCGCGTACGCATACATGCCGTGCAAGCGCTTGAAGCTGGCGGGGCCCCACTCGGCGTAGCCGTGCAGCGCGACCTCGCTGTCCGAGCCGGTCAGAAAGCGGTGGCCCAGCGCCTCCAGCTCACGCCGCAGCTCGACGAAATTGTAGATCTCGCCATTGCAGACCAGCGCATAGCGCTGCGCGGCATCGAACAACGGTTGATGGCCGCCGGCCAGGTCGATGATCGCCAGGCGCGTATGCGCAATGCCGAAGCCGTCCGAAACATAGGTGCCGCTGTCTTCCGGACCGCGATGCGTGAGCCGTCCCGCCATGCGCAGCAGCGCATCCTCGTCGACGGCGCCATCGCGGCGCACCATGCCGGCGATGCCACACATCGTCAGCGGCTCCCTGCGTCGGAGGCCGCGGCATGCACCGCGCCCGCAACGGGCTGGCCGGTAACAGCGGCATCAGCCGTGACCCGCGCGCGAAGAGCCATACACTCAGACCGGATCGAAGCGATAGCCGAGCACCTCGACGTCGCGATGGAAATAGCGGCCGACGAGTTCAGCGAGATCATCGCTGTAGTAGCTGCGATAGTCCTTGCTGCGATCGGTGGCCTGTCGCTTGTGCGGCAACGCCGGCGTCGGCACGCCGATGCGCTGACAGATCGTGTGGAAGTCGTCGTGCAGGCTCTCGTAGCGTCCGAGGAAATCGGTCAGTACCTTGCCGTGCAGGTCGACCAGGTAGTCGGTCTGCACCGTGATCGCGGTATCGAGGTGGTACTGGTAGGCACGCTCGGGGTCGAGCTTGTGGCGGGTAAACGCCTCGAAGCTCTCGTGCCCTTCAAGCAGGTGCGGGCGCTCGCGCTTCAGGTGGTGGTAGGAACTGACCTGCAGGTCCCACGGATTGCGCACGAATGCGAACTTGAACAGGCCGTCGAAGAATTCCTGCGGCAGCATTTCCTGCGCCCCGATGATCTTGGCATGCCGCGGCAGCTTGGCCGCGATGCGGTGCCCGGTCATGTGCGACAGGCGTGAGCAAATGAACTGTGCGAGGTAATAGGGGTCTTTCCATTGCAGCGACTTCAGCGCCGCACGCACGCTGGTCCCGCCGGTCTTGGCGATATGCACGTACAGGAAGTTGTGGCGGTTCGACAGGATCATGCAATGGCGGCCGGCAGGCCGAAGCGTCGGGGCATGCGCGAATTATGCCCCAGCACCGCCCCCGACCGGCGCACACAGGGCAAAACGCTTGCTTGCACGATCGCCGCCTGCCGCAACATCTGACGATCGGCCGAAACCAAGTGTTACAGACCGAGCGCTGCCGGCGAATTCGCGTGCGCATCGCACCGTTAGCCTGCCGGCATGGAGTTCAACAGCGATTCCCGCGCGGCGCCGATGCCGCCCCCCGAAAAGCCGGCGATGGCGCTGGCCGACTGCCTGTATCGCACCGCCCTGCTCTGGCGTGGTCGTGGCTGCTGGCACTGGCGCCACTACGGGCGCCACTACCGCGCCGAGGTCCGCGCCGGCGGCTGGGATGTGACCATCGAGCGCCGTCGCTACCGCCTGCGCAGCCTGTCGCACTGGCTGCCGTCCGGTCGCAACGTGCACATCGTGCTGTCCGGCCCGTCGATTTCGCGCATCGACGCCCCGGACCTGCTGCTGCAGGGCGCCCGCATCACCGTCAACGGTTCGTTCCAGATACTCGCCGATGGCGGCGTCCACTCCGATCTCTATCTGATCTCGGACGTCGGCTATGTGCGCCGCCAGTGGTCCAGCGTACAAGCCGGCATCGCCAACGCGCGGGCTCTGGCCGTGGATCACCGGGTCGCCTTGGAGCTGGCACGTCGCGACCCGGACCTCTTCGACCGCATCCCGACCTATCTCTTCGACAATCTGCAGCGACCCTATCGCCAGTCGAGCGCATGGTGGCGCCGCTTTTCACCGGCCGAGCTGGCAATGGACGGCCAGCGCTGCGCGTTCTCCAACGACGCCGACATCGGCTTTTATCCGTCACGCACCGTCGCCTTCCTCGCGCTGCAGATCGCCGCCGCACAACGACCGCGGCGCATCGTGCTGTTCGGGCTCGATCTGAGCGAAGGACGCTACTACGCCGAAGCCACGCCGGAGCGCTCGATGCTGCAGCAGGACTACGCCGAGTACATCGCGCCGGACTTTCGCTTCGCGGCCGACCTGCTGCGCAACACCAGCATCGAGGTCATCAACGCATCGCTGCAGTCGACCCTGCCCGGCGACATCCTGCCGCGCGTCGACCCCAACGAGTATCTGAAGCAACTGCCGTTCGCCGACGCTGCATGAGCGGCGTGGCGATCATCCGCTAGATTCGCGCGATACCGTCGAAGGTGTAGCCAAACGCTGCAATGTCGTCGCGGTAGTGCTGCGCGACGATTGCCCGTGTGCGCTCGTCGTAGCAGCTGCGGTAATCGCGGTGCGCCGAGGTATTGATGCGTGGCAGACTGACCTGCGGCAACTGCAGTGCATCGCAGACCTGTGCGAGATCGCGATCCAGCGTCTCGGCGCGGCAGATTTGATCGATCAAGAGCGTCGATTGCCCAGGCAGGCGCAGATACGACACCTGTGGACGGAAATGATGGCGCGCGCGAATCTCAGGCCGCGCCAAACCGTAGGCGACGAAATCGGCAAAGTCGCCATATGGCGCCAGATGCCGAGCCACCCACGCACGATCACCTGGCGAGCCGTGATCGGAGCGCAGGAAATGCCAGGCCGAGACCAGACGGTCCCACGGGTTGCGCACCACCGTGAACTTGTACACCGACGCAAAGTGCGCCGGCGAAAACATCAGCTGATATTCACGTACGCCGAGATGCGCGAACTTGTCCTGGCCGAAAATCGCACGTGCAACCGATGTGCCTGCACACTTGGGGACGTGCACAAAAATCGCGCCGCGCTGCGCGTAGGGGTGAAAGCGGCCGGCAGGGTCGCGCAGTTCGCGCCGCCGTCGCAGTACGGCACGCGGCGACCACAGTGGCGCCAGCTGCCAGCGCAGCGCATGCGGGAGACGGTAGTAGCAGGACAAGCTCGAACTCCGTGCGGTCTTCGCCGCAGCTTGAAGCAGCCACTACCGTACCCGTCGGCCGTGCGCTCCCGGGTGTCGAGATGTAACGAAATGCAGCGCGTCACTCAGCCCGAGACACCCCCCAACAGCGACTTCTGCAGAAGCGACGTGTAGATCGCTTCCACCTGTCGTTTGTGCTCGACGATGTCGCCGCTCAGCGCCGCGTGTCGGGTGCCTACTGCATCGAAGAGGCGCAGCGCCTCGTCGATCGGCGTGCCGGCCTGCAGCAGCTGCGCCCCGAAGCCACGCGCCGTTTCCCCGCGCAGGTCGTGCACGACACAAATTCCGGGTATGCCCTGCGAGGCGGCGATGCCGATGCCGTGCACGCGATGCCCGACGACGAGGTCGTAGCGTGAATAGATGTCGGCGTAATCACGCGCGTCGTACGAATAGCGCAGCGGCAGATCGCGAAACGGCGTGCGAAAAAATGGGGGAGCTCGTCGATGTAGTGCGCGACGAGCTCGAACTCGATCGACGTGCCATGCGCTGCGATCAGCCGCGCGTACAGCTCACACAGATACGCGAAGGTCGCCGGACTGATGTTGTTGCTGGTCACCGCCTGGTCGCTGCCGAAGATCAACGCCACGCGACGAATCGTCGTGCGCCGCTGGACGCGCTCGGCACTGAGAAACGCCGGGCATGGCAAATGACGAACCGGCAATGGCTGCAGGCACTCGGTGGTCAGCGGATCGCGGCAGGTGATCAGCCGGCTGCGCTGCAGAACATCCAGTTCCAGCTTCGAGAAATGCCGACGGTCGAAACGGAAGTGCCGGTTGGTACCGAGCCCGAGAAAACAGGTGGGCACGTCATGGGCTGCAATTTTTTCGTAGAGCGTGCGCACGCGCGCGCCGCGCCATTGCGGAGAACCGGCGAACACGACGGCGTCGGCAAAGCCGATATCCGTTGCGTCCTTGACCGAGTTATCGAAAAACGGTCTGGCCCGTGCTCGCAATGACTTCAGCGCGCCCAGCCCCCAGCGAGCCCGCCGTCGATGTGCCGGGCGGATCTGCGGATGACGGTTGAACAACACCGGCATGACGTCGACGCCGGCCAGCGCGAAAGCGCGGATGCAACCGCGCAGAATGAACTCGTCCCCCGGGTTCCACTGCCGTGTAGCGGAAAAAACAATCTTCATAGGAAATCGCCCCTGATGGCGACTGATTACAGATAGCGTGCGACCACCTCGCGGACCGCGGCGCGCTCCTTCTCGAAGCGCGGATACGGTGCCCGCTGCGGTGCGTTCTGCAGCGAGCGGTTGTGCGCCCAGGCGCGGTAGCTGCGATAACAGGCGATCAGCGTTTCGCAGCTCTGCGCGTCGAGCGCTCCGGCCGCGGCGAGCGCCTCGAGCTGACGCCAGTTGTCGCTCCACTGGACGATGCCAGCATCGCAGTGCGCATCGCGCAACACCAGGTACTGCGTCACGAATTCGATATCGATCAGCCCCCCCTCGCCTTGCTTGATGTCCCATAGCTCGGCGTCGCTGCGGTCGAGGCTGGCGCGCATCTTGGCGCGCATCTCGACGATGTCGTGTGCAAGTTTTTGTGGATCGCGCCGACGCACCAGGATTTCGCGGCGCAGCGCGGCAAAGTCCGCCACGAGCCAGGCCGGGCCAGCCACGCAGCGCGCCCGCGTCAGGGCCTGGTGCTCCCAGGTCCATGCCGACTCGCGCTGGTAATCGGCGAAGCTGTCGAGACTCGAGACCAGAAGACCCGAGCGACCGTTGGGCCGTAGCTCCATGTCCACTTCATAGGCACGCCCGGCCGGCGTCTGTGTCGCCAGCCAGTTGATGACACGCTGCGCGAGCCGCGCATAGAACACGCCGTTGTTGATCGCGCGTGGGCCGTCCTCGGTATCGGCATCGAGTTGGTCACAGTCGTGCAGGAACACCAGGTCCAGGTCGGAGCCGTAGCCAAGCTCGATGCCGCCGAACTTGCCGTAGGCGATGACAGCAAAACCGGCGGCGCTGCCGTCGCTACGCTGCGGGCCGCCGTATTGCGCGAGCATTTCGCGCCAGGCCAGCGTCAGCGCCGCATCGACCAACGATTCGGCGAGCCAGGTCAAACGGTCGCTGACTTGCACCAGCGGCAGCACGCCGGACAGATCGGCGGCGGCGATGCGCAGCGTCATTTCCTTCTGATAGCGGCGCAGCAAGTCCATGCCGGCTTCGGTATCGCCATCCGGCACCTCGGCAATACGCCGCGTCAGTTCATCGCGCAGACTCTCGCGCGTCGGCGGATCGTAAAGCGCGCGGCGATCGAGCAGCGAGTCGAGCAGCACCGGCGACTGTGCAATGAAATCCGTGAGCCACGGACTGGCCGCACACAGACGCATCAACTGCTCGCGCGGCTCGACGTTGTCATGCAGCAGCGCCAGATAGGTCGAGCGCCCACCGATCGCCTGCAGCACGCGCAGGGTGCGCATCAACGCCGCCTCGGGTTGCTCCTGCTGCCGGGCCAGCTCGAACAGCGCCGCGAGCAGCGCCACCATCATCGTTGTGCTGCGTTCGGACAGCGCCCGCACCAGTCGGGTATTACGCAACTCGTCGATGACGCCGGCCAGCGCTTCCGGAGCCTCGCCGAAGCCGGCCTCACGCAGTGCCGACACCGCCTCGTCACCGCTGGCCATGCCGTGCCACAACGCACGCGCCAGCTTGCTGTCCTCGCTCGCCGCCTCGCTGCCGGCGCTGCCACGCTCGCTGAACACCGCCTCGAACTGCTGTTCGACGAAGCTGCGAACCTTGGTAATACGCGCGGCAAGCTGCGACCAGTCTTCGATGTCGAGCGCTGCGCACAGCGCCGCACGCGGCACCTCGGCGGTCGGCAACGCGTGGGTCTGTTGATCACCGTACATCTGGATCGCGTTCTCGAGCCGGCGCAGAAACACGTAGGCGTCGTCCAGCCTTTGCGCGACATCGGGCTGCAGGTGTCCGGCACTGCCGAGATAGCGCAGCACCGGCCGCAGGCGGCTGTCGCGCAATGGCGCTTCGGCGCCGCCGCGCACGAGCTGAAACGACTGCACGATGAATTCGAGCTCGCGAATGCCGCCGCTACCGAGCTTGACGTTGTCTTCGGCACCACGCCGCGCGACATCCTCGGCGATCAAGCGCTTGAGATCGCGCAGGTTGCCGATCGCGTTGTAATCGAGATAGCGGCGATAGACGAACGGGCGCAATGCGCGCAACAGCGCGTGGCCACCGTCGAGATCGCCGGCCACCGGCCGCGCCTTGATCAGCGCATAGCGCTCCCACTCGCGCCCGTGCGACTGGTAGTACTCCTCGAACGCCGCATACGACACCGACAGCGCGCCGGCCGAACCGAACGGACGCAGCATCAGGTCGACGCGAAACACGAAACCATCGACCGTCACGCTCGCCAGTGATCGCTGCACATCCTGCGCGAGCCGCACGAAATATTCCTCGTTGCTCAGCGTCCGCGTACCGTCGGTCTGTCCGGCGGCGCCATGACAGAAGATCAGATCGATATCCGACGAAAAGTTGAGCTCGCGGCCGCCGAGCTTGCCCATGCCGAGCACCAGCGGGCGCACCAGCGCACCGTCGTCGTCGCGCGGCACGCCGTAGCGCTGCTGCAGCCGCGCCTCGGCGCCGGCCAACGCCGCCGCGAGGCAGGCATCCGCCAGATCGGAGAGGTCGCCGAGGGTCTCGTCGAGCGGCGCCAACTCCGCCAGATCACGGAATGCGATGCGTGCCATTTCATCGCGCCGCACCACGCGCAGCGCGCGCATCAGCGTCGCATCATCCGCGGCAGGCTGCGTTGCTGCCGCCACGCGTTGCGCCATTTGAGAGGGCGCGTATGCAGTGTCCAGCGTCACGAATGCGTCGGGGGCGTCGAGCACGCGCGCAAACGCATCGGCGGTAAACGGGCTGGCGCGGAACACGCGCGGCGCCACCGCGGCCAATGGCGGACAGCGCGCGGCAAAGCGCTCGCACAGGGCTTCCGGGCTCAGGTCGCCGTACATCGCGTCGTCTCAGATCGATGCGCGCGTGACATGCAGCGGCGGGATGCGATGAGCCCAGGGCTGGGCTTGCTCGAGCTGCGCGGCCAGGCGCAGCAACAAACCTTCGCCGCCCGGCGCGGCAACGAATTGGGTCCCCAGCGGCAGCTGATATTCGTCGCCGCGCTCGTCACGGCAGCGCGCCAGATAGGACGGCACCGACATCGCCGGCGTGCCGGTCAGATTGGCGAGCTGCGTGAACGGCACCCAGCGCAGGTTTTCCTGCACCATGTCGTCGATCAGGCGAGTCTTCAGCAACAGACCTTCGAGGCCGAGCGCGAGCAGCAAGCGCAACGCCCGCTGCTGCCAATCCGGCGTGCGGATCTGGCCGATGCGCGCCGGCAGCTGCGCCAACGCGGGCGTCAGAAACAGGTCGTAGCGCGCATGGAAATCGGCGAGCTGGCGCGCATAGTCGTTCCAGCGCAAATAGCCCTCGACATAGGTGTTCGCGCGCGTCGCGCGACCGAATGCCGCCATCGCCTGCGTGTCGAGTTCAAAGTCGCGATTGCTACAACCGGTGTGGCGCTTGACCGCGTCCATGGTCGCCGCGCAGGTGGCGAACCACATCGTCACGAAATCCTTGCCGAGCTGCAGACCGTCGAGCTGCGGTTCGGCTTCCTCGACGTGATGCCCCAGCGACTCGAGCAGGCGCGCCATCTCGCGCACCGCCTCGACCGCCTGCGGGTCGACCGCCGAGCCGATCGGCGAATGCGCGGTGAAGCCGATCTTCAGGCGGCCCGGATCGCGGCCGACTTCATCGAGATACAGCCGTTCCGGCGGCGCGATGTGAAACAGCGCGCCGTGTTCGGGGCCTTGCGTGGCATCGAGCAGCGCGGCACTGTCGCGCACCGTGCGCGTCAGCACGTGGTCGATCACCGCGCCGTGCATGCGCTCGACATAGATCGGCCCCTGCGGCGTGCGCGCACGCCCCGGCTTGAGGCCGAACAGTCCGCAGTGCGCGGCCGGAATGCGGATCGAACCGCCGCCGTCATTGGCGCCGGCGGCCGGCACGATGCCGGCGGCGACGGCCGCGGCGGCGCCGCCGCTCGAACCGCCCGGCGTGTGCGCCGGATGCCAGGGATTGCGCGTCGGCCCCCAGGCTTCCGGCTCGGTGATGCCCTTGGCGCCGAATTCGGGCGCATTGGTGCGGCCGAAGATGACCAGGCCGCTGCGCAACCAGCGCTGGGTCATCTCGGCGTGCTCGGTCGGCGCGAAACGCGGGTCCTTGAGCACGCGGGTCCCGTAGCTGGACGGCACGCCGGCGTATTCCTGGAAGATGTCCTTGATCAGAAACGGGACGCCGGCGAACGGCCCGGCCAGCGGCCCGGCGGCGCGTGCCCGCGCGATGTCGTACATCGGCGTGACGACGGCATTCAGATCGGGATGGAGCGCCTGGGCGCAGGCAATCGCGGTCTCCAGCAATTCGGCTGCCGACACCTCACCACGAGCAACCAGCTCGGCCAGCCCCATGGCATCGTGACGGGCATATTCTTCGACAGACAACATCTGAGCACTCCCCCTGTGGCATTCGCCATAGAGTAGCCGCTCCGGCGCCAGACGCCGCCCCGCGTTTCGTCAGAGTGACGTCAAGCCGGTGAAGATGAAGCATGCCGCGTGGTGTACCCACAGAACGGCAACGTCGCCGCGTTTGGACCCGGAGCGCCAGCGCCGATGAGCGTGTCTGAACTGGACCTTCAGCTTCTGAAAATGAAGTAGACGGCGCCGCACATGCACAGCGCGGCCCAAAGGTAATCGAGCTTGATCGGCTGCTTCATGTAGAAGATCAGGAACGGGACGAACACCGTCAGCGTGATCACTTCCTGCATGATCTTCAGCTGCGGCAGCGTCAGCACCGTGTAGCCGATGCGATTGGCCGGCACCTGGAACAGGTATTCGAACAGCGCGATCGACCACGACACCAGCGCCGCGACATACCAGGCCTTGCCGTGCAGGTTCTTCAGGTGCGCGTACCACGCCACTGTCATGAAGCAGTTCGACATGACCAGCAGGCCGGCAGCCTGCGCGACGACGGAAAGATTGGCTGGCATGTTCAGACCCCGATCGGTGATGCGCGATCTCGCTCGCCGCGCAATAAAAAGGCCGGCGAATCGCCGGCCTTGATGGTCATGGCATCCTCAGAGCGGGATGACCGACGCCTCGCGCGTGTAGTGCACGTAGCCGAGGCTGGCGCCGGCACGCAGCCCGACGCCGGTGCGGATCGGGGCCAGCACGATGTTGCCGCTCTTCTGGTAATTCAGGCCGACGCCGGCGACCACATAGAGGCTGCCGTCGACGGCCGGAAAGCGCTGGAACAGCTGCGTCGACGAGCGCAGGTTGTAGACCAGCGTGAAGACCTTGGAGGCATTGCCGCCGAAGTCCCAGCCGACCGACGGGCCCTGCCAATAGACCTTCTGGCTGCCACCGCCCTTGAACTGCAGCGTGCCCTTGCCGTAGCGCAGGCCGACGACGATGGCACCGCCGCCTTCGGTGCCGTAGATGTAGGCATTCGGCTGCCCGTAGTCCTTGAACGCCTTGGCGATGGCATTGGCCAGACCTTCACTGGTCGAGCCGAAGAATTTCGACGCCGCGGCGGTGACTTCTTCGGCGCTGTAAGTCGTGTCCTTGGGCGCCTGGCCGGCCTGCTCGTCGGTCTGCGACGGGGCCTGGATATCGCCGGGCTTGGCATCGCCCTGCGCCAGCGCTGCCTGTGACGTCGCCAGCCCCAGTGCCAGCGCGAGGCCGAAGCGAAGTCCAGCGCGATAAATCTTCATGATCGTGGTCCCGTTGGTGACAATTCGTGCATCGTGCACGGACGCTCTTAATCGACCCTGAACTCTGTCGCCACGCCGCCCGCTTCAGCCGCCCGCCGCCATGCGCGTGCGGATGAAATCCGCGTGCGGCACGAACAGCAGATCGGCGAGTTGGCGAATCAGCGCTTCCTCACGCGGCTCGATGCGGCCGTCGGCCAGTGCCACCTGCCACAGCCACAGCAGCAGCTCGCGCTTGCCGTCGGCATCGAGTTCGTCGTTGAGCGCGGCAACGAAACTGTGCAGCGACACGGCGGTGCCGGCGCTGTCGGCGGCGCGCTGCAGCAAGGCGTCGGTCTGTGCCGGATCCAGGCCCAGCCCGTGCGCGAGCTGCTCGCGGATCACCGCCAGCTCATCGTCACTACGCTCGAAATCGGCACGCGCCGTTTCCAGCAGCAGCACCGCCATCGCCAAGTGTCGATCGACCGCCTGTTTGGGCGGCGGCGCGAACGACGCGGTCAGTTTGCTCAGAAAACTCATGTCACCTGCGATTGATCAGAACGAAAAGCCCAGACGCAGGTTGTAGACATTGTTCTTGCCGAAATGTTCGTATTCCGGCGTCAATTCGAAAAATCCGAGCGCAATTCGTGAGCCGACGAAGAAACGCGTGGTATCGACGGATTCATCCTTGAGCGCATATTCGGCCTTGACCGAATCGCTGGGGTCGATCTGCGCCGACGCATAGCCGACGCCGATGTAAGGCGTGAGGAATGCGAAGCCTTTCGACAGCATCGCATCGACACCCCAGGAGTGGTAATCGAAGTCATCGATGCCGGTGCCGATGGTGTAGTTGGCCTCGACCGCCAGCGCCGGCTCGGCGATGCCGCCGTCGAGGATCGCGTAGCGCAGCTGGAAACCGTAGGCCGCCGCGCCGTCGCCGGTCGGCACGGTGGCATAGAACGCGCCGACGTCGAAGCCCAGCGGCAAGCCCTTGTTGATGACCGCGCCGACCATGCCGAGCTGCTTGACGTCATCGCCGGTCAGCGTGTTCCAGTCGTCCTTGTGCTGGGTCGGCGTGTAGCTGGCGATGGCGGCAATGCCGAAGCCGAGGATGCCGGTCGATTCGGCCGGCGCAACAATCTTGTAATTGAGCGTCGCGGCGACATCCTTGGCCGCGCCGTGGAACGCCTGTTGGCAGCTGTCGTCGGCCAGCAGACCGCCCTGACAGTTGATGTCCAGATCGTCCGCAAAGGCCGAGGTGGCGGGCACGAGCAGGCAGGCAGCAAGCAGCACATGGCGCATCTTCATCATTTTCCCCTCATTGTCGGGCCGTCCTGGCCCTCATTCCCGCCGGCAGGATAGCAGCGCGTCAGCCACCCGTCGCCGTATCGCCGAGCGGGTGCTCGATGAACGGCTGGACGATGTCGCCAAGGTCGGTCAGCCGGCCGTGAAAGAAGTGCCCGGCATCCGCGACCGTGACCAACTGCGGCGGCGGCTCGTAGCCGGCCAGCGCCAGCTTGGTCTCGTCGAGATCGACGACGTCGTCGGCCGTACCGTGCACGACCAGCCACGGGCACGGCGGCCGCTGCGGCTTCGGCAGGCTGTCGAAGTATTTGGCGAACGGCGGCGCGATGCTGACCTGCATCGCCGGCTTCAGGCGCGCGGCAGCATTGACGCTGACCCAGGCGCCAAACGAAAAGCCCATCAGCGCCAGCGGCCCCGGCGGCAGCTGCGCGCGCAGCCATTCGCCGAGAAACACCACGTCGTCGGTTTCGGCGCGGCCGCCGTCATGCGCGCCTTCGCTCTTGCCGACGCCGCGGAAATTGAAGCGCAGCGCATGCAAGCCCGCTTTGAGCGCAGACGACGCCAGCGTGTAGGTGACCTTGTTCGACAGCGCGCCGCCCATCAGCGGGTGCGGATGACAGACCAGCGCAAACCCCGGCCGCGCAACATCGGCCTTCGGCGCCGCCAGGTGAATTTCGATCTGACCGGCAGGCCCGGCAATCGTCGTGCTGCGGGCTTCGCCCGGCGCGGGGAGGAATTCGCTCATGAGGATCGGTGTCGACAAAAGATCGGGATATTTTGCCCCATCAGCAGAAATCCTCTTGCCAGCCGGTACAGCGAGCAGTCAGCATCCGCGTGCCATGAACGCCGCGCCGACCACCACTCCGCCCGCTCCCTTCGCCCAGCGCTACCCACGGCTTGCCGAGATGGTCGGCATCGATCTGCGCACGCTGGCGCTGTTTCGCACGGTGCTGGGCCTGGTCTTGCTGTGGTGCGTGCTCAGCTGCTTTCGCGATCTCGGCGCGTTCTGGACCGATCACGGCGTGATGCCACGCGTCTGGATGATCGAATCCGACAGCCGTTGGCGCTGGTCGCTGTATCTGATGAACGGCCAGACCTGGTTCGTCGCCATGCTGCTGATCGTACAGGCCGGCTTCGCGGCGATGCTGGCACTGGGTTGGCGCACGCGTATCGCGACGATCGCGTCGTTCGTGCTCTGGGCGTCCTTGATCAATCGCGACCCGATGGTGCTGATCGGCGGCGACCTGCTGCTGTGCTGTCTGTTGTTCTGGGCGATGTTCCTGCCGCTGGGCGCACGCTATTCGGTCGACGCGGCGCTGAGCACGAATCCGCCGCCGCAGGACCATCTGCATGTGTCGTGGGCGTCGCTGGGCCTGCTGCTGCAGGCGATGTCGGTCTACTTCTTCAGCGCCATTCTCAAATCCGGGCACGAGTGGTGGCCGGATTTCACGGCCGTCTATTACGCGCTGATGCTCGACCGCCACGCCCTGCCGCTGGGCCAGTGGCTGCTGAATTTTCCGCATCTGATGACGGCGCTGTCGGCCTTCGTGTTCTTCCTCGAACTGTTCGGTCCGATCCTGATCTTCACGCCGTATTTCCTGCGGCCGGTGCGGCTGGTCATCATGCTGGCGCTGATGACCATGCATCTGGGCTTTCTTCTCTGCCTGCAGATCGGCCACTTCCCGTTCGTCAGCTTCGCGTCGCTGACCGCGTTCGCCGGCGGCTGGCTGTGGGACGCCGCGGCGCGGCGGCGTGACGCGCGTGATGCCGGCAAGCCGCCACGGCTGTATTACGACCGCGACTGCGCGTTCTGCCTGAAGGCCTGCCTGCTGTTACGGCAACTGCTGATCGTTCCCGAGCTGCAGATCGCGCCGGCGCAGGACACGCCGCGCGCCAAGACCTTGCTCGAAGCGAATTACTCGTGGGTACTGATCGACAGCGACGAGCAGGCCCATCTGAAGTGGGCCGCATTCGCCGCGCTGGTGCGACACTCGGCCGTCTTGTTCTGGCTGGCGCCGTTGCTGCGCCTGGGCGCACTGAACAAGCCGGGCACGCTCGTCTACGACTGGGTCGGCCGCCACCGCGGCGGTTTCGGCGTCGTCAGCGCCGCGCTGTTGCCGATGCGCGAAACGCGTTTCGAAGTCTCGCGCTTCTGGTATCGCGTCGCCGGCGTCTTTACTGCGCTGGTCTTCGTCTGGAACCTGCACACCATTCACGTGCTGCCGTCGGCGAGTTATCACGCGATGACACCGATGTTCCGTGTGCTGCGCATCGACCAGCTATGGAACATGTTCGCACCCTACCCGCTCAAGGACGACGGCTGGTGGGTGTTGCCGGGCCGCCTCGGCGACGGCTCGGAGGTCGACCTGCTGCATCCGCAGCGCGGCGCGCCGGAATATCGCAAGCCGAAGAACTACGCGCTCGAACAGGAAAACATCCGCTGGCTGACCTATCGCGGCCGGCTCTGGGAAAAGCGCTACGCCGCCAATCGTCGCTGGTACGGCAATTATCTGTGCGCGCAGTGGAACGACGGCCGCAAGAAGGATGACCCGAAGCGGCTCGACAGCTTGCAGATGATCTATATGCTCGAACGCACGCCGCCGCCGGGCACGCCGACGCACGTCGAGCAGGTCGTCGTCTGGCGTCAGAACTGCGCGGCACCGAACGGACGCTGAGTTCGCCGTCGGCGTTGCCCGCGACGCCTCATTCCGCTCACCCGCTTTTTCATTCTCATCATGGAATTGATCGACATCGGCGCCAACCTCGCGCACGACAGTTTCGATGCCGACCGCGACGCCGTCCTCGAACGCGCGCGCGAAGCCGGCGTCACGCAGATCGTCATCACCGGCAGCTCGCTCGACAGCAGCCGCGCCGCCATCGCGCTGGCACAGCAATACCCGCAGCGGCTCTATGCGACCGCCGGTCTGCATCCGCACCACGCGTCCGAATGGAACGCCGAGGTCGCCGCGCAGTACCGTGATCTGGCGGCGGCGCCGGAAGTCGCGTCGCTCGGCGAATGCGGGCTCGACTACTTCCGCAACTTCTCGACGCCGGAACAACAGCGCGCCGCGTTCGCCGCGCAGCTGCGTCTGGCCGCCGACACCGGCAAGCCGCTGTTCCTGCATCAGCGCGATGCGCACGCCGACTTCGTCGCGATGCTGCGCGAGCATCGCCCGCAGCTCGGCGCCGTGGTCGTGCACTGCTTCACCGATACGCGCGACGCACTGAACGACTACCTGCCGCTGGACTGCCACATCGGCATCACCGGCTGGATCTGCGACGAGCGCCGCGGCAAGCACCTGATCGACGCCGTGCCGGACATCGCCGACGCACGCCTGATGATCGAAACCGACGCGCCGTATCTGCTGCCGCGCACGGCACCGAAAGCCGTGGTCGGCAGCAACCGTCGCAACGAACCCTGCCTGCTGCCGTGGGTGGCACGCGCCGTCGCCGCCGCACGCGGCCAGGACGAGGCCGAGGTCGCCGCCTACACCAGCGCCAACGCGCGGCGCTTCTTCGGCTTGCACGCAGCCTGAAACGAAGAAGGCACCGCATCCCGGCGGATGCGGTGCCTTCCTTGTTTCACGTCCGGCCGCTTCCTGTCGCTTACGGCTTGACGATGCGCAGGTAAGGTTTGAGCGTCTTCCAGCCCTGCGGGAACAAGGTCTTGGCTTCGTCGTCCTTGACCGCCGGCACGATGATGGCGTCGTCGCCCGGCTTCCAGTTCACCGGCGTCGCCAGCTTCTGCTTGTCGGTCAACTGCAGCGAGTCGATGACGCGCAGGATCTCGTCGAAGTTGCGGCCGGTCGACGCCGGGTAGGTCAGCGTCAGGCGGATCTTCTTGTTCGGGTCGATGATGAACACGCTGCGCACGGTCACCGTGTCGCTGGCGTTCGGGTGGATCATGTCGTAGAGGTTGGCGACCTTCTTGTCGGCGTCGGCGATCAGCGGGAAATTCAGCGCGGTGCCCTGCGTTTCCTCGATGTCCTTGCTCCAGCCGTGATGATCTTCGAGCTTGTCGACCGACAGGCCGATGGCCTTGACGTTGCGCTTGTCGAATTCCGGCTTGAGCTTGGCGGTGTAACCGAGCTCGGTCGTGCAGACCGGCGTGTAGTTCTTGGGGTGCGAGAACAGCACGCCCCAGGAACTGCCGAGCCAGTCGTGAAAATGAATCTTGCCTTCGGTGGTGTCGGCTTCGAAATCGGGTGCGATGTCGCCGAGTCTCAGGGTCATGTCA
This sequence comes from Solimonas marina, assembly GCF_012241385.1. GTDB lineage: Bacteria > Pseudomonadota > Gammaproteobacteria > Nevskiales > Nevskiaceae > Solimonas > Solimonas marina. Next base: position 349,270 of record NZ_JAAVXB010000002.1, on the reverse strand, counting down.
GGTCTCCGTCCGGTGGGGGAAGACCGCCATTAGGAACCGCGACGAAGACGAGTTCAAGACATATGCAAAGATCGTTTTGCACTGAAGCGCGCCCGTGCATCCGGCCGCGTGCCGCGGCGGATGCACGGGCGCCTGCGGTCACTGCACGATGGGCAGCATCACGCGTGTGGCCTCGTCGCCGCCGCGATAGACGCTTTGCGTCGCCGGCTGGTAGTCGGCAGGCCGGGCGTTGAAGATATTGCTGACGTAGGTCTGCGGATTGCGATCGTAGAGCGGGAACAGGCTCGACTGGATCTGTACGCCGATGCGATGCCCCGGCAGGAACACGTGGTCGACGTTCGGCAGCGCGAAACGATAGGTCTCGACCTTGCCCGGCGTCAGCGCCTGCGGCTTGTCGAAGCCGTGCACGTAGCGACCGCGGAAGATCTCGATGCCGATCGGCAGCTCGAAGCCGGCCATGCTCGGTTTCGAACCTTCCCGGGCCGGTTCCGGCGAGGTGTTCGGATAGATGTCGATGAGCTTGACGACCCAGTCGCTGTCGCTGCCGGACGTCGCGGCATGCAGTTCGACCGCTGGCGCGCCCATGATGTGCACCGGCTGGGTCAGCGGCTGGCCTTCGTAAGCGAGCACGTCCGGCCGGTCGGAGACGAAGCGCTGGTCGTGCACCAGCCACGGCTTCCACTGGAACGGATCGCCCATGTTGATCGGCCGCGGAATGAACGGCACCGGCTTGGCCGGATCGGACACGTAGTCGTCATGCGCCGCAGCGGCTGGTTTGTCGAAGCTGACGCGGTGATCGGCGGTCAGATACAGCGGCGTCGGCTTGCCGACCGGCCAGCGCGGCGACTCGTCCCAGTGATTGGCGCCGGTCGCATAGGTGATGGCGCCCGGCGTATGCGGGTCGGCGCCGCCCTTCAGATAGTGATCGAAGAACGGCTTCAGATACCGCGTGCGGAATTCCGCGGCGGTGTCGCCGGTGAAGGTCAATGCGCCGAGGTCGTAGCCGTAGTGATTGACGCCGGAGTGCCGCCACGGACCGATGACCAGCGTCACCGGCGCCTTGCGCAGCTTGGAGTCGACCACCGCCTTGTACACCGCCGGCCCGCCGTACGAGTCTTCCTGATCCCACTGACCGACGATCAGCATGGTCGGCACCGTCAGCGGCCGCTTCGCCATCCACTGGTCGACGGCCTGCAAGGACCAGAACGGTGTGTACGCCGGGTTCTCCATCAGCTTGCGCACGAAGGGCACATCCTCGATGCCCCACTCGCGCGCGTAGTCGCCGGCCGAGCCGGCGTTCAGATACAGGCTGTAGTCGTCGCCGACGCCATGCGGGATCGAGCCGCCGTGCCCCTTGTTCTGGCTCATGCCGACCGCGAAGTCGAAACCGCCGACGCGGAACGCGCCGTTGTGGAACCAGTCGTCACCGCGCCAGCCGTCGACCATCGGGCTCTGCGGCGCCGCCGCCTTCAGCGCCGGATGCGGATTGATCTCCGCCATCAGCGTGGTGAAGCCGAGATAGCTCGAACCGATCACACCGACCTTGCCGTTGCTTTCCGGCACGTGCTTCACCAACCAGTCGATGGTGTCGTAGGCGTCGGTCGACTCGTCGATGCCGGTGTCATTGAGCGGCCCGGCCAGCGGCCGGTTCATCACCCAGGTGCCTTCGGAATGATGCAGACCGCGGATGTCCTGGTAGACGCGGATATAGCCGTCGTCGACGAACGGCGCGTCCATTGCCGGCAGCACTTCGGTGAGCTTCTGGCTGGCGACGCGCTCGGTCGAACCCTTGGCGTCGTACGGCGTGCGCGACAGCAGGATGGGCGCGTTCTTCGTGCCCTTCTTCATGAAGATCACGGTGTAGAGCCTCACGCCGTCGCGCATTGGAATCATCTCGACGCGCTTGATGAAGTCGGCTGTCGGCCGCACTTGGTCGTAATGCTCGATCACGTCCGGCGTCATCGGCGTCACCGGCGCCGGCGTGGTCGCCGCGTAGACGCTGGCCGTGGCCAGCGTCGCCAGCAGCCAGCCGGCGCACTGCAATCCCCTGCGTTTCATCGTCGTTCCCGTTGTCGAATGTCGGCGCCCGCAGGCGCGCTCCGCGCCCGAGCATAGGCAGACCGACCGACTGCGGCAACGCGAACCGGCGTCAGCGTGCCTCGAGCGCGACCGTGGTTCGCGCGGTCTGCCGCAGGAAGCGCGCGCCGAGGCCGATGGCCGCCACCGCCAGGCCGCCGATGAAGCCGCACCAGACGCCGGCCGGACCGAGCGACGTGCGAAACGTCAGCCAGGCCGCCAGCGGCAGGCCGACGATCCAGTATGCGGTGACGGTGATGATCATCGGCACGCGCGTGTCCTTGAGCCCGCGCAACGCACCATTCGACGTCGCCTGAATGCAGTCGATGATCTGGAACAGCGCCGCATAAGACAGAAAGCCGACTGCGATATGCGCGACGGCGTCGACGTTGGTATAGAGCGCGACGATGGTGCGCGGCATCAGCAGCATCGCGCCGGCCGAGCACAGCGCGAAGCCGACCGCGATGAGAATGCCGACGCGGCCGCGCAGCGCCACCGCCGCGGCATCGCCGGCACCGGCCGCGTGGCCGATGCGCACGGTCGCCGCCATGCCGATCGACAGCGGAATCATGAACATGATCGACGCCCAGTTGATGGCGATCTGGTGCGCGGCCATGGTGTCGGCACCGAAGTGCGCGACGAACAGCGCGCCGATCTGGAACAGGCTCGCTTCGGCCGAGACGATCGCCGCGATCGGCAGGCCCAGACGCAGCACCTGCCGCGCCGGCTCGCGCCACGGCCACGGGCCGGCGCGCAACACCTGCAGCGCCCGCAGCGCCGGCGCACGGCGGTATTGCGCGGCGTAGACGAAGACCATGGTCGTGTCGGCCAGCGCCAACGCATAGCCGGCACCCTGCGGACCCAGCGCCGGCATGCCGAGTCGGCCATACATCAGCGCGTAACCGGCGACGCCGTTGACGACGAAACCGACCAGCGCCGACACCAGCGACAAGCGCGTCATGCCATGCGCGTCGGCGGCGTAGCGCTGGACGAAGTTGATGCAGATCGGCACCGGCGCCAGCGCGATCGCGATCAGATAGCCGCTGGCATAGGCGCGCGTTTCGGCGCCGACGCCGAGGATATCGAGCACCGGCACGCGCACCAGCAGGATCACCGCGCTCCACAGCAGGCCGCAGCAGACCGCCAGCACCAGCGCACCGCGCAGCAGCCGGCTGATCTCGTCCGGTCCGCGCTGCGCACCGAGCGCCTGTGCGACCAGCGGCGAGACCGCCATGAACAGGCCGGAGAAGAACACGAACAACAGGAAGAAGACATTGGCGCCGACCGCGATCGCCGCCAGCTGCGGCGCGCCGAGACGGCCGGCCAGGATGGTGTCGACGGTGCCCATGCTGACGAACGACAGCTGGGCAATGACGATGGGCCAGGCGAGCCTCAGATAGGCACGCACCTCGGCACGGATGGCGGGGAAATCGTAGTACGACATAAGCGGTGGAGGTAATCTCCCGCACAGCGGCGGGAATACAACGAAGGGCCCGTTGGCGCGGGGGGCGCATAGTCTGGGCATTTGCGTGCGCCTTTGCCAGTGCCGGCTGCGGCATCGCGCCACTCGCCGCCGATCGACACGCCGCTGCCACCGCCGCCCGATATGTTCAAACTGCCGAAGACCGCCACCGCTCCGTTCTGCCCGTCCGAAGTCCACGGCTCAGTGGCGGTCACGCCCGGTCTGTCACGGTGGAAAAAGGCGCTGGTGTTCTTCGGCCCCGGTCTGCTGGTCTCGGTCGGCTACATGGACCCGGGCAACTGGGCTACCGACATCGAGGCTGGCGCGCGCTACGGCTACGCGCTGCTGTTCGTGGTGTTGCTGGCGAGCCTCGCGGCGATGCTGCTGCAGGTGCTGAGCATGAAACTCGGCATCGCCACCGGCAAGGATCTGGCGCGCATGTCGCGCGAGCATTACGGGCGGCGCACCAATGTCTTGTTGTGGCTGCTGGCCGAGCTGGCGATCGTCGCCTGCGATCTGGCCGAGGTGCTCGGCTGTGCGCTGGCGCTGCACCTGCTGTTCGGCTGCAGCGTGTTGACCGGCGTGGTGCTGACGGCGGCGAGCACGCTGATCGTGATCGGCCTCAAGGGCAAGGGCTTCCGCAATCTGGAGGCCATCGTGCTGGCGCTGATCGGCACCATCGCACTGTGCTATTTCATCGAACTTTGGATGGCCAAGCCGGATTGGGCGGCGGTACGCGAGGGCCTGATTCCGAGCTGGCACGTCACCCAGGACCGCGACGCGATGTATCTGGCGATCGGCATCCTCGGCGCGACGGTGATGCCGCACAACCTCTATCTGCACTCGTCGATCGTGCAGACGCGTCGTATTGGCAGCGACGAAGCCGCGCGTGGCGAGGCGATTCGCTTTCTGACCTTCGACACCATCGGCTCGCTGTTTTTGGCGATGCTCGTCAACGGCGCGATCCTGGTGCTCGCCGCCAGCGCCTTCCATGGCACCGGCTATGCCGACGTCGCCAGCATCGAAGACGCCTACCGGCTGCTCGAACCGATCGTCGGCACCGCGGCGGCGGCGACGCTGTTCGGCGTGGCGCTGCTGGCCGCCGGCCAGAGCTCGACGTTCACCGGCACCATCGCCGGGCAAATCATCATGGAAGGCTTCCTCGACCTGAAGATGCCGTGCTGGCGCCGCCACATCATTACGCGCGTGCTGGCGCTGGTGCCGGCGTTGATCGGCGTCGCCATTCTCGGCGAACACTCGGTCGGTACCTTGCTGGTGCTCAGTCAGGTCGTGCTGAGTCTGCAACTGCCGTTCGCGCTGTTTCCGCTCGTGCAGTTCACCAGCCGGCGCACGATCATGGGCCGCTTCGTCAACGGCCCGCTGACCAAGCTCGTCGCCTGGACCTTGTTCGCCGCGATCAGCGCCGCCAATCTGTGGCTGCTGTCGCAATTCATCTAATGCCCCGCGTGCATGCCCCGCGGGCGGCCGGACAAACCGGGTAAGCTTTCACGATGTCCGTCTCGTCCGCCGCCATCAGCTTCGTCAGTTGTCCCCCCGCACAGGCCGAGCCCATCGCCCGCGCACTGGTCGAGCGTCGTCTGGCGGCCTGCGTCAGCGTGCTGCCCAAGCTGCAATCGATCTATCGCTGGCAGGGCGAAATCGAAAGCGCGGAAGAATCACTGCTGCTGATCAAGCACCCGGCCGAGGGCTTCTTCGCCTTGCGCGATGCCGTGCTCGAACTGCATCCCTACGAACTTCCGGAGATCGTCGCGGTCAACGTCGGCGAGGCACACACACCCTACCTCGACTGGATACTCGCTTCGTGTCGCTGATCCGCCTGACGGGCGCCGCGCTGCTGGTCGTTTCGACCGCCGCCGCCGCCAACACCCATCTGTTCGACGGCCCGGCCTCGGCCAACGACTTGCTGACCGCCGCACAGGCCTTCTCGATGCTGCCGGTCGAACGACACGGCCAGAGCCTGCACCTGAGCTGGAGCATCGCGCCGGGCTATTACCTGTACCGTCAACGCATCAAGGTCGAAACGCTGGCACCGAGTGCGGCCGGCGTCGAAGCGATTCGACTGCCGGACGGCATCGCCCATCACGACGATCATTTCGGCGACGTCGAGATCTATCGCAACGATCTGGAGGCCGACGTGCCGCTGAGCGCGACGCCGAGTGCCCCGCTACGAGTCCGCGTCACTTATCAGGGTTGCGCCGACGCCGGCGTCTGCTACCCACCGCAAACCGTGGTGCAGACGATCGCGCCGTAAGCGCTCTGCCCTTCGCTACCGAATCCCATGCGCAAGTTCGTCATCATTTTCTGTCTCGCACTGGTGGGCGCCGTCGCCGGCGGCTTCTCGTACTGGTATCTGCATTCGACGCCGAGTCAGGACGTGTCGGCGGTCGCGCCGCCGATCAATTTCCACACGCTCGACGGCAAGACCATCAGCCTGCAGAACCTGCATGGCCACTGGGTGCTGATCAACTTCTGGGCCTCGTGGTGCGCACCGTGCATGAACGAGATTCCGCATCTGGTGCAGGCGCAGTCCGACTATGCATCGCTGGGCCTGAAGATCGTCGGCCCGGCGCTCGACGAGGCCGATGCCGTGCGGCCGATGCTGACGCGCTTTCACATTAACTATCCAGTGACCGCCGACTTCACCGGCGGCGATCAGGCGATGCGTGCACTGGGCAACGATCGCGGCGCGCTGCCGTTCTCGGTGCTGATCGATCCGGACGGCTTCGTTGCCGAGCGCATTCTCGGCGGCATGAGTGCGGAGCAGCTGCAGAGCCTGTTGAACCGCCACCTCGGTAACGGCTGAACACGCATTCCCGCGCGCATCGGCGAAGCGCGTTTGCAACGCGCGACGGCAGGCCGGATTGCAGCCCCGAGGTGTGCAAATCGATGCGCCCCGACCGGCCCGATGTCGGGCGCTGGGGCGGCACGGACGAGCAAGCACGTCATTGAACGTCCGGTCAGTCAAACTGCGCCAAACTTCCTTGATCGTGTAGTCAACTTCCGTCATTTCGGCCAACCGCTTGTTTTCGCCCATCGGCAGGGGCAGAATCGCCAGACTTTGCGAACGAGAGCACACGCTTGAGTCGTCTGCTGCTGATCAACGGGCCGAATTTGAACCTGCTGGGCACACGCGAGCCCGCGGTCTATGGCCACCAGACCCTCGCCGATATCGAAGCGGCGCTGGTCGTGGAAGCGACCCGTCTGGGCCATGAGCTGCAGTGCTTCCAGAGTAATCACGAGGGAGCGCTCGTCGACCGCGTGCAACAGGCGCGCACCGAACAGGTCGACTTCATCCTCATCAATCCGGGCGCCTATACGCACACCAGCGTTGCGCTGCGCGATGCGCTGCTCGGCGTGGCGATTCCGTTCATCGAAATTCATTTGTCGAACGTCCATGCCCGCGAGGCATTCCGTCGGCATTCCTATCTTTCCGATATCGCTTTGGGCGTGATCGCTGGCTGTGGCGCGCTGGGTTACCAGCTGGCCTTGCTGTCGGCGCATCAGCGCCTTTCGCAAACCTAAAAACACTCCCCAGGAGGGAGCAAATGGATTTACGCAAGATCAAGACGTTGATCGATCTCGTCGAACAGTCCGGCATTTCCGAGCTGGAAGTTCGCGAGGGTGAGGAATCGGTCCGCATCAGCCGCCAGAGCGCGGCTGCCCCCGTCTATGCGCCACCGCCAGTTGCCGTCGCGGCGCCCGCCGCCGCGCCGGCTGCTGCGCCTGCCGCCCCGGCAGCGGCAGCCGCCGCGCCGGCCGCCGAGACCCGCCACATCGTCAAGGCGCCGATGGTCGGTACCTTCTATCGTTCGCCGTCGCCGGGCGCCAAGTCGTTCGTCGAGGTGGGGCAGACGGTCAAGGCCGGTCAGGTGCTGTGCATCATCGAAGCGATGAAGATGCTCAACCAGATCGAGGCCGACAAGTCGGGCGTGGTGGTCGAGGTGTTCGCCGACAACGAAAAGGCGGTCGAATTCGACCAGCCGCTATTCGCGATCGAATAAAGCGATGAGCGCGATCCGCATCCCCCGTCCGATCGCCCGACCGCAACCATGAAAGAAATCAAGAAAGTTCTCATTGCCAATCGCGGCGAGATTGCGTTGCGCATCCTGCGCTGCTGCCGCGAACTGGGCATCAAGACCGTCGCCGTGTACTCGACGGCCGACCGCGAGCAGAAGCACGTCGCACTGGCCGACGAGGCTGTCTGCATCGGTCCGCCGCAAGCCACGCATTCGTACCTCAACATGGCGGCGATCATCTCCGCCGCCGAGGTCACGCAGGCCGACGCCATCCACCCGGGTTACGGCTTCATGTCCGAGAACGCCGACTTCGCCGAATCGGTGGAGAAGTCCGGCTTCATCTTCATCGGCCCCAAGCCCGAAACCATCCGCCTGATGGGCAGCAAGACCAACGCCAAGGCGGCAATGATCGAAGCGGGCGTGCCCTGCGTGCCGGGCAGCGACGGCGTGCTGCCGGACGACGACGACGAGTGCATCACCATCGCCTCGCAGGTCGGCTATCCAGTGCTGATCAAGGCGGCCAGCGGCGGCGGCGGTCGCGGCATGCATGTGGTGCGCGCCGAAGACGAGCTGGTGCAAAAGGTACACCTGGCGCGCAGCGAGGCGCTGGCCGCGTTCAAGGACGGCTCCGTATTCATGGAGAAGTACCTCGAAACGCCGCGCCACATCGAGTTCCAGGTGCTGTCCGACGGACAGGGCAACGCCATCCACCTGGGCGAGCGCGACTGCTCGATGCAGCGCCGCAACCAGAAGGTGGTCGAGGAATCGCCAGCGCCGGGCATCACCGAGGAACAGCGCAACGAGATCGGCAGCCTCTGTGTCGAGGCCTGCATCCGCATCGGCTACCGCGGCGCCGGTACCTTCGAGTTCCTCTACGAAGACGGCAAGTTCTACTTCATCGAAATGAACACCCGTATCCAGGTCGAGCACCCGGTCACGGAGATGGTCACCGGCACCGATCTGATCAAGGAAATGATCCGCATCGCCGATGGCAAGCCGCTGAAGAAGAAGCAGAGCAACATCCGCATGCGCGGTCATGCCGTCGAATGCCGCATCAATGCCGAGCACGCGCGCACGTTCATTCCGTCGCCGGGCGAGATCACCAAGTACCACACGCCGGGCGGTCCGGGCGTGCGGCTCGACTCGCACTGCTACCGCGGCTATCACGTACCGCCGCATTACGACTCGATGATCGGCAAGCTCATCACCTGGGGCTCCGACCGCAAGAGCGCGATCGCGCGCATGCGCCAAGCGCTGGCGGAAATGGTGATCGAAGGCATCAACTGCAACATCCCGTTGCAGCGCCGCATCATGTCGGACGCGGTGTTCAAGGAAGGCACGCACCACATCCACTACCTCGAGAAAATGCTCGCCCAATGGGCAAACGAGGAGTGAATAAAAAAAACGCGCCTTGAATGGCGCGTTTTTTTTGCGAACGCCCGGCCAGGGAGCGTTTCCCCCGGCGAGGGGTGACTCAATGTCACCCCGAGTCAGGTAAACGCCGAGCCAGGGGCAAGATCGAGAGGTGAGGTCGTGCCGAGGATGGCAACCCCTTACCAACTTACGCCCTGACGAACGCCCGCCGCCACCGATATCAGCCGGGCACGGGGTCGCGCGCCCCGCCCCGTCGCCTGACATTGACATGCCCCAAGGTCCCGGATTCCGGGACCTTTTTCTTTGCGCGTATCGTGCGATGACGGTAGTTTGTGGCGCCGCAGCAATAGCCAGCACCGGCGTCGACTCCTAAGCTCGCCGCCAGATTTTTTTCATTGCAGGAGACGCAGATGAAACCCTACGGCCGCAAGGTGGCGATCCTCGGTGGGTCGCGCATCCCGTTCGCACGCTCGAACACCAAGTACGCGACGAAGTCGAACCAGGACATGCTGACGGCGGCACTCAAGGGCCTCGTCGACAAGTACCAGCTGCACGGCGAGCGCATCGGCGAAGTCGCCGCCGGCGCGGTGCTCAAGCACTCACGAGATTTCAACCTGTGCCGCGAGTCGGTGCTGTCGTCGGGTCTGGCGCCGGAGACGACGGCTTATGACCTGCAGATGGCCTGCGGCACGGGCCTGCAGGGCATCATCAACGTTGCCAACAAGATCGCGCTCGGCCAGATCGAATCCGGTATCGGCGGCGGCGTCGACACGACGTCGGACGCGCCGATCGCGGTCGGCGAGAAGCTGCGCAAGATCCTGCTCGAAGTGAACCGCGCGAAGACCGCCGGCCAGCGCCTCGCCGCGCTCGCCAAGTTCCGCCCGGCGATGCTCGCCCCGCAGATCCCGACCAACGGCGAGCCGCGGACGAAGATGAGTATGGGCCAGCACTGCGAAGTGATGGTCAAGGAATGGAAGATCCCGCGCGAGGCGCAGGACCTGCTCGCCTACGAATCGCACAAGAAGGCGGCGGCGGCCTACGAGGCTGGTTTCTACGACGATCTGATCGTGCCGTTCGCCGGTCTGGAGCGCGACAACAATCTGCGCCCGGACATCTCGCTGGAGAAGCTGGCGACGCTGGGCCCGGCGTTCGACCGCAAGTCCGGCAAGGGCACGCTGACGGCGGCCAACTCGACGCCGCTGACCGACGGCGCGTCGGCGGTGCTGCTGGCGTCCGACGAATGGGCGAAGGCGCACGGCCTCAAGCCGCTGGCCTACATCACGCACGCCGAGACCGCGGCCGTCGACTTCGCCGGTCACAAGCACGAGGGCCTGCTGATGGCACCGGCCTATGCCGTCGCACGCATGCTTGAACGCGCGCAGCTCAAGCTGCAGGACTTCGACTTCTACGAAATCCACGAAGCCTTCGCCGGCCAGGTGCTGTGCACGCTGAAGGCCTGGGAAGACCCGGTGTTCTGCAAGGAGAAGCTCGGGCTCGACGCACCGCTCGGCGCTATCGACCGCGCCAAGATGAACGTCAAGGGCGGCAGCCTCGCGTCCGGCCACCCGTTCGCCGCAACCGGTGGCCGCATCGTCGCGACGCTGGGCAAAATCCTGGCAGAGAACGGCGGCGGTCGCGGTCTGATCTCGATCTGCGCGGCCGGCGGCCTGGGCGTGACGGCGATCGTCGAAGCGGCCTGATCGCACGTCGCGGCAACATGAAAAGGGCCCGGCATCGCCGGGCCTTTTTGTTGCATGAAGCTGCGCCGTACCCCTCCCCCTCAGCGCCGCAGCCTACTTCGGCAGATCGAAGTTTCGCGCCTCCCGCAGCTCCGGAAACGCGCGCGCCCACAACACGGCCATCACGACCGCGCCACCGCCGCCGAGGACAACGGCCGCCACCGGGCCGATCAGCGCCGCGAGAAACCCGGATTCGGCCTCGCCAAGCTCGTTCGATGCGGACACGAACATCGTCGACACCGCGCCGACACGCCCGCGCATCTCGTCGGGGGTCGACATCTGGATCAGCGACTGCCGCACATAGACCGACAGCATGTCGGCAGCGCCCAGAACCGCGAGACAGATCAACGACAGCGGCATCATGCGCGACAGGCCGAATACCACCGTCGCCACCCCGTAGATCGCGACGGCCATCAGCATCTTCACGCCGATGTCGCTGCGCAGCGGCCGGTAGGTGAACCACAGGGCCGATACCAGTGCGCCGACGGCGGGCGCGGCGCGCAGCGCGCCGAGACCGGCAGCGCCAACGTGCAGGATGTCGCGCGCATAGATCGGCAGCATAGCGGTTGCGCCACCCAGCAGGACGGCAAACAGGTCCAGTGAGATCGCGCCGAGCACCACGCGATTGCGACGAATGTAGTGCAGCCCTTCCAGCATCTGCCGCCATGGATGCAGCTGGCGGCTCATCGCCGTCACCGCGACCGGCCGGATCAGCATCACGCAGAAGAAGGCCAGCGCGAACAGCAGTGCATCGAAGGCATAGGGCGCAAAGGGAGCCAGCGCATACAGATAGCCGCCCACCGCGGGGCCGGCGATCGCGCCGCTGCGGCTGGCGATCGCACCCAATGCGATGGCGCGCGGCAAGATCTCGCGCGGCACCAGGTTCGGGCCGAGTGCATTCTGCGCCGGTGCGTAGAACGCGCGGGCGATGCCGAGGACGATCGCGACCACGAACAGCGGCGTCAACGACATCTGCCCGGCGTGGGTCAACGTGCCCAGCGCCGCCGCGCAGATCAGCTGCGCGCCCAGGCACAGGCGCACGATCACGCGACGGTCGAGACGATCGGCCGCCCAGCCGGTGACCAGCGTCAGCGCAAATAGCGGCAAAAACTGCGCGAGTCCGATGAGCCCCAGCCACAAGGCGGCATCGCGAGGCGCCATCGACGCACGGGCAATGTCGTAGACCTGCCAGCCGATCACGACGACCATGCCGTTCTGCGCCAGCGTCGTGGCCAGGCGCGCGATCCAGAACAGACGAAAGTCGCGGAATGAAAAAGGGTGTGGGGGGTTTTGCACAGCGTGAGCCCTGGTGATTCCGGCACCGCCACCACGCGCGGAATGTATGAGCGTGGCGAGCGAAGATCGCAAATACGGACTCGCATAGCGTCCAGCCGCATAGGATAAAAGGTCGCGAGACCGCGCCGCGATCAATTTTCTGCCGATCGGCATTGATCGTCGCAGTCCTTCGCACCCAGGCCAAGCACACATCCGATCGTTGCGCCTGGGGGTCTTTCCCGTCGGGCTCTTGGCCGGCTTTGTGCATAATCGCCCGAACACTTCGGGGGAGCCCCACCGCATGAGCCTGATGCGCACTAAAGCGATTGATCCGAATGCCCATACCGGCCTGCGCCGCTGTCTGACCGCGTGGGATCTGACCTTGCTCGGCATCGGCTGCGTGATCGGTACCGGCATCTTCGTGCTGACCGGCGTCGCCGCCGCCGAGCACGCCGGCCCGGCCATCGTGCTGTCGTTCGTGCTCTCGGGATTGGCTTGCGCCTTTTCGGCACTGTGCTACGCGGAACTATCCAGTGCGATCGGCGGCAGCGGCAGCGCCTACGGCTACGCCTACGCCGGCATCGGCGAGTTCCCGGCATGGGTCATCGGCTGGCTGCTGCTGCTCGAATACACGGTGGCGACGGCGACCGTGTCGATCGGCTGGTCGGGCTACTTCGCGAAGATTCTGTCCGGCTTCTTCGGCATCGAACTGCCGGCCGAGTGGACGTCGTCGCCATCGGAGGGCGGCATCTGCAATGTGCCGGCGATCGTCATCGTCCTGGTCCTCGCGGTGCTGCTGTCGTGGGGCGTCAAGGAGTCGGCACGCTTCAACGGCGTCATGGTCGTCATCAAGCTGGCGACGATCGCGATCTTCATCGCCATCGCCGCGCCGCACATCAACACCGACAACTGGACGCCGTTCATCCCGGAGCGCGTGGTCGACGCCAACGGCCAGTCGCATTTCGGCGTGATGGGCGTAGCCACTGCCGCCGCGCTGATCTTCTTCGCCTATATCGGCTTCGACGCGGTATCGACGGCCGGCGAAGAGGCGATCAATCCGCAGCGTGACCTGCCGATCGGCATTCTGGCCTCGCTCGCCATCTGCACGCTGCTCTACATCGTCGTATCCGGCATTCTGACCGGTGTCGTGCCGTACACGCAGATCGACCTGAAGGCGCCGATTGCCGCGGCGATGGGCACGCTCGGCATCAGCTGGGCACAGGGCCTGGTTGCGACCGGCGCGATCTTCGGCATCACCACCGTCATGCTGGTGCTGTTCTACGGCCTGACGCGCATCGTCCTCGCCATGAGCCGCGACGGTCTGCTGCCGTCACCGATGGCAAGACTGCATCCGCGCACGCAAACGCCGGTGCGCCTGATCATCGGCGCCGGCGTCGTCATCGCCCTGATCGCCGGGCTGTCGCCGATCGGCAAGGTCGCCGAACTCGTCAATCTCGGCACGCTCGGCGCGTTCTTCCTGGTCTGTCTCAGCGTCATCGTCCTGCGCCGCACGCGACCGAAGATGGCGCGCCCGTTCCGCACGCCGTGGGTACCGCTGGTGCCGATCCTCGGCATGGGCTTCTGCGGTGCGCTGATGGCCAGCCTGCCGGGTCTGACCTGGATCGCGTTCTCGGTGTGGATGGTGATCGGCCTGCTGATCTACTTCCTCTACTCGCGCCATCGCAGCGCACTGGCAACGCCCACCGCCTGACGCCAACCGCTGAAAAGTGCCGCGTCGCCGCCAGGCGACGCGGCACGTATGATCGGTGGATGAATCCAACCTCCGCCAGCCTACAAACCCCGCATACCCAGCCGCAGCGCTGCGGCGTGCTGATCGCCAATCTCGGCACGCCGGACGCACCGACCGCGGATGCGATCCGCCGCTATCTCGCCGAATTCCTTGGCGATCCGCGCGTCGTCGAACTGCCGCGCGCGCTGTGGTGGCCCATTCTTTACGGCTTCATCCTGCCGTTCCGGCCGCGCAAGCTCGCGCACGCCTACGGCGCGATCTGGACCGAACAGGGCTCACCGCTACTGGCGATCGGCCGTGCGCAGCAGGCCGGCCTGCAGGCCCGTCTCGGCACCGACGTACCCGTCGCGCTGGGCATGCGCTATGGCTCGCCGTCGATCGCTTCGGCGCTCGATGAACTACTCGAACAGGGCGCACGCCGCATCGTCGTCCTGCCGCTGTACCCACAGTATTCGGCGACTACCACAACGACGGTGTTCGAAGCCGTGCTCGATCACGTGCGACCGATGCGCTGGTGGCCGGAGTTGCGCTTCGTCGACGGCTATTACGCCGCGCCCGCCTACATCGCCGCGCTGGCGGCCAGCATCCGCGCGCACTGGGATGCGCATGGCCGCGGCGAACATCTGCTGATGTCGTTCCATTCGATCCCGGTCCGCTGCCTCGAACGCGGCGATCCGTACTACTGCTTCTGCCAGAAGACCGCACGCCTGCTGGCCGCCGAGCTTGGCTTGGCGCCAGAGCAGTGGACGCTGGCGTTCCAGTCGCGCATCGGCCGCGCCAAGTGGCTGTCGCCGTACACCGACGTCGTCATCGAGCGGTTGGCACGCAGCGGCGTCAAGACCATCGACGCGATCTGCCCAGGCTTCGCGGCCGACTGCCTGGAGACGCTCGAAGAGGTGTCGCTGCGCTACGGTGAACAGTTTCGTGCCGCCGGCGGCCAAGCCTTGCGCTACATCCCGGCCCTCAACGCCAGCGATGCGCATCTCGATCTGCTGGCCGAACTGGCCAGAGCCCCCTATCAGGCATCGATGGCACCAACCCCGGTCGATCCGCAGGCCGCCGATCCGGCGCGCATCGCGATGCTGACCCGCGCCCTTTGAACGCCCGCTTCGCGGCGCCCTGATGGCGCCGCGTTGCCGTCGTCGGCCTTCAGGACTTCCGGGCCGGCCATAAAAAAACCCCCGCTGCTCGCGCAGCGGGGGTTTTTCACATCTCGACCTTCGGTCGGCTTACTCGCCGCGGGTGCGGGTTTCCGCACGGCGGTTCTGAGCACGGCCTTCCGCGGTGTCGTTCGAAGCGATCGGCTTCGACTCGCCGTAGGCGTAGGTGCTGATGCGGCCCGCTTCGACGCCCTTACGGATCAGGTAATCCTTGACGGCGTTGGCGCGGCGTTCCGACAGACCCTGGTTGTAGCCTTCGGTGCCGACCGAGTCGGTGTGACCGGAGACATCGACCTTCAGGCCCGGATACTTCTCGGAGACCTGCTCAATGACGTTGGACGCATCGTCCAGCATTTCCTTGGCGTAGTCGGACAGATTCGACTTGTCGAACTCGAAGTGCACGTCCTCGAAGCGCAGGTCCGCACCCGAGCCCGTGATCTTGAAGCGACCGGAGCCGAGCGTCGTCGGGCAGCCCTTGTCGTCGACCGCAACACCCGGCGGGGTGCCCGGGCACTGATCGATGCCATCCGGCACGCCGTCGCCATCCGAGTCGATCGGGCAGCCCTTGGCGTCAACCTTCACGCCCTTCGGGGTTCCCGGGCAGAGATCGGCGTCATCGAGCACGCCGTCGCCGTCCGAGTCCTTGACGACCGGCGCAACCGGCGCCGCTTCCGGCACGGCGCCAAGCTTGGTCACGAGACCAATCTTGATGACCGGCTCACCGAACGAGCTGACGTTGGCGTAATCGCTGTCGGTGTCGAGCCAGCGGTAGCGGGCGTCGAGGCGGATGCCGACGGTCTTGGTTTCGCCGAAATACGAGAAGAAGCCCACACCCGATTCGATGAACGGGTTGATCGAGCTGTCATGCCCGGCGTTGCCGAGCGGGTTGCGCTGTTCCTGCTTCATGCCACCGGCGCCGAGCACGACGTACGGCGAGAACGACGGATTGCGCGAGTAGAAGAACAGGCCGTCCAGCTGAGCGCCCCACTGGCGCCAGTTGTTCGCCTTCGACGAGCTTTCGCTGTTGAACTGATCCCAGTTGCCCTGGACTTCCAGGCCCCAGAACTTGTTCAGCGACCAGCCGTAGCCGAGCCACGAACCGTTGCCGTCATCTGATTTGCGGTCATGATCGGCAAACGAATATTCGTAGCCGCCATTGAAATATGGCCGGAGATCCGGCGCATCGGACTCCTGCGCGAGCACCGGCGAGGCGCCAGCAGCCAGCAAGAGTGCAAGTGCTGCACGCTGCAGTCTTTTCATCGTTAATCTCCCAACCTATTCAAAGTTGTTCCGTACAACCCCATAAAGCGCGTCAAGCCACGATAGTATAAACAAGCATTTTGCAATGCAGCACAGACGTCACAGATGTTGTGCTGCAGCACGCGCTTGCCATCCTTGGCCACAGGCAGTCATTCTGCCGCGCTATTTCGAAGTTTTCCAGCGACTTGCGTCACATTGACTGAATGATGAGTGAATTCCTCACGCAGTACGCCCTGTTCTTCGCCAAAGCCCTGACCTGGGTGATCGCCGTCGGCGGGCTGGCGATCCTGATTTTCGGCCTGGCCCGCGAAGCCCGTGGTGGCGGTGGCGCGGAGCGCCTGGACATCCGCAACCTGAACCGGCGCTATGAACGTCTGGCGGATGCGATCCGCGACGAGGTGCTCGACGAAGCCCAGCACAAGGCCCTCGAAAAGGAGCGTCAGGCCGACGAGAAAAAGCGCCGCAAGCAGGCCAAGAAGGGCCAAAGCCCGGACAAGCCGCGCGTCTACGCCCTGCAATTCCACGGTGACCTGCAAGCGTCGGCGGTCGACTCGCTGCGCGAGGAAATCAGCGCCGTGCTGCAGGTTGCGCGCCCGGGCCAGGACGAGGTCGTACTGCAACTTGAAAGCGAGGGCGGCATGGTGCACGGCTACGGACTGGCCGCCTCGCAGTTGGTACGCCTGCGCAGCGCCGGCATCGGGCTGACCGTGGCGATCGACAAGGTGGCCGCGAGCGGTGGCTACTTGATGGCCTGCGTCGCCGACCGCATCGTCGCCGCGCCGTTCGCGATCGTCGGCTCGATCGGCGTCGTCGCGCAGTTGCCGAACTTCCACCGCCTGCTGCAGCGCATGAATGTCGACTATGAACTTCATACGGCTGGCGATTTCAAACGGACGCTGACCCTGTTCGGCGAAAACACCGACGCCGGTCGCGAGAAATTCCGTGAGGAGATCGAACAGACGCATGCGCTGTTCAAACGCTTCGTCGCGGACTATCGGCCGAGCCTGGAGATCGAACGGGTGGCTACCGGCGAGCACTGGTTCGGGTCTCAGGCACTGGAGCTGGGCCTGGTCGACTTGCTGCAGACCAGCGACGATTACCTGCTTGCGCGGAGCCGGGAAGCAGACTTGCTCGGCCTGAGCTTCCGCCGCCGTCAGCGCCTCACGCAGCGCCTGTCCGAAGGACTGGTCCGGCTCGGGCTGGGCCTGCGCCGTAGCGTCGAGGAAACGGCACTGCCGCGCTGGCGCTGAACGCCGCGCACCCTCCCCCATCGAATCAGGAGCAGACCATGAAACTAACGAGCCGCAGCCTCGCCCGCACCGGCCGCATCCCGGGCCGTTGTGCCTTTGCCGTGAAGTCGCCGGCCGGCCACATCCGCCTCGGCAGCAACCGTAACCCGCAGCTGGCCTGGCGCGGTGCCCCGCAGGCGACGCGCAGCTTTGTCGTAACCTGCATCGACGCCGATGCGCCGACGGTCCCGGACCACGTCAACAAGGAAGGCGCTTCGGTCGCCGCGTCACTGCCACGTGCCGAGTTCGTGCATTGGCTGATGATCAACCTCCCGGCGGACGTCACCCAGCTCGAAGAAGGCGCTTGCAGCAATGGCGTCGTTGCACACGGCAAGGCCGCGCCCAGCGGCCCGGATGGCAGTCAGCAGGGGCAGAACGACTACACCGGCTGGTTCGCCGGCGACGACGCGATGGAAGGCCAATATCTGGGTTACGACGGCCCCTGCCCGCCGTGGAATGACGAGCGCGTGCATCGATATACCTTCGAGGTCATGGCGCTCGATGTACCGAACATCGAACTCGGCGCCGGATTTTCGGTCGCAGATTTGCGCAAGGCCGTGGACGGCCATGTGCTTGCGAAGGCGTCGATAGTCGGGGTTTACAGCCTCAATCCGGCCGTCCGGCTGCCCTGAGCCGCAAATCTGAAACTATTCGATAGGACCGCGGTCTATCCGCCGCTGCTCGTTGCAGCGAGATGACGAGAAAAATTTTTCATGTCAAAAGAATTCGCCGTAAAGCTCATCGCACCGATTGCCGTCTCGGCATCGATCCTCGTCGCGGCTTTCATCATGTCGTCGGCACCGCCGGCGGCGCGTGCCGACGTCCCGGCCACGCCGACTACGACGCAGTCGTTGCCAGTGTCCGGCGGCGTGCCCTCGCTGGCGCCGATGCTCAAGCCGGTCATGCCGGCCGTCGTCAACATCTCCGTCACCGGCGAGATGGAAGTCCACAACCCGCTGATGGACGACCCGTTCTTCCGCCGCTTCTTTGGCGACCAGGGTGACGGCGGTCAGACGCAGGAACGCGAGTTCCAGTCGGTCGGCTCGGGCGTCATTGTCGATGCTGCCAAGGGCTACGTGATCACCAACAATCACGTCGTCAAGGACGCCAAGGAAATCAAGGTTCGCCTCAACGACGACCGCGAGTTCGACGCCAAGCTGATCGGCCGCGACCCGGGCACGGACATCGCCGTGTTGCAGATCAAGGCCGACAACCTGACGGCGCTGCCGCTCGGCGACTCCGATCAGCTCCAGGTCGGTGACTTCGTCGTCGCCATCGGCTCGCCGTACAACCTGCGCCAGACCGTCACCAGTGGCATCGTTTCTGCGTTGGGCCGCACCGGCATCAGCGACGGCATCGGCGACTTCATCCAGACCGACGCGTCGATCAACCCGGGCAACTCGGGCGGCGCGCTCGTCAACCTCAAGGGCCAGCTGGTCGGCCTGCCGTCGATGATCTATTCGCAGTCGGGCGGCAACGTCGGCATCGGCTTCGCGATTCCGGTCGACCTGGTCAAGAGCATCATGGGCCAGCTGATCGAGCACGGCTCGGTCGATCGCGGCCACATCGGCATCGTCGGCGGTCAGGAGCTGACACCGGAACTGGCCAAGGCGCTCAACCTGCCGAGCAATCACGGCGCCCTGGTCGGCCGCGTGATGCCGAAGTCGCCGGCAGAGAAGGCCGGCATCAAGCCGGGCGACCTGATCATCGAAGCCAATGGCAAGCAGATCATCGACTTCGGTCAGCTGCGTAGCCTGGTCGGTCTGCTCCGCGTCGGTGACAAGGTCGACATGAAGCTGTATCGCGACGGCAAGCTGAAGACTGTCACGGTCAAGGTCGGCAAGGACGATTCGACGGCGAGCAGCGAAACGATGACCAAGGACACGGCGCCGCGTCTGGCCGGTGCGACCTTCGCGCCGCTCGACGACGACACCGCCAATGCTGCCGGTGTCGACAGCGGCGTCATCGTCAAGGACGTCAAGCAGAACTCGCCGGCCGCCCGCGCCGGGTTGCAGCCGGACGACATCATCGTCGCCGTCAACAAGCAGCCGGTCGAATCGCTGGGTCAGTTCAAGAAGATGGTGGCCGGCAAGGGAGCGCTGTTGTTGCAGATCCGCCGCGGTCCGGGAGCGCTGTTCCTGGTCCTGCAGTAAGTTCTTGCAGCCTTAGCCGCAAGCCGTAGAGGCGGCGGCCCCGGTAGACGTTCTATACTGGGGTCGCCGCCTTTTTTGTTGCCGTCAAAGCAGATGATCGAAGACGAACTCCAACAGCTCGAGGACCGCGTGCAGCGCCTGATGGCCGCCTATCGGCAGGCTCGACTCGAGGAAAAGCGCGCCCTGCAGGAACGCGATCGTCTGCTGGCGCTCAACGCCGAGCTGCGTCGGCGCATCGAAGGCATCCTCGAACGTGTCCGTTCACTCGAATCGGAGCCGTGAGCATGACCGCGACCAAGGATCCATCGGAATCGCTCAGCGTCACCGTGCGCATCATGGGCAAGGAATACAACGTTGCCTGCCCGCCCGACGAACACGAGGCGCTGGTCAAGTCGGCCGACTATCTCAACGACCGCATGACCAGTATCCGCAAGCGCGGCAAGGCGCTCGGCGCCGAGCGCATTGCCGTGATGGCGGCGCTCAACATCGCGCGCGAATTGCTCGAATTGCGCGGTGTTGACGGCGTCGCCCAGCCCGACCCGGAAACCGTACAGCGCCTGCGTCAGCTGGCCCTCGATATCGACTCGACGATGTCGCTCGAATGACGAGCGGTCAGGGTTCGGCAAGTCGCTCGTGATATTCTTGTCTCGTGTCTCCTGCGGTGTACGCGAATCGGTCTGGTACCCTTGAGCCTATTTGCAAAACCCCGGGAACCATAACCACGCCGGGCGTGCAGGCCTACCTCGCAGTGGGAAGCCCGATGGCATGGCGCGGTGCCCACTTGAGACTACGTCTCAAGGTCGAAAACCGATGACGGCACAGGCGGGAGACACCTATCTTCTGAAAAAGGCGCTGCGTCGCGAGATTCGCGCGCGGCGCCTTCGTGTTTCTGCCGCACAGCGTCGCCGCGCAGCGATCGCCGCCGCGCAATACGCACTGCAGCTGATTACCCAGCGGCGCGCCCGCCGCGTTGCCCTCTATCTCGCTTACGGCAGCGAGCTGCCCACTGCCCCACTGATTCAAAGACTGCAGCAGCACGGGCTTCGCATCGCCGTACCGCGCATCACCGCACCCGGCGTGATGCATTTCGAATGGTTGCGTGCCGGGGCGCCGATGCGCCGCAATCGCCTCGGCATCGAAGAGCCGGCGACGCGCGGATCACGCGCGCACCGCGCCGAGCTCGATGTGGTGATCCTGCCATTGGTCGGCTTCGACCTTCGTGGCAACCGCCTCGGCAATGGCGGCGGCTTCTACGATCGCTGGCTGGCGCGACCGCGCATCGCACAGCGACCGCGCTATCTCGGCTACGCTTACGCGCTGCAGCAAGCCGAGCATCTTCCCCGCGAGCCCTGGGACATCCGGCTCGACGCGATCATCACCGAACAAGGAACCCGATGGCCTACTGGCTGATGAAGTCCGAACCGGACACGTTTTCGATCGACGATCTCGAAACGCGCCCGCAGCAAACCGAGCCGTGGAATGGCGTGCGCAACTACCAGGTGCGCAACATGTTTCGCGATCAGTTCAAGGTTGGCGATCTGGCGTTCTTCTATCACTCCAACACCAAGGTGCCTGGCGTCTATGGCGTCATGAAGGTCGTCTCGACGGCCTATCCCGACCCGACGCAGTTTGATCCGAAATCGGACTACTACGACGCGAAATCCAAGCGCGAAGAGCCGCGCTGGCTGCTGGTCGACGTGCAATTCGAGCGCAAGCTCGCACAGCCGATTTCACTCGCAACGCTGCGCGCGCACGAGAAGAAACTGCACGGAATGATGCTCCTTGCACCTGGCAGCCGCCTGTCGGTGACGCCGGTCAAGCCGGCGCACTGGGACTACATCCTCAAGCTCGAGGGCAAATAACGGCGCGGTCGCCTTCAGTGCGTGCCGAGGAACAGCTGATAGGCGGGGTTGTCGGTTTCCTCGGCGTACGCATAGCCGAGCGTATCCAGCGTGCGCCGACACTGCGCCCATTCCTTCTTCGGAATCTGCAGACCGCAGAGCACGCGGCCGTTGGCGGCGCCGTGGTTGCGATAATGAAACAGCGAGATGTTCCAGCGTGAGCCGATCGCTTGCAGAAAATCGGCGAGCGCGCCGGGACGCTCCGGAAACTCGAAACGGAACAAGCGCTCGTCGGCCAGACCCGGGGCGCGACCGCCGACCATGAAGCGAATGTGCTCCTTGGCCATCTCGTCGCCGCGCAGATCGGCAACCGGATAGCCGCTGTCGCGCAGACCTTTGATCAGCGCCTCGAGCTCCTCGTTGCCACCGGCCAGTTTCAGGCCAACGAACACGTGGGCCTGCCCACCTTCGGCATAGCGGTAGTTGAACTCGGTCACCGGACGGCGACCGAGATGACGAACGAATTGCTTGTACGCACCCGGCCGCTCGGGCAGCGTAACGGCTAGCAAAGCCTCGGCGTCGTCACCCAGTTCCGCGCGCTCGGCGATGTGACGCAGGCGGTCGAAGTTGACGTTGGCGCCGGAAATGATCGCGGCCAGCGTCTTGCCGGTCACGCCGTGCTCGTGCACCCAGCGCTTCAGCCCCGCCACCGCCAGCGCACCGGCCGGCTCCGGCAAGGCGCGACGGTCGTAGAAGATGTCGCGTGTGGCGGCCGACATCTCGTCGACCGACACCAGCACCGTATCGTCGACCAAGTGGCGCGCGACGCGGAACGGCTCCTCGCCGATCTGGCGCACCGCGACGCCGTCGGCGAACAACCCAACCCGCGGCAACACCACGCGCCGACCGGCACGCAGCGCCGCCTCGAAGCAGTTCGAATCGTCGGGCTCGACGGCTATGATCTTGATCTTCGGATTCGCCGACTTGATCGCGGCGGCGACGCCCGCCAACAGGCCGCCACCGCCGACCGGCACGAATACCGCGTCGAGGTTGCCGCACTGCTGCAGCAATTCACGGCCGATCGTGCCCTGTCCGGCGATCACGTCCGGATCGTCGTAGGGGTGCACCATGGTCCAACCCTTGTCGGCGACCAGACGCTCGGCATGCTCGCGCGCGTCGTCATAAGCATCGCCGTGCAGGATCGCCTTGCCGCCCAGCGCCCTGACCGATTCGACCTTCAATGCCGGCGTCGTGCGCGGCATGACGATGTGTGCCGGAATGCCAAGCTGCTGCGCCGCCAGCGCCACGCCCTGCGCGTGATTGCCGGCCGACGCGGTCACCACGCCGCGCGCGCGCTGTTCCGGCGACAACTGCACGATCTTGTTGTAGGCGCCGCGCAGCTTGAACGAGTGCACGGACTGCTGATCCTCGCGCTTGAGCAGCACGCGGTTGTCGATACGCTGCGACAGCTTGGGCGCCGAATCGAGCGCGGAAACGCTGGCGACGTCGTAAACCTGCGCATTTTCGATGCGCGCGCGATAGTGCTCGAGCAGCTTACGAACCTGCGCGCTGCTTGCGGGGGAGGAGCGGGAACTCACGGCGGTGTCGTGCTGGGGCATCGTCTGAATGCGGGGTATCGCCTATGATAACGCGCACTCTTACACCTGCCTCGCAAGACGTATCTGATGTCAGCACAAATCGCCTTTATCGGCGGCGGCAACATGGCGGCCAGCCTGATCGGCGGCCTGATCCAGGCCGGCCACGACCCCAAGCGAATCGCAGTCGCCGAACCAAACGCGGCGCGGCGCGACTGGCTGCGCGCCCAGTTCGGCGTCGACGTTGCGGACCACGCCAGCGCAGTGCTGGACCATGCGCAGGTCGTGGTACCGGCCGTCAAACCGCAGCAAATGCACGACGTGCTCAGCGGCCTGACGCTGCCGAGCGGCTGCGTACTGGTGTCGATCGCCGCCGGCATCGAGCTGGCGACACTGCGCCGGTGGCTCGGCGACGCCGACATCTATCTGGTGCGCACCATGCCGAACACGCCGGCGCTGCTCGGCGCCGGCATCGCCGGCCTGTACGCCGACGACACGGTGCCGGCCGCCGCGCGCGATCTGGCCAGCTATGTGCTCGGCGCCGCCGGCACCTGCGTCTGGCTCGACAACGAAGCGCAGATCGAAGCCGTGACCGCCGTGTCCGGCTCCGGCCCGGCGTATTTCTTCCTGGTCACCGAAGCGATGCGCGAAGTCGGCGAAAAGCTCGGCCTGCGCGCCGACATCGCGTCGACGCTGGCGGTACAGACGTTCATCGGCGCCGCCAAGATGGCCGAAGACGGGCTTGCCAAGCAGATTGACGTCGCACAACTGCGCGCCAACGTCACGTCCAAGGGCGGCACCACCGAAGCCGCGCTGCGGCACCTCGAGAGCGCGGGCCTGCGCGCGATCTTCAACGATGCGATGCACGCCGCGGCCACCCGAAGCCGTGAGCTGGGCGCATCCCTGGCGAAGGAAACCTGAATGGGCGCGAACGCTGCCAACGCGATGCTGTTCCTGGTCACCACGCTGTTCGACCTCGCGTTGTGGATTTATCTGATGCGCGTGCTGTTGCAATGGACGCGCGCCGATTTCTACAACCCGATTTCGCAGGCGATCTGGAAGGCGACGCGCTATCCGGGCGACTGGCTGCGCCCGCACATGCCGAACATCCGCAACGTCAATCTGGCGATCCTGCTGATGCTGGCACTGCTGGCGGTGATCTACATCTACGTCGTCACCGGCATCCTCGGCTTCTCGATCGGGCTACCGTCGGCGGTCTGGTATGCAGCGCTGAAGCTGGTCGTGATGACGGTCAATCTGTACACGTTCACGATCTTCGTGCAGGCCATCCTGTCGTGGCTCGGCCCTGGCGTGAACAATCCGGCGAGCAACATCCTCTGGAGCCTCAACGAGCCGGTGCTGCGCCCGGTTCGTCGCCTGATTCCGCCGTTGTCGGGCCTCGATCTGTCGCCGCTGGTAGTCATGCTGGTGCTGCAGGTTTTCAATCGCCTGCTGCCGCTGCCCGGCGCGTTCCGCTAAGCGCTAGATGAACGCAACGGAGGCAGCCACGGCTGTCGGCTCGGTCGGCCTCGTCACCCCGCAGCGCATCGCCATCGAGCAGCCGCTGCCGCTCGATTGCGGCCGTACGCTGCCGCGCCACGAGTTGATGGTCGAGACCTACGGCACGCTCAACGCACAGCGCTCCAATGCGATCCTGATCTGCCACGCGCTGTCGGGCGACCACCACGCCGCCGGCTTCAACAGCGCGGACGACCGCAAGCCCGGCTGGTGGGACAACTGCATCGGCCCCGGCAAGCCGCTGGACACCGAGCGCTTCTTCGTCGTCGCGCTCAACAACCTCGGCGGCTGCCGCGGCTCCACTGGCCCGGCGACCATCGACCCACAGACCGGCAAGCCCTACGGCCCGGACTTCCCGCTGCTGACCGTGCGTGACTGGGTGCGCTCGCAGGCGCTGCTGACCGACCACTTCGGTATCGCGCGCTGGGCCGCCATCGTCGGCGGTTCACTCGGCGGCATGCAGGTCATGCAGTGGGCCATCGACTTTCCGGACCGGCTCGCCAACGCCGTCGTCATCGCCTCGGCGCCGCAGCTGTCGGCGCAGAACATCGCGTTCAACGAGATCGCCCGCCAGGCCATCCTCAGTGACCCGGAATTCCATGGCGGTCGTTTCTACGATCACGGCGTCGTGCCGTCGCGCGGCCTCAAGCTGGCGCGCATGCTCGGCCACATCACCTACCTGTCGGACGCGGCGATGCGCGCCAAGTTCGGCAACGACCTGAAAGCGGCGCCGACCTTCAATTTCGATGTCGAGTTCGAAGTCGAAAGCTATTTGCGCTACCAGGGCCAGTCGTTCGTCGATCGCTTCGATGCGAACACCTACTTGCTGATGACCAAGGCGCTGGACTATTTCGATCCGGCGCGCGACTTCGACGATCACCTGGAAGCGGCATTCGAACGCACGGCGGCGCGCTTCCTGGTCATCGCCTTCTCCAGCGACTGGCGCTTCTCGCCGGCGCGCTCGCGAGAGATCGTCAAGGCGTTGGTCGACGCCGGCCGCGACGTCTCCTACGCGCTGATTGAATCGCAGCTCGGTCACGACGACTTCCTGATGCCGATTCCGCACTATCACGACGTAATGCGCGGCTATCTGCATCGCATCGCCTGCGCATTCGAGGCAGCGGGCGACGGAGTGTCGGCATGAGCCTGCGCCCCGACCTTGCGCCGATCTGCGAGTGGATCAAGCCGCAGTCGCGCATCCTCGACCTCGGTTGCGGCGACGGCACGCTGCTCGACTACCTGTCGACCCATGCCGGCGTGCGCGGATACGGCCTCGAGATCGACCCGGCCAACGTCGCCCGCTGCATCGCACGCGGCATCAACGTCATCCAGGCCGACATCGACTTCGGCCTGCCGGAATTCGAGACCAATTCGTTCGACCACGTGGTGATGACGCAGGCGCTGCAGGCCCTGGAACGGCCGGACGAGGCGATCGCCGAAATCCTGCGCGTCGGCCGCACCGGCATCGTCACCTTCCCCAACTTCGGCCACTGGCGCGTGCGCCTGGGTCTGATCGCCGGCCGCATGCCGGTGACGCCGGCACTGCCGTCACGTTGGTTCGATACGCCGAATATTCACCTGTGCACGGTCGACGATTTCGAGGCTCTGTGCGCCAGCCGCGGCTGGCGCATTCTCGATCGCCATCTGCTGAGCCGCGCACATCGCGAAGGCGTCGCCAGCCGGCTGGCACCGAACCTGATGACCGAAGTGGCGATGTATCTGCTCGAAGCGCCGGCGCAGCGCTAGCACCGGCACCGGACGCAGGCCGGCGAACGCTACGCCGCCGTTGTGCGGGTTTCGGCCAGCAATTCTGCGATGCGTCGATCCTTGCGCTGCCACAGCGCGCCGATCCAGCTGTGGAAGCGCGCGCGAAATTCCGGATCGTTCTCGTAGCTGCCGTGGAACAGCTCGCTGGGCACTTCCAGCTTGCGGACTTCGATGATCACGCGGCGCATCCGGCCGCAGAGAAAATCCCAGAATCCGACCGGTCCGTCCGGATAGACGATGGTGACGTCGATCAGCGAGTGCAGGCGCTCGCCGAGCGCCGACAGCGCGAACGCGAAGCCACCCGACTTCGGTCGCAGCAGATGCTGGTACGGCGACTTCTGCCGCGCCTGCTTTGCTGGCGTGAAGCGTGTGCCTTCAAGGAAGTTCAGGATCAGCGCCGGCTGGTCGCGAAAGGCCTCGCAGGCCCGGCGCGTAGCCTCGATGTCCTTGCCTTTCAGCGCCGGATTCCTGGCGATCTGTTCCTTGGTGTGGCGCGCCATGAACGGATAGTCGAGCCCCCACCAGGCCAGGCCCAGTACCGGCACGTAGATCAGTTCGCGCTTGAGGAAGAACTTGAAAAATGGCGCGCGCGTACCGAATGCGCGAATCAGGCCGAGAATGTCATTCCAGGTCTGGTGATTCGCGCAGACCAGATACTGGCCCTTGGGGTCGATCTCGGCCTCCATGCGCACATCCCAGTCGATGCGCATCAAGGAATCCGTGATCCAGACGTTGAACAGCGCCCAGTGCTGGCAGGCCCAGGCGATGCCCGCCGAAATCAGGTGCCGGGCGCGGCTCTTCTTCGGCGTCAGCAGCTTGAGCAGGATCTGGCCGTAGACCGGCACGATCCACAGCAGCGTGTTGAGCACGAGCATCAGCGATGAAACGACGCCGAGTAGCGGCGCCGGCAACCAGTGGAGCATGGCGGTAATAGGTGTTGTTGTTGGCCGCCTGAAAGCTTAACCGCCCCCGCCGCGGACGCAAGCGCCGCGCGGCCAAGAGCGGCTGGCCACCCTACTCGTCGCTGCCGCGCGGGTGCGCCGACCAATGGATGTGGACGATCTTCCACTGCCCGTCGCGACGCTGCAGCACCATGGTTTCCGTATTGTCGATGTCGACCTTGTGATCCGCGAACGAGCCGGTCGTACGGCCCTGGCTGATCACCCACGCGGTGTTTCCGTCCGCATAGGCTTCGCGGTGCCCCAGCGTGTAGGTCGTGGTCTTCGCGAACTCGAGATCGCTGTCGAGGTGACCACCGCCGTAGACGTCGCGCGAACTCTCGGTGTAGCCCTGCTCGAAGATCGCCACGTCCGGTGCCAGCGTGTCGAGTACAGCCTGCCGATTCTGCGACGCCAGACTGGCGTGAAAGGCGGTCACCACGGCAGCCGCAGCCTGCGCGTCAGCGCTCGGCGCGCCGGCCGCCACAGCCGGACCGCTGATCAGCGCTGCCGACCACAGCAGCGCACTGCGCATCCAGCCGCGCTTCACGGCTTCACCTGAATGCGGCGCTTGCCGGACTGATCATAGAGCGCGACGCCGCTCCAGGCCGGTCCCGGCAGGCGCACCAGCACGCACGGGCTGGTTTCGACCTGCGCGACCATCGCGTCGGCGCCCGGCGTGAACAGGGTTGCGTGCAGGCGTACCACACGATCGTAGACCGGCGCCTCGGGCGCCACCACCAGACCATAGCCGGCGGTCGGCCGCTTGCCGGTCTGGATCAGCACGTAGGTTCCGGCCTGCATCGACTGATCACCGCGGATCAGCTCGACCCCGCTGGTCTGCTGCCACGCGCGCACCGCGTCAGCGCTGGCGAAAGCCTGCATGCTCATGTCGGCGCTCTGCGCGCCGCACTGCAGCGAGCGGCCGATCTCGCCGACGCGGATGGTTTCGTCGGGCCCGAACAGCGATCCGATGGTGCTGCAAGCACTCAGCAGCAGCATGCCGGCGATCAGCGCCGCACTATTTCTTGCCTTGCTCATGCCGACGATAGTAGCGGTTTTACCGCCGCTTTGACGCCCGCTTGAAAGACGCGTGGCAACCCTCATCTTTTCTGCTGGTATTGCGTTGTGACGGCCGATCACAAGAGGCTGTCCGCGCATCAGACGTCCCGCTTTCGTTTAGATTGGCGTTCGGTCACGACTACGCACAATGGAATACAAGGATTACTACAAGATTCTCGGTGTCTCGCGCTCTGCGTCGGCGGATGAGATCAAGCGTGCCTACCGCAAGCTGGCGCGTGAATTTCATCCGGACCGTAACAAGAGCGCTGGCGCCGAAGACCGGTTCAAGGAAGTCAACGAAGCCAACGAGGTCATCGGCGACCCGGAGAAGCGCAAGGCCTACGACGAGCTCGGCGCCAACTGGAAGGCTGGTCAGCAGTTCACACCGCCGCCGGGCTGGGGTGGTGGCGGCTTCAGCCGTGGCCGCTCGGCCGGCGGGTTCAGTGGCGGCGGCGCCGATTTCTCCGATTTCTTCTCGCAGCTGTTCGGCGGCATGGGTGGCATGGGTGGCATGGGTGGCAGCCGCGGCTTCCAGGACTTCGCCGGTGCCGAGGCGCCGGACACGCGCGCGCGCCTGGCCATCGCACTCGAAGACTCGTATACCGGCGCCGAGCGTCAGATCAATGTCGGCGGCCGCTCGCTGAAAGTGCGCATCCCCAAGGGCGTCACCGGCGGCCAGACGATTCGTCTTGCCGGCCAGGGCACACAGGGCGGCGACCTGCTGCTGGAAATCGAGTTCGGGCCGCACCCGCAGTTCAAGCTCGACGGCCGCGATGTCACCGTGACCGTCAACATCGCGCCGTGGGAGGCCGCGCTCGGCGGCAAGATCGAAGTTCCGACGCTGGGCGGCAAGGTCGAGCTGAACCTGCCGGCGAACAGTCGCAGCGGCCAGAAACTGCGGCTCAAGGGACGCGGTCTGCCCGGCAAAGCCGCCGGCGATCAGTTCGTCGTGATGCAGATCGTGCAGCCGCCAGCCAGCAGCGACGCCGATCGCGCGCTCTATGAGCAGATGGCCGCACACTTCACGGACTTCCAGCCTCGCGCCTAAACCGCCCAAACGAAGAAGGCCCCGCTCAGCGGGGCCTTCTTCGTTATCGCGTCACGACGATTTTGCAGCGTCGGCGTGGTACTGCGTCACACGCTCGACTTCGTTCTTCGAGCCGAGAAACACCGCGACGCGCTGATGCAGCTTGCTGGGCTCGATCTCCATGATCCGCGTCAGGCCGTCCGTCGACGCACCACCAGCCTGTTCGACGATGAAGCTCATCGGGTTTGCTTCGTACAACAGGCGCAGCTTGCCCGGCTTGTCCGGATCCTTCTTGTCCCGCGGGTAGATGAAGATGCCACCACGCGTCAGGATGCGATGCACGTCGCCGACCATCGAGGCCACCCAGCGCATGTTGAAATCCTTGCCGCGCGCGCCTTCCTTGCCGGCCAGCAGTTCGTCGATGTAATGCTGCATCGGCGGATACCAGTGCCGCTGGTTCGACATGTTGATCGCGAACTCCTTGGTGTCCGCCGGGATCTGCATGTCACGCTGGGTCAGCAGGAACGAGCCAAGCTCGCGATCCAGCGTGAAGGCATGCGTCCCGTGCCCCACCGTCAGCACCAGCATCGTGCTCGGCCCATAGACCGTATAGCCGGCCGCCACCTGCTGCGCACCGGACTGCAGGAAGTGCTTGGTTTCAAGCTTCTCCACGCCCTCCGGACAACGCAGCACCGAGAAGATCGTCCCGACGCTGATGTTGACGTCGATGTTGCTCGAACCGTCGAGCGGATCGAACAGCAACAAATACTTGCCCTTCGGGAACGCGTTCGGAATCTCGCTGAAATCGTCCATTTCCTCGGACGCACAGCCGGCCAGGTGGCCGCCCCATTCGTTGGCTTCGAGCAGGATTTCATTCGACAGCACGTCGAGCTTCTTTTGCGCTTCGCCCTGGACATTGCCGGTGCCGGCATCGCCGAGCACGCCGCCCAGTGCACCCTTGTTGACCGCGTGCGAGATCGCCTTGCAGGCACGGGCGACCACCTCGATCAGCAAACGCAGGTCGGCATTGATGTGTCCAGCCCGCTGCTCCTCGATCAGGAATCGGGTCAGGGCAATCGGTTTCTTCGCGGGGTTCATGCGGCACCGGGTTTCGTGTCGGGGGCGCTATTCTCCCGGCCCCGCAGCTGCTTTGCAAAAAGTGGTGCCCGCGCCGCTTGTCGCGCGGCATCGTTTGCCGGAAGACGGCAAAGCCCGGCCGACGCCTCGGGACAGCTTTAGAACGCTCGGCGCATTCCGAGCAGCGGCTAGAAGGATGATTCGGCACCGCGCGGATCATCGAAGCGTCGTTGTTCGTCGGAGGTTCGAATCCTTCCGTTTTGTGGCACCACAAACAAAAAAAGCTCCCGAAGGAGCTTTTTTTGTTGCTTAAATGGCGCGCCCGGAAGGATTCGAACCTCCGACCCCTTAGTTCGTAGCCAAGTGCTCAAATGTTAATTTTTAACAATAAAATCATTAACTTAATTTATCTCGCCAGTATCACAATTACCGAATAACGAGGCGCGCAAGCCATTGATTTGCATCGGCCTACAGCAGGCCAGTGATACAGCATTGACTGCGATCAGGAACAGCGATACTGGAAGAGCAGCCCTAGCACACCTGTCGGGCCGATTTCCTGCCGGCAAAGATGTCGACGTCATATCTACATGATGTCGGCTGGATGTTCAGAAGCAGGAGCCGCCCCATGCCGAGCACCGAAAACCGCCAAACCAGGAATAACACCCCCGAAAATCCGACCTTTCCCGCGCAATCGCGCGCGGCGAGGCATATTGTGGGTGTCGGCCACCGTCAGGACCGACCCATGATCCAGTACCGCATCTCTGTCGCGCTGCTACGCATTACCGACGCGCTCAACCAGCGCAGCGCACTCCCTCGTCGGCTGCGCAGGCCACTTCGGCGGTTCCGCGCGCGGCTCATCGCTGCCGTCAACGACCTCGACCCTGCCAATCGCCGCCCTGTGGCTTGACGCCCCCGCAGGCTCGCATGCTGCTGAAAATTCAGCCGGACGCGCGCAGATGACTCAGGAAATTTCGGGCCGAACCGCCGGAGGTGTGCGCAAGCCTGTGCTCGTCGACGACGACGGCAAGGTCGTCCTCTCCAACCCGGGCGGCGGCGGCAGCGGTGGCGACGCCAGCGCCGCAAATCAGCAGCTTCAGCTCGCGCAGGAGACTGCTGCTGCGACCGCCCTGGGCGCGCCGGCCGACGCGGCTGCCACCAGCGACGCCGGCACGTTCTCTCTGCTCGCCTTCGTCAAGCGAGCGCTCGCGAACTGGACGACGCTGCTCGCTCGCATCCCCGCCCTGACGAATGGCCGCTCCCCCACTGAGGTGCTGTCGGTTCCGGGGGTCGCGCGGCAGCTCGCCGCGAGCTCGGCCAGCGCCAACACGGTGCTGACCACGACCGCGCGCCGGGCCAGTCTCTACGCCCGCGGTGCCGACATCCGCTACTCGATCGGCTCGGCCGCGCAGACTGCGAGTGCCACATCGCATTTCATCGGCGCCGGCGAGCGCATCGACGTGGCGCTCCCGGCGACGCCGAACATCGCGGTAATCCGGAACGCGACGACCGATGGCACGCTTGAGGTCTCGGAACTGCTGTGAGGGCGCGCGCGAACAGGCTTCTTGCAATGGGCTCAGCGCTCAGAGCGTTCCCAACCTTCGACTTCACTGGGTCTGCACTGCCGTCAGGGGCGACGCTGACCCGTTCCAGCAGCGGATCACGCTTCAATAGCGCTGGACTGATGGTGTACGAAACGAGTGACGTTGCTCGGTTTGACTACGATCCAGGAACTCTGCAACAGCTTGGCCTGCTGATCGAACCTCAGCGGACGAACCTATATCCGTACTCGCAGGATGCGGCGCAGTGGAATCCTAGCAATATTACGATCGTCAATAATTTTTCTGTGGCCCCGGATGGGACCATCACAGGAAATAAATTGACGACCACGGCCAATTCTTCATTTGTGCGAACTGGGGCGGTAGCGGTGGCCCCGGGAAACACCTATACGCTTTCAAGTTATTACCAAAACATAGAGGCGGGGCTTGCGCGGCGGTTTTATAATGTCACCTCAGGGTCAGAATTAAGCGCTCCCGCGTTGCCTATCGTCGGCACGCCTTGGGCAAAGATTTCAAATTCTGTTTTGATACCTTCGGGGTGCACGTCAGCGTATTTTTATCCGCTCTATTTGAACCCCGGAAACGGCAATGGGCTAGAGGTCACGATGGCGCAGGTCGAGCCTGGAGCCGACGTTACCTCATACATAAAAAATCCTGGATCTTCATCGGTCACGCGTGCAGCAGACACCTGTGTGCTCACGCTCCCGAGGACTTGTGATCTTCTGGTTCAGGATCGTAATGGCGGCGAGTGGCGCAGCGGGGTTCCGGCTGGTAACTACAACTTGTTGCCCCGCAACGGCAGCGGTTACCGCGTACGCAAGGTCACCGCCTACCCGCTCGGAGTCGCCGCGACGAATCCGGACTGGGCGGTCGCCGCATGAACACGTACTGCCTCCGCAGCACCAGCCGGACGACGATCATCGATGCGTGCATCACCGCTGGCGCGCTCGTCGCAGACGGCACTCCGTCGCAGGGCATCATCTGGGACGAGATCGGTGCCATCTACGAGCCGACCGGAAACACGATCGAGACTGACGACGGGCCGGTCGACGGGATGGCGCCGCGCGCCGATGAGAACGGCACCCCGTACTGGCACGCCAACGTCTACTCGGGTGCCGCTCTCGACCTGCCGACCGAACTGCTGATCGTGCCCACGGCGCCTGTGCGCAAACTATGGGTTGAATAGCCCCTCCGCTCCTACGCTGGACTCGCAATTTCGGTGGGTGCGAGTCCATGCTTCGAGCGAGCCAATCCTGCGTTGATCTGATCCAGCACTTCGAGTCGTGCGAGCTCGAAGCGTACCCCGATCCTGGCTCGCCGCTCGGCCGCGCGTGCACCGCGCGCCATCTGCCGATGCGCGAGTACCGACAGGTGCCGAACTGGAAATCGCTCGACGGTGCGCCGTGGACGATCGGACGGGGACACACGGGCAAGGAAGTCATCCCCGGCCTGACGTGGACGCAACTGCAGGCCGACCGCCAGTTCGAAGCCGACCTGTACATCTACGAGAAGGGCGTCAACTCGCTCTTGAAGGTCGAGGTGACGCAGGCGCAGTTCGATGCCCTCGTCTCGTTCGCCTACAACTGTGGCCTCGACATCGACGATGACACGATCGCTGAAGGGCTCGGCGACTCCACGCTGCTGCGCCTGGTGAACGAGGGCAACTTCGCGGCTGCCGCCGGCGAGTTCCCGAAGTGGGACAAGTCGGGTGGTCGCGTCATTCACGGGCTTCTGGTTCGCCGGCTGTGCGAGCAGGCGCTCTTCATGGGTGAGGATTGGAGGAAGGCCGCGTGACGCTCTTCCCGTGGCTGCGGCTGATCCCGTGGATTCTCTGTCTGCTGCTCGCCGTCGGCGTTTACGCAGCGTGGCAGCGCGGCGACGCATACAGCGCGCAAGCCGACTCTGCCGAAGCACGCGTGACGGCCGCCAATCACAACACCGCGGTCGCGAACGACACGATTCGCGCCATGAAGCAGCAGCAGCAGCTCGACGACGCGCAGCTCGCCGACCGCGCAGCGCGCGACACCCGCATCAACACCGCCCTGAGCAGCGCGCAAAAGCGCATCGCCGCGCTGCAGATCGCCGCCCTCCAGAGGCCCGCCACCGATGAACCGGATTGCATCAATCAGCCTATCGGCGCTGATCTTAACGAGCTGCTCCATCAACCGGCCGACCCCGGCCCTGCCACCGGAACCCCCGCCACCGTGCACGGTGCGGGCGGATCTGCTGCAGCCGCAGCCGGTGGAGACGTGGGCCGGCAATGAGCACTCTCCTTACGCAGACGTCATCGCCTGGGCGATCGGGCTGGAAGCGCACGCGACGCGGCGCGAAGCCGACATCGCCGATATCAAAGCCAAACTCGAATCCTGTGGCGGTCGATGATCCGAATCCCGTCGCGGTCGGTGAGGCGGTGCTGCGCATCGCTGCCGGCATTCGAGATGCCGAGCGCCGGCTCGACGCCGCGTTCACTGCGGAGGCTCGATCGAAAGAGGCTCGCGCCCGAGCCGAGCAGGATCTACTCGCCGCGCAGCAGCAGCTCGCGAACTTCGTCGTCGCCCTCAAGCCCGGGCGCAACTTCCCGCTGATCCTGTCGGCGACAACGAGGGGGCAACCGTGAAATACGCCATCCGCCGGACCTGGCCATCCGCGCTCATCTTCACCGCGATCGCCGTGCTCGCCTGGGCGGCCAAGGCATTCGCCAGCGGCACGCCGTACGACGTGCTCGGCACCACCGACTCGATCTTTCAGCAGGTGATCGGCAACGGGCTGTTGGCCGCCGGCCTCTGGTATGTCCGTTGGCACTACCGCCGATACCTGCAGCAGCAGCTCGGACCGGTCGCCGAACTGCTGAAACCCCTCGTTGCCGTCGTCGATCCGCTCGTGCTGTCGATGGCCTGCCTATTCACCGTCCTCGTGCTCGTGCCGCTCTACCCTGGCGCGATCCCGCTGGTACTGGCGCTGAAGACGCTGGTCGGCGGGATCCTGTGGGTGACGGTGTTCTTCTTCTCGCGCAACCGCTCGACGATCGACAAGCTGCTCGGGCGGCCTTCATGACTCCAGAAGCCATCGTAGCTCTGCTCGGCGGCGCCGGAGGCTTCATCGCAACCCTGTTCGGGTTGTGGAAGCAGACGCGCGAGCTGCGCTCAAACGCCGCCAAGCAGGCGGTCGACATGAAGCGCGCCAAGGAAGACCAGCAGCAGGAACTCAACAAGCAGTTGGCCGACGCCCTGCTCGCCGAGCGCACCGAAGCGGAGAAGCGCCGCAAGGAAGACGCCGACGAGCGCAACCGCATTCTGGTGAAGCTCGACGAGTGCGAGAAACACCGCATGGAGGATGCGGAGCAACGTGCATCGATGCGCGTCGAACTCGCCTTCTTGAAAGGTCGAGTCGAAGGCCTGCCGGCCGCAGCCGTAATCCCCACGATCCCTCTTCCTCCCCCGCCGCCAAACGACACGACCTCATGAGCAAACAGAAGCCCAAACGCCGCGAACCCCGTCAGCGCGGCGGCGGCAACAAGCGCCGCTGGATGTAGTCCGAGCTGTGGTTTGCCCTTCTCCCCGCCCCTCATTCTGTCCTCAGTCGTCATGGGAGTGGCGACGGTTGCAAAGACCGACGAGACGAGGACATGGCCGGAAAGTTCATCACCCAGATTCAGCAGCAGCGCGTCGCTGAAGTCCTGACCGGACTCGTCGCGCAGCTCGACATGCGCGGCATGCAGTGGACGCGGGAGCACCGCGAGGGCATCGAGATCGCATATTCAGCACTCGGCGCCCCGTGCCCGTTCCGGTTCACCAACGTTCCGCCGGAACCGGCCGCCACCGAACCGGAGCAGGCGTGATCGAGACGAACGCCGCGCTCGCGAAGTGGCAGGCGGAGACCGCGCAGTTTGCTCGGATGATGTTCGATGCCTGCGAACTGCGCGCACGGGCGACAAAGCAAGGCGTTCAGTTCTGCCGCGGACCATCTCAAGAGCTGCTGGCGCTGCATCCGGAAGACATGCCGGCCTGGCTCCGCCAGAACTTCAGCGCCGAGTTCATCCGCCAGCGGCACTCGCTGGGCGCGGCCTGCCTGATCGCGATGGAGGGGATGCCGTGATCGTCCGACACTTCCCTGCCAACGCGGCTGGCCGCGATTTCGTGGTCGGCGATCTGCACGGGCACCTCGCGCTCTTCCGCCAACTGCTGCGTGAGGCTGGATTCGACCCTGCGACCGACCGCATGTTCAGCGTCGGCGACCTGATCGACCGTGGCCCTGACTCGCCGGGCTGTCTCGCGCTGCTCGATACCCCGTGGTTCTTCGCAGTGCAAGGGAACCACGAAGACTTGATGGCCAATGCCCTTGCAGGCGAGTCATCGTCGTTCGCCTGCTGGCAGGGAAATGGCGGCGACTGGGCAGCGGCGCATCCGGAGATTGCGGGCACCTATGTCGAGAAGGTCAAAGCACTACCGCTCGTCATCGCCGTAGGCGAAGGGCCGCGCCGCTTCAACGTCCTGCACGCCGAAACGTTCATGACGGATGCCGAACTGGACGCCGGCCGCTACAGCTTCAGCAACATCCAGCGTCTTCTGTGGGGCCGCAGCCTGATTCAGGGATCGGGATCGGAGCACGGCCTGCAGGTCACTGCCGCCGGCACCGCACAGCCAGGCCTGTCCGCGACCTATGTCGGTCATTCGGTCGTGCTGGAGGTCAAGCGCATCGGATCGCACGTGTTCATCGATACCGGCGCGTTTCTGCCGATGGGACGGCTGACCATGATCGAGCCCGCCAGCGGTCGAGTCTGGACCGCCTCGCACTTCGAGGCTCTAGCCGCATGAGCGCCAAGGTGAGTCCCTTCCGCCGATACAAGGTCCACGACATCCCGGAAGCGCTGAGGGTGGTCGCGAACGAGATCGAGTACGGCGACGCCCCACCGCCGCGCTGCGTGCTGGTGATTGAGCTGCCCGACGGCAACGTCGACTACCGCGCGTTCGGCGATGAGCCCTTCACCCGCGCCCACGCGATCGGCCTGTGCTTCTCGGCAGCCAAGGAGATCGCGCCATGACCGCCGCCGTCTACGACAATCCCGACACGTTCTGCCGCGAATACTGGCAAGACGGCCGTCTCATGGCGTTCGTATCGGCAAACCTGCTCCTGAAAAAGGTCCACGAAGGGCGGCTACCCGCCTTGGATGGATTCGCTTGGCGAGATGGTCGCCTGACCGGCGACTTTCTCGCAGTGGCGCCGCTCAATTCGACGCTGGGGCATCCATGACCACCACGCGTCCAACCCCACCCGACACACTCGGCCGCCTGATCGGCGATCGCGTTGTCAGCTTTACGCCGGCAACCGACATCCGCCCGTGGCTCGACGCGACGTTCTTCGACGAGTCGAGCCCACTGCACAACCCCGACCACGCCCACCTCCCCGAGTGCGACCTCGAATTCCTGTGGGCGGCCAGCGGCTTCGACAAGGGCATGCGCCGCGTCATCGGCCAAGCCGAGCAGGTCCAGTTCCAATCGGGAGGCTGGAAGCGCCGGCGACAGGAAGAGCAGTTCGAGCACTGGTTCGGCCGCGTCCCCGCCTTCGTCATCACGCTCGATTCCGAGTATTGCAGCCAATGCTCCGACGTCGAGTGGTGCGCCCTCGTCGACCACGAGCTCTACCACATCGCCCAGGCGCTCGATGCGTTCGGCGCCCCAAAGTTCGGCCGCGACGGTAAGCCGCAGTACGCCATCCGCGGGCACGACGTCGAGGAATTCATCGGCGTGGTCGCCCGCTACGGCGTGGGCCAACCCGACGGGCAGGTCGCCCGCATGGTCGAAGCTGCCAAGCGCCGGCCCTCAATCGCCCCGTTCTCTGTGGCTCACGCGTGCGGCACGTGTGTGTCACGCGTGGCCTGACTCGGAATAGACGCGAGTTATGGCTAAGAGCAAGCTCCCCGACGAGGTCAAAGCCTTCATCGTGCAGGGCCTGGCGTGCTACGACGCCCCATCTGTCGTGGCCGAGGCCGTCAAGCAGGAATTCGGCATCGTCGTCACCCGGCAGTCGGTCGAGCAGTACGACCCGAACAAGCGCGCCGGGAAGAACCTGAGCGAGAAATGGCGTGTTCTGTTCGACGCCACCCGCAAGGAGTTCAAGACCAAGACGAACGACATCCCGATCGCCAACAAGGCGGTCCGGCTGCGCACGCTGCAGCGCATGGTCGACAAGGCCGAGTCGATGAAGAACCTGCCGTTGGCTGCCCAACTGCTGAAGCAGGCAGCCGAAGAGGTCGGCGACGTCTACACGAACCGCCAGAAGGTCGACGCGAACGTGAAGTCGACGGCGCGCACGGTCATCGTGCCGGCGAAGGACGCGAAGTGAGTCAGGTCACTTCCGTGTGGGTCGATGAAGAGGTGCTTTGGCAGCCGACGCCGAAGCAGTCGATGTTGCTCGCCGCGCCCGAGTTCGAAGTGCTGTACGGCGGCGCCGCCGGCGCCGGCAAGTCCGACGCGCTACTGATCGACGCGCTCGGCCTGCAGCAGGACGCGATCGGCAAGCGCGCGTACCAGGCCATCCTGTTCCGCCGCACCTACCCCGACCTGAAAGACCTGATCGACCGGTCGCACGACATCTACCCGGCATACGGCGGCGATTACGACAAGCAGGCCCATGTCTGGAAATTCCCGAGCGGCGCGCGCATCGAGTTCGGGCACATGCAGTACGACTCGGACCGCTTCAAATACCGCGGCCGTGCCTTTCAGTACGTCGGCTGGGACGAGCTGACGCTGTTCCCAACCGACGTGCCCTACCGCTACCTGCTGTCGCGCGTGCGCACGTCTGATCCCTCGATCAAGTGCTACGTGCGCGCCACCACCAACCCGGACGGCCCAGGCTTCCGGTGGGTGAAGGACTACTGGCGCATCCAAACAGAAGGCAGCTCGACGCGCTTCGTTATCGAGGTCACGGACCCGGAAACCGGCGAGGTCACGCAGATGACGCGTCGCTTCATCGCCGCGCGCCTCAGCGACAACCCGCATCTGCGCGACAGCGGCTACCGGCAGACGTTGCTGCTGCTGACCGAGGAAGAACAGAACGCGCTGCTGCTCGGCCGCTGGGAAAGCCCGAGCATCAAGGGCGCCTACTTCGCCGAACAGATGGAAGCCGCGCGCGCCGGCGGCCGGATCCTCAACATCCCGCGCCTGCCGCATGTCCCCGTCAACACCTTCTGGGACTTGGGCTGGAACGACACCACGGCGGTCTGGTTCCACCAGCACGTCGGCATGGAGCACCGCTTCATCGACTTCATGGAAGCCAGCGGCAAGGACTTGCAGTGGTTCGCCGCCGACATCCAGAGCAAGGGCTACACGTACGGCAAGCACTATCTGCCGCACGACGCCGAGAACAAGACGCTGGCCGCCGGCGGCAAGTGCATCCGCGAGATCCTGCAGGAGCTGCTGCCCGGCCATCAGTTCGAGGTCGTGCCGCGCACCGAAAACCTCGTGGCGTCGATCAACCAGACGCGCGGCGCGCTGCCCTCCTGCTACTTCGACACCGACAAGTGTGCCGACGGCATCGCGGCGCTCGAAGCGTACCGCCGCGAGTGGGACGAGAAGCTGTCCGCCTACAAGCAGGAGCCCCTACACGATTGGGCATCGAACCCGGCCGACGCGTTCCGGCAGTTTGCCCAGGGCTACCCCTTCCTCTACGCCGGCCAGCGCAAGAAAGCGTCATGGCGCGACCGGCTCAAAGCCAAGACCCGCGGCTCAGCGATGACCGCGTAACCGGAGATTCACCATGGACCAGACCACCAGCACCCCGACCGCCGCCCCCGAAACCACCACCGCCACGCCGGCGGCACCGGCCGCGACGTTTCCGTCGACGTCCGACGCCCGCACCGTCAACAACATCACTGGTCACGACTACCGCGTGCTCAGCGACGACGAGAAGGCGGCCATGCAGAAGCTCAAGGACATGGGCCTCGAGCTGCACGAGTTCCTGACCGGGCTCGAACAGATCACCAAGACCAGCCGCGAGTTGTCGATCGCTAAGACGAAGGTCGAGGAAGCGGTCATGTGGGCTGTGAAGCACATCACTGGCTGAGGACAAGTCCATGAACAACGAACTCCCGCTGTACCAGTGCCACAAGCGCGTGCGCGCCGCGAAGATCGAGCATATCAACGTTTTCAACGAAAACGGCGACGCCGAACTGATCTGCGAAGGTGGGTATGAAACCAGCGTAGCGGGCGAATGGCTGGCACGCGTGGCGCCGCCGGGTGCTGCCCACTCACTGATCGGCGGCTACATCGTTCAGTACGGTGACGGCTACGCTTCGTGGTCGCCGGCCGCGGCCTTCGAGGACGGCTACACGCTGATCGAGCAGCCGAAGCCTGCCGAGCCTCAGCCACCGGTCCAGGCGCCACCCGTCGACCGCTCGGCGCAGCAGCTTTCGAGCGGCGAGCCGGTCGACGACGAGCACCGCATGATCAATCCGGCGACGGGCCTGCAGAAGGACTACGTCGTGCTGACAGCGGAAGAGCGCGCCAAGGGCTTCGTGCGGCCGGTCCGCAACACGTACGTGCATGTCGGCCACGGCGCCAAGTTCGACGGCCCGGTGCAGATGACGCGCGGATCTGGCTGCGGCGCCGCGACGACGATTTCGCGGGACATCGCCGAAACGTATGCCCGCGACCCGAAGTTCTACTCGGGCACGTTCTGTATCGGCTGCCGCACGCATCTGCCGCTCAGCGAGTTCGTCTGGGACGGTACGAACGAGGTCGTCGGCTCATGACGCCCGAGGTCATCCAGTCCGTCGAGAAGCTGGTCAGCACCAGCAAAGCGCACTTCTGGCACGTGCCCGGAACCACGACGACGTGCTGTGTATTGGCACTCGACGGCGGCTTTACCGTGGTCGGAAAGGTGGCAGGGCCTCCCGATCCGGACACGCGTTGCAAGCTGGCGTTTGATGACGCCGTCAACGAACTGGTCCGGCTCGAGGCATACCGGCATGCCACCGCAGGCCCGCGCATTGAGATCGCCGCGGCTACCCCGGTGATCATGACTCGTTGAAATGGCAGACGGCTCCGACACGACTCTTGCCCCCTCAGATGTGATCGCGGAAAAGCTGATCGCCGATGAGAACTGGCAGCGCTACGAATACCTGCGCGGCCGCGGGCACGACGACTACTGCCGTGAGGTACGGCGGCTCGAAGAGTACGTGCTCGGCGGCGGCAAGCAGTGGACCGAAGCGGACAAGGAAGTCCTGCGCGAACAGGGCCGTCTGCCGCTGGAATTCAACGAGATCATGCCCGCGATCAAGGCAGCCGCTGGCTACCAGATCGCGAACCGCATGGACATCTCGTTCCAGCCGCGCGGCGGCATGGCCACGCAGGAACTGGCGACGGTTCTGTCGAAGGTGGCCATGCAGGTCGCCGACAACAACGAGTACCACTGGATCGAGTCGGACGTCTTTCTTGACGGCATGATCCAGCGCCGCGGGTTCTTCGAGATCCGCATCGACTTCGACGACTCCATGCGGGGCGAGGTGCGAATCGACAACCTCGACCCGATGGACGTCATGCCCGATCCGGATGCGAAGAGCTACAGCCCGGACAAGTGGGCAGACGTCACCGTCAGCCGCTGGCTGACACTCGACGAGATCGAGCAGCGCTACGGCGCCGAGGCTCGCGCGAAAGCGGAAAGCGGATCGAACGCCCCGAGCAACAGCGCCGCCGGCGAGGCCGACTTCGGTGACGACGAAAGCTCGTCGGAGTCACGCAACAAGTTCGGCGACAAGAATTCCGGCAACTACGGCGTGTACGACGCGCTGTCGCGCGACCGGAACATGATGCGCGTACGCATCATCGATCGGCAGAAGTTCGTCTATCAGCTCGCCCAGGTCATCGTCTCGCCGGACACCGGCGACGTGCGCGTGGTCGAAGGGCTCGACCCTGAGCAGATCCAGCAGTACACGGCGAACGGCGGCATTCTCACGAAGCGCATGGCGCGGCGCGTGAAGTGGACCGTCACCACGTACGACGCGGTGCTCTTCGACGATTGGAGCCCGTATCCGTGGTTCACGATCGTCCCCTACTTCCCGTTCTTCCGCCGCGGCCAGTCCCGCGGCATGGTCGACAACGCCACCGGCCCGCAGGACGCGCTCAACAAGCTCGGATCGCAGTTCATCCACACGGTCAACTCGACGGCGAACTCCGGCTGGATGGTCGAAGAGAACTCGCTCACGAACATGACGACCGAAGAACTCGCCGAGTCCGGCGGGAAGACTGGCGTCGTGATCGAGCACAAGCGCAACCAGAAGCCCGAGAAGATCCAGCCGAACCAGATCCCGAACGGCATCGATCGCATGATCGACCGGCTGATGTCGCTGCTGAAGGAGAACACGGTTCCGGACGCGGCGCGCGGACTCGAAGGGCAGGAGAAGAGCGGCATCGCGATTCAGTCGCGACAGCACGCCGCACAGCAGCAGCTCTCCGTTGAGCTCGACAACCTGGCGCGCACCCGCAAGCTGCTGGCGGCGCGCCTGCTCTGGCTGGTTCAGACGTACTACGACGACGAGCGTCTGTTCATCATCTCGAAGCAAGACCCCGAGACCGGCGAGCCGGACGACGAAACGCTTGCAGTGAACACGCCGGACCCAGCCACCGGCGAGATCATGAACGACCTGACCATCGGTGAGTACAAGGTCGTCATCTCCGAAGTGCCGATGCAGGTGACATTCGAGAATGGCCAGTTCGAGCAGGCCATGCGGATGAAGGAAGAGGGCGTACCGATTCCGGACGACGTCATCATCCGTGCGAGCACCCTGGCCGACAAGGCAGAGATCCTGCGCCGCATGGCGGCCAGCGCCGGCAAGGCTGATCCGATGACGAAGGCCAAAACGGACCTGACGAACGCTCAGGCCCGCAAGACCGACGCCGACGCGACCGCGTCGGCAGTCGAAGCGCAGTTCAGCGCTATCCAGACTGCCCAGGTCATTGCGCAGACGCCGGCGACCGCCCCGCTTGCCGATCAGATTCTCGGTTCCGCGGGATTCGTCGATCGCGACGCCCCGCCGATCATTCCGAACGCTCCGGCCGGCATCGAGCACGTCGCCATGCCGCAGAACACGCACCCGCTGTTCCCCGCGCATCCCGAACACGCGGCCGTTGGCGCCGATGCCGGGATTGAAGGTGGCCAGCCATGAACTTCGTGACGTGCAGCACCTGCGGGCACTGGTCGCCCGACTCGATCAATCCGGCGCACGGCATGGGCTCGTGCGCGCTCGGCTGCGGCCACTGGTCACAGCAGGCCGGGCCGCACGGGCGCGCCGGGCCGCCCTACCCGCATGCGGAGCGCACCTGCGCCGAGCACACCCGACAGGAGCCGCGACATGGCTGACCCCAAGAAGAAAGGCGCGTTGAAGGTCAGCGTCGTCTCTATGCCCAAGTCCGAGAACGCGATCAGCAGCGGTCCGGACAAGTGGCAGATCGAAGAGGACATGCGCACGTTGTTGCGCGCGCAGGAAGTGCGCCGCGACCCGAAGCGCTTCAAGGCTGCAAAGAAGCTCGCGAGCGAGCGTCTGCAGGAGATGAAGGCCGCGTTTGGTAGCGCGGACTCGAAGTAACCACCAACGGGAGCCCCATCATGCCCAAGCCGAACCAGAACACCGAAGAGCAGGAAGAGCTCGAGATCGAGGAAGAACTCGAAGAGCAGGAAGAGGAACAGGAAGAGCAGGAAGAAGAAGCCGAAGACCGCGGCGACAACGCGGAACCGGAACTCAACGAGCGCAACCTCAGCGCTGTCGCTGGCGAAGAAGAGGAAGAGCAGGAAGAAGAGGAAGGCGAGCAACAGAACCGCCCTGGCTTCATCCCGAAGGGCCGCTTCGACGAGGTGAACAATAAGCTGAAGAGCGAGCAGGAAGCGCGCGTTCGCCTCGAGGAACGCCTGCGCCTGCTGGAAGAACGCGGCGGGTCGAAGAAGCAGGACGAGCCGGCCGAAGAGCAGCAGGTCGACGTGAAGGCCCTTCGACGCCAGCGCAATCAGGCGATGCTCGACGGCGACCTCGACAAGGTCGACGCACTGGACGAGCAGATTGACGCGATCGTGCTGCAGAAAGCGCTCGAGCAGGCCCGGGCCGAAGACACCGCGACGACCGTGCAGCGCGCGTTTGCCGAAGCGGTGGCTGACGTCATCGAGCAGTATCCGTATCTCGACTCACGCTCTGACGCGGCCAACGCCGACGCGATCGACTACGTCGTCGCGATGCGCAACAGCTACATGGCCAAGGGTGACTCTGCCGCGGATGCCCTGCGCAAGGCCGCTGACAAAGCCGGCAAGCTGTTCGCGCCGGCGGCGGCCGAAGAAGAAGAGAGCGATGACCAGCGGCAAAAGCAGGTGAGCATGCGCGAGCGCCTGGCGCTGAAGCGCAACGCCGAGACCGCTCGCCGGCAGCCGCCACCGATGAATGGCGGTCAGGGCAACCGTGCCACCGGTGCGAAGCTCGACCCCAAATCCCTCAGCGACGAAGAGTTCGGCAAGCTGCCTGCGAAGGTGAAGCGCGAAATGCGTGGCGACACGCTGTAACGGTGACATGGGGTTTTGCCCGCCTACACGGCGGGCTTTTTTTTGAGTTGTGGATACGACATCGCGCTGAAAGCGATGCTTTCACCACGGGTTCACTCCCGAAATGGTTGTGCGGCGGCTGGGGATTCTCCGGCCGCCACTCCCCGGCCTTCGATGAACCGGCCGTCGCTCAATCTGGCTCGCTGACTACAGCGCTCTCGCCTCGCCCACGGCGGTAAATCGGGCCGGTGTTACTC
Source organism: Solimonas marina (assembly GCF_012241385.1). Classification (GTDB taxonomy): domain Bacteria; phylum Pseudomonadota; class Gammaproteobacteria; order Nevskiales; family Nevskiaceae; genus Solimonas; species Solimonas marina. The sequence continues at coordinate 304,538 of NZ_JAAVXB010000002.1, read as the reverse complement.
CCGTCAGCAGTTCGGCTTCTTGGCGCCGCAAGCCATGTCTCCGCGGAATTGGGCGGCGCACAGCCCGAAAGCAGCAATTCCACTTTCGGAGACTGGCAATGGCTCAGACCAATTTTGCGGCACTGACCGACAAGCAGAAGCTCGTCTGGTCGCGGGACCTCTGGCAGGCAGCGCGTGACCAGATGTTCCTCAAGAAGTTCGTCGGCTCGTCCGACGGCTCGATGATTCAGCGCATCACCGAACTCACGAAGACCGAGAAGGGCGAGCAGTGCATCTTCCAGCTCGTGGCCGACCTCGTCGACGACGGCGTGATCGGTGACAACGAGCGTGAAGGCAACGAAGAGGCGATGCAGTCCTTCGAGCAGATCATCACGATCGACCTCATCACGCACAGCGTGAAGAACAAGGGCAAGATGGCCGACCAGCGTACGGTCATCCGCTTCCGCGAGACCGCGCGCGACCGCCTGGCCTACTGGCTCGGCAACCGCCTCGATCAGCTCGGCTTCCTGACGCTGTCGGGCATCTCGTACGCCTACAACTGCGACGGCAGCCCGCGCACGTCGTCGGCGTTCGCCAATCTCGCGTTCGCGAAAGACGTCCGCGCACCGTCGAGCAAGCGTGCGCTGATGTTCGCCGGCGGTGAGTTGGTGCCGTCGAGCACCGCGTCGATCGCCGCGACCGACCGCCTGACCTACAAGGCGATCGTGAAGGCCAAGGCCTATGCGAACGAGCACTACATCCGCCCGCTGATGTCCGGCGGCAAGGAGTATTTCATCTGCATGCTGCGGCCGGGCTCGTTCGCCCAGCTCAAGCAGGATCCGGACTACATCCGCGCCGTGCAGCAGGTTGCGACGAAGTCGGGTACGGACTCGCCGTTCTTCACCGGCGGCACGGTCACGCTCGACGGGATCATTTTCCACGAGCACCGCCTCGTCTACACGACGACCGGCGCGGGCGCGGGCAACAAGTGGGGCTCGGACGGCAACGTCAACGGCACCCGCACGCTGCTGTGCGGCGCGCAGGCGATGGGCATGGCCGACCTGGGTCCGGCGGAGTGGACCGAGAAGGACTTCGACTACGGCAGCAAGCAGGGCATCAACGTCGACAAGATGTTCGGCCTGCTCAAGCCGGAGTTCTATTCGATCTACGACAAGTCGGTCGAGGACTTCGGTGCGCTGACGATCGATCACGCCGAAGGCGCGTAACCCGGAAGGGGCGCGCTTCGGTGCGCCCCTTTCACCTCCCCTGATGATGAAAGGAGCAGTTCCATGATCAAGCTGAAATCCGGCCGGCAGGAAATCGTGTCGGCCATCCTCGAAGTCTCGGCGACCGATCCGGTCGCGTACGGCACGGCCGAAGATGCCTTCGACGTACCGGCGAACGCGATCCTCGTCGGCGGCGACCTCACCGTCCTGACGCCGTGGGATAGCGGCACGACCGCGACGTTCAAGCTTGGTGATGCGGCCGACGATGACCGCTACACCGCAGCGGCGATCGACCTGAAGACCGCGGGCCGCACGGCGCTGACGCTCACTGGCTACAAGCACACGGTGAACGAGTTGCTGAAGGCGCTCTTCGCGCAGACGGGCACGGACGCGACGGTCGGTCAGTGCCGCATCCGCATCGACTACGTCGTGCAGGGCCGCGCTGCGTTCTCGCAGGGCCTCGACTCGCGCGGCCCGGGCCTGCCGGGCGCGTAACCAGGTGGGCGGGGAGCAATCCCCGCCCTTCTGTCCTTCTACGGGAGAACCACCATGAAGTTTCGTGCACCGGGCGACACGCCCATGTCCCTCGCCCTGACCAGCGGCCACACGCTCGTGATTACGCACGAGAAGGCCGGCTCCACGGTTCCGACGCACTTCCGCCGCGAGGCGATCGCCAAGGGCTGCATCCCGGTCGGGATCAGCGTCGACGACGAGAAGAAGTCGAAGAAGGCCACCGCCGCGGAGAAGCGCGCAGAACAGATCCGTGTCGCCATCGAGAAGCTGCTCGACTCCGACGACGAGGCTGCTTTCGACGAAGACGCCAAGCCGAACGTCAAGAAGCTGTCCGAAGCCGTCGGCTTCGAAGTCACGACGGTCGAGCGCGACGAAGTCTGGGCGACGCTGGAAGCGGGCCTGAAGAAGTAATCAGCGATGAAGCTGCCTGATCTGCTCACAGAACTACGGGTGCTGCTGGATGATTCAGCGGCCCCGTACCTGTGGGCGGATGAGCAGCTTGTCACCTACCTGAACGAGTCCGTAGATGAGGCCTGCATTCGCGCGTTTCTGATCTACGACGAGTCGTCCGAGCTGGCGCAGCTCACAGCCGCTGCGAACACGGCAACGGCCCCGCTCTCGAAACTCGTCATCGCTGTCGACAAGGTCTACGCCGGCGCACGCAAGCTCGAGCGCACCACGAGCGACGAGCTCGACAACGAATACGGCGGCCGCTGGCGAACGATGACCGGCCAGCCCTGCCGCTTCTACGAAGAAGAGGCGTACATCCGCCCATTCCCGACGCCGACCACCGATACCGACCTCGCGCTGTGTCTGTGGCGCCTGCCGACCGAGCCGATGTCGCTGAACGACACAGAGGCAGAACCCGAGATCAATCCGGCCTATCACCCGCTGCTGCTCGATTGGGCGGCACATCTGGCGTTCAAGCGCCGCGACGCCGACGCGAACGACCGCCAGCGCGCGGCCGATCACGCGGCGCTGTTCACCGCAAGTTTCGGCGAGCGCCCGGACGCCAACGTCCGCCGCAAGCGCCGCCTCAAGAAAGTGCCGGTCTGCCGGCCGCATTGGTAACGAGATGGCGACTGATTCGACAGTAGGCGGACGTTGGCCGGGCGGAATGAACAATACCGACGACGTGCACGAACTCGCGGCGACGCGGACGACGCCAGCGTATCTGCGAGATGCCCTGAACGTCGATATTGACCGCAACGGCAAAACCAAGCGCCGAGACGGCTACAAGCTGTTGTTCTCCGGCCGAGCGCACAGTCTTTTCGGGACCGCTGAGCTACCGTTCGGGCTCGTCGTTTTCGACGGCAACTTGTGTTGGTTCGACGAGAGTGAACCGCCACCTGTGCCACTGCTGCCTGTCGACCCCGATGCACGGATGTCGTACGAACTGGTCGGCGACCGGGTGTATTGGAGCAACGGCCTGATCCGCGGCGTCGTTCGCGCCGACAAGACCATTTACCCCTGGGGCATCGACACGCCGCCGGCGCAACCGCTGCTGACGACGTTTTCGGGCGGCTCGATGGACGGCGGCCGGTATCAGGTGGTCGTGACGTGGCTGCGCGACCTCAACGGCGATGCCGGTGAGGAATCTGGCGCCATGCGGGCAGCGACGATCGATGTCGCCGACGGCCAAGGCATTCAGCTCACCAGCATTCCGCAGCCGCTCGATCCGTCGTGCACGCTGATCCGCATCTACCAGTCGCCGCCGAACGGCGATGTGCTGTACTCGGCCGCGACAGTGCCAGTCGGCACCACCAGCTTCAGCCTCAACAAGCGGACGCTCGGCCGCCAGCTCGACACGCTGATGCTCGATCGCATGCCGCCGGGCACGATCGTGCGCCAGTATCGCGGCCGGATGTATTCGGCGCTCGGCAGCCGCGTGACCTACAGCGACCCGCTGCGGTATGGGCTGACCTCGCGCACGCGCAACTACTTCGATTTCCCCGGCCCGGTGTTGCTGCTTGAGCCGGTCGAAGATGGAATCTACGTTGGCACGGACAAGCAGACGTTCTTCTTGTCCGGTGACGATCCGCGCAGCTTCCAACTCCGGCCGATCGATCCGCACGGCACCATCGTCGGCTCGTCGTGCCGCGCGCTCGGTGATGATTTCGACCTCGACTACAAAGGCCGCGTCGCGTGCTGGTGGAACACCAACGGAAATCTCCTGCTGGGTTCGATCAGCGGCCAGATCGTGCACCTCACTCGAAAGAATTTGTCGCTTCCGCGCTACATGAGCGGCGCGTCGCTGATGCGCGAAAGCGATGGGAAGAAGCAGTTGGTGTCCTCGATGCGTCATCCACGCAACGCGGGTTTTGGTGCGGCCGATCACGCGGTCGTGCAGGTTATCCGGAACGGAGTTGTCATCCCATGAACACGAAGAATTTCGCAGCCCTACTGTGCTCCCCGGACGGCATTGCCCTTCCGGCCTCCACGCTGGCCGTCGGTGGTTACGTCGGCCTCGCGCGCAACGACGAGCCGATGGAGTGGTCGCACAATTTGGTCAGCAACGAGGGCTTGGCCGATCTGCTGAGCGTCTATCTGGCGGGTGGCACGCCGGCGACGGCATGGTACGTCGCGCCGTGGGCCAACAACGTCACCCCTGGCGCGGCATGGACGGCCGCCAATTTCGACGCGACTGCCGGCGAGTTCACTGGCTACGATGAAGCCAATCGCCCAGTATGGACCCCCGGTGAGGTCGCTGATCAGACGATCTCGAGCATCCTCAATGCGGCCACGTTCACGATCAACACGGCCGGCACGATCTATGGAGCCGCGCTGGTGTCGGCGCAGGCCAAGCAGGCAACGACCGGCAAGTTGTTCTCGGCATTCCGGTTTGCGAACAGCCGCACATTCGAGGCCGGTGACACCATGAGCATCGCCTATTTCGTGCAGGCTCAATCCAACGCGTAAGCCGGCGGAGGCGACGTTGATCACTCTCGCGCCAGACCTCAAGGCGTCAGCGCTATCCCTGCTGCAGGGATACCTGCCAACGTCGGTATGGCTGGCGCCGTATGTTCCAGAGAACTTCTCGTACAACACGGTGCCACTCGCGACTCATGATTCCGTGATCGCGTCGGATGTTGGCTATTGGACGACTCGATATTACACGCGCGACGAGGATATTACCGATGCAGTCCGGCTCCTGCCCGATCTACACGACAGTATTATCGGCGACGTCCCCATCGGCGATGTCGACTATCGGTACGGCGGGGTCGCGCCAACGCTGCCGGGCGATGCAGTGTTTCTGGCGTGCGAGGATCGATTCGGCGGCTTGGTGATGCACTACGGCTGCACCGTATCTGTCGATGGGCTGATGGCATTTCAGAACACGTATACGGCTACGGAGCATTACCCGTACGGGACCCCCAACAGGGTGGGGCACGAGTTCTATGTCGAATCGATGAACTTTGGGCTCGCGTTCGACACAGCGTACTACCAGACGCTGGATATTTCCCGATACGGGCTGAGCGCGAACCTGGGGCCGTACTGCATGCTGCGAATCTTCATCGCCTTGATGGAGAAGGATGGCGGCGCACAACGACCTCGCCTCGAGTTGTATGCCGGCGATCCCAATGGGGATCCGCTCTCCACCGATTTCGCGGACGAGCCGATTGCTGCGGTGGACTTTTTCATCCCAGCTCTTCCTTCCGGTGGCGAACTGGTCGCACTGCAATTGCTCGAACCGATGCAGTTTCAAGTGCCAGCCGATACGGATTCGCTGTGGGTGCGGATCCTGAGGCAGACTGGCGATCCTGCATTGTGGGCGCCGGTGTACCTGCGCCGGCAGTCGGACAGCTTCTACGAAGCGGGCGGCGGGGTCATCATCGATGCCGATGGCGTGTATTCGGGTGATTACCTGCGACTGGCTGACTTGCGGCTTGCTCTTCCAATCGGCGAACTCGGCAAACCGGCAACAGTCGGGTTTGCCTCCCCCGTGTTTAGCGCAAGTGAGATTGATCCGACTGCATCGCTTCTGGTCCGTCGAGAGGGCGCTCAAGCAGCATCGGTTCAGGCTACGACTGAGGACGTCACGGCGATCGCCGGCGTGCATTATGTCGCGTTCGATGCTGCGATCAGTTGGGAAGCAAACGACACTCCGATGCAGTTGCTCCCGATAACCTTGATCCCGATCGAGCTGCAGACGCTGGATTGGACTGAGCCGCCAGCCGGCTTCGGTTTGTATCCGACAACCGGCACCGGCTCGGAAGTATTGGACGGAACAGACGCTGAAGGAAACAGCGAAATCACGATGACGTGGGTGGATGGTTCGCCCCGTCGCGCAACGTACGTCTCACAACAATTCGCCGCCGGCACTCCGGAACGCCCATTTGAAATCAACTTCAAGCTCAAAGAGCGAGGCTCGCTCTTCCGCGTCGCAGTCGGATCCGGTCCCACTGATGGCAGTGCTTCTCCTTACATGACCGGCCTTGCGGTCGATGCTGGCGGTGTGTACGCCATGAACGGAGCATCACCGGTGTCGATCGATTATGAAGCCGAGCTTCTGACGATAATGGCGAAGATCGATACAGTTTCAACTGAAAGTGGCATCCAATCGGCCGCATTCGTGAAGCTAGGCATCAATGGCCGATGGGTCGGAACCGACGATCAGGCGCTTTGCGAAAATGTCGACGATGTGCCGTGGCAGGCAGTGGGGATAGGGGAGAATTACAGCCAGTTCTTCATCTGCATCTCCGGCGAGACAACATCGGATGCACCGAGCATCGATGTCGTTTACTGGCAGGGCAGCGATTCCGAATTAAGCTTCACCGTAAAGTTACACGACGCTCATCCGAAAAATCTGCTCGACGGTGAACACGTCGTCAATACTGCAATCGTCTCGATCTTTCGGAACAAACTCAGTGAGATCATTCTGCCGCCTACAGATGATGACTGCTTGAAATGGTATTCAGGCGGTGGAACACAGCTCGATGTTCCAACGAACAGCCTCGAGGTCACGACAGACATTGGCTATTCGGATAGCTTGGCTCTCACTGATGGCCTCTATATCGAAGCTGACATCGATCAAACCCTGTACCTCGCCTGCGGTTCGTTCGATAGCCCGATAAATGCGGGAATGGTTGACCTTTCAGGCGGCAAAATCGGCTTCTTCGACATCAGCTATGACCTCACCGCTGAAGCCCCTGCTCGAGTGGGCTTCCTTTACAATCAAGGAGGGCTGAAAGTCGGGGTGAACGGGCAGTGGATCAACCCCGACACCGGCGCGCTCGCTGCTGACCCCGACTCGGTTTCTTTCAAGGACATCACGGGTGGGGGCTCGAGCCAGAACTTTCTGTTCGTGCTGATCGGGCCTGCGACCTTCTATGCCGAGCAAAATCAGTTGCATCGGCCGGCCAACTCAAGCGCCTATCCATTCACGCATTTCTGCCTTGGAGATACAGGCGTCCCCGCATACTGGTGGACGGAAGTTACCGGGGCAACCCTAAGCGACAACGACTTCACCGCCACGCCGAATGGGGGCATCGACAACAATAATCGGCTTGAATCAAGTGCGCGTACGGGCAATGGCTATCCAACAGAGGGGATTTACTATGTCGAATCCGAAGTGAATCTTGGTGATGGCTACGCGACGACCTACTTCTTCGAAGCGTTCATGTATGCAAACGTTGTCTTGTGGTCGCGCGAAGAATTCGGGCTATCCGGGTATGTCGCTCTGGATTCCGGGTACTCATCAAATTTCGCCTTCCCGGATCCAAGCACGGCGCCCAGCACTGAAAGTATCCGCTTTGGTATCGTTGTCGACTTCGATAACCAGCAGTTCAAGATTGGCTTCTCCGTCAATGGGGTCATGAACTGGATCATCAATGGTGACGGAGCCAGCGACGCTACGTTCACGACGAACTACGAGTCGGCGCCATGGACTCCACGTGTCCGCTCTGACAACTCGGTATCTAATTACTTCGTATGGCTGTGGGCCGACAACAATCACCCGATCGATGAAACTCACTCATTCTCGATCATCCCGTATGCCGATGATCAGAGATACAGACCGGCAGGAGTAGAGGCTGCTCTGCCTGGCTCGAATGCGAGCGGATAATGGCGAAAGCGAATAACTACGGAACTCTCGACGTTACGTTCGCGCCATTCACGATCGCTGGGGCGATCGACGTGGTTATTCCAGCGACTGAAAAAGTGTTGCTAACGGACAACCAGGTACGCGTGCAGAGTTTCATGCACCCGTCGGCGCGTGAGAGATTTTTTCTTTTTGGCGACGAGAACGGGGGGCATTTCGTCGCGAGCGATCACTTCATCTCTGGCGGCAGCGTGACCACGAAGCTTGATGCCTCGAGCGAAGCCGAGGCACGCCCCCATTTCACAGCGGGAGCGGCAGCACATCTCGTCTACGAGCTGCAAGGATCTGTGTCTCTGGAATTGCGCGACTACATCGCTGATTTTGCTGTGGCCGCGGAACGGCTGAATACCACCGCACAAATCGCCGTACACTTGCTCGCGAGTCCGGAAGCGCGCGATCTGCTCACGCTTGTCGAGAACCTGATCGTCAAGACCGAGGCCAGCGAAAATTCTGGCGACATGGTGAGCATCGGCGATTCCCTTCTCACCTCTGTCCAGCAGATGCTGCAGGCGATCGATACGGCTGCAGTCAGCGAGAGGGCCAACGGATATGTCGGCGCGCTGCTCGGAGCCGGCGACGGCATCTCAGTTTCCGATTCGCTTCGATACGGACTACAGGCACGGATCGTGGAAGCGGTGCTGCTTGCAGCTTCGGCGGTGCGACAAGCGGCGATTCCTTTCAACGCCTTTGACACGCTCTACGCCAACGACAACGGCACTTCGTCCGCCGTCGCGCGCTTCATTGCGCGCGAGCGCTTCATCGTCAGCAATCCGCTGGCGGACAGCGATGCCGGCCGCGGCGAATACCGCGCGCCATACTATTTGTGGGGCGACGGGCGCTGGACTGCCTACTATGGCGACGGCGTATCCGGGCGTCTGGACGAGAAACCATGAGCGAAGAGACCGACGCGGTTGTTGCGACGTTCGACTGCTGGGCGGTCAACAGCGAAACGGCTGCCGCATCCCGCTACGAGAATTTCCCGTTCCATTCGATGGTCCGGATCGGCGATCACTACTACGCCACGTCTGACGAAGGCCTTTTCCGGCTCGGCGGCGACGACGACGCGGGCGCCGAGATTCACTGCATGCTAGTGACCGGCAAAACTGACTTCGGTACAGAGGCTCTGAAAAGCGTCACGCAGGCGTCGATCGGGTACAGCGCTACATCGCCCCTCCTGTTCTCCGCGATCTACAACCAGAGCGGCCAAGAAACGAGCGTTACCTATCAGGTCGATTCCGGATATGTCGGCGTGGAACGTGAGGCGCGCGTCAAGATCGGCCGCGGCGGAAGATCCCGCTACTGGCAATTCGTTATCGAGAACACGGCAGGTGGCAATTTGACGCTTGACCGGCTCGATTTCGATGTGATGCGGCTGAGCCGGCGGGTATAGTTGATGCGCGAGATGGGCCCCATCAACTTTGTCCTAGACGGCGACAAAGTGCGAGCCCAAGGATTCGTTCCAGTCGGGCGTTCGCTGCTTGGCAGAATGAAAGCCTACTTGGCAGGGGCAAGCGGTGCGAGGACGTGGTCACTCGATGATGGGGTCCGAATTCGGACGATCAGCACGGGGTCGATCGACAAGGTCATGATCTTCGCGCCGGCGCCCACACCTCAGAACGAAGAAGAGTCGAGTGGATATTACTTCGTCTATCTGTTCGGCTCATTCACGGACGAGCCTCCCCGCGTATTCGGTTGGCGCGTCGCGCGTGACACCGACAAAGCGACGTCTATTCCAGGCCTTCCTGCGGAGATACCGGGGATGTCGGTCCCATCCGGCGGCCGTGTGCGGTGCAGCGCCGATAATCACGCGCACGGCAGCGAAATTGCCGTTCTGGTGAACATCTACGCCGATAACTTCTCGACGACCAGCACACCGATCAGCTCTCATGTCGTCGTGTACCGGGCAGAGCCGACTACCGGCAGCCTGACACATGTGAGCTCGCTGACCTCAGCCGAACCGCTGTTCGATTGGGGAACAGGAGAACTGTTTTACTCGACTGGCATCTATGCCTCCCAAGCCGCGCAGAAATACATCGTGCGCAGCAACGATTTCCTGATCGACGACTACAGCACAAGTGGCCATTCTCGCCGTGCGAATCGAGCCTATCTTTTCGACGCCGACGGAAACACGCTGACCTATTTCGATGACGAAGAATCTGCCGATGGTGCGGTACGCGAGCTTTCGTACGCGATCAGCCGCGTGGGCATGAGTGCGCACCATCCGACACTGAAGGTTTTCTACACCTCATTCACCCGATATCGAACAAGCGGTGGCGGCACGACCTATTTTCGAGCGTACAGCTACACGAACCCCGGAGATCCGCCAGCCCTACTATCGGAATTCAGCTTGGATGTTGTCGATGTTTTCATGACGCCCACGGCGGTCGCTGTTTCCGAAGATGGCGGATCTCTGGTGACGCTGGTCGCGGCCCCTGGCGGATCCTGCACGTGGCATCCCCTCAATGCCGACGGCTCATTCGCCGGCGGCCATTGGTTCAATGATTTGTTGACGAACCCTCCGTTGGACCTCACCGATTCGGCGTGGCGCACGAACTATTTCGCGGTCACTCGATACGCATCTGGAAGCCCCTATTTCGAGGGCAACATCGTCACGATGAATGCGCCTGGACAGCCCGGCGTGATGGCATTCAACACGTTCACCGAGCCGATGGATTCAAACCTCCCGCTCAGCACCGGAGCTCTCAGTTTCCTGCGGCTTCGCAGCGACGACTACGCGCAGGGCATGGTCCTCAGCGGGATCGAAACCTACGACCGCCGCAAGGCCAACTCCTGTGTTCGGTTGCTGAACGGCAAGCGGTTGCTCCGCTCGGTGGGACGGCGCGCGGACCTCAGCGGCAGCAGCTACGCTTACAGCGATGTTCCTCGCTTGTTCGGCCACAAGTTCACCCATGCGGCCACGGATGCGTGGTACGTCCCCACCGAAACGGTGAAGCTCGACGTTGCGTTGGCCACCGAGAGCGATATCGGCGGCATGACGAAAACAGACCGACTGTCGGGGATCGCGATCTTCGAGCCGCTGGAAGGCATGGGCACGTAGCCCTGTCTATGGTTTGCCCGATTCCGGGGCGGCGATGCTGCTGCCTGTATCGAGCCGAGCCGGAGACTGCGGTGTCTGAGGGATTCCTGAAGTTCAAATACCGCGCAAATCAGATTGCGGACTCTCTGCGGGATGCTGTCAGCAATGCTCGGTTGAACACCATCCGTGACGCGGTCGACGCGGGCCCCGGCGCTGGGAAGCTGAGGATTTACACAAGTCCGCGCCCCGCTGCCGGGGCGGCAATCACCACGCAAACGCTGTTGGCGACCCTCACCTTTGCAGATCCGTGCGCGCCTGACGCGGCCGCTGGCATTCTGCAGTTTTCGGATCTGACGGCCGAAGCCTCGGCCCCAGGTGCTGGCACTGCGCTTTGGGCGCGCGTCACCGATTCCGACGACAACTTCGTCCTCGATCTGGGGGTCGGAGCACTTGGCAGCGGCTACGACATCGAGCTTCTGGATATTGCGGTGACGGCCGGCGACGCCGTTTCATTGAATAGCGCGCTCGCGTTCTCCAGCGAGTAAGGACGGACTGCATGTCGTGGAACCCAAACCCGCCGCCACCTGATCCGCCGGATTACGATTCGTCGCTTCCGCTGTACCAGAATACGGGCGACTTCGTCTCGTGGGGCTACCGATACATCTACTATCTCGGCAGCCAAGCGTTCGATTCCGCGAATGGTGCGCTGACGTCGCTGGCGAACATGACGTTCCCGGACGCCCCAACGGTCGATTTCCCAGACTTTCCTACGCTGGACGTATCGTTCGCGCTACCGGATGACCCGTCCCTGCCGACGATCGATACGACACTGGCGGACGTTCCCGATGCGCCGACGGTCACGCCGCCGACGATCGACGATTTACCCGACGTGCCGACCTTCGAGACGGACGAGCCCGTCATCACGTTGCCGGATGCCCCGGACCCGTTCAGCGAAACAGCGCCGGATGCGCCTAGCATTGGGTTCGACATCACGTTGCCGGATGCGCCGGATATCGCCCTGCCCGACGAGCCGGCCCTGACCTCGTCAGCGCTGCCCAATGCGCCGGATATCGCCATTCCGGAATTTACCGCGGTGCCGCCGTTGGCGCCGGCCGAATTGCCCGCTGCCTCGTTCTCGTACACCGAAGACGCCTATGTGCGCTCCCTCGACGTCAAGTCGGTGGTGCTCGACATGCTGTCGGGCAACACAGGGCTACCGGCAGCAGTCGAGCAGGCGTTATTCGATCGCGCGCGTGCCCGCGAGGACATTACAGCCAAGAAGGCCATTGAAGAAGCGATCGAGGATTGGTCAAGTCGCGGATTCTCACTGCCAGGCGGTGAAGTTGCAAAGCGCGTCGAAGCGGCGCGGCAGAACAATCAGAATCAAGCCAACACACTGAACCGCGACATCCTGACGAAGTCGTGGGATGTGAAGATCGAGTCGCTTCGGTTCGCTGTGCAGCAAGGACTGGCGTACGAGGGCCAACTCATCGACCTGCACAACCAGTCTGCCGGCCGCAAGCTGCAGGCAGCCGAGCTGACCGTGCGCCTAGCGATCGAGTATTTCAATGCCAACGTGGCGTTGTTCAATGCGCAGATCGCACAGTTCAACGCGCAGGCTGAGCTTTACCGCGCAAAGCTGCAAGAGAGCGGGCAGAAAATCGCTGTCTATCAAGGTGAGCTGCAGGCGGCACAGATCGTCGGCGAGCTGAACGTTCAGCAGGTTCAACTCTATGCCGAACTGGTGCGGGCGCAGGTCTCGCGCATCGACATCTATAAGGGCCAGATCGACGGCGTGAAGGCTGAAGTCGATCTGAAGCGTGCACAGGTTGACCAGTACAAGGCGCTCATCGACGGCTATTCCGCGAAGGTGGATGCCAAGAAGGCAGAGTTCGAGGCCTGGGGCGAACAAGCCAAGGCAGAAAGCGTGAAGGCCGACATCTACCGGTCGACCACACAAGCGTTCGCGGAGCGCGTGCGTGCGTACGGCAGCAACATCGATGCAGTGCTTGCTACGGTGCGCACTGAGTCGGACATCGAACGCCTGCGCATCGAGGGCTATCAGTCGACACTCGGCGCGGTACGCGAACGCATTGCTGCGAAGTCCCAGCAGGTGCAAGCGCAGGGCACGCTGTTCGACGCACAGGCACGTGTTTACGCATCGAAAGTGGGCGCCATCAGCGACACCGCCCGTTCGACGATCGCTGCCTATCAGGCGCAGTCCGATACGGCGCGCGGACAAGCGGCGGTTGCCATTGAGAATGCCCGCATGGTCTCCGAGAACGCAGGTCGCAACGCAAACCTCGCGATGGAAGCGCAACGCGGGATTGCGCAAGTGAGCTCGCAGGTCGCGGCTGGCGCCCTATCGGCGGTGAATGTGCACACCCAACTGTCCAGCTCCGGGAGCTATGGCGCCAGTGTCGACACTAGCGTTCGCTATTCGGTCGGAACCAATTATTCGGTCGATGGTGGGACAGCGACGGGCACTATGCCGGATCCAACCCCGCCGACCCTGCCTTACTGACGGAGCCACCAGATATGGCGATCGACGATCTTCTCTACCAGCAGGATCCGGCTCAGCGCGCCGCGCGCGCCGCGGCGACTCCGCGACCGGCGATCGACCCAAGGGCCGCATCGCAGGTTTCGCGGATGCGCGCCGCCGACAGTGCAGCCGCGCAGGCCACGCTCGACGCACAGCGGGCGCCGCCAGTGCGTACTCCGACAGGTGCGACGCAGGGGATCGAGGACGGGGTTCGCTCGTTCGGCGACAGCGCAAGTCGCGTCGCGCGCAGTCCGGCGGTCGGCGCCACCTCGCGGGCCGCCAGCCTGGCACGTGGTGCAGCACTGTCGGCGCTCCCGAGCATTGCGATCGGGTCGTCGATCGGATCTTTCGCGCGGCCGACGGAGGATTACTACAACCGGTTCGGTCTCGATCCACGGACGGTGGGCCAGAACGGGTTCAAGGATCTTGCGGCGCGCACCGGCGGCGTTATCTCCGATCTGGGGGCGTCGGTGCTCGACGCTGGCCTTGCACCGGTGAACTTCGTTCGGCAGTTCGGCGGCGCGGCGCCGCTGCAGACTTTCAGTTCGATCGTGCAGGCAAACGACAATCCGGCGCCGCGCCAAAACTCCGCCGCCCCGGGCCGCGGCACGACACCGCAGCAGCCGGTGACGACCGGCAGCTCGGCCGGCCAGCCGGCTCTTGGCCAGCAGACCGCTCGTTCTCCCGCGCAGCAGCGCAGCTCCACCCAGAACCAAGCCCCCCCTGGCGTCTACCGCCGCGGAAACACATTCAGCGATCAGCCGATCTCCCACGGCGTTCAATTCACCCCGCAGCGTGGCGGCTATGTCCAGGCCGCACCTGATGATTCGCAGCCGTCACTTACGCAGCGCTACCAGCGGCTCGCCGACGATCTGGCGGGCGCGCGCAATGTGGAACGAGCACGGCAAGCACAAGCTTTTGCGGCGAGCACCGCAGCCGAAAACCAGATTGCTGCGCGGAATCTGCTACAGAACGAGCTGCGAAATGCGCGACAGCGCGGCCTCGTGCCCGGTAGCCGCTTCGAGGCTCAGCTCATCGGCAAGCTGGCGGACATCACGGCGCAAGCACCGGACAAGGCGTTTGTCCAAACCCCGGAAGAAGAAGACGCTCTGACGACGTCCCAGCGGCAACGCCAACTACAAACCAAGCAAGCCGACCAGCAGGGCAGACAAGCCGACCAGCAAACCATCGCCGCAAATCTCGCGAATCAGGCTACCTCCCGGCAACAGCAACTGCTTTCGCAGATCGATCAGCTCCCGGGTGATGCAGATCCCTCGTTACGCCGGTCGCTCGTCGACCGCGCGCTGCTCGCACAGGGCAAGGATCCGGACGCCGGACGTTTCCAGGCCATCGAAAGCGTCGGCGGCAACGACGCGTTCCCGATCAAGACGCGCTCGCTGTACGACACGCGTACCGGCCGGGTCATCGGGGGCACCGGCGCTGTGGGTCAACAAGCTCAGCCGCCCGCAGGCTTCAAACAGATTGGCACTTCGAACGGCAAGCCGGTGTACGAGGACGCCAACGGCAAACGCATCATCGGGAACTAAGGAATGGCAGACGATTCGGCGCCAAAGGGATTTTCGGCCTTTAGCGGCACGCTCGACCCTGCGCCGTCGGGATTTACGTCATTCGATGGGGCTACGGATGAGGAAGTGAACCGCTCTCCCGTCGGGGAGATCGGCAACCAGCTCAAGGCCGGCGCGGAAGTTGAATTGCCGCAGATGATCGGGCAGGGACTGCAGTACGGCGCCCGCAAACTCAATGTGCCAGATAGCGCTGTTGCGCGCTTCGGCAAGCGCATTGCCGACGCGGCCGCCAAGCGGGGGGAACGCCCTGACTTGCAGCCGCACCCGGACGAACACAATTTCATCACCAACACACTGGCCAGTGGTGCGCGCCAGATTCCGCCGTCGATCGGCGTCATGCTGCCGCTCGCCGCAACCGCCCGCGTCGCTCCGGGCGTCGTCCCCAACTTGGCGCCCGAAATTGCGGGTGGCGTGTCTTTCGGTCTGTCTCAGGCTCAGGACACCTTCAACAAAGCCAAAGCCGCGGGGCTGTCCGATGCTGAAGCCGAGCGCGCCGCTGATCGTACGGGCTTAATCGAAGGAGCCGGCGAGACCATCGGTGGCCATTACCTTGGCAAGTTCGCAGATGTGACCGGCAAAGCGCTTGGTGGCGCCGCCAAGGGTGCAGAGCAGGGCATTCTGAAGCCTTACCTCAAGAGTCTGGCCAAGACAGCCGCTGTCGAAACCGGCACGGAAATGGGGCAGAACTATGGGGAGGCCGCCGTCGAGAAAAATGCCGGTATTGACCAGACTTCCCCTTGGGAGGCGGCGAAGGAGGCGGTTGCCCCTACGCTCGGCATGACGGCATTGCTGGCACCGTTTGGTCTGGCGGGACACGTGATGTCGTCCCGTGGGACGAAACAAGAGACCGTCGACCCGGTCGCCGCGCAGGAAATGCAGCGGCATGCGGATATCGCCGACCTCACCCAAGCCGCGCAGCAGCCGGCCGCAGGGCCGCTGACGAAAGCTGTCGGCCTCAATCCCGATGCGGCGGCGCAGGCCGGCCAGCCGGTGCTGGACGAACAGGTTCAGCCCACGAAGGGCCGCGCCAAGTCGCTCGGCGGCGAGTTCCGTGATCTGCAGAAACAGCAGCAGGCAGACGAGGATCAGCGCGCCGCGGTGAACGACGCGTACGACGGCATGATGACGTCGATGCGGATGACGCAGGCCGCCGATGCCGCCGCACGCCAGCCGCGCGCGCTGCCAGCGCCGCCGCCGGCGGCGGACGAACCGATCGACGGCGAATACCGAGAAGTCCGCGGGCCGATTCCGGCCGGTGCGCCGCCGGCGCAGCAGGCGCTCCCCTCGCCGGCTACGCAGAAGCCGGGCGGCGATCTGGTGCAGGGCGCCGATGGCCTCCGGCGGCAGACCTACGCAGAAGCGGACGCCGCGGCGGCGGCGCGTGCCCAAGCCGATGCGGTCAGCGGCCGTGCCACTGGTATCAAGGCGCCGCCGACCGAGCTGCGCAATCCGAAAGACGGCAACCCGTGGCGCTCGCACCTGGCAGCCAACGTGTTCCGCAAGAAGCTCGATGACTCCGACACGTGGGACGTGCGCCGGCTCGACAAGAACACCTACGTGCTGGCGCGCAAGCAGGAGGCCACCAATGGCGAAATCAGCACTCCCGAAATGGCTGCGGCAGGCAATGGGCGACCGAGTGCTGACGCGGCGGGAGGCGCATCAGTTCAACGCGGCACTGACAGCACCGGACAGAGTCAAGCGGGGAGGAATGGTGATCGTGCCGGAACCACTGCGCCCGTTGGCGCAGCGCCTGTATCTGTGGAACGTGCCCAGCCCCAGCCCTCACCTACACTGACGACCACCGATGGCAAACCGACCGAAGGCGCCGCCCCTGTAGCGCGGGACGTAAAAGAGCCAGCCCCAGAAGGGGCGGCCGAAGACAATTCACTGCCCGACGGCTGGACGGAGTCCTCGCCCGGCCGACTAGCAACGAATCAAGATCCCGAGCGCGGCGGAATTGTCGATCGCGCGATCAAGAGCGGAAAGTGGTTCGTCGTACCGAATAGGGACGGCATCGGCACACTCAAAGGCTTTGCAACCCGAGCCGAAGCCCTGCGTGCGCTAGACAAGGCGCTGTCCGCACCGAATGCACAACCCGAGGCGAAAGCGGCACCCGAGGAAGGGGCGGCGACAAACCCGGCAGGACAGGCCGTCACGACGCCTGCTGCGGATGCCGCCCCGACCACGGCTGCGCCGACGGAAATCCGCCGCGCCGATGGCACGCCTTTCCCTTCAAAGCTGGCCGCCGGCGCTGCCCGCGCGCGCGCTGGCCAGAAAGAAACGCACGACGTGGTGCCGGTCGACGGCGGCTATGCCCTGCGCCCGAAAGTCCTCACTTCTCCCAACGGAGCCCAGAGCAATGTTCCCACCGAAGAAAAGCAAAGCGTCACCTCCGGCAATGCCGGCCAACCGCAAGTTACCGAACCAGGCCCCGCCGTTCCCGCCGGCGCGCGCCGCGGGCGCGGCCCAGCCACCGAAGGGCAAGAAAAAGCGTCGGCAGGTGCCGCCGGCAGCGAATCAGGCAATCGGCCAGTTCTGACGCCGACCACCGACGCCGCGCACGAAACTCGCACCGGCACACAGCAACAGGCGGCGACGGCGACGGTCGTGGATGCCGCCGCGAAGAAATCCGCGACGGCCGGGTTCAATCCGCGCGAGGCGAAGGCAGCGCTGTTGAAGGAGATCGACGCGACGAAGCCAGCGGAAGATGCTGAAGCTGCGGCCACCTACGGCCAGATCATGTACGAGATGAAGGAACAGCGCCGGAAGGCCGCCGGTAACGGGGATTCGGCTAGAAAGGCGCTGCTCTGGATCACCGCGCGGGAAACCGACACCCTCCCGAAGCTGCGCGATCGCATCGGCTACGTGCGATTCAATGTACCCGGCGATGGCCGCTTCAAGGTTCTGAACACGCCCGAGAACCTGGCGGCATTCCGCAAGAAGGTCGAGAAGTCGGAAGGCTTCAAGGGCAAGGCGACGAAGGCATCCGCCGCTCCGGCACCGAACCCTGTCAAACAGCCAAAGCCGGTGCCGGCGTCACAGTCGCAGCAGGAAAGTACCGAGCCCGCCCCCACTAAAATGCGAGATAACTTCACGGTCGAACGCCTGAACCGCGACACGAATCGCATGGAGACAGTCACGTTCCAGCGCGGCGAATACGTGCGTGCCGGTAACGGGCAGCATCGTCGCCCGGAGACTGGCGAAATCGAGGGAGTTTCACATACTCGCGGCGAATTCAAACTCGGCGGTGTCTGGTACAAATTCGGCGCCGCTTACAAGACCGAACGCCCCGCGCGGCCGACGCCGACCGGCGCGCCGCTTTCAAGCGTCGTCGACGCCGTGAACGCAAAAAACGGAGAGGGGCTCACCGACGCAGATCGCGTGCCGGATGGCACACCCTTCACCCGCGCCGACACGGCGATCGAGAAGCTGCACGACGGCTCACTCAGGGTCGATGAATACAAGGCCGCGTTCGCCGGCCTCGTCGATGACCCGGCGTCAGTCAAGACTGAGTTGTCTAAGAAAACCAAGGACACCCTGCTTTCCCGTCTCAGTGGCTACGCTCAGGCGCGCTACAAGAACGACAAGAAGGCGGACATCGTTGAGGCAGTCTACGCGTCGATGCGCGACGCGTTCGCACTCGGCAAGAGTTACGGCCCGACCAGCTATTTCATGGGCCAGCGCGCCAAGTACGAAGCCGACAAGCTCAATGCCCTCAAGGCGCTGGTCAACGGCCAGACTGCCGAATCGCTGGCCGAATATGCAGCCAGCCTGAAGGCGATGCGCGACGAAGCGGCGAGCCAGCGCGAGGCAGCGCGCGAGGCAGTGAAGAACCCGAAGACGTTGGACGAGTTCAACGCTGCGATGCGCGCCAAGATCGCAGAGGGCATGCCGCTGCGCGATGCGCGCTTGACGCTCAGCACCGAGCAGCGCGCCAAATACGACCGGCTCGCGGCTGAGAAGTCGCACGCCGGTCGCGCCGATCGGAAGGACGAGCAGCGCGCGGTGCACGTCGCCGGCCAGAAGGTCGACAGCCAGATCATCGAGACGAAGCACACGCAGAAAGGTCATGACCTGTTCGTCGTACAACTCGCCGAGCGTGTGCCGCGCGAGGACTACGAAACGCTGAACGCCGGCGCGAAGAAACTCGGCGGCTACTACTCAGCATTCCGTGGCCGCGGAGCAGTGCCGGGCTTTCAGTTCCGTGAGCGCACAACCGCTGAAGCGTTCGTGAAACTCGCGAACGGCGATGCCACGCAGGCGCGGGAAGCCGCCCAGGCTCGCCGCGATGCGTTCGAAGACGACCGCTCGCAAACCGCCGTCGAGCGCCTGAACGAGATGGCTGACCGGCTCAAAGCACGCGCCGAGGAAGCGCTTTCCGTCGAGCGCAAGGCGAACACCGCGCGCCGCGCGCGTATGGCCGCCAGCGCCGAAGGTGCCGCGCGTGCCGACCAAGCGCTCGCGAAGACGATGCGGAACATTGCGCAGGCAATCGCCGACGGCCGTGCGGAGTTTCTGGATCGCGTCCGCACCAAATCGCAGGTCGAGATGCTGGAAGCGGCGCTGCGCAGCGCAAAGGGCGACGAGTTGCGCGCGAAGTACGAGAGCTACGGCGAGCAGTTGAAGAGGCAAGGACAACCGGCGACGGACGATACCGTCGAATACGCGAACTTTCCTGCCTTCACCCTGTTCCGCTCCGACCTCGCGGCGCTGGCCCGCCAGTTAGAGGAAGTCAATGGCTTCAAGCAGATCGCGCAGAAGCTCGCCAAGGTGGCCGACGACGTCAGCGCCGAGTACACGAAGTTCGCCAAGGAGAACTTCCATAAGGTCGCGCCGTTCGCGTTCAAGGACGGCACCGGCGCGATCTTCGCGAACCGCGAGGATGCCGAGCGGGCCATCAAACGGAGCGGCTTGCGCGGCAAGGCCATCGTAATGCCGCTTGGCCGCGGCAAGAACGCGATCGTCATGTCCCCTGCCGAAGCCATCGGCCGCGGGATCTGGCAAGGAGACGGCGACAAACGCATCACGCTGAAGCGGGAATTCGCAACCGAACTAGTCGACAAGCTCAAGGGCCGCCGCGACGTGCAGGCACCGTGGCAGTTCGTCGCCGCACGCGATCGACTCGCCGCGCTGTCGCGTATGGGGATCGAGACGGCGCCGGAATACCGCGCTGCACTGCGCGAACTCATCGGCCTACGCGAGCAGGCGCAGGAAGCGGATCGTGTCAAGGAACTCGAACGGTCGATGGTCGGACGCGCAAACGATGGCCTCGACTTCTTCCCGACGCCGGCGAGCGTCGCCGATGCGATGATCGATTCCGCCGGCATCCAGCCGGACATGGCGGTGCTCGAACCCTCGGCCGGCATGGGCCACATCGCTGACCGCATTCGCGCCGCCGGCGCCGAGCCGGATGTGATCGAGATTTCAGCAAACCGTCGCGAATTGCTGGAAGCCAAGGGTTACCACTTCGCCTGGGATGCCGACTTCCTGAAGTTTGAGCCGCGCAGCTCCTTCACCTACGGCGATGTATTCCAGCATACCGACGGGCGTCGAGGCGTGATGCGCGGCGGCGGTGGCATGGGTTCCGGCCGTGTGGGCTTCGTTCCAGAAGGCAAGACCGCGCGCGAATCGGAATGGGTGGATCGTGACGACCTGACCGGCGTTGAGAAGCGCGGGGTCAATAGCGGCTACGACCGCATCATCATGAATCCACCTTTCAGCGATGGCCGCGACATGCAGCATGTCCGGCATGCGTACGACCTGTTGAAGCCAGGCGGCCGCCTCGTCGCGATCATGGGCGAAGGTGCGTTCTTCCGCGACACGAAGCAGGCGCGCGAATTCCGCGACTGGCTGGTTGAGATCGGCGGCTCCGACGAGAAGTTGGCTGAAGGCACCTTCCTCGACCCGTCGCTGCCGGTGAACACCGGCGTCTCGGCGCGCATGGTGGTTATCGAGAAGCCGGCCGGAAGCACCGCGACGCCCAGCGATCCCGATTTCCGTCTCTCCCCACTCGCCGCCGCGATTCGCGCGTCGACCGTGAAGGCGATCCGTGCCGAACTCGACAACCGCTTCGGCGCCGCCGGCGTGCAGTCCCTGATCGATCGCGGAATCCTCAACGTCGTGCAGCGCGTCACCGACCTGCCGGAGAACATCCAGCGCAGCGCCGCGAAGAGCAAGGCCGATCCGCGCCGGATTCGCGGCCTGTACGACGGCTCACGGGCATTCCTCGTGGCCGACAACTCGAAGGCTGAGGATGCGACGTCGCTTCTGCTCCACGAGATCGGCGAGCACTACGGCCTGAAGGCCATGGTCGGCGACGAGAACTACGCCCGCCTGCTGAACGACGTGCGCCGCATGCGCGCCGCGCGCGAACCGGGCGTCACGAGCGCGTGGAATCGCGTCGAGCGGAATTATCGTCACCTGAAGCCGGGTGAAGATCGGTTCGTACGCGAGGTCATCGCGCACGTCGGCGAAACCGGCGATGCGCTCAATGCGTCGTGGTTCCAGCGACTCGTGCAGGCGGTGAAGCGCTTCCTCTGGTCGAAGGGCTGGCGAGTGCAGCTCAACGACAACGATCTGCGCAGCATGATCGTGGCGAGCCTGCGCCGCGTGATGAACGGCGGCGAAGCCACGGCCACTGCCACCGTCGATGCGTCGCTCGCAACCAACACCTGGCTCGAAAAAGCTGAGCGGCGCATGTCGAAGATGGTCGACGAGTGGCAGGCCGGCAAGGTGCGACCGACCGACACCGTTCTACTCGGCGACACCCCGCCGGTGCTGCGCGCGCTCGGCGCGCCGTCCGCGCAAATCGAAGTCATCGCAAGCACCCTGCAGAAGACGCAGGAGGGCAAGCACAAAGATTTCGGTATCACGCCGGAGATGCTGAAGCGCCTGCCATCGCAGCTCTACGATCCGCTCGCGGTTTTCCAATCGGAACGCGGCGATACGGGCCTCGTGGTGGTGACTGAGCTCGCGGATCGCATCGGTAATCCGGTGATCGCCGCTGTTCACATCGGAAAGCAGAGCGGCCGCGCGGTGGTGAACCGCATCGCGAGTGTCTACAGCAAGGAAAACGCCGAGAAGACTTTCAAAGCGTGGGCCGATAGCGGCCTGCTGCGCTACGTGCGAAACGACGAAGGCCCCGAACTGACTACGACCGGTCCCCTCTACTTGGGTAAGGTGGTTCAGTCAGCGCGGAGCCTCGGTACTGAATATAAGACCGCGGCAGATGTCGCGCAAGCCGATCGTCCGCTGTTCTCGCTGGCCGACGCGAACGCGCCGCAGTCGATCGCCGACGTGCGCCAGAAGCTCGGCGACTTCCTCGACACGCGCCGCACGTTCAACCGCTGGTGGCACGAGACGGTCGGCACGCAGTACCACAAGGCTCAGGTCGACAAGGATTTCGGCCGCGTGTTCAACCGCACGCAGGAATACCTCACCGATGTTTCGCGCTATGCGCTCGGTGCCGCCGATGCCGCGCAGGAAATCCTGCCGCGCTTCGAAACGTTCGGCGATCTGACCAAGTCTGGCGCGAGTCCGCGCGACCTGAAGCCGGTCGCCGATGCCATCTTCCGCGGCACGCTCGACGATCAGAAGGTCTTCACCGATGCCGAACTGCGCGACCGGTTCAAGCTGAACCCGAAGCAGGTCCGCCTGTACCGGCAGGCGCGCGCGGCGATCAACAAGAGCCTGAGCGACGTCGCGATCACTGACATGGTGAAGCTGGCACGGCCGGGCATCTCGGATGCCGTGGCGCGCCAGGCTGCCGCCGCCGACACGCTTGAAGCGGCGCGCGACATTCTCGCCGCTGCGGCGCCGGATATCGCGACGCAGTTCGATCAGAAGATCGGCCGCGTGCGTCAGCTCATGGCGGAGGGCTACGCGCCGCTGATGCGCTTCGGCGAATACTCACTGCACGTCACGAACAAGGCCGGCGAGACGGTCTACTTCGGGATGTATGAGACCGCCGGCGAGCGCAACCGCGTCGAGCGCCTGATGCGCGAGCAGTACCCGAACGACACCGTCAGCACCGGCGTCGTGAACGACGAGACCTACCAGATGTTCAAGGGCATGACACCCGAGACGCTGGAACTGTTTGCCGGCGTCACCGGCATGGATAAGGACGAGGCGTTCCAGCAATACCTGAAGCTCACCAAGAACAACCGGTCGGCGCTGAAGCGACTGATCCACCGCAAGGGCATCGAGGGCTACAACCCGGACCTGAAGCGCGTGCTCGCGCAGTTCCTGACCAGCAACGCACGGGCCGCGTCGTCGAACCTGCACATGGGCGAAATGACGAAGGCGTGGGCAGCGATCCCCAAGGACAAGGGCGACGTGCAGAAGCAGGCCGGCCGCCTGATTCAGTACATCCAGAACCCGCGCGAGGAAGCGCAGGGGCTGCGCTCGTTCCTGTTCTTCAACTTCCTCGGCGGCTCGGTCGCGTCGGCGATGGTGAACATGACCCAGCCGGTCACGATGACGCTGCCCTACCTTGCGCAGTGGGGCGCTGGCCGCGCCGGCAAGGAACTGACGGCCGGCATGCGCGTCGCCGTGCAGCGGCCGGGCGCGATCCGTGATGCCGGCCTGCGCGCGGCGATGATGCGTGCCATCAAGGACGGTACGGTCGAGCCGCACCAGATCCACGAGCTGTCTGCGGCATCCATGCGCAAAGAAGGCGATTGGGGACGCTTCGACGCCGCGCGCACCGTCGGCCGCAAGGCGCTCGTGGTGTGGGGACGCATGTTTGCGCTGGCCGAGCAGTTCAACCGCCGCTCGACGTTCGCCGCCGCGTACCAGATCGGACGCACGCTGTCGCCGGACCAGCTCGAGAAAGCCGGCGTCCCAGACGCCTACGCCTTCGCGGTGAAGGCCGTACAGGAGACCCAGGGCGTCTACAACCGCGGCAACCGGCCGAATTGGGCGCGCGGCGCCGTGGGCGCGACACTGTTCACGTTCAAGCAGTACAGCATCTCGTACCTCGAGTTCCTGAAGCGTCTGCCGCGCCAGCAGCGCGCGATGGCGCTCGGCGTGCTCTTCCTCGCCGCCGGCGCGAACGGACTGCCCGGCGCTGACGACCTCGACGACCTGATCGACACGATCGCGCAGGGCTTGGGCTTGTCGTGGAACACGAAGGAGGAACGCGCCAAGGCGATTGGCTCACTGCTGACGCCGATCTTCGGCAGTCAGGCGACCGACTTCGTGCAGAACGGTGTGTCGACGTTCCTGCCGATCGACGTGCAGGGCCGCCTCGGCATGCAGAACCTCATCCCCGGTACTGGCATCGGCTTGAAATCGCAGAAGGACAAGGGCAGAGAGATTGCAGAGGCCGTCGGCCCCATTGGTCGGCTAGCTGAAAATTACGGCAACGCCGCTGCTGGTGCGCTATCAGGAGATGTCGGTGAGACGGCTCGTAACTTGATCCCTGGAGCGCTGGAGAACATGTTGCAGGGCTATCTCATGGCGCAGCTCGGCTACTACAAAGACCAGCGCGGCCGGCGCGTCATCGACACGACCGTAGCAGACTCAGTCGCCAAGGCGATCGGCTTCAACCCCGAGAAAGTGGCGCGCGAATCTCGCGCCATGCAGGTGCAGCGACAGGACATCGAGCTCAACCGCGCGACGTCATCGGAGATCGCCGACCAGTGGGCACAGGGCATCTTCGAGCGCGATCAGGACAAGGTGAACAACGCGCGGGCGCGGCTCATGCGCTGGAACGCGCGCAACCCAGACTCGCGCATCATCATCCAGCCGTCGCAGATTCAGCGGCGCGTGAAAGAGATGCAGATGACCCGCTCGCAGCGATTCATCAAGTCGGCGCCGAAGGGGCTGCGGGAGCAGGTTACGGAAGCGGTCCGCTGACCGAACGGCCGCCGGCGGCATACGCCTTGAGCAGCGCAACGAACGCCGTCGCGCATTCGGGCTTGCCCAGATCGGACCAGTTCGATGCGCCGATCAGGCCGAACACCGCTTCGACGGTGCCCGCGGGCGTTGCCGGCCCAGGCCGCCCGGCCCGCGCGTACACGAACGCCTGAAACCCGGCGTCGCGCGAGCCCGCCATGAGCACACCGTGCGGCGAGCGCATTGGCTCCGACGTCGCCTGCATGGAACCGTGCGCATCGATGCCGGAGACGCCGACGGCTTGTGTTGGGGGCTTCGTGTTGTTCGTCATCGTCTTAAGCTGGTGTTGGGCCCCTTGTTCGCGCGGCGCAGTGCGCTGCACAACAAGATCGTTTCCGCCCGTTTGTTCCCACGGTTCGGGGCCTGGGGCCAGCAATTCCCTTTCGGTACTGCATGTGTTCGTCGTATCTGCGCGCCGTCAACTTCGATCAGACCCCAACCGTCTGGTATTTCGGCCGGCGACAGCAGTCCAGCCGGTGTCAGGAAGAATCGCCAATCCCCCATGCCGGTATCAGGAGACAACCGCCAAGGCTTTTTCCGGTCGGCCAGAAAATCGGAGCGCGAAACCTTCGCCTCTACAAGCACGCTCTCGCCGTAACGCCATCCAATCGCGTCAGGTATCTCGCCTGCGGCGCTGACCATCTCACTTATCACCACGCCGCAGCCAACGCTCTGGCGGAGCCACCGCGCGGCGCGGGTACATAGATCAGTATGCAGAGACCCAACAACGCGCTCCAGTGCGATGGTCACTCCGCTGCGCTCCGCACCCGCGCCTCAACCTGAGAGTTGGAGCGCTCTCGGAATGCCCTCGGGAACCAGTCGCAGCTTGTGCGAGCCGGGTATGTCACGCCGAAGGCTACGCAGCGTTTCAGTCCCACGCAGTCGCCGCACGTCCGGCCAGTGGGCAGTTCCATGCACGTCGTCGGCTTGCATGCCTTGTCGACGCAGCAGCCGTGCTTGTAGCGCGCTCCAACATCAGCTTCAACGCGGACGGCTACGCCGCCCGCTGGCTTATCGGTCTGCATCGGGTTTTTCCTGGGCGGCGCAGCCGCCGGTTAAGCTGGTATTAGAGCGCTTCTGATCGCGCAGCTCTTGCAGGTCTGCCATCACCGATGGGATCGCGGCAATGCAGTTGGCAACGCCGCGGTAGCGGGTCCACCGCATCGGCGCGTCGTCGTCAATGATCTGGCAGAGTGCCCAAGCAACGCGGTCTTCGGCGCTGGCTGCTTTCTCATCATACGGTTCGTACATCGTCGTCTCCTTTTTGGCCGCGCAGCGCTCTAATTTGAGTTGGGCTTCAATGCGTCGCGCGCCTCAATTTGCCACCACAGCAAGTAGTCATCCTGAGAGCGGCATGCAATCTTCTCCAGCGCCGCGCGCAGCCGCTCGATTTCAATATCCCGATGCGCCAGTTCTGCGGCGACGTCGGCTTTGCTGTGCAGGCCTTCGGCAGTCATCGCCATGACGTGCCGAAAGTAGTGGTCGGCCTGCTGGATCACGTCACGCTCTGCGTAGAGTTTTTCAGTCATTGCTCGTGCCTATTGGTCGCCATCGTCGTCCCAGCAGCTCATGTCTTCGTCCGCTGCCTCTTCCGGGTCGCCGCGCGGCCCCCAGTCTTCATCTTCGACTTCATAGGCCACCTCGGCTGCCGACTTCGCTAAGTCTTCAGACAGGCCGCCGACGTCCCTGTACCGCTTGGCGCAGCGGTCGATCCACTCAGCCTTCGTCAACGTTTGTTCGCTCATGATTTCTCCTTCAGCTCGCGTGCACTGCCTCGCGCTTCCTGCGAATCAGAAGTCCGATGTCGCGCATCGAGCACTCCACGGCACCGGCCTGCACAGCGAGCGCCCGCTTCGACATGCAGATGTCGAAGTGTTCGTAGCAGGTTCCCGCACGCTGAATCCACTTGCGCGCCACGCCGATCTGGTCGGCCATGGCTAGCAGTTCTTCGGTCGTGTCGGCGGCCATGTGGCACATCACCATCCGACCGAAAGCAGCCTTCATGTTGTCGACGTAAACGGTCATCGCTCTGCCCGCATCAGCCATGAAAGCAGCAGGCATGAGAGTCCACTCCCCGTCATCTGGAAAAGCGCAGCCCCTGCCGTCGTCCAAAAAATTGGAAACTCTCCCCGTAACCAGCCCAGCACCAGTGGAACGTCAAGCATGAAAAACACGCTGGCGATTACAAGCATCGGTCGGTTCAACGTACGCATCGCAATCTTTCACCTCCGCATTCGGTAATAGGAGTTCACCCAATCCCGCACCGTGATCCACGGCACCGGGCGCTTGAACTTGTGCTGCAGCTCCGCCGAGATTTCCTTGTAGGTGAACTCGAAGCCGCGGAGCTTTCGCGCGTACTCGACCATCTCGAACGGGTATGAGCAGGGCCGGCGCGAGCCGCGGCTCATGTAGACGACGCGCAGCTTCAGGGCGAGCTGTTCCTGCTTCACCGGCTCCGGTCGGCCGCGGCGGTGGCGCCGACGGCGCACCGCCCACAGCGACGCCATCCAGACACCGCCGGCGATATCGGCGGGAGGCCTGCTGAGCGGCAGCAGGAGCTGCACGCCCTCGACCTCGCGCGTGAACGCTTCGCGCTCTGCTTCAGCCGTGCGGCCCATGCCGCCCCCCGCGCTGCAGCTCGCGCACCTTCTGCTTGTACGTGGCCTCGAGCGCCTTCAGGTCGTCGATCGTGTATTTCCGTGGGGTCTCGTCACGTTCGATCCGCTCGACTTCGGCGACGCCAATTCGCGCGATCAACCCGCGGCGATAATCGACTGCCCGGCCGGCGCCGAACTGGTTGCAGTCCTTGCGCTGCGCATGAACGTTCATCTCTTCGAACCGCAGATGCGGCGCGCTGCCGACCGACCTGTAGTGCCCGGCGTCGTATCCGCCGCCGGTGAGCGCGCCGCCGCCCAGGGGACGGCCGCAGCAGATGCAGGGCTGGTGCTGATCGCGGAGCCGGATGAACCGGTTGAACACCACCTGCACGCGCTTGATCCAGTCGCGACGCGTGCGCAGGCGCTCCTTGGCCGCCCGATTCTCGGCGCGCACGGCTTTGAGCGCCGCCTTGCGCGCACGCGCTTCGACCTTCTGCGCTTTCTCGCGCACGAGGTCCAGCGCGCACGCCGGCTTGCAGGCGATCTGCATGCTGCTGCGCGGCTCGAAAGGTGTGCCGCAGTTCCGGCACTTCCTGATCTTGGCGGCCTTCATGATCCACTTCCCACAAGGCGAGACGCCTCTTCGATCTGCCACTGCTCGAGGTCATGCCAGTACGTGCGGATCAGGTAGTCGCAGAAGCCTTTGTAGGCGGCCTGAAACATCGTCTCGTCCATCTCGTCGAACGCAAGGCTGCGCGGCACGCGCACGATCGCTTGCATGCCGCCCTCGACCGTCACCGTGTACTCGTCGCACTCGACGCCGCTCAGCGCCTGAAGCTTCTTCAGTGCGCCGTGCGAATCGACCTTGCCGTTCTCCATCACGAACTGGTCGAAGTCGTCGAGATTGATCGCCATGTAGGTGCCCAGGCCGTGCGCTTTCTTCCACTGCGAATAATCGCGGGGCTGGCTGACGACGAGACGCACGAGCGCGTTGCGACGGATGCGTTTGCGCCGCAGGTGGTTGCGGCTGATCTGATCGGCGGCGACGAACGAGCCGTCGTCCGTCACGCGGGCATAGACCGCATCGGCTGCACGCTTGGTCACGGGACATGCCCCCACGTATAGCCGTGCAGCGCCGACCACGCCGCGTAGAAGCTGACGCCGTACTTCGCGGCCAGATCCTTGATGCCGGGGCCTTCGTGCCGGCGGCGGCCGCGGCCTTTCGGCTTCCACTCCGCGCGCATGGCCACCACCGCATCTTCGGTGAGCTTCGCGGCGCCGTTGCGGCGACCGACTGCGGGGTTCCCGAGGCTGCCGGCCCTCATGCGTGCGACTCCGCGCACTCGGCGCAGCAGGGCTTCGTCACCCACTTCCCGCAGTTCGGGCCGCGCTGGTGCTCAAGGTGCAGGCCTTCGGCCTCGAGCGCTTCCGACCACCAGCGAAACATCTGCGGCGCCGGGCAGCCGCGCGTCGATGCCCAGATGGTCAGCGCATTCGTCTCGAAGGCCTCGCGCGCGACGTTGGAGCGGAAGGCACGAATGTACTGGCGGCCGAGTTTCTTCCACTCGGTTTCGCCGAACGCAGCGTGCAGGTCCAGCACGCGCGAGCCCCAGGCGACCTTGGGCGACAGGTTCGACGTCTTCGCCGGCCGGTAGCCCAACTTCTCGATCACTCCGTTTGCCGCGGCGCGGCGCAGCGCGGCACCCCAGGCGCGACCGTCCGGCGGCGGCGCGATGATGCCGGCCGATGCGGCGACGACATCCTCCGCGAGAAAGTCGACATGCGTCTCCGCGTACGTCGCGATGAAGCGTGCCGCCTCGGCGATCCAATCCGGACTCACGCGATCGGCGTGCTCGCCGGCGCGCTGGATGCCGGTGTCTCGGCGTGCTGCGGCGGCTGCGGTGCTCAGGGGCTCTGCAGTTCCCATGTGGCTCTCCGGTGCGGTCAGCGACGCTGCGGCGGGGCGCGCCGCGATTCGCCGACGAGGTTGATCTGCACGCAGTCCTCGCGGATGCGGTCGTAGGCCCGATCGCCGATCACGGCGCGAAGCTCATTCGGTGTGAGGTTTGAAATGAGGATCGTCGGACGGGCTTCGTCGTAGCGATCGGCGATCAGGTCGTGCACGCGCCAGGTGTCGTTCTCGCCGGCGCGGCCCGCGCCGAGTTCGTCGAGCACCAGCAGCTCGGCGTCGACCAACGGCTGATGTACGGCGCGCTCGGTGACGCCACGCACGCCCCACGTCTCTGCGATCTGGCGCAAGTACCGGGGCACGGTGGTGTAGCGCGCCGCCATGCCTTGCTCGATGGCGTATCGCGCCGCAGCGCAGGCGAGATGCGTCTTGCCGGTGCCGGTATGCCCGAGCACCACCAGCGCACCCGACTTGCCGGCGCGCGCCGCGCGCAACCACGCACGGATGGCTTCGGCCTGATCAACTTCGTCGAGGTGCGCATCGGCGTAGCGCGGCGGAATGCCGACCTGCTTCAGACGGGCCGCAAAGCGCTCGGCCTCCAGCGCAACGTTCCGCAGGTGCTGGTCCTTGCGGAGCTTGTCGTCGGCGCAGCGCGGGCAGCCGGTTTGGCGGCCGGCGAAGCGGTACGACGGGTACTCGCCGTGCTGCTCGCACTTCTGCGTCGTGTGGGGGCGCATTGGCATGGCTTCGCCGAGCGAAACGATTCCGTTCATCACAGGTCTCCGTACTCGGTACCAGGGTCAGGGGTTTGCAGGCGCGAGGGGCCGGCGCGTGGCGGCGCCCTGACGCCGGCGCGGTCTTGCTCGCGCGACAGCCAGTTGTTCACGAAGCGCTGCATCCCCGACGAGGTCTTGCGCAGCTTCGGGTTTGCGTTGCACCACGCCCGCATGCGCTGCAGCGCCGCCATGACGTCGACGGCGGGATAGGTGCGTTGCCAGTCGGCGACAAGCTCGGCGGTGATGCCGTAGTCGGCGCCGGTGTTGGTCGGGAGCGTGATGACGGGGGGCGTCACTTCCAGCCGCGGCGGCTCTTCAGGGGCCAGCGAAAATTCGAGGGGGTCAAGTTCCACGTGGGACGGCGGCGAGGCCGCGTCAGCGGAGCTCGGCGCATATTCCCTTCCCTGTTCCTTTTCCTCTTCCCTTCCCTTCCCTTCCGGCAATGAAGGCTCACTGAGTTGTGGGTGAGCGCTCACGGCGTCATCCCATAGAATGGCCAAGTCCTTGATCTTGCTAGGCGTTGCGCGATTCACACGCTGATGTTCGTCAAATGAGACGATGTGCGCGTATCGGCGGCCGTCGTTTCCAGTCCCGAGCCTCAAATAGCCGATACATGCGAGCGCACTGATGCTGTCGTGAACACTCACTGAGGGCTCACGCAATGGGCAGCACTCGGCTTTCACGAGCCCGGGATGCGCATTGAAATAGCCTTCGTCATCGGCGTAATTCAGTAGCGCGGCGGCGAGCATGTGCGTCGCCTCCGGAAGGCTGGAAAGCCCCTCGTGCTTCCAAAAATCGGGCTTAACGGTGCGAATGCGCGCCACTATGCAGCCCTCTCGCACAGGCCCTGTTCGTTCGAACAACCGCCGCCGGCCTGATCATCGAAGAACATCGCGTACTGACGTCCACCACGACCGGTCTTGCTCCACTCGACAATGGTGTCGATGCGGGAGTAAGAGCCTGGGCGCTCAACATCCATCGGGTCGGTCACCGCTGGGAAGAATGTCGCGCTGCTGCGCTTGTTCGTGGTGCTGACGATTTCCTCCCATTGCCTGATGCGATCGATGTGCTCCGGGAAGCGCAGTGCGATCAATCGCAGTTCATCCTTCCGGCAGTTGATGCACGGCATGCAGCCGACACGCGTCATGCCCTGGTCATAGAGCGCGTTGCGCGCCAGGCCATGCCTGCGGTGCTGCGCCCAGACGTCGGCGACCGTCCAGCGGAAGATCGGCCGCCACAGATATGCGCCGGAATCGTCGCGGTTATAGCGCGGCTGCTTTGCGCGATTCGGCGATTCGTCGGCTCGGA
Organism: Solimonas marina; assembly: GCF_012241385.1. GTDB lineage: Bacteria > Pseudomonadota > Gammaproteobacteria > Nevskiales > Nevskiaceae > Solimonas > Solimonas marina. The sequence goes on along the minus strand of NZ_JAAVXB010000002.1, from coordinate 273,068 downwards.
TGCCCAACCACTGCAGTACCGGTCCTTTGCGCAGCGCCGGTAGCACGATCTGATCGGTGATCGGCCATTGCTTGAGCTCGGCTGTGCAGAACTGCGCCATGCGGCTCGGAAAGCGGCCCTTGCTGATACATAGGTCGAGGAATGGATTACCGGTCGGCTCGTGTAGCGCTGCGGCGCGCTCGACTTTCTCTTGCGGAATTCCCTGCTTTGGCCATTCGCGCAGGATGTAGTCGCGATGACGCAGCAGGTCAGCCGAAAAATCAGCGCGCACGATCTCAACCTTGGGGCCACCAGTGCGCTCATGCAGGCACTCGACGAACTCGTACGTCGCCTCGTGCTCATTTCCGGTATCAGCGAATACCGCGTGGAAGTTGCCTTTCAGGCGTTCCAGAGCGAGCAGATACGTGGCGGTTGAGTCTTTACCGCCTGAGACGTTGATGATGTGATGCACCGTCGAGGGAGACATTCCGGCCTCACCTCGCACTGCCGAAGCGGCGCTGCTGGTTCAACCTGAGCACACCAGCCCGGCCCACACAGTGCTCGACCATGATTTCCCGGATATATGCGCTCTTCGTCATCCCGGCCGCCGATGCCAACATCTGCAGGTCATCGTCGATGGCTTCGGGCAAGCTCACTTTGGTCTCGAAGCTGCACTTCCCGAGCGGTGACGGCTCCGCGAGCGCGAACTCGACGGTTTCCATATTCACGTTCGTCGAGCTATCCATTCGCGCGCAGCGGTTCTTTTTCAGCCGCAGCCTCCAGGTGGCGTTCGTGGAAGTAGAGATAGAGCTGCTGCTCCGTCACCTTCTTCCCGAGCGCACAGCAGGCCGCGGCGAGGCGCCGGACGCTGGCGGGACGCGGGACTTTCCGGGACGAGATGAGCCCGGTTGAGATGTAGGCGACGCTCAGTTCAGCCTTGTGAGCGAGCTTGGCGCGTCCCAGGTCGTCGAGCGACGACCAGAATGCGCGGAAATCGAATGCGGCCATGTCAGACCCTGATGTCAGTCAGAGCCTTAAAAATATCTCATAGAGATTTATTTGACCAGAAGAATAGTTTCTCCGTGTTCATATCTCTTTGAGAGACATAGTGTTTTACTTTTAGGATGGAAGATATCAATGACATCCGCCGCGAGAACGGCAATCGAATTCTCACGGAAGTCTTTGGCGGTAAACGAACCCGAATGGCGGCGGCTATTGGGGTGCAGCAGTCCTACGTCTCGAAGATTTTGAACAAGGATGCGAAAGGCGCCCGCAACATCGGCGACGACTTGGCCCGGCGGATTGAAGAGGTTTCAGGTAAGCCCCGGAACTGGCTCGATCACAAGCATGGCAAAGTGGTCGACGCCATTGAGGACAAAAGCCGCATCATCGACACGACGTTCGAGGAAGTGCGCGCGTTGCCACGGGGCCGCGGTCGCATACCGATCATCAGTTGGGTGAAGGCTGGCGGCTTCTCTGACATTCACGACTACTTTCTGCCGCCAGGCGAATACGAATACATCGATACCAGCGACGATTTGCGCCCGGAAGAGGCGGTCTGTTTGCGCGTCGAGAACGACTCAATGTGGGATCCGGATAACCCACGCAGTTTTCCGCCGGGGTGCCTGATCATCGTGAAGCGCGCTGACCTGCGCGAACCTCGCAGCGGCGACTACGTGGTGGTGCGCCTCGAAAATGAATCGCAGGCCACGTTCAAGCAATTACAGGTGGACGGCGATCGCCAGTACCTGAAGCCGCTGAACAAGGAGTACCCAACGATCGAGGTCACGCGGCCGGCAACGTTCGTCGGCGTTGTGGTTGAGAAGATCCTGCGGGATCGATACTGATCGCATGGAAACGCTCTTCGAGATCGTGGTCTGCGGGGTCGGCGTCTTCGCGCTGAACTATGGCCTAGCATGGATTGCAGAGCGGATGATGAACCATCACCTTCCGGATGATGGCAATGACAAGCAAAGCCACGATCTTTGAGGCCGTCAATCTTCAGTATCAAGCCTTAGTGAAGGCTGAAATACGGCTTCCCCGAACTCCCTCAAGGCCTGCGCGTTCTTCTTATCGCCAAGGTACACGGGATCCGCAAGCATCTGCATCAGAAGTTGATCAAAAAGAAGACGCACCTTTTCCGGTTGCGGATGTGTCGCAATCATCGCTCGAACCACCGCAGTGAGACCGTAAAGCTGGGTTGAGACCAACAGCAGCGCCTCGTCGCGGCGTCCATCACTCATAGGTCATCCTCCCGTCCTACTGGGCAACGAGCGTAGAGGCGATCGCTGTGCTGCCAGCAGGGCGCGCATCCGACCCGTCACGCTCATTGGCAATTCATCTCATTGAGTTGCTGGGTGCAAATGGCCCCGTTCTGCGGACTGTAGTACCGATTGTTCCCCTTGTCGTAGAACTGCCCGCCTCCCGTCGCGCTGAAATATCCATTGTCGTTTGGGGTATATGTGTTTCCATTCGCGTCGACGAATGAATGCCGATCGCTTTCTTGCAGCGAGTCGTCTGGCGGGGATGGTGGAATATTCGCCGCACGTCGACGTCCGCCGTCTTCATCATCCCAAGTCGGTGGAGTTTCTTTCTGCCAAGTCGCTGATGAGTTTGGGAATTCAGCCCGCGGCACTGTGTGCATCCCTCGATGCGTCAGTGACCCTGCGCTGATGCGCGCACGACGCGCATCCTCTTCGTCCCTGTTGCGTTGAGCAATGGCGCTTTCTGTCATCGTGCTTTCAGCCCATTCCACGTCTTGTCGCGCACGCGCCTGACGCTTTGCGCTTCTCATGCGCTCGTAACGTTCCGTGTCCGCTGCGGCTGAGCTATCGACGGTTGCCATCCCGCCGCGACCTGTGAATGCAGCACTGACCTGTCCTTTCGCGCTCGAACATCGAGATTGCTGAAACGACATCGTGCCATTCGCGTTCTTGCACTTGTAGACCGTCTGCGCAAGTGCCTGGCTGCTCAACAACAAGCATGCACAGGCAACGATGATGCGGCTCATCTCCCCATCTCCCCCTGCAGAGATCGGCATAACCGTAGCGCCGCAACCGGCGCCGAGCAACTAAATTTCTTTAAGTCTCATATAGATACTATTTTTAGTCTCTATTTGATATTGAATTAAAAGTTTCTCATAGGCACTATTCACCCACCCAACAAGGAGGGTGCTATGTCTCTTCTGTCCCGCCTCACATCCGTTTTCCGTCGCCGCTCGGCGCGCCGCATGGCGGTCGATCGTCCGGCGCCGGCCCCGAAGTTCCCGCCCCGCCCGGTCGTCTATTGCGACCCGGACCTGCCGGCCGACGACAACCTCATGACGCGGCTGCGCCGCAATGGGGGCGTGTGATGCGCGCCCTCGAAATCAAAGGCATGCGCGTTGAGCGCGCCGGAAACGCCGTGCCGGCCGATGTCCGCATCCGCCACCAGATCAGCCCGGCTGATTACGTCGTCATCGATGGCGAGGCGAACGTGCTCAGCGATCCGCAGCCGACGTTCACCGACGCCGCGCTCGAGCTCTACCACCTGGCCGAGGTCGAGATCGTCGACGGCTTGCCGGTGTTCTCGTCCGGCGGTGCGCGTAACAGCAGCGAGGTCTGCTACGTGCGCCGCGATGACGGCTCGCTGTTCCTCCACGATCCCGAGTGCATGCACCGGCTGGGTGAGTTCGCATGAGCGTTCATCCCGTCATCAAGGCGGCGTTGAAGCCCTTCACCCCGCCCGCCGAACGTAGCGCGCCCGCCGAGCACAAGCCAACCGTGCTCGTCGACGTCGAAACGCTGACCAACCTGCGTGCAGACCTTCGCATCGAGCGCTCGCGCGCCGACGTGCTGTACCGCGCGCTCAGCGAAGTCCGCGACCACCGGCACGACCTTCAGTTCGTGAACGCGCAGCTCGTGCAGGCGGTTCGCCGCATGTGCATGGAGAACGCGCACACGCCCGATTACGTCGAGCAGGCGCTCGCCGCCGCGGAGATGATGAAGTGAGCGCCGCCATCCAGCCCGTCGCCGAAATGAAGCCGATTCGGACCGTGAAGGCTTCAGCATTCCTCCCGGCTGAACTCCTGCGCGCGGCTGTTGAGAAAGGCCACCCGCTCGAAACGATCGAGAAGTTCATGGCCTTGCAAGAGCGTTGGGAAGCTCAGCAGGCCAAGAAAGCGTTTCACGCCGCGATGGCGAAATTCCGCGCGCAGCACGTCCCCGTATTGCGGTCGCAGGCCGTCGAGCAGGGACCGTTGCGCGGGACGGCTTACGCCAAGCTCTCCGACTTCGTGAACGCCGCTACACCGGCACTGTCCGCAGCCGATCTGTCGGTGACGTGGAAGATTCTGCGCGATGAGCCGGCGTGGATTGAGGTCGCGTGCGTCATTACGCACGCCGACGGACACAGCGAACAGGTGAGCATGGGCGGCCCGCCGGATGTGGGCGGCGCAAAGAACGCAATTCAGGCCCGCGCCTCGACGGTGAGCTACCTCGAAAAGTACACCTTCAAGATGGCGACCGGCCTCGCCGAGCAGGACGACGACGATGACGGCAACGGCGGTCGCGACAACCCGCGCGCCGAACCGCAGCCCGAGCGCCAGCGCGCCGATGCCAAGCCCGAAAAGCCCGAGTACGACGCGGCTGCCTTCAAGGCAAACCTGCCAGCGTGGGAAAAGCTCGTCCAGAACAGCGAAAAGACGCCTGCTCAGATCATCGCCCGCGTGGGCCTGAAGGCCACGCTGACCGAAGAACAGCGCAAGGCGATCCACGCGCTCGCCAAACCCAAGGAGAACATCAATGCGTGAAATCCACGTCCTGCAGGGCACGCCGGAGTGGCGCACCCATCGTGCAAAAACACGCAACGCCAGCGACGCGCCGGCGATGATGGGGGTCTCGCCCTATGTCACGCGAGCTCAGCTCATCCGCCGTCAAGCGACGGGCGTTGAGGAAGAAATCGACGCCGCGACGCAGAAGCGTTTCGACCGCGGGCACGAAGTCGAGCCGGCGCTGCGCGCTCTGGCCGAGACGATGACCGGAGAAGACCTCTTCCCGGTTGTGGCCATCTCCGACGACGGCTATCTCGGCGCGTCCTTCGACGGCGTGTCGATGGACGAGGAAATCATCTTCGAAGGCAAGCAGGCCAACGCTTCGAAGATTGCAGATGTCCAGCGCAATGTGATCCCGGCCGTGGACTACTGGCAGATCGTCCAGCAGTTCGCAATCTGCGAGAAGGCGACGACGTGCGTCTACCTCGTTGGTGACGGCACCGAAAGCGGGACCGCAAGCCTCGTTATCGAACGAGACCGGGTGCAGGCTGACATCGTGAAGCTACGCGCATCGTGGGAGCAGTTCGACAAGGACGTTGCTGCGTATGTCCCCGAAACCACCACGCCGGCCGTGGTCGCTGCGGCTGTCACGGCCCTGCCCGCGGTCGCCGTGCAGGTCGACGGGCAGATCGCGGTCCGCGACAACTTCGCGCACTTTGAAACCGCGCTTCGCGACTTCATCGAAAACCGGCTGATTCGCGAGCCGAAGACCGACCAGGACTTCGCCGACCTCGACATGCAGATCAAGGCGATGAAGAACGCCGAGGTCGCGCTGGAGTCGGCCGAGACCCAGATGCTTTCGCAAATCGCGGCCATCGACACAGCGAAGCGCACCAAGGACATGCTTGCCAAGCTCGTGCGTGACAACCGGCTGATGGCCGAGAGGCTGCTGGCGAGCGAGAAAGAGCGGCGCCGTGCCGAAGCTATTGCGAGCGCGAAAGCCAAGCTTGCCGAGCACGTCAATGCGATCAATAAGACGTTCGGCAGCAAGATCCGCCTGCCCGACGTTGAGGCCGACTTCGCTGGCGTCATCAAAGGCCGCTCTTCGCTCGCGAAGATCAATGAGGCGCTGGAGACCGAACTAGCGCGCACGAAGATCGAGGCCAACCAAGCCGCCGATCGTATCCGCGTGAATCTCGAAGTGCTGCGCAACGAAGCGGCTGGTTACGAGACGCTGTTCATGGATGCGCAGAGTCTCGTGACGACGAAGGGCGAGGAAGACCTGCGCAATCTGGTGAAGGCTCGCATAGGCGAGCACCAGGCGAAGGAGCAGAAGCGACTCGATGAAGAGCGCGAACGTATCCGCCGGGAAGAGGCCGCCAGTGCCGCGGCCCAGCTCGAAGCGGACCGTAAGCGCATTGCCGAAGAAGCCGAGCGTAAGGCCCGCGAGGAAGCGGCCGCGCGACTCGCCGAAGTCGAGAAGTCGATCCCGCGCGAGCCCGCGCCGATCAGCACGCTCGGCGCCGTCAACGATCCCCCCGCAGCCGAAACCGCCCGCGCGCCGGCGGTGACGGATGCCCCCGCGCCAGCCCCCCATGGCGCAGCCCACCAGCAAGCCGGCGGCGCGCGTAAGCCGGCTGGAGCGAGGATCAAGCTCGGGGACATCAACGCGCGTATCGCGCCGCTGTCGATCAGTGCCGAAGGCTTGGCATCGCTCGGCTTCGAACCAGTCGCGACGGAGAAGAACGCGAAGCTCTACGCCGAGTCGGATTTCGTCTCGATCTGCAACGTGCTGTCGGCACGCCTGCAGCGCGCGGCTGCGATGCAGGAGGCGGCGTGATGGGCACGAAGAACAATCCAGCGCCTTGCGACTGCTACGCCAAGGCAGAACCCGACGAGCCGCTATTCGTTCTGCTCGCGCGCGACAAGCATGCCCCGACCCTTGTTTGGCTGTGGGCCACGCTGCGTGAACTCGATGGCGAGAAGAAGGAGATCGTCGACGAGGCGCGTCAGTGCGCGCTCGACATGATGGTCTGGGCGAAGGACCACAACCGCAAGGTGGTCGGCCTTGGCCAGGCGACGCTGGCCGGCGCGATGGAACTCGTGCGCACCGTGAACGGGCTCGTGAAGGAATCACGCAAGACGCAGACGGGCAACGAAGCCACCGGCTTCGAAATGATGCGCCGCTTCCTCGCCGAGACGCATTTCGAAGGCATCGACGAGGAGAAGAGCTGATGGCCCGCGGAATCAACAAAGTCATCCTGATCGGAAATCTCGGCAAGGATCCCGAGGTTCGCTACTTCCCCAGCGGCGACGCGATCGCCAACGCGACGATCGCCACGTCCGAGACGTGGAAGGACCGCGAGACCGGCGAAGCCAAGGAAGCGACGGAATGGCATAGCGTCGTATTCCCGGGAAAGCTCGGCGAGATCGCCGGGCAGTACCTGAAGAAGGGCTCCAAGGTCTACGTCGAAGGCTCGCTGCGCACGCGCAAGTGGACCGACAAGAACGGCGTCGACCGCTACATGACCGAGATCCGCGTGCGCGACTTGCAGATGCTCGACAGCCGACCGCGCGACGACGATGGCCGCGCCGCGCGTGCCGACGACTATGCCCGAGCTTCCGGCCGGGCGCCGCCGACAGCGGCCCAGCAAGCGCGACAAGCGCCGGCGGACGCCGGATACGACCAACCATTTGAGGATGACGACATTCCGTTCTAGCGGGCGCCGAGTCCCGTGCGCGCCTGCGGGTTCCTTGGCGGCGAAGGCCGGCGTCGTGAGGTGAAGGTGCACCCGGCCACCCATTCCAAACGGATAGATCAATGTTCTTCCGAAATCTACAAACCTATCGAATCGCAGGCCCGTGGACGCTCACGCCGGCGGAGCTCGAAGCGAAGCTCAGTCAGCACCCACTGCTGCCGTGCATGGGACTCAATCCGCAGAGCCGCGGCTGGGTACCGAGCGCCGCTGGCCCGCAGCTTGTCTACGGGCAGGAGCAGCAGATGCTGATCGCGCTCGGCGTCGAGCAGAAGTTGTTGCCGTCGTCGGTCGTCAAGCAAACCGTCGACGAGCGCGCCGCCGAGCTTGAGCAGCGCCAGGGCTTCAAGCCGGGGCGGAAACAGTTGCGCGACCTCAAAGAACAGGTCGTTGCCGAGTTGATCCCGCGCGCACTGCCGAAGCGTCGCTATACCCGCGCGATCATCGACCCGGTGAGCGAGAGGATCATCGTCGACTCGTCGTCGCCGGCGCGCGCTGAGGAATTGCTCGAGGTGCTGCGCGACGCGGTCGATGGGCTAAGCCTCGAGCTGCCGGAGCTGTCGCAGTCGCCCGGCGCGGCGATGACCGCCTGGCTGGCCAGCGGCGAAGCGCCGGGCGCCTTTGCGCTCGATCAGGAATGCGAGCTGCGCGGCAATGACCAGACCAAGCCAACCGTCCGCTATCTGCGCCATTCGCTGGCCACCGAAGAAATCTGCAAGCACATCAGCGAAGGCAAGCTGGCGACGCGCGTCGGCCTGCGCTGGAACGACCGCGTCAGCTTCGTGCTGACCGACAAGTTCGAGGTCAAGAAGCTCAAGTTTGAGGACATCGAACAGGCGCGCGAAGACACCGCGGCGCAGAGCCCCGAAGAGCAGTTCGACGCGGAATTCGCCTTATTCAATGGCGAGTGCCGCGCGCTGCTCTCGGCCATCACCAAAGCACTCGGAGCCTGATCATGGGGAAAGACACCTCCGGCGAAATCGCCAACATCGACCTCGACCTGTTCCGGCGCGTGAGCATGGTTCGCGCGCGCGGCGACGTTCGCTACTACTTAAACGCCGTGCTCGTGCAGCCGCATCAGGATGGCGTTCTCGCTGTGGCAAGCGATGGACACCGCCTGCTCGTCGGCCTTGACCGGCGCGGCATGTGCGCCCGCCCGATCATCGTCGACCTCTCTGCCGATGCGGCGAAGGGCGCAAAGCAAGGCGAACGCCTGTCCTTCGTTGAATCGACTGTCGGCCCGACATTCGTTCAAGCCATTCGCCGACGCCCCGATGAGATCGTCGACAAGCGCTTCGGCGTACGCAATGCAGGCGATGTAATCGACGGCCGACTCGCGAAGCTCGTCGAGGGCAAATTCCCGAACTGGGTGTCGATCATCACCCCCCGCAAGCTCGGCAAGGCGAGCGGATTCGTCGTGAATCCGGTCTACATGCGCGAAATGATGCGCGCAATGCAGTTCAGTCGCTTTTCCGGCGTCGAGGTTCTGATGACCGATGCCGGTGCCAACGGCCCAATCTTCTTTATTCCGGCACGCGCCAACGCAGACATGGAGCTCGTCGGCATCGTCATGCCGATGCTCTTCGACCGCAGCCCAGACCTGCCGTCGTGGATCGGCAACACAGTTGCCGCCGGTCACGAGAAACCTGCAAAGCAGCCAGCAGACCAGCCGGCCGGCGAAGTAACCGCGTAGCCATACCCTTCAGGAGAAGTCCCCGATGAAGAATGTAGTTCAAGACGTCGAGCGCTTCATGCGCGCCGCCGCACAGGAGACGCCGATCGGCCCGATGATGACGCCGACGGCGATGTTGTACTTCGGCAACCCCGATGACCTCGACATCGGCCCGAACGGCCCGATGATCGGCGGCCTCGTCGGCGAAGAGATCGCGGAGCTGGCCGATGCCTGGCTGCGCCGCGACGACGCGCAGATTCTCGATGGCGCGCTCGACACCATCTGGACGATCGTCGCCGGCCTGCGTGCGCTCGGCTTCCCGATTGAGGACGGCTGGGTTGAGGTTGCACGCTCGAACCTGGCGAAGATCGCTGCCGACGGCACGCTCCACCGCCGCGAAGACGGCAAGGTCATGAAGCCCGAAGGCTGGACACCGCCGGATCTGCGCGGCGTGATCGATCAGCACGGCTTCCGCGCGATCGCCGCGATGGCCCGGGCCAACGGCGAGGCGCGGTCATGATCCGCCAGCCCGTCACATCATCGAACCTGAAGTCCGTCGGCTACGACGCGAGTGCGAAGGTGCTCGAAGTCGAGTTCACGAACGGCAGCGTCTATCAGTACGACGGCGTGCCCTCAGAGACGTATTCGGCCCTGCTCGGCGCCGAATCGATCGGCAAGGCGTTCGGCACGCTGATCCGCGGCAAGTTCACGCATCGCCGCATGGAGCAGACGCAGTGAGCACGCTGCCCCGCGACACCAGCGTCTGGCTCGATCAGATCGAGCACGCGCGGCACCAACTGCTGCTGACGATCCGGTCGCGCCCGCTCGACGCTGTGGCCGGTACACGGGCTCAGCAGATCGACGACGACGTGCAGGCGCTGGTCGACGGCGTGATCGATCGGGAGACGCAGGAGGTCAAGGCCAATGGCTGACGGCAGCGGACAGTTTGCATTCGACCTGCATGAGCTGATCGTCGATAGCTTCGCCGGCGGCGGCGGGGCGTCGACTGGCATTGAGCGCGCGCTCGGCCGCTACGTCGACGTCGCAGTGAATCACGACGGCGAGGCCCTGGCCATGCACGCCGTGAATCACCCGCAGACCGAGCACATCCGGGAGGACGTGTGGAAGGTCGACCCGCGCGGCGCGATCGGATACCGACAGATCGGCCTGCTGTGGGCGTCCCCGGACTGCAAGCACTTCTCGAAGGCGAAGGGCGGGAAGCCGGTCAGCAAGCGCATTCGAGGCCTCGCTGGCGTCGTCGTGAAGTGGGCGCGGCACTGCAAGCCGCGCGTGATCATGCTGGAGAACGTCGAAGAGTTTCAGACCTGGGGGCCGCTCAAGCGCATCGACGGACAGTGGTTCCCTGATCCGGCGCGCAAGGGCGTCACGTTCGATTTGTTCGTCGCGAAGCTGCGCAGGCTCGGCTACAAGGTCGAGTGGCGCCAGCTCCGCGCATGCGACTACGGCGCGCCGACGATCCGCAAGCGCCTGTTCCTGATCGCCCGCCGCGATGGCCTGCCGATCATCTGGCCGAAGCCGACGCACGGCAAGGGCCTGATCCCGTACCGCACGGCTGCCGAGTGCATCGACTGGTCTATCCCTTGCCCGTCGATCTTCGAACGCAAGCGACCACTCGCCGAGGCAACGATGAAGCGCATCGCGCGCGGCATCATGCGCTACGTCGTCGACGCGCCGAATCCGTTCATCGTGCCGATCGCGAACTACGGCAGCGGCACACGGGTGAACAGCGCGGATGAGCCACTGACCACGGTGACGGCGAACCCGAAGGGCGGCGCACATGCGGTCGTGGTGCCCACGTTGGTCGGTGTCGGCAGCCGTGCCGGGCAGAGCCGCCCTCGCAGCATGGATGAGCCGACAGCGACCACCAAGACCAAGTACGACACGGCATTGGTCGCCGCCACGCTGATTCAGGCCGCGCATGGTGAAGGCAAAGCGGGCGGCGCACAGCGCTGGGGCAGCGGCGCCCACGATGTCGAAACCCCTGTCGGGACGATTCACGCCGGCGGCGGATCGTTCGCCGCCGTCGCCGCGCACCTGATGCACGTCACCCACCACGGGGATGAGCGAGCACACGATATGGGCGAACCAGTGCCCACCGTAACCGGCGCCCAGCGCGGCGAGCAGGCTCTGATCACCGCACACCTGATGACGAACAACACCGGGCATGCCGGCGCCGCAGCGGATACTCCCGTGCCGACGGTCGCGACTGGCGGCCATCATGCTGTCGTCGCTGCATTCCTCGCGCAGCACAACACCGAGCGAGTCGGCGTAAAGGCTGGAAAGGATGCGCGCGAACCGCTGAGCACGACATGCGCCAGCGGCAGCCACCAATCGGTCGTCACCTCGCATCTGCTGAAGTTGCGCGGTACCTGCAAGGACGGTCAGCCGATCGACGAGCCCATGCCGACCGTCACTGGTGGCGGCACCCATGCCGCGGAGGTCCGCGCCTTCCTCGTCGCCTACTACGGCAACGACAAAGACGGCCAAGGGCTCGATGAGCCGCTGCGCACGCTGCCGACGCGTGACCGCTTCGGCCTCGTCACCGTACGCGGGGAGCTCTACCAGATCGTCGACATCGGCATGCGCATGCTCACCCCGCGCGAGCTGGCCAACGCCCAGGGCTTCCCGCCGGACTACGTCATCGACCGCGGAGCTGACGGCAAGCCGCTCACGAAAACGGCGCAGGTCCGCATGATCGGAAACAGCGTCTGCCCACCGGTCGCCGAGGCGCTGGTTCGCGCCAATTTCGCGCACGAACTGGCGCCTACGCAACGCGCGAGGAAGGCGGCATGAGCGCCACGACAAAGATCGAATGGTGCGACAGCACGTTCAACCCCTGGATGGGCTGCACCAAGGTCAGCCCGGCATGCGATCACTGCTACGCCGAAGCCCGCATGGACAAACGCCTGCACCGTGTCGAATGGGGTGCGGGCAAGCCCCGCAAGCGCACCAGAGCGAAATACTGGCGCGACGTGCGAAAGATGGCTCGCCGGCAGTTCTACGAATGCGGCACATGCGGCTGGCGGGGCGACAACCCGAATACCGCCGGCGGCAGCATCACGGATGGCCTACCGTCTTGTCCCGCATGCGACAGCCTAAACATCGCTGATGCTCGCCGCCGCATCTTCGCGCTCTCGCTTGGCGACTGGCTCGACAACGAAGTGCCGATCGAATGGCTGGTCGACGCCCTCGATGTGATCCGCACGACGCCGGAGTCCGACTGGTTGCTGCTCAGCAAGAGGATCGGCAACTGGCACGCTCGCATCACGCAGGCGCACCAGCACTGCTGGCGCAGCAATTCTGAGTTGGGACTGTGGCTGCAAGAGTGGCTGGCCGGAAACCCGCCCGCGAACGTCTGGATCGGCGCCACGGTGGTCAACCAAGAAGAGGCCGATCGCGACATCCCGAAGCTGCAGCGCGTGCCGGCGGCGATCCGGTTCCTGTCGATCGAGCCGATGCTGAGCGGCGTGGACGTAAGCCGCTACATGTGGCCGGTCTGCGGCTGGTGGCAGGGTCCGTTCAACAGCTACCGCGAAGCGAAAGCTGCAGGCGCAGAGTGCGGATTGAAGCGGCAGGCGTTGGTCAGTGCGGATGCGCGGTTTCTCGACTGGATCATCGCCGGCGGCGAGTCCGGCCCGCATGCCCGGCCGATGCACCCGGATTGGCTCCGCTCGCTGCGCGACCAGAGCGCCGCTGCCGGCGTGCCGTTCCTGTTCAAGCAGTGGGGCGAATGGTACCCCTACTACGATCGCGACAACGACGATCCGGACTGGCGCAACGTTCCCAAGCTGGATAATCAAATGGGGCGCGGCGCAACGCGCTGGATCAATCTCGCCGGCGGACTCGGCTTTCATGGCGATCGCCTGATCGCGGTGCGCAATGTTGGCAAGGCCGCCGCAGGCCGCCTGCTTGATGGCCGTGAGCACAACGAGTTTCCGGCGGTGTTGGCATGAGCATCCGCATCATCACCGGAGACTGCCGCGAAGTGCTGCGTGCGCTGGAGGACGAGTCGATCGACAGCATTGTCACCGATCCTCCCTATGAGCTCGGCTTCATGGGGAAGAAGTGGGACCAAAGCGGCGTCGCGTTCGACCCGAAAACATGGCGCCAAGCGCTGCGAGTGCTCAAACCAGGCGGCCATCTACTGGCTTTCGGCGGCGCGCGAACCTACCACCGTATGGCGTCAGCCATCGAGGATGCCGGGTTTGAGATTCGCGATCAGATCATGTGGATCTACGGCAGCGGCTTTCCGAAGAACTTCGACGTGTCGAAAGCTATTGATAAAGCTGCCGGGGCTGAGCGATCAGAAATCGTCGGCAGCTATCGAGCGCGCGATCTATCGAAGTGCAGCAACAATAGGTTCGGTTCGGTAGATGCCGAAGTTTCGTCGACGATCGTTTCATCGTATGCGCCGGCCACGGCCACAGCCCTGCAATGGCAAGGCTGGGGGACTGCGCTAAAGCCTGCGCATGAACCGATCGTGGTCGCGCGCAAACCATTGTCTAGCACCGTCGCTGCGAACGTACTGGCCTATGGTACCGGCGCCCTGAACATCGACGCGTGCCGGGTCGCGGGCGAGTCCATGCCTCCGAACGCCGGCGCCGGAGGTCTGCCCCGCCGCAGCGAACACGAGCAGCGCGGCGGCGGCTTCGTCTCGCAGCCGCACCAACTCGGCCGATGGCCGGCGAATGTCTTGCACGACGGGAGCGAAGACGTTGTTTCCGCCTTCCCTGACGCGCCAGGGCAAATGGCTGATACGAGTCTCGACGCAAGTGTGCGAAAAACACAGAACGTGTACGGCGCGATGCGTAGCGGCCGCGGACCAGAGCCGTCTGCAGATAGTGCAAACGAAGGATCTGTCGGTTTCAAGATACGCCCGGGCGCGCGCCGGCTAGACGAAGGCAGCGCCGCGCGCTTCTTCTATTGCGCAAAAGCAACGACGGCCGAACGTGGCGAGGGAAATACGCACCCCACTGTAAAGCCAATCGCGCTGATGCGATGGTTGCTTCGTCTCATCACCCCACCAGGTGGAACCGCGCTCGATATGTTCGCAGGCAGTGGAACAACAGGCGTCGCTGCACAGCAAGAACAGTTCGATGCTGTGCTTATCGAGGAAGACCCAGCATACGTGGAAATTATCGTGCGCCGCCTGCGAGCCGATTCCCCTCTGCTGGCCAACATCGAGGTAGCCGCCTGATGACCTCATCCCTGCAAATCGGCCTGATCGCCTACCAAGCGACACCGAACCTCGTCTTCGTGCGGATCCCGAATGAGAAGGGCCGGTGGATGCTGACCGACCGCTGTGTCGCAGAAGTCGACTGCAGCTATTGCGGCAGCGTCGCCGGCGAACCGTGCAAGAACCGCGGCAGCTATTGGGACGGCTCGCCGCTGCGCTACCGCGCCGGCACGCATTCCGCCCGGCGCGATGGCGCGAGGAAGAAACTCGGCTGGGGATACCGGAGCGCCGGCGCCAAACCGAAACTGCGACTTCGGCCGGAAGACATCGAGGCGGCACAGTCAATCGTCGGAGACGAAGGCCAATGACGTGCGTCGCCGCCATCGCCGAGCACGGCCGCGTGTACATGCGCGCCGACTCGTGCACGCACATCGCGAACGGTCAGCATGTCGTCACGCTGCCGGAGCGCAAGATCGCGCGTACCGGGGGCTACCTGATCGGCACCGCTGGCGCCGGCCGGTGGCGGCAGCTCGTGCAGAACGTCTTCGATCCACCGCCGCGACCACCGCGGCAAGATCTGCTCAATTTCTTGGCCAGGGACTTCGCTGATGCCCTGCACTCGCTGTGCGCCGAGTACCACACGACATGGGCCACCGACGGCCGCTCATCTGCGTGCGCGGCGCTGATCGGCGTCGACGGCCGGCTGTTCGTCCTGAGCGGCGATTTCGCCGTCGTCGAGCAGCCGATCGGCTATGCCGCGATCGGCAGCGGCGGCGCCTATGCGCTCGGGGCGCTGCACGCAACCGCCAGGCGGGGACTCAATCCACGCCCCCGTCTCGACGCCGCGCTGAAGGCGGCGGCCGAGTTCTGCGCGACGGTGCGCGGCCCCTTCCGCAGTGCGAGCCTCGGGGAAGCAAGCTGATGTTCTTGACCGATGCGCAGATCGAGCGATTGACGGGCAAGAAGCAGCATGCCGCACAGGCCCGGCAACTGCAGGCGATCGGCCTGAAGTACGCGATGCGCGCTGACGGATCGTTGGTCGTGCTGGAGTCGGCCGTAGAGTCGTTGCTCAATCCGGAAGCCAAGCGCAAAGTCCGCAAAAGTCCAGAACCGAATTGGGAGGCTCTGAGCTGACCCATGCCCCCACGTAAGCGCAACACTGAAAACCGCGGCCTCCCACTTCGTTGGAAGATCCAGCACGGCGCCTACTATTACCGAGTGCCGAAGGGCGTCGAACACCTCTGGGATGGAAAGCAGTTCTTCAGACTTGGCAGCAACCTTGCGGAAGCCTACAAGACTTGGGCCGACCGACTGCAGAAGCCGGATGAGATTACAACCATCGGTGCCCTCCTGGACCGCTATGCGCTTGAAGTGATTCCAGCGAAGGCGGCAGCAAGCCAGGAATCGAATCGGTACGCGTTCAAGCAACTGCGGCCCGCGTTCGGGGAAATGCCGCTGACGCCCTTCCCGCCGAAGCTGGTCTACAAGTACGTCGACAAGCGTTCGGCGAAGATCGCCGCGCACCGCGAGGTCGAAGTGCTAAGCCACGCTTTCACCAAAGCCGTCGAGTGGGGTTTGATCGATCGTCACCCGTTCAAAGGCGAGGTGCGGCTGAAGGGCGAGAAGTCCCGGTCACGCTACGTCGAAGACTGGGAGGTTGAGGAGGCCATGAAGGTCAAGCCCATGCGCAAGCGCGGCAGCGTGCGGGCAATTCAGGCCTACATCGTCATCAAGCTCATGACCGGGATCTCGCAGGGCGACCTGCTGCGCCTACAGCCGAAGCGCGATTTCCGGGCCGATGGCATCCACGTCCTGCGCCACAAGACCAAGAACAGCTCAGGGAAGGCGACGATCTACGAATGGACCCCCGAGCTCCAGCAGGCCGTCGACATCGCCCTCGCCGCGCGTCCGGTCGACATCGCGCCGTGGCTATTCTGCACGCGCACCGGGGACGGTTACATCAACGAGGAGACCGGCAAGCCGGAGGGCTGGAAGTCCATGTGGGCGCGGTTCATGGGCCGCGTGCTCGCCGAGACGGCGGTGAAGGAGCGTTTCACAGAGCACGATCTGCGCGCCAAGGTAGCGTCGGATGCCGATACGCTGGAACGCGCTCGGGCGCTGCTGTCGCATGTTGATGACCGGATTACCAGGCGGGTCTACCGGCGCAAGCCGGAACGCGTGACGCCCCTAAATCGACCCTTCAGAGTCGGTTCGAATGATACAGGTGGCTCTGAATGATACAGACGCCCACAAAAAAGCCCTGCGCTGCAGGGCTGTTTCGTAGGGAAAAATGGCGCGCCCGGAAGGATTCGAACCTCCGACCCCTTAGTTCGTAGCCAAGTGCTCTATCCAGCTGAGCTACGGGCGCGCACTAACTGCTGTGTAATCGATCATGGTCGATTACCGAAATACTGTCCGCTTCGCCTTCGGCGCTGCGGCACGAACCCGGCGGTTTCTCGAGGATTCGAATGCCTCGCGACCTTTCGGGGTCTACAAAACTGGCGGAGTGAGAGGGATTCGAACCCTCGATACGGGATAAACCATATACGCCCTTAGCAGGGGCGCGCCTTCGTCCACTCGGCCATCACTCCGGGACTGCAAGGCCGAGCGACCGCCCGGCTCACTCTCGTGCCGGTCAGCCACCCCGGCAAGGCGCGCAATTCTAACGACCTCGATCGCGAAAGAAAAGCGAAAATTTACATCGAGGTGAAGGACGGCGTGAAGGAGGCTTCCCGCACGCCGCAAAACCACATTCAGGCGGCGGCCGAGACCTCTTCGCTGTCGCCCTCGCGCTTGATGCGCTCGAAAATTTCCTCGCGGTGCACGGCAACGTCACGTGGCGCCTTGACGCCGATCCGGACCTGGTTGCCTTTCACGCCGAGCACGGTCACGACGACATCGTCGCCGATCACCACCGTTTCACCAACACGTCGCGTCAAAATCAGCATGGGAAATCCCTCCATGGAGTCCCTGACAGTTTCTGCCCACCCCACCGGCGAAACCATCCTGACAGGTATACGGCCCCCTGTGGATATCAGGCGACAGACGGCGCCTGTTCCAGGCCGAACGCCTTGTGCAGCGTCCGAACGGCCAATTCAAGATACATCTCTTCGATCACCACGGACACCTTGATCTCCGACGTCGAGATCATGCGGATGTTGATGCCGGCACCCGCCAGCGCCGTGAACATCTTCGATGCGATGCCGGCGTGGCTGCGCATGCCGACGCCGACCAGCGACACTTTGACGATATCGGTCGCCGTATTGACGCCCTTGGCGCCCAGCTCACCAGCCAGTTTGCGGCTGATCTCCAGCGCGCGATCGAAATCGTTGCGATGCACGGTGTAGGTGAAGTCGGTCGTGCCGTCGGCACCGACGTTCTGCACGATCATGTCGACCTCGACGTTGGCGTCGCCGATCGGGCCCAGGATCGCCGCGGCAATACCCGGGCGGTCCGGCACACCGGCCACCGTCAGCTGAGCCTCGTCGCGATTGAACGCGATACCGGAGATGAGTGCGTCTTCCACAGTGCTTTCCTCAAGCGTGATCAGGGTGCCCGGGCCGTCGACGAAGGTCGACAGCACGCGCAGCGGGACCTTGTACTTGCCCGCGAATTCAACCGAGCGGATCTGCAGGACCTTGGAGCCCAGGCTCGCCAGTTCCAGCATTTCCTCGAACGTGATCTTGTCCAGGCGCCGAGCCTTGGGCTCGACGCGCGGGTCGGTCGTGTAAACGCCGTCAACGTCGGTGTAGATCTGGCATTCGTCGGCCTTCAGGGCCGCAGCAAGCGCCACGCCCGTGGTGTCTGAGCCGCCGCGACCCAGCGTCGACACGCTGCCACTGCTCTCGTCGATGCCCTGGAAGCCGGCCACGACCGGCACGATGCCGGCATCGAGGTCAGCGCGCAGGCGGCTGCCGTCGATGTCCTGAATACGCGCTTTCATGTGCGCGCTGTCGGTCTTGATCGGCACCTGCCAGCCCGTATAGGACTTGGCCGCCACGCCGCATTTTTCGAGCGACAGCGCCAACAGTGCGATCGACGCCTGCTCGCCGGTCGCGGCGATCTGATCGAATTCACGCGGGTTGCCGCGCGGCGAAATCGACTTGGCGAGCTTCAGCAGGCGATCGGTCTCGCCGGACATCGCCGAAACGACGACGACCACCTGGTGGCCTTGCTGGCGAAAGCCCGCAACCTTGCGGGCAACGTGCTCGATGCGCTCGACCGAGCCCATCGACGTGCCGCCGTACTTCTGAACGATGAGTGCCATATTGTCTTGTGGGGGATAACAGCCGTCCGTGGCGGCCGGATGCTTATTGGAGCTTGGCTTCGACCCAGGCCGGCACCGAGGCGATGGCGGCCGGCAGCGCGGCGGGTTGCGAACCGCCGGCCTGCGCCATATCCGGGCGACCGCCGCCCTTGCCGCCGACCTGCTGTGCAACGAAATTGACCAGCTCGCCGGCCTTGACCTTGGCGGTCAGGTCCGCCGTGACGCCGGCGATCAGGCTGACCTTGTCGCCAGTGGCGGTACCGAGCAGCACAATGCCGGAGCCGAGCTTGTTCTTCAGTTGATCCATCAGTGTGCGCAGGTCATTGCCGGCCACGCCGTCCAGCGTCGTCGCCAGCAGCTTGACGCCGTTGATCTCCTGCGCCTGACCCGCCAGGTCGCTGCCGGCGCTGGCCGCCAACTTGCCTTTCAGGGCCGCGATGTCCTTGTCGAGCTGCTTGCCGCGTTCGAGCAGTTGCTCGACCTTGGACTCGACATCGTCAACGCCGCCACGCACCAACTCGCCGACCCGCTTGAGGCGCGCTTCGGTCTGGCGCAGATAGCTCAGTACGTTCTCGCCGGTGATCGCCTCGACACGACGGATGCCGGCAGCAACGCCGCCTTCCGACACGATCTTGAACAGGCCGATGTCGCCGGTGCGCGAAACATGCGTGCCGCCGCACAGCTCGGTCGAGAAATTGTTCTCGCCCCGGCCCATCGCCAGCACGCGCACTTCGTCACCGTACTTTTCGCCGAACAGCGCCATCGCGCCGGCCTTGATCGCATCGTCGTACTTCATCACCTGCGCGCTGACCGGCACGTTGGCGAGCACGGCGCGATTGACGCGATCCTCGATCTCGGCGATCTCGTCGGCGGTCAGTGCCGCGTTGTGCGAAAAATCGAAACGGGTCCGCGTCTCGTCGACCAGCGAACCCTTCTGCGCCACATGCGTGCCGAGCACGTCACGCAGCGCGCGATGCAGCAGATGCGTCGCCGAGTGATTGCGCATGGTCGCCCGACGCAGGCTGTCGGTGACCTCGGCCTTGACCGTGTCGCCAAGCTTCAGCGCGCCGGCCTTCAACGTACCGTGATGGCCGAAGACGCTGCCCTTGATCTTCAGCGTGTCGCCAACCTCGAAGCGCGCATCACCCGCACTGAGCGTGCCGCGGTCGCCGACCTGACCGCCGGATTCGGCGTAGAACGGCGTGTTGTCGAGCACTACGACGCCGGATTCGCCGGCAGCCAATGCCTCGACGCTCTGGCCGTCGCGGTACAGCGCCACGACCTTGCCATCGCCGTTGAGACCGTCGTAGCCGATGAAGCAGGTGTCGTCGCCCTCATAGACGAGCGTGCCGGCGGCCTTGAAGCTGCTGGCCGCGCGCGCACGGTTGCGCTGCGCTTCCATCTCGCGCTCGTAGCCGGCCTCGTCCAGCGTCAAGCCGCGCTCGCGCGCGATGTCGGCGGTCAGATCGAACGGAAAGCCGTAGGTGTCGTAGAGCTTGAAGACGACATCGCCGGGAATGGTCTTGTCGGTCAGCTTGCCGATCGCCTCGTCGAGCAGCTTCATGCCCTTGTCGAGGGTCACCGCGAAGCTTTCTTCTTCGGTGCGGATGGTCTTTTCGAGCAGCTCGCGCTTGTCGTTGAGCTCTGGATACGCCCCGCCCATGATCTCGGCGAGCGGCGCCACCAGTTTGTAGAAAAAGGTGTCGTTCAGGCCCAGCTTGTAACCGTGGCGGATCGCACGGCGCATGATGCGACGCAGAACGTAGCCGCGGCCTTCATTGGACGGCAGCACGCCGTCGGTGATCAGGAAGCTGGTCGCGCGGATGTGATCGGCGATGACCTTCTGCGACGCATTCGCGTACGGCGCCTGGCCGGCGAGCCGGGCCACCGCGCCGATCAGATGCGCGAAGGTATCGGTGCGGTAATTGTCGTTATAGCCCTGCAGCAGCGCCGCGATGCGTTCGAGGCCCATGCCGGTGTCGACACTCGGCGCCGGCAGCGGCGCCATCGCGCCGTCGGCGCTGCGCTCGAACTGCATGAACACCACGTTCCAGATTTCGATCCAGCGATCGCCATCTTCCTCCGGCGATCCGGGCGGGCCGCCCCAGATGCCCTTGGAGCCGTCCGGGTCGTGGTCGTAGAAGATTTCGGTGCAAGGCCCGCAAGGGCCGGTGTCGCCCATCGCCCAGAAATTGTCCGAGGCATAGCGCGCGCCCTTGTTGTCGCCGATGCGCACGATGCGATCTGCCGGCACGCCGACCTCGTCGCGCCAGATGCCAAAAGCCTCGTCGTCTTCCTGATAGACGGTGACGAGCAGGCGCCCCTTGTCGATGCCCAGCCAGTCCTTGGAGGTAATGAACTCCCAGGCGTAGGCAATCGCGTCCTTCTTGAAGTAGTCGCCGAAGCTGAAGTTGCCCAGCATCTCGAAGAAGGTGTGATGGCGCGCGGTGTAGCCGACGTTCTCCAGATCGTTGTGCTTGCCGCCGGCGCGCACGCATTTCTGGGAACTGGTGGCACGCGTATACGGTCGCTTGTCCTGACCGGTGAACACGTCCTTGAACTGGACCATGCCGGCGTTCGTGAACAGCAGGGTCGGGTCGTTGCCCGGCACCAACGAGGACGAGGGCACGATCGTGTGCCCCTTGCTCTGGAAGAATTCCAGGAACTTGGCGCGCAGTTCGTTGCTGGTCATCGGCTTACTGCTCATCGGCTGAATGATCCGTGAAAAAGGGTCCGCAAAAGGGGCGATATGGTAAACAAGTGGCCACGCCGCCGCCATCGGCACGCTGTCGGGCCTGCCAATCCATCCGCCACGGCGGGCGGCCGGCGTTTGCGTAGAATCGGCACGCCATGAAGCTCCTGTCGATCCGACCCCTCGCCTTTTTGCTGCTGGCGGTTTGTGCCGCCTGCGCGACCAAACCGCCGGAACCGACGCCCGCGCCGCCAGCACCACCACCCCCACCGCCCAAGGTCGCGCTGGTCCTCGGCGGCGGCGGGGCGCGCGGTTTCGCCCACATCGGGGTGCTGAAAATGCTCGCGGCGCAGGGGCTGAAGCCCGACCTGATCGTCGGCACCAGTGCCGGCAGCGTCGCCGGCGCGCTGTATGCCGCCGGCTACAACGCCTTCGACCTGCAGGAGATGGCGTTCGCGCTCGACCGCGCGACGATCGCCGACTGGTCGATGTTCGGCAAAGGCCTGATCCGCGGCGACGCGCTCGAAAAGTTCGTCAACAAGGCCGTGCGCAACCGGCCGATCGAAGCGCTGGACATTCCGTTCGCCTGCGTCGCCACTCGCCTCGACACCGGCAAGGCGGTGCTGTTCCAGCGCGGCAATGTCGGCGCAGCGGTACGCGCCTCATCGTCAGTGCCGGGCGTCTTCGCACCGGCGGTGATCGACGGCCACGAATACGTTGACGGCGGCCTGGTGGCGCCGGTTCCGATCCAGTACGCCAAGCAACTCGGCGCCGACTTCATCATCGCCGTCGACGTCTCGACGCCGGTCAATCCGAGCGTGGAGCCAAGTGGCAAGCTCGACATTCTGATGCGCACGTTCGAGATCATGGGCCAGTCGATTCGCGCCGCCGAGCTGCCGCAGGCCGACATCGTCATTCAACCGGATCTGACCGGCATCAGTTCGAGCAATTTCGAATCGAAGCAGCAGGCCATCCTGCAAGGCGAGCGCGCGGCACTGGCGGCCATGCCGCAGATCCGCGCCAAGCTCGGCGAGCGCATGTCGCCGCACCTACCGACGACGATTCCGTTCCAGCCGGGCCTGAATCCTACGGCAGGTCCTCGAACGGCTCCGTCCACGCCTCCCCCGGCGCTCGAGTAGCCTTCAGCGCCGCGCGCACCGCGTCGGACGGAAAGCCGTGACTGGCGAGAAAGCGGTATTGTTTCTGCCAGGCCGCAGCATCGGCTGGCGGTGTGCGGAACTTGCGCGCACGCACCTCGGCACAGCGCTCGGTCCAGTCACAGTCTGCGGCCTCGATCGCCGCGCGTGCGTCGGCGTCGGTGACGCCGGCCGACGACAGTTCGGCGCGAATGCGCAGCGGACCATAGCCCTGGGCGATGCGATTGCGCACCAGCATTTCGGCATAGCGCGCGTCAGACTGCCAGCCGGCGTCCTGCATCTTCTCAACCGCCTGCCGCGCAACGTCCGACTCGGCGCCGCGACGCTGCAGCTTGTACGCCAGCTCGGCGGCCGAGTGCTCGCGTCGCGACAACAGTTTCAGCGCGCGGCCACGGGCGGCATCCGCATCGAGCGGCGCCGGCGTGGTGTCGCCGGCGCCACCACGCTTACTTGGCGGCCGCGGCTTCCGCACGGGCGGCGGCCGTGCGCTCGGCACGTTCCGGATTGATCTTGGCGCGGATCGCGTCCTCGATCTCGGTCGCGACCGCGGTGTTCTCGCGCAGGAAGTTGCGCGCGTTGTCCTTGCCCTGGCCGATCTTGTCGCCCTTGTACGAGAACCACGCGCCGGCCTTCTCGACGATGCCGTGCTCGACGCCGAGGTCGATCAGCTCGCCGAGCTTGGAGATGCCCTCGTTGTAGAGGATCTCGAAGTGCGCCTCGCGGAACGGCGGCGCCATCTTGTTCTTGACGATCTTGACGCGGGTCTCGTTGCCGATGACCTCGTCGGACTTCTTGATCGCGCCGGTGCGGCGGATGTCGAGACGCACCGACGAATAGAACTTCAGCGCGTTGCCGCCCGTGGTCGTTTCCGGCGAGCCGTACATGACGCCGATCTTCATGCGGATCTGGTTGATGAACACCACCAGGCACTTGCTGCGCGAGATGTTGCCGGTCAGCTTGCGCAGCGCCTGGCTCATCAGGCGCGCCTGCACGCCAACGATGCTGTCGCCCATCTCGCCTTCGATTTCCGCCTTCGGCACCAGCGCCGCGACCGAGTCGATGACGATGATGTCGACGCTGTTGCTGCGCACCAGCATGTCGCAGATTTCCAGCGCCTGTTCGCCGGTGTCGGGCTGCGAGATCACCAGATCCTCGACCTTGACGCCCAGCTTCTGCGCGTACTGCACATCGAGCGCGTGCTCGGCGTCGATGAACGCGGCCACGCCGCCGGCCTTCTGGCACTCGGCCACCGCGTGCAGCGTCAGCGTCGTCTTGCCCGACGATTCCGGACCGTAGATCTCGACGACACGGCCGCGCGGCAGGCCACCGATCCCCAGCGCCGTATCGAGCGTCAGCGAGCCGGTCGAGATGACCTCGACGTCGCGCAGCTGCTCGCCCGGCGTCATCTTCATGATCGCGCCCTTGCCGAACTGCTTTTCGATCTGCGAAAGCGCGGCTTCGAGGGCCTTCTTGCGGTTATCGTCCATGGCGTCGTGTTTAGCTGTCTGTTTTGGAGTCGGCATATTGTCGCGGCTCACGGGCTCATAAGCTGAGCCTGCAAGACCGTATCGGCGGGATGGCGCACATTGTCCCACAGAACGCCCGAGGCGGCGCCGAGGCGGCGGTGGATGACCGGTCGAGTGGGCAAATGCTTACGCGGCGTCAGCCTACAATCGCGCGCCATCAAAAAACAGCCGGACACCGGCGGCAGGGAATCTTCACATGCGACTTCCATACTGGCGCGCGCTGGCCGGCCTCGGCCTGCTCGGCGTCTCGTCCTGGGCCAACGCCGGCCTGCTCAGCGGGCTGCAGCAGTCGCTGGCGGCGGCACAGGCCGCACTGCAGCAGACGCGCGCGGCGATGGCCGCCTCGCTCGATCAAATGGAACAGGCCTTTGCGCTGACCCGCCTGAAGCTCGAAGGCCAGTACCTGGAACCGACGCCGGGCACGACGAGCTTCGATGAAACCATCGTCTATCAGGGCAACGGCCGCCAGTCGCTGGTGATCCGCCCGCAGGCCGACGCCAGCGCACTGGCGCCAGCCGTGATCCTGCTGCACTTTGGCTACGGCACGCCGCAAACCATGGCCAACCTGGCGCACGCCGGCCGACTCGCCGCCGAGCACGGCGCCTGGGTGATTCTGCCGACTGCCGAAAACCGGCACTGGAACGAAGACCCGTCGCTGGATAGCGGCATCGACGACGTCGGCTACATCGCGGCGGTGATCGACAGTGCGATCGCCACGCACCCGATCGACCCGACGCGCATCTACATCGCCGGCATGTCCAACGGCGGGTTCATGACCAGCCGCTTCGTCTGCGCGCATCCGGAGCGCATTGCAGCCGCCGCCCAGGTTGCCGCTTCCATGCGTAAATCCGAAGCCGCCCTGTGTCAGCCGGCGCAGGCCGTGCCGATGACCCTGATCCTCGGCACGCGCGATCCGCTGGTGCAGTACAACGCACGCTACGGCCTGTTGTCCGGACCCGATACCTTCTTGCGCTGGCAGCAGATCAACGGCTGCGATGCCGATGGCGTGCTCAGCGAGTCGATCGCCGACTCGGCGCGAGATGGCACCGCGACCACGCTCTCGCACAACGAAGTCTGCAGCTCCGGCGCGGCCGTGCAGCTCTACACCGTCAACGGCGGCGGCCACACCTGGCCGGAAGGGACCGATGCCAACGCCATGCTGCACATCGGCCGCACCTCGCATGACTTCTCGGCGACCGACGCGATGTGGGACTTCTTCAAGGACTACCGCCGCTCGTAGTGGCGAGCGTCGGGCTGGCCGCCGCCGCTCAGAACAGATCGAGCTGCGGCGGCGCCGGGATTGGCGTGGCGGTGCCGCCCTCGGGCGCCAGCAATGGCCAGCGGCCGATCACCTCATAGCGCACCGGGCGCAGATCGAGCCGGCTGCGAATCAACACGAATTCGTCGACCGCCCAGTCGATCGGCTCGATCGGCGTCGGCGGCAGGATGATCTTGGCATTGCGAGCGATCGTCAGGTGCGGCACGAAGCGCAGCCTTTCGAGCGATACCCGCGCCTGTAGCATGGCGTCGCGCAGCGCAGCGTAGAAAGCCGTCAGCCCCGGCGGCGTACTGCGCGCGGCGATCCACCACGGAATCTCGCGATTGCGGAAGGAGCCGGCGTGGTCGAGCGTCAGCGTGAACGGCGCCGCGCGCACCAGCGCCGCCGCTCGGCAAGCCGCATCTTCCTGATCACGCGGCACGTGATCGCCGAGAAACAGCAAGGTGACGTGGTAGCGCTCGGGGCTGCTCAGATAGCCGCCCGACGGCATGCGAATGTTCAACTGCCGCGCCGCCGCGTTGCAGGACGCCCGCACTGCTTCGCCAGGCCACAGTGCGAAGAAGAGACGGTTGGGTTCCATGCGAAGGGAAGTGACGGCAGTGGGGTGATGCCGCAGTTTAACGTCCCGCCTGGCAGCAGACAGCGGAGACGCGGCTAGCCGGCCTCCCGCACGCGGTACAAAAGACCTTCGAGCGCGGTCTGCGCAGTCTGTTCGCGGACACTCTCGCGCCCGCCTTCAAAGAAGAAACGGTGCGCATCCGGCGCGTGGCCGCGCTGTATCCACGCGATCCACACGGTGCCGACCGGTTTGTCGTCGCTGCCGCCGCCGGGGCCGGCGATGCCGGTCACGGCGACACCCCAATCGACCGGTGCGGCACGCAGGATGCCGCGTACCATCGCCGCCGCGCATTCGCCGCTGACGGCGCCGTGCGCATCGAGAATTTCCTCGGGCACCGCCAGCATTTCCATCTTCGCCAGATTGGAATACGTGACGAAGCCGCGCTCGAACCAGGCCGACGAGCCGGCCAGATCGGTCAGCTGCTTGGCGATCAGGCCGCCGGTACAGGACTCGGCCGTGGCCAGCCACTCGCCGCGCGCGAGCAGCGCCTCGGCGAGGCGTTCGATCAGGCGGTCACTCATGCGCGCGACTCCGTCAGGGCGAAAACTGGGGATCGCCTCCAGTCTAAGCGGACTTTCGCATCGCGCGCAGCCGCAGCGCCCAAAGACGCCGGATCGCCGAACGCCCTCAGGCCTTGCGGAAGATTTCCTCGGCCATGCGGTCGGCGATCTCGTGCGTCGGCCGCGACTCGCGTGCGGCACGCTCGAAGATCTGCGTCAAGGTCTCGCCGATGCGCTGCAGGTGCGCTTCGACGATTGGCGCGTGATAGGCCGGACCTTCGTAATAGATATCGATGATGCCGCCGGCATTGATGCAGTAGTCCGGCGCGTAGAGGATGCCGCGCTCGCTCAACGCCGCGCCGTGCACGACCGGCACCGCGAGCTGATTGTTGGCGGCGCCGGCGACGACGCGCGCCTTGATCTGCGGAATCGTCACGTCATTGAGGATGGCGCCGAGCGCGCACGGCGCGAAGACATCGACGTCCAGCGCGTGAATCTCGTCCATCGCCACCGCGGTGGCACCGAGTTCGCCGACGCAGCGCTCGACCGCCGGCGCATACAGATCCGTCACCCACAGCTGGGCACCGGCCTCGTGCAAGTGCTTGGCCAGCCGATAGCCGACATTGCCGACGCCCTGAATGGCGACCTTCAGCCCCTTGAGCTCGTCGCGGCCCAGCTGGTGGCGCACGGCGGCCTGCAGGCCGATGAACGTCCCGCGCGCCGTGGCCGGCGACGGATCGCCGGTGCGGCCGGCAGCCACCGACTTGGCGTCGGCCAGACCGCCGACGTGCCGGGTTTCCTCGGCCATGATGCGAATGTCGGCGACGCTGGTGCCGGAGTCCTCGGCCACCACATAGGCGCCGTTCATGCGCTCGACGGCGCGGCCCATCGCGCGCATCAGCGCCGGCGTCTTGTCCTGGCGCGGATCGCCGATGATCACGCTCTTGCCACCACCTTGCGGCAGGCCGGCCAGCGCCGCCTTGTAGGTCATGCCACGCGACAGACGCAGTACGTCGGTCAGTGCATCGGCTTCGCTGGCGTACGGCCACATGCGGCAGCCGCCCAGGCCCTTGCCGAGATGGGTGTTGTGCACGGCGATGATCGCGTGCAGGCCGGTCTCGGCATCATGGAAGTAGCTGACGGTCTCGTGCTGATCGAACTCGGGGTGCGAGAACAGAGCCATGGGGCGCCTCGGCGTCGGAAAACGGACGGCGATTGTAGCCATCGGGCCGCCGCCGACCACCCGTGAGCATTCCTCAGTCACGCCGCTTGCGTTGACGCGCGATCGCCTTCGACGGACAAGCCGGACGACCCGCCGCGTCCCGCGGCGGCATCGGCCGCACGTTAAAATGGCGTTCTTTTGACCGAACCCGACTCACGAGGAGCCCAACATGTCGCAAGCCACCGATCCGATCGTCATCACCGGCATCAGCCGCACGCCGATGGGCGGCATGATGGGCATGTTGTCCGGTTTCAGCGGCAACCAGCTCGGGGCGCTGGCGATCAAGGCCGCCGTCGAGCGTTCGGGCCTGGCGCCGACCGACGTGCAGGAAGTGATCATGGGCTGCGTGCTGCCGGCCGGCCAGGGCCAGGCCCCGGCGCGCCAGGCGTCGCGTGGCGCCGGGCTGCCGGATAGCGTGGTCTGCGCCACCGTCAACAAGGTCTGCGGCTCCGGCATGAAGACCATCATGATGGCGGCCGACACGATCGCCGCCGGCAATGCCGATGTCGTCGTCGCCGGCGGCATGGAGAGCATGAGCAACGCCCCTTACCTGCTGGCCAAGGCGCGCGGCGGCTACCGCTTCGGCCACGGCGAGCTGCTCGATCACATGGCGCTCGACGGCCTTGAGGACGCCTACGAAAAGCGCACGCCGATGGGCGCGTTCGCCGAACGCACTGCCGAAAAGTACGGTTTCACGCGCGAGCAGCAGGACGCGTTCGCGATCGAGTCGCTGAAGCGTGCCAAGCGCGCCAACGAAGACGGCAGCTTCGAATTCGAGATCGTGCCGGTCGACGTTACGAGCAAGAAGGGCACCGAAACGATCAGCCGCGACGAGCAGCCGTTCAAGGCCTCGCCGGAGAAGATTCCGACGCTGCGTCCGGCCTTCAAGAAGGACGGCACCGTGACCGCCGCCAACGCCAGCTCGATTTCCGACGGCGCGGCCGCGATGGTGCTGATGCGTCAGTCCGAAGCCGAGAAGCGCGGCCTCAAGCCGATCGCCAAGATCGTCGCGCAGGCCGGCGCCGCGCGCCTGCCGGCCGAATTCACCATCGCGCCGGTGCCGGCCATCGAAAAAGTGCTGGCCAAGGCCGGCTGGTCGGTGGCCGACGTCGACCTGTGGGAAATCAACGAAGCGTTCGCGATCGTGACGATGGCGGCGATGCAGGAGCACAAGCTCCCGCACGACAAGGTCAACATCAACGGCGGCGCTTGCGCGCTCGGCCACCCGATCGGCGCGTCGGGCACGCGCATCGTGACGACCCTGATCGGCGCGTTGAAGAAGACCGGCGGCAAGCGCGGCGTCGCGTCGCTGTGCATCGGCGGCGGCGAAGCAACCGCGCTGGCGATCGAGATGCTCTGAGGCGGGAACCCGCCTGTCTCGAGGGGCGGCGCCCAGCGGCGTCGCCCCTCGGAAACCGCATCAGGGGCCGATCAGCAGCTTGATGCCGATGCGGATATCGCCGAACTTGGTGTGGTCGCCATTGTTCTTGAGCTCGCTGCCGCGGTACTCGGCAAATGCGCCGAACCACGGGTTGTACGTCATCGACAGGCCGGCCAGATATTCATAGCCATTGGCGGCATCGCCATGATGGTCGGTATGAAGGTAGCCGCCCTGGCCGTAGACCTCCATCCACGCAGTGGCATCGTACTCGCCGCGTGCGTGCACCCCGACGCCACCGGAACTCTCGCCGTGGCCGAAGTCGAGATTCAGGTACTCGACGTACGGACCGCCGCGTAGCCGGCCGTGCGACATCCAGCCGCCACCCAGCCGGTATTCCTTGAAGTCGGTACTCAGGCCGTCGGCGACGTACTTGACGGCCTGATACTCGCCGCCGATGCGCATGCCGCCGCGGCCAATCGGGATCAGCGTCCGCACACCATAGCCGTCATCGTCGATGTGACCCTGGTCGGTCACCCCATCACCGTTGATGTCCGCCTTCACGCTGAGCCGTGAATTCGGCACGTAGAACAGATCGACGGCGGCCGGCTGCGGCGGATAGCGCATCACGGCGCCCGACGGCATCTCGACCGCCGGCGGCTGTTCCGGAACCGGGATCACTTTCGAATAAGGCTCCGGTGTCTGCTGGGCCCAGGCCCAGGCCGGTGCACAGAGCAGCGGCACCAGCGCATAGCAATGCTTTCTCACGCAGTCTCCCTGGCTGAATCCAACAACCCGTCGATCATAGAGACGCCGGCCACCCTGCCCGATCCCCATCCCGACCATTTGGCCGGGCACAACGACCGTTCATCCGCTGCCGGCCGGCCCCGGTCCTCTCCCGCAAGGACCGCGCCTCAGCGCCCTTCCATCTCCTTGAGCAGCGCTCCGGCGTCGTAAATCTTCGACAGCGCCTCAGCGATCGCCGCCGGGTGCACCGCGACACAGCGATTCAGACGCTCGTCGAACCAGTATGCCCCGCCGAACGAATGCTGGTTGCCGTCGAACGCCAGACCGACGATCTGCGCGTCACGATTGATGACCGGGCTGCCGGAGTTACCGCCGATGATGTCATTGGTCGTCACGAAATCGAACGGCGTCGACAGGTCGAGCTTGTCCTTCGCGGCATTCCAGGACTTTGGCAGCAGGAACGGATCGCTGCCGGTCTGCCGCGCGAACGCACCTTCCATCTGCGTATACGGCGCCACCTCGTGGCCGTCTTCGTCCCAGCCCTTCACCTCGCCGTACGACAGGCGCAGCGTGAATGTCGCGTCCGGATAGACCGACGTGCCGTACTTGTCGAAACGGACCTTGGCGATCTCCTCGGCAGCGCGCTCCTCGGGGCCATCGACATCGGCCTCCATGGTCTTGCGCACGGCCCGCGACGGCGCATCGACAGCCCGCGCAAGCTCGATGAACGGGTCCTTGGACGCTGCGATCGCCGCAGCGCCGCCATTCCAGAGCTTTTTGCGCACCGAAAGGTCGGCCAGCTCGCTGTGATCGACCAGCTCGGCCGCCAGTTGCGCCGGCGACTCCTTGCCAAGCACCAGCATTACCAGCGGATCATCGGGGCCGACCGCCTCGCGCAGCTTGGTCAGCGACCAGGTCAGCTTGGCCTTCTCGTATTCCGGATAGATCGGCGCCTTCGACATCACGCGCTGCTCGATGCGCGGCAGCGCCGAGTCCTGGTATTCCGGCAGGCGCGACGCATTGGGCTTGGCCATTTCGTCGGCGTGACGGACCAACTCGCGGGCGATGCGGAATTCGTCCGAATAAAACGCCTGCCGGCGCTCCAGCATCATGTAGCGGATGTAGTGATTGCGGCGCACCCGCTCGGCCTGCGCGACGGCCTCCCATGGCGCGTCGGACGCCGCCGCAGCACGTAGCGCCTGCTCGTCCTGCTGCTTGCGCGCGAACACCGCCGGATCGTGCAAGGCCTCGAGCTGGCCACGGTACACCTTGAGGCTGTTGGCGGTGAACGTCAGATCGGTCTGCGCCTGGCGCGCGGCTTCGGCGCCGATCCGGCTGTACTGCGCCAGCATCGCGCGTCGCTCAGCCATGTACAGCGCCATATCGATCAGCCGGTAGTCGCGCAGACCTTCGAGCTGCGCCATCGTCAGCTGGCGGTCGGTCGAACCCGGGTGGCCGGTCACCATGGTCAGCTCGCCGGGCTTGGCACCGGCCGGGTTCAGCGGAAAAAAGTCTTTGACCTTTGCCGGCTTGCCGTTCTCGTACGCACGCAGCATGCCCATGTCGAGGTTGTAGCGCGGAAAACTGAAATTGTCCGGATCACCGCCGAAGAACGCCGCGCGGTATTCCGGCCAGAACACCAGGCGCACGTCCTGGAAACGGTGATAGCGGTACAGATCGAACTTGCCGCCGTCGTAAAGCTCGACCACATCGCAGCGGGTATGCGCCGCGTCCTTGCCGGTGCAATCGGACTCGAGCTTGGCCTGGGCCGCCTGCTTGGCGTCGACGTAGTCCTCGCCCTGCTTGCCGGCCGTCGCCGCGCGGATCTGGTCGGTGACGTCGGTGATCTGCTCCAGACGGTTCAGCTCCATCGTCGGGCAGGCCACCTCCTCCTCGCGCTTGCGGGCGACGAAGCCGTCGTTGACCCAGTCCTTCTTGCCGCTCAAGTCCTGAACGCAGCTGAGCACGCAGTGCGCATTGGTCAGCACCAGGCCGTCCTTGGACACGAACGAACCGGAGCAGCCATCGGCAAGCCGCACCGAGGCCTTCATCACGTGATCGACCCACTTCGCGTCCGGCTCGAAGCCGTATTTGGCTTTCAGCTGCGCCAGCGGCAAATTGTCCAAGGTCCACATGCCCTCGGCGGCGGACGCCGTCGCGGCAAACAGGGACAGCACCAGAGCGCACCATCCGCGCGGGTCGAAAATCATCGGCATGTCTTGAAAATGATGAAAATGCTTGAAGCCTTCAGCCTACAAGCCTAAACGCCTTGCGTCTGCCGTCACAGAGAAAATTCCCCCGCCCGCGTCATCGATCATCGACGTGTGGATCGTCCGGCCAATGACCGCCGGCCACGTCCGGCGCAAGCTCGAGGCACCCCTCTTTCAGGAGCGTGCCATGCGCCCGCGTCTTTTCCGCCTGCTGA
Source organism: Solimonas marina (assembly GCF_012241385.1). Classification (GTDB taxonomy): domain Bacteria; phylum Pseudomonadota; class Gammaproteobacteria; order Nevskiales; family Nevskiaceae; genus Solimonas; species Solimonas marina. The sequence goes on along the minus strand of NZ_JAAVXB010000002.1, from coordinate 240,902 downwards.
TGAATGCCTATCCGCCGTACTGGTTCACCGGCATTCGCGTCGACCACATCAAGGCCGACTACAGTGAGCTCGACGTCAGCATGCCGCTGCGCTGGTACAACCGGAACGCGGTCGGCACGCAGTTCGGCGGCAGCCTGTATTCGATGACCGATCCATTTCTGATGCTGATGACGATGCAGCAGATCGGCCCTGACTACATCGTCTGGGACCAGTCCGCACAGATCGACTTCATCTCACCCGGACGCGGCACCGTCCATGCGAAGTTCCGCATGCCGCCGGACGAAATCGAACGCCTGAGGCGCGACGCGGCGGACGGCGAGGCCCTGCGCCCGCAGTACACGGTCGACATCGTCGACGGCAAAGGCCAGCTGGTGGCTCGCGTCGTGAAGACGCTGTACGTGCGCAAGAAGCGCGAAAAACCGCGCGCCAGCGGCTGAACCCGCGTCGCGTGACCTCAGCGCCGTGCGCGAGCGCCCTGGGGTCGCTTGGCCGCCTTCGGCGCAGCCGTCTTGCGCGCGGAAGCCTGCTTCGTCACCGCTGGCTTGACCGCCACCTTGCGCGCGGCTTTTTTCGCGGCGACCTTGCCGGAACCGCGCTTCTTCACGCTCGCTTTCTGCCCAGCACGGCCACCGCTCGCAGGCTTGCGGATCGTCGGTGTCGCGGCACGCGGGGCGACCTTGCGCGGCAGGGGCTTGGCGGCCGGCTCGACCGGATGGATCTGCGGCGCTTCGAGCAGCGACTGGAAGAACGGCGCGATTTGCGGCCACAGCCGGTCCGGACGCAGGCGCAGATCGAGAATCGAGCGCGCCATCAGCAGCTTGGCGTTCGGCAGCTGTACCGCCAGCGAGCGCGCGTCGCGATGCTCGTGCAACTTGTCGTTGCGATGGCCGATGATCAGCGCCGGCATTTTCATCATTCGTCGCTGCGCCAGCGTCGGCACGATCGGCCCGACCAGCACACCGTGCAGAATGGCGGCGATCACCCGCGGATCGTTCGACGCCATGTTCAGGCCGCTGGCCAGCCAGTCGAGCGGCGGCCGCGGCACGCAGGCGATCACGCGCGCGACGCGTCGATGCAGCAGCGCGCCGTAGCGGGCACTGACCAGCACCGGCGCCAGCAACAGCGCCGCCCACGGCGCCGACCATTCCATCACCGGCATTTCCAGAAACAGCGCATCGACCCGCGATGGCGCCTTGGCCGCCACCGTCAGCGCGGTGATACAACCCAGCGACACACCGCCGACCACCGCATGCGGCCAACCCAGGTGGTCAAGCAGGCCGAGCACCTGATCGGCGTAGAAATCGACGCGATGATCCTTGGGATCGGTGGTCCGGTCGCTCTGACCGTGACCGAGCAGATCGATCAATGCGACCTGAAAGCCGAGGCGCGCGATGCGCCGCGCCAGTTCGCGGTTCAACAGCGAGTCGAAAAGGATGCCGTGCACCAGCACGCAGGGTGGCGCGCCGTCCTCGCCGTGCAGCTCATAGGCGAGCCGATGACCGTGATGGCGAAACTGGCCGCTGCGCGGAGCCGGCGACATCGACATGCGGGAATCCTCGAACGCTTGCGATAAGGTCTTGCAGCATAGCCGCATGCGACCGCCGCGCGATGGCCGCGTGCGGCGCCAAGCGGGCGGCGCGGCGAATGCATTGTCAGCCGGCGCTGTCCGTCACCACGGGCGCCGCGCGCGCCGCAGCGCCGACCAACACTGCGGCCACGGCCGTCAACGCAGCCGCCAGCAGCATCGGTGCGCCCGGCCAGTGCAGCGCCGCCGGGCTGATGAAATAGGCGAAGACCTGTGTGAACGCGCCCGGCGCGAACAGCCCGGCAATGCCCATCAGGCTGGCGTTGGCGCCCTGCAGCTGGCCTTGTTCGTCGCGGCCGACGCGCGCCGTCATCAACGCCTGCAAGCCAGGGTTGACGAGACCGGCCAGCGCGAACACCGGCACCGCGGCGAGAAACCACGCGCCGCTGGGCGCCAGGCCGAAGCCGGCGAAGCCCAACACCGCGAAGCTCAGCCCGACGAGCAAGGTGCGCCGCTCGCCGAGCCGGGCAACCGTGGGTCGCACCAGCACCGCCTGCACGACGATGCTGCAGGCACCGGTCGCCGCCATCATCAGGCCCAGGGCGCGCGCGTCCCAGCCGTAGCGATAGCTCGAATACAGGATCGCCGTGCTCGGCAACACATAGTGCGCGAACTGGAACAGGAAATAGACCGTCGCCAACCCCGACAACTCTGGGTGCGAACGCAGCAGACGCAGCGCGCCGACCGGGTTGGCGCGCGCCCAGTTGAGCCGAGGCAGCCGTCGCTCGCGCGGCAGCGACTCCGGAAGCACGAAATAGCCGTAGAGCGCGTTGAGCACCGCCAGCGTCCCGGCGACGACGAACGGCAGACGCGGATCGCTGTGCCCCAGCACACCGCCGAGTGCCGGCCCGAAAATGAAGCCGATGCCGAAACCGGCGCCGAGCAGACCGTAAGCCCCGGCGCGCTTTTCGGGGGGCGTCACGTCGGCGATGTAGGCGCTGGCCATCGAAAAGCTCGACGCCGTCATGCCACTGACGATGCGGCCGACGAACAGCCAGCTCAGGGTCGGCGCCAGCGCCATGAAGATGAAGTCGATGCCGAGCCCGAAGCACGACAGCAGGATCAGAGGGCGCCGGCCGAACCGGTCCGACAGCGCGCCCAGCAGCGGCGAAAAGACGAACTGCATCGCCGCCCAGGCCATGCCGAACAGACCGTAGACGCGCGCGGCACTGACGGTGTTGCCGCCGAGAAACTGCTCGACCAGCTTCGGCAGCACCGGAATGATGATGCCGAACGCCAGCATGTCGAGCACGACGACGACAAAGATGAACAGCAGCGCGCCACGACGGGCGCCGGCCGGCATTGCAGACATCTGCATTCCCCTGGCGGCGACGGCCGCCCTCCCCGGCCGCCATTGTGCGCGCCGCCGCGGAGGCTGTCGCGCTGCCGCCACGGCACGCGGCGGGATTGTCGCCGACGCCATTGGCAGTGCCGGGGGGCTGCGCTAGGGTGCCGCAGCTTTTTCCGGGGTCCGGCCCATGATGATGCTGTTTCGCAGCCTGTGGATCTGGCTGACTTTCCGCCTGCGCGGACCGCTCGAGGTGCTCGGCGCCAGCCGCCTGTCGCTGCGGGTCTGGCCGGGCGACATCGACATGAACCTGCACATGAACAACGGCCGCTACTTCTCGGTGGCCGATCTCGGCCGCCTCGACCTCGGCCTGCGCAATCGTGTCTGGCTGCGCGCGCTGAAGCGCGGCTGGCGACCCGTGGCCGGCGATTCCGACGCGCGCTTTTCGTCATCGCTGCAGCCGTTCCAGCGTTACCAGCTGCAATCGCGCACGCTGGGCTGGGACGCCAAATGGATTTACTGCGAGCACCGCTTCGTCCGCAACGGACGCGTCTGTGCACTGGTGCTGGTCCGCTACCTGTTCATCAGCCCCGAAGGCGTGCTGCCGCCGTCGAAGGTGATGGCGCTGGGCGCCGGCGATGTGCAGACCCCGACCCTGCCGGACTGGGCGGTGCGCTGGGGTGATACCCAGGACCGCATCACCGCCACGCTCAAGGCCGAACGCGCCGCGCGCGACTAGCCGAACAAGATTTCCACTTTGCCAGCGAGGAGAATCCCTTGGCCAGCACCACGTATCCGCATCTGTTGCAGCCGCTCGACCTGGGTTTCACGACCCTGAAGAACCGCGTGCTGATGGGCTCGATGCACACCGGTCTCGAAGACCGCAAGAAGAACTTCCCAAAGCTCGCCGCCTACTTCGCCGAGCGCGCGCGCGGCGATGTCGGCCTGATGGTGACCGGCGGCTTCGCGCCCAACATCGAAGGCTGGCTGCTGCCGTTTGCCTCAAAGCTGTCGACGCACGCCGCGGCGCGTTCGCACCGCGAAGTCACCGACGCCGTGCACGCCGAAGGCGGCAAGATCGCGCTGCAGATCCTGCATGCCGGCCGCTATGGCTACTCGCCGCTGTCGGTGTCGGCGTCCAAGATCAAGTCGCCGATCACGCCGTTCGCGCCACGCGAGCTGACGACATCCGGCGTGGAGCGGCAGATTCGCGCCTTCGTGCGCGCTGGCGTGCTGGCCCGCGAAGGAGGCTACGACGGCGTCGAGGTGATGGGCTCGGAAGGCTATTTCATCAACCAGTTCCTCGCCGCCCACACCAACAAGCGCAACGACCAATGGGGCGGTTCGGCCGAGAACCGCATGCGCCTGCCGATCGAAATCGTCACGCGCATGCGCGAGGCGGTCGGCAAGGACTTCATCATCGTCTACCGCCTGTCGATGCTCGATCTCGTGCCGAACGGCCAGAGCTGGGAGGAGATCGTGCAGCTCGCCAAGGCCATCGAAAAGGCCGGCGCAACCATCATCAATACCGGCATCGGCTGGCATGAAGCACGGGTGCCGACCATCGCCACCTCGGTCCCGCGCGGCGCGTTCGCCTGGGTCACGCAGAAGCTGAAATCGGAAGTATCGATTCCGCTGTGCACGACCAATCGCATCAACGATCCGTCGGTGGCCGAACAGATCCTCGCCGACGGCCAGGCCGACATGGTCTCGATGGCGCGTCCGCTGCTCGCCGACCCGGACTTCGTGAAGAAGGCCGCGCAGGGCCGCGCCGACGAGATCAACACCTGCATCGCCTGCAACCAGGCCTGCCTCGATCACGCCTTCCAGATGAAGACCGCGAGCTGCCTGGTCAATCCGCGCGCCTGTCACGAAACCGAGCTGAACTACACGCCGGCCGCCGAGAAGAAGCGCGTCGCCGTGATTGGCGCCGGCCCGGCCGGACTGGCCGCGGCGACGGTCGCCGCCGAGCGCGGTCACGACGTCGAACTGTTCGACTCCGCCAACGAAATCGGCGGCCAGTTCAACATGGCCAAGCGCATCCCCGGCAAGGAAGAATTCCACGAGACACTGCGCTACTTCGGCCGCAAGATCGAAACGACCGGCGTCAAGCTCAAGCTCGGCAAGCGCGTCACCGCCAATGACCTGCTCGCCGGCCACTACGACGACATCGTGCTCGCCACCGGCATCACGCCGCGCGACCCGAAAATCCCCGGCCAGGACGAACAGGAAAAAACCGGCAAGGTGCTCAGCTACATCGACGTACTGCGCGACAAAAAGCCGGTCGGCCAGCGCGTTGCCGTGATCGGTGCCGGCGGTATCGGCTTCGATGTTTCCGAGTATCTCGTGCAGGATGGCCATTCGCCGACGCTGGATCTGGCCGAGTGGATGCGCGAATGGGGTGTCGCTGATCCGCAAGCCGCGCGCGGCGGCCTCGCCAAGCCCCAAATCACGCCGCCGGCACGGCAGGTCACGCTGCTGCAGCGCAAGGCCGAATCGCTCGGCAAACGGCTCGGCAAGACCACCGGCTGGATTCATCGCGCCGCGCTGAAAATGAAGAAGGTCGAGATGATCGGCGGCGTCAATTACGAAGCCATCGACGAACGCGGCCTGCTGATCAGCTACGGCGAGAAGCGCGAGAACCCGACGCTGCTCGAAGTCGACACCATTGTCCTGTGCGCCGGCCAGGTTCCGCTGCGCGAACTGCAGGAACCGCTGCAAGCCGCCGGCGCGTCCGTGCACCTGATCGGCGGCGCCGACGTCGCCGCCGAACTCGACGCCAAGCGTGCAATCGACCAGGGCTCGCGGCTCGCGGCAACGCTTTGAATCCAACGCATCTGACGGCACGCTGACGCCGTTCGCGTTTCGTTCGCGACACCGCTAATGTCGGGCTCCTGTCATCAGGAGCCCGACATGTTTCAGTCCCTGCGTTACTCCGCTGCCGCGCTGTTGTGCGGTCTCTCGCTGGCCGCACACGCCGCAGCCGATGTGCCGGCGCTCAAGTCTGCCATCGACAGTTCCGAGCGGCCGGCGGCGCTGAAGGCGCGCGACCCGTATCGCCATCCGCTGCAGACACTGGAGTTCTTCGGCATCGCACCGAACATGCACGTCGTCGAGATCTGGCCGGGCTTGACCGGTTACACCGACATCCTGGCACCTTACCTGCGTGAACACGGCGAATACATCGCAGCCCTGCCCGCATCCGAAAAGGGGCTGGCCGCATACAAGCAAAAGCTCGCGGACTCGGCGGATCTCGACAAGGTCACGATCAGCACCTTCGCGCCGCCGGCCAAAACCGAAGTCGCGCCGCCCGGCAGCGCCGATGCGGTGCTGACCTTCCGCAACGTGCACAACTGGATCAGCGGCGGCTACGACCAGGCTGCGTTCAATGCCTTCTACACCGCACTGAAACCCGGCGGTACGCTGGGCGTCGTCGAGCATCGAGCGAAGCCGGGCAGCACGCTCGAGACGATGAAGAAAAGCGGTTACGTCAACGAGGACTACGTCATCGCACTGGCGGAAAATGCCGGCTTCAAACTCGTCGCCCGCTCCAAGATCAACGACAACCCCAAGGACGACAAGGATCATCCGGCCGGTGTCTGGACCCTACCGCCGACACTCAAGCTCGGCGATCAGGATCGCGACAAGTATCTCGCGATCGGCGAGTCGGACCGCATGACGCTGAAGTTCGTGAAGCCGAAGGGCGCCGACCACTGACCCCGCTGCCGACGCGGCACGAGGTCGCGGCTCGCGCCGCGCCTACAACGTGACTGCAGGTGGACGGCGAGGCGCCGACGGTTTGTCGTTGCGCTCCGTGCTTGCCTGTAGGAGCAACTGTGTCGTCGCGGCGGCTGCAGATCCGGACCTTGCGCGTGCCTCGATACACCGCGCTACGCGCGGCACTCGGCATGAACGGTTCGGGGAATTCGCAAAACACCTGGGGAGCGTTGTAGAAGCGGCGCCAGCCGCGACCTCTGATCACACCACGCGCACAAACCGCCACAAGCGGTGCCGCGCCTGAAAGTGCGTCTGCGACGCGGCCGGCGGTGTTCGAACTGCCACGCCCCGCGTCCGCTGGAGACCGCGCTCCGTGCCATGGCACGGAGCATGCTCCACTCGTGACGGCGCTTTCAGGGGAGTGCAAGGTGGTCATTCAATCGTTTCGTCTCGGCGCCGGCCTCGCCGCCGGCTTCTTTCTTGCCGCCTGCGGCAGCGGCTCGGACGGCGGCGGTGGCCGCAGCGCCAGCGGCACGCTCGACACGCCGCAGGCCGTTCTCAAGCGCGCCTCGATGGGCCGCCTGCACGAAATCATGCGCACCCTGGTCGTGACGGACGGCAGCGCCCTGCGGATTCCGGTCGTCGCCAAGGCATCGACCAGCGACTGCAACTTCGGCGGCACCGTCGACTACGACGACCCCATCGCCGTCACCGTCACCTCGCCGTACACGAGCGAGCACACCGACGTCGCGACGCTCGAACACTTTTACGACTGCGACAGTATCGGCCCGACGGTCTACGAGGCGCAGGTGCTGGATGGCGAGATTCTCCACGCCTGCCCGCAGAGCGTCAGCAACGACGGCCTGCAGTGCGGCACCATCGCGCAGAGCGACGGCGACGCGACGATCTACTACGTGAAGTACGGGTCGGCCGACACGCCCGTCAGCGAGACGATTCGCTACAGCGACAGTTACGGCGGCATGCTCAGGAGCCAGATTCGCCACTTCGGATCCGAATATCACAGCCGCCGCGTCACAGATGCCGATGGGATCGAAGGGCAGACGCGCATCGAGGCGGCCGAGCGGCTGAACGAAATCGCGTCCCTCGCGGTCGACGGCACGCTGCAGCGACAGTACGCCTTCACCAGCGGCAGCGCAGATGCACTGGCGGATACCGAAGAAACCGTGGGCACGGCCGATCCGCAGACCGGCCATGTTCCGCACCAGCTCACGTACGACGCCAGCGAATCGTTCAGCGCCGACGGTTGCGAGCTCGGCAGCTACGATGTGCACACCGGCAGCGCCCTGCAGTTCCAGGCCTATGGCGGACTGCCGGTATCGGTTTCGGCCGGCAGCATCGAGATCACGCAGGACGGCGACACGGCCAGCGTCACGATCCATGACGACGGCTCGGTGTCGGTCGTCGACGGCCAGAGCCGCACGACGCGTTACGACGGCAGCCAGCTGCTCGCCGCGCTCGGCGATTGCGCGGCCTATTTCACCGATGAGGCGCCGATGCTCGTGCGCTGAACTTCGGCGGGCCTTGTCTGCAGGCGCGCATCGGCCGTGCCACTGTCGCGGCTTCAGATGGACGACGAGGCAACGACCGTTTGTCGTCGCGCTTCGCACTCGCCTGCAGGAGCGGCGCAAGCCGCGACTCCGCGCTTCGCAGTACGCACCGAAGCCCGCGACCGGCACCGCGCCCGTAACATCGACGACGACAAGAAAGAAAGGCGCCTCGCGGCGCCTTTCTCGATGCTCTCCTCCAGCACCGCAACTTATTCGAACACGAAGTGCTCGACCGGCAGCTTGGTCATCGAGCGGCTCGGCTTGACCATCGACACCGCATGGCCCTTGGCACGCGGCAGCAGGTGATCGAAGTAGAAGCGCGCGGTGGCGAGCTTGGCCTTGTAGAACTCCGGCGACTCGTCACCACCGTTGGCGAGCTTGTCGCTGGCCACGGCCGCCTGCAGCGCCCAGAAGTAGGCCATCGTCACGTAGCCCGAGTACATCAGGAAGTGATGGCTGGCGGCGCTGACGCTTTCGCGATCCTTACGGGCGGTGAGCATCACGCGCATCGTCAGTACGTTCCACTCGGCGGCATAGCGCGCCAGCGAGGTTGCGTAACGGCGCATCTTGGCGTTGCGCATGTGCTCGACGGAAAACTTGGCGATCAGGCTGGTGAAGTCACGCACGGCGCCGCCGCGGGTCATGATCAGCACCTTGCGGCCGAGCAGGTCCAGCGCCTGAATACCGGTCGTGCCTTCGTACAGCGTGGCGATGCGCGCATCACGCGCGATCTGCTCCATGCCGTGTTCCTTGATGTAGCCGTGGCCGCCAAACACCTGGATGCCGTGATTGGCCGCTTCGAGGCCCATTTCGGTCAGGAAGCCCTTCATGATCGGCGTCAGGAAGCCGAGCTTGTCGTCCCAGTATTTGTACTTCTTGTCGTCGCCTTCGATGATGCCGTTGGTCATGTGATCGGCATACTGCGCGGCGAAGTAGATCATCGCGCGGCCGCCTTCGGCGAAGGCCTTCTGCGTCAGCAGCATGCGGCGCACGTCGGCGTGATGAATGATCGCGTCGGCGACCTTCTCCGGCTCCTTCTTGCCACCCAGCGCGCGCATCGAGCGGCGGTCCTTGGCATAGGCCAGCGCGCCCTGGAACGACGCTTCGGCGTGGCAGACACCCTGGATCGCGGTGCCGATGCGCGCGGTGTTCATGAACGTGAACATCGCTTCGAGACCCTTGTTCGGCTCGGCGATCATCCAGCCGGTCGCCTCGTCGAAGTTGATCACCGCCGTCGCCGAGGCCTTGATGCCCATCTTGTGCTCGATGGAGCTGCACACGACGTTGTTGAACTCGCCGACCGAACCGTCGTCCGCCGGACGATGCTTGGGCACGATGAACAGCGAGATGCCGCGCGTTCCCGGCGGCGCGTCCGGCAGACGCGCGAGCACGATGTGCACGATGTTCTCGGCCAGGTCATGTTCGCCGGCGGAGATGAAGATCTTGGTGCCGGTGATCTTGTACGAGCCGTCCGGCTGCGGTTCGGCCTTGGTCTTGACCTGGCCGAGGTCGGTGCCGCACTGCGGCTCGGTCAGGCACATCGTGCCGGTCCAGGTGCCTTCGGTCAGCTTGGGCATGTACAGCGCCTTCAGCTCGTCCGACGCGTGCTGCATGACGGTGTTCATGGCGCCGAGCGACAGGCCCGGATACATGTTGAATGACCAGTTGGCCGTGCCCATCATTTCGGTCTTGAACAGACCCATCGACATCGGCATGCCCTGACCGCCGAATTCGGCCGGGTGCGACAGCCCCTGCCAGCCGCCGGCCACGTACTGCTCGTAGGCGTCCTTGAAACCCTTGGGTGTCGTCACCTTGCCGTTGTCGAAGTGGCAGCCTTCCTCGTCACCCGGCAGGTTCAGCGGCGCCAGCACTTCTTCGCACAGCTTCGCGCATTCTTCGAGGATCGCGCTGACCGTCTCCGGATCGGCATCCTTGCCGTTGCTGAGGCCGGCGTAGTGCGCCGGATAGTCGAACACTTCGTTGAGCAGGAACTTCATGTCCCGCAAAGGAGCTTTGTAGGCAGGCATGGGAGATATCACGGAGGAAATTGACGGCGCGCAGTGTGCCCCTCGTTGTGCAGCGCGGCATTGGCCAAACTGACCTTCGGCGTAGGCAGGCGCGCAGGCTGCAATGACACGCCGCTGGCGCGTTGCGCGCCGATCACGGCATGCTTTGACGTCCGTAACCCTCGACCCCGGAACGAAATATGGAGTTCAAGGCCGCTACCGCGCCGTATGCCGACGTCACGATCGACAGCGTCGACGGCGCACAGGCCACGCTCAGCCGCCACGGCGCCCACGTGGTCTCGTGGCAAGCCGCCGGTGGCGGCGAACAGCTCTATCTGAGCAGCAAGGCACAGGCCGGCGCCGGACAGGCGATCCGCGGCGGCATCCCGGTGATCTTTCCGCAGTTCGCCGCCGAGGGACCGTTGCCCAAACATGGCGTTGCGCGTACCGGTACGTGGACGCTGTCGTCGCGCGGGCGTGATGCTGACGGTCGCGGCCGTGCCATCTTCACACTCGCCGACAGCGCCGATACCCGCGCGGTCTGGCCGTATGCATTCCTTGCCGCCTTGCACGTCACGGTCGGCGGTGCGTCTCTCGACGTCGAATTGCGCATACACAACCGCGACGATGCGCCGTTCACGTTCACCGCGGCGCTGCACACCTATCTACGCGTCGACGACATCGACCATGCGCGTCTCAGCAGCCTGCAAGGGCTGCACTACCGCGATTCGGCGCACGGCAACACCGCGTGCATCGAAACCGACGACCCGCTGGCGATCGTCGGCGAGGTCGATCGCATCTACTTCGACACGCCGCCCGCGGTCGAATTGCGCGATGGCCGGCGCACGCTGCGCATCGGCCAGCGTGGCTTTACCGATCTGGTGGTCTGGAATCCCGGCGCCGAAAAAGCCGACGCCCTGACCGATCTCGACGCCGACGGCTGGCGGCAGATGCTGTGCGTCGAGGCCGCCGTCATCGGCGTCCCGGTCACGCTTGATCCCGGCGCGCAATGGAGCGCCGCACAAACGCTGGAGGTTTTGTGAGCACGCTCGATTTCTGGTTTGAATTCGGCAGCACCTACTCGTATCCGGCGGCGATGCGCATCGGCGACGCCGCGCGCGCGGCCGGCGTCACCGTGCGCTGGCAACCGTTCCTGTTGGGTCCAGTCTTCCAGTCGCAAGGCTACGCGCAGTCGCCGATCCTCGAAGTGCCGGCCAAGGCCGCCTACATGTGGCGCGATCTGGCGCGCCTGTGCGGCAAATACGGCCTGGGCTGGCAGCAACCGAGCCACTTCCCGCGCACCAGCGTGCTCGGCGCGCGCATCGCCTGCAGCTACGCCGACGCACCGTGGCTGGAAAACTTCGTGCACGCGGTCTATCGCGCCAACTTCGCCGAGGACCGCGATGTGGGCGACGAGGCCGTCATTGCCGCCTGCCTACGTACGGCCGGCCAGCAAGCCGCCGCCGTCATCGCGCATGCGACCAGCGAGGCCGAGCGCCCGAGACTGCGCGCACAGGGCGTGCGAGCAGCCGAACTGGGCCTGTTTGGCGCGCCGAGCTTCGTCGTCAATGGTGAACTGTTCTGGGGTCAGGACCGCCTGGAAGACGCCCTTGCCTGGGCACGCCGTTGAATCAGCAAAAAAAGATTGATCAAAACAGGTGACCTCGCGCTGTCATTTCGGCAAACTGTTGGCTGCACAGCCACAGGAACCGGGGCGATAGGGCATGCGCGATTCTGGGTATTTTCTGGAAGTCATCCATTCCGGCATGGTCACCGCCGGTCTGAACGTCAACGCCATTTACGAGCGGCTGGGCTATAACGCCGAGGAACTGCCCCTGCGAGAGATGCGCACCCCGCATCAGTTGCAGGCCTACTTTTGGGAAACCGTCGAGGCCGTCACCGGCGATCCGGAGATCGGCCTGCACTTGTGCCCGCACCTACCGGTGTTCCACGGCGAGGTGCTCGAATACCTGATCTTCAGCAGCGCCACGCTCGGCGAGGGCCTGGAACGCGCGCTGAAGTATCTGCGCCTGCTGTCCGATGCGCTGAACGTGCGCATCGTCACCGACGACGAAGGTGCCCGCGCGCTGATCAAGGGCACGGCGGCCGAGGCACCGCAGCTGCGTCACACCGAAATCTGCATCGTCTTCGAACTGATCCAGTTCCTGAAGAGCGTCACCGAGGGCCGCTTCGCACCACAACGCGTCGCCCTGCACTGCAGCCAGCGCGCACCGCAGGCCGAGTACGAGAAGATCTTCGGCTGCCCGGTCAGCTTCGGCGCGCCGGAAAGCGAACTGTGGTTCGACCCCGCCGTGCTCGAATACCGCTCGCCGCGCTGGGATCCGGACCTGCTCAAGCTGCATGAGGACCTGGCCGAGCGGCGCCTGTCGAAGCTGCGACGCCACGACCTCATCGAGCGCATCCAGAAGCTGTTTGCGCAGCGCCTGGAACTCGATCAGCTGACGCTGGAAGACGTCGCCGCCGAACTCGACGTGCCGACGCGGCGCCTGCGCTTCGAACTGTCGCGCGCCGGCACCAGCTTCTCCGAACTGCTCGCCGATTTCCGCTTCGCACTGGCCAAGCGCCTGCTGGCCGGCACCGAGGAGTCGATCGAGAACATCGTCTACCTGACCGGCTTCTCCGAGCCGAGCACCTTCTACCGCGCGTTCAAACGCTGGTCGAGCATGACGCCGGTGCAATACCGCGAGCAAAAGCGCTCGCACCGCCGCCTGGCGCGCGCGTCGGGGCCGTAGCGAGGCTTTCCCGGATTCCCCGGCCTGGGTGTCGCGGCTCGCGCCGCTCCTGCAAAACGCCCATCGCCCCGTAGGCGCGGCGCAAGCCGCGACCACGCGGCGCAAATCAAGCGCTGCGGATTCAGACGTCGGCCACGTCCCGCATGCAGCAGCGCTTGTGCCGCCACCCAGTGCGCGCATCGGGGCGGTAGCGAAGGTTTCCCGGATTCCGGGCCTGGGTGTCGCGGCTCGCGCCGCTCCTACAAAGCCCCGCACGCCCGTCCTGTAGGAGCAGCGCAAGCCGCGACCTACGCTTCAGGCTTACGCCGCCGGTCCCGGCCGCGAATGTGACATCGCGCAATAAAAGCCCTGCCTCGATCGCTGACCATGTCGGGCATGGATGACAAGCCCACATATCGGCCCGGGCAGCGTGCGCTGCGACGCGGTCGCGTCTCGATGCCCGGCCAGATCTACCATGTCACGATCGTCACCGACGGCCGCGCACCGCTGTTTACCGACTCAGGCCTCGCCGGCGTCGTGATGCGCCGCCTGCACGACCGCGCGTTGCTCGATGATGCGGTCGGGCTGTGCTGCGTCGTGATGCCGGATCATCTGCACTGGCTGCTGCAGCTCGGCCGTGCGGCGTCGCTGTCACAGCTCGTCGGACGCTTCAAGGCGCTGAGCGCGCGGGACGTCAATCGACGGCGCAAGGTGGAGGCCCGGGGGGTCTGGCAGCGTGGGTTTCATGATCACGCCCTGCGACGGGAGGAAAACGTCGAACAGGTCGCACGTTACATCGCCGACAACCCGCTTCGCGCCGGGCTGTGCCGATCGTTGGCGAATTACCCGTACTGGAATGCGGCGTGGGATTGGGACTTCTGAACGCCGCGGGTCGCGGCTTGCGCCGCTTCTACAAAGGCGTATGGGGCTTTTGTAGGAGCAACTGTGTCGTCGCGGCGGCTGCAGATCCGGACCTTGCGCGTGCTTCGATACACCACGCTACGCGCGGCACTCGGCATGAACGGTTCGGGGAATTCGCAAAACACCTGGGGAGCGTTGTAGGAGCAGCGCAAGCCGCGACCCAGGCTACGGGACGCCGCGCTTGCCGAGCTTGCGCGCCAGAGTGCGGCGGTGCATGCCGAGACGGCGCGCGGTTTCCGAGACGTTGAAGCCGGTTTCGGCCAGCATCTCGTGGATGCGCTCCCACTCCAGGGTCTTGATCGATGTCGGCCGTGCGGCAACCGGCACGTCGACGTCGCCGCCGCTGGGCTGCAGAAAGGCCGTTTCGATATCGTCGGTGTTCGACGGTTTGACGAGGTAGTTGCAGGCGCCGAGCTTGATGGCCTCGACGGCGGTGGCGATGCTCGCAAAGCCGGTCAAAACCACGATCAACATGTTCGGATCATGCGCGTGCAGCGCCTGTACGACCGTCAGTCCGGACGCGGCGCCGAGCTTGAGATCGACGACTGCGTGACCCGGCGTCGCCTCGGCGATCAGCGGCGCCACCTCGTCGGCATCGGCTGCCAACTGCACGCGCCAGTCGCGCCGCTCGAACGAGCGCTTCAGCGTGCGCGCGAAAGCGGCATCGTCCTCGACGATCAGCAACGAGCGTTCACGTGGCGGGTTCATCGTTTTCCTCGATCATCAGCGTCGCCAATGGCAGGCGCATCGTCACGCAGGCGCCGCCGTCGGGCCGATTCTCGACCGTCACACGCCCGCCGAACTTGCGCACGACGTTGACGACCAGAAACAGGCCCAGGCCGCCGCCGGGGCGGCCCTTGGTCGACTGATACGGCTTGCCGAACTGCGCCAGCATCTCCGGCGCAAAGCCAGGCCCGCGATCACGGACCGACAACGCCAGCATGCCGTCGATCGACGACACCGTGAAGCCGACCCAGGCCGGCGACGCGTCGAGCGCATTATCGAGCACATTGCAGATGATCTGCTTGAGTGCCGAGTCGGAGACGATGGTCGGATCGTCCTCCATGGTGTTGTCGTAATCGAAACGCTGGACCGGCCGCGTGCGCCGCCAGTCCTCGACCAGATCGTCCATGAAACCGCTCAGGGTCGTCACCATCGGCGATTCGCCGCGCGCCTCGCCGGCCGACAGCAGGATGCCGGTGACGATGGTCTTGCAGCGCCGGACCTCGGCCTGCATGTCCTCGATCTCGGCGAGGATTTCCGGATCGCGCTGAAAGGCCGGCATGCGATGCCAGTCGCCGAGGATCACCGACAGCGTGGCCAGCGGCGTGCCCAGCTCGTGCGCGGCGCCGGACGCGAGCAAGCCCATGCGCACGATGTGGTCCTCCTCCGCCGCGCGCTGGCGCAGATCGGCGAGACGCGTGTCACGCGCGCGCAGGTTGCGATTGATACGCGTCATGAACACCACCAGCAGGCCGACGTCGATGACGAAGCAGATCAGCATGCCGATGATGTGCAGCAGGAACAGCTGCCCGGTGTCGCCGCCCGGCATCTGCAGCGGCAGGTGATAGCGGGTCAGCACGGCGAAGCACACCGCGGTGATGATGACCAGCGTCCACGTCGTCCAGGCGTCGAGCAGCATCGCCGCCAGCGTCACCTGCAGCAGGTAGAGGAACACGAACGGATTGGTCGCACCGCCGCTCAGATACAGCAGCGCCGTGAGCGCTGCGACATCCAGCAGCAGCCCGGCGAACAAGGTGCCATTGCTGATCTCCGACGCGCGCCGCGGCCGGTAGAGGCTGAACAGATTCAGCACGATCAGCCCCACCACGATGGACGACATCGCGAGCAGCGGCAGTTCGACGTGGAAGACCAGGGTGACGAAGGTGATCGTCAGCACCTGGCTGACGACGGCGATCCAGCGCAGCTCGATGAGCTGCAGCATGTTCTGCTGGCCGACGGTCTCGCCGCGGGCGGCGATCAACGATCGGCCGAAGGGGTATCGGCGGGTCTGCATGGCGCGCATGCTGGACGCCTTCGCCGCGGAAGTCTATGCGGGACCGGCGGCCCCGCTGCGGCGGCGCCATTCGCCGCGCGCCAGGATGTAGGCCCAGATCAGCGTCATCAGCGCCAGGCCGTACCAGGTGATGGCGTAGACCAGATGGCTGTTATGAAACTTGACGACGGTCAGGCCGCCGACCGGCCAGCCGCTGGGGTTGGGCGTGGCGTCGGCATCGATGAAATACGGCGCTACGTCGGCCGCCTGCAGCCCGCGCGCCTGGGCGATGGCCGCCACATCGCGCGAATACCAGCGGTCTTCATCGGGCTTGTTGTGGCGCAGGAAGCCGCCCTTGGGCTCGGTCATGCGCAGCAGGCCGACGATGTGCACCGGCGCATCCGGATGCGCCGGCAAGCGCATCAGCGGATCGCGATGTTCGGTGTCGACGAAGCCGCGATTGACCAGCACGATAGAGCCGTCGGCCTGCTTGAGCGGCGTCATCACCCAGAAGCCCGGGCCACGATCGGTCACCGCCTGTACGAAGGTTTCCCGCCCGTGCAGAAAGACGCCATCGACAAAGACCTTGAGGTAGTTGTCGTCACGCTCGTTGACCTTCGCCCAGCCGTCACGTGCCGGCGCCGGTACCGGCTTGGCCGCCAGGCGGTGATCGACCCGGGAGATCAGATCCAGCTTCCAGTGCAGCCGGTGAACCTGCCAGGTGCCGAGCCAGACGAAACCGCCAAACAGAAAGACCGCGATGACGGCGAGCCCGTAAAGGCTGGCGGTCGATCGCGGCCGGTCTGCAGACATCGAAAATCTGACGTCGCGCGCGCTGCCCCTCAGGGCATGTCGTGCGCGTCGGACGCCGACATCTCGTGCATCTGCGGCATCATCAGGTGGTTCATGTGGTACATGACCCAGAACGAGCCGACGATGGTGATCAGCACCAGCACCGCCGTGAAGATCATCGCCAGCATGTTCCAGCCGCCTTCCGACGAGCTGTTCATGTGCAGGAAGTAGATGACGTGCACGACGATCTGCACCAGCGCGAACGCCAGCACCACGACGGCGGCCGTCTGGTTCGACGTCATCACGCCGCCCATGACGATCCAGAACGGGATCGCGGTCAGGATGATCGACAGCACAAAGCCGATCATGTAGCCCTTGAGCGAGCCGTGCGCCTCACCGCCATGGCCGTGGCCATGGTCGTGGCTGTGAACGTGCGGTTCGAGTTCGGTTTCGTGGTGGGCCGTGCTCATTTCAGAACTCCCATCAGATAGACGAAGGTGAAGACGCCGATCCAGATGATGTCGAGGAAGTGCCAGAACAGCGACAGGCAGCTCAGGCGGCGCGTCATCTGCTCGGTGAGACCGCTCTTCGAGGTCTGCACCATCAGCACGATCATCCACAGGATGCCGAACGAAACGTGCAGGCCGTGCGTCGCGACCAGCGCGAAGAACGACGACAGGAACGCGCTGCGCCACGGGCCGGCACCCTCGCCGATCATGTGGTGGAACTCGGTCAGCTCGATGCCGACGAAGGTGGCACCGAACAGCGCGGTGATGACCAACCAGGCGATGACCGCGCCCTTGCGGCCGCGATGCGCTTCGAGCATCGCAAAGCCGTAGGTGATCGACGACAGCAGCAGCGCCGCGGTGTTGACCGCGATCAGCGGCAGGTCGAACAGCATCTTCTGGTCCGGACCACCAGCGTAGCTGCCATTGAGCACGCCGTAGGTCGCGAACAGCACCGCGAAGATGAGGCAGTCGCTCATCAGGTACAGCCAGAAGCCGAGCAGCGTGCCGTTTTCAGTGTGATGCTCGCCGGTCACATAGAAACCGGACGGGTCGAGCGTTGGAGCGTGATGTGTCGACATAGGATCAGGCCTGCGCAAGCAGTCGGGTACGTTCGGCTTCCGTCTTCTCGACCTCGTCGGCCGGAATGTAGTAGTCACGATCGTAGTTGAACGTATGGAAGATCGCCGAGCCGATCAGGCCGACGAACGACAGCGCGGCCAGCCACCAGATGTGCCAGATCAGCGCGAAGCCGCAGACACCAGCCAGAGCCGCCAGCACGAAGCCGGTCGCCGTGTTCTTCGGCATGTGGATCGGCACGAAGCCGCTGTCCGGGCGCTGGTAGCCGCGACGCTTCATGTCGGTCCAGGCATCGATCTCGCTGATGTACGGCGTGAACGCGAAGTTGTAGACCGGCGACGGCGAGGCGGTCGACCACTCCAGCGTACGACCATCCCACGGGTCGCCCGTCGTGTCGCGCAGACGCTCGCGGTCACGGAAGCTGACGTAGATCTGCACCAGGAAGCACATGATGCCGAGGAAGATCAGGAACGCACCGAACGCAGCGATCTGGAACCAGATCTGCAGCGACGGATCGTCGAAGTGGTTCAGACGGCGGGTCACACCCATCAAGCCCAGCACATACAGCGGCGTGAACGCGAACCAGTAACCGATCACCCAGAACCAGAACGAGCACTTGCCCCAGAACGGATCGAGCTTGAAGCCCATCGACTTCGGGAACCAGTAGCTGATCGCCGCGAACGCGCCGAACACCACGCCGCCGATGATCACGTTATGGAAGTGCGCGATCAGGAACAGCGAGTTGTGCAGCGAGAAGTCGGCCGGCGGAATCGCCAGCATCACGCCCGTCATGCCGCCGACGGTGAAGGTGACCATGAACGCCACCGCCCACATCATCGGCAGTTCGAAGCGGATGCGGCCGCGGTACATCGTGAACAGCCAGTTGAACATCTTCACGCCCGTGGGAATGGAGATGATCATCGTGGTGATGCCGAAGAACGAGTTCACACTCGCACCGGAACCCATCGTGAAGAAGTGATGCAGCCAAACGATGTACGACAGGATCGTGATGACGACCGTGGCGTAGACCATCGACGTGTAGCCGAACAGGCGCTTGCCCGAGAACGTGGCAACCACTTCCGAGAACACGCCGAACATCGGCAGGATCAGGATGTAGACCTCGGGGTGACCCCAGATCCAGATCAGGTTCACGTACATCATGGCGTTGCCGCCCATGTCGTTCGTGAAGAAGTGCGTGCCGACGTAGCGGTCCAGCGACAGCAGCGCGAGCACGCCGGTCAGCACCGGGAACGCGGCAACGATCAGCACGTTGGTGCACAGCGCCGTCCACGTGAACACCGGCATCTTCATCAGCGTCATGCCCGGCGCACGCATCTTGACGATGGTGACCAGGAAGTTGACGCCGGACAGCAAGGTGCCGACACCGGCGATCTGCAGCGACCAGATGTAGTAATCGACACCGACGTCGGGACTTAATATGAGTTCCGATACCGGTGGATAGGCCAGCCAGCCGGTGCGCGCGAACTCACCGATGAACAGCGACAGCATGACCAGCACCGCGCCGACGGTGGTCATCCAGAAGCTGAAGTTGTTGAGGAACGGGAACGCGACGTCGCGCGCACCAATCTGCAGCGGCACCGCGACGTTCATCAGACCCACGACGAACGGCATCGCCACGAAGAAGATCATGATCACGCCATGCGCCGTGAAGATCTGGTCGTAGTGATGCGGCGGCAGATAGCCCATGTCACCGTTGAAGGCGATGGCCTGCTGGATACGCATCATCACCGCGTCGGAGAACCCGCGCAGCAGCATGACGATACCCAGCACCATGTACATGATGCCGATCTTCTTGTGATCGATGCTGGTGAACCACTCGGTCCAGAGGTAGCCCCACTTGCGGTAGTAGGTGATGGCCGCGAACAGCGCACCACCGATCAGGGCCACCGCCACGAACGTCCAGACCAGGATCGGCTCGTGGTACGGAATCGACTCAAGACTGAGCCGCCCGAAGATGAAACGCATGAGATCGGATTTTTCTTGCATCGGTTAATCCCGAAATACTGGCACGACGCGGTCGGTGCCTTAGTGTTGAGGCGACGCCGAGGCGTCATCGGACGAAGACGGCTGCGCCGCTTCGTCGGGCATGGGCGCTGCCATGCCAGCCATCGTCTGCTCGTGGTGCATGGCCGGCTCGGCTGCGGCCTCACCGCCTTCGTGCCCCTCTTCACCTTCAGCCTTCGGCGGCTTCAGGCTGTTGCAGGCCGGCGCGTCCGGCTGCACGCAGAGCGTCAGGATCTTGTGATACAGCTGCGGATCAACGCTGGCGAAGTACTGCACCTTATTCTGCATGCTCGGCTTTTCGAGCTGCACGTATTCGGCGTCCTGCATCGCGTCCGGGCTGGCCTTGACCTTGTTCACCCACTGCGTGAAGTCGTCAGCGCTCATGCCGTGGAACTTGAAGGTCATGCCCGCAAAGCCCGCACCGCTGTAGTTCGCCGAGAAGCCGTCGTAGACGCCCGGCTTGTTGATCACCGCGTGCAACAGCGTCTGCATGCCCGACATCGCGTAAATCTGACCGGCCAGCGACGGCACGAAGAACGAGTTCATGCCCGTCGACTCGGCGCCGGTGATCATGAACTTGATCGGCATGTCGACCGGTGCCGCCAGCTCATTGACCGTGGCGATGCCGTACTGCGGATAGATGAACAGCCACTTCCAGTTCAGCGCCACGACCTCCACTTCCAGCGTCTTGGCGCCCGGCGGCAGCGGCTTGTCGGCGGAAATGCGCTCGATCGGCCGATACGGATCAAGCTTGTGCGTGCTGATCCAGGTCAGCGCACCGAGCACGATGATGATCAGCAGCGGCGCCGACCAGACGATCAGCTCGATCAACGTCGAGTGATGCCAGTCCGGATCGTAGTCCGCCTTGGCGTTCGACGATCGATACCGCCATGCAAACCACAGCGACATGACGATGACCGGCACGACCACCAGCAGCATCAGGATCGTGCAAATGATGAGGAGGTCGCGCTGCTGAACCGCCAGGTCGCCGGACGGCTTCAGCAGCACGGCGTTGCACCCGGCCATGAGCATGACAACGGGGCTCAGGAGCAATCCTCGCAGGAGTCTGCTGGGCATGGTTAATCGAGGAGATGGTTCTTGGGGGCCAATATGGTAAACCGGTTTGGAGTTCAGCTCGATTGGACGTTTTGTCCAATTGCGCCAGCGGGAGTACAGTGCTCACCAGCGTCAAATGGTTTTGCGGTGCCGTCTCCGGCCGCGCGCCGGCGGCGGATCAGGCTTCTTAGTGACGATCATTCGAATAAGGAGAGAACTACATGCCTGTATCGCCAGCAGCAACCGCTCCGGCCGTCGGTCCAGCCGGGCACCCCGAGGCACACGTCATGGAGCAAGTCCGCCCCGGTGAGATCGCCATCGGCGTCATCATCGGGCGAGTATCTGAATTCTTTGACTTTTTTGTATTCGGCATCGCCGCGGTGCTGGTTTTCCCGCAGGTTTTCTTCCCGTTCGTCGACGCCTACACCGGCACGCTCTACTCGTTTTCCCTGTTCTCGCTGGCGTTCATCACCCGGCCGCTAGGCGCCCTGTTTGGCCGCGTCCTGCACGACTGGTACGGTCGCGGCACCAAGCTGACCTTCGCCCTGTTCATGCTCGGCACCGCCACCGCCGGCATGGCCTTCCTGCCCGGCTACACCTCGATCGGCACCGCCGCCATCGTCCTGCTCGGACTGTTCCGTGCCGCGCAAGGCGTCGCGCTCGGCGCCAGCTGGGACGGCCTGCCCTCGCTGCTGGCCCTCAACGCCCCGGAAAACCGCCGCGGCTGGTTCGCCATGATCCCGCAGCTCGGTGCCCCGATCGGCTTTCTGATCGCCGCCGGCCTGTTCGTCATGCTGGTCGCCAGCCTGTCCAGTGCCGACTTCCTCGACTGGGGCTGGCGCTATCCGTTCTACGTGGCGTTCTCGATCAACGTCGTCGCCCTGTTCGCGCGCCTGCGCCTGGTCGAAACCCCAGAGTTCACGCACCTGCTGCGCACCCGCCAGCTGATGCCGGCGCCGCTGGGGGAGATGTTCAAGCTGCAGTGGCGGCGCATCGCCCTCGGTGCCCTGGCGCCGCTGGCCTGCTTCGCACTGTTCCACCTCGTCACCGTGTTCCCGCTGTCGTGGGTGACGCTGTTCTCGCACGAGTCGGTCGTCGAATTCCTGCTCGTGCAGTGCGCCGGCGCCGCGATCGCCATCGTCACCATGATGATCTCCGGCATCTGCGCCGACCGGCTCGGCCGCCGCACCACGCTGGGCATCGGCGCCGCCCTGATCGCCATCTTCTCGATCTGCGGCATGCTGCCACTGTTCCTGACCGGCACCCGCGCCGGCGCCTACATCTTCATCCTGGCCGGCTTCGCCCTGCTCGGCTTCACCCACGCCCAGGCCTCCGGCGCCATCAACTCCAGCTTCGAACGGCGCTTCCGCTACAGCGCCGCCGTGCTGACCTCGGACTTCGCCTGGCTACTCGGCGCGGCCTTCGCCCCGCTGATCGCCCTGCTGATCACCGCCCACCTCGGCATCGGCTACGTCGGCCTCTACCTGCTGTCCGGCGCGGTCGTCACCCTGCTAGTCCTGCGCGTGAACCGCAGTTTGGAGATGAAGGACGAATAGTTCTTCCGCTCTTAGAGTACAGAGGGCGCCTTCGGGCGCCCTTTTTATATGCGGACAGCAGCCGGCCGTTCCCTCAAGCAGACCGAATTTCGGTCCACGCGCCCGTGATGGGCGCGACACGGTCTGAAGGGGCTTGGTGAGGTCCACCGGACGGTTTCGATCCACGCGCCCGTGATGGGCGCGACGCGCTGATCGACGGGCATCAGGCCGTTCTCGATGAGTTTCGATCCACGCGCCCGTGATGGGCGCGACGAATGTGCCCGAGTTGTCCATGTCACCCTTCGCAAGTTTCGATCCACGCGCCCGTGATGGGCGCGACGGGCGCGGGCGTAGCGCTGCGCCAGGCCCGGCTCGTTTCGATCCACGCGCCCGTGATGGGCGCGACATTCGACTTTTGGAGGCTGATCAATGACTGCCGAGTTTCGATCCACGCGCCCGTGATGGGCGCGACCGCTGGATCGACGCCGATCTTGCAGTACACCGGCAAGTTTCGATCCACGCGCCCGTGATGGGCGCGACCATCGCGGCGAGACCGTAGTTTGTGTGGATGGTTTGGTTTCGATCCACGCGCCCGTGATGGGCGCGACACGCAGGACGTGCTCAAGGAAGCGCTCGGAATCAAGGTTTCGATCCACGCGCCCGTGATGGGCGCGACCGAAATAATTGCAAAGATGGCGATCACGCGAAAAGTTTCGATCCACGCGCCCGTGATGGGCGCGACTCCAGATCGGCGCCGCTGAGGACGTCAACCGGCTGTGTTTCGATCCACGCGCCCGTGATGGGCGCGACTCGTTCTGGAACTGATCACGCTGTCGCGGCAGTTGTTTCGATCCACGCGCCCGTGATGGGCGCGACCGGCACCAACCTGAGGAAGTACGTTATGACGAAGTTTCGATCCACGCGCCCGTGATGGGCGCGACATGCGCGGGCTTTCCATCTCAGTACCCCTGCGCATGTTTCGATCCACGCGCCCGTGATGGGCGCGACCCGACGATGGCCATCGCGATACCGGTGATGTCCTTGTTTCGATCCACGCGCCCGTGATGGGCGCGACACAAAGGGCGGCGATACGCCATATCTGCAACAGCAGTTTCGATCCACGCGCCCGTGATGGGCGCGACTCATGCATGACGATCTGCGCGACAGATTCGGCGTGTTTCGATCCACGCGCCCGTGATGGGCGCGACCTTTAACACCCTCGCGGGCCGGGGCCGGTATCCAGTTTCGATCCACGCGCCCGTGATGGGCGCGACTGACCATGCAGCGCATCACCGCGGCCAACGCGACCGTTTCGATCCACGCGCCCGTGATGGGCGCGACGTGGCGCCACGAATGGTGTTTTCGGCGTGCGCGGGTTTCGATCCACGCGCCCGTGATGGGCGCGACCCCAACGATCGAATTTACCTGCGTCGCTCGCACAGTTTCGATCCACGCGCCCGTGATGGGCGCGACGCTTATCGTTGGGGCGACAGTGACCTGCCGATGCGGTTTCGATCCACGCGCCCGTGATGGGCGCGACAGAAAACCCCAGCCGCTAACACAAAAACGAGGCTTGTTTCGATCCACGCGCCCGTGATGGGCGCGACGATCCTCGACCGTGATGTCGAGCTTGCCGGCCGAGTTTCGATCCACGCGCCCGTGATGGGCGCGACCCTCTTCGAGACAGACCTCCTTGCCGCGCCGCCAGTTTCGATCCACGCGCCCGTGATGGGCGCGACGCATTGGTGCGCGGCATCAAAGGCGGTTATGCGGTTTCGATCCACGCGCCCGTGATGGGCGCGACACCGCCGTCCGGTTCCGGTTCCGATGTCGACGTCAGGTTTCGATCCACGCGCCCGTGATGGGCGCGACCTAACTCAGAGCTAAGCCGCGTTGCGGCCAAGGAGTTTCGATCCACGCGCCCGTGATGGGCGCGACCGTGGTCGTGCTTCAGCAACGCATGCGACAGCGAGTTTCGATCCACGCGCCCGTGATGGGCGCGACACGGCGGCGATGAGTTCTGCTGTCCGCTGAGCCGGTTTCGATCCACGCGCCCGTGATGGGCGCGACATTCGGCGAAGTGTCCGGGGTCGTCATCCCGGCCGTTTCGATCCACGCGCCCGTGATGGGCGCGACGTCGGCCGCGTCGCCATCCACGGGAGAAGGGTATGTTTCGATCCACGCGCCCGTGATGGGCGCGACGGTCGATGCGATCAGCATCCTGGTGCCGATGGGATTGTTTCGATCCACGCGCCCGTGATGGGCGCGACCGCATCACGCGCCTGGTCCGCGTCTCCCTTTGCAAGTTTCGATCCACGCGCCCGTGATGGGCGCGACAGACCACCACGATGACCTGGCTGGTGCACCAGGTGTTTCGATCCACGCGCCCGTGATGGGCGCGACACATCAGCAACCCGCCAGGCGGCGTTACGATCGTGTTTCGATCCACGCGCCCGTGATGGGCGCGACCCCGCAATCGGCCAGACGGTTGCCGATGTGATCCAGTTTCGATCCACGCGCCCGTGATGGGCGCGACCCAGAAGAACGGCAAGAGCACGTACATCAAGATCCCGTTTCGATCCACGCGCCCGTGATGGGCGCGACCTTTCTATCTCATGATCCGCAGCGGCGCGGCGGTGTCGGTTTCGATCCACGCGCCCGTGATGGGCGCGACAAGCCCTTGCTGGTGACCGACGACGACGCGATTGCGTTTCGATCCACGCGCCCGTGATGGGCGCGACTCCCGCCGCACCTGCAACACCTGATGCACTGACCTGTTTCGATCCACGCGCCCGTGATGGGCGCGACTATCAGGCGCGGTTCCAGTTCTACCGGGTCGCGCAGTTTCGATCCACGCGCCCGTGATGGGCGCGACCAGCCGTAGCGCGGGTGCGTGAGGAAATCCGGGATGTTTCGATCCACGCGCCCGTGATGGGCGCGACCGCCAAGGCGATCGACTTCCGCGGCCTGCAGAAGTTTCGATCCACGCGCCCGTGATGGGCGCGACGAAGGCGCTTGACCATCGGAATGCCGGTGGTCAGTTTCGATCCACGCGCCCGTGATGGGCGCGACTCGCATATTCGATATGTTCCGGGTCGTGCGGGTTGTTTCGATCCACGCGCCCGTGATGGGCGCGACTGTGGCCGTCGGCGCTGGAGTTGTCCGAGATCCCGTTTCGATCCACGCGCCCGTGATGGGCGCGACCAGAAGTTTCAGCAATACCTGCGCGACTGCGCCGAGTTTCGATCCACGCGCCCGTGATGGGCGCGACGAGTCCCGCCAACAATCAAAGAGGTATCGAACATGTTTCGATCCACGCGCCCGTGATGGGCGCGACCACGCCGACGCCTTCACCATCGCCAAGGTGACCGTTTCGATCCACGCGCCCGTGATGGGCGCGACAATACACGACGACCACGTCGACGCGTGGTGCGGTGTTTCGATCCACGCGCCCGTGATGGGCGCGACCGAGCATCACCGGCCCGGTGAATTCGCGGATCTGTTTCGATCCACGCGCCCGTGATGGGCGCGACGCCGATGGAGAACAGGAATGAAGGCCAGACAGACTGTTTCGATCCACGCGCCCGTGATGGGCGCGACCGGCGGCTACCAAACCGCGAGCGGCACAACTGAGGTTTCGATCCACGCGCCCGTGATGGGCGCGACGCGCGTTGCATGCTGCTGATGAGATCGAGCTGATTGTTTCGATCCACGCGCCCGTGATGGGCGCGACATGGCTTGAAGGCGGGGACGATCAAGCACGGTGTCGTTTCGATCCACGCGCCCGTGATGGGCGCGACACCGGCCCTTCCGAGACGACATCGGCGTTGTTGGTGTTTCGATCCACGCGCCCGTGATGGGCGCGACAGCCCTGCGCACCCTGCTGGAACGAACCCACAAGGTTTCGATCCACGCGCCCGTGATGGGCGCGACACCGTTGACCCGCCGCCGCTCGATGCCGAGCCGGTTTCGATCCACGCGCCCGTGATGGGCGCGACCCGCGTCCGGCTGTCGACCGCGATGCGGTGGCCGCGTTTCGATCCACGCGCCCGTGATGGGCGCGACTTGCCGGAATGGCGCTGCTGTTCTACATCAAGGGGTTTCGATCCACGCGCCCGTGATGGGCGCGACTAACATTCCTCGGTGCCCGCCTCACCCATCTGCCCGTTTCGATCCACGCGCCCGTGATGGGCGCGACCCGACCGCCGATGACTGGTCCGCCTGGAGCGAACAGTTTCGATCCACGCGCCCGTGATGGGCGCGACGCTCGTCGAGCAGCGCGCAGCTCAGCGTGTCCAGGTTTCGATCCACGCGCCCGTGATGGGCGCGACTCCGTGTGTTTAACTCATTGAACAGGCAAGCGACAACACCTCCGCTACGCGAACCTCACACCCGCGTGCAAAATTCGGCGCGACGCTTTCCTCGCGCAGCGCCGATAACTCGTGTTTTCAATTTGTTAAAGAACTGCGAACCGCTCGGAGAAATACCGGCCGCTTGGGGTTCGCGCGACCGTTCAGAAAATCAGGGGCCCGTTGAAATCAGTCGCCGGTTTGGCGCCAACGTGTTCGATGCGACGCTCCCAATTGGCGCCGAGGTAATAGAAGCGCAGGCTGTCGGCATCCGGGTCGATCGTGTCGACGAGTCTTTGCTTGAGAGCGGTCCACTGCGCAGGCTCGACTTCGATCTCAAAAACAGAAAATTGCACCCGCTGACCATAGTCCTGGCACGCCCTAGCGACGCGACGCAACCGGCGCTTACCCGCAGTATCGACCGTAGTCACGTCATAACTGACTAAAACCATCATCGACGCTACTTCCAGAGAAACGGCGGATAGGCATCGAGATCCCCGCGCAGGTGTCTTGCCAGCAACTGCGCCTGCATCAGCGGCAGCATGCCGATCGGCATTTTCTCGCCGACAAACAAATGCTGAACCTCTTCACGCTTTCTTTCCTGATAGGCGATCAGGAAATTCTTGCGCGCGTCCTCCCGCAACAGTACGACGCCGTTGTCCATGACCTGAAAATCGCGCTCACTCAACTGACGCCGGTTGACCATCGACAGCACCAGACGGTCCGCGAGAAATGCGCGGAACTCTTCCATCAGATCGAGGGCCAGACTCGGCCGACCCGGCCGGTCGCGGTGCAGAAAGCCGACCGCCGGGTCGAGGCCGACGCTTTCCAGAGCGGAGCGACAGTCATGCGTCAACAAGGTGTACGCAAAAGACAGCAGCGCATTGATCGCATCATGCGGTGGGCGCCGATTACGCCCGCCAAAATGAAAAAATTTGCCCGGAATCCGAATCAAATGATCCAGCACTCCGAAATACGCTTGCGCGGCCTCCCCTTCGAGGCCACGCATGACCTGCGTATCGGATTCGGTTCGCAGCCTAATGCCAAGACGCTCCAGTCGCCGATGCGCATGCGTAACATCGCTGAATGCGGAAGCCATCGACGCACCGTGGTCGCGCAGCGCCCGCCCTAGCACGACGCGCTGGTTGTAGAGCTTTCCAATCAGCACGTGCCGCACGATCTCCGCGCAGGCGGCCGCGTCGTCGGTGCGGCGATATTGCTCGCGCCGCAGCAGCACATTGCCGGAAACCGGCCCTTCGACCCTTGCCATGAAGCGGCCATTCGCATTCAGAAAACTGATGCAGATGCCTTGCTCCGCGCAGTAGCCGAGCAGCGGCGGAGAAACCAGCACGCGCCCGATACAGACCAGGCTTTCGAGCATGTGCACCGGCACACGCGCACGCTCTTGTTGCTCGACCTCCATCACGACGTTGGCGCCATCCTTGTGCAACCACGCGCCGTCCGTCGTCACATACAAAGTGTTGAGCTGACGCCGCATCAGTCCGGCTCCGCCGTTTGTTCATACAGCCACTGACGTACGCTCGATCGGCGCCCCAACTCGTGCGGGCGACACTGCTCGATCAACGAGCAGTGGTCACAGCGATTGGCCTCATATTCCGCTCCGGGCGTATGCCGGCGGTCGAGCATCGACCTTACCGTACGGATGGTTTGCTCGGTCAATGCACGCAGCGCCGAATCGAACACCACGCGCTTGCGCCGCCGCGTCTTGCCGTAGAACAGTGCGCCTTCCGGAACCTCCATGCCCAGCATCGCTTCCAGGCATAACGCCTGCGCGCAAAGCTGGACCTCATCGGCACGATGTGCCTTTGGCCGCCCGCGCTTGTATTCGACGGGCCGAGGGATCAGTCCGGTTTCGCCGGGGACGAATTCAACGATGTCCGCAACTCCGATGATGCCGAGTGCCGGGGCCGAAAGCGGCATCGAAGTATCCGTCCGCACCCCGTGCCTCATTTCCACG
Organism: Solimonas marina; assembly: GCF_012241385.1. Taxonomy (GTDB): domain Bacteria; phylum Pseudomonadota; class Gammaproteobacteria; order Nevskiales; family Nevskiaceae; genus Solimonas; species Solimonas marina. The sequence goes on along the minus strand of NZ_JAAVXB010000002.1, from coordinate 212,269 downwards.
CCCGGCTGGTCCGCACGATCATGCAGCAGCCGCCCTTCCGCTGTATGGCGGCTTTCGGCCCATAGGCGCTCTACATGAATCAGCGCGCATTGCCGCGGGCAGTACAGGTAGTGCTGCAGCGCGGAGAGCGGAATCAGGTCCTCGTCCGCTTCCATCGTCTATCCCGAGGCCATCTAGCCTAGAGGTACTCCCGGACGCTCACACCCTGCGGGATCGCATCACGATCAATCGTCACACGGTAGTCCTTGAAGCCGCGTGCGGGCACATCGGCATCGGTTTCTCGCTCAAGGGAGATCGCATCGAACAGCACGTGCGATGGCGCATTCCCCATCGCGCTTTCGTGCTCGAAGATGATGAGCTTGCGCGCCGCCATCTCACCGCGCGCCGCCGAGTGGTCGTGCTCGAACATGTTCGCCAGTGCGCGCCACAAGAGCTCCAGATCTTCTGCAGAGAAGCCGGTGCGCTCCGCCAGCTTGGCCGAGACAAAACCATGTGCGCGATATAGGCCGTACGGCACGACGTGCTTGCGCCCCATCGTCCGGTTGTCGCCGCTTTGCGCGTCAGCTTCCGCTTCCGTCGTCACCGCCATGCGCGTGATCGCCACTTCCAGAGGAATAACGGGGTCCACCGACGATGCAAACGCGAGTTGCACCGGCCCGCGCACCTGTCCGGCGTTAATGCCGGTCGTCATCACCGCGCCGAAGCTGCGTACATCGAAGAAGTTCGTGCACATCCACGCCGTGATTTCGCGTGCCTTGGCCTCCTCCTTTGGCAGTTTCTTGTAGCCGTTCTTGGCGTCCGGCGGAATCTCCAACGCGTCCCAGGCTTTCTGGTGCTGATGGTTGAGGATGGCCTTTTCCTGCATGTAGATCGCGTAGCCCGGCGCCTCCTCTTTATCAAGCGCCACGAAGTTGCGGATTTTCCGTTTCAGGCTGACATCGGTCACCAGACCGCAATTGGTCTCCGGATCAAGGCGCGGGAGGTTTCCCGCATCCGGATCGCCATTCGGATTTCCGTTGACGACGTCGAACAGGTAGACGAATTCGTAGCGATGCGTAATCGCAGTCATGACAGAGCCCCTTCGGTATCAATTTCGGTTTCGGGTACCGCATCGGCGCTGCCGTTGCGTTTCGTAAAGTAAGACTGCGATTGGTGGTAATAGCCGATCGCAAAGCGCCCCTGTGCTTCGATGTGCAGGCTGCGCGGAAACTGCTCCGGCAATGCCGCGACGATCTCGCGGACATCGCGCTCCAGGTTGATGGCCTGCCCCGGCCGCTCCTTGCGCAACTTGCCGAGATGGTTCTGCGTATTGCGCAGCAGGACCGGAAAGATCGATGCCGGCGTCGCCGAAGCGGCTCCGTAATAACGATCGCGGATCGTGGCATTGACCTGCCCTCCGAGCGCACTGCGCTGTATGTATTCCAGAACCGCGAATAGCCTCCCCAGCAGATACGCGGGTTGTTTGGACGCCTTGTCGAGACTCACAGGAACCTCCTCTTCGGAATTGCGGACAGGCCGATTGCGCGACAGCACGGCCTTGCAGATGGAAATGCGGACACCGCTGACGTCGCCGTCGGCGCGCATCCGCATCAGGATGCTGGCCAGCAGGCTGGCCGGATAACGGCCGCCCGTCAGAATTGCACGTAGCAGCTCACCGGCAAGCTGCGGTGGTACATCTTCATTCTTGGCACGCCCATCGCGCGACGGCGCCGTTGCGAGAGCCAGCCGCCAGACCGATGGCGCAGATCGCCATGGCAACGGCTCGATATGCAGATCCTGTGCATGTTGGGCGATACGGCGCGCCAGATCGCCGAAGGTATCGACCAGCCAGAAACGGACCGACAGACGCGACGCATTCGGCGCCAGCCCGAGCACGTACATGCGCGTCCCTTCGGCAAGGCCCGGAACGAAATCCGACAGCGGACGCCCCTCGGCTACGCCTTCCAGAAGGCCGCGAATCTTCAGCGCCTCGCTGTCATCGCTGTCCGGCGGATTGAGCATCGCGGCGAAACTCATCTCCGCCACTCCGGCTTGGCGTTCGTCATCGGCCTCCGCCCAGAACAGCACCGTGGTATCGCCGACCGTGAGGTTCTGCCGGTGCGGCACATCGCGGCGCAGTAGATAGTTCAGAGCCGAGGTGTAGGCAAACGCCGCCTGCTCGGACACCGGCGCGTTGTCGCCCTGATGCTTGCCATACGAAGTGAACGCATCGAGGTTGAATGAAACGATCGACGCCCCGGAACTCTGCGCCCCCATGACCCCCTTGATCGCCGGATGTAGGCGGGCGATCGGAGACCGCGCGCCCGTCACCAGACAGATGGCGGGGGCCGACGCTTGCGCATCATCAGACGACGACGGCGAAAAAAGACGTTCCCGCGCAGCCTTCGCAGCGGCCCGCTCGTGGAGATACTGATGCTCGCCGTCGAGCCGGAACACAACATTGGCATCCTTCATTTCGTCCTTGAAAGAAGGCTCACAAAACTGCTCCGGTCGCCATTGACGAAGAAATCGCAAGAGCGCCAGCAACCCCGGATCGGTCGCGCCTTCGAGCGCCTGCTCGTGAAACTCGCAGAACGCCTGATGCTCCTGCTCGGTGCGCTTGCTCGTCGCACTGACACCGAGCACATAGCTGGTCTTGTCCCAGAGAAAGTTGGACTTGATGCCGACGGTGCGCTTTTCCGGCTGCGGCACCGTCATCAGCCGCGGGTATGGCTTCTTTCCGGTGGTGTCGCGGACGTCATCGACGTCGAGCACATGACCGTGTGTGTCGAGCACGATCGCGTAGCTGATCTTTTCCGGACTATAGCCATACGCGGCAATCCCCTCTGCACCGCGCTGGACCAGTCGCTGATAGTAGCGACTGAGTGACTGAAGCATCATGCCTTCACCTCGTCGCTGTTCCAAACCGGAACCTCGATCACGCCGTCAATCATTCGCGCCCGGAAGAAACGTGACGCGGCGTCGGCTGCAAAATCGATGTCGTGCAGCATCCAGCCCAGATCACGCTCGCCGGCCAGCGCGGCATCCGCTTCCGGCATCGGAGCGTCGGCTTCCAGCAACTGGAAGTGCGCCGGGAATTCGCGCACGCCCATGCACGGTGCGTGGAAATGCTGCCCCTTGCGCGCGCGACGATTGAAGATATCGAGATGCTTGCCGACATTGTCGTCCGGCCCGGCCCTCGCGGTTAGCTCGAAATGCGCGTCGATCACATAGGCTACGTCACGCAGCACCGTCGCCGCCCGCTGCTGGCGATCGTCGTCGACGCAGCTCGCCAGGCCTGCGACTTGGCCGGCTTTCATCGCCCGTGTGACGCTCGCCGGCGAAAGCTTGCCCCCGACCTCGTTGCGGCGGATCGATTCGAAACGGATCGGCTTGAGCACGTGAATCCGGTCGACGTGCCAGCGAATCGCCGGTTTCCAGTGAATCGCCTCCAGAATGCCGCGCGCGGCCGACGGCGTGATGACGTCGTAACTGACCCGCTCCACCTTCATTTCGGGACGGGTGAAGCAGGCGCGCTCGCCCCAGATCAGGAGACGGATACCAAAGCTCATGAAATCCCCCCAATGCACGTGTTCGAGGCCGACTGCCGATCTTTGTCGAATCGCGGCCAGCGGTTGTATCCGATGTCTGGGTGATTGGCGTTCCATTGCCGAATCAGTTCGACTTCCATCCGATTGACCGCCTGCTCTGTCGCGGTCGTCGACGCCCATAATTCGACGCGCCGCACTGTGAAATCCTTGCGTTGTTCGTCAGTGAAATCCCGAGCGATCAGGGCGGCATCGGCACTCCCGAAATAGTTGATGTTGTCAGTCATGTCCTTGCCGATATAAATCTTGCCGTTCGGGTACGTCACCCGGTAAACGACCGCTCTGCGCCTACCGTTCACCACAGCAGCTTCTCCGGGGGAACGTTTTGCGCATCATCGGCATTCAAACCGTAGCGCTTGTCGTAGAGATCCGAGTTGACGAGTATCACGAACTGCTCGCCCCATTTCTCCGGGGCAATCGCCTCGATCGCGCCCACCGATTGCAGGGCGACGTAGGCACGCTCCGGCACCTGCACCAGATACGGCTGCAGACGGCGTGCGATGCCACCAATCTTGTCGGCATAGCGTAAAGCCTCGACCTGTTTGCGGACTTCAGCGTCGTAAACCACGATCAGCGGTTTCTGGACCGAATCGATCATTCGGTACTTTGCCGCCAGCGTTTCCATCGGCAGGCTTTCGGCGCGGCTCGCACCGAGCATGTCGAGCAACGCGCCGGCATCGAGCTGTCGATCACCCTTCTGCCAGTAGAGCGTGCGGAAGTAGGCTTCGATCGCCGCCGGCGACAACGGATCGTCCGCGTGCCGGCGCAGAGTTTCGCGAGCCGCCTGGGCGAACTGGCCGAGTTCCGGCGGCGGCGCCCAATCGTCATTGGCCGGAGCAAAGATCAGAACCTCGCTGAGCTCTATCGGCCGCTCTCCGTTGCGGTTGCAGCGCCCGGCCGCTTGAGCCACCGAATCGAGGCCCGCTTCGGCACGCAGCACACACGGAAACGACACATCGACACCGGCCTCGATCAGCGAGGTAGCGACCAGACGACATGGCTCACCGCGCGCCAGCAACGAACGTATCTCGGCCAGCACTTCACTGCGGTGCCGCGCGCACATCAAGGTCGTCAGATGGCGGGCGCCAGGCAGATCAGCCATCGACTGATAGACGGCACGCGCATGCCTCCGGTTGTTGACGATGCATAGCACCTGCTCGCGGCCGCGCATCTCGGCGGTCAGTCTGGCATCGTCCCAAACGCCGGCGTGACGCACGCGGACCCGCGCCAGGCGGCGAAACAGCGCGCTGGGTTCGGGCGCCAGTTCGCGGACGTTTTCAAGCCCACCTTCGAATTTCGGCGCCTGCAACGCCGGCTGGGTGGCGGTGCAGAGCACGACACTACAACGGTAGTTGCGCGCCAGCTCGTCGATCGCTGCGACCGAAGGCCGCAGCAACTTCAACGGCAGAGTCTGCGCCTCGTCGAGAATCACGACACTACCGGCGATACTGTGCAGTTTTCGACATTGCGACGGCTTGGCCGCGAACAGGCTTTCGAAGAACTGCACTGCGGTCGTGACTATGATCGGCGCGTCCCAGTTCTCCATCGCCAATCGCAGTTTTTCCTGTGCCTGATATCGGTCGGGCTGGTCTTTTGGCGGTGGCGCCGCAACGAATGCGCTGTGATGCTCCAGAACGGCAGCATCTCCTAGATTCCCCAGCGCTTGGCGAAAAACCGCCGCGTTCTGCTCGACGATGCTCGTGAACGGAATCACGAAAATGACGCGGCGCAAGCCGTGGCGAATCGCATGGTCGAGCGCAAAAGCCAGTGATGCGAGCGTCTTGCCGCCGCCGGTCGGCACCGTCAATGAAAACAGGCCCGGGTCCAGCGGCGCCTTGTCTCGAACCTGCGCAAGCACTTCGGCGCGAATCGCGTTAACCGGGCTGTCGCCACGAAACCGTCCCATGTATTGCGTCAGACGCGCGCGCAGTGCTTCGAGCGTCGGCGCCGGAAAGGTTCTCGCCGACGCTCGCCCCTCGACACGGTCATAGAACGCCTCGGTGTCGAGATAGTCGGCATCGACCAAGCACGAGAACAGCATGCGCACGAGAAAAGCGAGTTGAAAAGCACCGCGTTCCGCACGTGGCTGGAATTTTTCTGGCGGAGCGATCAACTCCGGCGGCGTAATCTCCCGCGCCCAACTGGCCGCCAATGATGGCAAGCCAATACCACGGAGGCGGTCGCGCAACACTGTCCGCTCGCGCGTGCCCTGGCCTTCGACGCCGTTGGCCAGCCCGGCGTGATGGCCGGCGATCGCGTAGGCAAGCAAATGGCCAAAGACGCCGTAGCGCTCCACCGCCAGCATCGCGCCTCGCGTGGCATGGTCAACGCGAATGGCGTCGCCAGCGATACGCCTCTGAAATTCCTCCGTGTACTTTCCCAGGTCATGCAGCAAGCCCGCAGCGAAGGCCATTTCACCAGCGCCGAACGGAGCTGCGCGATCTAACGAGAGGCGGGCAACATTGATCAGATGCTCGGCGAGCGGCTGCCAAGTTGCACGGTCAGGAGATTCCGTGGAATGAGCGTAGTAAGCAGCCACGCCCGAAGGACAGCATCGCGTCTCGCTGGCCGTCTCGCCCCGCTCCCCCGCCCCCATCCCGACCTCCGACGCTGTCGATCCGAAGTCGGAGTGTGCAACGTCGAAAGCTCAAAGATTGAGCCGTGCGTCACAGTAATCGCCAAAAGTTTGCAAATTACGCGTAGCGCCGCGCCGCGGCACGCAATCTTTCAGCAACCGCGCTTCGCAGCCTCTCCGGCCCCATCACCTCCACGTCCGGCCCGTAGCGCAGGATATCGAGGATCAGTTCGCGGTCGTCGTGGTAGGGCACGGAGAGTTCGTACTGGCCGTCGGGTAGCCACTCGCCGTGCTGCAGGGGGTGCCATTGCTCAGCGGCCACCCAGCGTGCGCGTTCGGGGGTGAAGCGCAGGACGGCGGTGGCGGTCGGCACGCCGGAGAAGATGCCGTAGGAGCCGCCGAGCCGGGCATTGAGCTTTTCGGTTTCGACCGTCTGCGCCGATGCTTCCAGCGGTTCGGCGCAGCGCACACAGTCGACGGCGAAGGTACGCAGGTCGTCGGATTGGTGGCACCAGGCGTCCAGGTACCAGTTGTCACGGTAGTGAACGAGGCGTTGCGGCGAGATTTCGCGCGTGCTGAGCTTGCCGGTGGCGCGTGACTCGTAGTCGATCTTCAGACGATGACGCTGCAGGACGGCGGCGGCGATGGTGGCGAAGTGGTCGCCGGGCGGACGAGCGGCGGCGCGCAGCAAGCGGATGCGCGCCGCCTCGCCGGTGGTCAGGCCCTGCGATTCGAGGATCTGGTCGAGGCGCTTGCGCAGCGGCCCGAGGGCGTCGTCGAGCAGGCCGGGCTGGAAGGTGGCCAGCAGTTGCTGCAGCGTCAGCAGGCTCTGCAGTTCCTCACCGGAGAACCAGAAGCCCGGTAGCTCGTAGGCCTCATCGGTATAGCGGTAGCCGCGTGGCTCACGCGAGGTTTCGATCGGTGCGCCGAGTACGTCGCGCATATAGGCCAGTACGCGCTTGGTGGTCGCGCGCGAGCATTCGAGTTCTTCCATCAGCGTCTCGAATGCCACCGGATAGCGGCGGCTCTTGAGCAGGCGGTGGACGCGGTAGACGTGCTCGAACGATTTCATGACGGTTAGCGTACGTGAACGGCGGTGGCCGTGGACACTTGCTTGTGCGGGTGGGTTGGGGGCGTGTCTCGATACGGCCCTGTGGGCCTACTCGACATGAACGGGAGGTTGGGACGGCGGTTGGCAGGGGTTGGTTGGCGGGTGCCGGGCGTCGAGGTGCCGCCGCTCCCACTACCCGCTCACCCCGAGTGCGGCGTAGCCGTGTATCGAGGGGCTAGCGGGAGAGGTTCGGTGTCGTTCGGGGGCCTGAAGTTGCGGGGCGTGTCGCGATATGGCCCTGCGGGCCTACTCGACATGAACGGGGGCTGGGACGGCGGTTGGCAGGGGTTGGTTGGCGGGTGCCGGGCGTGGATGTGCAGCGGCTCCCACTACCCGCTCACCCCGAGTGCGGCGTAGCCGTGTATCGAGGGGCCGGCGGGATGAGGTTCGGTGTCGTTCGGGGGGCTGAAGTTGCGGGGCGTGTCTCGATGTGGCCCTGTGGGCCTACTCGACATGAACGGATGTTTGGGGCGGCGATTGGTTGGGTTGGCAGACGGGTGCCGGGCGTCGAGGTGCCGCGGCTCCCGCGACCCGCTCACCCCGAGTGCGGCGTAGCCGTGTATCGAGGGGCTAGCGGGATGAGGTTCGGTGTCGTTCGGGGGCGCCTGAAGTCGCGGGGCGTGTCGCGATATGGCCCTGCGGGCCTACTCGACATGAACGGGGGCTGGGACGGCGGTTGGCAGGGGTTGGTTGGCGGGTGCCGGGCGTGGATGTGCAGCGGCTCCCACTACCCGCTCACCCCGAGTGCGGCGTAGCCGTGTATCGAGGGGCCGGCGGGATGAGGGTCGGCGTCGTTCGGGGGCGCCTGAAGTTGCGGGGCGTGTCTCGATATGGCCCTGCGGGCCTACTCGACATGAACGGGAGGCTGGGACGGCGGTTGGCAGTGGTTGGTTGGCGGGATGAAGTGGCGGGTCGCGGCTTGCGCCACTCCTACAGAAAAGGGAGAAAGTCGGGGTCGCGGCTCGCGCCACTCCTGCGGGATGGAGTCGCGGGCGCAAAAAAATCGGGGCGCCCGAAGGCGCCCCGATGAGACAGCGTACGACTGCTGGGTGATTTCTTAGAAATCGCCCATGCCACCCATGCCGCCCATGCCGCCGGCCGGCATCGCCGGGGCGTCATTCTTCTGCGGCAGTTCGGCGATCATCGCTTCCGTCGTCAGCAGCAGGCCGGCCACCGAGGCGGCGTTCTGCAGCGCGAGGCGCGTGACCTTGGCCGGGTCGATGATGCCCATGTCGATCATGTCGCCGTACTCGCCGTTGCCGGCGTTGTAGCCGTACGCGGCCTTGCCTTCGGCGACCTTGTTGAGGACGACCGACGGCTCTTCACCGGCGTTGCGCACGATCTGACGCAGCGGCTCCTGGATGGCGCGCTTGAGGATGTTGACGCCGACCGTCTGGTCGTCGTTGGCACCCTTGAGCTTTTCCAGCACCTTGGCGGCGCGGACCAGCATCACGCCACCACCGGCGACGATGCCTTCCTCGACGGCCGCACGCGTGGCGTGCAGGGCGTCTTCGACGCGCGCCTTCTTTTCCTTCATCTCGACTTCGGTGGCGGCACCAACCTTGATCACGGCAACACCGCCGGAGAGCTTGGCGAGGCGCTCCTGCAGCTTTTCCTTGTCGTAGTCGCTGGTGGCCGCTTCGACCTGCGCCTTGATTTCCTTGATGCGCGAGGTGATGGCGTCCTTCTTGCCGGCGCCGTCGATGACGGTGGTGTTTTCCTTCTCGATCTGGACCTTCTTGGCGGTGCCCAGGTCTTCCAGCGTGGCCTTCTCGATCGACAGGCCCAGCTCTTCGGTGATCACCGTGCCGCCCGTGAGGATGGCGATGTCCTTGAGCATTTCCTTGCGGCGGTCACCAAAGCCCGGCGCCTTGACGGCGGCGACCTTGAGGATGCCACGCAGGTTGTTGACGACCAGGGTGGCCAGCGCTTCGCCTTCGACGTCTTCAGCAATGATCAGCAGCGGACGGCCGCTCTTGGCCACGCCTTCGAGCACCGGCAGCAGTTCGCGGATGTTGCTGACCTTCTTGTCGGTGATCAGGATCAGCGGGTTTTCCAGCTCGACCTGCTGGCTCTGCGCGTTGTTGATGAAGTACGGCGACAGGTAGCCGCGGTCGAACTGCATGCCTTCGACGACCGACAGCTCGTTCTCGAGGCCCGAACCGTCTTCGACGGTGATCACGCCTTCCTTGCCAACCTTGTCCATCGCGTCGGCGATGATGGTGCCGATCGCTTCGTCGGCGTTGGCCGAAACGGTGCCGACCTGCGCGATCGCCTTGCGATCCTTGCACGGCACGGCGTTCTTCTTGACCTCTTCGACCACGGCTTCGACGGCCTTGTCGATGCCGCGCTTGATGTCCATCGGGTCGATGCCGGCGGTGACCGACTTCAGGCCTTCGTTGACGATGGCCTGGGCCAGGACCGTGGCGGTCGTGGTGCCGTCACCGGCTTCGTCGGAGGTCTTCGAGGCGACTTCCTTGACGAGCTGGGCGCCCATGTTCTCGAACTTGTCCTTCAGCTCGATTTCCTTGGCGACCGAAACACCGTCCTTGGTGACGGTCGGCGCGCCGAACGACTTGTCGAGGACGACATTGCGGCCCTTGGGGCCGAGGGTGACCTTGACGGCGTTGGCCAGGACGTTGACGCCGGCCACCATGCGCGAACGCGCGTCATCACCAAACTTCACTTCTTTAGCTGCCATGACTCTGATTCCTCTTGAATGGGGTGATGCGGATTAGGCGAAAACCGCGATGACGTCGTCTTCGCGCATGACCAGCAGGTCTTCGCCGTCGACCTTGACCTCGGAGCCCGAGTACTTGCCGAACAGCACCTTGTCGCCAACCTTCAGGTCGAGGGCGATGGCCTTGCCGGCGTCGTCCTTCTTGCCCGGGCCGACGGCGAGGATTTCGCCCTTCACCGGCTTCTCTGCCGCGTTGTCCGGGATGATGATGCCGCCAGCCGACTTCTTCTCTTCTTCAAGACGCTTGACGATCACGCGATCGTGCAGAGGGCGAAGCTTCATAGGTGAATCTCCAAATAGGTCAATGACTTGTGTGAACCTGTGGGAAACGCCACAACCGCTTTCTAGGCACGGTGTTAGCACTCCCCGATGAAGGCTGCTAATTGTTGAGGACGACTCCGCGGGTTTCAAGGGGCAGATCCGAACTTTTTATGGCGCCTTGCCGATTCGGCTCGTGTCGATGAACCCGAGAGAGCGGATTCCGAGCCGCAGTCGCTCGGATGCAATCCGCGATGATACCCGGCCCTCCGCCGTTCGCCCCGAGTGGCCGCGTAGCGGCTATATCGAGGGGCTTCGGACCGCTCCGGGCCGCCCCGCGCGCCCGACACGTGCCTCGATACACGCCTGCGGCCGCGCTCGGCATGAACGGTGAGGTATCTCCGGGATTTTGCTTTCTGCCGTTCGCCCCGAGTGATCGCGTAGCGATCGTATCGAGGGGTTACTGCACGCGCAGCGAGCATCAGGACTCGCATCACGCCTCGCGCGTGCCTCGATACACCGCCTGCGGCGGCACTCGGCATGAACGGTGGGGTATCTCCGGGATTTTTGCTTTCTGCCGTTCACCCCGAGTGGTCGCGTAGCGATCGTATCGAGGGGTTACTGCACGCGCAGCGAGCATCAGGACTCTCATCACGCCTCGCGCGTGCCTCGATACACCGCCTGCGGCGGCACTCGGCATGAACGGTGAGAGGTACCGCCGTTCGCCCGGAGTGGCCGCGTAGCGGCTGGATCGAGGGGCCCTGGACCGCACCGGGCAACCCCACGCGCCCGGCACGTGCCTCGATACACGGCCTGCGGCCGCACTCGGCATGAACGGTGGGGCATCTCCGGGATTTTTGCTTTCTGCCGTTCGCCCCGAGTGATCGCGTAGCGATCGTATCGAGGGGTTGCCGCACGCGCAGCGAGCATTAGGACTCGCATCACGCCTCGCGCGTGCCTCGATACACCGCCTGCGGCGGCACTCGGCATGAACGGTGAGAGGTACCGCCGTTCGCCCCGAGTGGCCGCGTAGCGGCTATATCGAGGGGCTTCGGACCGCACTGGGCAACCCCACGTGCCCGGCACGTGCCTCGATACACGCCTGCGGCCGCGCTCGGCATGAACGGTGAGGGGTTGCATCATTGCGAAGCGTAACGGCGCAAAAAACCCTTGTCTCTTTAAGCACTGCCCCGCCGAGCCCGTTCGCCCGCCCTTTTTGCGGGAACGCGGGCACCGGAAAGTGTCGTCGGCATCGGCAGTGCTGCGACAATGTCTGCCCCCCAGCGAGGAGCACTTCATGATCTACCGCCTCGGCGACCGCGTCCCGCATTTCGAGGGCGAGCACTGGATCGCCCCGAACGCCACCGTCATCGGCTCGGTGCACGCCGCGCCCGGCGTCAGTGTCTGGTTCAACGTCACCATCCGCGGCGACAACGACGACATCAGCATCGGCGAGAACACCAACATCCAGGAAGGCTCGGTGCTGCATACCGACCCCGGCATCAAGCTGAGCATCGGCAGCCACTGCACGATCGGCCACATGGCGATGCTGCATGGCTGCACCATCGGCGATGGCACGCTGATCGGCATCGGCTCGGTGATCCTCAACAACGCCAGGATCGGCAAGGGCTGCATCGTCGGCGCCAACGCCCTGGTCACCGAGGGCAAGGAGTTCCCGGACCATTCGCTGATCGTCGGCTCGCCGGCCAAGGTCGTGCGCACGCTGGACGAACGCACCGCGCAGATGCTCAAGGCCCAGGCCCTGCACTATGTGCAGAACGCCAGACGTTTCAGCGAGCAGTTGCAACCGGTTTAAGCATCACCGGCGCCGCGGTTACGCGCCGTTACTGCTGAATACGCGGCCGACGCCTGTCGGCCGCCCTCGCCCCATAAGGTGTCTCCGCCCCGGCAGCGCACGGATTGCGCTGCGCAACGAATGGAGACCCCGATGGATGAAGTCTGGCATTACGCCTTGCTGATTGCCCTGCTGACGACCCTGAGCGCCTGCGCGCCCCCGGCCCTGCGCGGCGATTTCGAGGACTTGACGCCACGTCAGGTCGCCGGCGCCTCCACTCAAACCACGGCGCAGCGTGCGATGCCCGCGGAAGTCCGCTGGGGCGGGCCGATTCTGTCGATGACCAACGAGGCACAGCGCACCTGCTTCGAGGTGCTCGGCAAACCGCTGGCCGACAATGCACGGCCCATCCTCGATGACCGCGACAACGGCCGCTTCCTGACCTGCGTCGACCGCTATCTCGACCCGCAGACCTATCAGCCCGGCCGCGAGATCACCGTCACCGGCACGGTCGCCGGCGCCGAGATGCGCAGGGTCGGCGGCTATCGCTACGAATATGCCAAGCTCGATGCCGACCAGATTCACCTGTGGCCGCTCGACGCACACGCGCCGGCCACCGCCGTCACCACCGGCTTCGACCCGCTGCTCTATCCGTACTTTTATTACCCGGCGGGTGACTACTACTACCCGGTGATCTACGTGAACCGGCCCCACCCACCGCTGCCACCGCCGTTGCCGCCGGGCCTGCAGGAGGCGATCAGCGCCCATGAGGCGGTCACGCATGTCGGCTTTGTGGAACCCGCCGCGCGCCAGCGCTGAGCGTGCTGTCGGCAACCGCGTCGCCTTGCTTGTGGCGCGGGGGCTGCAGCACTGTCCGGCGAGAATAGATACGCCCACCTCCCCTAACCCCTCCCCCCGCGAGCGGGCGGAGGGGGACTGGAGCCCGCGTGCAGCGTGCGGCTTTGTAATGCTAGGGCCCGAAGTGCAAACGCCGGAGATGGTGGGCAACAAAAAGCCGCGCGGATCGCTCCGCGCGGCTTTTCACTTCAGGCTCGCAGCTAGCGCTGCTCGAAAGCCCTGTCTCTACCTGGCCCGCTGCGTTGCATCGCAGCGGGCGTTCGCAGGCTCGCAGCTAGCGCTGCTCGAAAGCCCTGTCTCTGCCTGGCCCGCTGCGTTGCACCGCAGCGGGCGTTCGCAGGCTCGCAGCTAGCGCTGCTCGAAAGCCCTGCTCACTCCATGGCTTCGTAGAGGGGGAGGGTCAGGAACTCGACGAAGTTCTCGGACAGCGACATGTCCTCGAAGATCTTCGCGGCCTGCTCGTAGGTCGCCACGTCTTCGCCGGCGGCGCTGACGGTGGCCTTCACCTTGGCCAGCTCTTCCGGAATGATCGCGCGGACCATCGCGGCGTCGACCTTGCGGCCGTCGTCGAGCTTGCCCTTGGGGCTGACCACCCACTGCCAGATCTGCGAGCGGCTGATCTCGGCAGTGGCGGCGTCTTCCATCAGGTTGTGGATCGGCACGCAGCCGTTGCCGGCCAGCCAGGCGCCCAGGTAGTGGATGCCGACGTTGATGTTGTTGCGCACGCCGGTTTCGGTGATCGGCTGCTCGGGCTGGAAGTTCATCCAGTCCTTCGGGCCGTAGGTGTCGTCGCGCTGCTTGTCCCACTGGTTCGGGCGGTCGCCCAGCACCTTCTGGAACTCTTCCTGCGCCAGCGCCACCAGACCCGGATGCGCCACCCAGCCGCCGTCGAAGCCATCACGGGCATCGCGCGCCTTGTCGTTGCGGATGCCGGCCATGGCCTTTTCGTTGGCCGCTTCGTCGCCCTTGATCGGGATCAGCGCGCTCATGCCGCCCATCGCCGGCGCGCCGCGCTTGTGGCAGGCCTTGACCAGCGCCAGCGCGTAGGCGCGCATGAACGGCACTTCCATGGTGATCGCCGCACGGTTGGCGAGGCAGAAGTCGGTGTTGCGCTTGAACTTCTTGATGCACGAGAAGATGTAGTCCCAACGACCGGCGTTGAGGCCGGCGCTGTGCTCGCGCAGTTCATAGAGGATTTCTTCGAGCTCGAAGGTGGCGAGCACGGTCTCGATCAGCACCGTCGCCTTGATCGTGCCCTGCGGCAGGCCGACGTGGTCCTGCGCCATCACGAAGATGTCGTTCCACAGGCGCGCTTCCAGATGGCTTTCCATCTTCGGCAGGTAGTAGAACGGGCCGGCACCGCGCGCGATCTGTTCCTTGGCGTTGTGGAAGAACACCAGCGCGAAGTCGAAGATGCCGCCGGACACGCGCTTGCCGTCGACCAGCACGTGCTTTTCGTCCAGATGCCAGCCGCGCGGGCGGATCTGCAGCGTCGCGATCTTGTCGGCGAGCTTGTACTCCTTGCCCTTGTCGTTGGTGAAGCTGATCTGGCGACGGATCGCGTCGTACAGATTCACCTGGCCCTGGATCTGGTTGAACCAGTTCGGGCTGTTGGAGTCCTCGAAGTCCGTCATGTACGAGTCGGCGCCCGAGTTGAACGCATTGATGATCATCTTGCGTTCGACCGGCCCGGTGATCTCGACGCGGCGGTTCTCCAGCGCCTTCGGCAGCGGCGCGACCTTCCAGTCGCCTTCACGGACCGCCTTGGTTTCCGGCAGGAAGTCCGGCAGCTCACCGGCATCGATGCGCGCCTGACGCTCGACGCGCTTGGCCAGCAGCTCCTGGCGGCGCGCTTCGAACGCGCGGTGCAGCTTGGCAGCCAGTTCCAGCGCGTCCGGCGTGAGAATTTCCTCGAAGCGCGGATGCATCGGCGCGTTGATCTGCATGCCTTCCGGCAGTTTCAGGCTCATGGTGGGCTCCATCGGGTTTCTTCTTGAGAGCGGCGATGATAGGGCGCGAGCCGGGTGACTTGAACCCACTGCGCCGAAAATCATCTTTTACTTTTAGTAAAAAATGAGAGTGTTTTTGGCCAACATTGCATTGATGACGGCGATGCAATGGCGGTGCGGCCATGTTGGCCCGCGCTTTTGTATCGGCGTGTATCCATGCGGCGCCTCAAGCCCGCGTTGCGCGCGCCCATCGTGCAATTCGAGCATCCGTCTCCGCTGGGTTCGGGCGGACGCCGGCGCTACGTCGTGCAACTCGCCGGATCGTGGCTGTCACACAACGCTACATAGCGTTCGGGCTCGGCAAACCGCTCGCAGCAGGCACTCCCTAGGCTAGCGGAATCGGTCGGCACCCTCCCCTGAACGCCGCACCGTTTCAGCCCCCAAAGGAGTCATTTGATATGCGTTATCCCCTCGTTGCCATCGCCCTCGTCGCGCCGACCATGGCATTCGCCGCCACGCCGTCGCGTGCCGAGCAGATGGCGGCCAAGCTCGACCAGCGCTTCCAGCAGGCCGACACCAATCACGACGGCAAGCTGAGCCCGGACGAAGCCAAGGCCGGCATGCCGCGCCTGGCGAAGAATTTCCAGGCGATCGACAGCAACGGCGACGGCGCCGTCACCGAAAGCGAGATCACCGCCTTCATGCAGAGCAAGGCCGCCAACCGCTGATCGGTACCGCGCTGGACTGCGGGCGCCGTGCGCGCTCACTCCCCGCCCGACGGCGCCCGCAGCCACGCCCGCCTTCACTGCCAGGATTCCTCATGCTTCGATCCCGAAATGCGCGTCTGGCGCTCGGCGCCCTGCTGGCTGTGCCGGTGTGGACCGCACACGCGCAGACGACAGACGCTCCGCACAACCGCATCGGCATCGGTGTCGCCACGATCCCGGACTATCCGGGCAGCGATGAGCGCCGCACCGTACCGCTGCCGGTGCTGAGCCTGCGCCTCGGTGATACACCGTTCTATCTCGGCAATCCGCTCGGCGGCACGCCGTTGCAAGCCGGTCTGGCCCTGCCGCTGCGGTCGCATTGGCTGTTCGGGCTGGCGCTGTCGACGCAAGTGGTTGATCCGCGCGACGCCTCGCGCGACGATCGACTGGATGACCTCGGCAATATCGACCGCACCGCGCTCGGCAGCGCCTTCATTGCCTACCGTGCGCGCCGCTTCAGCGCCACGCTGCGCAGCACCAGCGACATCGGCGGCCAGCACCAGGGCACGACCGTCGATCTGGGCCTGCGCGTCCGCCATCCGTTCGGCGCGCATTGGGTGCTGAGCACCGGCCCGAATCTGCGCTGGGCCAATGGCGAGCACATGCAGACCTATTTCGGTGTCGATCCGATCGCCCATCCCACGACCTCGCTGCCGGCCTACGACGCCGGCGCCGGCATCCAGAGCGTCGGCGGCACGGTGCAGCTCGGCTATCGGCTCGGCGACTGGACTCTCGCCGGCCTCGTCAACGGCGAGCGCCTGCAGGGCGACGCCAAGGACAGTCCCATCGTCGAGCAGCGCCACAACTTCAGCGCCGGACTGACCGCGTCGTATTCGTTCTGACGCCGGGCGGCCGGCGGGCGAGCGGTTAGACTCGGCGCACGCCCCGCCGCCGCCCGTGCGTGTGAACCCCTTACGCGAAATCGAAACCTTCATCCAGGTCGCACAGCGCGGCAGCCTGTCGGCGGCGGCGCGCGCCCTGGATCTGACGCCGGCAATGATCGGCCGCCGCATCGACGCGCTCGAGGCACGACTCGGCGTGCGCTTGTTGACGCGCACCACACGCAGCCTGACGCTGACCGCCGAGGGCGCGTCGTTTCTCGAAGACTGCCAGCGCATCGTCGAGGACCTTGCCAGCGCCGAAGCGGCCGTCAGCCGCGGCAGCATGAGTGCCAGCGGCCGCCTGCGCATCACCGCGCCGGCCGGCTTCGGTCGTCGCCACGTGGCGCCGGCCATCGCCAGCTTTCTCGACCAGCATCCGGAAGTCGACGTGTCGCTGGATTTGTCGGACCGCATCGCCGATCTCGCCAACGAAAGCGTCGACTGCGCCATCCGCGTCGGCGAACTGACCGACTCGCGCCTGGTGCGCGTGCATCTGGCCGAGAACCGTCGCGTGGTCGTCGCCAGCCCGGCGTATTTGAAGCGCCGCGGCGAGCCGACGCATCCCGACCAACTGGCCGAACACGATGCGCTGCTGCTCGGAGAAACCGGCGGCGGTGTCCGCGCTTGGAGCTTTGTCATCGATGGCGAGCCGCGCAGCGTGCGGCCGCGCGGTCGCTTCGACTGCAACGACGGCGCGATCCTGCACGAATGGGCGCTCGAAGGCCGCGGCCTGGCATGGCGCTCGCTGTGGGAAGTCAGCGACGATCTCGCTGCCGGCCGCCTGCGCGTCGTGCTGCAGGACTATGCGGCGCCGGCCAACGGCATTTACGCGCTGTTCCTCGAACGCCGCCACCTGCCCTTGCGCACGCGTCTGTTCATCGAACATCTCAAGCAGCGCTTCGGCGATCCGACGTACTGGGGCCAGCGGCCGACGCTGACCTGACGCCGCCACCGCGTGGCCGGTGCCGCGCTCAGTGTGACGAGATGAAAGCCGACGCCGCATGCGCCGGCGGCAGCGCAAAGCTCTCGCGCAGGCGCCTTGCCTCCTCGGCCGGCGGCAGACCGAACAGACGTTTGAACTCGCGATTGAACTGCGACGGGCTTTCGTAACCCACGGCATGGCTGGCGGCGGCCGCTGTCATCGCCTGGCGCACCATCAGCAAGCGCGCCTGATGCAGGCGCGCCGACTTCACGTACTGCATCGGCGCCATGCCGGTCACCGCCTTGAAGTGGCTGTGGAAGGTCGGCACGCTCATGCCCGCTTCGCCCGCCAACGCACTCAGATTCAGCGCCTGCGCGTAGGTTGCATGAATGCGCCGCAAGGCCTTGCCGATCTTGCCGAACTGCCCCTGCAAGGCCAGCGCCGCGCGCATTGCGTCGCCCTGCGCGCCGGTCAGTACCCGGAAGTACAGCTCGCGCAGCATGGCCGGGCCGAGCACGGCCGCTTCGAGCGGCTCGCTCATCGCGTCGAGAAACCGCAGCACGGACGCGCGCAGCGCAGCATCCATCGGGCTCGACATCATGCTTTGTGGCGCCGCCACTGCTTGCGCGGCACCACGCTGATCGATCTGGATCATCAGCTCGGCCGCCAGCTGAAAATCCAGATGCAGGTAGAGCGCCAGCAGCGGTCGCTCGGCCGAAGCCTCGGTTTCCATCACGAACGGCACCGGCACCGACACCGCCAGGTAATGCTGCTCGTCGTAGAGATAGACCTGGTCGCGAAAGTAGCCGCGCTTGCAGCCCTGGCAGACGATGACGATGCCGGGGTCGTAGAGCACCGGCGTGCGCGCCAGCGGCCGGTCGGAACGCAGGATGCGGACGTCCGGCAACGCGGTCAGGTTGTAGCCCTCGCGCGGCGCGAGCGTCAGCAGGCGCTCGACCATGCGCCGCTGGTCGCGCCATGGTGCGTGCCGCCCGGCCAGAGCCCCTTTCACTCTTTCTTTATTCATTCATAAGAATAGGCAATAACGACAGAATATACGGTCGTTTCACTCAATTCGATCAGAAATATGATGCAGACCCCACTGAAACCGGAGCGGTCTGTATGTCGACCTCCAAAACCCTGTTCATTACCGGCGTCAGCAGCGGCTTCGGCCGCGCCTTGGCCGAAGCCGCGCTGGCCGCCGGACATCGCGTCATCGGCACCGTGCGCCATGCCGAGGCCGCCGCCTCGTTTGAAGCCCTGAATGCCACGCGGGCGTTCGCGCGCGTGCTGGACGTCACCGACTTCGCCGCCGTCGAGCGCACCATCGCCGGCGTCGAAACCGACATCGGATCGATCGACGTGCTCGTCAACAATGCCGGCTACGGCCATGAGGGCGTGATGGAAGAATCGTCGCTGGACGACATGCGCCGGCAGTTCGACGTCAATGTGTTCGGCGCCGTCGCGGCGATGCGCGCCGTGCTGCCGTTCATGCGCCAGCGCCGGCGCGGGCACCTGCTCAACATCACCTCGATGGGCGGCTATATCACGATGCCCGGCATCACCTATTACTGCGGCAGCAAGTTCGCGCTCGAAGGCATTTCCGAGGCGCTGGGCAAGGAAGTCGCGCCGCTCGGCATCGCCGTGACGGCCGTGGCACCGGGCTCGTTCCGCACCGACTGGGCGGGCCGCTCGATGGTGCGTACACCGCGCTCGATCGCCGACTACGACGCGCTGTTCGATCCCATCCGCCAGGCGCGCGAAGAAAAGAGCGGCAAGCAGCTCGGTGATCCGCGCAAGGCGGCGCAGGCCATGCTCGCCATCATCGACAGCGACCAGCCGCCGGCGCACTTGCTGCTGGGCAGCGACGCCCTCGGCCTGGTTCGCGACAAGTTGCAAACGCTGGCCAGTGAACTCGATACCTGGGAGCCGCTCACGCGATCGACGGACGGCTGACGCACAGACGAAAACGCCCGGCGCATCCCGGCGCCGGGCGTTTTCGCAACGTGACGGATCAGACGATGGTCAGCTTCACGTCGATGTTGTTGCGCGTGGCGTTCGAGTACGGGCAGACCTGATGGGCCTGCTCGACCAGCGCTTCGGCGTCGGCGCGGGCCAGGCCCGGCAGCGCGATCGTCAGCTCGATTTCGAGGCCGAAGCCGCCTTCCGAGCGCGGGCCGATGCCGACCGTCGCCTTGACCGTGGTGTCGGCCGGCACCTTGGGGCCGCCCTGCGAGGCGACGAACTTCATCGCGCCGATGAAGCAGGCCGAGTAACCGGCGGCGAACAGCTGCTCCGGATTGTTGCCGGCACCGCCGGCGCCGCCCAGTTCCTTGGGCGTGGTCAGCTTGACGTCGAGGCTGCCGTCTTCGACGACGCTGCGGCCGTCACGACCGCCGGTGGCGGTGGCGGTGGTGCGATAGAGGACATTGGTGCTCATGGGGAGACTCCTGTTGCGGTGTGGGTAGAAAAATTCAGCGGTTCAGCGCCGCGCGCAGCGCGGTGTTGGCCTGTTCGATCGCGGCGCGGGCGGCCGGGGTTTCGGCGACGCCGTTGAGCATCACGAAATCGTGGATGGTGCCGAGGTAGCGGACCTGGGTGACCGGCACGCCGGCCTGCGCCAGCTTCGCCGCATAGGCTTCGCCTTCGTCGCGCAGCACATCGTTTTCATCGGTGATCACCAGCGCCGGCGGCAGGCCGCGCAGCTGTTCGAGCGATGCGCGCAGCGGCGAGGCGGTCGGCTCGGCGCGCTTGGCGACATCCGGCAGGTAGGCGTTCCAGAACCATTCCATCGCCGGCTTGGTCAGCCACGGGCCGTCGGCAAATTGACGGTACGAGCCGTTGTCGAAATCGGCGTCGGTGACCGGATAGAACAGCAGTTGGAAGTCGATCTTCGGGCCGCCGCGCTGCTTGGCGAGCAGCGTCATCACCGCCGCCATGTTGCCGCCGACGCTGTCGCCGGCCACCGCCAGGCGCGTGGCGTCGACCTTGAATTCGCCGGGGTGCTGGGCGACGTAGTCGAGCACCGCGTAGTCCTGCTCGATCGGCACCGGATACTGCGCTTCCGGCGAGCGGTCGTAGTCGACGAAGACCACGGCGGCCTGCGCGCCGTTGGCGATTTCGCGAATCAGGCGATCGTGCGTGTCGGGGCCACCGAGCACCCAGCCGCCGCCGTGGAAGTAGACGATCACCGGCAGCGTGCCCTGCACGCCGACCGGGCGCACGATGCGGATCTTGACCTGGCCGGTCGGGCCGACGTTGAGCACGCGGTCCTCGACGTCGGCCGGCAGCGTCGCGACCGGACCGGCCTGCGCGCCGGCCAGCACCTGACGTGCCGCCTCCGGGCTCAGCTCATAGAGCGGCTTGCCGCCCTGCGCGGCGACTGCGTCGACAAAGGCCTGCGTACCCGGTTCCACCGACGCTGCGGCTGCTTGAGCGGCCGCACTCGTTTCCTTGATGTTGTTCATGGCAATGACTCCGTTTGCATTAAGGGGCCGGGGTTGCGGGGCGTGCCGCTGCAGCGCCGGTGCAAACAAAGTTACTCGCAATTTAATTGTATACAAAATAATTATTCCGCATATCGAAATGAATTTATATGCAATTGTATTGCGCGCAATTGAATTACACTGTGAGCACCCTGCTGCGGAGGACGCGCATGAACGACTCGAACGACTTCAACGACGAGGTTCTGAAGCTGTCGAACCAGCTCTGCTTCGCCGCCTATTCGACGGCGCTGGCCTTCAACAGCGTCTACAAGCCGCTGCTCGACGGCCTGGGCCTGACCTACCCGCAATATCTGGCGATGCTGGTGCTGTGGGAGCGCGACGACCGCGCCGTGAAGGACATCGGCCAGGCCCTGCACCTCGACTCCGGCACCCTGACGCCGCTGCTCAAGCGGCTCGAAGCGGCCGGCCTCGTCGTTCGCACGCGCAGCCGCGAGGACGAGCGCCAGGTGCGCATCACGCTGACGCCGGCCGGCCGCGCACTGCGCGAGAAGGCCAAGGCGGTGCCGCCGCGCATTCTTGCCGCCTGCGACCTGTCGGCGCCGAAGATGCTGGAGCTCAAGGACCAGCTGGTGGCGCTGCGCGACCAGCTGACCGCCAGCCTCGACTAGCCG
This sequence comes from Solimonas marina, assembly GCF_012241385.1. Classification (GTDB taxonomy): domain Bacteria; phylum Pseudomonadota; class Gammaproteobacteria; order Nevskiales; family Nevskiaceae; genus Solimonas; species Solimonas marina. Next base: position 190,709 of record NZ_JAAVXB010000002.1, on the reverse strand, counting down.
CTCGACTGCCGATCAGCGCGCTTGGCCGCGGTCGTCCGGACGGGTGACGTCCGGTCGCGGCTGCGCGGGCTAGCGTTCCCTGCATCAAGAACCGGGCGGCGCGGGGTCCGCACCGGTCGCGAGGAGAACGCGAATGAAATCGCTGCGGATCGCGGCGCACGCCGCCGGCGTGTTGCTGCTGATGGGGCTTGCGGGGTCGGCGGCCGCCGACGCCTCGGTGATCGACAATCAGGCGCTGGCCGACGACACCGACGGCACCAACTGGGCGGCCTACGGCCGCACCTTCGACGAGCAGCACTACAGCCCGCTGACGCAGATCAACACCGACAATGTCGGCCGCCTCGGCCTGGCGTGGTCGCTGGATCTCGACGACGTCTGGAACGTCTCGACCGTGCCGATCGAGGTCGACGGCGTGCTTTACGTCGCCGCCGGCTTCTCGGTCATTCACGCCATCGACGTCCGCAGCGGCAAGCTGCTGTGGAAGTACGACCCCAAGGTCCGCGACAAGATGCGCATGGCCTGGGGCATCCGCGGCATGACCTACTGGAACGGCAAGGTCTACGCCGGCGCCCAGGACGGCCGCCTGTTCGCGCTCGACGCGCACACCGGCGCGCTGGTCTGGGAGACGCTGACCACCGAGCCCGGCGACAACCGCTACATCACCGGCGCGCCGCGCGCGTTCAACGGCAAGATCATCATCGGCCACGGCGGTGCCGACTTCGGTCACGTGCGCGGCTACGTGACGGCCTACGACGCCGAGACCGGCCGGCAGGACTGGCGCTTCTGGCTGGTGCCCGGCAACCCGGCCGACGGCTTCGAGAACAAAGCCATGGAAATGGCGGCGAAGACCTGGAAGGGCCAGTGGTGGAAGTACGGCGGCGGCGGCACTGCGTGGAACGCGATCACCTACGATCCGAAGTACAACCGCATCTACATCGGCGCCGGCAACGGCGGGCCGTGGAACGCCAAGCTGCGCTCGCCGGGCGGCGGCGACAATCTGTTCCTGTGCTCGATCGTCGCGGTCGACGCCGACACCGGCGAATACGTCTGGCACTATCAGACCACGCCCGACGAAAGCTGGGACTTCACGTCGACGATGGACATCACACTGGCGACGATTGCCATCGACGGCAAGCCGCGAGACGTGATCCTGCATGCGCCGAAGAACGGATTCTTCTATGTGATCGACCGCGCGACCGGCAAGCTGATCTCGGCCGAAAAACTCGGCAAGGTGACCTGGGCCAAATACGTCGACAAGAAGACCGGCCGCCCCGTTGAAGTACCGGGCGCGCGCTACGAGGACGGCGAGGCGCTGATCTGGCCGGGCTCGGCCGGCATGCACAACTGGCCGCCGATGAGCTACAGCCCGGCCACCGGCCTGACCTATATCCCGGTGCACGAAATGGCCGGTTACTACAACGACGCCGGTCGCGATCCGAAAACCTGGACGATGAGTACCGGCGACGTGATGGGCGTCAACGGCTTCAACGAAGACGTGCCGGCCAATGCCGGCTCCAGCTCGCTGCTGGCCTGGAATCCGGTCACGCAGAAAAAGGCCTGGAGCACGCCGACGCCGGGCGCCAACAACGGCGGCACCATGGCCACCGCCGGCAATCTGGTGTTCCAGGGCCAGGCCGACGGCCAGCTCGTCGCGCATGACGCCAAGACCGGCGCCGCGCTGTGGCACTACGACATGGGCGTCGGCACCATGGCCTCGCCGATCAGCTACGAGGTCGACGGCAAGCAGTACGTGACGATTCCGGCCGGCTGGGCCGGCGGACAGATGCTGCTCGGCTCGCTGTCCGCACAGCACGGCTGGGTCGGCCGCGACCATCCGCGGCGGATCCTGACCTTCGTGCTCGACGGACAGGTCAAGCTGCCGCCGTCACCGCCGCCGTCACGACCGACGCCGCTGGCCGATGCGGATTTCCACGTCGACCCGGTGCTCGCCAAGAAGGGCGAAGCGCTCTATGGCCGCAGCTGCGTGATCTGCCACGGCGTGGCGGTAGTGGCCGGCGGCTATGCGCCGGACCTGCGCGCATCGGCGATCCCGCTGTCGAGCGCGGCGTTCACGTCGGTGGTGCGCGACGGTGGTCTGGTCACGCGCGGCATGCCACCATTCGCCGAGCTGTCCGACGACGACCTGCTGGCGCTGCAGCACTACATCCGCCAGCGCGCGCGCTACCAGCCGACGACCTGGGACAAGATCAGCAACGCCTGGCACTTCATCACGCTGATGCTGAAGATGAAGCTGAAGGCCTGGTTCGGCTAGGGCAAGCCAGATCCGCGTCAGGCTTCGGCGCGCAGCTCGCGGCGGCGGCGCACCAGCAGCACGACGCCGGCGACGGCGGCGCCGAACAGGCCCGACGCGAGCAGCATCAGGATCGCCGAGGTCGCCAGCATCGCGACCTTCTTCATGCCCGACAGCACGGTGTCGATGCTCGGCGGCGAACGCACGATCTCGACACGCACATTGGTGCGCAGACGGCCGTCCTTGCCGATCTCGTCGATGTAGACCGGCTGCGGCTCGGCCGGCGCCTGCTGCGCCTGTTGATTCTGCTGCTGGGCCGGCGGCGTCGCCGCCGGTGGCGCGTCAGGCTTTTGCTGCTGCGCCGGGGCCGGTGGCGCGGCTGCGGGCGCCTGGTCGGCGGCGAACGCAGGAGACACGAGCGCCGCGCCGAGCAGCGCGGCGGCAAAAACGACAGTGGGGCGGACAGACATCATGGCGCCATTATCGCGCCTTTGCCGGTTCCGCGGGCAGACGGGTCGCGATGCGTACAATCGCTGGACATTCCGGCTCCGTGTCTCATGCCTGCCCTGTTCCTCGACGGCGACCTCGTCGTCAAGATCCTGCAGATCATTGCGATCGACGTTCTGCTCGGCGGCGACAATGCCGTCGTCATCGCCCTGGCCTGCCGCCGCCTGGCGCCGGAGCTGCGCACCCAGGGCATCCTGTGGGGCACGCTCGGCGCCATCATCCTGCGCATCGTACTGATCAGCTTTGCGCTGGGCCTGTTGTCCTTGCCGTATCTGCGTATCGTTGGCGCGCTGCTGCTGCTGTGGATCGGCATCAAGCTGCTGCTGCCGGAGCCTGAGGACGATCACGACAAGATTCCGGCCAGCACGCATCTGCTCGGCGCGATCCGCACCATCATCATCGCCGACGCGGTGATGAGCCTGGACAACGTGGTCGCCGTGGCCGGCGCCGCCGACGGTCATGTGCTGCTCGTCGCGATCGGCATTCTGATCAGCGTGCCGATCATCGTCTGGGGCAGCAAACTGGTACTGCACCTGATGGAGCGCTATCCGGTCGTCATCACGCTCGGCGCGGCGCTGCTCGGCTGGATCGCCGGCGAAATGCCGCTCGAAGACCGGGCGTTGACGGCGCTGACCGGCGAGCTCCCCGGCTGGATTCATCTCGCCGCACCGGCACTCGGCGCCGCGTTCGTCGTCGGCGTCGGCCGTGCCGTCGCGGCCCGACGCCAGCCGCCCGGCCGCTGAGCCGGCACCGGCGGCGAGCGGCCGCCTAACTCCATGGTGTTATTTGAGGGTTGCGGGCGCTGCGGTACAACGTCGTCCCATCTTGAACCCCTTGCGCCCGCGACGGGCGGACATCGCGTCCGGCGATGCGCATAACGACCTGAGGAGAGCTGCAATGAGAAACCGACTGGGCCGGCTGGCACCATGGCTGGGCGCGCTTGCGTGCCTGTTGATGATCGGTCAGGCGTCCGCGCAGAGCGCGCAGCCGACCGTGCTGGACCTGTGGCCGGCCTCGGTGGCCGAAAACGGGCCGACCCGCGGTCCCGAGCGTGTCGGCACCGAGGGCAAGGGGCTGGGCGCCGCAATGAACATCAGCCGCGCACGCATCGAGGTCTACAAGCCGGCGCATCCGAACGGCACCGCGGTCATCATCATGGGCGGCGGCGGTTATTTCCGCATTCAGATCGCCAACGAAAGCATGCCGGTCGCGCAGTGGCTGTCGGCGCTCGGCGTGACGCCGGTGGTGCTGTACTACCGCCTGCCGGTCGACGGCTGGAAGGCCGCAGCGCCGTTCCAGGACGGCCAGCGCGCCGTGCGCGTGCTGCGTGCGCATGCCGCCGAACTCGGCATCGATCCGCACAAGATCGGCGTCATCGGCCTGTCGGCCGGTGGCAATCTGGCGGCGATCACCGAAACCCGCTTCGCCGATTCGCTCTATGAGCCGATCGACGCCGCCGACAAGCTGTCGGCGCGCCCGGACTTCGCCGGCCTGATCTACCCGGTCATCTCGCTGAAGGGCGACCTCGGCACCACGCGTTCGCGCCGTGAGCTGAACGCCACGCAGAAAGATGCCGACGATGCGTATTCGGGCGAGCTGCACGTCACCAACGACACGCCGCCGACCTTCCTCGCGCATGCCGCCGACGATCCGATCGCCAATGTCGGCCACAGCCTGGTGATGTTCAACGCGCTGAAGAGCCACAACATTCCGGTCGAGATGCACATCTTCGAAACCGGCGGCCACGGCTGGGGCCTGGGCACGCCGGGTTCGCTGGTGGCGCAGTGGCCGCGTCTGTTCGCCACCTGGGCGCGCAGCCACGGCTTCATGACGCTGACGCAGGCACCGATGCCGTTCGGCGTGCCCGCCAAGTCGCAATTCGACAGCAGCGTCCGTGATGCGGACGCCAACGAGGACCAGTAAAGGTCCCGCTGCTCCAGATTCCACGTACTGAGGAGAGGTTCGATGATTCCCTTTCGCAAGACCGTGCTCGCCGCGGTCGCCGGCGGCACCCTGCTGGTTGCCGGCACCCCGGCCTTCGCGGCCGGCCAGCCGACCAATGCCGAGCTGATGAAACTGCTGCAGCAGCAGTCCGCGCAGATCGAGGAGCTGAAGAAGCGCCTCGCCGCCGTTGAAGCCGGCAAGGACAGCGCCGCCAAGCCGGCGGATGCCGTCGCCGCGCAGGCCGCGAAGAACAACGCTGAAGTCGAAGCGGCAATCGCCGACTCCAAGCAGAGCCAGATCGATGTGCTGCAGGCGCAGGTCGCGGCCCTCGCCAGCGGCGGCGTCACCGGCGGCGGCGGCGGCGGTGACGTGCGCTGGACGCGTGGCGGCCCCGAGTTCCGCAGCACCGACGGCTTCTTCACTTTCCATCCGCGCGGCCGCCTCGGCTTCGATTATTCGACGACGCACGGCTCGTCGTATGACGACCGCAACATCGCCGGCACCGAGGCCGAAGCGCTGCGTCTGGGCGCCGAGGGCAACATCGGCGCCATGGGCTACAAGCTCGACGTCGATTTCGTCGACGGCACCACCGCGGTCAAGGACGCGTATCTGTCCTGGGACACGCGGATGTTCAGCCTGCCGGTCGAGTTCTATCTGGGTAACCACCTGAAGGACCGCAGCATCGAAGGTTCGAGCACCGAATCGCGCCTGCCGTTCATGGAGCGCAACGCGGTGGCGTCAGTTGGTGCCGGCGTCAACGGCTACTACGGCCTCGGCGGCATGGTCCGCGTCTACGGCAAGAACTGGCACATCGGCGCCAGCATCACCGGCGACGACCTCGACAACGAAGGCACCGCCAACGATTCGGTGATGTACGCGATCCGCGGCACCTACGCGCCGATCAAGACCGCCAACGGCTTCGTTCACCTCGGTGCCTGGTACTACTACGAGAACCTGGCGAACGACGTCACGTCGATCAACAACGTGCCGCGCATCGCACAGCACTTCAACGACAATCTCCGCGTGTCGTCGAGCTCGATCAGCAACCCGACGCAGGACGAGGCCTACGGCTACGAACTGGGTGGTGCCTATCACAGCTTCTGGAGCTTCGCCGAATACACCAAGCGCACCATCGACTCGGCCGATACCGACGTCAGCGACCGCACCGGCAAGTCGTGGTCGGCCGGCTGGCTGATCACCGGCGAAAAGCCGGGCTTCTCGACGCGCTCCGGCATCTGGGGCACGACCAAGGTCCTGCGCCCGGTCACGTCCGGCGGCATCGGCGCCTTCGAAGTCGCCGTGCGCCTCGACCGCTACGACTTCCGCGATCTGCCGAACGGCGGCACCGGCCGCAGCACGACGGTCGGCGTCAACTGGTACCTCAACGACTGGGCGCGCGTGATGCTCGACTACGTCGATTGGACGACCGACAACAAGGTCGGCAGCTACAAGGGCCTCGACGACGGTAATTCGATCGGCCTGCGTGCGCTGCTGTCGTTCTAAGCGCCGACTAACGGAGAGAGAACACCATGAACAAGACACATCACGACATTCCGTTTCGCGGCGCACTGACGCTGATCGCCAGCGCCTGCCTGGCGCTGTCACTGACCGGCTGCATCCAGCGTGACAAGGCCCCGGACGACAGCGGCTCGACCACCGGCGGCAGCACCACCGGTGGCGATACCGGCGGCGGTTCGAGCGGCAGCAGCTGCGCCAATCTGCCGTCGTCGACGACTTCGTACAAAGGCGGCGACACGCTCGGAGAGGAGCTGACGCTGTCGATCGACCCGAGCAGCCTCGCCTACACGATCACCATCGACGACAGCGAGCAACGCAGCGCCGGCACCCAGGTCAGCGGCACGCTGGTCGAACTGAGCGGTTGCCAGTTCACCAGCGACGAGGCCGGTGCGGTGTTCACGATCGGCGCCAACGACGCCGTCCAGGGTGGCGTGCAGACGGTCGACGGCACCAGCTTCGCGCCGCTGATCGCGTTCGGCACGACTTACAACAACGCCAGCGACCCGACCGCGTTCAACGACGTTGCCATCAAGTTCAATGTCGCCGGCGTGCAGACCACTGCCGGCACGACCAGCGGCTACGGCGGCTCGGGCCGCCTGCGTAATGCCGGCACCCTGCAGTTCTGCGTCGACAGCAGCAACGGCGGTTTCGCGACCTACGATTCGGGCTGCACCGATACCGAGAAGGGCTACATCACGTACAACGCCGATCGCGATGCGTTCGACTTCTACGAGACCGACTCGACCGGCAGTGCCGTCACCGAAGGCGGCACGCTGGCCGGATCGATGATCATCGGCATGGTCAATGACGTCGCGGTGCCGGTGCTGCTGCTGCGCACGTCGGCGACCGACTACGGCCTGCGCGTGATCACGACGCAGGAAGCCGACACCACGTCGGGCGACGCCGACGGCAGCTATCTGCTGACGACCAGCAGCGGCAGCGCCGAGGACGCCACCATGTCCGGCGCGGCGCTGACGATCGGTACCGACACCGGCACGCTGGCCTACAACACGCCGGTCAGCGGCGTGATCGAAGCCAGCGGTACGCTCGCCGGTCACCTGCTATACGCCGGCGGCGTGCTCACCTTCTCTCCGACCACGAGCGGCGCGGCCGCGTTCGAGTTCGGCGTGCAGGAGTGAGTGCATGGCTTGCATCGCGGCAACCGCTGAACCAAGGTAGCGCGGTTCCGGTTGCCGTGATGCTCGCCATGAAAATCGTCGTCGCCGACGACCACCCGCTGTTCCGCGTCGCCGTCGCGCAGGCCCTGCGCGACGTCACCGGCGGCGAGCCGCCGGTCGAAGCATCGAGCCTGCGTACGCTTGAAGAAGCGGTGCAGGCCCACGCCGACATCGACCTGGTGCTGCTCGATCTGCATATGCCGGGTGCCCGCGGTTTCTCGTCGCTGGTCTTCCTGCGCGGCGAACGCCCGGAAGTGCCAGTGATCGTCATTTCGTCGAACGACCATCCGCGCACCATCCGCCGTGCCCAGCAGTTCGGCGCGTCCGGCTTCATCCCCAAATCGACACCGGTCGAGCGCATGCTCGAAGCGGTGCGCCATGTCCTCGAAGGCGGCGTCTGGTTTCCGGCGCTGGCCGCCGAAAAGAGCGAGGACGACGCCAAGCTGGCGGCAAAACTGGCACAGCTGACGCCGCAGCAGATGCGCGTGCTGATGTGCATGGCCGACGGTCTGCTCAACAAGCAGATCGCCTACGAACTGGGCCTGGCCGAAAACACCGTCAAGGTTCACGTCACCGCGATCCTGCGCAAACTCGAATGCCACAGCCGCACCCAGGCTGCGGTACTGGTCAAGGCGCTGGAGCCGGACCCACCGCCGGAGCGCGAGACCGGCCCACAGCCCGAGGAGTAAGGCCTCGCGCGGCACCGGGGTTCGCGGCTGCGGACCGCTTATTGGTCGGGCGGCAGGTCGCTGCGCCGCAGGCTATCCGATGTCCCCCGAAAGGAGTCCCTCATTTCCCGAGCGTCCCTGCGATTCAGTTGCGCGCTCGAACGCTCGTCGAGCTGCCCGTCCCTGATCAGGGACACGCAAGACCTGCGATTGACCGCCAATTCCTCGATCAGACGGCGGTGCTGCGGATCGGTCGGCAGCGACGTCGAACCGGAGAAGTTATAGCGGCAACCGCCTTTGACCGGCATGGCCCGGTACAGATACTCGCGTTTGCGTGACCAGTGCAGTCCATCGGCGGCGAAGATCGTCGTCTTCGGATCCGTCAGAAAGGCGCGAATCTCGGGGTCGCTGGCCGCCTCGGGCTCAAGGTGCAGCGCGGCAACAGCCGCCTCGCGCGTACAACTGGCGACGGCGAGCGTAGCGACGAACAGCACCATGATCTGCCGGCATCGTGACATTGCAGCGCTCGCAGCCCGAACACGTCCAGTAGTAGCAGACGCCGGCGCGGCCGCTTGTGACTCGCGTCACAGGCCGCCACCTCAAACACCGCGGGCGACGAGTCCTGAAATCAGCGCGCGCAGCGCGGCCGGCCGAATCGGCTTGGCAAGAAACCCCCACCCGGCCTCGCGCACGCGCGCCTGCAAGGCCGCGTCGCGTTCGGCGGAGATGACGATGACCGGAATCGGCCGCCCCCAGCGCTCGAACAGCGTTGGCACGCAGTCCGGGCCGGCGACGTCGCCGAGGCGGTAGTCGAGCAGCAGGAAGTCCGGCACGGCATCGGCCGCCGCGGCGCTCAATGCGGCGTCGGCGTCGGCGTACAGCGCGACCGACGCGCCCCAGGTTTCGAGCAAGGCCCGCGTCGCCTCGCGCACGCGCGCGTCGTCGTCGAGACACCAGCCTTGCAGGCCGCGCAGCGGCGAGTCGTCATCGGCCAGCCGCACGGTGGCCGGCGTCGCCGCCAGCGCCGTCGCGTCGCCGCGTGGCACGGTCACCGAAAACACGCTGCCGCGGCCCGGCCACGACCGCAGGCCGATGGGATGGCCGAGCAGGCGCGCGATGCGCTCGACGATCGCCAGGCCCAGGCCAGCGCCGCGTTCCGATGCGTTGTGTCCGGTATCGAGACGGCGGAACTCCTCGAAGATGGCGTGGCGTTGGGCGTCCGGGATACCGATACCGCTGTCCCAGACCTCGATCCGCACCGCGTCGCCGGCGCGTCGACAGCCGAGCACGATGCGGCCCCGCGGGGTATAGCGGATCGCGTTCGACAGGAAGTTCTGCACGATGCGCCGCAGCAGGTCTTCGTCGGTGCGCACCACGGCGTGGGTCGGCACGTAGTGCAGCGACAGGCCCCGCGCCTGCGCCAGCACGCCGAATTCGCGCGCCAGGGTTTCGAGCAGGCTGCCGAGCCGCAGTTCGCGGCGGCGCACTTCGAGCGCACCGGATTCGAGGCGCGAGATATCGAGCAGTCCGGTCAGCAGCGCGTCCTGCGCCGATAAGGCCTCGTCGACGTTGTCGATCAGGGTCTGCGCTTCGTGATCGGCGTCGCGATGGCGCAAGGCAGAGATGAACATGCGCGCCGCATTGAGCGGCTGCAGCAGATCATGCACGGCGGCGGCGACGAACCGGGTCTTGTACAGATTGGCGCGCTCGGCCTCGCCCTTGGCCAGCGCCAGGTCGTGGGTCCGCGCCTCGATGCGCCGCTCCAGCGTCCCGGCTAGCGTGCGCAGGTCGCGCGCGACGTTCTTGTACTGTGTGATGTCGGCATAGCTGGTGACGAACCCGCCGCCCGGCAGCGGATTGCCGCGTATCTCCAGCACCGTGCCGTCCGGCCGTTCACGCTCGTGCAGATGCGGCGTGCCGGCACGCAGATGCTCGAGGCGGCGGCGGATCGCCTCGTCCTCGTCGCCATCGCCGAGCAGGCCGCGCTGCGCGTTGAAGCGGAACAGATCCTCGATCGGCCGGCCGACCTGCATCAGCTCCGGCGGATAGCGGAAGAATTCGACGTAGCGGCGATTCCATGCGACCAGACGCAGATCGGCGTCGATGACGCTGACGCCCTGCGGCAAATGCTCGAGGCTGGCGCTCTGCCCCAGCGCCGAACGCCGCGCCGCTTCGACGACGCCGTCCTGCGCGGTGCGCAGCGCCGCCGCGTGCTGCTTGACCATCTGCTCGAGTTCCTCGCGGCTGCGTCGGCGCAGCCGCGAAAGACGCAGGCGACTCTGCACGAACAGGGCCAGCAGCAGCACCGCCAGCCAGGCGCCGCCAGCGGCGATGCCGGCGACGCGCCCGGCCGCCAGCGCCGGCGCCGTGTCCTGCAACAGGTGCAGCGTCCAGCGTTCACCCGGCAAGGGCAGACGCTGCCAGAGCACGTCGAGATGATGACCATCAGGTCCGGCGAAGCGCAGGCGCGCCGCAGCCGAGTCGTCGGGTAGCCGGCGATCGGCGATCAGCGGCCGCAACGGCAGATCGCCGTACTGCCGGGTGCGCGCGATCTGCGAGGCATCGTCGTTGCTCAAAGTGTGCAGCTCGCGGTAGCGCCAGGCGGCGCGGTTGGCGAGAAACACGACGCCGTGCTCGTCGCTGATGAAGACGATGTCACGGCTGTCGGCCCACTGGGCTTCGAGTTCGCGCAGGTCGACCTTGATGACGACGACGCCGAGCACCGTGCCGCCGGCGCCGTGCACCGCATCGGAAATGAAATAGCCGGGGACGCCGGTGGTGGCACCGACGCCGTAGAAACTGCCGTGACCGTCGACCACCGCTTGCTGGAAATACGGGCGGAACGCGTATTGATAACCGACGTTGCTGCTCGGCAGCCGCCAGTTGCTGGCCGCGACGCTGAGGCCGCTACGGTCGATCAGCGTCAGCGTCGACGACTGCGTGACGCCGTTGACTTCCTCCAGCCGCTCATTGAGATGCGCCTGGGACGCCGCGTCGAGTGGGCTCGCCAGCGCCGCGCGCAACTGCGGATCGAGCGCCAGCACCGCGGGCAGGGTCCGATAGCGGTCGACATAGCGCCGCAACGAGTCCGCGTACAGGCGCATCTGCTCGGCGGCCTGTGCGGCGTCCTGCGCCAGCGCCCGCTGGGTGGCGACCTGGTCGCTGATGAAGGCGCAGACCAGCGCGCCGCCGACCAGCAACGCCACCTGCCCCAGCGTCTGCCGCGACGCGCGCAGCCGCGCCTTCAGCGACCAACGCATCGGCGGCCCGGGGGTGGCATTGGCATTGCGAAACGCATGCGGCATTGTCGCACCGCCGCGCCAGACCGGCGCCGGCGGTAGTCATAAGGTGTTATTGGAATGAGCACGTTGCGCTGACATCCTCAACGCTCGCCGACCCGTGGTGCTGGAGCACACGTCCTGATGAAATCGAAGGCTTCACGTTTCTATCTCCTCGTTCTGGCGGCCATCATCGCCGGCGGCTTGCTCGGCCATTTTGCGCCGAGCGTCGCTGTGCAGCTCAAACCGCTGGGCGATGGCTTCATCGCGCTGGTGAAGATGCTGATCGCACCGGTGATCTTCCTCACTGTCGTGCTCGGCGTCGCCGGTGTCGCCGACGTCAAGAAGGTCGGCCGCGTCGGCGCCAAGGCGATTCTGTACTTCGAGGTGGTCTCGACGTTCGCGCTGCTGATCGGCCTGGTGGTGGTCAACGTGCTCAAGCCGGGCGCCGGCTTCAACGTCGACCCGTCGACGCTGGACGCCTCGTCGGTCGCACACTATGCGCAGCAGGCGCACGAGCAGTCGACCGTGCAGTTCCTGATGCACATCATTCCGAAGACCTTCGTCGATGCCTTCACCGGCAATGGCGACCTGCTGCAGGTGTTGCTGCTGGCGCTGCTGTTCGGCTTTGCGCTGATGCACATCGGCGACGCCGCCAAGCCGGTGATGAACGTACTCGAAGGCCTGTCGCAGGCGTTCTTCCGCATGATCGGCATGGTCATGAAGGTGGCGCCGATCGGCGCCGGCGGCGCGATGGCGTTCACGATCGGCAAGTACGGCGTCGACAGCCTCGGCCCGCTGCTGAAGATGATGGGCTGCTTCTATCTGGCCTGCGTGCTGTTCGTGCTGATCGTGCTCGGCGCCATCGCCCGCGTCACCGGCTTTTCGATCCTGCGTTACCTGCGCTACATCCGTGACGAACTGCTGCTGGTGCTCGGCACCTCGTCGTCGGAATCGGCGCTGGTGCCGTTGATGCAGAAGCTCGAACGCCTCGGCTGCCCGAAGGCGGTGGTCGGCCTGGTCGTGCCCAGCGGCTATTCGTTCAACCTCGATGGCACCAATATCTACCTGACGCTGGCCGCGATCTTCGTCGCCCAGGCGCTCAACGTCGATTTGACGCTGACCCAGGAGATCACCCTGCTGGCGGTGGCGATGCTGACGTCCAAGGGCGCGTCCGGCGTCACCGGCGCCGGCTTCATCACCCTGGCGGCGACGCTGTCGGTGGTGCCGACCGTGCCGGTCGCCGGTCTGGCGCTGATCCTCGGCATCGACCGCTTCATGAGCGAGGCGCGCGCGATCACCAACATCATCGGCAACGGCGTCGCGACCATCGTCGTCTCGCGCTGGGAAAAGGAACTCGACGTCGAGAAATTGCGCCGCGAACTGGCGGCGCCGTCCGACGAAGTGCCGTCGGCGGTCGAACTCGACGGCACGCCGTGAACGGGTCGTGGCCGACCGCAGGGCTTCTGTAGGAGCGGCGCAAGCCGCGACCCCGGTCTTCGCAACGAGCTTCAGCTTTCGGTGATCTGCGAGTGCTGCTTCGTATCCCGCATCCCGATGTAGATCAGCAGCGAGATGGCAATGCAGATCGTCACGTACCAGGCATAGCCGTTCTCGTGACCGATCTGCTTGAACCACAGCGCGATGTATTCGGCGGTGCCGCCGAAGATCGACACCGTCAGCGCGTACGGCAGACCGACGCCGATCGCGCGAATCTCGGTCGGGAACAACTCGGCTTTGACGATGGCATTGATCGACGTGTAGCCGCTGACGATGACCAGCGCGCCCATGATCAGCCAGAACGCGCCGGCAACGGTGTGTACCGAGCGCAGCGTGGTGAGGATGGGAATCGTCAGCACGGTGCCGAGCACGCCGAACGCGATCAGGATCGGCCGGCGACCGATGCGGTCCGACAGCGCGCCGATGACCGGCTGCAGCAACATGTACAGAAACAGCGTGGCCGCCGAAATCAGCGTCGAGTCGGCCTTGCTGAAGCCGGCGCTGTTGACCAGGTATTTCTGCATGTAGGTGGTGTACGTGTAGAACGCCAGCGTGCCGCCCATGGTCAGGCCGACCACCGTCGCCAGCGCCTTCGGATGCTTGGCCAGCTCGCGCAGCAGGCTGGTCTTGCGGCGCGTACGCGCATGCTCGAAAGACTCGGTCTCCGCCATGTTGCGGCGCAACACCATGGCCACGATGGCACAGCCGGCACCGATCACGAACGGAATGCGCCAGCCCCAGGCTTCGAGCTGGGCCGGTGTCAGCAGCACGAACTGCAGCAGCATCAGCACGCCGATCGCCAGCAGCTGGCCGGAGATCAGCGTCACGTACTGGAAACTCGAATAGAAGCCGCGATGCGCGGGCGTCGCCATCTCCGACAGATAGGTCGCCGAGGTGCCGTACTCGCCGCCGAGCGACAGGCCCTGCACCAGCCGCGAGATCACCAGCAGGATGGGCGCCGCGATGCCGATGCTGCTGTAGCCGGGCGTGATGGCGATCGCCAGCGAGCCGAAGCACATCAGCCACACCGACAGCAGCAGCGCCGCACGGCGCCCGTAGCGGTCGGCATACCAGCCGAGCACCCAGCCGCCGATCGGCCGCATCAGAAAGCCAATGGCGAAAATCGCCGCCGTATTGAGCAGGCTCGCGGTCAAATCGCCTTCCGGAAAGAAGACCTTGGCGAAGTACAGCGAGAACGCCGAGTAGACGTACCAGTCGTACCACTCGACCAGGTTGCCGATCGAGCCGCTGAAGATCGAGCGGATGCGCCCGGACGCCGTCATCGGCTGCGCGATAACCGCACTGTTATCGGATTGCACACCTTCTCCCATCGTCGGACACCCTGATCCTCCCTATAATCCGGCCTCCCCCGACACCCAAGGTCTGCGGTGGTGCCGTCCGGCCGGGACACGTTACCGCAGCCAAGCCACGAACACATGCGCGATCTCAAAGCCCTACGCCAAGCCGCCCTCGATTATCACGAGTTCCCCATCCCCGGAAAGCTGGCGGTCACGCCAACCAAGCAGATGACCAACCAGAGCGATCTGGCTCTGGCCTACTCGCCGGGTGTGGCGGCGGCCTGCGAGGAGATCGTCACCGATCCGGTCAACGCCTTCCGCTACACCGCGCGCGGCAATCTCGTTGCGGTGATCTCGAACGGCACGGCCGTGCTCGGCCTCGGTGCGATCGGCCCGCTGGCGTCGAAGCCGGTGATGGAAGGCAAGGCCGTGCTGTTCAAGAAATTTGCCGGAATCGACGTCTTCGACATCGAGGTCGACGAGCGAGACCCGGACAAGCTGGTGCAGATCATCAGCGCGCTGGAACCGACCTTCGGCGGCATCAACCTCGAAGACATCAAAGCACCGGAGTGCTTCTACATCGAGCGTGAGCTGCGCAAGCGGATGAAGATTCCGGTCTTCCACGACGATCAGCATGGCACCGCCATCATCGTCGGCGCCGCCGTCACCAACGGCCTGATCGTGGTCGGCAAGAAGATCGACGAGGTCAAGGTCGTCGTCAGCGGCGCCGGCGCCGCGGCACTGGCCTGCGTCGAACTGCTGGTCGATCTCGGCGTGCCGAAGTCGAACGTCTGGCTGACCGACCTCGCCGGCGTGGTCTACGAAGGCCGTACCGAACTGATGGACCCGGACAAGGCGCAGTACGCGCAGAGCACCGACGCGCGCACGCTGGCCGAGGTGGTCGAAGGCGCCGACGTGTTCCTTGGCTTGTCGGCCGGCGGCGTGCTCAAGCCGGAAATGGTCGCCAAGATGGGCCCCAAGCCGCTGATCCTGGCGCTGGCCAACCCGAACCCGGAAATCCGCCCGGAGGATGCCAAGGCGGTGCGCGACGATGTGATCATCGCCACCGGCCGTACCGACTACCCGAACCAGGTCAACAACGTCCTGTGCTTCCCGTTCATCTTCCGCGGCGCACTCGACGTCGGCGCGACGACGATCACGCGTTCGATGGAAATCGCCGTGGTGCACGCCATCGCCGAACTCGCACGCCAGGAACAGAATGACGTGGTCGCCCAGGCCTACGGCATCGAAGACCTGTCGTTCGGGCCCGAGTATCTGATCCCCAAGCCCTTCGACCCGCGCCTGATCGTGCAGATCGCGCCGGCCGTGGCGCAGGCAGCGATGGATGCCGGCGTTGCCGCGCGACCGATCGAGGACTTCGACGCCTATCGCCAGAAGCTGCAGCAATTCGTCTATCACAGCGGCACGCTGATGAAGCCGATCTTCGCCGCTGCACGCAAGGTCGCGCCGGAAAAGAGCCGCGTGGTCTATGCCGAGGGCGAGGAAGAGCGCGTGCTGCGCGCGGTACAGATCGTCGTCGACGAAAAGCTCGCGCGGCCACTGCTGGTCGGGCGTCCGGCCGTCATCGAACACCGCATCTCGCAGTACGGCCTGCGCCTCAAGGCCGGCCAGCACTACGATGTCGTTAACCCCGAGCATGACGCGCGCTACCGCGAATATTGGCAGGCCTATCACGAGCTGATGCAGCGCCGCGGCGTCACCGCCCAGCATGCCAAGCTCGAAATGCGCCGCCGCACGACGTTGATCGCGTCGATGCTGCTGAAGAAGGGCGAAGCCGACGGCATGATCTGCGGCACGATCTCGACCACCGGCCGCCACCTCGAATTCATCGACCAGGTGATCGGCAAGCGCGAGGGCATTTGCACTTATGGTGCGATGAATGCACTGATCCTGCCGGGCCGGCAGATCTTCATCGTCGACACGCACATCAACCTCGAGCCCAGTGCCGAACAGCTCGCCGAGATCACGCTGATGGCGGCCGACGAAATCCGTCGCTTCGGCATCGAGCCGAAGGCGGCGCTGCTGTCGCACTCCAACTTCGGCTCGTCGGACGCGCCGTCGGCGGCGAAGATGCGCCGCACGCTGGAGCTGCTGCGTGAGCGCGCGCCGGGGCTGGAAGTCGACGGCGAGATGCACGCCGACTGCGCCCTCGACGAGAAGCTGCGCCGCGGCATCCTGCCGTCGACGACGCTGTCCGGCGAAGCCAACCTGCTGGTGCTGCCGAACCTCGACGCCGCCAACATCGCCTACAACCTGCTCAAGGTCGCCGCCGGCCAGAACGTCGCGATAGGCCCGATGCTGCTCGGCGCCGCCGCGCCGGTGCACATCGTCACCCCGTCGACGACGGTACGCCGTATCGTCAACATGACGGCGCTGACGGTCCTGGAAGCGAATGCCGGCAGCTCGATACGGTAAGGCTGTCTGGCAACAAAAAACGGCGCCTTCGGGCGCCGGTTTTTTTGGTACAGAGCTCAATCTCGGCACTGAAGGTTTCATCCGCCCTTGCCCTTCGCGCTGCGCACGCCGCGTGCAAGCCCGCGCAGGCCGCAAGCCCGCAGTCACCGAGCTCACCAACGAAAAAGGCCCGCGGAGATCGCGGGCTTTTTCGATTTGCAACGGATGCCGCGTCAGTGCGCTTCGGCGCGACGCCCCGTCGGCAACGCCATCTTCCGGTACGCCGCATCGAGCAGCCACAGCGGCCCGATCAGCAGGAACTGCAAATCCTTGAAGAACGACGGACGCGCCTTCTCGACATGGTGGCCGATGAACTGGCCGATCCACGCGACGACGAAAACACCGATCGCCAGCCACAGCAGATTCAGGCCCATTGCCGCATGCAGGCTGGCGATCAGCCAGTACGCAAGCAGAAACACGCCGGTCATGCCCAGCGCGAGGCGCCACGACAGACGGAAGTAGTAGAGCAGTACCAGCACGCCGACGACGGTCAGCGCATTGAGGTCGCCATGCCCCCACGGAATCACCTTCAGCGCGGCGGCGATCGCCAGCGCGATCAGCGGCACGCAAATCCAGTGCAGGAGCTTGTTGGTCGGGTTGCGGTGGCTGACGGTGTACTCATCAAGCCAGTCTTCGAGTCGTTTCATCGGCCTCTCCTTGCCGGGACGGATGTCCTTTTATTGATAGTATGCGGACGTCTGGGTGGTTTCCCGATAGTAAAAACCGCCCTGCCCTGACAGGATTTTGTTACATCTTTAGACCCGTTCAAGACGGAATGCCACAGTCCTCCCCCGCAGACGCGATCGATCCGGTCGACCGGCTTATTGCCCGGCTGTATCGCTCCGGGCTGATGATCGAGGCCTCGCAATTCCGCAGCTGGGCGCTCGCACAGCTGGCGCGGATGGTGTCCTGCGACGGGGTCCTGTGGGGCAGCGGCGTGATCGCCGAGATGAAGTTCCAGACCGTCACCGTGCACGGACTGCCCCCGGAATTCCCGCAGAAGCTGCAATCGACGATCGCGCTCAACCCGATGCTGCCGCAAATCCTGCGCAACATCGACACGCCGATCGCGATGCAGGACATTTTCCCGGACGACGAGTTTTACGCCTCCGAGCTGTATCGCGGCACCTTCGCGCCGTTTGGCATCAACCGCCTGCTGTCGACCGCACACCTGGACCGTCGCAGCGGCCTGTATTCACTGCTGACGCTGTATCGCAAGGACCGCAACGCGCCGTTCACCGATGACGACAAGCTGCGGCAGAAGCGCGCCAGCTATCACCTGTTCAATGCCTCGTCGCATTCGCTGTTCCTGCATCTGGCGCAGACCTATGCGGACCGGCCGGCGAACTCCGGCGCCGCGGTGGTCAATATCGAAGGAATCTTCCACGAGGCACAGCCGCGCTTTCTCGACATGCTCGACGAGCGCATGCCGAACCGCGAGGTCCAGCGCCTGCCGTTTCCGATGCCGGCACCGGGCACCTGCGAAACCCACGACGATCTGATGGTGCGCTGCGAATCACTCGGCGAGCTGTATCTGATCATCATCTGGCCGGCCGGCCCGCTCGACCGGCTGACGGCGCGCGAGCGCGAGATCGTCTACAGCGTTGCGCAGGGTCTGTCATTCAAGCAGGCGGCCAAGAAAATCGGCGTGGCGCCGTCGACGGTCGCCAATCATCTGTATCGCGTCTATCGCAAGCTCGGGGTCTACAGCCGGACCGAGCTCGCCGAGCTTGTGCATCCGCAGTCCACCCCGCCTCCATGAACGAGGTGCCAGCGCCGCGATCACGGCTGCTGCAGCTGTGGTCGCGCTACAAGCATTTGGTCGCGATCGGCAGTTTTGCGCTGGGCGTCGCCAGTCTGGTGCTGGTCCAGCGGCAGACCAAGGTCGCGCAGACCCTGGTGTTCATGCTGCCGCTGTCCTGGCTCGTCGCCCTGTTCGAGCCGCAATGGATGAAGCTCGCCGAGCGCGGCCGCTGGCTGCGCCACTCGCCGATCGTCGTGCGCTATCTGCTGCAGGGCCTGCATCAGGAGTCGTTCTTCTTCACGCTGCCGTTCTTTCTGGCGACGACGACCTGGACCACCGCGCAGCCGCTGTTCCTGCTACTGCTGGCCGGTTTTGCGCTGGTCTCGATGATCGACCCGCTGTACTTCGACCGCGTCGTCGTCCATCGCGGCCTGCTCTGGACCTTCCATGCCGCCGCTGGCTTCGCGACCATGCTCACCGCGGCACCGATGCTGTGGCGCATCACGACTGCGACCAGCCTGTGGCTGGCGATCGGCGCCGGCTGCGTGCTGGCAGTCCCGGCATTCGCCGCCGTGCTGCCGGGGCGCCGCTGGCTCCGCTGGCCGCTGGCAATCGCGGCCGCGGCCCTGCTCGGTGGCGCGCTGAGCCTGCTGCGCTTCGCCATCCCGCCGGCGACGCTGACGGTGCACGGCGCGCTGGTGACCGAGACCGTGGACGCCAGCGCGCGCAAGCCCGGCGCCGCGATCCACGAGATCAGCACGGCCGACCTGATCGCACATGGTCTGTATGCGTGGACGCCGATCCATGCGCCGCGCGGGCTCGCCGAACAGGTCGTACATCAGTGGTGGCATGACGGCCGACTCGTCGACAGCATCCCCATCGAGGTTCGCGGCAGCCGTGAAGACGGTTACCGAACCTGGACGCACAAACAAAGCTTCCCGGCCGACGCGCAGGGCAACTGGCAGATTCGTGTCGTCACACAGAGCGACCAGCTGATCGGCATCGTCCGCTTCAAGGTCGACTGACGCCGCGTGCCCCACCGCTCTACACTGCCGCGATGAAAATTCTCACCGTCGAACAGCTGCAGTCTCTGCGCCTGGCAGGCGCGATCACCGTCGTCGACGTGCGCGAGGCCGACGAAGTCGCCTATGCACCGCTCGATGGCGCCGTGCACATCGCCCTGCAGACGCTACCGCAGCGTCTGAGCGAACTCGATCGCCATGCCCCGCTCGCCATGCTCTGCCATCACGGCATGCGCTCGGAAATGGCCGCCCGCTTTCTCGAACAGAACGGCTACACCGACGTCGCCAATATCGTCGGCGGCATCGACGCATGGTCAGCCGTCATCGATCCCGGCGTACCGCGCTACTGACGCGGCCCGCGCTTGCCGCGAGCCGTGCCTCGACTCAGAACGAGTAGCTGAAGCTCAAGGCCAGATTGTCGCGATCGCGGCGCGTGTTCTGCCAACCGCCGCCCGTGTACCACTGATAGACGACGCGGCCGCTCAGCGACTGCGTGAAGTTGACGTCGGTTCCGGCCGCAATCTCCTTGCGCCCCTCGACAAAGTTCTGCATCGGCGACGGGGCGATGCCGTGAACGTCCCAGAAGTAGCCGAGCGTCGGCTTGAACGTCCAGCCGAACAACAGGTTGTTGTACTCACCACGCAAGGCAAAGCGCAGCCCCCACGAAAACGCATCCGCAAAGCCGGCGCGCTGCTGGGTCGGATTCAGATGCGTGGGGTCAGGCTGGCCATCCGGCGTGCCCGTGCCGTCCGCGCCCGGGCTGTAGTGCGTGCGCTGCAGGCCGGCGCCTTCCAGCTGCAGATCGCGGCGCTTGGGCATGTTCAGGATGTGCGTAAAGCCCGCCTCGGCGATGAAGATCAGCTGATCGGCGCCCAGCGTGTTCGAGAAGGCGCGAATCGCCGTCATGTCGAGCTGGCTGACGTGCAGGCGCTCATAACCGCGCACGTATTGATTGGCCACGATACGGTCGAGGCCGCGATACGACTTGATGTAGCTCGGCACCGCCTCATCGGCACTCGGGAATGTCGCGCCAAGCAACTGCGTGATGTCGCCAAGTTCGCCGTTGCCGGTCGGCAGCGCGCTGATCAGCCCGGACAAAGCGCCTGGCGTCACTGAAAAGCTCTGCGCCGGAAACGCTGGCTGCAGCGCGGTGAAGATCAGATCGGTGAGCTGCACCTGCACCGGCAGATTCGGACGATATGCGTATTCGCCAGCCAGCGACCAGCGGCCGATGTTGGTGTTGAAGCTGACGCCGAACATGTGAATGTCTTCCGGATACTCGAGCACGACGCGCGTCGTATCGAGCGGCAGGGGCTCGCCGCGCGGATCGGCGGCGCGCAGCTTCGGCAGCGGCAATGAGCCGTTGAAACCGTTGCAAGCGGTGTAGGCCGCCAGCACGTTGCTCTCGTCGCGCGTGCACGAATCGTCGGCCGCATACGCGGACGCCAACGGCAGCCGCGAGTGGTAATTCATGTAGTAGAGATCGACCTCGGTTCCGCCGTTCAACCAATCCGCGTAGTAGTTCAGGCGAATGCCGTACTGGCCACCGTTGCGCGCGCGGCCGTCGTGTACGAGCGTACGATCGGTCGAGTTGCTGATCAGGCCCAGCGGCCCGGCAAAGTGGAATTCGCCATTCGGGTCTTCGCCGAATTGACCGAGACTCTGCATCGCATAATCGCCGCCGCCGGGAATGTCGCTGTCCGAATAAAAGCTGCCGCGCGCATCCGGCTGCACCCGGCGCCAGCCGAGCTGATAGAAGACTTCGGTGGACAGGCCACTGAACAGATCGACCGAGAACAGTGCCAACGGCACCGGTTGGAAGACTTCGCTGAATTCCGATCCCGGCATGTGCAGCATGTTCGAATCCGGCGGATTGATCTGCGACAGGCTGTTGAGCGCGATGAAGGTGCTCTCGCCCCAGCGCACGACCTGATTGCCGATCGAGACCGAACCCTGCCGCTCACCCAGCGTGAACGCGTACTGCAGGTAGGCGTTGTAGAGCTTCACGCCCTCGCTGTAGCGACTTTTGATCTTGCCCGGTCGCGACGTCCGCGACGGTTGATAGGCGGTGTAGGTATGGCGCTCGTCGAAGTCGCTGTTGACCGGATCGAAGAACCCGATCGCGCTGCCGCGCAGCGTCCAGTCGTTCCAGCTCAGCGTCAGATCGGTATTGATCCGCGCGACCGCGGCGACGATGTCGTATTGCTTGTAATTGAGATCGCCGTCGTCGCCGTTGACGCCGCTGAATGCACCACGCGCGTCGACGAGACGCTGATTCGCCGTGGTATCACCGTTGAGAGAAAAGCAGTCGTCGCTCGCACACAGATCCTGTTGTCCGGGAACGCTGAGCTTGCCGACCAGATCGTTGTAATCGATCTTCTGCATGCGCATCGCGGCACCGATGCCAACCTTGTTGTTCCACGTCACGCCGACATCGCCGAATTGCCAATCAGCAGCCCAGGCGGCCGGCACACACAGCAGCAACGCGGCGCCGCATACGATCCTTGACATGCAAGTTCCTCCCTGTGATCCATGCTCTGACGGCATGTGCGGCGGACCTTAGCCACTCGCAGATCGCTCGGCATTGCCCGCGCAGTCACGGCATCTGTCATTTGGGCGAACAACACCGGCAGCGGCGGGTCGAGTGACTGTTCCGCCAGCACGTGCGTCCGCCGAGCCAAGGACGTCATCCGCGCGCCTGTCTACTTTTCCACCACCAAGCCGCGTGATGCCCGTCATCGACGACCGGCGACAACGATAGAAGGGCTGCCCCCCGGCAGCGAGGAGAGTCAGATGCGTTTCACGCGTACTGCCGCGCTTGCGGCCCTAGTGTCGTGCCTGGCCAGCGCCAGTGCCTTTGCCACGGCAACGCCGGAAGAGGCATCACATCTAGGCAAGGATCTGACGCCGGTCGGTGCGATCCAGGCCGGCAACGCCGACGGCACGATCCCGGAATGGACCGGCGCCAAGAACTTCCCGGAAGAGACCAAGCACTACACGCGCGCCCAACTCGAGGACCTGCGCAAGAATCATCCGGACGAACTGGAAGCCAAGTTCCGCGGCACGATGACGGCGGATTATCTGAAGCCGATCTTCACGATCACCGCCGCCAATATGTCGCAGTACGCCGACAAGCTCACCGAAGGCCAGAAAGCGTTGCTGAAGAAGTATCCGACGTACAAGATGAATGTTTACAAGTCGGTGCGCGCCGCTTTCTACCCCGACGCGATCTACAAGGCCACCGAGGAAAACGCGACGCGCGCCAGCCTTGAAGGGACGGACACGATCAAGAACGCCAAGCTCGGATTCCCGTTCCCGATCCCGAAATCCGGCGCCGAGGTCATCTGGAATCACAAGCTCAAGTACAAGGGTTCCGCGGCGCGGCGCTACAACAATCAGGCGATCGTGCAGCCCGACGGCAGCTACATCATTACCAAGATCATCGAGGACGTTAAATTCAAATACGCGAATCTCGATGAACCGGGCGACACCAATACGCAGAAGCTGCTCGCGTATTATCTGTCGACCGTGGTGTCGCCGCCGCGCGTTGCCGGCCAGATCACGCTGGTGCACGAAACGCTCGATCAATCGACCGGCGGTCGTGCGGCATGGATCTATTCACCGGGCCTGGGCCGCGTCAATCGCGCACCCGATGTCGGCTATGACAATCCGGCAGTCGGCACCGAGAACGAGCAGTACAACGACCAGATCGACGTCTTCAACGGCGCGCTCGATCGTTACACCTGGAAGCTCGTCGGTCGCAAGGAGATGTACATCCCGTACAACTCCTACATGATCAACTCGCCGAAGGTGAAGTACAAAGACATCCTGCATCCGCATCACATCAATCAGGATCTGGCGCGCTACGAACTGCATCGCGTCTGGGTCGTTGATGCGACGCTGCGCCCCGGCATGCGCCACAACTTTGCGCGCCGTACGTTCTACGTCGACGAGGACAGCTGGTCGATCGCCGCGGTCGATTGCTATGACGATCGTGGGCAGCTCTGGAAAGTCCAGGAAGCGCATTTGCTGACGGTGCCGTTCATCCCGACCACCACCGGCATTCCGGAACTGATTTACGACTTGCAGTCCGGTCGCTACTTCGCGACGACGCTGGCCAACGAGGACGAGGTGACGAACTGGGAAATCAAATTCCCGGATTCGTACTTCGATCCCGCCAATCTCAAGCGCAAGGCGCGCTCACGATAAACAAGAAAACAAAATATCAACGGTTGGGGATGTGACATTCGGCGGCCGCAAGGCCGCCATCTTTTATCGACAGGACCCCATGCCCGACACACGCGACGACGTGTTGCAAACCATCAGCCAGGAACTCGGCCAAGCTGCACCGGCGGGCCTGGCAGCGCTCGATGCGAAAGCGCTGGCGCAGCTGGGCGACGCCCTGCGCAATGCGCGGCGGCGACAACGACTGCAGTTGTCGGCGGCGGCCAGTAGCGCCCTGCAGCACATTCCGCTGCTGCTGCGCGCGCCCGTCAAGAAGATCCTCGGCCTGCGATGAAAGCCTTCAAAGTGCGCGCCGAAGTTGCACGGCTGTCACGCTTGCTCGACGTGCCGACCGAGCAGGCCGCGGCACTCGCCGAGCTCGACGCGGACACGCTGCGGCAGTTGCGCGAGCAGGCCACGGCAATGCTCTACGACGCACAGCGCGAATCGCTGTCGCGTGTGGCCACCGCAACACGCCTGCTGCCGGCCACCTTGGCCGCGATGCTCGCCGAACGCAGTCTCGGTCCACTGTTGTGTGCGCGCATCGCCGCCTATCTGCCGGACGACACGGCGTACGAAATTGCGCGCCGCCTGTCCGACGAGTTTCTCGTCGAGGTCTGCCTGCAGCTTGATCCGCGCCGCGCGCAGGGGGTGGTCCGCAAGTTGCCGGCCGAGCGCTGCACGGTGATTGGCCTGGCCCTGGTTCGGCGCCGCGAATATGTGACGATCGGCAGTTTCGTCGACATTCTCGACTTCGACGTCCTGGCGACGGTCCTCGCCGCACTCGACGACGCCACGCTGCTGCACGCTGGGTTCTACGCCGAAGACCGCCTGCGACTCAGCCGCATCGTTGCCGACCTGCCGCCGGCACGCTTCGAGAGCCTGATTGATGCCGCCCTGGCTGACGACGGCGCGCTATGGTCGCTGGCGCTGGCGTTGATGGCCGACCTGTTGCCGATCTGGCAGCGGCGCTTCGGGGAGTGCGCACTGCGCCGCGATCCGGGGGCGATTTCACGGATGCTCGCGCTGAGCGACGCCCTCGATCTATGGCCGGTGCTACTCGCAATCGTCGATCCGATCGACGATCCCGACTGTCTGGCACGGCTGCATGATGCGCTGCTCGACTGCCCGCCGGATCGCCTCGTGCGCCTGCGCAACGCCGCCGACGGCCACCCGACCCTCGCACGCCTTCAGGCACTGGATTGGCCGGCCGCGGTCCGCGCCCTGCTCTAGGGAGCGGCCGGCAACCGTCCAGGCCCGGCAAACGACCGCTCATGACAGATGGATTGCAGGCGGCGCACGGCTTCGTCACACTCGGGCCGAGACCGGTGTGAATCGGCAAGTTTTTACGGCACGCGGGGGCGCGTGCCTGGACGGTGTAGGCCATTGATCGTACGACTGCTTTTTGCGCTCGGCAGGCATCTGCCGTTGCGAGTGCTGCATCTTCTGGGCGATGTAATCGGGCAAGCGGCATGGAGGCTCAACCGCAAAGGGCGGCGCCTCGCCCTGCGCAATATCGAACTGTGCTACCCGCTGCTGTCGCGCACTGAGCAGCGGCGCATGGCACAGCAGGCCTTCCGCCATTACGTCAAGTCGCTGCTCGAGTATCCGCTGGTCTGGACCGGCTGCCCGCAACGCCTGCAATCGCTGATCGTCGAGATCGAGGGCCGTGAGCTGATCGACGAGGCGCTGGCGCAGGGCAAGGGCCTGATCATCGCCGCCATGCATCTCGGCGCTTTCGAGGTCGGCATCATTCCGATGTCGGCGCACTACCCGATGACGGGCATGTACAAGCCCATCAAGAATCCGCAGCTCGACGCACTGTCGCGGCATGGCCGCACACGCTTCGGAGGCAAGGTGATCCCCATCGTCAAACGTCAAGGCAAACGTGCGGTCGGCAGCGACGTGCTGCGCGCACTCAAGCGCGGCGAGATCATCTACACCATGCCGGACCGCGACCCGCCGCGCAGCCATGGGGTATTCGCACCCTATTTCGGCATCAGCACTCATTCGCCGGTGCTGATTCCGCGTCTGGTCCAAGCCACCGGCGCCCGCGTACTGATCTGTACTGGCCGGCGCCTGCCGCGTGGCCGCGGCTTCGCTGTGCGCTTCACCGAGCCGCCGGCCGGCTATGACAGTCAGGATCTTTGCGAAGCCGTCGCTGCACTCAACGCCGGCATCGAAACCAGCGTTCGCACGATGCCCGATCAGTACTGGTGGAACTACAAACGCTTCAAGCGCCGCCCGTACGGCGAATGCTGCTTCTACAACGGCAAGACGCAGGCCCAACCGCCGGCCACCGAGAAACCGGAAATCTCGACACTGCGCGCGGCCTGAAGGCGGTCAGGCTGCTGCCGGCTCCGCCGGCGCCAGCGTGCGCAACAGCAGCACCGCCACCACGCCGCAGACCGCCATGACCGCCGCCATTGCCAGTGGCGTACCGCTGTAAAGCGCTGCGGCGACCGAGCCGCTGACCGCGGCGATCGTGAATTGCAGCGTGCCGAGCAAGGCCGCTGCGATACCGGCTCGATCGCCAAACGGCGCCATCGCCGCGGCCGTGGCGTTGGGGAATGAAAAGCCGAGGCTGCCGATCGCCACGAACAACGGCGGCAACACCGTATACAGCCCGCCGATACCGGTCGCCGCCGCGATCAGCGTCAGCCCGCTGGCCGCAGCCGATGTGCGCACGGCGTAGCGCAACACGACCTGTACCGGTACCCGTCGCAGCACCAAGGCATTGAGCTGCGAGGCGACGATCAGGGCGCCGGCATTGCAGCCGAACATGATCGCGAACGCGACCGGCGTCAGCCGGTAATAGTCGATGAAGACGAAGGCCGATACCGAGATGTACGCGAACATCGCGCCCTGGGCGGTGCCGCCGGCCAGGGCATAACCCATGAAGCGCCGGTGGCGCATCATCTGCAGGTAGTGCGCCGCAACGCTACGCGGCGTGTGCGGCACCCGCTGCGCCAGGGTCTCGGGCAGCATGCGCGCCGCGATGATGATGCACAGCGTGCCGAAGATCGCCAGGAACGCGAACTCGCCCTGCCAACCGAAGGTGCGAAACACGAAGCCACCGAGCGTCGGTGCGATGATCGGCGCCACCCCCATCACCGCCGTCATCGACGACAGCACGCGCGCCATTTCCGGCCCGGAGAAACGGTCGCGCACCATGGCGCGAACCACGACCATGCCGGCGGCGCCGCCCAGTGCCTGCAAGAAGCGCAGCATCGCCAGCGTCTCGATGTTCGGCGCGTAACGGCATGCTACAGATGTCAGCGTGTAGAGAATCAGGCCCGACAGCAGCGGCCCGCGCCGTCCGAAGCGATCGGCAATCGGTCCGTAGATCAGCTGTCCGATCGCCAGTCCGACGAAGAACAGCGACAAGGTGCGCTGCACCGCCGCCGCATCGACGCCGAAATGCGTCTGCAGCGCCGGCAGACTCGGCAGGTACATGTCGATCGAAAATGGACCGATCGCGACGATCAGACCGACCGACATCACCCACAGCCGCATACCACGATCCATAAAGGTCCTTGCGTTCCGCGCACCCCGCCCCGCCGAGGAAGTCGATGGGCCGCCCCCGCGGCACCTGGTGTTGCGTCGCCGGCCATCGCCGGATCGGCTGTCCGCACGGCAACGCCGCCGGCGCGGCCGAACCCCGCCGCCGACGAGCGGCCGGCTGAAGAAACCCTAGGCTTCGGGCCGCATCTGCGGGAACAGCAACACGTCGCGAATGCTCGGCGAATCGGTCAGGAACATCACCAAGCGGTCGATGCCGATGCCGACACCGGCGGTCGGCGGCAGGCCGTATTCCAGCGCGCGGATGTAGTCGGCGTCGAAGACCATCGCTTCGTCGTCGCCGGCATCCTTGGCCGCGACCTGGGCCTTGAAGCGGCCAGCCTGATCGTCGGCGTCGTTGAGCTCGGAGAAGCCGTTGGCGACTTCGCGCCCGCCCATGAAGAACTCGAAGCGGTCGGTGACGTCCGGGTTGGCGTCGTTGCGACGCGCCAGCGGCGAGACTTCGGTCGGGTATTCAGTGATGAAGGTCGGGTCGAACAGCTTGGCCTCGACGGTCTTCTCGAAGATTTCCGTCAACAGCTTGCCGGCGCCGTAGGCCGGCTTGACGTCGGCCCCGACCTTTTTGGCGAACGCCGCCAGGTAGTCGCGATCCGATGCCTGCGCGGCGTCGAAATCGGCATTGTAGTGCTGCACCGACTCGAGCATCGTCCAGCGCTTGAACGGTTGCTCGATATCGTAGTCACGTCCCTGATAGGCGAGCTTGCCGCTGCCGTTGACGACCAGCGTCAGGTCGCGGATCAGCGTCTCGACCAGATCCATCGCGTCCTGGTAGTCGGCATAGGCCTGGTAGAACTCCAGCATCGTGAATTCGGGGTTGTGCCGCGTGCTCAGCCCCTCGTTGCGGAAGTTGCGGTTGATCTCGTAGACCTTCTCGAAGCCGCCGACGACCAGGCGCTTGAGAAACAGCTCCGGCGCGATGCGCAGGTACAGATCACGATCGAGCGCGTTGTGGTGCGTGACGAACGGCCGCGCCGTGGCGCCGCCGGGAATCGGCTGCAGCATCGGCGTTTCGACTTCGACGAAGCCCAGCGCGTCGAGGAAGTTGCGAATGAAGCGCACCGTCTGGCCGCGCTTGACGAAGGCCTGCTTGACCTCGGGATTGACGATCAGGTCGACATAGCGCTGGCGATAGCGGATCTCGGTATCGGTCAGGCCCGCCCACTTTTCCGGCAGCGGGCGGATGCCCTTGACCAGCAGCTCGACCGACTGCGCCTTGACCGACAGCTCGCCGGTGCGGGTCTTGAAGATGGTGCCGCGCACACCGACGATGTCGCCGACATCGTAGGCCTTGAATGCGTCATAGGCTTCGGCGCCGACCGCATTCTGCTGGACGAAGACCTGGATGCGGCCGGACATGTCCTGCAACTGGCCGAAGCTGGCCTTGCCCATCACGCGCTTGGCGATCATGCGCCCGGCGACCGCAAACACCTGCGTCTCGCCTTCCAGCGACGCGGCATCGCGCGCGCCGTACATGCCGTGCAAATCGTCGGCCAGTGCGTCGCGGCGGAAGGTGTTCGGATACGCATTGCCGGCGGCGCGCAGCTTGTCGAGCTTTTCGCGGCGCGCGGCAATCACATAGTTTTCGTCAGCGTGGTTCTGTTCGTCGGTCATGTTTTTCGTGGGGAGCGGCGCTGGGCGCAAGGCGACACTGCTGCCGCGTTGTCACGCCTCACACCTCACGCCTCGCGTTTTCAAAGTCCCTGCTTCAGGCTCGCCTCGATGAACGGGTCGAGGTTGCCGTCGAGCACCTTCTGCGTGTCGGCGATTTCGACGCCGGTGCGCAAATCCTTGATGCGCGACTGGTCGAGCACGTACGAGCGGATCTGGCTGCCCCACTCGATATCGCTCTTCGAATCTTCGAGCGCCTGCTTTTGCGCGTTGCGCTTCTGCATCTCGGCCTCGTACAGACGGGCCTTGAGCATCTTCATCGCACGGTCGCGGTTGGCGTGCTGGCTGCGCTCGGTCTGGCACGCGACGACGATGCCGCTCGGCACATGCTTGATGCGGATCGCCGATTCGGTCTTGTTGACGTGCTGACCGCCGGCACCCGACGAGCGATAGGTGCCGACTTCGAGGTCGGCCGGATTGATCTCGATGTCGATGTCGTCGTCGACTTCCGGCGACACGAAGACGCCGGCAAACGAGGTATGGCGACGGTTGCCCGAATCGAACGGCGACTTGCGTACCAGGCGGTGCACGCCGGTTTCAGTGCGCAACCAGCCGTAGGCGTACGAGCCCTGCACATAGATCGTCGCCGATTTGATGCCGGCGACTTCACCGTCCGACGCTTCCATCAGCTCGACCTTGAAACCACGACCTTCGGCCCAGCGCATGTACATGCGCAGCAGCATATTGGCCCAGTCCTGCGCTTCGGTGCCGCCGGAACCGGACTGCACGTCGAGATAGGCGTTGCTCTCGTCGAGCTCGCCGCTGAACATGCGGCGGAATTCCATGTCGGTCGCCATCTTCTCGAAGCGCTCGACATCCCGGCCGACTTCGTCCACCGTCGCCTGATCGCTTTCGGCTTCGGCCAGCTCGAGCAGATCGAGGGCGTCCTTCAGGCCGTTGTCGGCCGACTCGATGGTCTGCACCACATCCTCGAGCTTGGCGCGTTCGCGGCCCAGATTCTGGGCCAGCTCGGGATTGCTCCAGATTTCGCCGCGCTCGAGCTCGGCATTGACTTCAACGAGGCGATCGCGCTTCGTTTCGTAGTCAAAGATAGCCCCGCAGCGCGTCGAAACGCGCCTGCAGGGCCGTCACCTCATGGCGTAACTGATGCGCTTCCATTGCGGATGGCGTCTTGATTTGAAAAAGGTCGGCGATTATACGTTGCCGCTCAGACAATCGCTTGGTCCGCCGGGCCGCACACCGCACAAACAGGCGCTGCTATAGTCGCCGGCAGACTATCAAAAACGCATTTTGATCCTCGGGGAGAAGCATGAAGAACGTGCTCATGGTTGTGGGAACGCTGGTCGCACTCGGTCTGACCAGCAATGCTTTGGCGCAGGAGACGGAAACCTACGACCCGTCGCTCGCGCTCAACGGACGTCCGTGGTACGGCTCGGCGATGTTTTCGTACACCGACTCGGACAGCGATCGCGGCACCAAGGGCGGCCTTGGCGGCACCGTCTCGGTCGGCAAGAAAGTCACCTGGGGCCTGGCACTCGAGCTGACCGGCTTTTACTCGTCGATGGATGGCAAGGCCGACAACGGCACCACCGACCTCTACGGTTACGGCGCCAGCGCACTGTTCTTCCCGTCGCGCAAATGGGCGCCGAATGCCTACGGCATCGTGTCGCTGATGCAGGGCAAGACCAACGGCCTGCCTGGCCCGCGTCACAACTACGATTCGACGGTATTCGACGCCGGTATCGGCTATCTGCAGCCGCTGACGCCGCGCATCAAGCTGCGTATCGAGGCCCGTTACCGGACCGACGACAAGGGCAGCGAGCCGACCGGCTCCAAGGGCAAGAATTCGAACTTCGCCGAAGGCGTCTACAGCGTCGGCGTGCTGATTCCGTTCGGCCACGTCGTCACGCCGGAACCGCCGGCGAGCGAGACGCCGGCCGCCGTCGTCGACACCAGCTCGGCCGACGACGACAACGACGGCGTGCCGAACGACAAGGACCAGTGCCCCGCGTCGCCGCCGGGCGCGGTCGACGACAATGGCTGCCCGATCGACAGCGGCAGCGCTGCCGCCGCGCCGGCCGATGACGCCACGGCGCCGGCGTCAGACAGCAGCGCCCCAGCCAGCGACTGTGCGACGCCGACCGCCGGCCAGCAGGTCGACGAAAACGGCTGCGCGGTCGAGCCGGGTAAATAAGGTCATCGCGGGATTTTCGGCCCGCCGCACGCGGCGGGCCTTTTCGTTTCCGGCATCGCGCCACCCCGGTGCGCGCAGGAGTCGCACGTGAACGCATCGAGCCCGGGCCGCAGCGCCTATCCGCACTACAGCCGCATCGGCACCCGCTGGAAGGACAACGACGTCTACGGCCACGTCAATAACGTCGAGTACTACAGCTATTTCGACACCGTCATCAACGAATACCTGATCCGCCACGGTGGCCTCGACATTCATCGCGGGGCGCAAATCGGTGTCTGCGCCGAATCGCATTGCCGCTACCTCGACTCGCTGGCGTTTCCCGATCAGGTCGACGCCGGCCTGCGCGTCGCCCACCTCGGCCGCAGCAGCGTTCGTTATGAAATCGGCCTGTTCCGTGAAGGCCAGCCAACGCCTGCGGCGGAAGGCTGGTTCGTGCATGTGTTCGTCGACCGCGACAGCCGTCGGCCCGCTTCGCTGCCGGAAACGCTGCGCGCCGCCCTGCAGGTCCTGATGCCCGCTTCGGAGTCCACATCGTGAAAGTCCGTGCTGCGCTGCTGCGCGAAATGGGCCTGCCCGCGCCCTATGCCGAATCGAAACCGCTGGCGATCGAGACCCTGGAACTCGATGCGCCGGGCGCCGGCGAGCTGCTGGTCAGGATTCGCGCCGCCGGCCTGTGCCACTCCGATCTGTCGGTGATCGACGGCTCGCGGCCGCGCGTGATGCCGATGGTGCTGGGCCACGAAGCGGCCGGCGAAGTCGTCGCGGTCGGCGCCGACGTGCAGGACTTCGCACCGGGCGATCAAGTCGTCTTCGCCTTCGTGCCGGCCTGCGGACATTGCGCGTACTGCGCCGAAGGCCGCGCTGCATTGTGCGAACCGGGCGCGCGTGCCAACACCGCCGGCACGCTGCTGTCCGGCGAACGCCGCTGGCACGGGGACAGCGGCGAAACCCATCATCATCTCGGCGTGTCGGCATTCGCCGAGGCGGCGGTGGTGTCGGCACGCTCGGCGGTCAAGATTCCAGCGGATGCCGCCGGCCAGCCGCTGGACTGGACCGTCGCCGCGCTGTTCGGCTGCGCGGTGCTGACCGGCGTCGGCGCGGTCGTCAACACCGCGCGCGTCGCGCCCGGCGACAGCGTCGCGATCTTCGGCCTCGGTGGCGTCGGCCTCGCGGCGCTGCTCGGCGCCGCCGCATCCGGCGCCTATCCGATCGTCGCCGTCGACGTGCTGCCGGCCAAGCTCGACTTCGCACGCCAGCTCGGCGCCACACACACGGTGCTGGCCACCGACGCCGATGCTGTCGCACAGATCCGCGACGCCTGCGGCGGCGGCGCGCAACACGCGATCGAAACCGCCGGCTCCGAACAGGCGTTGGCGGCCGCCTACGCAGCAACGCGGCGTGGCGGCCAGACCGTCACCGCCGGCCTGCCGCATCCGTCGCGCGAATTCCGCGTGCCGGCGGTCAGCCTGGTCGCCGAGGAGCGCACCGTCAAAGGCTCGTACATGGGCTCGGCGGTGCCGGCGCGCGACCTGCCGCGCTTCGTCGCGCTCTACCGGGCGGGCAAGCTGCCGGTCGACAAGCTATTGACGCACAAGCTGAAACTGGACGAGATCAACACCGCGTTCGACCGCCTGGCGCGCGGCGAAGCGGTGCGTCAGGTGGTCGAATTCGATTGAGCGCGACGATGCCCGGACCGGCGGACCGGTAAAATCCGCCGATGCGTAACGACTCCACCGAAGACCGACTCGCCGACTGGTTCCGCTCCGGCGTCGAGCCGGCCGACGTCCCGGCCCTGCACGCGCTGAACGGCGCGCGGCCGACGATTCAGGCGCTGATCGCGCTGTTCACCGGCACCGAAGCCGCGGTGCTGATCCGCCTGCTGATCCTGCACGAGCTGGCGTCACGCGCCGAACCGTATGTGGCCGCCGGTGAGCTGCGCCAGCAGTTTCCGTACCTCGACGAGGGCAAGCTCGAACATCTGATCGGCCGTTTGCGCGTGCACGGTCTGCTGGCCTGGGATCCGGAAACCTCGCGTTACAGCGTCAGCCCGCTCGGCCGCATGGCGACTTCGGCGCTGTCGTCGCTGATGAAGTACGACGACGATGGCGGCGAGCTCGGCTATCTGGCCGCGCAGGTGGCCGGCAGCGGCGCGGTCGGCACCCTCGCCAATCCCGAGCTGCAGCATCTGCTGGCGCGGCTGCTCGAACTCAAGGACGAATTTGAACGCGCCATCCTGTCCGGCTCGGAGCTGCGCATCCGCGCCGCCGAGAGCAAGCTCGAATCGGCGTGGAGCTGGGTCGACAAGGGCAGCGACGTGCTGCACGAGATCACCGACGGCGACGCGCTCGACGGGCCGACGCATCGGCTCGCGCAGCGCATCGGCCAGGTGCAGAGCGAATTGCTACGCATGAGCGGCGCCTTCCAGCGCGCGCTCAATCAGCTCGAAAAACAGAAGGTGCACCTCGGTGCCAGCGGCCTGTCGTCGTCCGACGTCAACGCCTGGCTACGCAGCATCAGCCAGGAACGCCTGGTCGGGCTGACCGACGGCGCGGTCAGCCCGGGGCCGGACTTTGCGTTCGCGCTCGGCGACATCGCGCTCGACGTCGCCGAGTTCGAGCTGATCGACAAGCTGCGCCCGGAAAAGCTCGACGCCACGCTGCCACCGGCCAGCGAAGCCCCGCAAGGCGACGTGCACATGGAGCCGCCGGACTACATCGAGCTGGAACGCTGGCGCGACGACTTGCGCGTCGCGCCGGACGGCTGGCCACTGCACGAAGCGGTGCCGCTGCGCGACTACGAACTGTCGAGCTACCGGCTGTCGCTGCTGGCGCTGCTCGGCGACCGCGAATCGGCGTCGCTCGACGGTCCGGTCGCCGATCTGGCACGCATCGACCGCCGCGTGAAGCTCGGCGAACACATCATCAAAGTGGGACGTGACGGCGTCGCCGAAATGAGCGCCGGACACCTGGAGGCATCCCCGCGTGGAACGTGAAGTCCAAACCCTGGTGGCGCGCCTGTCCGCGCACCGCGTGCTGTCGCGCAAGGACCCGATGGTCCGCAAGGCGCTGACCGACGATCTTTTCTACAGCGCCTTGAGCGAGCGGCTGGCGGCCTGCGGCCTCGAATTCGTCGAGCATCCGTACGCCGATCACGTCGCGCTCCGCGTCAAGCGCGAATTCGAGCAGCCGGTCTTCGGCAGCGACGATGCCTGGCTGTCGAACAACCTCGAACTCAAGCGCGACCAGATCGCCCTGCTGGTGGTGCTGTGGGCGCTGCTGATCCTGCCCAAGCGGCAGCGCCAGATCGAGCGCCAGACCGAACTCGAACGCCTGCGCCAGTCGGAAATGTTCGCCGAGGCCAAACCGATCCCGACCGCCGCCGAACTCGGCATCAACGTCGCCGAGGCAACGCTGCTCGCCGACTTCGGCGAGCGCCTGGGCGGCCGCACGCGCATCAAGAATTTCGGTTTGCCGGTGCTGTCACGTCTCGGTTTCATCGAACGCCGCGACGGCCGCATCTACGAAGGGCCGTTGCTCGATCTGGTGCTCGACTACAACCGCATGGCACAGCGCATTCTCAACGGCACCTTGTCCGAACTGTTCGGCGGCGCCGCCAACGACGAGGACGACGACGAGCTGCCGCCGCCGGCCAACGACGATATCGACACCGACGCCGAGGGCGTCGAGCTTCAGGCTGATGCCGACCAGCCCCCCGACGACGCGGTCGGCGCTCAAAGCGACGGCGAGACCGCCGCCGACATCACGCTGGGCGGCAGCGCCAACGACGCCGACACGCCGGCACCCGACGCGGCCGATGCGCCGCGCGAGCACTAAGAGAACTCGATGTTCAGCTTCCACAAGATCGAAATCGTCCACTGGGACTGGTGGGAACGTTTCACGCTGCCGCTCGACGCCAACATCGTCACCGTGGTCGGCCCCAACGGTTCCGGCAAGACCACCCTGCTCGACGCCCTGCGCACGCTGCTGGCGATCAACTGCTCGCAGGGCCGCGACTACAAGCGCTACGTGCGCCGCGCCGACCGACCGTCGGCCTGGCTGCGCGCCACGGTCTCCAACCCGCGGCGCAGCAACGGCCAGCTGGCGTTCTGGCCGATCACCGACGAAACCGTCACCTTGTTCTGTCGTATCCGCAAGAAAGGTGGCGACTGGGAGCGCAGCTATGGCATCGGCGCCGGCGACGTGGCGGTCGAGGCCGCCGAAAACAGCGATGCGGTGACCTGGATCGGCGTGCGCCAGTACGAATCGCAGCTCGAAAACGCCGGCCTGACGCGCGCCATCAAACGCGTGCTGGCGCTCGATCAGGGGCATACCGACAAGCTCTGTGAATACTCGCCGCGACAGTTGCTGGACCTCGTCTTCGACGTGTTCGGCGACCAGGAAGTGCTCGACAACTACCAGAAGGCCCGCGAGGACCAGCTGGCCTGCGCCCGCGAGCTCGACGAGCTGAAGACCCAACTCGCGCGGCTGCACACGCAGTTGCAGGCGGCGGAAGCCGACGTCAATTCGTTCCGCGAATACGAACGCCTGCTCGGCGAGCTGGCCGACCTCACCGGCCAGTGGCTGCCGCGCCTGCAAATGGCCGAACTGCTCGACAGCCGCCGCGGCAGTCACGCGCACCTGCTCGGCAAGCGCCGCGACGTCCAGACCCTGAGCACGCAACTACAACAGCTGGCCGACGAGCACGCGGCACTGATTCGCGAGCGCGAGGACACCGAAGCCGCCGAAGCCGAGAGCAAGGCGCAGATGGAGACGCTGCAAAAGCGCGAGCGGCAGATCGAAAGACCGCTCGGCAAAGCACAGGCGATGCTCGAACAGCGCAAGCGCCTGCTTGATCAGGTCGCGGAACAGGCCGACGGCCTCGACACCGAAGCGGCCCTGCGCGAGCAGGAAAAGCTCGGCCGTCGGCGTTATGAACTGCAGGGGCAGATCGATGGCGTCGACCGCGAGATCGACGAGCTGCAAGGCCGTATCGCCGCGCTCGACAGCGGCCGCCGGCCGGAGCCACGCGAAGTCACGGCGTTCTCGCAGGCGCTGAACGACGCCGGCATCGCGCATCGCATGCTCGGCGACATCGTCGAGATCACCGACGACACCTGGCAGCTCGCCGTCGAATCGGTGCTGGCCGGCGTGCGCCACCTCGTGCTGCTCGAAAATCCCGCCGATCGCGGCGCCGCCTGGCGGCTCGGCGAACAGCAGCGCTATCGCCATTACGTCGTGCCCGATCGCGCGCCGGCGCCCTACCCGAAGCACGGCTCGCTGCTCGAATGCGTGCGCTTTCACGCCGATCCGCCGGTGTGGCTGGCGAAGCTGCTCGACGGCATCCAGCGCGTCGACAGCACCGAAGACGGCGCGCGCCTGCCGGAAGGCCAGTCCTGGATCACGCCGCGCGCCTACCAGCGCGAACGGCGCGGTGGCCGCGACATCAGCGTCGCCGACGTGCACTTCGGCCGCAATGCCGTGGCCGACGCGCGGCGCCGGCTCGAAGACCTGCGCGACCAGCGCGAAGGTCTACGCGAAGCGCTGGCACTGGCAACGCGCAAGCTCGCCGATGTGCAGACCGCGCTGTCCGGCGTCGACGCAACGCGCGAGATCGCCGCCCGTGCGCCCGAGTTCGAAGCCGCCGAGGCCGAGGCCGCGCGTCTCAGCGAAGAGCTCGAGGACATCAGCGCCGAACGCGCCGACGCCGCGGCGCGCTATTACGACATGTCGCAGGCCCTGCACGGCCTGACCTCGCGCCACGACCGTGCCGAGGAGGCCTTGGAAAAGACGCGGAGCCGCCAGCAGCAATTGCAATTCGAACTCGATCAGGCCCGTCGTGCCTACGCCGAGCAGGTGCTCGACTGGCGCCGCCTGCGGCGCGGCAAGCCGGCCGAATGGCGCACGCCCGCCGCGATGTCGGACGCACGTGAACACTACGAATCGAGCGGCGCCGTCGAGCGCGAGATCGAGCGCCTGCACCGGCGCAAGGATGACGGCCGCTGGAACACCGATGCCAATTGCGTGGCGATCCGCGACAAGCTCGACGCCGAGCACCATCAGCTCGAATCGCGCATTTCCGATCAGGAAGTCCATCTCGACCGCGCGCGCAGCAGCACCGATCGTGCGCGCAGTCAGTACATCGGCGTGCTGCGCGCCACGGTGCGTCGCTACGCGCAGAATCTGCGCAATCTGGGCGCGCTGGCCGGCATCGACGTCGAGGTCGATCCGCCGCAGCTGACCAATGACGATCTGACGCTGTCGCAGGCCCGGCTCGAAGTGCAGTTCAACTTCGATCAGAAGGGCATGATCGGCCTCAACGACGGCGAGGCGTCCGGCGGACAACAGGTCATGAAGTCGATGATCCTGCTGGTCGGCCTGCTGATGGACGAGGATCAGCGCGGCGGCTTCGTCTTCATCGACGAGCCGTTCGCGCATCTGGACATCTTCAACATCGACAAGGTCGGCGCCTTTTTGCAGGCGACGCGCGCGCAGTACATCGTCACCACGCCGAACACGCACAACGTCAATGTCTTCAAGCCGTCCGGCCTGACGCTGGTGACGCAGAAGAAGCGCGGCACCACCCGGTACGCGCCGCCGATCGCCTTCCTGCGCCGCGACACCGACGCGGCACCGACGCTGAACTGACGAAGCCGGCGCCTGGCGGACCTGGCGGCGCGTATCGCTCGGCAGGTCCGCTGCTTCGGCCCAGGCGGCAGGCTCGGGGTAAAAAAAAGGCCACCGGTGAGGGTGGCCCTAATAGATCCCGTGCGGGATCTGGAGGAGATCGTTTGCGGGTGGCGTCTTGCGTTGAAGACCGTCGTCACTCGCGATGGGTGTATTTAACCGCAGCTTGTTGCGTCGCAGCAATTGATCTTTTTTGGCGCTTTCGTTTAGCAAAACTAATAGTGTCGTCATTCCCCGACAGCTGCCGCAGCCAAAAAAAAAGCCACCGGGGCGGTGGCCTTAAATAGATCCCATGCGGGATCTGGAGGAGATCGTGTGCTGGCGGGGTTCATGTAGAGAACCGCGACCGCCTGCAGTGGATGTATTTAACGTCATCTTGCTGCGTCGCAGCAATTGATCTTTTTTGATGGTTAAGGTTAGAAAAACTAACTAATAGTCTTGCCGACTGTCGCCCGACAGCCACGGTCGCTTTCGAGCAAGCATTTGTTCCGCATCGAAAAATCAAAAAAAAGGCCACCGGTGAGGGTGGCCCTAATAGATCCCATGCGGGATCTGGAGGAGATCGTTTGCGGGTGGCGTCTTGCGTTCAAGACCGTCGTCACTCGCGATGGGTGTATTTAACCGCAGCTTGTTGCGTCGCAGCAATTGATCTTTTTTGGCCCCGTCGTTTAGAAAAATTCAATTGGCTCCCGGGGTAGCCGCGCAGCTCATCCATTCGGACCGGGTTGATATTCCGGGCAATGGCTACTGTGGACCCGATTCCGCCGCAAAGATTCCCTATGCCGACCGATGACCTGCACGATCTGCTGCGCCGCGTACGCCGACTCGAAGCCATCCGCGCCATCGAGCAGCTGAAGTACCGCTATCTGCGCGCCTGCGATCGCAAGGACCCCGATGCATTTCGAGACTGTTTTGTCCGCAGCGGCGCCGACATCGATTACGGACCGGTCGGCCGCTTCAACGATCGCGAGGGTCTGGTCGAGGTCTTCAGCCAGGTCGCACTCGCCCACCATGGCGACGGTTGGCTCGTGCATGACGTCCACCACGGCAAACACCCGTCGATCGAGCTGATCGATGATCAGACCGCGAGCGGCGAATGGACGCTGTGGTTCATGCAGATCAACCGCCTGGATGCCTCGGTCACGCAGGTGTCGATGGAGTACCGCGACCGCTATATCGTCGATGATGGCGAGTGGAAGATCGCCAGCACGCATGTCACGCCGATGACGACGCTGCGCGCGCCGATGGCCGAGGGCGCGTTCACCGCCTCGATTCCGTTGCGCTGAATTCGCCGCGCGCCCCGAGCACCGGCGGCGCCGGCCCGTATACTCGTGGGCTACACGCCGCCACCGACGCCCGCCTGTGCCGAGTCGCTCCGAGTTCGTTCGCATCCGAGGTCTGCGCTATCACGTCCGCCGCTGGGGCGACCCGTCACGGCCGCTGCTGATCCTGGGGCATGGATTTCTCGACGCGTCGGCCACCTTCGAGGACCTGGCGACTGAGCTGCTGGCGCATTGCCAGATCGCCGCGCCCGACTGGCGCGGCCTCGGCCATACCGAATGGCCGGCGGACGGCTACTGGTTCGCCGATTACGTCGCCGACCTCGATGCCCTCGTCGATCACTACGCCGGTGCGAGCGGCACGGTCATGCTCGCCGGACACAGCATGGGCGCGCAGGTCGTCAGCCTCTATGCCGGTTTGAGGCCAGAGCGGGTCACGCGCCTGGTCGTGCTCGATGGTTTGTTCGTGCCGAATATGTCGCCGCAGCTCGCGCCGGATCGTTACCAACGCTGGCTGACGCAGCTACGCCGACCGCTGCGCGCCAAGACCTATGCCTCTTACGAAGCACTGGCGGAGCGCGTCCGCGTTCAGCACCCGCAGTTGAGCGAGGCGCGTGCATTGTTCGTCGCGCAGGGCTGGGGCGCCGACGATGGGCGCGGTCGCGTGCGACTGCTCGCCGATCCCCGCCATCAGCTCAACATGCCGGGGCTGTTCCGCGTCGACGAGTCGATGGCGATCTGGCGCCGCGTCACCGCCCCGACCCTGATCGTCGATGCCGCCGAGTCGTTGGGCCTGAAGACCATCAGCCATGAAGAGCGCGAAGCCCGGATCGCCTGCTTCGCCCATCGCGAGCACATCACGATCGCCGACGCAGGGCACATGCTGCACTTCGACGCCCCGCGGGAAACAGCGGCCGCGATAGCCGCGTTCCTTTGCCGCTGAACGAAGCGGAACGCTCGTCATGTCTGTCGTCGTCAGTGCCTATCACGACCGCACACAAGCCTGGCAGTCCCGGGCCGGCGGCGGGCCGCTGCTGCGCGGCCGCCGCTACGACGGGCCGCCTCATACGATTCACTTCGTGCACGGCAACGGCTTCTGCGGCGGCGTCTACTGGCCACTCCTGGCAGGCCTGCTGCCGGACTACGGCTTGTTCTGTCACGACATCGAAGGCCATGGCGCCAGCGAGCCTCCACAGCACTTCTCGGGCACGCCCGCGATCATGCGCCGTATCGAGCCGGTCATCGCCGACCAGGGCCTGGCCGGTAAACCGCTGATCGGCATGGGCCATAGCTACGGCGCCGCACTGACGCTGTGCGCGGCCGCCGAAAATCCGCAGCGCTTCGGAGCGCTGGTTCTGCTCGACCCCATCCTGCTGCCGCCATTGCACTACGCGGTCACGCGCCTGTCGGCCGCCGTCGGCGGCAATCCGCTGTCGCGCGGGGCACTGCGGCGCCGCGATCGCTGGGAGTCGCGCGACGCGGTCCGTGCACGCCTGCAAGGCCGTGGCATCTATCGCGGCTGGCGCGACGACGCCTTCGAGTGCTTCGTCGAATACGCCACGCGCGACGACGCCGATGGCTCGCGGGTGCTGTGCTGCCCGAAACAAGAAGAAGCGGCGATCTTCAATCACCCGATCTACCCCTGGC
Source organism: Solimonas marina (assembly GCF_012241385.1). Taxonomy (GTDB): domain Bacteria; phylum Pseudomonadota; class Gammaproteobacteria; order Nevskiales; family Nevskiaceae; genus Solimonas; species Solimonas marina. Next base: position 150,087 of record NZ_JAAVXB010000002.1, on the reverse strand, counting down.
GCGCGTGGCCGCACATCCACTGCCCGGTGCTGGTGATCATGGGCGCCGACAGCTACCCCTTCCTTCGGCATAGCGCGCGGCTGATCCGCAAGCGACACCCCGCCGCGCATCTGCAGGCCCAAGCCGGCGGCCACTGCTTCATGCTCGAAGACCCGGATCGCACGGCCGCCACCGTGCGCGACTTTCTAAAGTCCTGCGGGTATTGAACCCATTTGCTGAAAAAGTGCGCGTATGTGCTTCGCGTGCCATTTTTTTTGCATTGCGTCCGTGGTACGTTCGGCCATAACCATGACGTAGTCCCATCTTCGTCCTGGTAAATGCAGAATCTGGGACATCGGGGAGATAAAAATGAAGGGATGGAGGATTGCGGTCGGCGCTTCCGGGGTCGCGATCGCGATGGCAAGTGCGCCCGCATTTGCATTGAGTTTCGACATGCTCGACGGCGACATCACGGGCACTTTCAACACCACGGCCAGTCTCGGCGCCGCGATCCGCACGGAGTCGCAGTCGAAGAATCTGATCGGCAAGGCGGACCTCACCCCAGGCGGCTGCAGCGGTCAGTATCAGACCTGCCAGGGCTTGTTCCGCGATCAGGTCTACCCGTCCGAGCGCCTGGGCAGCCTGCCCGGCGCGTATGCGATGCGCACCGATGACGGCGACATCAACTACAACAAGGGCGATCTGACGCAGGCGGTCGCGAAGATCACCCAGGACTTGTCGCTGAACTGGAACAACTTCGGCGTCTATGCCCGTTGGCTGTATTTCTACGATTTCGTCAACAACGACTTCAACGAAACGCATCGCAACATCATCACGCCGCAGAACGTCGATCAGGTCGGCATCACCGGCGACCCGATCTCCAACCGCTACTTCACGCACGTCTATGGTCCGGGCGGCTACGAAAAGATCCGCCGCACCGACGGCGAGACGCTGCGCGCGGTCGGTTCCGACTTCCAGCTGCTCGATGCCAACTTCTACGGCTCGGTGCCGATCCCGTTCTGGGAAGGCCACGACCTGACGTTCAAGATCGGCCGTCAGACCGTCAACTGGGGCGAATCGACGCTGCTGGCAATCGGCAGCATCAACTCGGCCAACCCGGTCAACGCCAACAACCTCTACCGCGTCGGCACCCAGGTCGAGGAAGTGTTCACGCCGATCGGCATGGCGTTCGCCAGCTTCGAACCGTTCTACGGCGCCACCATCGAGGGCTTCTATCAGCTCGAATGGCAGCCGATCGACGCGCCGCCGCCGGGCAGCTATTTCGCCACCAACGACCTCGGCACCAACAATGCCGGCGACAGCGTCAATTTCAGCTTCGGCTCGGCGGCCGACGATCCCGAGCGCGCATTTGATGGCGACACCGCCAATACGCGCAAGGGCTATCTCGACAATCCGCTGACGTTGATCACGCCGACCACCGGCACGCTCTATCGCCAGCGCGACTGGGAGCCGAGCACGCACGGCCAGTTCGGCGTGGCGTTCAAGTACTACGCGGAAAACCTCGGCTCCGGGACCGAGTTCGGCGCGTACTTCATGAACTATCACTCGCGCCTGCCGTACATCAGCTTCTTCGCAGCGCCGACCTCGTGCAGCCACAACGCCAAGGTCGTCAACACCGTGACGTTCTTCCAGGCCTGCGGCAACATCCCGGCGGTCGCCGACGCGACCGCGCGTCAGCAGCTGCAGGCGGACTCGATCAATCTGATCGCCAATCGCCCCGGCGTGCTCGGCGACCTGGGCGCGCTGAGCAATCCGGTGGCTGCGTTGCAGACCCTCAACGGCCTGCTGCTCGGTGGCGACCCGAACGCGACGCTGTCGGATTCCGCCGAACTCGACAATCCGCGCATCGTGTTCGAGTACCCCGAGAACATCCACATGTTCGGCGCCAGCTTCAACACCTCGATCGGCGATTACTCGCTGCAGGGTGAAGTCTCGTACCGTCCGAACCAGCCGATGCAGGTTTCAATCGCCGACCTCGGCTTCGCAGCGCTGGCGCCGACGCTGACGAGCTGCGGCAACACGCAGACCTGTCAAGGAACGACCGCCGGCTACGGCTTCGCCGAAGACGGCTCGCGCACCTACTACGGCAGCAGCGACGTCGATTCGGCGCATCCGGATACCGTCAACCTGCTGGTCGGCCACCTGCCCGGCTCGGCGCGCTCGTATCCGAGCTTCGTCATTCCGTATCGCGGCGGCACCGTCGGCGAAAACCCGGGCACCGACTACTCGCAGAAGCTCGATCGTCACAACCCGGGCTATATCCGCGGTTACGAGCGGCTCGACATGTATCAGTTCGACCTCGGCTTCACGCGCGTACTCGGCAACACCGACAACTTCATCGGTGCCGACCAGATCCAGCTGGTGGGCGAAGCCGGTGCGGTATGGATTCCGGGCCTGCCGCCGCTCGACGAGCTGCAGATCGATGCGCCGGGCGTCTACACGCATGCCTCGGCGGGCGCCGACGGCAGCGGTGCGAACGGCTCGCGCCAGGCCTGCTCGACGAACAAGGCCTGCTACAACGGCCCGGACGGTCTGCGCTTCAACCCGCATCAGGCCAACCTCAAGGACTTCGTCGACAAGTTCTCGTGGGGCTACCGCCTGATCAGCATCATCAAGTACGAAAGCGTGCTGCCGTCGATCAGCCTGCAGCCGATGCTGATCTGGTCGCAGGACGTCAAGGGTACGTCGCCGGGGCCGGCAGAAAACTTCGTCGAGGGCCGCAAGTCCATGGTCGCCACGCTGGAGACGCGCTATCGCAGTGCGCTGTCGTTCACACTGGGCTATACCTGGTACTTCGGCGGCGGCGAAAACAACCTGTTACGTGATCGCGACTTCGCTCAGGCCTTTGTCCGTCTGCAGTTCTAGTCACTGTCTGACCTGTCATGTTTTGGTAAGCCCGCCTAACGGCGGGCTTTTTTTTGTGCGCTATATCACGCGCCCGGGCTAAATGTCAGATTTTTCCTACTTCCATTTGTATGTTTTTTCTTTAAATTGACAAGGGAGGGAGACAGCTTCGAATACAAACGCAGGTCGCCGACGGAGAAGACGTTCGGCCGCCGGCGTTTCGTGCGTCACGGTGGTAGCGAAGTCGCGCGATGTGGGCTGTGTTCCCAGGGTAGAGGCAAGGAAGTGTGACGCCGGCTGCATGCGCGAAGGGACGACAAGGTTGTCGGGCCGGCTCTCTCGGAACATTGGAGTTCTCATGAAAATTGCATTTGGGGTCATCAGCGCCGCAATGGTGCTGGCAGCATCCGCGGCTCACGCTCAGGATGCCGACACGTCGGCAACGCCGAGCGACGAGTCCAGCACCAGCAGCGATACCACCCTGTCGACCGAGCTCGTTTCACCGAGCTATATCGGCATTCAGGGTTTCTATCTGGACCCGGACAAGGATCGCGGCTTCGGCAATGCCGACACCAAGCACGGCGGCGGCATGGACGTGCTCTACGGCTGGCAGAGTGAAAAGCGCTGGGGTTATGAGCTCCATGGCTGGTACGAAGGCATCGAGACCGGCAAGCAGCTGCGCACCGACTTCTATAACTACGGCCTGGGCGCGGATCTGTTCTATGCGTTCGGCGACCGTACGCATTTGACGCCGTTCGTGCTGGTCGGCGGCGGCGGCACGTACAACGACATCTACCCGAACGGCGCACACGACGACGGCTTCAGCGGCTTCGTCAATGGTGGCGTCGGCGTTGTCACCGGTCCGATCACCAAGACCGGACAGATCCGCCTGCGTGCGGACGTGCGCTACGTCTACGACTTCTTCGCCGAGAACTACGGCGACATTCGCTACTCGCTCGGCATCGAAATCCCGCTGTTCAAGGAGAAGCAGGTCGAGGTCGCGGCAGCGAACACCGAACCGCAGGTCGTCAAGGTCCCGACCGGCCTGCTCGACAGCGATGGCGACGGTGTTGTCGACGACAAGGACAAGTGTCCCGATACGCCGGCCGGTTCGCGCGTCGATGGTGACGGCTGCCCGCTCGACAAGGTCATCAACCTCAAGGGCGTGACCTTCGAGTTCAACAAGACCCGTCTGCGCCCGGATGCCGAAACCATCCTCGACTGGGCCGTCGGCATCCTCAAGAAGTATCCGGACATGAAGGTTGAAGTGGCCGGCCACACCGACAACATCGGCAGCGACAGCTACAACCAGAAGCTGTCCGAGGGCCGTGCGCAGGCGGTGGTCCAGTACTTCGTCGATCACGGCGTTCCGCAGGACCAGATGACGGCCAAGGGCTATGGCGAATCCGAACCGATCGCCGACAACAGCACCGCCGACGGCCGCGAGCGTAACCGCCGCGTCGAACTTCGCATCCTGAACTGATTGGGGCTCCACACATGAATCTCTCTGACATGCTCAAGAAAACCCTGATCGCCGCCAGCATCGTGGCGGTCTTCGGACTCGCCGGCTGCGAAGCGGATGGCACCGGACAGGACAGCGGCGCCATCATCGGCGACGACGGCAGCAGCGGCGACGGCAGCGATGCCAACGGCGGCCTCGGCCCCAACGACGGGTCGGTTCCGACCGTCGTCAACGAGGACGACGATGGCGACGGCGTTGCCGAAACGCCGGTCGGCGAAGACGGCCAGGGCTTCGTCTGCAAGACCGGTGCAGCGGCCTACGGCACGGCGACCACCGAAGTCGGCAGCGGTGGCCTCGTCGGCGGCCTGCTCAACACCCTGCTCGGCGTGCTGGGCGGCGACACGCTGACGACGCTGCTCGCCAGCGTCACCGAACCGGACAACGTCATCGACGGTGATCTGTCGACGTATGCCACCTTCACGCAGACGCTCGGCGGCCTGGTCGGGCTCGACTCGGTCGATGAGTCGGTGATCTTCCCGGACTCCGTGCCGGCCGGCACGTATGCGGTCTTTGGCCTGTCGTTCCCGGCCGGCACCGTCGATGCATCGCTGCTCAACCAGATCACCGTCAGCACCTATGACGGCGACGCGTCGACGCCGCTGGAAACGGTGGACTTCACGCAGAACGCGGTCGACCTGCTCGGCGCCACGGTACTCGGTGACAAGTCGATCTTCCTCGGCATCAAGACCAAGAAGGCGTTCACGCGCGCGACGGTCTCGCTGTCGACGACGCTGCTGTCGGCCAACGTCGGTGACGCGATGTACGTGCACGAACTCTGCACGGGCGGCGACTTCGTCACCGCACCGACCGATTCGGGCACCTGATCGAGGCGGTGAAATGAACGAGGGCGCGGTGGCGACACCGCGCCCTTTTTCGTGGGCGCGGCGCAGGCGCATTCATCAAAACGTCATCACGCCGTCACATGCCAATCATCGCCATCGCCGACGATGTTCGCGTCATGAAAGCGACGACGCCACGCAAGAAGCCCCGCTCCGCCGCCGGCAGCAAGCCGCGCTACCGCACGATCTGGATCTCCGACGTGCATCTCGGCACGCCCGACTGCAAGGCCGAGCATCTCGTCGAGTTTCTCAAGCGCAATGACTGCGAGACGCTCTATCTGGTCGGCGACATCATCGACGGCTGGCGCCTACGCAGCACCTGGTTCTGGCCGCAGGAGCACACCAACGTGGTGCGCAAGATTCTGACCAAGGCCAAGCGCGGCACCCAGGTGCTCTACGTGACCGGCAACCACGACGAGTTCCTGCGCAAGTTCGTCGGCTACGAACTCGAAATCGGCAATATCCGGCTCGTCAACGAGCACGTCCACGAAACAGCGGACGGTCGTCGGCTGCTGGTCCTGCACGGTGACCTGTTCGATGTCATTACGCGCTATCACCGCTGGATCGCGCTGGCCGGCGATGCCCTCTACAACGGCACGATGCGCTTCAATCAATGGTTCAACCGTGGCCGCGCGCTGTTCGGCATGCGCTACTGGTCGCTGTCGGCCTTTGCCAAGCAGCACGTCAAGACCGCCGTCAACGTGATCTCGACGTTCGAGACTTCCCTCGCCCACGAATGCCAGCGCCGTGAACTCGACGGCGTGGTCTGCGGTCACATCCATCATGCGGAAGCGCGCGACATCGATGGTGTGACGTACTACAACTGCGGCGATTGGGTCGAAAGCTGCACGGCCCTGGCTGAGGACTTCGACGGCAAGATCCATGTCGTGCGCTGGGTCGAACTCGACCACCTCAACCGCACCGCGCCCGCGGTTGTTCCCACTCCGAAGCTGCGCGACGCCGCCTGATCCGCCACCGCGGTCACGGAGCAGGACCCAAGTCCTGCCGCCGTGCGCCAAGCCTGGCAGGAAACTTGCTGGTCAATAAATGACCGCGGCGCACGCCTCGTCGCCGGGTCGAGCGGAGACAAGGATGCGCTACCGCAGCTTATGGATTTCGGACGTCCACCTTGGACGCACCGGCTGTCAGGCCGAACTGTTGGCGGACTTTCTGCGCCACCACGACTGCGAGCGGCTCTATCTGGTCGGCGACATCATCGACGGCTGGAAGCTGCGACAGAACTGGTATTGGCCGCAATCGCACGCCAATGTCGTCCGCGAGATTCTCAGCAAGGCCGAGCTCGGCACGGTGGTGCACTACATCACCGGCAACCACGACGAGTTCATGCGTCGCTACGTCGACCATGCCATGCATTTTGGCAACATCTCGATCGCCAACGAGGCAATCCACCACACGGCTGACGGCCGCCGCCTGCTGGTGCTGCATGGCGACGCCTTCGACATGATCACGCGCTACTTCCGGCGCATCGCGATCGCCGGCGACGCCGCGTATCACGGCCTGATGCGCGCCAACATCGCGATCAACCGCGTTCGCGCACGCTTCGACAAGCCGCAGTGGTCGCTGTCGGCCTACGCCAAACACCAGGTCAAGCGTGCGGTGAATTTTGTCTCCGCGTTCGAGGACGCCGTGGCCCGTGACTGCCGTCGGCGCGGCCTCGATGGCGTGATCTGCGGGCACATCCACCACGCCGAGATGCGCAAGATTCACGGCGTGACGTATTACAACTGTGGCGATTGGGTGGAAAGCTGCACGGCGCTGGCCGAGGACATGAACGGCCGTTTCGAGATTCTGCGCTGGAACGACCTGCAGGAGTCGACGACAGCATCCGACAAGGTCACGCCAATCAAGCAGGCGCAGCGGCCCGCGAAAACCGCCTAGTTCGGAAAGCCGGCTTCGCGACATTCGCCGCGCAGCACCCTGCGGCGCTGGCGCAGCGCCAGCGACCGCTTAGTGCCCGCGCTTAGTGTCCGGCGACCGTCATGCCGTCGATCAGCACCGATCCGCTTCGCGTATTGGCGTGCACGTCGACATCGTTGCCGACGGCGATGATCTGCTTGGCCATATCAAGCAGATTGCCGGCGACCGTGAGCTCATCGACCGGATAGGCAATCTCGCCATTCTCGACCCAGAAACCCGCCGCGCCGCGCGAGTAGTCACCGGTCACGCCGTTGACGCCGTGGCCGAGCATCTCGGTAACCAAAAGGCCCTCGCCCATCTCACGCAGCATGCCGTCGAAGTCGAGCGTGCCGGGCTCGGCGATCAGGTTGAAGACACCCCCGGCATTGCCGGTCGTCTGCAGGCCAAGCTTGCGCGCCGAGTAGCTGCCGAGCAACCAGCCTTCGAGGCGGCCGCGCTCGACCAGCGTCCGGTCGCGCGTCGCCACGCCTTCGCTGTCGTGATAGGCGCTGCCGGACGCACGCAATAGGTGCGGTGCCTGGCGCAGGCTCACCAACGGCGAGAACACCTCGCTACCGAGCCGGTCGAGCAAGAAGCTGGCCTTGCGATATAGCGCACCACCGGACATCGCGCCGATGTAATGCCCCCAGAAGCCGCGCGCCAGCTCCGGCGGCAGCAGCACCCGCGCACGCCGCGTCGCCAGCTTGCGCGCGCCGAGCCGCGCGACCGTGCGCTGGCCGGCCTTGGTGCCGACGGCGTCGGGCGCCATCAGTTCCGCCGGCACGCGCGAGTTGCTGTACCAGTAGTCACGCTGCATGTCGTCACCGACACTGGCAATCACCGCGCAACTGAGGCTGTGACGGGTACCGCGCCGCGCCGCAAAAAAGCCATGCGTGTTGGCGTATGCCGAAATGCCGCGATGACTGGACACGCCGGCCCCTTCGCTGCCGGTGATACGCGCATCCACGGCCAAGGCCGCAGCCTCACAGTTGCGCGCCAGATCGACGGCGGCGTCGGCATCCACGTCCCAGGGATGGTCGAGATCCAGATCCGCGGCCGGCGGCGCCATCAACGACGCGTCAGCCAGACCATTGCACGGGTCCTCGCCCGTCGCGCCGGCGATCGCCAGCGCGGCGGCGACGGCCTGTTCGATGCCGGCATCACTCCAGTCGCCAGTCGTCGCGTGGCCTTTGCGCTGGCCGATATAGACCGTCAGGCCGAGGTCGCGGTCCTGCTGGAACTCCAGGCTCTCGACCGCACCCTGGCGCACGTTGACGTTGAGGCCACGGCTCGCCGACAGGCTGGCCTCGGCGGCACTGGCGCCGCCGGCACGAGCACGGCTCAGCGCCATGTCGAGGCGCGATTGCAGGAGTTCAGCGGCCGGCAGGTCGGCAGCGCGGGATTCGGTCGTCGTCGGCAGCGTCATGTCTCAAGCTTTGGGGACGGAGGCGGTGGATTGCAAGCGCGCGCGCAGCGCGGTCAGTCGTTCGGGCGTCCCGACGTCCGACCACAAGCCGTGATGATGGGACGCGCTGACGCGCCCTTCGCGGGCCGCGGCACGCAGCAGCGGCGCAATCGGAAAGGCCGATTCGGCGGTGCCGTCGAGCAGCCGTGGATCGATGACGGAGATGCCGCTGAAGGTCAGGCGCTGCTCGCCGGCCGGTTCGACGACGCGGCCGTCGGCGATGCTGAAATCGCCACGTGGATGGTGCTCGGGATTGTCGACCAGCACCAGATGCGCGCGCTGCGCGTCGTCCCAGTTCGCGGCACGGGCCAGCAACGCCGCCCAGTCGAGGTCGGTGTAGACATCGCCATTGACGAGCACAAACGGCGCATCGCCGAGCAGCGGCCGCGCGCGGCGCAGCGCGCCGCCGGTTTCCAGCGCCGGCCAACCCTCGTCGGACCAGGCGATGTGCAGGCCGTAGCGCTGACCATCGCCGAGCCGGTCGCGCAGTTGCGCGCCCAGCCAACCCTGGTTGATGACGACATCGCGCACGCCCGCCGCATGGAGCCCGAACAGATGATGCTCGATCAACGCGCGCCCACCGACCTCGATCAGCGGCTTGGGCATGCGGTCGCTGAGCGGCCGCATGCGCTCGCCGCGCCCGGCCGCAAGGATGAAGGCACGCGTCACGCCATCCCCAGCTCATCGAACAAGCGCAACAGCGGCGCCAGTTCCGGGTAGCGGCCGGCGACCTCGCGCACATAGCCGATGAAGCGCGGCACGTCGTCGAGATAGTGCGGTTTGCCATCGCGGTAGCAGATGCGCGCGAAAATGCCGATGACCTTCAAGTGGCGCTGCACGCCCATCCAGTCGAACTGACGAGCAAAGGTTGCGTCATCCGGCACCGGCAGGCCGGCAGCGCGGGCGCGCTCGACGTACTGTGCTCGCCAGGCGTCGACGCGGGCTGCCGGCCAGCTCAGGAAAGCATCCTTGAACAGGCAGACCACGTCGTAGGCGAGCGGTCCCTCGACCGCATCCTGAAAGTCGATGACCCCAGGATTCGGATCGGAAATCATCAAGTTGCGCGGCATGTAGTCGCGATGCACGTAAACCCGCGGCTGCGCCAGCGCCGATTCGACGAGCCGTTGCCCGACGCCGGCCAGCGCCGCGACCTGCACATCGCTCAGCGTCGTGCGCAGATGCCGGGCGACGTACCAGTCCGGGAACAGCGACAGCTCGCGCTGCAGCAGCGCCGCATCGTACGGCGGCAGCACGCCAGGGCGGCTGGCGCCCTGCCAGCGCACGAGCGCATCGATGGCATCGGACATCAGCGCGTCGGCGTTGTCGGCGTCGATGACGTGAAGGAAGGTCTGCCGGCCGAGGTCGCTGAGCAATAAATAGCCACGCTCGAGGTCCTGGGCCAGCACCTGCGGCGCATGCAGGCCGGCGTCGAGCAGCAGGCCCGAGATCTGGATGAACGGCTCACAGTTCTCGCGCTCCGGCGGTGCGTCCATGACGATCCAGCTGTGCGCGCCGTCGCGCACCCGAAAATAGCGGCGAAAGCTCGCATCCGCGGAAGCCGGCGCGAATTCGGCGTCGTGCAGTCCCAGGGTCTGGAATGCCCAATCGCGCGCGGCGCGGGCGCGCGGGTCGGTCTCGGCGGCAAATTCATGAGGGTCTGACACGGAAGTCTCGCGCTGGCGTCCATCGGAGGCGCCGGCAGCTTACCCGAAGCGCGCCGGCACTTCGACGATTGCACGGGTGGGGGCGTCCGCCGATACTTGCCGCCCATCTCCGTCGAATGCCTGCCTTGCCAGCCTTCCGCTGTCCGCGTCCCCTCCTGTTCGGTTTCAGCCTGGTCGTGGCCGCTCCGGCGATCGCGCAGAGCACGCTGTCGACTGAAAACGACTACAGCAAGGACCGGCACACCTACAGCGGCTCGTCCTGCGCACAGCTGTCGGACACCCTGCCGCCGCTGGAACCGCTGTCGGACGACAAGGTACATCTGTCGGCCGACAACGCCGATCTGGTCCGCAACGGCCTGTCGACACTGACTGGATCAGTACGAGTCCGCCGCGGCGATCAGGAAATCACGGCAAACCGCATCGACTACGACGAAGCGCAGCAGCGCTTCATCATCAACGACGAGTCAGTGTTCCGCAGCAGCCGCGCGGTCATCGACTCGCAGCACGCGCAGTTCAGCCTCAACGACGACAGCGGGCTGTTCTCGGATAATTCGTTCACCCTGCTGACGCGCGACGCGCGCGGCCACTCGGACGAGCTGAAGGTCAACGGCGACAAGACCGCGGAACTGACCGGCGCCGCGTACACGACCTGCGCGCCGGGCAACGACAGCTGGTATCTCGAAGCCAGCCATATCCACCTGGATTACGACGCAGGGGTTGGCACCGCCACCAATGCACGCCTGCGCTTTCAGGGCGTGCCGATCTTCTATTCGCCGTGGTTGCAGTTCCCGATCAACGATCAGCGCCGCAGCGGCCTGCTCTATCCGGTCCTCGCCAACACCAACAAGACCGGTTTCGACCTGCGCGAGCCGCTCTACCTGAACCTGGCGCCGAACTACGACGCCACGTTCACGCCGCGCTACATGTCCAAGCGCGGCACGCAGCTGGAACTGGCGGGCCGCTATCTGCTGTCGAACTCCGAGGGCAACCTTGGCTACCAGTATCTCGACCAGGACCGGGTCACCGACGAGCGTCGCACGTTCGCGTTCTTCAACGACCGTAGCCTGCTGTCGCCGAACCTGTCGATGGAGCTGCACTACGCCGACGTCAGCGACCCTCGCTACTTCGAGGATCTGGGCAGCGGCGGTTCCGGCAACGGTATCGACTTGAGCACCGACTCCTTCCTCGACCGTAGCGCGCGCCTGACCTACAACTCGCCGGGCGCCTACTCGCTACAGGTCCTGGTGCAGGACTATCAGAAGATCACCAGCAGCCTGACCGACGTCGAAGATCCGTACCGGCGTCTGCCGCAGGTGCTGTTCAACACGCAGACGCGCAACAGCTTCATGTACACGCGCGCCGGCATGAGCGCTGAATACAGCAACTTCGTCCGCGACGACTCGGTTCAGGGGCAGCGCTACGACGTCGATCCGTACCTGAAAATCGAGCGCGACACGATTTCCTGGTACAGCAAGGCGCAGCTCGACTATCGCTATACCGGCTACGAACTGACCGACACCGCGGCCGGCGATCCGAATGCGCCGCATCGCGCATTGCCGATCTTCAGCGCCGAATACGGCCTGCGCTTCGAGCGCATGCTGGCCGACGGCACGCCGCAGACGCTGGAGCCGCGGTTGTTCTACCTTTACGTGCCCTACCGCAACCAGAGCGATCTGCCGGTCTTCGATAGCGGCGATCCGGATTTCGACTTCACCCAGCTGTTCTCACGCAACCGCTTCTCCGGCCTCGATCGTATTTCCGACGCCAATGAAGTGGCGCTCGGCCTGACCGGCCGCCAGCTCGATCCTTCGACCGGTGCGGTCAAGGCCTCGGCATCGATCGGCCAGCTTTACCGCTTCGAGGCGCCGAAGGTCTCGCTGCCCGGCGAGGATGCGCCGAACAGCGGCGCGACCGACTTCATCGGCGAGTTCGCATACAACGTCTCGAAGAACTGGGGCACGCATTTCGTCGTGCAGTGGTCGCCGGAGCAGTCCGAATTCAGCCGCACCGGCATGGCGATACGCTACCGCGACGACTACAGCCACTACTTCGAGGCCGCCTACCGCTACCGCCGCGATCTGCTCGAAGAGGCCGACCTGACGGCGATGACGCCGATCTACCATGCCATCAGCCTCGCCAGCCGCTGGCGCTACTCGGTCAAGGACAGCCAGACGCTCGACAGCTACGTCGGCCTGCGCTACGACACCTGCTGCTACGCCGTCGATGTCGCCTATCGGCACTACATCTCGGATTCGCAAGGCAATATGAACAACGGCATCTATTTCCAGCTCGAACTCAAGGGGCTGGGCCAGATCGGCTCCGGGTTCCCGAACCTTCGGGTCGATGACGATGTCTACTGAGCCGTCCCCCGTTCCCCCGCCGGCTGAGCGATAATCCGCCGCGGCAACTCCATTTTTTCGTTTCCGGTTTCCATCATGTCGCTGCGTCCGCACCCGATGCGCCCCGTTTTCTCCTTCCTGTTCGCCCTTGCCGCGACGCTGTGCATGGTCGGCACCGCACAGGCCGAAGCGGTGCCGCTCGATCGCATTCTGGTCGTCGTCAATGACGGCACGATCCTGCAGAGCGAGCTCGACACCGCGATGGCCGACGCGCGCGACCAGATCGCCAAGCGTGGCATCACCGCCCCGCCGGACGCGGTCCTGCGCGCACAGGTGCTCAATCAGCTGATCCTGAAGAAGGTGCAGACGCAGCGCGCCGACCAGGAAGGCATCCACATCGATGATCGCGAGCTCAACGAAGTGCTGACGAACATCGCCAAGCAGAATGGCCTGACGCTGTCGGGCTTCGCCGACGCGGTTCGCGCCGACGGCCTGGACTACCTGACGGTGCGCGAGCAGATTCGCGATGAAGTGACGGTGCAGCGCCTGCGCAACAAGGAAGTCGACAGCCGTGTCGTCGTCACCGACCAGGACATCGACAATTATCTGGCCAACCAGAATGCGGACAGCGACAAGGAATATCGCCTCGCCGACATTCTGATCGCGGTGCCGGACGGCGCCACGCAGCAGATTCGCGACCAGGCCCGCGCCAAGGCCGAAGGCCTGCTCAAGCGCATCCGCGGCGGTGAGGACTTCGCACAGGTCGCGATTGCCAACTCCAACGGCCAGCAGGCGCTGCAGGGCGGCGACCTCGGCTGGCGTAAGGGTTCGGACCTGCCGTCGGTGTTCGCCAAGATCGCGGCGCAACTGAAGAAGGGCGACGTCAGCGACGTCTTCGACATGGGCAGCGGCTTCCACATCGTCAAGCTCACCGACGTCCGTGGCGCCGACAGCGAGCGCAAGACCGTCACCGAGACGCATGCGCGCCACATCCTGATCCAGACCAACGCGATCCGCGACGACAAGCAGGCCCACGAGCTTGCCGACGAGATCTACAAGCGCCTCAAGAACGGTGAAGACTTCGCGGCCCTGGCCAAGCAGTTCTCCGACGACCCGGGTTCGAAGAACAGCGGCGGCGACCTCGGCTACCAGCCGCCGGGCGTGTTCGTGCCGGAATTCCAGTCGCGCCTCGACGCGCTGAAGCCGGGCGAAATTTCCGAGCCGTTCCGTACCCAGTACGGCTGGCACGTTGCGCAGTTGATCGACCGTCGCGACCGTGACGTCACCGAAGAGCAGCGCCGCGCCAAGGCGCGCACCGCGATCGGCACCCGCAAGTCCGCCGAGGAATACGAGGTCTGGCTGCGTCGCCTGCGTAACGAGGCGTACATCGAATACCGCATTCCGTCGGATGCCGAAGCGGCCAAGCAGCTCGAACAGCAGAGCTAAGCACCGCACCCGCGGCGGCGCGGCCCCGCGATGAGCGCGTTGCCGCGCATCGTCCTGACGCCCGGCGAGCCGGCCGGCATCGGTCCTGATCTGGCATGCCGGATCGCCGCTCAGGCCTGGCCGGCCGAGGTGGTCGCGGTCGCCGACGGCGAGCTGCTGCGCGCGCGCGCGGCGATGCTGGGTCTGCCGCTGCAGCTCGAGCCGGTGCAGCTGGATGCAGTGCCGCAGGCCCGCCCTTCCGGCACGCTGGCGCTGCTAGACACACCGCTCGCCGTGCCCGCCGAAGCGGGCCGGCTCGACCCGCGCAACGCCGGCTACGTGCTCGAAACCCTGCGTCGCGCCAGCGAGCTGTGCCGCAGCGGACGCGCCGGCGCGATGGTCACTGGACCGGTGCAGAAGAGCGTCATCAACGACGCCGGCGTCGCGTTTTCCGGGCACACCGAATTTCTCGCTGCACAGTGCGGGATCGCCCTGCCGGTGATGATGCTCGTCGCTGGGACGCTGCGCGTCGCGCTGGTGACGACGCACCTGCCGCTACGCGACGTGGCCGATGCGATCAGTGCCGAGCGCCTGCAGCAGACGCTGACCATTCTTGACGCCGACTTGCGTCGCAAGTTCGGCATCGCCCGCCCTCGTATCCTGGTCTGCGGGCTCAATCCGCATGCCGGCGAGTCGGGCCATCTCGGGCGTGAGGAAATCGAAATCATCGGCCCGACACTCGATGCCGCACGCGCCGCCGGCATCGACGCACGCGGGCCCTTGCCTGCCGACACCCTGTTCACGCCGCAGTATCTGGACGCCGCCGACGCGGTGCTGGCGATGTATCACGACCAGGGTCTGCCGGTGCTCAAGCACGCCGGCTTCGGCGAAGCCGTCAACATCACGCTGGGCCTGCCGATCATCCGCACGTCGGTCGATCACGGCACCGCGCTGGACCTGGCCGGCAGTGGACGTGCCGACGCCGGCAGCCTGCGCGCCGCAATGCAACTCGCCATCGACCTGGCCTCCACATGATCGAATCCGCTCATCAGGCCAAGAAGCGCTTCGGCCAGAACTTCCTGCACGACCCGCAGGTGATCGATCGCATCATTCGCGCGATCCGGCCACAGCCCGACGACACGCTGGTCGAGATCGGCCCAGGCCTCGGCGCGCTGACCGTGCCGCTGCTCGAAAAGGCGGGTCGACTGCAGGTGGTCGAAATCGACCGCGACGTGATCCCGCGTCTGCGCACGATCTGCGCCGACCATCCCGGACTGACGATCACGCAGGCCGACGCGCTGAGTGTCGACTACCGCCAGTTTGCGCCCGCCGGCGCTCGCGTGCGCCTGGTCGGCAACCTGCCCTACAACATCTCGACGCCCTTGCTGTTTCATCTGCTGCGGCAGTCCGACGTGGTGCTCGACATGCACTTCATGCTGCAAAAGGAAGTGGTTGAGCGGATGTGCGCGGCGGCCGGCGAATCGGACTATGGGCGCCTGACCGTCGCACTCGCGGCGCGCTGCGAGGTCGCCCATCTGTTCAATGTCGGACCCGGTGCGTTCAACCCGCCACCGAAGGTCGATTCGGCGATCGTGCGCCTGCGGCCGCGGCCGCCACCGTTCACGATCGACGACCTCGATTGCTACGACCGCGTCGTCACCCAGGCCTTCGCACAGCGGCGCAAGACCTTGTCGAACACATTAAAGGGCTTGTGCGACGCAGCGACCATCGGCGCCGCCGGCATCGACCCCGGGCTACGCGCCGAACGCCTGCAGCCGGCGGATTTCGCGCGCCTTGCCAACCGGGTCCATGCCCAGCGCCGGAACGCCGAGAGTTGACGCGCCGCCGCTGCCGCCGACAATGGCAGGCAGGCTCCCAGGAGGAGACGGCAGATGACAACGTATCACCATATCCTCGTCGCGCTGGTGCTCGATCAGACCGGCCGCAAGGTTCTGCAGCGCGCCCAGGGCCTGGCCGAAAACTTCGGCGCCCGGCTGTCGGTGCTGCACGTCGTCGAGTACATCCCGATCGAAAGCGGCGAGCTGCTGATGAGCGCACCGATCGACCTGACCCAGCAGCTCGAACAGCAGTCACGCGAGCAGCTCAGGGCGCTATGTGCGGAATTCTCCATTGCACAGGATCAGATTCACACGGCGACCGGACCGGTGACGCCGCAGATCCAGCAGCTCGCCGAGGAACTGCAGATCGATCTGATCGTGCTCGGACACCAGCCACGACATGGCATCGCAGCATGGTTCCCGCACACCGAGGAATCGGTGCTGTCGCGCGCGCACTGCGACGTGCTGGCGCTGCGCGTCGGCTGATCTGATCTTTTCTCGGCGCCGCTAACCGGCGACCGGCGCGCGGCGCGAGATCACCTCGGCGCGTTTGCGCACGCGGCCGCGCTCGTCGAGGAAGTGCTTGAGGCGTGCTTCGGATTCCGGTCCGCGCCACAGCGCCTTGCCGAACACCGCGAGATAGCTGCGATCGACCAGTGCGCCGAGACCGTCGATGTCCGGCTCGATCAGACGATGCAACTCGACGAGGTTGTAGTAAGGCACACGCGGAAACACGTGATGGCCGATGTGGTAGTTGATGTTGTTCCAGAACCACGAATGCACCGGATTCGACAGCACCGTGCGCGTACCGGTCAGCTTGCCCTCGTCCCACGGCGTCTCGTAATGCTCGGCGATGAAGCGCATCGCATTGAGCAGCGAGAAGAACAGTACCGGACACAGCAGCAGCGCTACAGCCTTGCCGAGCACGCCCTCGTGGGCCGCCCAGATGAACAGCAGCGTGAACGTCACGATTTTCAGCGCCGTCTCGAACAGGTGGATGGCCCAGTTGCGCAGGCCGAACTTGCCGATCGGGTACAGCAGATTGAAGTGCAGGAAGCTCAGCGGCGCGCTGGCCGCTACGTAACCGTAAAAGAGCACGAAATCGAGCGGCCGGCGACGCCCCATCGTGAACGCGTCCGGATCCTGATACGAGCGGTTGTAGCGGTGGTGTTCGAGGTGGTCTTCCTTGAACGCCACGAACGACGCGAGCAGCGGCATCATCGCCAGAATTCCGAACGCCCAGTTCTCCCAGCGCGGCTTGAACAGGACATTGTGCGTCGCGTCGTGCATGAACGTGACCATGCCCATCTGCATGTAGCCGAGCCCGAAATACGCGAGCCAGCGCACCGCCGTGTACGGCGTGTGCCAGGCGATCAGTGCCAGCGCCACCATGATGGCAATGAACAGCCCGATCTTGGCGTGCGTATAGACCGGTCGGAACTGCATGAGACGCATCAGGTCCTCGCGCGGGACCTGCGGCCGAAGTCGAATCATCTTGTGCCACCACCAGACTGGTCCCGGCTGGGACTGCACCACCCGCGCGCTGGAGCCGGGTTAACCGCCGCGCGTGACGCCAACATCCCATGCGCGAGCGCAACGGAACGTCAAATCCCGATCATGGACACCTCGATATCCCGTCCAGCCGCCCCCGCGACCGTACGAGCCCCCCGGGCCCCTCTACAACGGTCGCACCTGGCGACCGGCAAGCCAGCCTATCATTTGTGGCGCTTCCAGTGTCTGATTGCCGACCAGATGGCAGCCGGCCCCTGCCCAGCGGTGTCCGCCCTCGCCATCGTCGGTCAGGGCGATCAACTGCAGACCGCGGTCACGCGCCGTCGCCACGGTCGCCTCGATCTGTTCCGGCGCTTCCAGATTCCGCGCCAGCAACCAGCTGACCGGTAGCGCTGCGCCGGTCGGGATCGGCAGTTTGAAGCTGCGCAAGGCCAGGCGCACCCCGCGCGCCAACAGCGCGCGCACCGCCGGATGCTGGGCCGCGGAAGCCTCATCGAGCCCGTCCGGCGTCAGCGCCAACACCACCCGGTCGCCGGGGACTTCATAGCGGTGCAGCAGGTCGTCGACATGCTGCGCGAAACTGCCGGTGCGCAGCTGCCAGCCGGAAATGTCGACGACGAACGGCAAGGTCTCGATCCCGCGTTCGCGCGCCGACAGGTGGTGCTCGCAAACATGCGTGATCTGCCACAGCTCGAGATCGCCGATCAAGCCGGCGCGGGCCCCGGCGCGCAGCAGCTCATCTTCCTCGATACGCCCGAAGCGCGGATGCTGCCAGTAGCGCCCGGCATAGACGGCAACGACGGCCGCATCGGCGGTATCGATGACCGGCGTCATCAGCAGCTGAAACTGGTTCAGGGCGACCGCCGAATGGATTTCCTGCTCGAGATCAAGCCGCCGCCGGCGATCGTCACCGATGCGGTTGGTGAAGACGCGATAGCAGCCACGCCCGGCCTGCTTGGCCTCGTACATCGCCATGTCGGCGTGCCGCAGCAGCACGTCCTCGTTGCCGTCATCGAGCGGGTGCAGCGTCAAGCCGATGCTGAGCTGGGAAACCAGATCGAAGCCCGGGATCGGCAAGGGCTGGGCAAAGCGATCGATTAGCTTCTGCGCCAGCTGCGCGGCATCTTCGGCATCGCGCAGTCCCGGCGCGACGATGACGAATTCGTCGCCGGCCAGGCGTGCGACGGTATCCGACTCCCGCACCATCGACACCAGTCGCTCGGCCGTCGCGCGCAAGACCTGGTCACCGATGTCGTGCCCGTAGGCGTCGTTGATCTGCTTGAAGCGATCAACGTCGAGGAACAGCACGGCCAGCATGCGATCACTGCGCCGCTGCGCGATCACCGCCTGATGCAGGCGATCGCGCAGCATCACGCGGTTCGGCAATCCCGTCAGCGCATCGTAGTGGGCGAGTTGTTCGAGCCGCGCCTCGCCTTCGAGCCGCTCGCTGATATCGGCCGCAATGGCCATGAACACCGGCGGCTGCTCCTCGCGAGACAGGTTCAGGCGCACCTCGACCGGATAGTTGGTGCCGTCACGGCGACGATGGCGACAACGATAGACGATGCTCTCCTGGCCACCGTCGCGCAGCTTGTCGAGGTATTCGTTGAAGCGCGTCTCGTCGAGCTCGTCGCTGATATCGAGCGGCGTCATGCGCAGCAAGGCCTCGGCGCGATATCCCAGGTTGCGGCGCGCGCCGCGATTGACCTCCAGAAACGCCAGCGACTGCGCATCGAAAATGTAGATTTCCTCGGCGGCGGCATCGAGCAGACGCCCGAGACGGCTGGCCAGATTCTCGCCCCGCAGCCGCTCGCTGATGTCGCGAACGATGACAACGTAGCCGCTCGACTGCTCAAGCTGCAGCGGTTGCACCCACAGCTCGACCGGAAAGGTCGTCGCGTCATGTCGCCAGCCCACCACTTTCGGCAAGTCGGCCGCACTCGACGACACATAGTCGGGCAAGCGCACGCCGGGGGTATTGAGGAACGGCACCGGCATCAGCTTGGCGACGGTGAAGCTCTGCAACTCCTCACGCGTGTAGCCGAACATGCGCATGGCGCGCGCATTGGCAAAGCGCACCAGGCCAGACGGGTCCGTCACCAGCACGCCTTCGTCGAGATGGTCGACGATCGCTTGCGACAGGCGCGCCTCGCGGCGCAGGCGATCGATCTCGATGGTGTGATGGGTGATGTCGCGAAACAGCATGATCGCGCCATCGACATGGGCTTCGGCATGGCGCAACAGGCTGGCCTGCAGCTCGACCGGACGACGGATGCCGTCTCGCGCCTTCAGCCAGCCCTGCTGGGTCGGGGCTTCACCGCTTTTCTGCAGGGCGGCTTCGAGGACCGTCTGCATCGGCGCGCCGTAGGCATCGACGAGATGCACGACCGAGTACGTCATACGCCCCCGTGCCGCCGCCAACGACCAACCCGTCAGGCGCTCGGCGGTGCCATTGAGATAACGCACGCGACCGTCGCGGTCGGCACTGAGGATGCCGTACTGCAGGCCATCCATGATGACGCCGCCCCGTTCGCGAAAGGCCACATCACCGGCATCGGCACTCGGCGGATTCCTTGCGTCGCGGCCGGGATCAGCGCGCACTCGCCAATCAGCGCCATGGCGACGACGGCGCAGCAGCCAGATGACCGCGGCAACGACCAGCAAGGTACAGCCGAGCAGCAGCCAGCCGGTGAGTTGCAGCTGGGCGACGGCATGATCGTGTACGGCGTCGACGGCGGACGGCGTGACGTCAAAATCGACTTGGCCGACCGTACGGCCTTCGGCATCACGAACCGGAGCGCTGCCAGCCGACGCATACAGGCGATACAGCGCGGCTGCCGCGACATGGCCGAGGCCCGCGTCGCCGTACGCCCACTCGTCGTATCGCCCAGCATGTGCGAGCAGCAAACCGCCCGGGTCGCGGACCACGACGCGAAACAACGCCGGCTCGCGCTCGAGCAGTTTGCGAACCACCGGGTTGAGTGCCGGTGTCGCTGCGGGTCGCGAGAGCACTCCGGCAAGCTCATCGCTCAGCTGCGAGCCGGTATAGGCGATCGCCGCTTGTTCCTGCAGCGCTTCGGCCTTGAGCAGGCCGGCCGCGCCGAGGATCAGAAGAATGGCGGCAAGCGCCAGCAGCAAACCAACGACCAGACGTGGTCGCTGTAATGGGCCTGCCGCCGCCGACCGCTGCACCCGCTCAGGCCCGCGCGTCCGGCGCGCCCCTCGCGTTCGAAGCCCCCCACATTACTGGCTGCTGCCGCCGCTGCTGCCGCTCTGCACGTAGGATTCGCGCGAGAACTTTTCCGGAATCGGGTGCTTGAAGCTGTTGACGTAGCGCTGGTAGACCTCGGTCGCCACCTCACCCGGCACCGGCGGCGTATTCATGACCTGCGCCGAAGGACTCTTCTGCAGGTCGAGCCAGGCGCGAGCGTCAGCGCCAATAGCGAGTTCCGGCGCGGCCGGCGTCGCCGCCGTTTCCGCGAACGCCGGGGCCGAGCACAGCAGGCCCGCACAGATCATCACGACATTCTTCATTTTCCAGCTCCTGTGCCCGCGACACGGGCCTGCATACGCTTGGCGTCGGCGCGCATACGCGCCACAACATCCGGCGGAATCGCCGCCTGATTGATGACCTGCTGCGCGCGCCGCTCGTCGCCGGTCACCAACAGCAACATCAGCAGATTGTTACGCGCCTGATCGTTCGTCGAATCGAGCTCGACCGCGGTCGACAGCTCCGGCAACGCTTCGGAATAACGACCCGCGCTCATCAGTGCGTAACCCAGATCGTTGCGCATCTTGGCGTTGGTCGGGCGGCGGCGTGCCGCCTCGCGCAGATACTGAATCGCCAGATTCATGTTGCTCGACGCATAGAGCAGGCCCAGGCCGTGATAGGCCTCGGCGGCATACTGTGTCTGCAACAAGCCACGATAAAGCGTCTGCGCGGCCGCGGTCTGCCCAAGCTGGCGACGCGCATCGGCTTCGAGATATCGAAGCTGTTCGGAATTACCGGTCGCCTGCTGTTGCTGCTGGATATGCGCTAGAGCGGCGTAGTACTGCCCCTGGTCGAGCATCTTGCGGATCAGGTCGACGTGCACCGATTTCTCGGTCGCCGCCGAATCGGCCGCCAGCTCATCGGGACTGCGTGAACCTCCGGCGCTCGCACAGCCGCCCAACAGCAGTGAAATTGACACGATGACGATAGCGCATTGCAGCGAACGATCAACGCCCATTGATGTCGCCCAAGGCTTTGATGATGCCCATGAAAGCCGGCCCCGCGACAAAAATTAGCAGCGCTGGAAAAAAGAACAGCACCATGACGACTGTCATGCGCCCCGACATATGGTTGACCTTTTCGCGCAGCTCGTATCCGCGACGCTCCTCAATCACCTCCAGCGTCTCCAGCAACGGTTCGCGCAACTCGCCGCCGTAGCGGTCAACCTGGCGCAGCACACTAAATACTGTCGACAAGTCTTCTACTGCCAACACATCCGACGTGCTTTTAAGGGTGTCGCTCAAATCAGCACCCGCCTCCACTTGCCGCAACATAACATCAAGCTCACGCCCAAGTTCAAGCAAGACCCCACCGCTCTCACGAACCATACTCTGCAGAGCCTGCCGCGTCGAAAGGCCTGATTCGAATAGCAACACCAGCAGATGGATGAACAGCGGCACTTCGCGTTGAACTCTTCCACGACGCCGCGACGCCGCGCTACGGAGAATCCACCTCGGAGCAAGAAAGCTCAAAATGGCGGCGACGATGACGGCTAGCAGTCCATGCAAAGTTCGCTGGGGTGATTCACTGAACGTCCAGTACAGCGTTACCAGAACAAAAAAGAAAACAGGCAAGACCGCCTGGAATGCGTACCAGAAGAGGCGTGCCTTCGCGCTTCTCCAGCCTGCTTGCACAAGTAGACGCGCACTTTCCCCTTCCGTATCGACCATCTGCTCGATGGCCTTACCACTGCGTGCCATGCTCTCAATCATCGGCGCACTGCCCACAGTGCCGAAATCGCGGGCTTGCGCCTGACTGAGCTGCGGATCAAGCCGCCGCCGTAACGATATTTCCTGCCGGCTG
The DNA here is from genome assembly GCF_012241385.1 of Solimonas marina. Classification (GTDB taxonomy): domain Bacteria; phylum Pseudomonadota; class Gammaproteobacteria; order Nevskiales; family Nevskiaceae; genus Solimonas; species Solimonas marina. Next base: position 127,648 of record NZ_JAAVXB010000002.1, on the reverse strand, counting down.
CGCACGAGCAAGTAGACAAGGGCCAGCACAGCGAGTGTGCATACCACGATGGCGGCAGCGACGATCGATGCAAAGAAAGTCGGGTTCATCAGTCGGTCTCCGTAGACTTCATCATTCGCCAGATGACGAAAACGCCCGCCACCTGAAGAATAATCGCCGTGCAGAGCAATAACCTCCCACTATGATCCGCCCAAATCTGCGTGTAATAACCCGGATTTCGCCAAATGATGAATACCACCAACAGCGTCGGAATGACCGACAACACCACAGCGGAAAAACGTGTTTCGGCAGTCAGCGCGCGTAATTCTCGAGCCGCATTCTCCCGCGTACGGATCCCGCTTATCAGGCTGCGCAAAACGTTCCGCATCGAGCCGCCGAACTTGCGGTTGATCGACGCCGCAAGTGCCATCACCTTCAAATCGCGCAGGTCATGAATTTCGGCCATCTGCATCAGCACGGCCTCCAGCGGCGCACCGAGACGCACCTGCCGACTGACATTAATAAACAGCGGCCTGATCGGTTCAGGTGCCTCACGGCTCGCAGATGACAAGGCCTCTTCAAGGGTATTGCCGGCGACTAGCACGCGAATGACGCTTTCAAGGAACGACGGAAATTGCGAGATGATTTTTATGCGCCGCCGCGCGGCCATCTGCGTGAGCACCAACCACCCGACGATGAACGCAAGCGTGATACAGGCAATCCCCGCCAGCACCCCGAAGATCAGCAAGACAACAATCGCCAGCAGCAGACCACCGAGCAGAATGCGCCGCACGGCGGCAGGCTCGAGATCGACACCAGTGCGCCAGATCAGATGGCAGCTCCAGCGCAGGATGGGATTGCGCAACTCGCGTTCGCGCTGGCTCTCGAGCAGCGCCGCGGCGGCCTCATCCTGACCGCCGAGCACGCGCAGGCGCAGGTCCGCGTCTTCCTGTCGCTCCTTGGCCGTTGCCTGCAGAACCAGGAACCCGGCGGCCGCGATCAGCAGCAATGCCACCAGCGCGACGATGACTAGACTCATGTCGTGCTCCCTCTCAGATCGAGGTGCTCGCGCCGATCCGGGTCATAGCGGAACAGCTGGCGCATGGTCAGCTCGCCGTCGGCCAAGCCGGTCAGTTCGACGACCGACATCACGCGGCGCTCGCCGCCTTTCAGACGACTCACATGCACGAGCAACTGAATGGCCGCGGCGATCTGCCCGCGGAATGTGACCTCACTGCCGGTGTAGCCGGCGAACCCGGCCAGCAATTCCAGACGATGGATCGCGTCACGCGCGGAATTCGCGTGTAGCGTCGTCATCGAACCGTCGTGACCGGTGTTCATCGCCTGCAGCATGTCGAGCACTTCGTCGCCACGTACCTCGCCGACAACAATGCGATCCGGGCGCATACGCAGCGCGTTACGGACCAGATCGCGGGCTGTGACGGCACGCTCGCCTTCGAGGTTCGGCGGCCGCGTTTCGAGGCGCACGACGTGGCCGTGCTCGAAGCGCAGCTCGGCCGCGTCTTCAACGGTGACGACACGCTCATCCTGCGGAATCCACTGCGACAGCAGGTTGAGGAATGTGGTCTTGCCGGAGCCGGTGCCGCCGACGACGATCAGGTTGGTGCGCTCGGCGACACGGCGTTGCAGATACTCGAGTTCCACTTCGCTGATCGATCCGTAGCGCAACAAATCCTCGGAGGTCAGCGGATGCTTGCGGAATTTCCGGATTGAGACGCAGGGGCCATCGAGTGCGATCGGCGGTATCACGGCATTGACGCGCGAACCGTCGGGCAAGCGCGCATCGACCATCGGCGTCGACTCATCGACACGACGACCGATCGGCGCCAGGATGCGCTGGATGACCCGCATCACGTGCGCGTTGTTGAGGAATCGCACCGGGACGCTGGACAGCTTGCCGGCGCGCTCGACGAAGACACGATCCGGGCCGTTGACGACGATATCGTTCACATCATCATCATCGATCAGTCCCTGGATCGGGCCGTAACCCATCAGCTCGTCCTTGGCGTCGCGGGCGAGCGCTTCGGATTCGCGCTGATTGATCGGCAGTCGCTGGTCGACGACATAACGCCGGATCTGCTCGAGCACGAAGCGGTCGGTCTGCTCGGCGTCCCAGCGATCGATATCGAGATTGCGCTCGTCGATCTGCTGGATCAGATGACGATGAAAATTGTTCTTGAGCTGCAGGTATTGATCCGACAGCCGGAACCGCGCCAGTTGCGCGTCAGGCGAGGTGCTCACGTTCGCACGTTCCGGCTGCCCCATGACTGGCCGCTACCCGAACAGGCGGGACAAGCCGCTCTTGTTGACGTCCATCTTCGGCTGTCCGCCGAGCAAGGCCGTGGCGACACTGCGAATATCGACGCAGAACGGTTCCTTTGGCGCGATGCTGAAGATCGGCTCACCGGCGTTCATCGCCTGAATCCGGCCGTGATGGGTACTGGCCGAGAGCCGACCGAACAGCGGCAGGTCAAGGATTTCCGCCAGATTCTCGGGCTCAAGCCCCACGCGCTTGCGGTACGAGTCGACGAGCAATGCAGTCCGGTCGAGCGGGCAGTCCTCGAGGCGCAACGCACGCAGCAGGTACTTGCTGTGCCGCGACTTGATGATCGACTGATCGGACAGCATCAGCGTCCGCTCGGACTGCTGCAGCACGGCGGAGATGCAATCCACCGGCCAGTGCGCGTCGAAGCCGACGATCACACAGCCGAACAAACCGCGCACGACCTGCAGCAGCTTGATGAAGTCGTCGAAGACGAACTGCGGACGGCCGATCAGATCCTCAGGCAGGCTCAGCACATACAGGCCGCTGGCATGACGCGAGAACGCCGTATCGATCAGGGTCTGGTCACAACGATAAACATCGTTGATCGCGTCGAGCACGCTATAAGACTGGCTGATGTTGAGAAAGATCGCCGCCGCGCCCGGTGGCGTCGCGATGTCGATGAGCAATGTCGGCTCGGACTTTGGCATCTGCTCATGGCAGGCCAGCGCCAGATGCGACGACACGAACGCAATGCCATCGAGCGGCTGCGCCGCCAGCACACTGTAGAGATGGCCTTGCCGCTGCTGCGGGCGAGCCACGGTCTGGCTGCGCCGCAGCAACTTCGACAGCAGGGCCGCAACATCGGTCTCATCACGGCGCAGCACAAAGAAATCACGCGCGCCGGCGCGCATCGCCGCCAGCACGACATCGGGATTGCTGTCAGCGCCGAGGCCGGCAACCGCGACATCCGGAATGCGCTCGACGAGGCGCTCCATCATCGAGAGACGCGCGTCGAGGTTGCTGCGCTCGAACTGGAAGAACACCGCATCGACGCGCCCCATCATCTGCACGCGTTCGATCAGATCCTCGGCATCGAGCGGCCGAATCAACGAAAACTCGGCATTGCTGCCGGCCGCATTCTCGAGCCAGCTCAGATATACCGGATCATCAGCAACGACGACGGCCTGCGTTTTCATTTGTTTTCTGTCTTGTTCTGGCAGTGCGTACTGAAAATTCTAGCGAGCACGCTCCTTTCAGCGGCTGAAGCCCGAGTCGAACTCGCCGCGCTCAAGGAAAACGTTGTAGGCCGGCCCCGGCGTCTTGGCATTGAACTGATCACCCGGCAGCTTCGGCATCGCCGTCCCCTTCGCCATCGGCCGTACCAGATGCGGGGTCACGACCATGATCAGCTCCTTGTCGGTGCGATCGAGCGTCGTCGACTTGAAGAATGCACCGAGCACCGGAATGTCGCCGAGCCAAGGGAACTTGCTGACGCTGTCGGTCAGATTGGTGCTGACCAGGCCGGAAATCACGAAGGTTTCGCCATCGCCGAGTTCAATCGTCGTGTCGGTACGACGTACTTTCAGCGCCGGAACCGCGACGCCACCAACCTCGATGCCGGCCGTGTAATCGAGGTCGCTGACTTCCGGTGCGACCTTCAACGAGATCAGGTTCTGCGACAGCACCGTCGGCGTCAGCGACAGCCGCACACCGAACTCCTTGTACTGGATGGTGATGCTGCCGTTGCTCGAGCCGCCCTGACTGACGGGGATCGGATACTCGCCACCGGCCAAATACGTCGCCGTCTGTCCGCTGGTCGCCAGCAGGCTGGGCTCGGCCAGCGTATGCGACAGCCCCTGCCCCTCGAGCATGCTGAGCAGCGCGGTGATGTTGCTGCTGGCATCGGAGACGACGATGCCGAATGCGTCGGACAGCGTACTCGTCAGCGAGCCGCTCGATACCGTGCTGGTGCTGACCTGACCCGGGCCCAGCAAGCCACCGGAGGTCTGCGACGCACCGCTGTTGTTGAGGATGAAGTTGAAGCCGTAGCGCTGCATCGTCTGCCGCGAGACTTCGGCAATCTTCACATCGGTCAGCACCTGAGTGCCGAGCTCGACATTGCTGCGATCGCTGATCGTGCCGTCCTTCGGCATTTCGGCAGCCTGGGTCGCACGGCGATGCGCCAACAGGTTCGGCAACTTGCCTTCGACGCCGCGCCCCTGTTCGATCTGCGCATCTTTCAGCTGCGGATCCTCGGTGCGCGTCTCAAGCGGGTCGGCCGGCATCTGCACCCGCACCGTGTACTGGCGTGGATCGTTCGAGCCCTTGACCCAGACGATCAGGCTGGTGATGCCGATCGCCTTGCCGTCGAGCAGCAGATCGTGGCGGTTGACGACCGTCACATCGGCCGTCTTCGGATCGCCGACGGCGACCCGCGAAACCTCAGAGCGCGAGCGCAGCAGCTTGTGCTTGCCCTTGTCGACGATCAGAACCGGGGACGTCGGCGGCGTCGCGGCCGAAGCCCCGCCGGGCATCGACTGCGCCGCCTGTGCCGCCGCGATCCCCAAGCAGGCAAGCAACGCCCCAGCGCAAATCTTCATCGTCCGTGCCTTGAAATCTTTGCAATACATGGCGCGCTCTTCCCTAGCGAGTGGTCACGGCACTACGGTCGTCGCCGCGGATGATTTCGACACGAGCCCGCGGCACCACATGCTTCGGCGGCGCCTTGATGCGCCCCAGTTCGGCCGACGTGATCACATCGTCTTCGTTCTTGGTCTTGTCCGCATCCTTGGACGCGTCCTTGGCGGCAGGCTCACCCGGCTTGGTCGGCGTGCCATCAGTCGCAGCACTCGGCGCAGCCGTTGTCGACGTCTCCGCGGCAGCCACCATCGTCGCATCCTCGTCGGCCTGGCCATGCATCGCCAGACGCAGGTCGCCAAGGCTCGCGCCTAGCATCAGCCGCGTCGTGTCCTTGTCCGGAATCGCCAGCACCGCGGTACGCTGCGGCTGGCGATGCTGCTGGTTCTTGTCGTCATCGACGCCCGCCGGGCGATCGACGACCTGCTCGAGATAAGCGAGCACCCGGACGTTCTTCAGTAGCAAGCGCGCCTGCGGCTGCTCGATGCCGTCATGACCGCCCGTACCGCGCAGATAGAGGAGTACGTCGACAATATCGCCCGGACGCAGAAATCCACCGACGGCAAGCACGTCCGTCACCGAGATCGAAACCGCCTTGTAGCCGGCCGGAATCGCGCGCGCCAGCAGGTTACCCTCACGAAAATATCGACGCGTGACCGGCGCACCCGCATCGATGTCGATCAGCGGCTGCTTGCCGACAACGTCGTCGATCGTCGTGAACGGTTCGGCCGGCTTGACCGAAACCGGCACCAGCGCCACCGCATCGCGCGCAATGGGCTTGTAAGCAGCGAGCGGCTTGACCGCGACGACCGCCAGCGTCTGCTCGGCCTTCTGCTGTTGAACCTGCTGCTGGGCAGTCTCCGACTTCTGCGCGTATTCGCGGCTCATCCGGTAGCCGATGGCGGCAAGCACGATCGCTGCCAGCACCGAGACGGCCGCAAAGATCTTCAATGCGGTACTGCTCATGCTTCTATCCCCTTCCCACCTAAGGGTGGCCTTCGCCGGACTTCAAACGCGGGCTGTCGGATTCGCGACAACGACCCACCCCGCTCGCGCCTGCATCACAACCAAACTGCCGCAACTCGGTGCTTCATCTCAGGCCAGGCCCGACACACGGCTCCGCTGAACTGCTAAGCGGGATGTCGTGACACGACCAACAGCTTCAGGAAAACCCTGACGCCTGACAAGTAGAAACCTTTCGGCATGCCCCGACGGCCAGGCCAATATCCCGGCGACTTCACCATTTTCGGAAAGCACAACCGCACCGACCTACCTCAATGCGCAGCCGCAAACAGCCACGGCCCCGAAAACATCTCGATGACAAATGCCAAAGCAAACATCGGCGCCGCCGGAAAGCGCGCCTGCCGAGGCAGCTTCATCATCAGCATGGCGACCGCCGCAACGCCCATCAACAGCGCCGCCAGCAACAGCATTTCCAAGCCTGCCCAGCCGCCGAGCAGCAAACCCATCAGTGCCGCAAGCTTGACGTCGCCAGCGCCGAGACGGCTCACGACATACCCCGGAAGCGTCAACGCAAACACCAGTCCAAACCCAACGAGGCTGCTAACCCAGCGTTGGCCCAGCAGCCCCTGGCCCTCAACGATGAGGGCCAGGACTGCGGGAACCAGGACCAATAACAACGCAACGTTGGGGACACGCCGCCGAGACCAGTCACTCCATGCAACTGCCGCCGCCCAGATCAGCAAGGTGACAGCGATCGCCATTAGCCGCTTGAGGTAAAGCGACGCTCTCTATTACTAGTTAGCCGCGCCATCCAGCGCAGTAGCCGCATTGCCGAAAAGGGTCTGCAGGCTACCGCTCATCGTGCCCAGCACCACAATGATGGCTATAGCGATCAGACCGATGATCAGCGCGTACTCAACGGCGCTGGCCCCTTCCTCGTCCCGCAGAAAATTCGTCACTTTGTCCAGCATGGCATTGCTCCTGAAAGTGTCATCCTGACTTGGCGGCTCGTCCGCGTCCGTCATCCCGTCCCCGGCCCGATCGACCGTGTACGTACTATCAAGCGCGCCTTGACGCCCGTCAAAGCTCGCCAAACCGTTGATCGGTACCGTTTATCGGCGCAGGACCGTTCATCCCCCGTGAACCGCCGCTGGTCTCCCATCAGCGATCCCCTGTCAGGATATATCCCACAACGGCTGCTGGATATCCATCATGACCCCTGAGCCGCCGGAACCCGCCTCGACCTCGTTAAACTAAGGGTTGCAACCGACAACGACGCGGGCCTTCGCCGACTGCCGGCCAGATCGAGAACACGCCAAGCACGATGTCCACCTATGTCATCGGCGATTTGCAGGGATGCTTTAGCGGTCTCGAAGCCCTGCTATCGAAAATTCGCTACCGCGCCGACCGCGACCACCTGCTGTTCGCCGGTGACCTCGTCGCCCGCGGCCCTGAGTCGCTGGAGGCGCTGCGCTTCGTTCAAGCGCTTGGGCGAGGCACGCACTGCGTGCTCGGCAATCACGACCTGAACCTGCTGGCGCTGGCGGCGCGCGGCGAACGCGGCAAGCCCGAGGACCGGCTTGACGCGATCTTCGATGCCCCCGACGCCGGCCGCCTGCTCGACTGGTTACGGCGTCAGCCGCTGGCCTGCCGCCTCCCCGAAAAAAGGGGGCTGCTGATCCACGCGGGGCTGGCGCCACAATGGACTCAGCGCCAGACACTGGCACTGGCCGGCGCAGCGCAGGCCGTCATCGCCGACGAGCAGCGCTTCGCCGCCTTTGCCGATCAGATGTACGGCAACGAACCGCGTCGCTGGTCCGATACCCTTGAGGGACCTGCGCGTACGCGCGCCGTCATCAATATCCTGACGCGCGCACGCTTCTGCACAGCGGGCGGCGACTTCGACTTCCGCTACAAACGCGGCATTGACGGTGCACCTGACGGGCTGTTGCCGTGGTTCGCCGTTCCGGGCCGGCGCTCCCGCCGCAGCACCATCGTCTTCGGCCACTGGTCGACACTTGGCCACGTGCATTGGCCCGAATACGGCGTTTACGGACTCGACACCGGCTATGTCTGGGGCGGCCGGTTGACCGCCCTGCGACTCGACGACGGAAGCGTTTTCGATGTCGCCGCAGCCCGCGCGGAAAGCCCAATTACCGGCTAGCAACTGCGCCGCCGTTCGTCCCCGACAAACGGCGAAATCTGAAATTTCCTACGAGCTTCCAGACACTTGCCGTACGAGTTTACGGCGAACTCTGCGTGAACTACGCAAGCTGCGGAAATCTCTTACAGCCGAGGGTAGTTTCCTGTGTTACCTAATATCCAGGGGTTGGGGATGCATGGAATTCTGCACGCGCCGCAGGCGTGTGCACGCGCGTTATGCACGCCTGGGAGGGCGCGGACGGCACCCGATTGCAATCGGTCTGATACGGCGTCTCGCTGCACGTCACGCGACGATTGCGTATTCCAACTCTTCTTGTCTCCTCACCTGCTCCGCGCCTGGTGCGCGGCCATACCCATCAGCCTTTCGCACTCAAGTCTTCACGATCCCCCACATGAGCAACGATCTCGTCTTCATCATCATGGACAGCTGCCGCTTCGACAGCTACAAGGCCGCCAAGACGCCGCACATGGACCGCATCGGCGCCGGTGAAGCGCGCTATGCGTACGCGTCGTGGACCAGCCCGTCGCACTACACGTATCTGATGGGCATGATCCCGCACACCAGCCCGCGCAACGTGTTCGCGTCCGAGGTCTACAAGCAGGACTTCGTGAAGTGGGTCGACCGCCTCGGCATCGACGGCCTGTCGTTCAAGAGCTTCGTGCCGCAGCTGTCGCTGCCGAAAGTGCTGCAGGATCAGGGCTACCGCACGGTCGGCCGCGTGTCGATGCCGGTGCTCAATCCGATGAGCCATCTGAACCGGCACTTCGACGATTACAAGCTGATGGCGAATCACAACGACTTCGCCGGCATGGTCAAGGAAATCGAGTTCGACGAAGACGAGCCGAGCTTCCATTTCCTCAACCTCGGCGAAACGCATTACCCGTACATGCTGGACGGCAAGTCGCTGCCGCACATCTCCGGCGTGCATGGCGTGTTCAAGCATATGGACGATGAGCTGGGCGCCGGCAAGGAAGACCAGTTCTTCGACGACGAGCAGATGCGCGATCTGCACAAGCAGCAGATCAAGACCGTCGAATACGTCGACGGCGTGCTCGACAACCTGATCGAAAAGGCGCCGAAAGGCACGCATTTCATCATCACCGCAGATCACGGCGAATGCTTCGGTGAAGGCGGCTATTTCGGCCACGGCCCCATCGTGCACGAGAAGGTGCTCGAAGTGCCGTTCCTGGAAGGCAAGAAGAAATAGCCCACGACACCCCCGCACGACGCCGGCGCTGGAGCATCCCCCATGATGGACCACAGCACTCTTACGAGCCGTTTCGACGTCATCGGCCTGCAGCCGGCCGATCTTCCGCATGCCGGCCTCGCCGTCGCCGTTGCGCGCAACGGCGGCCTCGGTTTGCTCGACCTCGAGTTCGTCCACGATGCCGCGCAGGCGGCCGCCAACTTCGCGCAGCTCTGCGCGATGCCCGATGCACGCATCGGCCTGCGCATCCACCCCGGCAGCGTCAAGCTGGCGCGCAAGCTGCTCGACGGCGCCGACGCCCGCAGCGTGACGCTGATCCTGAGCGGCAGCGACCACTACAAGAAGCTGCGCAAGGACGCCGGCGTGCGCGCCGACGATAAGGTCTGGGCGGAAATCAACGACCCGGCGCAACTCGCTGCCGCGGCCGCCTGCGACGGCATCGTCGCGCGTGGCCATGAGGCTGGCGGCTGGGTCGGCGAATACACCAGCTACATCCTGTTGCAGAAGCTGGCGGGCCGCACGACGCTGCCGCTCTACGTGCTCGGCGGCGTCGGCGTGCATTCGGCCGCCGCGGTACGCGCCGCCGGCGCGGCCGGCGTGATCTACGACGATCAGTTGCTGTTGCTCGCCGAATCGCCACTGCCGCAAACCATGCAGCTCGAACTCGGCCGCCTCAACGGTGCCGAAACCCGCCTGCTCGGCGAACTGCTCGACCATCCCTGCCGCGTCTACGCGCGGCCCGGTTCGCCATTGCTGAAAACGGCCGACGACGAACTGCGGCGCGCCGAAGGCGGCGAGTTGGCGCTCGACGACTGGCGCAGCGTCACCGCCGGCCACATCGGCTGGACGGCCGATGGCAGCACGCTGCTGCCGCTCGGTCAGGGCATCGGCCTGGCACAGGCCTTCCGCCGCCGCTACGGCAATGTCGCCAAGTTCGTGCAGGCCGTGCGCCGCGACAGCCTGCGGCAGATCCGTCAGGCCGCCGAACTGCACGTGCTCGACGAAAACGGCGCGCTGGCCAGGTCGCATGGCACGCGCTTCCCGCTCGCACAGGGGCCGATGACGCGCGTCTCCGATTCGCCGGCCTTCGCCGTCGAGGTCGCCAAGGGCGGCGCGTTGCCGTTCCTGGCGCTGGCGCTGATGCGCGGCGGCCAGGTCAAGGAGATGCTTGAACAGACCGCGGCGACGATCGGTGACCAGCCTTGGGGCGTCGGCCTGCTCGGCTTCATCCCGCATGCACTGCGCGTCGAACAATGCGAAGCGATCTGGCAGTGCAAGCCGCCGTTCGCGCTGATCGCCGGCGGCCGCCCGGATCAGGCTGCGGAATTCGAAAGCCGCGGCATCAAGACCTATATCCACGCGCCGGCGCCGGCACTGCTGAAGATGTATCTCGAACAGGGGGCCAAGCGCTTCGTGTTCGAGGGCCGCGAATGCGGCGGTCACATCGGCCCGCTGGCGAGCTTCACGCTGTGGGAGGAAATGATCGACGTGCTGCTCGAGCACGTGAAGCCGACCGAAGCCAAGGACATCCACGTGCTGTTCGCCGGCGGCGTGCACGACGCGCGCTCCGGCGCGATGGTCGCGGCGATGACCGCGCCGCTGGCGGCACGCGGCATCAAGGTCGGCGCGCTGATGGGCACCGCCTATCTGTTCACCCAGGAAATCGTCTCCAGCGGCGCGGTGGTCGCCGGCTTCCAGGAGCAGGCGCTGCTGTGCGAGCGCACCAAGAATCTCGAAACCGGCCCGGGCCATTCGACGCGCTGCGCCGACACGCAATTCGCGCACGACTTCTTCGAGCAGCGCCGCCAACTGATTCGCGAAGGCAAGAGCGCCGAGGAAATCCGCGACGTGCTCGAGGATCTCAACCTCGGGCGCCTGCGTATCGCGTCCAAGGGCGTCAATCGCGACGAGTCCGGCACCATCGTCGAGTACGGCGTCGACCGCCAGCTCAGCGACGGCATGTACATGATCGGTCAGGTGGCGACGCTGCGTCAGGCGCCGGTCGCCGTCGAAGCCTTGCACCGCGACGTCAGCGTCGGCGGCCAGGCCGCGCTCGACGCACTGCTGCCGGCCGCGCCGGTCAGCGAGCCGAAGCCGGCCAATGTCGCGATCGTCGGCATCGGCGTCGTGCTGCCGAAGGCGAACAACGCCGACGACTACTGGCACAACGTGCTGCACAAGGTCAGCGTGATTCGCGAAGCGCCGGAATCGCGCTGGGACTGGAAGCTGTTCTTCGATGAGAACCGCCAGACCCGCGACAAGGTCTATTCGAAGTGGGGCGGCTTCCTTGAAGAAATCGCCTTCGATCCGATGCGCTTCGGCATTCCGCCGAAGTCGATGAAGTCGATCGACCCCATGCAGTTGCTGGCGCTGGAAGGCGCGAGCCGCGCGCTCGACGACGCCGGCTATGCCAGCGGCGGCTTCGACCGCAACACCACGTCCGTCGTGCTCGGCTCGTCCGGTGGCGCGGGCGAACTCGGCCTGCAATACGGCCTGCGCTCGGAAATGCCGCGCTACATCGCCGACATTCCCGACGACGTGCGCGACCGCCTGCCGGAGTGGACCGAGGAATCGTTCGCCGGCGTGCTGCCGAACGTCGCCGCCGGGCGCATCACCAACCGCCTCGATTTCGGCGGCATCAACATGACCGTCGACGCCGCCTGCGCGTCGTCGCTGGCGGCGATCAACATCGCCGTCGAGGAACTCGAATCCGGACGCAGCTCGATGGTGCTGGCCGGCGGCTTCGACACCACGCAGTCGATCTACGGCTTCACCACGTTCGCCAAGACCCAGGCGCTGTCGCCGACCGGTCAACCACGTACCTTCGACGAAGGCGCCGACGGCATCGCGATCTCCGAAGGCGTGGTGATCGTCGCGCTGAAACGCCTCGCCGACGCCGAAGCGGCCGGCGACCGCATCTACGCGGTCATCAAGTCGACCGCCGGTTCCAGCGACGGCAAGGCCCTGGGCCTGACCGCACCGCGCAGCGAAGGGCAGATGCGCGCGCTCGACCGTGCCTATGCCAAGGCCGGCTTCCGGCCGACGACGCTGGGCCTGGTCGAAGCGCACGGCACCGGCACCGCGGTCGGCGACCGCGCCGAGGCGCAGACCATCACGCGCGCGCTCGCCAACGAGAACGCCGTGCCGAAGAGCGTCGCGCTGGGCTCGGTGAAGACCCTGCTCGGCCATACCAAGGCCGCCGCCGGCGTCGCCGGCCTGACCAAGGTCGCGCTGTCGCTGTACCACCGCACGCTGCCGGCGCACCACGGCGTGACCCAGCCGATCGCGCCGATCGCCGATCCGAAGTCGGCGGTCTATCTGCTGAAGAACCCGAAGCCTTGGGTCGCCTCGCCCGATCATCCGCGGCGCGGCGCATCGTCGGCGTTCGGCTTCGGCGGAACCAATTTTCACGCGGTGCTGGAGGAGTACGTCGGACACGGCGGAGGCGGTGCGGCCGGTGCCGAGCACTGGCCGCACGAGCTTTGCGTGTTCCGCGCCGCCGACATCGCGACGCTGACACGTGACGTCGAAGCGCTGTTGCCCAAGCTCGTCGAGGGCGGTCGCCTGCCGCTCGGCGAACTGGCGCTGCTGCTGGCGCGCGAAGCCGAGGCGCGCCGTGCGCAGCCGGTCAGCGCCGCCATCGTTGCCAACAGCATCACCGGCCTGGCCAGCGATCTGCAGACCTTGCTCGCGCACCTGCGCGAGGCCAAGCCGCTACCGCCGCATATCCGCCTCCAACAGACGACACCGAGCGACGCGCCGCCCGTCGCCTTCGTGTTCCCCGGTCAGGGCGCGCAATACGTCGACATGGGCCGCGAAGCGGCGCTGTATTGCGACGAAGTCCGCGAAGCCCTGGAGCTGGCCGACCGCACCCTGCGCGATACGCTGGCGCAGCCACTGTCTCATTACGTGCTGCCACCGTCGGCGTTCGACGATGACACCGAAGCCGCGCAAAAGCGCGCGCTGACCGATACGCGCGTCGCGCAACCGGCGCTGGGCGCGCTGGCGCTGGGCTACTTCAACCTCGCTCGTCGCCTCGGCCTGTCGGCCACGGCCGCTGCCGGCCACAGCTACGGCGAATACGCCGCACTGATGGCGGCCGGCGTGCTGGCGCCGAGCGACTTCCTGAAACTGTCGGCGATTCGCGGCAGCGCCATGGCCGACGCCTCGAACGGCCCGGTGGCCGGCACCATGGCCGCCGTGCAGGCGCGCCGCGAGGCCGTGCTGCCGCTGCTCGAAGGCTGCGACGGCGTGGTCGTCGCCAATCACAACGCGCCCGAACAGTGCGTCATCTCCGGCCCCAAGGCCGGCGTCGAACAGGCGGTGCAGAAGCTCGCCGCCGCACAGTTGCGCGCCGTCATGCTGCCGGTCTCCGGTGCCTTCCACACCGAGCTGGTGGCCCCGGCCAAGGCGCCGTTATCGGCAGCGATCGCCGAAACCGCGTTCAAACCGGCACAGCTCACGGCCTGGTCGAACGGCACCGCCCAGCCCTACCCAAGCAGCGCCGAGGCGATGCGCAAGCAGCTCGACAGCCACTTGCTCGGCAGCGTCGAATTCGTCTCTGAAATCGAGGCAATGTACGCCGCCGGCACGCGCGTCTTCGTCGAGCTCGGCGCCAAGAGCATCTGCTCGAACATGATCCGCCAGACCCTGGCCGGCAAGGACGCGCTGGCGATCTCGCTCGACGCCAACGGCGGCGGCTTGCGCGGCCTGCTGATCGGCCTCGCCGAGCTGTTCACCGCCGGCGTCGCCTGGCAGCCGACGGCGTTGTTCGCCGGTCGCGCGCTGGCCCTGCTCGACCGCACGCAACTCGACGCGCTGGCCCAGCCGCCGACGCTCGCCAAACACGTCTGGATGCTGTCCGGCGGTTGCGCGCGGCCGCTCAGCGATCCGGAACTGAAGGCCGGCAGCCTGCCGCCGCTGACCGCGGCGACGGCCGCGCAGCAGCGCGAGGCACGTCGTCAGGCCCTCATCGCCAGCGCCCCGCGCCCGGCCGCCACGACGGCTCCGACCGCGGCGCCGGTCGCCAGCAGCGCCGCACTGCCGTCGACGTCAACGCCGCCGGCGATGCCGGCCGTGCCGAGCGCGCTCGGCACCGATGCGATGCTGGCCTACCAGCAGACCATGCGTCAGTTCCTCGCCTTGCAGGAACGCGTGATTCAGCAGTTCCTCGGCGGCAGTGCCGGCGCTTCGATGCCGGCGATGCCGAACCTGCCGATCGCGACGCCGACGACAGCGCCCGCCGCTGCCGTTGCGGCCCCGGTCGCAGCGCCGCCGGCCGCCGCGCCGATCGTGACGCAGGCGCCGCCGGCCGCGCCGGTACCGGTGCCAATCGCGGTGCCGGTCGCTGCCTTCGACGCCAAGCGCGTGCTGCTCGACATCGTTGCCGACCGCACCGGCTATCCGCACGACATGCTGGCACTCGACGCCGACCTCGAAGCAGATCTGGGCATCGACTCGATCAAGCGCGTCGAAATCCTCGGCGCGCTGCAAAAGGCGATGCCGGCCGATGCCGGCGCCGCGATGCAATCGGCGATGGAGCGCTTCACCAAGGCCAAGAGCCTCGATGCGATTCTCGCTGAAGCCGCGCCGTTCATCGCCAGCGCCGCGCCAGCGACGGCGGCCGCGGCTGCCACCCCGGCTGCCGTGACGGCGAGTGCTCCGGCGGCGCCCGCCGCACCGGCCATCGACTTGCAGGGACTGCTGACCGGCATCGTTGCCGAACGCACCGGCTATCCGCCGGAAATGCTGGCGCTCGATGCAGATCTCGAGGCGGACCTCGGCATCGACTCGATCAAGCGCGTCGAAATCCTCGGCGCGCTGCAGAAGGCACTGCCGGCCGAGGTCGGCGCCGCGATGCAGAACGGTATGGAGCGCTTCACCAAGGCCAAGACGCTCGACACCATCCTCGCCGAAGCCAAGGCATTGATGCCATCCGGCGCCGCCGCGCTCGCACCCGCAGCGCCGAGCGTCACGGCGGCCAGCATCCCGGCCAACGTTGCGGTGGCCCCGGCCATCGACCTGCAGGCGTTGCTGACCGGCATCGTCGCCGAACGCACCGGCTATCCGCCGGAGATGCTGGCGCTCGACGCCGATCTTGAAGCGGACCTCGGCATCGACTCGATCAAACGCGTCGAAATCCTCGGCGGCCTGCAGAAGCTGCTGCCGGCCGCGCAGGCCGAAGCGATGCAGGCGCAGATGGAGCGCTTTACCAAGGCCAAGAGCCTGCAGGCCATCCTCGACGCGCACGCGGCGATCGGCGGCAGCGCGGCACCGGTGGCGGCAGCCGTCAGCCCGGCGCCGGTCGCCGTGGCGGCGCCCGCGGCCAGCAGCTTCGATGCGCGTGATGCACTGTTGACGATCGTCGCCGAACGCACCGGCTACCCGCCGGACATGCTCAGTGACGACGCCGATCTCGAAGCCGACCTCGGCATCGACTCGATCAAGCGCGTCGAGATTCTCGGCGCCTTCCAGAAGCTGCTGCCGGCCGCCACCGCCAGTGCGATGCAGTCGGCGATGGAACGCTTCACCAAGGCCAAGAGCCTGGCCGCGATCGTCGCCGCCTACCGCGAACTCGCGACGGACGCGCCGGCGACTACGGCGCCGCTTGCAACAACAGCCGCCACCCCGACGGCGCTTGCCACTGCGACGGTGGCGGCCACCATTCCGCGCTATCTGATCAAGTCGCAGCCGATGCCGTTGCCCGGCACGCGCACGGCGCTGAGCGGCCTGGTCCTGGTGATCGGCGGGCCGGCCGGGATCGTCGACGCACTGCGCACCTTGCTGCCGGCCAGCGGCGTGACGCCGGTCTTCACCGACGCCAGCGGCGCCGAGGCGCTGAACGCCGCGATCGCTGCGGCGCAGGCACAGCACGGGGACGTACGCGGCGTACTGCACCTGCACGGCCTGGTTGGCGAAGACGTGACCAGCGCCGCGCAATGGCAGGCACTCGGCGAGCGCTGCGTGCTGAGCCTGTTCCACACCGCCAAGGCATTGGAAGCGCAGCTCGACAAGCTGCATCTGATCGCCGCCACGCGGCTCGGCGGTACGCTCGGCCGCGACGCCTTCGGCAGCGGCGCGCCGCTGGCCGGCGGCGTCACCGGCCTGACCAACTGCCTGCGCCACGAATATCCGGATGCTCAGGCACGCACCGTCGACTTCGATGGCCAGAACGATCAACAGATCGCGGAAATGCTGGTCGCCGAACTACTGACGCGCGACACGCAGCCGGAGGCCGGCTACATCGGCACCGAACGCTACGGCAGCGTCACCGTTGAACAGGCGGCGACCGAGCATGCGTTCGCGCCCAAGCTCAAGCCGGAAGCCGGTTGGGTCTTGCTGGTCACCGGCGGCGCGCGCGGCATTACCGCGGAAATCCTCGAAGAACTGGCGGTGCCGGGCCTGCGCTATGTGCTGCTCGGCCGCACCGCCGAACCGGCGGCGGAAGCGGCATCGACCGCCGCATTGGCGACCGCTGCGGAGTTGCGCAAGGCGCTGCTGTCAGCGGCCATCGCCCGCGGCGAGAAGCCGAAGCCGGTCGAGATCGACCGCGCGGTGTCGCGCCTGATGGTCGATCGTGAGATTCGCGGCAACCTCGCCAAGCTGCGTGCCGAGGGCGCGGAGGTCGAGTATCTGGCCTGCGACGTCCGCGACACCGACGCCTTTGCCGCCGTCATCGACGGACTGTACGCACGGCACGGACGTATCGACGCCGTCATTCACGGCGCCGGCGTCATCGAAGACAAGCTGCTGCGCGACAAGACCGCCGAGTCGTTCGGCCGCGTGTTCGGCACCAAGCTCGATCCGGTCTACACGATGCTGGCCAAGCTCAAGCCGGATTCGCTGAAGTGGCTGTCGTTCTTCACGTCGGTCGCCGGCCGTTACGGCAATCGCGGCCAGAGTGACTACGCCTCGGCCAACGAAGCCTTGAACCGCATCGCCTGGGCCACCTCGCGCGCCTGGCCGAATACCCGCGTGTTCGCCGTCAACTGGGGCCCGTGGGATGCCGGCATGGCCAGCGAGGGCGTCAAGGCCGCGTTCCGCGAAAAGGGCATGGAGCCGATACCGGTCGCGGCCGGCCGTCGCTTCTTCGCCGACGAACTCGCCTACGGCACCAAACAGGATGTCGAGATCGTCGCCGGCTATGGCCCGTGGCGCCTGTTCGGACCGTCGGCGGACACGCCGAACGCCGACGACGCCGGCACGGACAGCGGCTACCCGCTGATCCGCGACGCGCTGCGCATGGGCCCCGGCGGCAACATGACCTTCGATCACGTCTTCACGCTCGACAGCGATCCATACCTGATCGACCACTGCATGGACGGCAAGGCCGTGGTGCCCGCCGCCGGCGCGCTCGAATACATGGCGCAGTTCGTCGGCGCCGCGTGGCCGGGCTGGTATGTGGTCGGCATGCGCGACGTGCGTCAGCTCGGCGGCATCGTGCTCGAAGGCGGCCACCGCGCCGTGCAGCTACGTGCGCGCGCCTCGTCGCACTCCGACATGCATGGCCAGACCGTCACCGTCGAGATCATCGACACGCAGCGCAAGCTGCCGCTGTATCGCGCCACCGCCGTGCTGCTGCAGCAGATTCCGGAAGCGCCGCTGGCGCAGGCTCCGGTGCTGCCGGGCGACGGCATCGCGATCGCCGCGGCCGACGCGTATCACGAGCACCTGTTCCACGGCCCGCGCTTCCAGCTGATCCAGCGCATCGACAAGCTGCATGGCGGCGGCATCGAAGTGACGGTGCAGCCGTCGCAGATCGCCAGCTTCCTCGACGGCACCGGCGGTCGTTGGGTCTTCGATCTGGGCCTGATGGACGTGCCGCCGCAGCTGGCCTTCGTCTGGGCACGCACCCAGCACGACAAGGGCGCCCTGCCCGCCGGCTTCGGCAGCGTCTCGCGCTATGGCGACGCGCCGCTGAGCGGCCCGCTGAAGCTGATCATGCGTCTCAAGCCAGCGCCGCATGAGCATGCGATCGCCTATGACGTCGACATCATCGATGCACAGGGCCGTTTGCGCATCGCCATCGTCGACGGCATGAGCACCATGAGCGCCAACCTCAACAAGCTCGCGCCGACGCACCGCGACTTCATTGCGGGGCTGCAAGCTTGAGCCAGCCGGTCGACATCGCCATCGTCGGGCTCGCGGGCGCCTATGCGGGCGCTCGCGATGCCCAGCGCTACTGGCAGAACATTCTCGACAAGGTCGACGCCGTGACCGACGCCGGGCCGCGCTGGACCGGCCCGTACTACGATCCCGACGCCAAGACCAACGACCGCATCTACACGACGCGCGGCGGCTTCCTGCACGACAGCATGGAGGTCAATCCCATCGAGTTCGGCGTGCTGCCGAGCCTTGCCGAAGGCGGCGACCCCGATCACCTGATCGCGCTCAAATATGCGCGTGACGCGCTGGCCGATGCCGGCTACGGCAGCGGCAGCCACAACGGCAATGGCCTCAAGCCGTTCGATCCGCAACGCGCCGGCGTCGTCATCGGTCGCGGCACCTACGGCAATCGCGGCATGGCCAGCGTGCTGGCGCGCGGCCTGTTCGCCGATCAGGCGATCGCCATGGCGCGTGCGCTGCGCCCGGACCTCAGCGACGCCGAGCTGCGCGAGCTGCACGATCACTTCCGTGGGCAGCTGCCGGTCTACAACGCCGACATGGTCGGCGTGCTGACACCGAACGTGATCGCCGGCCTGATCGCCAATCGCCTCAACATGATGGGGCCGAACTTCATCGTCGACGCTGCCTGTTCGTCGTCGCTGATCGCACTCGACGCCGCAGTGCGCGAACTAACCTCTGGCCGTTGCGATCTGATGCTGACCGGTGGTGTGCATTCGCAGACGCCGCCACAGCTGTACATCCAGTTCTGCCAGATTCAGGCGCTGTCGCACGGCGACATCCGCCCGTTCCAGAAAGGCGCGAACGGCATCCTGCTCGGCGAAGGCGTCGGCATGCTGGTGCTCAAGCGCCTCGCCGACGCCGAGCGCGACGGCGACCGCATCTATGCCGTCGTCAAGGGCATCGGCACCTCGTCGGACGGCCGCGCCAAGGGCCTGCTGACGCCGCGCCTCGAAGGTCAGGTGCTGGCGCTGCAGCGCGCCTACGAATCGAGCGGCATCGATCCGATGACGATCGACCTGATCGAAGCGCACGGCACCGGCACCGAAATCGGCGACCGGACCGAAATCGAGACGCTCAAGCAGATCTACAGCGGCCGCGGTACGGGTCCGCAGATCGCGGTCGGCTCGGTGAAATCGATGATCGCGCACTGTCTGCCGGCGGCCGGCAGCGCGTCGATGATCAAGATGGCGTTGGCGCTGCACCACAAGGTGCTGCCGCCGATGATCTGCGACGAACCGAACCCGGCGCTACGTCTGGGCGAGACGCCGTTCTACATCAACAACGAAACACGGCCGTGGATCCACGGCGCCGCGCATCCGCGCCGCGCGGCGGCCAACGCCTTCGGCTTCGGCGGCATCAATGCGCACGTCGTGCTCGAGGAATACGAACCGGGCCGCCGCGAACGCCGCCAGCAGGTCGCCGTGTTGCACCGGCCGACGCCGTCGGAACTCGTCACGCTCGGCGGCGACAGCATCACCGCGCTGCTGGCCAAGGTCGATCAGGCACTGCTGCACCTGCGCGCGACGCCGCCGGCGACGCTCGCCGAGGTCGCGCATGCCAGCGGTGGTCTCGCACGCGGCGCACACCGCCTGGCGATCGTCGCCGACAACGAAGCGGATCTGATCAAGAAGCTCGAGCAGGCGCGCGAAAAACTCGCACGGCCGAATCCGCAACCGTACAAGACCCGCGGCGGCGTCTACTACGGTCACGGCGACGCGCCGGGCAAGGTCTGCTTCCTCTACCCCGGCGAAGGCGGTCAGTACCCGAACATGCTCGCCGATGTCGCCGTGCATTTCCCGCCGGTGCGCGAGGCCTTCGACTTCATGGAGAAGACCGGCCTCGCCAGCGGCATGACGGCGCGCGCGCCGGTGCTGTTCCCGGCGCCGAGCGGTCTCGACGAGTCCGCGCGCAAGGCGCTCGAAGATCGCATGTATGAAATGGACGTGGCCGCCGAAAGCGTGTTCTCGGCATCGCTCGGCCTGCAGGCGCTGCTCGATGCGCTGGGCTTCGCGCCGGATGCGATGCTCGGTCACAGCACCGGCGAAAACACCGCGCTGACGGCTTGCCGCGTACGGCGCACGACGCGCCGCGAAGAAATCGCCGACTCGATCCGCACGCTGAACAAGTTGTCGCAGCAACTCGAAGCCGAAGGCCAGATCGCCGAAGGCACGCTGCTGACGCTGGGCGCGCTCAAGGCACCGATGCGCGAAGCGCTGCTGCGCGATCCCGGCGAGATGATCGTGGCGATGGACAACTGCCCGAACCAACTGGTGATGTTCGGGCCGTCAGCCGCTGCCGACGCGCTGCGCGAAAAGCTGTCCGCCGAGGGCGTGATCTGTGTGACGCTGCCGTTCGGCCGCGCCTATCACACGCCGCTGTTCAAGCCGTTCGCCGACGCCTTGCGCGAATACTTCAAGACCCTGGATTTCGGCCCCGGCCGCTGCACGCTGTACAGCGCGCGCTCGGTCGGCCGTTTTCCCAGCGAGCCGAATGCGATTCGCGAACTCGCGGCGCAGCAGTGGGAAAATCCGGTCCGCTTCACCGAAACGCTGACGCGACTCTACGAGGACGGCTATCGCGTCTTCGTCGAAGTCGGCCCGAGCGGCAACCTGACCTCGTTCGTCGGCGACACCCTGCGCGCGCACGATGATGTCGTCGCCGTTGCCTGCAACAGCCGCCGCCGCCACGGCGTCACACAGCTGCACCAGACGCTGGGCCAGCTCTACGCGGCCGGCGTCGCGTTCCAGCCCGGCGCGCTGTACAGCCATCGCGACATCGACGATCTCGATCTGATGGCGGCGCCGAAGACGGCCAAGCGTCGCGGCATCACCATCGATCTGCAGATGCCGGAACTGAGCCTGCCGGCCGATTGGGCGCCGCTGAAGCGGCGCCCGGCGGCGGCGGCCGTCGCCGAGCGGCCTGCCAATGTTGTCGAAGCAACCGCGCGCGCCAAGGTCGTGCCGATCAAGAAGCCGGCCGACACCGCGGCGGTCGCGCTCGACCCGCGCAGCGAGATGCTGCGCTCGCACTTCGCGCTGATGCAGGACTTCCTCGACAGTCAGTCGCGGGTGCTGGCGGCGATGACCGGCACCGCGCCGCTGCCACCGATGGGCAGCGCGACCAGCTTCGCGCCCAGCACCATTGCGCCGACCGCGAGCGCACCGATGCGCTATCCGCTGCTCGGCCGCGTCATCGAGCAAAGCCGCGAGCGTCTGGTCTGCGAACGTCGCCTCGACCATCGCCATGACCGGTTTCTGCAGGACCATGCGATCGGCGGCACGCCGAGCGTGCGCAACCCCGCGCTGCTGCCGCTGACGGTGGTGCCGTTCACGTTCAGCATGGAAATCCTCGCCGAGGCGGCGGCCAAGCTCGTCGACGGCGAAGGCCTGCACGTGATCGGCTTCGAGGAATCGCGCGGCAGCCGTTGGCTGGCGCTGGACGGCGACGTGCTCGACATCCGCATTCAAGTCGACCGGGGTCCGCCGCAGGACGGCGAGCAGCGCGTCGCCGGCCGCATCTTTGCGCTCGGCAAGGGCGGCCCGGCCACCGGCACTTTGGTGTTCGAATCCAGCGTCCGTCTGGCGGCGCAGTATCCGCAGCCGCCGGCGATGCGCGAATGGACATCGCCGACGTCGCAGGCGGCTGTCGCCAATCCCGATGCCGACCTGTATCGCAACGGCATGTTCCACGGCCCGCGCCTGCAAGGCGTCAAGCACATCGAACGCTGGGGCGAGCGCTCGATCGAAGCCGACATCGGCACGATCGCCACGCACGACTACTTCGACTTCACTGCCGCGCCGCGCTTCGAGTTCGACGCGGCGGCGCTCGACGCGGTCGGCGCGCTGGCCGCGTACTGGGTCACCGAGCAACACGGCTGGTCGTACAACTGCTTTCCGTTCCGCGTCGGTCGCTGCACGCTGTACGCGCCGCCGGCCGCCGCCGGCCAGTTGCTGCGCTGCCGCGCCGATACGCGCTTCGTCGGTGATACCGTGGTTGCCGCCGACTTCGATCTGGCCGGCACCGACGGCCGCTTGGCGATGCGCATCGAGCAGTGGGAAGACCGCAAGTTCCCGACGCCGCAGCGCTTCGCCGACTTCCGCCTCGATCCCCAAACCCAGCAGCTGTCACAGCCGCTGCTCGAAGGCCTGCTGCCGGACGGCATTGTCCTGCGCCGCATGCCGCCGTTCGACGAAGGCTTTCTCGATCAGGGCTTCGCGATCTGGAAGCGCGTGCTCGCGCACATGGCGCTCGACGACGCGGAGCTGCGCGCGTTCTACGCGCTGCCGGCCAGCGGTCCGCGCCGCGAGGAATGGCTGATGGGCCGCATTGCGGCCAAGGACGCCGCGCGACGCTGGGCGCAGTCGCAGGGCGTAGCGCTGGCGGCTGCTGATATCGGCGTCGACAGCGACGCACTCGGCGCCCCGCATTTGCGCATCGCCGCGCTGCCGGGGCAAGCACCGCCGTCGGTCTCGATCAGCCACAGCGCGCGCTGCGGCGTCGCGGCCATCGCACCGGCCGGAATGCGCATCGGTGTCGACTATCAGCCGCTGGCCGGCGTCGATGCCGATCGCGTCGCGATCGGTGCGCTGCACGACAGCGAACACGCGCTGCTCGCCGGGCTGAGTGGCGACGCGAAGCTGCGCACCGTCGTCGCCCTGTGGGCGGCGAAGGAAGCGGCCGCCAAGGCGGCCGGTAGCGGCCTGCAGGGCCGCCCCCAGGATTGGCACGTCATCCGCTATGTGGGTGATGCGTCGGTGGGCGCCGCTGATGTACAGCATGGCGACGCCCGCTATGTGGTGATGATTTACGTGCCGGACGGACGCGAGGTCGTCGCGCTTTGTCTGGCCTGACCTTAATGCCGTCCCTATCAATGCCGAAAACGCAGGAAACGACATGAACGCCGCACTCCCCCGCAAGACCAAGACCCTCTTCATCGGCCTCGACGGCTGCACCTTCACCGTGCTCGACGAGATGATCCGCGACATTCCGGGCACCGGCATCACGATGCCGTTCATGAAGAAGATCATGGAAAACGGTGTCCGCGCCAAGCTGCGCTCGACACCGAATCCGCTGACGCCGCCGGCCTGGACCTCGCTGATGACCGGCAAGGGCCCCGGCGAACACGGCGTCTTCGACTTCATCCGCGCCGAAGACAAGGGCGGTGAGGTTTATTGGACGCTGTACGACTCGCGCGACGTCGACTCGGAAATGATCTGGTCGATGCTGACGCGCAAGAAGATGAGCTGCGCGGCGCTGAACTTCCCGCTGACCGCGCCGCCGCCGAAGAACATCAACGGCGCCGTGATTCCCGGCTTCACCCCGGCCAAGCATCTGCGCCGCAACACGCATCCGCGCGAGCTGTTCGAGCGCCTCAAGAGCGACGTCGAAGGTTTCGATCCGAAGGAACTGGCCTGGGATTTCGAGAACGAACAGCAGGCGATGGATTCGCTGTCGCCGGAAGAAACGCACAAGTGGGTGCGCTATCACCTGCCGCGTGAGGAACAGTGGTTCCGCATTGCCGAATACGTGCTCAAGACCGACGCGCCGGACTTGATGGCGGTGATGTTCGACGGCACCGACAAGATCCAGCATCAGGCCTGGCCGTGGCTGGACCCGAACATCCTGCCGGAAAACCCGCAGGGGCACGACAAGCTGATGCGCGAAGTCGTGCTCGAGTACTTCAGCAATCTCGATCGCTACATCGAAACGCTGGTGACGCTGGCCGGCCCCGACGCGCAGGTCTTCTTCGCGTCCGACCATGGCTTTACCGCGTCGACCGAAGTGCTGCGCATCAACGCCTACCTCGAAGAACTGGGCTATCTGAAGTGGGCCGAATCCGACGGCTCGGAGATGGCGATGCGTCGCGAAGCGGCCAACTTCGCCAATCTCGACTGGAGCGGCACCACGGCGTATTGCCGCACGCCGTCGTCGAACGGCATTCACATCCGCGTCGCCGAAAAGCCGGGCGATCACGGCGTGCCGCCGGAACAGTACGACAGCTTCCGCGAAAAGCTGATCGAGGATCTGAAGAAGCTGCGCAACGAATTCGGCGAGCCGGTCGTGGTCGACGTGCTCAAGCGCGACGAATGGTTCCCGGGTCAGCACATGGACCGCGCCTGCGACCTGACGCTGGTGCTGCGCGACAACGGCTTCGTGTCGATCCGCAACCTCAAGCCGGTCGTCGTGCAGCGCCCGCATGCGGCCGGCACGCATCATCCGGACGGCATCTTCATGGCCTACGGCAACGGCATCGCCAAGGCCGGCATGGTCGATCGCCTGAAGATCGTCGACGTCACGTCGACGCTGCTCTACAGCCTCGGCACGTCGGTGCCGTCGGATCTCGAAGGCGAAGTCCCGCAGGCGTTCTTCACGCCGGAATGGTGGGCCGAACATCCGGTCAAGAAGGGTGCGAAGACGCGCCTGGAACGCGACGCCGAGAAGGCCGACGACATGGATGCCACCGAGAAGCAGAAGATGATCGAGCAGCTGCAGATGCTCGGCTACATGGAGTAGCGCTGGATCCCGGCAGCCGCATCATGCGGCTGCCGGGCAGGCCGGACGCCGGCCGACGGATCACGGTGCGCTAGATGCCGACGATCCGAAACAAGAAACAGGAGAGGGGAATGGGCAACGAAACGGTTGGAACGGCCGCGAACGTGACGAACGCGATGCTTGATCTGAAAGCGCATGGGCTGATCGCCGACGCACGCGCGTCGGTGATCGGCGCGTTCACGTATTTCAATTCAGCCGGCGTCACCAGCGCGTACCGCGCCCACTTCGGCCGCTACGCGCAGATCGCCGAATCGGTGATCGTCGGCGCACCGGAGCATCCACTCGACTGGTTCAGTACGCATCCGATCGCGTTCACGCGGCCGGCGTACATGCCCAACCTCTACCAGCTGCCGGACTTCGCACGCATGGCCCCGGACGCACAGCCGGGACCGTCGTACGTCGACACCGTACCGAGCGACACCATCATCGAGCACGAGGCGTATCTGTGTGCCGGCGTCATCGTGCGTCGCGGCGTGACCGTCGGCGCCGGTGCCGTGGTCGGCGCCGGTAGCGTCGTCACCAAGGACGTCCCGCCGTATGCCATCGTCGCCGGCTCGCCGGCGCGTGTGATCCGCATGCGCTTTTCCGATGCCATCATTGCGCGCTTTCTCAAGCTGCAGTGGTGGCGTTACGATCTGGCACCATTCAAGAACCAGATTGATTTTCGTGCCGTCGAGGCAGCGCTCGATTTCCTCGAAGCGCGTGCTGCCGACGGCCAGCTGCAGCCACTGATCCCGGACAGCTACTGCGTCACGCGCAGTGCCGACAACTTCGCGATCAAGAAGCTGCCGCAACCGCTGTTCTTCCACCACCCATTGCCACCACCCCCTCATGGCCACGAGCGACCAAATCTTTCAAAAGCTGCTGCCCCTCGTTCAGGACTTCACGCAGGACTGGGATAACGAATACGAAGGCGAGATCGGCCGCGACACCAAGCTGCTCGGCGACCTGGGCTTCGAGTCGATCGACATCATCCAGTTCATCGTTGCGGTTGAAGAAGAGCTGGGCATCAGCAAGACGCCATTCGACAAACTGCTGATGAAGGACGGCCGTTACGTCGACGATTTGTCGCTCGGGCAGATCGCCGACTTCCTCGAAGTCACCGTGCCGTCGCTGTCGCTCTGAGCGTGTCTCTCCCCCGCACGCCTGGAGCCACTGCAATGACGGAATTTCCGTTTCGTGGAGAAAATCCGCCGAACCCCGATTTCCTGCCGTACGGCTTGCTGGTCAACCAGACCAGCAAGCTGCGCGGCACGGTGCAGTACGAACGGCCGGCCTATCTGCAGGGGCATCGTCTCAAGGACTGTCAGGTCGGCGCGTTCGCGTTCTTCAACGCGGCCGGCGACACCAGCGTCTACCGCACACGGCTAGGCCGCTACTCGCAGATCGGCGAAGGCTCGGTGATCGGACCACCCGAGCATCCGACCGACTGGTTCAGCTCGCACCCCTACGCGTTCACGCGGCCGCGCTACATGCCCGGCATCTATCTGCTGCCCGATTTCGAGCGGCTGGCGCCGGGCGAACTCGAAGATCCCGGTTTCGTCGCGACGGTGCCCAACCTGACGGTGATCGGCCATGAGGCGTACATCGGGGCCGGCACCTTCATCAAGCGCGGTGTCACCATCGGCGACGGCGCCTTGATCGGCGCGCGCAGTGTCGTCACCCGAGACGTGCCGCCATATGCGGTAATGGTCGGCTCGCCGGCGCGGCTGCTACGCCTGCGCTTTGCCGAAAAATTCGTCGAACGTTTTCTGAAACTGCAGTGGTGGCGTTACGACCTGGCACCGTTCAAGCAGCGCGTCGACTTCAGCAAGGTTGAAGCCACGCTCGACTTCTTCGAAGAACGCCTCGCGCTCGGCGAACTGCAGCCACTGCGTCCGGATACCTATCAGATCAGCGTTGGCGGCGAGCGCGCCCGGATCAAGCCGCTCGACAAGCCGCTGTTCTTCGCCTGAGGGACGCCGTCTTGCTGCGGTTGTCGCCCCGCCCGCTTCGCAGCGCCTCGCAGCGCCGGGACTCAGCGCCCGCGACGCGCGACGACCAGCACGTAGTCCTCGCCGCAGTCGATGTGGTGGCGAAGATTGGCGACCGCGCGGCGCAGCTGCTCCTGCCGCTCGCCGACGACCGCGCTCGCCAGCGCTTGCAGCGCGTCGACGAAGCGCATGCGCGTCCAGTCGATGATCGATTCGATGCGGATATGGGTGAAGCCGGCCTCGCGCAGGTGGCCGGCGTAAACGTCGGCGTCATAGGCATTGGCCAGATTGTCGAGACAGATGCCGCCGTTGGGAATCGGCCGACCGCGCAGATAGGCGCGCGGATCGACGCCGCGGCGCGGAATCATGTCGGTCAGCGTCAGCGTCCCGCCCGGGACCAGCACCCGCGCCGCCTCACGCAGAAAATCGCGGCGCGTATCGAAATGGAAGGCACATTCGACGGACACCACTTTGTCGAAGCTGGCGTCCGCAAACGCCATCTTGGTCGCGTCGCCAAGCTGCAGCTCGATCCGCTCGGCGAAGCCATGTCGTGCGACGTAGCGCTGCCCTTCGTCGATGCGAATGTCCGTGACGTCGATACCGACGATCGCATCCGGCTGGCAGCGCCGCATGTACGACACGGCGCCGGCGCCGTAGCCGCAGCCGACGTCGAGCACGCGATCACCCGGTCCGAGTCCGGCGCTGCTGGCGACCAGCTGAGTCAGGGCCTCGGCGGCCTGCTCGATGGTCATGCCGTCGCGTGTCCAGTACCCGTAGTTGGCAAACGGCTGCTCACCGAACAGATCGCCACGCACGGTATGCCGCCGCCGATAGTGCTCGATCACATCCTGTGTATGCGCCGAGTAGTCCCCTGTACTCATTTCCTTTACCCCCAAGTTGGACTTGCCGGCAGCTACCGCCGCAATCCTCATCGCCAACCCCGTGTTCCCCCGAACATTAAGGCAGCAACGTGACAGACAGACCAAAGCTCGCGCATCAGCAACTCGGCGCCGGCCCCGACATCGTGCTCGTGCACGGACTCGGCGCCAATCGCGCGTTCTGGTACCCGGTCGGCACCCAGCTGGCACAACGCTACCGCGTCACGCTATATGACCTGCGCGGCCATGGCTATAGTGAAAAACCCAGCAAGGGTTATACCGCCACCGAGCAGGCCGACGACCTGCTGGATCTGCTCGATCGGCTCGGCATCGAGCGCGCTGCGCTGGTCGGCCACAGCTATGGCGGCGCCATCGCACTCGAGGCGGCGATCGCCGCCCCGCAGCGCTTCTCGCACCTCGCCCTGCTCGATACCCGCGTCCAGCGCCTGCAACCGCAGCTGCGCTTGTCCGACGTCGACCATCTGACCGCATTCGAGCAAGCCGTCGCCAAGCAGGATGGCGACGGCTGGGACGAAGAACCCGAAGTCGGCATGCGCTTTCTCGAAGCCGCCGCCCGGCACAAGGTCGCCGGCATCGAACTCGGCGTGCGCGATGCCTTCACGCCGTTTGGCGAAGGCCGTGGCGGCATTCGCGCCGCCAAGCAATGGCTGGCATTGCTCGACGGCACCAGCCTGGCCGCCGATTTCCGCACGCCGGGCGCCGACGTCGTGCAATATGCAAAACTGACAATGCCCTGTCTTTTGCAGTACGCAGGACACACCCGCGCCGGGCGCAGCGCCGATGCGCTGATGCGTTACCTGCCGGATGCACGCTTCATCGACGTGCCGCAGGCCGGGCACTTCTTTCCGGCCACGCACCCCGCTGCCGTGCTGAGTGAGTTGGACGCGTTGCTGAACCGATAGAGGGGCCGGACCACAGGCTCCCGTGAACAAGAAAGAAAGTAGGAGGAGCCGATGTCTGCACTTGCCGATCTGCGGATCGTCGAATTGAGCGGTCACGTGGCCGCGGCCATTTGCGGAAAACTGCTGGCCGGCTTTGGCGCCGACCTCACCCGGATTCCTGCACCGTCGGCGCTGGCCGGCTTCGATCATGACGCCGATACCGAGTGCTGGCTGCATGGTGCCAAGCGGCGCCTGACGCTGGACTTCGAGCAGGCGGCCGATCGCGCTGCTTTCGAGTCACGCGTCGCCGCCGCCGATGTCCTGCTCGAGGGCTGGGGTTGCGCGGTGCTGGCCGACCTGGGCTATGACGTCGCGCGGCTGCGCGCCCTGAATCCGGCGCTGATTCTGGTGCAGATCACGCCGTTCGGGCAGAACGGCCCGCAGCGGCTGCACCGCAGCAGCGACCTGACGCTCTACGCGCGCGCCGGCCTGATGCAGATCACCGGCGACGGCCGTCGCGAACCGCTCAACGCGCGCCTGCCGATGGCCGAGCTCAGTGCCGGCCTGCACGCGCTCACGGCGACGGCGATGGCGCTGCGGCGCCGCGAGCAGGACGGCCGCGGAGCGACCATCGATCTGTCCATCGTCGAGGCCGCGGCGATGAACATCGAAACCCATCTCGCCGAACACACGGCGCTCGGCAAGCTCGCGCGACGCAATGACGACGAGCACGCGATGGTGCCGTGGCGTACCTATCCGTGCGCCGACGGCCAGGCCGCCGTGGTCGGCGGCCCGATCCGGCGCTGGCTGCGCGGGGCGGCGCTGTTCGAGGCACCGGAACTGCTGGCGCCGGAACTGGCACGCATGGATCAGCGCATTGCCCAGCGCCAACGCACCGAAGCGCTGATGCAACCGTGGTTGCGGCGCCACGACAAGCGCTCGATCTTCCACGCTGGACAAGCGCAGGGCATGGCCTGGGGTTATCTGGCCTCGCTGCAGGACGTACTGGATGATCCGCAACATCGGGCCCGCGGCTTCTTCGCTCCGCGGCAGCGCGCCGACGGTGTCGCCGCGGTCCTGCCCGGCGCGCCGTTCCACGCCGCTGCGATGCCGTGGGCGGAGCCGCCGATGCCGGACGCACCCGAGCCGGACGCCGTCGTCGGCCTGGCGGCGCAAACCATGGCCGCCATCGCCCCGCAACCGGTACAGACACCGGCAGACACGCCGCTGACCGACCTGCGCGTCATCGACATGACCCATGACTGGTCGGGTCCGCACGCCGCGCGGCTGATGGCCGACTATGGCGCCGAGGTCATCAAGATCGAATATCCGCAGCGGCTCGATACCATGCGCGGCGGTTACCCGGCGCGCATCGACACGCATCCGCGCTTCTGGCAGCTGCACCGCGGCAAGCGCTCGCTGACGCTGGACCTGAAACTCGACGCGCATCGCGACGTGCTCGACCAGTTGATCCGCGACGCCGACATCGTCATCGAGAACGCACGGCCCGGCGTCTACGCGGCGCTCGGCTATGGCCACGACCGGTTGCGCACGCTCAAGCCCGACATCGTGCTGCTGTCGATGCCGGCGTTCGGCAGCAGCGGGCCGTACGCGCAGTACTGCGGCTACGGCGGCACGCTCGAAGCCCTGGGCGGCGTGCAGACGCTGACCGCCTACGACAACGCGCACCTGCCAAATCGCGTGCGCGAAGTCGACGCCATCAACGGCATGTTCGGTGCCGCCGCGGCGCTGCTCGGCCTGCTGCAGTGCGAGCGCACCGGCCACAGTCAGGCCATAGAACTGTCGCAGTTCGAAACGACGAGCTGGCTGGTCGGGCCGCTGTTCGCGGCCGCCGCCCGCGACGGCCGCGACCCGGCGCCGATCGGCAACCGCGATGCACGCTATGCACCGCAGGGCTGTTATGCGGCGGGCGGCGATGATCGCTGGCTGGTGCTGAGTGCCCGCGACGATGCCGAGTGGCGCGCGCTGGCACACCTCGTCGGCGGCGCGGCCCTGGCCGACGATCCGCGCTATGCCGATCTGGCCGGGCGCCAGCAACATCACGACGCGCTCGATGCCTTGATCACCGTATGGAGCCGAACGCAGGAGGTCGAGGCCGCAGTCGAACGCCTGCAGGCGGCCGGCGTCACCGCGGCGCTGGTGGCGACCGCCGCCGACCTCGTCGCCGACCCGCAACTGGCGGCGCGCGCGTGGTGGCAGACGGTCGATGGCCTGCGCCTGCCCGGCGTGCCGTTTCGTATCGATGGCGTCGCCCCGGCGATCCGTCATCGCGGTCCGGCACTGGGCGCCGACAATGCGGCGCTGTTCGCCGCTACCGGCCATCACGGCGACGAGCCAGACCTGCGCCCGGAGCGGCTCGGCACCTCGTATCAACCCGCCTGACGCCGGTGCCCTCCACGCAAACGGCGATGTCCGCCCTGCGCGCACGAGTCCGGGGAACGAAACGGCGCGCGCGATAGTCGGAGAAGCTGATGAGTGTTCTGAATTCCCGCACCCGACGCCGTCGCCGGCGCGCACGCGCCGCCGTGATGCTGATGCTGCTCGCCGCACTGGTCGGCGCGGTGGCCTATGCCGGCGACGACGACAGCACCGAGGTCGATCTGCAACAGGGCGATCTTGGCCGCCACTACCAGCTCTACGTCCCGCCCGGCTCCGCGCCGGCCGGCGGTCGGCCGCTGATCGTCGCGCTGCACGGCGGCCTCGGCACCGGCGCGATCATGGAAACGCAGAGCGGGCTGGACCGCATCGCCGACAGCCACAACGTCGTCATCGCCTACCCCGACGGCGTCGGCCGCGCGTGGAACGCCGGCAGCTGCTGCGGCCGACCGATGGATGAACACATCGACGACGTCGCCTTCGTCCGCCAGGTCATCACCGATGTCGAACGGCGCACGCCGATCGACCATTCGCGCGTCTACGGCACTGGCTTTTCGAACGGCGCGATGCTGCTGCATCGCATCGTCTGCGAGGCGCCCGACACGTTCACCGCCGTCGCCGCGGTATCCGGCGGCGTCATGGTGCAGGACTGCAGCACGCGGCACCCGGTGCCGGCGCTGCTGATCCAGGGCCGCGCCGACAAGCGCATTCCGTGGAACGGCGGCACTTTCCGTGGCACGTTCAGGCCGTCGATGCAGACCGTCGTCGGCGAATTCGGCCGACGCAACGGCTGCAGCAACGATGCCGACGAGATCTACGACGCCGACGGCGTGCAGTGCCACAAGCTGCAGAAGTGCGCGAGCGGTGACGGCGTCGAGTGGTGCGGCCTGCAGGGCGTCGGTCATCAGTGGCCGGGCGGCAAGACCTATCTGCGCTTCCTGCTGGGCGACAACAACGAGCGCTTCAGCGCCAGCCAGCACATCTGGACCTTCTTCTCGCAGTACCGCGGGCCGACGTCGGAAGCCGCGCCGGCAGCGGCCGGCACCAACGGCAAACCTCAGCGGTAGCCGTAGCGCTCGGCGAGCTGCAGGACTTCGGCGGCGAAGCCGCGACCGTCCGGCCGCCACGGCAGGGGCTGATCGAGCGTCGGCATGCGCGCCAGGCGTTCGGCATCGTCCGACCATGCGCCGCGCACGTCGGCCTCCAGCCCACCCGGGGCTTGATCCGGGCCGCGTCCGGCGAACCGCCATTCGGCCGGGTCGCGCAGCGTCGCCCATGACGCCGAGGCGTGCGGCAAGCCCAGCCCTCGCGCCAGCACCGTCATCGTGTCGCCGAAGTCGGTATCCAGCGCCTCGCTGATTACGCGCAGCACCCGCGCGTCACCGAGATCGCCGAGCGCGTTGTCGATGTTGCAGTTGGCACGCAGCCACGGAATCTGCGGTTCCGGCAGCGGCGGGAAGCGGCTGTAGTCGCGAAAATCCACCGGCACGAACAAGCGATCCTGCAGCCACGCCGCGAACCGGCAGCCCTGCGTCCACGGGTGGCGGACCATGTGCACGAACTGCGTGTCGTCGCGCCAGCGGCGCATGCGCTGCAATTCCATCGGCCGCAGCGGCGCCTCGGTCTCCGGCATCAACAGACGCCGCGGCGCCACCAGCGCCGCAATCTCGTCGAGTACGTCAGTCACCGGCCTGGTCGCACGCGCCGTCAGCCATTGGTGCGCCTGGGCGATCTCGGCATCACGCTGACCGCCAAAGCACAGCTCGGCGACGGTGCGATGCAGACCGTCACCATGTTCATCCTGGCTCAGCGAAAAGATTTCGAGCAGCTCGCCGACGGTGTCAG
The DNA here is from genome assembly GCF_012241385.1 of Solimonas marina. Classification (GTDB taxonomy): domain Bacteria; phylum Pseudomonadota; class Gammaproteobacteria; order Nevskiales; family Nevskiaceae; genus Solimonas; species Solimonas marina. The sequence continues at coordinate 94,738 of NZ_JAAVXB010000002.1, read as the reverse complement.
CCATGAACGCGCAAAGCTGCGGCGTCGCATAGATGTCCGGCATCGTCGACATCACGCCGGCCAGCCACGAACTGCCGCAGAACGGTGCCGCGACGATGATGATCGGCGCCGGGCTCATGGCGGCGCCACCGGATCATGATGCTGTTTGGCGCCGAGCCAGACTTCGCAGCCACCGCGCGGGTTGTGCACATACTGCCAGTCGCCCTTGCGGCGCACGGCGACGGTCGGCCCGAACGGATTGGCGGTACCGACGAACAGGCCGTGCGGGGTCGAGGCGAACGTACGTCCGCCCCAGTTGAATTTGTTGCCGAAGCCGTCACGCGTGACCGGCTCCCAATGCACGCCGTCCGGGGTGCGCCACAGCTCGAAGCCGCCGCTTTCGGCGAGCCGCTCGATACCCCAGCGATCAAGCAGCGCAAGGATGTCCGGCGGCCAGACTTCCATCGGCAGATACGGCATCAGCCCGGCCCAGGTCATGGTGCTCGCATAAAGCCAGCCGTCATGCTCCTTCATGCGCCAGACATAGCCGTTGAAGATGTTGTCGAAGCCCGGCGAGAAGCCGGACAACGGGTATTTGAGGCCCTGCGACGTCATCCGCGATTCGCCGACGATCAGATCCCAGCTGTCGTCCGGCCAGACACGAATGATCTCGGCGGCGGCCGGGCCGATCTTCGCGGCGCGGTGAAAGCCGCCGTTGACGACGCCGAGGCCGACATACAGCGCGCCCTTGAACTCGCACATCGAACCGGCGACTTCATTGTGCAGACCCCGTTCGGCGCCACGATCGAAAACCTTGCTCCATTGATATGGCGGCGTGCCGCCGCGCGTCTTCCACAGTTCGCCGCCGGTGCGCGCGTTCGCGGTACCCCCGTAGAGATGGCCGTCGAAGACCTCCATCTCGAACACCGTCGAATTGGCGCGATTGCCGAAGCCGTCGGGGCTGGTCGCGCACCAGGTGTCGCCTTCCAGATCATCGGCGGCGTAGATCACCGCTTCCGAGGCGAAGTCCTGATTGAAGCCCTTGGCCGTACCCATGGCCGTCGCACTCAGATGCACGCGGCCATTGAACGGCTGCAGGGTGCGGAACGAACGGACCGTCGGCCCGAACGGCGGGCGCTTGACCGGCCGGAATTCCTGGCCGTCCTCGGAGCGCAGCAAATCCGGCGAGTGCGCCAGATGCGTCGACCAGGTGGCGACATACAGACACGGCGCTTGATCCTGTGCGGCCTGGAACACGGTCATGCCGCGATAGCTGACATAGCTCGGCACGCCCTTGCGGCCGTTGACGCCGGTCACTGTCGGCGAGCGGAACGCCAGCCGCCAGGTCGCCGTTTCCGGCGTGTACTCCCAGATTTCGGCCTGACGCGGAATGGCGTAGACGTCCATCGGCGAGTCGATCGGCCACGGCTTGATGTCCGGCAGCGGCACCGACAGCTTGAGGCCGGCCATGCTCGCGCGCGTGGTGCCGACGTACAGGCGGCCGCGGAACCAGGCCATGCTGTGCGCGTAGTGATTCCAGCCATCGCCGAAGCCGTTGAGACAGGTCAGGCGAAAGTCGGTTTCGACGAGGGGCTGGCCCATCTCGTTCATGCGACGACTCCGGCCGTAGCCGCGGCGCTCCGCCGGCTGACGCCGGCGGCCTTGCCCTCGCCCGAACGGGCAGAGGCGCCGCGATGTCGCTGCGCGACGCTCATGCTCAGGGCAGCCAGGACCAGACCTCGACGAGCACGAAGCGCACCAGCGCGCGCGTGAACGGCACGACAGCCGGGTACCAGTGGCCCATGACCTTGGCGCTGCCGGTCATGCCCGGCAGCAGCTTGCCGTCCGGGTCCGACAGCACGACCTGCACGCGCACGATCATGCCGGACGGTGTCTTTTCCGCGCTTGGCGCGATGCTGCGCACTTGTCCTGAGAAACTCCGGTCCGGATACGCCCAGACCTTGGCCCAGGCCGTGCGTCCGTCGGCGATCTGATCGACCGACGATTCGGGCAGATCGATCTCGGCGACGCGCTGGTCGACCTGTTCGATGGTCGCCAGCTCGGCGCCGCGATCCAGATACGAACCGCGCGCGAACATCAGCTTGTCGGAGACGACGCGGCCGGCGATCGGCGCCTTGATTTCAGTGTAGTCGAGCTGTTGCTTGGCGTAGGCCAGCGACGCTTGGGCTTGCTGCACCTGCGCGGCCAGCGCGTCGATGCGTTCGGCATCGGCGCTGCTGCGCACCAAGGCCAAACGGCTCTTGGCTTCGTCGAGCGCCTTCTGATCGACATCGGCGACGCCGCGTGCGCGCTCGTAATCCTGCGCCGTCACTGAGTTGTGCTTGTAAGCGTCGGCAATGCGCGCCGCCTGCTGCGCGGAAACGTCGGCCTTCTGTTTGGCGGTCTGAACGGCGCTCTCGGCAACGGCCACTTCCTCGGCCTTGCCGCCCTTCTTGGCCAGCGCCAGATCGGCCTGCGCTTGCGCGAGCTTGGCCTCGGCGATCGCGACCTGGGCACGCTCTTCGTCGTCAGCGAGCTTGGCGATGACCTGGCCGGCGCTGACCACGTCACCTTCCTTGACCCGCACTTCACGAACGTCGCCGGCGATCAGCGCACGCACGTCGGCACGGTCGCCCGGCAACACGGTGAAGTCGCCACTCGGATCGTAGCGATACGGAATAATCGCGAAGCACGCGGCAGCGACCATCACCGCAGCCCAGCGCACGTACCAGGGCTTGCCTGGGACCTGCCCCAGATCGAGATTGCTGCCCTCGCGGGAATTGCGGAACGTCTGACTCACGATGACCCCCATGACGACCAACAGAATGACAAACGCCGGACCACGGAAATAGTCCAGCACCAGGCCCACGGTCCGCGACAACAGGAACAGGACCAGGAACAGATAGGCGATGATCAGCGCCCAATACGTCAGCAGCGTTGACGGTTCGAGCCGGCGTTGCTGGCTGATCATGCTGCGCCGGAAAAATTCGAACCACGCGGCACCGGCCTGCTCGCGCAGATCGGCGATGCCATAGTGCTGCGCCAGCAGGAAGTAGCCGTCGCGACGCACCAGCGGATTGAGGCGCAGCAGCAGCGTGAAAGTCGCGACCGCGGCGACGCCGATGCTGAACGATGCCAGCAACAGATGCGTGCGGCCGGCGAGGAACCAGACGAACACGGCGCCGATCGCCAGCGCCGCCATCGACGTCAGGCCGGCACCGACGATGCGCAGGCGTTGGGCGCGTTGCGCGCGCTCGGCGGCGCCGCCGGTATCGACGTGCAACAGCGGAATGCCGAGCATGTTGCGCATCACGCCGATCTTCGGCACGGTGCCGGTGAAGCGGCGCACGGCGGCGGCACGCGACGCGGTACCGAACAGCTCGATCAGCGCAAAGCTGATCGCCACCAGAGAGAGCGCCCGCCACGGCGACACCAGCGCCAGCAGACTGTCGGCCGCATGCTCGGCGCGATGCGCGACGCCGAAGATCGCCAGAAACGCGACAAAGCCGAACAGGCACAGCGTGGCGCCGCTTTCCAGCGGCCAGTTCAAGCGGCCACCGAACAGGATCCAAAGCCCCGGATCCAGGTGCGTGATCAGGCGCCGGCGCCGCGCGCGGTGGTCGAGCGTGACGCCGAGCAGGCCATCCATCAGGCCGGGGCCGACCAACGAGCCCGGCACCGTCGACGGCAGCATCGGCCCACGATCGGCGTGCGCGCCTTCGCGCTCGGTATCCGGCTCAATGATCGACGGCGACGGCAGCGGATCGACGATGCCGGGCGCCAGCAGGCCGTGAATCGCCAGCTTCGCCGCGAACGCTTCGAGTTGCGACGCACGCAGCCGCAGCTCCAGCGTCTGCGCGGCCTCGGCGACGATCGCGGCGGTCGTCCGCGTACCGTCGAACAGGCGCGCCAGCCGATACTCGCGCACATCCACCCACAGCGCCGGCAAGGCTTCGCGCGCACCGCGCAGTTCGACGCGTTCGCCGTGCTCACGCACGTCGGCGGCGACGAACCTGCGGTATCGGTTCGACTGAGCGTTCATCGCAAAAAACGAGGCCGCCGGCCTTTAGTGCTCGGTCGGTGGCGGCGCCACCTCCGGCCGTTCGAGCAGGCGATTGACCGTTGCCAGATCAGCCGTCAGCAGATTGCCGGACAGCTGCTTGAGGCGCATCGAATTGATGATGAATTTGTAACGCGCGGCAGCGTAGTCACGCTCCGAGGCGTAGCGCTTCTCGACCGCGTTGAGCACGTCGGTGTTGTCACGCGTGCCGGCGTTGTAGCCGGCACGCGCCGCGTCTTCGGCATCCGCGGCGGCCTGCACGGCGCGCTTCAGGGCGCTGAGTCGCTGCGTGCCGGTGGCCACCGCCAGAAAGGCGATGCGCGTCGCCAGCACCATCTTGTTGGTGGTCTCGGACTGGTCGGCTTCGGCCTTGGCTTCGAGCTCGCGGCCCTGCTTGACCGCCGAGCTGATCTGGCCACCGGTATAGAGCGGCATGGTCACGCGCACGCCGATGCTCTCGTCGGAGCTGTCGACCGCGCCGCTGACGCCACCGGTATTTTCGAGATCGTAGGCGGTGCCGACCAGGTCGACCTGCGGATAGCGCGCGCGCTGCGCGGTACGACGATGAACCTTGGCCAACTCGACCGCCGCCTGTTTCGACAGGATCGATGGATTCTCGGTCTTGGTGCGGCGAATCCACGCGCCTTCCTCGAGCGGCTGCGGTGGCTGCAGGACCAGATTGGTCGGCAACACCTTGAGTTCGGCGTACTGCTTGCCGGTCACCGATTCGAGCGTCAGCCGCGCACCGACCAGCGCGTTGTCGGCATCGACCTGATCGGCGAGTGCCAATTGATAGGCGGCCTGCGCCGTCTGCAGATCCGACTGCGTCGCCAGGCCGGCGCCGGCGCGGCCGCTGACGAGGTCGAGCTGTTCTTTCACCGCCGCCGTTTCGGCATGCGAGAACACATCCGCGTCCTTGGCCGCCAGCACCGCGAAATATTTTTCGACGACGCCGATCAGCAAGTCGTCCTGCGTGGCACCGAGCGCCAGTTCGGCCTGCTTCTGCTGCAGCTTTGCCGCATCGAGGCCCAGCAGCAGCGCCGGCTTGTACAGCGCCTGCGTCAGCTGCGCCCCATAGAAGCCGCGCGTGAAGGTGTCGCTACCGCCAGCGGTGAAGCGCGTGTCATATGACAGGCCCAGGTCGGGGATCTCGAAGTCGCCTTCGTAGTAGCCGCTCTGGTGATCGTGCCGCCAGCTGTAAGAAGCCAGCGCACCGAGCTGCGGCAGCAGCTTGCCGCGTGCCTGCGGCACCAGCTCCTTGGCAGCGTAGTAGCCGGCACGCGCCGACTCATAGCCGGGATTGAGCTCCAGTGCATCATTGCAGACCGTCAGCAGATCGACGGTGTTCGACGGCTCGTCCGCCGCGGCCCGTGCCGACATGCAGACGCCCAGAACCATCGCCAGCCCCAAGAAAGCCGGTTTCGCAGTCAACGACATCCTGTCCCACCCGTAGTCAGTGCATGCGTGACGGCGCCGTTGGCGCCGTCCCCTCCCGATCCGACAGACGGCCCGGCGCCTGTCGCGTCCGCATCATGAACAATCCGGACGATGCGCGCGAGTTTGACGCAAAAAGAAGGCCCGCAACATGCGAGCCTTCTTACAAATCACGTCATCCAATGCGCACGTGATCAGTGCCGGGGCTTGAACACCGGCTCCTCACCGGGGGCCAATTCCTTCGGCTTGATCAGGAACGAGGCGATGGCCGGCAGGATCAGAATCGCACCGAACATGTTCGCGGTGAACATGAAGACCAGCAGCTTGCCCATGTCGCGCTGGAACTGCAGCCCCGACCACAGCCAGGTCGCGACGCCGATGCCCAGCGTGATACCGGTGAACACCACCGCCTTGCCGGTCATCTTCAAGGTCTTGAAGTACGCGTCGCGCAGCTTGAAGCCGCCAGCGGCCGCGTCGGCCAGCGTCGCGTAGACATAGATGCCGTAGTCGACGCCGATACCGGCTGCGAGCGCCACGACCGGCAAGGTCGCGACCTTCATGCCGATGCCGAGGATGGTCATCACCGCGTAGGCCATGAACGACACCAGCGACAGCGGCAGCATGATCGACAGGATCGACTTCACTTCGAAGAACGACAGGAACACGCAGATCGCGATGCCGATGTAGACGATGTAGAGAATCGGCCGTTCGAGGCGGTGCACTTCCTCGTTGGTCGCCGCCATGACGCCGACGTTGCCGGACGCCAGCGCGAAGTTCACCGGACAGGCCTTGCTCATCGCCTTGAGTTCGTCCTCAGCCTTGTCGTGCTGGTCGGTCAGCTTCTTGACGGTCGGATTCTTGTTGATGTCGTCGTAGCCGATCCCCGGCTTGCTCTTGCGCAGCGCGGCAATCGCGTTTTCGAGTTCCACCTTGTCGTTGCCGACCTCACGCCGCTTGTCGAGCTTGGCGTCGCAGTACTTGGCGTTGACGTCCTTGTGCGTCTCGTAGAATTCGGCGGCGTTGGTCTTGTTGAAGTCCTTGGTCTTTTCGACGATGCGATCGAGCGTTGCCGCCGTGTGATCCTTGGTGAAGACCAGCACCGCCAGCGCCGAGCAGTCGGAGTTGAGCAGACCCGACGACGCCGGGATCGGCGTGATCGCCTGCACGATCGCGTAGCGATTGCGCGGCAGTACGCGGAACTTCGGCGCGCCTTCGGAGAACGCCGACGCGACCTGCTTGGCCGCCCACGGCAACGACATCACCGACTGCACGCCGACGGTGTTTTCCATGTGCGCGTCGAAGCGATCGATCTGCTGCATCATGTCGTAGCGGATGCAGGACTCCGGATCCATCTCGGCAATCACCTTGAAGATGTCGGTGCCGATGGTGAAGTTCTGGTTGATCATCGCCATGTCGTTGTTGAAGCGCGAATGCGGCAACAACTCCGGCACGCCGGCCTGGCTGTCGCCGACCTGCAGGCCCTCGCCCTTCCACAGACTCCAGCCAAACAGCGCCGCGGCGACCAGAATCGCGATCACCGCCGGCACCGGCCGGACCATGTTCGAAATCAGGCGCCAGAGCGGATCGAACACGCCGTCGCGACGATCCTGCTTGGCCTGGAAGGCGACCGGATCGCCGATGTCGACCCAGGTCAGCATGATCGGCATCATCACCTTGTTGGTGATGATGATCGCGGCCATGCCGAGCGTCGCGTTCAGCGCCATCTCGCGGATGATGTCGATCGGGATCAGGCCGATCAGCGCGAAGCCGACGACGTCGGTCATGATCGCCATCGTTCCGTAGATGGCCAGGCGCCGCCAGGTTTCGAGCGAGGCGTCGAAGCTGTTGCGGCGGTTCATCGTGATCTCGCCGACCCAGGCGTTGACGTACTGCACGCCATGACTGACCGACACCGCGAGAATCAGGAACGGCACCAGGATCGCGAACGGATCGAGGCCCTTGCCCATCAGCCGCAACAGGCCGAACTCCCAGATTACCGCCGTGACCGAACAGATCAGCGGCAGGATCGCGAGCTTGAGGCTGCCGACGTACAGCCACAGCAGGATCATCGTCATCACCAGCGTCAGCAGGAAGAACAGCACGACCTGCATCGTCGCGTCGATGACGTCGCCGACGACTTTGGCGAAGCCGACGATGTGCACGGTGACGTCCGGGTTGTAGTCCGGATTCTTGACCGTCTCGCTGGTCACCTCGGTGCCGCGAACGGTGATCGGCTTGCTGCCCTCGCCCTTGGGGTTCTTCACCTCGAAGGTCTGCAGTGCCAGCTTCCAGCCGTAATCGACGAAGCCTTCGCCGACTTTGGTGCCGGCCTTGAGCGGCCCGTGATCGCTCTTGAGTTTGTAGACGATCTTGGTCGGATGGGTCAGTCGGCCGCGGATCTTGTCTTCAAGCCCCTTGGCGACCTGCTCGTAATCGAGCTTGACGCCAGTGACCGGATCGACCTCGAGCAGTTCGGCGTAGATCATCGCGCCGTCCTGATTCTTGGCCACGTAGCGGCCGACGTGTCCGCCCTTGCCGACGTTGGCGCGGATCATGTCGAAGTATTTCTGCGTCGGCTGGTAGTCGGCCGGAATGACGTTGCCGCCCTTGAAGCCGCCTTCGACCACTTCGATATAGCGCACGTCCGGCGTGAAGATCGACGACACGCGCGAACGGTCGACGCCCGGCAGGAAGAACAGCTCGTCGGTCGCGGTCTTCAGCGACTTGAGAAAGGGCGCGTTGTAGATGTCACCCTTGCCCGGCTTCTGCATCAACGCGACGAGTACGGTGTTGGCGCCGCCGAATTCCGCCTGGTACTGCTTGAGTACCTTCATGTACGGATGGTCGAGCGGGATCGACTTGTCGAAACCGGCGTCACGCTTGATCTGCACCATCTGCCAGAACAGGAAGATGGTGGCGATGATCAGGATCGTCATCGTCAGCCAGCGCTTGGCGTAGATCAGCGGTTCGATCGTGCGCAGGAAGCGCTGCGTACGGGTCAGCTCATTATTCGAATTCATGATCGTGCCCGTTTATTCGCCGGAAGCCTTGCCGGCGATCGGCTGGATGCCGGATTCGCCGACGGCGATGAACTGGTCGTCGCCATACGGCACGACGTCGGAGAGCGGCGTACCCGCCGGCGAACGCAGCAGCGTCACCGTGCCGTCGGTCGCGACACGTGCGATCACGCCGTTGAGGCCGACCAGCACATCGCTGCCGTCCGGCATCGCCTTGCCGCCGAACATCGACGCCACCGTGCCCGAATCGAGCTGCTTCCACGGACCGCTGCGTGCATCGTCGGTCTCATAGATATTGCCGCGCAGGCCAAACGCCATCGCGCCCTTCTCGCCATGCGGCAAGGAGCCGAAGAACGAACCGTCGTACGGCGATTCGAGTTTCTGCCAGGTCACGCCGCTGTCGGTCGAGATCGCCATCAAGCCCTGCTCGCCGGCGATGAACAGGTCGCCATTGTTGAGCTTGGCAATCGAATTCAGATGCAGCTCGTCCTCGTCGAAGCCGTGCGTGTCGACGTCCTTCCAGGTCGCGCCGCCATCCTGGGTTTCGAGCATCAGGCCATACGCGCCGATCGCGATGCAGTGCTGCGCATCGAGCGCCAGCAGCGCCAGGATCGGCTTTTCCAGCTCGGGGTCGAAGTTCTGCAAGGCCCAGGTGCGGCCGCCGTCTTCGGTGTGGACGATCGCCGCATCGTGCCCGGCGGCCCAGCCGTGATCGGGATCGGCGAACGCGACTGTGGTCATCGTCGCGCGCGTCGGAATCTGCACCTGCGCCCAGTTCTTGCCGTCGTTCGAGACGATCACCGCGCCGCGCTCACCGACCGCCAGCAGATGCTTGCCGGTGTTGGTGATGCTGAGCAACAGCGATTCGGGCGTACGCGGCATGATCTCCGACGTCCGCGGCTTGATCAGCGGCTTGGCCGCATCGGCGCCGTCTCCGCCTTCGCTCTGCGCCCAGGCACTGCCGCCCGCCAGCAGGCCGAGCAGCAGCGCCCCGGCCGTTCTCCACGTTCTTCTGACTTTCATGAAATCCCCAACACTGACGGCGCGTCGCCGTTTGAAATTGCCAACTCTTCGGGCGTCGATCGCAGATTCATGACCGACCCCCTTCTCGCCATGGGCGCCCCCGCCGCGCGAGATCATTCGGCCCGAAGTCGCCGGTATCCAGGTTCGGATACGCCACTTCGGTCTCCTCGTTATTCAGTCCGTACACAAGATAGCGGCTGCTCTGAAGATCGTACACCGTCTGCGCGACCGGTAATTCAAACTGCCGGTCGTAAGCCATCAGCGTATGCGCCTCCTGCACCTGCCAGAGACGGTCCCGCGCGTCGTAGACGTCGACGATCCGCAGTTGCCAGCCGTCTTCGTCGACGTAGAAGCGCCGGTGCGGATAGCGGTGCGCGACACCGGGCCGCACCTTGGCGTCGACCACCCAGACCCGGCGCAGCTCATAGCGCGTGAGGTCCGGGTTCAGGTGATGCGGTCCGATCAGCGTGGAATACGACATGGCGGCGTCGTGCAAGGCATAGCTGTTGGCCGGCACGATCATCTCGCGCTTGCCGACCAGCTCCAGCTGATAGCGGTTCAGTGGGCCGAAGTAAGTGTCGAGCTGATCGTTGGTCCGCAGACCTTCGCTGCCGATCGCCGGCATGTCGAAAGCCAGACTCGGCACGTGCTGCGCGACGCGATCGCCCGGGTCGACCTGCCAGCAGCGCTTGGCAAATGCATCCGGATCCGCCGCATCGATCAGCAGCACGCCGACGCCACCCAGGTGTGCCGGCTGCTCGATCCACTGCATGCGCCGCAGCAAAATGCCGCGCGCCTTGCGCAGATCGTAGTCAGGCGCGCCGTAATCGAAATGGACCAGCTCGTGCTGTCGCGTCGACGATGCGCCGCCGTCGGCGGCGACCGTGAACTGCGTGCTGACGCGATCGGTGACCAACGGCCGCCAGCGCAGGCGGTGATTCCACAAGACCTCGGCACCGGTCGCCGGGATCGGGAACGGGACACCGGTTGCCGCATGCTTGAGGGTGTCGTCGTCGAGCACCGCGACCGGCGCGTTGCGCGCGCTCGCCGCGTAGACCGCCGGTGGATTCGAAAAGCTGCGCCGCGTCGGAAACACCCGCATGCGGAAGGTCTCGGGATACGCCGCCAGCAGCGCGCGCTGGCCGGGGCTCAGCAGCGCCGCGTACTCGTCGGCGTTGGCCGCGGTGATCGTGTAGAGCGGCCGGTCATCGGCATAGGGGTCGCAATAGCGGCCGTGCGACGCCGCGAAGCAGGGCGGCGCTGCCGTCAGCCCCCCGTTCCATGCCGGGATGGTGCCGTCGCGATTGCCGGCCACTTCGGCGCCGTACGGCGTCAGCTGCGTGCCACCGAGCGCCGCCGCGTCGACGGCCTTCGGCGATGCAGCCTCGCCCGCATGCGCGGCCGCGCTGCCGAAACAGCACGCGACGAGCAGCAGCTGCAATGACCGGAGCGTCGCCGTCTTCGTTATCGCCCAGCTTTGATTCGGCGGCGCACCCGGCCCTCTCCTCAGGGCACGGACCATCGTCGCAGTTTAGGCAGACCGGCCGCGCACCGACATCGCCGAAGCGCATGCCCCCCCGGTCATCGCGGCAAAGCTGTCAGCAGGATGCCGCTTCGGTGTCGCGCCAGATCAGCGCCGCCATGCGGCCACCGGCGGGTTCACGTCGATACGAATAAAAGCGCTGCGCATCGGCGTAAGTACAGCGCCCGCCGCCATGAACACGCGTGACGCCGACGTCCGCGAGCCGCAGACGCGCCAGTGCATACAGGTCGGCATGCCAGCGATCGCCACGGCCCGGCGTGAATGCCGACGCAGCCGTGGCCCGGTCATCGACGAACGCGGCGCGCACTTCGGGGCCAACCTCGAAATGCGCTGGCCCGATCGCGGCGCCGAGCCAGGCCATCAGACGTTCCGGCGCCTGCGGCGCACGAGCGACCGTCGCTTCGAGCACGCCGGCCGACAGGCCGCGCCAACCGGCGTGCGCGGCGCCGATCCAACGCCCGTCGTCGCTGCACAGCAACACCGGCAGACAATCAGCGGTCAACACCGCGCAGACGATGCCCGGCTGCTGGCTGACGCTGGCATCGGCGTCCGGCGGCGGCGCGCCGACTTGTCCGGCATCGACGACCCTCGTGCCGTGCACCTGACGCAGCCAGGCTGGCTCGACCGGCAGCGCCAGCGTCTCACGCAAGCGTTGGCGGTTGGCCGCCACCCGCGCCGGGTCATCCGGCGTGTTGCTGCCCAGATTGAGCGTGCCGCAATCGCCCAGCGACAGGCCGCCGCTGCGGGTGGTCTGCACGGCGTGGATGCCCGGCGGCGCCGGCCAGTCCGCGTGCAGCAGCTCGATCATTTCAATGCGCCGCTGGCATGTGCCCGCAACAGCTCGAGCAGTTCGGCGATGTCGGCCGGCGGCTCGACGGTCGCTCCGACGCGCTTGCGCGTGGTCGGATGCGTGACTTCCAGGGTGCGCGCATGCAGCGCCTGGCGCGGGAAGGCCTTGAGCTTGTCGCGCAGCAACACCGGCAGACCGCTGCCGCGCATCGGGCCGCCGTAGAGAAAGTCGCCGACGATCGGCCGACGCAGGTGCGCCAGATGCACGCGAATCTGATGCGTACGGCCGGTGTCGAGCTGCACGCGCAGATGCGTGTGCTGCGGGAAACGCTCCTGAACGCGGTAATGCGTGACGGCCGGTCGGCCATTGTCGACGACCGCCATCTTCAGGCGCTCGCGCGGGTGACGGCCGATCGGCTCGTCGACCGTGCCGCCGGCGATGAACTCGCCCTGCACCAGCGCGTCGTACTCGCGGGTGAATTCGCGGCGCGCCAACTCGTCGACCAGCGCGTGATGCGCCTTCAAGTTCAAGGCGATCACCAGCAGTCCGGAGGTGTCCTTGTCGAGACGGTGGATGATGCCGGCGCGCGGCACCGCCGCGGTCTGCGGGAAGTGGTAGAGCAGCGCGTTCTGCAGGGTGCTGGCGCGCTGGCCGGCACCGGGGTGCACGGTCAGCCCGGCTGGCTTGTTGACGATGACGATCGCCTTGTCCTGATGCACGACCTCGATCGGCAGGTCCTGCGGCTCGACCACGGTGCTCTGCTCGGGCTCGGCCTCGAGCTCCAGGCGGTCGCCGACCGTCACCGGATGCCGGGTCCGGGTCTGCGGCGCATCGTTCAGCAGCAGACGCCCGCTCTCGATCCACGACTGCAGGCGCGCCCGCGAATATTGGTCGAACAAACGCGCGCAGGCGACGTCGAGACGCGCCCCATCCAGGTTTTCGGGAACCTCTGCCTGCAAACGCAGGTCTTCGTCGTCCGGACTCGCAGTGCTCAAGTTATACTCGGCAGACGCCGCTCACGATTCATTGATTAATGAAACTCAGAATTCTCGCCGCAACCTTGCTCGTTGTCGGCCTCGTCGCCTGCAAGTCGAACCCCGACAAGGCGCCCCTGCGCAATCCGCTGAAGCCCGATGAGGTCTCTCAGCGCGAACAGCGGCTGCAGGCGCAGGCATTGTACGTGGTTGCGCGCCGCTCGCTCGACGATTCGGACTTTGGCGTCGCCATTCAGCGCTACAAGACGCTGGCACAGCGCTTCCCGTTCACCGAATACTCGATTCAGGGCCAGCTCGAGCAGGTCTATGCCGAATACCGCTCGACGAAGTGGGACGACGCGCTGACCGACGCCGACCACTTCCTGCGCGACTATCCGCGCCACGAGCACGCCGACTACGTGCAGTACCTGAAGGGCCTGATCAACTTCGACCGCGACCGCGGCCTCGAAGCAATGCTCGGCCTCGACGTGTCGAAGCGCGATATCTCCAATCTGCGCACGTCGTTTCAGGACTTCCAGCTGCTGATCCAGAAGTACCCGAAGAGCGTCTACGTCAGCGACGCACGGCTGCGCATGATCGATCTGCGCAATCGCATCGCCGACCACGACATGACCGTGGTGCGTTTCTATATGCGCCGCGGTGCCTACATCGCCGCCGCCAAGCGCGCCGAGCAGATCGTCGCCGAATACCCGGGCTCGCCGATCACCGTCGAAGCACTGGGTTCGCTGCAGCGGGCCTACAAGGCGATCGGCCTCAACGATCAGGCCGCCGACGCGGCCAAGCTGCGCCAGGCCTATCTCGATCCGTCGTCGGTGCCGAAGGCCGCCAACGACGCGGCGCCGGCACCGGCCCCCAGCGCGCCGGTGACGAGTGCACCGCCGCCGGTTGACGACGACGCGCCGCAGGGCCCGACCTCGCAGTCGTTGCCGCCGCCGGCTCAGCACGACGACAGCAGCGCCGACGCCGATCCCAACGGCAAGTCCGCTGCACTGGGCTCGAACGCGCTGTAAGCCGTCCAGTCCCGCGACACGAAAAAGCCCGGCTCGACGCCGGGCTTTTTCGTTGCAGCCCCGCGCCGAAGCGCGTCAGATGTCGCCATAGACGGCTGTCAACGGATATCGCCGCTCGCGCCCGAACGCCCGGCTGGTCACCTTCGGCCCCGGCGGCGCCTGGCGGCGCTTGTACTCGGAGCGGCGCACCAGCATCGCGACGCGACGCACCGTCGCCTCGTCGAAACCGCGCGCGACGATCTCGGCGATCGACAGCTGATTCTCGACGTATAGCTCAAGCAAAGGGTCGAGCACTTCGTACGGCGGCAGTGAATCAGAGTCCTTCTGCTCGTGGCGCAGCTCGGCACTCGGCGGGCGCGTGATGACGCGCTCGGGAATGACCGGCTTGCCGGCCGGCGCGATCGAATTGCGATAGACCGCCAGCTGGTAGACCAGGGTCTTGTAGACGTCCTTGATCGGCGCGAAACCGCCGCACATGTCGCCATACAAAGTCGAGTAGCCGACGGCCATTTCCGACTTGTTGCCGGTGGTCAGCACCACGCTGCCGAATTTGTTCGACAAGGCCATCAACAGCACGCCGCGGCTGCGCGACTGGATGTTCTCTTCGGTCAGGTCTGGCGGCCGGTCACCGAAAGTCTCGGCCAGCGTCGCGCTGAATGCCTCGAAGGCCGGTTCGATCGGCAGCACCGAATAGCGGATGCCGAGCGCCTCGGCCTCCAGGCGCGCGTCGTCGTTCGACATGCCGGCGGTGTAGCGCGACGGCAGCGACACACCCCAGACCCGGTCGGCGCCGAGCGCGTCGGCAGCAACCGCCGCGACCAGCGCCGAATCGATGCCGCCGGACAGGCCGAGCACCGCGCCCGGAAACCCGTTGCGGTTCACATAGTCGCGCACCGACTGCACGAGACCGCGGTAGACGATGGCCTCGATCGGCATCGGCGCACGCAGGGCCTCCCCTTGCCAACGGCCGTTGTCGAAGCTCAGCGCGAAAACGCCCTCATCGAACAGCGGCGCCTCGAAGGCGATGCGGCCATCACCATCGACGGCGGCCGAATCACCGTCGAACAGCACGTCATCCTGGCCGCCGACGCTGTTGACGTAGGCGATCGGCAGACCGGTCTCGGCAACGCGCGAATCGAAGACGCGCCGGCGGCCGGCGCTCTTGCCGGTGTCGAACGGCGAGGCGTTGATGTTGACCAGCAACTCGGCGCCGGCGCCCTTGGCGGCGGCGGCCGGTCCCGGCCCCCAGATGTCCTCGCAGATGCACAGCCCGATCTGCACGCCGCTCTGCTCGAACACCAGGGTCTGATGTCCGGCGCGGAAGTGGCGCCGCTCGTCGAACACACCGTAGTTCGGCAGCAGCTGCTTGCGCGTGCGTGCGATCACGCGGCCGTCGCGGATCACGTAGGCGGCGTTGTAGATCGTGCCGCCGGCCTTGCCGTCGGCGTACTCCGGTAGACCGACGATCAGCGTGATGCCGCGGACCTCGGCGAGCAGACGCTGCACGCCATCCTCGATCACGCCCGGCATCGCCGAGCGCAGCAACAGATCGTCCGGCGGATAACCGATCAGCGACAGCTCCGGCGTCGCGATCAGCTCGGCACCGAGCGTGTCGCGGGCGTGCGCGGCGGCGTCGATGATCTTCTGAACATTGCCTTCTACGTCACCGACCCAGAGGTTGAGCTGAGCGAGCGCGAGCTTGAGGGGTTTTCTTGCGTGGGCCATATGGCGGCAGAGCGTAGCGCGAAACGGGGGATTGCAGGGAAACACGACGGCAACGAAAAACGGCGGCCCTGCGGCCGCCGTTTTTCTGACGCGTCGGGTTGAACCCGGCTTTTACTTCAGCAGCGACATCATCGCCGCGCCGAGATCGGCCGGCGAACGGACGGTCTTGACGCCAGCCGCTTCGAGCGCCGCGAACTTCTCGTCCGCCGTGCCCTTGCCGCCGGCGATGATCGCGCCGGCATGGCCCATGCGCTTGCCCGGAGGCGCGGTGACGCCGGCGATGTAGGCGACGACCGGCTTCTTGACGTTGGCCTTGATGTAGGCCGCCGCTTCTTCTTCCGACGAACCGCCGATTTCGCCGACCATGATGATGCCTTCGGTCGCCGGATCCTTCTCGAACAGCTCGATCACGTCGATGAAGCCCATGCCGCGCACCGGGTCGCCGCCGATGCCGACGCAGGTCGACTGGCCGAGACCGTTCTGCGTGGTCTGGTAGACGGTTTCATAGGTCAGCGTGCCCGAACGCGAGACGACGCCGATCTTGCCCGGCTTGTGGATGTGGCCCGGCATGATGCCGATCTTGCACTCGCCCGGCGTGATCACGCCCGGGCAGTTCGGGCCCACCAGCACGGCGCCCGGATACTGCGCGCGCAGCGTGGCCTTGACCTTGATCATGTCGTTGACCGGGATGCCTTCGGTGATGCAGATGATCACCTTGATACCGGCATCGGCGGCTTCGAGGATCGCGTCCGCGGCGCCCGGCGCCGGCACGTAGATCATCGTCGCATCGGCGCCCGTTTCCTTGACCGCATCGTGCGCGGTGTTGAACACCGGCAGGTTGAGATGCTTGTTGCCACCCTTGCCCGGCGACACGCCGCCGACCATCTTGGTGCCGTAGGCAATCGCCTGTTCGGAGTGGAAGGTGCCCTGCTTGCCGGTGAAGCCCTGGCAGATGACCTTGGTGTTCTTGTCGATGAGGATGGACATGAATTAGTTACCCTGCGCGAGCTTGACGACGGTCTGGGCCGCCTCGGTGAGATCGGAAACCGGCGTGATCGCGAAACCCGATTCACGCAGCAGTGCCTGGCCCTTCTCCATGTTCGTGCCCTGCAGACGGGCGACGACCGGGAGCTTCAGGCCGGTCTGCTTGACGGCGGCGATGATGCCTTCCGCAATCAGGTCGCAGCGCACGATGCCGCCGAAGATGTTGATGAAGATCGCCTTGACTTCCGGCGAGCTGGTGATGAGCTTGAACGCTTCGGTCACCTTCTCGGCCGTGGTGCCGCCACCGACGTCGAGGAAGTTGGCCGGCTGGCCGCCGTGCAGCTTGACGATGTCCATGGTCGCCATCGCCAGGCCGGCGCCGTTGACCATGCAGCCGATGTTGCCTTCGAGGGTGACGTAGTTGAGGTCGTACTTCGAGGCCAGACGCTCACGCTCGTCTTCCTGCGAAGGATCGCGCTGCGCAGCGATTTCCTTCTGGCGGAACAGTGCGTTGTCGTCGAAGTTGAGCTTGCCGTCGAGCGCCATGATGTTGCCTTCGGCGGTGACGATCAGCGGGTTGATCTCGACCAGCGACGCGTCGCATTCGGTGAAGATCTTGTAGAGGCCGGTCAGCGTCTTGGTGAACTGCTCGACCTGTTCCTTGTTCAGGCCCAGGAAGAAGCCCAGCTCACGCGCCTGATACGGCTGCAGGCCGGCGCTCGGCGAGACGAACACGTGCTTGATGCGCTCCGGCGTCTCGTGCGCGACCTTTTCGATGTCCATGCCGCCATCCGGCGAGGCCATGAACACGATCTTTTCCTGCGTGCGGTCGACCAGCGCCGACAGATACAGCTCGCGCGCGATGTTCGACGGCTTTTCGACGTAAACCGAGTTGACCGGCAGACCCTTGGCGTCGGTCTGGATCGTCACCAGGTTCTTGCCGAGCATGTCCTTGGCGGCTTCCTCGGCAGCGTCCGGGCTGTCGACGAGCTTGACACCGCCGGCCTTGCCGCGGGCGCCAGCGTGGATCTGCGCCTTGACGACGACTTTCTCAGTGCCCAGCTGCTTGGCGGCAGCGCGCGCAGCTTCCGGGCTCGACGCGAGCAGACCTTGCGGGACCGGAATGCCGTAACGCGCAAAGAGTTCTTTTGCTTGATATTCGTGGAGGTTCATGGCCTTCTGACAGATGAGGGGCGTTAAATAGCGCGCGGCATTCTTACCTACAACGTCCGCCGGACGCAAAAAACATTGGTCGTGGCACCTCCGGTCATGGGCTGCGGGGCCGCAGCAGCGGTAGAATGGGGACGCGTTTCTGTCAAGAATTCCATGAGCCTGTTCCGCCTCCTGCTGCTCGGCGCCGCTGTCTGGCTGGTCTGGCGCTGGTTGTTTCCGCAACCGCGCCGGCCGCGCACTGCCGCCACGTCACGCCCGGCACCGCCGCCGGACTATGAGCGCATGCTGCGCTGCGCGCAGTGCGGCACGCACATGCCGGCGACCAGCCTGTCGCCCGACGGCCGCTGCGATCGCTGCGTCCGCTGAGCGGCCGCGCATGGCGGCACTCGAACGACAGGAGGTCGGCGCTGCACGCAGCGAAGACTGGCGCGTCCTCGCGATCCTCGGTCCCTACCGGCTGTTGCTGGTCGCGGTGCTGTTCTTCCTGTTCCGCTTCAACCTGGCACCGGACTATTTTCGCGATGTCTCGGTGCGTCTGTTCGTGTTTTCGTGCTTCGCGTACGCGGTCTGCGCGCTGGCCCTGCAGTTCCTGGCGCTCAACCAGCGCTTCTCGCTGACGGCGCAGGCCATCCTGCACTTTCTCGTCGACCTGGTCGCGCTCGGCCTGCTGGTCTACACCACCGGCGGCGTCGGCGGCGGCCTCGGCATTCTGTTGGTGCCACCGCTGGTCGGCTGCAGCCTGGTGCTGACGCCACGCATCGGCCTGCTGCTGGCGGCGGCGGCGACCCTGACGATCTTCGGCGAGGAAACCTTCCGCCAGCTGCACCTGCAACGCCTCGACAGCGGCGATTACTCGCAGGCCGGTCTGCTCGGCCTGATGTTCTTCGCGACCAGTCTGACCGCGGCGATGGTCGGCCTGCGCGCGCGGCGCAGCGAGGCGGTGGCGGCGCGGGTCGGCAGCGAGTTCGTCAATCTCACGCGCCTCAACGCCAATATCGTCGACGCGATGCAGGCCGGCGTGCTGGTTGTCGACGCCGCACGCCGCGTGCGCACGTCGAATGCGGCGGCACTGCGCCTGACCGATGGCGCGGCAACGATCGACAGCCATCTGCCGACCGTCATGCCCGAGCTCGACGCGGCGCTCGGCGCCTGGCGCGCCGGTGCGGCGCCGGCGCCCGTACACAGCGGTCCGCGCGAACTGCTGCCCCGTTTCACGCACCTGGGCTGGGCCGAGCAGGCGCCAGTGCTGATCATGCTCGACGACGCAGCCGCGCTGCGCGCCCAGGCACAGCAGATGAAGCTCGCCGCCCTCGGCCGCCTGTCGGCCAACATCGCCCACGAAATCCGCAACCCTTTGTCGGCCATCACCCAGGCCGGCCAGTTGCTCGCCGAGCAGTCAGGGCTCGATCCGGCCGATCGTCATCTGCTGGAAATGATCCAGCGCCACACGACGCGCATCGAGCAGATCGTGCGCAATGTCATGGACATCAGCCGCCGCGAGCCGGCACAGCGCGAGACGCTGGGCCTGCGCGACGTCCTGCTGCGCAGCGCCGCGCTGTATCACGAGAGCCACGCGCAAACGGTCAGACCGATCGAGCTCGCCGATGTGCCGCCCGGTTTGCGCGTGTCATTCGCGCCGGCGCAGTTGCAACAGGTGCTGTTCAACCTGTGGGACAACAGCTTTGATCACGGCGGCAGCGACGGGCGCGCGATCACGGTGCTGCTGCAGGCTGGCACCGAGATCACCAGCGGTCAGCCCTATCTTGACGTCAGCGACAACGGCAAAGGCCTGTCGGCGGCGCTGATCGACCAGCTGTTCGAGCCGTTTTTCACGACCCATCAGCGCGGCACAGGGCTCGGCCTTTATCTGTCGCGCGAGCTCTGCGAATACAATCAGGCCCAGCTGCGCTGCCTGCCACGTGAGCGCGGTGCCTGTTTCCGTATCGTCTTTTCCACGCCCAACCTGTCCGAAACGCCGCGATGACTGCCTCCAAAGCCGCCGTCCTCGTCGTCGACGACGAAGCCGACATCCGTGAGCTCGTCGAGATTGCGCTCGGCCGCATGAACCTGACCACGGCCGCCGCCGCCACGCTGGCCGAAGCCCGCCAGCGCCTGTCCGAACAGCCATTCGATCTGTGCATCACCGACATGCGCCTGCCGGATGGCAGCGGTGTCGAGCTGGTTGCGCAGATCAACCGCCAATATCCGCAGACGCCGGTGGCGATGATTACCGCCTACGGCAACGCTGAAGCGGCCGTCGAGAGCCTCAAGGCCGGCGCTTTCGACTTCGTCTCCAAGCCGGTCGATATCGCCGTGCTGCGCAAGCTCGTCGACAGCGCGCTGCAGTTGCGCGCGCCGGCGATGCCGCCGCAGGTCGCCGCGCAGAACCTGCTCGGCGAGCATGAAACCGTGCGCCAGCTGCGTGCGCTGATCGAACGTCTGGCACGCAGCCAGGCACCGGTACACATCGCCGGCGAATCCGGCACCGGCAAGGAACTGGTCGCACGCCTGATCCACCACCAGGGGCCGCGCGACCGCAACCCGTTCGTGCCGGTCAACTGTGGCGCGATCCCGGCCGAGTTGATGGAAAGCGAGTTCTTCGGCCATCTCAAAGGCAGCTTCACCGGCGCGCACCGCGACAAGGCCGGACTGTTTCAAGCTGCCGAGAACGGCACTCTGTTTCTCGACGAGGTCGCCGATCTGCCGCCCCATATGCAGGTCAAGCTGCTGCGCGCCCTGCAGGAGCGCGCGGTGCGGCCGGTCGGCGCCGAAACCGAGACGCCGGTCAACGTGCGCGTGATTTCCGCGACGCACAAAGACCTTGGCCAGCTCGTCGCGCAGGGCCAGTTCCGCCAGGACTTGTACTACCGGCTCAACGTCATCGAAGTGCATACGCCGCCGCTGCGCGCGCACCCATCGGACATCCCGGCACTCGCGCAGCATGTGTTGCGCCACTTGGCGCGCGACCTGGGCCTGCAGCGCCTGCCGGCACTCGACGACGCGGCGATCGACGCCCTGGTGGCGTATCCCTTCCCCGGCAATGTGCGCGAGCTGGAAAACATCCTGGAGCGCGCGGCGACACTGTCGGATGGTGAGCGCATCACCGTCGCCGACCTGCAGCTGCGCGACGCGCAACCGAGCGCCGCGCCCGCGCCGGCCGCCGGCCTCGAAGACCAGATCGAGGAAATCGAAAAGCGCGCGATTCGCGAGGCCCTGGAAAAGACGCGCTACAACAAGACGCGGGCCGCCGAGCTGCTCGGCATGTCGTTTCGCGCGCTGCGTTACCGCATCAAAAAGCTCGGCATCGACGAGGCTTGAGTATCTTCGAGAATGATTATCAACGTAATGACGTGCCTGACGAACGGCGCGTCGACCCCGCGATGAATTGCTACACTCGCACCAAGATCGAGCGCCAAAGCTCGACAGAAAGGTGGAAAGAGGAGACGTAAGTGGTGGCATGCCACTTGCGTAAAGCCAGCCTTCAGGAGAGTCCCTTTGCCCAATCGACATCGTGTGTTCGCGCTTTCGCGCGAGGCCCGGAATTTCCCCCGCGCAATGCCGCGCCGGAGACGTCCAGCCCCTTTGGAAGCTCAATCCGCCGGCATTGCCTGGGCGGCCACATCTGCAGATGACGCCGCGCTCGGCGTGCTGCAGAACACCTTGCGTTCGGCCTGCGGTGTGGTCGGCGCCCGCGGCGGCTTTGTCGTGCAATTGCGCGACGACACCGTCATCGAGATTTCCTGCGCGCACGCCCTCGCCGGCCATGCGGTGTTCGAAGCCGTGCTGGGGTCCGCCGCGGCCGCGCTGCGCTGCGCGCTGCTCGAATCGCGTCGTGGCCTGACCTGCGCACAGGGTGAGCTGCTCGAAGGCTGTAACGACGTCTCGCGACCGGCCGTCGTCAGCCTGCCGCTCGAACTCGGCACCAGCCGCCAAGGCGCAATCTGCCTGCTGCGCAGCGACACCGAGCGCGTGCTCAGCGACCTCGATTTCGAGATCCTCGACGCACTGGCCGACCAGGCCGCACTGGCGCTCGGTGCATCCTGCCAGCGCAACGCCCTGAACCGTCTCGAAGCCAGCCTCAACGCGATCGGGCCGCAGTCGCCGCACGCGCACTGACGCGGAGCCCAGCGCGTTTGCGGCCTCCGTCCTCGAATCCCGGCAACACGCTCGAACCCGGCGGCGAGCTGCCGCGCGACGACGCGGAAACCTTTCGCCAGGCGGTCCTGCGCCAGGTCCAGGAGCTGACCGCCGACAACCAGCGACTGCTGCAGTCGGTGGTGCGCAGCGAAAAACGTTTCCGCACGCTGGCCAAGTCGGTCTGGCACATCCAGGAGGAAGAGCGTCGCCGCCTGGCGCGGGATCTGCACGACGGCATCGGCCAGACCCTGACGGCCCTGGCCAATCAGCTGCAGCGCATCTCCGACGACGCCCGTGGCGTCGGTAATCTGGGGCTGAAGAATCGGGTCGACGATGCGCTCGACATCACCCGCGGTGCGCTGCATGACACGCGCGAGCTGTCGCGCCTGCTGCGACCGACGCTGCTGGACGATCTTGGACTGGATGCTGCACTAGCTTGGCTCGCACGCACTCTTTCGGAGCGCGCCGAGCTCGAAATCAGCTTTCAGTCCGAACTCGACGAGGAACGCCTGCATCCGGACGTCGAGACCCTGCTGTTCCGTATCACGCAGGAAGCCCTGACCAACGTCATCCGCCACAGCGACGCGCGCGCCGCGCACATCATCGTCAAGCACACGCCAATGCTGCTGATTCTGCGTGTCGAGGATGATGGTCACGGATTCGACGCCGCCCAGGTCGCACACGCCGAGCGCAATGCGTCGAGCTCCGGCCTGCGCGGCATGCGCGACCGCGCCGAGCTGTTCGGCGGCCGCGTCGAAATCCGCTCGGCGCCTGGGCAGGGTACAGTCGTGCAACTGACGCTCACACTCGACGGTCCGGAAACAGAGTCCGGCACATCAACATGAACCCGATTCGATTGCTGGTCGCCGACGACCACACCATTGTCCGCCAGGGCCTGGTTTCCATGCTCGAGGAGACCGGTGAATGCCAGGTCGTCGCGCAGGCCGCCGACGGCTTCGAGGCCATCTCGCTGGCCGAAAAGACCAAGCCCGACGTCGTCGTCACCGACATTTCGATGCCGCGCATGTCCGGCCTCGAAGTCGTCAAGCGCGTCCGCGCTGAAATGCCGGGGACACGCACCCTGGTGCTGACGGTGCACGAAGAAGACGAGTACGTGCTGCCGATCCTGCGCGCCGGCGCCAATGGCTTCCTCAACAAGGACACCTCGGTGTCCGAGCTGATGACGGCGATCAAATCGATTCATGCCGGCAAGCCGTACTTCGGCCCGCGCGCGACCAAGGCGCTGGCCGAGCGTCAGCATCGTTCGCGCGATCATGGCGACGATCCGTATGCGAGCCTCACCGCGCGCGAGCGCGAGGCCTTCCATCTCGTCATCCAGGGCAAGACGACGAAGGAGATCGCGCAGATTCTCGACATCGGCGTGAAGACCGCGGAGAACCACCGCGCACGCATGATGGAGAAGCTCGGCCTGCGCAACACCGCTGAGGTCGTGCGCTTCGCTGCATTGCGCGGCCTGCTGACTTAAGCCACCGGGCGCAGGCGCGCCCGATCCCCTGATGGCAACGATTGCTGCGCTGCACATGGCGCGGGCATGCCGCAACATTTACGTCCGGCGATGTGCCGCGGCTATACTCGGGTCGTTCATGCAGCAGGCCGGGGCCCGGATGCATTTCCGGAATGTGCCTGTAGCCGTTTCATAAGACGTCTTATAACGAGGAAGAGGGCTTTTGAAATGAACCAGCAAGGGGTGGACTCTGGGCGGCGCCGATTCCTGACGCTGACCACGTCCGTCGTCGGCGGCGCCGGCGTCGTTGCGGCCACCGTGCCGTTCCTGGCTTCGTGGAAACCGAGCGAACGTGCCAAGGCACTCGGCGCACCGGTCGAGGTCGACATCAGCGAAGTCCAACCCGGTCAGCTGATCGTCGTCGCCTGGCGCGGCAAGCCGACGTGGGTGTTGCGCCGCACGCCGGACATGCTCGCCAGCCTGAAGAAGGTTGATCCTTATCTGCTCGACCCCGAGTCCAAGCAGGATCAACAACCGAACTACATCAAGGGCGAGACGCGCTCGATCAAGCCGGACTATCTGGTGTTGATCGGCGTCTGTACCCACCTCGGCTGCTCGCCGGGCTTTCGCCCCGAACATCCGGCGCCGGAAATCGATCCGCACTGGCAGGGCGGTTTCTACTGCCCCTGCCACGGTTCGAAGTTCGACCTCTCCGGCCGCGTCTTCAAGGGCGTGCCGGCACCGCTGAATCTGGTCGTCCCGCCGTATCACTTCGACGGCGAGATGAAAGTCGTCGTCGGCGAAGATCCGAAAGGAGCGGCGTAATGGCGATCACTCCGAATCCGTACAAGACCACCGGCTTGCTCGGCTGGATCGATGACCGCTTCCCGCTGACCAAGCTGTGGAAGGATCACCTTTCCGAGTACTACGCACCGAAGAATTTCAACTTCTGGTACTTCTTCGGCTCACTGGCACTGCTGGTGCTCGTCAACCAGTTGCTGACCGGCATCTGGCTGGTCATGCACTACAAGCCCGACGCCGCCAAGGCCTGGGACAGCGTCGAATACATCATGCGCGACGTCCCCTGGGGCAACGTCCTGCGCTATCTGCATTCGACCGGCGCCTCGGCGTTCTTCATCGTCGTCTACCTGCACATGTTCCGCGGCATTCTCTACGGCTCGCACCGCAAGCCACGCGAACTGATCTGGTTGTTCGGCTGCCTGATCTTCCTGTGTCTGATGGCCGAGGCGTTCTGCGGCTACGTGCTGCCGTGGGGCAACATGAGCTACTGGGGCGCGCAGGTCATCATCAATCTGTTCGGCACGATCCCGGTCGTCGGTCATGACCTGGTGATCTGGATCCAGGGCGACTACATCCCGTCCGACGCCACGCTCAACCGCCTGTTCTCGCTGCACGTCATCGCCCTGCCGTTCGTGCTGGTCGGTCTGGTCGTCGCGCATCTGATCGCGTTGCACGAAGTCGGCTCGAACAATCCGGACGGCGTCGAGATCAAGAAGCACAAGGATCCGCAGACCGGCATTCCGCTCGACGGCATTCCGTTCCATCCGTACTACACGGTCAAGGATCTGGTCGGCGTCGGCGTATTCCTGATCATCTTCCTCGGCATCGTCTTCTTCGCGCCGGACGGCGGCGGCTACTTCCTCGAGAAGCCGAACTTCACGCCGGCCAACGCCCTGTCGACGCCGCCCCACATCACGCCAGCGTGGTACTTCGGCTCGTTCTACGCCATGTTGCGCGCCACGCCGTCGTTTGCCGGCACGCAGATCTGGGGCGTGCTGGTGATGTTCGGCGCGGTGATCCTGCTGTTCCTGCTGCCGTGGCTGGACCGCTCACCGGTCAAGTCGATCCGCTACAAGGGGCCGATCTTCAAGGTCGCGCTGGCGTTGTTCGCGGTGTCGTTCGTGCTGCTGAACTACTACGGCATGCAGCCGCCCAGCGTGGTCGGCAAGCTGGTCTCGCAAATCTGTACGATCCTCTACTACTTGTTCTTCCTGGCGATGCCGTTCTACTCGCGTATCGACAAGACCAAGCCCGTTCCGGAGCGCGTGACCTATGCGCACTAAGTACAGCTTCCGCGCCCTGCTCGCCGCCGCCCTGTTGCTGCTGGCCGGCCCTGCCCTCGCCGAAGGCGAGGTGCTGCCCTATCCGTTCAAGGCCGACCCGGACAACATCGCATCGGTACAGCGCGGCGCGCGCAACTTCATGAACTACTGTTCGGGCTGCCATTCGATGCGCAACCTGCGCTACAACCGGATCGGCAGCGATCTCGGCATTTCCGACGAGCTGTTGAAGGCCAAGCTGATGTTCACGACCGACAAGGTCAGTGATCACATCGTGTCGGCCATGCCGGAAGAGGCCAAGGCCTGGTTCGGCAAACAGCCGCCGGACCTCACGGTGGAAACCCGCTACCGCGGCGCCGACTGGGTCTACAACTACCTGCTGACCTTCTACGTCGATCCGAAGCGGCCGCTCGGCACCAACAACCTTGTGCTGCCGAACGCGTCGATGCCGGATGTGCTGTGGGAGCTGCAAGGCCTGCAGGTGCTCAAGGAAGGCGGTGGTGACGAACACGCCGAAGGCGGTCACGACGAACACGAAGGCCCGCAGTTCGAACTGGCGACCAAGGGCACGATGTCGCCCGACGAATATCGAGACTTCGTCGCCGACACGACCAACTTCATGGTCTATGCAGCGGAGCCGGGACGCGCGATGCGCATCTCGGTCGGCATCAAGGTCATCCTGTTCCTGCTGCTGTTCACCGTGCTCGCCTACCTGACCAAGCGCGAGTTCTGGAAGGACGTGCACTAGCAAGCTGACGCTTCAAGCACGACGGCGCCGAACCCGGGTTCGGCGCCGTTTTTGTTGGAGCCGATCTTGGCCCTGACGCTCGCTGCGGTGCCGTAACGCCACGGCAGGCGAGCCCGACTTTCGATAGCCGGCAGCGAAGCCATTTGGGAATCGCCGGCATTAGCGGTTACGCTCTCGGGGTGAACATATTTTGTCCAAACTGAGCGATGGCCATTCCCGGCAAGAGTCGTTACGTGATGGATGCGCGACCGGCGCCGCGCGCCGGCGTCACGCTGTTCTGCGCCGAGGCCCATCTGCCGAGCCGCTGGGCACGCATCGTCCTGGCCGAAAAGGATGTCGATGGCGCACGTGTCCAATCGCTCAACGCCGCAGCACCGAATCAGGACCTGTTGATCCTCAATCCGACCGGCGAGCTGCCGACGCTGATCGATCGCGACACCGTGCTGTATCCGGCGCCGATCGTCGTCGAATACCTCGACGAGCGCTATCCGCATCCCGCGCTGCTGCCGGGTGACCCGGCCTCGCGCGCCCGCGTGCGCATGATCGTCGCCCGGCTCGAGCGCGAATTCTTCCCGCTGGCAGCGACCATCAGCGCGCACTCGCCGCGTTCGCCGGAAGCCAAGGCGGCGCGCAAGCAGCTACAGGATGGCATGCTGGCGAGTACCCGGCTGTTTACCGCGCGCGGCTGGTGCCTGGGTCTCGAATACAACCTCGCCGACTGCGCCTGGGCAGCTTTGTTCGGCTCCTTCGCCGCGCTCGGGCTCAAACCGCCGGCCGATGCCAACTTCCTGCGCTATGCGGAGCGCCTGTTGGCGCGTCCCGCCGTACAATCGGTACTCCGCAGTCGATGAGTCGCAAACGCCGCTGATGTCCAAATCCCGCCGCCCCTATCTGATTCGCGCCATTCACGAATGGGCATGTGACAACGGCCACACGCCGCACTTGCTGGTCGCCGCCGATTACCCGGGTGTCGTCGTGCCGCAACAGTTCGTGCAGGACGGCCGCATCACCCTCAACATCAGTCCGATGGCCGTACAAAGCCTGGACCTGACCAGCGAGCCGATCTGGTTCTCGGCACGCTTTGGCGGTCGGCCGTTCGATGTTCAGGTTCCCAGTGGCGCGGTGCTGGCCATCTTCGCGCGCGAAAACGGCGAAGGCGTGATCTTCGGCGAAACCGAAGCGAGCGAAGCACCGGCCGACGCGGCACCGCCACCGCAGACCGATCCGGAACCGCCGAAACCGCCGAAGGGCCGCCCGAATCTGCGCGTCGTGAAGTAGACGGAGCGATCAGCCACAGTTTTCGCAGATTCATCGGGGAATGCCCATCCCGTTCTGTGGAATCTGTGAAATCTGTGGTTAAAACGCGGTTCACCCCACTCAGATGCCGGGCAGCGCCTTGCCGGGATTGAGGATCGCGTTCGGATCGAGCGTGTGCTTCAGCGCACGCATCACGTCGAGCGTGTCACCGGCGATCTCCCAGCCGACGTAGTCGCGCTTCTCGATGCCGACGCCGTGTTCGCCGGACAGCGTGCCTTCCAGATCGAGCACCAGACGGAACACTTCGGCGAGACAGGCATGTACGGCATCCATCTGCGCCGGGTCCTCGGGGTCGACGAGCAGGTTGGTGTGCATGTTGCCGTTGCCGGCGTGGCCGAAATTGACGATGCGAATGCCGTGCTTGGCCGACAGCGCGGCCAAACCCTCGACCAGATCCGGAATGCGCGTGACCGGCACGACGACGTCCTCGTTGACCTTCTTCGGCGCGATGCGCCGCAGCGACGGCGACAGCGCCTTGCGGCAAGCCCACAAGGCGTCGACCTCGTCGGCGTTGGCGGCGGCGCGCAGCTCGACCAGCCCCGCACCTTGCAGGGCCGCCGTCACCGCGCGCAGCGCGATGTCGATCGACTCCTCATTGCCGTCAACCTCGATCAACAGCAAGGCGCCGACGCCTTTGGGAATGCCGGTCGGCCGATAGGCTTCGGCGAGCTGCACGGCATCGCCGTCCATGAATTCCAGCGCGCTCGGCGTTTCCGGCTGGTTCATCACCCGCGCCACCGCGGCCGCCGCCGATTTGACGTCGGCATAGCAGGCACGCAGCGTCTTCGTGCCTTGGGGCTTGGGCAGCAGCTTCAGCGTCGCCTCGGTGATGATCGCCAGCGTGCCCTCGCTGCCGACCAACAGGCGCGTCAGGTCGTAGCCGACCACACCCTTGGTCGTCGTGCAGCCGGTCTTGATCGACGTACCGGCACCGGTGACCGCACGCAGGCCAAGCACGTTGTCGCGTGCCGTGCCGTATTTCACGGCGCGCGGCCCGCCGGCGCAGCAACCCAGATTGCCGCCGACCGTCGAGTAGCCAAGACTGGTCGGATCGGGCGCCCAGAACAAGCCGTGCGGCGCCGCCGCCTGCTGCACGTCGCCGTTGAGCGCGCCGGCCTCGCATTCGAGCAGGCGATCGCCGGGCGAGACGCGCAGGATGCGATTCATCCGCTCCAGCGACAACACCACGCCGCCGGCCACCGGCACCGTCGCGCCGGTGGTATTGGTGCCGCGGCCGCGCACGACCAGCGGCGAGGCGAATTCGTTGCAGAGCTGCACGACGGCCGCCACGTCATCGTGCGACTGCGCGAACGCCACGGCCTGCGGCAGCGCGACGCGCTTGGAATTGTCGTAACCGTAGGCAATGCACTCGGCCGGATCGTCGAGCACCCGCTCCGGCGCCAACGCCGCACGCAGGCGCGTCACGAGGGCGGGATCGAAGGCCGGCCGCGTGCTCATCGCGGAAACAGCAGCTCGTCGATAGCGTCGCACAGCGCGTGCAGGAAGACGATGTGCACTTCCTGGATGCGCGCGGTGACCGCACTGGCGGCGCGCAACTCGACATCGTCGGCACCCAGCATCCTGGCGATGGCGCCACCGTCCTTGCCGGTCAGCGCGATCACCCGCAGCCCGCGCCCGTGCGCAGCCTCGATCGCGCGAACCACGTTCGGCGAATTGCCGGACGTCGAAATCGCCAGCAACCAGTCGCCGTCGCGGCCGAGCGCCTCGACCTGCTTGGCGAACACCCGCTCGAAGCCGTAGTCGTTGCCGATCGCGGTCAGCGCCGACGTATCGACCGACAGCGCGATACCGGGCAGCCCCGGGCGCTCGCGCTCGTAACGTCCGGTCAGCTCCGCCGCGAAATGCTGCGCGTCGGCCGCCGAGCCGCCATTGCCACAGGCCAGCACCTTGTGCCCGGCATCCAGCGCCGCGGCCAGCGCGTCGGACGCGCGTCGCAGCGCCGGCAACGCCTGCGCCATCGTCGCCTGCTGCGCGGCGATGCAGGCTTCGAAATGGGCGCGCAAACGCGCTTCTGGAATGGACCGCTCAGTCATGTGAAATCGTCCGAATGCCGGCCGTTATTGTGAGCGCCGGCGCCGATTCGCGCCACGCATCGGCATGTCCTTCGCGCATGCGGTCAAAACCCGTCGAAGGCGTTTTCGATCCACTGCACGTCGCTGCCGTCATAGGCGACGACATCGAAGCGCAACGGCCGCTCGGCGTGTTGCGGATGGGCGGCGAGAAACAGTTGCGTAGCCTGCACGATGCGGCCGCGCTTGCGCGCGTCGATCGATTCGAGGGCGCCGGCATAGCGACTCGGGCTGCGCGCGCGCACTTCGACGACGACCAGCGTACTGCCGTCGCGCATCACCAGATCGAGTTCGCCGCCGCGAAAGCGGACATTGCGCGCCACCAGTTTCAGACCACGGCGTTCGAGCAGCCGCAGGGCGGCGTCCTCGGCCGCCGCGCCGTTCACGGATTCAGGGGGCTCAGGCCGCTGTCGCCGATCTGCACGCAGGACAGATCGCGGTGGATGACCGTGCCCTGCCATTCGAGCTTGCCGGTCACGCCGTCGAGCGTGTCGCCTTCGCGAATGCGGTGCTGTGCGAGACCCGCCGACAGACCATAGGCGTCGCGACCGAGCGCGAACAGCCGCGGGTTCGAGATCGGCAAGCCGTCGCTGGCGGCGCGGGCCTGCTGCAACGCCGGCGAGTCGCCGATCGTCCACGGGGCGTCGCAGAAGCGCACGCCAGCGGTGTCGGCACTGGGCTTGCCGTCATAGACCAGCGCGGTCGCGTAGACCGGCAGATCGCCAGCGCGATTGAACTTGAGCTGCGGCATCAGCATGCGCGCATCCTGGCCGCGCGCCGCGATGAAGATCATGTCGATGTCCTGACGTCGCTGCGGCTCGTACTCGCTGCTTTCGCCGAGCGCTGCGGTCAGCGCGCGGTGCCGGGCCTGGCTGGCGTCGACGCCCATCAGCGCGGCGATGATCTTCGATTGGTCGTAAGTGCCTTGATCGTAGTGTTGCTCGGCTACCACGGCGCCGCCGCCAGCGCGCAGCGTCTGATTGAATGCGTCGACGACGCGATCGCCCCAGTCGGCGCTCGGTACCAGCGCCACGGCGCGGTGCAGGCCCTGCGCCAGCGCTTCGCGCGCCGCCGAGCGCGCCTCATCTTCCGGCGACAAGCCGAACTGATAGAAGTCCGGCGGTGTCTGCGCACCGTCGTCGAGATAGTTCAGTGCCAGCACCGGCACCGCCGGCACGTCGCCGGCCAGCGCCGCGACGTCGCTCTTGCGCAGCGGACCGATGATGAAGGTCGCACCTTCACGCAGCGCCGTCTGGTAGGCGGCACGCAGGCTGCTCGGCGTCGAACCGACGTCGTAGACCCGCACGGGCGGATGCAGACTGTCGTTGAAATAGGCGCTGAAGAAACCGTCGCGCACCGAATCGGCAGTCGCCGAGAACGCGCCGCTGAGCGGCAGCAGCAGTGCCAGCTGCGCGGGCTTGGCCACCGGCTGCGGTGCCGGTGCCGTATTCGGCGGCGGCGTCTGCGCGGTGCTCGCCGGAGGCGGCGGCGCCTGGCGTTGCGGCAACTGCGAGCACGCGGCGACGAGCAAGGCCGGCAACGCGGCGATCAGCGTTTTGGGTAGCAGGGTCTTCGGCACCATAATGCGAAGTATGACACGCCCTACCCGTCTGGCCCCATGAGCATCGCCGCAAAAGTGGCGCCGGGCCACCTGTACGTCGTCGCCACGCCGATCGGCAATCTCGGCGATCTGAGTCCGCGCGCACAGGCCGTACTTGAAAGCGTCGACGCGATCTGCGCCGAAGACACCCGCACCAGCGGCCAGTTGCTGACGCACTTCGGCATCCGCAAGCCGCTGCTCGCCGTGCACGAGCACAACGAGACCGACATCTGTACGCGACTCGTCGAGCGGCTGCGCAGCGGTGAAACGCTGGCACTCATTTCCGATGCCGGCACACCGCTGATTTCCGATCCGGGCTTCGCGCTGGTGCGCGCAGTGCGAGCCGCCGAGCTGCCGGCGGTCGCCGTTCCCGGCGCGTGCGCGGCGATCGCGGCACTGTCGATCGCCGGCCTGCCGAGCGATCGCTTCGTCTTCGAAGGATTTCTGCCGGCCAAATCCGGCGCACGGCGCGAACGCCTGGGCCAGCTGGCCAGCGAGACGCGGACGCTGATCCTCTACGAATCCAGCCATCGCATCACTGATTGCGTCGCCGACATCGTCGCCGTACTCGGCGCCGACCGGCCGCTGGCGCTGGCGCGCGAACTGACCAAGCTCTACGAACAGAGCCGCAGCAGCACGGCCGGCGACATCGCCGCCTGGCTGGCGTCCGATGCCAACCACAGCCGCGGCGAGTTCGTGCTGGTGATCGGCGGTGCGCCGGCGCAGGCCGACGCCACGCTGCAGGAAGGCCAGCGCGTGCTGGGCATCCTGCTCGGCGGCGGCCTGTCGGCATCGAGCGCCGCCAAGCTCGCCGCCGAGATCAGCGGCGCACGCAAGAAGGATTTGTACGCACTGGCCGTACAGGCCGGCGACTAGCCGCTCAGCCGGACGCCTTGGCCTGCGCGTCGAGGTAGCGACGGATCGGCTGGTTGTCGATGAACAGCGATTCGAGCACCGCGTCACCGTCATGCACGCGGATCGTCACATAGGCTTCGCTGGGCGCGCCGCTGCGGTTGGCCGCGCGATAGGCGCGGTCGGCGGCGGCGGCCACCGACTCGTCGAGGTAGTAGCGATCGAACGGCAGTTGCAAGGTCGCACGGCCGCCACTGTCGACCGACGCGATCAACGCGCGCAGGTAATCGCCCCGCGCCGGCGGTGTCAGCGACGCGGCGCCAAAGCGCGCGAAGCGGTCCTTGCCGACGATCAACGGTACGTAAACCGTCGTTCCCGCCTCGACATCGCCACTGGCCGGCAGTGTCGTCTGCGCGTCGGCGAAGCGCAGTGCGATATAGCGGCCGCGAAACGCGTCGGCCGGATCGACCGGCGCGGTGCGCAGGTAGTAGCGCGTACCGTCGCGCAGCACCGATGCGCTGCGCCACGCCAGCTGCGCCGGTAGCGCCCACTGCAGGACGATGGCCGCAATCAGCAGCGCGAAGCTCCAGCGCCGCAGCTTCACGGCTGCACCCGGCGTCGCAGCCACGCGTTGGCGCCGAGAAATGCGAGACCGACGACGACGAAGGCGACGCCGCGCACGACGAACGACCAGTCGCTGCCGAAGAAGCGCAACAGCACCAGCACCGCGATCAGGGTCAGGCCACTGCTGACCGCGCGCAGCACGCGCTGCTGCAGACCGTCGGCGATCAGCACGATGCCGATCGCCAGCACATAGAGATTGAAGAACACGGCAACGCCAGTCGCCGCCGCGGCGAAGCTGCCGCCCTGCGCCAGAGCCAGCAACAGCGTCGGCAGCGCCAGCGCTGCCATCAGCCATTGCCGGCGCCACAACGCGCGTGCGGTCAGCGCCGCGCAGATCACCAGCAACGCCAGCAGTACGACACCGGCCTGCAACAGACTGCCGTCGGCATAACGCTGAAAGTCGTGGCCCTGCCAGAACGACGGGAAGGTCGCGGCCAGCGCGATCAAGGCCCAGCCCAGTTCGCCATAGGCACGCAGCGGTCGCTGCATCAGCGTCGCCAGGCCACCGGCCTCGGCGTCGATCAGGATCAGCAGCAGCGTGCAGCCGGAGAACCATAGCCAGCCGTAGTGGCGCAGCCACGGCATGGTCAGCGTCAGCGCCGCGAACAGCATCGGCACCAGCCAGCCGATCAGCAGCGTGGTGCGGATCGAACGACGCTCACGACGCCAGGCCAGCACCACGTGTGGCAGCAGGGTCGCAAACGCCAGCAACACCGCGAATGGCTGACGCTGCGCTTCGTCGGCGGCGGCAATCCAGCCGACATAGGTCCCGCCAACCAGCACCGCCAGCGCGCTGGCGTCGAGCGCGTAGACCAGCGGCGCGGCGACCAGCGCGCAGCTCAGCAGGTAGTGGTCGAGCGTGCCGCCGATCTGAAAGATCTGCGAGACCAGCGCCAGCAGCGCGGCGAATGCCAGCGCCGCGAACACGGCCGTGCTTTCGCGCCAGACCGCCGAATCCGGCCGCCGGCGCAGCGTCCAGACGCAGGCGACCTGCGCCGCCAGCAGCGGCAGCGCGGCCAGCGTCAGGCGCAGCCAGCGGCTCCACTGATCCCAGTTGTGCGCGACGATCAGGATCACGCCCAGCCCGATCAGCAGCGCGCCGAGCATGCCCGACAGGCCCAACGCCACGCTGCGGCCTTGCGCCGCTTCGGCGTAATGCGCGCGCAGGCGGCCGGCGGTCGCGGCATCGACGATGCCGGCCCGCTCCAGCTCGGGCAGCTCGTCGATCAACCAGGCGGCATGTTCCTTGGCCATCGCGCGGCGCTCAGGCGCGGTGATACGGGTGATTGGCGAGCAGGCTCCAGGCGCGGAACAACTGCTCGGCGACGAACACGCGCACCAGCGCGTGCGGCAGGGTCAGCTTCGACAAGGCCCATTTCTGCTCGGCGCGCGCCAGCACCTCCGGCGCGTGCCCGTCGGGCCCGCCGATCAACAGGCAGGTGTCGCGCCCCGATTGCATCCAGTCCTTCAATGCCGCCGACCACTCGACGCTGGTGTGCTGGCGGCCGTGCTCGTCGAGCGCGACGATCATGGCGTCGCGCGGCAAGGCCTTGAGAATCTTCTCGCCTTCCTGCTGCTTGGCGCGCGCCAGGTCGCTGTTCTTGCCGCGCTGCGCCGGCGGGATTTCGACCAGCTCCAGCCGGCACTCGTGCGGCAGGCGCGCGGCGTAATCGCGGTAGGCGGTCTCGACCCAGTCCGGCATGCGGGTGCCGACGGCAATCAGCCAGATCCGCATGCCCGTACGCGGCGGCTCAGCGCTTGGCGGACTTGCGCGGCGCGGCCTTCTTCGCCGCCGGCTTCCTGGCGGCCTTGGCCGGCGCCTTCTTCACCGCCGACTTGCTCGCCGGCTTCTTGGCCGTCTTCGCCACCTTCTTGGCGGCCGGTTTCTTGGCTGGCGCTTTTTTCGCCGCTTTCTTCGCCGCCGGCTTCTTGCGCGGCTTGGCCTCGGGCACGATCTCTTCGACTTCCTCGACGACGGTCCACAGCTTTTCGAGCTGGTAGAACGCGCGCGCCTGCGCCTGCATCACGTGCACGACGACACCGCCCAGGTCGACCAGCACCCATTCGCCCTGATCCGTGCCTTCCAGGCCCAGCGGTTGATGGCCGGCGTGCTTGGCGTCTTCGGCGACGTTCTGCGCCAGCGACTTGACGTGGCGGTTGGACGTGCCCGTGCAGATGATCATGGTGTCGGTCACCGTCGTCAGCTTCTGCACATCGAGCACGGTGATGTCCTGGCCCTTGAGATCCTCAAGAGCATTGAGCGCGAGCGTGGCGAGCGGGTCGAGCCGGGTCGCGGCCTTAGTGTTGCGTGGCATCGTTGTCCTGTGTCAGCGCCGCGATGTCGGCGGTGGTCATGGCGTTGAGTATCGCATCCGGCACCAAGCCCCGCACGGAGCGCTCCTGCAGCAGCAGGCGACGGATGCGCGTCGACGAAATATCGAGCAGCGGCATTTCCAGCGGCAGCCACAGGCCGGCCGGTTGTGCGTGCAGCATCGACGCGTCGGCGGCGCGGCGCGGCACCAGCAGTTCGGCGGTCTCGGCACTGGGCCTGGGCTCGCTGCCCGGCCGGGTGATGACGGCGACGTGCGCCAGCTCGACGATGCGCGACCAGCGGTTCCAGGTGTGGAAATGCTCAAACGCGTCGCTGCCCATCAGCAGCACCAGCGCCGCGCGCGGAAAGTCGCGACGCAGCTCCTCGAGCGTGTCGACGGTGTAGGAGATGCCCGGACGCAGGATTTCGCGGTCGTCCGGCACCAGCTCCTTTTCGCGGCGCACGGCGACACGCAGCCATTCGAGGCGGCGCTGCGGCGACACGCGCGAATCCGGGCGATGCGCGGCATGCGCGGTCGGAATCAGGCGCACCTGGCTCAGATCGAGTTTGTCGCGTGCCTCGATCGCCACGCGCAAATGGCCGTTGTGAAAGGGCGCGAACGCGCCGCCGAAAATGCCGATCGCCTTCATCGAGAGGCGGGAGGCGGGAGGCGGGAGGCGAAAGAGAAGATCCGCGGTTCGTCCTTGCGCACCTCACGCATCCCGCCTCCCACCTCGCGCCTCACGCCTGTCGCCATCTCACCGGACACTGCCGTCGCCCATCACGACCCACTTCAGCGAGGTCAGGCCTTCGAGGCCGACCGGGCCGCGTGCATGGAACTTGTCGGTACTGATGCCGACCTCGGCGCCCAGCCCGTACTCGTAGCCGTCGGCAAAGCGCGTCGACGCATTGACCATCACCGAACTCGAATCGACTTCGCGCAGGAAACGGCGCGCCAGCGTGAAGTTCTCGGTGACGATGCTGTCGGTGTGATGCGAGCCGTAGGTTTCGATGTGGTCGATCGCCGCGTCGATGCCGTCGACGATGCGCACCGCCAGGATCGGCGCCAGGTATTCGGTCCGCCAGTCTTCCTCGGTCGCCGCCTTGGCGTCCGGCAGCAGCTTGCGGGTGCGCTCGCAGCCACGCAGCTCGACACCGGCTTCGCTGTAGGTCTTGGCCAGCTGCGGCAGCAGGCGCTCGGCGATCGCGGCGTCGACCAGCAGCGTCTCCATCGTATTGCAGGTGCCGTAGCGCTGGGTCTTGGCGTTGACGCAGACGGCGATCGCCTTGTCGAGATCGGCCGTGGCTTCGACATAGACGTGGCAGATGCCGTCGAGATGCTTGATCACCGGCACCCGCGCCGCTTCCGACACCGCCGACACCAGGCCCTTGCCGCCGCGCGGAATGATGACGTCGACGTACTCCGGCATCGCCACCATCTCGGTGACGGCGCGGCGGTCGGTGATGTCGAGGATCTGGACCGCATCCTTCGGCAGACCGGCACCGACCAGCGCTCGGTCCAGGCAGCGGGCGATCGCCAGGTTCGCGCGCAGCGCCTCGGAGCCGCCGCGCAGGATGGCGGCATTGCCGGACTTCAGGCACAGCGCCGCGGCATCGGCGGTCACGTTCGGCCGCGATTCGTAGATGATGCCGACCACGCCGAGCGGCACGCGCATCTGCCCGACCTGAATGCCGGACGGGCGCATCTTCATGTTGGAGATTTCGCCGACCGGGTCCGGCAGCGATGCAACCTGACGCACACCGTCGGCCATCGCCGCGATGCGCTTCGGGTTCAGTTCGAGACGCTCGACCAGCGCGTCGTCGAGCTTGTTGTTGCGCGCCTCGCGCATGTCCTGCGCGTTGGCTTCAAGGATCGCGTCGCGCTCGTCGACGATGGCCTCGGCGAGCGCGAACAGCGCCGCATTCTTGGTGCCGGTTTCGGCGCAGGCGATCACGCGTGCGGCAGCGCGCGCGCGCTGACCGCGCTTGCGCATGTAATCGGCGATGTCGTTGGCCTTCGTCCGGACGGACCTGGCGGTGGCATTCATGGTTTGGGGGAACGCAGAGCCGCCCCACTGGCGGCAAGAATCAATGTTAGCAATTCTTCCCAGGCGGCCGCGTCCTGGCCGGTCTTGACCATCTGATCGACCTGGGCCGCGCGGCGCATCCAGTTCAGGCCGTCGGCGGGCCGCACCCTGGCCAATGCGTTCAGATACTTGGCCTGCTGGAAGCGGCGCACGCCAGCCATTTCCAGCGCGGTCGCGGCGTCGCCGACGCGAGCGCGGTGCATGGCGGCCTTGGCCAGCGAGCGCAGACACCACGTCAAAGCCCCCAGAATTTCCAGCGGCGCCAAGCCCTCCTCGCGCAGGCGCTGCAGGCTGCGCACCGCGCCCTGCGCATCGCCGTCGAGCAGGCGGTCGTTGAGATCGAAGGCCTCGAAGCGGGCGCTGTCGGCCACGGCCTGCTCCAGCGCCTCGACCGTGACCCGCTCGCCGGGGAACAACAGCTTGAGCTTTTCGATGTCCTGCGCCGCCGCCAGCAGATTGCCCTCGGTGCGCTCGGCCAGCAGCTTGATCGCGTCGGCATCGGCCTGCACGCCGGCGCTTTTCAGGCGCGCCGTCAGCCACGGCACGAACTCCTCGCTCTTGATCGGCCAGGCGTAAAGACTGGCGCCGGCGCTGTCGAGCGCGCGAAACCACGCCGACTCGCGCTGACGCTTGTCGAGCCCGCCACAGCTGATGATCAGCAAGGTATCCGGCTGCAGCTGCGCGGCCAGCGCGACCAGCGTCTTGCGGCCCTCGTCGTCGGGACTGGTGGCGATGCGCACCTCGACGATGCGCTGTGATGCAAACAAGGACAGCGCCGCGCAGGATTCGACGACACGCTGCCAGGAAAAACCGCGTTCGACGTCGAACACCTCGCGCTCGGTGAATCCGGCACGGCGTGCGGCGGCGCGAATGGCGTCGAGCGCCTCCTGCATCAGCAAGGGCTCTTCGCCGGCGACGAGATAGAGCGGCGCCAGCCCCTTGGCGAGATGCGCGGCGATCTGATTCGGTCGGAGTTGCACGAGGCGGCGATGGACGACGGACGGACCCGGCATTCTACGGGATGCCCGCGCCGCTAGAATGGGCGCCATGAGTACGCCCAAGTCCCATGTGCCGCCGCGCCCCGCCGCCGCCCCGGTCGGCCGCGAGCCGGGCCCGGTCGATCCGCTGTTGTCGATGGTCGGTCGCGGTCTGTCGCTGCTGGCCGAGCGCGGTCGCGGCGCCGGGCGCCGCAATCCCGGCGCCGCAAAGCCGGAAACCGAGCTGGCGCCGGACGAGCGCCGCCACGTCGCCGGCCTGATGCGCATCAACCACGCCGGCGAGATCGCCGCACAGGCGCTGTACCACGGCCAGGCGCTGATCGCGCGCAATCCGCAGACCCGTCAACACCTGCTCGAAGCGGCGCGTGAGGAACACGACCACCTGCGCTGGTGCGAGGAGCGCCTGCGCGAACTCGGCGACGGGCCGAGCAAACTCGAACCGCTGTGGTACGCCGGCTCGTTCGCGATCGGCGCGCTGGCCGGCCTGCGCGGCGACCGCGAGAGCCTGGGCTTCGTCCAGGAGACCGAGCACCAGGTTTCCGAGCATCTCGGTGAACATCTGGCGCAGTTGCCGGAAGCCGACGGCCGCAGCCGCGCGATCCTCGAAACGATGCGCAATGACGAGGAACGCCACGGCCAGGAAGCCGCCGACGCCGGCGGCGCGCCGGTGCCGGCGCCGGTCCGCGGCCTCATGCGCCAGGTGGCGCGCGTCATGAAGTTCGGCGCCTACCGGCTGTAGGGCTCGGGCCGGTCAAAAGCAAAAAGATGAAACCGCAGATGACGCAGATTTCACGGATTAAAACAACAAAATCAAGCTGATGCTTCTGCGAAATCTGTGAAATCTGTGGTTGATCGCGGTTTTCGACGCACAAAGAAAAAGGCCGCTCGAGAGCGGCCTTTTTCGTTCAGCGGCGTGCGCGTGTTCAGCGCGAGATGTTCATGCCGTAGAAGATTTCGCTGATTTCGTGATTGACGTTCTCACGGATCTTCTTGGCCTCGCGCGGCGGCAGCTCGGTGACGCCTTCGCCGAACAGATAGGTGTCGAGGTCCAGTTCCTTCAGGCGCATCTTGGTGTGGAAGATGAATTCCTGATAGACGTTGACGTCGATCATCTGATAGCGATTCTTGATGTCCGCGCTCAGGAAGTCCTGAATCGACTCCACCGAATGGTCGATGAAGTGCTTGGCGCCGCGCACATTGCGCGTGAAGCCGCGCACGCGGTAGTCCATCACCACGATGTCCGACTCGAACGACTTGATCAGGTAGTTCAGCGCCTTCAGCGGCGAAATCTTGCCGCAGGTCGACACATCGATGTCGGCACGGAACGTCGAAATACCGTTGTCCGGATGCGTTTCCGGATACGTGTGCACGGTGATGTGCGACTTGTCGAGATGCGCGACCACCGAGTCTTTCTCGCCTTTCTTCTTGCCGGGCGTCGGCAAGCCGTCGAGATGACCTTCCGAGATCAGCATCGTCACCGACGCGCCCTGCGGGTCGTAGTCCTGGCGGGCCACATTGAGGATGTTGGCGCCGATGATACGGGCCACCTCGGTGAGGATCGCCGTCAGACGCTCGGCGTTGTACGCCTCATCGATGTACTCGATGTATTCCTGCTGATGCTGCTTGGTACGCGCGTAGCAGATGTCGTAGATGTTGAACGACAGCGACTTCGTCAGATTGTTGAAACCCAGCAGCTTCAGCTTCGGGTTGTCGGTCCGTTTCGGCTTGGCCTTGGCCAATTCAGTACTCCAGTAGCAAAACGCCGAACGCGTCCACAAGACATTCTAGTGGCGCGGCCCTTTAAAGAAAGGCGCGGATTATGCGACAAAACGGCCGTCGTTGCGTGACAGATCCGCGACAAACCGACGACCGGTCCTCGCTCAGGCGGCCGGCTCGCGAATTTCGTAGCTGTGCTCGATCTTCACGCCGCCGCGGCCCAGCATGATCGACGCCGAGCAGTACTTCTCGGCCGACAGCTCCACCGCGCGCTTGACGTGGTTCTCGGAAAGCCCGCTGCCGACCACGACGAAGTGCATACGGATCGTCGTGAACACCTTGGGTTCGGCATCGGCGCGGTCGGCTTCCAGATCGACCCAGCAATCCTGCACGTTCTGGCGCGCCTTCTTGAGGATCAAGGTCACATCGACCGACGAGCACGCACCGACGCCCATCAGCACCAGCTCCATGGGCCTCGGGCCAAGATTTCGGCCGCCGATTTCCGCCGGTCCGTCGACGACCATCGCATGGCCGCTGCCGGACTCGGCGATGAACGAAGCGTTCTCAGACCATTTGACGCGAGCTTTCAATTCTTTCTCCACGGCAAGCCCTTTGCTTGCCCTGTGTTATTTTCGCAGCTGCCGGTGGGACGGCAAGCGCTTTTTTTGGGGGATGTACTCTGATGTCGATTTTCGACAAGCCCGCGGTCCAGGCCTTCGTGCAGCAGGCCCACAAACGCAGTTATGCGCCGAAGCATACCTTGATGCTGGCCGGCGACGCGCCGCGTTCGATCTATCTGATCCTCGAAGGCACGGTCAGCGTGATGCTCGAGGACGAGAACGGCCGCGAGATCGTCGTCGCCTATCTGGGGCCCGGTGATTTCTTCGGCGAGGTCTGCCTGTTTCCGGAGCAGCGCTCGCGTACCGCGATCGTGCGCTCGCGCACCCCGACCCTGGCCGCCGAACTCAGCTACGAAGCGTTCATGAAGTTCTACGCGAGCAATCCGGACATCATGTTCGAACTCGCGGGCCAGCTCGCCAACCGCCTGCGCGACACCACGCGCCGACTCGCCGATCTCGCCTTCCTCGACGTCGCGACGCGCATGGAGCGCACGCTCACCGAATTGACGGCCAAGCGCGAGGCGGTCGAGCACAAACGCGGCGTGTTGATCCGCACCAGCCGTCAGGAACTGGCGCGACTGGTGGGATGCTCACGCGAAATGGCCGGCCGCGTCCTGAAGAAGTTGGAAGACGACGGCATCCTGACCACGGAAGGCCGCAACATCCTGATGCTCGGCATCCACCTCAGCCGCACCGGAACCTGAACGCCGCGCGCGCTCAGCCGCCGATCAGTGCCCGCAGCGCCGCGCTCGGCTGCGGCTGACGCATCAGCGATTCGCCGACCAGAAAGCGATCGACCCCAGCGGCACGCATCCGTGCCACGTCGGCAGCACCGGCAATGCCGCTTTCGGTCACGACCGGCAGACCGGCCGGCAGACGCGGCAACAGGTCCAGCGTGGTTTCCAGGCGCGTCTCGAAACTGCGCAGATTGCGGTTGTTGATGCCCAGCAGCCAACCGTCGCCAAGCCCGGCCGCCAGCACCTGATCCAGCTCGTCGCCGTCATGAATTTCGACCAGCACATCGAGCTGCCAGGCCCGCGCCGCGTCGTACAACGCCTTGAGCCGCGCCGGCGATAGCGCCGCGGCAATCAGCAGAATGCAGTCGGCACCGATCGCCCGCGCCTCGACGACCTGCCACTCGTCGACGATGAAGTCCTTGCGAATCACCGGCAACGTGCACGCGGCGCGCGCCTGCACCAGAAATGCGTTGTGGCCCTGAAAGAACTTCTCGTCGGTCAGCACCGACAGGCAGGCCGCGCCGCCGTCGGCGTACTCACGCGCCAGCCAGGCTGGGTCGAAGTCCTCGCGAATCAGACCCTTGCTCGGCGACGCACGCTTGACCTCGGCGATCACTGCGGCCGAACCAGCCGCCGCCCTGGACTCAAGCGCAGCGATGAAGCCGCGCGGCGCGTCGGCCGCGCGCGCCAGCGCGTCGAGCGCACTGCGCGAATAACGCTGCTGCAGCAGGCCGATTTCAACGGCCTTGCGCGCGAGAATCGTATCGAGAATGTCGGACATCGGCGTTTCCGTTCAGGCCGCGGCCTTGAGCCGCTGCGTGAGCGCAATGAATTGTTCGAGACGCTGCCGCGCTGCGCCACTGGCGAGGGCCGACTTGGCCTGTGCGATACCGGCGGCCAGCGAATCGGCACGACGCGCCGCGTAGATCGCCGCGCCGGCGTTGAACGCCACGATGTCGCGCGCGACGCCCGGCGTGTCGTCCAGCGCTTCGAGCACGCGCGCCCTGGAGTCGGCGGCATCGACGACGCGCAGATTCTGGCTGCCGGCCATCGCGAAGCCGAAGTCCTCGGGATGCACCTCGTATTCGCGCACCTCGCCGTCGCGCAGTTCGCCGACCAGCGTGCCGGCGCCGAGCGTCA
The DNA here is from genome assembly GCF_012241385.1 of Solimonas marina. Classification (GTDB taxonomy): domain Bacteria; phylum Pseudomonadota; class Gammaproteobacteria; order Nevskiales; family Nevskiaceae; genus Solimonas; species Solimonas marina. The sequence goes on along the minus strand of NZ_JAAVXB010000002.1, from coordinate 52,482 downwards.
GCTCGTCCATGTTGTCCTTGCCCCAGACCACCATCGCGCTGCGCGCGCCCAGGCGCTGCAGCACGCGGACCTGGATGCCGACCAGATCCGGATGGAACACACCCATCAGGATGTTCGGTGCGCCGGCCGGATTGGTCAGCGGACCGAGGATGTTGAAGATGGTGCGCACGCCCATTTCCTTGCGCACCGGCGCCACCACCTTCATCGCCGGATGATGATTCGGCGCGAACATGAAGCCGACGCCGCACTCGGCGATACAGGCCGCGACCTGCGCGGGCTGCAGGTCGATCGCGGCGCCAAAGGCTTCGAGCACGTCGGCGCTGCCGGACTTGCTCGACACGCTGCGATTGCCGTGCTTGGCGATGCGGCAGCCGGCCGCGGCGGCGACGAACATCGACGCGGTCGAGATATTGAAGCTGTGCGCGCCATCGCCGCCGGTGCCGACGATGTCGACGAAATGCTCGTAGGCCGGCGTCTCGACCTGGTTCGCCAACTCGCGCATGACCTGCGCAGCGGCGGCAATCTCGCCGACGGTTTCCTTCTTGACGCGCAGGCCGGTGAGGATCGCGGCCGTCATCACCGGCGAAATCTCGCCGCGCATGATCTGCCGCATCAGATCGATCATTTCGTCGTGAAAGATCTCGCGATGTTCGATCGTGCGCTGCAAGGCTTCCTGGGGCGAGATCGGCATCAGTAGGCCTCCACGAAGTTCTTCAGCAACTGGTGGCCGTGCTCGGTGAGGATCGATTCGGGGTGAAACTGCACGCCTTCGATCGGCAGGGTCTTGTGCCGCAGCCCCATGATCTCGTCGCGCGTGCCGTCGTCGTGCTGCGTCCAGGCCGTCACCTCGAAGCAATCCGGCAGCGAGTCCTGCTCGACCACCAGCGAGTGATAACGCGTCGCCCGATACGGCGTCGGCAAGCCGCGAAACACGCCGACGTCGTGGTGATGGACCGCGCTGGTCTTGCCGTGCATGACGGTGCGCGCACGGCCGACCACGCCGCCGAAGGCCTGGCCGATCGATTGATGGCCAAGGCAGACACCGAGGATCGGGAACTGCCCTTTCAGACGGTCGATCAGCTCCAGGCAGATGCCGGCCTCGTTCGGCGTGCACGGCCCGGGGGACAGGACGATGTGATCCGGCTTCAGCGCCGCGACCTGATCGACCGTGATGCGGTCGTTGCGGTGCACCTCGACGTCGACGCCGAGCTCACCGAAGTATTGGACGAGGTTGTAGGTAAACGAATCGTAGTTATCGATCATCAGCAGCATGGCAAATTCCGGTTTGACTGGGGACCGCGCGTGGCGGTCGACGATGCGCAGGCGCGCATCCGCTGGGCGGGACAATCAGCGCCAGCGTCGCCAGGAATTCGTGTTGCGGATCATGGCCGGGATCGATGAACTCGGTTACGGGGCCGCTAGTGTAGTGGATTGCGACCGCCCCGGTACCCACCGGCGTCAATCGCCACCCGGCGCCGCCAGCTGCGCATCGAGCAGCGCGCGGACGCTGCCGGTGACACCCGCCAGCGGGGCGTCGCAGCCGCTGTCGCCGAACAGCAGATGCAGTGACGCACCGCCATCGAGCAACAGCAGCAACGCGTCACCCAGCGCCTGCGGGTCGCGCGCACCGGCCGCGGCGGCCAACGCCGTCAGGCGGCGGCGCACCTCGGCCTTGTGCGCGGCGATCAAGGCGTGGGCCGGATGCGGCGTATCGCGCAATTCGACGGCGGTATGGCTGAATGCGCTGCCGGCCCAGACGCCATCGTGGCCACGGCATGCAGCGGCCGATGCGAACAAGGCCTCGATCTGCGCGCGCGGCGCGTCCTGGTATGGAGCGACGACCGCCTCCCACCAGCGCCAGTAATCGGCCTCACGCGCCTGCAGGCATTCGACCACCAGCGCGTCCTTCGACGCAAAGCTGCGGTAGAAGCTGACCTTGTTGGTTCCGGCGCGCGTGGCGATTGCGTCGACGCCGACGGCACGAATGCCGTGCTCGCGAAACAGCTCACCGGCCGCGGCAAAAATCCGGTCGCGTACCCGCAGCGGTGCGCTGCCACCCTCCTTCCTGCCCATGCCTGCAACCCTCCGCGACCTGACGGCCGCCATCTTGACTGCGATGTTACCAGTTAGTAACCTTTACTAATTATGTTACTGAACGGTAACGAGCGCAAGAGTTCCCTGCCTTTCGATACCGGCCCTGCGATGGGAGGGGTCTGCCATGCAGATGCCGCAACGGGAGAACGGCACCCGGGAACGCCGCCAACGACACACCATCAATCGCCGCGCTTTTGCGGTGTTGCTGGCGCTCGCCAGCTTCAGCGCGGCAGCGGCCGACGCGCCACCCGGCGCACCGGTGGATGCCTGGGGCAATGAAAAGGAAGACGCCGGCTGGACGCTCTACATCGACAACGACAGCCTCACGCCCGTGCAGCGCGATGAGGACTACACCGGCGGTGTGGCAGTCACGCTGGCCGGGGCTCGGGCACGCGACGGCTGGATCACGCTCGACGGTCCGCTCGGTTTCATCGACCGCCTGTTCCTGACGCAGGCCGGCGACGATACCTTCCGCATCCACGATCTGCAGATCGGCGCCCTGGCGTTCACACCAGGCACGATCAAGGACCCACAAATCCGCCGCGGCGACCGTCCGTATGCAAGCCTGCTCTACCTCGCCAACGGCCGCAGCTACATCGGCGACGGCAAGGGACCGGTCTATCACACGAGCTTCACGATCGGCGTACTCGGCCTCAATGCCGTTGCCGAATTCCAGGATGGCTTTCACTCGATGATCGGCGCGCGCACGCCACACGGCTGGAATCACCAGATTTCCGACGGCGGCGAACCGACCTTCCGCTACACCCTGACGCGGCAGGACCGGCAGCTGGCCGGCGCCAGCGTCGCCGACACGCATTACGAGGTAAAAACCGCAGTGGCCGGCAGCGTCGGCTATCTGACTGAAGGCACGGTGGCGCTGTCGTGGCGCTGGGGCCGCATCAGCACGCCGTGGTGGGCGGGTCCGCCGGACCGGGTCGAGTACATCGCCGAACCGGCGCCGGCGACCGGCGGCGGCCAGCTCAACGGCGGCGCGCGCGAGCTCTACATCTGGGGAGGAATCAAGGCACACGCGCGGCTCTACAACGCCTTCCTGCAGGGGCAGTTCCGCGACAACGACATCGATTACGGCTACCACGACACGCGACCGCTGATCGGGGAAGCCTGGCTCGGCGTCACCGCCGAGGTCGGCGCCGGCTATCACCTGTCATGGGTGATGCGTTATCAGACATCGGAACTCAAAGCCGAGCCCGGCGACCGCTCGATGGTCTGGGGCAGCGCAGTCCTGTCACGTGACCTGTAACGCGCCTGTTCGCACTGCCGCGAGTACACAAACGAAAGGGCCGACGCACGCGTCGGCCCTTTCGTTTGCATCGCGTCAGACGTCAGACGTCAGGCGCTGGCGATCTTGGCCGCTTTCGCCCTTTTTGCCGCCGGGCGCTTGCTGGCCGGCAGATAGGCATCGAGCAGTGTGCGCACCGCCGCCAGCGTATTGGCCAGCGGTCCGTTTTGGCCGGCGAAGGTCAGACGCGTCACGGCACTGCCTTCAAGCAGCAGCATCAGCGCGTCGCCGAGTGCCTCGGGGTCGCTGGCACCGGCCTCGGCGGCCATCGCGCGGAAACGGCGCCGCACTTCGGCCTTGTATTCACGAATGACCTGATGGCCCGGATGCGTGTTCTCGCGCAGCTCGACCGCGGCATTGCTGAGCGGACAGCCGCAGGCGTCGTCGCCGCAGGATTTCGACAGCATCGATTCGAACACCGCCTCGATCTGCCGACGCGCGTCGCCGTCATAAGCGGCGATCGACGCATCCCAGCGCTCGAAGGCCTCGCTGACCTGCACGCGCAGACATTCGGCGACGAGCTCGTCCTTGGACGGGAAGCTTCGGTAGAAGCTCATCTTGTTGGTGCCGGCCTCGCAGGCGATGGCGTCAACGCCGACCGCACGGATGCCCTGTCGATAGAACAGCTCGCGAGCGGTCCGGAAAATCCGGTCCCGAACCCGCATGCCGCCCTCCGTACAGGCCGCGGCACCGCTGTTTTTCGCTTCGCTCATCACGTCTTACCTCATAGCTGACAACAAACGCTTGACAGCGCTTGTTACCGATCGGTAACGTATGCGAACTGTTACTTACCGGTAACACACATACAGCTTCAACCGTTTGGACCCCGACGTCAAGTCGGATGCCCTCGGCAGAAGTCGTTCAAGGACCCGTTGTCCGCGGCCGTCACCGCAGGCAACGCTGAATGGGAGTGACCCCGATGCCTCGTTTCCTCACGCGCATCTCCATCAGCAATTCTACGCTGAGCTGGTTGTCGCTGGGCCTGCTGGTACTGGCCGCCGCCGGCATGTCCGGCTGCGAGTCGAACGCCAACGCCGCGGCGACGCCGCCGGCACCGCAGGTGACCGTGCGCGCCGCCGTCCAGCAGAACATTGTCGACTGGGACACCTACACCGGCCGTTTCGCCGCCACGCAGCGTGTCGAGCTGCGGCCGCGCGTGGCCGGCTACATCGACCGCGTCGCCTTCGATGAAGGCTCAGTGGTCAAGCAGGGCCAGCTGTTGTTTCAGATCGATCCGCGACCATTCCAGGCGCGTCTCGATCAGGCCAAGGCCGAACTGGCCCGCGCCCAGTCGCAGCAGGAACTGGCCAAGACCGAAGCGGCCCGCGCCGAGAACCTGCTCAAGGTGCATGCCATCTCGCGCGAGGAATACGACTCGCGCGCCAGCAACCTCGGTCAGACCACGGCCAGCCTGCGCGCCGCGCAGGCGGCGGTCGAATCGGCGGCGCTGGATCTGAGCTTCACGCGCGTGACCGCACCGATCGGCGGCCGCGTCTCGCGCGCCGAAGTCACCGCCGGCAACTACGTCAGCGCCGGGCAGACGATTCTCACCTCGGTCGTCTCGGTCGATCCGATCTATGTCTATTTCGACGGCGACGAGCGCAGCTATCTGAAGTACGCGGCGCAGGCCAGCCGCGGCGAACGGCCGAGCGAGCGCGACCATGCGCTGCCGGTGTTCGTCGGTCTGGCCGACGAAAACGGCTTCCCGCATGCCGGCCGCATCGACTTCCTCGACAACGCGCTCGATCCGCAGACCGGCACGATCCGCGCTCGCGCCGTGCTGCCGAATCCGGATGGCCGCTTCACGCCGGGTCTGTTCGCCCGCGTGCAGTTGCTCGGCAGCGGCCGCCACGAGGCGACGCTGCTCGACGAGCGCGCGATCGGCACCGACCAGAGCAAGAAGTTCGTCTACGTCGTCGACGACCAGAACAAGGTCCAGTACCGCGCCGTGACGCTGGGCAGCGAACACGGTGGATTGCGCGTCGTCACCTCGGGCGTCAAGCCCGGTGAGCGCGTGATCGTCGCCGGCCTGCAGCGCGTCCGTCCTGGCGTGGTCGTCGCCACCACCGAAGAACCGGCACCCGAACCCACCGCCGACGCGCATGACGTAGCGGCCGAACGGATCGTGGCGGCCAACTGATCCCGTCGAGCTCCCGCATGAAACTCACCCACTTCTTTATCGAGCGGCCGATCTTCGCCGGCGTGCTCTCCTTCCTAGTGTTCGTCGCCGGTCTGCTCGCGATCTTCCGCCTGCCGATCTCCGAATACCCGGAAGTGGTGCCGCCGACGGTGGTCGTCACCGCGCAATACCCGGGCGCGACCGCGCAGCAGCTCGCCGACACCATCGCCACGCCGCTCGAACAGGAAATCGTCGGCGTGCAGGACATGATCTACATGAACTCGCTGGCGCAGCAGGACGGCACCCTGCAGCTGACGGTGACGTTCAAGCTCGGCACCGACATCGACCGTGCGCAGGTGCAGGTGCAGAACCGCGTGCAGCAGGCGCTGCCGCGTCTGCCTCAGGAAGTGCAGGCGGCCGGCGTGACCACGCGCAAGAGTTCGCCGAACCTGACGATGGTCGTCCACCTGTTCTCGCCGGACGGCCGTTACGACGGTCTGTATCTGCGCAACCTGGCAGTGATCCAGGTGCGCGATCAGCTCGCGCGACTGCCTGGTGCCGGCGATGTGCAGATCTTCGGTTCCGGCGACTACGCGATGCGTATCTGGCTGGACCCGCAGAAACTCGCGTCGCGCGATCTGACCGTCAACGACGTGATCGCCGCCGTGCGCGAACAGAACGTGCAGGTCGCGGCCGGCAGCGTCGGCGCGCCGCCGCTGAAGGACAGTCCGGCGTTCCAGCTGGCGATCGACGCACGCGGCCGCCTCAAGGACGCGCAGCAGTTCGGCGACATCATCATCAAGACCGGCGCCGACGGCGAAGTCACGCACCTGTCCGACGTCGCCCGCGTGCAGCTCGGCGCCGGCGAATACGCGCTGCGCTCGCTGCTCGACAATCACTCGGCCGTCGCCTTGCCGATCTTCCTGCAGCCGGGCGCCAATGCGCTCGACCTGGCGCGCGACGTGCGCGCCGAGATGGCCGAGCTGAAGAAGACCGCGTTCCCTGAAGGCGTCGACTATTCGATCGTCTACGACCCGACGGTGTTCGTCCGTCAGTCGATACACGCCGTCATAGAAACGCTGCTCGAAGCCCTGCTGCTGGTCGTGATCGTGGTAATCCTGTTCCTGCAGACCTGGCGTGCGGCGCTGATTCCGATCATCGCCGTGCCGGTCGCCATCATCGGCAGCTTCGCGGCGATGGCGGCGTTCGGTTTTTCGATCAACACGCTGACCCTGTTCGGTCTGGTGCTGGCGGTCGGCATCGTCGTCGACGACGCGATCGTCGTCGTCGAAAACATCGAGCGCGGCATCGCCGACGGTTTGACACCACGCGCCGCCGCGCACCGCTCGATGAACGAGGTCGCCGGTCCGATCATCGCAATCTCGCTGGTGTTGTGCGCGGTGTTCGTGCCGCCGGCGTTCGTCGGCGGCTTCAACGGCCAGTTCTATCAGCAGTTCGCGCTGGTCATCGCCTTCGCCGCGGTGATCTCGGCATTCAACTCGCTGACGCTGTCGCCCGCGCTCGCGGCGCTGCTGCTGCGTCCGCATGGCGCGCCGCCGGATCGCGTGCAGCGTGCCATCGACGGCGCGTTCGGCTGGCTGTTCCGACCGTTCAACCGGGTGTTCGCCAAGGGCGCCAATGGTTATCAGCGCGGCGTGCGCAAGGTGCTGCGGCTCGGCAGCATCGCGCTGATCGTCTACGTCGGTCTCATTGCGCTAACCGCCTTTGGCTTCAGCAAGGCGCCGGCCGGCTTCATTCCGGCACAGGACAAGGGCTATCTGGTCACCGTCGTGCAGCTGCCGCCGGGCTCGTCGATCGAGCGCACCGAAGCGGTGGTCAAGCGGGTCGGCGAGATCGGCATGAAGCAGGCCGGCATTTCCCACGCCGTGCAGTTCCCGGGGCTGTCGGTCAACGGCTTCACGCGTGCATCCGATGCGGCGATCGTGTTCTGGACGCTGAAGGATTTCGAGGACCGCAAGGGTCTGCGCGCACCGCAGATTGCCGCGGCGCTGAACCAGAAGCTCGGCGCCATCGATGATGCGCTGGTGCTGACCGTGTTGCCGCCGCCGATCCTCGGCCTCGGCACCGCCGGCGGCTTCAAGGCGCAGCTCGAAGATCACACCAATGCCGGTCCCGCGGCGCTGTACGACATGACGCAGACGCTGGTCAACAAGGCGCGGCAGAACCCGGCGCTGGCCGGCGTGTTCTCGACCTACGAGATCAACGCGCCACAGCTCTACGCCGACGTCGATCGCACCAAGGTCAAGCAGCTCGGCATCAATCTCGACGATGTGTTCCGCACCATGCAGGTCTACCTGGGCTCGTACTACATCAACGACTTCAACGCGTTCGGTCGTACGTTCCGTGTCATTGCACAGGCCGACGGCAATTTCCGCGAGCGGCCGCAGGATGCGCTGCTGCTGAAGACGCGCAATGCCGACGGCGAGATGGTGCCGCTGGCATCGGTGTTGTCGTTGAAGGAGAGCTTCGGTACCAATCTGGCGTCGCGCTACAACGGCTTCCCGTCGTCGGACATCAACGGCGGCCCGGCACCGGGCTACAGCTCCGGCCAGGCGATGGCGGCGCTCGAACAGGTGGCCAAGGAAACACTGCCGCCGGGTGTCGACATCGAATGGACGGATCTGGCCTTTCAGCAGCTCGGTGCGGCCAAGGCCCTGGCCATCGTGCTGCCGCTGGCAGTGCTGCTGGTGTTCCTGGTGCTCGCCGCGCAGTACGAGAGTCTGCTGCTGCCGCTGGCGGTGATCCTGATCGTGCCGATGACGATTCTGTCGGCGCTGGCCGGCATCTTCCTGATGAAGAGCGAGGTCAACATCTTCACGCAGATCGGCCTGTTCGTCCTGGTCGGCCTGGCGGCGAAGAACGCGATCCTGATCGTCGAGTTCGCACGCGAGCTGCAGGCCGGCGGTCTGTCGCCGATCGCTGCCGCGCTGGAAGCCTGCCGCCTGCGTCTGCGTCCGATTCTGATGACCTCGTTCGCCTTCATCTTCGGCGTGCTGCCGCTGATGCTGGCAACCGGCGTCGGCGCCGAGATGCGCCAGGCGATGGGCATCGCCGTGTTCTTCGGAATGATCGGCGTGACCTTCTTCGGTCTGTTCCTGACGCCGCTGTTCTACGTCGTGCTGCAGCGTTTCGCGCCGCAGCGACAGGCGACGAGCAGCGACGACACCCCGCCGGCAACGCTGCAAAGCCCCAAGCCGGCCCCTAGCCACTGACGGAGTATTTTTCGATGAGCAAGATCGCATTGATTACCGGCGGCAACCGCGGCATCGGTTTCGAGACCGCACGACAGTTGGGCGCCCAGGGCGTACACATCATCGTTGCCGCGCGACAGCTCGCTGCCGCCGAGCAGGCCGTCGCGACGCTGCAGGAGGCTGGCGTCAGCGCCGAACCGCTGCAGCTCGACGTCACCGACAGCGCGAGTGTCGCCGCCGCGGCCAAGGCCGTCGGCGAACGCCACGGCCGACTCGACATCCTCGTCAACAACGCCGGCATCGTGAAGAGCAGCGCCGATGGCCTGGCCTCGTCACAGCCGCTCGCCGACTGGCGCAGCATCTTCGAGACCAATCTGTTCGGACTCGTCGACACCACGCAGGCTTTCCTGCCGCTGCTGAAGAAGGCGCCGGCGGCGCGCATCGTCAATCTGTCGAGCCTGCTCGGTTCGATCGCCGCGCACGAAACGCCGGGATCGCAGATTTACGAATTCAAGGCGGTGCCGGCGTACAGCGCCTCGAAGAGCGCCGTCAATTCGTACACGGCACACCTGGCCTGGGAGCTGCGCGACACGCCGATCCGCGTCGTCGCCGTGCACCCGGGCTACGTGAAGACCGAGATGAATCAGGGCGGCGGCGAGCTGGAAGTCGAAGACGGCGCGCGCACCAGCGTGGCGATGGCGCTGCTCGACGACGACCGCTTCAACGGCAAGCTCGTGCACCTCGGCGAGGTGCTGCCATGGTGAGTTTCGCTTCCATTTTCTCGACCCTCGGAGATACCACGATGGACCGGATCGCACTCGTCACCGGCGCCCAGCACCCGGACGTCGTCGCGCAGGCTCGCGCGCTGGCGCTCGAAGGCCAGCACGTCGTGCTCGCTTCTACCGACTGGGGCAAGGCCGTGGAGGCCGCGCTCAGTCTGCAACTCGAAGGCCTGAGCGCCGAGGCGCTGCATCTGCAGCGCAGCGACGCCGCGGGCATCGCCGCCGCACGCCAGCACATCATCGCGCGGCGCGGCCATGTCGACGCCGTCATCGTCGACCCCCACGACGCGATCGCCTGATCGCGCCGCCAGCAGGAGTAGAACCATGAGTGAACGGATCACCGCCGTCAGCGACGGCAGCTTCGAACAGGACGTCCGCAACGCCAGCGGCGAACAGCCGGTACTGGTCGATTTCTGGGCGGAATGGTGCGGCCCGTGCCGCATGGTGGCGCCGGTCCTCGAACAGCTGGCCGCTGACCACGACGGTCGCCTGAAGATCGTCAAGCTCAACGTCGACGAGAACCCGCAGACGCCGGCCGCACTCGGCATTCGCGGCATCCCAACGCTGATGCTGTTCAAGGACGGCGAACTCGCCGCGACGCAGGTCGGCGCGGTTGCCAAATCGCAGCTCGCAGCGTTCGTCGCCCCGTATCTGGCGACGGCCTGAACGACCGTCCATGCCGGGCGCCACCCGCGCCCGGCTTCTTCCATCTCGACAGGAGCCTTCTCATGAGCACTGCCCTTTTCACGCCGTTGCAGCTCGGTGATCTGCAGCTGCCGAACCGCATCGTCATGGCGCCGCTGACGCGCGCCCGCGCGGATCGTCAGCATGTGCCGGGCTCGATGATGGCCACTCACTACGCGCAGCGCGCCAGCGCCGGCCTGCTGATCGCCGAAGCAACGCTGGTCGCCGCCGGCACCAGCGCCTACGCCACCGAACCCGGCATCTACAACGACGCCCAGGTCGACGGCTGGCGGCAGGTCACCGACGCCGTACACCATGCCGGCGGCCGCATCGCGCTGCAGGTCTTTCATCCGGGCCGCGTCAGCAAGATCGCACTCAACGATGGGGTGCAGCCGGTATCGGCGACCGATCGTGCGGTCCGCACCGAAGACGGCCAGGCGCTCGACACGCCACGCCGGCTGACCGCACAGGAACTGCCGCGCATCGTCGAGCAGTTCCGCCATGCATTCGCCAACGCGCGTCGCGCCGGCTTCGACGCCGTCGAAGTACACGGCGCGCACGGCTACCTGCTCGACCAGTTCCTGCGTGACGGCATCAACGATCGCGAAGACGACTACGGCGGCTCGCTGGAGCGCCGCGCACGCCTGTTGTTCGAGGTGGTCGACGCGGCCATCGCCGAGCTCGGCGCCGGTCGCGTCGGCGTGCGCATCTCGCCGCTGAATACATTCAACGATGCACGCGACAGCCATCCGCGTGCGCTCGTGCAGTACGTCGCCGAACAGCTGACGCAGCGCCGCGTCGCGTTCCTCGAATTGCGCCACGATCGGCACGATGCTGTCGAGGATCAGGCGCTGGCCGACATCGCGCGCCGACATTTCCACGGCACGCTGATCCGCAACGGCGGCTATGACCGCGACAGCGGCGAGGAAGCCATCCTCGACGGCAGCGCCGATGCCATCAGCTACGGTAAGCCGTTTCTCGCCAACCCCGATCTCGCCGAGCGTTTGCGCCGTCGCGCGCCGCTCGCCGAGTTCGATTACTCCCTGCTCTACACGCCCGGCCCGCGCGGCTACATCGACTACCCCGCGCACGAACCGGCCGTGCTCGACACTCCGGCACTCGCATGAATACCTTCAGACTCTCACTGATCGCCGGCGCAGCTCTGGCCCTCGCGGCCTGCACCGCAGGCCCGAACTATCAAACGCCGCAGCTGCCCGCCGCACACGCCGACGTCGACACCGCCGTCTACGACGACGCCGATCCGGCGCCGCAGTTCTGGTCGGTCTTCCACGACGACGAGCTGGATTCGCTCGAAACCCGCGCCCTCGCCGCCAACCACGACCTGCGCATCGCACTCGCCAATCTCAATCAGGCGCGGGCGCTGCGCCGTGAGACGCGGCTCGACTATCTGCCGACCGTCACCGCCAGTGCCGGCTACACGAAGTCACAGCTCAGCGCCGACCAGGAACCTGGATATACGCGCGACCAGCGCAAGAGCGAGTTGTACGACGGTCATTTCGACGCATTCTGGGAACTGGATTTCTTCGGTCGCGTGCGCCGTGAAAACGAAGCCGCCGATGCCAGCGAACAGGCGCTGACCGCCGATCTGCGTGCTGCGCAGGTCAGCGTCGCCGCCGAAGTCGCGCGCACCTACTTCGAACTGCGCGGTGCGCAGGCGCGCTATGCGGTGGCGATCGGCAATGCCGACAACCAGCGCGGCACGCTGCGCTATACCGAGGCGCGCCTGCAATACGGCCGCGGCACCGAGTTCGACGAGCAGCGCGCGCTCGCGCAGCTGACGACGACACAGGCACGCGTGCCGGACATGAAGATCGCCATCGCCAACGCCATGCATCGCTTGGCCGTGCTCTGCGGCCTGCCACCGGAGGCGCTGCAGGCGGAGCTGGCACCGGCGCAGAATCTGCCGCCGTTGCCGCGTCTGGTCCATATCGGCGAGCCGGAAGACCTGCTGCGTCGCCGTCCCGACGTCGCCGCTGCCGAACGTCGACTGGCGGCGGCCACCGCCGAGATCGGCGTCGCCACCGCCGACTATTTCCCGCGCGTCACGTTCACCGGCGAAGTCGGCTTTTCGGTCGCACATATGAGCTCGGTCGGCGACGGCGGCAGCGACATGTATGCGATCGGACCGAGCATCAGCTGGGCGGCGTTCGACCTCGGCCGTGTGCATGCGCGCGTCGCACAGCGCCGCGCCGCGGCCGAAGGCGCCGAGGCGCAGTACGAACAAGCCGTGCTGCGCGCGCTCGAGGAAACTTCGAACACGCTCAACGCCTATGGCCAGTACCGGCACAAGCTCGACCTGCTGCAGCAGAGCGCCGACGCCAGCGGCCGCGCGGTGCAGCTCGCCCGCGCGCGCTTCGAAGCCGGCGCCGCCGACTTCATCGACGTGCTCGACGCCGAGCGCAGCCAGCTCGACGCCGAGGATCAGCTCGCTCAGGCGCGCACCGACACAGCGACCTCGCTGGTCGCACTGTACAAGTCGTTGGGCGGCGGCTGGCAGGCGGACCCGGGCGTGCCGCTCAGCGGCTGAGCATCGGCCAGCCCGTCGTGATTGAAAGCGGGGCGATCGCTCGCTAGCGTTGTCGGCGGGTGCGGCGGATTTTCGGTAGCGTGCGCCCGCCGCCATTCAAGACGAGAGCGAACGAATGAAACTGATCGGCATGCTGGATTCACCCTATGTCCGCCGCGTCGCCATCTCGCTGCGCCTGCAGAACCTGGCGTTCGAGCACCAGGCGCTGTCGGTGTTCTCGACCTTCGATGCGTTCGCGGCGATCAATCCGGTGGTCAAGGCCCCGACGCTGATCACCGACGATGGCGTGGTCTTGATGGAGTCGTCGCTGATCCTCGAATACGCCGAACGGCTGGCCGCACCGGAGCGGCGGCTGACGCCAACCGACCTCGCCGCGCACGCCAGCGCACAGCGCGTCGTCGGCCTGGCGCTCGCCGCCTGCGAGAAGACCGTGCAGATCGTCTACGAACACCAACTGCGGCCGCGGGACAAGCAGCATCAGCCCTGGCTCGACCGGGTGCACGGACAGCTGGCCTCGGCCTATCGCCTGCTCGACACTGAACTGCAGCGACTGGCGCCGACGCCGTGGCTATTCGGCGCCAGGCCTCTGCAGGCCGACATCAGCAGCGCCGTGGCCTGGCACTTCACCCACAAGATGCTGCCGGGCGTCGTCGATGCCGGCGCGCATCCGGCACTGCAGGCCCTCTCGGAAGCGGCCGAAGCCAGCGACGCGTTCGTCGCCTTCCCCCACCACTGAGCGCCACCGCGCCGAGCTCCACATGATCGATCTCTATTACTGGACCACACCGAACGGGCACAAGATCACGATCTTTCTCGAAGAATCGGGGCTCGATTACCGCATCGTGCCGGTCAATATCGGCCGCGGCGATCAGTTTCAGCCCGACTTCCTGAAAGTCGCACCGAACAACCGCATCCCGGCGATCGTCGACTTGGCGCCGATCGACGGCGGCACACCGCTGCCGATCTTCGAGTCCGGCGCGATTCTGCAATACCTGGCCGAGAAGACCAGTCTGTTCCTGCCGCAGGATGTGCGCGGCCGCAGTGAGACCATGCAGTGGCTGTTCTGGCAGATGGGCGGACTCGGACCGATGGCCGGCCAGAATCATCATTTCGGCAGTTATGCGCCGGAGAAGATTCCGTACGCGATCGAACGCTACGTCAAGGAAACCAACCGCCTCTACGGCGTGCTCGACAAGCGTCTGGCCGATCGCGAATTCGTCGCCGGCGCGTACTCGATCGCCGACATGGCCATCTATCCGTGGATCGTGCCGTACGAGCGCCAGGGTCAGACGCTCGACGACTTTGCGCATCTCAAGCGCTGGTTCGCCCGCGTCGCCGCGCGCCCGGCCGTACAGCGTGCCTATGCGCTGGCCAGCACGATCAACACCGCGCCGACCGTCGACGAAGACGCCAAGCGCATTCTGTTCGGGCAAACCGCCAAGCGCTGAACCCGGCGTCTGTGTTCAGATAGACGGATACCGGCGCGAGGCCGGTCTCGCCCGGTGCACTCATGACGCTCGCCACCTTCATCTCCCCCGCCGATTTCGACCTGCTGGTCGATGCCGCCTATCACCCGGAAGCACCGACCGTCACATCGTCGGAATCGGCGCCGGGCGCCGCGCTGACTCACTTCGCCGACGCCGACGCAGTCAAGGCGCAGGCGGCGCACTGCCATGCCGCCGGCGATGTCGATCACTATGCGTTCGGGCTTTGGTATCGCGGCGCGGGCGGTACCGTGCTCGAACGGCGGATCGACTTCGACCCGCCGCGCGACGGCCACCGTTTCGGACACTCGCTCGCCGGCTGGGGACTGATACATCTGCACCTGTACTGGACGGCCGACACCCTGCAATGCCGCGTCGTCGCCCACGCGCGCGCCGCTGCCGAGAAGCGGCAGGCGCGCTACCCGGAGTTGGGCGCGATCGACGATTGGAACTGGCCACAAATCGAAAGCACGACGTTCCGACTGCAACGCCGTCTTGCATCGATGGGCCGCACCGGCCCGGTGATCCGCCGCGCCGACGTCTGGCAGCGGCCGCAACGCCCCTAGCCCCACGCCTCACCGCGCGCCGTCGCGAGCACGACGACCCGCATCGGCGTACCGCCGGCGACTGGCACATCATGGCGGCAGTCGACTAGTCTGCGGGCACACGCAAGCGCGACGGGAGAAGGGACAGCGATGATGCGCAAGATGCAGACGATGGCGGTCGCACTCGGCAGCGCGCTGCTGTGCGCGACGGCCGGCGCCGGCGCCAAAAGCGATGGCGAGGCGGCGTTCCGCGCCTTGTACAAGGAACTGATCGAAACCAATACGACGCTGTCGGTCGGCAGTTGTCGCGCCGCGGAAGACAAGATGGCGGCGCGCCTGAGAGCGGCGGGATACGGCGATGCCGACCTGCACTTCTATGCACCGGAAGACCGCCCCAAGGACGCCGCGCTGATCGCAACGCTGCCGGGCAGTGACGGCTCGCTCAAACCCATCCTGCTGCTCGCGCATATCGACGTCGTCGAGGCCAAGCGCGAAGACTGGCAGCGCGATCCGTTCACGCTGGTCGAGGAGAACGGCTATTTCTACGCGCGCGGCGCCAGCGACGACAAGGCAATGGCGTCGGTCTTCACCGACAGCATGATTCGCTACAAGCAGGAAGGCTTCGAACCGCGTCGCGGCCTGAAGCTGGCACTGACCTGCGGCGAGGAAACGCCGGAGCATTTCAACAGCGTCTACTGGCTGATCCAACATCACCCGCAGGTGCTCGACGCCGCGTTCGCGCTCAACGAAGGCGCCGGCGGCGAGCTCGACGCCCACGGCCAGCCGCGCGCGCTGCAGTTGCAGGCCGGCGAGAAGGTCTATCAGGACTACACGCTGGAAACGACCAATCCCGGCGGCCACAGTTCGCGGCCGGTACCGGACAATGCGATCTACGAGCTGTCGACGGCACTGCTGAAAGTCGGCGCCCATCAGTTCCCGATGGCGCTCAACGACGCCACGCGCGCGTACTTCACCGAGCAGGCCAAGCTCGCCGCGCCAGACGTTGCCGCCGACATGAAGGCGGTGCTCGAACACCAGGACGAGACCGCCGCGCAGCGGCTGTGGAAGCGCAACCCCGGCTGGTACAGCATGATGCGTACGACCTGCGTCGCGACCATGGTCGACGCCGGCCATGCGCCAAACGCGCTGCCACAGCGCGCCACCGCCAACGTCAACTGTCGCATCCTGCCCGGCGTGCCGCCGGAGCAGATCGAACAGGCATTGGCGGCGGCCATCGCCGATCCGGGCGTGAAGATCACCGCCGGCCACGAGCCGAGCACCGGCGTCGGCGCGCCGCCACCGCTCAACGACAAAATTCTTGGTCCGGTGCGTCAGGTCGCCGAGCAGATCTGGCCGGGCGTGGCGATCGTGCCGACGATGTCGACCGGCGCCACCGACAGCCGCTTTCTCAACGGCGTCGGCATTCCCAGCTACGGCATGTCCGGCATGTTCTTCGATGCCGAGGGCAGCCACGCGCACGGACTCGACGAGCGCATTCGCGTCAAGTCTCTGATGGACGGCCGCCGTTTCCTCTACAACGTCGTCAAGCTGTACGCGAACCAGACATGAGCACGACCACAAACACCGACCGCGCGGCACTGCCAACCCTGGGGCTGGGCTGCTACTGGCAGGATCTCAGCGTCGGCCAGCGCTTTCGTACGCTGCGCCGCACGATCACCGAAACCGACCTGATCAATTTCATTTCGACGACCGGCATGCTCGAGGCGATTTTCATCGACGCCGAGTTCGAGGGCGGCGCGATCCGCGGCCGGCCGGTGCCGGCGGCGCTGACGCAGTGCCTGATCGAAGGCCTGCTGTTCCAGTCGATGATCCAGGGCACCGGCCTGGCGCTGCTCGAAATGACGCTGAAGGCGCTGGCGCCGGTGCAGGTCGGCGACACCGTCTGGGCGACCGTCACCGTCACCGGCATCCGCCCGACGTCGAAGCACAATCGCGCCGTCATCGACAGCCAGATCGACGTCTACAACACACGCGACGAGGCGGTGCTGACGTATACCGCGAAACGCCTGCTGGCCGGCCGCGACTCGCTTTCCCCGTGATGGCGCAGGCCGCGCCACAGGACGACGGGCGCTGACAGCGCAAGCCGATTGTCGAACGCATCATTCGGCGCGCGCCCGACACGCTTGCGGAACGCGCGTCGAGCCCACGAAAAACGCCGGCCATGTCGGCCGGCGTTCGGCAAGGCCCACCGCCGATCGCAGCCTCGCAACCGGCGGCGGTGGCCGCGGTGCCAGGCCGTCAGAGGCCGGCGGCGTCGCCGCTGCCGGCCTTGTTGACGGCCAGCGACACCAGCGACATCTGCACCTGGCTGCGCAACGCGTCGATCCAGCGCGAAGGAACGGCGGCCGTCACCGTCGCCGGGAACGCATGCGGCGAATGCGTCAGCACCGGACGGGCTTCGGCCTCGTAGACCAGTGCGCCATTGGCGATGGCCACGGTGATCGAGGCATCGTGCAGACCTTCCTTGCGTACAGCGCTGATCGCATTCGGGCCGACATTGGTGACCGACCATTGTTGCTCTGATAGCGCGTGCTTGACCGTGTTGAGCGCCTGCGGCGCCGCAATGCCGTTCGGGACGTCGATCAGTTTGTCGTCGGCGTGGGCAGCGTTGAACGCCAGCAGCAGCGCCAGCACGGAAAGGGGTTTGATGAACGAGGAGGTCTTCATGATGCTCAGGGATTTCGGGGGAATGATGCGAGAACTTCGCGACTCTTAAACGAAGTTTCCGCAACATCCGGAAATACGCTGACAACATTTCCACCTGCCGCCGCGCGCGCCGCCTCTTGCCGATCGTTGACCGGCCAAACCCGGTGGCGGCCGACGGCGTGCCCTAGCCCGCGCTCGACACCGACGCCGCGGCACGCAGCATGGCCGCCGCCTTGTTCATCGTCTCGTCCCACTCGGCCTGCGGGTCGGAATCGGCGACCACACCGCCGCCGGCCTGCACATGCACCTGCCCGTCCTTGATGACGGCGGTGCGGATCGCGATCGCGGTGTCCATGTTGCCGTCCCAGCCCAGATAGCCGACCGCGCCGCCGTAGATGCCGCGCTTGACCGGCTCGACCTCGTCGATGATCTCCATCGCCCGCACCTTCGGCGCACCCGACAGGGTGCCGGCCGGGAAGGTCGCGGCCAGCGCATCGAGCGCGTCCATGCCGTCCTTGAGCCGGCCGGTGACGTTGGAGACGATGTGCATGACGTGGCTGTAGCGCTCGATCACCATCTGCTCGGTGACGCGCACGCTGCCGATCTCCGAGACCCGGCCGACGTCGTTGCGGCCGAGGTCGATCAGCATCAGGTGCTCGGCGATCTCTTTCGGGTCGGCCAGCAGTTCGGTCGCCAGCGCCGCGTCTTCCTCGGCGCTGGCGCCGCGCTTGCGCGTGCCGGCGATCGGTCGCACGGTGACCAGGCCGTTCTCGACGCGCGCCAGCACTTCCGGCGAGGCGCCGACGACGTGATGGTCGCCAAGATCCATGCAGTACAGATACGGCGATGGATTGAGGCGGCGGATCGCGCGGTACAGCTCGACCGGATCGGCCTCGAACGGCGCCGACAGACGCTGCGACGGCACCACCTGCATGCAATCGCCGGCGGCGATGTAGTCCTGCACGTGGCGAATCATCTTGCGATACGGATCGAGGCCGAAGCTCGATTCGAACGGCAGCTCCGGCACACCGGCAGCCGTCGGTGGCCGCTGCGGCAGCGACCGCGCGAGCAAGGCTTCGATCTCGTCGAGCCGCGCGCGGGCGCGGGCGATGTCGGCCTCGTCGTCGAGCGCCGCGTGGGTGACGATGGTCAGCGTCGCACGCAGGTTGTCGAAGACGACGATTTCCTCGGCGCGCATCAGCAGGATGTCCGGCACGCCGAGCGGGTCGTCCTTGACCGTACCGGCCAGACGCGGCTCGAAGTAGCGCACGCAGTCATAGCCGAAATAGCCGACCAGGCCGCCGGAGAAACGCGGCAGGCTCGGCTCCGGCCGCACCCGATGGCGCGCGGCGTAGTCGCGGATCCACGGCATCGGATCGTCGAGCGTCGCACTTTCGACGATCTCGCCGTCGCGGGTCACCGTCAGCGTCTGGCCACGCACGCGCAGCACCTCGCGCGACGGCAGACCAATGAACGAATAGCGGCCCCATTGCTCGCCGCCGACCATGGATTCGAGCAGGAACGAATAGGACTTGTGGGCGAGCTTGAGATAGGCGCCGACCGGCGTATCGAGGTCGCCGGGCAGCTCGCGCGTCAGCGCGATGCGGTTGTAGTGCGTCATGGCTTGCAGTCGGATGAAACGGGAATGGAAGGGGACGGGCGGCGCGTGGCCGCGGCGCGGATCAGCGCCATCGCCACCAGCCGCGCGGATACGCGGTCCATTGCAGGGACTGAAGCATGTTTCGACGGGTCTCGATTCAGGTCAGACGGTTCGGATCGCCGTCCGCATGACGGACCATCCGGCGCCGCACTATACGCGAACTGCGCCGACGTCGCCCCCGCATGACGGCCATGTGAAATTTGCCGTCATGGCGACGTTTCGGCGCGGCGCTCTGTTAGAGTGCGCGCGCCTCGAGTCCGCATGCTTTCCGATCCCGCCACCCGTCGCAGCATCATCCCGCTGCTGTTCAACTTCACCGGCTATTTGATCGTCGGTGTACAGCTGGCGGTGCTGCCCAGTTTCGTCCACCTGACGCTCGGTTACGGCACGTTTGTCGTCGGCCTGGTGATCGGCACGCAATATCTGGCGACGATGCTGAGCCGCGGACACGCCGGCGCCATCACCGACCGCATCGGCCCGCAGCCGGGCGCCGTCGCCGGCCTCGCCGGCAGTGTCCTGAGCTGCGCGCTGATGACGGCGGCGGCGCTGTCGACCGCGCTGCCGTGGCTGTCGCTCGGGCTGCTGTTGCTGGGCCGCATCGTGCTCGGCATCAGCGAAAGCTTCTGGGCCACCGGCAGCATCATGTGGGCGACGCGCCTTGCCGGCCCGCAGCACATGGCGCGGGCGATCTCCTGGAACGGCATTTCCAGCTACGGGGCGATGGGCATCGGTGCGCCGCTCGGTGTGGTGCTGACCGGCGCCCTGAGCCTGCAGGCAGTCGGCATCCTCGGCATGGGGCTGACGCTGCTCGTCACCTGGGCGGCGCGACGCGGTCCGCCGGTCGAGACCCGCGCCGGGCGACGCATGCCGCTCGGCCACGTGCTGACGCGGGTCTTGCCGTACGGCCTGTGCCTGGCAATGGGCGGTGCAGCATTCGGCGCGGTCGGCAGCTTCATCGTCCTGCACTTTCTGAGCCGCCACTGGGACGGTGCGGCGCTGGCGCTGAGCGCGTTCACGGTCGGGATGATCGCCGTGCGTCTGGTGTTCAACAACAGCATCAATCACCACGGCGGCTACCGCGTCGCCTTCGTCTGCTTCACGACCGAGATTGCCGGCCTGGCGCTGATCGGTCTGGCGACGACGCCGCTGATGGCGACCGTCGGTTCGGCTCTGGCCGGGCTCGGCTTCTCACTGGTCTTTCCGGCGCTGGCGGTCGAGGTCATGCGCACCATCCCGGACGAAAACCGCGGTGCGGCACTCGGCGTCTACTCGGTGTTCATCGACCTGGCAATGTGCGTGACCGGCCCGCTCGGCGGCCTGCTGGTGTTCGGCCGCGATTACCGCGACGTCTACTTCGCCGCGGCGTTGCTGTCGGCCATCGCGCTGCTGGTCACCTGGCGATTGTTCCGCCGCGCGCAGCGCGCGGCGTCGCCCTGAGTCCGGCCGGCTATGGCGCCGGCGCCGGCGTCTGCTGATAGAACATCAACGTCACCCGGCTCGGCTGCCGGCCATCGTCGGATGCCGTCGCGGAAACGTTGACGCATTGGCCGCTCGCTGCGTCGCAGGCGACATAGCCGATCAGGCCCTGCGCCTTCATGCGCTTGTCGATGTGCCAGCCATGGTTGTGGAACCAGGTTTCGTAGAACGCTTCGGCGTCGCCGACGCTGCAGGCAACGCTGACGATGGGCGCGATGCCGTCGGTTTGCAGATCGTGGCTCAGCGGCGGCAGCGGAAAGTCGCGCGGCACCCGTCGCGACAGCCGCGGCGGCCCCTCCGGCGTCGCCCCGCCATCCGCATTCCAGCCTTCGTCCTGCGCCATCTGTGCGATCGTGCGCGAAGGTGGCGCGGCATGAGCGGTCCCGACGACAAGCGCCAGTGTCGTTGCCCACAACATCGCCCTCGCCCGGCGTGCACGTTTCATCAGCCGCCCGCTCCTCCGTCGTCGACGGTCGTTCACTGCCACCACGGTAGGCAGGACCGCACAAACGGCGCCTGAACACGCCGGCGCGCGCGCCCGCGCCGCTGTGGACACCTCAGCGCCAACAATGGGGAACGCGCCGTGCCCGGCCGGCTCAGGCGGCGGCGATCGCCGCCTTCATCGCCGAGATGGTCGCCGCATAGTCCTTGGCGCCGAAGATCGCACTGCCGGCGACGAAGGTGTCGGCACCTGCGGCGGCGATCGCGGCGATGTTGTCGGTCTTCACGCCGCCGTCGATCTCCAAACGGATCTCGCGGCCCGGATGCTCGGCGACATAGGCATCGATCAACGCGCGCGCCTCGGCCAGCTTGGTCAGCGCGGCGGGGATGAAGCTCTGGCCGCCGAAGCCCGGGTTGACCGACATCAGCAGCACCATGTCGACCTTGTCCATCACGTACTTGAGCACGTCCAGCGGCGTCGCCGGATTGAACACCAGGCCGGCCTTGCAGCCGGCGGCCTTGATCGCCTGCAGGCTGCGGTCGACGTGGCGCGTCGCTTCCGGATGGAAGGTGATGTAGGTGGCGCCGGCCTTGGCGAACATCGCCGCCAGCTCGTCGACCGGCTCGACCATCAGATGCACGTCGATCGGCGCCGTGACGCCGTACTTGCGCAGCGCCTCGCAGATCGTCGGACCGAAGGTCAGGTTCGGCACGTAGTGATTGTCCATGACGTCGAAGTGGACGATGTCGGCGCCGGCCGCCAGCACGTTTTCGACCTCCTCGCCGAGACGGGCGAGATCGGCGGAGAGAATGCTGGGAGCGATCAGCGGGGCAAGCTTGGCCATCGGGGCAACCGGGGAGAGGACGGATGAGGCGGCGATTATCCCATGCCGACCGCCGTCGGGGCGCGGCCGACGGGCTGTGCGCGGCTTTACCCCCCGGTCGCGCTTCTCCACAATGCGCGCCTGCCCGTTTCCTGGCCCCGTACGCCCATGTCCGCACCCGTCTCCGCGCTCTACGAATCGACGCTGACCAGCGTGCCGCGTCTCCATCGCGGCAAGGTGCGCGACATCTACGCGCTCGGCGACGCGCACATGCTGATCGTCACCAGCGACCGCCTGTCGGCGTTCGACGTGATCCTGCCGCAGCCGATACCCGGCAAGGGCGCGGTGCTGACCGCGGTGTCGAACTTCTGGATGGCGCGTTTCGCCGACCTGCTGCCCAACCATCTGGCGCCGGACGTCAACCTCGCCGACTACCTGACGCCGGCCGAGATCGCCCAGGTCGAGGGCCGCAGCAACGTCGTGCGCAAGCTCAAGGCACTGCCGATCGAAGCGGTCGCGCGCGGCTACATCATCGGCAGCGGCTGGAAGGACTATCAGAAGACCGGCGCGGTCTGCGGCATCGCCCTGCCGGCCGGCCTGCAGCTTGCCGACAAGCTGCCGGAGCCGATCTTCACGCCGGCCGACAAGGCACCGGTCGGCCAACACGACGAGAACATCAGCTACGCCGACGTCGAGGCGCGGATCGGCGCCGAACTGGCCGCCCAGGTCCGCGACATCACCCTGCGCATCTATCGCGAGGCCTCCGAGTTCGCGCTGACGCGCGGCATCATCATCGCCGACACCAAGTTTGAATTCGGCGTCGACGAGCACGGCGCGCTGCATCTGATCGACGAGGCGCTGACGCCGGATTCGTCGCGCTTCTGGCCGGCCGATACCTATCGCCCCGGCATCAGCCCGCCGAGCTTCGACAAGCAGTTCGTGCGCGACTACCTGGAAACGCTGGACTGGGACAAGAAGGCGCCGGGGCCGACGCTGCCGGACGAGATCATCGCCAAGTCCGCCGCCAAGTACCGCGAGGCGCAGCGCCTGCTGACCGGCGCCTGAGCCGCCGCACGGCTGCCCTGCCTCACTGAGGCCCTTCCCCCGCGCGGCCGTCGCGTCGGGACGTTATCTTTGTTGCCTTGCCCGGCGCGTTCATCGCGAGATCACCATGTCGTTCATTTCCGCCGCCGTTCTGCTGTTCCTGGTCATGGACCCGCTCGGCAACGTGCCGCTGTTCCTGTCCGCCCTCAAGCATGTGCCGGCCGAACGTCAGCGCCAGGTCATCCTGCGCGAGATGCTGTTCGCGCTGGCGATCCTCATCGTCTTCCTGCTCGCCGGCGGTCATCTGCTGCGCCTGCTGGGCCTGTCGCAACCGGCACTGACCGTCGCCGGCGGCGTGATCCTGATGCTGATTGCACTGCGCATGATCTTCCCGTCGCGCGAGCACTCGCTCGAAGAAGATTCGGCGATGAGCGAACCGTTCCTGGTGCCGCTGGCGATCCCCTACGTCGCCGGCCCGTCGGCGCTGGCGACCGTGCTGCTGATGATGAGCCGCGAGCCCTCGCGCTGGCTGACCTGGATCGGCGCGGTGCTGCTGGCCTGGGGCGCCTGCCTGCCGATCATGCTGGCCAGCACCGCACTGCGTCGCGTGCTCGGTACGCGCGGCCTGACCGCCGTCGAACGCTTGATGGGGCTGCTGCTGGTGACGATCGCCGTCGAAATGATGATGGGCGGCGTGCTGCAGTTCTGGAACGCGCACAAACCGTGATCGTCCGCGCCGCCACCGAGGCCGACCTGCCGGCAATCTTCGAGATCTACGACGAGCAGGTGCTGCACGGCACCTCGACCTTCGACACCGTGCCGAAGAACGAAGCCCAGCGCCTCGAATGGTTTCACGCCAATCCCGGCGGCCGCTATCCGATCGTCGTCGCCGAGGAGGGCAGCGGCATCGCCGGCTGGGCGCGCCTTTATCAGTGGTCGCCACGGCCGGCTTACGACCGTACCGCCGAGAACGCCGTCTATGTGCGCATCGACGCGCGCGGCCGCGGCGTCGGCCGTCAGCTGCTGGCCGAATTGCTGCGCCTTGCACCCGAACACGACGTGCTGACGATCATCGCTCGCATCGTCGACGGCAACCCCGCCAGCCTGGCACTGCACGAAGCCGCCGGCTTCACGCGCATCGGCCTGATGCGCCGCGCCGGCGAGAAGCACGGCTTGGTGCTCGACGTGTGGATGCTGCAACGCGTCCTTGACGGTGACGATTGACGTAAGCCCACCGCGAAGCTGACGCCAGCGCCAAGGCGCGCCGGCAGGCTGCTGTTATGCTCGGCCTCATCGACAAGAGGGGAACCGGCATGACAACGGCCTTGTGGTGTGTTCTGGTGGCGGCGCTGCTGCCATTCGTGTTCACGATCACCGCGAAGAGCAGCAAGCGCTACAAGAACACGACACCGCGCGAATACCTCGAACAGTCCAGCGGCTGGCGCAAGCGTGCGCATTGGGTTCAGGTCAACAGCTTCGAGGCCTTCCCGCCGTTCGCGGCGGCGGTGGTCATCGCCCATGTCGTGGCCGGCCCCAGCGCCACGGCCAATCTGCTTGCGGTGCTGTTCATCGTACTGCGCGTGGTCTACGGCATCTGCTACATCGCCAATCAGGCGACGCTGCGTTCGCTGGTCTGGTTCGGCTCGATGGCCTGCGTCATCGGTCTGTTCGTCGTCGCCTCGCACGGCACCGCGTAACACGAGGACTCATCATGCAGATCAAGATCGAGATCGACGTTCGCCCCGAGGAACTGCGCCGCTTCCTCGGCCTGCCCGACGTCTCCGGGCTGCAGGAGGACATCGTCGCGTTCCTGCGCGACAAGCTCGGCGCCGCCGGCGAATTCGACGCCTCGCAGTTCGTCAAGAACAACTTCGACACGCTGCGTCGCACGCCGGCGTGGAAGCGCTTCGCCTCGCGCCTGCGCGCCGGCGAGTCTGCGGAAGAAGCCGCGGCCGGTGCCGCCGCCGAGACCGCTGCGGCCAGGAGCAAGGCCAGGCCAAAAAGCACCCGTGCGCCGCGCAAGCGCAGCCCGCGCAAGACTGCGGCGAAGCCGGCCGCGGCGCCGAGCAGCGACGCGGATTGAAACCCGTTACCGCTCGACTTCAGCGGTGCGGACGCAGATCGCTGAACAATCCGGACCAGAGTTCGCGACGCAACGCGTGATCGGCTGCCCGACGCCGCTGCGCGCGGCGCGTCAGCGCGCGCTGCTCGCGCCAGAGGCGGCGCATGCTGTGCGCGCCGGCCGCCACCCGTACCCGCTCGCCGACCGACCGCGCATGCCCCCGCGCGCTGTCGAGTTCGTGCAGCACGATCAACAACACGCCGCCGATCGCACGGTCGACATCGAGTCCTCGCCGCGGTGGCGTCATGGTCACGTTCCGGTCCCGGTAAAAACACGAAAAGGGGCCGAGTTCTCCTCGGCCCCTTTTCGTGCAAGCGTACGCAGCACGAAGGCTGCGCCGCCGGTTCTTACGCCTCGACGACCTTCTTGGCGGCCTTCTTGGCCTTGGTCGCGGTCTTCTTCACGGTCTTCTTCGCCTTGGCGACGACCGGAACTTCGCCCTGCAGCTTGGCGCTGATCGTCTCGACGCCGCTCTTGAGGGTCTTGGCCAGCTCATCGCCGGTCTTGGTCACGACCTTGACCGAATCGGTGTAGGCGGTGACGACGGTGCCCTTGCCTTCCGGGATGTAGGCAACCGGGTTGGCGGCCACGGCCTTGAAACCGTCGGTCTTGGCCTTGGTCACGCTGGCCTGCACGAGCGTCGCCAGTTCCTTGCCGGCGCCGACGTTGGTCTGCACCAGTTCCTGCACGCCATCGACGACGATGGTGTTGGCCGTCATCAGCGTGTCGACGCCCGCTTCCAGCGCCGCCTGACCACGCGTCTTGACCAGATCCGCACGGGACTTCACATCGCTCACAATCGTTTCAACGCTCATTTGCTGCACTCCACGTTTTTCAAGAAAGAAAAAAACACCCGACCCCTTTGTGCTGCAGTGCAGCAATGTTGCAGTACAGCATAATCAGTCGCGACCCGATGTCAATGCCCGGACTGCCGCGAGCCGACGAATGGCATATCCACCCTTGCGGCGCATGACCGGTCACGACCGCACTTGTATGCTCGCCCCATGAAACGCTATCTGCTGCGCCTGCGCGAACAGCTCTGGGCACACGAATCGACCGGCCGGCGACACCGCGGCATCCGCCTCGGACGCTATGCCTTCGTCATGCTCCGCGACCTGCTCGAAGGCCAGCTGACGATGCGCGCGATGAGCCTGGTCTATACGACCTTGCTGTCGATCGTGCCGCTGCTGGCCCTGGCGTTCTCGGTGCTCAAGGCATTGGGCGCACACAACGCGATCGAGCCGTTTCTCGCCGAGTTCCTCGCGCCGCTGGGGCCGCAGGCGGCGGAGCTGACACAGAAGATCGTCAGCTTCATCGAGAAGATGCAGGTCGGCGTGCTCGGCTCGCTGGGCGTGGCGCTGCTGTTCTGGTCGGCGCTGTCGTTGATCCAGAAGGTGGAAAGCGCGTTCAACTTCGTCTGGCGCATCGAGCGGCCACGGCCACTGTCGCAACGCCTCGGCGACTACTTCGCAGTGCTGACGGTCGGGCCGGTGCTGATGTTCTCGGCGGTCGGCATCACCGCCAGCGTGCTCAACTCGTCGGTGATCGCCGACCTCAAGGAATATGAGCCGTTCGGCTATCTGATCTACCTCGTCGGCCGCCTGGTGCCGTACGTGTTGATCATTTTCGTCTTCACCTTTCTCTACAACTACGTACCGAACACCCGTGTGCGCATCAAGGCGGCGCTGGTCGGCGGCATCTTCGCCGGCATCGCCTGGCAGACCGGCAGCCTCTTGTTCGCATCGTTCGTCGCCGGCGCCACCAACTACAACGCCGTCTATTCGAGCTTCGCGATCCTGATCTTCCTGCTGATCTGGATCTATGTCGGCTGGATGATTCTGCTGCTCGGCTGCCAACTGGCGTTCTACGTCCAGCATCCCGAGCAACTGCGTCAGCACCGCACGCCGAAACTGCCGAGCGGCCGTCAGTCCGAATACGTGACGCTGATGGTGATGGCGCTGACCGGGCACCGCTACGCCAGCGGCGAGCCGGCCTACACGCAGGACGAACTCGGTCACGCCATCGGCGCCGAGACCGAACACGTGCGCCGCGCCGTCGACCATCTGATCTTCAACGGCCTGCTGGTCGAGGCCGGCAAGGCCCGCACCCAGTTGCTGCCGGCCGTCGACCTCAGCGCCATCACCGTCGCACGGCTGTGGACGATCGCCCGCACCGGCAGCGGCCTACCCACTGCCCGCAATCCACTGGCGCGCGCCACACGCCAGCTGATCGACCAGGCGGAGGCCGATTTCGCCGAGCGACATGGGTCGCTCACACTGCGCGAATGGCTGCAACGCCAAGGCGAGGCCTGAACGGCGCTTCCTATAATCCGGCGCTTGGCCGCCCAGATGGCCGCCAACGCTATAACGCACAAGGAGAAGATCATGGCCAACGCAGACCTGTCGCCGGTGCCCGCCTGGTTCGGCGAATACCCGAAAGGCGTTCCGCATACCGTCGACATGCAGGCCTACGCCTCGCTGGTCGATGTGCTCGAGCAGAGCTGCAAACGCTACCGCGGCGTCGCCTTCGAGTGCATGGGCGCAACGCTGGACTACGCCGAGCTCGACCGCCAGACACAGGACTTCGCCTCGTATCTGCAGAACGTCGCCGGCCTACAGCGCGGCGATCGCGTGGCCTTGATGATGCCGAACCTGCTGCAGTACCCGGTCGCGCTGTTCGGCGTCCTGCGCGCCGGCATGGTGGTCGTCAACGTCAATCCGCTGTACACCGCCCGCGAGCTTGAACACCAGCTGCGCGACAGCGGCGCCAAGGCCATCGTCATCGTCGAGAACTTCTGCACGACCCTGCAGCAGGTCGTGGCGAAGACGCCGATCCGGCACGTCATCACCACGCAGATCGGCGACATGGAAGGCTTTCCCAAGCGCCTGCTCGTCAACTTCGCCGTCAAACGCATCAAGAAGATGGTGCCGGCCTGGAGCATTCCGGGCACCGTTGCGTTGCGCAGTGCGCTCGCGCAGGGGCGCAGCCAGCCTTACGCGCGCGTCAAGCTGACGCACGACGACATCGCCTTCCTGCAGTACACCGGCGGCACCACCGGCGTATCGAAGGGTGCCGTCCTGACGCACGGCAACTCGGTCGCCAACCTGCAGCAGATCAGCGCCTGGATGGGCCCGTTCATCGAGGACGGCAAGGACGTGGTCATCACCGCGCTGCCGCTGTACCACATCTTCGCGCTGACAGTGAACGCGCTGCTGTTCTTCAAGCACGGCTGCCGCAATGTGCTGGTCACCAATCCGCGCGACATGAAGGCGTTCTGCGAAACGCTGCGCAACAGCGGCTTCACCGTGCTGACCGGCGTCAACACCCTGTTCAATGGCCTGCTCAATGCGCCCGGCTTCGCCGATCTCGATTTCTCGAAGCTGAAGATCGCGGTGGGCGGCGGCACCGCCGTGCAGCAGGCGGTCGCCGACCAATGGCTGAAGATCACCGGCGTCGCGCTCAGCGAAGGCTACGGTCTGACCGAATGCTCACCGGTGGTCAGCTTCGCGCCGCTCGACAAGCCGGGCTGGAACGGCACCATCGGCGTACCGCTGCCGTCGACCGATGTCGCCCTGCTCGACGACGACGGCAAACCGGCGGCGCCGGGGCAGCCTGGCGAGCTGTGCGTGAAGGGTCCACAGGTCATGCAGGGCTACTGGCAGCGTCCCGAGGAAAGCGACAAGGTTTTCACCGCCGATGGCTGGCTGAAGACCGGCGACGTCGCGGTGTTCGAGGACAAGGGCTACATCCGCCTCGTCGACCGCAAGAAGGACATGATCCTGGTGTCCGGCTTCAACGTCTTCCCGAACGAGATCGAAGGCGTCGTCGCCCAGCATCCGGGCGTGCTCGAAGTCGCCTGCATCGGCGTGCCCGACGACAAGTCCGGCGAGGTCGTGAAGATCTTCGTCGTCAAGAAAGACCCGAACCTGACCGAAGCCGATCTGCGCAAGTACTGCCAGGAACAGCTGACCGGCTACAAACTGCCGCGCTACATCACCTTCCTCGACGAGCTGCCGAAGAGCAACGTCGGCAAGGTGCTGCGCAAGGAACTACGCGGCAAATAAGCCCGGGAATACCACGAAAAAAGCCCCGGCCATGCCGGGGCTTTTTGTGTCGGCGCCATACCGAGACGCTCATCGGATAAAGCTGCAACGCCGCGAGGCCCCGAAATAGGGCACACGGGCGTCGCGAGCGAAGGCAGGTCGTGTGCCGCCACCGCACAGCAAGCGCAGCGTTCAAGCTGTAGGAGCAACTGTGTCGTCGCGGCGGCTGCAGATCCGGACCTTGCGCGTGCCTCGATACACCGCGCTACGCGCGGCACTCGGCATGAACGGTTCGGGGAATTCGCAAAACACCTGGGAAGCGTTGTAGGAGCGGCGCAAGCCGCGACCGCTGCAGGCGGTGGGGTCGGTTGGAGATGGTCGCGGCTTGCGCCGCTCCTACTTCTCGACGAACGCACGCTCGATGACGTAGTCACCCGGCGTGCCGATATGCGGCGAAATCTCGAAGCCGCGCTTGTCGAGCACGTTGCACAGATCGGTCAGCAGCGACGGGCTGCCGCAGATCATCACACGGTCGTCGGTCGGGTTCATGTCCGCCAGGCCGATGTCGCGGCACAGCTTGCCGTTCTCGATCAGATCGGTGATGCGACCCTGATAGCGGAACGTTTCGCGCGTGACCGACGGGTAGTAGACCAGCTTGTCGCGGACCAGCTCGCCGAGGAATTCGTCGTTCGGCAGGTCCTCGGTGATGTAGTCGTGATAGGCCAGGTCGTTGACGTTGCGCACGCCGTGGAACAGCACGACCTTCTCGAAGCGCTCGTAAACGTCCGGATCGCGGATCAGGCTCATGAACGGCGCCAGGCCCGTGCCGGTGCCGATCAGGAACAGATTCTTGCCGGGCTTGAGATCGTCGAGCACCAGCGTACCGGTCGGCTTGCGGCTGACGATCAGCTCGTCGCCGACCTTCAGGTGCTGCAGGCGCGACGTCAGCGGGCCGTTGTCGACCTTGATGCTGAAGAACTCGAGGTTCTCATCGTAATTCGGGCTGGCGATGCTGTACGCGCGCATCAGCGGCTTGCCGTTGACCTGCAGGCCGATCATCACGAACTGGCCATTACGGAAGCGCAGCGCGGTATCGCGGGTGCAGGTGAAACTGAACAGCGTATCGTTCCAGTGACGAACCGACAGCACGGTCTCGGTGGCGAGAGCAACCATTTGACAACTATCCTGAGCGAATGAACCGTTGGGGGCGGCGAAGTGTAAGAAAAAAGCCCCGGTCCCGCACTCATGCGGACGGATGACCAGGGCCATCCGCCGCATTCGTTCTAAGCTTATTCCGCCGAGCCGGCCACGATGGGCCGCCGTTGTCGGGTCAGTCCGCTTCCGGCAGCTGGATGTTCATTTCCAGCACTTCCAGGCCGTCCTCGCGCTGCACATTGATCTGCACCGCGTCGTCCGGCACGGTCACGTACTTGCGCACCACGGACAGCAGTTCCTCGCGCAGGCGCGGCAGATAGACCGGACCGTTGGAGCGCCCGTCACGCTGATGCGCAACGACGACCTTGAGCCGCTCCTTGGCCAGCGAGGCGGTGTTCTTCGGTTCGCCACGAAAATATTTGAGCCAATCCATCGCCATCGTCTCAACCTCCGAAGATGCGGCCGAACAGACCTTTCTTCTCGGCGGTGATGAAGCGATGCGGCCTTTCCTCGCCAAGGAAGCGCGCGACGAGGTCGTCGTAGGCACGGCCGGCGTCGGTCTCCTGATTGAGGATGACCGGCGCGCCGGCATTCGACGACGACAGCACCGCCGGCGACTCCGGGATCACGCCGAGCAGCGGGATCGCGAGAATCTCGGTGACGTCGTCGATCGACAGCATTTCGCCCTTTTCGACGCGCATCGGGTTGTAGCGCGTCAGCACCAGGTGCTCCTTGACACGGCCTTCGCCCTTCTCGACGTGCTGGGTCTTGCTCGACAGCAGGCCGAGCACGCGATCCGAATCGCGGACGCTGGAGACTTCTGGATTGGTGACGACCAGCGCCTCGTCGGCGTAGTACATCGCCAGATGCGCACCACGTTCGATCCCGGCGGGTGAATCGCAGACGATGTAGTCGAATTCCTTGGCCAGTTCCTCGAGCACGCGGCCGACACCTTCCTCGGTCAGCGCGTCCTTGTCGCGGGTCTGGCTGGCGGCCAGGATGTAGAGCTTGTCGTGCGTCTTGTCCTTGATCAACGCCTGGCGCAGGTTGGCCTCGCCGTTGATCACATTGACGAAGTCGAACACCACGCGGCGCTCGCAGCCCATGATCAGATCGAGATTGCGCAGGCCGACGTCGAAATCGATGACGACGGTCTTGTGGCCGCGCATCGCCAGGCCGGTCGAGAACGACGCACTGGTCGTGGTCTTGCCGACGCCGCCCTTGCCCGAAGTCACTACGACGATTTTTGCCACGGATAATCCCTGATGAAAGTTTGAAGTCCCGGTACGCGCAAACGCTTACCAGTCCAGAGGTTCAATCTTTAGTTTGCCATCGACCAGCACGACCTGCGCGGGCTTGCCGCGCAGGTCGCCTTGCATCTGTTCGGCCACGGCGTAAACGCCGGCCACCGCGACCAGCTCGGCCTCGAAGCGCCGGCAGAAGATGCGGGCACTGGTATCGCCGCGCGCACCGGCGATCGCCCGGCCACGCAAGGTGCCGTAGAGATGGACGCAGCCGTCGGCCACCACTTCGGCGCCGGGGCTGACGGTCGAGGTCACGACCAGATCGCCGTCGGCGGCATAGATCTGCTGACCGGAGCGCACCGGATCGTTGACGACACGCGTCGGCACGCGCTGCGCCGCCACAGGCGGTGGCGGTGGGGGTGGCGGCGCAGCGGCGGCCGGG
The DNA here is from genome assembly GCF_012241385.1 of Solimonas marina. GTDB lineage: Bacteria > Pseudomonadota > Gammaproteobacteria > Nevskiales > Nevskiaceae > Solimonas > Solimonas marina. Next base: position 20,596 of record NZ_JAAVXB010000002.1, on the reverse strand, counting down.
GCCGCAGGCGCCGGGCGTGAACGCGTCGCGCCGGTATCGGGCGGCAGCACCGCCAGACCAAGCTCGCGTGCCGCGTCGGCCAGCGGCCCATCGACGACGCCAAGCGGCTGCATGCCGACTTCGCGCAGCGCCGCCAGCACGCCGTCGAGCGGCAGCGGCGCGTCGGCTTCGAGCACGATCGGCATGCCGATCACGGCCTGCGGCATCTGCCGCGCGAAGTCGCGCAGTTGGGCGGTAATGGCGGCGAGGTCGGCATCGACGACGCGGGCTCGCGTCAGCGACAGCATCCGACCCTTGAATTCCAGCGCGTTGTTTGGCGTCATGAGCAGGCGAAGCAGGTTCTCGAAATTTTACACCGTTCGCCGAATCGATTCGCCGGTCGGGCCAGATTTCCCTTGGCTCGCGTTTTGCGATAAACGGGGGACAAGAATGCCCCCAAACGAACAGGCACATGGCGATCGACTGGAGCGACTACCGCTGTAAAGGATTTCACGACGAACTTTTCGTCGGGCCCGGCGCGGCGCGGCCCGCGGCGCAGCACCTGGTGGACTACCTCGGCAGCCTGAATACGACCGAGCTGGCGGAGCGGCGCCTCGCCGCCGAACTGGCGATCAAGGTGATGGGCATCACATTCACGGTCTACTCGGAGGGCCGCAATGTCGACCGCTCGTGGCCATTCGACATCATCCCGCGCACCATCGCCAAGACCGAATGGCAGAGGACCGATGCCGGCCTGCAGCAACGGGTGCGCGCGCTGAATCACTTCATTCAGGACATCTACGGTAAGCAGCAGATCGTCAAGGACGGCATTTTTCCGGCCGAGCTGCTCGCCGAATCGGCGAACTTCCGCAAGCAGTGCATCGGCATGAAGCCGCGCGGTGGCATCTGGGCCCACATCTGCGGCAGCGATCTGGTCCGCGACGTCGACGGCACCCTCTACGTGCTCGAAGACAATTTGCGCGTGCCCAGCGGCGTCAGCTACATGGTCGAGAACCGCCAGGTGACCAAGCGCGTGTTCCCTGAACTGTTCCAGACCAGCACCATCCTGCCGGTCGACGACTACCCGGCGCAGCTCTACGACATGCTGGCGTCGATGTCGCCGCGCCTCGGCGACACGCCGACGATTGCGGTGATGACGCCCGGCATCTTCAACTCGGCGTACTTCGAACACTCGTGGCTCGCGCAGCAGATGGGCGTCGAACTGGTCGAAGGCCAGGATCTGTTCGTCGGCGACGACGACTGCGTCTACATGCGCACCGTCTACGGTCCGCGCCGCGTCGACGTGATCTATCGCCGTGTCGACGATCTGTTCCTTGACCCGGAAGTCTTTCATCCGGACTCCATCCTCGGCGTGCGCGGCCTGATGCGGGCCTGGCTCAAGGGCAAGGTCGCGCTGGTCAATGCGCCGGGCGCCGGCGTCGCCGACGACAAGGTCGTCTACGCCTTCGTGCCGAAGATGATCCGTTACTATCTTGGTGAGGACGCCATTCTGCCGAACGTGCCAAGCTATCTGTGCATGTTCGACGACGACCGCAAATACGTGCTCGACCACCTCGACGAGCTGGTCGTCAAGCCGGCCAACGAATCCGGCGGCTACGGCATGATGATCGGCCCGCGCGCGTCCAAGAAGGAACGCGAGACCTTCCGCAAACTCATCACCGCCAACCCCCGCAACTACATGGCCCAGCCGACGCTGTCGCTGTCGACCGCGCCGACCATGACCGACGCCGGCGACATCGAGCCGCGTCACCTGGATCTGCGGCCGTTCATCCTGTCGCGCGCCGACAGTGTCTATGTCACCACCGGCGGCCTGACCCGCGTGGCGATGACCAAGGGCTCGCTGGTCGTCAACAGCTCGCAGGGCGGCGGCGCCAAGGACACCTGGATCGTCGACCTGGAGGCCGCGTAAATGCTCTCCCGCGTTGCCGAAAACCTGTACTGGCTGGGCCGTTACATCGTCCGCGCCGAGAACACCGCGCGCCTGATCAGCGTCCACTCGCATCTGCTGCTCGATCTGCCGCGCGGCATGACGCTGGGCTGGTCGCCGCTGATCGACATCCTCGGCGCCAACGAAGCCTTCGTCGAACGCTTCGGCGGGGACGGCGCGTTGTCGGAAGCCAATGTCGTCCGCTTCCTGATCACCGACACCGAAAACCGCAGCTCGGTCGCCGCGTCGATCGCCGCCGCCCGCGAGATCCTGCGCATCGTCCGCGACTCGACGCCGCGCGACGCCTGGGAACACCTCAACGCGACGCACCTGTTCCTGCAGGAACGCGGCGAACGCCACCTGCCGCGCGCGCAGCGCCAGACGGGTCTCGACCGGGTCATCGACACCATGCTGATGATGCGCGGCATCCTCGGCGCCAACATGAGCCACGACGTCGGCTACCAGTTCATGCGCATCGGCATGAACATCGAGCAGGCCGACATGACGACGCGCATCGTCGACGTGCGCACTGTCGACCTGATCCAGTCGAGGTCCAGCGACGAATTGCAGCCGTTCCAGCACATCCAATGGATGAGCGTGCTGCGCTCGCTGACGGCGTTGCAGGCCTATCGGCGCCACGAGAAGATCCGCGTCAGCGGCCCGGCCGTGCTGCGTTTCCTGTTGCAGGACCGCGGCTTTCCGCGCTCGGTGCTGTACGGCCTCAACGCCGTCAGCTATGCCCTGCCGCGGCTGCCGGCCTATCGCGGCAGCGAACGCTCGATCGACCGTGTGCGCGCACTGATTCAGGATGCCAACTTCGAGCGCCTGCTCGAGCGCGGCCTGCACGAATGGATCGACGAGATCCAGATCGGCATCGGCGCCATCCACGAAGCACTGACGCTCAGCTATTTCAAGCCCGGCGAGCCGCCGCCACCGGCACAGGGCAGCGGCGTACAAACGCAAACCATGACGGCCTGAAAGAGGCCGTTGTGATCACCCGCTCAGGCGGCGGGCGCCTCGTCATCGAGCAGGTTGCCCTGCACCGGCGGCGCTTCCCAGTCGAACTTCGGCAGGTTGCGGAATGACGCGGCCAGCTGCCGCCCCCAGGCATCGCGAATGCGCGCGAACAACGGCGTGTCGATATCGAGGCGCAGTTTGTGTGTGACCTGCAACGCGTCCTTCGGCACCACGGCCAGATCGATCGGCGGGCCGACCGAGATGTTCGAACGCATTGTCGAGTCGATCGACACCAGCGCGCAGCGCGCCGCATCCTCAAGCGACACTTCCGGCTTGATCACGCGGTCGAGGATCGGCTTGCCGTACTTGTGCTCGCCGATCTGCAGAAACGGCGTTTCCGGCGAGGACGCGATGCAGTTCCCTTCCGGATAAATCATGTAAATGCTCGGCTCCTCGCCCTGAATCTGGCCACCGAGAATGAAGGTCGTCCGCAGATCGACGCTGCTGTACTGTGTCTGCGACGAGACGGTCTTCTGCGCATTCACCGACAGCATGCCGACGTATTCGGCAGCGTCGTACATATAGCGCGCCAGACGCAGACTCATCGGCACGATGGGCTCGTCAAGGTCGCGGCGGATCTGCGCAATAACCGCCTGCGTGGTGGCCAGATTGCCGGCCGACAGCAACACGAACACCCGGTCGCCCGGGAATTCGAAGACATGTACCTTGTTGTAGGTACGCACGTCATCGACGCCGGCACTGGTTCGCGTATCGCCCGCGAAGATCAGGCCGTCGTTCACCTTGATGGCACAGCAGTACGTCATGTTCCGGGTCTGCCTGAGACGATGACCTTGATTAGGGGGCGCAAGTGTAGGGACGCGCGATCACGACGTCACGTGCGCCGCAGATCGAGCGTGCACGGGAAGTCGACATTCGGCGCTTCCGGTCGCAGGGCGTAGCCGCCGGGCGTATGCCCGACCGCCTCGAAACGGGCGATCCGCCGCGCCTCGGCCTCAAACGCATTGACCGGGAACGTATCGTAATTGCGGCCGGCCGGATGCGCGACATGGTAAGTGCAACCGGCCACCGCCCGCTGATTCCAGCGGTCGTAGAGATCGAAAACCAGCGGCGTGTGAGCGCCGATCGTCGGATGCAGGCAGGCGTATGGTCGCCACGCGCGGTAGCGCACCCCGGCGACGTACTCGCCGTTGGTGCCGGTCGCGCGCAGCGGCAGCTCGCGGCCGTTGCAGCTGATCGCGTAGCGCCCTGGCGTCAGATTCTTTGCCTTGACCTGCAGCCGCTCCAGCGACGAGTCGACGAAGCGCGTCGTGCCGCCGGCACCGGGCTCCTCGCCAAGCACCGGCCACGGCTCCAGCGCATGCCGGACCTCGAACTCGATGTCACCGTATTGCACCGCGCCGTGGCGCGGGAAGCGGAACTCGAAATGCGGCGCAAACCAGTCGAGGTCGAAGGCAAAGCCGGCACGGTTGAGGTCGGCGACGATCTCGGCAAGATCCCGCCAATTGTCGTGCGGCAGCATCCAGCGGTCATGCAGTGCCGTGCCCCAGCGCACCAGCGGCCGGGTGTAGGGCTCGCGCCAGAACCAGGCGATCAGTGAGCGCACCAGCAGCTGCTGGACCAGGCTCATGCGCGCGTGCGGCGGCATCTCGAAACCGCGAAATTCGACGAGGCCGAGGCGCCCGGTCGGGCTGTCCGGCGAGTACAGCTTGTCGATGCAAATCTCGGCGCGATGCGTATTGCCGGTCAAGTCGACCAGCAGGTTGCGCAAGGTCCGGTCGACGATCCACAGCGGCGCGACGGCACCCTTGGCCGGTAGCTGCGACAGCGCCAGTTCCATCTCGTAGATCTGCGTGTCGCGCGCTTCGTCGACGCGCGGATGCTGCGAGGTCGGGCCGATGAACAGGCCCGAGAACAGGTAGGACAGCGCCGGGTGGTTCTGCCAGTAGCGAACGATGCTGCCGAGCACGTCGGGCCGCCGCAGGAACGGCGAATCCTCGGTGCGCGCACCGCCGACGACGACGTGGTTGCCGCCGCCGGTACCGACCGCGCGGCCGTCGATCAGGAATTTCTCGGTCGACAGTCGCGACTGGAACGCCGCCTCGTACAGCGTCATCGTGTTGTCGCGCAGCTCGTGCCAGGAGCGCGCCGGCTGCACGTTGACCTCGATGACGCCGGGGTCCGGCGTGATCTTGAGGATCTCCAGGCGCGGATCACTGGGCGGTGCATAGCCTTCGAGGCGCACCGGCAGCTGCAGCTCGGCAGCGACGTCCTCGATCGCGGCAACCAGATCAAGGAAATCCTCAGTGCGGCCCACCGGCGGCATGAAGACATTGATCCAGCCGTCGCGCGGCTCCACCGTCAGCGCAGTGCGCACGTGCATGCCGTTGAGGAAGCGGCTGCTGGTGCGCTGCGGCGGGTGCTCCGGACGCCAGGTCTGCTCGCCCTCGCGCGGACGGCGCAGGTGCTGGCCGCGCATCTGCAGGAACGGCTGACGACGCGGATCGACGTTCGGCAGCTCGGCCGGCACCGCCAGTGGGTCGATCGGATAGCTGACCGGCACACCGCCGGCCGGCGCATGCGGCAGTGATTCGAGCGGCAGACGCAGGCCGATCGGCGAATCGCCCGGCACCAGGAACAGCTTGCCGGTGCGCAGCAGCCAGCGTTCGCTCATCCAGCGCGCGGCGGCCTGCCAGCGCTGCACCGGCAGCACAAAACCGCGCGGCGCGCCGAGACCCCGCTCGAACACCTGACTCAGCCGCGCGCGCTCCTCGGGGTCGCGCAGGCGGTTGTCGGTCGGGTCGAGATTGATCGGCAGCTTGCGCTCGCGAACCATGTAATGCAGCGCGTCTTCATACGCCTCCATCACGTTGCGCGGGTCGAGCTCCAGGCGAGCGGTCAGGCCGACCGTGAAGTCACGCGCCTGCTGCTGGGTCGGCGAGCGGCCGGCCAGCGGCTTGACCACCGGCGAGCGCCACAACGGCTGACCATCGCGGCGCCAGTACAGGGTGTAGACCCAGCGCGGCAGCGATTCGCCCGGATACCACTTGCCCTGGCCATAGGTCAGCAGCCCCTGCGGGGCATAGTGCTCGCGCAGGCGCAGCGCCAGATCGAAGGCGCGGTTGGACTTGGTCGGGCCGACCGCCGAGGTGTTCCACTCCTCGCCCTGTGGATCATCGACGGCGACGAAGGTCGGCTCGCCCCCCATCGTCAAACGCACGTCGTCGGCCTGCAGTTGCGCATCGACCTGCTCGCCGAGTGCGTCGACCGCCTGCCACTGTTCCTCGGTATACGGCTTGGTGACGCGCGGCGTCTCGAACACGCGCGATACGCGCATCTCGTGGCCGAACTCGACTTCGCAGGGGTCGACCGCGCCGGTGATCGGCGCCGCCGACGACGGTTCCGGTGTCGCACTCAGCGGAATATGGCCCTCGCCGGCGAACAGGCCAGACGTCGGGTCGAGGCCGAGCCAGCCGGCACCGGGGATATAGACCTCGGCCCAGGCGTGCAGGTCGGTAAAGTCGACATCGGTGCCGGACGGCCCTTCGAGGGGCTTGACGTCTGCCTTGAGCTGAATCAGGTAGCCGGACACGAAACGCGCGGCAAAGCCCAGATGCCGAAGGATCTGCACGAGCAGCCACGACGAGTCGCGGCACGAACCCGAGCACAGGTCCAGCGTCTGCTCCGGGGTCTGCACACCCGGCTCCATGCGGATCAGGTAGCTGATCTTCTGCTGCAGTTCGCGATTGATCGAGGCTATGAAATCGACGGTGCCAGCCGCCTCGCGCGGAATCGTCTTCAGATATTTGGCGAGCCGCGCGCCGGCCGGCTGCGGCTTCATATAGGGGCGCAGCTCGTCCTGCAGCGTCTCGTCGTACTCGAACGGAAACGCCTCGGCGTAAGACTCGACAAAGAAGTCGAATGGATTGATGACCGCGAGGTTGGCGACAAGATCGACCGTGACCTCGAACGACGTCACCGTCTCGGGGAAGACGACGCGCGCCTGCCAGTTCCCGAACGGGTCCTGCTGCCAGTTCAGGAAATGCGGCTCCGGCTCGACCTTCAGCGAATAGCTGAGCACCTGCGTGCGCGAATGCGGCGCCGGCCGCAAACGAATGAGCTGTGGCGACAGCGTCACACGCCGGTCATAACGGTAGGCCGTCTTGTGATACAGCGCAGCGTGAATGGACATGGGAGCCTGATTTCGTTCGGCGATTCTCTGGCAAAAGCAATGCCAGAGCCTGTATCAAAGCCGGGGTCTGGAGGGTGGTCATTTTGCGTATATTCGCCGATCTCGTGACGGGGTTCCTTTGCAGCGTCGTGATGATCCGTCATCATTCACGCCCTGCCGCAACGGCGTGGTGCTTGCTTCGCCGGTAGCGCCGCACCTCCATTTCTTCGATTCCGGTCACCAATCAACCGCTGTCATGCGTCTGCCGCCGCTCAACGCGCTCCGTGCCTTCGAAGCCGCCGCCCGCCACTCCAGCGTGCACAAGGCGGCACAGGAGCTTTATGTGACACCGGCGGCGATCAGCCACCAGATCAAGGCGCTGGAAGAGTATCTGGGCGTGATGCTGTTCAAGCGGACGCCACGCCGCATCACGCTGACCCCGGCCGGCGAGGCCTGCCTGCCGAAGCTGACGGCCGCCTTCGCGCAAATGGCCGACGCCGTCGCCGCCGCCCAGCAACAGATTCATACCGGCCGCGTGATGGTCAGCGTGGCCCCCGCCCTGGCCGCCAAGTGGCTGATCCCCAAGCTTGCCAAGTTTCGCGACCTGCACGGCGACATCGACCTGCGCATCTCGGCACGGCAAACCATGGTCGACCGCGTGCGCGGCGAACTCGATGCCGGCAGCAATCTGCTCGAAGGCGGCGACGTGGCGATCCGCCTCGGCGAGGGCCATTACCCGGGCCATGTCTCGCACAAGCTGTTCACGTCGTATTCGCTGCCGATCTGCAGCCCCAAGCTGCTCGAAGGCCCGACGCCGCTGCGCACGCCCGACGATCTGCGCCATCACACGCTGCTGCATTACGAAAGCGACATCGCGCTGGCCGACGTCGGTCGGCCGACCTGGGCTTCATGGTTGAAGGCTGCAGGCGTGCGCGGCATCAACACGCGCCGCGGTCCCACATTCAATCATGTCGCGCTGGCACTGCAGGCCGCCGCCGACGGACTCGGCGTGGTGCTCGGCGTGCCGATCATGGCCAGCGAGGAAATCGCCGACGGCACGTTGGTCGCGCCATTCGATCTGGCACTACCGACCGGCGGCTCGTACTACCTGCTGCATACCGAGGCCGCCGAACGCGAACCGTCGATCATGGCATTTCGCGACTGGGTGCTGTCCGAGGCACGCAGCGAACCGTGGGCAGAGCCGAAGCAGATCGGCTCGGCGCCGCTGCTCGACGGCGAAACCGGCAGTTGATGGCGCTGCAACGCTAGCCGCCCACCGCTGCCGGCCGCTGGATCAGCGGTTCAAGATTCTGGCGTACCGCGCGCGCGTCATAGGCACGGGTGTCGTCCTGCGGCTTCTTGCCCTTGGCGACGACGATATCGGCCTGCGCGGTGTATTCGATCTTGTCGCCGCTGTCGGTCGACGTGCCGACGCCGACCCCCAGCCCGCTGTGCGAACCGAATCCGAAGCCGCCGAGGCCGATGCTGAGCCCACCGCCGGATTTGGGCCGCGCACTTGTCGAGCTGTTGGTCATGCGGAAGTAATCATTGCCGGTCGACAGCGTCAGCTCGGCGGCGCGGTACAGCAGATAGTTCTCGACGGTCTGCCGCGGCGTCACGCTGCTACCGGTGAAACTGAGGTGGTAGCGGTTCGGCTCGATGCGCTGTTCGCGATAGCCGAAATCACCTTTACCGGCCAGCTGATATGGCGTGGTCGTCGCGCAGGCCGCCAGCAGCAGCGCCATCGGTAACGACAGCCATCTCCCATACTTGCTCATCACAGCTCTCCTCGAAAGGTCGGCAACCGCGCCAGCAGCGCCTGCGCCGCACGTGGCGCCCACAAGCCTGGCGCCGTAAAACAGATGGACTCATGCCCACCGGCGGCGTGAGCGGCGGCCGTCTCGACCAGACCGTCGAGCGCGCTGGCCGTACAAACCTCCGGCTCGCTTTCGTCGCGGGCATTGGACCGTCCGTAGACAAACCCGGCGGCGCCCGGGTCCGCAGCGGCCGGTGCGGCGTGGCCATGCACCACCCGCACTATGACACGCCGGCTCAGCAGTTCGACGAGCCGGGGATCGCGATGTAGCGGGTGCCCGGCGTCGACCACGTGCCGCAGCGACCGGTCGTCATGCCCCGGCAGCCGATCCAGAAGCGCCGAACAGTCCGGCGCATCAAATTGGTGCATCAATAAAAGCTGCCACAGCAGCGACCCCAGGGCGTGCCGAGCGCTACTGCACTACCACAACGTAACGTCCGGACTGCATCCTGCGCTTCGGCCACATGCCCGCGGTGCATCACGAAACGCGGCACCTTGATAGAAGCCGCCCCGCCACGGCGCATGGTTCCAGTCGCTGCCGACCCGCGACGTCACTTCATACTCGATGACGGCGCGCCGGCTCAGCTTTTCTTGATCTTGTTCAGCTTGTTGAGCTTGGTGATCGGGCACCGATCGGTAAAGCCATTGTCATGCACGATGAGCTTGTCGAACTTCGACAGCTGCGAATTGGTCGACGTGAAGCCGATGCGCATCGCGTACTCCAGGCCCTGGCACGGCGTCATCACCGTGACCATGTAATTGCGCGACGGGCCGGCGTTGAAGACCACGTGCTCGTCATCGATGCGATTCCAGCCGTCGACTTCCCACTGCATGATGCCGTCGACCTCGTCCCCGAGCTGGAACCCGCGCTCGGCCAGCTCCTGGTCCAGGGTCTTCTTCGGCTTGCCGCCGTCGGCCGGCTGCGTAGCGCAGCCGGCTGCAGCGAGGGTCAGCAACAGGGCGGTACTGATCGACAGCGTGCTGGTTTTCATTGGGGGCTTCCGGTCTTGCTGGGCTGCTTCGACCCGGCAATGACCGCAGCACGGATCTCGCGCAACTTCGCCTTGACCGTCTTTTCACCGTCCGGACCAAGGCGTATCAACATCTTCTGACCGAAGGACAGGTCTTCCAGTTCCGGATCGGCGAACTTGTAACGCACGCTGGGCTGGACCAGGCTGATCGCGCCATCGACCACCGGCGTCGCCAGCAGATGATCGAGGATGTGCACGAGACGGGTGTTGAAGTAGTGCCCGCCGTAGCCGAGGTTCTCGTAAGCGCGCTGAAACAGCGGGTAGTAGCGGAAGTAGAACGCCACCAACAGCTTGGCGTCGACCGCGCGCACCACCGCCAGATACGGCGCATACCGCTTGGCGTTGTCGGGGTTGAGCAGCAGGGTGCCGCTGTCGGGATCCTTCGACACCTCCGGCTGGCTCTTCAACGCCCGTACCGGCCACTGCGCCGGCTCCAGACCGTCACGGTCGAGGCTGTCGATGAAAGCGACCCAGCGCGCGATGATCTGGTGCGGGATCAGCAACGAATCGATCGGCGCCTTGCCGGCCAGCGATTGCAGTTCGCCGCGCACCGCGCTGTCGCTGTCGTTCAAGGCCGGCAGCGACGGGGCCTTCTGCGTGTCGTCGTCGCTGGGCGCCGGCACCGGGTACTGCGGCTCGGTCTTGGCGGCCGGTGCCGGAGGCGGCGCGGTTTGCGCAACCGGTGCCGGAGCCGGCGGTGGCTGTGACGGCGGACCGTAGTGATACCAGGCAATGGCGCCGATGCCGATGATTACGAGTATGCCCACGACAAATCCGACAGCCTTGTTCATCGATGTCACTCCTCTGGATGGGTGGCAATTTGCAGGCAGTGTCCCACGATGCGGCGCGTTCGTCTCGCCCCGCCCGCCGGCGGCCTCCCCCGCTTGGATGAGTCGGCTGTGCAGGCCCTCTGTTACAACGAATCAGACCTGAAGGCTGGCATGCCCGCCTCGTGCCAAGGACGAAACGTGACGACCGCAACACAGACCCTCGAACTTCGTGAAACGCCGGCAATCCGCGGCCTGCCCTATCTCGGCAGCGCCCTTGGCATGGCCAAGGATCCGGCGCAGTTCTTCGTGCAGTGCTACCGCAAATATGGCCCGGTCGTGCGCCTGTCGATGCTCGGCAAGCCGTATGTGCTGATCGCCGGCGTCGAAGCCGCGACCTTCATGGGCACGCGCGAAGGCAAGGACTGCCTGCGCTCCAAGGAATTCTGGTCCGGTCTGGTCGCCGAATACGGCGCCACGCGCACGCTGACCGGCGAGGATGGCGAGACGCACAAGCAACTGCGTGACGTGATGCGCAGCGGCTATTCCAAGGAATCGATCAAGGGGCGCTACAACGAGATCGTCGACATCACCGACCGCTCGTTCGAACGCGACTGGCCGATCGGCAGCATGGTGCCGGTCGTGCAGGCCATGCAGTACATGGTCACCGACCAGCTCGGCACCATCCTCACCGGTGCCGCACCGCTCGAATACGTGCAGGACATCCGCATCACCATCCTGCACATCCTCAATGTGCTGGTCACGCGCCAGCGGCCGAAATTCCTGCTCAAGCGGCCGGTCTACAAGAAGGCGAAGGCCCGCGTCGTCGAACTCGGCGAGCAGATGATCAAGGACGCCCGCGCGCGCTACGACAAGACCGCGCCCGAGGATCGCAACTTGATCGACGACATCATGGCCGCACACATCGAGCATCCGGACGTGATGCCCGCCAGCGACCTGATCGTGTCGCTGACCGGTCCCTACGTCGCCGGCCTCGACACCGTTGCCAACACCACCGCGGCGATCACCTATACCGTGCTCAAGCATCCGGACGTGCTGCGCCGCGTGCACGAGGAAGTCGACGCGCTGTTCGCCGACGGCACCATCGAAGAGGCCGATCTGCTCAAGCGCATTCCGTCGCTGCAGGGCGCCATCATGGAAACGATGCGCCTCTACCCGATCGCCGTCGCGCAGATGCGCACGGCGACGCGCGACTTCGTCTTCGAGGGCCATCAGATTCGCGAAGGCGAGATGCTCTACGTCGGCACCTCGGTGCCGCACTTCATGAGCGAGTACTGGCCGCATCCGGAAAAATTCGACATCGACCGCTACGCCAAGCCGCGCGCCGAACATCTCAAGCCCGGCGTCTACTCACCGTTCGGCCGTGGCCCGCATACCTGTCTGGGCAAGAGCCTGGCGGAAGTACAGATCGCGCTGACGATGGCACGGCTGTTCTACAAACTCGATCTCGAGCTCGAAACGCCGGACTACACCCTGAAGACCAAGACCGCGCCGACACCGGGCCCGGCGATGGATTTCAAGGTGCGCGTGAAAGGGCTTCGCCACTGACGCGTGGCTGCGGTCGCGTAGCGTTGCGCGCGGCAGCCTTGCGCTGACGCCGCTCGCGATGCGCGCCGCCGCGGCGGCCGCGCATCTCGATCCACAGATACAGCGCGATCGCGATCGCCAGCGGCCCGAAGTAATAAAAGACCCGGAACGCGAGCAGCGCCGCGATCAGGCGATGCTGCGACACGTCGCCGCCGAGCAGCGCGACGAACACGGCTTCCAGCACGCCGAGCCCGCCCGGCACATGCGTCATTGCGCCGGCGACGCTGCTCAGCAGGAACACGGCGAGCACCGTGCCGAAGCCGACCGAATCCGGCAGCAGCACCCAGATCGTCGCGGCAATCGCCAGCCAGTTCAGCGACGACGCAGCCACCTGTGTGAGCGCCAGCGGCCACGACGGCAGACTGAATTCGGTGCCTCGCAAGGTCCAGACCTTGTTCTGCGCAAACGCGCACAGCGCCAGATAGACGGCCAATAGCAGCAACAGGCCACCGCCAACCAGCTGCAGGCCGATCGTGCCGATCTCCCAGCCTTTCGGCAGCTCGACGAGGCGGCCGATGAAGACGATGCCGCCCAGCAGAAAGTAGCCACTCCAGTTGGTGATCATGCTGGTCGCGACGATGCGTGCGATGTTCTTGGCGTCGACGCCGGAACGCGAATACAAGCGATAGCGAAAGCCGACGCTGCCGATCAGCGCACCGAGGTTGAGATTGAAGGCATAGCTGACGATGGCGATCTCGAACTGGCGCAGCTTCGGCACCTGCCTGGTGTAGATGCGCGCGAACCAGTCGAAGCTGGCGTAGATCGCGTAGCTGGCCGCCGCGAACGCGGCGGCTAGCGCCAGCACCGTCCCCGGCATGTCGCGCAGCGATGTCAGCACCTTGTGCCAGTCGACCGCATGCGCCCTCGACACCACCAGCCAGACCACCAAGCCGATGAAGCCGACCGTCACCAGTCGATTCAGCCAGCTCAACCATCCGCGGCGTGTCGCCGTGCGCTTCGCGTTCCCGTCCATGGTCTCTCGCGTTGTCGTGAACCGGCACGACCGAGCGGCCGTCCTGACCGCACCCGCCGCGATGCTTCATCGTCGCGCGACGTCGTGAACGCGTGCTGAAAACCGCTGGCGCAGCGCCCGCCGCGCCATTACGATCGCGCATCGCGGACGCTCGGACCGCTTCGACAGGCCGGCCATGCGGCTGAACAAGTACATCAGTGAGACCGGACTTTGTTCGCGGCGCGAAGCCGATGCGCTGATCGCCGCCGGCCGTGTGACGATCAACGGCCAACCGGTCGAGCTCGGCCAGCAGGTCGGCGAAGGCGACAAGGTCTGCGTCGACGGCAAACCGGCGCGGGGCCGGGTGCAAGGCGCCGAACACGTCACGCGGCGCGTCTACATCGCGCTCAACAAACCGGTCGGCATCACCTGCACGACCGAGCGCCACGTCGCCGGCAACATCGTCGACTTCGTCGGCCACCGCGAGCGCATCTTTCCGATCGGCCGTCTCGACAAGGACTCCGAAGGTCTGATCCTGCTGACCAGCAATGGCGACATCGTCAACGAGATTCTGCGCACCGAAAATCGCCACGAGAAGGAATACATCGTCACCATCGACCGCCCGGTAACGGCCGAATTCGTCGCCGGCATGGCGCGCGGCGTGCGCCTGCCCACGCTCGACACGACGACGCTGCCGTGCCGCGTCGAGAAGATCGGCGGCAACACCTTCCGCATCGTGCTGACGCAGGGCCTGAACCGGCAGATCCGGCGCATGTGCGAGGTGTTCGGCTGCAAGGTCCGGCGTCTGCAGCGCGTGCGCATCATCGACCTGCGGCTCGGCACGCTGAAGCCCGGGCAGTGGCGCGACCTGACCGCCGACGAGCTGCGTCGCCTGCTGCCACAGCGCACGATCTGGTGATTTGGTGGCGCTTGCCGCTATGGTGAGCACTGTTCCGGCGGCAAACAGGTAGAATCCCGCCCCTTTTGGGACCGCCTGCCAGGTTCCGCCGGCCGCTGTCCCCAGCGGTCCACCGAGAATGTCGATGTCCGATGAATCCGCCACGCCCGTCGAAACCAGCCTGAGTTTCCGGGATCTCGCGCTGCGACCCGAGGTGCTCGCCGCGCTCGATGCGGTCGGCTACGAAACTCCCTCGCCGATCCAGGCGCAGACCATCCCGCAGCTGCTCGACGGCCATGACGTGCTCGGCATGGCGCAGACCGGCACCGGCAAGACCGCCGCCTTTGCGCTGCCGGTGCTGTCGCGCATCGAGCTGGTGAAGCGACCGCCGCAGGCCCTGGTGCTGGCGCCGACCCGCGAGCTGGCGATTCAGGTTGCCGAAGCGTTCCAGCGCTACGCCGCCAATCTGCCGGGCTTCCACGTGCTGCCGATCTACGGCGGCCAGGCCTACGGCCCACAGCTGGCGGCGCTGCGCCGCGGCCCGCAGGTCATCGTCGGCACGCCGGGCCGTATGCTCGACCATCTCAAGCGCGGCACGCTGGACCTGTCGGAAGTGCGCTATCTGGTGCTCGACGAAGCCGACGAAATGCTGAAGATGGGCTTCGTCGAAGACATCGAGGCGATCCTGCAGGCGACGCCGGACTCGCGTCAGGTGGCGCTGTTCTCGGCGACCATGCCGCCGCCGATCCGGCGCATCGCGCAGACCTATCTGCACGAGCCGGTCGAAGTGCGCATCGCGGCGAAGACCACCACCGCAGCCAATGTGCGCCAACGCTACTGGCTGGTGGCGGGCGTCAACAAGCTCGACGCGCTGACGCGCATCCTCGAGGCCGAGAGCTTCGACGGCATGATCGTCTTCGTCCGCACCAAGGCCGAGACCGTCGAACTCGCCGACCGCCTGATGGCGCGCGGCTTCACCGCCGCGGCGCTGAACGGCGACATGGAACAGAAGGCACGCGAGCGTGTGATCGCCAAGCTCAAGAGCGAGGAGATCGACATCGTCGTCGCCACCGACATCGCCGCGCGCGGCATCGACGTCGAGCGCGTCAGCCACGTCGTCAATTACGACATCCCGACCGACCCGGAATCCTATGTGCATCGCATCGGCCGCACCGGTCGCGCCGGTCGCTCGGGTGAGGCGATCCTGTTCGTCGCGCCGCGCGAGCGCCACCTGCTGCGCCTGATCGAGCGCGTCACGCGCCAACCGGTGACGCCGATGGAGCTGCCGAGCGCCGCCACCGTCAACGAGCAGCGCCTGTCGCGGTTCAAGCAGAAGATCACCGAAGCGCTGGCCGGCGACGGCCTCGACCCGTTCCGCCAATTGGTCGCCGAATACGAGCAGGAACAGGGCGTACCGGCACTGGAGATCGCCGCCGCGCTCGGCCGCCTGCTGCAGGGCGATACGCCGCTGCTGCTCGACGCCCGCCCGCCGCCACCGCCCGCCGATCCGTTCACGCGGCAGTCGTCGCCGCGCGGCAACGCGCGCCCGCGACGCGAGGACTTCGCGCCGGCCGCGTTCCGCCGCCCCGATACGCTGGCGACAACGACCGCCGAGGCCGCGCGCGAATCGCCGCGCCCGCCCAAGCGCGAGCGTCCGGCGCGCAGCGAGCCGGAAGCCGGCATGCAGACCTACCGCATCGCCGTCGGCTA
This sequence comes from Solimonas marina, assembly GCF_012241385.1. Classification (GTDB taxonomy): domain Bacteria; phylum Pseudomonadota; class Gammaproteobacteria; order Nevskiales; family Nevskiaceae; genus Solimonas; species Solimonas marina. Next base: position 4,741 of record NZ_JAAVXB010000002.1, on the reverse strand, counting down.
CGCGCATCAGGTCAAGCCGGGCAATATCGTCGGCGCCATCGCCAATGAAGCCGGGCTCGACAGCCAGCACATCGGCCGCGTCGAAATCTTCGACGACTACAGCCTCGTCGACCTGCCGGAAGGCATGCCGAAGAACATCTTCCGCGATCTGCAGAAAGTCTGGGTCTGCGGTCAGCAGTTGCGCATCGCCCCGGCCAGCGACGAAGACGCGGCAGCGCGCGCGAGCAAGCCGGTCTTCGCCAAGAAGCCGTTCGACAAGCGTCCGTCGGACAAGAAAAGCTTCGAATCCAAAGGCGGCGGCTTCAAGAAGCCAGGCTTCGTCAAGAAGGCCGACGGCAAACCGGGCTTCAAGAAGGGCGGTGGCTTTGGCAAGCCCGGCGTCGGCGGCGGCCGACCGGGCGGCAAGCCCAAGCGCGGCTGAGCCGCGCCTGATCCGCGGGCGTGGATTACGACGTCATCATCATCGGCGGCGGTGCCGCCGGTCTGATGTGCGCCGCCACCGCCGGTGCCCGCGGCCGTCGGGTCCTGGTGATCGAGCGCGCCAACCGCATCGGCAAGAAGATCCTGATGTCCGGCGGCGGACGCTGCAATTTCACCAACCTCGATGTTGCCGCGCGCCACTATCTGTCGGCCAATCCGCATTTCTGCAAGTCGGCGCTGGCGCGCTATACGCCGGCCGACTTCATCGCGCTGGTCGAACGTCACGGCATCGCCTATCACGAAAAGGAACTCGGCCAGCTGTTCTGCGACGAGTCGGCCAAGCAGATCGTGCGCCTGCTGCAGACCGAATGTGACGCCGCCGGCGTGCGCATCGAGGTCGATTGCGAAGCCACGGCGGTCGAACATGACGATGACGGATTCCGGCTGACGACCTCGAAGCTCGGTACGCTGCGTTGCGCGTCGCTGGTCGTCGCCAGCGGCGGCCTGTCGGTGCCCAGCCTCGGCGGCAGCGGCTACGGCTATCAGCTCGCCCGCCAGTTCGGCCACACCGTGCTGCCGACTCGCGCCGGTCTGGTGCCGCTGACACTCGGCGGCACACATCTCGACGACTTCGCCGAGCTGTCCGGTCTGGCCTTGCCGGCCGAAACCCGCTGCGGCAAGACGGCGTTTCGCGCCGGCCTGCTGTTCACCCATCGCGGCCTGTCCGGGCCCGCGATCCTGCAGATTTCGTCGTACTGGCACATCCGGGACGCCCTCGCCATCGACTGGCTGCCCGATCTCGACGCGCACGACTATCTCGCCGAACAGCAGCAGGCCCATCCGAACGCCGAGCTGCGCACCGCCCTGTCCGCAGTGCTGCCGACGCGCTTCGCGCAACGCCTCTGCGAGCGCTGGCTCGGCAGCAAGCCGATGAAGCAATACCGCCCCGCCGAGTTGCGCGAACTCGCCGCGCGCCTGCACGACTGGCCAATCGTCGCCAGCGGCACCGAAGGCTATCGCACCGCCGAAGTCACGCTCGGCGGCGTCGACACCCGCGAACTGTCGTCGTCGACCATGGCGTCGCGCAAGCTGCCGGGGCTGTATTTCATCGGCGAGGTCGTCGACGTGACCGGCTGGCTCGGCGGCTACAACTTCCAGTGGGCCTGGGCATCCGGCCACGCCGCCGGCGAAGTCGCCTGACGCGCCATTGGAAGACGCCGACCAACGCGGCGCTCCCAAACTACTGTTATTGATGCACTACAGGGCGTCGCTTGAGTACCGAACGCATTTGGCAATGCGCTGGGCAACTCCATCGTAGGGGCGCTCGATCAACAAGACTTCGACAACCGGCTCGACAGCCTGAGTGCGGGCGCCAAGCAGGCCTACGACAGCGTGCTGCAACGCGGCTACACGCCGCAGCAGGCGCTGACGTATGCACAGGACTATCAGGGAATTGAACAGCCGCTAGGCTCCCCATCGTCTTCGAACGCCGCGAGTTTCACGCCGTTGGCGGCAGGCGACTTTGCGACGCCGTCCATCGACGTGAACGGTCTGGTTAGCGACGTAGCGGGCTTGCAGCTCGACATTTCACCGGAAACGTTGCGGAGTAATGATGAGGTTGCGAGCTTGAATGCGGTGCAGGCGGCAGGAACTTCGATTCCATTCTCACCCGATTTGCCCTCGATGGATGGCGCGTTAATGTTTGGCGCCAAGGGGCCGGATGGAAAATTCAGCCTGCCGTCGGACAATCAAGTGGCGCGTGGCATGGCAGCTGCGGAACAGTCACGACGAGATGCTTTGTATCAGATGACAGGTGGTGCAGAGATGAGCGCCACTGTTAGCCAATGGACTTACGATCCGGTCGGCGCGGCGCTGGGCGCCACGGTCGGGGACATCGCAGCCCTAGGCACCAGTCTTTTCCGAGACGACGGCCTGACTGTGAACCCGTTCACGGGTCGAGAGCTTACGCCGGAAGAATTCTTCAACGCGAAGTTTGACCTTCTAACGATTTGCGCTGCAGAAGCGACAGCGGCACTTCGCGTGGCTGGGAATCTTCCGGAGACAGTGTCAGTTTTCCGAAAAATGTCTGCCGCTGAGGCGGCTGAGACTCTTGAAACGCTAAGTCTTCAGACGCCGATCGCAGGCGCCAATTCGAGTAAATACCTTTCCGAATCTTTGTCGAAGGTGGAGGCTTTCCAGAACAGGGGGGTGGCAGCAGATACGCGACAGGAGGTTTTGGAATTCGTCCTTAAGCGCGACGGCTATCAAGACCTCATGGCATCTTCAGTGAACCAAGTAGGGTCGAGAGGCGTCGATGCCGTAAAGTACAACTTCGAGGGGATTTCGGACCCCGCGCTGAGAAACATTGGCGTCCCTGCCTCTAAACTTGAAGAGTTTAATAACCTCATTTTGAAAATTAAGAAGCTATCAAACCCATGATGAATTCTGAGCAAGCCAAGGCCACTCGTGATTCGATCACGAGCCTCTTTGCCTCTGGGCGTATGGGCGAAGGTTTGAAGATGCTTGATGAAAAAGGCGCTGATTTGCCGGCACACGTGAGACTTGAGTGTCAAGGTAATTTGCATTTCTATCGGCGCGATCTTCAAACAGCTACTCATCGTTACGAAACGGCAATTGGCCTTGCTCCCGACTACCAAATCGCGCGGTATCATTATTTGGTTGGGACGCAGGACGAGAAGCGGCAGCAATTTGTCGATGCTTTTAAGCGGTACCAAGCGGCGATTGAAGCCGAGCCGACCTTCATCGACGCTTACGTTGAGCTAGGCGGTTTGCTCGTCAAAGTGGGGGACCTGGAGGGCGCCAGGACATGCTATCAGGATGCTGCTCGCTTGGCGCCAAACGACATTGCCAACCTGCATAATTTGAAAGCGGTGCTGAGAAAGCTTGCATCTGTCGAGCCAGCAAAATGGGAAAAGGATTTGCTTCGTGTTGAAGAAGCGTACGACCGTGCCGTGAAACTTGGGCAGGCTCTGCCTCCACAGAATCAGTGGTAGAGATCAGGGTTAATCTACTAACGCCCCGCCGACGGCGGCCGATGCGGCGAGCCAGCTGGCGGGCGAAGCGCTGGGCCTGCAGGATGGGTTTTCATGGGGTGGCGTTGCCGCGGGCGCGCTGAGCAGCGCGATCGGTAGCGGTCTGGGCGCCGTGGTCCGCGCGGGCACGCTGGGCGAACTCCTGTCGAGCGGCTATGCACAGGCCGCCACATCCAGTGCCTTGAACCAGGGCATTGGCGTGGCGCTGGGTCTACAGAGCCACTTCAGCTGGTCGGCGGTGGCCGGTGCCTCGGCGGCCGCGGCACTGGGCAACACGGAACAATTCCAGGGGTTCTACCCCGTAGTCACGGACGGTTTGGAAAGAGCTGAAAATTTCTGATCCTGCTTGGCGACTCTACGTCGCATTCTGGGGTTATGGAACCGCTCGATGTAGTGAAACAGATCGGCCTTGGCGATATCGAGCGTCGCGTATCGGGTCTTGTTGACGCGCTCGCGCTTGAGCGTACCGAAGAAGCCTTCACAGGCAGCGTTGTCGCCGCAGTGACCGACGGCGCTCATCGAGCACAGCAAGGTGTTCTGCGCCAGATAGCGTTGGTAGTCGTCACTACGAAACTGACCGCCACGATCCGAATGCAGAATCACCGACCAGCCGCCTCGGCGCTGCCAGATCGCCATCTCCACGGCACGGATCACCATCTGACGATCCTGCCGATGGTGCATCGACCAGCCGATCACCAGCTTGCTGAACAGATCGAGGACCACGCATAGATACAGTTTGCCCTCGTCGGCCGCGATCTCGGTGATGTCTGTCACCCACTTGGTTTCGGGCTCCAGCGCCGTGAAATCGCGCTCCAGCAGATTGCGCACGCCAGGTAGCGGCAGGTTGGGCTTGGCGCGCTGGCCTCGCCGTTTCTTCCGAGGCCAACCTTGCAGGCCATCGCGCGCCATCAGTCGCGCGACGCGATTCAAGCTGGCGGTTTCGCCTTCCTCGGCTAGATCCTCGTGCATCCGCGGCGCGCCCAAGATGCCGCGGCTGTCCTCGTGCAGCGCACGAATACGCGCCAGCAGCCGATTGTTATCGAGCTGGCGTGCGCTCGGCTGGCGGCCGCTCCAGCCGTAGTAGCCACTCGGCGAAACCTGAAGGCAGCGGCACATCAGGCGGATCGGAAACTCATCGCGGCAACGTTCGATCACCTGATATCTCAGGACGATCCCTTGGCGAAGAACGTCGCGGTGGGTTCAACCGGTCGTTGCAACACATTGGTTGAAATGCTCTGCGGGTGAAAGATAGCGCAGTGTCTTCCTCG
>NZ_JAAVXB010000029.1 GCF_012241385.1 Solimonas marina | reverse complement strand
GTGTAATGACCCACTGAAATTCTGCTCAGGTGATACTTTGCAAGGAGTGGAGCATGAGCAAGTTGATGGACGAAGAGATCAAGCGGTGGACGGCGAAGCGTAAAGGCGCGCTGGTGCTGGAGATCATCCAGGGCAAGACGACGGTGGCGGAGGCATCGCGGCAGTTTGATCTGTCGCCGTCAGAGCTGGAGGACTGGGTCGACCAAGCCAAGGCCGGGATGGAGAATGCGCTGCGTGCCAAACCCGAAGACGTGCGCGAGCAGTACGAACGCAAGCTCAAGGATCTGCAGGAAGCGTACGGCGAGGCGATGCTGGAGCTTCGAGCCCGAAAAAAATTGCAGTCCCTGCTGGGCGAGGACGAGACGTGATCGAAGCGATCCGTCAGGGACTGAAGGCCGATGGCTTCGAGGTGTCGATCAGCAAGCTGTGCACGTGGTTCGGGATTCCGCGCCGGTCGGTGTACTACCGCTCGCGTAAGTCGGCGCCGAAGATTCAGCCGCGCTTCGCCGAGCCGATCAAGGCGATGATTGAAGAAGAACCGTCATTCGGCTATCGCACGGTCGCCGGCCTGCTGGGCTTCAACAAGAACACGGTTCAACGTGTATTTCAGCTCAAGGGCTGGCAGGTGAAGAAGCGCCCGATCGGGCACCGCCCGCGGATTGAGGCGCTACCGTCGAAGGCCGAAGCGCCGAATCAGCGCTGGTCAACCGATCTGTGCCGGGTCTGGGCTGGCCGTGACGGTTGGGCCAGCTTGGCATTGGTGATCGATTGCCATACGCGCGAGCTGCTGGGCTGGCATCTTTCCAGAAGCGGCAAGGCCAGCACGGCGGGCGCTGCACTAGAACAGGCGCTGATCTCGCGATTCGGAACCCTGGGGCGGGTGACGAAGACATTTCTGCTGCGTTCGGACAACGGCTTGGTCTTCACCAGTCGCCGCTACACCGCACTGGTCCGGAGTTATGGCCTGCAGCAGGAATTCATCACGCCGCATTGCCCACAGCAGAACGGCATGGTTGAGCGGGTGATCCGCTCGCTGAAGGAGCAGTGCGTGCATCGGCATCGGTTCGAAACGCTGCAGCACGCCAGCCGTGTGATCAGCGATTGGATCGCGTTCTACAACACCCGGCGTCCACATCAGGCGCTCGGAATGAAAACACCCGCCGAGGCTTATGCCTTAGCGGCCTGACCTGTGCAGATTTCGGTGGGTCATTACA
>NZ_JAAVXB010000028.1 GCF_012241385.1 Solimonas marina | reverse complement strand
GCGGTGGGTTCAACCGGTCAATGCAACACCTCAAGATTCGACGCATTCGTCGAGGAGGTGATCGATGGCCAAGCTGGGGAGACCAGGGCTAACTGATGCTCAGAAGGCTGAACTGTGGGATCGCTGGCAGCGCGGAGAGTTTCAGAGTGAGATTGCACGGGTATTGGGCAAGTTCCCGGCATCGATTTTCGGCGTACTTAGATTGCATGGCGGCATCCGCCCGGCGACTCGAAGACGGTCATCGGTGACGCTGACGCTCGGCGAACGGGAGAGCATCTCCCGTGGCCTGGCGGCTGGTCGCTCACTCCGAGACATCGCACGCGAATTAGGTCGCGCGCCCTCGACCATCAGTCGGGAGGTTTCCCGCCATGGAGGTCGCCGGAAGTATCGTGCCACGCGCGCCGACGAGGTGGCATGGGACGACGCCACGCGGCCCAAGCCATGCGCTCTTGCACAGAATTCGGCCCTTCACGATACGGTAGCCATGAAGCTGGCTGAGGACTGGTCGCCGCAGCAGATCGCAGGCTGGCTGAAACGGACCTACCCCGACGAGCCCGCCATGCAGGTCTCTCACGAGACGATCTACCGAAGTTTGTACATTCAAGCGCGTGGCGTGCTGCGTAAGGAGTTGCAGAAGCACCTGCGAACGAAGCGTGTCTTCCGCCAGTCTCGGCATGGCAACCTCGGCAAGATGCGCAGTTCCATCAAAGATGCCGTCTCGATTGCTGAGCGCCCGCCCGAGGTCGAAGACCGTGCTGTGCCAGGTCATTGGGAGGGGGACTTGATAGCGGGCTCTGGAAATACACATATCGCAACGCTCGTCGAGCGCCAATCCAGATTCACGATGCTGATTAAAGTCGGGGCACGCGACACGCAGACTGTAGTAACCGCGCTGGCGCAGCAGATCCAGACATTGCCAGACGCGCTGCGGCAATCACTCACCTGGGATCGAGGCTCAGAGCTGGCAGCGCACAAACGCCTGTCGATGGAAACCAATATGGAGATCTACTTCTGCGATCCGAGTAGTCCGTGGCAACGCGGCACCAACGAGAACACCAATCGGCTGCTGAGGCAGTACTTTCCGAAGAAGACAAATCTCGGCAGATACACGCAGGATCACTTGAATCACATCGCACTGAAGCTGAATCAGCGCCCGAGGAAGACACTGCGCTATCTTTCACCCGCAGAGCATTTCAACCAATGTGTTGCAACGACCGGTTGAACCCACCGC
>NZ_JAAVXB010000027.1 GCF_012241385.1 Solimonas marina | reverse complement strand
TGATGGAATGGACTCCTCCCGCTGTTTTAAGCGGCATCGAAGTGCCAAGCTGGAGATGCGAATCATCAGCGATCCAACAGGAGGAGTCCGACATGGAATCTACGCTCATCGCGGTGGATACCGCAAAGTTGGTTTTCGAGGTGGCCGAGGCGGATGCGGGCGGCAAGGTCCGTCGGCGGCTGCGCCTGAATCGTCCGCAGTTCTCCGAATATCTGGCGACGCGCGAGCGCGCTTCGTTCGTGCTGGAAGCCTGCGGCGGGGCGCATCACTGGGCACGGATGATGGAGCGGCTGGGCCATTCGGTGCGCCTGCTACCGGTGCCCTACGTCTGTGCGTACCGGCGGCGCAACAAGACCGATCGCGCCGATTGCCTGGCGATGCTGGAAGCCGCGAAGAATCCGGAGATTCTGCCGGTGCCGGTCAAAACCACCGGGCATCAGGCCATTCAAGGGCTGCACCGCTGCCGCAGCGCCTGGATGGAAACACGAACCGCACGCATCAATACGCTGCGCGGTCTGCTGCGGGAGTTTGGCTTGATCCTGCCGATCGGTGCCGCTGCAGCACTGAAGCTGATTCCCGAAGCGTTGGACGAAGAAGCGCTGCCGCCGATGCTGCGTCCGACGCTGCAAACCCTGTACGACGAAATCCGCGAACTCGAACAGCGCATCGCATCAGTGGAACGTCAACTCGAAGCGATCAGCCGGCAGAATCCGGTGATCGAACACCTGCGCGACATCTCCGGCATCGGCCTTCTGACGGCGACCGCGCTGTACGCCAGCGCCAACGACGCCAAGCACTACCGCGACGGCCGACATCTGGCTTCCTGGCTCGGCCTCACGCCGCGCGAACACTCCAGCGGCCACATCCGGAAACTCGGCGGCATCAGCAAACGCGGTGATCGCTACGTGCGGATGCTGCTGACGCATGGAGCCCGAGCGGTGCTGCTCAGAGCCGGGCAGATGCAGCGCGCTGGGCACAATCTCAATGCCTTGCAGCGATGGGCGCTTGCGTTGAAAGCGCGAACGAACCACAACAAGGCGACCTGCGCGCTGGCCAACAAGCTCGCACGCATCGCATGGGCGACGTGGCGGCACGGCACCGTGTTCGATCCCAATCAGGCTGCCGCAGCCTGAAGCACCACCGCGTAAAGCGTTCTTCCAAAGGTTGCGCAGGAGAAAAAAGCGGATCATGGCGTAGACGGTCGGACCGTCCGGGAAACAAAGCCGATAACAAGCTTGAGCGAAAAGCTCGTTGCGAACGTGTGGCGCTCCCGGCGCGGATTTCCATGAAGGCTCGGCCTGCATCGCAGGCCCTCGACGAAGCCGAATGTACGACTGCAACCACCTTCAAACGCCGCGATCAGCGTTTCACTTCACCTGCGGGCTTGCGGGAGGAGTCCATGTA
>NZ_JAAVXB010000026.1 GCF_012241385.1 Solimonas marina | reverse complement strand
ACCGCTTCGACGATCGGTGCATCTTCGATCGATGACCAATACGTTGTGAGCGAGTCGCCTATAGCGGCGACATCATCTTGTGTCGGCTTCGAAAACTCATTCGAACTACTGCCATCATCGTCGCTGTCAGAATCGACCACGACGTGACACGGCGTATCCGAGCTTCCGCAATCACCATTTCCAGCATCCGACGTTGTAGAACCACTATCGCTGCCGGTGTACTCTGAACCCGCCGCTACGGTCGACGAACCGTAATAATTCACGGTCTGACAATCAGTGTCGGATTTGCACAACGTGAACTGAACGTCAGCCGTCGACGTCGTCCCATCGGTGTTCGTCGGTGCAAGCGTTTGATCGGTCGAATCAGCGTTACAGAAAACAGAACCGCTTGTCGTTTGAACGCAGGGGCTTGAATCGGTCAGCTGCGCAGTGGTCACGCAACGATATTCACCGTTCACATATCCGCAATTCGCCTTGGACTCCGACACGCACGACGTACTGCCATTACCAGAGAGACACGAACCCGTAGAACCATCCGCAAGCTGCTGCTCGGGCTCAGCTTCAACGGTGTCGCCGGCCGCCGCACAAACATCGCCGGTGTACTTCATCGTGACCCACAGCACAGTACCGGAAAGAGCTTCAACCAATTTATGACCAGTGCCCTCCATCTGACAGCCCTGATAGCACGCGGTCTCAGATTGCTTAACCGACATGTTGTGCTCTTGATCAGCAACCGCGAGATTTATGCACTTCGCGGCATCTTCGGTGATGCAAGAACCATCACTATCGAGGACTTCACCATCCGGGCAAGTACAACCACCATCGGCGGTAAGAACCTGCCCGCCGGTACAATCCGAAACACAAGCACCGTCAGATTCAGAAGTGCCGGTAGGACAAGACGCCGACGTAGTCGATGCAACAGCAAATATCTGATACGACTGACACGAAGTACTACCAACCGGAGTCACCAAACACTGCGTCGCCTGCACTGAAGAACGAACAGCCGTAATCGAACTCCAATAGAAGCCGCTATAGCCGGAAACACCAGAAGCATTACCCGCAATATCGGGACGAGTACAACCAGAAAGATAAGCAGCCGCCCCATAGAAAACATCACCAACACTGCAAGCCGCTGCATATCCACCAGGCGAATAAACAGATGTAACGGTGTACTGAGTCACAGACGCAAAGACGCGTCCGGAAAGACAAAGCATCATCAAAACGAATAGAAGGCGGCCCATGCTACGGACGCTCCGATGCAGAAGAACACGAGATCAAACAGGCCTTGCACGTTTAGCCCCCGAAAGAAGTAAGGGGGCGAGTTTCCCCGCCCCCTACCCGTTACGGCCGGATTGCCCGGAGCAGGAACTTGCCGCCCGCGAAGGCGACATAGACCACAGCAGCAGCCGCGAAGACGGTAATCACCGCCGTGGCGACATCCGACCAGTCGGCCGCGGCCGTAATCGCGCTGTAGTCAACGGCCGCATTCGCAGCAGTCGCAGCCAGCGAACCACCCACCACGGCCAGACCAGCCGCACCCTTCACAACATTGCGCTTCGTGAGCGCGATTTCCTTCAACATGGCGCTGTCTCCCGACGTTGCCTGC
>NZ_JAAVXB010000025.1 GCF_012241385.1 Solimonas marina | reverse complement strand
TCTTGAAAGGAGGTGATCCAGCCGCAGGTTCCCCTACGGCTACCTTGTTACGACTTCACCCCAGTCATCGGCCACACCGTGGTAGGCGCCCTCCTTACGGTTAGACTACCCACTTCTGGTGCAACAGACTTCCATGGTGTGACGGGCGGTGTGTACAAGGCCCGGGAACGTATTCACCGCCGCAAATGCTGATCGGCGATTACTAGCGATTCCGACTTCATGAGGTCGAGTTGCAGACCTCAATCCGGACTACGAACAGCTTTTTGGGATTAGCTCCACCTTGCGGCTTGGCGACCCTCTGTACTGCCCATTGTAGTACGTGTGTAGCCCTGGCCATAAGGGCCATGATGACTTGACGTCATCCCCACCTTCCTCCAGTTTGTCACTGGCGGTCCCCTTAGAGTGCTCAACTGAATGGTGGCAACTAAGGGCAAGGGTTGCGCTCGTTGCGGGACTTAACCCAACATCTCACGACACGAGCTGACGACAGCCATGCAGCACCTGTGTCTAGGTTCCCTTGCGGGCACTCCCACGTCTCTGCAGGATTCCTAGCATGTCAAGGCCAGGTAAGGTTCTTCGCGTTGCATCGAATTAAACCACATACTCCACCGCTTGTGCGGGCCCCCGTCAATTCCTTTGAGTTTCAGCCTTGCGGCCGTACTCCCCAGGCGGAGAACTTATCGCGTTAGCTACGACACCGACTTGCAGAGCAAACCGACGTCAAGTTCTCATCGTTTACGGCGTGGACTACCAGGGTATCTAATCCTGTTTGATCCCCACGCTTTCGTGTCTCAGTGTCAGTACAGACCCAGGTGGCTGCCTTCGCCATTGATGTTCCTTCCGATATCTACGCATTTCACCGCTACACCGGAAATTCCACCACCCTCTATCGTACTCTAGTCATTCAGTCTCAGAAGCAGTTCCCAGGTTGAGCCCGGGGATTTCACAACTGACTTGAATAACCACCTACACACGCTTTACGCCCAGTAAATCCGATTAACGCTCGCACCCTCTGTATTACCGCGGCTGCTGGCACAGAGTTAGCCGGTGCTTATTCTTCAGGTACCGTCAAGACTCCCGCTATTAACGAAAGTTTTTTCTTCCCTGCTTAAAGTGCTTTACAACCCGAAGGCCTTCTTCACACACGCGGCATTGCTGGATCAGGCTTGCGCCCATTGTCCAATATTCCCCACTGCTGCCTCCCGTAGGAGTCCGGACCGTGTCTCAGTTCCGGTGTGACTGATCGTCCTCTCAGACCAGTTACTGATCGTCGCCTTGGTAGGCCTTTACCCTACCAACTAGCTAATCAGACGTAGGCTCCTCTTAGAGTGCCAGGCCTTGCGGTCCCCAGCTTTGGTCTTGCGACATCATGCGGTATTACTCCAAGTTTCCCTGGGCTATCCCCCGCTCTAAGGTAAATTCCTACGTATTCCTCACCCGTCCGCCACTAGATGTATTGCTACACCTCGTTCGACTTGCATGTGTTAGGCATGCCGCCAGCGTTCAATCTGAGCCAGGATCAAACTCTCCACTTTAAAGGTGTAAAACTTGATCCAAAATCTACCTAATCGTGGCTAAACGACGTCGGTAGCGAAGAGTCATCTTCGTAACTCATTGACTTGGCTACGTTGATACTCTCATGTTTCATGGCTTCGCCACGTACACGGGAGCACCCACACAAATTACTTGCT
>NZ_JAAVXB010000024.1 GCF_012241385.1 Solimonas marina | reverse complement strand
AAGCGCATCTGGTGGATGCCTTGGCGACAACAGGCGATGAAGGACGTAGTAGTCTGCGATAAGCCGCGGCGAGCTGACAAACGAGCTTTGACCCGCGGATTTCCGAATGGGGCAACCCACCGCTTTTGCGGTATCCGTAACTGAATACATAGGTTGCGGAGGCGAACTCAGGGAACTGAAACATCTAAGTACCTGAAGGAAAAGAAATCAACCGAGATTCCGCAAGTAGTGGCGAGCGAACGCGGAGCAGCCCTTAAGCTTTTTATGTTTTAGCAGAGCGGTCTGGAAAGGCCGGCCATAGTGGGTGATAGCCCCGTATGCGAAAGGACATAGAGAGTGAAATCGAGTAAGGCGAGGCACGTGAAACCTTGTCTGAACATGGGGGGACCATCCTCCAAGGCTAAATACTCGTTGTCGACCGATAGTGAACCAGTACCGTGAGGGAAAGGCGAAAAGAACCCCGGAGAGGGGAGTGAAATAGAACCTGAAACCGGATGCGTACAAGTAGTCGGAGCCCTTCGGGGTGACGGCGTACCTTTTGTATAATGGGTCAGCGACTTACTTCTCAGTAGCGAGGCTAACCGTATAGGGGAGCCGTAGGGAAACCGAGTCTTAATAGGGCGAATAGTTGCTGGGAGTAGACCCGAAACCCGTCGATCTATCCATGGCCAGGGTGAAGTTGTGGTAACACACAATGGAGGCCCGAACTCACGTCTGTTGAAAAAGACGGAGATGAGCTGTGGATAGGAGTGAAAGGCTAATCAAGGCGGGTGATAGCTGGTTCTCCTCGAAAGCTATTTAGGTAGCGCCTCACGTCTCACTGCAGGGGGTAGAGCACTGTCACGGTTTGGGGGGTCCACAAGGATCTACCCGGCTGTTGCAAACTCCGAATACCTGCAAGTGCAATCGTGGGAGACACACGGTGGGAGCTAAATTTCATCGTGAAAAGGGAAACAGCCCTGACCGCCAGCTAAGGTCCCCAAATTACCGCTAAGTGGTGAACGATGTGGGAAGGCAGAGACAGCCAGGAAGTTGGCTTAGAAGCAGCCATCTTTTAAAGAAAGCGTAATAGCTCACTGGTCGAGTCGGCCCGCGCGGAAGATGTAACGGGGCTCAAGCGGTGTACCGAAGCTGCGGATGCACACTTAGGTGTGCGTGGTAGAGGAGCGTTCTGTAAGCCTGTGAAGGTGGATCGTAAGGTCTGCTGGAGGTATCAGAAGTGCGAATGCTGACATGAGTAACGACAATACGGGTGAAAAACCCGTTCGCCGTAAGCCCAAGGGTTCCAGCGCAACGGTAATCGGCGCTGGGTGAGTCGGATCCTAAGGCGAGGCCGAGAGGCGTAGTCGATGGAAAACTGGTTAATATTCCAGTACTTGCTGATGCTGCGATGGGGTGACGGAGAAGGTTAGGGTAGCTGCCTGTTGGATGGTAGTTTAAGCCCGTAGGAAGGTTCCTTAGGCAAATCCGGGGAATCAATTCTGAAAGGTGATGACGAGCCGCAATTGCGGCGAAGTACTTGATACCCCGCTTCCAAGAAAAACCTCTAAGCTTCAGGCATCAGGAATCCGTACCCGAAACCGACACAGGTGGGCGAGGAGAGTATCCTAAGGCGTTTGAGACAACTCGGATGAAGGAACTCGGCAAAATAGTGCCGTAACTTCGGGAGAAGGCACGCCTGCGCAAGCAGGCCGCAGTGAAGAGGGGGTGGCAACTGTTTATCAAAAACACAGGACTCTGCAAACACGAAAGTGGACGTATAGGGTCTGACACCTGCCCGGTGCTGGAAGGTTAAGTGATGGGGTCAGGCGCAAGCCAAAGCTCTTGATCGAAGCCCCAGTAAACGGCGGCCGTAACTATAACGGTCCTAAGGTAGCGAAATTCCTTGTCGGGTAAGTTCCGACCTGCACGAATGGTGTAATGATCGCCCCACTGTCTCCATCCGAGGCTCAGTGAAATTAAAATCGCTGTGACGATGCAGTGTTCCCGCGGCAAGACGGAAAGACCCCGTGAACCTTTACTATAACTTTACACTGGATTTTGAGTTTATTTGTGTAGGATAGGTGGGAGGCATTGAAACCAGGGCGCTAGCTTTGGTGGAGCCAACCTTGAAATACCACCCTGATAAACTTGAAATTCTAACCTCGTCCCGTTATCCGGGACAGGGACATTGTATGGTGGGTAGTTTGACTGGGGCGGTCTCCTCCCAAAGAGTAACGGAGGAGTGCGAAGGTTAGCTCAGCGCGGTCGGAAATCGCGCTTTTGAGTGCATAGGCATAAGCTAGCTTGACTGCGAGACAAACAAGTCGAGCAGGTACGAAAGTAGGTCTAAGTGATCCGGTGGTTCTGTATGGAAGGGCCATCGCTCAACGGATAAAAGGTACTCCGGGGATAACAGGCTGATACTGCCCAAGAGTCCATATCGACGGCAGTGTTTGGCACCTCGATGTCGGCTCATCACATCCTGGGGCTGTAGTCGGTCCCAAGGGTTCGGCTGTTCGCCGATTAAAGTGGTACGCGAGCTGGGTTCAGAACGTCGTGAGACAGTTCGGTCCCTATCTGCCGTGGGCGTTCGAGATTTGAGAGGAGTTCACCTTAGTACGAGAGGACCGGGTGGAACGTATCTCTGGTGTTCCAGTTGTCACGCCAGTGGCATCGCTGGGTAGCTATATACGGACGGGATAACCGCTGAAAGCATCTAAGCGGGAAGCCCACCTCAAGATGAGATCTCGCGGGACTTGAGTCCCCTAAAGAGCCCTTGTAGACCACAAGGTTGATAGGCACGGTGTGGAAGCGCAGTAATGTGTGAAGCTAACGTGTACTAATTGCTCGTGCGGCTTGATCATATAACGCTCAAGCATTTTTACCGTTAAGTATCTGAGGCATTGAGATAATGACCTCGGTGTTCAACTACAAAAGCCGAATTCGGAAAAGCGATCCGCCAGTGCGGGCCGATTTTCCAACCAGTTTCCCTGGCGGCCATAGCAAGTTGGAACCACCCGTTCCCATTCCGAACACGGAAGTGAAACGACTTAGCGCCGATGATAGTGTGGCAGCTGCCATGTGAAAGTAGGACACTGCCAGGGTCTTAAACACAACGAACCCCGATGCGAATGCATCGGGGTTTTTT
>NZ_JAAVXB010000023.1 GCF_012241385.1 Solimonas marina | reverse complement strand
TTGGATCGCTGATGATTCGCATCTCCAGCTTGGCACTTCGATGCCGCTTAAAACAGCGGGAGGAGTCCATTCCATCAATCAAGCCGAACTGGCTTCGCCAGTCGGCTTATTTCAGGCGTTATGCACCGTGAATAGATTCTTCGCTTGGCTTGTGTTCAATGTCCTAGGCATAGCCGTCTTTCTGGTAGTGGCGTCGTACTCTTGGATCGAGCCAGAGCTTGCCCACATCCCGGGTGCCAGTGGTGGGGCTCCAATTGTCTGGGCTCTCACCGCGTTGCCCATCCTTGCCGCGTTTGCGCTACTCAATATCGCGGCAGTTGTTTGGTTCGCCATCGCACGGAAACTGCTCAACCCCATCAGCAGAGCAGCCATTGCATCCATCGCACTCTGGGTCGTCGCGTTCATCGTGGACGGATTGCACCATGGCGCATAACCAGGTGCTCCAGCCGACGCAAAACTCGCTGCGCTCGCTTTGCGCGGCTGAGCACCGGCGTTAGGCGGTGTCCATAGGTGCTGAAGCTATGAAGCGTAAGTACATAAACGAAGCTCTTATGCACTGGACTGGACGGGGGAAAAGCGACATCGATGCCTACTCGGCGCTTGAGAGCATCTGCGTAGATAGAATTCTGAGGCTGACATTTTGCCCAAACTATGTGCAGCCGTCCTTAGACTCGAAAACGGCCATGGTGTGTTTCACTGAAATTCCGCTTGAGCACAGCGCCGAGCACTGTGGCCTTTTCGGCAGGTTTGGTATTGCGTTTAAGAAGTCGGCAATGATCGAGTACGGCGCTAATCCGGTCTTCTACACAACCGCGAAGCACCTTGTACGTATAAAGCACATATCCACACTTCTAGAGCGAATGAAGGATCTCGAAAAAGATCGTGAATGGAGACAAGACATTGAGCCTTATCGCTTTTCCGAAGACGAGACGGTTGCCATGATGGAAGTACTTGGCCTCCTTCAGGAATATTCGTACAAAAACAATGACGGCACCGACTACGTTACTTACTATCAGCGAGAGTGGCGTCTGACTTTTGATGTGCTTCCGTTCGCAGAAGGAAGCACTCCGCACACAGCCGGGACCAGTTGCTTCTACATCAGAAATGGCACTTCGTATCAGGTGTTCAAGTTCAAAGACGCGGACGTTGCATACATCGTTGTTCCGGAAGATTTTGAACAAAAGGCCAAAGCGCTGGCAGCTTCTATGGCTTGTGACGTAAAAGTATATGAGAGAGAAGTTGCCTAACAACAGGTTGCAGTGGGACGTCCCCGCCTTCGGCGGGGCCGCCCCTGAACCTGGGCGTTGGACCGCAAAGCAATGCTGAGCCTTTCAGTTGAAATTCGGCGCTTTACCGACCCACATCAGCCGGGCTTTGTTGAGTGTGGCTTCGTCGACGCACGCGGCAAAGAACATGTCTTCATCGAAAAGGTCCCGGTCGTAACGTCCAGAAATCTGAGCGCTGAGAGCATCTATCCGCAGTCAGGGCATATTGCGTGCAAGGAGCTAGGTCAGTGGCACAACGAACAAGGCCAGCACATGTACCGCATAACCACCGAGCTTCCCTTTGGCATTGAGAGCATTGAGGGTTTGTCGGTATTTGAGGTACAAGCGGTCCAACTAGAGGTTCAACGCGACGAACCCGCCTCCGGCGGGTCCGCGCATTAACCTGGGCGTTGGGCGGCTAAAGGAGTTAGTTATGGAGCTTCGAAAGTTCATTGCGCAGGCTCTTTGTGACATCGCCGGCGGCGTACATGACGCACAGAAAACGGCACAAGGTGCCGAGATTGTTCCCACAGTGTCCAGTAGCTACAAAGCTGTGGAAACCGGCATCAGTGAGTTGCAATCGGTTGAGTTTGAGGTCGCGGTCACCACAACTGAAAAAACAGGGAGTGAGGCAAAGCTAAATGTTGTTGCCGGCCTAGTAGGTGGTGGCGTTCAAGGTAGCAGCGGGGCAAGCAGTGCTCACGTTGCCACGCTACGTTTTCGCATCCCCGTTCGCTTCAATCGCGGCGCCGCCCAACCAGGTATTCAACCCGACGGCCCCGCCTCCGGCGGGTCCGCGGGTTAATTCCGGCGTTAGAGCTATGAAGCAGCCCATCGTCGAGCGCTTTCAGATCACCGGTCGAGGCCTTGTGGTTGCCGTGGCTTCACCATCCGTGTTTCCTGCCGGGGCCCAGCTCAAAGCAACAGTCGTTAACCCCGATGGAACACGGCACACGGCTGAAGCACACAAAGAAATGATTCTTCGCCGCATGCCAGCACTCAACGAGCACGAGGCCTATCTCTTGCGTGGGCTGAGCAAAGATCAAGTGCAGGAGGGCGCCAGCATTGAAATCGTCAAGCTCTAACCAGGCATTCAACCCGACGTCCCGGCCTTGCGGCCGGCCCGCGGGTTAATGCCGGCGTTGGGCCTTGCCATGAAGAACCTAATAATTTCATCCGTGCTTTGGACGTTGTTGGCATTCACATTTCCCGTAGCTGGCGCCTTATACGTCGTCATGGTGCCGGATACGACATACAGCCCAGAGCTAGACGATGACGGAGACACTCAAGGTGCCGCACAGTTCTTACTGCTGTCGCCATTCTTATTCGCGTTTACGACGTGGGCAGTAGTAGAAAAGCGAAAGAGGAACTTTCTCCATAGGCAAAAAGCAGCCCAACAGGGCGCTCAAGCCGACGGACCCGCCACCGGCGGGCCCGCAGCTTAGCTCGGGCGTTGGGCGTCAAGGAGAACAAGGCGGTGAGACTGGACAATTTGCAGCCCCTGTACCGAAGCATGCGGGACCAGGAGATTGAGCGGTTTCGATTCTCGTACAGCCATCGCAACGTTACGTTCGACGTCATCTTTATGATTGATGAAGCTCCTTTTGTGCTTCTATTTGGTGCCCGAGGTCATGCGTTTAGCATGGAGTTCGAGGTGCACCAGGGCTTCAATGTCAATCCAAAACTTGAACCAGAAAAATATAAAGAGCTTTGTCGGCTTCTCGACATTCGATACAACCCAGATGCTCCATTTAGCCCGCGTGCGTTCCTTGAGATCTTCAACGAGCACATCCCAGGCGTAGCAACAGCTGCCGGGCGCGCCCAACCTCATCACGTGGCAGCTATCCGCCGAGACGTCGAGGAATCCCACAAGATATATTTCTGCGCGTGGCTGGATAACAACAAGGCTGGCAATACAGTCACTGCGGAAAATCTGCACAAGACGCGACGATTGCTTGGACAACAAGCATTTGAAACGTGCCGGAGAAAAAATTTAAGCAGTCGTTGGACTGACCGAAAGGAGCTGGCACAAGAATGTGTGCTTCCGGACTGTTGACGCCCAACAACACGCTGCAAGGGACGTTTGACCCGTGGCCCATTTTTGCTGCCGCAAAAACGTTCCCCGCCTCAAACGCCCCTGAGCATGGGCGTTGGACGGCACACAAGGAGTAATGCTGTGTTCGGGCTATTCAAGAAAAAAGAACCACCCCAGCCACCGCGCCAGTTTCCCCCGGTACCGAAATGGCAGCCCGCATTCGCGCCTCCGCTATCGAAAGTAGTTGAGCGGGTCTCTTACTACACGAACGGAAAGAGAGACTTCGCCGTCTTCAAAAACGGCACCTGCGCAATATTGCCTCCTGGCCTGTCTGACACGGCAGCGGAAAATGAAGCCAAAGCCACCTTGCACAAGATCTTCCATTTCCACCCAGACATGAATCCAAGGCGGATGGACGATGGAAACATCGGTATTCAGTACAACCACCCTGCGCTAAATGTAGTGCTCAGTGACTTTGCCAAGGCTCACTGGGCCGAGATAGAGCGCAATCACCAAGATGCGCTCGCCACAAGCGAGGTTCTGATCACACCACTAGGCCACAACAAGTTTGATGCGTTCGGCATGATGGCGCTGTATGGTCGGTGCTTCATGTTCATGGATGCGCAAAAGCCGGAAGTAGTGCAAATCGTGCGTGGCGCCGTCCAACCATCAGCTCAAGCCGACGGTCCCGCCTCCGGCGGGCCCGCGGCTTAGCAGGGGTGTTATACGTAAGAAATGGACTTTGCAGCGACATTGAGGGCCTTCGACGCAAATCGGGAGTCAGTTACTAAACTCCTCAATTTCGATACTGAGGTGAAGGAAATAGCGATCGGGGGCGTGGAGAAACTGCACACATTCCTGAAGGAGAGAAAAGGTTTTGATAACCCCAAATGGAACGGCGAACGCACCCTAGAGCTTCTCCGCAGTATCAGGTCGAGCCCTGCGTTAAGCGAGCGTTATGCGACCATATACAACCAAGCTGTAGTTCTGTTGGTCTCATATTTTGGCTCGGCTATTGCCGATATTTTCCGTCATGGTGCTGCGCGTGGCTTGGAAAGAAATGATCCAGATATCCTCGAAGCTGAGCTGAAAATCCGTGTTGGCGAGGTCGTTGGTCTTGGCAGCTCTGCATCAGAACAGATCGGAGATCTGCTCATTCAAAAGGACGGAATCACCTTCCAAGATATGCAAAGCACACACAGAGCTTTCCAAAAGTACTTCAAAGTTGACTTGGAAACGGACGAAACCGTTAAAAATGTAATTGTCGGACAAGCATGTAGGCATGCCCTAGTGCACGATGGTGGCAAGGCGAACCATCGGATAATTCGTCAGATACGGAATGCCACGCCGCGTACGTTGAAGCCCAACCTCTCGCAAGGGGAGCAAATAAGATTCTCAATTTCTGAAGTCGAGATGCTGTCAAATGAAATGCGTACTTATATTCAGACGCTAGTGACGAAAATGGCAGATGGGTGACTTACGTATAAAAAGGCATTGCACGCCGACGTCCCAGCCGCCGCTTCGCGGCAGCCGGGGCGCGGGTGAATGCTGGCGTTCGGCGGCTTGGAAGGGACCGTGATGGCTCAGGACCACAATCGCGTGATTGATGCTGAGGCTCGGCAGGCGCTCAAGCCACTGGGCCTATCCCGAAAGGGCAAGTCGCGAGTGTGGCATGACGACCATGGTTGGTGGTTGATTCAAGTCGAATTTCAGCCGAGTGCTTGGTCTCGGGGCAGCTACCTCAACGTTGGTATCAACTGGATGCTCTACGAGGGTAGCGTGGGAGCATTCCATGTTGGCAGCAGAGTGGACGTGCCATTCCTATCGGCGACGGGCAACGACGATTTCGCTGGTGATGCTCGTAATCTGGCTCTGCGTGCGAAGGAAGAGGTCACGTCGTTGCGCGCAAAGTTCGCTGACCTTCGCTCTGTGGTAGCCCATTACTCTGGGCTAGACCGTCGGAGTATCTGGGATGAATACTTCTACGGAGTATTTCTTGGTTTATCTGGTGATGCTTCGAGAGCCAAGAAAGCTTTTGAAGCAGTGCCCACGCATCGCGTGCAGTACGGATGGGAAAGGGCATTGTCTCAACGAGCGGCGGAACTATCGGGAATCGTTTCAAATCGCTCAGCTTTTGAGGAAACGATTCGCGGAATTGTTCTCAGAACTCGGAGTATCGGCGTCTTGCCCGACTGGGAGCGAGACATTGTCTTCTAATGGCAAGCGGGCTTCGACACCGCCGAACAACACGTTGCAGCCGACGTCCACGCCTCCGGGCCTTCGGCCCTCCGGCGTGGCCGCGGCTGAACGTGAGCGTTGGGCGTCACAGACTTGAAGGAATAGTCCATGCAACGAGTACTGCAAACCGAGAAGCTGCTCATATCAACAATCAACGTCGCTATCGCGAACGACTGGAAGTACAAAGATCATCATTGCGTCGTATCGAGCCTGCGGCGGGCAAATGGTCCTGGATGTAACTGGCAGGTTGATATTCGCAACTGCGGGGGCTCCTCCCTTGAGCATCAAGAAGAGTGTAATTTTCTAATTGAAAGAGCAGTCAGCGTGCTCGCAGCAAAGTACAACGTGGCATGGCCGGAATAGTGCCGCCCAACAATCACTTCCACCCGACGTCCTTGTCGCCGCTTCGCGCCGTCAAGGCCGCGGGTGAAGCTAGGCGTTATAGCTCATGAGCACGAAACCGGATTCGCTATGGCTTCACAGCTATTCTGGCCGCGAGACCGGCCTCATGATTGTTGGTAGCGCATCGGCTCTGAGAGCATTAGGCAAAGAACTGATTGCTGCGGCTGATTCTCAGCCGCCTAGCACCAATCCCTTCCCGCCGCAGGTTGCAACTCCGGCTATCACCGGCCCTTTCAAAGATCGCCCAGATTTCACCTTGTCGTTTCATCTTCCTGGGTCCTCGCCACTGGCCGAGGTAGCTCCGCTGCGGCGTCAGGCTACACCGACGCTGGTATTTCTCGCCGTAGCCGTATGTGCGGTAGTCGGTGCATTCACTCTTTTGCGTTGGCTGGTGACGTATGCGCTATAACAAGTGCTTCCAGTGCGACGTCCACGCCTCCGGCGTGGACGCGCCTGAAGCACGGCGTTGGGCATCACAATGAGAGAAGCGGTGAGATCCAAGGCGTTCGCACTCCTCATCTCACTGCTGTTCGTTGTCGGGCTGTCGTACTTCTTTCACGTGCCGTTTGTATTCGGCTTGCTGTTTCTCTTTCTGTGGCCCGTCGTCGGCATGCTCATCACAGCAGACGACTACATGCCGGGAGGCTGGGAGAATCCAGATGGCACAACAAAAACACCCTGGGGGCGCTTCCTCGTTTTCGTCGCCCTTGCTGGCGCAGTCGGGGCCATCATTGTGCTTTTTCCGCAACTGCGTGTTTATGGGCTGTAGTGCTGCCCAACAAGGCGCTGCACGCGACGGCTTCGCCGCGCGTGAGCTTGGGCGTTGGGCCTTGCCATGAAGAACCTAATAATTTCATCCGTGCTTTGGACGTTGTTGGCATTCACATTTCCCGTAGCTGGCGCCTTATACGTCGTCATGGTGCCGGATACGACATACAGCCCAGAGCTAGACGATGACGGAGACACTCAAGGTGCCGCACAGTTCTTACTGCTGTCGCCATTCTTATTCGCGTTTACGACGTGGGCAGTAGTAGAAAAGCGAAAGAGGAACTTTCTCCATAGGCAAAAAGCAGCCCAACAGGGCGCTCAAGCCGACGGACCCGCCACCGGCGGGCCCGCAGCTTAGCTCGGGCGTTATACGTAAAGGAAGAATGAGCGCCCCCTACAACATAGCGTTTGCCTGTCTTGATTGTCGCAAGTCTTTCAAGCGGCAATTCAATCTTGCCAAGGGCTTCCCAATGGTTCTTACCTGCCCGCATTGCGGGTCAAGGTCCTACAATCTAGGGCGCCACTTCAAGCCGCCGAGAGCCTCAGACCTGCCTCAATGGGAGAAGGTCTCATTTCTCATAAAGCACGGATTTTGGTTCCAGAAGATTCGCCCTGAGGGAGGCAATACCAAACCTGTCCCCTATCCTGAGACCCTTGCCGAGGCCAAAATCTTCGTGTCTCAGCACAAGAATTTTTCGTTGGCAGGCTATGAGCAATACGTATAACAACACGTTCCAGTGCGACGTCCTCGCCTTCGGCTCGGCCGCGCCTGAACGTGGGCGTTAGCCGTTACAGGAACTACTCGTGGAAGCATTCGTCAACAACACCTCGGAACTTGCTGCGTCGGTTCATGCGTTCATGGACTCTCCCGAGTACTGGCGAGACGCGATCGGCAGTAACCCCAAATACTTTGTGCATCTTTCACACGCACGGGGTGTAGCGTTCGGCCTGTCCAAATTCTGTGCTTTTCGCGGAATTTCTTTGGAGGACTATGTCGTAAAGCATCGGCACACGAAGGGAGGCGGTTGGACACAAAAACACATTGCGAAAATAGCCGGCACAGATTGGGAACCCCTTCAGGAAATGCCGAAGCAACTCCAGAAGGACTTCAGAAGTTGGTTTGCGTCAATAACCGAGGGAAGGATTGGCACTGAACAAATCCACCTGCTGACCCTTAAGGAAACAACGAAAGAACGAACTAAGCATAACGCCAAACGGCGCATATCTCCCTCAGACCTTGCGGCACGTCTGGCCGCTCAAAATAGGATCGGAGCAATTGGCGAGGAAATTGCCTTGGCCCACGAAAAGAACCGCCTGAAGGATCTCGGCGCAAATGCTCAGACCATGGACGTCATCCAAGTGTCTTTGCTTAACGTCGCTGCTGGCTTTGATATACGCAGCAGATTCAAAAAGGACCTGAGACATATCGAGGTCAAGGCTTCAACGTCCATTGATGGACCACTTTTCATCTCCCCAAATGAGCTATCGACGCTCCAAAACCTCGGCGCTTCGGCTTACTTGTACATGGTTCATGTCACGAACGTGAAGAAGCGAGAAGGCAGAGTCGTCAAGGTCATAAGAGATCCTTTTAATCGACGGAAAAGCAAAGCATGGTTGGCGCCATGCCTTTTTACAGGGAGACCTCCTGATGGCGACCCGCAGGATGCCGGCTAACAAGCGCTTGCAGTACGACGTATTCGCCTTCGGCTCATACGCGCCTGAAGCGCGGCGTTGATATGACTTCCGCCGTCAAGAACGAGAGATAAGGTTTCTGGTCGTTTCGCTTTACGTCATATTGGCTATTGGAATCTTCTGCAGGCGACGCAGCCAGCACGCTCGACGGTTGCTCAGGCTGATATTCGCGGGTTGGATACCGCAGTGCTGTGATCCGTCCGTGCACCTGCCGCGGTCTGGGCTCGCGAGTCAGCGCTGATCTGCTGTCGCCTAACGCCAACGCGGGTTGTGCACCTCACCGGGCTGCGCCGCCTGCAGAAGACTCGTTTCCTCGTTGATGGTGGATTTACACCGCTGATGCGATGCGTGCGATGTCCCAGACGAAACCGGATAGTTCTCTGGCGATTGCGGTGACAACGACATTCGGGTGCTTGCCCTGCTGGCTGAGCTTTCGATAGCGACGACACAGCCTCAGCTGGGCGTCCCAGGCTCGGTCGACGACGGGCTTCGGCAAGCCCTCATGCCGGAGCTGGATGATGCGGCTGACTTTGGCGGTGTAGCGGTAGCTCCATGCCGCTTCGACCATGAGCTTTCGGGCGTAGCCGTTGCCCGCCTTGGTGATGCCGCCCTTGCGAATGCTGCTGCCGCTACTGTGTTCGCTCGGCACCAGGCCCATCCACGCCATCAGTTGTCTCGGGTTGTCGAAGCGGGACAGATCGCCGGCTTCAGCGATCAGGCCGACGGCGACCGTGAACTGCACCCCGCGCAGCGCCTGAAGCGCCTGAACGACCGGATAGAAGCGCCACTGCCGGGCAGCATCGCGCAGCACCTGTTCCAGACGCTGGCTCTGCGCGATCCGATCCCCAATCGACCGTCGGTGCTCCTCGAACGCGATCTGCGACCAGGCTTCGGCAAAGGTGAACTCTGACAACCAGCGCCGGTGTGCCTCGCGCCAGTCGGCGCTTCCCGAATAACGGACCCCATGGACCAGCAGGAAGGATTTGAGGCGCTGCTTGGCCTTCTTCACGTCTTCCTTGGCCGCGCCCCAGGCGCGCACCAGATCGCGGAACGCCTCGTCCCGCTCATCGGGGACATGAACAAAGGCCAGATCGTCCATGCGCAGCAGCCGGACCAGCTTCTCGGCGTCGCGCCGATCAGTCTTGACCCGGTCACCGGGCTTCTTCGCCATCAGCGACGGGGCGCAGACGTGGCAGATAAAACCTTTCCGCGTCAGATAGCGCTGCAGGCCATAGCCACAGGGCCCAGCCTCGTAGACGAAGACCACACGGGATGCTTTGCCCTGCATTCGTTTGCAAAAGCGATCCAGATCACATTCCCGGACGCCGATATTGCCGATACTCTGGACGTGGCCGGAACCGACGGCGTACGCCGCCACGATCGAACCCTTGTGAACATCCAGCCCCACAAAGACGGTGCTATCGTTTGACATGCTGACCTCCGCTGAAGGAAACCGACCGATGAGCGTAGTCCTTACTCGCTCCTGCGGCTCTGGCCCCACGCTAACCCGCGATACGGCCTTCGCGGCGGTCAGCGCCTTGGTGCGCGGAAGTCATACTGTCTGGGGCGCAACAGAATGGGGGAGCAAATGCCAGTTTTAAATCAGTTCGTCTTGTATGCCCTTCTCTGCGGTGCTGGGCTTTTCGTTGCAACCTGGGCCTGGCAACGAGATGTCGGCATCTCGTGGTTAGTATCGGTGGTCGCTGCTGTTTTGATTATCTGGCTGGTCTTTCCTTCCCCGACACCCGCAAAGAACCTCGGAGACATTTTAGGCAATCTCAGTCGCGTCATTCTCAAGGCGCTTTGGGGTGTAGCTTGGCTGGCAGGAAGTGCCGTTGTTCACTTCTTTGTGAAAGACCGTCGGTGATGCTGAGCGGCCGGGAACATAGGTAACAAAAGAGTCTGGAGACATCGGTAACAGTCACCGGCGCAACAATCTTCCGTTTG
>NZ_JAAVXB010000022.1 GCF_012241385.1 Solimonas marina | reverse complement strand
CAGCTGCCATGTGAAAGTAGGACACTGCCAGGGTCTTAAACACAACGAACCCCGATGCGAATGCATCGGGGTTTTTTTGTTTTTCCGCGGCCGGAAAATCTACAACATCGCTCAAATGTGGCGAACGGGCGCAAAATGACGCCTCGTACTTGTCCGCAAGTTGGACGATCTTGGCGTATTTTGTTGGTAAGCGGCAGCGTGGAGCGTTCACGCATCGCGTGAGCGCTGTGTGCCGCGGTCGACCAGCCACCCTGCATTCAGGTCGGCGTTCGTAAGGTCCGGGCTGCCGGGATCGTGGGCGGTGCCTGGGTCCGCACGCATGAAAGTCATCATGCAGGCCCAAGATGCCGACGACGATCCCATCGAGCGCGCATGCCTGATCAACAGGCACTCGCGTAATTTGAAGCACGGAGGATGCTTATGACGC
Source organism: Solimonas marina (assembly GCF_012241385.1). Taxonomy (GTDB): domain Bacteria; phylum Pseudomonadota; class Gammaproteobacteria; order Nevskiales; family Nevskiaceae; genus Solimonas; species Solimonas marina. The sequence goes on along the minus strand of NZ_JAAVXB010000022.1, from coordinate 20,439 downwards.
GCAAGACTCGTTATGCCGTACCGTTTTTTGTCGCAGCTTCGGCGGTCGTTTGCGGTGCAGCCTGGGCGGCCGAGGCGAATCCGGCCGATATCCAGCAGGCCGACAAGTTTCTCGCCAAACTGCCGCCTTCCTGTGCGTCGAGCAGCAAGGCCGTCGGCGCTGATGGCGCAGTGACCATCACCATCAAGTGCGATGGCAACGGCAAGAAGATGAATGGCGTGGTGTCGATCAAGGACGGCGTCGTCACCAAGATCGAATAAGCGGCAGCATAGCGCCGCGGTTCGCCGGATGGGCTTGGCGAATCGCGGTTGCTCAGAAACTGCTCTCGGGTTCTGTGGGCAGTTCTTCTTTCTGTGGCTCGCGTCGATACGACGACGGCGGCATGCCGACGTGGCGAGAGAAGGCGACACTGAACGTGCTGGCGGAGCGGTAGCCCACCGACTCGGCGACCTGGCTGACGCTCATATCTCCGGCGCTCAACAACTGACGTGCGCGCGCCATGCGCCACGTCAGCAGATATTCCATCGGTGCGGCGCCGACGATGCGACTGAAGCGCTCGAAGAACGTTGAACGTGACAGCGCAGCCTCTCGGGCGAGGTCGATTACGGTCCACGGATGTTCCGGCTTTTCGTGCATCGCGCGTATCGCCATTGCGAGACGCGCATCGGCCAAGCCTTGGACGATACCGGGAGAGGCAGCGGCGACGGCCGTCGAACGCAGCGCTTCGATCAACAGAACTTCCAACAGCCGCATCAGCACCATATCGCGTGCCGGGCGCTCGGCGCGCGTTTCATCGCCAACCAGCTTGGCAAGCACGGCCAGCCGTGGATCGCCGCGAATCAGCACGTAGCGGGGCAACAACGAGACCAGCAACGCAGCATCCGGCGAGCCGAAGCTGCAGTGCCCGACCAACATACGCATGTCCGTCGGGCCGTGCTGGTCGCCAATGCGAAACTCGCCGTTCCCGAGTGCTCGGTGTGCGTATTCCTGGCTGGGCGAGGCGGCCTGCAGGCTCGACACGGCCGGTGAGTGCGCACTCGGGACCAGGACGAAATCGCCAGGTTCGAGCGTGATCGGGGTGCCGCCATCGAGCGAGATGCGGCAGCCCCCTTCGAGGACGGCGCAGTAGAACGGCTCGCCGCCAGCTGCGCGCTGGACGTGCCAGGCGCCGGCGCCGAGCACCGATTTGGAAAATCGGGCGCTGGGCTGCAAGAGCCCCACTACTTCGGAGAGCGGGTCAGTCATTCCGGACGAATTCAAAAAATATTTGGATTATTGATTGTAGTGAGTGCGGCTCCAGCCGCCTATCTTGGCGTCTCATTCCCCCGAGCCTTGCTCCATGAAAACGATACTGATCACTGGCTGTTCGTCCGGCTTCGGCCTCGAAATCGCGCGTCACTTTCTCGACCACGGTTGGCGGGTCATCGCGACCATGCGCAAGCCGGACGCGTCCGTGTTGCCGGCATCCGAGCACCTGCGCATCCTGCCGTTGGACGTGACCGATGCGGAGAGCATCCGCCGCGTCGTCGATGCGGCCGGGCCGATCGATGCACTGGTCAACAACGCTGGCGTCGGCGCGGCCGCGCCGTTCGAATACACGTCTCTGACGCTGGCGCGCACGCTGTTCGAGACCAACACCATCGGCACGATGGCCGTTACGCAGGCTTTTATCCCGCAGTTTCGCGAACGTCGTGGCGGCGTCATCGTCAATGTGACGTCGACCGTCACCCTCAAGTCCTTGCCGCTGGTCTCGCTCTACACCGCGAGCAAGGCGGCGGTGAACGCGTTTACGGCGTCGCTGGCGGTCGAGCTGCAGTCGCACGGTGTGCAGGTCCGCCTGGTGTTGCCGGGCCGCTCGCCGGAGACGCGTTTCGGTCACAACGCGCATCGAGCCGCACTGGACGGCGAGGTCTATGCCGACATTGTGAAGGCGACGCTGGCGCGGATCGGCGACACGGAAGGGCCGGTGACCTATGCCAAGGACGTGGCACAAGCCGTATGGCGAGCGGTCACCGATCCGGCCGCACCGCTGCGCACCGCAGCGGGCGCCGATGCCGAGCTGTGGATGGCCGAAGCCGGCGCTTGATCCATGGCGCCGCGCTCAGCCAACGTTGTGCACGTAAAGCAGCAGCAGTGACAACGTGACGAGTGACGCGACGGTCGAGATCAGAATCGTGCGCGAGGTGATGTGCGCCTCGCGCCGATAAAACTCGGCGAGCATGAACGGCCCGGTGCCGGTCGGCAGCGCGGCGAGGACCACGGCGATCGCGACCAGTGTGTCGGAAAGCCCGAAGACTTTGGCGGTCAGCCACCACGTCAATAGGGGCTGCAACAACAGCTTGATCGCCGCCAGCGACCAGGCCGTCGCCAGCCCGCTGGCGGCGGCTTCGCGCTTTTGCGCGAGGAACAGGCCGAGGCTGACCAGGGCGCAGGGGCTTGCCGAACCACTGAGCAGTTTGAGGAAGGTCTCGAGCGCCGGCGGCAGTGTCAGGTGGGCGCTGGCGATCAGCACGCCAAGGATGGGGGCGACGATCAAGGGGTTGCGCGCCAGGGCCGCAAAAACCTTCAACGCCAGTCGATGCGGTGCGCGTTCCCCTTGCAAGCCGACCTCGATCAGCACGATGGCGACGGCGAACAGCACGCAGGCGACGATGATCGTCGCGATCGTCGTTTCGGTGTAACTGCGTGGGCCGAACGCGAGCAGACACAGCGGGAAGCCGATGTAGCCGGTGTTCGGGTAGGCGCCGGCGATCGCGTCGATGCTGGCGTCGGCGAGCGGCCGCCCGCGCAGCAGACGCACGGCCAGGATCAGTACGAAAGTCCCCATGCATGCCAGCGAAAAGCTGACGATGAAGGCGGGTTGATAGAGCTGCTGCCAGCTGGCGTGGGCCATGGTGTCGAACAGCAGCGCGGGCAAGGCCAGCCAGACCACGTAGCGGTTCAGTTCCGATGCGGCCGCGGGCCCGAGCAGATCGCGCTTGCGACAGACGAAGCCCGCAAGGATGAGGCCGAAGACCGGCAGCAGGATTTCGAGTGTGGACAACATGGAGACGGAAGTTCGGCCAAAAGAGGCGCCAGACTAGTGGGACGTCACGATGCAATCCAATACTATCGAAGCGACTCCATCATGCATTTTCCGCATCGTGATCGACATCCGACCGTTACGCTATTTCGTGACACTGGCCGAAACCGGACACTTCGGCCGGGCGGCAGCACGCCTGCACCTGTCGCAGCCGCCATTGAGCCGCCAGCTCGCGTCGCTGGAGGCCGGCCTCGGCGTGGCCTTGATCGAGCGCGGCCCGCGAACCTTCGCGCTGACGGCGGCGGGTGAACGCTTCTATGCAGACGCCAAGGCGATCCTGAAATCGGTCGAGCAGGCCGCCGGCAATGCGCGTGCGGCCGCACGCGGCGAAGCCGGTTCGCTGGCGATCGGCTTCACGATGTGCGCGGCCTATAGCGTCGCGCCCGGTTATGCCCGTGCGTTTCGCGCCGCCTATCCGGGCGTCAATCTGGCGTTGCGCGAAGCGGTGTCGAATGATCTGGCCGCGCAGGTCCTGGCCGGCCAGCTCGATGCGGCGATCGTGCTCGCCGATGTGCTGCCGCGCGGGCTGACAGCGCGCACCGTGGTTCGCGACCGCCTGTGCGTCGCGCTGCCGCGTCGGCACCGACTGGCCAAAGCGCAACGCCTGAAGGTTGGGCAGCTGCGCGATGAGCCGTTTGTGCTGGCCGCGGCGACGGTGGCACCGACGCTGCATGCCGCGATCATCGATGTCTGTCGATCGGCCGGCTTTTCACCGGAGGTTCGCTTCGAGGTGCAATTGCAGCAGACCGTGATCAGTCTGGTCGGCGAGGGCGTTGGCCTGGCGCTGGTGCCGGCATCGATGCGCAAGCTGCAGCTGTCCGACGTGGTGTTTCGCGATCTGGTCGGCGCGCCGCGCATTGATCAGCAATTGATCTGGGCGCCGACCCATCGCAACCCTTGTCTGGAACGCTTTCTCGAGCTCGCACACTGAAGGCCTGCAAGCTTGCTCAGTTGGCCGCCGCGGCGATGCTGTCGAGTGCCGCCAGCGCCTCTGCGGGCAGCTGCAGCGACGCCGATGCAAGATTGTCCCGCAAGTGCGAAACAGACGACGTGCCGGGAATCAGCAGGATGTTCGGCGCGCGCTGCAACAGCCAGGCCAACGCCACTTGCTGCGCGGTGCTGTCGAGCTGTTTCGCCACCGCCGTCAGCGTTTCGGACTGCAGCGGATTGAAGCCGCCGAGCGGAAAGAACGGCACATAGGCGATGCCGTCGCGTGCCAGTTCGTCGATCAGCGCGTCGTCACCTCGGTGCGCGAGGTTGTACCAGTTCTGGACGCAGACGATCTCGCAGATCTGCCGCGCTTCGGCGACCTGTGTGGCGGTGACGTTGCTCAGGCCGATGTGACGAATCAGGCCTTGCTGCTGCAACTGCATGAGCGTCTGCAGCGGCGCGGCGATCGACCCTTCGGCAGGACCGTAAACGTCGAACATGCAGCGAAAGTTGACGACGTCCAGGCATTCCAGGCTCAGGTTGCGCAGATTGTCGTGGACGGCGCCGACCAGATCGTCGTACGACCACGCCGGCTGCCACGAAGCGTCGGCGCCGCGCCGCGCGCCGATCTTGGTGACGATGGTCAGTTCATCCGCATACGGATGCAGAGCCTCGCGAATCAGTTGATTGGTGACATGCGGGCCGTAGAAGTCGCTGGTGTCGATATGGTCGACACCTTGCTCGACGACGGCACGCAGCACCGCCAGCGCTGCGTCGCGATCCTTGGGCGGGCCGAACACGCCGGGGCCGGCGAGCTGCATGGCGCCATAGCCGATGCGGCGGACTTGGCGGTCGCCGAGCCGCGCGCGTTGAAAGGGGTGGTGAGCGTTCATGGCGTTTCTCCAAAGGGAAGGCCACTAGCGTAAAAAGTGGAGCAGCGTACGATAAGTCCATTTAATTCGAACGACTTGTGCGGTATATCGAACAATGAAGGCCAATTTTGCCGATCTCGACGCCTTTGTCGCCGTGGCGAAGGCGCGCGGATTCCGTGATGCGGCCCGCACGGCCGGCGTCAGCGCCTCAGGTCTTAGCGAGGCGGTGCGCCGGGTCGAGGCCCAGCTTGGCGTGCGCCTGCTGCACCGGACCACGCGCAGCGTCGTGCCGACCGAGGCGGGTCAGCGCCTGCTGGACCGCCTGGGGCCAGCGTTCGGCGAGGTCGAGGCGGCGCTGGATGTCGTCAACACGTTCCGCGGCACGCCTGCCGGCACGCTCAAGCTCAATGTCCCGATCAGTGCCGTTCGTTTGGTGTTGCCGGACATCGTCCCGGGATTTCTCGCGGCCTATCCCGACATCCGTCTGGAGATCGCCGCCGAGGACGGCTTCGTCGACATCGTCGCCCAGGGTTTCGATGCCGGCATCCGCTACGACGAGCGGTTGGAGCAGGACATGATCGCGGTGCCGATCGGCCCGCGTGTGCAACGCTTCGCCGCCGCCGCGGCACCCGCCTATCTCGATCGTCGCGGCCGCCCACAGCACCCGCGCGACTTGCTCGATCACGACTGCCTACGCGGCCGTTTTCGCAGTGGCGCGACACCGCCGTGGGAATTCGAACGCGACGGCGAAACGCTGTTCGTGGAGCCGGGCGGTCCGCTGCTGGTGCAGGCTGGCGAGGCCGCCGATCTGGCCGTGACCAGTGCCATCGCAGGGGCCGGCGTCGTCTTCCTGTTCGAGGACTGGCTGCGCCCGCATCTCGACAGCGGCGTGCTGGAGCCGATCCTCGAAGACTGGTGGGCACGCTTCTCCGGACCGTTTCTGTATTTTCCGGGCAATCGCCTGGTGCCGGCGCCGCTGCGTGCGTTCATCGACTTCGTGCGCGCGCAAGCCGAGCGCGGCTGAATCGAAGCACGATGCCGTACCGGCTGGTCTACGCGATAATCGCCCCCCCGCATCCCGCGCGGCGCACACGCAAGGACCCGACTTGAAAACTCCACGAGGCCTCGAGCAACTGCTCGCGGACGGCATCATCGACGCCGTCGTCAGGCCCCTGAAGAGCGGCAAGGAAGCATCCGTCTATCTGGTCGCGATGGGCGGCGAGATTCGCTGCGCAAAGGTTTACAAGGACGCCCAGCAGCGCGGCTTTCACAAGCTCGCCGCTTATCAGGAAGGGCGCCGCTCACGCAGCAGTCGCGACATGCGCGCGATGGGCAAGACCAGCCGTCATGGTCGTGGCCGGCAGGAAGAAGCCTGGAAGAACGCTGAAGTCGAAGCCTTGTACCGCCTCGACGCCGCCGGCGTGCGCGTGCCCAAGCCGTTCGGTTATTTCAACGGCGTCCTGATCATGGAAATGGTCGACGACGGGCAGGGCGCGCCGGCGCCGCGCCTCAACAACATCGCGGCCACCAGCGAAGAAGCGCGGCGCTGGCACGCGTTTCTGATGCGACAGATCGTGCGGATGCTCTGCGCCGGCATGATTCATGGCGACCTTTCCGAATTCAACGTGCTGCTCGGCGAAGACGGGCCGGTCATCATCGACCTGCCGCAGGCAGTCGATGCCAGCGCCAACAACAACGCGTTTCGCATGCTCGCGCGCGATGTCGAGAACATCACCGCGTACTGCGCGCGCTCGGCGCCTGAGCTGCGGCAGACCTGGTACGCGCACGAAATGTGGAGCCTCTACGAGCGCGGGGCGCTGACGGTCGACACGCCGCTGACCGGACACTTCGAGTTCGATCCGGAGCAGGCCAATGTCGACGACGTGCTGATGCAGATCGAAGAAGCGCGGCGCGAAGCCGAGATCCGTCAGCGCGGACGCGAGGCCGCCGAGGCCGACGACGAATCGCGATAGTGCGAAACGCATGACGCCGCCGCGGCGCGCTTCGAGGTGGTACAGCTTCGTCGTTTCCGGGATCGATAGTGCAGCGCTTGCTGCGCGCAATCAGGCCATGGCGATCGGCACCGGGCGCTTCGGTGCCGAAGTCGCCGGGGCCGGCGTACGCGTTCATTGATCGTCCCGTTCAGGACTCGGGTTCACCGAACCAATGCGTAAGGCGCGCGGCAAGCTCGTCCAGGTCCGGCTCGCCACTGCCGATCCAGGCGATGACCCCGTCGGGGCGAACAAGCACGGCCGCCAGGCCCAAGCACTCATCGGGAACCTGCGCAACATACGAGATTTGTGCCTGCCAACGGCGTGCAAGCGCGCGCATTGACGACCGACCGTCGAAGTCCAGCAGCAGGCCGCACCCACTCCGAAGGTGTTCGCCGACCCGCGTACCGTCGGAAAACGTAAAGTCGGGAACGCTGCGGCCGACCAGCGGCTGCTCGTCGCCAAGGTCGTAGCGTAGCGACATGCCCCAGACACGCTCGGCGAAGTAGCGGGCACCGTCACGTGTTTCCATCAGATCCCGGACGACGCTCGCGAGCGCACGGGTACCGGGCGTCGGGCGCATCAAGGCGACTTGCGCGCGCGACCAATCGAGAACCTGCGCGCCGACGGGGTGGCGCTCGGCCGAATAACTGTCGAGCAATCCGGCCGGCGCGTGGCCGCGGATCGTCGCCGCGAGCTTCCAGCCGAGGTTCATCGCGTCGCCGATGCCCAGGTTGAGGCCTTGGCCGCCGAGCGGTGAATGAATGTGCGCGGCATCGCCGGCGAGCAATATCCGCCCGTCGCGGTAGCGGGTCGCCTGACGGGCGCGATCGGTCCACGTCGCCGCGAGCCGCAGTGCGGTCACGGTCACGGTCACATTCAGGCCCGAAACACGGCGCAGCACTGCTTGCACGTGCTCGGGCGTGATCGACTCGCGCCGATGACAGGCGCCGTTGTCGAAGTCGGCCATCGTGATCGTGCCGGGCTCGGCATAGGTGTAGACGCCGGTCGCCGTGTGATGCCGGCCGACACGCAGCGGATGCGGTGTTGCCAATTCGACATCGACGGAATAGCCGGTGAATTCAGGGTCGGTCCCGGCGAACGTGAAGCCGGCCGCCTTGCGGACAGTGCTTCTGCCACCGTCGCAGCCGACCAGCCAGCGGCCGTGAAACGTCTCGCTCGCAGCGAAGACGGCAACGCTGTCGTCTGCCGCCTTCAAACCGTCGACGCGGGCGCCACGCCTGATTTCGACACCCATCGCCAGCGCACGCGCGGCGAGGACGGATTCGAGCGATTCCAAATCGACGGGCAGGCTGAGACCGGCCGGATTCGGGAAGCGATAGGGCCATTGCACGCCGTCGATCTGATCCTGATAGAACTGAATACCGGCGAAGTGGCCGGCCGGGCGACGTGATTGCTGCATCCAATGCGCGGAGGCCGGGTGGCGGCGCCGATCGTGACGCAGCGCTGCCAGGACTTCATCCAGAAAACCGCGACGGTCCAGGGCTTCGAGGGTGGGGGATGAAAGGCCGCGTGTTCCGAATGGAGCCCGCTTCAGCGTCGCGTGCGGATCAGCGGCCTGCTCCAGCACGAGAACGGAGAGCGCCGCGAGGCGCAGTTCACACGCGAGGAAAAGGCCGACGGCGCCGGCGCCGGCGATGATGACGTCGTAGGAAATGGCGTTGCGGATCGGCATAAAAAGCTCCTGTGTCGATGTTCGACCGGAGCGTTCCTCGGCATGGAGTGCGACCCGGACGAAGCAGGGGACGCTTGACGGGCGTCCGATGTTCGTCGTGGGGGTCTGCTGCGCGAGGCCAAAGACCAGAGCTTTCGTTACCAAAAGGACTTGGGCTTACCAAACCAAGTCTGCCTTTTCCGACGGCGCGAATCTAACACATTCGCCGCCGCTTCCAGCGGCGCCCCATCCAGTGAAACGACCTGCCGCCTGCGGCGCACCGGGTTGCGGATGCAGACCGAGCGGGGATGCACAGGGCTTGCTCAAAAATAATTGCATTAATACAATGTTTGTATGAATACAAGTATTGAAGCCATGACCCCTGCACGACGCAATCTGGTGCTTGCGACCTGCTGCCTGAGCCTGCTGGTGGTGTCGATGGACATCACGATCGTCAATGTCGCGTTGCCGGCGATCCGCCGTGATCTTGGCGCGTCGCTCTCCGGCCTGCAGTGGGTGGTCGATGCCTACACCATCGTGCTCGCCAGTTTCCTCATGCTCGGCGGCGCAACCGCCGACAGGCTGGGACGGCGGCGGGTGTTCCAATGGGGAATGGGTCTGTTCATGCTCGGCTCGCTGTTGTGCAGTCTGGCCGGCAGCATCGGCTGGCTGATAGCCGCAAGAGTCATACAGGCTGTCGGCGGGTCGATGCTCAATCCGGTCGCGATGTCGATCGTCGTGCACACTTTTCCGGCGCCGGCCGATCGCGCCCGTGCGATCGGTATCTGGGGGGCAGTGGCCGGCATCTCGATGGCGCTCGGCCCGGTCACCGGCGGCGTGCTGACCCATGGCTTCGGTTGGCAGGCCGTGTTCTGGGTGAACCTGCCGATCGGCGCCCTGACGATGTGGCTGATGGCCCGCTACGTGCCGGAATCGCGCGCGCCAAAACCACGGCGGCCCGATCCTGTCGGTCAGTTGCTGCTGCTCACGGGGCTCGCCTCGCTGACCTATGCGCTCATCGAGGGACCGCGCAGTGGCGGCTTACAAGCGGGAGGGGCGGCGCTGCTCGCCGTTGCAGCCTTTGCCACGTTGCTGGTCTATGAACCCAGGCAGCAGGAACCGCTGCTGGACCTGCGCTTCTTCCACAGCTTGCCGTTCAGCAGCGCGACGTTGATCGCCGTCAGCATGTTCGCGTCGATGGGCGCGTTCCTGTTCCTTGGCTCCATCTATCTACAGGAAGAACGCGGCTTCTCGGCACCTGTGGCCGGGCTGTGCCTGATGCCGATGGCGCTCGCCGTCATGGTGCTGTCGCCCATCTCCGGCCGGATGGTGGCCGCGCGCGGTGCACGGCCTTCGCTGCTGATCAGCGGCACCATGCTGACGCTCAGCGCATTGATGCTGACGCAGCTCGCCGCCGAGACGCCGCTACCCCTCTTGCTCGTGGCCTTCGGCCTGTTCGGCTGCGGCTTCGGGATGGTCAATGCGCCGGTGACTTATGCGGCCGTCTCCGGCATGCCCCGTGCACAAGCCGGGTTGGCCGCGGCCGTCGCCAGTACCAGCCGACAGGTCGGGGTATCTCTGGGCGTGGCCTTGGCGGGTTCACTGGTCGGCAGCCTGCACACGCCTCGTCATGCAGTTTCCTCCGGTTTCACGGAGGCCACCCACACGGTGTGGTGGATCCTGACGGGATGCGGCGTGCTGATCTTCGGCCTCGGCTTGTTGTCCACCGGTGCACGCGGACACGCCAGCGCCCAGCGTGTCGCACATCTGTTGGAAGAACCGCAATGAGCGCTGCAAAGCGCGACGCCCGCCGCGCCTGGGAACTGCTGATGGCGCTGGCAGCCGAGTCGCGCAGCGACTGGCGGCGCAAGGCCAGCGAGGCCACCGGCCTGCCGTTCAGTCGCGTGCGCACGCTGCGGCGTTTGCGTGATCAAGCACGTAGTTTGAGCGAACTGGCGTACGACATGGGGATCGACGCACCGGCCACCACGGTGATCGTCAATGACCTGGAGGCGCGCGGTTTGGTCCAGCGACGCCAGCACCCGGATGACCGGCGTGCAAAACTCGTTTCGCTGACCGCCGAAGGGCGTAAGCGTATTGCGGCACTGAAAAATATTTTCGACGAACCGCCGGCCGGATTGGTCGGATTGCCAGAACAGGATCTGGCGGAACTGCGACGGATTCTGGAACGGATGAGCGAGGCAAGCCGCTAATCAAACGAAGATCGAGCGCACCCGAGCATACTGCCGAAGCGCGCGATGTTGAAAGGCGAACAGAGAAAGACGCGAGATGGTTGCGGAGTCCGCATGCCAGCACAAAGAATGATCCCGCGGACTGGAATGACCTGAGATATTTTCTGGCCGTTTCTATTTGTGGAAAACGTGGAGAGGGGCACGAAGGTTTCTGAAAGGCATCGGCTCACTGACCGGAGCAGAGCCGGCATGCTCAGAGAAACTCGGACGGCGCTGACGCATCGACCGCGATGCGGATTAGGTAGAACCCAAGCGCCGTGCCATGCGTTGCCGGTATTGGCGCGCGCGCAGAATCGTCGCCAGCTGCTGCAGGATGAACGCGCGCAGCGGTGACACCTTTGGCTGCGGTTTGCGGCCGACACTGAGGCGGCGCAACTGGAATTTGACGACGGCCATCGTCGCCAGCGACGCAAGGGGCTTGTTCTTCCAGGTGATGGGCGGCAGGGCGGGCGCAGCTTCCGTACCGCGCTGCCATTCACGCGGCAGCGACGGATCGATCGACAAGGCCGTGCCGATGCCGACCATCTCGACGCCGCTGTCGACCACCTGCTGTGCGATCGGCAGGCGGCGGATGCCGCCGGTGACCATGATCGGCATCGTCGCGATCGCGCGCACGTCGCGCGCGAATTCGAGAAAGTACGCCTCTCGCGCCAAGGTGCGGCCGTCGCGCGCCTGGCCCTGCATGGCCGGCGCTTCGTAGCTGCCGCCGGACAGCTCGACCAGATCGACAGACAGCGGATTGAGCAGGCGCACGACCTGCTGCGCGTCGTCGGCGCTGAAACCGCCGCGCTGGAAGTCGGCCGAGTTGAGCTTGACGGCCACGGCGAACGACGACGAGACGACCGCGCGGACGGCCTTGACGATGTCGAGCAGCAGGCGTGCACGATTTTCGAGCGAGCCGCCCCAGGCGTCGGTGCGCCGGTTGCTCAGCGGCGACAGGAACTGGCTGAGCAGATAGCCGTGCGCGGCGTGAATTTCGACGCCGGTGAAGCCGGTTTGCTCGGCCAGCTGCGCGGTGTGCGTGAAGCGCTGCACGACCTCGTCGATCATCGCCGGCGTCATCGCCTGCGGTATCGCGAAATGCTTGGACATCTTGCCCAGCTCCAGCGGCACCGCCGACGGCGCCCAGGTCGGCTGGCCGAGATTGGCCTGCATCTGCCGGCCGGGGTGATTGATCTGCAGCCAGAACTGCGCGCCGTGTGCGCGGCCGATGTCGGCCCAGCGGCGAAACTTGTCGAGGTTCGACTCGTCCTCGAGCACCACGCCGCCGGGGCCGGTCATCGCGCGGCTGTCGACCATCACGTTACCGCTGATGATCAGGCCGGCGCCGCCTTCAGCCCAGGCGCGATAAAGGCACATCAAGGCCGCGGACGGGGCCTGTTCGAGATCCGCCAGGTTTTCCTCCATGGCGGCTTTGGCGATGCGATTCGGAATGATCGAACCGTTGGGCAGCGTCAGCGGCGAGAACACGTTCATACGATGGGTCCTGATGATGATCGCCGCACTCTAAGCTTGAAGATAACTTCAATGTCAAAGCGCCCGTGTGACATTACGAAAAGTGCCGGGACACACGACATTAAACTGATGTTTAAGTTTTCGACGTTCGATACGAAATGTAGGGATGTAAGCGCGCCGTCCGCAAACGTTCAGCAGCGCAGGCCAGGATCGATTGCCTAATCGTCGCGAAAAATTAACAGTCAGCCGGTATTCAACACTGACATTTGTCGATACGACGAAGCGGCGCGTATCGTGGGATACAAAGCTTCATCGTCGGGCAGATCAAAGATCCTGTCTCCGCCTTCGCTCTCTTCAACGCAGATCGACATCACATGGACGCTTTCAAGGAGTTCAGATTGACGCGCCGCGGGTTGCTTCGTGCCGGCGCCGTATCGGTTGCGGCGGTCGCCGCGCCCGAGGTGGCGGCCGCCCCCACGGCAACGGGTCGGCCGCCATCGCACGCCAGCATCAAGCTGCGGGTCAACGGCAAAGAACAGGAGCTGACGCTCGATACGCGCACGACACTGCTCGATGCACTACGCGAGCACCTGCGGCTGACCGGGCCGAAGAAAGGCTGTGACCACGGACAGTGCGGTGCCTGCACGGTGATCGCCGACGGACGCCGCATCAACTCCTGTCTGACGCTGGCGGTGATGCGTGACGGCGCCGACATCACGACGATCGAGGGCCTCGGTCAGCCGGGCCATCTGCATGCCATGCAGGCGGCGTTCGTCAAGCATGACGGCTATCAGTGCGGCTACTGCACCTCGGGTCAGATCTGCTCCGCGGTGGCGACGCTCGACGAAATTCGCCAGGGCGTGCCCAGCCATGTGACCACCGATCTCAATATCCCGCCGCCACTGACGGCCGCCGAGCTGCGCGAACGCATGAGCGGCAACATCTGCCGCTGCGGCGCGTACTCGAACATCGTCGAAGCCATCACGGAAGTGGCGGGGAGTGCCACATGAGAGCGTTCACCTATGAGCGGGCTGCGTCGCCCGCCGCCGCCGCGGCCAGCGCGGTCCGTATGGCGAATGCCAAGTTCGTCGCCGGCGGCACCAATCTGCTCGACTTGATGAAGCTGGAGATCGAGACGCCGTCGCACCTGATCGACGTCAACAACCTGGCGCTCGACACGATAGACAGCATGGACGACGGCGGCCTGCGCATCGGCGCGCTGGTGCGCAACACCGATCTGGCGGCCGACGCACGCGTGCGTCGCGATTATCCGCTGCTGTCGCGCGCGCTCGTGGCCGGCGCTTCCGGCCAGCTGCGCAACATGGCGACCACCGCCGGCAATCTGCTGCAGCGCACGCGCTGTCCGTACTTTTACGATACCAATCAGCCGTGCAACAAGCGCGTTCCCGGCAGCGGCTGTGCCGCGATTGGCGGCGTCAGCCGTCAACACGCCGTGGTCGGCGGCAGTAAGGCGTGCATCGCGACGCATCCCAGCGACATGGCGGTGGCAATGCGTGCACTCGATGCGGTGGTGGAGACGGTGGCGGCGGACGGTGCGACGCGGCGCATTCCGATTGCCGACTTTCATCGCCTGCCCGGCGACACGCCGCAGATCGAAACGACGCTGAAAACAGGCGAGCTGATCACCGCGGTGACGCTGCCCGCGCCGATCGGCGGCATTCAGCAATACCACAAGGTTCGCGATCGTGCGTCGTACGCGTTCGCGCTGGTGTCGGTCGGCCTCATTGTGCAGCGCGACGGTACGGGACGCGTCGCGCTGGGCGGCGTCGCGCACAAGCCCTGGCGGGTCGAGGCGGCCGACCGCGAGCTGCCGCATGGTGCCAAAGCGGTGGCCGGCAAGCTGTTCGCCGACGCGCACCCGACCGAAGAGAACGCCTACAAACTGACGCTGGCGCAGCGCACGCTGGCGGCGCTGCTGGCCGACGCGAGGGCCTGACGCGATGAAATTCGAACAACCCGCCGGTCACAACCCCATTGACCAGCTCAAGGTCGTCGGCCGTTCCACGGAGCGCATCGACGGGCCGCTGAAGACCACGGGCCGTGCCGCCTACGCCTACGAGCGGCACGATGTCGCGCCCGACGCGGCCTACGGCTACGTGCTTGGCGCGGCAATCGCCAAAGGGCGGATCGAAGCGATGGATCTGTCGGTCGCGCAAGCGGCGCCGGGCGTGCTGGCCATCGTCACCGCCAGGAACGCCGGCAAGCTCGGCAAGGGGCGCATGAATACCGCGAAGCTGCTCGGTGGCCCGGAGATCGAGCACTACCACCAGGCGGTCGCTGTGGTCGTGGCCGAAAGCTTCGAGCAAGCACGCGCCGCCGCGCATTTGATCCGCGTGCGCTACGCCCGCCACAAGGGTTCGTTCGATCTGGCCGGCACGCTCGACACGGCCGTGAAGCCGGGCGCGCAATCCGATACCGCGGTGGGGGACTTCGAGGCAGCCTACGCCGCCGCGCCGGTGACGCTCGATGCGACCTACGCCACGCCCGACCATTCGCACGCGATGATGGAACCGCACGCGTCGGTCGCCATCTGGAACGGTGACGAACTGACGCTGTGGACGTCCAATCAGATGATCGACTGGGGGCGTTCCGACGTCGCCAGAACCTTGAATCTGCCGCGCGAGAAAGTGCGTCTGGTCTCGCCATTCATCGGCGGCGGCTTCGGCGGCAAGCTGTTCGTGCGTTCCGACGCGGTACTGGCCGCGCTCGGCGCCCGCGCCGCCAAGCGGCCAGTGAAGCTGGCGCTGCAGCGGCCGCTGATCTTCAACAACGCGACGCACCGGCCGGCGACGATCCAGCGCCTTCGTCTCGGCGCCGGCCACGACGGTCGCCTGACCGCCATTGCGCACGAGAGCTGGTCCGGTGACCTGCCAGGCGGCGGCCCGGAAACGGCGGTGCGACAGACGCGCTTGCTCTATGCCGGCGCCAACCGCCTGACGCGCGAACGGCTGGCGAGGCTGGATTTGCCGGAGGGCAATGCGATGCGTGCGCCTGGCGAGGCGCCGGGCCTGATGGCCCTGGAAATCGCGATGGACGAAATGGCCGAAAAGCTCGGCATGGATCCCATTGAATTTCGCATCGTCAACGACACGCAAATCGATCCTGAGCACCCGCAGCGGCCGTTCTCGCAACGCGAGCTGGTGCGCTGCCTGCGCAACGGTGCCGACCGCTTCGGCTGGCAGCAGCGCAATCCGAAACCGGCCAGCGTGCGCGACGGCCGCTGGCTGGTTGGTATCGGCGTCGCCGCCGCATTTCGCAACAATCTCGTCAGAACTTCAGCCGCACGCGTGCGGCTCAGCAGCGACGGCGGCGTCACGGTCGAAACCGACATGACGGATATCGGCACCGGCAGCTACACCATCATCGCGCAGACCGCGGCAGAGATGATGGGCTTGCCACTGGAGCAGGTCAGCGTGCGCCTCGGCGACTCGCGCTTTCCGGTGTCTGCCGGATCGGGCGGGCAGTGGGGTGCCAACAGCTCCACAGCCGGCGTCTATGCCGCCTGCATGAAGCTACGCGAAGCGGTTGCTGCGCGGCTCGGACTCGACGCCGCCACCGCGCATTTCGCGGATGGCCGTGTCAGTGTCGGCGGCCGCAGCCTGCCGCTCGCGCAGGCGGCACGCGGCGGTGAACTCGTCGTCGAGGACCAGATCGAATACGGCGATCTGGACGAGCGATATCAGCAGTCCACGTTCGGCGCACACTTCGTCGAGGTCGGTGTAGACGCCGCAACCGGCGAAATCCGCCTGCGCCGCATGCTGGCGGTTTGCGCCGCCGGCCGCATTCTCAATCCGCTGTCGGCGCGTAGTCAGGTCATCGGCGCAATGACCATGGGGGCAGGGGCTGCGCTGATGGAAGAACTCGCCGTCGACAAACGCCTCGGCTATTTCGTCAACCACGACCTGGCCGGCTATGAAGTGCCGGTGCATGCGGACATTCCACATCAGGAGGTGATCTTCCTCGATGAAACCGACCCCATCTCGTCACCAATGAAAGCCAAGGGTGTCGGCGAGCTGGGCATCTGCGGCGTTGCCGCCGCCGTTGCCAATGCCGTCTACAACGCCACCGGTGTGCGTGTGCGCCGCTACCCGGTCACGCTCGACAAACTGCTGGACCAGCTACCCGAATACACCTGAGCCCGACGCCCGAAAGGGCGCCGGTATGCCGGTTTCAGTCAGTCGACCGGCGGCTGTCCGTGATGGCCCGGGACGCTGTCGGCCGGGCCGGCATACGGCTCTGGATTCGAGTCCGCGCGCTCCATCTGCGCGAAAATCCAATCCTCGGCCTCTTGCCGGGTCTTGAATCCATCTACGCGACGCTTCAATGCATCCGCACGCGCGATATCAACAGCAAACGATCCGCCGTCGCACTCGACAACGGAGTAGGCGGTATTGTCAGGTCCAATGGGCATTGCAAGTCTCTGTGATCGAAAATCGATACGCGGCCTCGCCGCCATCAGCAACTCTAAATCGAATGCTGTCGATGGCGGACGACTACAAGGCCATATCAGTGTAGAGAACGGCGGCTGAATGCTCGTTGATCTGCATCAATCAACATTCCTTATTTCTGGCTGCAGTGTTGAATTTGCCTTATGCTCGTTTGAGAGGTGCCGGATGCGGTTACATGCGCTAGCGGGGGCTGTGGTCTGTCCGGCAAGTAACCCCCTTTGACGCACCGTGACCGTCGATCGTGTTGTCCCGAAATGATCACAGTGTTGAGCACAGCCTTATCGATACGTCCATATCTGGATGCATCTCCGTCGTTGGCGCAGCCCGAGGATCTTTCGCGGCATCAGTGCATTGGCATCCGCATGGGTAACGGCCAGCTCTATCACTGGGAGCTCGAACGAGGGCAGGACAGAGTGGTGTTTTCTGCGGATTGGTCCATCGTCGTAAACGAAACCATTACGACCATCGAAATCGCAGAGACCGGCGGGGGCATTGCCTACGTGCTCGCCGACCGTGTTGCCAGGCAACTTGCAGACGGCAGCTTGGTGCAAGTGCTCCCGGAATGGTCATCGATCGGGCCCGCGTTTCACCTGTACTACCCCAGCCGCCGGCAATTACCCCAGGCGCTACGTGCGTTGCTGAAATTAATTCAGCGCCGTAACGAATAAATGCCATTCACCGCCAGATCTGCTTTCGCTTTTGTCGAATCTTTCGTCTCCGCTTCCGAAGCGCCTTATTTCCTAGGCTTGCTGAACTGGCTCAAAACGATGTCGGCGGCGTTGTCCACGTGCTGTGCGCAGAGCTGTCCGGCCAGATCGCCATCGCCGGCCTCTATCGCCTTGAGGATGGCCTGTAG
Organism: Solimonas marina; assembly: GCF_012241385.1. Taxonomy (GTDB): domain Bacteria; phylum Pseudomonadota; class Gammaproteobacteria; order Nevskiales; family Nevskiaceae; genus Solimonas; species Solimonas marina. Next base: position 2,857 of record NZ_JAAVXB010000022.1, on the reverse strand, counting down.
TTCTTCGAGGCTCTTCGACAAGCGCCCCGGCGTTGCCAGTGACTGCCGGCGCAGGATCGTCACGCGATTGTTGAGCGTCGTCAGCATCTGCCCCACAACCGCGTTTCCACAACCTGAGATCAGCACGTCGTAAAAGGCATTCTTGGCCTTGACCAGGTCGTGGGAATCGTTCTGCGTTCCCGCCTTCTTGATGTCTTTCAGGCGCTGCGCCAGAAGTTTGCGCTGATCATTCGTCGCATTCTGTGTGAACTCCTTGGCGGCCAGCGCCTCCAGGGAACCGCGAACTTTGTAGATGTCGCGAGCTTGCTCTCGCGTAAGGGAGGCGACGGATGGACCTTTGTGCATCACGTTGACGATCAAGCCCTCGGCCTGCAGCTGCTGCAGGCCTTCTCGTAGCAGCGTTCGGCTGACGCCAAGGTTGGCGCATAGCTCTCGCTCACTCAGCTTTTGACCAGGCGCGAGCCCGCCGAACAGGATCGCGTCACGAATGGCGGTAACGACTTGCTGGCGCAGCGACGCGGTCTCGCGGGCCAATGTCAGCTTGTTGTGAGTGGTCGGGTCTTCCTGGCTTTTCAATCGATCCCCCTTTTATCGGGCGCAAGCGAGCTCTTGACAGCGGCATCCCCGCTCGGTGTAGGATTGTACGACAATCACACCATCGGACGAGCCGACAAAGCGCAAGACTACCGTCAAATCTTCATGCTGACGACTAGAACGGGCGTGACGCATTGCGCTGCAAAGGCTCGGCGAGACGGGCTCGCCGCCATTTGCGCTTTTGATTGGCTATCGACGGTACACACTGGAGATTTTCGTGAGTAACGAGTTGTTCGAAAAGGGACTGGCGACACGTAAGGCAGTACTGGGCGACGAATACGTTGAGGCATCGCTAAAGAGCGCCGATGAATTTTCGATGCCGATGCAGGCCCTGGTGACTGAAATGTGCTGGGGCGAAATCTGGAATCGCCCAGGCCTCGATCGCAAGCAGCGCAGTCTGCTCAATCTTGGAATGATCACGGCGCTGAATCGCCCGCACGAGCTGAAGGTTCATATCCGCGGTGCGATCAACAACGGCTTGACCAAGGCCGAAATTCAGGAGGTCTTTCTGCAGACCGCCATTTATTGCGGTGCCCCAGCGGCACTGGAAAGCTTTCGCCTCGCTCGGGACGTCTTCAAGGACATGGGCATATGAGCGATCAGAGCATGGCGCTGAAAGTCGGCGTCATCGGTCTCGGGATGATGGGAGAACCGATGGCGCGATTGCTGGCGGGCGCTGGCTTTAAGCTGACGCTCGCCGATGCGGACCAGGGCAAGGCGGCACGCTTGGCCACAGAGATCGGCGCGGCCATCGTCGAAGCCGACGCGATGTGGTCCAGCCTCGATTTTCTGATCACCATGCTGCCGACGTCTGCTGTCGTCGAGCAGGTGCTGTTCACGGATGGGCTCGCCGGCAAGCTGTCGCAGGGCGCACTGGTTGTAGACATGAGCTCGTCTGAGCCCATGCGGACCCGGGACGTCGCAGCGCGCCTTCAGGAGATGGGCCTGAGCTTCATCGACGCACCAGTATCCGGGGGCGTCAAGCGAGCCACGGAGGGAACGCTGGCGATCATGGTCGGCGGTGCGGCCGCAAATCTGGAGCGTGCCCGTCCGGTCCTGGAAACGTTGGGAAAGTCGATCTTTCACGTCGGCGCTGCAGGTGCTGGTCACGCTGCCAAGGCCTTGAACAACTACGTCTCCGCGTCGCATCTGGTTGCCACCGTCGAAGCCCTTCACGCGGCCGAGAAGTTCGGCATTGCGCCTGAAGCCATGACCGATGTCCTCAATGCCTCTTCCGGGCGCTCGAACACGTCGGAAACCAAGGCGAAGCAGTTCATGTTGAGTGGCACTTACGCATCGGGCTTTTCCCTGAAGCTGATGGCCAAGGATCTTCGCATCGCGATGAACCTCGCACATGAAATGCAGACCTCGACGCAGATCGGCGATGCGGTCCTTGCGTTATGGGAAGCACAGGCCGCCGACGCGACTGCGACGACAGACCATACGGAAATGTACCGGCTGCTGCCGTAATCGGCATCAGCTCAAGCGGAATCACTATAGATATCGGAGGAGATGTAATGCCCCTACTTTTTGATATCGCCTCAGTTGTCAGAGAGGCCATGAATGACCCCGAATTTTCCCGGGAGATGCGGTTCTTCGATGGCACGATCGGCGTGTCGATCGGATCGAAAAATTCACTGTTGAGCTTCTCTGACGGCAAGCTCGTCGAAGCAGTTTCTCGCAGCTTTGAGGACGAAGACGTTTCGATTTTCGTACGCGGCGACGAAGCGGACTGGTCGGAACTGCTCCGGCCATACCCGCGGCCGTTCTTTCAGTGCCTGCAGACGGCCGTCGTCAAGCACGACCTAAAGATGAGCTCGACCCACCAGAGCTTCGCTTATTTGCCCGCACTGAATCGGCTGGTCAGCCTGCTGTGGACCGGCCAGTCTTTTGTAGCCAACTCGGAGCCATAATTTCTGGCAAACGAGGAGGTTGGCATGAGCGGCAAGCGGTATTTGGATGAGTACAAGATTGAAGCGGTCAAGCAAGTGACCGAGCGCGGCCATTCGGTGAAGGACGTGGCGGCGCGGCTGGGCATTACCACGCACAGCCTGTACGAGTGGAAGCGCAAATTCGGGCAGCCGGCGACGGCCACGCGAGCCGAGGCGGACCAGAGCGCCGAGGTGCGCCGGCTCAAGGCCGAGGTGAAGCGCCTGACCGAGGAGCGCGACATTCTAAAAAAAGCCGCGGTGGGTTCAACCGGTCAATGCAACACCTCAAGATTCGACGCATTCGTCGAGGAGGTGATCGATGGCCAAGCTGG
>NZ_JAAVXB010000021.1 GCF_012241385.1 Solimonas marina | reverse complement strand
CAAACGGAAGATTGTTGCGCCGGTGACTGTTACCGATGTCTCCAGACTCTTTTGTTACCTATGTTCCCGGCCGCTCACCGCGCGAAGAATTTGTCAATGCCAAGCAATGGGGACGCCGCATTTGCATGCTTTGATTTTGAGATAATATAACCAACGATTGTGCAACGAATCATCAACCCCAAGTCGTCAGAATGCCCAGAGTGCTTTAGCCCCAAGAACAGATGATTCAGACCGTCCGTGATCTGGTCAGCGGCTGATCCTTGCTGGACTCTGTTAAGCCCCCCGGAATAGATAGATTTATTAACACCCGTTCTATCTATGAATCTATGGATATACGGATGATCGCTTGTGCTAGCTGCATCCAGCTCGTACTCAACAACAGAGTCTGACGCTTCGTATTGAGTGCAGAGAGCGCTGTAGAGTCTGCAACCCACCATCATCAGAAGGTGATTCGGTTCATTCTGGGCAGGGAGCTGCGCGGCGAACATAGCGAGAGCCCTGGTGCCAAAAGATGTATCTTCGGCTTTGTCGATCCATGTGGAAAATTCTTTTGCCTTGGGGTGGCCGCCATTGCCTGCTTTGCGGAAACAGCTGATAGCGAAATCAATGTCACAGGGACTGATGCTTGCGCCGCCATTTATTAGGGCCAAGTTGTATAGAGCGGACACATGCCCGCTAGCCGCCGCTGCCCTAAAATACTTGTCCGCATCATAGAAGTTGCCCTTCTGTAGGCACAGAACTCCCTTTGAATAGTCGTCTTCTGTTTCTTTGCTTTCGCTTTTAAAGAATGGATTTCCAAAAAGTGCCATCTTCTTTCCCCAAGTCTGCTGAATTGCTTGCGAGCGCCTAACAGCTAATAGGCGGACCCCGGGGTCCGCATATACATCAGCACCAAAATTGCGCAAGATGCACCTAAATTACCGATTCGCATCGACTTTCCCCGCGTCAGGCCGCATATGCACAGGGAGCAAGTGCCGTCTCATGATGCCGTAATCGGTTCGCTTTTGTCCCACACCGCGACGACTGTTATGAGGCCTGGTTCACACTTCGCGTCTGCGATTGCTTGAAGTCGTCTCGGCGCGTGCCGCCATCGGCAATAGCGGACCGCGTGGGGAGATCGCCTGGCGCTACGGATTCGCCGCTTTGCCCGTTTTCATGGAATGAGCGGTGGTCAAGATTGCGGACAAGGTGCCTGATATCGACGGACCGCGGCACTGATTGATAGCGGCGATGCGGCCCGGACGTGAAGCGGACCGGCGAGTTCTCATGCGCATTTCAGGCTCACGGCGCTAGGATTGCCGATCTGGGGCAGACGGACGTTGTCCGTGGAGCATCATTCGAATCGCGTGCGCGCCTTCGCGGCCGACACGCTCACAGCCGGGTCCATCATGAGCACGCCACACCATGCGCCGCATCGTCGCGCCCTTCTCCGCCGCCTTCCCGTCACGCTGCTGATCGCCGGCCTCGGCCTGAGCAGCACTGCCCGGGCCGCCGACAGCGAGGCCGCGCGCTGGCAGCGCGAGGCAGCGGCGATCACGATCACCCGTGACGATTGGGGAATCGCCCACGTTCACGGCAAAACCGATGCCGACGCGGTATTCGGCATGGCGTACACGCAGGCCGAGGATGACTTCAACCGTGTTGAGACCAACTATCTGGTTTCGCTCGGCCGGCTTGCGGAGGCCGAGGGCGACAAGGCGATCTGGCAGGATCTGCGCCAGCGCCTCTACATCGACCCGGCCGAGCTGAAAGTGCTGTATGGCCAAAGCCCGGCCTGGCTGCGCAAGCTGATGGTGGCCTGGGCCGACGGCCTCAACGCGTATCTGGCGGCACATCCCGACGTGCACCCGCGCGTCATCACGCACTTCGAGCCGTGGATGGCGCTGAGCTTCACCGAAGGCAGCATCGGCGGCGACATCGAGCGCGCCAAGCTCGGCCCGCTCGAAGCGTTCTACGATCATGATCCGGCGGCGGCCACCGCGCGCGCCGAGGTGCCGGCCAGCTGGATCGAACCGACCGGCTCGAACGGTATTGCCATTGCACCGAAACAGACGGTGGACGGCCACGCGCTGCTGCTGATCAATCCGCACACCTCGTTCTATTTCCGCTCCGAGCTGCAGATGTCCAGCGACGAAGGCCTGGATGCCTACGGCGCGGTGACCTGGGGCCAGTTCTTCATCTACCAGGGCTTCAATCCGCACATCGGCTGGATGCACACCTCGACCGGCGCCGACGTCATCGACGACTTCGCCGAAACCATCGTCCACCAAAACGGCAAGCTCTACTACCGCTACGGCAAGAAGCTGCGGCCGGTGACGGTGAAGCAGATCACGCTCAAGAGCCGCGGCGCCGACGGCACGATGCAGACGCGCACGTTCACGACGTACGCGACGCATCACGGCCCCATCGTGCGCGCTGACGGCGAGCACTGGATCGCGATGGCGATCATGAACAAGCCGATTCCGGCACTCGAACAGAGCTGGCTGCGGACCAAGGCCAGCGACTACGCGAGCTACATGAAGATCGCCGAGCTAAAAGCCAATTCGTCGAACAACACGATCTTCGCCGACGACAAGGGCGAGATCGCGTACCTGCATCCGCAGTTCGTCCCCAAGCGCGACGATCGCTTCGATTACACGCAGCCGGTCGACGGCAGCAATCCAGCCACCGACTGGCAGGGCCTGACGCCGCTCGATCAATTGCCGCGCGTCTACGATCCATCGGTCGGCTGGGTTTTCAACACCAATGACTGGCCGTATTCGGCGGCCGGCAAGGACAGCCCGAAGCAGGCCGACTTCCCGCGCTACATGGACAGCGCCGGCGAGAATCCGCGTGGCATCCATGCCACCGAAATGCTCAGCCAGCAGCACGGCTTCACGCTCGGCGCGCTGCTGACCGATGCCTTCGACTCCTACCTGCCGGCCTTCGCCGATCTGATTCCCAAGCTCGTCGCCGACTATGACGCGCTGCCGGTCAGCGACCCGCGCAAACAGGCGCTCGCCGGCCCGATCGACGTGCTGCGCCACTGGGACTATCGCTGGGGCATCGCGTCGATTCCGATGTCGGTCGCCGAATTCACCGGCGACGTGCTGTGGGACGCGGCCGGCAAGGACGCCAAGGCGCATCACGATTCGATCTATGTGGAAATGACCCGGCGCACGTCCGAGGAACGCCTGAATGCGCTGCAAGCCGGCATCGCACGGCTCGAACAGGACTTCGGCTACTGGGCCGTGCCGTGGGGCGAGATCAACCGCTTCCAGCGCAATGACGGCGCCATCGAGCAGAAATTCGACGACGCCAAACCGAGCATCCCGGTGCCGTTCACGTCGTCGCGCTGGGGCTCACTGGCGTCGTTCGGCGCGCACCGCTGGCCGGGCACCAAGCGCTTCTACGGCACCAACGGCAACAGCTTCGTCGCCGTCGTCGAGTTCGGCAAACGCGTCGAGGCGCGGGCGATCACCGCCGGCGGCGAGAGCGGCCATCCGGATTCGCCGCACTTCGACGACGAGGCCGAGCGCTACACCACCGGCAATCTGCGCACGGTCTATTTCTGGCCGGACGAACTGCAGGGACACATCGAAAGCGTCTACCATCCGGCGTTCAGCGCGCCGCCGCAGTCCTGAAACGGCGGCGCGCATCCGCCTAACGCTGACTGGGGAGTCACACGCGCATGCGCGCACGCCGATCAATCATCACCGCCCTGCTCTGTTCGCTGGCCGTCGCCACGCCGGCACTGGCGGCGCTGTCGACGCCGGAGCAGCAGATCACCGCGGCGGTCGATGCCCACCAGGACGCGTCGATCGCCCTGCTCGAAAAGCTCGTCAACCAGAACAGCGGCACCAACAACCTCGCCGGCGTCAAACGCATCGCCGAAATGCTGACGCCGCAGTTCGAGGCGCTGGGCTTCAAGGTCACGTTCAAGCCGATGGGCCAGACGCAGCGCGCCGGCCACCTGATCGCCACGCATGCCGGCAAGCCGGGTACGACGCGCATGCTGCTGATCGGCCATCTCGACACCGTGTTCGAGCCGGATTCGCCGTTCCAGACCTTCCGCCGCGACGGTGACACCGCCTACGGTCCCGGCGTCGACGACAACAAGGGCGGCGTGGTCGTCATGCTCGACGCCTTGCAGGCGATGAAGGCGGCCGGCACGCTGAAGAACGCCAACATCGAAGTCGTGCTCAGCGGCGACGAGGAAAGCGTCGGCAGCCCGAAGCAGCTCGCGCGCGCCGACCTGATCGCCGCCGGCAGGCGTGCCGACGTGGCGCTCGACTTCGAGGACTTGTCGCGCGAGGACGGCAAGGACATCGGCGCCATTTCGCGGCGTTCGTCGAACTCGTGGACGCTGACCACGCACGGCCATTCCGCGCACAGCTCCGGCATCTTCTCGGACAAGGTCGGCTACGGCGCGGTCTATGAAATGGCGCGCATCATCGACGCCTTCCGCCGCGAGCTGCCGGAACCGAAGCTGACGTTCAACGTCGGCCTGATCGGCGGCGGCCAGAGTGCAGACCTCGACAGCGACGGCGTGCGCATCGCCGCCACGGGCAAGACCAACATCGTCGCGCCGATCGCCATCGCCCGCGGCGACTTCCGCACGCTGACGCAGGAGCAGACCGAGCGCGTGCGCAAGAAGATGGAAGCGATCGTCGCCGACCATCTGCCCGGCACCAGCGCCGAAATCACCTTCAACGAGGGCTACCCGCCGATGCCGCCGACCGCCGGCAATCGCGCGCTGCTCGGCCTGCTCAACGAGATCAACGGCGACCTCGACCTCGAACAGATGGGCGAACTCGATCCGCTCAAGCGCGGCGCCGGCGACATCTCGTTCGTCGCCGCCGACACCGACGGCCTGGTCGGCATGGGCATCGCCGGCACCGGCACCCACACGCCGGCCGAAACCGCCGATCTGTCCAGCATCCCGCGCCAGGCCAAGCGCGCCGCGATCCTGATGACGCGACTCAGCCAGAAAAAGCGCTGAGCGCGTTCGTCACAATGGAGTTCTGAGGCGCGCGACGGGCGACAGGATCGCGACGCCGTCGAGGCGATCGATCTGCGGCTGCGGAACCTCGCAAGCCTGAAACTCTGATCGCCAGTGCGCCGCGATCGTCGCTTCCACCTCGTCGACGATCTCGCGTGCCTGGCTGGGCGTCAGCGCAAAGCGCCCGGCTTCGCTCAGCGCATTGGCCATGGTCGCCGTCCTGCCGGCCGCTCCAACCTGCATGGCCTGCGCCGCCTCCTGCCCGACACGCGGCATCGGCAGCAGATCATAGGCCGGCGTCAGCCGCAGCCATTGTCCGTCCCAGAACGCCGCGTGATTCTTGGCGTGATCGTCGGTATTGCCGACGAGAATGTTGAACACCATGCGCCGGAAGAGCTGGCGGGCATCGTCGCGGCCGTTGGCGGCAAGCCGATGCAGCAGCTCCGCCAATGCCGGATAGGAAGCCAGCCGGGCTTCGGTGTCATCGAGATCGAGCAGCGTCAACGCCGACAGCATCGAACGTCGCAGCAGCGCGCCGCTGGCCGCGGGCTCGCGGTCGAAGCGTTCGACGAGCAGAACATCCTTGCCGGCGACGCTGACCAGCGACGTTGCCGCCGTGCGAATTCCACAGCGTGCGGCCAAGCGCATACAGGCCCATTCGGCGCGCACCACCGACCAGCGATCCGTCGTCGATGAAAACTTGGCGATCAACGGGCGATGGCCGTCCATCAACGTCGCCTTGGGCCTGGCGCCACCGATCGACGTCCCATGTTCGAGGGCGGCGGCAAGCTCCGCTGGCAGCGGCTGCTGGCGCTCCAGAACCTCCGCAGCCTGCAGCAGATCATCGAGGCGGGCGGGTGCCAGCGTCGACGGCACGAACCGGTCCGCTTGCGTCTGAAAATGCAGCGCCCCGATACGATCGCCGCGGCTGTCGGCCAGATAATCGAGTTCCGGCAGCTCACCCGACTTGCGCCGATACTCGATGACACGCCGTCCCCAGGCGTCCGGGGCCGCGTCAGCAATCGCGGCCGGCACTTGTCCCGCGCGTCTCGCAAGGTGAATCCGCTCGTCCAGCGGCATGCGCTCGGGCATCAGGGCAATGGCGTCGCGACGTGCCCGATAGCTGCGTCCGTAGATGAAGCGCACCATGCCGCTTTCAGCCCAGAGCCGGCCGCACACCACAGGCTCGACCGCCTGCGGCAGCCAGATCCAGACGAACAATTCAGAAGTCATCGGCAGCCGTCCGGTGCCTTGCTCGAATGTTCGACGGCCGCTCCGTGGTCGTATCGAGCCTGCGGTTCAGTTCGGCACCGATGCCGCCCTGTCCGACCGCCCACAGCAAGCCCAAGAGAATGCCTGCGGACACACCGGCAGCGCCTTTTTCCGCGTCACGAAGCGTGCGTTCGGAAATCCCCATGCGTCGCGCCAGCGAGGCCTGGGATTCGCCGCGTGCGACGCGTGCGCGGCGCAGCGCCAGACCGACGGCACGCAGATCGTCAGCGACGGGAACGGGCACGGTGCTGGGATACTCGGCTTTCATACGGCAATATATTGCCGCTTATTTCCATAAACGGCAATATATTGCCGGTTTAGCTCGTCTCTTGGTTTCAGGGTCTGGCCCGGTACGTCGTCAGCAGTTTGGTGAAGGTCGGCAGCGCCGCCTGCAGCGCGGCCTGCGACTGCGCGCTGACGACGAAGGTCACGTAGAACTCGCCTTCCTCGCCGTAAGCCACGCGCTCCCAGTCACCGGGAGCGCCGACCGGCGGGTGGTAGAACAACACCTGAAACGGTGTACCGTCGGCGCTTTGCATCGGCGGCTGTTGCGCGACGATCAGGCCCGGATCGCCATCCTTGAAGTTGGCGATGTCGCTGGCGACGAAGGATTGCAGCGTCGGACTGTCCGGCGCCTCGCGCTTGGGTCGTGCCATCGCGTAGATCACGGTGTCAGCCTGCGCAAAGCTCGAACCGTCCGGCGCCATCGCATAGAAGCCCAGGTAGTACGACGACGCGCGATCGAAGTGCCAGCCGGTCGGCGGCACGAGCTTTGGCCACCAGACGGTTTCACTGCCGTGATCGGATGGGATCGCGACCTTCTCGATATCGGCGTGAACACCAGTCGACACCAGTAACAGCAAGGCGGCAGCGAAAACTTTCATGCGACTCCGGGCGGCAGGCCTGATGCGGCCGCCGGGATCATCGGCGGCCGCGAGAACAATCAGGTCTAGCGTAATGGAGCGCGCGGCCGCGCGCAGCGCTACGACGCAGCGGCAGCCGGCATCGCCTGCGCGTACAGTTCGCGCAGCTTGAGTTTCGAGACCTTGCCGGTCGCGGTATGCGGTAGTTCATCGACGAAGATCACGTCGTCCGGTGTCCACCACTTAGCGATCTTGCCGTCGTAGTAGCGCAGCAGCTCGTCGCGGCTGAGCTTCTCGCCCGACTTGCAGACCACGACCAGCACCGGTCGCTCGTCCCACTTCGGATGCGGCTGCGCGATCACCGCGGCCTCGACGACGGCCGGATGCGCCATCGCCAGATTTTCGAGTTCGATCGAGCTGATCCACTCGCCACCGGACTTGATGACGTCCTTGGAGCGGTCGGTGATCTGAATAAAGCCATCGGCATCGATCGTGGCAACGTCGCCGGTCGGAAACCAGCCGTCGACCAGCGGGCTGCTGTCGCTGCGGAAATAGCGGGACACCACCCAGCTCCCCTGCACCAGCAGATCGCCGGACGCCTTGCCGTCCCACGGCAACTCGCGGCCGTCGGCATCGACGATCTTGATGCTGACGCCGAACGGCGGTCGGCCGGCTTTCATCGACTGCTCGGCTTTTGCCTCGGGCGACAGCGCCTCGTAGTGCCGGGTCGGCGTGTTGACCGAGCCCAGCGGCGACATTTCGGTCATGCCCCAGGCCGGCTGCATCTCGATGCCCAGCTCGTCGTGGAACGCCTTTTTCAGCGACGGCGGACAGGCCGAGCCGCCGACCACGCAGCGGCGGAACGCCGGCAGCGCCGTGCCATGCTCGCGCGCGTACTGCAGCATGCCCAGCCACACCGTCGGCACGCCGGCCGAGAACGTCACGCCCTCGTTGCGGAACAGCTCGCAAAGACTGGCGCCGTCCAGCGCCGCCCCCGGCAGAACGAACTTGAAGCCGACCAGCGGCGCCGTGTACGGCATTCCCCAGGCGTTGACGTGAAACATCGGCACGATCGGCAACGCGCAGTCGGTCGCCGACAGCCCCAGGGCGTCCGGTAGCGCCGACGCGTAGCAGTGCAGCAAGGTCGAGCGATGCGAATACAGCACACCCTTGGGATTGCCGGTGGTGCCCGAGGTGTAGCACAGCGCCGCGGCGCACTGCTCGTCGAACACTGGCCACTCGTAATCGTCGTTCTCGGCCGCCAGCAGGCTTTCGTAATCACGGCCGCGCGCACCGGCGATGTCCGGCGCATGCGCGGCATCGGTCATCGCCACCCAGTACTCGACCTGCGGGCACAACGGAATCAGCTGCGCGACGAGGCCCGCCAGATTGAGGTCGTAAAACAGCACGCGATCTTCGGCGTGGCCGATCATCCAGGCGATCTGCTCCGGCAGCAGCCGCGGATTGATGGTGTGAATCACCGATCCACTGCCGGACACCGCGTAGTACAACTCCAGATGCCGATAGCCGTTCCAGGCCAGCGTACCGACGCGGTCGCCCGGCGCGATGCCCAGCGTGCCGAGCGCCTTGGCCAGCTGCCGCGCACGCGCGCCCAGCGCGCGCCAGTCATAGCGATGGAAACGCGCGTCGCCCTCGGCCGGCTCGATCACCCGAGACACGATCTCGGTGCGGCCGTGGCAACGTTCGGCGTGTTTGAGCAAGCTGCTGATCAGCAGCGGCTGATCCATCATCTGTCCGTTCATCGTTCTCCTCGTGGCCGGGCTTCGGAGCCGGCTCTGGCGTCATGTCGAGTCTGCAATGTGCAGACCGACATAGTGCCTCAGAACAACGAAAAACGGGGCGGCGCGCGACGCTGACGCATGCGACAGAAACGCGGCGCGATCGACGGCGCCGGCCGGCCGTCAGGCCTGCTGCGATTCGCTCGAGCGCGCGACGAACACTTCCTTGCCGGTGGCCGGATTGCGATAGACGTCCATGCCGTTTTCGTGGCGCAGGAATTCCATGTTGGCCGGATCGAGGCCATTCGGCGTCATGCCGACGGTCTGGCTGATCGAGCCTTCGTACTGCCACTCGCGCGGGGTGACGAAGTTCTGCAGCTCGCTTTCGAACAGGCGACAGGCGCTGACCAGCTGGTCTTCCTTGTCTTCGTAGTTGATGCGACCGAACTCGGCCCACATGCAGCGCGCCGTGAAGCCGCTGGTCTGGTCGGCGACGGCGATGTCGATCGACTCGCCGTTCTTCAGAAACTCCAGGCCGGCGGCCTGCAGCTTGTCGATGAACGCCTCGACATCCTTCGGCGACATGAAGCCGACACGGGCGATTTCGTTGTCGGCGCACAAGGTCTTGTTCGGCACCAGCCCGAGAAACGCCGGCCAGCCGCCCTGCATTTTTTCCTGAATTGCCGAAATCTTGACGATGACGGAGATCGCTTCCACCAGTACGGCCATGTTGTCCTCAAGCTTGAAGCAAATGAACGAAACCGCGCGGCAAGAACCCGGCTTCGACGCAAAGTAAATCGAGCCGTCCTGCCAAGCAAGAACGGCGCCACGTAGCGCTATTCCGAAGGATCGAACACGCCGCGACGCAGCAGACCGAAGCCCGAGCGGCGGCGCACGGCAGCGGGCGCCGGCGATGACCGCTCGCGAGATTTTTGCTGCCGTTCGAGCTGATGCGGGCACGGCGTCTGCGCGCTATCGCTGCAGCACAGGCACTTCGGACAGATCAGGCGCCCGCAACTGCAGCTGCGATCCTTGCCGTAGACCAGCGGCCAGTAGCCACAGTCGGCCATTACCGCCTCGACGCGCCCACCGCAGTGCGCCAACAGCGTACGGCGCATGCCGTCGTCGAAACGGCCGATCAGGATGCCGTTCGGGTACATCGTGAATTCGCCGATGCGCTGGAATTCCGCCGGCGTCAGATGCGCATCGAGCGTCGCCAGTGCCTTGAGCAAGGCGTCGAGGCTGCCGGCCGGATCGGCGATGCCCAAGGTCGACGCGCTGACCGCACGTCCGGCCTTTGCATCCCCGGTGCCGAGCAAGCTCGCCAACGCGCCGGCATCGGACGCCTGCCCGCTCGCGCGCCAGCGCAGCCAGGCATGCAGCACGAACAGATACAGCCACGGCAGGCGCGGCACCGGCGGCGGCTGTTTCATGCGCGCCGCGCTCTGCCGCCACTGCTCACGCAACAGCTCGAGAAACGCGCGCTGTTGCAGGCTCCACGGCGTCCCGTCGCCCGGCAGATCGAGATCCCAGAAACTCCACAGCGCCGGCGGCAGTTCGGCACGCAGACGCCGGTCGAATGCGGTGGTCGCCGGGGCTTCGATCTGCGCGCGCAGCACCTGCAGGCTCTCGTTGCGCGCGCGGTAATGCGCAATCGGATAGTCCCAGGCCCAGACCGGCATTTCCATCAGCCGCTGGCGCACCGGGCTGTGCAGGTGAAAGACATCGCGAAAGCGGCGCAGCAGCTCCTGAACCTCGCCGGCGTGCGTGACGCCGAGCACGACCATCGCTTCATTGGCACCCGGCAGCGCGGCGCGCCAGCTATCGGCCGCATGGCGCCGCGCGCGGCTGGTCAGCACGCCATCGTCGAAACGCGTGTAAGGGCTGCTGACGCCGCACAGCAGCACGTCGCGGCCGGCGACATCAGCCTTGAAGGCCTTGACCTTCCAGCGCCCCGAGCGCATGCCGCCATTGAGCGTGCGCCGACAGTTCTTGACGTCGACGCCGTGCCGGCCATCGATCTGCAAGTCCATCGCCTGCCATGCGCTGTCGGCCGATGACAGCTGTTCGATCGCCACGTCGCGTACCGACAGCCCCAGCGACTGCAGATAACGCTGGGCGGCTTTCTCGGCGGCACGCGCGGTCTGCATCTGCGCGCGGATCGCGGCCGCCATCTCGGCGTTCACTGCCGGCTGCGTGCTGACCCACAGCTCGGCCAGCGCACGGTCGCGATCGTCCAGCGATTGCAGCACGTCCTCGGCATCGAGCTGCGTCTGTTGCTGCGTCCACGCCCCCAACTGATCGAGCGCCGCCAACGCGGCGCAGAAGCGCGGCGCACGCTGCCGCGCCATCGCGCGTATCACGGTCGACGGCGCATCGGCCAGCGCCGGCCAGTCGTCTTCCTCCGCCGGCCACGACGCGCCGCTGTCGAGCGCGGTGACGATTCGCTGCCACCAGCGCGCCGGATCACCGCCCGCCTGATCAATGCCACGTCGCGCCCAGAGCAGCGCCGGGTCCAGCGTCGTGGCGGTGCCGCGCTCGCTACGCGGCGCGAATGTGGTGCCGACGCTGATATGACCGGAACTCGTCACCGGCAGGCGCTGCGCCAGACCGAGCCACAACGCGCGGTGCGCCGGCAAGGTCTCCCATAGTCGCCCGAGCATCGACTCGCCGACGACAAAGAACGGCTCGCACATCCAGATGCGCAGCATCGCCGGCAGGCGAGCGTCTGCCTGCTGCTGCAGCGCGCGCATCACCGCCATGCGCTGCGCTGGCGTCGCCAGTGGCCACACCGATTCCAGTACCGGCTCCGCCCACACGGCGGTCGGCAACTTCGCGACCAGCGGCCGCAACGGCGTCAGGTCGTCGCGCAGCGCACCTTGCATCGCCAGGATCAGCGGCAACAGTACCGGCGTATCGGGCAACAGCTCGCGCAGGCGCGTCACGTCGAGTCCGGCTTGATTCGCTGTCGCCAGCACGTCCCACAACTGCGCCGCGGCGCTGGCGTCTTCGAGCGCGAGCACATGGCCCTGCACCGCCGAACGCTTGCCGTCCGCTTTGTCGACGATCTGTAGCCGCACCGGTGTACCGCTCAGGTCGACGCTCGCGCCGGCGAGCGATGCGATGCGGCTCTCGTTGAGGAAGATGTCCTCGCGGCGCGTACCGGTCAGCGTGCGCGCAAAGCCGAAGCCCTTGTCGGTGACGCGCTGGACGAACGCCAGCTCCTCGACGGCCGGCGTGCGAGCACGGCCAGCCGCAGCGCCCGCGGGCGCCCGGCGCTCCCGGGGCTCGGGGTCGCGCGATGAAGATCGGCTCATGCTCAGGGTTCGGCGTCGTCGGCGTCGCAGTCTCGGCCGCTATTGTCGCCCAGCCTTAGGCTTTCGCGCGCGCCGCGCAGCGGCGGCGCCGTTGCGCCTATCGATCGACGGTTTCAGCGGCGCGCACGCGTTCGGCTTCCTCGCCAGCCGCGGTATTGGCGACGCCGGCGCGCGAGCCGGCCAGTTTGGCGGCCAGATGGTCAGCGACGGTGATCGGCGGGTACTGCCCGCCATCGATGCCCACACACGAACGTAGGGTCGAAATCAGCGCGTCGTAATTGCCGTCATGGAAATACGCCGCCGAGCGGCGCCGGCGAATGCGGCCGTCGACCACCGGCGGCTGCACGCGATGCAGCGTCGAGCGCCAGCGATCGTTGGTCCAGCGCGCGGTCAGATCGCCCAGATTGACGAGCAGACAACCGGGCGCCGGCTGTACGTCGTGCCAGACGCCGTCGCCACCGAGCACCTGCAAGCCCGGCACCGGATCGGCCCACAGCACGGTGACGATGCCGTAGTCGGTGTGCGCGCCCATGCCGGTCGGCGTCACGTCGCCAACGGCCAGGCCGTCCGGCAAGGCGTAGCGGATCATGCGCAGCACATCGACCGAATGATCGGTGACCGACGTGAAGGTCTGCGGCGAGACATTCAAGGCATCAGCGAACACACGACACAGCGTCCGCGCCACGCCGCCAGCCGCCGTGAAATATGCCTCGACCGCCGCGCGAAACGGCGCCGCCGCGAAGCCATCACCGTCGCCGGGCCAGACGTTCTCGGCATAGACGTCGGCCGGCAGTGTCAGCTGCGAGAACTCGGACGCGGCGGCGCCGATGTTGAAGGCCTCGAAATAGTCGTTGAGCTGCGACGCCGACTCGACGCCCAGCGACAGGCTCAGCGATTCGCTGTGCGGCGGCGCGTAGCCGCGGTTGATCTGCGGCGGCGTGCGGTAGCGCTGCTTGGTGTCGAGCGGCTGATCGAAAAAGGCGTCGATCGCCGCGCCCAGACCGGCAATGACGTCATGTGGGATGCCGTGGCCGCGCACCTGAACAAAGCCGACGTCACGGCAGGCCCGCGCCATGTCGACGGCGACGCGGGCGCGCACTGCGGCGTCGGACGCCAGCGGCGACACATAGGCGCTGATATCGACGACCGGCACCGAAAACGGCCCGGGCGCCGCGGAAAAATGCTCACTCATGGTTCTCGAACCCCACATCGAGGCGCTTGCGGCGCCCGGGCAACGGCGAATCGGACCGCCGGCAACTTTGTGCACAATCCTTGCTACAGATTGCATGCACTTTTTCCGGACCTGTTTCGCCTAGCAATAGGCCTGCCGTTTTCGCGGCACGACGGGACGGTAACAGTCTGGTGCCGTTGCGCAGTGCGGCCGCGCGATGGCGACACCCGAACCGAGCGGTCCTTCCGGAGACCTCGCATGCCCGATTTCATCGCCGATCTGCCCAAAGCCGAGCTGCACGTGCACCTCGAAGGCACACTCGAACCGGAAATGAGCTTCGCGCTGGCGCAGCGCAACGGCGTCGAGCTGCCGTACGACAGTCCGGAGGCGGTGATCGCCGCTTACGACTTTCACGACCTGCCGTCGTTTCTGACGATTTACTACAAGGCCATGGAGGTGCTGGTCAGCGAGCAGGACTTCTTCGATCTGACCTATGCCTATCTGAAGAAGGCGCGCGAACAGAACGTGCTGTATTGCGAGCCGTTCTTCGACCCGCAAGCGCATACCACTCGCGGCGTGCCGTTCGCCACCGTCATCAGCGGCATCCACAAGGCGCAGGAGCAGGCGCGCACCGATCTGGGCATCGAGTCGCAGCTGATCATGTGCTTTCTGCGCGACATGAGCGCCGAGTCGGCGATGGAAACGCTGCAGGCCTCGCTGTCGTTCAAGGACTGGATCGTCGGCGTCGGTCTCGACTCAGATGAGAAGAACAATCCGCCAAGCAAGTTCGCCGAGGTCTTCCAGCAGGCGCGCGCGCATGGTTACAAGCTGACGATGCACTGCGACGTGCACCAGCACAACACACACGAGCACATCCGTCAGGTGCTCGACGACATCATCGTCGATCGCATCGATCACGGCATCAACACGCTGGACCGCAGCGAGCTGTACTCGGAAGTGGCCAGACGCGGCCTGGGCTTGACGGTCTGCCCGGTGTCGAACCGCTTCGTCGTGCAGAACCTGACGACGGCCGAGATTCGCCGCATGCTCGAATTGGGCATGCGCGCGACGATCAATTCCGACGATCCGGCGTATTTCCGCGCGTACATGAACGAGAACCTGCAGGCGCTCGTCGATGACGGCATGACGCGCGACGAAATCGCGCAGTTGACGCGCAACGCCTTCGAGGTGGCGTGGCTGCCCACCGATCGGCGCGACCACTACCTGGCGGCGCTCGACAGCTATCTGCAGGCCGCGGCCTGAACCCTGACCCTTTTCTCTTTCCGACGATTTTCAAGAGATCCATGTCGACTCGTCTGCTGGCGCCGCTCGCGCTCGCCGCCCTCGCCACGCTTGCCGCCTGCTCGAAAGGCGTGCCGAGCGCCGCTGTGCCACAGCCGATTCCGGTCAAGGTGGTCGTCGTCACGATGTTCGAGGACGGTGCCGTCACCGGCGACAAGGCTGGCGAGTTCCAGAACTGGGTCGAGGGTCAGAAGCTCGACACCGTCTACCCGTTCCCGCTCGGCAAGTACGAGCTGCGCGGCAACGACGCCGGCCTGCTGGCGATCTGCACTGGCATGGGCATCAGCAACGCCACGGCGTCGATCATGGCGCTCGGCACCGATCCGCGCTTCGATCTGTCGCATGCGTACTGGCTGATCGCCGGCATCGGCGGCGGCGACCCGCACGACGTCTCGCTCGGCACCGCCGTGTGGTCCAAGCACGTCGTCGACGGCGATCTGCTCTATGAGATCGACGCCCGCGAGATTCCCAAGGACTGGCCCTACGGCCTGCTGCCGCTCGGCGGCCAGCATCCGAACGACACCGAACACAGTTGGACCGTCGACACCCTGCACTTCGCGCTGAATCCAAAGCTGACCGACTGGGCCTACCAACTGACCCAGGATCACCCGGTCGCCGACAGCGCCGGCATCGCCAAATTCCGGGCGCAGTTCACCGGCTATCCGAATGCGCTCAAGCCACCGTTCGTCACCGAGGGCGACACGATGTCGTCGAGCCGCTATTTCCACGGCGACCTGATGACGCAGTGGGCCAACGACTGGATGAAGCTGCAGGCCGGCAGCGACGCCAACTTCATGATCTCGGCGATGGAAGACAGCGGCACGCTGACCGCCCTGCATCGACTCGCCAACGACCACCGCGTCGACCTCGACCGCGTGATGGTGCTGCGCACCGCCAGCAACTACAGCATGCAGCCGCCCGGCAAGGACGCGGCCTGGAGTACCACCGCCGAATACCCGGAAGACGGCAAGCCCGCGATCGACGCGGCCTACCAGGTCGGCGGCATCGTCGTGCACACCCTGCTCGACGGCTGGGCGACCTATCGCGACCACATTCCCGGTAACTGAAGCGGAACCGACCATGAAACTTCTCAGACTGCTTTGCCTCGTCATGACCCTGACCGTCAGCCACGCGTACGCCGACAGCGCACCCGACCAACCCGCGCACTACCAGCCGACCAACACCATCCTCATCCTCGGCGCCGTGCCGCAGGAAATCCCGCCGTTCGTGGCGGCGATGAAGGATGCGGTAAAAAAGGATCTCTGGGGCATTCCGTACTGGCAGGGCCACATCGACGGCAAGCCGGCCGTGGTCGCCATCACCGGCATCGGCAAGACCTCGACGGCAATGACCTCGACGCTGTTCGTCACCCAGTTCAAGCCGCGTCTGGTGCTGATGAGCGGCACCGGCGCGCGCATCAATCAGAGCCTGCGTACCGGCGACGTGATCGTCGCCACCGTCATGCACGAGCACGACTACGGCAGCCTGACGCACGACGGCATGGTCTATCGCCCGTTCAACGGGCCGGACGACGGCAAGGAGATCAAGAACGCGTTCTCGCCGTCGCCGGTGCTGTTGCGGGACGCGGAAAAGGCGATCGCCACCTATAAGGGTCCGGAAGTCACGGCCAACGGCTCGACCTACCACGTCAAGGCGCGGCTCGGCGTGATCTCGTCGTCGGACCTGTTCGGTGTCACCCAGCAGCGCATCGACTATCTGCGTAACGACCTGCACACCGACATCATGGAAATGGAATCGGCGCCGCTCGGTCACACGCTGCAGATTCTCGGCGTGCCGTACATCGTGGTCCGCGGTGGCAGCAATGTTGCACAGGAAACGCCGAACAACGACTACCTGCGCCTCGGCCCCATCGCCGCCAAACAGGCCGCGTTGTTCAGCCTGCACCTGATCTCGTATCTCTAAGACGCTTCACGCCCGAACGCCATGCGCCGCCTCGCCCTCGCCTGCACCCTCATCGCCCCGCTGCTGTTCGCCAGCGCCTCCGCCCGCGCTGACGAGGCCTGGTTCGAAAAGTTCAAGGCGCAAGCCACGCCGGAGCAGATGTACCGCTTCCTCTATGCGCTGCCGAAAGGCGGCGACCTGCACAACCACCTGTCCGGCGCCGGGCTGTCGGAATGGTGGTGGCAGGCGGCGCTGGACCAGCAAGCGCGGGGCTACACGTATTACAGCAAGGTCCGCATCAACAACTGCATCCCGTACGGCAGCGTCAACGAGTACGGCAACGATCCGTACTACCTGCTGTTCCATACCATCCAGCAAACCAGCTACGACAAGCTCGACGCTTGCCAGAAGTCCGAATACAAGCGCCTGCAGGATCTGACGGCGAAGGAAAAGGATGGCTGGCTGAACAGCATCCGCCTCGACAAGCCGTTCGAGGGCCGCGACGAGTTCTTCAGCACGCACTGGCAACGCCTCGCCGATCTCGACCGCAATCCGTACGTGATGGCGGAAATCCTTTACCAGAACATGAAGGCCTTCAGTGCCGAAGGCCTTGAATACCTGGAGACGATGAACGGTGCGTTTGGCTATCTGAAGCCCGACGGCACGCTGTTCACGCCGGACCAGACCGTCGACATCCTGCGCCAGCGTCTGGCGCAGCGCGACGCCAAGGCGACCGGCGTCACCGTGCGCTTCCAGAGTTCGATCCTGCGCTTCGCGCCGAACGCCGAACAGCAACTGCGCACGCTCTACGCGTTCACCGACCAGCACCGCGATCTCTACGTCGGCATCAACATGGTCGGCCGCGAGGACAACCAGAAAGGCTATCCGCTGCGCTTCTTGTCGACGTTGCGCGATCTGCGCAAGCACTACCCGGACATCCATCTGTCGATCCACGCCGGCGAACAGGACGAGCCGAGCAATCACATTCGCGACACGCTGCTGCTCGGCGCCGAGCGCATCGGCCACGGCGTCAACCTGATCGACGAGCCGGACATGATGGTGCTGATGCGCAACGGCCCGTACATGGTCGAGATCAACCTGATCAGCAACTTCATGCTCGGCTACGTGCCGGACTTCCAGCACCATCCCTTCCCCGAGTACCTGCGCATCGGCATTCCGGTCGCGCTGTCGACCGACGATCGCGGCATGTGGGATTCCAACCTGACCGACGAGTACTACGTCGCCGTCCACGAGTTCAACCTGTCGTGGGACGAGATCGTCAAGATGGGCCGCAACTCGCTGAAGTACGCCTTCGTGCAGGAGCCGGTCAAGGAAAAGCTGCTGGCGGACTACGACCGGCGCGTCGCGCGCTTCGCCAAAGACTTCCAGCGCAAAGGCTCGGCCGCGCTCGACGACGTGCATCCGGTGAGCTACTCGTTCACCTGCAAGCACTATCAAATCTGTCTGCCTCGCCAGTGAGCACGCCATGAGCGCAGACACGAACCCCGCGGCACGGCACTGAACGATGGCCACGGCCGGCGACTTCACGATGACGCGCGCGCAGCGCATCCGCCTGACGCTGGCCTGCCTGCTCAGCTATTTCATCGCCGCCGGCCTGATCTCGCAGATCGGCGCGATCAGCGGACCGATGGCCGCGCATTTCGGCAAGGCGCTGACCGACGTCTCCGAGCGCTTCTCGTCCTTGAGCAGCGGCATCATGATCGGCACGCTGTTGAGCCTGGTCTGGTTCGAGTGGAGCGGCCTCAAGCGCACCATCATCAGTTGCTATGTGATCGGCGCCGCGGTGCTGCTGGCCATCCTGTTCGGCGATTCGTGGTCATGGCTGCCGGTCCTGCTGGCCGTCGCCGGGGCCGTCGCCGGGCTCGGTCTGGCGGCCGCCGCGGTGACCCTGGCGCTGAGCTATTCGGCGCGCATCCGTGCGGTGCTGCTGTTGTGCACCGATCTGTGTTTTGCCTTGGCCGGCATCGTCTGTGCACCGGCTGCGGCGCAGATGATTTCGCACGGACTGCCGTGGAGCGCCAGCTATGGCGCGCTGGCGGCGCTCTGTGCGCTGGTCGTCGTACTGGCCGTGCTCAGCCCCTACCCACCGTCGGCGCGCGAAGCGGGCGAACGCGTGGCGCACGAACGCTGGCCGCTGGGGGCCTGGCTGTGCGCGATCGCGCTGCTGTTCTATCTGCTCGGCCAGGTGACGATGCTGCTGTGGCTGCCGCAGCACCTGCAGCAACAACTGCACGTCGACTACGTCACCAGCACCGCCGGCATCAGTCGCTACTGGACCGGCATGGCGATCGGCCAGTTGCTGCTGGTCGCGCTGTTGCAACGCCTCGACTTCCGTCGCCTGCTGCCGCTGATCGCCTGCGCGTCGGTCGCCGCATCGTTCCCGCTTTGGCTGAGCCGCGACGCATCGGCGCTGATGCTGGCGACGACCGTGCTCGGCATCGTCAACGGCGGCGTGCTGAAGCTGAGCCTGACCTACGCGACGACGCTGGTCCGCCACCCGCAGCGCGTCGTCGCGCTGCTGCTGTCGTGCGGCTCGCTCGGTCAGGCACTGAGTCCGTATCTGTCGTCGCAGCTCGTGCGTCACGCCGATACCGCCCTGGCGCTGCAATCGGTCAGCGTCTGCTACGCATTGATGGCCGCCTGCATCGTCGTCGCCATGCGTCGTCGCGCGCTGCCCGTCCCCCACCCTTCGCCGGCGGTTGCCGGCGATCTCCCCTGAGCCGAACGCCCCCGCACCGGAGACTGTCATGGACCCCGTCAGCATTCCCGTCATCGATTTGCGCACCGCCAGCCCCGATGACCTCGTCAACGGTCTGATCAACGCCTCCTGCGTGTTTCTGGTCGGACACGGCGTGCCGCGCGCGGTGCGCGAAGCCGTGCTCGAAACCGGCGACCATTTCTTCGGTTTGCCGCGTGACGAGAAAGCCAAGGTCGAGTGGCCGGGCGACGGCCCGTGGTACGGCTGGCAACCGGTCTCCGAATCCAGCCCGACCGCCGAGTTGCTCGAACGCTACGAGCTGCGCCTCAAACCCAGCGACTCGCATCTGCCGCCCAAGGTCTGGGCCGACGGCTTCCCGCTGTGGCCGCAGAGCCCGCCGGACTTCCGCAATGCCTGGACCGCGTTATACGTCGCGATGCATGGCCTGGCGGCGCGCGTCACCGGCATGATCGCCGAGTCGCTGGCGCTGCCGGATGCCGATGTGCCGGCCTGGACCACGCAGCAGCACTCGAACCTGGTCGTCAACTACTACCACGCGCAGACGCAGGCCCCGGAAGCGGGCCGCACGCGGGCGCGGGCGCACACCGACATCGGCGGCATCACGCTGCTGTGGGCCGACGATGCGCCCGGCGGTCTCGAAGCGGCGATCGGCGCGCAGCGCGCGTGGACGCCGGTGCGCTTTCGCGACGACGCCTGGCTGCTGCAGGCCGGCGATCTGTTGCACCTGTGGTCGGGCGGTCGCATTCCGGCCAACCCGCACCGTGTCGTCAATCCGCCGCCATCGGCCAATGCCAAGGCACGCCGTTCGATCGTGTTCTTCCACCACCCGAACGCCGACACCTGGGTTGCACCGGCGAACGCCGAACACGGCATGCAGGCGCTCGACCACATCATGGCGCGCCAGCGTGGCGAATACGCGCGCGTCGAAGCCCGCTGAGACTGCCCGCCCATGACCATGCCCAGCCCCGACGATGCCACGCTGCACGCCTTCGTCATGGCGATGCCGAAGGCCGAGTTGCACGTGCACATCGAAGGCACGATGGAACCCGAGCTGTACCTCGACATCGCCGCGCGCAACGGCATCGCCACGCCCTACGCCGATGCCGAAGCGGTGCGCCAGCGACTGCGCGACGCGCATGACCTACCAAGCTTCATCGGCATCTACGAAGAGCTGATCGCCGCGATCCGCAGCGCGCAGGACTTCCGCGATCTGGCGATGGCGTTCTTCGCCAAGGCGCAGTCGCAGGGCGTGGTCTACGCCGAGGTGTTCTTCGACCCGCAGCTGCACCTCGAGCGCGGCATACCGCTGGCGGCGATCTTCGGCGGGCTGGCACGGGCGCGCATCGAGGCCGAGCAAACCCTCGGTTTCAAGGCGCGCTACATCATGTGCTTCCTGCGCGACCGCAGCGCCGACGACGCGCTGAAGGTCTTGCGCGACAGCGCGCCGTGGCGCGACGAATTCATCGGCATCGGTCTCGACAACCCCGAGGTCGACGGCTTTCCCGACAAGTTCGCCGCCGTCTTCGACGAGGCGCGGGGCATGGGCCTGCGCTTGACCACGCATTGCGACGTCGGTCAGCCGAACACCGTGGCCCACCACTGGGGCGCGCTCGACGTATTGAAGGTCGAGCGCATCGACCACGGCCTGAACGTGCTCGACGATCCGAAGCTGATCGATGCCGTGCGCGAACGCCGCATCGGCCTGACCGCGGCGCCGACGCTGTTCTACACCGAGATTCCGGGCCGCATGGAATATCGCGCCGGCGCGATCAAGCAGCTGCTCGAACACGGACTGCTGGTCTCGCTGAATTCCGACGATCCGGGCATGAAGCGCAGCCTCTATATCGGCGACCTGATGCTGCGCGCCGCCCGGACCGTCGGCCTGTCGCGCGATATGCTCGTGCAGCTGGCACGCAACAGTTTCGTCACCGCCTGGCTCAGCGACGAGGAACGCGACGCCTACCTCGCCCAACTGGAAACCTGCGATACCGCTGGCGCATGATGCGGCCGCCGCGTCACGACACCTCTCCAGAAAAATCGATTCACGCCTGATGACCATCAACGTTTCTCTGCGCCGTCTTGGCGCCGCACTGTCGCTCCTGCTGTGCGCCGCGCCAGCACTGGCCGCCGCACCGGCCACCGTCGCCCCGCCCATCCCGATTCGGGTCGTCGTGCTCGTCAACTTCGAGATCGGCAAGGACAGCGGCGACACCGCCGGCGAATTCCAGCGCTGGTACGAGCGCGGCATCGACGGCAAGCACAAGCTCGACTGCGTGCCGCTGCCGATGAGCACACACGCCGCCTGTCTCGACCGCGCGCATGGCGTACTCGTCACCTACACCGGCCTGACCGCCGACCATGCGGCAGCCAGCGTGATGGCGATGGGCATGGACCCGCGCTTCGACTTCAGCAAGGCCTACTGGCTGATCGGCGGCATCGCCGGCATCAACCCCGAGCGCGGCACGATCGGCTCGGCGGTCTGGGGGCAATGGGTCGTCAACGGCGATTGGGCCTACGAAATCGACCCGCGCGAAATGCCCAAGGACTGGCCGACCGGCTACATCCCGTTCAAGCACAAGACGCCGTACGAGCAGCCAGCCGGCGACGACAACGGCAAGGTCTTCAAGCTCAACGGCAAACTGCGCAACTGGGCCTACGATCTGACCAAGACCATCAAGCTCGACGACAGCGACAAACTACGGGCAATACGCGCCGGATATACCGATGACCCGGAGGCACGCAAGCCGCCGCGCGTCATGCGTGGCGACAACATCTCGGCCAACACCTTCTGGCACGGCAAGCTGCTCAACGACTGGGCCACGCAGTGGGTGCGCTACTGGACGCACGACCAGGGTCAGTTCGTCACCACCGCCGTTGAAGACAGTGGCATCCTCGAAGCGATCCGTTTCCTCGATGCGGGCGGCAAGGCCGACTTCGCACGCGTGATGCTGCTGCGCACCGCCAGCAACTTCAGCATGCAGCCAAACGGCATGACGGCCGCCGAAAGCCTCGCCCGCGAAGTCGACGGCTTCGGCGCCCTGCAACCGGCCTGCGAAGCACACTGGCGCGTCGGCAGCGCCGTGGTCCGCGAACTCGCCGAGCACTGGTCGAAGTACGAGAACGACCCGTTCGCGCCGGCTTCGGCCAAGCAGTGAAGCCAATCAAAAGCGGATGAACCGCAGATTTCGCAGATTCGCGCAGATTGAAATGCGATTTTCTGCAAAACCTGAGGTCGCGGCTTGCGCCGCTCCTACAAACAAAGCGGGGCATGTAGGAGCAACTGTCTTATGTGGCGGGGCTCATTTTCCATACGGTCTGGTCGCGGACCATGGCATTGAGCCTGGTGATGAGGACACGCATGCAAGCCGTGATGGCGACTTTGGCGCACTTTCCGGCGTGACGCAGGCGCCGATAGCGCGCGTTGAAATCGGGTTGCAATCG
>NZ_JAAVXB010000020.1 GCF_012241385.1 Solimonas marina | reverse complement strand
GGGGACAAGCCGGTTGATCAGCAGTCGGAATTTCATATTCGCCCGAACAAGCTGGTCGAATACAAGTACGTGGCCTTCGTGCTCGCCGCGGCGCAGCGCAACGGCGTCAACAAGATCGGACTGGTCGGCAACGAGGCGATGTAGGCCAGGTTCACCGCTTAGTGGAACGGAGGCGGGGCAGACAGGTGCCCGCAGGCGAAAGATCCCGGCTTTCTTCTGCGAGCCATCTGCCTGCTTCGCCCTCCGTTCCCTTTTATTCAATCGAGAGGTAACGAGGTAATGAAGTACGCACAGATCAGCCGCGCCCTTTTTGCGATGGGTTTTTTCGTCGCGGCGCAGGCTCATGCGGCCGACACACTGCGTCCGCAGGTCGGCAAGCCATTGCAGGCAGCGCAGGCTGACCTGCAGGCCAAGCACTACAAGGAAGCGCTGGTCAAGGTTGACGAGGCGGGCAAGGTCGACAAGCTGACGCCTTATGAGAGCTACATCGTCGAGCGCATGCGTGCGGCGGCGGCGACCGGTGCGGGTCAGACGTCGACGGCGCTGAAGGCTTATGAAAAGGTCGTCGAATCCCCGCAGATGCCGGCGGCCGACAAGCTCAAGACCTACGACATCATCGCGCGCGTGGCCTATGCCGGCCGTGATTACGGTACGGCTGCCAAGTACATTGCGCAGTATCGCGATGCCGGCGGTACCAGCAGTCAGACCTTGGATCTGCTGCCGCAGGCAATGTATCTGTCGGGCGACCTGTCCGGTGCGCAGCATGCGCTCAAGGGTGAGGTGGCGTCGGCGGAAAAGGCTGGCCAGAAGCCGACCAAGATGCAGCTACAGCTGCTGACGTCGATCGCGGTCAAGCAGAAAAACGACACGGCCTATCGGCAGTCGCTCGAGCAGCTCGTCAAGTACTACCCGACGCCCGATTATTGGCAGGATCTGATTGCGCGCACGGCCGGTGCGCCGGGCTTCTCATCGCAGCTCGATCTGGATCTGTACCGGCTACGGATGCAGACCGGCACGATGACCAAGGCTTCCGAGTTCATGGAAGCCGCGCAGCTGGCGTTGCAGGCCGGTTATCCGGGCGAAGCGCAGCAGTACGTCGATCTCGGCTACAAGGACAAGCTGCTCGGCGTGGGCTCCGACGCCGCGCGCCATCAGCGCCTCAAGGACATGGTCGCGCGCAAGATTGCCGAGGACAAAAAGTCGATGGCCGAGGGCGACAAGCTCGCCGCGCAGCAGGCTGGCGGCGATGCGCTGGTGTCGGCGGGTCTCAACCACGTGGGCTATGGCGACTATCAGCAGGGTATCGCGCTGATCGAGCAGGGCATTGCCAAGGGCGGCCTGAAGAAGCCGGCCGAGGCGCAACTGCATCTGGGCTATGCGCAGATGTTGGCAGGCAAGGATTCTGCTGCGTCGAAGACGCTGGCCGGCGTCAAGAGTCAGGATGGCGCTGGCGATGTCGCACACTTGATGGCGTTGACGATCTGATATGCAGCTTGGCGGCAAAAGTCATGACGGAGTGCATTTCGATTACGTAAGCTGAAATCATTCCAGGAGAAGCACTGCTGCAGTCTCCGCAGATCGTGCTGCCGACGGCGCAAACCCAAAACGCTCAGGCCAACAAACTGGAACAGGTACACAACTGGAGAGCGTCGCGCCGTCCAACGGTCGAGCGACCGCCGAAGGGGCAAACCGCAGTGCTGCGGTGAATCTCTCAGGCAAAAGGACAGTGGGGATCAAGCAGCCGGATCAGGCCGGCTGCACTTCCTTTCTGTGCTGGAGTTTGAGATGAAAATTATCGTGATGGGAGCCGGTGTCATTGGTGTGGCGTCGGCGTGGTATCTGGCCAAGGCGGGCCATGAAGTCGTTGTGCTGGAGCGCAATGCCGGCGCGGCACGCGAGACCAGCTTCGGCAATGGCGGCCAGATCTCGGTCAGTCATGCCGAGCCTTGGGCCAACCCGTCGGCGCCGTGGAAGATGTTGCGCTGGCTGGGCAAGGAAGACGCGCCGCTGCTGTTTCGTTTGCGTGCCGATCCGGCGCAGTGGGCATGGGGCATGAAGTTCCTGCGCGAGTGCAAGGCGGCGCGCTCGACGCACAACATGATCCAGATCGTGCGTCTCGGTACCTACAGCCGCGACAATTTGCAGGCGCTGCGTGCCGAGACCGGCATCGAGTACGACCACGAAGCGCGCGGCATCCTGCATTACTACACGAGCGAGAAGGAATTCGAGCTGGCGATCGAGCCGGCGCGCATCATGCGTGAGATCGGTTGCGAACGCCGCCTGATCGATGCCGATGAGGTGGTGCGCATCGAGCCGGCGCTCGCGCAGATTCGCTCGAAGCTCGCGGGCGCGACCTATACCAGCGCCGATGAATCCGGTGACGTGCACAAGTTCACAACGCGCCTGGCCGAGCGCTGCGAAGCGCTGGGGGTGAAGTTCCGCTACGGCGTACGCGTGCAGGCTCTGCATGCCGAAGGCGGCAAGATGACGGGTGTGGAAGTCTGCGACGAGACCGGCGCCTATCGTCTGGAAAGCGCCGACGCCTATGTGCTCGCGCTCGGCAGCTTCAGCCCGCAGGTCGCGCGCTATGCCGGCGTGCCGCTGCACATCTATCCGGTCAAGGGTTATTCGATCACGTTGCCGGTGCTGGAGCCGTCACTGGCGCCGAGCGTCAGCCTGACTGACGACGAATACAAGCTGGTGTTCTCGCGATTCGGCGATCGTCTGCGCGTGGCCGGTACCGCCGAGTTCAACGGCTACACCATGGAGCTCAATCGCGTGCGTTGTGAGGCCATCGTCAAGCGTACGCTCGATGTGTTCCCGGGTATGAGTCAGCCGCAGCTCGCGCAGTTCTGGACCGGCCTGCGTCCGGCAACGCCAGGTAACGTGCCCTATATCGGCCGCAGCGAGGTTCAGGGTCTGTACCTCAACACGGGCCACGGCACGCTCGGCTGGACGCATGGCTGCGGCTCGGGCCGAGCCATTGCCGACATCATCGACGGCCGCCATCCGGAGTGCGAGTTCGACTTCGTCGGCATGCAGCGTCCGTTGCAGCTGGCCTTGCAGACCAGCGCCGCCTGACGCAACGAGTGCCCGAGCTTCCGTCAAGGCGGCGGAAGCTCGGGTGCCGCTTCAGTGACGGCTTTTAACGAAAGCGCATCGACAGGTCGACGGCGCGGACATGCTTGGTGATGGCGCCGATCGCGATGCGGTCGACGCCGCACTCGGCGATCGGCCGCACGGTGTCCAGCGTCGCGCCGCCGGAATACTCGATGACGGTGCGGCCGCCGCGTTCGCGATGTGCGCGCGTGCGACGTACGGCCTCGCGAATCTGTTCGAGCGAAAAGTCGTCGACCAAGAGTAGGTCGACGTCGGCATCGAGCGCCGCATCGACCTGATCGAAGTCCTCGGCCTCGGTCATCAGCGGCACGCCGGCATCAAGCGCGCGAGCGTTGGCGATCGCCTGGCGAATGCCGCCGGCCGCCGCGACGTGGTTTTCCTTGATCAGAATGCCGTCGTAGAGGCCGATGCGGTGATTGATGCCGCCGCCGCAGCGCACCGCGTATTTCTGCGCATTGCGCAGGCCCGGCAGCGTCTTGCGCGTATCGGCGATCTGGCAGCCGGTGCCGGCGACGGCATCGACATAGCGACGCACGGCGGTGGCGGTGCCGGACAGTGCCTGCAGGAAGTTCAGCGCCGTGCGTTCGCCGGTCAGCAGCGAGCGGGCGGATCCGCGCAGCGTGTAGAGCGGCTGATCGGCAATGACGCGGGCGCCGTCCTCGACCTGCCAGACCACTTCGACGCCGGCATCGACTTCGCCGAACACGGCGTCGACCCACGGCCGTCCGCAGATGACCGCCGCTTCGCGCGAGATGACCACGGCTTCGCCGACTTCAGCAGCGGGCACGAGGCGCGCCGTCACGTCGCCGCCGCCGACGTCCTCGTCGAGCGCGGCGCGCACATTGCGCAGGATATCCTCGGCAGCAGGCGGCTTGATCATTGCGACAGCAGGAATTCGAGCAGCGCCATCTGCGCCCAGAGCCGGTTTTCGGCTTCGTCGAAGACCACCGACTGCGGACCGTCGATGACCTCGGCAGTCACTTCCTCGCCGCGGTGCGCCGGCAGGCAGTGCAGGAAGATGGCGTCGGACGCGCCCTTGTCCATCAACGCGCGATCGACCTGATAGCCGGCAAACGCCGCGAGGCGCTTCTGTTGCTCGGCTTCCTGGCCCATGCTGGTCCAGGTATCGGTGACGATCAGATCGGCCGCGCTGGCGGCCGTCGCCGCGTCGTCGACCAGCTGCACGCTGCTGCCGGCCGCTTCGACGATCGCCGGGTCCGGCAGGTAGCCATCGGGCGAGGCGATCTTGAGCGTGAAGCCGAACAGCACGGCGGCTTCGATGAACGAATGACAGACGTTGTTGTTGCCGTCGCCGATCCACGCCGCGGTCTTGCCACGTGGATCACCGCGATGCTCGAACCAGGTCTGCATGTCGGCCAGCAGCTGGCAGGGGTGGTGCGTGTCCGACAGGCCGTTGACGACCGGCACGCGCGAGTTCGCCGCCAGTTCTTCCTGATCCGCCTGCGAGTCGTTGCGAATCATGATCGCGCTGCACATGCGCGACAGCACTTTGGCGGTATCGCTGATCGGCTCGTCGCGGCCGATCTGCGTGACGCCGGCCGACAGGAACAGCGCATGGCCGCCGTAGCGCGCCATGCCGGCCTCGAAGCTGACGCGCGTGCGCGTCGAGTTCTTGGTGAAGATCATCGCCAGCGTTTTGCCGACGAACGGCCGATAGCTGAGGTCTGTGGCCTGCGCCTTGAGTTCCGACGCGCGCGCGATGACGCTGCGTGCTTCGTCGGCAGAAAGGTCGGACAGCTTGAGGAAGTGACGCGGCATCAGCGGTTCCCTTGAATCAACGTGGCCGGATCATCCGGCGCCCCAAAAAGCGAAAGCCGCGCGAGCGCGGCCTTCGACTCCAGCGTTTTGCAGGATTTTAACCCAGATTCTTCTCGACGAAGCTCCAGTTCACCAGCGCCCAGAAGTTCTCGAGATACTTCGGGCGGGCGTTGCGGCAGTCGATGTAGTAGGCGTGTTCCCAGACGTCGCAGGTCAGCAGCGGCTGCTGGTCGGCCGTCATCGGATTGCCGGCGTTCGACGTGCTGGTGATCGCCAGCGAGCCGTCGGCGTTCTTGACCAGCCAGGCCCAGCCGGAGCCGAACGTGCCGATCGCGGCTTCGGTGAACAGCTTCTTGAATTCGTCGACGCTGCCGAAGGCCTTGGTCAGGGCGTCGGCGAGGGCGGCGCTGGGCTCGGCCTTGTTCGGCGTCAGGCAGTTCCAGAAGAAGCTGTGGTTCCACACCTGCGCGGCGTTGTTGAAGATCTTGCCGGAAGACTTCTTGATGATGTCTTCGATGGCCATGTTCTCGAATTCGGTGCCGGCCATCAGCTTGTTGCCGGTTTCGACGTAGGTCTTGTGATGCTTGCCGTAGTGGAAGTCCAGCGTTTCGGCGGACATGTACGGCGCCAGCGCATCGCGGGCGTAGGGGAGTTCGGGGAGCGTCAATGCCATGGCGGATTCCTTTTTGCTGGTATCTCGGTGCGGGCTTGCACCGGCTGGCTTGAAAGAACCGACAACATAGGCGAATTCCCCCAATTTGTTCAATACCGCCGACGATGTCCGGGCAGGGGGCGTATAATCTGCGCTGCTCGAACTCCACTGTGCGGAGACGCCGTAATGGATGCATTGGAAAGAATCAAGAAGCAGGTCACCGACAACCCCATCATCGTTTACATGAAGGGCTCGCCTGATTTTCCGCAGTGCGGTTTTTCCGCGCGCGTGGTGCAGGCGCTGAAGGCCTGCGAAGTGCCGTTCGCGTTCGTGAACATCTTCGAGGACGAGGAGGTCTATCGTGCGCTGCCGAAGTTCGCGAACTGGCCGACCTTCCCGCAGCTGTACGTCAAGGGCGAGTTGATCGGCGGTTGCGACATCACGCTCGATCTGTATCAGACTGGCGAGCTGAAGAAGATGCTGGCGGAGGCCGTCGACCGCAAGGCCGCCTGAACGCGCGCTGTCCCAGCTTGATGAAAAACGCCCGCTTTATGCGGGCGTTTTTCTTGCTGCGTGTTTTGTCGCGCAGCGCCTCAGGCCTCAGCCAGCAATGCCTCGCCGACCTGACGGCGTGTGGCGTGGTCGCTGAGCTTTTCGATCAGCTCCAGGCCGAAGGCGATCGCGGTAGCCGGACCCTGGCTGGTCAGGCAATGCCCGTCGGCGACCACCGGCTGATCGACCCAGTGCAGCAGTGCGTCGCGAAACGCCGGGTAGCAGGTGGCCTGTTTGCCGTCGAGCAGGCCGTGCGGCGCCAGCGCCAGCGCCGGCGCGGCGCAGATGCCGCCGAACCAACGATGCGCCAGGCGTTGTGCCTTGAGCTTCTCGATCAGCGGCGCGTGCGCGCCCAGTGCGCGGGCGCCGGCTTCGCCGCCCGGCAGGACGATGGCGTCGTAGTCGTCGGCGATCACGTCCTCGAACAGGGTGTCGGCGAGCAGGCGTACGTCGCGGGTGCCGCTGACTTCACGTTGGGTGCCGATCGCCGCCACTGTCACCGCAAGCCCGCCGCGGCGCAGCACATTGGCCATCGTCACGGTTTCCAGCGATTCCGAGCCATCGGCAATCGGGATCAATACTTTCATGTCGTTCTCCTCCGGCGTGACCGGGATGGTTCGCCGTGGTCAGCATAGCGGGCGTAAACTGCCGCGCTCAAATTCGCCCGCGCAACACCGCGATGCGTGCCCGCGGGTGACCGGCGACCGTTTTCAAGGACTGCAACACATGGCAATCGGCCTGTTCGTCATCGGCGACGAGATACTCAGCGGCAAGCGTCAGGACCGACACCTGGCCAAGGTACAGGCCCTGTTGCAGGCGCGCGGCCTGGAGCTGGGCTGGGCGCAGTTTGTCGGTGATGACGAACAGCGTATTGCCGAGGCAATCGCCGCGGCGCATGCGCGCGGCGACGTCGTGCTGTCGTGCGGCGGCATCGGCGCCACGCCCGATGACCGGACGCGGCAGGCGGCCGGCCTGGCGTTCGGACGGCCGGTGACCCGTCATCCGCAAGCCGAGCGCCTGATCGTCGAGCGTTACGGCGACGCGTCGTTTCCGAACCGCGTGCTGATGGCGGACTTTCCGCAGGACGCGGGGCTGATTCCGAATCCGGTCAATCAGGTTGCCGGTTTCTTCGTCGAGCAGTGCTACTTCGTGCCCGGCTTTCCGGAGATGGCGTGGCCGATGCTGGAATGGGTGCTCGACGCGCAGCTCGCACACCTGCATCGCGCCGATCCGGACGTTGAATACCGGCTGCGTGCGGTCGGCACCAGCGGCGAGGGCGACCTGCTCGGGTTGATGGAGGAAACGCTGGCACAGCATCCCGGCCTGAAGCTGTCGAGCCTGCCGTCGCGCGGTGACGGTGAGCGGACGCGTCACATCGAATTCGGCTTCAAGGGGCGACCGCAGCAGGCCGCCGAGGCCTATCGTCAGTTCATTACGGGCCTTGCCGCGTTCGCCGACGTGACGATCGAGCCGATCGCCGCGCCGCCGGAATGAATGGTGGCAAGCGCCGGGCGAACGGGTCGCGACGCGGTGCCGCTTTGCCTCAAAATTCGCTCCATCACTTGCCACCGGCTCGTCCCGACGCCCGATGATGGAGCTTGAAGTCGTTCTGCTCGACAGCCTGATCGCCGCGATCAGCGGCGGCCTGGCGGTGGCCGGCTTCGTCTGGATCTGGCCGTGGTCGTGGGCGCGCTCTAGCCGCAGGCTCGCCGGTTGCGGCCTGTTGCTGCTCGTGGCTTTGATGGCGCTTGGTGGTGCGGTCGGCTGGCCGCGCATCGGCCTGTATGCCGGACTGCCGTTGACGGTGTTGCTGACGGCCATCTTGTTGCGCGAGAGCCTGCGCCGTCGTCGCACGCAGGGCGAGCACGCCGACGACAAGCTGCGCGAGGAGCTGATGTTGCGCGAGGATAGCGAGCAGCGCTTGCGCAAGGCCTTGTCGCAATACCGCCGCACGGCTGCCGACTTCGAGCAGTTCGCATACGCGGCGTCTCATGACCTGCAGTCGCCGCTGCACAACGTCCAAGGGTTCGCGCGCCTGCTCGAGCAGCGTTGTGCGTCGCTGGACGATCCGCAAATCCAGCTCTTCGTGCGGCAGATCGTCGACGGCGTGACGCAGACCCAGACGCTGGTCGAGGCACTGCTACAGCTGTCGCGCATCGGCCGGCGCGACGCGCACTTTCAGACACGTTCGCTGGGCTTGGCATTCGCGCAGGCGTGTGAGCGCTTGGCCGGCGAGATCGCTGCCAGCGATGCGCAGATCGTCGAGCCGCCGTGGCCGCAGATCGAGGCTGATCATGCGCTGCTCAGCCAGTTGTTCCAGAACCTGATCGGCAACGCCCTGAAATACCAGCCGCCCGGGCAGGTGCCGCGCCTGGAGATCAGCGCGCGCCGCGAGCGCGACGACTGGCATCTGGTCTTCACCGACAATGGCATCGGCATCGCCGCCGATCAGGTCGACCACATTTTTGCGCCGCTGCAGCGCCTGCACAGCCAGGCGCAGTTCAGTGGCTCGGGCATGGGCCTGGCGATCTGCCGCAAGATCGCGAGTTTTCACGACGGCGAGATCTGGGCCGAGCCGCACGAGGGCGGCGCGCAGATTCACGTGCTCCTGCCGCGCCGCGCCCGCCCGCAGGGCCGTGCAAGCGCCTGAAAGCCCTCGAAGAAAGACTGGACCGGGGCGGCCCGTCTATTGAGAATACGCGCCGCATCCCCATAGGGGTTGC
This sequence comes from Solimonas marina, assembly GCF_012241385.1. GTDB lineage: Bacteria > Pseudomonadota > Gammaproteobacteria > Nevskiales > Nevskiaceae > Solimonas > Solimonas marina. The sequence goes on along the minus strand of NZ_JAAVXB010000020.1, from coordinate 19,212 downwards.
ATCGACGTGCCCGAATTTGCGCTAGAGATCCCGATGCCTATTTACGATTACCACTGCACCGCTTGCGGTGCCGACAGCGAAATCCTGCAGAAAATTTCGGACCCGCCGGAGACCGAGTGCCCGGTTTGCGGCAAGTCGGCGCTGGTCAAGCAGGTGTCCGCGTCGGGTTTCCGCCTCAGTGGCGGCGGCTGGTACGAGACCGACTTCAAGTCCGGCAACAAGAAGAATCTGGCGGGCGAGAGCGCTTCGACGGCGTCAACGACATCGAGCGAGAAGAAGTCCGACAGCTCGTCGAGCAGCAGCGCCGGCGGCGACAGCAAGCCGGCCGGCGGCAGCTCCAAGGGCGAAGCCGCGGCCTGAGCCCGCGGCGGGCGTGGCCGGCGCCGCGGCGCACGGTTAAACTACGCGGCTCGTCGCGGGGCTTCGGCCACCGCCTTCACCGACCCGGAAACCGTGCAAGCGGGTTCCTTTACGAATTCTCATCGATGCGTAGCCATTATTGCGGTCAGGTCACCGAGGCCTTGACCGGCCAGACCGTCACCGTTTGCGGTTGGGTTCATCGTCGCCGTGACCACGGCGGCGTGATCTTCATCGACCTTCGCGACCGCGAAGGCCTGTTGCAGTGCGTGTTCGACCCGGACACCCAGGACGCGTTCGCCGCGGCCGACAAGCTGCGCTCCGAATACGTCGTCAAGATCTCCGGCCGCGTGCGCCCGCGCCCGACCGGTACCGAGAACAACAATCTGACGACCGGCAAGATCGAGGTTCTGGCCAAGGACATCGAGCTGCTGAACAAGGCCGAGACGCCGCCGTTCCATCTCGACGACGAGACGGTCGGCGAAGACACGCGCCTGAAGTACCGCTACATCGACCTGCGCCGCCCGCAGATGCAGAAGAACCTGCGCCTGCGCAACGACGTGTTCAAGCGCATTCGCGACTTCATGGACGCGCAGGGCTTCGTCGACGTCGAGACGCCGATCCTGACCAAGGCGACGCCGGAAGGCGCGCGCGACTACGTGGTGCCGTCGCGGACGCATCCCGGCAAGTTCTTCGCGCTGCCGCAGTCGCCACAGCTGTTCAAGCAGCTGCTGATGATGTCCGGCCTCGACCGCTATTACCAGATCGCGCGCTGCTTCCGCGACGAGGACTTGCGTGCCGACCGCCAGCCGGAATTCACGCAGCTCGACGTCGAAACCTCGTTCATGACGCAGGACGAGATCATGGCCTTGATCGAGGCGCTGGTGAAGGATTTGTTCACCAAGGTGCTCGACGTCGATCTCGGCACGTTGCCGCACATGAGTTACGAAGAGGCGATGCGCCGCTACGGTTCGGACAAGCCGGATCTGCGCAACCCGCTCGAACTGGTCGACGTCAAGGACCTGGTCGCCGATGTCGACTTCAAGGTCTTCGCCGCGCCGGCCAACGATCCGAAGTGCCGCGTCACGGCGCTGCGCGTGCCGGGCGGCGCCAGGCTGTCGCGTGGCGAGATCGATAAGTACACCGAGTTCGTCAAGGTCTACGGCGCGCGCGGTCTCGCGTACATCGTCGTCGACGACAAGGACAAGGGCCGTGAGGGTCTGCGCTCGCCGATCGTCAAGAACCTGCACGACGCGGCGCTCGACGGCGTGATCGCGCGTACCGGCGCGCAGACCGGCGACGTGATCTTCTTCGGTGCCGACAAGGCCAAGGTGGTCAGCGACGCGCTCGGCGCGCTGCGCCTGAAGATCGGCAACGACCTCAAGCTGACCGCCGAAGGCTGGCGCGCGCTGTGGGTCGTCGACTGGCCGATGTTCGAGTGGGACGAAGATGCGAGCCGCTGGGTGTCGCTGCACCATCCGTTCACGGCGCCGAAGCCGTTCGACGCCGAGGCGCTGCGCGCCGATCCGGGCGCGACGCTGTCGCAGGGCTATGACATCGTCCTCAACGGTGTCGAAGTCGGCGGCGGCTCGGTGCGTATTCATCGCCCGGACGTGCAGCAGGCGGTATTCGATCTGCTCGGCATCGGTGCCGAAGAGCAGCAGGACAAGTTCGGCTTCCTGCTCGATGCGCTGTCGTTCGGCGCGCCGCCGCACGGCGGCCTGGCGCTGGGCCTCGATCGTCTGGTGATGCTGATGGCCGGCGCGCAGTCGATTCGTGAAGTGATTGCGTTCCCGAAGACGCAGACCGCGCACGACCCGCTGACCGCCGCGCCAAGCGAAATCGACGCGCGCCAGATGCGCGAGCTGAGCATTCGCTCGACGGTGCAGCCGAAACCGGCAAGCTGATAGCGACGGCCGGTGCCTAGGGCGCCGGCCGATTTCGAGCCGGATCCGCGCAGGCGCGCGCGGGCCGGCGATGGTGGTCCTGGGCAAGACGCCCGGAGGTGAACGATGGCTGCAGCACTGAAGCTCGACGAATTCAACCTGCTCGACGACGGCGAGTGCGACGCGCGCATCATCGCCGCCAAGAACATCCTCGGCGATCGTCTCTGTATCCTCGGCCACCACTACCAGCGCAATGAAGTCTTCAAGCACGCCGATTTCACCGGCGACTCGCTGAAGCTCTCGCAGCTGGCGGCGAAGACGCAGGCCGATTTCATCGTGTTCTGCGGTGTGCACTTCATGGCCGAAGTCGCCGACATCCTGACCTTCGGCAAGCGCACGGTGATCCTGCCGGACCTCGCGGCTGGCTGCTCGATGGCCGACATGGCGAATCTGGTCAAGGTCCGCAAGTGCTGGGCCGAGCTGTCCGAGGTGCTGAACCCGGACGAGACGGTCACGCCGGTCACCTACATCAATTCCGCGGCCGACCTGAAGGGTTTCTGTGGCGAGCACGGCGGCATCGTCTGCACGTCGAGCAATGCGCGCGCGGTGCTGGAATGGTCGTTTGCGCGCCGCGAGAAGGTGCTGTTCTTCCCGGACCAGCATCTGGGCCGCAACACCGCCAAGACCATGGGCATCGGCCTCGACGAAATGGTGGTCTGGGACTTCACCAAGCCGCTGGGCGGCAACACGCCCGAGCAGATCCGCGCGGCCAAGATGATTCTCTGGCGCGGCTTCTGCTCGGTGCATCAGATGTTTCAGCCGACGCACATCGAGAACTTCCGCAAGCGCGTGCCGAGCGGCAAGGTCATCAGCCATCCCGAGAACGCGCTGGCGGTCTGCGAGAACAGCGACGAAGTCGGCTCGACCGAATACATCCTGCGCACCGTGCGCGCGTCGCAGCCGGGCGAGCACTGGCTGGTCGGCACCGAACTGAACCTCGTCAACCGCCTCGCCGACGAAATGAAGGACAAGGGCGTGACGGTCGAGTTCATGTCGCCGACGGTGTGCATGTGCTCGACCATGTTCCGCACCGACCCGCAGCATCTGGCGTGGACGCTCGACAACATCGTCGCCGGCAACACCGTCAACCGCATCCAGGTGCCGGAGACGGTCGCCGCACCGGCGCGCGCGGCGCTGGACTTGATGCTGGAAGTGGTCGACTAAAGGCTTCGCGGTCGAGTCTTGACGGGTGGCCGTAGGCCGCCGGCGCGAGGCGTGTGCCCAAGCGTGCGTTTGAATGCCTGGGAAAAAGCGCTTTGTGAGTCGTAGCCGATCGCGGAGGCGACGGCCATGACGGTCTGGCCCTCGCTGAGCTTGCGCTGCGCCAGTGCCATGCGCCAGCGCGTCAGATACTCGAGTGGCGGGTAACCGACGCGGGCGCTGAAACGTTGCGCGAAGGCCGAGCGCGACATGCCGATCTCAGTCGCCAGCAGCGGCACGGTCCAGCGACGTGCGACGTCGCTGTGCATGAGCTTGAGGGCCTTGCCGATGCGGGCGTCTGCCAGCGCCGAGATCCAGCCGATGCGCGTTGCCGGTCGCGACGCCACGAAAGCACGGACGGCCGCGACGACGAGAATTTCCGCTAGTCGCTCGACGATCAGTGAGCTGCCGATTGCTGTATTGCTTACTTCCCCACGCAAGGCGCGCAGGGCCCATGCGACCGTCTCGACGGCGTCGACGCGCAGAAACATCGGCAGTGCATCAAGCACGAAGGCGGCGCTGCCGTCGGCAAATGCGCTGCCGCCGCCCATCAGGGCCACCTCGTCGCCAGCGCCGAGGCGCACCATGTCCTGACCGGGCCCGGCATAAAGCGGCATGCCGTCCATGGCTTCGATCGCCGGATCGCTGGCGACCGTATAGCGCGTGTCATTGATGAGCACGACGTCGCCCTCGACGAGAGCCTCTGGCGCCTGTCCCGGAAGCAGCAGCCAGCAACGGCCGCGAAGCACGGCCACGAATTTCAGTCGGGCTCGGCCATCGAACGCGAGCGCCCAGGGGCCGGACGCCTCCAGGCCTGTCGCGCGAACACTTCGCGCACCCAGCGCAGCGAGGACGTCCGATACGGGATCGAGTACGGGATCGAGCCCATTTTCGGCGGATTGCGATAAAGACATGGCGATTCAAGCATAGATAGTCCAGGCCTGAATGAATAGGCTGGCAGTCCACTCGAAAGCACGGAGTCTTTGTCGTGGCCCTCGAAAACAAGGTTGTTGCCATCACCGGCGCGGGGCGTGGCATCGGGCGGGCCTGCGCCCTGCATCTCGCCGAACGTGGCGCGCAGCTGGTGCTGGCGGCGCGCAGCGAAGCGGAGCTTGCAGCGGTTGCCGAACAGATCGACGCGGGTGGTGGCCAGGCCGTCTATCGAGCGGTCGACGTCACCGTTCGTGCAGATCTGGACGCTCTGGTCGCGCTGGCCTGCGAGCGTTTCGGGCGACTCGATGTCTTCGTCAACAACGCCGGCATCGGGCCGCTGGGCCGCTTCGACGCGCTGCAGGTCGATCAGTGGGACGCCATGATCGATGTCAATCTGCGTGGCGCGCTCTACGGAATCGCGGCCGCGCTACCGGTGTTCGGCCGCCAGCGCAGCGGTCACATCGTCAACGTGATTTCGACGGCCGGCATCAAGATCTTGCCGACCATGGGCGTTTATGCCGCAACCAAGAACGCCTTGCGAACCGCGACCGAAGCCTTGCGCCAGGAGTCGGGCGCTGGACTGCGAGTCACGGAAGTCTCTCCGGGGTTCATCGGGACCACCTTCGGCGACGACAGCATCGCCGATCCGGAGCTGAAAGCTTCGCTGCTGAAGCGCAAGCAAGCGATCGCGATTTCGCCGGACGCCATCGCGCGGGCGGTCGCTTTCGCCATCGACCAACCCGATGATGTCGAGGTCGGCAGCATCGTGGTGCGCCCGACTGCTCAGGATTGACGGGCGTCGTAGCTCCCGAGCGTCCGGATCAGGCTAAGCCTCGGTCTTGCCTGCTGTCTTTTTGCGGCGTGCCCCCGGGCTGCCCGCCGCTTTTTTCCTGGAGCTTGTCGCCTTCTTCGCGGTAGCCTTTTTCGCTGCTTTTTTGACGGCGGCTTTCTTGGCTGCCTTTTTCTTCGCCGGCGCCGCGGCCGGGGCGGGCGCCGGCTCGAAGATCGCGTCGCCGTCCTCGTCGTCGGCACCGTCCTGGGCATCCATTACGCGACGGATGTGCTCGCTGTCTTCGAGCAGCTCGAACTGATCGGAGATCAGTTCGCCGACCTGCTGGTTGACGCGGCGGATGGTCTCGTAGATCGCGCCGATCGTGCGCTGCTGCTTGGCCTTGAGGCGCAGCTTGTCGTCATCGAGCAGCCCTGATTTTTCGAGCATGTCGAACGGCAGGCCGGCGATGTGCTGGTGGATCGCCTCGACCGAGGTCGTGCCCCGGTCGATGGCCTGCTGGACGATATCCTTGAACAGTTCGAGTCGCTGCAGGGATTTCATGGTGGCGGAACGTCAGGCTTGTGAGAGCGCCGGGTTGGCACGCCGTGACGGTAACGCATGACGGAACACCTTGCCCAGCACCGTGCCGTATTGCCGCCAGAAGCTCGCGGTGTTGTAGGCGATGCCGTACTTGGCGCAGATCGCCTGCACCTTGGGCGCGATCTCGGCGTAGCGATGCGCCGGCATGTCCGGAAACAAATGGTGTTCGATCTGGTGGCTGAGGTGGCCGCTGAGGATATGGAACGCGCGTCCGCCCTCGATGTTGGCCGAGCCGCAGATCTGCCGGAAATACCAGTCGCCGCGTGTTTCGTCCTGGGTTTCGGCTTCGCTGAACACCGCGGTGCCTTCCGGGAAATGGCCGCAGAAGATGATCGCGTAGGACCACAGGTTGCGAATCAGGTTGGCCAGGAAGTTGGCGGCGAGCACGCGCGGCGCGTTCCAGAACGTCAGCAGCGGGAACAGCACGTAGTCCTTCATCAGCTGGCGGCGGATCTTGCGATGGAAGGGTTTGGAGCGCTGCTTGAATTCCTTCCAGCTCATCTGCCCGTTGAGCAGGCGCTCGGCGCCGATGTCGTGGCCGCCGACACCCCATTGGAAAGCGGCCGCGAGAATGCCGTTCCAGATCGGTTGAAACAGAAAGAACGGATGCCATTTCTGCTCGTCGGACATGCGCAGGATCGTGTAGCCGAAGTCGCGGTCCTTGCCGAGGATGTTGGTGTAGGTGTGATGCTCGTAGTTGTGGAAGTGACGCCACATGCCGGCGTCGCAGACGTTGTCCCACTCGTAGGTCTGCGAGTTCAGCGCCGGGTCGTTGGTCCAGTCGTACTGGCCATGCATGACGTTGTGGCCGACTTCCATGTTCTCGACGATCTTGGCGTGCGCCAACGCCGCCACGCCGACCAGGAAGGTCAGCGGGTCGAAGCCGAGGCCGATCATCGCACGGCCGGCGATGGCGCTGCCGCGCGCGCGGCGGATCATGCGGCGGATATGGGCGACGTCGCTGGCACCGAGCGACTGCATCACCTCGTCGCGCACCGCGTCGAGGTCGGCCTGCAGGGAAGCGATGTCGCTGCGGCTCAGCTGCGGTCGGGTCATCGTCTTGCTTGAGGTCTTGCTCATGATCGTGGTCTCCGTCAGAGGTCCAGCTCGATTTCGCTCTGTGCGCTGCTGACGCACAGGCGTATCCATTCGTTCGGCTCGCTCGAGCGCTCGCCGGTCACCAGGTTTTGCACCGTGCCGCTGCGCTTCTTGCACAAACAGGTGCGGCAGACACCGATGCGGCAGCCGTAGGCGGGCTTGAGGCCGGCGCGTTCGGCGGCCGGCAACAAGGCTTCGCCGGATTCGGCGGCGAACAGGCGTTCACTGCGCGAGCAGCGCACCTCGGCGGCGTCGCCGCTGCCGATGACGGTCGGTGCCAGGCCGAAGCGTTCGAGGCGCAGCCGCTCCGTGGCACCGGATGCCTGCCAGTGTGCTTCGACGTCGGCCATGAACGCTGCCGGGCCACAAAGCCAGGTGTCGCGTTCGATGTGGTCCGGCACCGTCGCCAGCAGCTCGGCGAGGGCGGGGCGGCCGCGGTCGGCGGTATGCCAGGCGACGAAGCGCAGGCCCGGCCAGCCGCTGGCCAGCGCGGCCAGTTCGCTGGCGAAAATCTGATCGTCGGCGTCGCGGCAGACGTGCAACAGCACGACATCGCCGGCGCCGCGGGCGCGCAGCGCGTAAAGCAGGGCGCGCATTGGGGTGATGCCGCTGCCGGCGCTGAGCAAGAGCACCGGTCCGTGGTTCTGCGGCAGGACGAAATCGCCCTGTGCCGGGCTCAGCGTGACGACATCGCCGCAGTGCAGATGGTCGTGCAGCCAGTTCGACACGCGGCCCTGCGGCTGGCGCTTGACGGTGATCGACAGCAGCCGGCGATCGGCCGGATCCGACGACAGGCTGTAGACGCGCTGATGGCGGACGCCGTCGATCTCGACGGTGATCGTCACGTGCTGGCCGGCAACAAAGCCGGTCCACAGGCGGTTGGGGCGCAGCACCAGACGCACGGTGTCGGCGGTCTGCGGCTCGCGCGCCACGAGTTCGGCGCGGACCTCGGTCAGCGACCAGCGCGGGTTGAGACTGCCGAGCAGATCGTTGATCGCGTCGGCATCGTTGAACGGATGCAGCCAGGCGCTGCGCAGGGCGCGGTCGCGGAGACGGATCGGAAGTGCCGTTGTCATGTCGAACTCAGTGAACGGGTGTGCACATATCGTGTGCAGTGCAACATCGTTTGTCAACACTTGTTCACTGAAACAGTGATGAATGGTATTATTAATTCATCAAGTCACTGTCTTGATTGCTGTTATAGTGTGTACATGAGCATGAAGAAAACGCTGAGGGCGGCGACAGCCGGCGATCTGCCGGGTGGTGCGCGCGGTGCGCGCAAGCAGCTCACGCGTGAACGCCTGCTCGATGCCGCGCTGACGCTGATGAGCGCCGGCAACAGCTTTCCGGGCTTGAGCCTGCGCGAGGTAACGCGGGAGGCCGGTGTGGTGCCGACGGCGTTCTATCGTCATTTCCGCGATATGGACGAGCTGGGGCTGGCGCTGGTCGAGGAATGTGGCCTGACCTTGCGGCGCCTGTTGCGCGAGGTGCGCAAGGCCGGCGTGCCCACCACCGACATCATTCGTCATTCGGTGGCGATCTACTGGCAGTACGTGCGTGCGCATCCCCGTCACTTCCGCACCGCGGCCAGCGAGCGTCACGGCGGTTCGCCGACCATGCGTCAGGCGATCCGTACCGAGGTCGAGCATTTCGTGCGTGAAATGGCGCAGGACCTGCGCATGCTCGGCTACCGCGCCGATCTGCCGAGCAGTGCGCTGGAAATGATCTGCACGCTGGTCGTCAACACCATGCTCAACGCCGCCAGCGACATTCTCGATTTGCCGCCCGACCAACCGCAGCTGGCGCGCGAGATGGAGGCGTCGTTCGTTGCGCAGATTCGGCTGATCTTTCTCGGCGCCGCGCAGTGGCGGGCGGACGGCGGCGGGGCGGTCTGAGCGTAGCCGCGGCGGGCGCCGCCCACCAGTGCTAGCGCGTCGCTGGGGGTGAACCCCCAAGCGCTTGGGGCTCGGGTAGAATATGCCCCCTTCATTTCACCCACCGCCTTCCAGGGACCCCCGCTCATGTTCGAACGCGCTCCGCGTCTTGCCGACTTCGATCCGGAACTCCATGCCGCCATGCAGCAGGAGGCCGGCCGCCAGGAGGCGCACATCGAGCTGATCGCGTCCGAGAACTACGCGAGCCCGGCGGTGATGGAAGCCCAGGGCAGCGTGCTGACCAACAAGTACGCCGAGGGGTATCCGGGCAAGCGCTATTACGGCGGCTGCGAATTCGTCGACATCGCCGAGCAGCTGGCGATCGACCGCGTCAAGCAGCTGTTCGGCGCCGACTACGCCAATGTGCAGCCGCATTCCGGCGCGCAGGCCAATGCCGCGATCTTCCTCGCGCTGGTCTCGCCGGGCGACACGGTGATGGGCATGAACCTCGCACAGGGTGGCCATCTGACGCACGGCAACCCGGCCAACTTCTCGGGCAAGCAGTACAAGATCGTGCCCTACGGTCTCGACACCGACACCGGCCTGATCAACTACGACGAGATGGAGCGCATCGCGCTCGAAACCAAGCCGAAGCTGCTGATCGGCGGGTTCTCGGCGTATTCGCGCGTCAAGGACTGGAAGCGCATGCGCGAGATCGCCGACAAGGTCGGCGCGTACTTCTGGGTGGACATGGCGCACGTCGCCGGCTTGGTCGCCGCCGGCGAATACCCGAGCCCGCTGCCGTACGCGCACGTCGTCACCAGCACCACGCACAAGACCCTGCGCGGGCCGCGCGGCGGCATCATCCTGACCAAGGGTCAGTCCGAGGACTTCAACAAGAAGTTCCAGTCGGCGGTGTTCCCGGGCATTCAGGGCGGTCCGCTGATGCACGTGATCGCCGGCAAGGCGGTGGCGTTCAAGGAAGCGCTGGACCCGAGCTTCAAGGTCTACCAGCAGCAGGTTGTCGCCAATGCACGGGCCATGGCCAAGGTTCTGCTCGAGCGCGGCTACAAGGTCGTTTCCGGCGGCACCGACAATCACCTGTTCCTGCTCGACCTGATCGCCAAGAACGTGACGGGCAAGGAAGCCGAGGCAGCGCTCGGCCAGGCGCACATCACCGTCAACAAGAATTCGGTGCCGAACGATCCGAAGTCGCCGTTCGTGACCTCGGGCCTGCGTCTCGGCTCGCCGGCATCGACCACGCGCGGCTTCAAGGAAGCGGAAATGGCGCAGGTCGCCGGCTGGATCGCTGACATCGTCGACGCGATGAGCGCCGGCGCCGACGTCGAGGCGACCATCACTCGCGTGCGCGGTGAAGTGGCGGCGCTGTGCGCACGCTTCCCGGTTTACGGCACGCCGGCGCGCGCCGCCGCCTGATCGCCGTCCAGGTCGAACGACGTGCAGTGCCCGTTCTGCAAGGCTCCCGATACGCGCGTCGTCGACTCGCGTCTGGCCGAGGACGGCACGCAGGTTCGCCGCCGCCGCGAATGCGAGAAATGCGGCGGTCGCTACACGACCTTCGAGCGCGCGCAGCTGGCGATGCCGAACATCCTCAAGCGCAGCGGCGACCCGGAGCCGTTTCGCGAGGAGAAGCTGCGCGACGGCATCGGTCACGCGATCTACAAGCGTCCAGTGTCGCCGGAGATGGTCGATCACGCGGTCGACCGCGTGATGCGCAAGCTGCGCAACTCGGGCGAGCGCGAGGTGCCGTCGCGGCAGCTCGGCGAGTGGGTGATGGAGGAACTGCGCGACCTCGATCACGTTGCCTACGTGCGCTTCGCGTCGATCTATCGCGCCTTCGAGGACGTCAACGCGTTCCGCGAGGAAATCGAACGCCTGCAGTCGCAGCCATCGGCCGAGGAACGCAAATCGCAGTTGCCGCTGCTCGAAGCCGAATCGACGACGCGACGTCGCGGCAAGAACGCCTGAGCCGGTTGCGCCCGTGACGACGCCGATCGACGCCGCGCGGCACATGGCGCGAGCCCTGCAGCTCGCCGAGCGTGGTCGCTATACGACGCATCCGAATCCGCGAGTCGGCTGCGTGATCGTCGCCGGTGGCGAGGTGGTCGGCGAGGGCGCGCACCTGCGTGCCGGCGAGCCGCATGCCGAAGTCCATGCACTGCGCGACGCTGGCGCGCGCGCGCGCGGCGCCGAGGTCTACGTGACACTCGAACCGTGCTCGCATCATGGCCGTACGCCGCCGTGCGCCGATGCGCTGATCGCCGCCGGCGTCGCCAAGGTTGTGGTCGCCATGCGCGATCCGAATCCGCAGGTCGCGGGCCGCGGTATCGAGACATTGCGGGCTGCCGGCGTCGCGGTCGAAACCGGCTTGATGGAAGCGGCCGCACAGGCGCTCAACCGCGGCTTCGTGTCGCGCATGACGCGCGGCCGGCCGTGGCTGACGCTGAAGCTGGCGGCCAGCCTCGATGGCCGTACGGCGATGGCCAGCGGCGAAAGCCAGTGGATCACCAGCGCCGAGGCGCGTGCCGACGTCCATCGTCTGCGCGCGGCCTGTGGCGCGGTGATGACCGGCAGCGCGACGGTGCTGGCCGACGATCCGCAGTTGTCGGTGCGCGATCTGCCGATGTCGGTGCGCCAGCCCGATCGCATCGTTCTCGATACGAACGCGCGCGTGCCGCCGACGGCGCGCGTCTGGCAGGGCGATGCGCGGCGCTACTGGCTGGTCGGCGATGTGCCCTCACGGTGCCCGGACGGCGTCGAGATCGTCGAACTGCCGCGCGGCGCCGATGGTCGCCTGGCGCTCGATGCGGCCCTGGCGGCGCTGGCCGCGCAGGGCGTCAATGAGGTCTTGCTCGAATGCGGCGCCGAGCTGGCCGGTGCGTTTCTGCTCGCCGATGCGGTCGACGAAATCGTCGCGTATCTGGCGCCGTCGCTGCTCGGAGATGCCGCGCGGCCGTTTGCGCGCCTGCCGGGCCTCGATCAACTGGCGCAGCGCATTGCGCTGCACTACACCGATGTGCGTCAGGTCGGACCCGATCTGCGCCTGAGCCTGCGGCCGCAGCGCCGCACTGCGGAGTGAGTCCTATGTTTACCGGCATCATCGAAACGCTGGGCCGCATCGTCACCATCGAAGCGGTCGGCGGCGATACGCGCATGGTCTTCGAGGCGCCCGGCCTGTTGGTTGGTGCGCAGCTCGGCGACAGCATCGCCGTCAATGGCGTGTGCCTGACCGCGATCACCCTGGACGGCGACTGCTTCGCCGCCGACCTGTCGGCAGAGACCCTGAACCTGACGACCGCCGGCCGCTGGCAGACTGGCGCCGCAGTCAACCTCGAACGTGCGCTGACGCCGTCCAAGCCGCTCGGTGGCCACATGGTGTCCGGCCATGTCGATGGCGTCGGCACGCTGGTCGAGCGGTTCGAGGATGCGCGTTCGACGCGCATGCGCTTCGAAGTGCCGGCGGCGCTGGCGCGCTACGTGGCGCGCAAGGGCTCGATCTGCATCGACGGCGTCAGCCTGACGGTCAATGACGTCGAGGCCGACCGGTTTGGCGTTAACATCATTCCTCACACGCTCACGCACACATCGTTGGGCGGGTTGCAGGTGGGGCAGGCGGTCAATCTTGAGGTCGACCTGATCGCCCGTTATCTGGAGCGGCTGCTCGAAGCCCGTGCGTAAGAGGTGATCGTATGAACAAGCTGGTGAATATCGACGAGGTGCGCTCGTCCAAGCTCGATCCGATCGAAGACATCATTGCCGACTTCAAGGCCGGCAAGATGGTCATCCTGATGGATGACGAGAATCGCGAGAACGAAGGCGACATCCTGATGGCGGCCGAGTTGATCCGCCCCGAGGACATCAACTTCATGGCGCGTTTCGGCCGCGGCCTGATTTGCCTGACGCTGACGCAGGAGCGCTGCCGCCAGCTGCGTCTGCCGCAGATGGTGTCGCGCAACGAAGAGAATCACAAAACCGCGTTCACGGTGTCGATCGAAGCGGCTGAGGGCGTGACCACCGGCATTTCCGCGCACGACCGCGCACGCACCGTGCAGGCGGCGGTGAAAAAGGACGCGCGTCCCGAGGACGTGGTCCAGCCGGGGCACATCTTTCCGTTGATGGCGCAGCCCGGTGGCGTGTTGACGCGTGCCGGCCACACCGAAGCCGGTTGCGATCTGGCACGGCTTGCGGGCCTGGAGCCGGCGGCGGTGATCGTCGAAGTGTTGAACGAAGACGGCACCATGGCGCGCCGTCCGGACCTCGAAAAATTCGCGCGCGAGCACGGCATCAAGCTCGGCACCATCGCCGACCTGATCCGTTACCGGCTCGACAACGAGCACACGGTCGAGCGCGTCGCCGAAACGCATGTGGCGACCGAGGATTTCGGTGACTTCCGCCTCGTGACCTACCAGGACACGATCGACAACACCGTGCATCTGGCGATGGTCAAGGGCGCGATCGACGCCGCGACGCCGAGCCTGGTGCGCGTGCATTTGCGCAACACCTTGCAGGACGTGCTCGGTGTCCAGCACGACGACTTCGCCTGGCCGCTGCGCCGCGCGCTCAAGCGCATCGCCGACGAGGGCAGTGGCGTAGTGGTGCTGCTGCGCAAGCCGGAGTCGGCGCGCGAATTCGTGCAGCAGATCGTGTCCTTGAACATGGATGCCAGCGGCACGCACGACACGCGCCCGCTGCTGCGCACTTATGGCATCGGCGCGCAGATTCTTTCCGACCTGGGCGTGCGCAAGATGCGGGTATTGTCCGCGCCGAAGCGCATGCAGGGCATCTCCGGCTTCGGTCTCGAAGTCGTCGAATACGTGGCATGCGATTGATGAGTCAGACCCCCAGGAACGTGAAGAAAGTGGCAACGAAAAAGGCCCAGGCCACAAAGCCCGCGAAGCGCGCGGCAGCGAAGCCGGCGTCGGCCCCGGCCGACGCCAAGACCGGCTATGCGGCGCCCGATGCGCCGAAGCCGCGCGAGTTCGCCAAGGCCAGGATCGCGATCGTCGCGACCCGCTGGAACGTCGAGATCGTCGATGCACTGGTGGCTGGTGCGCGTGCCTGCCTGCTCGATTGGGGCGTGCACGACAAGCGTATTCATTTCCACCGCGCACCGGGCTCGTACGAGGTGCCGCTGGCGGCCAAGCTGCTGCTCGAATCCGGTTACGACGGCGTCGTTGCGCTCGGCGCGGTGATTCGCGGCGATACGCCGCACTTCGACTTCGTCGCCGGCGAATGCGCGCGCGGCCTGATCGACGTGCAGTTGGCGACCGGCAAGCCGGTTGGCTTCGGCGTGCTGACCGTCAACACCGTGGCGCAGGCGGTCGAGCGCGCCGGTCCGGGCGTCACCAACAAGGGCTACGAGGCCGCCGCCGCGATGCTGGAAATGCTGCGTCTGCGCAAGGAGCTGCAATGAGCGAACCGAACGCCCAAGGCGCCCCGCAGAGCCGTCGCGGCCTGGCACGCCGCGTGACCGTGCAGGCCGTCTACCAGTGGCTGATCAACGAGGGCACGCCGGAATCCCTGATGAAGCAGTTCCGCGAACAGGACGACGGTATCGGCCGTGCCGATCCGGCGTATTTCGAAGAGCTGCTCGGCGGCATCGTCGCGCACGCGCCGGAGCTGACGATGGCCATCGCACCGCATCTGGACCGGCCGCTGGCGCAGCTCGATCCGGTCGAGCACGCGATCCTGCTGCTTGGCGCCTATGAACTCGAACATCGCCGCGACGTGCCGTGGAAGGTGGCGGTCAACGAGTCGGTCAATCTGGCCAAGATGTTCGGCGCCGAGGACGGCTACAAGTTCGTCAACGGCGTGCTCGATCGCCTGGCGCATGCGATGCGCGCCGACGAGATGCGCGCCGGACTGTAACGCCGTCGCGGCGTCTGCCGGCATGGACGAGTTCGCGCTGATCCGGCGGCATTTCGCGGCCTTGACCGGCGCGCCGCGCGAGGTGGTGCTCGGCGTTGGCGACGACTGCGCCTTGCTGCAGCCGCCGCCCGGCGAGCAACTGGCGGTGACCAGCGACACGCTGATTGCCGGACGGCATTTTCCGGACCAAACCGCGCCGGCCGACATCGGCTGGAAGGCGCTGGCCGTCAATCTGTCCGATCTGGCGGCGATGGGTGCGCGACCGCTGGCGTTCACCCTGGCCCTGACCTTGCCGCAGGCCGACGACGCCTGGCTGGCGGCCTTCGCGCAGGGCCTGCGCGCCTGCGCCGAGCCGAGCGGGGCGGCGTTGATCGGTGGTGATACCACGCGCGGGCCGCTGTCGATCACGATCACCGCGATCGGTGCCCTGCCGCCCGGTGGGGCTTTGCTGCGCGCTGGCGCCGGCATCGGCGATCTGGTCTGCGTCACCGGCACGCTGGGCGACGCGGCGCTGGCGCTGCAGCAGTGGCAGGCCGGCCGCGTACCGGCCGACGACGCCGAGCACTGGCTGCGCGCGCGTCTCGATCGGCCGACGCCGCGCCATGCCGCGGGGCTGGCCCTGCGCGGTCTGGCGCGCGCCGCGATCGACGTGTCCGATGGCCTGCTCGGTGATCTCGGTCATATTTGCTCGGCGAGCGGTGCCGGCGCCGAACTCGATCTGTCGGCGCTGCCGATGTCGGAGGCGTTCCGGCGGCGGGCGCCGGCCGCGCAGCGAGCGGGTCTGCAGCTCACGGGCGGCGATGATTACGAGCTCTGCGTCTGTGTGCCGCCGGCGCGACTGGACGATGCACGCCGCGCCTGCGGCCCATTGCCGCTGACGCCGGTCGGCCGCATCGTCGCCGAAGCCGGCGTGCGCCTGCGCGATGCGCACGGTGCTATCGTCGAGGTTTCCAGCCACGCCTATCGGCATTTCTGAACGCGCACGCATGACGGCCAAGACCACACACCAGAAGACCGGCGCCCCGTTTCCGAGACCGCCGGCGGCGCTGATCTGGTCGACCCCCGAGCATGTGCTGGCCTTCGGTTTCGGCGCGGGCCTGGCGCCGCGCGCGCCCGGTACCTTCGGCACCCTGGTCGGCATTCCTTGCCTGCTGTTGCTGCTGTGGTTGCCGTGGCCGGCATTCGTCGCCGCGACCTTGGCGCTGTTCGTGTTCGGCTGCTTCATCTGCGGTGCCAGCGCGCGCCTGCTGGGCGTGCACGACTACGGCGGCATCGTCTTCGACGAGATCCTCGGCTATCTGATTGCCGCGGCGCCGCTGGTCTGGCTGCGGCCGGACGGCATCGGCGGCTGGATCGCCGGTATCGTGCTGGCGTTCGTGCTGTTTCGCATCTTCGATATCGCCAAGCCGTGGCCGATCCGGGTCTTCGATCGACGTGTGCACGGTGGTTTCGGCATCATGGTCGATGATGCGATTGCCGGCCTGTTCGCCGCTGCGCTGCTGTTCGGTCTGCGCCACTGGCCCCTGCCGTTCTGAACGCTTGCGAGCTCGCACGCCACGCGCGTCCGGTCGCCGATGTCATGTCCACTCGTCGATGTATTTGACGGATGTGCCAGTCGATCAAGGCGTTGCGGCACTGCGACATTGACGGTCACGTAATACAATACGGACCCTTTGATCCACACGAACCGCCAAGCCAGCCTTAAGGCTGCCAGGGAATGAAGAGCGCATGACTGTCGAACGCGATGTGATGGAATACGACGTTGTCGTCGTCGGAGCCGGCCCCGCCGGACTGTCCGCGGCGTGCCGTCTGAAGCAGAAGGCCGCCGAGGCCGGAACCGAAATCAACGTCTGCGTCGTCGAAAAGGGCTCCGAAGTCGGTGCCCATATCCTGTCCGGCGCGGTGTTCGAGCCGCGTGCGCTCGACGAGCTGTTCCCGGACTGGAAGGCAAAGGGCGCACCGCTGAACGTGCCGGTGGTCCGTGACGACATCTACTTCTTCACGAGCGAAACGGCGGCGGTCAAGACGCCGAACCTGTTCGTGCCGAAGACGATGCACAACGAAGGCAACTACATCATCTCGGCCGGCAATCTGTGCCGCTGGCTGGCCGCGCAGGCCGAAGAGCTGGGCGTCGAGATCTATCCGGGCTTCGCCGCGCAGGAAGCGATCGTCGACGAGCAGAACGTGGTGCGCGGCATCGTCGTCGGCGACCTCGGCATCAATCGCGAGGGCGAGCACAAGGACGATTACACGCCGGGCATGGAGCTGCGCGCCAAGTACACCCTGTTCGCCGAAGGCTGCCGCGGTCATCTGGGCAAGCGCCTGATCGCGCAGTACGACCTGGCCAGCGAGGCCGATCCGCAGCACTACGCGATCGGCGTCAAGGAAATCTGGGAAATTCCGGCCGACAAGCACGTGCCGGGCTTGGTCGTGCACGGTGCCGGTTGGCCGCTCAACAGCGAAAATCCGGGCGGCTCGTTCCTCTATCACTTCGAGAACAATCAGATCCTGGTCGGCCTGATCGTCGATCTGGCGTACAGCAATCCGTATCTGTCGCCGTTCGACGAGTTCCAGCGCTTCAAGCATCACCCGGTCATCAAGCAGTACCTCGACGGCGGCAAGCGCCTGGCCTACGGCGCGCGCGCCATCGTCAAGGGCGGCATCAACTCGCTGCCGAAACTGGTGTTCCCGGGCGGCGCGCTGGTCGGCGACGACGCCGGCATGCTCAACTTCGCCAAGATCAAGGGCAATCACACGGCGATGAAGTCCGGCATGCTGGCTGCCGAGGCGATCGCCGAGAAGCTCGCGGCCGGCAGCGAAGGCGGCGACGTACTCGACAACTATCCGGCGATGTTCAAGGACAGCTGGCTGTACGACGAGCTGTACCGCGCGCGCAACTTCGGTCCGGCGATGCACAAGTTCGGCACCCTGGTCGGTGCCGGGCTCAACTATATCGACCAGAACTGGTTCGGTGGCAAGGCGCCGTGGACGCTGCATGACCGCGTCCCCGACCACACGACGCTGAAGCTGGCAGCCGATTCGCAGAAGATCGACTACCCGAAGCCGGACGGCAAGCTGAGCTTCGACAAGCTCTCGTCGGTGTTCCTGTCGAGCACCAACCACGAGGAAGACCAGCCGGTCCATCTGCAGCTCAAGGACCCGTCGGTGCCGATCGCCAAGAACCTGCCGATGTACGACGAGCCGGCGCAGCGTTACTGCCCGGCCGGCGTCTATGAGGTGGTCGGCGACGGCGATGCCAAGCGCTTCCAGATCAATGCGCAGAACTGCGTACACTGCAAGACCTGCGACATCAAGGATCCGGCGCAGAACATCAACTGGGTCGCGCCGGAAGGCGGCGGCGGTCCGAACTACGCCAATATGTAAGGCGCAGCTGGTCCGCTTGCGGTAAGCGACAGCGCGGCGGGCCCCGCAGAATTCACGTTTTTCGAGTCTATGTAATCAGGAAAAAGAGCGAATGAAAGCCCTAGTGAGCGTCAAGCGCGTCGTGGACTACAACGTCCGCGTGCAGGTGAAGTCGGACGGTTCGGGTGTGGTGACCGACGGCGTCAAGCACTCGATGAATCCGTTCGACGAAATCGCGATGGAAGAAGCGGTGCGCCTGAAGGAGAAAGGCAAGGTCACCGAGATCGTCGCGGTGACGATCGGCGGCGCCAAGAACGAAGAAACGCTGCGCACGGCGCTGGCGTTCGGCGCGGATCGCGCGATCCACGTCAAGGAAGAAGGCGAAGTCCAGCCGCTGACCGCGGCCAAGGCGCTGGCGGCGGTGCTGAAGAAGGAAGACGCCAAGCTGTTCATCTGCGGCAAGCAGGCGATCGACGACGACGCCAACCAGACCGGCCAGATGGTCGCCGCGCTGCTCGACATCGCGCAGGCGACGTTCGCCTCGAAGGTCGAGATCGAAGGCGACAAGGCCAAGGTCACGCGTGAAGTCGACGCCGGCCTGGAAACGATCGAAGTCGATCTGCCGGCGGTGGTGACCACCGACCTGCGCCTCAACGAGCCGCGCTACCTGAAGCTGCCGGACATCATGAAGGCGAAGAAAAAGCCGATCGACGCGACCAGTTTCGGCGATCTCGGCGTGACGCCGGGTGCCGGCTTCAAGGTCACCAAGACCACGCCGCCGCCGACGCGCAGCAAGGGCGTGATGGTGAAGACCGTCGACGAACTCGTCAGTGCCCTGAAGGGCAAGGGCCTGCTCTAAAGCAGCGAGGATAGAGACAAGAACATGAGCAAGATTCTGATCATCGGCGAACTCGCCGACGGCAAGCTGAACCTGGGCGTATCGAAGGTCGTTGCGGCGGCCACCGGCATCGGCGGCGACATCGTCATCGCGCTGCTGGGCAAGGATGTCGGCGCGGCGGCCGAGACCGCCGCCAAGCTCGACGGCGTGAGCAAGGTGCTCAAGCTCGAGCGCGCCGAGAACGAACACGTGCTGGCGGCGACCTATGCGCCGCAGATCGCCGAGCTGGCCAAGGACTACACGCACGTGCTGTTCGCCGGCAACGCGTTCGGCAAGGACGTG
>NZ_JAAVXB010000001.1 GCF_012241385.1 Solimonas marina | reverse complement strand
CTGTCGGTGTGCCGCACATCGCTCTCCACCTCAACTCTACCCCCTCCCTCAGACACAAGCGGCGCAAGCCGCGACCACGCGAATCTGCGAGCAAAAAGAAAGGGCCGAGCGGCCCTTTCCCGGCTGCGTCACCTGCACAACCTGCGGTTCATCGTTCTTTTCGGATCACGCCCGCCGGCGAGCCGTCACTGACTGGCGACGGCGGCCGGCAGATCGCTGGCCGGCACCACCGGCAGCACCACGCTCGACGGGTGGTCGGCGTCGCTGTAGATCGTCAGCGCGCCGACCAGTGACTGCAGCAGCGTCGGGATCGGCGGCACACCCTGCGGCAGATCGCTGGCGCTGACGGCGATGCGCAGCTTGTGACCCTTGGCGATCATCGCGCTGGTCGGGAAGATTTCGACCGGCACCATAATCGCGTCGCCCGGCGTCACGTCCAGCACCGAGTCCTGCGTGAACGGGTGCCACGGCTGGATCGATTCGCCGTCGAGCGTGCGCGAACGCGTGGCGTCGACGGCGCGCAGCGAGGCGGTCTGGATGCCATTGGTCAGCGACTTGGCGACGCCGTTTTCATCGACGTCATCGACGCGCACCGACAGGCCGGCATCGAGCGCGGTGGTCGACATCCAGATATCGGCTTCGATCGGACCATTGAAGTAGGTGTCGTCGGTCATCGCCGGCGTTTCGTACTTGACCGCCCAGACCTCGCTGGCATTGCTGTTCTCGAAGCACGGCAGCGGGATCAGGCCGAGCGCGCCGGCCGTCCACTGCGAGGTGCTGATCGAGCACAGGCCCTCGATCGGCAGCTGCACGACGGGGTTTGAATCTTCGTCGGCAGCCGGCATGTCGGTGGTCAGCGTCTTGTCGCCACGCAGATAGAGGCGCTGCGCCTTCGCGTCCGGATGCGGCCAATCGGTGGCCGTCGCGTAGCGGTCGAGGCCGAGCACGTACTGCGTGACGTTGGGCATCGTGTCGGCACCGACGTCGAGGCCTTTCACATATTGATCGAACCAGCGCAGCTCGATGTGATTGAGCGCCGGAATGCCGTCCGTCGTGCTCGGTAGTCCTTCGCCGAACGCGGCCTCGATATGCGTCCACGGGCCGATCAGCAGCTTGGCCGGCGCCTGATGCTTGATCGACTCATAGGTCATCGGCTCACTGCGCTGAAACAGGTCGTGGAGGCCGCCGACGACGAAGGTCGGCACCTCGATCTTCGCGTCGTTCTCCAGCGGCGAGCGCACCTGCCAGAAGTCACCGTCGTAGGCGGTGTCCGGATCGCCGGCCAGCGCCTTGAGAATGGTCGGCACCTGAAAGCCGGCGACGGCATTGAGCACGTGGTCGAGCAGCACCTGCAGGCCGGTCGCCGGATCGGTGATCAGCACCGGATCGGTCAGACCGAGCACCGAGACCAGGCCCAACCATAGCGGGATGAAGGTGGTATTGACCTGACCGCCGGTGAAGACGATGTCGCGGTAGCCGTCACCGATCGGCACGATCGGGAACGCGGCCTTGACCGCAGGGTTCTGCTGCGCCGCCGTGATGACCGTCGTGATGCCGAGATAGGACACGCCGTACAGCCCGATGCTGCCGTTGCAGAACGACTGCTGCGTGACCCAGTCGACGATTTCCGCGTAGTCGGCCTGCTCGTCCTCGCCGAAGGCTTCCCAATCGCCTTCCGACTGGCCGGTGCCGCGCACGTCGACGACGACGGTCGCATAGCCGTGCTCGACCATGTACGGGTCGGCACCGCCGATCGCCGTGACCGCTTGGCCGGCAACACCGTTGTAGCTGGTCTGCACGAGAATGGTCGGCAGCGGCGTGGTGACGACATTACCGTCGGCGTCGGTCGGCAGCGTGACGTAGACGGCGAGCTTGGTGCCGTCGCGCATCGTCACGTACTGCATCGCCTGATGCTGCATGCCGGCGTAGGTCGGCTCCGGATCGTAATCGGTCCAGACCGCGTCGCCGTTGCTCGTGATCGGCTTGTCGTCGCTGGCCGTGACCGCCCGCGTACCGAGCGTGGTCCAGTCGGCCTTGCCGTTGGCGCCGGCGCCGGCCGGACTGCTCGACGAGCTGCAAGCAGCCAGCATCAGTACGGTCGCGGTGCAAATGCCGGCGGCGATCGGTCGCCAGCTCCGGCGCGGTCCCTGATTCATATCGTCCCCTCGAATCCTGCTTGTCGTTATCGATATGCCGCGCAAACGCTCGGCGGCCGACATCCTGCGATATCGGCCGCCGAGCGTACTGCGCGCCTATTGATTGCCGCTATGACCGTGGCGTCACGGTCTACGGCCCAAACTGCGAACCGGACGATGGCTGCAGGGCCGCGTGGCCACCCGAAGGCGCCACGCGGCAGCGGATCTCAGAAGTGTTCGCCCTTGAACAGGTTGGCGAACACCACCTGCTCCAGCGTCGGCTTGGCGCCTTCCTTGCGGCCGCGAGCGGCCGACGACGACGGGAACAGATGGAAGCCCTTGTTGAGGATGTAGTCGTTGAGCTTGGGCCACAGCGCATACGACACGGCGGCGGCGGTGCCAAGCGGCGTGGCGATCGACTTGGGCTTGTACAGAATCGCACGCATCACTGTGTCGCCGGCCTTGTCGGGCGACCAGGTCGGCACGTAGTCGTAGATCTTGGTCGGCGCGATCATCGGCGTGCGCACCAACGGCATGTAGATCGCGGTGACGTCGATGTTGCAGTGCTTGACCTCGGCCGACAGGCAGCGCGAGAACGCGTCGAGCGCAGCCTTCGACGCCACATAGGCCGAGAAGCGCGCGGCATTGGCGAGCACGCCGATCGAGCTGATGTTGATGATCTGGCCGCTCTTGCGCTTGGCCATTGCCGGCAGGAACGCGAGGATCATGCGTACCGCGCCGAAGTAGTTCAGCTGCATGGTGCGCTCGAAGTCGTGGAAGCGCGTGCTCGACTCCATGACCGCGCGGCGGATCGAACGGCCGGCGTTGTTGACCAGAATGTCGACGTGGCCGAAGTCGTTGATGATGGCGTTCGCGCAGTCGTCGATCGCCTTCATGTCCGACAGGTCGCAGGGATAGACGAAGGCTTCGCCGCCGGCCTTCTCGATGATCTCGCGCGTCTGTTCGAGCTTGTCGCGCGTGCGCGCGACGAGGATGACCTTGGCGCCCGCCGCCGCCAGCTTCTTCGAGACGACGAAGCCGATGCCGCTCGACGCGCCGGTGACGACCGCAACCTTGCCGGCGATACGGCGCGTGGCGCCGCGCGGCAGCGTGGTTTGCAGGTCGAGGTGCAACTCCCAGTACTGCCAGAGCTTCTCGCAATAGTCGCGGATATCCGGGCACTTGATGCCCGAGCCCTTGAGCGCCTTGCGCGTGTTCTTGTCGTCGAACAGCGCGCGGTTGACGACATAGCCGAGCACCGACGGCGGAATGCCGATCGCGGTGGCGGCGCGCTTCTTCAGCGCCGGCGGAATCGCCTCGACGACGCGGTTGCCGAGCATCTTGACCGGCGGCGGGATCGGCGGAATCTCGAACTCGCTGACCACATGCGGGCCGTGCGCGGCGTCCATGATCGTGCGCACCAGCTCACCGACGGTCGGCGAATGCGACTGGATCAGACAGAAGCACTGGCCATTGAGCCCAGGCTGGTGGGCGATGTAGTCGGTCGCCTTGGCCACGTAATCGACCGGTGCGATCGGCACCTTGCCGCCGGTAACGCCCAGCAGCGGCAGCCACTTCGGCACCGCGTAGCTGATCTTCTGCACGGTCTTGAAGAAGTAGTACGGACCGTCGATCTTGTCCATCTCGCCGGTTTCCGACGAGCCGACCACGGCACCCGGACGATAGATGCGGAACGGCACCGTCGCCTCCGTGCGGACGATCTTTTCGGACTCGAACTTGGTGCGGAAGTACGGATGGCCGAGGCGCTGCCCCTCGTCGAACATCTTCTCGCTGAAGCGGCCGATGTAATCGCCGCCGGCGACGGCAACGCTGGACATGTGGTGGAGCACCACGTCACCGCCCAATTCGTTGGCGAAGGCGACGACGTTGCGCGTGCCTTCGTTGTTGATGCGGTCGCCAGTCGCATCGTCCATGTTCATGTCATAGACGGCGGCTAGGTGGAAGACGTGATCGACCTTGCCTTTGAGCTTGCGCCGGTCGGCATCGGACACCAGCCCCGGCTCGGTGACATCGCCGTGCATGGCGTGCAAGCGACTGGCGGCTTCGCCGTAGCGCTCGCGCAGGTCGTCGAATTTATCCTGGGATCCGGGGCGGACGAGCGCGTAGACCTTCGCGTCCTCACGCTGCAGCAATTGCCCGATCAGAAACTTGCCGATGAAGCCGGTCGCGCCCGTCACGAAGTAAAGCATCCGCTTCCCCTAATTGTCGTTTTGTGGCCCGCCGCCATCTTAACGGACCGCGAAGCGCAGTGAACGCGCCAATGGACAGGGTGGAGGCTGTACCTGCGGCCAATCGGCCGCACGATGCACCTACTGGGTGGGCAGGGTTTTCTCGCTGACCCAGCCGGCGGCGTTCTGGCCTTCGATCAACCACCACGGGCCTTCGGCATTGAGCACGCGCGACTTGAGCTTGACCAGCGCGCCCGGCGGCAGCTTGGCCGCGGTTTCACCTTTGACGAGCGGGTGCAGGAACAAGGTGGTCGGTGCGGCCAGCGCCACGGTTTCGCCGGGCTGGTAACGGCTTGCCAAGCCAGCCGGCAGTTGCAGCGGGGCGGAGACATTGCGTGCCTCAAGCGGCTTGGGCGCCGGCGTGCTGCAGGCGGCGAGCGTCAGGCCCGCGCCCATTGCCAAGCCGATTATCGAAATGCCCTTCATGACATCACTCTCCTCGAAGCCGTGCGACACGGCCGCGCCTTATATAAGGCGTCGACCGCAGCGCGACAATCCATGTCGAGCGAATAGCGTGAGCCAGTTCACATTAGGTGAACAGCTGCAATCGGCGAAGGGTCAAAATGTACTGACAGACGGCGCCGCTTTGCCCCGCCCGGCAGCATCAGCCGCGCTTGTTGTCCTTGAAGCTGTCCATCGAGTGATAGACGCCGAAGACGTGGTCGGCCAGCCAATCGAAGAGCCGGATCGGCAGCAGACCCTTCAGTGCATTCGACAGATAGACCGTCCACGGCAGGATGAGCCGCGGCGTACCGCGCTTCATGCCCTGCCAGACGCGCGTGGTGACGAACTCCGGCGTCATCAGCGGCGTCATCAGCATCGGCTTGGCGCCTTCGAACATGCCGGTCGAGATATAGGTCGGGTTGACGGTCAGCACCTTGAGGTGACGGTAGCCAGCCTGCTCCAGTTCCAGCCGCAGCGAGTCGCTCCAGCCCGTGCACGACCACTTCGACGCGCAATAGACGCTCATGCGCGGGTTCGACACCAGCCCGGCGGCCGACGCGATATTGACGATGCGACGCTCGGTCGATGCGTCGGCGATCATGTCCGGCAGGAACTCGCGGGCGATGTACATCGGCGCCATGGCGTTGATCGCCATCGTCATCTCGATGTCCTTCTGAGGGTCATGTTCCCAGAAGTACTTGCCGCGAATGATGCCGGCGTTGTTGATCAGCACGTCGAGCGTGCCGACCTGGGCGCGAACCTCGGCAGCGGCGGCAGCGATCGCCTCGTACTTGGAGACGTCGACCACCTGCGTGATCACCTGCTGGCACTGCGCGCGCAGTTCGGCGGCCGTGGCTTCGAGGGCGTCGGCGTTGATATCCCAGAGGACGATGGTCTGCGCGCCTTCGGACGCCGCGTACTGGGCATACAGCTTGCCCATGCCCATCGCCGCTCCCGTGATCAGCACTTTCTTGCCGGTGACCTTGTCCATTGCGCGCATCGTCCGTGTATCGAAGTGGCGGCGAGTCTAGGCA
Source organism: Solimonas marina (assembly GCF_012241385.1). GTDB lineage: Bacteria > Pseudomonadota > Gammaproteobacteria > Nevskiales > Nevskiaceae > Solimonas > Solimonas marina. The sequence goes on along the minus strand of NZ_JAAVXB010000001.1, from coordinate 717,216 downwards.
GCGCTGCCGGTGCCGCCTAGCGCCGATCAGACCGACAGGGGGAACGCCGCGGTCAATCGCGCGCGCAGCTGCGCGATGCGCGCATCGGCGGCGGCCGCCGCGTAGGGCTGTGCCGGCACACGTCCCCAGACCGGCCCCGGCCAGGCCGGGTCGGCCGCGTGGCGGACGATGTGATGCACGTGCAGCTGCGGAACCAGATTGCCGAGCGCGCCGATATTGAGCTTTTCGCCGCCGAAATCGGCCATCAGCGCGCGGCCGAGTGCGCTCGATTCGTGCAGCAGCTGCACCTGATCGGCGGCGTCCAGCTCGTAGATCTCCCGGATTCCGGCACGTCGCGGCACGAGGATCACCCATGGGAACTGGGCGTCGTTCATCAGCAGCACACGGCACAGCGGCCAGTCACCCAGCCACAGCGTGTCGGCCTTGAGCCTGTCGTTCAATTCAAAAATACTGAGCTTTGTCACGTCAGCTCCGGCGATGCCGGTGTATAAAGATCGAGGGACGACATTCTGGATCAGCAGAACGGGAAACGACATGTTGGGGAGCGGGTCGGCATGAAGCGCATTGCACTGGTCGCGGGGGCGACCGGCCTGGTCGGGCATCAGGTCGTGGCGCGTCTGTTGCGCGACCCGGCCTATACGGAAGTGCGCGTGCTGACACGGCGGCCTTTCGACCTCGAAGATCCACACCTGACCGTCGTCCGCACCGACTTCGCCGATCTGGCGACGCTGCAGGCGCTCGGCGACGCGCTGGCGGTCAGTGACGTCTATTGCTGCTTGGGCACCACGATCAAGCGTGCCGGCTGCCGCGCGGCCTTCGCCGACGTCGACGAGCGCATGGTCGTCGATCTGGCGCGGGCGACGCTCGACGCCGGGGCCCAGCAGTTCCTGGTGATCTCGGCGGTCGGCGCCAGTGATCATGCGCTGGCCTTCTATTCGCGCGTCAAAGGGCGCATGGAGAAGGCCGTCGCAGCGTTAGGCTTCGATGCGGTGCATGTGCTGCGCCCATCGCTATTGCTCGGCGAACGCGACGAACATCGTGCCGGCGAAGCATTTGCGCAGCAGTGCGCACCGCTGGCCGAGCGCATGCTGCGCGGCCCGCTGCGGCGCTACCGCCCCGTCGACGCCGACGAGGTGGCCGAAGGCATGCTGCGCGTCGCGCTGCGCGGCGAGCGCGGCGTGCATGTCCACCATTTCCCGCTCGATGAGCTGGTGCCGGAAGGCGAAGCGGACAGCGAGTAGTCGGCCGCGCACCGCAGCCGCCACGCTTGCACGGCGGCCGCTGCGTAGGCGATCTTTGTCGGTCTCACGTCTTCTGGAATGATCATGACTGCCGCCGACGCGGGCCATGCCGCCGCCAGTGCTTCGAATACCAACGAGATCCTCGTCTCGCTGCTGCTGATGTTTGCCGGCGCCAAGCTGTTCGCGGAAATCTTCGAGCGGCTCAAGCAACCGTCGGTGGTCGGCGAGATTCTGGCTGGCGTACTGATCGGCCCGAGCGTGCTCGGCTGGGTAACGCCCAATGAAATCACCCACACGCTGGCCGAACTCGGCGTGATCTTCCTGCTGTTCTCGGTGGGCCTGGAGACCAAGCCGCGCTCCATCCTGCAGGTCGGCGGCACCGCCGGCATGGTCGCGGTGCTCGGCGTCATCGTGCCGTTCTTCGCCGGCTGGGCCTATATGCATTTCTCCGGGCACAGCAATATCGAATCGCTGTTCCTCGGCGCGGCCATGGTCGCCACCAGCGTCGGCATCACCGCCCGCGTGCTGTCCGGCATGGGCCTGCTGAGCCTGATCTCCAGCCGCATCATCCTCGGCGCCGCCGTGATCGACGACATCCTCGGCCTGCTGGTGCTGGCGGTGGTGTCGAGCATGGCCGGCGGCGCCATCGACTACGCCGAGATCGGCGCCACCGCGGCGCTGTCGATCGGCTTCGTCGTCGCCGTGGCGACGATCGGCGCCTCGGCGATGAAGCGCGCGACGCCGCGTATCGCGCGACTGCGCATCGGCCACTCGCTGTTCATCGGCGCCGTGCTGCTGTGCTTCGGCCTCGCCACGGTTGCCGCGACGATCGGCATCGCCGCCATCATCGGCGCCTTCCTCGCCGGCATGGCGCTGGCCGAGCCGACCGAGCAAGAGCATGAGACGCACGAACAGGTGCGCGGCATCACCGAGTTCTTCACGCCCTTCTTCCTCGTCAACATCGGCATGCAGCTCAATGTCGATGCCTTCGCCAATCGCGAAACCATCGTCGCGGCGCTGGTGGTGACGGCGCTGGCGGTGGTCACCAAGTTCGTCGGCTGCGGCCTGGCGGCGATCCGCCTCGGCGCGCGGCGCGCGGCGCAGATCGGCGTCGGCATGGCACCGCGCGGTGAGGTCGGTATCGTCGTCGCACAGATCGGCCTCGGCATGGGCGTGATCTCCGACAAGGTGTTCGCCGTCGTGCTGTTCATGGCCGTGGCGACAACCATGATCGCGCCGCCGCTGCTGGTGCCGCTGTTCCGCAACGAAGCCAAGCCAGCCCCCGGCTGACGCCTTATACGAATTGGTTATGTAGATGTGCGCCTAAATTCTTGGCGCACATTTCCCATGCTGCCTATCGTCGGCGCCCGCTGATTCAGGGGAGCGGCACGATGTCCACCATGTTTCGTCCGCGCGCCGGCCGGCCCGGCGTGTCCGCGATCTCGCATCTGCTCGGCAGCGCCTTGTTGGCGGCCGCCCCGTTGGCATTCGCCGCCACGAGCGACGAACCGCTGGCGACGATCCCCGTGCCCGGCGGCGCCCCGCCCGTCGTCGCCTCCGAGCCCGCCGCCACGCCCGCGCCACTGGCCGAAATCACCGTCACCGCGCGCAAGCGCGCCGAGCGCTCGCAGGACGTGCCGGTGTCGATTGCCGCGTTCACGGCCGACCAGCTCGACGCGCGCGGCATCCAGAGCGTGCGCGACCTGACGACCGCAGTGCCCGGCCTGACCGTCACCGACCTAGGCGGCTACAACCTGATCTATATGCGCGGCGTCGGCACCGACATCTTCATTCCGTCGGCCGAACCCAGCGTCGCGACCTACGTCGACGGCGTCTACTTCCCGTCCGGGCACTCGCTGGCGCAATCGTTCGGCGCCATCGAACGCATCGAGGTGCTGAAGGGACCGCAGGGCACGCTGTTCGGCCGCAACTCGACCGGCGGCGCGATCTCGATCTGGTCGAAAGATCCTGGCCAGCAGGCCGAGACCTCGATTCAGACCAGTTACGCACCGCGCTACAACGACACCCGCACGCGGGTTTACACCAATCTGCCGCTGAGCGACGACATCGCCGCCAGCGTCTCGGCGTTCTACAACCGCGCCGACAATCTCTACCGCCTCGACAACGGCAGCGGCGACCACCTGCCGCCGGAGATCGGCAAGGGCGCGCGCGTCAAACTCGGCTTCACCTTCGACGACGACGTGTCGTTGGTACTGACCTGGCTGGCTGGCCAGCAGCGCGGCACCGGCACCACCGCGTCGGCCAATGTCGATCCGAGCCCGCTGCTCGGCGCGACGCTGCCGGCCGAGACCCGCGACTACGTCGTCACCGCCAACGCCGAACCGTCGCTGGTCACCGACACGCGCGCCGCCTACGGCGTCCTCAAGTGGCACCTGCCCGGCGTCGACACCAAACTGCTCGGCAGCTACTACTTCGTCCGCGCGCACGACTACGTCTACGACTTCGACGGCACGAACCAGCCTCTGGCGACCTACGGCGCCAACAGCGAATACCAGCGCTTCGTCACCAGCGAACTGCAATTCACGTCGAACGACGAAAGCTGGGGCGCGGACTGGCTGAAGTGGGTCGGTGGCCTTTACTACCTGAAGAGCCGCGGCGGCTACGACCCCGGCTACCTGCGCCTGCTCGACGACGTCCAGCTGCCGACCCAACAACTGCTCGATGCGCTGCCCGGCACACTCGGCACCACCGTGCGCAACCTGCTCGGCGATCTGCCGATCCCGGAAACACTGACCTTCTACTTCACCGGCCTGCTCGACACCGAAAGCTATTCGGCCTACGCGCAGAGCACCGCGAGCCTGACCGACTGGCTCGACATCACGCTCGGCGGCCGCTGGCAGCACGAGTCGCGCAAGCTGGCGCGCTCCGACGTCGGCCTCGGCAACCTCGGCGGCGGCGTCAGCACGATCTATTCGTTCTCGCCGGAACAAACGACGGCCACCAACTTCTCGCCCAAGGTCTCGCTGGACTTCCGCCCATTCCGCGACGTGCTGCTGTACGCCTCGTTCCAGCAGGGCTACAAGAGCGGCACCTACAACATCATCAACATCTTCAAGCAGCCCGAATACGTGAAGCCGGAGAAGGTCACCGCGTACGAGGTCGGCCTCAAGTCCGAGTGGCTGCATCACAGCCTGCGCTTCAACACCGCACTGTTCCAGAACGACATCAAGGATCTGCAGACCGGCTTCATGTCTTTCACGTCCGGCGGCGCGATCAACCTCGAAAACGCCGGCCGCGCCCGCATTCGCGGCGTCGAAGTCGAAACCGTGTGGCAACCGCTGCGCCGCCTCGATCCGGGCCTGACACTCAACGCCAACGCCTCGTGGCTGCACGCCGTCTATCTCGACTACGACAACGGTCGCGGCTTCAACGACACGACCGGCCTCGCCTATCAAAGCGATTGCACCAACGCCAGCGGCGAATACGACGCCAGGCTCGCCAGTTGCCACGACTTCAGCGGCAACCGCATCGTCCGCACGCCCAAGTTCTCCCGCACCTTCGGCGCCGCACAGCTGTTGTCCGTACCCGGTGGCACGCTCGAAGTGGCGGGTGACTGGTATTACAACTCCGGCTACTACTACCTGGCACAAAACGCCGACAACTCGTTCGAGAAAGCGTATTCGGTACTCAATGCGCGGATCAGCTATCTCTACGAGCGCTGGTCGATGCGCGTCACCCTGTTCGGCGAAAACCTCACCGACGCGCGCTACGACCTCGCCCAGTTCCACACCGACTTCGGCCGCGAGGACTCACTGGCCCCACCGACCACCTGGGGCCTGCGCCTGAACTGGGACTTCTGATGGACGATTCGCGAGAACAGAAGCAAACGGCGTTTAACCACAGATTTCACAGATTGCACTGAAGGAAAGTGGATCGGACACTTGTTCTTCAGACAACGCACGCAGCTTCAGCTGCACTGCTACCTTCCGGTCGTCGCGGCTCGCGCCGCTCCTACAAAAAGCGCAAACACCCCCTGTAGGAGCAACTGTGTCGTCGCGGCGGCTGCAGATCCGGACCTTGCGCGTGCCTCGATACACCGCGCTACGCGCGGCACTCGGCATGAACGGTTCGGGGAATTCGCAAAACACCTGGAGAGCGTTGTAGGAGCGGCGCAAGCCGCGACCCACGGCGGCAACCGCAACAAACACTAAGCACCAACTTCGCTGATGGCGCAGAGGAGAAAACACTCACCGCCTCTTCGGCTATGCAATCTGTGAAATCTGTGGTTCTACCCGTCAGTCGTCGCGCAGCCGCTCGCGAAAGTCGTCGAGCATCGCGTGCGTTTCTTCGGCCATGGCCGGGTATTCAAGCCCGAGCTGTTTCAAGCGTGAAACGATCAGGCGTGCGACTTCGGCGCGCATGTACGGCTTGTCGTCGGCGGGGATCGCGTACCACGGCGCCCATGGCGTCGAGGTGGCGCGTAGCAGGTGCTGGTAGGCCTTCTGATAATCCGCCCAATGCTGGCGTTCGGTGAGATCGCTGCTTTCAAACTTCCAGTTCTTCTCCGGCTCGTCGAGCCGCGCCATGAGGCGGCGGCGCTGTTCGTCGAAGGAAACATTGAGCCAGAACTTGAGGATGACGGTGCCGTTGCGGGCGAGGTGGCGCTCGAAGTCGTTGACCGATTCGTAGCGCTCGCGCCATAGCCGGCTGTCCTTCTTCGGCCGATGCGGCAGGTTTTGCGCGTCGAGATACTCAGGATGCACGCGCACCGTCAGCACTTCCTCGTAGTAGCTGCGGTTGAAGACACCAAGCTGGCCGCGCTCGGGCAGCTCGCGCGCGCAACGCCAGAGAAAGTCGTGACGCAGCTCCAGCTCGCTGGGGCGCTTGAACGAAACGACGTGGCAGCCGGCCGGATTGACGCCGGTCAGCACGGCGCGAATGGTGCTGTCCTTGCCGGCCGCGTCCATCGCCTGGAACACCAGCAACACAGCGTGCCGCGCCGACGCAGCAAGCCGCCGCTGCAGCTCGTCGAGTTCAGCGACGTGCGCGGCCAGTCGCTGCTCGTTGGCTTTCTTGTCGTCCTCACCGACCGGCGGCGTATGCGGTGCGCGCGCAATACGGAAGTCGCCGTCGAAATCGACGAGGTACGGGCTGTCGACGATTTTGTGCTTGGCCATGGCGGCCTCAGCCGTTCGGACCGGGCACGACGTAGAGCAGCACGGCGAAGTACTGCAGCACGCTGCCGGTCAGCACGAACAAATGCCAGATCGCATGGTGGTAGCGCAGGCGCTCCCAGACGTAGAACACGACGCCGCCGCTGTAGGCGAGACCACCGGCAGCGGTGAGGATGATGCCGCCGGTATCGAGATGCTTGAGGATGGGCTTGATGGCGACGATCGCGCACCAGCCCATCGCCAGATAGATGAACAGCGACAGCTTCTCGTAACGCCCGGTGGCAAAAATCTTGAAGATGACGCCGATCGCCGTCAGGCCCCAGGTGAATGCGAACAGGCTCCAGCCCCAGGCACCGTGCAGCGTCACCAGCGTGAACGGCGTGTAGGTGCCGGCAATCAGGAAGTAGATCATCGAGTGATCGAGCACGCGCAGCACTTGCTTGGCGCGCGGCAGCGCATCCGGGATGCTGTGATAGAGCGTCGACGCCGTGTACATCAGCACCAGCGTGGCACCGAACACGCTGCAGGCGATGATGTGCCATTCATTGCCATACAGCGCGGCGCGGGCGACCAGCACCGTCAGGCCGACGATCGCCAGCAGCACGCCGACGCCATGCGTCACCGCGTGTGCGATCTCCTCACCGAGCGAATACAGCGACTCGGGAATCTCCACCGGACCGAGCCGGTGGCTTTGATGCGGAGCGGTGTGGTGCGGAGCTGCCATCGACGTGCCGTGAGTGACGAAAAGGCCTGCAACGGCTCCGCAGCTTACACGCCTGATGCTGTCTTTCGGCAGTACGACCGCAACAAAAAGCCGGGCACCGGCAACGTCTCAGGGCAATGCTTCGACGATCAGCACCGCGCCGTCGGCACCGATCACCTGCACGCGCGTGCCGGCCGGCAGGCTCTCCGGCCCGCGAATGCGCCAGCGGCTGTCGTCGACGCGCAGCGTGCCGCTGCCATTGACGATGGGCTCGCCGAGCGTGAAATGACGGCCGACGTACGACTCGCCGCGGCGATTGAGCGTGGGCTGATCGCTGACGAACGACAGCGGCTTGAAGCGCCGCCAGAGCAGGATCGCCGACACAGACAGCACGCCCCACAGCACGAATTCGAGCGGCCAGCCAAGCCCCGGCAGCAGCCAGGCGACGGCGCCGACGACGATCGCCGCGACGCCGACCCACAGCAGCACGAACTCGGTCGGCAGGAACATTTCCAGCACCAGCAGCCCGAAACCCAGGGCCAGCCAGTGCCAATAGACCAGTTCCATGCTCATGACCTCAGGCTCCGCTGCTCCCGCCGCCGACCTTCTTGGTCAGCTCGGCGATGCCGCCGAGCGCACCGATCACATTGCCCGCTTCGAGCGGCATCAGCACCAGCTTCTCGTTCGGGCTGGTAGCGATCTGCGCGAGTGCGTCGACGTATTTCTGCGCGACGAAGTAGTTGATGGCTTGCACATCGCCCTTGGCGATGGCCTGGCTGACCATCATCGTCGCCTTGGCTTCGGCCTCGGCTTCGCGCTCGCGCGCTTCGGCGTCGCGGAACGCGGCCTCGCGGCGGCCTTCGGCTTCGAGAATCTGTTCCTGCTTCTGCGCCTCGGCGGCCAGGATCTGCGCCTGACGCATGCCTTCGGCCTTGAGGATCGCCGACTGTCGCTGACCTTCGGCTTCGAGGATCAGCGCGCGCTTTTCGCGCTCCGCCTTCATCTGCCGCGCCATCGAGTCGACGAGGTCGTTCGGCGGACGGATGTCCTTGATCTCGATGCGAGTGACCTTGATGCCCCACGGCGTCGTCGCATCGTCGACCACGTGCAGCAGCTGCGTGTTGATCTGATCGCGCTGGCTGAGCAGCTGATCGAGGTCCATCGAGCCCATGACGGTGCGCAGATTGGTCATCGTCAGGTTGAGGATGGCGTATTCGAGGTTGTGCACCTCGTAGGCCGCCTTCGGCGCGTCGAGCACCTGGAAGAACACCACGCCGTCGACGCCGACCATGGCGTTGTCCTTGGTGATGACTTCCTGGCTCGGCACGTCGAGCACCTGCTCCATCATGTTCAGGCGCTTGCCGATGCGGTCGACGTACGGCAGCAGCCAGTGGAAGCCGGGGCTGAAGGTCGCGCGGTATCGGCCGAAGCGCTCGATCGTGTACTCACGGCCCTGCGGCACGATGACGACGCCGCGCCATGCCGTGACCAGCAGGAAGATACCGATCGCCAGTGCGACGAAGCTGCCCATGTCCCCTCCCATTGCCTGCGCCCGATTCGGAGGCCCATCTTAGCGCAGGCGCATGACATGCCCGCGGCGACAGCCTGACGTGTGCGCCGGTTTCAGCTGCCCCGCTCGGTCGCGGCCATCTGCTGGATGCGCTCGACCATCGCGTAGAAGCCATTGCGACGATTCATCGAGATATGGCTTTCCAGGCCAAGACGCTCGAAAGCCGAACCGATGTCGAGCGCCAGAATCTCGTCCGGCGTCTTGTCCGAGGTCAGCTCGAACAGCACGGCGATCAGACCCTTGACGATGTGCGCGTCGGAATCGCCACGGAAGTGCAGCGTCTTCGGCGGCCCCGGCTGCACGTCGTGCGCGAGCCAGACCTGCGACATGCAGCCACGCACCTTGTGCGCATCGTCGTGCTCGGCATCCGACAGCGGCGGCAGCTTGCGCCCCAGATCGATCAGGTAGCGATAACGCTCCTCCCAGTCGCCGAGAAATTCGAAGGTTTCCGCCAGTTCATCCACCGTCATATTGCCGCGCCCGCGTGTCGTCTCGTGTAGGACTGCCTATAGTAAGGCCGAATACCCGCAGGCGATGACGCTGCAGATCGAAATCGTTATCTCATGACGCCTTGCTCCGAAGCTGATAACGCCGACATCCGCCGGCCGCGACTGCGCGACATTGCGGGCCGCGCCGGGCGTCCTCGGCCGTGAGCGCCATCGCACCCCGCTCGGCGCTGGTCGTCGACGACGACGACTTCGTGCGCCGCGTGGTCATGCAGATCCTGCAGCGCCAAGGTGTGCCCGAATTGCGCAGTGCGAGCGACGGCGTACAGGCTGCCGACGTGCTGCGCCGCTACGGTGGCGTCGACCTGATCGTCTGCGACCTGATGATGCCGGGCAGCGACGGCCTCGAGCTGATGCACGACATCGCGCATCTGAGCCCCGGCAGCCACCTGGTCTTGATGAGTGGCGCCGACGAGCGCGTACTGCGCGCGGCGCGCGACGTGGCGGCCGGCCGTGGCCTGCACGTGCTGGGAAGCCTCGCCAAACCGGTCACGCCGGCGGCGCTCGCGGCGCTATTGCAGGCACCGGACCACAACGGCCCGACGGACAGCGCAGCGCCACCGGCGATCGACGACGCCGAGTTGCGGCAGGCTTTCGAGGCCGGACAATTCCGCCTGCGCATGCAACCGCAGGTGCAGCTCACCACCGGTCGCGTGATCGGCGCCGAAGCGCTGGTCTATTGGCAGAGTCCGACTCGCGGCATCGTCGAGCCGCTGCGCTTTCTGCCGGCGATCGAACGAGCCGGATGGACCGACCGGCTCGCGGATGTGGTTCTGCATACGGCGATCGCCAGCTGCGGCGAGTGGCGCCGCCAGGGTCTCGATGCGCGCGTCTCGATCAACTTCGAAGCCTCGACGCTCTCCGACCGACAGCTGCCGCAACGCATCCTCGACGCCTGCCGCGCCGCGGACCTGGCACCGTCACGGATTACGGTCGAGATCACCGAAGGCGGCTTGCTCGACAGCCGCCATGATCCGCTGGAAGTGATGGCCCGGCTGCGGCTGCGCGAGATCGGCCTGTCGATCGACGACTTCGGCACCGGTTGGTCGACGCTGGAGCGTTTGCAGAAGCTGCCGTTCACCGAACTCAAGCTCGACCGGCAATTCGTCTCACGCGCGCTGCATGACGAACAGGCGCGCGCCATCGTCGAAGCGGGAATCGGGCTGGCCAAACGCCTGGGCCTGCGTTCGGTCGCCGAGGGCGTGGCCAGCGCCGCCGACTACGCGTTGATGAGCGACCTGGGTTGCGACTTCGCACAGGGCTATCACATCGCCCGCGGCGTGGCGCCGGAGCAGTTTCCACACTGGGTCGCGTCGCGTCACTGATCGGCGCGAGCGTCGTGCTCGGCGCGTTGCGCCACCCAGCCGCGAATCACGGCGAACTCGGTTTCGGCCTGCCGCACCAGAGCCATCGGGCGGTCATCGCTGTCGCCCAACGCAGCCTCGAGCCGCCCCAGGATCGCCGCCAGCGCGTGCGCGCCGACCGTCCGCGCCGAACCCAGCAGACGATGCGTCAGCATGCGTGCGCCCTCGAAGTCCGAGGCGGTGATGTGCTCTTGCAAGCGCGCCAACACCGGCTCGGTACTGTCGACGAAGTGCTGTAGCAACTCGCTGAGGTCCGCGTCGTCGTCGCCGACGATCTCCCGCAGCAATGGCAGATCCAGCGGGGCATCGGCAGTAGCAGGTGGACGCGCCGGCACCACCGGCATCTCGTCTGCTGTGCGACACCATGTCGAAAGGCACTGCTGCAGCGACGCCAGCAGCACCGGCTTGATCAGGCAGGCGTCGATGCCGTGTTCCGCACAGCGTTGTCCGGCATCCTGCAGCGCCGCGGCCGTCAGCGCGATGATCGGCAAATGCCCGAGCGACGGCTCGGCGGCTTCGCGTTCGCGCTGCCAGGCCGCAAGCTCATAGCCATCGAGCTTGGGCATATGCAAATCGGTGAGCAGCGCCGCGTAATGCGCCTGCGTCAGCCGCGACGCCGCCTCTTCGCCATCGGCGGCGATCTCGACGATAAAGCCCAGCCGCTGCAACTGCGCCGACAACACCTCCTGATTGATCGGATTGTCCTCAGCGACCAACACGCGCAAACCCGGCTGCGGCGGTGGCGGCAACGGTTCGGCCGCACTGGCACGTGCCACGGCCCGACCACAGGCACGGGCCGCCGCTTCGAGCAACTGCGCCGATCGATAGGGACGCGCCAGCACACTGCCGTCACCAGCGCGACCGTCGATGCGCAAGCCCAGCGCGTGCTCATCGATCGTCAGGTCGGCTTGCGCATCGTCGACATCTGCCGCGGCGCGGGATGCGCCGGCCGCGAGCAGCAAGGTCTCGACGAAACCGGTCTCGGTGCGATCGCCGAGCGTGATCCGGAAGGTGGCGGCGGCCAGCACGGCCGTTGGCGTGCCGGCCGACGCCGGCAGCGCGAAGCGCAGTGCGACCCAGAAGCGGCTGCCCTGACCCAGCTCGCTGCTGTAGCCGATGCTGCCGCCCATACGCTCGACCAGACCCTTGCAGATCGAAAGACCCAGGCCGGTGCCGCCGTACCGCCGCGTCGTCGACGATTCGGCCTGCACGAACGGATCGAAGAGCTGCGCCTGCTCGCCGCCGGCAATCCCGATTCCGGTATCAAGAACCTCGATCCGCACATCGAGTGCGCCCTCGCCGGCCGCTGTGTGGTCGGCGCGCACCACGATCAGCCCGTGCGGCGTGAACTTGATGGCGTTGCCGAGCAGATTGAGGACGATCTGCCGGATCCGCACCGCATCGCCGATCACCTGTTCCGGAATCGCCGGGTCGATAAAACTCAGCAGGCGCACGTCGCGATCGCGCAGCCCTGGCGACAGCACCTCGACGACACCCTCGATCACGTCACGAAGATCGAACGGCTGGGCCTCGATCACCAGGCGATCGGCCTCGATCTTGGAAACGTCGAGCACATCGTCGATGACGCGCAACAGCGATCGCGCCGACTGGCAGACGATGCGTACGTTCTCGCGCTGCGCCGCACTGAGCGATGTCTGCTCGAGCAGTTCGAGCATGCCGAGTACGCCGTTCATTGGCGTGCGGATTTCATGGCTCATCGTCGCCAGAAATCTGGACTTCGCCTCGCTCGCGGCTTCGGCCTGATCGAGCTTGCGTAGCTGCTGTGACAGTGTCACCGCGACCCCATTGAGCCGATCCAGTTCGTCGGGCCAGCGCGACGTCGGCCGCGACATCAGCTGTTCGGCTGCGTCGAAAGCCTGCTCGGCCAACAACGGCAAGGCACGGGTGACGCGTTCGAGGCGCGCGCTGGCGCGCGTCAGCATCCAGTACAGCATCGCCGCCGACGCCAACAGCCCACCGAGGGTCAACGCCAGGCCGTGCCACAGTGCCGCGATCATTTGCTGCCGAAACTGGGTTTCGTCGACGATGAACATCGCATCGACGCCTTGTTCGGTCGCCAGCGGCGCCAAGGTCAGCAGCAGATCGAACGGCCCGGCGCGCGTTCGTTGGGGCGCGCCGGGCGACCACCCGCGCGGCGGCGGCGACGTCAATGCACCGAGGGCTGGCAGCAGGTCCGGCGCGTTGGAGACGGCACGCACCTTCAGGCCGGCGATCTCGACGCCACCGCTCGCGCCGGGCCCTGACGGGGAGAGGATCGCCAGATCGGCACCCGTCAGTCCATGAAACGCGGGCAGCACATCGGCCAGCGGCCGCGAAATCAAAACCACCAGAGGCCGGCGTTCGTGATCAAAGCCCGGCACGAAAATGTACTGCTCGCACTCTGGTGTACAGGCGATATAGCTGCTCGGCCGATGCCCGCTGCGTGCCGTATCCAGCGCCGACACCGACGCCACGCTGGCATGCAGACTCGAACGCAGCGCCTCGCCGGAGCTGGCAATGAGCTTGCCCTGCGCATCGAGCACGGCGACGTCGCCGATATTGATGAGCAATTCGGGCGGCAGCAGCGGTTCCAGCGTTTGCGGGTCGCGCTGCAGCTTGGCCAAGTCGATGCTGCGCGCTAGCTGCGCAGCGTAGGTTTCGGTCTCCAGTGCCGACTGGCGGATCAGGGCCGCCAGCACCTGCTCGAACTCGCCGATCTGCTGCTGCGTACGCTGTTCGTTCTGCTGCTGCAGCTCGCGATAACCGAGGTAGGCAAAGCCGAGGTGGATGACCGCCAGCATCGCCAGCAGCAACAGAAACGCCTTCCACTTCAGGCTCAGGCGCACCCTCCAATCCGTGCACATGATGCCGTGCCGCCTAGAAGCGATACCCGGCCATCAGCAACAGCATGTTCCAGTTGCTGGCGCGCGGCTGAGTGGGGTTGTCGAGTGGCGGGACGGTGGAGCTGCCGATGATGTGGTGCCATTCGCCCCAGACGCCCCAGTGCTGGTCCGGCAACCAATGCAGCCCGAGCGTCAGATCGCGCGCGTAGCGGCTGTGCGGATCGCCGCCGGTACTCGCCGCATAGCGGCTGCCGTCGCGGTCGTTGCGGTTGATGTAGCTGGCGTCGTAGCGCGCCATCAGCGTCCACTTCGGATCGAGCCGATAATCACCCTGTACATAGAATCCGTCGCCGAGATTGTCGGTATCGCCGGCAAAACTCGTCCAGCCCTTGGTGCGGTTGATGATGTACTCGGCGCTGAGACTGTAGCGCGCCGCATCGTGCCGCCACGACAGCACGTAGTTGTCGAAGTCGATATGCCCTTGCACCGTGGAACCGGCGTCCGGATCGATGTCGAGACCGGCGTGCAGCACGCTGAACGCGACGCGGTCGGCGCCGCCGTTCCACTCGTCCTGCAGACGGCCTAGGTAATAGTCGGTGACGTGCTCGTGCGCCGGCAGCGCGACGCCGCCGGTCAGCTGCCGCTCTTCGTCGTCGGTCAGCGTCTGGCGCCGGCTGCCGCTGACCACGACCGAAACATAATGCTCGCCCAGCCCCAGCCCGCCATAGAGCTGGGCGCCGTCACTGGAGAACAACAGGCGCCGCAGACCCTGGCCGTCGAAATAGATGGACTGCGGCATCTGGATACCGGGCCGCGCGAAGATGACGTCGCGCGTGTCGTTGTACAGACCGAACGGGTTCTTGACCCGGCCAACGCGTACGCCGGCGTTGTACCAGCTGCCGCTCGCGAACTGATAGTCGAGCAATGCGTAGTCGACGCGCAGCTTGCCGTTGTCGTTGGCGCCGGCGTCGCGCATCAGCAGCTGCCCCGACGCCAGCAGGCCGGGCGCCAGCTGCACCGAACCATTGAGGTTGAGCTCAAAGAAGTCGAAGCTGCCGTTCTGACTGGTGCCGTAGGCGTTGTTGTGGTCGGTCCATGCGTAGCCCTGCGCGGCTGAACCATGCACCTGCGACTCCAGCGCGCGCGCCGGCGAGGTGGCGCAGATCAGCAGCGCAGCGACGGCGACCCGGCACCACGGCGATGCGACCCGCGAAATGGCCCTCATGACCGGCCTCCGGTGGGTGCAACCGCCGCTGCACGCGACGGCGACGCGGGCTCGTCGTCGTCGGTGCGGATGTAGCCGATGGCGCCGTCGGTGGCGCGAACCTTGTCCTTCATCTCCTGCTCCGAATACACCACGACCGGCGCTTGGCCGGTACCGGTGTAGATCAGACGCTCCCAGGCGTTCTGCAGGACATAGGGATAGGTGCCGAGAATTTCACGGCAGAACTGCTCGTGCAGCGGATTGCTGTCAGGCATCACGTAGACGTGCGCCGGCTCGCCGTCCGGCCACTGGCGGACACGCATCGTGAATAATGACAGCAGCAGGGTATGGCTGATGCCGGCCGCGTCGCGGTCGGGGCCGGTGATGACCTCCACCGACTGCGCCCACGCGGCTTCGGTGGAGAGCAGCATGGCCCCAAGCAGCAGGAGACGAGCGCGAGCGGCTCGCCAGACCGGACCCACGTGGCCCCGCCCCTTCCTTTGGCCCACCGCTGTAAGACGAATCGACATCGCGCACAGGGTAACGCCCGACAGCACCGTTGCCACCGATTCGTGACATACGGTGTAAGACGGCCGCTCTGCGTGAACCGGCATGCATGCCGTTGCGTCCGACATTCGTGCTCGAGCGTACCGGGACTATCGCCAGATCGAACGGCCACGGGCAAGCTGCGGTCGTAGAGGTGCCAAATGGAGTTCATCGCATGCTGATCCGCATCCTGCCCCCGCACGCCCTGCGCGAGTCCGAGATCACGCCGCAACCGCTGTATCTGAATCGCCGCCAGGTGCTGGCCGGCATGGGCGCCGACGTCGCCGCCTTGAGCCTGCCGCTGTCGGCCTGCGCCAAAGCGGACGCGCCGACCGATCTGGCGCCGCTGAAAATCGCCGCCGAGCACGAGCAGGCCGGCGGCGAGACGGTCACGCCATTCTCGACGGTCAGTACCTACAACAATTACTACGAGTTCGGCACCAGCAAGTCGGACCCGGCCGAGAACGCGCACACGCTGCAGACGCGACCGTGGACCGTCGAGGTCGACGGCGAATGCGAGGCGCCGGCACGCGTCGACATCGACAGTATCCTGGCACGGCGCCTGGAGCAGCGCGTCTACCGCCACCGCTGCGTCGAGGCCTGGAGCATCGTCGTACCGTGGGACGGCTTCGCGCTGGGCGACTTCCTGAAGCAGTTCAAGCCGACGTCGAAGGCCAAGTACGTGGCGTTCCAGACCCTCTACGATCCCAAGCAGATGCCGGAGACGCGGCACGGCATCCTCGACTGGCCGTATGTCGAGGGCTTGCGCATCGACGAGGCCATGCATCCGCTGGCGTTCCTGTCGGTCGGCATGTACGGCAAGGTGCTGCCGAACCAGGACGGTGCGCCGCTGCGCCTGACGATTCCCTGGAAGTACGGCTTCAAGAGCATCAAGTCCATCGTCCGCATCCGTTTCACCGAGCAGCGGCCACCGACCACCTGGAACAAGATGGCGTCGAACGAATACGGCTTCTACGCCAACGTCAATCCGCATGTCGACCATCCGCGCTGGTCGCAGGCCCGCGAGCGCCGGCTCGGCGAGCTGTTCAAGCGCGACACGCTGATGTTCAACGGTTATCCGGAAGTGGCAAGCTTGTACAGCGGCCTCAACCTGCGCATGAACTATTGATGGCACAAACCGGCGCTGCAAAACGCTTCGATTGGCCGCTGTTGGTCTGGCGTGCAGCCGCCTGGGCGTTGGGCGGCGTGCCCTTGCTGCTGCTCGGCTGGCATGTACTGCATGCGCAGCTGGGACCGAACCCGGTCGAATTTCTCGAACACGACGCCGGCGACTGGTCGTTGCGCCTGCTGCTGGCGACGCTGGCGATGACGCCACTGCGGCGCCTGACCGGACGCCCTGAGCCCTTGCGCGTACGCCGCCTGCTCGGCTTGTGGGCATTTTTCTGGGTCTGCCTACACTTCGCGATCTATCTGACCTTCGATCTCGAATGGTCACCGTCAGCCCTGGCCGCCGATGTCGTCAAACGCACCTACATCACGATCGGCTTTGCTGCCTGGCTGGCCCTCGTGCCGCTGGCGATCACCTCGACCCAGGGCTGGCAACGGCGCCTGAAACGACGCTGGGCGACACTGCACAAGCTGGTCTACGCCGCCGCCGTGCTCGGCGTGCTGCACTACATCTGGCTGGTCAAGGCGGACCTGCGCGAACCGCTGCTGTACGCGGGCATCCTCGCCGTGCTGCTCGGAATGCGCATTCCGTGGCGCGGTATACTGCGCGGCCGTCCGCTTCCCCGCCGCACAACGTGACCGATAACACCGCTTCGAATTCCGGACTCCGTCATTCCGGCCGCACCGCCGACCAGCTTCGCGAGGTGTCCATCGTTCGCGGCTTCACCAAGCACGCCGAAGGCTCGGTGTTGGTCAGCTTCGGCGACACGCGCGTGCTGTGCACGGCGAGCATCGAAGAGCGCGGCCCGGCCTGGAAGAAGGACGGCGGCTGGGTCACCGCCGAATACGGCATGCTGCCGCGCGCCACCCACGACCGCAGCCGCCGCGAAGCCGCGCAGGGCAAGCAGTCCGGCCGCACGCAGGAAATCCAGCGCCTGATCGGCCGCTCGCTGCGCGCCTGCGTCAATCTCGAAGCGCTGGCCGGCTTCACGATCACCATCGACTGCGACGTGCTGCAGGCCGACGGCGGCACGCGCACCGCGTCGATCACCGGCGGCTATGTAGCGTTGGTCGATGCAATCAATGCCATGCGCAAGGCCGGCAAGCTGAAAAAGAATCCGCTGTTCGGCCAGATCGCCGCGATCTCGGTCGGCATTCACAACGGCAAGCCGGTGCTGGACCTCGACTACAAGGAAGACTCGGCCTGCGAATGCGACATGAACGTCGTCATGAACGAGGCCGGCCAGTTCATCGAGGTACAGGGCACGGCCGAAGGCCACGCCTTCCGCCGCGACGAGCTGAACGCGCTGCTCGACCTGGCGAGCAAGGGCATTGGCGAACTGATCGTTGCCCAGAACGCGGCGCTCGCCGGCTGAAATCATGAGCACATCCGTCCAGATCCGGCCGTACCAGCCGGCGGACGAAGCAGCCGTCGTCGCGCTGTGGCTGGCCTGCGGCCTGACGCGGCCCTGGAACGATCCGCAGCGTGACATCGCGCGCAAGCTCGCCGTACAGGCCGACGGTTTTCTGGTCGCGGTCGACGGCGACGCCGTGGTCGGCAGCATCATGGCTGGGTACGAAGGCCATCGCGGCTGGGGCAATTATCTTGCCGTCGCACCGCACGCCCGTCATCACGGCCTCGGCCGGCAACTGATGGCCGCCGCCGAAACCTATGTCCAGGGCCTGGGCGCGGCGAAGATGAACCTGCAGTTGCGCGAGGACAATGTCGACGCGGTGCTGTTCTACGAGCGCATCGGTTATGTCCGCGATGCATCGCTGAGCTACGGCAAGCGCTTCGTCGAGGACGGCCCGAAACCGGCAGCGACGACGCTCGGCGGCAGCCTGGTGCTGGCCTCGCGCAATGCCAAGAAGCTCAAGGAAATGCAGGCGCTGTTCGCGCCGCTGGGCGTGACGCTGCGCCTGGTTTCGGAATTCAGCGATGTCGAACCCGAAGAAAACGGCGCCAGCTTCGTCGAGAACGCGCTGATCAAGGCGCGCCACGCAGCACAGGTCTCCGGCCTGCCGGCGCTGGCCGACGACTCGGGGCTGGAAGTGGCGGCCCTGCGCGGCGCGCCGGGCGTTTATTCGGCGCGCTATGCCGGCAGCCCGACATCGGACGCCGCCAATAACGACAAGCTTCTGGCAGCGCTCGCCGGCGTGGCGGACGCGCAACGCGGCGCACGCTTCGTCAGCGTGCTGGCGCTGCTGCGCCATGCCGACGACCCGGTGCCGCTGCTCGCACAGGGTTTCTGGGACGGCCGCATCCTCGACGCGCCGCGCGGCGCCAACGGCTTCGGCTACGACCCGCTGTTCTGGGTGCCGGCCCACGGCTGCAGCGCCGCCGAGCTGGCGCCCGAGCTGAAGAACCGCATCTCGCACCGCGCCCGCGCCAGCGCCGTGCTGCAGCGCCAACTGGCAGGTCTGCGCCTGTCGTGAGCGCGATCGACCTCGCGCTGTATCTGCATTTCCCATGGTGCGTGCAAAAGTGTCCGTACTGCGACTTCAACTCGCACGCACTGCGCAGCGCCGACGCCGACGTGCCTGAAACCGCCTATGTCGACGCGCTGCTGCGCGACCTCGACTTCGAGCTGGCCCACACGCCCGAGCCGCGGCCGCTGACCAGCATCTTCATGGGCGGCGGCACGCCGAGCCTGTTCTCCGACCGTGCGATCGGCCGCGTGCTGTCCGAGGTCAACCGCCGCCTGGCCTTCGCCCCGGATATCGAGATCACGCTCGAGGCCAATCCCGGCACCGCCGAAGCGGCGCATTTCGCCGGCTATGTCGCAGCCGGCGTCAATCGCCTGTCGATGGGCGTGCAAAGCCTCGACAACGCTCTGCTCAAACGCCTCGGCCGCATTCACGACCGCGACGAGGTGTTCCGCGCCTACGAGCTGGCGCGCGCGGCCGGTTTCGGCAACATCAATCTGGACCTGATGTTCGCGCTGCCCGAGCAAACCCTGGCCGGCGCCGAGGCGGATCTGCGCGGCGTGCTCGGCCTGGCGCCGGAGCATCTTTCGTACTACCAGCTGACGATCGAGCCAAACACCGCGTTCGGCGCGATGCCGCCGCCGCTGCCCGACGACGAGCTGGCCTGGGACATTCAGGAGCAAGGCCAGCGCCTGCTCGCCGAGCACGGCTACGCGCAATACGAGGTTTCGGCCTATGCCCGCCCCGGTCGTCGCGCGCGGCACAACCTGAACTATTGGCACTTCGGCGATTACCTGGGCATCGGCGCCGGCGCGCATGGCAAGCGCAGCGCCGACGGTGTGGTCCGCCGCCGCGCGCGGACCAAGCATCCGCGCGCCTATCTGCAACATGCCGGCGGCCCGGCCGCGGTTCAGGAAGACCGCATCGTCGGTGCCGACGAGCTGCCGATCGAGTTTTTGATGAACGGCCTGCGTCTCAACGACGGCTTCGCGATTGCCGACTACGCCGACCGCACCGGCCTCGACTGGTCGACGCTGGCACCGGCCGAGACGGCGCGCCAGCGCGGTCTGCTGGCCGAAGCCGACGGCCGGGTACGGCCGACCGAGCTGGGCCATCGCCATCTCAACGGCCTGCTGACATTATTTCTGTGAGCCACGATCAGCGCGCGGGCGACGGACGAGTCAGTGCCGCGTCAGCCCGCATCGGGCGCAATACTCTGGCACCACAGCGATGCGATTGGCGTTAAACAGGCCCTGGCTGGAGGCGTGATGCTTGAGGAAGTGGTCGTGACCTGCCCGGCGTGCTGGGAGGACATCGTGCTCGAGGTCGACCTGTCGGCCGGCGACGAGCAGGAATACGCAGAGGACTGCTCGGTCTGCTGCCGACCGATGACGGTCCACGTCACGGTGTCCGGCGATGGCGAACGCTGCAGCGTCTCGGTCGAACCGGAAAGCGATTGAGCAGCGCAAGCAATGGAGCGATCGGCGATGAATGAAATGAGCGAGATGACGGTCGGCGCCGGTGCGACACCGCAGCCGGATGTGCAGTACGTCGGCTTCTGGGCGCGAGTGCTCGCCAGCTTCGTCGACACCTTCGTCAGCCTGTTCGTGCTCGTACCGCTGGCGCTGCTGCTGCGCACGGTCGGAATCGGCATCGCCAACGGCGATCCATATGCCTCCACCATCACCCAGTTGCTGCTGGCGCTGATCGTGATTGCGTTCTGGATGGCGCGCATGGCCACGCCCGGCAAAATGGTGATCGACGCCGTGATCGTCGACGCGCGCAGCTTTGGCAAACCGAGCCTGCGCCAGTTCGTGGTCCGCTACCTCGGCTACTTCGTCTCGACGATTGCGCTGTTCCTCGGCCTGCTCTGGGTGGCCTTCGATGCCCGCAAGCAGGGCTGGCACGACAAGCTGGCCGACACCGTCGTCATCCGCCGGCCGCCGAACCTGCCGCAAGGCCTGTCCTGAGCGTCCCCGCATCGGCCGTCACCGAGGGGCTTGCAGCGGATTCCGCACTTCATTAAACTTCGCGCCCTTTCGAGTTTTCCGCGTACAGGTTTTCCAACATGAGAGACGGCATCCATCCCGAATATCGCCCGGTTGCGTTCAAGGACAGCGGCGCCGATCACGTGTTCGTCATCCGCTCGACGGTGAAGACGAAGGACAAGATCAGCATCGACGGTACCGAGTACCCGCTGGTGAACCTCGATACGTCGAGCATGTCGCACCCGTTTTATACCGGTAAGCAGAAGATCGTCGACACCGGTGGTCGCGTCGGCAAGTTCAAGGCGCGCTACGCGCGCAAGTAAGCGGACGCTCGTCGTACCGTTGCCAAAAGGCCGCGCTCCATGCGCGGCTTTTTTGTTTTCAGGCCGAAAATACCGCTGTGACGGGCATTTCCGGTCGCTTTGATGACAAAGCATTTATAAGCGGATGTCGGAAGCGTGGCCGCATATGGGGTAAAATCTCCATGTTCGGTCCGGAGTACACCATCCCCTAGCCGCTCACCCTGCACCGGGGCCCTCGTTGCCGCCGGGTAGACGGTCGGTGCGGCTGCCGACAGCCGGCCGACGAACTGGCTGTCGTACCCGCTACCGCCTATTCACCGATTGAATAACGAACGAGGTCAACCATGAGCACGCCTAGCTTCAGTCTCGTCAATAACGCCAACGGGGAAAAGATCGACCTGCCGCCGGTTAGCGGCACACTGGGTCCGGTCGGTCTCGACGTTGGCAAGGTCTACGGGAAGATGGACGTGTTCACGTACGACCCCGGCTTCTCGTCGACCTGCTCGACGAAGTCGGCCATCACCTATATCGACGGCGACCAGGGCGTCCTGCTCTATCGCGGCTACCCGGTCGCGCAGCTCGCCGAGCAGTGCTCGTTCATCGAGACCGCCTACCTGGTCCTCAATGGCGAACTGCCGAACGCCGCGCAGCTGCAGTCGTTCGACCAGAGCATCCGTCGCCACACGATGATCAACGAGTCGCTGAAGATGTTCTTCAACGGCTTCCGTTACGACTCGCATCCGATGTCGATGCTGACTGGCGTCGTCGGTTCGCTGTCCGCGTTCTACAACGACATGGACGACCACAAGGATCCGCGTCAGCAGGAAATCTTCGCGCACCGCATGATCGCGAAGATCCCGACGATCGCCGCGGCGGCCTACAAGCGTTACTTCGGCCAGCCGTTCATGTACCCGCAGAACCATCTCGACTACTGCAGCAACCTGCTGCACATGATGTTCTCGGTGCCGGCCGAGCCGTATGAAGTGGACCCGGTCGCCGCCAAGGCGCTGGACGTGCTGTTCATCCTGCACGCCGACCACGAACAGAACGCCTCGACGTCGACGGTGCGCATGGCCGGCAGCACCGGCACCAACCCGTACGCCGCGATCGCCTCGGGCATCGCCGCGCTGTGGGGCCCGGCGCATGGTGGCGCCAACGAAGCCGTGCTGAAGATGCTCAGCGACATCGGCGACGTCAGCAAGGTGCCGGAGTTCCTGCAGAAGGTGAAGGACAAGGTCGCCGGCGTGCGCCTGATGGGCTTCGGCCATCGCGTCTACAAGAACTTCGACCCGCGCGCGACCATCATCCGCGAGCAGTGCCACAAGGTGCTCAAGCATCTCGGCAAGGAAAACGACCCGCAGCTCGAGCTGGCGCTCAAGCTCGAAGAGATCGCGCTGTCGGACGACTACTTCAAGGAGCGCAAGCTCTACCCGAACGTCGACTTCTACTCGGGCATCATCTACAAGGCGCTCGGCATCCCGGTCAACATGTTCACGCCGATGTTCGCCGTTGCCCGCACCGTCGGCTGGGTCGCGCACTGGATCGAAATGGTCTCCGACCCGAGCCTGCGCATCGCCCGCCCGCGTCAGGTCTACACCGGCGCCGACGTCCGCGACGTCGCCGAGATCGGCAAGCGCTGAAAACGCTTTCGCAAGATCGCCAAAAAGCCCTCCCTCGCGGAGGGCTTTTTGTTTGCGAGATCGTTGTCAAACCATGAGGACAAGCGCCTTATCCCTCAGCCGCCGCCGCGCTCGGAGTTATCTCTCACCCCGCGACTTGAGCAGACATGGGCGCAACAAACGCTCGGCGCGCATCACATAAAGAACGAATACGCTGCCCGCCTCTTCACGGTAAAAGATCCGGCATGGCGACTCGATGATTTGCCGGTATCGCCAGCCCTTCAATTCAGGCGGCTTCGAGCCGCTCCGGGGATGCTCAGCCAGCTGATCGACATGCCGGAAAACGCGCTTCACCAGTTCACTGGCGGCCCGTGGATTTTCAAGCGAAATGTAGTCGGCAATGGCGTCCAAGTCGTTGAGCGCCGGCTCGGTCCAGATTATTTCAGCCATCGACGCATGCGCTGTTTGGCTTGCGCATGCGTGAGCATCCGCCCCTCTTCCACGGCCTTCTCGCCACGCGCAATGCCCTCGAGAAGATCCATCCTGGCCTGCAGGCGCTCGAACGTCTCCACGTCGAGGAGATAGGCGCTGGGCAAACCATGTTGCGTGATGAGGACCGGCTCCTTGTGCCGTTCCAGCTCATCGAGAATTTCCGTGGCCTGACGCTTGAGCCGGGTGACAAGTTCAGTTCTCATGAAGTGATACTATAGTGTCACTTCATGCCACGGCAAGTGGCGGCCACTAACTCGACGTACTCGGCTAGCCATCCCGGATAGAACCGTCGACTTCCGTTACTCGACGGCAATATGCGTATATCAGTGGCGGCCAGGCGGCGGCCGGCGCATGGCTCGTTCATATCGCGCGCCATCTCCACATCAATGGAAATCCCGCGACAGATAAGGCAACGCGGCGATCCACTGCGAGCGGTCGGCGAAGCGCTCGGCGACGACGTGGATGATCCAGCCGCCGGCGTCGCTGCCCTGCTTCTGCAGCGTGCCTTCGGCGAGCAGGAAGTGCCCGCCGACGACGATCTCGCGCTGCGCCTCGATCAGCGGCGGACGCACGATCAGGTTGACGATGCCGGTCTCGTCCTCCAGCGTGATGAACATCGTGCCGTTCGCCGAGCCCGGCCGCTGGCGGAACATGACGATGCCGCCGACGCGCACGGTGTGGCCGTCGGCCAGTGTGCGCAGGCTGTCGTTGGGGACGATGCGCTGGCGTTGCAGCTTGGCGCGCAGCAAGGCGGCCGGATGGCGGCGCAGACTCAGGTGCGTGAACTGGTAATCGGCCAGCACGTCCTCGGCCTCGACCGGCGCCGCCAGCGCGACGTCGTCGTCCGGTAATTCCGCATCCGCCAGCACGCCGTCGAGCCGTGCATGTCCGCGGGTCTGCCAGCGCGCCTGGAAGCGATGCCCGGCCAATGCGTGCAGCGCGTCGGCGCCGGCCAGTGATTCCAGCTCGCGCGTTCCCAGCCGCGCGCGGCGCGCGAGGTCGTCGACGTTGGCGAACGCTTGCACCGCGCGCGCCGCGGCGATGCGCTGCGCGGCCTCGGCGTTGAAGCCGCGGACCAGCCGCAAGCCAAGGCGAATCGCCGCCGCCCCCTGGGCATCGCGTTCGAGATGACAATCCCAGCGGCTGTGGCGCACGTCGATCGCGCGCAACTCGACACCGCTGCGCCGGGCTTCGACGACCAGCATCGACGGCGGATAGAAGCCCATCGGCTGCGCGTTGATCAGGCCGCAGAAGAATGCCGCCGGACGGTGCCGCTTGAGCCAGGCCGACTTGTACGCGAGCAGAGCGAAACTCGCGGCGTGGCTTTCCGGAAAACCATACGAGCCGAAGCCCTTGATCTGTTCGAAGATCTGTTCGATGAAGGCCGGCTGATAACCGTTCTTCGTCATGCCGGCCGCCAGTTCGTCATGAAACCGGGCGACATGGCCATTGCGCTTCCATGCCGCCATCGCACGCCGCAACGCATCGGCCCGGCTCGCGCTGAAATCCGCGGCCACCATCGCGATCTGCATGACCTGCTCCTGGAAGATCGGCACGCCCGAGGTACGCTTCAGCACGCTCTTGAGCGGATCGGATTCTCCCTTCGGATACGTGATCGGCTCCAGCCCCATGCGCCGCCGCAGATACGGATGCACCATGCCGCCCTGGATCGGCCCCGGCCGCACGATCGCGACCTGCACGGTGAGGTCGTACATCGAGCGCGGCCGCAGGCGCGGCAGCATCGTCATCTGCGCGCGCGATTCGATCTGGAACACGCCGACCGTCTCGGCGCGGCAGACCATGTCGTAGGTCGCGCGCGTATCGGCGTCCGTTTCGTAACCCAGGTCACGGATGTCTTCGTAGGCGATCGCGCCGTCGCCGAACGCGCGTAGATCGTCGAGCATGCGCCGCAGCGCGCTGAGCATGCCCAGCGCCAGGACATCGACTTTCAACAGCCCGAGGATTTCGAGATCGTCCTTGTCCCACTGGATGATGGTGCGCTCGGGCATCGCCGCGTTCTCGACCGGCACCAGCTCGTGCAAGGGTCCGTCGGAAATCACGAAACCGCCGACGTGCTGCGACAGATGCCGTGGAAAGCCGCCGTCGATCAGCGTGCCGGCCAGCGTCAGCCACTGGCGGATGCGCGGTGACGACGGGTCGACACCGACCACCCGCAGCCGTTCGGCGAGGTGCGCCGGATCGTCCCACCAGGCCAGCGACTTGGCGACGCGATCGACGACCTCCTCGCCGACATCGAGCGCGCGACCGACATCGCGCAGCGCCGATCGCGAGCGGTAGCCGATGACCGTCGCGGCGATCGCCGCGCGCTCGCGGCCGTACTTGTTGAACACGTACTGGATCACTTCCTCGCGGCGCTCGTGCTCGAAGTCGACGTCGATGTCCGGCTCCTCATCACGCTCGGCCGACATGAAGCGCTCGAACAACAAGCTGCTGCTCTCGGGATCGACCTCGGTGATGCCCAGCGTGTAGCAGACCACCGAGTTCGCCGCACTGCCGCGACCCTGGCAGAGAATGTTTTTCTCGTCGCGCGCATAGCGGACGATGTCGTAGACCGTCAGGAAAAACGGCTCGTGGCCCTTGGACGCGATCAATGCCAGCTCCTTTTCGATCGTCGCACGCACCGTGGCCGGACAGCCGTGCGGCCAGCGCTGGGGAATACGCTGTTCGACCAGGTGGCGCAGCCAGCTGGTCGGCGTGTGCGCCGGATCGACGACTTCGCGCGGGTATCGATAATTCACTTGCTGGATGCGGAACGCACAGCGCTCGGCAATGCGCAGCGTCTCGCGCAGCAGCGCCGGCGGATACAGCGACTGCAGATCGGCGATCGTGCGCAGATGGCGTTCGGCATTCGGGAACAGGCGATAGCCGCAACGCGCAATCGGCCGGTGATGGCGCAACGCCGTCATCACGTCCTGTAGCGCACGGCGCTGGGCGATGTGCATATGCACGTCGCCACTGGCGACCAAGGGCAGGCCGAAGCGCGCGGCGTGTTCGCGCAGCCGCGCGAGCTTGTCGGCATCGCGCCCGTCACGATGCAGCTCGACGGCGACCCACAGCCGCTGCGCATAGCGCTCGCGCAGCCAGGCCAGCTCGTCGAGCTCCTGCGTGCCGCGCGCGATCCACAACAGACTGCAATCGACAAGCGTGTCCGCCACGTCGTCGCGGCGCAGACGATACGCGCCCTTGCGGCCGGCGCGCCGCGCCTGCGTGATCGCACGGCACAGGTTTGCATAGCCGCTTTGCGTCTCGGCCAGCACGACACAGCGCAGGCCGTCGTCGAAGTTCAGTTCACTGCCGACCAGCACGTCGATGAACGGCCGCTCCGCTTCTTGCGCGTGCTTGACCGGCTCATAGGCGCGCACGGCACCCGCCATCGAGCATTCGTCGGTCAACGCCAGCGCGCGATAGCCGAGCGCGTGCGCGGTCTCGACCAGTTCCTGCGGCATCGACGCGCCGCGCTGGAAGCTGAAGGCCGACACTGCATGCAGCTCGGCGTAACTCATGCCCAAAGCCCGTGCACGAACCAGGCTTCGGTTTTCAGATCGCGGTAGACCCACAACCGCGCGCCGCGCCAGTCGACCGCGAAGTAATCGCGGCGCGCATCGGCGCCGCCCCACCAGCCGCCTTCGAGGCGTTCCGGCAAGGCCGTGACCGGCGGCGCCTGCGGCAAGGCCAACGGCTTTTTCAACAGCCACAGCGGTCGCTCGCGCGCGTCATCGGCCGCGTCGTGCACGTCACTGGCGCGGCGCATCGCGTATTCAGGGCGATGATCGGCGTGTGGTGCCGGCGTCCACACCGCCGTCTCGCCGAGTCGTGCGGCGATGCGTTCGAGCGCCCGCGTCCATTCGCCGCCGGTGTCGGCAGCGGCGAACAAATCACCCTGCGGCACATCGGCCGCCGCAATCTCGTCGGCGTGCAGTTCCAGCGTGCGCACCGGCGCCGACAAGGGCTCGCGGCCCAGGCGTTCGCGCAGCGCCGCCAGCATGCGCTGACCGTCGCGATGCGCGTCGCCGAAGCGCAGCGTGAACGACGAGCGCCGCCGCTGGGCATGCGTGCAGACCAAGCGCAGTTCGCGCAGGCCGACGTCGCGTGCGCGCAGCCAATGCTGCAGTTCGATCGCCAGCCGCCGCAGCGGAAACAACAGCGCTTCGACGTGATCGACTTCGGCGGCAAGTTCGAAACGTCGCTGGAAATGCGGCGGCGGCACGATGACTTCAGCCGGTTCCGGCGCGCGGCCGCAAAGCTGATCGAGTTCGCGCAGGCGCGCGGCGCCGAAGCGGCGCGCAAACGCCGCACGCGGCAAGGCGTACAGATCGCCAAGGCGGCGCAGACCGACGCCGTGCAGCGCCTGGCGTTGCGCCTGCGGCCACGGCAGGCGCGCCACCGGCACGGCTGCCAGATGCCGCTGCAAGGCCGCGTCGCCGCGAATGCGCAGCGGCTCGCCGGCCACGGCAAACAGCGCCGCGGCCGCGCGCGTCGGCGCCACCGCCAGACTCGCCGCCTGCGGGAATGCCTCCAGATCCGCACACAATTGCGCATGCAATGCCGCATAGCTGCCGAACAGACGCAGGCTCGCCGCGATTTCCACCCACAGCAAAGCCTGCGGAATGCCGCCGACGTCCGCTGCCTCGCGCAGCTCGCTGTGCACCGGACTGCCGTAGCGATAAATCCAGTGCGCAAGCCGCAGCAGCGCCGCGCGCTCGGCCTTCACATGCCGTGCCTGCGCACGCAACTGCGGCTGCAGGCTCAGCGCGGTGGCGAGCGGCGTGCCGGCGGCGATGCCGGCCGCATCGGTAATCAGCCAGCGGCTCGCGCCGCGCTGTTCGGTGACCACCGCCAGCGGATCGTCGAGGCCGAGGGCTTCGGCCGGCAAACGTGGGAAATACAGACAGAGCCACAGCATCGACGCCTCAGCCGTGTCACGCGAATGCGCAGGTCTGTAAAGGGCGCGCGCCGCGGCACTTCAGCACCTCGACGCACGAGTCACCGCCGACGCGTTCGACGCGCAGGCGCAGCGCTGCTACCGAGTTCGGGGCATGCCCGCTCAGGCAGCGATAGACCAGCGCGATGCTGTCACCGGTTTCGGCAGCGAGCTGCAAACGGCGCTGCGCGGTGGTATCGATCGCGTCCTGCCACAGCAGCACCGCCCCGGCGCGCGCGCGCAACAGCGCTTCGGCCGCCCACAGCGCGTCTTGTTCGGTCTTCGGCTCGATGATGCTGAGCTGCGCCAGCGCCACGCCGTGCCGGCGCCAGGCCGGCGCGTACGGCAGATGCGGCGGCGCGATCAGCGCCAGCTTCCGCCGCGCCTGCGTCAGCCGTGCGACGAGCGGCATCGCCAAGCGCAGCTCGCCGACGCCGGGCCTGGCGTAGACGATCTCGCTGAGCGCCGCGCATGGCCAGCCGCCGCCCGGCAGCAGTGCGTCAAGACGCGCATGGCCGGTCGCTTCGGCGCGCAGCGGCGCCTGACGATCGCCTTGCCAGAGGCGCGCATCGCGCAGCAGCGTCTGCAGAGTGTCGGCCCGCGCGCTCATACCGCTCCGGTATCAGGCCAGGCTGAAGCCGCCGTCGCGGATCAGGCCGACGGCGCGACCTTCAATCACCAGTTCTTCACGCTCGAGATCAATGCGCATCGGCGCGAAATCGGGATTGGCGGCGAGCAGACGCACGATCGCGCCGCGCCGCTCGAAGCGCTTGACGGTGACCTCGTCGCCGATGCGGGCGACGACGATCTGGCCGTTTTCGGCGATCGGCGTGCGCTTCACCGCGAGCAGATCGCCGGGCAGGATGCCGGCGTCGCGCATCGACCAGCCCTGCACGCGCAGCAGAAAATCCGGCGCCGGGTGGAACAGCGTGCGATCGAGCTTGTAATGCGCCTCGACGCTCTCGGTGGCCAGCATCGGCATGCCGGCGGCGACGCGCCCGACCAGCGGGATGCCATCCGGGATCGGCTCGTTGGCGGCTTCGCCGGCGGCGCCCGGCAGCGCCGCATCGAGCACGCGAATGCCACGCGAGGTGCCGGCGCGCAACTCGATCGCGCCCTTGCGCGCCAGCGCCCGCAGATGATCCTCGGCGGCGGTCGGCGAGCGGAAGCCGAATGCCGTGACGATTTCGGCGCGCGTCGGCGGCGCCCCGCGCTCGGCGAGGTGGCGAACGATGAAATCGAGGATTTCGGCTTGTCGCGGGGTCAGATCCATGGCGCCTCCAACTGTATGCTTATACAGTTATCGAGGCGCCGCCGGCCGTCAATCGCCGGATTGCGATGCCGATGAAAAGACTGTGTTTTTATACAGCCGACAATCGACGCGCGCGGCGCGCGCGCGGAACGGGCGTTACGGCTGCGGCTCGGCACACGCCGAGCAAAGTCCCTCGATCTCGACCACCTGACGGCTCGGCCGGAAATGACGCTGACTGGCTTCGCGGTCGATCAGGCGCGTCAGACGCTCGGTCGCCACTTCCTCGCTGCTGCCGCAGTCGGTGCACAGCAGGTACAGGCTTTGATGCATCTCGTCGGGGTGATCGCAGGCGACGAAGGCATGCGCAGTCTCCAGCTTGTGCGCCAGACCGCTGTCGACCAGAAAGTCGAGCGCGCGGTAAACCGTCAACGGAGCCAGACGGCGCTGCTGCTGCGCCTGCATCAGTTCAAGCAGTTGATAGGCGCTGAGCGGGCGCTGATGACGCAGCATCACCGCATACGCCTCGCGGCGGATCGGCGTGAAGCGCAGCCCACGCTCGGCGCACAAGGTCTCGGCATGGCGCATGACCTTGGCGACTTCGGCCGCCGACGGTCGCCTCGCTGCCGTACTGCCCTTATCCGTCATTGCTGTCTCCACATCACCCATCCAGTACGCCCATTATCGAAGCTGACGGGCGGCGGCGCGAGTGCGGCGGCTTCGATACCCGACAGCCGGCGTCGATACCCTGTATTGACGTCTTCACGATTATGTATGTAACGTTATTACATAACACTTTCGCGAAACTGTCATGCTCAGTCTGCAGGCGATCCGCCACCGTTACGACGACCGCACAGCGGCCCGTGTCGAGGTGCTTGATCTAGCCGCCGGCGAACCGGCGTTGCTGCTCGGCCCATCGGGCAGCGGCAAAACCACCTTGCTGCACATCGCCGCCGGCTTGCTGCGCCCCAGCGAAGGTCTGGTTCGAATTGGCGGCCAATCGCTGACCGCACTGGACGACATCGCGCTCGATCGCTTTCGCGGTCGCCACGTCGGCATCGTCTTCCAGCGCCTGCATCTGATCGGCTCGCTGACCGTACTGCAGAACCTGTTGGCCGCACAGTACGGCGCCGGCCTGCCGGTCGACATTGGCCACGGGCGGGCGACGCTTGCGGCCCTCGGCATCGAGGCGCAGGCGGACGTGCTGCCAGCGCGACTCAGCCAGGGTCAGGCACAGCGTGCGGCCGTCGCCCGCGCGACCGTCAATCGGCCACAGCTAATCGTCGCCGACGAACCGACCGCCAGCCTCGACGACCGCAACGCCGACGCCGTGCTCAATCTGCTGCAGGCGCATGCACGGGCCTGTGAGGCCGCCTTGCTGATCGCCACGCACGACGCCCGTGCCAAGGCGTGTATCAAGCGACAGATCACGCTGGAGGCGAGCGCATGAATCTCTGGACGCTCGCGGTCGCCGATTTACGACGCTACCGTCTCAGCAACAGTCTGCACTTGTTGTTGATGGCACTCGGCGTCGCCCTGATCACGGCGCTGCTGCTGCTCGCCAGTCAGATCGCCGGACGCTTTGCGCGCGATGCCGCCGGCGTCGACCTGGTCGTCGGGGCCAAGGGCAGTCCGCTGCAGCTAATCCTGTCGACGGTCTACCACCTCGACATTCCGACCGGGAACATTCCGCTCGACGAAGCGCGGCGCTGGGCGGCCAACCCGATGGTCGCCAGCGCCACGCCGATTTCGCTTGGCGACAACGCACGCGGCTACCGCATCGTCGGCACCACGCCGGCGATGCTCGAGCGTTACGGCGCGCGCTTCGCCAGCGGCCGGATCTGGCAGGCACCGATGGAGGCGGTGGTCGGCGCCGATGTCGCCCGCGACGGCTTTCGACAGGACGCCCGCTTTGCCGGGTCGCACGGGCTGACCGCCGGCGGCCACGTGCACGCCGACCACCCTTACCGCGTGGTGGGCGTGCTGGCGCCGACGCATACCGTCCTCGACCGTCTGATCTTGACCAGCCTCGACAGCGTCTGGGCCATACACGCCGATCATGATGATCACGACGACGATGCGCCCGACGACGGCTACCACGCCGATCAGGAGATCACCGCACTGCTGCTGCGCTATCGCTCGCCGATCGCTGCGATCTCGTTGCCGCGCATGATCAACATGCAGTCGAAACTGCAAGCGGCGTCGCCGGCCTTTGAGACTGCACGCCTGATGCAATTGCTCGGCCTCGGCTTCACGACGCTCAAGGCGCTGGCCGGCGTGCTGTTGCTGACAGCGGCACTTTCAATCTTCATCGCCTTGTACACGGCACTGGAACCGCGTCGCTACGAACTGGCCGTGTTGCGCAGCCTCGGCCTGTCGCGGGGCCGCCTCGTCGTGCTGCTGTGGCTGCAGGCACTGGTGCTCAGCGGCGCCGGCACCTTGCTCGGCGTGCTGCTCGGCCACTTCGCGATCGCCCTGCTCGGCGCACTGTCGCCGCAGGCCAGCGGCATCCGCCTCAGCGGCACGATCGCCGTGGCACCGGAACTCGGCTTGCTGGCCCTGCCGCTATTGGTCGGCACGCTGGCAGCCGCACTGCCGGCCTGGCGCGCCTACCGCAGCGATCCGGCGACCACGCTCGCGGACGGTTAACGACATGCCGGGCGCGCGCATCTCGATTGCCTTGCTGCTGACAGCGGCGCTTGCCGCCTGCGGCCGCCACGACGAGCCGACCGGGCAGCCCCCCGCGCCGCCGACCGACAAGCCGGCAACGCAAACCGCGCAGACCGACTGGACGCTCGCCGCGACGCCGGACGTACCGCCGGCGACGGCGCAGCAACCAACGACGTCCACGCCGTCGTCGGCTTCGCACCCGATCGTGCGCTACTACAACGGCAAGCTCGTCGAGGATCACTCGGCGCCGGTGCTTGAGATCCAGTCCGAGTTCGACAATCACCGGAACGGCAAGCTCGCGGTACCAGCCTTTCCCGGCGACATCGTCTACCTCTACGCCTCGCTGCAGACCGAGGCCGGCACGCCGCTGAAGAACGTCGCGGTCAGCGTACGCTCGAAGCGCGGCACGCCGTACGTGCTGATGGCCGACCATACCGACGCACAGGGCGATCTCGAATTCCGCCTGATCGCCGGACCGCTGGGCGCGGACCTGATCACCGTGTCCGCCGCCGGCGCGCGGCAGGATTTCTATCTGGACGTCAGCGCGCCGACGCGCAAGCAGTGGCTGGGCGGACTGGACCTGCACGGCACAACCTCCTGGGACCTGCTGATGTCGGCGCGGCTCGACATGCAGCGCGACCTGACCCGCGCGGTGTTTCCGGCACCGCTGCAGGCGCTGGACCGGCAGCGCATCCGGATCGCCGGCTTCATGGTGCCCCTCGGCCTCGACGAAAAGCAGACGCACTTCCTGCTTTCGGCGAATCCACCGAGCTGCTTCTTCCATCCGCCCGGCGGCCCCGCTTCGGCAATGGAGGTCTTCGCACCGGCCGGTGTCGCCATGACCTATGAGCCGATGGTGCTCGAAGGCCAACTGGAACTCCACGCCAAGAGCCAGGACAGCATTCTCTATCGCCTGCGTAGCGCGCGCCTGGTCTCGACGATCAAGCGTTGAACCTCACCCCCACAGGAGTCATGACATGCGCAAGTCCCATCTTTTGCTGATGCTCGGCGGCCTCACGCTGCTGCCGCTATCCGCCCAAGCCCGCGACGTCGACGATATTCCCGGCGTCAGCGACGAGCCGGCGATGGCGCAGTTCGCCGAACCCAAGCTCAGCCTGGGCTTCTCCGATCACAGCGATGCGCGCGCCGCCGGCAAGGGCGGCGACGGCGCCGTGACGTTCTCCGAGCAGACCCGCGACGGCCGCAGTCTGCCGCTGCGCATCGACCCGATCAGCGGCGAGGTACTGGGTCCTCCTTGAGCGCCGGCGCCTGCAGATAGCCGAGCGTCGCCGCGACGATGTCGCGGCCGGCGCCGCGGGTGATGAAGACCAGCCGCGTGCGCCGGTCGTCGTCGGGCCAGGCCGGCAATTCGCGCATCGGGTGCAATGCGTACTGCACGCCGTGCACGACACTGGGGCCGGCCTGATTCTCGATATTCAACAACCCTTTGACACGCAGCAGGGTCGGCCCGCAGAGCGTACGCACGAACGCCAGCCAGCCGCGCACGCGGGCCCACGGCAGCGGCGCGTCGAGAATCACGCTGAACGTCTCGATCTGCTGTTCGGCCGGCGTCAGCGGCCGCGCGACACCGAGCAGGCCGCCGCGTGGCGCCGCGTCGGCGGCCGGCATCAGCCGTATCGTGTCGGCCGCAGCCAACCAGCCGCCGCTGCGATAGCGCGGCGAGGCCGGATTATCGCGGCCGCCGCTGAACAACTGCGCCGGCTGAGCCGCACCGTGGTGAACGACCGCGACCGGCGCATCTGGATTCATCTCCCGCAGGCGCTCGCGGAGCGCCGACAGCGTGGCCTCGTCGACCAGATCGCATTTGCCAAGCAGCAGGCGATCAGCCGCCGTGATCTGCTGCACGGCAATATCGTGCGACGCGAACGTCTCGTCGGCGTTCAGTGCATCGACCAGCGTCACCACCGAGTCGAGCTCGAAATGCGCGAGCAGCTCGGGATGCGCAACCAGTTCCTGCACGATCGGGCCCGGCTCGGCGAGCCCGGTCGTTTCGATGATGACGCGTCGCAGCGTCACACCGCGCTGACGCATGCGCGCAACGAGCACCAGCAGCGCCTCCGACATCGCGCCGCGCGCCGTGCAGCAGATGCAGCCGTTGGCGATCAGCTGCAGATCGTCGGGGGCCGCTTCGACGAGGTGATGGTCCAGGCCGACTTCGCCGTATTCGTTGATGACGATCGCCGTGCCGTCCATCTGCGGATGACGCAGCACGAAGTTCAGCAGCGTGGTCTTGCCGGCACCGAGAAAGCCGGTCAGCACCGTGACCGGCAGGCGAGCGGCCTCACTCACGGGTTCGACTCCCACGACGCGAAAGGATCGGGCAGGCCGCGCCAGACCAGATGACCGCCACGCAGTTCGTTGTCGTCGAGCAGGCAGGCGTCGAACCGCGCGCGCATATCGGCCTCGTCGTAGTCGATGCCGATGAAGACCAGTTCCTGGCGACGATCGCCGTAGGTGTCGTCCCAGACCTCGCGCAGTTGTTCCATCAGTTCCGGCCCGGCCTTGCCGGCGCGCGGGCTGGCCCACCACATGCCGGCGACGCCGGTCTGCAGGCAACTGCCGGCCTGCGACATCTGGCCGACGAAGTCCGGGCGGCTGGCGATCCAGAACCAACCCTTGGCACGCACGACGCCCGGCCACGACGAGTGAAACATATCGTGGAGGCGCTGCGGGTGAAACGGCCGACGCGCACGGTAGACGAAACTGCCGATGCCGTATTCCTCGGTCTCCGGCACGTGCTCGCCGGCCAGTTCGCGAACCCAGCGCGGATTGCGTTCGGCACGCTCGAAGTCGAAGCGCTGGGTATCGAACAGCTCGTGCGTGGCGACGCGACCGTGATCGGCGGTCACGACCCGCGCCGCCGGATTGAGCGCGCGGATCAGGGCCAGTACTTCACGCTGCCGCGCCGGGCCGACATCCGAAAACTTGTTGACGACGACCGTATCGGCGAATTCGATCTGGTCGACGAGCAGGTCGACGACGCTGCGCTCGTCTTCGTCGCCGAGCGCCTCGCCGCGCTGGCGCAGGAAGTCCTCGGACGCATAGTCCTGCAACAGGTGCATGGCATCGACGACCGTCACCATGGAGTCCAGGCGCGTCAGGTCGGACAGCGAGAAGCCCGCCTCGTCACGCACCGCAAACGTCGCCGCGACCGGCATCGGCTCGGAAATGCCGGTCGACTCGATCAGCAGGTAGTCGAAACGGTTCTCCCGCGCCAGCATCGTGACTTCCTTCAGCAGATCGTCGCGCAAGGTGCAGCAGATGCAGCCATTGGAAAACTCGACCAGTTTTTCGTCGGTCCGCGACAAGCGTGCGCCATCCTCGACGAGCGCTGCGTCGATGTTGACCTCGCTCATGTCGTTGACGATGACGGCGACGCGCCGCCCCTCGCGATTGCCGAGCACATGATTGAGCACGCTGGTCTTGCCGGCACCGAGAAAACCAGACAGCACGGTCACCGGCAACTTGTTGGTCGACATCACTGAGTCCTCTTCAAAAACGTTACTTTATAACATAACGTTTTCGAACTATAGCGCCGTAGCCGGCCGTATCGCCGTTGCACGATGTCGCGTGTTTCATGACAGCGTCACCCACCGCGGCTAGCGTTCCGCTTTTGCTCGCCCAGAGACGCCGATGCACAACGCCACCCTGCCGACGCTGTTGCTGGCCATCGCCTTGACCGCCTGCGGCGGTGGCGGTGGCGCCGACGGCGACAACGGCTCGATCACGCGCTTCACGGTCGAACAGGCCGATCTCACCGAATCGTCCGGCCTGGCGCGCTCGCAGCGCGCCGACGATCTGTACTGGAGCCACAATGACAGCGGCGGTCCGACCGACGTCTACGCCTTCGACGGCGCCGGCAATACGCGCGGCGTGCTGCACCTGGCGCCGACGCTCAATCTCGACTGGGAGGACGTCAGCTCGTTCAGCGAAGGCGGCGAGCCCTACCTGCTGGTCGGCGACATCGGCGACAACAGCGCGATCCGGCCGTCGGTGCGTTTCTACATCGTCGGCGAGCCGGCCCTCGACGACAGCGCGGCGACGGTCAATGCGGCACCGACGCAGACCACGATCGTCCGCTATCCGGACGGCGCCCGCGATTGCGAGTCGATCGCGGTCGATGCCGACGAAGGCATGGTCTATCTGCTCAGCAAGCGCGACGCCGTACCGCACCTGTACCGGGTGCCGCTGCATCCAACCAGCCTGATCGTCAGCGCCGAGGCGCTCGGCGAAATCAATATTCCGCGCGCGCCAGCCGACGCCGAAAGCCCCGAGCGCATCAACTGGGTAACGTCGATGGACTTCGACGCCGAACGGCGGCGTGCCGCGGTGGTGACGCTGACACAGGCCTACGTCTATACGCGCGGCGATGGCGAAAGCTGGGCCGACGCCTTCCAGCGTGCACCGAGCGCCTATGCGCTGCCCGACGATCCGCAGATCGAGGCGATCGCGTTCAGCGCCGACGGCCAAGAGCTGCTGGTGACGTCGGAAGGCTCGCCGACGCCGGCCGCGCACCTCGCGCTCGACTGACGGTCTGCGGCGGCGCTCAGCCGCGCTGCCCGAGCCAGACCCCGGCCGCGGCCAGGCCGAAGCCGACCGCGTCATGCCAGCCGAAGCGCGCGCCGAGCAACAGCGCCGCCAGCACGGCCGTCACCGGCGGCACCAGATAGAACAAACCGGAAACGCGGCCGGCGCCGCCATGGCGCAGCAACCACAGATACAACAGCAGGCCGGCGCAGGAGTTGCAGAGAATGATCCAGACGATGCCGGCGATCGCCCACGGCTGCGCGTGCATCTGCAGCCGCTCCAAGTGCCAGGCGAACGGCAGCAGCACGACCAGCGAGGCGAGCAATTGCACCACCAGCGCCAGGCGTGGATCGAGCGTCGTCGCGTGACGCTTCTGGTAGAGCGTGCCCGCACTCAGCGCCAGCAGCGCGCAGAGCATGAACACATAGCCGAGCACCGAGCCGGCGATGCGCAGGTCGGGCACGATGACGAACAGCACGCCGGCCAGACCGAGTACCAGGCCCAGCGCCGCCCCGCGTTTGAGGCGCTCGCCGAGCAGCAGCGCCGCACCGGCCGCGGTCGTCAGCGGCATCAAGCCGGTGATCAGCCCCGCCACTGCCGGCGACACGCCGGTGCGCAGGCCGGCATAGGTGAAGCCGAAAAAGCCGGCCTGCAGCAACACGCCGGCGACCGCCGCATGCAGCAAGGCCCGGCGCGATGCCGGCGCGGCGCGCTGCACGAGCAACCACAAACCGATCAGCGCCGCCGAACCGGCGAAGCGCACCACCGCCAGGGTGTAAGGCCCGCTGCCGTGCAAGGCCGCGGCCGCGGCGATGTAGCCAGTGCTCCACAGCACGACAAAGGCCAGGCCGCCGATACCGGCGCGCGGATGGGTCATGGCGGATTCGGACACAATGGAACTCGGGCTGACGGATGCGGCGCGGATTGTAGTCGTGCGCGGCAATGTCACCGATGGCTGGCGAGGCGGCAATGCCCTGTCACCCAGGCTGGCGACGCCTCCCTGCGTCGATGCGCTCCCTGCGCCCAGCGCCACGCACCTTAGCCATCCGAATGCGACTCCTTCCTGAATCAGGCATGGCAATGGTGTGGCGGCCGACGGTGTACGGCGCCCGCCGCGTTCGCGACAATGCATGCGCTCCTTTTTTGCCGACCCGATCATGAAAGACGCCATCCTGCACAACCCGCGCTGCTCGAAGAGCCGCGAAACCCTGAAGCTGTTGCAGTCGCACGGCGTCGAGCTGCCGGTCATCGAATACCTGCAGCAACCGCTGTCGAAGGCGGAGCTGCGCGAGGTCTGCAAGCTGCTCGGCGTCAAGCCGCTGCAGATCGTGCGCACCAAGGAAGCGCTGTTCGACGAGTTGGGGCTGACCCAGGACAACGGCTACAGCGACGCACAGTGGATCGACGTGCTCGCCAGTCATCCGAAGCTGATGGAACGGCCGATCGTGGTCTATCGCGGCCGCGCGGCGATCGGTCGGCCACCGGAAAACGTGCTCAGCCTGCTGGCCTGAGACGCGTGGCGCGTCGCGCCAGACTGCGCAGCAGCGGCCGCAGCACGACGTAGATCAGCAGCGCCGCGAGCGGCGCGACCAGCAGCCAGACGACGATGCCGTAGACGGCGACCATGCCGTAGTCGACGACGAACTGCCACGGCCCGGCCTTGAAGCGCGCGATCAGCGCGGCGATCGACAGGATCGGCACATGCGGCTGGTCGAACAAGGTCTCGCCGGCGCGGTAGAACGGCAACAGCAGCGCAATCTGCGCCGGATAGAACAGATAGTTGGCGAGCTGCATCACCGGCTGATTGAGGCCGAAGGCGATGGCCACCACGCCACACAACAGCGTCGTCGCACCCAGCACCGGAAAACAGCTGCAGACCGCGGCCAGCGCGATCGTCAGCGCGATGCGCTCCGGCGTGATGCCCTGGCGCAGTTGCGCGACGATGGGGTCGATCAGCCAGCGCCGCCACAACGGCCGCTTCTCCATCACCGCGCTCATCGGTCGCGCAGCAACAGCATCTCGATCGACGCGTCACGCGGCAGGCGCCACAGGCGCAGCAGCAAATACCCCGCGATGGCGATATTGCCCAGCCCGAAGATCAGCAGCAGCCACAGCACGCGCATGACGTTCGAGCGCTGCTGATAGGCCACCCACAACCAGATCGTGAAGAACGCCAGATAGGTATCGACCAGCGTCGCGATGAACCACGGATGCGTGACCACCGCGCGCGGCGTGTCCCACATCGGCAGCTGCAGACTCGCCCAGCCGGTCGCCGCGACGATGGCGGCGAGTGCGAGCGTAAAGACGATGCGGAGCGAGACGGTCAGCGGCATGCCGGCGATTTTCGCACGCGTCTCAGCTGCGATGCAGCGTGATCTGCATCAGGTCGATGCTGCCGACGCGAAAGCCGCACTCGCAATAAGCGAGGTAGTAGCGCCACATGCGCAGGAAGCGCTCGTCGAACTGCTCGACCACGGCGTCGCGCACCGCCATCACGTTGCGATGCCAGATCGCCAGCGTGTCGGCGTAGTCGATGCCGAAGAAGCGCGCGTTCTCCGGACGCAGGCCGGCGGCGATCGCCAGATCCTGGAAATGACCCGGTGGGCACAGCATGCCGCCCGGGAAGATGTACTTCTGAATGAAGTCGCGCTTGCGCCGGTACTGCTCGAAGATCGTCGGACTGATGGTGATGCCCTGCACGGCGGCGACGCCGCCGGGCTTGAGTGCGCGGCGAATGGCGTCGAAATAGGTCGGCCACCACGCCTCGCCGACCGCCTCGTACATTTCGATCGAGACGATGCGGTCGTAGGTTTCGTGCACGTCGCGATAGTCGCGCAGCGCGAAGGTCACGCGATCGGCGACACCGGCCGCTTCGGCGCGCTGCTGCGCTTCGGCAAGCTGCTCGGCCGACAGCGTGATCGACGTCACCCGGCAACCATAGGTCTGCGCCGCATAAATCGCGAAGCCGCCCCAGCCGGAGCCGATTTCGAGCAGATGATGTTCAGGCTTCAAGTGCAGGCGCTCGGCCATCTCGCGGAACTTGTTGCGCTGCGCGTCGGCCAGCGTCTCGTTCGGCGCGTGTCGGAAGACGGCCGACGAATAGGCCAGCGTCTCGTCGAGCCACAGCCGGTAGAAGTCGTTGCCGAGATCGTAGTGATGCGCGATGTTCTTGCGCGCCGTGGTCTTGGTGTTGTCGCGCAGGCGGTGCTTGATCCAGCCGATGAAGCGGCCGAGCAGGTTCTTCTCGTACGGCCCCTTGTAGTGCGGCTCGTTGCGATACAGCACGGCGAGCAAGGCGGCGAGATCGGGCGAATCCCACAGTCCGTCGATATAAGCGTCGCCGAAACCGACTTCGCCGCCGCGCAGCACGTAGCCGAGCAGGCGCGTCGAGCGAATCAACAGCACACCGTGCGGCCCTGGCTCGTCGCCGCGGAAATGCTGGGTGCTGCCGTTCGGTAGCACCACGTCAAAGCTGCCGACGCGCATGCCGCGCAGCATGTACAGCATCAGCCGCGTGCCGAGGCCCACCCGCTTGCCGGCGCGCGCCAGTATCGGGCGTTCGTCGGCATAGCCGTCGTTGACGAAAGTGGCCTGCTTCAATTCGGGGTCACTCATGAAAAGCTCCGTTCGCGGGGACGCGCCGCTTCAGCTGATATCGGTGGATGGCGGTGCCGGCTTGCGATGAAAGCGTGCGCCGTGCAGCCAGATCTTCAGCGCCTGCCAATGAATCGCCACGACGACCTTGGCCGCCAACCACGGCAGGCCGAGCACCTGTCGGGCGATGGTCGTATCGCGCAAGGCACGACGTTCGGCGCTGATCGTCGCGTCGAGCTGCGGCATGCCGGCGTCGCTGAGGTGAATGGCAACCCGCAGACGGGCACCCGGCTCCCCCAGTTCGAAACGATAGCGGCCTGCAACGGCAAAGAATGGCGAGACGTGAAAGCATTTTTCCTTCTCCGGCATCTGCCCATACGGCAGCGGCGCGCCATCGGATGCGAGCACGTAGCTGTGCTTTTCGCCAAAGGTGTTGTTGACCTCGGCGATCACCGCGCGCAGCGTGCCGTCGGCGTGCTCGCAGTACCACAGGCTGATCGGATTGAAGACGCGGCCGAGCACGCGCGGAAAGGCCAGCAGGCGAATACGGCCGCCGGCCAGCGCGACGCCATGCGCGCGCAGCACCGCCTCGGCCCAGGGCCGCAAGCCGAGGCCGTCGCCGTGATCGCGATCGTGCAGCGCCAGCAGATTGAAGCGGTTGTGCGAGAAGCAGCGATGCCGCGCGGCCACCGCGTCGACGCGGTCGACGTCGACGAGCAGGTAGAACACGCGATAGACGAAACGGTAGAACGGCGCGACGCGGCGGCGATGCATCACCGTCGCGCGGTACAGACAGGCGTCGTCCGTCGTGTCCATGCCTACAGTGTCGCCCATTGCGGCAGACACTCGCGATCGAGGCCCGCGACGGCGCGCAAGCCGGACTTCAGGCCGTCCTCGTGAAAGCCATAGCCGGTCCACGCGCCGGCCCACCAGATCCCGCGCCGGCCCTGGATTTGCGGCAACTGCTGCTGCGCGCGGATCGTCTTCGGCAAATACTGCGGATGCCAGTAGTCGGTCTCGTAGTGCACGGTGCCCGGCAGCGGTGTGCGCGGCGGGTTCAGCGAGACGATGTACGGGGCGCTGCCGGCCGGCAGGCGCTGCAACTGGTTCATCCAGTAGCTGACGCCGATCGGCGCGTCGCTCAGCGCGTCGTCGGCGAGCAGCGCGTTCCAGCTCGACCAGGCCCAGCGGCGGCGCGGCATCAGTGTCGTGTCGCTGTGCAGATAGGCACTATTGCGTGCGTACGGCACGTCACCGAGCACGCCGCGCTCGTCATCGTCGGCGTCCTGCAGCAGGCGCAGCGCCTGGTCCGAATGCACGGCGCAGACCACGGCGTCGAAGTGCTCGCGGGTGCCCCCGGCATGCACGGACACGCCGCGGTCATCGCGGCTCACGGCCTCGACCGGCGTCGACAAGCGCAACGCGCCGCCGTAGGCCAGCAGCAACGCCTCGACGTAGCGGCACGAACCGCCGACCACGGTCTGCCACTGCGGCCGCTCATAGACATTGAGCAGGCCATGCGAGTCGAAGAAGCGCGCGAACGCCGGCAGCGGAAAGTCCATGACGCCGGCCGTCGAGGTGCTCCAGATCGGCCCGGCCATCGCCGCGACATAACGCACGCGCAGGCTCATCGGGTAGCGCTCGCGTTCGAGGAATTCGCCAAGCGTGATGTCCGGCAGCGCATCGGCCGCCAGCAGTGCTTTGATCTGCGCGTTGAAACGGGTAATCGCCGACAGCATGCGCCAGTGCGTCGGCGACGCCAGCAGCGACGGCTGCGCGAAGACCTTCAGCAAATTCTCGTCGCCGGCCCATTCGACACGGCCGCCGGATACCGACACGCCCAACGACATGTCGGTGTCCTGACGTGCAACGCCCAGCTCATCGAGCAGCGGATAGAAGTTCGGATAGTTGATCGGGTTGCAGACGATAAAACCGGTGTCGATCGCCAGCACGCCGTCGGCCGTGCGCACGTCGACCGTATTGGTGTGGCCACCGGGCCGCCGATCGGCCTCGTAGACGACGACGTCGTGGCGGCGGGCCAGGCAATAGGCGGCGGACAAGCCGGCGATGCCGGCGCCGATAACGGCGATCTTCATGCGGGGCGGATCTGGATATGGAGTCGGCCGATACGGCCCAGCCCCGCGTTTGGATGCGCGCGCACGCTACCGCGTCGCGAGTTTC
The DNA here is from genome assembly GCF_012241385.1 of Solimonas marina. Taxonomy (GTDB): domain Bacteria; phylum Pseudomonadota; class Gammaproteobacteria; order Nevskiales; family Nevskiaceae; genus Solimonas; species Solimonas marina. The sequence continues at coordinate 674,964 of NZ_JAAVXB010000001.1, read as the reverse complement.
TCCAGTGCCGGCCAGATCGCGTCGAGCACCTTGGGCTCGGACGTGGCCAGCGGGTGAATGCCATCAGCCTGAAACGCGTCGCGGTCGGTGGCGATCGGCGCCAGCAGGAACGGCACCAGCGCGATGTCGTTCCGCTTGGCGAGCAGCGGATAGCTGTCGGCGAACTCGGTGACGTAGGTCGGCCCGTAGTTCGGCGGCAGCTGCATCTGGAAGATGGCGGTGCGCGCACCGGCCTGCCTGGATAGGTCAACGAGGCGCTGCAGATTCTGCCGCATGATCTTGATCGGCAGCGCGCGCAGGCCGTCGTTACCCCCGAGTTCGATCAGCACCACTTGTGGCTGGTGCCGCGCCAGCAGCGCCGGCAGTCGCGCCAGCCCCCCGCTGGTAGTTTCACCGCTGACGCTGGCGTTGATCACCTGCGCGCGATAGCCTCGATCGCTCAGGCGCTGTTGCAGCAGCGCCACCCAGCCCTGCGACTGCGGAATGCCGTAGGCCGCACTGAGGCTGTCACCGAGCACCAGCCAGACCGGCGGCTTGCCGTCCGCCGCCGTGGCCAGCGCCGGGATCGCGCAACCGAGCAGTAGCACGCAGAACAGGAATCGCTTGAGCATGGCTTCGAACAGTGCCGTTCGTGCAGTGGGTGTGAGCAAGCAGGTTAGCAGCGGCGGCCAGCCGCTGACGATTCTCGACGACGTCGATCTCGACATCGGCGCCGGCGAATCGCTGGCGATCATCGGGAGCAGCGGCTCCGGCAAGACCACCTTGCTGTCGCTGCTGGCCGGCCTCGACCTGCCGTCGCGCGGCACGATCGAACTGGCCGGGCAATCCTTGAACGATATGGACGAAGATGCACGCGCCGCGTTACGGGCCGGCCGTGTCGGCTTCGTGTTCCAGTCGTTCCAGCTGCTGGCTGGCTTCACTGCGCTGGAGAACGTGATGTTGCCGGCCGAGCTGGCCGGCCTCGCCGATGCGCACGAACGAGCAACGGCGGCGCTCGATCGCGTCGGTCTGGCGGCACGCCTCGATCATTACCCGCGACAGCTGTCGGGCGGCGAGCAGCAGCGTGTGGCCCTGGCGCGCGCGTTCTGCGGCGAGCCGGCCATCCTGTTCGCCGACGAACCCACCGGCAATCTCGACACCGTCACCGGCGGCCGCATCGTCGAGCTGCTGTTCGAAATGAACCGCGACCGCCGCACGACCCTGATTCTGGTCACGCACGACCCGGGCCTGGCGGCACGCTGCGCGCGACGCGTCACGCTTGCGGCCGGGCGCCTGCAGTCATGAGCGCGCCCGCGCCGGCCTCAATCGCCGGCATCGCGGCGTCGCTGCTGATAGCGCCAGGCGATCCAGGTCAACACCGTGAAGGTGACGATCAGCACCAGCAGTTGCTGGACGTCGTCGAGCGGCACACTGTCGTCGGCGATCAGCGCCAAGCTGCCGAGCACCAGCAGCAGATGCACGGCGAATACGGACAGCGACGCGCGGCCGAGCATTGCCAGCCAGCGCAGGCCACGGAACAGCATCGGCACCAGCCACGACGCGGTGATCGCCAGCATCGTGAAGTCGAGCAGGCGCAGCGGCCGCAGCGTCGGCTTGCCGAACCAGTACATGTCGCGCGGCGGCCAGATGCCGCCGAGGTTGTGGTACCAGGCGAGGAAGCCGAGCACCGCGATCGCGGCCGCCGCGCGCATCATCGGCGAGACCTCGAGCTGCGGGCGCAGCTTTGGGTCGTTGCTGGCGGCGCCAGCCCACAGGCCACCGATCCACAACAGCTGCCAGCCAAACCAATTGAAGCTGCCGAGCGCCTGCTCCGGAATCGGCACGTAGATGCCCGTGGCAGCATTGAAGCCTTCGAGCAGCAGGCGGCGCCCGCCACACTGCGCGAACAGCCAGATCAGGCCGGACAACAACAGCAGCTTGCGCCAGCCGTCGCGGCGGGCGGCGCCGAGCACCCACGGCGTGGCGAGCACGAAGACGATGTACATCGGCAGGATGTCGAGCAGCGGCGGCTGGTAAACCAGCAGCGGCGCCGTCCACAGCGCCACTTCCGGCGCCGTGAAATAGAAGTCGAGCAGGTTGTACAGCGCCGGCCGGTGTCCGTAGGCGCCGATCGCCGCAATCACCGTGAATGCGAACGCCAGCAGACCCAGATGCCACAGATACAGACGACCGGCGCGGCGCAGCAGGATCGAACGCACCGCGCGGTGCTGACCGGCAGCAAGCTTGCGCGCATAGATCGCGCCGGTCAGGAAGGCCGACAGGAACACGAAGCCGTCGGCGGCCGAGACGAAGCCGAACGCCTGGCTGCTGTAGAACGAGAACCGCGTCGGCAGGTGCGTCAAGGTCATCAGCACCAGCAACAGGCCACGCAAGGCATCGAGTTCGAGTCTTCGTTTCATCGGCGTCGGCCGACCCGCTTTGTGGGACATCGCAAATTACGGCGGATACGGGGCGCTGACAAGGACCGTTTCGCGAGGCTGAGCGGCCGATGAACGCCTTCGTTTTCGCCGTCCGTCGCCTGCGCCGTGGCTGGCGCTCCGGAGAGCTGCTGATCGTCGCACTGGCGCTGGCCATCGCCGTCGCCGCGGCCGGCTCGGTGCACCTGTTCACCGAGCGCGTGCGCCTGGCGATCGGCGAGCAAAGCGGCGAGACGCTCGGCGCCGACCTGGTCTTCCGCTCGCGTGATCCATTGCCGGCGACCCTACACGAGCATGCCCAGCAAGCCGGCCTACGCCTGACGACCAGCACCGAATTCAGTAGCGTCGTGTTTCACGGCGACGCCACGTCGCTGGCGTCAATCAAGGCGGTTGGCGACGGCTGGCCACTACGCGGCACGCTGCTGCTGTCCGACCAGCCGTACGAGCCCAGCCATGCGGCGCATGGCATCCCGCCGCGCGACACGGTCTGGGTCGACGCGCAGCTCTGGCAGGACCTGCGTCTGCAACCCGGCGCGACGCTGCAACTCGGCCGCCTGCACGTCACGGTTGGCGCCGTCATCGCGCAGGAACCCGGCCGCGGCGCCGGTTTCTCGGACCTCGCACCGCGGGTGATGATGAACGCCGCCGACCTCGACGCCAGCGGCCTGCTCGGCGTCGGCAGCCGCGCCAACTACAAGCTCGACGTCGCCGGTGACCGCGATGCAATCGCGGCGCTTCGCGACGCCGCGCTGCCCGACGGCGTGAAGCTGACGACGCCACAGGATGCACGGCCGGAAGTGCGCCGCTCGATCGAGCGCGCCGGGCAGTTTCTCGACATTGCCGTGCTCGCCGCGACGCTGCTGGCCTGTGCGGCCGTGGCGCTGTCATCGCGCCAGTACGGTGAAAAGCTGCGCGACGAGATCGCGGTGCTCAAGTGTCTGGGTGCGCGCCGCAGGTTTCTGACCCGCGCACTGCTGTTGCAGCTGCTGCTGCTCGGCCTGGTTTCGGGCTTGGTCGGTGCCGTGGTCGCGTATGGCGCGCAAGCGGTGCTCGCCGCAGTGCTCGGCGGACTGATGAAGCTCGATCTACCGCCGGCGCCGTGGCTGCCGCTGGTTGAAGCGATCGCGGTCGGCCTGCTGCTGCTGCTCGGCTTCGCCGCGCCGCCGATGCTGGCGGCGCGCAACACACCGCCGCTGCGCGTGTTCCAACGAACGGAGGCCGGATCGGCGGCCACGCGCAGCATCACCGTCATCGCACTGGCGACGTCGGCGGCGCTGCTGTGGTTTGCGACCGGCGACGTGACGCTCGCCGCCTGGGTGCTGGCCGGCGCCGCGGCGACGTTGCTGGCACTGGCGCTGACCGCTTGGCTGCTGGTACGCGCGCTGACGCCGCTGCGACGCTCGGCCGGCGGCAGCTTCGCCTGGCGCTTCGGTCTCGGCAACATCGCGCGGCGCCGCGGCGCGACCATTGTCCAGGTCACGGCGCTGGGCCTGGCCTTGCTGGCACTGCTGCTGGTCTCGGTGGTGCGCACCGACCTGCTGTCGACCTGGCAGAAGAAGCTGCCGGCCGACACCCCCAACCAGTTCCTCATCAACATCCAGCCCGAACAGCGCGACGCACTGCAGGCGTTCTTCGCCAAGCACGGCTATCCCGATCTGCACCTGTGGCCGATGGCACGCGGCCGGCTGGTCGCGCTCAACGGCCAGCCGGTCAGCGCCGAGACCTTCACCGACCCGGAGACGCAGCGCTGGATCAACCGCGACTTCAACCTGTCGTGGAGCACCGTGCTCAACCCGGACAACCGCATCACCGAAGGCCAGTGGTGGGGCGAGGACGGCCGCGGCAAGAAACTGCTGTCGGCCGACGCCTATGCGATCGAACGCCTGCACCTGAAGCTCGGCGACACCATGACGCTGGACTTCGCCGGCGAGCAGGAGACCTTCACCGTCACCAATTTCCGCACCGTCGACTGGGACAGCTTCAATCCGAACTTCTTCCTGCTCGCGCCGCCCGGCGCAGTGTCGGACCTGGTGCCGCGCCAGTACCTGACCAGCTTCTACCTGCCGCCCGAGCAGCGCGGCCTGCTGCGCGAACTGGTGACGCAGTTCCCCAACGTCTCGGTGCTCGACATCGATGCGCTGATGGATCAGGTGCGCAGCATCATCGAGCGCATCGTCCGCGCCGTCGAATTCATCTTCGCGTTCACGCTGGCCGCCGGTCTGGCGGTGCTGCTCGCGGCGATCGAGGGCACGCGCGCCGAGCGGGTCCGCGAAACCGCGCTGCTGCGCACACTCGGCGCGCGCAGCGGCTTGATTGCACGCGGGCTGATCGCCGAATACGCGGTGCTCGGCGCCCTAGCCGGCGGCGTTGCAGCGATCGCCGCGCAAATGCTGGCCTGGGCGCTGGCCGACCACGTCTTTCACATCGGCTACGGCCCGCGGCCGCTGCTGTGGTTGATCGGCATGACCAGTGGTGCCGCCATCGTCTGCGCGCTCGGCTGGCTGTCGCTGCGCTCGACCTTGCGCACGCCGCCGAACACGGTGCTGCGCCAGGGCTGACCTGTCGCCCTGCATCCGCGGCGCCGCTCGCCGCGTATCTGACTCGCACGCAGACGAGTGACGATACGCATGGGGAGCCGCGGTACTGCAAGCATGATGCTGGGCCTGATGCTGGTGACCGCGCCGGCGGCAGCGCTGGAGGCGGTCCGCGCCTATGTGCCGGACCGCGACGCGACGGTGCTTGAGCGCGCCGCCGTCTCCAGTCCCAAACTGCGCGCGCTGCGCGCTGCGCGAACCGCCGCCGAGGCCGCGCCCGAAGACCCGAAGGCGGCCGTGACCTATGCGCGCCTGGCCATCGAACTCGGCCGCGAACAGGCCGATCCGCGCTTTTACGGTAATGCCGAGGCCGCGTTGTCGGCCTGGGACGCGATCGCCGCGCCGCCGCTGGACATCGCGTGGCTGCGCGCGGTCCTGCATCAACAGCGCCATGCTTTCGACCAGGCGCGCGCCGAGCTCGACGCGCTGCTGCAACGCGAACCGGCCTACGCGCCGGCATTGCTGACGCGTGCCGTCATCCATCTGGTCCAGGGCGACCCGACCGCGGCGCGACGCGATTGTGCGGCGCTGGTCGGACGCACTGGTGCGCTGGTGGTCGGGAGTTGCGCGGCCGCCGCAGCCAGCGTCAGTGGCCATGCACAGACCGCGCTCGACACCCTCGCGACACTCGACGCGCAAGCGCCGCACGACCTGCCGATCGATCAGCGTGCGTGGGCGCTGAGCCTGGAGGCCGAAATCAACGCGCGCATGGAACATGTTGCCGCCGCGCGTGCGGCCTTCGAGCGGGCACGCAGTGCCGTCGCTGCGGCCGGCAGCCATGATCCCTACCTCGACACTGCCGAAGCGGACTTTCTGCTCGACCAGCATGAGCCGGCGACCGTCGTCGCGCGTCTGCGCAGCCGGACGCGCGACAACAACGCCTTGCTGCGCCTGACCGAAGCCGAAGCGCAACTGCCGGACGCCGCATCACAGCAGTCCGCGGCTACGCACATCCGCATGCTCGGCGAGCGCTTTGCCGCGACACGGGCACGCGGCGAGGCGACGCATCGCCGCGAGGAAGCGCGTTACACGCTGGCGCTGCTGCATCGACCACAGGCCGCGCTGAAACTGGCGGCGGCCAACTGGCAGGTGCAGCGCGAACCGCTGGACGCGCGCATCTTCCTCGAATGTGCCGTTGCCGCGCGTCAGCCGGCGGCGGCGGCACCGGTGCTGACCTGGATGGCGCAAACCGGCATCGAGGATCCACGCCTGCATCGCCTCGCCGCGCAGTTACAGGGCCTGGCGTCTTGAAGCGCGCCAGCCGCCTGGCGCTCGGTCTGCTGCTGGCACTGGCCGCACCGGCGGCGGCGGCGCACGCATCGAGCAGCAGCTATCTGCAACTCGACGTCGACGGCGCCGCGCTGCAGGGACGCTGGGACATCGCCTTGCGCGATCTCGACTCGGCGATCGGCCTCGACGTCAACGACGACGGCGCCATCACCTGGGGCGAGGTCCGTCACGCCCGGGCGCGCATCGACGACTACGCGCTGTCGCGTCTGCAATTGCAGGGCGATGCGCGCAACTGCACGGTGCGCGTCACGCAGTTGCGCATCGCCGAACATGCCGACGGCCATTACGCCGCGCTCGATCTCGAGGGTCATTGCCCGCAAGCCGTCGAGCAACTGAGTCTCCGTTACCAGCTGCTGTTCGATCTCGACCGCCAGCACCGCGGCTTGCTGACTCTGCGTCTGCACGACGCGCTGTACACATCGGTGCTGGCGCCGGACAGCGGTACGGTGCGCTTTGGCGGCGACGGCCCGTCGGTCTGGCGCGTGTTCCGTACCTATTTTCACGAAGGCGTCTGGCACGTCTGGACCGGTCTCGATCACATGCTGTTTCTCGCCGGCCTGTTCCTGCCGGCGGTCTTGTGGCGTACGCGCAGCGGCTGGCAGGTGGCGCCGAACCTGCGCGGCGCCGTCTGGCAGACCGCCGGCATCGTCACGGCATTCACGCTGGCGCACGCGACGACACTGACGCTGGCGGCGCTCGGCTGGGTGCACTGGCCGTCGCGCTGGGTCGAGGCGGCGGTGGCGGCGACGGTGGCGTTCGCCGGGTTCAACAACCTCGTGCCGCTGGTCCATCGACGTCTGGCGTGGATCGCTGCCGCGTTCGGACTGATCCACGGCTCGGCGATCGCCAGCGCACTGATCGATCTGGGGCTGCCGGTGACCGGCCGGGTCTGGGCACTGGCGGCGTTCAACTTCGGCGTCGAGGCGGCGCAGCTGTCGCTGGTCGCGGTCGTGATTCCGCTGACCTTCGCGTTCCGCCGCTCGGTGCTGTACCGCCGCGCCGTGCTGTTGCCGGGCTCGGTGCTGGTCACCGCGGTCGGCGTGCTGTGGTTCGTCGAACGTGCCTTCGCGCTGCGACTGCTATCGTTCTGATCCGTCCTGCTTACAAAAAAAGAGGCCCGCGAACGGGCCTCACGAGGGCACCCCCAACAACACTTGAGGCGGCAGTAACCTCTAGTACGCGCAGCCGGGGGTGAGTGTGGCGACCTGCACCAGCGCATCGCTGTCGCGAAACTGCACGGTGTTGATTTCATCGGGCTCGACGTCGTCACAGGTACGCCGCGCAACCTGATCGACCGCCAACTCCGGCACGCTGATCTGCGTGCCGGCCATCATGCCGCTACGGTTGTGATGGTTGTCGTCGCAACCGCTGAGCAGCGTACCGGCGGCAACGAGCCCGACGCTCAGCCACATCGCGTTCCTGATCATGGCGGGCCTCCTCAGGTCGACGGCGTGGTGGCGCCCGGCAGCGGCGTGCCGAGGTAAGGGAACACGGTCAGATACGACGCCGGATCCGGCAGCGCGCCGTCGTTGACCACCGCACCTTCGTTGACGACCGTCGGCGTGGCACCGCTGACGTCGCAGGTCTGCAGGCTGTTCGGATTGTCGGCGGTGATCGCCCCTTCGGCGACGGTCAACGCGATGTCGACGACATCGTCGACCGGGCGACGGCCATTCGGAAAACCACCGAGGTCGCAAGCAAGAAAACCGAGGTCCTTCTGCTGTGCGATCGGTTCAGCGGCAATCGCCGTGTTGAGGCGCAGCATCTCGCCCGGCACGGTCAGGTTGGCCGGCGCCGTGAACTTGAACGCGCTGCCGTTGACGGTGGCGGTGATGCCGGTGACGAAGGCCGCGAGCAGGTCGTTGCGCGGCGTCGCCGGCGGCGGCACGCCGAACAGCGCGTTGACCAGTACCGGCAGCGTCGGATACAGCACGTAGGTGCCGAAGTTGTCGACGTCGTTCTTCGGCTCGCTGGCGTTGAACTTGTCCTTGTCGGTGATGCCGATCACGACTTCGTTGACCAGCGGCGAGCCGAGGCGCGACACCTGGGTGTAGGCACCACCTTCGACCGCCGGCCCCTTGCCGGCGCTGCTCGCGGTCGGCCCGGTCGGCGTCGGATTGAGGATGCGCGACTGCGGCAGGCTGGCCGTGGTCCAGCCGCCGATCACCGGATCGTCGTTGGCAGTCAGACATGACGCCGGGACTTCCAGCGCCAGCGAGGTGACATTCTTGTCGGCGATCGCGTTGCTGCCCGAGTTGCGGGCCCCGAGCGGATTCAGATTGACGAGGTCGAAAACCTGACCGAGGTTGACGACGAAGCCGTCGTGCCGCTGTCCGACGAACACCCGTCCCGGCTCGGAACAGCCGGGAATGGCAATGTTGTAGATGAACTGCTGCGCGTAGCTGGCGTAGTCCGGTATCGACTTGCTGCCGATGTTGTCGGCCGGCTTGTCGAAAGTCGTCGCACCGCTGTCGCTGGCGATCGCCGACTTCATGCCGGTGCGGCGATCGCCGCGGATCAACGACAAGGTGTAGGTCTCGGTGACATTGAGGTTGGCGCCGTCCTTGTCGATGGCGCCGATGTTGTTGAGTGGCACCGCGACATCGGCGGCGGCACCGGTCGGAACCGCGAGCCCCTTGTAGGTGTTCTTGAAGCGGAACTGAAAGGTCAGATCCTCTTCCGAATCACCGTTGTTGTCGATGTGAATTTCGTAGAGCGCGGCCGGGTCGAGCTTGAAATAGTTCGGTCCGCCATAGGCGTCCTGCAGCGGCAGATAGTTGGCGATCAGGGTCACGTAGTCGCCACGCCCCTGTTCATACGACTTAAACATGTAGAAATCGCTGGCATCGACGCGCGGCATGCCGGCGATCATCGGCGCCTCGCGGTGACTCGATGCCATGGCGGCTGCCGGCAGCACGGCAAGACACAACACGCTGCAAAGCTGATTTCGCATCCGCATGAGATTCCCCTGATCCGTTTTCCTTGGTTGGTAACAGGGAATACGGCGGCGCGGCGCACACGGATGCGTCGACATGAAATTAATTTCATCTCGGGGCCTCTCACGCACCGTTTTGGGGGTTTTTCCCGCTCAGCGGCATGATTGTTTAGAATTGCGACCCCGTTTTCGAAGTCCCGCCCCTCACTCACGCGGAGTCAATACATGAAGAAGCCCGTCAAGGTCGCCATTACCGGCGCTGCCGGCCAGATTGCCTATTCGCTCATTTTCCGCATCGCCAGCGGTTCGATGCTCGGCCCTGATCAGCCGATCATCCTGCAGCTGCTCGACATTCCCGACTCGCTCGAAAAGCTCAAGGGCACGGTGATGGAAGTCGACGACTGCGCCTTCCCGCTGGTTCAGGAAGTGATCGCCACGGCCGACCCGATGGAAGCCTTCGATGGCACCGACTACGCGCTGCTGGTCGGTGCGCGTCCGCGCGGCCCGGGCATGGAGCGCAAGGATCTGCTCGAAGCCAATGCCAAGATCTTCTCGGTGCAGGGCAAGGCACTCGACGCCAAGGCCAGCCGTGACGTCAAGGTGCTGGTGGTCGGCAACCCGGCCAACACCAATGCGCTGATCGCACAGAGCAACGCCAAGTCGCTGGACCCGAAGCAGTTCACGGCCATGGTCCGTCTCGACCACAACCGCGCGCTGAGCCAGCTCGCCGCCAAGACCGGCACCAAGACCACCGACATCGAGAAGATGATCATCTGGGGCAACCACTCGGCCACCCAGTACCCGGACATCACCCACACGCTGGTCGGCGGCAAGGCTGCGGTCAACCTCGTCGATCAGGAATGGGTGGAAAAGGACTTCATCCCGACCGTGCAGCAGCGCGGCGCCGCGATCATCAAGGCGCGTGGCCTGTCGTCGGCCGCCTCGGCTGCGTCGTCGGCTGTCGACCACATGCGCGACTGGGCGCTGGGCACCGACGGCAAGTGGGTCAGCATGGGCATCCCGTCGGACGGCTCGTACGGCATCAAGCCGGGCGTCGTCTACGGCTATCCGGTGATCTGCGCCAACGGCCAGTACGAAATCGTCCAGGGCCTGCCGGTCAACGAATTCTCGCGCGGCCGCATGGACGCCACCGAGAAGGAACTGCGCGAAGAGCGTGCGGCGATTGAAGAGCTGTTGAAGTAAAGCCCGACACCCACCCGGCGAGGGCCGCGCGCAATGCGCGGGATCGCCGGCAGCGTGTCGGGCGTGCGGCGGTCACCGCGGCGGATTCGAGCCACGCGGCCTGCGCACAAAAAAGGGAGTCTCCCAACGGAGACTCCCTTTTTCTTTGAACGGCCGTCGCCCGTCACAGCGCGCGAATCTGCTCCGCAGCGCGCTCCAGAATCTCGGCAATCTGCTTCTGCTGCTCAGCCGAACCGCGAACCTTCTCGATCATCGCGGCCTTCAAGGCATGTCGCGCCTGGCGCAGCTCGGCCGCCATGGCCCCGCGACCCTCTCGACCGCCGCGACCACCCCGGCCGCGCGGGCCGAAGCCAGCGAACAGGCCGTCATCCTCGGCCTCGGCGCCCGAAAACGTCTCGCGCATTTGCGCCATGCGCTCGCCGATCCAGGCCAGCTGCTGCAGCAGGGCATCGACCGTCTCGCGCTGCGTTTCAAGCTGCGTCAGGCCGTCGTCGGTGATGTGGTAGCGCTTCTTCGTGCCCTCGAGCTGGACGCTCGCATACCCGATCTCTTCGAGATAGGTCAGCGCCGGGTAGATCACACCGGGGCTCGGGCTGTAATAGCCCTTGGATTTTTCTTCGAGGGCCTTGATCAGCTCGTAACCGTGGCCCGGCTTTTCGGCGAGCAGCGACAACACCAGCAGCTGCAGGTCGGCAGAACCGAGTTTGCGGCCGGCACCGAAGCGGAAACGACCATCGCCCATTTCCGGGAAGCCGTTGTCGAAACCACCGAAGCCGAAGAAACCGTGATGGCGGCCGCCGTGGCGGGCCGCGCGGATTTGATGAAAACGTTCGTACATGCCACGCATGGCTTTATCCTTTTGAGTCGTCTTTGTGTACTGAAAATATATCGTACGATATATCTATCGTCAAATATATCGCAGCGCCGCCGTCATATCGGCGGGCTGCCGTTCGCAGAGGGCTTGGCCGCCGAGGCCCGTCCTGCTTATGGTTAGCGTATGGAGCTCTATCACTTCGAAGACGGCAAACCGCCGCACCGCATCGACCCGAACCAGCCCCTGCCGGCCAACGGCTTTTTCTGGGCCGACTTCTTTCGCGACGAAGCGGCCGATTGGCCGTGCTGGGCCGAACCCAAGGTTCGCGCGGCGATCGACCCCCAGCACATCGAAGACAGCCTCAACAGTCGGCACCCGTCGTTCTTCGACGGCACGGCCGACTACGACATGCTGATCTTCCAGGGCCTGGGTCCCGGCGAAGCGCCGTTTCCGATCGAGCCGCGAACCACGGCGATGTTCATCTTCAAGCGCGTGCTGGTGACGATCTGCAACCACGACAGCGTCAGCGTGCAGCGCGTCCGCGCTCGGCTGTTCGACACACATGTGCGGCCGCCGGGCTCGCCTTTGCTGCTCGCGCATCTGCTGCTCGACACCATGGTCGACCGCTTCCTGGCAATCCGCGAACCGATGGCCGAGCAACTGACCGAGATGCAGGACGATCTGCTCGATCCGAATACCACCACCACCGACTGGAGCGCACTGCTCGACGCACGCAAGCAGGTGCGCCGCCTGGAAGCCTTGACCGAAAGCCAGGTCGAGGCGCTCGACGCCTGGCGTCGCGGCACACAGTTCGAGTGGAACAAGACCCTGCAGGTCCGCGTGCACGATCTCGTCGAGCACGTGAACCGTGTGCTCAACTACGCGAGTGGGCAGGAACGCGATATCGAAGCCGCAGTACAGCTGTACTTCGCCGCGGTCGCGCACCGCACCAACAAGATCATGCAGGTGCTGACGGTGCTGTCGGCGATCTTCTTCCCCCTGACCTTGATCGTCGGCATCTACGGCATGAACTTCGAGAACATGCCGGAGCTGCATTGGCGCTACGGTTACTTCTACGCACTGGGCCTGCTCGGCACCATCGCCGGTTCGCTGTACTGGTACTTCAAGACTCGAAACTTTTTCTAGGCCTGTTGCACAGAGTCCGGATCGGATTTTGATAGACTCCTGATCAGGAGTTCTCATGAAAACCGCATCGAGCTTTCCGAACACGCGCTACGATCCGGCGCCACTGATCGACCTGTCGCTCAAGTCCGAACGCGAGCGACTCAGCGGCGGCGCGGCCCGCGCATTCTTCAATCTCTGCGCGCACTGGCGGTTGCGCGACGACGATGCGCGCCAGCTCCTGGCGGTGAGCAACGGCCCCTTCTACCAGCTGAAGAAGGCACCGGCAGCCAAGGTGCTCGATGCCGACCGGCTGACGCGGATCTCCTGTTTGATCGGCATCTTCAAGGCCCTGAACATCCTGCACGGCGAGGCGCTGGCCGATGAGTGGCTGCAGCTGCCGAACAGCAACCGCATCTTCGGCGGCGCACGGCCGCTCGACTACATGATCCGTGGCGGCGTGCCGGCGATGCTGACGGTGCGACGCCTGCTCGACGGTCGGCGCGGCGGCTGATGTACGCGCCGCCTGTCCGCCGCGTGCAACGCCGCGGCACACACCGCCTGATTCCGACGCGCATGCGTCCCGGCGGCGATAGCGTGCTGGCGCGCATCGCCGATGACGACGATCACCTGGCCGAGCTGTTCGATCTCGATCACGCCACCAACGACCGTCTGCTCGCCGAGAACGATCTGGCACCGGGCATCGGCGTGCGCGAGCTGGTGTTCGGCATTCCGAACTATCGCATCATCAACGCCGCGTTCTGTCACCCGCACCCGCTCGGCGCGCGCTTCAACGGCCCCGAACGCGGCGCCTGGTATGCGGCATTCGAGCTGGCGACTTCGCAAGCCGAGGTGATCTTCCACAAGACCGTGCAGTTGGCCGAGATCAACCGCTACGACGACGAAGTCAGTTACGACGACTATCACGCCGACATCGACGCCGAACTGCACGACCTGCGCGACGATCGGCGCTGCGCGCCGTATCTGAAATCGGACAACTATCGCGCGTCGCAGGCGCTGGCCGAGCAGTTGCTCGACGCCGGCGCGCTGGGCGTCGTCTATCCCAGCGTGCGCCGCGACGGCGGCACCTGCCTGGCATGTTTTCGACCGGCGCTGGTGACGCGCGTGCGCCGCGCCAGAACCTATGTGTTTCGCTGGGACGGCTCGCCGAAACCGAAGGTCGTCATCCGCGAAGACTGAACGCCCGCTTCAGCGGTAGATGCGACTGCCATGCTGCAACCAGCCGTCGGCGTGGCGGCCGGCCGGATCGTGATGCGTCCAATGCACCAGCCCCCCCTGTGGATTCCAGATGTATTCGCCGCTGAACGTGACCAGATCGCCTTCGGCGAGATCGTCGATGCGCGGCGCCAGATCGATGTTGTGGACGATCAACACCGTCTGCCCGGAATCGAGGCGAAGCACGAAGCGCTGGTGCCGGCTGCCTTGGGTGTCGTCGCGCAGGATCGCCACGACATGGCCGCCGCCGCGCACCTGCAGACGTTCGGCATGATCGGCGAACGCCTGTGCCAGCGTCGCGTCGGACGGCAGCATCGCACCGTCGTCATGGCCGCGCCCACCCTCACCGCCGCGAGCGAACGCAAACAGCAAGCCGGCCACGAGCGCCGCCAGCACCAGCAGTTTTTTCATGATCGCATCCCGGTGCGTGTGGCCTGAGGGTAGCGCGAGCCTAGCCTGGACGAACCGCCGGGCGCGACCGCGCGCACGCGATGATCAATCGCGCTTTTTCGGCACCCAGGCCCAGGTCATCGTCGCCTCGATCGGCGGTTCGCCGCTGTCATCGACGATCCGCACCGGCACCACCAGATGGCCGCGCTCCTCATCCACCAGCCGCGCGCGCTGCGCGGCGTCGAGCATCGCCACCGCGCGCAGGCCGCCCTGGGTGCGGCGCTGATAGTCGACGTGCATGGACTTGAGCAACGGCAGCTTGTCGTCCGGCACGTTCATGCCGAACACCGCACCGGTCGCGGTTTCGGCGAGCAGCGCCATCGCCGCAGCGTGCACACCGCCGATGTGGTTCTGCACGCGGCGGCGGTTGGCCACCACCACCACCGCCTGCTCGACGGTCAAGGCCTCAAAGCGCAGGCCGGCGGTGCCAGCGAAGCGCACCTGGGAATTGAAGAGCAGCGTCGTCGCGCGGCGACGCAGCGATGCCGGCAGCGGCGCCAGCCAAGCCACCGCTTTGGCCAATCGGTTTGCCATGATCGTGTTCCGATGAATGTTTTTCCTAAACGAGCCGATGCGGCGACCCGACGGGCGCGACATCGCGCAGCCAGTCTGCGCGGTATCAATATGTAAGGTCTTTGGCGGCAGGGCCACTGCACGGTATCGGCGACAACACGGAATCGCTTATCGTTGGCCCAAGCCCTGATCCGCCCGCTTATGACCCCCGCACAAGCGATCGGCAGCCGCCGCATGTTGTGTCGCCCGCTCGCAGCGGCGGCCTTGTTCTTCGCCGGAGCGATTGCGGCGCAGACGCCGGCCACGCCCGCCGAAGACGCCGGCGACACGACGGCAGCCGCCGCCACCGCCTCCAGCACGCCGAGCGCTCCAACGCCGGTGACGCAGACGCCGCCCGCACCATCGGCAGCGGCGCCACGCGCGCGTCTCGATCTCAGCGTACCGGCGCACGCCGCCGACAAGCGCTTGCCGATCGACAATGCCGACGGCACCCCGGAAATCATCGTGCATGGCAAGCGCGACGCGATCGCCGACGGCGACCGCAAGCTCAAGGCCGTGACCGACGCACTGCCGTGCGGCGGCTGCGACAGCGACGCCAAGATTTATCACAACGTCGTGACGCGCAGCCTGATGTTCGTCGGCAAGGGCTTTCTGCCGACGCCACCGGACCCGACCGTCGAAAGCGGCAAGGACAAGGCCACCGACGCCTCGCGTGCCGACCTGTGCTCGCCGGAAAACATGTCGGTCTGCGGCGTCATCAACGCGCCGTAGCGCCGAAACCGCCACACCGCAGCCGCTGCGCACCGGACGCATCGCCGCGACACGACCGGCCGGCGCGGCGCACCGTTATGATGCGCCCCATCATGCCCGTTCCCATTTTCAACAGCCGCTCACTGCGACTGCTGCACGCCGTCCCCACCGCCGCCGATTCCGAAGCACTGCTCGGCCGCATCGACTTCGGTCTGGCACTGCCGCCAGACGATGACCCGCGCCGCGCGCGCGTCGGGCTCGAAGCACTGGGCGACGCCTGCGCCAGCGAATGCTGGATCAGCACGCTGCCGGTTCGCAGCGGCTGGCACGAAGGCTTCGGTTACGCCGAAAACGGCGAGGCGCTGTTCGCACAAATCCGCGTGCCGGAAGCCCAGCTGGGCGACCTCGAGGGCGCAACGCAGACGCTGTACCAGCGCCTCGGCCGCCTGCTGCACGACAGCGGCTATCCGCACATCGTGCGCATCTGGAATTTCCTGTCCGACATCAATGCCGGCGAAGGCGATGGCGAGCGCTATCGGCGCTTCACGGTCGGTCGCCACCGCGCACTGGCCGCTGCCGATTCGGCGTTTGAAGCGGCCCTGCCGGCGGCCACCGCCATCGGCACGCTCGAGCCGGACCTGGTGCTCTACCTGCTGGCGGGCCGCCACCCGGGCCTGCAGGTGGAGAACCCGCGACAGGTCAGCGCCTTCCGGTATCCGCGCGAATACGGACCCAAGAGTCCAAGCTTCGCACGTGCCACGCTGATCGGCGACGGCGACGCGGCGCGGTTGCTGGTCTCCGGCACCGCCAGCATCGTCGGCCACGAAAGCCGCCACGTCGGCGACCCGCAGCGGCAACTCGATGAAATCATCGCCAACGTCGACGCGCTGCTCGACAGCGCGCGTCAGCACCCACTGCCAGGTGCCGCCGCCGGCGCCCGCGTCGAATCGCTGAAACTCTATTTGCGCGGCGATCACGAGCCGGTCTACGCCAGCGCGCTGCTGCGCCATTTGCGCGGCGCCACGGACGACACGCCGTTGATGGTGCTGCGCGGCGATATCTGCCGGCGCGAGCTGCTGCTCGAAATCGAGGCGGTCTACGCGATCGACCGTGCATGAGCCGTATCGCGGTGCGAACGACCTCGTCACGCGGCTGCAGTAAGCTGAGCGTTCATTTTCGAGCGCATCGATGAGTGTTTCCAGCGTTGCGATGGCACCCCAGCACGTGAGGCGGACCGGTGGTCACCACGGTCAGCGCCGGGGCGGAGCTGCGCGATGATCGCCGCGAGCCTGGCGCTGGCCCTGCTCGCAGTGGCACAGAGTTCGGCGCTACCGACGCCGGTCAGCCCCGAAGCCGTGTTCGCGCACGGCACCGACGCCGCGCACGTCGCGCGGGCCCTGGCCACGGCCACCGTGCATCCCGGCGATACCCAGGTCTTCAGCGGCGACTTCGAGCAGGCGACGCATTTGCGCGGCCTGCCGAAACCGCTGCAGGCGCGTGGCAGCTTCCTGCTGATTCGCGATCTCGGCGTGATCTGGCACACGACCGAGCCGGCGGCGTCCGACCTGATCATGACGCGCGATGCGCTCGTGCAGCGCAGCGCGCTCGGCGCCCGCGTGCGCACCGATACGCGACGTCAGCCGATCGTGCGCAGCTGGACTCGGGTGCTGCCGGCGATCCTGTCGCTCGACGTCGAGCAGCTGGCGCGGCACTTCACGATGTCATTGCACGAAGCCGCCGACGGCGGCTGGCAGATCGGCCTGCGGCCACGCGAAGACATTGGCGCGACCAAGGCCATCGTTATCGCCGGACATCACGAACTCGAACACATCGAACTGTTCGAGCATGGCGGCGACCGCGTCACGCTCGACCTTCATGACGTGAGCCGCTCCATGTTGCCGGCCGATTCCACGCAGCGCGCACGCTTCGAATAGCGCCGACGATGAACAATCGCACGCGACTGCTGCTATGGAGCGCGATGATGATCGTCGCCGGTCTGTGGCTGGCATGGGCTGCCGGCTCGCGCTTGTCGTTCGAAACCGACATCAAGGCGATGCTGCCGCAGACCACGCCCGATGCGGTGACGCGCCACGCGTTGAAGCAGGTCGACGCGATCCTCGGCCGGCGCAGCCTCTATCTGATCGGTGCGCCGGACTTCGCGACCGCCGACTCCGCGGCACAAGCCTTCATCGCCACCCTGCGCGCGTCGCCGGCCTACGCCGATGCGCGTTTCACCCATGCGCCGTCGCATGCCGAATTCGCGCAGCTGTACGGCGACGCACAGCGTTTGCTGCTGACCGACCGCGATCGCCACCAACTCGAACAGCGCGGCGCCCAGGCCTACGCCGACGCCGAGTGGCAGCGCCTGTATAGCCCCGAAGTGCTGACACGCACGCAAGCGTTTGCCAGCGACCCCTTGCAGCTCTACGGACACTATCTGGCGCAGCTGGCGCCGGCCGGCGGCGCGCTGACCGCGCGCGACGGCAAGTTCGTGCTCGAGCGCGACGACGGCATCGACCTGCTGGTCAGCGTCACCCTGGCCGATTCACCGTACCGGCTCGATCTGCAGAAAGAAGCGATTCCGCCGCTGCGCAGCGCCATCGACGCGGCACGCGCGGTGTCGCCGTCGGTGACGCTGATCGGCTCCGGCGTCTTGCGTCGCGCCGCCGCCACCAGCGAACGCATCCGCCTCGAAATCATCGTCATCGGCGGGCTGTCGCTGACCGGCGTGCTGCTGGTCTTCATGTTCTGCTTCCGCTCGCCACGGCCGCTGCTGCTGGTGCTGCTGTCGCTGAGTGCGGCGATGCTGGTGTCGTTGGCCACGGTCGCCACCGTCTACGGCCGCATCCACATCGTGGCGCTGGTGTTCGAGGCCTGCGTGGTCGGCCTGGCGACCGATTATTCGATCCTGCTGTTCAGCGATCGCTATCGCGACGCGCAACCGTGGAACGGCCGCCTCGGACTGCGCCGCATCGGCCGCTCGATCGGCGTGGCGATGGCGTCGATGCTGCTCGCCTACGCTTCGTTCCTGGTTCCGGCATCGGCCGGGCTGCGGCAAATGGCACTGCTGTCGATCAGCGGCCTCGTTGCCGCTTATCTGACCGTCGTTTTGATCTACCCGGTATTGCTCGGCACGCCGGCGCCGGCCGCGCCGGCCATCGCCGCATGGCGCGATCGTCTGGGCCGCCTGCGCGCGCCACGTCGGCCGACGCTGGCCCTGCTGTTCGCGGCTGGCGGCATCCTGTTGATCGTCGGCGGCCAGCGCCTGCGCTTCATCGACGATGTCCGTGCGCTGCGCACCGAGCCGCCGGCGCTGCTCAGTGAGGAAAGTCTGGTCCGCGAGCGGCTCGGTACCGTGACCGACACGCGCTTTTTCCTCGTCGAAGGACGTGACATCGAAGCACTGCTGCAAAACGAGGAAACCCTGCGCGGACGGCTCGACGTGCTGCTGCAACGCCATGTGCTCGGTGACTACCGCGCGCTGTCGCAGTTCGTGCCGTCGGCACAGCGTCAGCGTGACGATGCGGCGCTGCTGGCAAAGACCGTCTATGCCGACGGCAGTCCGCTGGCCACCCTGCAGGCACGCCTCGGTTTTCCGGCGCAGGCATTTGCCCAACAGCAGGCGGCCTTCGAGGCCGCGCGGGCGACACATATCGATCTGGCGACAGCGCTGAACTCGCCGCTGGGGCCGCGACTGCGGGACCTGTGGCTCGGCAAGACCGGCCATGGCGTGGCGAGCCTGGTCCTGATCGGCGGCGTCGCCGACGACGGCGCGCTGTCGAGCGCCGCCGCCGGCCTGCCCGACGTTCGGCTCATCGATCGCGACGCCGACGCCTCGCAGGTACTGCAGCACTATCGCCATCTGGCGCTGTTCGGCCTCGGCGGTGCGCTGCTGCTGATCGCCCTGCTGCTGACGATGCGCTACGGCATGGGCGCCGGCCTGCGGCTGATGGCCGTGCCGTTCGGCAGCGGGCTGCTGACGCTGGCCACGCTGGGCGCCTTCGACGTCCCGGCGACGCTGTTCACGGTGCTGGCGCTGATGCTGGTCGTCGGCCTCGGTGTCGACAACGCCGTGTTCCTTTACGAGAACCGTGACGCACGGCCTATGGCGTTGCTGGCGACGAGCATCGCCGCGCTGGTCTCTTTGTTCGGCTTCGGCCTGCTGTCGGCGTCGGCGACGCCGTTCGTACACAGCCTGGGCCTGGGCGTGCTGCTCGGTACGCTCTACAGCTGGCTGTTGGCGGTGCTGGTCACCGCGGCGCCGCGTCAACCGTCGCCGGCGCCGTAACGACACGGCGCCGGCACGCAACTCAGTCTTCGATGTTCTCGTGCACGGCGGCATCGCCGTGGCGCCAGTACGCTGCGGCGCGCATCCACTGCGGCTGGGCACCGTGTTCGGCGATCAATTGCTGGCGCAGCGCCTTGGCAACGCGGGCCTCGGCCGCCACCCACGCGTAGTAGTCGCCGGTCGGCAGCGCGCGGCGACGCAAGGCGTCGGCCAGCGGCGCCGGATCGCCAGCCTCGGCGCCGCGACGATGCACCCAGCTCAAGGACACATCGGCCGCGCTCGGCAATTCGATCTGGTCGTCCGGACCGTCGACCTCAATCAACACCACCGCGCGGGCGCCAGCCGGCAATTCGGCGAGGCGACGGCCAATCGCCGGCAGCGCAGTGTCGTCACCGACCAGCAAGTGCCAGTCGAAATCCGTGGGAATGATGAACGAGCCGCGCGGCCCGCCGACGCCGAGGCTGTCGCCGGGTTTGGCCTGTTCGGCCCAGCGCGTCGCCGGACCCGCCTCATGCAGCGCGAAGTCGATCTGCAGCGAGCCGGCGGCGGCATCGTAGTGGCGCGGCGTGTAGTCGCGCATCGGCGGTCGCGGACCGCCGAAATCCGGACCGTTCGGCCCCATCGTCGGTACCTTCAACACGCCGTGGTCGTCCGGGAAGAACAGCTTTACGTGGTCGTCGAAGCCGGGGCTGTAGAAGCCGGCGAGGTCAGCACCCGCCAGGGTCACCCGTAGCAGATGCGGCGTCAGGTGCTGCACCTCGCGGACCTGCAGGTGACGGAAACGGATTTCATGCCGCACACGTTGCGGCTTGCGGTCGCCGCGCTCAGGCGCGGAAGCGGAGAGGCTCATGGGGATCGTCGTCTTGTCAGTTGTTCGTACGCCACAAACGATATATCGTTTATAAATATCGAGCAAGCCATTCCGAGCCCGCCATGAGACTTTTTGCCCACCCCGACCCTTCGTTTGCACCACGCGCCGCGCACGGGCGACACGGCCGCGACAAATCGCGGCTTGGCGATTTCGCGTCGGGTGGTTTCGGCGGACCAGGCTTCGGCCGCGGCGCTGGCGGAGGTGGTGGTGGTGGTGGCCGCGTCTTCGGCCCCGGCGATCTGCGCCTGGTGCTGCTGGCGCTGGTCGCCGAGCAGCCGCGGCACGGCTACGAGTTGATCAAGGACATCGAGCAGCGCTTCGATGGCGCCTACGCACCCAGCCCCGGCTCGGTCTATCCGACCCTGACCCTGCTCGAAGAGCTAGGCCATGTCAGCGGCGTCGCGTCGACCGGCAGCAAGAAGCGCTACAGCGTGACCGACGCCGGCCGCGCGTATCTCGACGAAAACCGCAACGCGGTCGATGGCGCAATGAGCCGCATGCGCCTGATCGCGCGCATGATGTCGGGCGCCGGCACACCACCGGAAGCGATCTACCAGGCCATGCACACGCTCAAGGCGGTGCTGAAGTTCCGCCGCGGCGCCTGGACACCGGCCGAAACCGAGCGCGTGCGCTCGATCATCGAGCGCGCCGCGCACGACATCGGTAGCGAGGGTGACAACGACGACTGAACGTGGCCGCCGGCGTCAGTTACACCGCACGCGAGCCACGGCATCGCGCCAGCCGACCAGCAACTGGTTGGCGCGCGCCGGGTCCATCTTCGGTTCGAAGCGGGTTTCGGACTGCCAGCGGCTGGCGATATCGTCGAGCGACGCGTAGACGCCGACCGTCAGTCCGGCCAGAAACGCGGCGCCAAGCGCCGTGGTCTCGACGGTCACCGGCCGCACCACTGGCAGCTGCAGCAGATCGGCGAGGCTTTGCGACAGCCAGTCGTTGACGACCATGCCGCCGTCGACACGCAGCTCGGTTGGCGCCAGCGCATCCTTGGCCATCGCGTCGAGCAGATCGCGGGTCTGATAACCCACCGACTCGAGCGCCGCGCGGACGATGTGCGCGATGCCGGAATCGCGGGTCAGGCCGAAGATCGCGCCGCGCGCTTCCGGGTCCCAGTACGGCGCGCCGAGGCCGGTGAACGCCGGCACCAGATAGACGCCGTCATTGTCCGGAATCGACTGGGCGAGTTTCTCCGTTTCGCCGGCCGCGCGAATCAGGTGCATGGCATCGCGCAGCCATTGCACGGCCGCGCCGGCGACGAAAATGCTGCCTTCCAGCGCATAAGTCGTTTCGCCGTTGAGACGATAGGCGATCGTCGATAGCAGGCGATTTTTCGAACGCTTGAACTCGCGGCCGGTGTTGAGCACCAGGAAGCAGCCGGTACCGTAGGTCGACTTGCTCATGCCCGGCTCGAAGCAGGCCTGGCCGATCGTCGCTGCCTGCTGGTCGCCGGCGATGCCGCCGATGCGAATCGGCCCGCCGAACAGCTCCGGCTCGGTCTGGCCATAGTCGGCGGCACTGTCGCGCACCTCCGGCAGCAGGCTGCGCGGCACCTTGAAGAAGTCGAGCAGCTCGTCGTCCCAGTCGTGCGTGACGATGTTGAACAGCGCGGTGCGCGACGCATTGGTCGCATCGGTCACGTGCAGCTGGCCACCGGACAGATTCCACATCAGCCAGGCGTCGACGGTACCGAAAGCCAGTTCGCCGCGCTCGGCGCGTTCGCGCGCGCCTTCGGTGTGGTCGAGCATCCAGGCCAGCTTGGTCGCCGAGAAATACGGGTCGAGCAGCAAGCCGGTCTTTTCGTTGATCCAGTCGTTGCGATCCTGGTGCTGCTGGCAGAACGCGCTGGTGCGACGGTCCTGCCAGCAGATGGCCGGGCACACCGGCTTGCCGGTCTTGCGATCCCACAGCACCGCGGTCTCGCGCTGATTGGTGATGCCGAGCGCGGCGATCTCATCGGCGGCCAGGCCGGCGTCGGCCATCGCGCCCTGCACGCAGGCGACGGTATCGTCCCAGATGTGCTGCGCGTCATGCTCGATCCAACCCGGCTTCGGGAACGACTGCGGCAGCTCGCGCTGCGCCACGCCGAGCTTGTTGCCGTCCGGGTCGAACACGATGGCGCGCGTGCTCGTCGTGCCCTGGTCGATCGCCAGCAAATGTTTCATGCGCTCCTCCTGATGAAAGCACTGGTCTGTTCTTATACCCGCCTTTGGTGAACGGGCGCAGCCCGCGCCCGACGTTGGACGGGTGGCAGACCGCGCATCACACATTCAGCGAAGCCGCGGCGAAAGCGGGCGATAATGTGCGTCGCGCCCGGCACGACGACGCCGGCGCCCTGCGGCGTTTTTTGACGCACGCCGACGCTCCCGACACCCGATATGCCCAGCCTGCCCTCAAGACTCCAGACCCGCGTCGTGCCGCTGATCGTGGCCTGTGCCCTGTTCATGGAGAATCTCGACTCGACGATCATCGCCACCGCGCTGCCGGAGATCGCGCGGGCGATGCACGAAGATCCGCTGCATCTGAGCCTGGCGATCACCACCTATCTGCTCAGCCTTGCGGTCTGCATTCCGGTGTCCGGCTGGGTCGCCGACCGCTACGGCGCCAAGCGCGTGTTCCGCGCCGCGATCATCGTCTTCACGCTGGGCTCGGTGTGCTGCGGGTTGTCGCAATCGATGCCGCAGCTGGTCGCTGCGCGCATCCTGCAGGGCATGGGCGGTGCGATGATGGTGCCGGTCGGGCGCCTGGTCGTGTTGCGCGTCATCCCCAAGTCGCAGCTGGTCGCGGCAATGTCGTGGCTGACGGTGCCGGCGTTGCTCGGCCCGATACTCGGCCCACCGGTCGGCGGTCTGATCGTCACCTACGCATCGTGGCGCTGGATCTTCTTCATCAACCTGCCGATCGGCATGCTCGGCTTCTGGCTGGTGACGCGCTATATCGACGACACTCCGCCGCAGCACGGCAAAGCACTCGATTTCGGCGGTTGGCTGGTGGTCGGCAGCGGCCTGGCGCTGCTGGTGATGGCCTTCGAGATGCTCGGCAAGAATCTGGTGCCGAACGCCGTGCTGTACGCGATGATCGGCGGCGGCCTGCTGCTGCTGGCGCTGTATGTGCCGCTGTCGAAGCGCCGCGAACAACCGATCCTCGACCTGCGCCTGCTACGCATTCCGACCTTCCGAGTATCGGTCGGCGGCGGCTCGCTGTACCGCGCCGGCATCGGCGCCTACACCTTGCTGATGCCACTGATGCTGCAGCTCGGCTTCGGCTACAGCCCGGCGGCGTCCGGCGCGACCACCTTCGTCTCGGCACTCGGCGCGATGGCGATGAAGACCACCGCGCCGCGCATCGTCCGCCGTTTCGGCTTCCGGCCCCTGCTGATCGGCAACGCCCTGGTCAGTGCGGTGTTTCTGGTCGGCTGCGCGCAATTCGGCGCCGCAACGCCACAGGCGATGATGCTTGGCTGGCTGCTGACCTACGGCTTCGTCCGCTCGCTGCAGTTCACCTGCATCAACACGCTCGGTTACGCCGACGTGTCGGAAGCGCAGATGAGCCGCGCGACCAGCTTTTCGAGCACCGCCCAGCAACTATCGCTGAGCATCGGCGTCGGTATCGGCGCACAACTGCTGAATTCGGCGCGCGCCTTGCGCGGCGGCGAAACGCTCGCCGCCAGCGACTTTCACGTCGCGTTCTATGTGATCGCTGCACTGACCGCTATTTCAGCCCTGCTGTTCAGACGGCTGTCGACCGACGCCGGCAGCGCCGTCAGCGGCCACCCGGAACGCAGCGCGGCAGCAGCCAGCAGCCGCCCGTCCTGAAGCGATCCTACAGCGCGACGACCGGCGAGGTTGCCAGCACCGGACCGGTCGGCAGGCCGGTCGGCGAGCCGCCCAGCGGTTCGCGACTGACCGCGATCACCGGCTTGGCCGGCATCGTCACGCCGGCCGGCATCGGCATCGACCCCCGGCCGGTCACCGGCATGATGCCGAGTGCGACCGGCTTGCCGTCGTCGCCGATTAGCCACAGCTCCATGCTTTCCTTGCGGGTGTCGGCGCCGAAGTCGCCGCGCGCGATCACGCTGATGCGGCGCTGATCCGGGTTCATCGCCACCGTCCAGACCGCCGCGCCCTGGTTCAGCGACAGCATCGCCACGTACGGTGGCTTGGCCGCCACCACCGGCGGCGGCGCGGCCGGCGCCGCATGCTGACGCTGGTAGAGTTGCAGCGACACTGCGACGAACGCCGCGCTGGCGGCCACTGCCCAGGTCTGCCAGATCCACAGCGAGCTGCGCGGCCGCGCCGTCGGCACCGCGGTCGGCAAAGATGTGACGGTGTCGCGCTGGATGCGGCGCTCGATCTCGGCCCAGACGATGTCGCGCGGCGGCACCGGCTGACTGCTGGCCAGCAGCGGCGCGAAACGCGCTTCCCAGTAGCGCAGCTCGATGAGCAGGTCGGCGCGCGTCTGCAACAGCCGCGTGAAGCGGCGCCGCGCGGCGCCGGTCAGCGTGCCGAGCGCGTACTCGGCGGCGAGCATCTGCTTGAGGCGGACGTTGTCGTATTTCATGCGTCGAGACAGTCGCGCAATTGCGCGAGCCCCCGGCGCACCCAGCTCTTGACCGTGCCCAGCGGCGCCTTCAGCACCGTCGCCAGCTCGGGATGCGTGTAACCCTCGTAGTAGGCCAGCAGCACGCTGCGCCGCGGATCCGGCGCCAGCTCATCGAGACATTCGGTGAGCCGACCCATGCCTTCACCTTCGACCGCGCGCGCTTCCGGGTCGACGGCTTGGCCATCGGCGAAGGTCATCGGCGGCGCCTCGTCTTCTTCCGGCATGCCGATCTCCGGGCGTTTGGCGCGCAGCAGGTCGAGCGCGCGATAGCGTGCGATCGTCTGCAGCCAGGTCAGCGGCGCGCCCTTGTCCGGGGCGTACTGCTCGGCCTTCTGCCACACCTTGAGATAACAGTCCTGCAACGCTTCTTCCGCCCAGTCACGACGCTCGAGAATACGGATCAGGACCGCAAACAGATGCGCACTGGTGGCGTTGTAGAGTTCGCGGAACGCACGCTGATCGCCGGACGCCGTGTCGGCGAGCAGGCGACCCAACACGGCGGCATCGGTCATGGCGCACGAATTCGGTGAAAGTTGCTGGCAGTGTAAGGGAAGCCGCACACAGTCTGGAACTTGACCTGAGACAGGGGCGCACGGCGGTCGAGCGGTATAATCGGCGCCCCCGATTCTGCAACCGGAAAGTTCATCGTGACGCTCGGTTCCTTCCCCCGCACGCGCCTGCGCCGCAATCGCCAGGCTCCCTTCGTCCGTGAAATGGTGCGCGAGACGCGCATGACGCCGGGGCAGTTCATCCAGCCGCTGTTCGTCGCCGAGGGCAAGCAGAAAGGACCGATCGCGGCGATGCCGGGCCAGACGCGCCTGGATCTCGACGAGCTGATCAAGGAGTGTGAGGCGCTACTGGCGCTCGGCGTCGGCTGCGTCGCGCTGTTCCCGGTCACGCCGCCGGAGCGCAAGACGCCGGAAGGCGAGGAGGCGCTGAACCCGGACAGCCTGATGGTGCGCGCGATCAAGGCGATCAAGCAGAGCGTGCCGAACATCGGCGTACTCGCCGACGTGGCGCTCGACCCTTACACCAGCCACGGCCATGACGGCGTGCTCGATGCGCACGGCTATGTCGACAACGACCGCAGCCTCGAAATCCTGCGCCGTCAGGCGCTGATGTATGCACGAGCCGGCGTCGACATCGTCGCGCCGAGCGACATGATGGATGGCCGCATCGGCCAGATGCGCGATGTCTTCGAGCGCGACGGTCAGAAGAACACCATCATCATGTCGTACGCCGCCAAATACGCGTCGGCGTACTACGGTCCGTTCCGCGATGCGCTGGGCTCCAGCGCCAATCTCGGCAAAGGCGGCAAGGAGACCTACCAGATGGACCCGGCCAATACCGACGAGGCGCTGCGCGAAGTCGCGTTCGATCTCGACGAAGGCGCCGACATGGTGATGGTCAAGCCGGGCATGCCGTATCTCGACATCATTCGCCGCGTGAAGGATGAATTCGGCGTGCCGACCGCGGCCTATCAGGTCAGCGGCGAGTACTCGATGCTGCAGGGCGCGATCGATCACGGCTGGTTCGACGAGAAGAAGGTCGTGCTCGAATCGCTGATGTGCTTCCGCCGCGCCGGCGCCGACATGATCCTGACCTACTTCGGCAAACGCGCCGCACAGTGGCTGGCCTGAGCCGCATCCACGACTGCTGACAGGACGACGTCAGGAGCAGCGGCGGATACTGCCGGCATCCGGGGGCGCATCCTGCGCCCTCATCGTCCGGGGGATGCGATGAACGTCGAACTGCAGCAATTCCACACACCGCGCGGCTGGCCGAACCTGTCGCCGTTCTGCATGAAGGTCGAAACCTGGCTGCGGCTGGCCGGCGTCGACTATCGCGTGGTCACCCAACCGCTGCCGAACGGACCGATGGGCAAGCTGCCGGTGGCGATCATCGACGGCGAAAAGATCGCCGATTCGCACAGCATCATCGCGCGCCTGAGCGCCGTCTCCGGGGTCGATCTCGACGCCGGACTCGATGCCCGACAGCGCGCCGCCGCACGCGCCTTCGAACGGCTGATCAACGAACACCTGTACTGGGCGCTGGTCTATTTCCGCTGGATCGACGACGCTGGCTGGGCGCAGATGCAAAGCGTGGTGCTCGGCCGCATGCCGCTGCCGCTACGCCTCGTCGTCGCGCCGGTCGCGCGGCGCGGCGTGCGCGCGCAGCTCAAGGGCCATGGCCTGGGTCGGCACCCACCGCAGGAGATTCTGCGCCGCGCGGCACAGGACCTGCAGGCGCTGGCCGACTGGCTCGGCGACCAACCGTATTTCATGGGCGACGACGCCACCAGCCTCGACGCGTCGGCTTACGCCTTCATCGCCAACCTGTACGATGCGCCGGTCGAGACGCCGCTCAAGGCACTCGTCGCCGCACACCCGAATCTCGTCGCGTACTGCGCGCGCCTGCAACAGCGCTGCTTCGGTCGCGACCCTCGCCCGCCCGCCACTTCACCGACATGACCGACCGTTACGCCGTCATAGGCCAGCCCATCTCGCACAGCCAGTCGCCCGCCATCCACGCCGCCTTCGCGCAGGCCACGTCGCAGGACCTGCGCTACGACGCGATCGACGTCGCCCCCGAGGCCTTGACCGAGACGCTGAAGCAACTGCACGCCGACGGCCTGCGCGGCCTCAACGTGACGATGCCGCACAAGGCGGCGGTCGTCGAACAGTGCGAGCTGATCAGCGAGCGTGCCGCACTGGCCGGCGCCGTCAATACGCTGAGCCGCACCGACGCCGGCTGGCACGGCGACAACACCGACGGCGAAGGCCTGATGCGTGACCTGACACGGCTCGGGTATACGGTCGAAGGTCGTCGTGTCCTGGTACTCGGCGCCGGCGGCGCGGTACGCGGCATCCTCGGCCCGCTGCTGGCGGCCAAGCCGTCGCAGCTGGTGGTCTCGAACCGCAATCCGTGGAAACCCGAAGCGCTGGCCGAGCAGTTCAAGGCCGTCGGCAGCATCACGCCGCGCACGCATCTGGCGCTCAAAGGTGATCGCTACGATCTGATCATCAACGCGATGTCGGTCGGCCACAGCGGCAGCATGCCGCGCCTGCCGGACGGCCTGGTCGCCGACGGCGGCGCCTGCTACGACCTCAGCTATGGTGCGGCGCACGCGCCGTTTCGCACCTGGACCGAAACGCAGGGCGCGACGCGTATCGCGGATGGGCTGGGCATGCTCGTCGAGCAGGCGGCAGCGTCGTTCGACATCTGGCGTGGCGTGCGACCGCAAACCGACGCGGTGCTGAAGGCGCTGCGCGCTGGCTGAGGCCTAGCGTCCGTGGTGCGCGCTGCGGTGCGCCGTGCCCGGCACGGCGAGACCCTGCGTGAACAGCCAGCCGGCCGCGCTGCTGAGGCCGGCCCAGATCAGCAGTTCGGCCCAGGCGCCGAGCGCGATCAGCGCGGCGCCTGGCAGGAGCAGCACGATCACCGCCAGCCGGCGGACGGCAGGACCGCTAGCGAGACCGGCGGTACGGCGCCGCTTCGGATCGCGCCACGCCAGCCACAGTAGCGCCAGCACGCTCGGCAGCGTCGCAGACAGCGACAGCAGCAGCGTCATCCACGCACCTGTTCGAAACGCAAGGCCTGACGGGCGCCGCGCTCGGCGGCCGTTGCGCGCCAGACGGCCAGCAGGCAGGTCAGGCCGGCGATGATCAGCGCACTGTCGATGGCGGGCACCGCGAACTGTCCGGTCGCGAACATCGCGCCCCAGCCGGGGCCGCCCGCCAGCAGGCGCAAGGCCGGCAAGGCCAGCATCAGCACCCCATTGAGCAACAGCAGGGCGCGCGACACCCGTTCGGCGTCGCGAACCATCCAGCAGGCAGCGAGCGCCAGCGCCAGCACCGCGAGAAAGCTGCGCATCATCACCGGCTCCAGCTCGGCGTCGGCGATCTGCGCGATGAAACAGGCAGCGGCCGCCGCCGTCAGCGCCAGCGGCAAGCCATGTCCGATACCGGCGACGGCGCGCGTCAGCGGCCGCCAACCCGGTTCGGCGGCGCGGCGCGTCGTCCACAAGCGCATGCCGCTCAGGGCCACGTAGGCGGCAGCGAAACCGAGTGCGAACCACACGCCCTTCGACAGCACGCCGGCGAAGTTGCCGAAGTGCAGCGGTGCCATCAGTCCGTACAGCGCACCGCCGACCGACGGCACGCGACCGAGCGCCGGCTTTTCGTACTGGAAGCCTCCGCTCGGACCGTCGTAGACGTAGGTGGTACCGAGCAACTCGCCCTCAGGCGGCAGCATCGTCACCGATACGCGCGCGTCGGCGCGGCCCCAGTGTTCGATGCCGATGTAGTAGATCTCCGAGTGCGTGCGCGTGCGTGCGTCGGCAAGCATCGCATCGAGATTGGCCAGCGTCGCCGGGCGTGGATCGCTGGCCGGCGGGTTGCCGACCATGGTCTCCAGCGCTTTTTCCTGATCACCGTTGAACGCAACCATCGCCATCACCGGGACGCCAAAGCTGCTGGCGAAGCTGAAGAAGCTGCCGGTGAACGCGAGCAGGAAGCTGAACAGCAGATTCCAGGTGCCGGCGACGACATGCGCGTCGCGGGCGCTGAGCAGATCGCGACGGCGTCGCAGCGTGAACAGTTCACGGATCAGATGGCGGTGGATCAGGAAGCCGCTGACCGCGGCAACCATCATCGCCAGGCCCAGCACCCCGGTCAGCAGCAGGCCCCAGGGCTCCGGCACATGCAGGCGCACGTGCAGGTTGATGAAGAAGTTGGAGATGGCGTTGGTACGATCGGCGGCGGCGAGCGCATCGTCGTCGCCTTCACGGCGGTTCTCGATCTGCATCGTCGCCGGATCGATGTCGACGGCAATGTCGTGCTCGACCATCTTGCCGCTGGCGTCACGCGCATCATGATGAAACTGGGCGTACATGCGCCCGCCAGCACGCGGAAACGCGAAGAACGCATCGCGCTGCGACGGATCGACGCTCTCGGCGAACGTGCGCAGCGGCGCATCGATACCGCTCGGAAAGCGCGCGGTCGGCGCTTCCGGCAACGGGCTGGCCCAGTCGCCGATTTCGTCGGCGAATACGCAGGCCACGCCGGTGACGATGACGACATACAGCAGCAGACCCAGGCACACCGCCGACCAGCCGTGGATGGCCAGCAGCGATTTCGTCTCACGTTGCGGCAGTCGGATCATCGTCGTTCAGCGCAGCATGAAATGGCCGCCGATCAGCACCAGCTGCAGCACGCAGATGATGCCAATCACCGCATAGGCCCGACGCAGCCGCAGCGCCAGGCTGGCGTAGAAGAACAGCACGGCCCAGATGGCCGGGAACAACAGCACCGGCAGCAGCAGATTGTTGATTTGCGCGGCGCCCTTCGGCAGCCAGATCGCGCCACCAGCCATCACCAGTGCCGCGCATAGCAGAACCAGCGGCCCGGCAAGCAGAACCCGAAGCCAGCGACGATGACGAAGGTGAGCAGACATGAAGATGGCGAAAGCGCGGATCGGCGTGGGGGACGGACGCCGGCGCACCGGGACCGGAACGGCGACGAGGCCCTCACGTTATATGAGAATGCCTCTTATTTCCAGCTCAGTGATCAACCTCGCCGAAGCGCAAGGCCGCGACCACCCCGTGCGGCTCGTCGTTGCGCAGCGACAGCTGCCAGCCGAAGCGCGCGGCCAGCGTTCGCGCGATGTACAGGCCCATGCCTGAGCCGCCATCGAGGCGCCGGAAGCCCGGCTCGAAGATATGCGGCAGATCGGCGGCGGCAATCCCGGGGCCGCGGTCCGTGACGACGATTTCGGTCGGCCGTACGTAGACGTGTACCGGCGCGCCGGCCGATGCGCGCAAAGCATTGCGCAGCAGATTGGTGAAGATCGCGGCGATCGCGCCGGGCGCGGTGACGACGGCCTCCGCCGCGTCGATGTCCCAGACGATGCGCGCATTCGGAATCGCTTCGGCGTAGGTGGCGGCCAGCTCCTGCAACCAGGTGTCGAGCCGGACCGATGCCAGCGCCGGACGCTCGCGCACTCTCGACAGGGCCAGTAGCGCATCGAGCTCGTGGCGGGCGATCGCCACGGCGCGCGCGATGCGCTTGAGCGGAGCGTTCTCGCCCTGCAAGGCCAGCGTCTCGGCCGCGCCCTGAATGACCGCGATCGGGGTCCGCAACTCATGGCTGGCGGATGCGGCAAACGAACGCTCGCGCTCGACGAGCACGTCGAGCTGCTCCATGTAGGCGTTGATCGCGTCGACGATCACGGCCAGCTCGCTGTCGTCGGCCGGCAGCGCGATGCGCTCGCCACGCCGTTCGGGGTCTAGCTGTGCGAGCTGATCAACCAGCAGATCGAGCGGTGCCAGCGCCCGTCGCGCCAGCCAGCGCGCGGCGAAGATGCTGGTGATCGTCACCGCCGACAGCGCCAGTGCCGCCATCCACGCCAGGATGTTTTCGCGCTCCTCGACGAAGCTGATGTCGTAGAGCAAATAGACCGGGCCATCGGCCGTGTCGCGCACCAGCAGGTTGTAGGTGCGCTCGCCGAGCTCGAAGTCCTCTTCGTAGCCGGGCGCATGCCCGCGTAATTCGACCGGCGCATCGGCGGCAGTGAAGAAGCGCAGCGCGCCGCGCTCACCGGTGAGATGGTCCTGCGTCGTGCGCGGCACGGTCCTGTTGGCCATCTCGCGTTCCATGAGATCGCGCACCGCCGCATCTTCGATATAGGTGTCGGCGAACCACAGCGCGACACCGGCCAGCGCCGCCGTCGACAGCGACAGTGCCACGAACCCGACCAGTAGCCTGCGGCGCAGCCGACCGCGTGGTCGGCGCCGGCTGTCAGCAGTCGTCGTCATGCGCGACGTCCGTCACCGCCAGACGAAAGCCGGAACCGCGCAAGGTATGCAGCAACTTGACCGGGAACGGCTTGTCGATGACGTTGCGCAGCGCATGCATGTGCGCCCTCAGCACGTCGCCGTCCGGCACGTCGTCGCCCCACAGCAGGTATTCGAGCTCGTGGCGCGACACGATGCGGCCGTCCTGGCGCATCAGAAAATCAAGCAGCCGGCGCATGGTGCGATTGAGCTGCAGCAGCTGGCCGGCACGCCGCGCTTCCATCGTGCGCGGGTCGTATTCGAGATCGGCGACATGCAGCGCGCCGGCGGCGACAGCGCCACTGGCGCGGCGGTGCAGGGCCTGCATGCGCGCCACCAGTTCGGCCAGCGCGAACGGCTTGACCAGATAGTCGTCGGCGCCGCTGTCGAGACCCGATACGCGATCGTCGACGGCGTCCATGGCCGTCAGCATCAGGACCGGCACGGCGATGCCGTATTCGCTGCGCAGGCGCCGGCACAGCGTGGCGCCGTCGAAGCCCGGTAACAAGCGGTCGAGGATCAGCACATCGGCCTGATCGGCCGCAGCCGCGGTCAGGCCGGATGGGCCGTCGTAAGCGAAGTCGACGCTATGACCCAGTGCTTCGAGATAGTCGCCAACATTGGCGGCGAGATCGGCGTTGTCCTCGATGAGGAGCACGCGCATGGCGATCAGCCTTGCTCGCGCTGCTCGTCCACGGCAGCCGACTCCGGCACGAGAATGCGCGCGGCGATGATGCCGAGTTCGAACAGCAGGTAAACCGGGACCGCCAGCATGATCTGCGAGACGATATCCGGTGGCGTGAAGATCGCACCAACCACGAACGCGCCGACCAGCACGTACTGGCGGTTGGCCGACAGCTGCTTCGGCGTCACAAAGCCGGTCTTGACGATCAGCACCAGCGCCACCGGCGTTTCAAACGCGAGGCCAAAGGCGATGAAGATCGTCAGCACGAAGTCCAGGTACTTGCTGATGTCGGTCATTACCGCGACGCCCTGCGGGGCGACCGTGACCATGAAGTGGAAGACCGTCGGCAATACGAAGAAATAGGCGAACGAGATGCCGGCGTAGAACAGCAAGGTGCTCGACGCCATCAGCGGCGCGACCAGGCGCTTCTCGCTCTTGTACAGGCCCGGTGCCACGAAGGACCAGACCTGCCACAGCGTCCACGGCATCGCCAGTGCGAACGCGACCACCGCCGACAGCTTGATCGGCGCGAAAAACGGCGAGGCGACTTCGGTGGCGATCATCGAGCTGCCGGCCGGCAGCAGCTTGAGCATCGGCTCGGCCAGCAGCGAATAGATCTGCTTGGCGAAAAAGCTCATCGGGATGAACAGCACCAGCACGCCGACCACGACTCGCAGCAGCCGCGATCGCAGCTCGAGCAGATGCGCCATCAAGGGCTGTTCGGCGCCGCCCTCGGTTTCTTCGCTCACGGCTTGGGATCAGTAGGTTCGGGGGTCGGCGACGCCGGCTGCGCGTCGTGCTCGCCGCCCTGATAGGACTTGTGGACCTCGTCGGTCTCCTTGCGCACCGTGTCGCGGAAGGAGTCCGTTTCCTTCTTCACGGTGTCGCGAAACGAGTCCGCGCCTTCCTTCATGGCCTGCTTGGCGTCGTCGAGCTGCTTGCGCAACTCGGAAAGCTGCGCCTCGCGATCGAGCTCGTCGGTCAGATTGCGCAGATAGCCCTTGGCCTGCCCGGTCCAGCGACCGAGCGTGCGCGCGAGCTTGGGCAACTTCTCCGGCCCCAGCACGACCAGCGCGACGAGGAAGCACAGCAGCAGCTCGGAGAACCCGATATCGAACATGGCAGACCGGCGAGTGCCGCGCGGATCAGTTGCGCGACTGCTCGCGCTCGCGCGATTCGCTGGTGGTCTTGTTGTCCTGCGCGAGCTGCTCGGCCGTCTTCGGCGCGTTTTCTTCGCCTTCCTTCATCGACTGCTTGAAGTTCTTGACCGCCGAACCGATGTCGCCGCCGGCGTTGCGCAGCTTCTTGGTGCCGAAAATGAGGATGACGATCGCCAGGACGATCAGCCAGTGCCAGATGCTCAGTGAACCCATGTCGGACTCCTCTTTCAGGATGATGTGCGGGCAGCCTTCTCGGCATGCCCCGACGTGCCGAAACGGCGCGCCAGTTCGTCGCTCAGCGTATCAAGCGGCAGCCCGCGCTGCGCGAGCAGCACCAGACTGTGAAACCAAAGATCCGCCAGCTCGTAGACGAAGGCGTGGTCGTCGTCGTTCTTGGCGGCGATGATCGTCTCCGCGGCTTCCTCACCCACCTTCTTGGCGATTGCGTCAACGCCCTTGGCGTAGAGGCTGGCGACGTAAGAAGCCTTGGGATCCGCGCCCTTGCGCGACTCGAGCGTCGCAAACAGCTGTGACAGTACGTCGGAGGGCGAAGACACGATGATGATCCGTGAAGGGGGCGGGGCCGACAGTGTACGCCGGACGCGCGATGCGGCGTGCGCCGTCAGCTGCGGACCAGCACGCCCCGGTTGCTCAGGTACTGCTTGGCTTCGCCGACACTGTACGTGCCCTGATGGAAGATGCTCGCCGCCAGCACCGCATCGACACCGCCGTCGTGGAAGCCGTCGTACAGATGCTCAAGCGTGCCAACGCCGCCGGAAGCAATAACGGGCACGCTGACCGCATCGGAAATCGCATGCAGCAGCTCGTTGTCGTAGCCACCCTTGGTGCCGTCGCGGTCGATGCTGGTCACCAGCAGCTCGCCGGCGCCCTTCTGCACGATCAGCCGCGCCCACTCGATGGCGTCAAGCCCGGTCGACTTGCGGCCACCATGCGTGAACACTTCCCAGCGCACCGGCTCTTTCTTCTTGTTGACGCGCTTGGCGTCGATGGCGACGACGATGCACTGCACGCCATAACGCGCGCCGGCTTCACTGACGAAGTCCGGGTTCTCGACGGCCGAAGTGTTGATGCTGACCTTGTCGGCACCGGCCGACAGCAGGGCGCGAACGTCGGCGCAATTGCGCACGCCGCCGCCGACCGTCAGCGGGATGTAAATCTGCCGGGCGACGGCCTCGACGGTCTGGAACAGCGTCGGGCGATCGTCGACCGAGGCGGTGATATCGAGGAAGACCAGCTCGTCGGCGCCCTGCGCGTCGTACTTGCGCGCCACTTCGACCGGATCGCCGGCGTCCTGCACGTCCTCGAACTTGATGCCCTTGACGACGCGGCCGCGGTCGATATCGAGACAGGGAATGATGCGTTTTGCCAGCATATCGAGAATTCCGCGGTAAAACTGATGCGTCGGGGCGCTTTCAGGCTTTAGCCCTTGGCGATCTTGACGGCTTCCTTGAAGTCGAGGCTGCCTTCATAGAGCGCGCGGCCGATGACGGCACCAGCGACACCGTCGCCCTCGATCTCCTTGAGACGACGAATGTCGTCGAGGCTGGACACGCCACCCGACGCCAGCACCGGCGTCTTCAGCGCACGCGCCAGATGGCTCGTCGATTCGGCATTGAAGCCCTGCATCATGCCGTCGCGCGAGATATCGGTGTAGATGATCGCCTCGACACCGTCGCGTTCGCAGTGGATGGCGGTCTCGACCACGTCGTGGCCGGTGACCTTGGCCCAGCCATTGAGCGCCACGCGGCCGTCCTTGGCATCAAGGCTGACGATGACGTGACGCGGGAATTCGAGGCAGAGGTCGTGCAGAAAGTGCGGCGCGTTGATCGCCTTGGTGCCGATGATGACGTACTGCACGCCGGCATTCAGATAGCGCTGCACCGTCTCTTCGTCACGGATGCCACCACCGACCTGCACCGGCACGTCAACGGCGTTGACGATGTCTTCAACCACCTTGAGGTTGACGGGCTGCCCCTTGAACGCACCGTCGAGATCGACGACGTGGATGCGCTCGGCACCTTCGTCGGCCCAGCGCCGGGCCATCGATGCCGGATCGTCGGAGAAGACGGTCGCATCATCCATCCGGCCTTGGCGCAAACGTACGCACTGGCCGCCTTTGAGGTCAATCGCGGGTATTAACAGCATGAGCTGCTACAGGTAGTCAGGTGGAGTCGGTTCGGAGAAAAGAATCGAGCCTGGGCGTGAATAACGTATGAAAAAAGGCGGTCGGGCGAACCTGATGTTCGCCACACTCTGCCTGAATTCGCGCGGGCATAGCAAGCGCAATGGCCGTGATGTCAGTCGATTCGCGGGCTTAGCTCGGATCCCATTGCGTGAAGTTGGCGAGCAGCAGCATCCCGTGGTTCTGCGACTTTTCCGGGTGAAACTGGAACGCCGCGATATTGTCGCGCGCCAGTGCCGACGCGAAGGTCTGGCCGTAGTCGGTGCTGCCGATGACGTGTTCGGGATTGGCCGGCACCGCATGATAGCTGTGCACGAAATAGAACCAGGCATCATCGGGGATGCCTTCCCAGAGCGGGTGCGGGCGCGTCTGACGCACGCGGTTCCAGCCCATGTGCGGGACTTTCAGGCGGTTCGGCGAGCCGTCTTCCGGCGGGTCGGGAAAGCGCGACACGCGGCCGGGGAACAGTCCTAGCGCCGGCACGCCACCGTTCTCGTCGCTCCATTCGAGCATGACCTGCATGCCCAGGCAGATACCGAGCAGCGGCTTGGTGCGCGCGGCCTCGGCGACCAGCTCGTTGAGCTCGAGCCGCTCCAGCTCCTTCATGCACTCGCGGACGCCGCCGACACCGGGCAGCACCAGACGGTCGCATTTGAGCAGCTCATCCGGGTCGTAGCTGATGATGACGCGGCCCGCACCGGACACGCGCTCCAGCGCCTTGCCGAGCGAGTGCAGATTACCCATGCCGTAGTCGATGACGCCGATCGCTGCCATAACGGATAAAAAGTCGGGTGGCGCGTCGTCAGGCGGCGCTCGCAGCGCCGGCAACAAGCGGGAGGTGGATCACGTCTAGAGGCTACCCTTCGTCGACGGCGTCACGTCGCCAAGCCGCTCGTCGCGGCTCGCGGCCATGCGCAATGCACGGCCGAATGCCTTGAAGATGGTCTCGATGATGTGGTGCGCATTGCGGCCGCGCAGGTTGTCGATATGCAGCGTCACGCGCGCATGATTGACGAAGCCCTGGAAGAACTCGCGGAACAGGTCGACATCGAACTCGCCGATGCGCGCGCGCGGAAACTCGACGAAATACTCGAGCCCCGGGCGTCCGGAGAAATCGACGACGACGCGCGACAGTGCCTCGTCGAGCGGCACGTAGCTGTGCCCGTAACGGACGATGCCCTTCTTGTCGCCGATCGCCTCGGCGAATGCCTGGCCGAGCGTGATGCCAATGTCTTCGACGGTGTGGTGATCGTCGATGTGACGGTCGCCATTGGCCTCGACCTCGAGGTCGATCAGGCCGTGCCGTGCGATCTGGTCCAGCATGTGATCGAGGAACGGCACGCCACTGGCGAGACGCACGACACCGCTGCCATCGAGATTGATAGCCACGCGAATCTGCGTCTCACTGGTACGGCGTTCGATGCTGGCGGTACGGACGGCCATCGCGGTCGCGGCTGGCAAAAGGGCGCAAAGAATACTCCGCTACTGGGTAAATTTGAATCAGCCGGCGATTGGCCGGTGCCGGCGTCCAATGCCGGGACGTGACCGATCGGTAACTTTGCGCGACAATACCGGCATGAGCATCCCCCTCTCCATTCTCGATCTCGCCCCCGTTCCAGAGGGTACCGCCGCGCCGGTCGTCGTCCGCCGCACCGTCGACCTGGCACAGCACGGCGAGCGCCTGGGCTACCGCCGCGTCTGGTACGCCGAACACCATGCGATGCCCAGCGTCGCCAGCAGCGCGCCGGAAATCCTCATCGCCAACAGCGCCGCTGCGACGACGACGATTCATCTCGGCTCCGGCGGCATCATGCTGCCGAACCACTCGCCGCTGAAGGTCGCCGAGAACTTTCATACGCTCGAAGCCCTGCATCCGGGCCGCATCGACCTGGGCATCGGCCGCGCGCCGGGCGGCGTGCCCGGCGCCAGCCTGGCGTTGCGCGCCGCGCGCGGCGAGCTGTTCGCGCAGCATCTGGACGAATTGCAGCGCTATTCGAGCGGCACGGCGCCGTCGCGCTTCGACGCGGTCCACGCCGAGCCGTCCGGCGTGAGCCTGCCACCGATCTGGCTGCTCGGCTCCAGCGGCGCCAGCGCGCAAATGGCCGGCGCGGGCGGCATGGGCTATAGCTTCGCCGCGCACTTCTCGCCGGCCCCGCCGGCGCCGGCGATGCTGGCGTATCGCCGGGCCTTCCAGCCTTCGCCGCAGTTCGCGGCGCCGCATGCCATCCTCGGCATCGCCGCGATTTGTGCGCCAAGCGAAGAAGAAGCGCAGCGGCTGGCGTCGACGATGGAGCTGGCTTGGCTGCGCATTCACAGCGGCCGCTTCCTGCCGCTGCCGAGCCCGGAAGAGGCGCTCGCCTATCCGTACAACGCGTTCGAGCTCGAGGCGCTGGCCGACGTGCGCGCCCGCACGCTGGTCGGCACGCCGGCCCAGATTCGCGTGCGCATCGAAGCGATGGCGGAAGAAACGCAGGCCGACGAAGTGATGATTGCCAGCAACATCTACGATCACGCCGCGCGCCTGCGCTCTTATGCGTTGATCGCCGACGCGTTCGCCGATTAGACCCTGGAGCCGCCGCTCAACCGAGGCCGAACACCAGCGCCGCGACCAGCGCCGCAGCAACCACCAGCAGCAGCGCGGCGAGCGCCGGTGACGCGAAGCGCAGCGCCGGATCGGCAGCGAGGCGTTTGCGCCCGCTGAGCATCGGCGTGATGAGGTTGTCGCGACGGTAGAGCAGATAGAACAGCACGACGGCGATGTGCAGGCCGATCAGCACCAGCAACAGGTTGAACGAGGTCTCGTGCAACTCGGCAAGGGTGCGGCCGGCATCGAAACTGACGAAGTGCGACAACGGCCCGGATTCGACACCGTCGGTATCGACCGCGAACAGGCCGGTCCCGGTCTGTACCAGCAACAGCAGCAGCATGGCCAGCACGCTCCAGCCGCCCATCGGGTTGTGCCCCAAGCTGGGCGCGGCATCCCGCGTCAGCAGCCCGCGCGCATACATCACGAATGCGCGCGGGCCGCGGACGAACTGGACGAAGCGCGCGGTCGTACTGCCGGCAAAGCCCCAGAACAGGCGAAACAGCAGCAGCGTCAGCACCGTGTAGCCGGACCAGCGGTGCCAACGCAGCTCACCGTTTTCGGCGCTCCACCAAGAGAACGCGAACAGCGCGATCAACGCCAGGTGGAACAGCCGTGTCGGCAGGTCCCAGACGCGACGCGTGGATGCCCCGTTCATGCAGCGGGCGCCGATGTCGCGCTTTTAGTGCTCGTCCTTGTTGCGGAACTCTTCGTGGCAGCTCTTGCAGGCCTGGCCGACCGCCGGCACCTGCTCGGCGAAGCCAGCCGCGTCGCCGGCATCGGCGGCGGCCGTCAGCTTGCCGACTTCCGTCACCAGCGCATCGCGCTTCTGCGCGAATTCATCGGGCTTCTCCCAGATCTCCGGCTTGGCGCCGGTCTTCAGACCGCTTTCCGGGCCGGAGCCGGCCGGGAACCAGTCTTTGATCTTGACCGCTTCCTGATTCATGGTGTGCGCCGCTTCGGTCAGCTCCGGGTTGAGGCTGCCGCCGCTCTTGAGCGTGTCGCCGATCTTCTTCATCGCGCCGCCGATCTGTTTGAACCCGTCGTGGCGCGTCTTGATGGCGGCTTCGATCGCCGGATCGACCTGCGGCTTCTGGTGGCAAGCGGCGATGGCAAACACGCTGGCCACGGCGAAGGGGACGATCAGGTGACGGGGTTTCATGCTGGATGCTCCTTGGGGCGGTTCGCAAAGGAATCTGGCGGAAACCCGAGCTTAACGGCCGGATCGTGTCAATGTCTTGCGCCAGACACGCCTGCGCATCGCGTCTGACAGAAATTTCATACGCCGGTCACCGGCAGCCACTCAGCTTTCGAGCCAGAACGTCACCGGCCCGTCGTTGATCAGGGCGACTTTCATGTCGGCGCCGAAGCGGCCGCAGCCGACCTGCGAATGGCGCGCCCGTGCCTGCTCGACCAGCACCGCGAACAAGGTGCGCGCCTGACCCGGCGGCGCCGCCGTCGAAAACCCCGCCCGCGTACCGCTGCGTGTGTCGGCAGCCAATGTGAACTGCGGCACCAGCAGCAGGCCGCCGCCGGTATCGCGTAGCGCGCGATTCATGCGGCCCGCCTCGTCGGCAAACACGCGATAACCGAGCAAGCGGTCGAGCAGACGCACGGCGCTGGCCTCGTCGTCGCGCGGCTGCACGCCCACCAGCACCAGCAATCCGGCGCCGATGGCACCGACGATTTCGCCGTCGACACTGACCGACGCTTCGCTGACCCGCTGCAACAGACCGATCATGACAACCTCGATTTCCGACGATAGAGATGCGGCGACGGCCGCCAGCCCACGACTTTACAATCGCGCGCCATGACATCACCGCTCCGCCTCGGGCTGAAACTGCTCGGCTACCTGCCGCTGCCGCTGCTGCACGCGTTAGGCGCGCTGGCCGGCTGGCTGCTGTGGCTGCTGCCGAACAAGCCGCGCCGGCTGACGCGCTGGCATCTGCAGCATTGTCTGCCGGAACTCGACGCCGCCACTCAGCGGCGCATCGAGCGGCAAAGCCTGGGCCACATGATGAAGGCCGCGATCGAAGCACCGGCGCTGTGGTTCGGCCCTGAGCAGCGGCTGCGCCGCTGGATCGACAGCGACCCGCAAACGGCGCAGCGCTTTCGCGACATCAGCTCGACCGGCCGTGGCGCGATCTGGCTCTGCCCGCACTGGGGCGCCTGGGAACTGAGCGGTTTGTTCTCGTCTGTGCAAGGCACGCTGACATCGCTGTACAAGCCGCAGAAGGGCGAAATGGACGCGCTGATGCACGAGGGCCGGACCCGGCTCGGCGCGACGCTGGTGCCGACCACCGGCGCCGGCGTGAAAGCCTTGCTCGGCGCGCTGAAGCGCGGCGAGATGGTCGGCATCCTGCCCGATCACGATCCGCCGCCGGGCTCCGGTCGGTTCGCGCCGCTGTTCGGCATGCCGGCGCATACCACCGAGCTGGTCAGCAAGCTCGCCGCGCGCAGCGGCGCACCTGTCCACTTCTTCATCGCCGAACGACTGCGTTTCGGGCGAGGATTCCGCTTCCACATCCTGCCGGCGCCGGCCGATATCGCCGATCCGGAGCGCGGCGTCACCGCGCTCAATGAGGGCGTCGAGGCGATCGCCAGGCGCTGGCCGGAGCAGTACTGGTGGGCGTACGAGCGCTACCGCCGTCAGCCGGACGGGCGGCCGAATCCGTACAAATTGAAAAAATCATCACGGAACTGATCGCAATTCGCTGCGGTCAGTTGCACGGTTTTGCTGTAACGACAGTGGAAAAGTCCCGATCGACCACCGTACGCGCGGCGGCCGCATGCCGGGCTTTTCGCTGAACGCTCACCAGAACGTCAAAGTGGAAGGACGCAAGAGAAGAGCATGGGACAAGAAGACATGGGGATCCGCACCGCCGAGGTGTTGATCGAAGCGCGCGGACTGACGCGCCGTTACGGCCCCACGGTAGCGGTCAAGGAACTTGACCTGACGCTGCGCAAGGGAGAAATCGTCGGTCTACTCGGCCCCAACGGCGCCGGCAAGTCGACGACGATGAAGATGCTCACCGGCAACCTCGCACCGAGCGCCGGCGAGGTGACGATCAAGGGCATCTCGCTGCGCGCGGAACCGAAGGCGGCGAAGAGCCACATCGGTTACCTACCTGAACAGCCGCCCGTCTA
The DNA here is from genome assembly GCF_012241385.1 of Solimonas marina. Lineage (GTDB taxonomy): Bacteria > Pseudomonadota > Gammaproteobacteria > Nevskiales > Nevskiaceae > Solimonas > Solimonas marina. The sequence goes on along the minus strand of NZ_JAAVXB010000001.1, from coordinate 633,256 downwards.
TCCCGAACTGACCGTCGACGAGTACCTGCGCTTCTGCGCCAACTTGCATGGCGTGCCGGGCAAGCAGCTCGGTGATGCGCTGACCTCGGCCAAGCGTGATTGCGGTCTGGCCGATGTCGGCAGCCGCCTGGTCGGCAATCTGTCGAAGGGCTACCAGCAGCGCGTCGGCATCGCGCAGGCGATCATTCATCGCCCGTCGGTGGTCATTCTCGACGAGCCGACGGTCGGCCTCGACCCGATCCAGATTCGTGAAATCCGCACGCTGATCGCCGAGCTCGGCAAGGCGCACACGGTCATCCTGTCGAGCCACATCCTGCCGGAGATTCAGGCCGTCTGTGACCGCGTGATGATCATTGCGCGGGGCACGGTCGTCTACAACGAGCCGATCTCGGCGACCAACAATCAGTCGTCGGTGGTCTGTGGCTTCCGCCGCCCGCCGCAGGCCGTGCATCTGGCCGACCTCGAAGGCGTCGACGGCGCCAGCCCGCTCGGCGACGGCCGCTTCATCGTCAGCGCCCTGAAGAATGCCGATCCGCGCGACGCCATCGTCGCCGCTGCCGCGACCAACGACTGGGGCCTGATCGAGCTTCACGCGCAGCAGCGCACGCTGGAAGAGATCTTCGTTGAACTGACCTCCACCGACGTGAGGGCCGCGGCATGAGCAATATCCTCAATATCGCGCGCGTCGAATGGCGCCGCATCTTCCTGTCGCCGCTGGCCTGGGCGGTGCTCGCGGTCGTGCAGTTCATCGTCGGCTATGTGTTCATCACCCTGCTGCTGCAGTACGCCAACGCGGCGTCGCAGAGCCCGGACATCGGCGTGTCCGACGTCGTCGCCGGTTCGCTGTACGGCTTCTCGACGGTGCTGTTGCTGTTGATCATGCCGCTGATGACGATGCGTCTGTTCTCCGAAGAGCGGAAGACCGGCAGCATCACGCTGTTGTTCTCGGCACCGGTGTCGCTGATCGAAATCGTGCTCGGCAAGTTCGTCGGTGCGCTCGGCTTCATATTCGCCGTGATCGTACTGATGGGCTTGATGCCGCTGGCGCTGGCCTGGTCGACGAACATGGACTGGGGCCGCATCGCCGCCGGTCTGCTTGGCCTGTTCCTGCTGATGATGGCCTTCGCCTCGGCCGGCATCTTCGTCTCGTCGCTGACGCGCGAGCCGACCATCGCCGCGGTCGGCAGCTTCGGTCTGCTGCTGGTGATCTGGCTGATCAATGTCGTCGCCTACAACGACAGCATTCCGTTTCATGACGCGTTCCAGTACCTGTCGCTGATCGATCATTTCGAAAGCCTGCGCCGCGGCGTGTTCGCGACCGCGGACGTCGTTTACTACCTGCTGTTCTCGGCGCTGTTCCTGTGGCTGACCGTGCTGCGCCTGGATGTCGAGCGCAACTAAGAACACGAGAACGAACGCACCATGAAAGATAAGAAGCAAGTCTTTGCGCAGCAGGCCATCAACGGTCTGCTGATCATCGCCGTCATCGGTCTGCTCGGGTTTTTGTCCGTGCGCTTCAAGACCGAGCTCGACTGGACCGCCGGCCATCGCAACACGCTGACCGAAGCGAGCGTCAAGCAGCTCGATCAGATGAAGGACCCGATCACGTTCTACGTGTTCGCGCCGAGCGGCGCGGCGTCGCGGCAGACGATCAGCGAGGATCTCGAGCGCTACAAGCGTGACAAGAAGAACATCGAGATCAAGTTCGTCGATCCGGGCGCCGACCCGCAGAAGGTCCGCGACTTTAATGTTCAGTACATCGGCCAGGTGGTGGTCGAATATCAGGGCCGTCGCGAAACGCTGAACGCGACCACCGAGCCGGCGATCACCTCGGCACTGCAGCGCCTCAGCTATGCCGGCGACAAATGGATCGTGTTCCTCGAAGGCCACGGCGAGCGCACGCTGACCGAAGGCACGCAGGCCTCGTTCTCGCACTTCGCCGCGGCGCTGAAGGACAAGGGCCTCAAGGTTCGCGGCCTGAACCTGATCCAGAACCCGCAGATCCCGGATAACACCAGCGTGCTGGTGATCGCCTCGCCGACCAAGCCATTGTTGCCGGGCGAAGAGAAGATCATCACCGACTACGTCAACCACGGCGGCAACCTGCTGTGGCTGGCCGATCCGGACAATCCGCCAGGCATCGAACCGCTGGCCAAGGACCTGGGCGTGACCTGGCAGAACGGTTACGCGATCTTCCCGGACTACCAGATTCTCGGCACCGGCCACCCAGGCTTCTTCGCCGCGATCAGCTATCCGCCGAATCCGGTGACCGAAGGCCTGGATATGGTGACGCTGTTCCCGCTGGTGCGCTCGCTGACCATGACGGCGGTCAACGACTGGTACACCAAGCCGCTGCTCAAGTCCGAGGAATCGGCCTGGCTCGAAACCGGTGACATCAATGCCGGTGCGGTGAAGTTCGACGGCAACGACATCAAGGGTCCGCTGATGATCGGCGCGACGCTGACGCGCGACTTCAAGCCGGGGCCGGACGACAAGACCGACAAGCCGCACCCGCAGCGCATCGGCTTGATCGGCGACGCCGACTTCCTGTCCGACGGCTATCTCGAACAGCTCGGCAACGAGCAGCTGGGCCTGAACCTGATGCAGTGGCTGGCCAGCCGCGACGCGCAGCTCAACATCAATGTGCCGAAGGCGCAGGACACGGCGCTGTATCTGCCGGGCTGGGCGACGATGTTCATCGCCGGCTTCTTCATCGCGCTGCTGCCGCTCGGCCTGCTCGGCTTCGGTGTCGTGCGTTGGGCCATGCGCCGCCGCCGCTGATCGGGGGGTTCACGATGAAACGTGCCTACCTGAACGTTGTCCTGCTGATCATCGTCGTCGGCCTCGGCGCGGCGATCTTCTTCACGCAGAAGAAGGATCACAAGGGCCCGCCGCTGACGGCGCTGAAGGCCGACGCGGTGACGCATGTCAGCATCGCGCATCCGGGCAAGCCGACCATCGAACTGGTCAAGCAGGGCAAGGACTGGACGCTGACCGCGCCGGTCCAGAGCCCGGCTGATCCGTTCGAGGTCGCTTCGGTCGTCAATCTCGCGACGCAACAGACCCAGCGCACGCTCAAGGACAGCGACGTCAAGCTGTCCGAGCTCAAGCTCGATCCGCCGCAGTACACGATCACGCTCAACGACCAGAAGCTCGAATTCGGTGACACCGATCCGATCGACCACCGTCGTTACGTGAAGAACGGCAAGACGGTTTCGTTGATCGACGATCCGCCGGAAACGGCGGTCGACGCCGACTACTCGAACCTCGTGTCCAAGGAGCTGCTGCCGACCGGCACCCAGCTGACCAAGATCGAGGTGCCGGGCTTCACGGTCAGCCTCGGCGCCGACGGCAAGACCTGGACGCAGACACCGGCCACCGACGGGGTGACGACGGACGAGATTTCGCACTTCGTCAGCAGCTGGGAAGGCGCGCGCTCGATGTGGAACGCAGCGATGCCGGACGGCGCCGATGCGGACAGCAAGGGCCAGCCGATCACGCTGACAACCAAGGACGGCAAGACCGTGCAACTGGTGCTCGTCAACGAAAAGCCGCAGCTGACGATCGACCGCCCGGACCTGAAAGTCCGTTACTCGCTGTCGAAGGCCGACGACCAGTCCTTGCTGACGATTCCGCCGGCACCGAAGAAGCCGGATGCCAAGGCCCCGACCGCGCCGCCGCCGACACTGGCCAAGCCGGCTGAAGCGCCGACAAAACTATAAGCGACACTGCGACAGCAAGAGGCCCGCTCCGTGCGGGCCTTTTTGTTGGCACGCAGGTGCTACGCCGTGATCGGCCGCCCGCGGCCGATCGGCGATAATCCGCGCATGCCTGAACTTCCCGAAGTCGAAACCGTCCGCCGCGGCCTCGAACCGCATCTGCGCGGTCGGCGCATTGCGCGCGTCACGGTGCGTGATCCGCGTCTGCGCTGGCCGGTGCCCGCGACACTGGCGCGCGATGCCGAAGGGCGGCGCATCGAGTCCATCGCCCGTCGCGGCAAGTACATGATCGTCACGCTCGACAGCGGCGACCGCATGATCTGGCACCTGGGCATGAGCGGCCGCATGTTCGTCCTCGATGCCACGCACCCGGTCGTCAAGCACGACCATGTCGACTTCCTGCTCGACGATCAGCGCCTGATCCGCTTTCACGATCCACGCCGCTTCGGCGCCGTGCTGTGGTGGCCGGCTGTCGAGAACGCGCATCCGCTGCTGGCGACCATGGGACCCGAGCCCTTCGAAGATGCGTTCAACGGCGACTATCTGTTCCGCAAATCGCGCGGCCGCGAAATCGCGGTGAAGAACTTCATCATGGACGGCCACATCGTGGTCGGCGCCGGCAACATCTACGCGGCGGAGAGCCTGTTCCGCGCCGGCATCCGCCCGACACGGCGCACCGGCAAGCTGACCCGTGCCGACTGCACGCGGCTCGCCGAGAAAATCCGCGAAGTGCTGGCCGAGGCCGTCGAGCGCGGCGGCACCACGCTGCGCGATTTCTTCGGCGCCGACGGCGCGTCCGGCTACTTCCAGCAGGAGCTGTTCGTCTACGGCCGCGACGGCCAGCCCTGCCGCACCTGCGGTGTGCCGATCAAGGGCCTGGTGCTCGGCGGCCGCGCGTCCTGCTACTGCCCGGGCTGCCAACGTTGAAGTGAGGGACGGCGCCCCGCGGGCCGTCCCTCACGCCATCACGCTCGGCGACGACGCAGACCACGGCGCGACGCCCAGGCGGCCAGCAACACGCCGAGCACCCAGCCGTCGAGCGCGCCGCCGCCGCCACCGGACGAGCCGCCCGAGCCGGCGTCGCCAACCGCCACGCTGTCACTGGTCGCCGGCATCTCGGTCTGCTGATCGGACACGGCCTTGGCCGCGAGCATCTGCGTACCGGCGTTGTCCGAGCGTAGCGTCAAACTCACCGTCCAGCTTTCGCCCGGCGCCAGCGCGTCGTGCGCGAATACAAGCGCAGCGCCCTCGATCGCATCGGCCGCCGCCGTTTCGCTGCTCGACACCAGCGTCGTCCCGGCCGGCAGCGTGACCGCGATCGCGACCCCGGTGGCGTCGATCTTGGCGCTGGTCGGCAGGCTCGCGGTCAGTGCATACGCGTACTCGACGCCCGGCTCAGCGCTGGTCGCCACGGTGCTGCTCAAGCTCAGCTTCGGCAGCCCCTGGATCGCCGCCAGCGCGTCGATGCGGCCGTAACCCCAGGTGTTGTTCGGAATGTCCGCATCCGTGGTGCCGCTGCAGGTTTCGCCGCTGACGATCGGCACCGCGGTGTTTTCGATCAGGCTGCGCACGTCACGCACGCGGCCGATCAGCTTCGGCTCCGCAGACAGGATCAGCGCGACCAGACCGGCGACATGCGGGCCCGCCATGCTGGTGCCGCTGATGGTGTTGTAGTCACCGTCGTTCCACGACGACAGGGTGTCGACGCCAGGCGCGACCACGTTCGGCTTGATGCGCAGCGACAGGTCCGACAACACCGCGCCGCGGCTGGAGAAGCTGGCCATCGCGTCGCTGTTGTCGGTGGCGCCGACGGTAAACGACGAATCGTAGACCGCGAGCGGATAGAGGATGGTGTTGCACAGATCGCCGTCGTTGCCGGCCGACACCACCTGCACGATGCCGGCCGCCTCGGTCGCTTCGTTGACGTCTTGCAGGATCGGTGGCGCGCAGCCTTCGGCGCAGCCCCAAGAATTGTTGACGACGTCCGGCGCCATCGCCGCATCGGCGGCCGCGCTGTCGCCGGTCGGATACGGCGCCAGCATCCACTGCATGCAGTCGAGATAGGTCGGCACCGTACCGACGCCGACCACCGGATCGAGCAGCGAGCGGCAGGCGATCCACTGTGCCGACGGCGCCATGCCGATCTGCATGCCGGCGCCATCGTCGCCGACCATGGTGCCGGTCGTGTGCGTACCGTGGCCGTTGGAATCGCAGGGCACCGACGTATCCGGGCAGAACGGATCGATCAGGCTGAACGCGTTGTGCCAGTTGTAGTCGTGGTCGGCGGTCTGCGTCGTCGCATCCCAGCCACGGTATTGGGCCTGCAGTGCCGGGTGGTCCCACTGCACGCCGATGTCGTGATCACCGACCACCACACCCTGGCCCTTGTAGCCGAGCGCCCAGACCTCCGGCGCGTGCACCAGCGCGATGCTCGGCTCGATGCCGGCGGCCTTTGCGGCGAGCTTGGCACTGGCGTTCTTCGCCGCCGGCGCCGGCGTTTCGAGATGGCGGCCGGCCGGCACCACCGGCTCGGCGGTGATGTAGTCGACCGCGTCGACCGCCGACAGCGCGGCGAGCGCCTGAATGTCCGCCGAGCTGCCACGCGCCGTGATGACATTGGCGGCCCAGAAGGCCTGGTACGACAGACCGCGCGCCTTCAGCAGCGCCACGACCGGCGCCTGCGAGCGGTTCGCCGCCGCCTGCAGCGCGGCAACCGTCAGCCGGCCTTTCTCGGCCTTGGTACGGGCCGCACGCGCAGCCGACAGATCGGCGCGATCACTCAGGCGGATCGCGAACTCGGCGACGCCGTCGGCCTGCGCCTTCGACAACAGCTCGGTGTCGACCTTGGCCACCCAGGCCGCATCGACATACGGCGAACCGGTCGCCCAGGCCGGCAGACACAAGACTGAGAGGGCCAGGGCAGCGCCCCGGACCGATGAACAAAACCGCATGATGTTTCCCCCTGAACCCCGGCCCTGCGGCCGACAAACGAACAACCCCCGCCCCGAGTGTCCGATGCGAATGCCGACGCCGCATCCGGGATTTCCCTGCATCACCGCATTGCCCGTCCTCGATGTCAGATCGACGTCAGCTCCGCGTTTGCGGGCGCAGTGGCACAATCGGCCCCGTTGCTCGGGGATGTAAAACGAACAGGGATTTCACGGGATCGCGCAATGACCACATGGCAAGCATTGCTGCTGTTTACTGCCGCGGCCGGGCTGCTGACGATCACGCCGGGCCTCGACACCATGCTGGTGCTACGCACCGCCATTGCCGGCAACAGCCGCGCCGCATTGCTGGCCGGCGCCGGCATTTGCAGCGGTTGCCTGGTCTGGGGCCTGCTGGTTTCGGCCGGGCTCGGCGCCGTCTTCTCGGTATCGGCGATCGCCTATGACGTCTTGCGCATCGCCGGCGCGGTCTATCTGCTGTGGCTGGGCGCGCAGCTCCTGCTGAAACCGCGCGACAGCGTCGCGGCAGCGCCGAGCCCGGCCGTGCCCAGCGATGCGCAATCGTTCCGTCGCGGCCTGCTGACGAATCTGCTGAACCCCAAGGTCGGCGTGTTCTATGTGAGCTTTCTGCCGCAGTTCATACCGGCCGGCGTCAACCTCGTCGCGTTCGGGTCGCTGCTGGCGGCCATCCACGCACTGCTCGGCGTGCTGTGGTTTGCGGCGCTGACGCTGGCGACACGGCCGCTGTCGCGTTGGCTGCGCCGGCCGATGCTGGTCCGCGCCCTCGACCGCGGCACCGGCGCCGTCTTCGTCCTGTTCGGCCTGCGGCTGGCCACCAGCGGACGACCGGCATGAGTACGCCACGCCCCTGGCCGCCGCCGCCACGACTCGGCGCACTCGCCCCGCAGGAACAGCGACTCTGCGACGCGCTCGCCGTCCTGGCCCTGCTGCTGGTCGCAGGCGGCTTGATCTGGCCGCTGCTGCTGATCGGCAGTTCGCTGCTCGACCGCTGGCTGCCCGGCGTCGCCGCCGCCCGCTATGCCTATGCGCTGATCGGACCGACGCTGGCGAGTTGGGGGCTGCTGGCCTGGTTCCTGATCCGCCACGGCATCCGCCGTCAGCACCGCTGGGCCTGCGACGCGCTGCTCGCCGCAACGCTGACCTGGCTGCCGCTCGACGCGGGCCTGTGCTACGCGCTGGGCTTTCGCCTCGGCATCGCCGTCGACCTGCTGGTTGGCGGCGTTCTGCTCACGCTGCTGCTGATCCTGCGCCCGCATCTGGCCAACGCCCGGGACTCAACATGAACGCCGTTGTCGACCCGCTCGCCCAGCCGCTCAACCTGCCCTGCGGCGCGCGGCTGACCAACCGCATCTGCAAGGCGGCGATGACCGAAGGCCTGGCCGATGCCCAGCTGCGCCCGACACCACGCCTCGGCGAGTTGTATCGGCGTTGGGCCGAGGGCGGCGCCGGCCTGCTGCTGACCGGCAACGTGCAGATCGACCGCCGCGTCCTCGAACGTCCTGGCAACGTCGCCATCGACCCGGCACCGGCGAACGCCGAGACCCTACGCCGCCTGCGCGACTGGGCCCGCGCCGGCACCGTCGCCGGCAATCACCTGTGGATGCAGATCTCGCACGCCGGCCGCCAATCGCCGTGGTACGTCACGCGCCAGCCGCTGGCGCCGTCGGCGGTGCAGCTCAAGCTGCTCGCCAACTACGCCAAGCCGCGCGCGCTGCGTGAGGACGAAATCGTCGACTTCATCGGCCGTTACGCGCGCGTCGCGCAGACCGCACGCGACGCCGGCTTCACCGGCGTGCAGATTCATTCGGCGCACGGCTACCTGCTCAGCTCGTTCCTGTCGCCAATCACCAACCAGCGCCGCGATGCTTGGGGCGGCTCGCTCGAAAACCGCGCGCGCATGCTGATCGAAACGATACGCGCAACGCGCAAGGCCGTCGGCAACGACTTTCCGGTCGCGCTGAAGCTGAACTCCGACGATTTCCGCAAGGGCGGCTTCACCCACGACGAATGCCTGCAACTGGTGCGTTGGCTCAACGACGAGAAGCTCGACCTGCTCGAACTGTCCGGCGGCACCTACGAACAGCCGCGCCTGCTCGGGTACATCGGCAAGGCATCGGAAGCCGTCGGCGAACAGCGGCAAAGCACCCAACAACGCGAAGCCTATTTCCTCGACTACGCCGCCGACGTCCGCAAGATCGCGACCATGCCGCTGATGGTCACCGGCGGTTTTCGCACCCGCGCCGGCATGGAAGAAGCGCTGAACAGCGGCGCCGTCGACGTCGTCGGACTCGGCCGCCCACTATGCGGTGAACCGGACCTGCCGAAGCGCATCCTCGCCCGCCAGACCGACGAGATGCCGCGCTACGAAAAGCGCATGCAACTCGGCCCCGGCATCCTCGGCCCGACCACGACCGTCTTCCTGTTTCGCATCATCAACGTGCTCGGCCAGCAAGGCTGGTACTACCTGCAGCTCTACCGCCTCGCCGACGGCCTGCGCCCGAATCTCAAACTCGGCGTCTTCGGCGCGTTCTGGCGCTACCTGCTCGACGAGTACCGAACGGCGTGGCGGATGCACGGGGCACGGCGAAGGACGAAAGGGTCGTAATTCCTTCAAGAGCAGCGAGTGCTGGAAGCGTTTCGGCTTCATACGCCCACCTTGCCCTGTAATAAGTCACCTGCAGAAAACCGTGACGGAGTTATCAGACATTCGCTGGTGGTTATCGGACAATCCAATTTCATCTCAGTGAAATTGGACACACAGGAGCCGACATGCATTGCTTCACCCATCAGGATGTCGAAGCCGTCGGCGTATGCAAGGCCTGTTACAAAGGCCTATGTACTCAGTGCGCGAGTGATCTTGGGCTAGGGTTGGCGTGCAAGGGCGAGCACGAGCAATTCGTAGAAGCCACGAATGCGCTCCTCTCAAGAAGCATTCGAATCAGCTCCATTAACAAGCACGGCTCCTTCGTCGTGCCTGGCTTCTACGCATTCTTGGGCGCGGCATTCCTGCTTTCCGGCATCATCACGAAAACAAAGGCGTCACCCTTTAGCATCGCCATGGGCTGCGGCTTCGTCGTCTTCGCCATCATTACCTTAGTGGCAAATCGGAAAGCGTGGGCAAAATAGCGATTTTAGAGTGGCATTTACTTTTCCCGCCACCTTTGTCGGCACACGATGACCTTTCGGCCGCGCGCGCTTCTAGACGAAGAATCCTTTCATAGCCGACCAGCTGCAATAACCGCTGGCATCGAGAGGAAAACCAGTACCCCATGCTCAAGTCTCTAAGGCAAGCGTTCTCGCCGCAGATGAAGTGCTGTTTCTGCGGAGAAGCAATAAAAGCGGAAACTCCGTTGAAAATACACCTTTCGCTTCCGCAGGATGGGTATCAATCAATGTTTGCGCATGGTGAGTGCATGCGGGCAAGGCTTCACCCCTCGGTTCCGTTTCTAACGCCGGCTGAGCACGAAGAAGACTAGCTGAAATGATCACAATTCGCGGCGACTTGTTGAACTTTGCGCTGGACGGTCGATTCGACGTCATCGTTCACGGCTGCAATTGCCAATGCACGATGGGCGCCGGGATCGCCAAGCAGATCAAGGCGTTGTTTCCGGAGGCCTATGAGGCCGATCTGCGAACGGTGAAGGGCGCGCGCGAGAAGCTGGGCACCATCAGCTTCGCCACGATCACGCGTGGGGCGACGTCATTCGCGATCGTGAACGGCTACACCCAGTTCGCCTGGCGCGGGCGCGGCGTCAAGGTCGACTATGACGCGGTGCGCAGCGTCATGCGGCACGTACGCACCGAATTTTCTGGCCAGCGCATCGGCTACCCGCAGATCGGTGCCGGCCTCGCTGGCGGCGATTGGAGCACCATTGCCGACATCATCGAAAGCGAGCTAAGCGGAGAAGACCACTCGCTGGTGCGCTACGAGCCGGCCTAGCTCGAACCGTCAGAATCAGTGGGTTCTTTTTGCCAATCCGTGAGAACTGACAGGATCGTGGCGCGTGCTTTGACCGCCGTTTGTGGGGAGCCCAGACGGCGGCGAAACCGTGCCAACCGAGACGGTCCATTCTTTGCTTGAAGGATTCGCGAGCTTGCGATGCGTCGTCAGTCGACGGCTCCGGCACGGAGAATAGAAGATGGACGAGCTTCCGATTACCTTGCGACGCAGCACACAGATCTGGTGGGCGTTCACCTGGCGCATGATGCTGTACGGCGGGCTGAGCGCTTTCCTCGCGGGTCTGGCGATCTCGGTGGCGCTTCCCCACGGCTGGATGAACTCGCGCGCCATTTTGTGGGCCTTCCGCGCCACTTTCTGGGTGCTCGCGGTGCTATTCGGGATCTGGATCATGTGGCTCACGCTGACATCGACGTTTTCGGGATTTCGCATCGCCTTGATCAAGCTCGAGCCGTCTGACGACAGCCCTGAAACGGAGCTTGACGCAGGCCGTGATGTCCCGACTGCCGCCGGCAGCTAGCGTAGGGCGGAATTCATTCCGCCGGTCGCGTTCCACGAGCTCCAGAGCAAAGCCGCCGCCGCTACGGCGGGATGAATCCCGCCCTACGAAACGGCGCGGCGCGGCCGCTCAGTTCAGCACGGTCGGGACCGCGAGGCGGAACGGTTTGATGTGCGCGTCGAAGCGCTGTTGGCTGTCGCTGAGCACCATGTTGAATTCGCCGTGCATGGTGCCGACCGGCGTGCCGAGCGGACAGCCGCTGGTGTACTGGAATTCTTCGCCTGCGGCGAGCACCGGCTGGTAGCCGACGACGCCGGGGCCGCGCACTTCCTCGACGTGACCTTCGCCGTCGGTGATCACCCAGTGGCGGCTGATCAGTTGCACGGTCTCGCTGCCTTCGTTGCGGATGGTCACGTGGTAGGCGAACAGCCAGTGGCCGGCGTCGGGGTTGGACTGCTCGGCAATGAAGCGCGGCTCGACGATGATGCGGATGCCTCGGGTCACGGTGTCCGACATCGTCGTGATGCTCCGTATCAGTACATGCCGGTGGCGAGTTTGGCGGCTTCCGACATCATCGACTGGTTCCACGGCGGGTCGAACACGAGTTCGATGTCCACTTCGGTGATGGTCGGAATCTGCTCGATCTTGCTGCGTGCGTCGGCGACCAGTATGTCGCCCATACCGCAGCCCGGCGCGGTCAGCGTCATGCGCACGATGGCGCGACGCTTGCCAGGCTCCAGCGTTTCGACCTTGCACTCGTAGACCAGGCCCAGCTCGACGATGTCGACCGGGATTTCCGGGTCATAGCAGGTCTTGAGCTGATCCCAGACGGCTTTTTCGATGTCTTCATCGCTGGCGTCGGCCGGCACGTCCGGCCCCTGCGCGACTTCCTGGCCGATGGCGTCCGCATCCTTGCCTTCGATGCGGAACAGATGGCCTTCGACCTGCACGGTGAAGCTGCCGCCGAGCGCCTGCGTGATTTGCGCGCGCGCGCCTTCGGGCAGCTCGACTTTGGTGCCTTGCGGGATCAGGATGCCGATGACGTCGCGCGTCAGGCTGACGGGTTCGTGGAACGCACTCATGGAAATCCGGGGGATCCGCGCCCGCGGGCGCGAGAAACAGGAACGATCAGTTTAAACCAGCGCGGCGGTTCAGGGTCGGGTCGCGACGCTTCAGTCATCGTTCTATGATCGAAATCCCACCGTACAAGAGCCGCGGAGCGACCGACATGAAGAAAATCGCCTGGCTGATGCCTATCACCCTGCTGCTGTGCAGCGCCGCCCACGCTGCCGATCCGGCCGACACGCCGCCGCGCACGGTCTCCGTCGACGGCCAGGGCGAGGTCAGCGTGCAACCGGACCGCGCGCAACTGAGTCTGGCGGTCGACGCCGTCGATCCGGACCTGAAGAAGGCGGAAACCAAGGTCAACGCCGTGGTCCGCGCGTATCTGGCCGACGCGCGCAAGCTGGGCGCTGCCGACAAGGACATCTCCACCGCCGGCATCAGCGTCAGCCCCGAATATGTCTGGGACAACGACGCCAAGCAGCAGAAGCTGGTCGGCTACCGGGCACGCCGCGACATCAATATCACGGTGACCCAGCTCGACCGGCTTGGCGACTTCGTACTGCAGGCCACCGAGGCGGGCGTCAATCACGTCAACTCGCCGGTGCTTGAATCGAGCCGCGCCGACGCGCTGCGTCGCGAGGCGCTGGCGCAGGCCGCCACCGATGCACGCGACAAGGCCAGGCTGCTGGCCGACACGCTGGGCATGAAGCTCGGCGCGGTGCGCAGCCTCAATGCCAACGACAGCGAGGCACGGCCGCCGGTGCCGATGATGATGATGGCCAAGGCGGCGCGCGCGCCGGCTGCCGACAGCGGCAACAGCGAGATGGGCTTCGCCAGCGGCGAGATCAAGTACAGCGCCAACGTCAGCGCACAGTTCGATCTGCTGCCCTAGACGGTCGGCCTGTGAGATAAATATAGATTTTCATCGTTTTATCTCATTCAAAATCACACATGGCTTTGTCGCGCAATGCGCGGCAAAGCCAATAGGTGCCTGCATTGTGCGTTTGACACCGGGCAATGCGATAATCCTGCGCTTTCTTTCCCCGGAACCCCGAGGGGCCGAAAGTGGCCAGCCGCAAGACATCGTCATCCGCCGCCCCCGTGGTCGGCATCATCATGGGTTCGCGCTCCGACTGGGAGACGATGGCCCATGCCGCGCAGACACTCGAAGACCTGAACGTGCCGTATGAGGCGCGCGTGGTTTCCGCGCATCGCACGCCGGACCTGCTGTTCGACTACGCCGAAAAGGCCCGCGGCCGCGGCATCCGCGTGATCATTGCCGGCGCCGGCGGCGCCGCACATCTGCCGGGCATGTGCGCGGCCAAGACCGCGCTGCCGGTGCTCGGCGTGCCGGTCCAGAGCAAGGCGCTCAGCGGCCACGACTCGCTGCTGTCGATCGTACAGATGCCGGCCGGCATCCCGGTCGGCACGCTGGCGATCGGCAAGGCCGGCGCCACCAATGCGGCGCTGTTGGCCACCGCGATTCTGGCCACCACCGACAAGCGCCTCGCCGCGCGGCTCGACAAGTTCCGCCGCGAACAGACCGAGCGGGTTCTCAACGACGAGCCGCTGAAGCTGCCGGCCTGAGGTTTTCATGAAGATCGGTATTCTCGGCGCCGGCCAGCTCGGTCGTATGCTGGCCCTCGCAGGTTATCCCCTCGACCTCGATTTTGTGTTTCTCGATCCGGCGACCGGCGCCTGCGCCGCGCCGCTCGGCGAGCACATTCACGCCGACTACGTGGACGAGCACGCACTGACCGAGCTGTGCGTCAGCGTCGACATCGCCACCTACGAGTTCGAGAACGTACCGGCCAAGACCGCCGAGTTCGTCGCCGCGCGCATTCCGCTGCTGCCGCCGCCGAACGCGCTGGACGTGGCGCAGGACCGCTTGTCCGAAAAGACGATGTTCGACCGCCTGGGTATTCCGGTCCCACGCTTCATGCCGGTGGCAACACGCGAGGCACTGGAAATTGCCGTGCGCAATGTCGGCCTGCCGGCAGTGCTGAAAACGCGGCGCATGGGCTATGACGGCAAGGGCCAGGCGGTACTGCGCACGCCGGAAGACCTGGACCGCGCCTGGGCCGCGATCGGCGGCCAGCCGCTGATCCTCGAAGCCTTCGTACCGTTCGAGCGCGAGCTGTCGTGCCTTGCGGTGCGTGGCAAGGACGGCGAACTGCGCTTCTACCCGGTGGTCGAGAACGTGCACCGCGACGGCATCCTGCGCACGTCGACGCCCAAGCTCGACGATCCGCTGCAGGCGCAGGCCGAAGACTACGCGCGCCGCATCTGCGAGCAGCTCGGCTATGTCGGCGTGCTGGCGTTCGAGTTCTTCGTCGCCGACGGGCAACTGCTGGCCAACGAGATCGCGCCACGCGTGCACAACTCCGGGCACTGGACCATCGAAGGTGCCGAGTGCTCGCAGTTCGAAAACCATTTGCGCGCCGTGGCCGGCCTGCCGCTGGGCTCCACCGCACTGCGCGGCCCGTCGGTGATGGTCAATTTCATCGGCGACGTGCCGCCGAATGCCGAACTCGCGGCCATTCCCGGCGTGCACATCCACCATTACGGCAAATCGCCGAAGCCACTGCGCAAGGTCGGTCACGCGACGGTGACGGCAGCCGACGACGACGCGCTGCAGACGCGACTCGCGGCCCTGCAGGCACTGGTGGCGCAGGTCAACGCCGGCGCCTGAGCCACGCTCAGGCGTCGAGGCTCAGGGTCTCGCCCAGATAGGCGACCGACAGGCAGCCACGGCCGACGTTCACGGCGCCGCTGATCGACATCACGCTTTCCAGCAGGCGCACGCCACACCCCTGCGCAGCCGATGCCAGGCGCGAATAGCCGGGCAGCGCGTGCAAGGCATCGAGCGTGCCGCCGTAGCTGATGCAGATGTCCGGCACGTCGATGCCGTTCTCGATGCGCCGCGCGACGCGCTCGAACAGGCGTTGCGAGACCCGCGCCCGTGTGCCGATCGGACCGACCGGTTCGACGCGGTCGCGATGCGCCAGGACCAGCGAGCGCAGATCGAAGGCCGAACCGACGACGGCCTGCAGCCAGTCGACACGGCGCGGCCCGCGCGCCCGCGCGCGGCGGCGCAGTTCGTAGAGATCGTCCGGCACCCAGTAGACGCAGATGCGGTCGCGCAGGGTTTCGAGATGCTGGCGCAGTTCGATCGCCGACCAGCCATCGGCGATGCAACGCGCGGCCTCGGCCACCAGCAAGCCGGGACCGCTGAGCATCGAGCGCGAATCGACGACGCGCAGCACGAACGGCGGCATGCCGCTGTCCGGGCCGGACTGTTGATCGGCGAGTAGCGCGGTCGCCGCCTTCGCGGTGTTGTCGTGAACGTCGCCAAAGATCGAACCAACGGTAATGCAGAACGCGTAGTCGGCAAACGGCAGTACGCGCTCGACCAGATACGCCCGCGTCGCCGCCAGCGGCAGCGCCTGCGTCCGCGCGCGACCGACGCCGGTCAGCCAGTCGCCGGCGTGGTAGCGCGCACTGAGCGTCGCGTCGCGATCGTCCTCGAACATTCCGGCGCCGTGCGTAATCAGCACCGGCATCACGCCGATGTTGTGTTCGCGCAGGAATTCGCCTGGCAGATCGCAGCTCGCATCGGTCACGATCCCGACGCGCATGGATTCTCCCCACTGTAGGTCTGGTCAATTATCGGCCAGCGTTTGGCGCACCCCGGGGCCGGCCGACGAACGGTGTCGCGCGCAGGGGCGACGGCGCTCAGAGTGCGGCGGGGCGCTGTTCCTGCATGGTCGGACGCGCGTCGAGCATGCGTCCGAGACGGGCATCCTTGCGCGCCCACAGCGTGTTGACCCAAGTCTGGAAGCGCGCACGAAACTCGGCGTCATGCTCATAGTCGCCCTGCGCCAGCTCCGCCGGAATCGGCAACACGTCGACGTGGACGGCCAGCTGATCCTGCTCGCCGCTGGCCCAGCTCCACAGCAACGAATGCCGGCTCGGCCGATAGGCGATGGTCACATCGATGATGCCGGCGAACTGCTCGCCCATCGCATTGAGCGTGAACGACAGGCCACCGGCCTTGGGTCGCAGCAGATGTCGGTACGGCGACTGCCGCGCGACGCGCTTGGCTTCGGAGAAGCGCGTGCCTTCCAGAAAATTGATGACGGTGACCGGCTCGCTGCGATAGATCTCGCAGGCGCGTCGCGTGGCCTCGACGTCCTGGCCTTTCAGCTCAGGGTGTGCGGCCAGCTGCGCCTTGCTGTAGCGGCGCATGAACGGGAAATCCATGCCCCAGCAGGCCATGCCGATCACCGGCACATAGAGCAGTGCGTGCTTGAGGAAGAAGCGCGGGAACGGCGCGCGGCCGTGCAGCAGGTCGAACAGCACGAGGATATCCGCCCACGACTGATGGTTGCTGATCAGCAGATAGTTGCGGCCCGGCTCCAGCGGCGTGCGCAAATCGAGCTGCCATTGCTCGGCGTGCAGCAGGCGGAACACCATCTTGCAGACTGCGACCCAGGTCGTGGCAACGCCGACGCACCAGCGGCTGCACGCCCGCTGTAACGGGCGATAGGGGATGAGCTTGAGTAGGAGTGCCGGCGCCAACGGCACGAAAGCGGCGACGGTCGCGGCAAGATACGCCGCAACCGTGAGGGCACCGACGACGCTGGGCGGAAAGATCACCGAGAACATGCTGTACCTCGCTGGCGGCTCGTCACCGCGCCCGCCCGCTCAAGCAGCGGGCGTCGCCGTCATTGTCTCATAGCGGCCTTCGCCGCCGCGGCCCGACCTCAGCCCAGCTGGTGATAGGCCGGGCTGAACGCGCGCACCGCCTCGATCATCACGCCGGCGTGCTCGGGTGGCGTCTGCTGCAGGATGCCGTGGCCGAGATTGAAGACGTGGCCGGAACCTTGGCCGTAGCTGTCGAGCACGCGGCGCACCGCCGCTTCGATCTTCTCCGGACTGGCGAACAGCCACGCCGGATCGAGGTTGCCCTGCAGCGCCACGCGATGGCCGACGCGCGTGCGCGCCTTGCCGAGATCGGTGGTCCAATCCAGGCCCAGCGCATCGCAGCCGGTCTCCGCCATCGCTTCAAGGTGCTGGCCGCCGTTCTTGGTGAACAGGATCACCGGCACGGTCGGCGCGACACGCTTGAGGTGGGCCACGATCTTGGCCATCGGCTCCAGCGAGAAACGCAGGTAGTCGGCCGGCGCCAGCACGCCGCCCCAGGTGTCGAACACCATGACCGCATCGGCACCCGCAGCGATCTGCGCCTCCAGGTAGAGGCTGACCGACGCCGACAGCTTGGCCAGTAGCGCATCGAGCATTTCCGGCGCGTCATAGGCCATCTGCTTGATGCGCGCGTAGTCGGAACCGCCGGCGCCTTCGATCATGTAGGTGGCCAGCGTCCACGGGCTGCCGGCGAAACCGATCAGCGGCAGGCGGCTGCCCAGCGCGGCGCGGATCGTCGTCACCGCGTCGATCACGTAGCGCAGCTCGGCGCCCGGATCGGGGATCGGCAACTTCTCGATGGCGCGCTCGTCGCGCACCGGATGGTCGAAGATCGGCCCCTCACCTTGCACGAAGCGCAGGCCCAGGCCCATCGCATCGGGAATCGTCAGGATGTCGGAGAACAGGATCGCCGCGTCGAGACCGTAGCGATCGAGCGGCTGCATCGTCACCTCGCAACACGCTTGAGGGTTTCGGCACAGCGACATGAAGTCGCCGGCCTGCGCGCGTGTGGCGCGGTATTCCGGCAGATAGCGGCCGGCCTGGCGCATCATCCACACCGGCGTACGGTCGACCGGCTCGCGCTTCAGCGCGCGCAGGAAACGATCATTGTCCAGCTGGCGACCGGCGCTCATGCACGCGCTCCGAGTGCGTCGGCGATCTCGGCCTGAATCTTCAGCGCCATCGCCCGCGGATCGGCGGCGTCGCGAATCGGCCGGCCGATGACCAGATAATCGGCACCGGCCCGGATCGCTGCGGTCGGCGTCATGATGCGCTTCTGGTCGGCCTCGACGCGGTTTTCCACCGGGCGGATCCCCGGCGTCACGCAGATCAGTTCGCGCGGCGCTTCGAGGCGCAGCTTCTCGACTTCCAGACCCGACGAGACGACACCATCGCAGCCGGCGGCCAGCGCGCGGCGAGCACGCGACAGCACCAGCTCGGCGACGTCGCAGGCAAAGCCCATGTCGTCGAGATCACCCTGGTCGAGACTGGTCAGCGCCGTCACCGCCAGCACCTTGGTGTGGCCGGACTTGGCCTTGGCCGCCGCTTCCATAATCGACTGGTTGCCGTGGATGGTGCAGAAGTCCGCACCGCGCTCGGACAGGTTGCGCACCGCGCGCGCCACCGTTTCCGGAATGTCGAAGAACTTGAGGTCGACGAAGACCTTCTTCTGCTCGGCCTTCAAGGCCGCCAGCAGCTCGAAGAAGCCCGGCGCCATCAGCAGCTCGAGGCCGATCTTGTAGAAATGCACGGCGTCGCCGAGCGTCGCGACGAGCTGGCGCGCGTCGGCGGCGGTCGGCACGTCGAGCGCAGCGATAAGGCGCTCCTGCGGGGCGATCATGGGCATGGACCGGAAGGAAAATCGGGGACGGACAGCGGATTGTCCCGCGTCCACGTCCCACCCGGCAACCGCCGGCGCTTAGCGTGTCTTCAGTGTGAAGCCGTAGCGCTCGAAAATCTTCGCCGCCGCCGGCGTCTTCAGATAGGCGAGAAACGCGGCGGCTTCGGGCGACGCGCCCTTGAGCAGCGCGAATGGATAGACGATGGGCGGGTGCGACGACTCGGGGAAGGTGGCGACGACCTCGACCTTGTCGCTGATCGCCGCGTCGGTGGCGTAAACGATGCCCAACGGACACTCGCCGCGCTCGACGAAGGCCAGCGCCGCGCGCACGTCGTCGGCACCGACAATGCGCGGTTGCAGCACGTTCCACCAACCCAGATGGGTCAGCGCCTGCTTGGCGTAGATGCCGGCCGGCACGTGGCTCGGCTCGCCGGTGCAGAGCTTGCCGCTGAAGGCCTGCGGCAAATTGCCGCCGGCCTTCAGCGCGATGCCGGCGGGCGCATGGCCCTTGGGCGCGATCAGCACCAGCGCATTGCCAAGCAGGTCTTCGCGCGTGCCCGGCTTGAGCACGCCGTGCTTCTCGACATCGTCCATCCACGCCAGGTCGGCGGACGCATAGATGTCGGCCGGCGCGCCGGCCTCGATCTGCTTGGCCAGCGTCGACGACGACGCGAACACTGTCGTCGGCTGAGCGTGACCGGCCGTCTGCCACTGACTACTGATCGCCGTCAGCGCGGTCGTTAGGCTCGCTGCGGCATAGATCCGTACCGCCGGCGCGGCAACCGCCGGCAACGCGAACATCAGACACAGCCAGGCGGACAGGGTGTAAGCGATGGGCTTCATGGAAATCCGCTTTCGGTCGACGTGAATGGCGGCAATCAGTAACGCTATATAGCGAATTATATATCGCAAGTGAAAAAGCGCCGGCGTCAGGCCGGACAACGACAGGGAGACGTACCGAGATGAAGAAGATTTCGTGGGCCGCTGGCGCGGCCCTGTGCAGCGTTGCGGCCGTTGCGGCGCCAGCCCATGCCGCCAACCCCGATCTGCTCGATACGCTCAAGCAGAAAGGCATCCTCAGCGACGATGAGTATCGTCAGCTGCGCGACCAGCAACAGCATGATCAGGCCACGACACCTGGCGCGACGTTTTCCGCCGACAAGGGCCTGACGCTGGCCACCGCCGATGGCGCGTACACGCTGCAGTTCGGCATCTTCCAGCAGCTCGACTTCGCGGCATACGACGCGGATGGCAGCGACCTCGCCGATGGCAGCCAGCTGCGCCGCTCGCGCATCGCGCTCGGCGGCAAGCTCGGCAGCGACTGGCAGTATCGCTTTCAGTACGAGTTCGCCAAAGGCAGCGCGTCGATCACCGACGCCTACGTCACGTACGCAGGCTTCAAGCCGCTGACGGTGAAACTCGGCCAGGCCAAGCTGCCGTTCTCGATGGAATCGCTGAGCTCGGCGTCGACGACCACCTTCATGGAGCGCGGCCTGCCGGCCTACGTGATCTCGCCGATCCTGCGCGCGCCCGGCGTGCAGCTGTCCAGTACCGGCCGGCATTGGTCGCTGGCCGGTGGCGTATCCGGCGAACCGCTCGGCAACAGCAGCAGCGGCGACGAAGGCTGGGGCATCGCCGCACGCGCGACGTTCGCGCCATACGTGGCGAATCATCGCGTCGTGCACCTCGGCGCCGGCATCAATTGGCGCAAACCGACGCAGGACAACAGCGGCACGACACCGTCGACCAGCGCCGTCACCTTCAGCGGCAAACCCGAATCCGGGCAGGCGCCGAGTTTCGTCAGCACCAAAGCCATGCTCGACGTCGGCAGCTATCGGCTGAGCAACGCCGAGTTCGCCGCCGCGCTCGGCGCCGCATCGCTGCAAAGCGAATACCTGTGGATCAACGTACAGCGCGACAATGGCCAGGACGATCTGGCGTTCAGCAGCTGGTACGCCCAGCTGGCCTACACGCTGACCGGCGAAGCGCGCCCGTACAGCGTATCCAAGGGCAGCTTCGGCGCCATCGTGCCGAACACGCCATTCGGCGCCCAGGGCTGGGGCGCGTTCGAAGTCGCCGCGCGGATGTCACAGCTCGACCTCGATGACGGCAGCGTGACTGGCGGCAACGAGCGCGATCTGACGTTCGGCCTGTCGTGGTATCTGAACCGCTACCTGCGTGTCAGTGCCAACGTCGTCAAGGTGCTCAAGGTCGACGGCGGCAGCTACGACGGACAAAAGCCGGTCGCCTACCAGATGCGACTGCAGTTCTCGATCTAGCCGCTCAGACCACCGCCGCGATCGTCGCCGCGAAATTCTGCAGGGCCGCCTGGAGCAGGGTGGTCATCGACGGATCGACGACGATCGCGTCGGCATCTCGCTGGGTACCGAGCAGTGGCAAATCCAGCGATGCCGATTCGACGACGATGCCGGACATCGTGCGCAGGATTTCGACAAGCTGCGCCGGCGCGTGCTCGGCACGGGTCGAGGCGTTCAGCAATGCCACCGGCTTGCCGACGAACTCCGGGCCGCTGACCAGCCAGTCAAGCGCGTTCTTCAACACGCCGGACACGCCGTGCGCGTATTCCGGGCTGGAAATCAGCAGACCGTCTGCGGCGGCGACCGCCGCACGCCACTCGCGCACCACCGCCGGCATCTCGGCTTCCAGGTCGGGATTGAACAGCGGCAGCGCCGCCAGCGAATAGACGCGCACCGCAATCCCCGGTGGCGCCAACCGCGCGGCGGCGTGCAGCACGGCCAGATTCGTCGACTGCCGCCGCAGGCTTCCGCAGATCGCCAGCCAGTTCATCGCTTGTTCTCCACCAGCGCGTCGCGCAACACCTGCGCCGACGGTCGGCCGACCGCCTTGAGTTCCTGTGCGAACAGCGCCACGCGCCATTCTTCCAGCAACCAACGCGCCGGGTGCGACAGGTCCGGCAGCTGCGCCTGGAACGGCGCGACCTGCCGGGTCAGATCTTCGTCGCGCTGCGGTTTGTTGCGCAAGCGTTCGAGGCGAATCTGCAGGGCACGCAGATAGACGGCGATGCGCGACCAGTGCGCGTCCGGAATGGCGGCGACGAAGTCGGGCGCGAACAGGCTGTCGAGCTGCGCGCGCATGTCGGCGACCGGCGTCGGCCAGGCTTTGGCGTCGGCATCGAGGGTCTTGCGCAGCGCCTGCGCGGTCTGCAGCCAGCCGACCAAGGTGTCGAGCCGCGCCAGCGCGTCGATGCTGAATGCGGCGCGGCGTTCGAGCGCGGCCTGGAACGCCGCGCGCGTGCGGATCGGCTCGTCGTCGTCGAGCAGCCTGGCCGCGGCAGCACGCGTGCCGAGCTGCTGGGCAACGCGTTCGACGTCGAGCTTGAAGCTCACCGCCAACAGACCGAGCTTGCTGCGCGTGCCCTTGCCGATGTCGCGCGTGCGCTCCGGCATGCGCTGCAGCAGCAGGGCCAACACGCCGCCGCGGTGTGCCGTCGCGGCCGCTTCGCGCGATTCGAACAGGCGCAGGTCGACGCGCGCGCCGTCGAGCGCCAGCGCCGGATAGCCGCGCGCGCCGCTCGGCAACGGCACTGCGTCGGGCAGGTCGTCGAAGTCCCAATCGCGCAGATCCTGGCGCGCCCAGCGCTTGAGACTGTCGTCGCGGCTCGCCGCCTGATTGAGCGCGGTGCGCGCCGCGCCGCTGAAGCGGCCGCGCAGGCCGTCCAGCGTGTTGGCGACCCCAAGCAGCTTGCCTTTGTCGTCCTCGAGCTGCAGACGCGGCAGCAGATAGGCGTCGAGCTTGTCGGTGGCGAAGTCGTCCGCCGTCAGGCGCACCCCGGTCATCTGCTGCAGCGCCTCGCACATCGCCGGCAGCAGCGCGCCGTCGTCCGGCTTGAGGCGCTCGTCGAGGGCGCGCGCGTATTCGGCGGCCGGCATCACCTGCCGGCGCAGATGCTGCGGCAGGGTCCGGATCAGCGCTTCGAGCTTGGCCGAACGCAGGCCCGGCACCAACCAGTCGAAGCGCTCCGGCGGCAACTGATGGACCTGCGCCAGCGGGATATGGAAGGTGACGCCGTCGTGCTCCTCGCCCGGCTCGTGCGAGTACGACAGCTTCAGCGTGGTGCCGGCGATCTTCAGGCGGTCCGGGAACAGGCTTTCGACATTGGCGTCGGCGCCCGGCCGCAGGGCGTCGGCTTCACGCATCGTCAGCCGCTTCTGGGCGGCCGGCTCGCGGTGCAGCCAGCGCTTCAAGGCCGCACCGGTGCAGACATCGGCCGGCACCTGCGCGTCGTAGAACGCATGGAGCTGCTCGTCGCCGGCCAGCAGATCGGGCCGACGCATCTTGGCTTCCTTGTCGCGGATCGACTCGATCAGCTTCAGGTTGGCGTCGAGAAATGCCGGCTTGCGCGGCAGATCGCCACCGACCAGCGCCTCGCGGATGAAGATCTCGCGCGCCTCGGCCGGGTGCGTCGAGCCGTAGTGGCGCGCGCGCGTCAGCAGCGGCAGGCCGAGCAGGCTGACGTGCTCGGTGGCGGTCACCTCGGCGCGCGTGGCATTCCATTCCGGATGCAGCATCGTGCGCTTGATCAGATGCGGCGCGACACGCTCCAGCCACTCCGGCTCGATCGCCGCATTGGTGCGCGCGTAGAGCTGCGTGGTCTGCGCGAGCTGCGCGCTCATCACCCAGCGCGGCTGCTTCTTGACCAGCGACGAGCCGGGATGAATGCGGAAGCGTCGGTTGCGCGGCCCCTGGTAGTCGCTCTTTTCCGGCAGCTTGTAGCCGATGTGGTCGATCAGGCCGGCGAGCAGCGCCTCGTGAATCGCGGCGAAACGCTCATCGAGATATTCATCCGTCCAGCGCACGTCCTGGCGCCTCCCGCCTCCCGCCTCTCGCCTCCCGAGCAGATCGCAGAGCTGCTTCCACACCGCTTCCCATTCCTCCATGCGCAGGAACGACACGTAGTGCTCGCGGCAGACGCGGCGCAGCTGGCGGTTGCTCGACGCCGCGCTCCAGTCACGCCACTGCTGCCAGAGCTTGAGCAGCGTCAGAAAATCGGAGCGCGGATGCCGCCATGCGGCGTGCTTCTGCCGCGCCGTGTCCTGCGCATCGGCCGGCACTTCGTGCGGGTCCTGCACCGACAGCGCCGCGGCCAGCACCAGGATCATCTCCTGCGCAATGCCGCCTTCGCCGGCCAGTGCGATGCGCGCGATCCGCGGGTCCAGCGGCAGCCGCGCCAGACGCCGGCCGAGCGGCGTGAGCTGGCGCGCGTCGTCGAGCGCGCCGAGCGTCTGCAGCACGCGGTAGGCATCGGTGACGTGGCGATTGTCGGGCGCATCGACCCACGGAAAGTCCTCGACGTCGCCGAGGCCCAGCGCGGTCATGCTGAGGATCACGCCGGCCAGATTGGCGCGGCGAATTTCCGGATCGGTGAACGCGGGCCGCGCGTCGAAATCGTCCTCGGCGTAGAGGCGCACGCAGATGCCGGGGCCGAGACGACCGCAGCGGCCGGCGCGCTGATTGGCGGCGGCCTGCGAGACCGGCTCGATCTGCAACTGCTGCACACCGGTGCGCGGCGCGAAGCGGTTGATGCGCGCGGTGCCGGTATCGACGACGTAGCGGATGCCGGGCACCGTCACCGAGGTTTCGGCGACGTTGGTCGCCAGCACGATGCGCGGCTGAGCACCGGTCTGGAACACCTTGTCCTGGGCGGTGGCGGCGAGCCGCGAGTACAACGGCAGCACTTCGGCGCGCGGATACCGGCCCGAGAGCACGCGCGCGGCATCGCCGATCTCGCGCTCGCCGGGCAGGAAGACCAATACATCGCCAGGTGAAGCCTGGCGGGGCAACACATCGCCATTCGGCCGGCCGCGCCACAGCTCGTCGATCGCCGCAGCGATCGCAGCTTCGCTGTCGCCGTCATCGGCTGGCGGCCGGTAGCGCTGCTCGACCGGATAGGTGCGTCCGGAGACGAACTTGATCGGCGCGCCGCCGAAGTGGTTCGACAGCTTTTCCGGGTCCAGCGTCGCCGAGGTGACGATGACTTTCAGGTCCGGCCGCTGCGGCAGCACGCGCTTGAGCCAGCCGAGCAGAAAGTCGATGTTGAGGCTGCGCTCGTGCGCCTCGTCGATGATGATGGTGTCGTAGGCGGTCAGCAGATGATCGCGGCCCAGCTCGGCGAGCAGGATGCCGTCGGTCATCAGCTTGACCATCGAGCGCTCGGACACGCGGCGGTCGAAGCGGGTCTCGTAGCCAACCAGGTCGCCGAGACGGCTGTCGAGTTCGCTGGCGATGCGATTGGCGACACTGCGCGCAGCAAGCCGGCGCGGCTGCGTGTGGCCGATCAGGCCACGCGTGCCGCGGCCGAGGTCCAGGCACAGCTTCGGCAGCTGCGTGGTCTTGCCGGAGCCGGTTTCACCGCAGACGACGATGACCTGATGCTCGCGAATCGCATCGAGCAACTCATCCCTGGCCTGCACCACCGGCAGGTCTTCGGGATAGCGGATGCGCTCCGGCCGCAAGCGCACGCGATTTTCGTAACGCAGCCTGGCCTGCGCGACATCGCGGTCCAGCCGCGCCAGATCGATCTTGGCGCCGCGTCGTGCGCGGTCCAGCAGACGCACAAAACCGACATGGTCGCGCGCCAGCAACTCATGCTGCTGGGCGTCGAGCCGCGCGCGCAGCGTGTCGAGCATGGCCGCAGCGATCATGGCCGTGGGCGCCGCGGCCGATAGGCAGCGGCCGGCAGCTTGGGCACAATCCGGTTCATCAAAGCAAAGAAAGCCGAAGTCCGGCATTGCGCGGGGGAGCGCATATGGATTGGTTGAGGCATCTCGTCGACTGGCACGCCATCGCGGCGGATGTCCGGCAGCATTTCTGGATCTATCTGTCGCTGCCTTTCGTCAGCGCGATCATCGGTTACGTCACCAAAGTGGTGGCGATCCGCATGATGTTCCAGCCCATGAATTTTATCGGCATCAAACCGCCGTATCTGGGCTGGCAGGGCATTATCCCGCGAAACGCGGCGAAGATGGCAGGTATCTCCGTCGATCTGATGACCTCGCAGCTCATTACCGTGCGCGAAGTCTTCGAACGCCTGGAACCGGAGCGGATCGCCAAGGAACTGGAGCCGCACCTGATCGAGGTGATGGACCACATCACCCGCGACGTCGCCGAGCGCTACCAGCCGGGCCTGTGGAACTCGCTGCCGGAGTTCGTGCGCAAGCGCATCGTGCAGCGCGTGCAGGCCGATCTGCCCGACACGATCGCCGACATCATGCGCGACGTCAGCGACCATATCGAGACGCTGTTCGACCTCAAGGCGATGGTGGTCGGCAATCTGGTTCGCGACAAGACCCTGCTCAATCGCATCTTCTGGGAAACCGGCAAGCAGGAGTTCAAGTTCTTCGGCACCGCCGGCTTCTACTTCGGCTTCGGCATCGGCGTCGTGCAGATGATCTGCTGGATCCTCTGGAAACAGGCGTGGATGCTGCCGGCCTTCGGCCTGTTCGTCGGCTTCGCCAGCGACTGGATCGCGCTGCAGATGTTGTTCCGACCGCTGCGTCCGCGCCGCGTCATGGGCCTGAAGATCCAGGGCCTGTTCCTGCGCCGCCAGCAGGAGGTTGCGCACGACTACGGCAACCTGATCGCCGATCAGATCCTGACGCCGGAAAAGATCTGGATCGCCGTGCTCGAAGGCCCGCTGTCGGATCGTGTACTCGAACTGATGCAACGCCACGTCATGCAGGCGGTCGACGAGCAGGCCGGTGCCGCGCGGCCGATCCTGTCGATGATGATCGGCTCGCAGAAATACGTGGAAATGAAGCAGGCCGTCGCCGACAGCCTGATCCGCGAACTACCACAGGCGCTGCAATCGGTGAACCGCTACGCCGAGCGCGCGATGGACATCCGCAACACGCTGACGACCAAGATGCAGCAACTGTCCGCCGAGCAGTTCGAAGGCATGCTGCGCCCGGTGTTCAAGGAAGACGAGTGGATCCTCATCGCGATCGGCGCCCTGCTCGGCTTTCTGGTCGGCGAGCTACAGGTGTTCTTGATGGTGCATTGAGCGCGCGATGCGTTCAATTCGTCGCGTCGTGCGCATCGATGATCGCGTTGTAGGCGTCGACGCGGACCCGGATTGCCGCGCCGATGGAACGGTACGTGTAGCCGTTGTCGTTGGCGATGCTGTCGACCGGAAACGCGGCGGGCGCCCCCTGAATCTTGAACACGACGCGGGTCTTCGCTGTGCACGGGCGATCGAGCGGATGCGTCGGATCGGACGGTTCCGCGTGCTGCCGTTTCAACCAGTCCAGCGTCGGCGCTTCGAAGCCCCGCATGCTGGACGCATTAATGAACGCATAGGCGATCGCCCCGCCGGGCTCGATGTCCATCCACACGTCGACCCAGCCTTCGATGCCGTGTTCCGCCGCGACGCGCGGATACTGCGGCCGCACAACGGTGCCGCCGAGATGTACGGCAGGGCAGATGCCCGGGTATTGCTGCTCGCCGAGCGCATTCAGCGCCGCCATCACTTGCCGGTCCTGCGCCTTGGTTCTCGGCATGCCGAGCACCCGCTCGAACGCCGTACGCGCTTCGTCTTCGTGCCCGGCATCGCGCAGTGCCGCCGCACGCTGAAACGCGACCCACGCACGATCGAAATCGTTCTGCATCGCAGCCGGATCGAGCGCATCGAGCGCCCGCAGCGCCGCCTCGGCGGAATGTTGCAGCGTGTCCGGCGGCAGATTTACATGCTTCATGTGCGCACCGGGCTTGTGCCACGGCGCGACATCGAGACCGAGCGCCTGCGTCAGCGCCGGAGACGGCGCGGGCGCTACGGTGCGGGTCTTGAAATCCTCGATACCGGCAACGGCCTGAAGCGACGCAAGCGCCGCGAACCATCCGCCTGCGGCCAGCAGCAGCGGTCTCATCATGACAGTCTTCCCCTGATCGCACGTCGTCCCGGAGCGGATTTTACGCTTCCGCCCGATCCGGACCGGCACGCGCGCGCCGCCGCTACGCTCGGCGACGGTGCGCGCTGGGACTGCACCCGGCGGCGCGGCGGAAGGCGCGCGTGAAATTGGCGGCATCGGTGTAGCCGAGCTCGTGCGCGATCTGCGTCACGCTCAGTTCGCCGCGGCCAAGCAGTTCGCAGGCGCGGTCGTGACGGACGCGCAGCGACAGCGCACGGAAACGGCAGCCTTCGCGCTTGAGATAACGATCGAGCGTGCGCGACGAGAGGTTCAAGGTTTGCGCAAGCTCGGCCAGTGACGGCATGCCGCCGCCGCTCTCGCGCAGCATCATTTCGACCCAGTCCCTGACGCGGTTTCTCGCCACGGCGCTGCGCACGAGCGCGGCACAGCGTGCCTCGGCCATCTTCAAGGCGTCGGCATCGGCGAAGGCGAGCGGATAGTCGCGGAAGTCGGCGGCGAACACGAAGCGCAGGCCCGGCGTCGCCGCACTGTTGAAACGGCATTGCGCGCCGACCAGCTCGGCATAGCGCGCGGCATGCGCCGGCGGGGCGATCGACAGATGCAGCACGCAATCGGGCACCGGCCCACCGATCAGCTCGCGCAGCTCCCAGTACGTCGTCACCGCGATCATCTCGAGATGGAAGGCCAGGCAGCGATGGCTGAGCGGCAGGACCGGGACGAAACCGATCTCGGCACGACCGGCCTCGGCGCGGTAACGCATGCGGAAGCTCGGCATCACCAGGCGAAAGTAGCGCGCGACGACACGCAGCGCGTAATCGACGTCCGGACTGCTCAGCATCGCGTAGCCGACGATGCTGTGCGTGCTCGGCTTCAGCGCACGGCCGACGTCGAGCGCCAGATCGGTATGGCCGGTCCGCGTCAGAACGCTGTCGACCAGCGCCTCGACCTGGCTCAGCCGCAGCTGCGCCTCCGGACGCACGATCGCCTGCGGCCGGATGCGCAGCTCGCGCATCAGCGCGCCGACGTCGACGCCGCGCGCCGCCAGCACCTCGCCCATGCGCACGTAGTAGCGCGCCGGAATTTCGGGATCGTCGTGTCGCCGCATGTTCCTCGCCTGTCCGCCGCAGACTGTCCGAAAAAGACAGGCGAATGTCAATAAATGACAGGTCGGCGTCCGGCATGCCGGGCCACGATCGCCGCACCGGTCCGGCACCCGCCGTCAAAAACCACAGCCGGCACGCCGCGCGATCTGAGCAAGGAGAAACGAAAATGAGCACCACGACCCTGACCACACCACCGTCGTCCTGGCGCGACGGCAAACGCTATCTCTGGCTGCTGAGCCCGCTGGTTCCCGTCCTGTCGCTGTCATTCCTGCTGCTCGTCTATGCGACCGGCAATGCCGTCTTCTTCTGGGGCATGCCGCTGATCATCTACGGACTGCTGCCGCTGCTCGATACCCTGATCGGTGCCGATCCGACGAATCCGCCGGACACCGTCGTCGCCGATCTCGAACGGGATCGCTATTACCGTGCGATCGTCTTCGCCTACATCCCGGCGCAATTCGCGGCGACGATCTTCGGCACCTGGCTGGTCGCGACCGGCGGCTACAGCTGGTGGGCGCTGATCGGCGCCGTGTGGAGCGTCGGCATCATCAACGGGGTGGCAATCAACACCGCGCACGAGCTCGGACACAAGACCGATCCGCTGGAGCGCTGGTTCGCGCGGCTGACGCTGGCGCCGGTCGCTTACGGCCACTTCTTCATCGAGCACAACAAGGGCCATCACAAGAACGTGGCGACGCCCGACGACCCAGCGAGCTCGCGAATGGGCGAGAGCTTCTGGGCCTTCCTGCCGCGCACGATGATCGGCAGCCTGCGCTCGGCGTGGCGGATCGAGGCCGGACGCCTCGCGCGCAACGGCAAGCCGGCCTGGAGCCTTGCGAACGAGAACCTGCAATCCTGGGCGATGACGGCCGTGCTGTTCGGTGCGCTGACGGTCTGGCTCGGCCCCGTGGCGCTGCTGTTTCTTGCCGTGCAGGCGTTCGTCGGCGCGAGCCTGCTCGAGGTCGTCAACTACATCGAGCACTACGGCCTGCTGCGCCGCTACAACGAACGGACGAAGCGCTATGAGCGTTGCGCGCCGCGCCATTCGTGGAACAGCAATCACATCGTCACCAACCTGTTCCTCTACCAGCTGCAGCGCCATTCGGATCATCACGCCAATCCGACGCGGCGCTACCAGGCGCTGCGTCACTTCGACGAAAGCCCGCAGCTGCCGTCCGGCTACATGTCGATGATCCTCGTCGCCTACCTGCCGCCGCTGTGGTTCCGGCTGATGGACGAGCGTGTCGCCGGGCATCATCGCGGCGATCTGCGACAGGCCAATCTGCACCCCCCGAAGCGCGAGGCGCTGCTGGCCCGCTGGCAGACTGCGGCGACGCCGGCGCCGGCGCCGGCGACCGGGACCGATGCACAGCCGGCCGATGTCGCGGCGACGGCGGATGCCGTCCGCCACGGCTGTCCGAACTGCGGCTACGTCTACGACGAAACGATCGGCTGCGCGCACGAAGGCATCGCCCCCGGCACGCCGTGGGCGCGCCTGCCGGCCGACTGGCCGTGCCCGAACTGCGCGGTGCGCGAGAAAATCGACTTCCGGCCGCTGTCCGTCGGCGAGCGCATCGCAGCTTGAACACACTTCGGGCACCGGACGGGCCGATCCCGTCCGGCACTCGGGCACACGATGCCGGCATCAATATTTCCGGGAGAACTTCTTGACATCGCGCAGCGATGGCCCCCGGGAGTGACCGCCAGGAACGGCGGGCCACAAAAAGGAGGCCGCGATCCCCACCGCGGCCCCAGCGCTACGCTCCCTTGGCGTATTCGATCGTTACGGTGTGGCGGCCTCGATCACGGCGGTCGGGGCCGCGTCGAGTTTCAATTGCACACCGCTGAGCTGGCGGCGGCGCGATTCGGTGATGAGCCACGCCAGCGTGTCGGCGGCTTGCGCATACGTCAGGCCATCGGCGTGAATGTTGGAAATGCAGTTGCGCTCGGCGTCGCTGCGGCCGACGCGCGGCGCCCAGGTCAGATAGACGCCGAGGCTGTCGGCGACCGACAGGCCCGGCCGCTCGCCGACCAGCAGCGCGACGATGCGCGCGCCGAGCACGGCACCAACCTCGTCGCCGAGCGCGACGCGCGCCTGCTGCGCCAGCACCACCGGTGCCAGCGTCAGTGTTGAAAGCCGGGCGCGGGTCTCGCCGATCAGCGCCGCCGCGTGTGCGTTGACGGCGGCGGCCGACAGGCCATCGGCGACGACGAACGCGAGGTCGTAATCGCCGTGCGCCGCCTCCAGCGTGGGCAGATCGTCGACGTACACGCGGCGGCCAAGGTCGGGGCGACGCAGATAGCTCGCGCGGTCGGTCACCTGCGAGCGGATGCGCAGGCTGCGCAAGCCTTGTGCGTCGAGCTGCTCGGCGATCGCATCGAAGTCGACGACGCCATGGACCGCGTCACGCGCGCGACTGTGTGCGGCCTGGAAGTCGAGCAGCGCGCGCGTCGGCAAGGCATCGCCGGCGCGACCGAGGCCGATGCGCGCGCGCGTGGCGATGCGCAGCCGCGCAAACGGATCGTTCGGACTTTCGGCCGGCGCGTCGCTCATGGCAGCAGCCTCGCGATCGGCAGCTTTCGACCCGCGCTGAACCCCCTCGATACACCACGCTGCGCGTGGCACTCGGGGTGAACGGCAGGAAAGACGGAACACATCGCCATTCAGTGCAGCGCCAACAACTGGCGCACCGCGTTCGGCTTCGGCGGCGGCAGCGCGCCCTGTTCGTCGAGCAAGCCCATGCGCGCCAGCCAGTCCTGGAATTCCGGCGCCGGCTGCAGCTTCAGCAGATGCCGCAGGCCGAGCACGTCGTGATACGACAGGCTCTGATAGTTGAGCATCACGTCGTCGGCGCCGGGCACGGCGATCAGGAAGGTGACACCGGCGGCGGCGAGCGTCGTCGCCAGCGTGTCCATGTCGTCCTGATCGGCCTCGGCGTGATTGGTGTAGCAAACGTCGACGCCCATCGGCAGGCCGAGCAGCTTGCCGCAGCAATGATCCTCGAGGCCGGCGCGAATGATCTGCTTGCTGTCGTAGAGGTATTCCGGGCCGATGAAGCCGACCACGGTGTTGACGATCAGCGGCCGGAATGCGCGCGCGACGGCATAGGCGCGCACTTCCATGGTCTGTTGATCGACGCCGTGATGCGCGTCGGCCGACAGCGCACTGCCCTGGCCGGTTTCGAAATACATGGTGTTGGCGCCGATGCCGGCGCGCTGCAGGCCGTTGACGGCGTCGTAGCCTTCGCGCAGTACGGCAAGGTCGACGCCGAAGCCGCGATTGGCCTTTTCGCTGCCGGCGATCGACTGAAACACCAGGTCGACCGGCGCGCCGCGCTCGATGGCGCGGATCGACGTCGTGACGTGCGCGAGCACACAGGACTGCATCGGGATCGCGAAGCGCATGCGCAGTTCGTCGAGCATCTGCAGCAGACGCACGGTTTCCGGCAGCGAGTCGCCGGCCGGATTGATGCCGATCACCGCGTCACCCATGCCGAACAGCAGGCCGTCCAGCGTCGACGCGGCGATGCCGAGCGGATCGTCGGTCGGATGATTCGGCTGCAGGCGCGCGGCGAGCCGACCAGGCAAGCCCAGCGTGGTGCGAAAACGGGTGACGACCCGGCACTTGGCGCCGACCGCGATCAGGTCGGCATTGCGCATCAGCTTCGACACCGCGGCGACCATTTCCGGCGTCAGGCCCGGCGCCAGCGCGCTGAGCGCGGCCGGCGTCGCCGCGTACGACAGCAGCCAGTCGCGGAACTCGCCGACCGTCATGCCGGCGACCGGCGCGAACGCCTCGACGTCATGCGTGTCGACGATCAGCTGCGTGACCTCGTCGGCCTCGTACGGAATCAGCGCCTCGTCGAGAAAGTGCCGCAGCGGCAGCGCCGCCAAGACCTCGCGCGCCGCCACTCGTGTTTCGTCGTCGGCCGCGGCCAGACCCGCCAGTTCGTCGCCCGAGCGTCGCGGCGACGCGCAGGCCATGACAGCTTTCAGATCATCAAAGTGGTAACCGCGAGCACCGATGCGGGTCTGGTAGCGCGCCATGCAGGACCGCGATTGAACATGTCCGCTTTGACATGCACAGGCTTTGCCAAGCGCTGCCGCGCGGCATCAGCTATCGGCGGTACCGACGCCAAGCGCCTGTTCAAGCTCGGCAATTCTGGCCTCTAGCGCGGCGACGCGGGCTTCCAGGGCATCGACCCGGCCGCCGCTTTCGGCGCGCCGTTCCGGCGCATGCGCAACCATTTCGGCCGCCGCGGCAAAGGCTTCGGCACCGCAGAGGGTGTGGCCGTAACGGACTGCCGACTGGCCCGCCGCACGCGGCAGCGTCGCCACCAGCGGCTGTGCGCGATCGCTCAGATCGTCGAGCGCGGTACGCACCGCGTCCTCGTCGCCGGGACCGCCGAGCGGCTGTGCGTTGCTGCGCAACTCGGCCAGGGTCTGCGGGCCACGCAGCATCAGCGTCACCAGCAGTGCCTGCGTGGCCGGCTTCAGCAACATCTGGTGCAGGAACTGCTGACGCCATTTCTGCGCGCGGGAACTGAAGCTGTCGCGGCCGACGAACTTGCGTTCTTCCAGCAGGTTCAGCGCGTTGCCGACATCGCCCTCGCTGAGGCTCATGACCGGGTTGCGCGAGGTCTTCTGATTGGCCGCGAGCATGATCGCGTTGACCGTCATCGGGTAGTACTGCGGCGTGGTGATCGACTTCTCGACGAGGACGGCAACGACGCGGGCTTCGTGCGGGCTCAGCAGGATTTCAGACATGACGGCTCGGCGGCTCTGATTCGAAAGGCGAATCGTAACCTTGACCTTGTATGCCGCGCCGGGTTCCGTCCGTATGGCGCCGAGTCTGCGATGATGCGCGCGCCGGCACCCCCGGCCGGCGCCACCTCAGGAGACATCGATGACTCGATGGCCCGACACGCGCATCAGCGATTTGCTGCGCATCGAACATCCGCTGATTCAGGCACCGATGGCCGGCGCCCAAACCGCACCGCTGGCGATTGCGGCGGCCAGGGCCGGTGCGCTCGGCGCGCTGCCGTGCGCGATGTTGTCAGCGGCG
The DNA here is from genome assembly GCF_012241385.1 of Solimonas marina. Classification (GTDB taxonomy): domain Bacteria; phylum Pseudomonadota; class Gammaproteobacteria; order Nevskiales; family Nevskiaceae; genus Solimonas; species Solimonas marina. Next base: position 599,425 of record NZ_JAAVXB010000001.1, on the reverse strand, counting down.
CAGATCCGCGCCGAACTGGCGGCGTTTCGCGCGGCGCTGCCGACGGCGCCGCTCAATCTCAATTTCTTCTGCCACACGCCACCGCACGACGCCGATGCGGCACTCGCGCGCTGGCAAGCCAGGCTAGCGCCCTACTATGCCGAATTCGGCATCAGCACCGACGCGCAGGTCAGCAGCGCCAACCGCCAGCCGTTCGACGATGCGGCCTGCGCGCTCGTCGAGGACTTGCAGCCCGGCGTGGTCAGCTTCCACTTCGGTCTGCCCGACGCGGCACTGCTGGCCCGTGTGCAAGCCAGCGGCGCCAAGGTGCTGGCCTCGGCGACCACCGTCGCCGAAGGCCGCTGGCTGGCCGCGCGCGGCGTCGACGCCATCATCGCGCAGGGCAGCGAGGCCGGTGGTCATCGTGGGCTGTTTCTGAGCGACGACGTGGCGACGCAGCCCGGCCTGTTCGCACTGTTGCCGCAACTTGTCGATGCCGTCGACGTCCCGGTCATCGCCGCCGGCGGCATCGGCGACGCGCGGGGCATTGCCGCGGCGTTCGCGCTCGGCGCCGCCGCGGTGCAGATCGGCACCGCCTATCTGTATACACCGGAGACGCGCATTGCCGCCTTGCATCGCGACGCGCTGGCGGCGGCCCGCGACGACAACACCGCGCTGACCAATGTCTTCAGCGGCCGACCGGCGCGCGGGCTGATGAATCGCGTCATGCGCGAACTCGGTCCGCTCAGCGCCGATGCGCCACCTTTTCCGCTGGCCGGCACGGCGCTGGCCCCGTTGCGCGCCGCCACTGAAGCCGGCGGCAGCGGCGACTTTCAGTCCTTGTGGGCCGGTCAGGCGGCGGCGCTGAGCCGCACCCTGGCGCGCGGTCTCGATGCCGAAGCGCTGACGCGAGCATTGATCGACGGCGCCCTGCAGCGCATCGGCATCTGAGCCGGCGTCAGATCAAGCGCGCGGCGATCGCCTTCATCACCGCGTGCGTACGGTCGCGTGCCTCGAGACGCGCCATGATGTCGGTGAGGTGGTTGCGCACCGTGCCGTCGGAAATGCCGAGCGTGCGGCCGATCTCCTTGTTCGAATAGCCGCCGGCGACCAGGCGCAGGACATCCGCCTCGCGCGCCGTGAGGTGGGCCGGCGTCGCATCGTCGGCGACGCTCGCCAGTTTCGTCGTGCTGACCGGCGCGAACAATGTGGCACCGGCGGCGAGCTGCGCGATCGCGTGTTGCAGTTCCTCCGGCGCCGCGTCCTTGAGCATGAAGCCCTGTGCGCCGGCATTGCGCGCGCCGTGCATCAGCGCCGGCTCGTCGAAGGTGGTCAGCAACAAGACCGGCGTGTAGTCGCCGCGCGCACGCAGTGCGCGGGCCACCTCGATCCCCGAGTGCCCGGGCATGCGCACGTCGCTGACGACAACATCGACACGTTGATGCTGCAGCGCCTGCAGTAGCGCCGCGCCATCTTCGGCTTCGACCGCGACCTCGATGCCGCCCAGCCCTTCGAGTAGCGCGCGCAAACCATGGCGCACCAGGGCCTGATCATCGGCCAGGGCGATGCGTACCGTCGCACTCATGCCGCCACCGCCTGCGGCAACCAGACCCGCAAGCCGAGTCCGCCACCCGCTCGCAACGTGAAATCCAGACGTCCGTCGACCGCCTCGACCCGCTCGCGCATGCCACGCAGCCCGTTGCCGGGCGTCGGCAACGCACGGGCGGTGCCGTCGTCGTCGACTTCGAGCACGACGCCGCCGTCGGCCTCCCGCAGCTGAATGGTCACCCGTTCGGCGCCGCTATGACGCATCGCATTCGTCAGGCCTTCCTGCGCACAACGCAGCAGCGTCTGCGCCTGCGCCAGCCCTGTCACCCGCACCCGCGGCGCCAGATCGAGCACAACGCGCGGCTCCGGAATGGCCGGTACCAGGGCCTGCAGCGCGCCATGCAGATCGATACCGTCGTGCTCGCGCAAAGTGCTGACGACGCCGCGTACGTCGGCCAACAGTTCACCGGCCAACCGCTCGCAATCGTCCAGCGCCGGGGTTCTGCCGTTGTCGCGCGCCTGCAGCCGCAGCAACAGGTTCAACGCGGTCAACTTATGGCCCACCACATCGTGCAGCTCGCGCGACAGACGCAGGCGCTCTTCGCCGCGCGTGCTCTCCAGCAACAGCTGGCGCGTCGCCAGCAGTTCGCCGTTGATGCGCAGCATGTCGTCGCGCGCATCCTCGGCGCGATGCGCATAGGCCGTCATCAGCGCCGCGAAGGTCTGGAATGCGGCTGTCGACAGCACGCTTTGCACGGCGTCGCTCCAGCCCCAGCGCTGCGCCAGAATCAGCAGCAGCGCCAGATTGACCGGCAACATCAGGCCGGCAACCCTGCGCATCGGGCACAGGGCGCCGAGCTGCGCCGCGACGATGATCAGCAGGATCGGGATCGCACCATTGCGCAGGCCCCAGCACGCACACAGCACGGCCAGCGCCTGCAGGCCCACCAGGAGTAGCGCGGCGCGGCTCTGGCCGCCGCTGCAACGCGTGCGCCACCACCACAGCGGAACGGTGCTGAGCAAGGCAACGAGTCCAACGGCGGTCGGCCCCGTCAGGCTCAGTGTGCCGCGCGCCGCACCGAGCAGCGGCTGCAACGCCACGACCCCCCAGGTGACGTAGACCGCAATGTTCATCGGCGCGGTCGGCGCCAGCCAGCGGGTCCGCAACATCGCAGTCGAATCGGGTTCCATCGCCGCAGTATAGGAGCGCGACGCGCGGCGCCGGGAGTGCGTTTTGTCACCCCCCAAAGTGTCATTTGTCATCTGCCGCGGCGCGCCACGGCTGCCGACAATGGGCTCAGGTCATCAACAACAGGAGCCGCGTCATGGCACTCGACATCGTCCGCCACACACCGATCTGGGTCTGGATCGCATTGGCCGTGCTGATCCAGCGCGGCCTGGCGATGCGCCGCGCGCAGGACATCCACCTCGCGCGTGCCTTCCTGCTACCTGGGGTATTCGTCGTGCTCTCGCTGCTCGGGGTCTGCTCGACGTTCGGCGTCCACCCTGCAGCGCTGGCCTGCTGGGCCGCCGGCCTCGGCGCGATGGCGCTGAGCTTGCGCAGCCTCGGCGCGCCCCGCGGCGCACGGTATGACGCCACCACGCGCCGCTTTCATCTGCCGGGCAGCTATGCGCCCTTGGCGTTGATGCTGCTGATCTTCGCAGTGAAGTACGGCGTCGCCGTGTCGATGGCGATCCACCCGGCGTGGCGTCACGACGCGGACTTCATGCTCGCGGTTTGTTTCACCTACGGCGCACTCAGCGGCTCGATGCTCGGCCGCGCACTGCGCTTGCGCCTGGTCCATCGACGCGATCCGCAAACCACCCCCGTCGCCGCCTGATTCGCGGTCCACGTTCCCGCTCGCCGCCTCGGAGATCCTCATGTACCAGACCCTCTTGCTGCTGCACGTCATCGCCGGGACCGGTGCCCTGTTGTCGTTCTGGACAGCAGGCCTGGCACGCAAGGGCGGCTGGCTGCATGTGCGCGCTGGCCGCGTGTTCTTCATCTCGATGTGCGGGATCGGCGCCACCGCCCTGCCGATGGCCGTGATCCTCGGCCTGCGCGGCCAGATCATCACCGCGACCTTTCTGTTCTTGCTGCTGCTACTGACGACGTCCGCATGCCTGACCGGCTGGCGATCGTTGCGCCTGAAGCGCGACGCCAATGCCTATCGTGGCGGCTGGTATCGCGCGCTCACGGCAGCGACGCTGCTCGGCAGTCTCGTGGTGCTGGCGATCGGCTTGCACCTTGGCCAGGTCTTGCTGATCGGCTTCTCGGCGTTCGGCATCTATCGCGGCCTGTGCATGGTGCGCTTCCTGCGCCGGACACTGTCGCCACACTGGTGGCTGACCGAGCACTACGGCTCGATGCTCGGCAACGGCGTCGCCACGCACATCGCTTTCCTGTCGATCGGCCTCAATCGTCTGCTGCCGGCGGCCTGGGCCGATAGCGCGCACCTGCTGGCATGGTTCGGACCGTTGGCGGTGATGTTCGCCGCCCGCCTGTGGCTGGATCGCCGTTACGGTGAACGCAAGCCGCTGACGGCCGCGGGACCGACGCCATCATCCGGCACCTGAGCGACGTATACATCGAGTACAGCGCTGCCGTATCGTGTGCGGGCGCGACCATCGTCGCGCTCACACCGATTCCATGCTTCGAGATCTCACCGCCTTCGGCAACAGCGCCGTCCTGTTGCCGCTCACCTTGTTGATTCTGCTGTGGCTGGCCCATGTCGGCGGTCGCCGTCCGGCCCTGGCGTGGCTGGCCGGCTTTGCCGTCGGCATCGGCGCGATCACGCTGCTGAAAGCCTATTTCCTCAATTGCCCGCTGCCGCATTTCAGCCTGCACAGCCCCAGCGGCCATGCCGGCTTCAGCCTGTTCGTCTACGGTGGCATCAGCCTGCTGACCGGGCGTAGTCGTCCCCTGTGGTTGCGACTCGTCGTCATTGCATGCGCCGTCTTCTGGGTACTGTTGATCGCCTGGAGCCGCTATGCATTACATGCGCACAGCATCATCGAATTGATACTCGGCATGATGCTCGGCGCAATCGGCCTGGTGGTGTTCGTCGCACTGCGTGGCGAGCTGCCGCGCATGCACTTTCCGCTGTTCCTGTTCGGCGGCGCGACCACGCTGCTGGTCCTTGCGCTGTTCGGCCCGCTGCACCCGCTGCAGTTCGAATCGCTGCTGGCGCGCCTCGGACACCTGATCACGCCCACCCTGCCGTTCTGCAGCGCGGCAGGATGATCACCGTCAGCGCGTCCGGGGCGTGCTTGGTGTGATTTCTCTACGCATCGGTGGATAACGAACGCCGGTCATTTCTTCGCCACCGCCGGTCGCCGTAGACCTCCAGGCCGTGCGCGCGCGAGTAGCGTGGTCTGCATGAAAACCTCATCGGGCCAACGGCGGCTCCGTTCCTCGGGCTTCACGCTGATCGAGCTGATCGTGACGGTCGTGATCGTCGCGATCCTGGCGGCGATCGCGATCCCGTCGTACAGCGCATACATCACGCGCAGCCAGATCCGCGCCGCGGAAGCCGATCTCGTCGCGCTCAGCCTCAATCTCGAAAACTACTACCAGCAGCAGCTCAGCTATCCCGCGGTGACCACGACCACCGCGCAGACCGAGGCGCTGTTCAAGGGCTGGTATCCGGCGGCGTCGACGTTCAGCTACGTCATCGCTGCCAGCGACGCGACCGGCTACACGTTGAAAGCCAGCGGCAGCGGCCGCACCAGCGGCTATGTACTGACCCTCAATGACGGCAACGACCGCGTACTGACCCACCCCAGCGGAACGACGGAGACCTGGTGACGAAAGGGGGATGCCAGGATCGGGGGTTTTCGTTGATCGAGATGATGGTGGTCATCGCGATCATCAGCATGCTGACCATGCTCGGCGTGCCGCTGACGAGCAATTGGGTCGCCTCGGCGCAGCTACGTGAAACGCAGGCGGCGCTGGCGCAGGGCATCGCACGTGCCAAGGCGATTTCACTGCGCAATCCAGGCGCCGTTGGCGACGACGTAGCGGCGGCGATTCTCTGCCGCAGCAACGACCAACTGCGGCTGATCACGGCCGCCGATGCCGACGGCGCCACGTGCAGCGACACGACGCAGTGGTCGGCGGCGTTGTCGACACAAACGACGATCGAAGCCGGCGGTGGCGCCTTCAGCTGCGTGGCCTTCGACAACCGTGGTTTGACGCTGAACCCCAGTGTCGCCGGCAGCGGCAGTGACCACTGCCTGACGTCGCTGGACTTCACCTTGAGCAAGGCGTCGGTCGATGAACAGGTCAGCTTTCATTGACCGCGCGACGCGGCGTCGTCAGCGCGGCGACATGCTGCTCGAGGCGCTGATCGGCACGCTGCTGATCGGCATTGTCGGCCTCGGCATGAGCTACACCGCTTCACGGGTCATGGTCGGTCAGCGCTACCAGAACGCGCAGGGCATCGCGATCTCGCAAATGCGCGCATTGATGCAGCGCTATGGCACAACGCTGTGCACGGACGATTCGCTGGCCGTCATCACCATGCCGCCGGACCGCCAGCTCGGCGTCGACGTGCAATGCGATGCGCTGCTGTCGGTGAAGATCAACAGCATCGACCTCACCGTACTGCCGTCGGCGGTGAAACTGTCGGTGACGTCGCCGGAATTGTTCGGCGGGGTCGGGACCATTGTGGTCGGAGATAACGGCTGATGCTGGCACTGAAGCGCCAGCACGGTGTGACGATGATCAGCCTGCTGACCGGCATGGCGATTTCAATGATCGGCATCGTCTCGATGCTGTCGCTCTACAAGAATTTGATTTACCAGACCGTCGCTTCGGCGCAGCGCAGTGGCCACGACGGCGAAATTGCGGCCGGTCTGCTGACCGCACAGATCGAATTGCAGGGCGCCGGCTACGGCGTCGCCACCGCCAGCGGCGCGGCGAAAAGCAACACCGATTTCATCGTGGTCAGCGGCGCGACGCTCGATGCGCAGCTGAAGCTGCATGGCACGGCGCTGACCATCGGTTCGTCGGCGGTCAGCGGCAATGCCATTGTCTGGGGTGACAACCCGACGTTGAGCGCCTATCGCTGCAACGCACTGATCGTCAGCGATGGTGGCCTGACGCTGTTGCGCGCAACGTCCGGCTGTGCGGCTGCGACCGACTGGGCCAGCGCACAGTGGCAGCGCCGTGCCGATCTGGTGTCGAGCGGAGCGCTCGATCAGGCCGACACGACATTTTCGGTCAGTCACGGTAGCTGTGCCCCGTTCGGCAAGGGGCTGCCGCTGCCGGCCTTGATCCTGACGATGCGTGCGCACGGCGTCGACGCCGGTTATCCGACCGGCGCTGCGCTGTGCATCACCAACTACCTGACATGAAGACGCGCAGAGGCCAGCGCGGTTACGCGACGATCCTGACCATCCTGCTGGTCGGCATGGCGCTGACGGCCAGTACGCTCGGCGTCATGTCGACGATACGCGGCACCCAGGACAAGACGCTGTCGGTGCATGCGGCAACGCTGGCCGAGTCACGCGCGTGGTCCGGTGTCGAGCTGCTGCGCGTCTATCTCGGTTCGCAGATCGGCACCCTGCTGACGGTGGCACTCAATGGTGTGATTCCGATCACGGGCATCGACGGCGTCTCGATCGACATCGTGTCGATGTCCGGCCCCGACGTCACCGGCAATATTCGCGTCGTCGCTGACGTGACCGGCGAGGGCGCCGGCGCCACGGCGACGCTGCGCACGGTTTACGACGTATCGCTCTATGCCGGCGGCAGCAGCGGCGAGATCGTCACGGCACCGTATTCAGATCTCGACGTCATCAACATCTACAACGATCTGACCATGAACGGCAACATCACCGTGGTCGGCAATGGCAACGCGAAATTCGTTGTCGACGGCAACGTCACGCTGACCAGCGCCAGCATCACTGGCGTCGACACCATCGTGTCGACCGGCAACGTCTCGATCAATAGCGCGATCGCCGTCAAGACCGTCAACGCCAACGGCAACGTGTCGCTGTCTGGATCGGCGGCGCTGCAGAGCATCAATGCGATGGGCAGTGTGACGCTGGCCGGCAGCGCCTCGGCGACAACGATCAACAGCAATGGCCTGGTCAGCTTCGGCGGCAGTTCGTCGGCTACCAGCGTCAACTCGATACTCGGGGTCAGCGTGACCGGCGGCGGTGCTTCGGTGCAGACCATCAATACCGATGGCAGCGTCACCTGGACCAGCTCGGGCTCCGGCAAACTGATCAATGCCAACAGCTACGTGGTCTACGGCGGCGGCAATCTTTCCACCACCATCAACGCGATCGGTGCGGTCAACCTGACCGGCGCCGGCGTCAGCAACGTCAACACCAAAAGCGATACGACCCTGTCATACGGCAGCATCAGCAACCGGCTCGCCGGCCAGGGTCTGCTGACGGTCACCGGCAGCGGCGCCGTCGCCAGCGGCACAGTCGGCGGCTTGATCATCAAGCCGCTGTGGAACAACAGCGTCAACGTCAATACGCAACTCGGCTATCAGGTCGACGTGGCGGTGGTGTCGGTGACGCCGGTCGAGGCCAATCAGGTCACCGATCGCAAGGTCGATGCGTACGCGCTCAAGGACGATGCGAACTACGTGTTCGAGATCGACAGCGCCGGCCACCGCCAAGTCACCGTGCGCAACGTCAACGGCATTACCGATGGTGTTTATTACCTCGGCAATTACAGTGGCCCCTACAAGGATTATCTGTGCACATCGCTGGCCTCCGACGGCAGCAGCTGCGCGACGCCGAGCACCCCCCAGCACACGATCTGCGAAGGTTCGTCCGACAACAACAGCTGCATCTCTTACAGCGCTGGCGAGTGGAGCCTCAATGGCACCAGTCTGGCGCCTGGCGTGATGTGGTTTGCCGGTGATCTGAACGCCGGAAACGGCATCTACCACGACAGCTTTATTGCCAGCGGGGATATCCGCACCAGCGGCAGCAACAAGACGGTCGCGGTGAACTACGCCGGTTATGCCGCGGTATGTCTCAATCAACCGACCGACACGACGCCGTATACGCGCTTCGATGGCCTGTATCCAAACAATTTCTGCGATCTGTCGACGCAAGCGCTGACATCGAACCCGCTCGGCAACATTGCGTTTCTCGCGGGCGGCTATCAGCTCGGCGTGTTTTCCGGCGGCGATATCAAGCTCACCGCATCAAACGATGTGTACGGCAGCGTCATTGCCGGCAACGAATTGTCGACCACCGGCAGCACGACCATTCATGGCTATATCACGGTCGCCGCGCAGGGCGCCGATAGCCTGCTCACCCCCACCAAGTGGGCCGGTAGCACGACCCTCGACCTGACCAACCTGCCGTCATCGTTCGTGCCTGGCGCACTGCCGTGCATGGCCGACTGCAGCACGACATCGAGCGGCGGGACGGGCGCCGCCGTCGCGGTCTGGACACGCTACCAATGAGCGCACCCAGACCGCGCGGCCCTCAGCGCTCGCCCGCCGGCGGATAAGCCGGCAGTAGCGGCGGCGGTTGCGGCACGCTCACCGGATGCTGCTTGAGTTCGTCGAGCAGCACGTTCACGGCGGTTTCGAGTTGCGGGTCGTGACCGGCCAGCATCGGCCCCGGCGCGTCCTCGACTTCAATGTCGGGGTCAACGCCGTGATTCTCGATCACCCAGTTCGAATCCAGGCCGTAGAGGCTGGCCTCCGGCACGGTGATGTAACCGCCATCGAGCAGCGTCCAGGAACCGCGAATGCCGCGCACGCCGCCCCAGGTCCGGGTACCGATCAGCTTGCCGAGACCGTATTTGCGGAAGTAGTACGGGAAGATGTCGCCATCCGATGCGGAATAGTGATTGATCAGGCAGACCTTGGGTCCGTTGATCAGCTGTTCGGGAATCGACATCGTCGCTCGCTCGCGATTGGTCGACATGCCGACCAGGATGCGGCGCAGGCGTTCGAGCACGATCTGGTCGATGAAGCCGCCGCCATTCCAGCGGTCGTCGACGATCAGCGCCTGCTTGTCGAGCTGGCTGTAGAACTGGCGGATGAACTGCTCCATGCCCAGCGCTTCCATGTCCGACAGGTAGATGTAGCCGATCTTGCCGCCCGATAGCCGATCGACGGTTTCGCGGTTGTGATCGATCCACGCCTGCTCGCGCAGCGCCAACTCGTTGTTCACCGGTTTGACGACCACGTCGTGACGCTTGCCGTTGACGCTGGACGCCAGCGTCAGCTTCACCGTGCCATCGGCCTTGTTGACGAGCAGGCTGTACGGATCGGTCGGCGCCTTCAGCTCGTGGTCGTCGATCGCCAGCAGATAGTCGCCCTCCTTGACCTTGATCCCCGGCGCCGTCAGCGGCGCGCGGTAGCGCTCGCGCGTGTTGTCGCCGTGGTAGATCTTGGCGATGCGATAGCGGCCCGATGCGGCGTCGAGTTCGAGATCGGCACCGAGCATGGCGGTGCCGACGTGTGGCCGTGTGTCGTTGTCGTCGCCGCCACCGACGTAGGTGTGTGAGTTGCCGAGCTCGCCCTGCACCTCACCGATCACGTAATTGAGATCCTCGCGCGACCCCACTAGCGGCAGCAGCTTTTCGTACGACGCGCGCACCGCATTCCAGTCGACACCGTTCATCTTCGGATTGAAGAAGAAGTCCCGTTCCAGGCGCCAGGCCGACGCAAACATCTCGCGCCATTCGGCACGCGGATCGACGCGTGTGCGCATGTGTGACAGGTCGACCGGCTTGTCGTCGCTCTTGCCCTGATCCTTGTCCGGGTTCGGCTTGGCATCGACGATGTAGAACTCGTCATGCTTGACGTACAGCAGCTTGCTGTCATCGGCCGCCACATGGAAGCCGTCTAGGCCTTCGGTCAGCGTCGCGTCCTTGCGCTTGTGCATGTCGTAGATGTGCAGCGCCGAATCTTCGCCGGGCAGCGGCCCGTCTATGGTCTGGCTCGGGCTGGTCATGTAGTAGACGAGATCGCCGCGCACTTCGAGCTCGGTGATGTCGTTCGGCGCGATCGGCATCGGCACCGCGCGCTGCATCAGGCCATCAAGATCGACGTCGATCGGTTTGCTCGCGCCCGGCTTCCAGTGCTCGTCGCCACCATCGTCCTTGCCCTTGTCCTTCTTGTCGTCGTCCGATGGGTAGCGCGCTTCGTCCGAGCGCGGGGCGAATGGCGATGGGGCGTCGGCCTTCAAGGTCGCGACGTAGATACCGGTACTCTTCAGCGTCGCGATATTGAATTCGCTCTCGCTGAAGGTCGGCAGCTCGTGCCGCGTGGAAACGAAATACAGCCAACGGCCCTTGGGGTCGAAGACCGGGGCGAAGTCGTTGTCGCGCGCATCGCTGACGCGCGTCGCCTTGCCAGACGTCAGGTTGTAGAGCCAGATCGACCGCACCTGATTGGCGCCGGTCAGGCTGTAAGCCAGCCAGCGGCCATCCGGCGACCAGCTGTAGTCGTGCATCTCCTGAATCTGATCCTGCGCGATCTGCTTCGGCGCGCCGGCGTCGACATCCATCACCCACAGGCGGTGCTCGTTGTCGGAAAACGCGAGGTGCTTGCCGTCGGGCGACCACAGCGGCTGATAGGCGTAGCCACGCTTGAAGTGGGTGAGAATTTTCTCGGCGCCACCGCCCGACGGGCGCACGGCGATCTGCTGCTCACCGTCGACGTCGGTGGTATAGGCCAGTTCGCTGCCGTCCGGCGACCAGGCCGGATGGTCCTCGTCGGCATTCGAGGTTTCAGTGAGGTTGCGCGTGTTGCCGTGCTCGGCTGGCACGCTGAACAGGTCGCCACGTGCACTGAGCAGCAAGCGCTTGCCGTTTGACGACAAGTCGAAATCCGGCTGCTGAGCGACGTCCGTATAGCGAATGGTGTCGGCAGCATCGACGTAACGCGGGCTGGTCTGCAAGCCGTCGTCGGGCACCGCCACGCTCAGCTCGTGCAGCTTTTCGCTCGGCAGATCGAGCACGTAAAGGTGGCCGCCTTGCTGGAAGGCGATGCCATCCGCGCCAGCGCCGATGCCGATCGACGGGAAATCGACGTCATAGTCGCTGAAGTGCGTGACCTCGCGATATTGCTTGGTGTCGAGATCGTAGGCCCAGATGTTCTCGCGGCGGTTGGCGTCGCGATCCGAGAGGAAGTAAATCGTGTGGCCGTACCACATCGGTGCGGTGTCGGTGCCCTTCCAGTCGGTGATGCGCGTCAGCTGCTTGCTGGCGAAATCGTAGGTGTAGACGTCCTGCGCGAGACCGCCGTCGTAACGCTTCCAGGTGCGGAAGTTGCGGAAAATGCGGTTATAGGCGATCTGCTTGCCATCCGGGCTGTAGCTCATCAGACCGCCGCGATCGAGCGGCAGCGCGGTCGGCAGACCGCCGGTCAAGGGCACCGAGAACAGCTTGCCGTACCACGAGTTCCAAGCCTCGGCGCGCGACAGGAAGACGACGTTCTTCGAATCCGGCGTCCAGCCCAACACCATGTTGTTCGGTCCCCAGCGCAGCGGCGCGTCCGGGACCACATCGGAATGGAAGGTCAGGCGCCGGGCTGTGCCGCCGCCGGCCGGCATCACATAGACGTCGCGATTGCCCTGGTACTGGCCGGTAAACGCAATCCACTTGCCGTCCGGCGAGAAACGCGGCATGACCTCGTAGCCGGCTTCGGTGGTCAGACGCCGCGCCACGCCACCCGTACGATCGACCTGCCAGAGATTGCCGTGCGCCTCGAACACCAGCTGCTGACCATGCAAGGTCGGGAAGCGCATCAGCGTCGCATCGTCGTCGGCAGCGGCGGGTCGCACGAACGACAGCGCCGTCAGCATCAGCCCGGCGAGGGCCAGCGGGCGAGGAAGAAGCAAGGTCATGGTGGCAGCAATCCTGCAGTAGTAACGACGCCAGTCTGACCGATATGTCAGTAAACGGTTCGCAACGGGTCGGCAATTAGGGGTTTTCCCGAAGGTCGGGCCGAGCGCCGCGATGGCAAACGCGCGGCCGGTGTCGGCGATGGCACCCCGGCACTGACGTAAGCAATTGCTTACAAAATGAGAGGGACGCGCATCGCGGCTCGACCGACAATGGAGCCATTTCCATTCGCGACGCCGCACTGCGCCATGCGCCAAGCCGCATCCGGTTTCACGCTGATCGAGCTGCTCGTGACGGTCATCATCGTCGCGATTCTCGCGGCGATCGCGTTGCCGGCCTACGGCGCTTACATCACGCGTAGCCAGGTCCGCGCTGCCGAGGCGGACCTGGTGGCGCTGAGCCTGAACCTGGAGAACTACTACCAGCAGCAGCTCAGCTATCCGTCGGCGACCAGCACCACCGCGCAGACCGAGGCCTTGTTTAGTGGTTGGTACCCGGCCGAAGGGGACAACTTCACCTATACGGTGCAAAGCAGCTCGGACAGCGCATACGTCGTCGCTGCCACCGGGACCGGCTCCCGCGTCGCCGGCTACGTCATCACGCTGGGCCAGGACAACACACGGACCGTCACCCCGCCAAGCGGCAGCAGCAGCACATGGTGACGCGGCGCGCTGCGGCCGGTTTCACGCTGATCGAGCTGATGATCGTCATCGCGATCGTCGGCCTGATGCTGGTGCTCGGCGCGCCCTTGACCCGCGCCTGGGTGGTGTCGACGCAGTTGCACGACGCACAGGCGCAGATCGGCCAGGCCTACGCGCGCGGCAAGGCAATGGCGCTGCGTAATCCCGGCGGGGTATCGGACAGCCTGGCGGCGACGATCGTCTGTCTGAGCGGCACGACGCTGTCGTTGTATGCCGCGAGCGACAGCAACACCGCTGCCGCTTGCAGCGGCACCGCGACGTGGAGCACCGAGATTGCAGACAGCGTCAGCGTACAGGCTCCGAGCGGGACCGCTTTCACCTGCGTGGCGTTCGACAACCGCTCGCGTGCGATCAGCGCGTCGGCCAGCGACGGCGGCAACAGCTGCTCGACCGGCAACGGTTTTACGCTCACCAAGGAGTCCGGCACTGTCACGGCAGCGTATTACTGAGCGCGGCGACGCCTTGCTCGAAGCCCTGATCGGCATGTTGCTGATCGGCATCGTTGGGCTCGGCATGAGCTATGCGGCGGCGCGCGCGGTGGTCAGCCAGCGGCAGCTCAATGCGAGCGAAATCGCGATCACACAAATGCGCAATCTACTGCAGCGCTACGGCACGGCGCTGTGTGACGACACGTCGCTGGCGGTGATCACCCTGCCGCCGGCCACATCGCTGGACCTGACGGTCAGCTGCAGCACCGCATCGGCCAGCGTCAACGGCACCAGCGTCAGCGACGCACCATCGTCGGTAACGCTGTCGGCGACGTCCGCCGATGGGTTCGGCGGCAGCGGGACGATCGTTGTCGGCGATCTCGACGATGACAGCTGAGCGTCGCCGCCCCTGCGCGCGGCAACAGCGCGGCGTGACGCTGATCAGTTTGATGGTCGGCATGGTGATCTCGTTGCTCGGACTCGTGGCAATGTTGTCGCTGTACAAAAACCTGATTCGCCAATCGATCATCTCGGCGCAGCGCGCCAGTAGCGACGGCCAGATCAGCGCCGGGTTGCTTGCCGAGCAGATCGATCTGCAGGGCGCCGGCTACGGCATTGGCAGCGGCAGTGCCGGCGCGGCATCCGGCACCGACTTCGTCGTGCTCAGCGGGGCCAGCCTGAATGATGACGGCCAGCTCAGCGGTACCCTGCAAACCCTCGCCAGCGGCGGCAGCGCGATCGGCAATGCCGTGGTCTGGGGCAGCAAGGACGATCTGACAACCTACAGCTGCCAGGCGGCGCTGGCCGTCGATGGCGGTCTGCTGATGCTAAAAGGCAGCGATTGCAACTCCGCGGCGAGCTGGAGCAGCGTCAGTTGGACGCAGAGCGCGCAGCTGGTCGCCGACGACATGCTCGGCGATCAGAGTTCGAGCTTCACCGCCAGCGTCGGCACCTGTTCGCCGTTCGGCAAAGCCGGCACCACGGCCACCGCCGTCATCGTGCGGCTGACGGCCGTCAGCGCCGTCTCCGGCCTCAGCTCATCGGCAACGCTGTGCCTCTCCAATCTGCCGAGTTAGCCACCATGCCCGCCTTGCCTCGATCCCGATATCGCCCATCGGCGCAGCGTCAGCGCGGGATCGCTACGTTGTTGACCGTGCTGCTGGTCGGTTTGGCGATCACCGTGACGACGCTGGGCGTGATGTGGGAAATCCGCGGCACCCAGGACAAAACCCTGGCGGTCCATACCGCGACGCTGGTGCAATCGCGTGCGTGGTCCGGCGTCGAGCTGCTGCGCGACTATCTCGCAACGCTCGACACCACCACGCTCGACAGCTTGCCGAGCGCGCTCACCGTCGGCGGCGAATCGGGGGTCGCGATCAGCGGCCTCAGCGTGAGCGGTTCCGGCACCACCTACACCGTCACCGCCAATATCACCGGCAGCGGCGCCGATTCAACGTCCACGGTGCGCGCCGTCTACAGCGTCACGCCGGCGAGTACCGGCAGCAGTACCGCCAGCTGCGCATCAACAACGCCGGCCGCAGCCATGGTTTTCAACGGCGATCTCACCTACAGCGGCGGCTCGCTGGTGGTCACCGACAGCGCCGATGACTTCACCAACGTCGCGGTCGCCGGCGATATCACCGTCGGCAGTGGCGCCAGCGCGAAGATTTCCGGCTGCGCCAGCGGCGACATCAGCCTGTCCGGCGGTGGTATCGAAACCGGCGCGACCCTGAAGGCCGGCGGCACGATCACCGTCAACAGCATGTCGGCGCCGAGCAGCGCGACGATGTGGGCGAAGAACATCGTCTACGGCAATACCGGCTCCGGCACGTTCACGGCAATGGAAGCCGGCGCCTATACCGCCGATGTCTATTCCGGCAGCGCCAAGATCGGCACCACGAATGTCGGCGGCAGCATCATCGCGTCGACCGCCGGCAGTGACATTCCGTGGACCACGGGCACGATCGTGCCGCAGGCCTCCGATTCGATCGTCATCACCCTCGACGACGGCAGCGGCAGCTTCTTGCTGCCGATGAGCGACGTCAGCATCGACAGCAGCACCGGCGCCGTCAGCGGTGCCAGTGCCGCTGAGCTGCTGAGTGGCAGCGGTTCGCTGCCGGACAATCTCAGCTTCGTCGCAACCGGTATCGACGGCGGCAATATCAGCCTCTACGTGCAGACCATCACGACACTTTGGGGCCATACGCTGACCATCCAGGGCTACGGCGGCACCTATACGAACCTGTTGTCGAACGGCAACCTGAAGATCGTCACTGGCACGATCTCGAACCTGGTCGGCGGCGGCTACCTGTGGGCGACCAGCGCCGGCGCGTCCGGCTCCAGTACCTGGAATTTCCCGACCGTCACCAGCGGCAAGATCGCCGGCACGATTTATTACAGCAGCGCGCAAACCGCGCTGGCGACCGGCACCGCCGTGTCTGGCATGAATGTCAGCCGCTCACAAACCGGTACCTCGCCGGGCCTACCCGGCATTCCGTACTGTGACACGCGCGTCGACAGCGTCGATGCCGCGTCTCTCGAATCGTCGGCGAACTACGTGTTCTATTTCGACAGCACGACGTCGCACCCGATGCTGCGCATTCAGAACGTGAAGACGGCCGACGGCACGGCGGTCGACGCCGGCCCCTACGACCTGACCACGGCCGACGTGCGTACCATCGACGGCAAGGATTTCATGCAATGCAATTGGTATGACAGCTACTGCCTGAGAAGTGCGACACCAAGCAGCGGCTGGACGCTGACCGGCGTCTACAAATTTCCGCCGGGCGTCGCCTGGTTCGACGGGCCGGTGACGGTCAATGGCGTCAATTCCGGGACACAGGCGAACCTCTACGATTCGCTGATCGCAACGGGCGATGTCGACCTCACCAGCAGCGGACATGTGCCGCTGTACGCGCCAAATTACGCGACGGCGAGCGAAATCTGCGGCGGCGATTTCTATCCATCGGACCTATGCGACATGAGCGGCACCGAGCCGGCGTTCGTGACCTGGACCGCGTCGGATGGCACCACCTATACCGGACTGCCGATCGGCAATGTCGCCATTCTCACCGACGGCGCACTGAGCAGTTCCGGCTGGGAGATCCACGGCAACGTCATCATCGGCGGCACGGTCGACACCGGCGGCGCGACGACGACGATCTACGGCACGGTTACCGTTGGCGCCAACGGTACGTCGACCACCACGGTCAGCCAGGGTGGCATCAAGGTCGTCACCGACGGTCTGTCGAGCAGCCAGACACAGTTGCCGTCGTCGGACTGCACAACATCAAGTACACCAACTGCCGGCAGCGCAACGACGGTCTGGACCCGCTACCTCTGACAGGAGCCGCGAAACCCCGCGTCAGGCGGCGATAGGGGCCGCGGCGTGCTTTCGGACCTCGACCCTCAGACGCCCAGATAGTCGAGGATGCCTTCCGCGGCTTCGCGGCCCTCGAAGACGGCGGTGACGACGAGGTCCGAGCCGCGGAGCCCCAGATCGAACGACGGTGCCGCCCGCAGGCGGCGATAGGGGCCGCGGCGCGCTTTCGGACCTCGACCCTCAGACGCCCAGGTAGTCGAGGATGCCTTCCGCGGCTTCGCGGCCCTCGAAGACAGCGGTGACGACGAGGTCCGAACCGCGGAACCCCAAATCGAACGACGGTGCCGCCCGCAGGCGGCGATAGGGGCTGCGGCGCGCTTTCGGACCTCGACCCTCAGACGCCCAGATAGTCGAGGATGCCTTCCGCGGCTTCGCGGCCCTCGAACACGGCGGTAACGACGAGGCCCGAGCCGCGGAACCCCAGATCGAACGACGGTGCCGCCCGCAGGCGGCGATAGGGGCTGCGGCGCGCTTTCGGACCTCGACCCTCAGACGCCCAGGTAGTCGAGGATGCCTTCCGCGGCTTCGCGGCCATCGAAGACGGCGGTAACGACGAGGTCCGAGCCGCGGACCATATCGCCGCCCGCAAACACCTTCGGATTCTTGGTCTGGAACTTGTGCTTGGCCAGCACTTCGCCGTGCACCTTGACGCGACCGTCCTCATGCAGCTCAACAGTGTGCTGCTCGAACCAGGACGCCGGGCTCGGACGAAAACCGAAGGCGACGACGACGCGATCGGCCGGGATGATCTGCTCGGAGCCGGGAATCACTTCCGGCTTGCGGCGGCCGCGCGCATCCGGCGCGCCGAGCTTGGTTTCGACGACCTTGACGCCCTCGACCTTGCCGTCGCCAACGATCTCGACCGGCGAGCGGTTGAACAGGAACTCGACGCCTTCTTCCTTGGCGTTGGCGACTTCGCGCTTGGAGCCCGGCATGTTCTCTTCGTCGCGGCGGTACGCGCAGACGACGCTGTCGGCGCCCTGGCGCACCGACGTACGGTTGCAGTCCATCGCGGTATCGCCGCCGCCGAGCACGACGACACGCTGGCCCTTCATGTCGAACGCCATGTCGGCATCGCTGGCGCGGTCCATCACGCGATTGATGTTGGCGATCAAGAACGGCAGTGCCTCGTAGACGCCCGGCAGCTCTTCGCCCGGGAAGCCGCCCTTCATATAGGTGTAGGTGCCCATGCCGAGGAACACGGCGTCGTAATCGGCGAGCAGCGTGTCGAAGTCGATGTCCTTGCCGATCTCGGTATTGAGACGGAATTCGACGCCCATACCTTCGAGCACTTCGCGGCGGCGCTGGATCACTTCCTTTTCCAGCTTGAACGGCGGGATGCCGAAGGTCAGCAGGCCGCCGATCTGGCTGTACTTGTCGAACACCACCGGCTTGACGCCGTTGCGCACGAGGATGTCGGCACAGCCGAGGCCGGCCGGGCCGGCACCGATGATGGCAACGCGCTTCTTGGTCCAGCGCACCTTCGACATGTCCGGGCGCCAGCCCTGCTTGAGCGCCTCGTCGGCGATGTACTTTTCGACACTGCCGATGGTCACCGCGCCGAAGCCGTCGTTGAGCGTGCAAGCGCCTTCACACAGGCGATCCTGCGGGCACACGCGGCCGCAGATCTCCGGCAAGGTGTTGGTGCGATGCGACAGTTCGGCGGCGGCGAAGAGGTTGCCTTCCTCGACCAGCTTGAGCCAGTTCGGAATGAAGTTGTGCACCGGGCACTTCCACTCGCAGTACGGGTTGCCGCAAGACAGGCAGCGGCCCGACTGAGACTTGGCCTGATCCGGCTGGAACTGACCATAGATTTCGCGGAAGTCGTGAATGCGGACTTCGGCCTGGACTTTCTTCGGGTCCTGACGCGGCAGGTCGAGAAACTGGTTGACGTTCTTGGCGCCCATGTGGGTTCTTCCTAGAGTGGGTGCTTGGTCTTAAGCCGCGGCACGGACGGAGTCGATGAGCGAGCCGATTTCGGCCGCCTTCGGCTTGACCAGCCAGAACTTGCCGACGTAGTCGGCCCAGTCGGCGAGGATGGTCTGCGCCCACTTCGAGCCGGTGACGTTGGCGTAGTCCTGAACGACACGGCGCAGATGGTTCTCATGCGCTTCCATCGACTCGGAGACGACGCGATGAATGTCGATCAGCTCGTGGTTGTAGCGATCGACGAAGGTCCGCTTCTCATCGAGCACGTAGGCGAAGCCACCGGTCATGCCGGCACCGAAGTTGACGCCGGTGCGGCCGAGGATGACGACGCTGCCGCCGGTCATGTATTCGCAACCGTGATCGCCGCAGCCTTCGACGACCGCATGCGCGCCCGAGTTGCGGACCGCGAAGCGCTCGCCGGCCATGCCCGCGGCGTACAGCGAGCCGCCGGTCGCGCCGTACAGGCAGGTGTTGCCGATGATCGCGGCTTCGCGCGTTTCATAACGCGCGCCGCGCGGCGGCTTGACGACGATGCGGCCGCCGGCCATGCCCTTGCCGACGTAGTCGTTGGCGTCGCCCTCGAGTTCCAGATGCAGACCGCCGGCGTTCCAGACGCCGAAACTCTGGCCGGCCGCACCCTTGAGGCGCACGGTGATCGGCTTGTCACTCATGCCGAGGTTGCCGTGCAGGCGCGCAATCTCACCGGACAGGCGCGCACCGATCGAGCGATGCCGGTTCTGCACCGAGTAATGGAAGATGCCACCGGTCATGTGTTCGATCGCCGGCAGGCAGTCCTGCAGCATCGCTTCGGCCAGTTCGCCCTTGTCGAACGGCTCGTTGTTGAACATGCAGTACTGCGCGCTCGGCAGCACCATGCCGGCCGACTCGAGAATCGGCGACAGATCGAGATGCTTGGCCTTGTCGTGCGGGGCCTCGGCCATTTCGAGCAGGTCGGTGCGGCCGATCAGCTCCTTGATCGTGCGCACGCCCAGACGCGCCATCCACTCGCGCGTCTCCTCGGCGACGAAGCGGAAATAGTTCATCACCATTTCCGGCAGGCCGATGAAGTAGTTGCTGCGCAGCGTCGCGTTCTGCGTGGCAACGCCGGTCGCGCAGTTGTTGAGATGGCAGATGCGCAAATACTTGCAGCCGAGCGCCACCATCGGCCCGGTGCCGAAACCGAACGACTCGGCGCCAAGGATCGCCGCCTTGATGACGTCGAGGCCGGTCTTGAGGCCGCCATCGGTCTGCACGCGCACCTTGTCGCGCAGATTGTTCATGCGCAACGTCTGGTGCGTTTCCGACAGGCCGAGTTCCCACGGCGTGCCGGCGTACTTGACCGAGGTCAGCGGCGAAGCACCGGTGCCACCGTCGTAGCCAGAAATCGTGATCAGGTCGGCGTAGGCCTTGGCGACGCCGGCGGCGATCGTGCCGACACCCGGACCAGACACCAGCTTGACCGACACCAACGCCTGCGGATTGACCTGCTTGAGGTCAAAGATCAGCTGCGCGAGATCTTCGATCGAGTAGATGTCGTGATGCGGCGGCGGCGAGATCAGCGAGATGCCGGGCTTCGAGTAACGCAGCCGCGCGATGGTGTCGTTGACCTTGTCACCCGGCAGCTGGCCGCCTTCGCCCGGCTTGGCGCCCTGTGCGACCTTGATCTGCAGCACTTCAGCATTGACCAGGTATTCCGGCGTGACGCCAAAGCGACCCGATGCGACCTGCTTGATCTTCGACATCTTGTCGGTGCCGAAGCGCGCGCGATCCTCACCGCCTTCGCCCGAATTGCTGCGGCCGCCAAGGCGGTTCATCGCGATCGCCAAGGCCTCGTGCGCCTCGGGCGACAGCGCGCCCAGCGACATGCCGGCCGAATCGAAACGCTTGAAGATGGACTCGATCGGTTCGACTTCCTCGATCGGCACCGGCGTCGCGTCCTTGAGCTTGAACAGATCGCGGATCGCTGCGACCGGCCGCTCGTTGACGTGCGTGGCGAACACCTTGTAGTCGTCGTATTCGCCGGTCTTCACGGCCTTCTGCAGGGTCGCGATCACATCCGGGTTGTACGCGTGGTATTCGCCGCCGTGGATGTACTTGTACAGGCCACCTTGTTCGATCGGCTTGCGTGCGCTCCACGCCAGCTCGGCCAGCTCCTGCTGCTCGACCTGCAGATCGGCGAACTTGGCGCCCTGAATACGCGACACCGTGTCCTCGAAGCAGCGGTCGACGATCTCGTCGGACAGGCCGACGATTTCGAACAGCTGCGCACCGCGGTAGCTGGAGATGGTGCTGATGCCCATCTTCGAGATGATCTTGTAGAGGCCCTTGTTGATGCTCTTGCGGTACGACTGCGCAAGCGCTTCGACCGGCTTGTTCTTGATCTGCCCGGAGCGCGCCATTTCATACAGCGTGGCGTAGGCCAGGTACGGATAGATGCAAGACGCGCCATAGCCGATCAGGCACGCGAACTGATGCGGGTCGCGCGCGGTCGCGGTCTCGACGACGATGTTGCAGTCGCAGCGCAGGCCTTCATGCACCAGATAGTTGTTGACCGCGCCGACCGCGAGCAATGCATGCAACGGCAGCTTGCCACGCTCGATCGCGCGGTCCGACAACACCAGCACGACCTTGCCGCCGCGCACCGCCGACGCCGCTTCCTCGCACAGCGCCTGCAAGGCGGCCGCGATGCCATGCGCCGGATCGTAGTTGAGGTCGATGACGTGGCTGGCAAACGCCGGATCTTCATCGCCGATCGCCAGCAGCTTCTTGAACTTGGCTTCCGACAGCACTGGCGAGTCAACGAGCAGACGTGCGACGTGTTCGGGTGTTTCCTCGAACATGCCCTTTTCGGCGCCAAGCTGGCACTCGAGGCTCATGACGATCTGCTCACGCAGCGGATCGATCGGCGGGTTGGTGACCTGCGCGAACATCTGCCGGAAGTAGTCGTAGACCGAACGCGGACGTTCGGAGAGCACCGCGAACGGTGTGTCGTCGCCCATCGAACCGACCGCTTCCTGGCCGGCTTCGGCGGCCGGGCGCAGCACCTGGTCACGCTCTTCAAAGGTCAGCTGGAACATCTTGTGATACGTCGCCACCGTATCCGGCGGCATCACGTCCAGCGAGCTCGGGTCGTCCGACAGCGACGCCTCGACGCGCTTCATCTTCGACTTCAGCCACTGCTTGTACGGCTTGCGCGACGCCAGCATGCGGTCGATGTCTTCCGGGCGCAGCAGCGCGCCGGATTCGGTGTCGACGGCGAGAATCTCGCCGGGGCGCAACCGGCCCTTCTCGACGACGTCCTGAATCTTGAAATCGTGCACGCCGATTTCAGACGCCAGCACGATGTGGCGGTCGGTGGTGATGACATAGCGCGCTGGACGCAGGCCGTTACGGTCCAGCGTGCAGGCCGCATAGCGACCGTCGGTGATGACCACGCCGGCCGGACCATCCCACGGTTCCATGTTGACCGAGTTGTACTCATAGAACGCGCGCACGTCCGAGTCGAGATCCTCGACGTTCTGCCACGCGGGCGGGATCAGCGCACGCATCGACGCAAAGATGTCCATGCCGCCGGCGAGCAGCACTTCGAGCATGTTGTCGAGCGACTGCGAGTCCGAACCCGACAAATTCACCAGCGGCGCGATTTCCTCGATGTCCGGCAACGATTCGCACTGGAACTTCTTGGCGCGCGCCTGCGCCCACTTGCGGTTGCCGGAGATCGTGTTGATCTCGCCGTTGTGCGCGAGGTAGCGGAACGGATGGCAGAGGCGCCACTGCGGCGTGGTGTTGGTCGAGAAGCGCTGATGGAAAACGCACATCGACGATTCGAGCGACGCGTCGGCGAGGTCCGGATAGAACGTCGGCAGGTACTCCGGCATGACCAGGCCCTTGTAGACGATCACGCGGCACGACAGATGCGTCACGTAGAACTCGCTGTCGCCGTCGGCCGCAACCAGCTTCTCGACGCGGCGACGCGCCTTGAACAGCTTCAGCTCGAACGCGAACTTGTGCAGACCGGCCGGCGGCGTGATGAACACCTGCTCGATGGCCGGCACGGTCTTCATCGCTTCTTCGCCCAACGCACCGTTGTCGGTCGGCACTTCGCGGAAGCCGGCGACCTTCAGACCCTGCAGCTCGATGCTTTCCTTGAGCAGCGCCCGGGCGCGCTCGCGACGCTTGTCGTCGCGCGAGAAAAAGACGTTGCCGGCACCGTATTCGCCGTTGCCCAGGTCGATGCCGAGATCGGCGGCCACCTTGCGCAGGAACGCGTCGGGCTTCTTCATCAACAGACCGCAGCCGTCACCGGTCTTGCCGTCGGCTGCAACGGCGCCGCGGTGCGTCATCCGCGTCAACGCCGTAATCGCCGTCTGCACGAGCTTGTGCGACGGCTGATCGTCCATGTGGGCAATCAGGCCGAAGCCACAGCTGTCCTTTTCAAAGTCGGGCCGATAAAGGCCGACGGGCTGGCGGTCGATCATGAGCTGGCTCCTGGAAAACAGCCGCGCCACGCGCGGCAAGCCGCCGGGGATGGCGGGGAAGCGAACATAAGGAGCGGTTTGCTGCACCGCAAACCGTCTTTAGGCCGGAACCGGCACGCAAATTCAGAGCCAATTGAATCAAGGGCTTGGCGCGCTACAATATGGCCATCTAAATAGCCATCTTGTAGATTTCGCGCAGCTGCAGCATGAAAAAGGTCTCGATTGCCGATGCCAAGAACCGCCTGACGGAGCTGCTCTATCAGGCCGAAGAAGGCCAGCCCGTGCAGGTCACACGCCGTGGCCAAGCCGTCGCCGTACTGCTGTCGGACGCCGAATACGCGCGGCTGCGCAATGCCGCCGCCGGTGCCGCCGACTTCGCGATCTGGGCACAGACCTGGCGCCAGCGCCTGCCAGCCGGCATCGAAGGCATCACCGCTGCCGAACTGGAGCGCTGGCGAGAACTATGAAGCGCGCCCGTTCACTGCCAGCCGAAGCGCGGGACTGATGGCCAAGCTCGTCTACTTGCTCGACCTGCCGGTGCTGGCCGAACTGACGCGGCCCAACGGCAACCGCCGCATCTTCACCCTGTTCCAGCAGCGCCAGGCGGTCTGTGCGATCGGGGCACCCACCACGTATGCCTTGCTGCGCGGCATCGGTGAACTGTTGGAGTCGACACGGCGCATCCAGTTGCAGACCTTCGCCCAGGAGTTGCTGATGGCCGGCCCCAGCGTGCTGCCGTTCGACGGCGACGCCGCGGTGTGGCTGGCACGGCCCGAGGCGGAGCAGGCGCGCCAGCGGCGCAACTGGAATGGACTGGACGCGCAGACCGCGGCGATCGCCGCGACGCGCGACCTGACCCTG
Source organism: Solimonas marina (assembly GCF_012241385.1). Lineage (GTDB taxonomy): Bacteria > Pseudomonadota > Gammaproteobacteria > Nevskiales > Nevskiaceae > Solimonas > Solimonas marina. Next base: position 575,282 of record NZ_JAAVXB010000001.1, on the reverse strand, counting down.
GTCACGCGCAACGCCAGTGCGTTTGCCGGCCTGACCGGCCTGCGGGTCGAGGATTGGTTCCGCCCGTGAACCCTGCGCAGGACTTCATGAGGGGTTCAGCCGAGCAGACCTAGCGTGCCGGCAACACCACATGAGGGCGTCACGATGCCCAAGATCCTCCGTTCACTTGTCATGGCCTGTGGCCTGGTCCTGGCGCTGCCGCTGGCCGCACCGGCATCAGCCGCCACCTCGGTCTACATTTCCGTCAACACGCCACCGCCGGCACTGCGCGTCTACCAGCAGCCGCTGTGTCCGGGACCCGGCTATGTCTGGACGCCGGGTTACTGGGCCTGGAATGGCGCCTGGTATTGGGTGCCCGGCGCCTGGGTCGTGGCGCCGATCGGCATGTTGTGGACGCCGGGCTACTGGGGCTGGGGCGGCAGCGCCTACACCTGGCACGCCGGCTACTGGGGACCGCGCGTCGGCTACTACGGCGGTATCAACTACGGCTATGGCTATTTCGGTAGCGGCTATTCCGGCGGCTACTGGCGCGACCGGCATTTCTACTACAACCGCAGCGTCAATCACGTCGATGTTACGCGTGTGCACAACGTCTACCGTCGCGATGTGCACGTCACGGTCAATCGCGTCAGTTACAACGGCGGGCATGGCGGCACGCGTGCACGGCCGAGCGCTCGTGACGTCGACTACGCGCGCCAGCACCACCGCAGCATGCCCCATGCACAGCAGCAGCATGTCGATCACGCAGCCACACAGCAGCGGCCCCGGTCGCCGGCCCACGAGGCCTCACGCAACAACAACGACAGCCGTCACAGTCCGAGTCACGGCAGCGGCCACGCCCCGCAGCATCGGACACAAGCACCTCAGCGAGCGCCGCAAAGCGGCCACCACTCGCAGCCGCGGAGTTCCTCACACGGCAGTGCACCCCATCACGCACCGACGCCGAAACCGCAACACCGAACATCGTCATCGCCACAACGACATCAGGCGAATTCGCCGGCGCAGCGACACGCCGCGCCGCCGAAAAGGCAGGATGATCATCGCCATCAACAGCCGCACTAGTTACCGATCCTGAAGCCGGCGCAGCGGAGGCAACGCAGACCGCAAACACGCGCGTACCGATCAAGCGCTGGCGCTACGCCTGCGAACCCCGGCGAGGATGTCGCGCCGCGGGATCTTCGCGGCCCGTGAGTCGGCCGCGGATCGCGGCGTTATCGGAGACGGCGAGGGTCGAAGAGACGCTCGTACTCATCGAGCGCGTAGCGATCCGTCATCCCTGCGATGTAATCAGCGACCACGCGCGCGCGACCCGCTGGGCCTTCGTTCCGCTCGTATTGTTGCGCGTCGGCATAAAAATCCGGCGGCAACAAACGCGGATCGTCGATCAGTGCGTCGAACAATTCGCGAATGACCCGTTTGGCTTTGATCATCATCCGGTAGACCTGATGATGGCGATACAGGTGCTCCATCAAGAAGCGCTTGAGCCGCTGATTTTCGGCGCTGAGTTCCGGCGAGAAGGCGATCAACGGCATGGCGCGTGCGCGCACATCCTCCAGCGTTTCGATGCGGGCATCGACCAGCATCTTGCGCGAGTGCCCGATCAAATCAGTCACCAGCGTGTTGATGATGCGGCGTATGGTTTCGTGACGCTGCTGCTTGAGCGTGATCGTCCCGTAACGCGCCAGGACTTCGTCGTGATGGCGGCAGAACAGCGGCACTTCGCGCAGTTGTTCGATCGACAGCAAGCGCGCACGAATGCCGTCGTCGATGTCGTGATTGTTGTAGGCGATCTCGTCGGCGCGATTGGCAAGTTGCGCTTCGAGTGTCGTCTGCCGGTTGGTCAGGAAACGCTCGGCAACCGCACCCAACTGCTCGGCGCGCGACTTCGAACAATGCTTGAGGATGCCTTCTCGCGTTTCGAACATCAGGTTGAGACCGCGAAACTCGGCGTACTTGTCTTCAAGCTCGTCGACGACGCGCAGCGACTGCGCGTTGTGTTCGAAGCCGCCGTAGGGCTTCATGCAGTCGTTCAGCGCGTCTTGCCCCGCGTGCCCGAACGGCGTGTGACCCAGATCGTGCGCCAGAGATACGGCCTCGCACAGGTCCTCGTGCAAGCGCAAGCTGCGCGCAATGGTGCGCGCGATTTGCGCCACTTCGACCGAATGTGTCAGCCGCGTGCGAAACAGATCGCCTTCGTGATTGACGAAAACCTGGGTCTTGTACTCGAGCCGGCGGAATGCGGCGGAATGAATGATGCGATCGCGATCACGCTGATACTGGCTGCGGTGCCCGGAACCGCCTTCGTCGTGCCGACGGCCTCGCGAGTGCGCTTCGTCGGCTGCGTAGGGCGCGAGCACGACGTTCATGCTCAGGCGCCGAAATGACGCAAGGTCGCGTCGAGCGCTTGCGAATCGAAATCGGCACTGACGACGGCATCACCCAGACTGCGCAGCAGAATCAACCGCAGCTTGCCGCTGGCGACTTTCTTGTCGAGGCTCATCAGGGTGCGGAAGTCGTCGACGCGCATACCCTGCGGCGGCCTCGTCGGCAGACCGGTCGACGCCACCAGCGCGATGCAGCGATCAGCGTCGCGCCCGGCAAGCCAGCCGAGGCGCGCCGAAAGATCGGCCGCCATGCACAGGCCAACCGCGACGGCCTCTCCATGCAGCCATTCGGTGTAGTGCGTATACGTTTCGACCGCATGCGCAAACGTGTGCCCGAGGTTCAACAGCGCGCGCGGGCCGGCACCGCCGTCAACCGATTCACGCTCGTCGAGCGCGACGATCTCGGCCTTCATTTCACAACTACGATAGACGGCGTAACGTACAGCCTCGTCGTCAAGCGCCAGCAGCGCCGACATATTGCGTTCCAGCCAGGCAAAGAAGGCCGCATCACCGAGCATGCCGTACTTGATAACCTCGGCAATCCCGGCGAGCTTTTCACGCTGCGGCAAGGTCGCAAGCGTTCCGGTGTCGGCGAGCACCAGGCGTGGCTGATGAAACGCGCCGATCATATTCTTGCCGCGAGCATGATTGACGCCGGTCTTACCGCCCACCGACGAATCGACTTGTGCGAGCAAGGTCGTTGGAATTTGCACAAAGTCGACGCCGCGCTGATAGATCGCCGCACAAAAACCCACGAGGTCGCCGATCACGCCGCCGCCCAGGGCAACGAGCATTCCATCACGCGGCAGGCGACTGGCCAGCAGCCAGTCCATGACCTGATCGACTGTCGCCATCGACTTCGTCGTCTCGCCGGCCGGCAGCACCAGAATCTGCTCGTCATCGAGCGACAACAGCTCGCGTACCGGCGTCAGATAATGTTCGGCAACGTGCGCGTCGGTCACCAAACGCATCGGCCGCCGGCCGATGCTGGTCAGCAGTTCAGGGCGTGACAGCAAGCCGGTGCCGATGTGAATCGGGTAGCTGCGCTGGCCGAGATCGACGTCTAGCGTATCCATGAAAGGGAAGGGCGGGCAAAAAGGCGCCGCGCATCGTATCAAATGCACGGGCAAAACCCTTTATTGCACGTGCCGCTCGATTTCCGCGACCAGCGATTTGGCATGCCGGCCATCGGTGATCAGCACCAGATCGGCGATCTCCCGATACAGCGGGTCCCGTTGCACGAACAGGCGCGTGAGCGTCTCCCGGCGATCGCCGGCAGCCTTCAGCAACGGCCGGTTGTCGGCTCGCGCCGTGCGCGCCAGCTGCTGATCGACCGACGCGTGCAAGTAAATCACGTAACCATTGCCCGCAAGGGCGTTGCGGTTGCTCGGATCGAGCACGGCGCCCCCACCGGTTGCGAGCACGATGCCGCGCCGCTGCGTCAGCTCGGCGATCATCTGCTGCTCACGTCGCCGAAAGCCGGCCTCACCCTCGCGCTCGAAGATGTAGGGGATATCGACGCCAGTCCGGGCTTCGATCTCGTGATCGCTATCGACGAATTGCAGCTGCCGGCGTTCGGCAAGACGCCGGCCAACCGTCGTCTTGCCGGCGCCCATCGGCCCGATCAGAAAGAAGGTGTCGAGTGCCGCCGTCACGTCGAGACGCGGCAGCCCGTGACCACGACTCCGTGCATCAGTCGACCTTCAGCCCTTCCTGCAACACCTTGGGCGTCACGAAGATCAGCAGCTCTCGCTTGCTGTCTTCCTTGTCGCTATTGCGGAACAGGAAGCCGAGCAGCGGGATGTCGCCAAGCAACGGTACCTTCGACGTCGAGTCCGTCGTCGAATGCTGGAACACACCGCCGAGCACGACGGTATCGCCACTGCGGACCAGCACCTGCGTATCGAGCTTGCGCGTGTCGATCGCCGGTGCCGTACCGCCGGTACCGGTGTTGACGTCCGTGCCCTTGCTGTCATTCGTGACGTTGAGATCCATGATCACGCGATTGTCCGGCGTGATCTGCGGCGCCACCGTCAGTGACAGCACCGCCTTCTTGAACTGCGTGTTGGTGCCGCTGTTACTGCTCGACGTCTGATACGGGATTTCCTGGCCTTGCTCGATGGTGGCCTGCTTGCCGTTGGCGGTGACGACGCGCGGCGACGAGATCACCTCGCCACGACCTTCGGTCTGCAGCGCCTGCAGTTCGAGGTCGACCTGGAAGTCAGAGCCGAGGATCGTCCAGCCGATACTGGGGGCACCACTATCCGAAGTCGGCAGATTCACGGAGTACGCGTCATCGAGCAGTGGCGTGGTCCCGCCGAGCACGTTGCGCGCACCGGTCGCCGTGCCGCTCTGGCCGATCTGCGTGTTGCCGATGCTGCCAATCGTGCTGACGCCGAACTTGGTGCCGAGTTCGCGCGCATAGTCTTCGTTGGCGATGACGATGCGCGACTCGATCAGCACCTGACGCACCGGAATGTCGAGTCGCGCAACGAGCTTGCGAATCTCGGCGATCTTGTCCTGCGTTTCGAGCACCAACAGCGTATTGGTACGCTCGTCGACCGTGACGCGGCCGCGATCCGACAACAGCGAGGTCTTGTCCGAACCCAGCAGTGCCTTGATGTCGGACGCCTTGGCGTAATTGACCTGGATGATTTCCGAGCGCAGCGGCGCCAGTTCGGTCTTCTGCTTCTCCGCTTCGAGCTCGGCCTTCTCGCGCGCCGCGATCTCCTCGACCGGCGCGACCATCATCACATTGCCCTGCTGACGCATCCCAAGGCCCTTGGACCGCAGGATGATGTCGAGCGCCTGATCCCAGGGCACGTTCTGCAGACGCATCGCGATATTGCCCTTGACCGAATCGCTGATGACCATGTTGGTGCCGGCCACGTCGGCGATGATCTGCAGCAGCGCGCGAATATCGATGTTCTGGAACGACAGCGAGATTTTCTCGCCCTTGTACTGCGGTTCGTTGCGCTGCCGCTCTTCCAGTTTGGCCTGCGTCAGCGGCTGCAGTTCGATCGTATAAAGACCTCCAGACTGATACGCCGCCTGATCGAAGCTTGCACCTTGCGTGGGCGTGACGATCAGCTGTGTATCAGGTCCATCGCGTTTGGTGTCGATGTACTTCACGGGTGTCGCAAAGTCGATCACATCGAGTCGATGCGCGAGTTTTTCCGGCAAGCTGGTGTTGCGAAACACCGCGACGATACGATCATCGTCGTCACGCACGTCGACCATGGTGTGCGGGTTGCTCATGCTGACGACGATACGGCCCTGGCCTTGCTCGCCGCGTCGGAAATCGATGTTGCTGATGGCGCTGTTGTTGGCGCTGATGGCCGGCAATGATGCACTTGACGTGCTGGCCGGTGCCGCGACCGGGTTGTCGATTTCAACATAGAGCTTGTTGCCCTCTCGACGCAGATGATACGGCGCCATCTCACGCAACTCGACGACGATGCGCGTCCGGCCAGCCGCCTGCACGGCGGCGACGCTCTCGACGTTGCCCATGCCGATCTTGCGGTACGGATCGTCGAGGGCGATCGCCGTATCCGGCAAGTCGATCGACAGCCGTGCCGGGCTGTCGATGGTGAACGCCGTCGGCTCCGGCACGCCGTCGGAGACGGTCAGCGTCAGCAACATGCTGTCGCCTTGTTGCGCAACAAAATCGATACCCTGCAGCAGATGATTCGGACCCTGTGCGTACGCACGACCGGCCAGCAGGATCAGCAGCAGACCGGCAAGGTGTCGGAAACACGGGGCGGCGAGCTTCAACATGGCAACTCCCTGAAAAGCGTCACTGGCTCAGCGCGAGGCTGGCGCTGCGCTGCGTCCAGCCGCCGAAACCGTCCGGCACCAGTTCGAGCAGCTTGATTTCGGATTCATCAATGGCGACGACTTCGCCATAGTTCTGGCCCATATGCTCGTGCAGACCGACACGATGCACGACACCGTCCGGTGCCTTGACCAGCGCATAGGTGGCCTGCGGCGTCGTGATAACGCCCATCATGCTCAGCGCATCGAGCGGATATTCCTCAAGCGGTTCGCGATTTCGACGCAGATTCGGGCGCGGACCGTTCGGATTACGCTCGGAGTTGGCGTTGGGATCGCCGAGTACGAATGGATCGCGCTTGCCGGCCATCGTGTAGCTGTACGGCTGATAGGGCTTGACCTGCGGGATTGGCTCGATGTTCTTGGACTTGCGAGCTTTGACTTCGGCGATGTAGCGATCGAGGTCCGAGTTATTCGAACCGCAGGCGGTGACGCCCAGCGCCAGAGCAAAGATCAGGAGTGCGCGGATGCTCATTTCCGGCCTCCCTTCTTTTTGCCCTTGTTCTTGCTCTGGCTTTGCGCAGCAATCTCGTCGTCGTCAAGGTAGCGGTAAGTCTTCGCAACCGCCGTCATGCGTAACTGCGTCGACGATCCGGCCTTGGCATTGATCGGCTTGATCTCGACGTCTTCGATCGTGACGATGCGTGGCAGCGCGGCGACGCCGCTGACGAAGTTGCCCATCTCGTGGTAATCACCAACGACGACGATCTTGTTCGGGATTTCCGCGTAGAACTCCTTCGGCACTTCGCCCTGCGGCTGGAACAGTTCCTCGTCAAGACCGCTGGCAATGCGCGTCTGGGAAATGTCGTTGAGCAGGTTGGCCACTTCGGCCTTGCTCGGTAACTGCTTGAGCATCGCGCCGAAGGTGCGTTCCATCTCGGCGAGTTGCTCGCGATAAGCATCGAGCGCCGCGACCTTCTTCTGCTTCTCCTCGAATTCCTTACGCAGCTTCAGTTCCTGCCCGCGAGACGAAACCAGTTCTTCATGGATCGGCCGAACGATGACCCAGATGCCGGCGAAAATGAGCGCCGCCGCCAGCCCGATCGCCGCAGCGATGCGAACCCACTTCGGCCAGGCGCCCGGATTGTTCGCGTCCAGCGTCTGCAGCTGATTGAGAACTTCCTGCGGTGTCATGGGCTGTCCTCCTGTTCGACGGACTGCTTGTCGTCGGGACGGTTGAGCACCTTGACGGTCAGCGTGAAGCTGGACTTGCGCTGATGATCCTTGTCATTACTCTTGATGACGACCAGCCGCGGATCGGCAAACCACGGTGACGCATCAAGATTCTTCATATACGTCGAAATGCGACCGTTGGAGTCGGCAATGCCATCGAGTGTGACGCTGCTGCCCTGTTCCTTCAGAGACGTCAGATTCACCCCGTTCGGCAATGTACTGACGATCTCGTCAAAGAAGTGCACGGTCGCCGCGCGATTGGCCTGCAGATCTTCGATGACCTTCATGCGCGCCAGCAGGTTGTCCTTGACCTTCTGGAGATCCTCGATCTCCTTGGTCTTTTGATCCATTTCGCGAATTTCGGCCTGCAATCGACTGTTGCGCGTGCGCTGGTTGTCGACGGCGGCATTCATCACCACCATCGACACAACAACCACGGCGGCCGCACCGAAGGCCGCCAAGCCCATCATCGCCGCGAACTTTTTCTTGCGCTGCTCGCGGCGCTCGGCGCGCCAGTCGCGAAGATTGATGCGTGTGGTCATGGCCGTGGCTCGTCGAACGCCCGAAATGCCAAGCCACAGGCGATCAGTAACGATGGCTCATCACGCGCGAGCAAGGCGGGCTTGGCCCGTGAACCAACGCTCATCTGCCCGAACGGCCGCGCCGTCACCGTCGGAATCTGCAGGCGCTCCTGGATTGCAGCGTCGATGCCGGTGATCTGCGCACAGCCGCCGGCCAGGATGATCTGATCGATTTGCGTGTACTGCGTGACCGCCGAGAAGAAGAACTGCAACGAGCGCTCGATCTGCATCGCCATGTCGGCGATGAAACCGGGCAGCACGTCCTCGGCGTAATCGGCCGGCAGCGTGCCATCGCGTTTGCCGCGCTCGGCTTCATCAATGCCCATCGCGTAGTGGCGCATGATGTCCTCGGTCAGCTGACGGCCACCGAAGCTCTGGTCACGCGTATAGATCGTGTGACCGTCATGCAGCACCAGCAGCGTGCTGGTGGTACCACCGACATCGACGATCGCGATCGTCTTGCCGCGCCCGCCATCGGGCATCTGATGCTCGAGAAACACGCTGGCGTTCTCGAGCGAGTAGGTCTCGATATCGACGACTTTGGGTTTGAGGCCGGCCAACTCGATCGCCGCGCAGCGCTGATCGACGAATTCCTTGCGACACGCCGCCAGCAGCACGTCACTCATTTCCGAGTTCTTGGCGTTCGGGCCGACGATCTCGAAATCGACATTCACTTCGTCGATCGGGTACGGAATGTACTGATCGGCCTCGGCGCGGATCTGCTCCTCGAGCTCGTCCTCGCTCAGCGACGACGGCATTTCAATGAGCTTCGAAATGACCGCGGTGCCCGAAACGGCCACGGCGGCCTGACGCGTGCGCGTCCCGGCACGATTGACCGCACGGCCGATGGCATCGGCCACCAGCTGTGGTTCTGTAATCTGTTTGTCGGAGACGGCGTTCGGCGGCAGCGGTTCCACGGCATATGCCTCGACGTGGAATCGCTCTCCCTTGCGCGACAACTCCAGCAGTTTCACCGCGCTGGAACTGATGTCCAGGCCGATCAGATGCTGATCTCCCCCGCCAAACAGCGATTGTTTGATCGCCATAAAGCCTCGTACCGCCGCGTTGACTTTCCCCCGCGTGCCCGAAACACTTTTCCGGCCCGGAACCGTACTATAACGGAAAGAACTTTCGCCGCAACGCTAGGTTCTTCCGGCAACTATCTGAAGCTTAAGTAAACATTCTGCAACTCGACAGGCCCCCTGCTACGCGCAGAAGCGGCGAAAAATCATGAAACGCTGGATATTGATAACGACACTTTGTGTGGCGGTTTTAGCGCTGATCGGCGCGGCAACGGTCTGGATCGGCATCCGGCATTTGAGTGCCGATCTGCCGCCAGTCGACACGATCCGCCAGATCCAGCTTTCGGTCCCGCTGCGCGTTACAACCAGCGATGGCAAGCTGATCGGTGAATTCGGCGCCGAGCGCCGGACCTTGCTGCACTACGATCAGATTCCGCCCGAGGTGATACACGCCTTCCTCGCGGCCGAAGACGACCGCTTCTTCGAGCACCCGGGCGTCGACTGGGAAGGCCTGATGCGTGCGGCCGTCAAGCTCGCGCTGACGGGACAGAAGACGCAGGGTGGCAGCACCATCACCATGCAGCTGGCGCGCAACGTTTTTCTCTCGAACGAGCGAACTTTTACCCGTAAGTTCAAGGAGATACTGCTCTCCCTGCGGATCGAGCACGAGCTCACGAAGAAGGAAATCCTGGAGCTCTACCTCAACAAGATCTTTCTCGGCGAACGCGCTTATGGCGTCGGCGCTGCGTCCTATGTCTATTTCGGCAAGGACATTCATGACCTGAGCCTGGCGCAGATCGCGACCATCGCCGGGCTGCCGAAGGCGCCGTCGCGCGACAACCCGATCGCCAATCCACAGCGCGCGCGCGATCGCCGCAACTACGTGCTCGGTCGCATGCGTGACCTCGGTTACATCACGCAAGCGCAGTATGAGCACGCACGCGCGGAGCCGGAGACGACGCATCCCTATCAGGCCAAGGTCGACGTCGACGCACAGTACGTCGCTGAAATGGCACGCGCCTGGGCGGTCGATCGCTATGGCGACGACGTTTACGACCGCGGCCTGACGGTCGTCACGACCATCGACTCGACGAAGCAGACCGCCGCCGTGGCCGGACTGCGCGACGCCCTGCTGGCATACGACGAACGGCACAGTTATCGCGGACCGGAGGCACATCTGTCCGAGGACGTGTTGAGTGCCAACGGCCATGAAGCGCTGCTCGACGCACTTGACGAGCACGCACCGGTGGCCGGTTTGCTGCCGGCGGTCGTCGTCTCGCAGGACGATAGCGCGCTGAAGGTGATGACCGGCAATGGCGCGCTGACACTGGAGCCGAAAGATTTTGCCTGGGCGCGTCTCGGCAAGAAGCCGCTGATCCCAGGGGACCTGATTCGCATTCGCCGCGACGGCGATCGCTGGCGTCTGGCCGAGATTCCGACCGTCCAGGGCGCTTTTGTCGGCCTCGCGCCCAAGGATGGCGCGATCGACGCGCTGGTCGGCGGTTTCGATTTCTACAGCAACAAGTTCAACCGTGCGACGCAGGCACGCCGCCAGGTCGGTTCGGGCTTCAAACCCTTCCTCTACGCGGCCGGTCTTGCCGACGGCTACACGCCGGCATCCATCTTCCTCGACGCGCCGGTGGTTTTCGACGATCCGTCGGTCGATTCGTCCTGGCGACCGGAGAATTTCGAGGGCGACCTCAAAGGTCCGATGAGCCTGCGCGAGGCGCTCGTGCACTCGCGTAATCTGGTCTCGATCCGGCTCTTGCAGGCGATCGGCATCGACTACACCAAGCAGTACGTCCAGCGCTTCGGCCTGCCGGTCGACCGCTTGCCGAACGACCTGACAATGGCACTCGGCAGCGCCGTGTTTACACCGCTGGAAATGGCACGCGGCTTCGCGACGATTGCCAACGGCGGTTTCCTGGTCGACCCCTATTTCGTCGCGGAAGTGCGCGACAGCGACGGCAAGACGCTGTACACCGCGAACCCCAAGCATGCTTGCCCGGAGTGCCCGGATGACGGCAGCGAGAACGAACAAGGCGGCGATGCGGCAAACGTAGCGTCGCCCGAACAGACTGCAACGAACAACACTCCGGCAGGCACGCAGACGACGCCCATGGACGGAGCGACCGCAGGCGACAGCGACACCGGCGGCGTGGCCACGCGGACCGTGTCACCGCAGGTCGATTGGCTGATTTCGGACATGATGCATGACGTCGCCACGCGCGGAACCGGTGCCGGCACCAACGTCCTGCATCGCAGCGATCTGGCCGGCAAGACCGGCACCACCAACGACCAGACGGACGCCTGGTTCAATGGCTTTCAGGAAACGCAGGTCGGCGTCGCCTGGGTCGGCTATGACCAACCAACGCCGCTGGGCCGCGGCGAAGTGGGCGCCAAGGCCGCGCTGCCGATCTGGATCGACTACATGCGCGCCGCCTTGAAGGACGTGCCGCAAGCGCGATTGCCGCAGCCGCCGGGCCTGGTTGAAGTGCGTATCGACCCGAAGACCGGCAAGCTCGCGCCGCCGGGCTCGCCGGACGCCGTTTTCGATATCGTCCAACAGGATCACGTCCCCGAGCCCGAAACCAACGATCCGCGCCACGATCCGAACAAGGCCGGCCTCGAGGATCTTTACTGACGGTCGTCCGATGCAGGCACCACTGCGCAACGTCATCGCCGAAGAAGCAGCTCGCATCGTCTGCAGCGAGTCGCTGATCGACTATCACGCAGCAAAGCTCAAGGCATTGCATCGGCTCGGCCTGCCATCGCGTCATACGTCGCTGCCGGATAACGGACAGGTCGACGCTGCGGTGATTGATTATCTACGGCTGTTCGGCGGCGCCGCATATACACAAAGGCTGGCACGAATGCGTCAGCTTGCGCCGCGATTGATGCGCAGTCTGGCGGCTTTCGAGCCGCGCCTGACCGGTGGCGCGGTCAGCGGTGCGGTGACCGTTGCCCACCACCTGCAGCTACACGTGTTTGCCGAGCAATCGGAATTGCTCGACATGTTCCTGCTCGATCGTGGCATCGACTTCGACATTGACGAGCGCCGCTACAAATATCCGGGTGGCCGCGAAGAACAGGTCCCCTTGCTGCGCTTCAGTACCGATGGTGTTGGCGTCGACCTTGCCGTCTTCATGACCGACGACCTGCGCCGAACGCCGATCAGTCCGATGACCGGCCTGCCGTACGCACGACTGAATCTCGACGAAGCGATCGCGCTGGCCAGCAACTGAGCCCCAACGAAAACGCCCGGACGCTGCCGATGCGGCGTCCGGGCGTCTTTCAGCGTTCTGCCCTAAAGGTCGAGATTACCGACCAGCAAGGCGTTCTTCTCGATAAAGTCACGCCGCGGTTCCACGTGCTCGCCCATCAGCGTCGTGAAGATCTGATCGGCGGCCACCACGTCTTCGATATCGACCTTGACCAAGCGGCGATTCTGCGGCTCCAGTGTGGTCTCGCTGAGCTGCTCGGGATTCATCTCGCCGAGACCCTTGTAGCGCTGCACATGCAGACCGCGACGGGCTTCCGACAACAACCAGCCATAAGCCGTATCGAAGCTTTCGGCATGGAAGCTGCGCTCGCCGCGCTTGGCGTCCAGCCCCTGGCGGCCCAGTTCATTGATGCGACGACGCAGCGCGGCAATTCGTGCGTAGTCTGATCCGCCAAAGAAATCTGCATTAAAAGCAAATACTTGCTGATTTCCGTGAATATTGCGCGAGACCTGTACCAGCGGCCCTTCGCTGCCCAGACGGGCCTCGACCGCGAAATGTCCACGCAAACCATCGGCGTTGAGCGCCGCGGCGTAGCGCTGCGCCCAGTCTGCCAGCTCCGCCTCGCCTTCGGGCAACGGCGAGAGCTTGGCGAGCTCGCTCAACACGTGATGCTCGTAGCGGCGGCCCAGGCGATCGATCAGTTCGCCGACCGATGCATATTCGCGGCTCAGGGCGACCAGCGTTTCGTCCGGCACCTGGGTGCCACCGGCGTGCAGGCTCGCGCCGTCGAGCGCGGTGCCGATCAGCCACTCGTTGAGTTCGTGATCGTCCTTGACGTAGGTCTCGTGCTTGCCGCTCTTCAGCTTGTACAGCGGCGGCTGCGCGATATAAACATGGCCACGCTCGACCAGCGTGTACATGTGCCGATAGAAGAACGTCAGCAGCAGCGTACGAATGTGCGCACCGTCGACGTCGGCGTCCGTCATGATGATGATGCGGTGATAGCGCAGCTTTTCCGGCTTGAAGTCATCCTTGCCGATGCCACAGCCCAGGGCCGTGATCAGCGTTGCCACTTCCTGTGACGACAGCATCTTCTCCAGGCGGGCGCGCTCGACATTGAGGATCTTGCCCTTCAGCGGCAGGATCGCCTGAAACTGACGGTCGCGCCCCTGCTTGGCGCTGCCACCGGCCGAATCACCCTCGACCAGGAACAGCTCCGACTTCGACGGATCCTTTTCCTGGCAGTCGGCCAGTTTGCCCGGCAGGCCGATACCGTCCATCACGCCTTTGCGACGCGTCATTTCACGCGCCTTGCGCGCCGCTTCGCGCGCAGTCGCGGCTTCGACGATCTTGCTGCAGATGACTTTGGCTTCGGCCGGACGTTCCAGCAGGAACTCGGCGAGCTTCTCGGCAACCACCTCTTCGACCGCCGGCCGTGCCTCGCTCGACACCAGTTTCATCTTGGTCTGCGACGCAAACTTCGGATCCGGCATCTTCACCGACAAGACGCAAGCCAGGCCTTCGCGCATGTCGTCACCGGTGATGTCGACCTTGGCCTTCTTGGCGTACTCGTTTTCCTCGATGAACTTGTTGATGACACGCGTCATCGCCGCGCGCAGACCCGTCAGATGTGTCCCGCCGTCGGCCTGCGGAATGTTGTTGGTGAAGCACAGCACCTGCTCGGTGTAGCTGTCGTTCCACTGCATCGCGACTTCGACGGACACTTCGACGTTGATGCCGCTGCCGAGCGCCACCGTCGACGTACCGGTCGAGTGAAAGACACTCGGATGCAGCGTGGTCTTGGCCTTGTTGATGTAGTCGACGAAGCCCTTCACACCACCGGAAAACGCGAAATCCTCTTCCTTGCCGTTGCGCTCGTCGATCAGGCGGATACGCACGCCATTGTTGAGGAACGACAGCTCGCGCAGACGCTTGGCGAAGATGTCGTAGTTGTAGTCGACCTTGCCGAAGATTTCCTCGTCGGCCAGATAGTGCACCTCAGTGCCGCGCTTGTCAGTGTCGCCGACGATCTTCAGCGGCGATACTTCGACGCCGTTCTGCACGTCGATCACGCGATCGACCGCGTGACCGCGTTGAAACTCCATGAAGTGCTTTTTGCCGTCGCGACGAATCGTCAACTTCAGCCACTTCGACAGCGCATTGACGCAGGACACACCGACGCCGTGCAAGCCACCGGAAACCTTGTAGCTGTTCTGGTTGAACTTGCCGCCTGCGTGCAGCACGCACATGACGATTTCCGCCGCGGTGCGCTTCGGCTCGTGCTTGTCGTCGAACTTCACGCCGACCGGGATACCGCGACCGTTATCGGTCACCGAGATCGAGTTATCCGTGTGGATCGTGACGACGATGTCATCGCAATGACCCGCCAGGGCTTCGTCGATCGCGTTGTCGACGACCTCGAACACCATGTGGTGCAGGCCCGTGCCGTCGGACGTATCGCCAATGTACATGCCGGGGCGCTTGCGTACGGCTTCAAGACCCTCAAGCTGCTGGATGCTGGATTCGTCGTAATCAGGCTGGGCTGGCGCAGTCATCGATCAATGCTCGAATGTGAAGCGTTAATTTTAGCATCCGCCAGCCTTTTGCTCCGGGGATAAAGCTGGGGAAAAGATTGGTATAGATGGGGTCATCGCCGGACTTTTCCATGTTCCACGTGGAACATCGTCGCAACGGCGTCCAGAGACGGGACGGGCTCGAACGCGGTAACAAAGCTCTGACCAGCGTAGCCCGCTAATGCATCAGCGAGGCGCGCCTGGAATCGCGGCGCCAGCTCTGCCGTGAAGTCGTCAATCAATACGATGGGTGCTCGACCGCTCGATCTGGCGATTTCGTCGCACTGAGCGAGCAGCATCGCCGCCAACAACAGCTTCTGCTGCCCGCGGCTGATCCGGTTGCGAACGCTACGGGCGTCGGCCCGGATCTTCAGTTCAGCACGATGCGGTCCGGCGGATGTCGTGCCCAACTCCTGGTCGCGCGCGCGATGCTGTGCCAGCGCCTCGCGCAGCGCCACATCCGCTTTCCAGCCAGGATTGAGATCGAAGGTCCACTCACCCTCATCGAGGAAGCTGCGTATTCGTTCGTTGACTGCCGTCGCGATAGAAGCCAGATGCCGAACACGAAGCGCGTGCAGCGCCTCGCCGCTTTCGGCCAGCTCAGGCTCCCAAGCTGCAACCTCATTGGAAGACCGCCGTGTCCTCAACAGCTGATTGCGCTGCTTCAAGGCTCGTCGGTATCGACGCCATGTCGGCAGAAAGGAATGTTCCACGTGGAACACTCCCCAATCGATAAAACTACGCCGATACGTCGGCCCTTCCAGAACCACACGGTGCATGCCCGGTTCCAGTATCTGCGTCGGGCACAGGCGGAGCAGCTCCATGCTCCGCACAGCCGACCGGTCGACGCGAATATCGAGCGCATCGCCGTTCCACTGCACGCCGCTGGTATGCGGCAAACCATCGTGGTCTTCACTTGCACCAAAGACCGTCCATTGCCGGCTCGCCGGCCCGGCCAGCTCCGACATCACATTGCCGCGAAACGATCGAGCCCGATTCAGGCAGTACAGCATCTCCAGCAAGCTCGTCTTGCCGGCCGCGTTCTCCCCCACAAACAAATTGAGCCTGCTCGACAGCGGCAGGCTCAATCGTTCGAAGCGGCGGAAATTTTCAGCCTTGAGCTGAACAATCCGCATGAACAGGACTCACAGTCGCATCGGCATGACGACGTATTTGCTCGACTCGTCGTCGAGCGCGTGGATCAGGCCGCTCGAATCGGCATTCTTCAGTTCCATCACGAACTGCTCGCTGTTCAAGGCACCGAGTGCATCGAGCAAATAATTAACGTTGAAGCCGATTTCGATCGGGCCGCCTTCATAGCCGACTTCCAGATCTTCTTCCGCTTCCTCGTGTTCCGGGTTGTGCGTCTGCAGGCTCAGTTTGCTGCCATCAATCGTCAGGCGCACGCCACGAAACTTCTCGTTCGACAGAATCGCCGTCCGCGCCAACGCCCGCTTCACCATCTCGCGATCCGCCTGCAGTTTCTTGTCGCCCGATTCCGGCACCACCCGCTCATAGTCCGGGAAACGGCCATCGATCAGTTTGGTCGTCAGCCTGACGACGTCGAGGTCCACCTCGATCTGCGTGGCGCTGATACGGACCTTTGCCGGTTCATCAGTCGAATCAAGCAGACGCTGCAATTCCAGGATCGCCTTGCGCGGCACGATGACCTGAATCCGTTCACTGATTCCCGTCTCCAGCGTCGCTTCGCTCAACGCCAAGCGATGACCGTCGGTGGCGACAGCACGAACGCGGCCCGCATCCACCTCAAGCAAGGTGCCGTTGAGGTAATAGCGCACGTCCTGCTGTGCCATCGCGAATTGCGTTCGTTCGATCAACGAGCGGAGCTGGGCCTGCGCCATGCTCAACTCGCGGCCGTCCGTGACTCGGCCTAGCGCCGGAAATTCATCGGCCTTCAAGCACGACAACGAATAGCGGCTACGACCCGACTTCAGTAGCGCTTTGTCGCCGCCGACTTCGAGACTGATTTCGGCACCTTCCGGTAGACCGCGGCAGATATCGAAAAGCTTGCGTGCCGGTACCGTCGCACGACCAGGCGCGAGATTCTGCACACGGGCTCGCGCTTCCAGCTCGATTTCCAGATCGGTCCCCGTCACGACCAGTTCGTCGTCGCGCAGATCGAGCAGGAAGTTCGACAGCACCGGCAAGGTCTGCCGTCGCTCAACCACGCCGATCACTGCCGACAGCGCCGACAACAACTCGTTACGTCCAACTTGCAGTTTCATAGTCGACCGATTGTTTTCGTCTTTTCGTAAGAACTTCAGACCAGCAATAACAGGCCTGTCCCATGCGTGTTGATAATCCAAAAAAAATATTAAAAATCAAAAACTTGAAATCAAAAAACGCTACCGTAAACCCCTGTAAGGCCGCTCGAACGAGTTGTGGATAAGCCTTGCATCAATTCTATCCACAGCTTGTTCGGCGCGCTGTCCAGACGCTCACCCCACTTCAGCGCACAACTTCTTAAAAGCCCAGCTGTCGCTGCAGGTTTTCATAATCCTCGCGATATTTCACTTCCGCCTCGCGTAGCTCGGCGACCTTGCGACAGGCATGCAGGACCGTCGTGTGGTCCTTGCCGAAGGCCTCGCCAATCTCCGGCAGGCTGTGCTGCGTCAGTTCCTTGGCCAGGGCCATCGCGACCTGGCGTGGCCTGGCCAGCGATCGGGTCCGTCGCGGCGAATTCAGATCGGTGACACGGATGTTGTAGTAGTTCGCGACCGTACGCTTGATGTTGTCGATCGTCACCATGCGCTCGTAGGCGGCGAGCATGTCCTTGAGCGTGGCACGTGCGAACTCCACGGTCATCGCCTCGCCGCGCAGTCGCGCGCTGGCCGACAATCGCAGCAGTGCCCCTTCCAGTTCACGGACGTTGGAGCGCACGCGCTGGGCGACGAACATCGCCACGTCTTTCGGCAGCTTGACCTGATTCTGATCGGCCTTGGACTGCAGGATCGCGACGCGAGTCTCCAGGTCCGGCGGCTCGACGGCCACGGCCAGGCCCCAGGTGAAACGCGACTTCAGACGTTCGTCGATGCCGTCGACGTCCTTCGGATAGCGATCCGACGTCAGCACGATCTGCTTGCGGCCGTCGATCAGCGCGTTGAAGGTGTGGAAGAACTCTTCCTGGGTTCGTTCCTTGTGCGCGAAGAAATGAATGTCGTCGATCAGCAGCGCGTCGACCGAGCGATACAGGTTCTTGAACTCGTCCATGCGGCCGTGACGGATCGCCGACGTGAACTGATTCATCCACTGCTCGGCGCCGACGTAGGCAACGCGTGCACGGGCCGGACGCTCGCCGATGATGGCGTTGCCGACCGCGTGCATCAGATGGGTCTTGCCGAGGCCGGAGCTGCCGTAGATCAGCAGCGGGTTGTACGGTCCCCCCGGGGTTTCGACCACGTGCTGTGCTGCGGCGCGTGCGTGGGCGTTCGATTTGCCCTCGATGAAATTGTCGAAGCGGTAGTCCGGATTCAGCTTGCCGGTTGGCACCGGCAGGCTTTCCTCGGCGGGACCGCTATCCAGCGTGCCCAGCATCGAGGGTTCGGCTGCGACGCTGCGAATATCGGCACTGCCGACGCTCAGTTCGACTTCACCGACCGCGCTGCCGCCGTTGGCGCGCAAGCTGCGCTGTATCAGTTCCAGAAAATCCTGGCGGACCCGGTCGAGCACCAGGCGATTGGGCGCCAGCAGATGAAGCCGGTCGCGAATGATGACCGGCTGCAGAGGGCGTATCCAGGTATGAACGTCGCGGTCGGGCAGTTCGCCCTCCAGCCAGCGGACACACTGGGCCCAGAGATCCTCTTCGTGCATGATTCTTTGATTGATGAGCTAGGCAGCCGCGTCGGCGGCCGGCGCTGCGGATGGGCACACGGCGGTGCCTGGACGAAGAGTCTAAAGCCTTCGGTCCCGGCTTATCCACAAGTTATGCGATATCTGCCGCTTGAACACGGATTCGCCACCCGGTACACTCCGCGCCCTTTTTGTGTTCGATCAATCTGTTCAGGTGACTCATGTCCAAGCGCACGTATCAGCCGAAGGTCCTGCGTCGTAAGCGCACGCATGGCTTCCGTGCCCGTATGGCGACCAAGGGTGGCCGCGCCGTTATCGCGCGTCGCCGTGCCAAGGGCCGCAAGCGTCTCTGCCCGTAAAGCCGGCACCACGATGGACGAAGCGGCGCGCTTTCCACGGCGCGCCCGCTTGCTCAAGCCGGCGGAGTTCAAGGCCGTCTTCGGGCGTGGGGTGCGGATACACGAGCGGGGTTTGACGGCAGTCGGTGCCGCCAATACGCTCGCCCACGCGCGTCTAGGCCTGGCGATTTCGAAGAAGGCTCTGCCGCTGTCGGTCGATCGCAATCGGCTCAAGCGACAGATACGCGAAATCTTCCGCCTGAAACACCGGAGTCTTCCGGCCGTCGATCTGGTGGTCCTGGCCAAGCCAGGGATAGCCCAACTGACGGCGGCACAACGGCGCCAGAGCCTGGAGCGACTGTGGACCCGCATCGCAGCTTTGTCGGTACCTGCCTCGTCGGCTGCGCCGTCATCCTCATCCGCGGCTACCAGATCCTGATCAGCCCGCTTCTCGGGCCTCGCTGCCGCTTCTATCCCAGCTGTTCGCATTACGCGATCGACGCCCTGCGCACGCACGGGCCGCTGCGTGGTCTGTGGCTGGCGGTTCGCCGCATCACGCGCTGTCATCCTCTCAACCCGGGCGGTTACGATCCGGTCCCCGAACCTCGGACGGCCGAGCACGATCGTTGTGCCTGCCGTACGCCCCACCAGCAGACCTGAAACGATGGAAAACCGTCGCTTTATCCTGATCGCCCTGACCGGCGTCGTGCTGTTCTTCCTCTATCAGGCCTGGCAGAAGGATTACGGCAACCGACCGCCGGAAACTCCGGTCGCCGAAACCGCGCAAGCGCCGCAGGGCAATGCCGCCGCGGCCGCCGCATCGGTTGCCGACACCGGCAAGCCGAATCCGGCCGATGCCAGTGCGCCGGCTGCCACCGCGACGGCTCAGACCATCACCGTCGACACCGACGTCTACGTTGCCGAGATCTCGACGCAGGGCGGCGAGATCAAGCGTCTCGAACTCAAGCACTACCCGGCGACCAAGGACAAGGCTGAGCCGATGTCGCTGCTCGACGATCGCAACGGCCGTTTGTTTGTCCTGCAGAGTGGACTGGTCGACCTGCAGCAGCCGCTGACCAGCGATCAGACGATCTACAGCGCCGCACAGACCTCGTACCAGCTCGCCCAGGGCCAGGACCAGCTCGACGTGACGCTGACCTACGAAGGTGCCGACGGCCTGCAGGCGCAGAAGGTCTATCACTTTCACCGCGACAGCTACGAGATCGAACTGTCGCAGACACTGAAGAACGGCGATGCCGAGCGCACCGTCAGCCCTTACGTGCGCCTGGTGCGCACCGACTACAAGCCGGACGGCGAACCGCGTTTTTCGCACACGTTCACTGGCGTCGGCTTCTATCAGCAGTCGGAGCCGGGCAGCGACAGCTACAAGTTCAAGAAGACCGCGCTCGACAAGCTCGACAAAGATGCGTTCGAGACGCATCAGACCGGCGGCTGGATCACCATCCTGCAGCATTACTTCGTTGCCGCGATCATCCCCGATCAGAAGGAAGCGCTGACCTATAGCGCCAAGCCGCGCGAGGGTGGTGGTTACAAGGCGCAGATGGTGGGTGCCGGCATCAAGCTGGCACCGGGCGAGACGCACGCCTTCGACACCAAGCTGTACATCGGCCCCAAGCTGCAGGACCGCATCGAGGACGTCGCGCCGCGCTTCGACCTGACGCTGGACTACGGCATCCTGACGCCGATCGCCAAGCCGCTGTTCATCGTCCTCAAGTTCTTCCACAAGCTGACCGGCAACTGGGGCTTCGCGATCATCCTGTTGACGATCAGCGTCAAGCTGGCGCTGTACAAGCTTTCGGAAGCGCAGTACCGCTCGATGGCGAAGATGAAGGTCTTCGGTCCGAAGATCCAGGACCTGCGCGAACGTTACGCCGACGATCGCGAGCGCCTGCAGAAGGCGATGATGGACCTCTACAAGAAGGAGGGCTTCAACCCGCTGGCGGGTTGCTGGCCGATGCTCGTGCAGTTCCCGATCTTCATCTCGCTGTACTGGGTGTTGCTTGAATCGGTCGAACTGCGCCAGGCGCCGTTCATGCTGTGGCTGCAGGACCTGTCGGCACCGGATCCGTTCTACGTGTTGCCGGTGTTGTACGGCGCCACGATGTGGCTGCAGCAGAAGCTGTCGGGCAACCAGACCATGGATCCGACGCAGCAGAAGATGATGCAGATGATGCCGATCTTCCTGACGGCGTTCTTCACCTTCTTCCAGTCCGGTCTGGTGCTGTACTGGGTCGTCAACGGCATGATCAGCATCGCCCAGCAGTGGTACATCACGCGCAAGTTCGCGCCGGCGCCGACCACCGCGACCGCCAAGCGCTGACGCGTCCCGCCCAGCTCCGGCGGCGCGGGCGCTCAACGGTGCGCGAATGACGGCGACCGACACCATCGTCGCCGTCGCCACCGCAGCGGGTCGCGGCGGCGTCGGCATCGTCCGGCTGTCCGGACCTGATGCGGCGGCGATCGCCGCCCGCATCGCCGGCACCTTGCCGGCGCCGCGCACCGCAGCCTATCGCCGCTTCCGCGACCGAAACGGTGCGACGCTCGATTCCGGCCTGGTGCTGCAGTTCGTCGCCCCGCAGTCGTTCACCGGCGAAACGGTCGTCGAGTTCCAGGGCCACGGCAGCCCGCAGGCATTGCAGCTGTTGGTCGCCGAAGCCTGTGCGCACGGTGCGCGGCCGGCGCGTGCTGGTGAATTCTCCGAGCGTGCCTTCCTCAACGGCCGCATCGACCTGGCTCAGGCAGAAGCGATCGCCGATCTGATCGATGCGTCGACCGCCGAGGCCGCGCGCGCTGCGCAACGCTCGCTGGATGGCGAATTTTCCAAGCGCGTCCACGCCGCTGCCGAGCGTCTGATCGAACTGCGTATGTTCGTCGAGGGCGCGCTCGACTTTTCCGACGAAGACGTCGACTGGCTGGCCGACCGCGGTCTTGCCGAACGCGTTGCGGAAGCTCGAACCGCACTTGCCGAGCTGCTCGTCCAGGCCGAACAGGGCCGGCGCCTGCGCGACGGTTACACGGTGGCGTTGACCGGCCAGCCCAACGTCGGCAAATCGACGCTGCTCAACCGGCTGGCCGGCGCCGACGTCGCCATCGTCACCGACATCGCCGGCACCACGCGCGATGTGCTGCGCGAGAACCTCGATCTGCGCGGCTTGCCGGTGACGCTGGTCGACACTGCCGGACTGCGCGATGGCGGCGACGCCATCGAGCGCGAGGGCATGCGCCGCGCGCGCCTGGCGCTCGAACAGGCGGAGCTGGCCCTGTTCATCGTCGACGCCCGCAGTGGTATCAGTGCCGAGGACCGCATGTTGATCGACGCGCTGCCAGCTGCGCTGCCGCGCCTGATCGTGCACAACAAGGCCGATCTGGCATCATCGACGGCGAGCTTGCCAGGCAACGACGCCGTGGCGATTTCCGCCGCGACCGGCGCCGGGATCGATGCCTTGATCGCCGAGATCCATCGGCGCGCCGGTCTACGCGTCGGGGAGGCCGGCTTGTTCTCAGCGCGCGGCCGCCACCTCGACGCCCTACGCCGTGCGCAGGCGCTGCTCGATGCCGCAGCCGAGCGCCTCGACGAGCGTGTGCTGCCGGAACTCGCAGCCGAGGACCTGCGTCGCGCGCTCGACGCGCTGGGCGAAATCACGGGTGCGTTCAGCAGCGAAGATCTGCTCGGACGCATTTTCGCGAGCTTCTGCATCGGGAAGTAGCGACCGCAACGACGCGCGCTGTGCCGACACGGACGTCGGGGGAAACCGGATTCGCCGGCGTTTGTCGGCTGCCATCATCATCACAGCCATCATGACCGGGGGGTCTCATGAAAGCGCTGCTCTGTCTGCTCGCGGTTCTGCCGACGCCGGCCCTGGCGCTGACGGCTGACGATTATCTCAGCCACTGCCGTGGTCACAGCACTTACGATCGTGCGGTCTGCATGGGCGAACTCGATGCCGTCCTCGAGCGCGACGCCCAGGCGCAAAACTCGCTGCTCGGGGGTTCGGCAATAACGACGGCGCTGGCAGCGCCGGCCTACTGCCTGCCGCCGGGCGCGAACCTGCGCCAGCTGCGCGACCGCATCATTCCCGTCCTCGCGTCCGGCTCCACCGCGACGCGTAGTGGCGACGCCAAGGCCGCATTGCGCGCGACGCTGCGCCGCGTTTATCCGCCGGCACCGAACTGCCTGCACTGACACGTGCTTGCCGCGGTGCGGTCGACGGCGCTAGCGTCGCGGCCTCGCTTCCGCGCTGAGCCGCCATGTCTGCCCACCCCCTGACGCCGGAGTCACTGACTCGCTTCCTGCACGAACAGATTCCGCTCTGTGCGGCGATGGCCCTGGAAGTGCAATCCGTTGACGAGCGGCGTCTGGTCGTGCACGCACCACTGGCGCCGAATCGCAATCCGCACGGGACGGTGTTTGGCGGCAGTCTGGCAACGCTGGGCATCGTCGCCGGTTGGACGCTGCTGTACCGCGCGCTGGCGCAGGCCGGGCGCGATGCGGCGCTGGTGATCCAGCACTACGATTGCGATTACCTCGCACCCGCGGCGGCAGCGTTCGAAGCGGAGGCGAGCCTGCCGGATGACTGGCCGGCCTTGTTGTCCCGTTTCGACAGTCGTGGACGGATGCGGTGCGACGTTCCGGTCGTCCTGCGCAGCGGTGACAAGCACGTCCTGAGCGGCACAGCGCGCTACGTCGCGCGACGTTGATCCTGCATTTGGTCCCGTCCTGATGGTCAGGGCTGCCCCCGATATGGGACAGTGCGAGCCATCAGGGAATTTCGTTTGGGGCCGGCATGACCGCATCGTCATGCGTGACGCGTCGTCATTTCGCGCGGTGGTGGCTGACCGCGGCGCTGCTGCTGTTATCGAACGCGGCACGCGCCACGCCGTGGCTCGAGGCTGGCGACAACGGCCTGCGCAGCGACGTCGAACTCCTGGCGTCGCACGGTCTGATCAATGCGTTGGTCACCAGCTGGCCACTGCCGGCCGGGCAGTTCAGCGCACTCGACGACACACAGCGCCTGGCGAACGAGCCCTTGTTCATCCAGCAGGCGGCGGCACGGGTGCGCGCGGCGCTACAGCGCAGCGATCTCGATCCGCAATTGAATGTGCGCGGCACTAGCCATCCGGCGGTCGTGCGCAGCTTCCAGACCACCGCGCGTGCAGACGTCGATGTCTGGGGACAGGCGTTGGCCATTGCCGGTCCGGTGGATGGACAGTTGCGCGTCGGATTGCGGGCTGACGGCGATCTGCACCACTCAGATGTCGTGCTCGACGGCAGCTATCTGACAACCCACTTCGGCAATGCGCTGGTCTACGGTGGCTGGATCGATGAATGGAATGGTCCGGGCTGGATCAGCAGTCTGATTCTGTCGAACAACGCGCGACCGTTTCCGAAGGTGGGTATCAAGCGTGACGACCCGCATGCCTTTGAAACACGCTGGCTGCATTGGCTGGGCCCGTGGCAGGCCGACTTCTTTGTTGGTTTGCTCGACGACAAGGAACGCCTCGACGACAACACCGCGTTCGGCAATCTGCGCCTGTCGATCAATCCGCTGCACGGGCTCGAGATCGCCGTGCAGCGTAGCGTCGAGTTCTGCGGTCACGGACATCAATGCAATCCGGTCAACGCGGCGTTTCATCTCTACAACGACGATCGACGTCAAAACAGCACCAACGAGGAAGCGACGATCGAGTTGCAGTATCGCGGCCGCATCGGCGCGCTGTCGTTCTCGCCGTATTTCCAGATGATGAACGAGGACACCGGTCCGTTCACGCACGCCTATACGAGCTATCTCAGCGGTTTGTCACTGGTCGGCACGCGCGGTGCGAACGGGGACCTCTGGCGGGTCGTCTTCGAGTTCGCCGATTCGGTGGCGACGATCAACGCCTTCGATTTCAGCGAGAGCTTTCACGGCATTGCGTACGGCAATGCGGGCTATCCCGACGGCTTTCGCTATCACGATCGCACGCTGGGCTTTTCGCTCGACAGCGATTCGAAGCTGGTGACCATGCAGCTCATGTTTCAGCACCACGACGGCTGGCGCCTCACCCTGGCCGTGCACCGCGCGATGGTCAGTACGCCGCAGCTCGCGCAGATTCAGGCGGCCGGCGATCCGCGCGCCTTGCACAATGTGGTGTCGGCCGTGCCGCTGCGTTTCAGCGAGATCGATACGCGGGTGAGCCTGCCGTGGGGACCGTTGCGCGGCTATCTCGCCATGCGTGTACGCAATCAGGCGCTACCCAATCATCTCGGTGGCCACGTGGACGGTGAAGCCGGGTTGTCCTGGCAGTTCTGAACGCCTGCACGATGCGTGGCATCCCGTGCGATCATGCGCCAGCTTCCATGGACGACCGCCGATCGAGATGAATGCCGACTACCAGTTCTGCCCACGCTGTGCCGCGGCCCTGCAGACCGAATCTCTCGGCGGGTATGAGCGTCGAGTCTGTCCGAGCGATGGTTGCGGCTTCATTTTCTGGGGCAATCCGACGCCGGTCGTCGCTGCGGTCGTCGAACACGAAGGCAAGCTATTGCTGGCGCGCAATGTCGCATGGCCGGCCGGCACCTATGCGTTGATTACCGGCTTTCTCGAACGCCACGAGATTCCGGCCGAGGCCGCCCAGCGGGAAGTCGTCGAGGAACTGAATCTGAAGCCGCTCGGCGCGCACTTCATCGGCCACTACACCTTCGAGCGCATGAACCAGCTGATCATCGCGTTTCATGTGCCGGCCGAAGGCGAGGTCACGCTCAATGAAGAACTGGCCGAGTGGAAGCATGTGTCGTTCGACGAGGCCACGTACTGGCCGGCCGCCACGGGCCTGGCATTGCGCGACTGGTTGCAGAGCCAGGGCTATCAGCCGACCGAGCTGCAGCTGCCGTTCCGCAACAAGCGCTGAAACCAGGCGCCAAAAACGGACTTCAGGCGCGGATCGTCACCGACGCGATGATGCGCGCGAGTTCATCCTCGTCGTAATACGCGGGATCGGCGCTGCTCGAAAGGCCGATGCTGTACGCAATCTGCGGTGCGAAGACGACATGGCCGCGTGTCAGCACCGACATTTCGATCGGCACGCCGTCAACCGGCACGGTAACCGAGAAGCGGCCGCGGACCATGGTTGCTCGCCAGCCGGAGACGTCGCCGTGCGAGGTGGCCGTCAATAATTCGAAGTTGCGATAGGTCCGGTGCAGCTGTTCGAGCTGCGCTTCGAACAGCGTCGAAATCAGCGCGGAGTTCGGGCTTGCCAGAGGCCGCGCCACAACCTGCAAGGTTGGGGCGATGTGATGTCGGCTGCGATGCTCGCCCATCGCGCAACAGAACGGTGCGGTGGTGCGTTGCAGCCAGGCCTGTGCCTCGCCGGCGGCATTCTTCCAGCGCGCCAAAGGCGACCATTGCGTGGGCACGAAGCGCCACGCGCTCGGCTTTCGCAAGGAGAAGCCGAGAGTACGCGCCTCGAAGACGTCGTCGGCCAGCATGAATGAAAGACTAGCAGCACTCGTGCCGAGTGCGCCGTGTCGCCGGCACCGCTCGTCGGCGTGTGATCAGCCGCCCTGCAGCGCTTTGACCACCAGCATGCGTGCGACCTTGTTCTCGATGCCTTTCGGTGGGGCAAGATCGAGGCGCTGCAAGGCCGGTTGCGCACTTTCCGGAATGCGCTTGTCGTCGAAGCGCAGCAGCTCCCACAGCAGTTTCCACTTCGGCGTCGTCGCCGCGGCCTTTTGCACGCGACCGAGCGCCGGCAGCAGCAGCTGTTCGAGCGCATCGAAATCGCAACCGACCGGAAACAGCGGCAGCACGCCCTGGCTGCGGTACGGCTGCAAACGGCGTTCCAGCATGGCCGGCGTGTTGCGCGCGTAAGCCGCCGGAATCTGCCAGCCGGCTTCGATCTTGCCGCTGCGTTGCGCCTGCGCCAGCAGGCTCGCCTGGAAGCGCGAGTCGGCGATACAGATCAGGGCTTTGGCGACCTCGTTGTCGGTCTTCGAGCGCAGGTCGGCGATGCCGTATTCGGTGACGACGATGTCGCGCAGGTGCCGAGGAATCGTCGTGTGCCCGTAGTTGAACAAGACGTTGCTGACCGCGTGCCCGCCCGACTCGCGCGCGGCGCGCACCAGCAGGATCGAGCGACCATCTGGCAGTTGATGAGCCTGGGCAACGAAGTTGTACTGACCGCCGACACCAGACACCACACGCCCGTCTTCGAGCCCATCGGAAACGAAGTTGCCGGATAGCGTCACCATCATGCCGGTGTTGATGAAGCGCGCGCGCGTGCGCTGCAGGCGATACAGGCGCGGATTGCGGTCGAGCTGATTGATCTTGTCGACGCCGGTCATGCAGATCGCGTCGCGATCACGCTCGCTGAGCCGATGCAGGCGTTCGTAGAAATCGCGCGGGCCGA
This sequence comes from Solimonas marina, assembly GCF_012241385.1. Classification (GTDB taxonomy): domain Bacteria; phylum Pseudomonadota; class Gammaproteobacteria; order Nevskiales; family Nevskiaceae; genus Solimonas; species Solimonas marina. Next base: position 547,940 of record NZ_JAAVXB010000001.1, on the reverse strand, counting down.
GCAGAAAGCCGCCGTGCAGCAGAATGCCGCGGCGCAGCTGCGTGCCCATGCATTGCGCGGCGATGACGGCGCGCGAATGCGGGTCGGCGATGTTGGCGACCACGCGCGTGCCGTCCGGGGCGATCAAATAGCCGTGGTCGTACTGCGTCGCGTCGTTGAAGAAACCGTGGTGCTGCAAGACCTCGAAGTCTTGCGTGCGGATCACGCGCACGCCCAGTTCGTCGAATTCGTCGAGGACCGCCGGTGTCAGCTGCTGCGGGTCGCAGCGCCGCTCGTCGATCAATTGCTGTAGCGCCCAGAAATCGTAGACGCGGCGCTTGAGAATGCCGGCGTCGAGCAGATGCCAGAAACCGTCGACAAACATCTCGGTGGCGCCGTAGACGCCGTCGCGGAAGGGGTCGAGGCCGCCGGTGTCGTGAATCAGCGTGCCGCTGGTCTCTTCGATACCGAGATCGCGGATGACGCTGCGATAAACGGCGTTGTCCTGATGGCGCAGCTTGAGCGCGTGGACGATGGTGTCGCCAAGATTGCCGATGCCGAGCTGCAGGGTGCCGTTGTCGCAGACCAGCGTGCTGGCGTGCAGGCCGATCGCGTAGTCGGCATTGCTGACCGGCATCTTCGGCGTCGAGAACAACGGCGTCGTGTATGCCGGCGCATCGACGATGACGTCGAAACTCGCGGCGCCAATTTCCGCGTCATGTCCAAACCACGGCAGCGACGTATTGACCTGGCCGACGACGGCGTGCGGCCGCCCGCTGGCTTCGAGCAGGCGCAGCACTTCGGGGCCGGTGTCCGGATTGCACGACATCGAATAACGCGGCCCTGCCGTATCGTCGCGCTTGGCCAGCATCTGCGCGACGACATTGCAGCCTTGATTGAAGACATCGCGCGCGGCGTGCGTGTAGTTGCTGCTGATGTAGTGGCGCTGGGCCTCGACGTTGTCGAGCATCGCGCCAGTCAGGAAAAAGAACTCGATGACCTCGACATTGGCTGGCAGCGTACCGTCGCGCTGCGCCTTGACGTAATCGAGTTCCGGCACGCCGCCGAACACGCGCTCGATAAACGGTGCCATGAACGCACGCTCGACCGCCGATTTCGGTTCTGGTTTGGCCAGCGACAGCGCAGTGAGGATACGCAGCTGCATGCTGGCGTCTTGCTGGGCGCGCCGGAACAATGCGTTGACGAGTTCGACCGGCTTGCCGAGGCCCAGCGGAATTCCGAGCACGATGCGCTTGCCGACGCGGTCGATGATGCGGTCTACGGCCTGCTCGACATCGGTGACCACGGATGCAGATCGCTGCATGACGATCTCCCTGAAATGTGATGCCGCCGATTATGCGCGCCGCCGCTGAGCGCGAGGTGACGGCACGATCTCGCGCACCAGCTCGCGCAGACGGATGAGCTGCGGGGCATTGGCATCAGCCTGGCGCCAGATCATGCTCAGCCGCGCTTTCGGGATCGGTCGCGCGATCGGCCGGAATGTCACGCCCTCGGTGTGCATGTGCTGCATCGACGCCGGCACGATGGACACGCCGAGGCCGGACGCGACCAGATTGACGATCGACGTGACCTGCGAGGCTTCCTGTACGACGCGCGGCGAAAAGCCGGCGGCGCGACAGGCGGCGACGATCTCGTCGTGCAGGCCGGCGCCGACCGCGCGCGAAAACAGCACGAACGGTTCGATCGACAGGGCCAGCATCGGGATCTGTCGGCGCTTGGCGAGCGCATGGCCGGCCGGCAGGGCGATGACCATGTCCTCGTCGAGCACCGGCTCGACGATCAGGCCTTCGCTGCTGCCGTGGATGGGCCGCACGAATGCCAGATCGACGTTCTCGTTGCGCACCGCCGTAACCAGGCCCGGTGTCGTGCGTTCCTCCAGAGAGAACGCGACGTTCGGATAGCGGCGGCGGAATTCACGAATCACCTGCGGAATCAGCGGGTGGAAGGGTGCCGAGTTGATCATGCCGACGCGGATGCGGCCGAGCTCGCCGCGCGCGACGCGCTGTACGCGCCCGGTGGCCTGGTCGACGTCGCGCAAGATGCGTCGTGCATCGTCGACGAACGCGCGCCCGGCTTCGGTCAGCGCGACGCCGCGCGGCAGGCGCCGGAACAGCGCCGTGCCGAGCTCGCGTTCGAGCTGCTGGATCTGCAGCGACAGCGGCGGCTGGCCGATGCCGAGTCGCGAGGCGGCGCGCGTCAGATGGCCTTCATCGGCGACGGCGACGAAATAGCGTAAATGTCGAAGTTCCATGATCGATACTTAAAATAAATGGCAACTCACTGATTCATATATTGGACGTATGGAATGGCCGCGGTCTACAGTCGGGGACGTTTCGCCGTACAAATGAAGTCGCGAGGAGTGTGGTTCATGGAATCCAGCAACAACCCGAACAAGACGGACGTCGATCCGCAAGAAAGCGCCGAATGGCTCGAAGCGCTGGATGCGGTGCTCGAGCGCGAAGGTCCGGAACGCGCGCATTACCTGCTCGAACGGCTCGTCGAGCGCGCCCGCCGCAACGGAGCGTTCATCCCGTTCTCGGCGAATACCGCGTATATCAACACGATTCCGCCGCACCTCGAGGAACGCCCGGACGGCGACCAGGAGATGGAGTGGCGCATTCGCTCGATCATCCGCTGGAACGCGATGGCGATGGTCATCAATGCCAACCGCGAGCATTCCGGCATCGGCGGTCACATCGCCAGCTTCGCGTCGAGCGCGACGCTCTACGACGTCGGCTTCAACCATTTCTGGAAAGGTCCGGATCACCCGGACGGCGCCGACCTGATCTACATCCAGGGTCACGTCACGCCGGGTATTTACGCGCGTGCCTTCCTCGAAGGCCGCATTACCGAAGACCAGCTCAAGCGCTTCCGCATGGAGGCGCTGTCGCCGGGCCTGTCGAGCTATCCGCATCCGTGGCTGATGCCGGACTTCTGGCAGTTCCCGACCGTCAGCATGGGCCTGGGTCCGATCAACGCGATCTACCAGGCACGTCTGATGAAGTATCTGGAGAACCGTGGCGTCGCCAAGGTCAAGGGCCGCAAGGTCTGGTGCTTCTGTGGCGACGGCGAGATGGACGAGCCGGAAAGCCTCGGTGCGATCGACATCGCCGCGCGCGAAAAGCTCGACAACCTGATCTTCGTCATCAACTGCAACCTGCAGCGCCTCGACGGCCCGGTGCGCGGCAACGGCAAGATCATCCAGGAGCTCGAAGGCACGTTCCGCGGCGCCGGCTGGAACGTCATCAAGCTGGTCTGGGGTTCGCAGTGGGATCCGCTGATCGCGCAGGATAGCAGCGGCGAACTGCTGCGCGTGTTCAACGAGACCGTTGACGGCGAATACCAGAGCTACAAGGCCAAGGGCGGCCGCTACACGCGCGAGAACTTCTTCGGCAAATCGCCGGAGTTGCTGCGCATGGTCGAGACCATGTCCGATGAGGACATCGCGCGTCTCAACCGCGGCGGTCACGACCCGTACAAGATCTACGCGGCCTACGCTGCGGCAACCAAGCACGACGGCTCGCCGACCGTGATTCTGGCCAAGACCGTCAAGGGTTATGGCATGGGCGAGGCCGGCGAAGGTCAGAACATCACGCATCAGCAGAAGAAGATGGGTGAGGATTCGCTGCGCGCGTTCCGCGACCGTTTCCGCATTCCGATCTCCGACGACAAGATCGCCGAAGCGCCGTTCTACAAGCCGGCCGAAGACTCGCCGGAAATCCAGTACCTGAAGGAACGCCGCGCCAAGCTTGGCGGCTACCTGCCGGTGCGCAAGCCGGTCACCGAAGCGCTGCAGATTCCGGAACTCAAGGCGTTCGAGCGCATCACCGCCGGCACCGGCGACCGAGAAATCAGCACGACGATGGCCTTCGTGCAGATGCTGCAGACGCTGTGCCGCGACAAGAACGTCGGCAAGCTGGTGGTGCCGATCATTCCCGACGAGGCGCGTACCTTCGGCATGGAGTCGATGTTCCGCTCGCTGGGCATCTATTCGAACGTCGGCCAGAAGTACAAGCCGGAAGACGCCGACCAGCTGGCGTTCTACCGCGAAGACATCAAGGGCCAGATTCTCGAGGAAGGCATCACCGAGGCCGGTTCGATGTCGTCGTGGATCGCTGCCGCGACCAGCTATGCCAACCACGGTCAAGCGCTGCTGCCGTTCTACATCTTCTATTCGATGTTCGGCTTCCAGCGTATCGGCGATCTGTGCTGGGCCGCCGGCGACGTACGTGCGCGCGGCTTCCTGCTCGGCGCCACCGCCGGCCGCACGACAATCAACGGCGAGGGCCTGCAGCATGAGGACGGCCACTCGCACATCATGAGTGCGACGATCCCGAACTGCCGCTCGTACGATCCGGCTTATGCCTATGAGCTCGCCGTGATCATCCAGCACGGCCTCAAGGAGATGTACGTCGAGAACAAGGACCACTACTACTACCTGTCGGTCTACAACGAGAACCACACGCATCCGCCGATGCCGGAAGGCGTCGAGGACGGCATCATCAAGGGCCTGTACAAGCTGCGTGGCGAGAAGAAGCCGGGCAAGGCGCATGTGCAGCTGATCGGTTCCGGCATCATCCTGCGCGAGGTCGAGGCTGCCGCGCAGTTGCTGAAGGAAGAGTGGGACGTCACCTGCGATCTGTGGAGCGCGCCGAGCTTCACCGAGCTGGCGCGCGACGGTCGCGAAGTCGAGCGCTGGAATCTGCTGCACCCGGACGACAAGCCGCGCAAGAGCTATGTCGAGGAATGCCTGGGCAGTGCCAAGGGTCCGATCATCGCGTCGACCGACTGGATCCGCGCGTATCCGGAGCAGATTCGCTCGTACGTGCCGGGTGACTATCATGTGCTCGGCACCGACGGTTTCGGGCGTTCCGACAACCGGCCGGCGTTGCGCGACTTCTTTGAAATCGACCGGCGCTGGATCGTCGTCACCGCGCTGAAGGCGCTGGCGGCGAAGAAGCTGGTACCGCAGGACCGCGTCGCACAGGCGATCAAGATCTACGGCATCCAGCCGGATCGCGCCGCGCCGTGGACGGTCTGATCGGGAGACGCACATGTCGAACATCAAAGTCACGGTGCCGGACATCGGCAACTACACCGACGTGCCCGTCATCGAAGTGCTCGTCAGCAATGGCGACCAGGTCGAAGCCGAGGCGGTTCTCCTCGTTCTCGAATCGGACAAATCGACGCTGGAAGTGCCGGCGCCGGCCGGCGGCACGGTCCGCAATCTGACGATCAAGGTCGGCGACAAGGTGTCGCAAGGCACGCCGATCTGCGAACTCGAAAGCACCGCCGCGGAAGCTGCGGCGCCGGCCGCTGCCGCGTCGGCCGCCGAAGCCGCCGCCCCGGCCGCAAAGCCGGAACCGACGCCGGCGGCGCCTGCGCCGGTTGCCGCCGCTGGCGGCGACGTCGAGGTGACGATTCCGGACATCGGCGATTACACCGACGTGCCGGTCATCGAGCTGCTGGTCAGCGACGGCGACACGGTCGAAAAGGACGCGACCCTGCTGGTTCTCGAGTCCGACAAGTCGACGCTGGAAGTACCGGCCCCGGCCGCCGGTACGGTCAAGGGCCTGAAGCTCAAGGTCGGTGACAAGGTCTCGCAGGGCACGCCGGTCTGCGTACTGAGCGGTGCTGCCGGCACTGCGGCGCCCGCCGCGAGCCCGGTACCGTCCGAAGCGCCGAAGGCGGCTGCCGTTGCGGCCGCGGCCAGCGCGAGCACACCCGCACCGGCGCCCGCGCCGGCCGCCGCTGGCGGTGCTGACGTCGAGGTGACGATTCCGGACATCGGCAACTACACCGATGTGCCGGTCATCGAGCTGCTGGTCGGCGAAGGCGACATGGTCGAGAAGGACGCGACGCTGCTGGTGCTGGAGTCCGACAAATCGACGCTGGAAGTGCCGGCGCCGGCCTCGGGTACCGTCAAGGGCCTGAAGCTCAAGGTCGGCGACAAGGTTTCGCAGGGCACCGCGGTCTGCACGCTGGTCGGTGCCGGCGGTGCGTCGGCTCCGGCGGCAGCACCCGCGGCCAGCGCCGCGCCGTCGAGCGCTGCGGTGGCACCGCAGCCGCCGGCACCGAACATCACCGCCGCCGTCACCGACGGCGCGCCGCCGAAACCGCCGCAGCCGGCGGCCGACGGCAAGCAGGTGCCGTATGCCGGTCCGGCGACGCGCAAGTTCGCACGCGAACTCGGCGTCGATCTGTTCCAGATCAAGGGCAGCGGTGCGCGCGGCCGGGTGCTGATCGAGGACGTGCAGGCCTTCGTCAAACAGCGCCTGGCGCAGCCGGCACCGGCCGCTGCGGCGGCGGCGCCCAGCGGCGGCATGGGCATCCCGCCGATTCCGGCGGTCGACTTCTCGCAGTTCGGCGAGATCGAGACCAAGGCGCTGGCGCGTATCCGCAAGCTGTCGGCGGCGCATCTGCATCGCGCGTGGTTGAACATCCCGCACGTCACGCAGACCGACGATGCCGACATCACCGAGCTCGAAGCCTTCCGCAAGGCGGCGACCGAGGATGCCGGCGTCAAGCTGACGCTGCTGCCGTTCATCATCAAGGCGGTCGCGGTCGCGCTGAAGGCCTATCCGGAGTTCAACAGCTCGCTGGCGCCGGATGGCGAGAACATCATCCTCAAGAAGTACGTGCACGTTGGCTTCGCCGCCGACACGCCGAACGGCCTGGTCGTGCCGGTGGTGCGCAACGCGGACCAGAAGGGCATCGTCGAGCTGGCCAGGGAAACCGCCGAGCTCGCCAAGAAGGCGCGCGACGGTAAGCTCAAGCCGGATGAGATGAAGGGCGGTTGCTTCTCGATCTCGTCGCTCGGCGGTATCGGCGGCAGTCACTTCACGCCGATCGTCAATGCGCCGGAAGTCGGCATCCTCGGCGTGTCGAAGAGCCAGATGAAGCCGGTCTGGGACGGCAAGCAGTTCGTGCCGCGCCTGATGTGCCCGCTGTCGCTGTCGTACGACCACCGCGTCATCGACGGCGCCTACGCGGCGCGCTTCATCGTCCTGCTCGGCAAGCTGCTGTCGGACCTGCGCCGTCTGACGCTGTAACGGCACAAGGCGAAACCACAGATTTCACAGATTGCACAGATTTGTCAGGCGTTGAGCGGCACATCGCCTGTTTCGTCTTATCTGTGTAAATCTGTGCAATCTGTGGTTCCAAAGCTTTTCGCCGTCCGTCAGCCCGCCAGGAAACGCACATGGATCTGCCCAAGCATCAATTGACGATGACCGTGCTGATGACGCCGGACATGGTCAATTTCTCCGGCAATGTGCACGGTGGGCATATCCTCAAGTTGCTCGATCAGGTCGCTTACGCCTGCGCCAGCCGTTATGCCGGTAGCTACGTCGTGACGCTGTCGGTCGATCGCGTGACCTTTCTGCAGCCGATCTACGTCGGCGAGCTGGTGACCTTCCTCGCCAGCGTCAATTACACCGGCCGCACGTCGATGGAAATCGGCATCAAGGTCGTCGCCGAAAACATTCGCAAGGATGTCGTGCGGCACGCCAATAGCTGCTTTTTCACGATGGTTGCCGTCAACGAGCAGCATCAGCCGCAAACGGTGCCGCCGTTGCAGCCGCAGACCGCCGACGAAATCCGCCGATTCGAGGCGGGGCGTGCAAGACGCGCGCAACGGCGCTGATCTTCGGTTAATTTGCAAGGTATTCGCTCGCGGCTGGGGTTGTTAGACTCCGCGCCATGAATCGTCTGCCTCTGTTGTTCTGCCTCGCGTTCTTCACTTCGGTCGTTTACGCACAAAGCGGTGCGCAATACATCACCGACGACATGTCGGTCTCGCTGCGTGACAAGCCCAGCAATGACGGCCAGCTGCTCGGCATCCTGCACAGCGGCGACAAGGTTAGCGTGCTGCAGTCGCTGGGCGAGCAGAGCTACGCGCAGATCAAGACCAGCGACGGCACCGAAGGTTGGGTGCCGACCCGTTACCTGTCGTCGCAGCCGGCGGCGCATGATCGCGCGCAGCAGCTGAAGTCCGAGCTCGATGACGCCAACAGCAAGATCAAGACCCTGCAGGATCAACTCGACACCGCCAAGGCCGAGTTGCAGAAGGCACGTCCGGCGCTGGAGCTGTCGCAGGAAAACGAGCAGCTGAAGTCGCAGATCAAGGCCAAGGAGCAGTCGCTCGATGCCGCGCAGGCCCGCTACGATCAGGAACGCGCGCGACGCGCGACGCTGATCACCGGCGCCGCCGTGCTCGGCGTGGGTCTGCTGATCGGCCTGATTCTGCCGGCGTTGCTGCAGGGCCGCCGCCGCCGTCGCTACGGCGACTTCTAAGACGCCGGCCGATCCGGTCCGTCGCGACGGACGGGCCGGCACCGCGATTCGCCCCCTTTTCTCGTGCGCGGCGCTGCGGCAAGCTGCGCGCCCTCGCCCGTCTTGCCGTGCCATGTCGCCGACCCTCAAAGCCCAGCTACAAATCCATGGCTGCGTCGTGCTGTGGGGCTTTACCGCGATCCTCGGCAAGCTGATCACGCTGCCGGCCGATGCGCTGGTCTGGTGGCGCATGCTGCTGGTGACGCTGATGCTGCTGTGTGTGCCGCGCGTCTGGCGCGCGGCGCGCGCGCTGCCGCGGCGCATGCTGGCGGTCTACGCCGGCATCGGCGTACTGGTCGCGCTGCACTGGCTGACGTTCTACGGCGCGATCAAGCTCGCCAACGCATCGGTGGCGGTGACCTGCATCGCGCTGGCGCCGGTGTTCGTGTCGCTGTTCGAACCGTGGATCGCTGGTCGCGCGCTGGACTGGCGCGAGCTGCTGCTCGGCGTGATCGTCGTGCCGGGCGTGGCGCTGGTGGTCGGCGGCATTCCGCATGACATGCGCCTGGGCCTCGCGGTCGGCGTCAGCTCGGCGGCGCTGGTCGCGCTGTTCGGCGCGCTGAACAAGCGCTACATTGATCGCGGTGACCCGCTGCTGGTGACGGCGATCGAGCTCGGCAGCGGCGCCTTGTTCCTGACCCTGTTCGCGCTGCTGCGCCCGCACGCGCCCGATGCGCCGGGGCTGTTCGCGTGGCCGGGCACGCACAATCTGCTGTTGTTGCTGGTGCTGGCCTTCGGTTGCACGCTGCTGCCGTTCACCTTGTCGCTGATCGCGATGCGCCAGCTCAGCGCCTTCGCTTCACAGCTCGCGGTCAATCTCGAGCCGGTCTACGCGATCGTGCTGGCGGTGCTGCTGCTCGGCGAGCAGCGCGAACTCAGCGCGCTGTTCTATGTCGGCGTCGCGGTCATTCTCGCCAGCGTCTTGCTGCATCCGTGGCTGGTGCGTCGACCCGGCCCGCCGCAGGCGCAGACCCTGGCCGTGGCCGAGAACAAGAGCGTCGCCGAATGAACGCCGCCGGCTGGACCGGCTGAACGAGAAAGGCCCGCCACTGCAGCGCAGCGGCGGGCCTTTTGCGTCCACAGACCTCAGGTCTTGCCGTTGACGATCTTGGCGATCGCGTCCTGGGCAATCGGGTGATACCGGTCCTTCCACTCGGCGAAGATCGCCTGCGCACGCTGGCGCCCGTCCGCGGTCTTCACCATTTCCTCGTAGATCGGTTCGATCAGCAGCATGCGGCCGACCTCGCCGAGATATTGCTCGGTGCCGGCCGCGGCCGGTGCGTAGTGATTGGCGGTGGTCAGCTTCCACCAGGCACCGGCGATGATCTGGTTATGGGTCTTCGACAGGCCGAAGGCCTGATCGAGTTCGGCGATCTGCGCCGTGCTCAGCGCCGGCAGCGTCCGCAGAAAGTACTGCCACTGATGCGTGGTCCAGCCCTGGGTGTCGAGGGCGTTCGCCTTGCGGCTGCCCGACAGCCAGGCCTGGCGCTGGGTATCGACATGCGCGAATGCGTCCGAGCTCGGCCAGACCGCGTCGGCCGGCAGCTTGGGATCGTAGATCCAGGCATGGACTTCAGCGTCGCTGACGACGCCCGGATGTTTGACCAGCAGGTGATCGTGCAGATAGCGCACGAAGGTCGCGGTGCGCACGCTCTGGAAGGCGTGATCGTTGAACCAGCCGTTGAGGAACGCGTCCATCGTCGGTCGGCCGAACTTGGCGTCGAGATAGGCGAGGAACAGCGCGCCGCGCGCGTACGGCACGTCGGACAGGCCATCGTCCGGATCGCGGCCGACCAGGTCCGGCTGCAGGGTCTTGTCGTCGTCGCGGCCGTCGGCGGCCAGCGCATCCTTGAGGTTTTCGGCCGACAGCACGCGTTCCTGCTGCGCGGCGTCCTTGCCGTAGACCTCCTCGACGACGCGGAAGGTGGCGTGATCGGTGAAGCCTTCGTTGAGCCAGATGTCGGACCAGGTGGCGTTGGTCACCAGGTTGCCGGACCACGAGTGCGCCATCTCGTGCGCGACCAGCGACACCAGCGATTTGTCGCCGGCGATCACGGTCGGCGAGGCGAAGGTCAGGCGCGGATTCTCCATGCCGCCGAACGGAAAGCTCGGCGGCAGGATCAGCAGGTCGTAGCGGCCCCAGCGGTACGGCCCGTACAGGCGCTCGCAGGTTTCGAGCATTTGCTCGGTGTCCTCGAACTCGTGCGCGGCGGCGGCGACCACAGTTGGATCGGCATAGACGCCGGTGCGCGGGCCGGTGGCGCGAAAGTCGAGATCGCCAACCGCCAGCGCGATCAGATACGACGGGATGCGCTGCGGCATCTTGAACCGATAGTCACCGTTGGCCGGCGCCTTGGGGTCGTTGTCGGCGCTCATCACTGCGCGCAGGCCCTTGGGCGTGGTGATGTGTGCGCTATAGGTCTGCCGCACCTGCGGCGTGTCCTGCAGCGGAATCCAGCTGCGCGCGTGGATGGACTCGGACTGGCTGAACAGGAACGGGTGCTTCTTGCCGGCGGTCTGCATCGGCGTCAGCCACTGCAGTCCGGACGCCTGCGGTTCGGTCGCGTAGCGGATGCGCACGCGGTCGGCGCTCTCGGGCATGGCGATCAGCAGCGCACTGCCGAGCACCGGGTCGCGCGGCGCGAGCTTGAAGGTCGTGGCCTTGAACGTATCGCCGTGCCCGGCTTCGACGCTGGCGATGTCGAGATCGCGGGTGTCGAGAATCAGGGTGTCGGCGGCCGGCTTGAGGCGATCCAGCGTCAGGGTTGCGGTACCGCGCAGCACGCGATCCGGAAAATCGACCTGCAGATCGAGCGCGACGTCACGGGTGCGGAAGTCCTCGACGTTCGCATAGGAGTGCGGATCGCTACGCTGGGCAGCGGGTTCGATCGACGACATCGCGTACCCCATGGGCGAGAGCAACAGGCTGCCGGCCAGGGCCAGCAGCGACGGAAAACGGGAACGGAACATGAGCGGCGGCTATCACGGGAGAGCGGCGATCTTAGCTGCCACCGGCCTGATGCGCGCCGGGAATTTCCCGGGGTCGGCATTGTCCGAAAGGCAATGACCGCGGCATGCTGCCGCGCCCGATCGATGGAGGTTTGGTCGCATGTCCCGCCCGCTTGCCGGCCTCCGCGCCGGCTTGATCGCCGCCGCCGCGGCACTGAGTGCCTGTCACCACGACGCGGCGATCGCGCCGGCGCCACACAACGGTCCGGTCACCGATCTCGGCGCTTTCGACCACTTCATCGCCGGCAAGCCGACGCCGGCGCAGTTTCATGCGACCTATCCGGACGTGAAGCTGGTGCTGCCCGGCGAGATGTCGACGCGCGAGTTGCGCCTCAATCTCAGCCGCTATTTCGCCAAGCTCGACGCGCAGGGCCGCATCGTCGGTGGGCGCTTCCAGTGACCGTTTCGCGTGCCGCGACAGCGGCGGTAACGCAGCCGCGCTGCCGCAGCTTTGCTGTCGTCGCCGCGGCTGACGCGCGCATCCTGGTGCTTGGCTCGATGCCGGGCGTCGCGTCACTGCAGGCGCAGCAGTACTACGCGCATCCACGCAATCTGTTCTGGCCGTTCATGGCCGATATTCTGGGTTTCGATCCGGCCTTGCCGTATTCGCGGCGACTGGCGGCGCTGCGCGCGCACGGCATCGCGCTGTGGGACGTGCTCGCGGCCTGCGAGCGGCCCGGCAGCCTCGATGGCCACATCGTGCGCAGCAGCGAGATCGTCAATGATTTTGCGACGTTCCGCGCGCGGCACCCGGCCCTGGCGCGGGTCTGTCTGAACGGCGGGAAGGCCGCCGAAACGTTCCGGCGCCATGTGCAGCGAGCGTCGCCAACGCTGTTCGACGGCATCGAGATTCGTGCACTGCCATCAACCAGTCCGGCCAACGCCGGGCAGCCGCGTGACGCCAAGCTGGCGCAATGGCGTGATGCACTGGACGGCCGTTCGCTTCCGTTCAGGCGTTCATAGGACAATGGCCGGCCGTCAGTTCACGAGGAGCAACCATGGCGCTGCGCTTCCACACGCTAGATGTCTTCACGGATCAGGCCTACGGCGGTAATCCGCTGGCCGTCGTTTTCGGCGGCGACGCGCTCGGCACCGCGCAGATGCAGCGCATCGCGCGCGAATTCAATTTGTCGGAAACGGTGTTCGTGCTGACGCCGACGCGCAGCGACGCCCTGCACCGCATTCGCATCTTCACCCCGACCGCCGAGCTGCCGTTTGCCGGCCATCCCACCATTGGCACGGCCTGCCTGTTGTCCGAACTGGGTTTGGCGCCGAAGGGGGAGCCGGCAACTTTCGCGATCGAGGAAGGCGTCGGTTTGGTGCCGATCCGCCTGCAGCACACGCCGGGCGAGGCCAGCTACGCCGAGCTGACGACGGCGGTGCTGCCAGAATACGGACCGGCGTTCGATGACGTGACGGCGTTGGCCGCGGTCTTGGGGCTGGAAGCGGGCGATCTCGGCAGTGCCGGCGAAGTGCCGCGCAACGCATCGTGTGGCCTGCCGTTCCTGCTGGTACCGCTGCGCTCGCCGGAGCTGCTGGCGGCCATCGACTTCGATGTGATCGCAGCACGGCGCCTGCTCGGCACGGCCTGGGCGCAGCAGCTCTATGTTTACGCGCGCGGCTACGAGGGCGAACTGCGCGCGCGCATGTTCGCGCCAGCGCTCGGCATGGTCGAAGATCCGGCGACGGGTTCGGCGGCGGCGGCGCTGGCCGGCGCGCTCGGCAGCGAGGCTGACGACGACGGGCGTCTCGAATGGACGATTCTGCAGGGCCTCGAAATGGGCCGGCCGAGCCGCATCCAGATCAGCGTCGACCGCACCGGCGGCCAGGTCACGGCGGTGCGTGTCGGCGGTTGCAGCGTGCTGATGTCGGACGGCTTGCTCGGTACCGGCTGACGCCCTGCGCCGCGCAGCGCACGGCCGATTTGCCGACAACAGTCACGCCGTTGTCCTACAAGCGCAGCCGACGTTCACCGTCTCAGAAGTCCCGGCCCCAGGCCGAAAACCGAGACATGAACACGCAAATCCTTCCCGCCTACGGCTCTCACGACGAATTCAGCGCGCGCATCGAGCGTAGCGAGAGCCTTTTGTTCAACGCCCTGCTGCTGCCGCTGCGGCAGGATCACGGCGCCCGCGCGGTGATTGTCAGCCGCACGGCCGACGGTCAGCACTGGCTACGCGTTTGCGAAGGCGCCGACGAGCGCTGGATGCGCTGGACCGAGCAGCGCCGCTTGCGCATGCAATTCGGTCAAAGCTATGCCGAAGCGCTGGCGCAGGCCTGGATCGCCCGCTGGGAGCGCGAGGGCTGGAAGCTCGAATGGAGCCAGCAGGCGGCCACGGACGAGCTGCCGGTCGCCGCCTGACGGACGTCGTCGTATCGCGCGTATCCTGCACGCGCATTCCAGGATTCTGATCGTCCGTGAAAAGCCAGGAAATCAACGAACGCATCTGGGCGGTGATCGCCCGGATTCCGGCCGGTCGCGTCGCGACCTACGGCCAGGTCGCCGCCGAGGCGGGCTTTCCGAAGCAGCCGCGGCGAACCGCGCAGGCGCTACGCGTAGTGCCGGATGGCATGACGCTGCCGTGGTATCGCGTGATCAACGCGCAGGGCAAGCTGTCGTTCGAGCCGGATAGCGAAGGCTATCGCCGTGCGCGCCAGCAGCTCGAAGCCGAAGGTGTGGTGTTCGTGCGCGGCAAGGTCGATTTCGAACGCTATCGCTGGCGGCCGCGCAGCGCGTCACCGCTCCTCGACTGATTCCCGCGAGCGGCCAGGCCAGGCCGACGCCGCGCGACGCCGAAGCGCCGCGGCAACGAAGACCCGGCCTGCGCGGCGGGTTTCGCGGTTCAGTTGCTGTTGTCGCTACCGCTGCTGTCATTGGGCAGCTGCGGTCGGCCATCTGGCGGTCGCTTCGACGGCCGCAGCGCCAGCCGGTCGCCCAGCTTTTCGCAGGTGCCTTCCATCGTATGGCCGTGCACCGTGAAGCTGACCATGTCACCGGCGGAACGGCCGGCGCAGGCGGTGTAAGCCTCGGCCGGCGGTTGCGGCGGCTGGCCGCCGCTGGGCGGGCCGCCGTTCGACGACTGCGCGAGCGCAGCCGAGGTGGCAAAACTGCATCCCAGCGCCAGACTGGCGAGGGACAGGCGCAGGTGACGACGGCGGACATCTAGGGCCAATGGAGACTCCCGGTGTGAAGGATGCTCATTGGACCCTGGCACGCGGCACGATTTCGCGACGAGGCGTCGCCAGATGTTTCAGCGCGTGCGCAGCTGTAAGGGCTGCGTCGCCTCAGGGGCCGGGCGGTGCGTCGGCGGCGGTGCGCTGGCGGCAGTTCGTGTACGGCTTGCCGTCGATCTCGACGATCGCATGGTCGCCCTTGCTCCAGAACGTGCCCTTGTCGTTGTGGTACTTGGCCCCATCGGCCGAGACCACGTGCGGCAGCGTGTATTCACGGCCGGGCATGTCGATGGTGACCTGATCGGCATCATAAGTGGCGGTCAGATCAAGGCCGTCGCAGTGATAGGCGGCAGTCGACGACGGTGGCGCCGTGCGTGCGGCAGGCGCCGGGCTCGCCGCCGCGGCCTGGGTATTGATATCGGCGCTTTTCGGCTTGCAGCTGACCGCCGTCACCAGGGTGGCGACCAGTAGCAGGGCGAAGGACATTTTGTACATCGAGGTGGTCTCCGGGCGGGGGCTCGGGGCGTCTCACCCTAGTCGATGTAGATGAATGGCCGCCGACCGGCCGCTGATTCAGTCGCGCGGATCGTGGTCCGGGGCTTGCAGGACGGTGACGCGCAGATGTTCGATGCGTGGGCCCTGGACCTCAAGGACGTCGATACGCAAGCGGTCGACTTCGACGCGGTCGCCGGCCTGTGGCAGGCGGTCCAGGGTCTGCATGACCAGACCGCCGATGGTGTCGGCATGGTCGGATTCGATGTCGCGATCGATCTCGCGTTCGAGTGTGTAGATCGGCAGCCAGCCCGGGCCCTCGTAGGTGTGCTCGCCGGTCTGCTCCCAGTGTTCCTTCTCGCGATGAAACTCGTCCTGCATGCTGCCGAAGATCGCTTCGAGGATGTGTTCCTGGGTGATGAAGCCGGTCACGGTGTCGAGTTCGTCGGTGACCAGCGCCAGATGCGGCAGGCCGCGGCGGAAGCGGCGGAACAGGGCCTGTGCCGGTTCGTCGCGGCGAATCATCGGCACTTCGCGCAGCAGCGGTTCAAGGCTGGTCAGCGGCTGGCTGTCGAGCTCGGCGGCGAGCAGGTCGCGCACGTGCAGCAGGCCGATGTAGCGATCGTCCTGATCGCCGTCGCGCACCGCGTAGCGCGAATAGCGGTGCTGGGCGATCAACGCCAGGTTGGTCTTGATGTCATCGCGGATGTCGAGCGAGACCAGGTCGAAGGCCGGCCGCATCAGGTCGCCGGCCGTCAGCTCCGGCAGTTCGAGCTGGTGCGACAGGGCTTCAGCCTGCGCCCGGCCCAGCTCGCCGTGGCGGTGGCTGGCGACCAGCAGCTTCTTGATCTCATCGGCCGAATGCGGTTCATCGCCTTCGTTGGCGATTTGCACGCGGATCGTGCGCAGCACCAGATTGGCGCTGCCGTTGAGCACGAAGATGAACGGATACATCAGCCAGTAGAACAGGAACAGCGGCATCGCCGCCGCCATCGACACGCCTTCGGCCTTGCGGATCGCGATCGACTTCGGCGCCAGTTCGCCGACCACGATGTGCAGGAACGAAATCACCACAAATGCCGCGACCACCGAAATATGGTGGATCAGTTCGTCCGAATCGATGCCGAACGACTGCAGCAGCGGGGCGATCAGCCGCGAGAACGCCGGTTCGCCGACCCAGCCCAGACCCAGCGAAGCCAGCGTGATGCCGAGCTGGCACGCCGACAGATAGGCGTCGAGGCGGTGCCGGACGTTGTAGAGCGTGCGGCCGACGAAGCCGCCGGTTTCCGCCAGCTCTTCGGCGCGGGTCAGCCGCAGTTTGACGATGGCGAATTCGGCGGCGACGAAGAAGCCGTTGATGAGGACCAGCAGAACCGCGACGAGCGTCAGCGCAAGATCGTTCATTCAGGGGCAGCCTGCACCGCCGAGGATGGCGACGCGACCGCGAGGTAATGGAGACGGTGCGATTATCGGGACGGCGACCGCGGTTGCGCAAATGCGCGCGCTGGTGCGACGCGGGTGGCGCCCGTTGAGCGCCGTCTGCCACAAAAAAGGCCCCGGCATGCGCCGGGGCCCGATGAAATGCCGCAAGACGCGTCTTACCAGATGCTGACGCGCTTTTCCGGCGGCAGATACATCTTGTCGCCCGGCTTGACGTCGAACGCGGTGTAGAACGCCGGTACGTTGACGACCACGCCGTTGCAACGGAATTCCGATGGCGAGTGCGGGTCGGTCTTCAGGCGGTTGAGCAGGTTGGCTTCGGTGTACTTGCGGCGCCAGACCTGCGCCCAGCCGATGAAGAAGCGCTGGTCGGCGGTGAAGCCGTCGATGACCGGACCGTCCTTGCCCTGCAGCGACATGTGGTAGGCCTTGTAGGCGATCGACAGGCCACCGAGGTCGCCGATGTTCTCGCCGATCGTCAGCGCACCGTTGACGTGCTGCCCCGGCAGCGCCTCGTAGCCGTCGTACTGGGCGATCAGCGCCTTGGTACGCGTCTCGAAGTTCTTGCGGTCCTCGTCGGTCCACCAGTTCTTCAGGTTGCCGTCGGGGCCGAACTTCGAGCCCTGGTCGTCGAAGCCGTGACCGATCTCGTGGCCGATCACCGCGCCGATGCCGCCGTAATTCACTGCGTCGTCGGCATTCATGTCGAAGAACGGCGGCTGCAGGATCGCCGCCGGGAACACGATCTCGTTCTTCAGCGGGTTGTAGTAGGCGTTGACGGTCTGCGGCGTCATGCCCCACTCGTCGCGATCGATCGGCTGGCCGAGCTTGGCCGTTTCGCGCGCCGTTTCGACGGCCGCCGAACGCATGACGTTGCCGACCAGATCATCCGGCTTGACGACCAGCGCCGAGTAGTCCTTCCACTTCTTCGGGTAGCCGATCTTCGGGTCGAACGCGGCGAGCTTGGCCAGTGCCTTCTGCTTGGTGGCGTCGGTCATCCAGTCCAGCGACTGGATGCTTTCCTTGTACGCGGCCAGCAGATTCTGCACGAGCTTTTCCATGCGCGCCTTGGCTTCCGGCGGGAAGTACTTGGCGACGTAAAGCTTGCCGATCATCTCACCCAGCGCCTTTTCCTCGAGATCGACGCCGCGCTTCCAGCGCGGCGTGTTCTGCTCGATACCGTTGAGCGTGGTGCCGAAGAACGCGAAGTCTTCATTGACGAAGTCGCTCGACAGGTACGGTGCGTAGTGCGACAGCAGATGCCACTGCAGATAGACCTTCAGCACCGGCAGCGGCGTGTCGCTGAGGATCTTGTCCCAGGCGCTGAAGAAGCTCGGCTCGCCGATCACCAGGCCCGGCGTCTTCTGCATGCCCATGCCGTCGACATAGGTCTGCCAGTTGAAGTCCGGCGTCAGCTTCTTCAAATCGCCGAGCGCATAGAAGTTGTAAGTCTTGTCGGCATCGCGCGATTCGACCTTGGTCCACTGCGCTTTCGCCAGCGCTGTTTCAAGCGCCATGATCGCCGCGGCGTTCTTCGCCGGATCCGGCAGCTTGGCCAGCGTCAGCATCTTTTCGATGTGCGCAACATAGGCCTTGCGCACGCTCTCGAACTTGTCGCCGCTGTCGAGGTAGTAGTCGCGATCCGGCAGCAGCGTGCCGCCCTGCTCGATGTAGGCGATGTAACGGCTCGAATCCTTGGCGTCGGGCTCGATGTAACCGCCGAACGCACCGACGCCCATCTTGTCGAGCTGGGCGACCAGCGCCGGCAGCTCGGTCTTGCTCTTGAGCTGGGCGATGCGCTCGAGTTCCGGCGCGATCGGCTTGATGCCCAACTCGTCGGCCTTCTTCTCGTCCATGAACGAGGCGAACAGGTCGCCGACCTTCTGTTCGTCGGAGCCGTCCTTCTTGTCCTGCTGGGCGTTGGCCGCCTCGATGATCTCGTGCAGATGCTGTTGCGCGTCGTCCTGCAACTTGGTGAACGCGCCGTAGTTGGATTTGTCGGCCGGAATCTTGGTCTTGGCCAGCCAGGTGCCGTCGACGTGACGATAGAAATCGTCCTGCGCGCGCACGCTGTCGTCGAAGTTGGCGGTGTCGATGCCGGAACCCAGCGCCTTCTGGGATTCGGCGGCCGGGGCCTTGGGGGACTTGCTGCAGGCGCTGAGACCCGCGCTTCCCAGCGCGAGGGCGATCGCGCCGAGCATCAATGCACGCATCGGAAAACTCCGTCGTTGGAACGAGCCGGCAACTTTAACGGCCCCGGCGCTTGAGTACCCCGGGGATTTCCCCCAGATGGAGGCCGAAGGCGCGATTCGCGCCGCCTATCGTCGATAATTCGTCCATGTTCGAAGTTCGTACCCATCCCGTCGATCACGCCGATAAACCGGCGTTCTATGCCGAAGTCGCCGAGCAGGCGCGTGCGCTGCTGCACGGCGAGCGGGACCGTGTCGCCAACGCCGCGAATCTGTCGGCGCTGATCTGGATGTTGTTGCCGGATCTGAACTGGGCAGGCTTTTATTTCAGCGCACCGGCCGCCGATGGTGTCGGTCAGGAACTGGTGGTCGGGCCATTCCAGGGCAAGCCGGCCTGCGTGCGCATCGCGCTCGGCAAGGGTGTTTGCGGGACGGCGGCGGTGACACGGCAGACACAGGTGATCGCCGACGTGCACGCGTTTCCCGGCCACATTGCCTGCGATGCCGCATCGAACGCCGAAATCGTCGTGCCGCTCGTGCGCGGCGACGAACTGCTCGGCGTGCTCGACCTCGACAGCCCGGTGCACGGCCGTTTCGACGCCGACGACCGCGCCGGGCTCGAGGCGCTGGCGCGGATCTGGGTCGAGTCGCTGGGTTGAGGTTTCAGCCGGCGACGCCCTGCGCCGACCAGGCGATGCAGGCAATGCCGCCCCAGTAGGTCGACAGGATCAGGCCTTGCGCGCCACGGTAACGGCCGACGAACTTGCGGATGCCGAGCGCTGAATCGGACAGGACGAACAGCGTGGCGCCGAGCAGCGCATAAGCGCCGGTGCCGCCGCCGAGGCCCTGCCAACGCAGCAAGGCGGTGATGGCCATGCCGGTCAATACCAGCGCGTAAATGACCACCGGCATTCGCAATGCCGGCTCGGCGCGGCTGACGAGGATGACGCCGAGCACCACGCCGTAGAGCAGGAAGATCGCGGCCCACAACGGCGGCGTCCACTGCGCGACGCCGTGCAGAAATGCCAGCATGAAGACCAGATGCGCGAGCAGAAAACTGCCGAGTCCGGTCAGAAACGCTGGATTCGATTCGTACATCAGCGCGACATCGCCGACCAGCGACAGCAGCAGGGCCAGCAGCACCACATTGCGATAGAGGCTGTCCGGTGCGGTCAGCGCCAGGATGCCGATCAGGATCGTCGTCAGCGGCTTGAGCAGCTTGAAGATCGGCGGTCTGCCCTCATTCCAATCGGCAACGATGGCGGCGAGCGCGCTCAACACGATCGCCCCGATCAAGATGGTCGGCATGTGTGAGCATCCCCCGTTTGTGCCCGTTCGTTCGCGGCACGCCGTTCACGCTGGATCGGCGGCGACCGTTAGCGTAATAAAAAACCCGGCGCGAGGCCGGGTTAACGCGCGTCCCTGGAGGCACAGGGGTGATGCGTCCGCTTGGGTCGGACCGCCGCATAATGACGATGCTCGATGAAAGGCCAATGACATGGAAAAGATTCAGAAGACCGATGCCGAATGGAAAGCCCTGCTGACCCCTGAGCAGTATCAGGTGACGCGACACGGCGGTACCGAGTGCGCGTTCACCGGCGCGCTGTGGGACGATCATCGCGACGGCATCTATCACTGTGTGTGTTGCGATCTGCCGCTATTCGACGCACAGACCAAGTTCGAGTCCGGCACCGGCTGGCCGAGCTTTTTCGATCCGGCCGTCAACGGCAATGTCGAGTCGCGTGAGGACAATAGCTATGGCATGCGCCGCGTCGAGGTGCTGTGCGCGCGCTGCGAAGCCCATCTGGGCCACGTCTTCCCGGACGGGCCGAAGCCGACCGGTCTGCGCTACTGCATCAACTCCGCGTCGCTGAAGCTGCACGAGCGCGGCTGAAGTCTCGCTCGTGCGCGTGCACTGGCTACAGCACGTCGGTTTCGAAACCCTGGGCTGTATTGCCCCGGCGCTAGCCAGCGCCGGCCACGACGTGAGCTGCACGAGGCTCTACGCTGGCGAGTCGCTGCCGTCGATCGAGGCGTTCGACGCCTTGATCGTGATGGGCGGGCCGATGAACGTCGACGAGCGTGCGCAGCATCCGTGGCTGGCGGCCGAGCAGGCGTTCATTGCCGAGGCGATCGCCGCCGGTCGGCGCGTGCTCGGCATCTGCCTTGGCGCGCAGCTGATCGCGCGGGCGCTCGGCGCGCCGGTCACACCCGCGGAGCATGTTGAAATCGGCTGGTTCGAGCTGAACCTGAATGCAAGCGGACAAGCCTCACCGTTCTTTGCCGGATTTTCGCAGCGGTTCACGGCGTTTCACTGGCATGGCGACATGTTCGCCCCGCCCGCCGGCGCGCCGATCCTGATGTCGAGCCAGGCTTGTGCGCATCAGGCCTATGCGCTGCGCACCGACAGCGGCGCGGCGGTGGTCGGCATCCAGTTTCATCTCGAAGTCACGGCGGCGGATGCGCAGCGCTGGTTCGGGCACGAGCGGCCGCAACCGGGCCGCTACGTGCAGTCGCCCGAACGCGTGCTCGCTGAACTCGATGCATTTGCCGATAACAATCGCCTGATGCTGCGCCTGCTGGCCAACTGGCTGACGGCTTAGGCTGCCTCGGGATCGGCCGGATCAGGCCGGCGCGCCGAGCGGTGCCGGACGCGTGTCGGCGCGGCGGCGGCGCTTGGCCTGACGATGCGGGCGCAATGCGGCGATGTCTTCCTGCAGCCAGGTCACGGCCTGCTCGCGGCCGTCGCCAGCCTGCGGCTGTGCGGCGTGCCAGGCGAGGTTGACGCGAAAGCGATCGTAATGGCCGAGAAAGCGATCGATGTCGCTCGGCGTCAGCGTCATCAGATCGCCGCGCTGGCCGACGCCCATGCGGTCGATGATGTCGGCGTTGAGGCGCTGTTCGAAGGCCGGTTCCGGCAGCGCCAGGATCGGCTTGCCGAAATGCAGGGCTTCGCCGATCAGCTGATTGCCGGCCGTCGACAGCACGGCGCGGCAGCCGGCGAAGTCCTGGACGAAGCCGTCGACGCTCGGCGCGCAGAATTCGAGATTCTCGTCGTGGCCGACGCGGCCGGTCCCGTAGACCCGCACCTTGCAGTCGAGCAGGCGCAGCGCGCGGTCGATGTGCGGCAGATACTGATGCATGCCCTTGTTGAAGTAGGCGAGCAGATAATCGCCTTCGCGCGACTGCGCGGCGCGGACTTCGTCGCGCAGCATCGGCCCGACCAGGCGCACCTGCGGATAGGCCGGTTCGGCGGCGTAGAAGCTGGAAATCAGGATGCGCTCGGGCACGCCCATCAGCTGCCGATAGCCCCAGCCGTCGCGCATGCCCAGCGCCCACAGGTCCGGCGGGAAATGCGGCTTGCAGTAGGCGATGATGCCGACGTGGTCGAAGCTGATGCGCGGCAGGCCGAGCCGCTGCGCGACGCGATGTGTCCACGCTTCGGAATCGGAGATCACCAGCTCGATGCCGCGTTCGCGCATCGCGTCGCCGAGCTGCTGCGTGCCACGGCCACCGAACAGCAGGTCGGCGACCGGTGCGGTGTTGCGCGCCAGCGTCAGCGGCAAGGAGTGGGTACCGGCGCGGCTGTACTGGTAGCCGATCGTCGGAATCTTCACGGTCGGAAAGCGGGGCGCCAGCACCTCATAGGCATCACCGCCGGCGAAGACGGTGATCTCGTGCTCGCGGCTCAGTGCCGGCAGCACGGCCATCGTCCGCATCGCGTGGCCGCGGCCGTATCCCATGACTCCGTAGGCGATTCGCATCGGTCGTTCACTTTCCCCTTTTTCGACGCCTGCACAGTAAGGCGGCAGCGTGATGACGCGATGACCGATACGCGACAAATGGATGACAGCGGCGACCGCCGCGCAACGCGCCAACGGCGCTGCGGTACGATGTGACGGAAGATTTGAGCTTTTTGCGGAGACTGACAATGCGATCCAACAACCCCGTGCTGCGTGACAAGACCTTCGAAGGTGGTGTGGTCGAAGGCGAGCGGATGACGATGAACGGCATGATCGGCAAGACCGGCATTTTGTTTGTGCTGTTGCTGATCGCGGCCGGCTGGACCTGGACGCGTTTCAACGACGTGCTGGCGGCGTCCGGCCCGCAGGCAGCGATGTCGGCAGTCTCGCCGTTCATCTGGGGCGGCCTGCTGGTCGGTTTTGGCCTGGCGATGGTGACCGTGTTCAAGGCCAATTGGTCGGGCATCACGGCGCCGCTCTACGCGATGGCGGAAGGCTTCGCGCTCGGCGGCATCTCCGCGTTCTTCGAGCTGCGCTTCCAGGGCATCGTGCTGCAGGCGGTCGGGCTGACGATTGGTGTGCTGGCGGTGATGCTGTTCCTGTACCGCTCGCGGATCATTCAAGTGACCGACAAGTTTCGTATGGGCGTGGTCGCCGCGACCGGCGGCATTGCCCTGCTCTATCTCGTCGATATGGGCCTGCGGGCGTTTACCAGCATCGATATTCCCTTCATCCATGAAGGTGGCGCGATGGGTATCGGCTTCAGCCTGCTGGTCGTTGGTCTCGCAGCGCTGAATCTGACGCTGGATTTCGATGCGATCGAGCGCGGTGTCGCCGCCGGCGCGCCCAAGGTGATGGAGTGGTACGGCGCTTTCAGCTTGATGGTGACGCTGGTCTGGCTGTATCTCGAACTGCTGCGTCTGCTCGCCAAGGCCCGCCGCTGATTTGCATCGACCGCAGCTGACGGCGCGCTTGCCTCGCGTGATGCGGGTGCGCCGTCGGCTGCGGCTTTCTATTGCCTGTCGACCCCACTTTTCTTCGTATGCACGCTCTGCTGGAACCCGAACTCTGGGTTGCGCTGTTCACGTTGGCCGCACTGGAAATCGTGCTCGGCATCGACAACATCATCTTTCTGTCGATCATGGCCAACAAGTTACCGGAAGCGCAGCGTGGCCGTGCGCGCATCGTCGGGCTGGCCGGTGCCTGCATCACACGCATCCTGTTGCTGCTGTCGCTGGCGTGGCTGGCGAAGCTGACCGCGCCGCTGTTCCACCTCGGTGATTGGCCGGTGTCCGGGCGCGACATCATCCTGATCGGCGGCGGACTGTTTCTACTCGGCAAGAGCGCGCTGGAAATTCACGAGTCGGTCGAAGGCGATGAGGAACAGGCGCCCGAGCATTTGATCGGCAAGGTCGCGAAGGTCAGCTTTGCCGCGATCATCGTGCAGATCATGATCCTCGACATCGTGTTCTCGCTCGACTCGGTGATCACGGCGGTGGGTATGACCAATCGCGTGCCGGTGATGATCGCCGCGATCGTCATCGCGATCGGCGTGATGATGTTCTTCGCCGGCCCCGTTGCGCGCTTCGTCGAGCGCCACCCGACGATCAAGGTACTGGCGCTGTCGTTCCTGGTGCTGATCGGCATGGCACTGATCGGTGAAGGCATGGGCTTTCATGTGCCCAAGGGCTATATCTATTTCGCGATGGCGTTCTCGACCCTGGTCGAGCTGGTCAACATCCGCATGCGCAGCCGCCGCGACCGCGCTGCGGCGGCATAGGGAAAACACCCTAGACAGCGGCGGGGTCGCTGCATACGGTCGCGTCTCCCCTCCCAGACCGATGTGCCCGACGTGAAAAAGACCCTTATCGCCGCCGCGCTGTGCTGTGCGTTCGGTGGCGTTGCCCATGCGCAGAATTCCAATCCCAGCCCCGAGCCGATGCCGCCCGGCATCGCCGCGCCGCAGGACATCCCGTACCCCGGCACGATCACGCTGGCGGTCGACGCCACCGATCTGTCGCGCCATATCTTCCGCGTCCAGGAAACGGTTCCGGTCGCGGCTTCAGGCCCGATGACCTTGCTGTATCCGGCCTGGCTGCCCGGTAATCACAGCCCCAGCGGTCGCATCGACAGCCTCGCCGGGCTGGAGATCAAGGCCGGCGGCAAGACGCTGCAATGGACGCGCGACCCGGTTGACGTCTACGCCTTCCATATCGACGTGCCTGAAGGCGTCAGCCAGCTCGACCTGTCGTTCGAATTCGTGTCGCCGACCACCAGCGATCAGGGCCGCATCGTGATGACGCCGGCGATGCTGAATCTGCAATGGAACGCGGTCGCCCTGTATCCGGCCGGCTACTACACGCGCCGTATTCCGTTCAGCGCGAGCGTGACGCTGCCGGATCAATGGCGGTTCGGCACCGCACTCGAAACCGCCGCGCAGGACGGCGCGACGACGACGTTCAAAACCGTGCCGTTCAATACCCTGGTCGATTCGCCGATGTTCGCCGGTCGCTGGTTCCAGCGTGTCGATCTCGATCCGGGGGCCAAGGTGCCGGTGCACATGGACGTGGTGGCCGATCGCCCGGAATACCTCGACATCACGCCGGACGAGATCAAGGCGCATCGCCAACTCGTGCAGCAGGCGTATAAGCTTTTCGGCGCCCATCATTACGACCATTACGACTTCCTGGTCGCGGTGACCGAGGAGCTGGGCGGCATTGGTCTCGAACACCACCGTTCGAGCGAGAACAGCGTGCGCCCGAACTACTTCACCGAATGGGACAAGAGCTTCGTCGGCCGCGATCTGCTCGCGCACGAGTACACGCACTCGTGGAACGGCAAGTTCCGCCGCGGCGCCGATCTGTGGACGCCGAACTTCGACGTGCCGATGCGCGACTCGCTGCTGTGGGTCTACGAAGGCCAGACCCAGTACTGGGGCTATGTGCTGGCAGCGCGCTCGGGTCTGATGAGCAAGCAGCAGACGCTCGATGCGATCGCCAATGTCGCGGCGACTTATGACCACCGCATCGGCCGTGAATGGCGGGCGCTGAAGGACACGACCAATGATCCGATCATCGCCCATCGCCGGCCGATTCCGTGGCGTAGTTGGCAGCGCAGCGAGGACTACTACTCCGAAGGCCAGTTGATCTGGCTCGATGCCGACACCCTGATTCGCGAAAAGACGCACGGCAAGAAATCGCTCGACAACTTCGCCAAGACCTTCTTCGGCATCGACAACGGCAGCTATGTGACGTCGACCTATCGCTTCGACGATGTGGTGGCCGCGCTGAATCAGGTCATGCCCTACGACTGGGCGAGCTTCCTGCACGAGCGCCTCGACGGTCATGGTCCGGGCGCGCCGCTGGCCGGTCTGGAACGCGGCGGCTACAAGCTCGTCTACACCGACAAGCCGTCGGCATTCACGGCCCAGGCCGAAAAGGTGCGCAAGAGCACCGATCTGGCGTTCTCGCTCGGATTGTCGGTCGGCAAGGGCGGCAAGCTGACCGAAGTGCTCTGGGACGGCCCGGCGTTCAAGGCGGGGCTGGCGGTCGGCATGCAGATCATCGCCGTCAACGGCTTCGAATATGACGCGGACGGCTTGAAGGAAGCGGTCAGGCTGGCGGCGAAGCCGGGCGCGGGCCCGATCGAGCTGCTGCTCAAGGACGACAAGCGCTACCGCACGGTCAAGCTCGACTACCACGGCGGGCTGCGCTACCCGCATCTCGAGCGCATCAAGGGCAGCGACGCGCGCCTCGACGCCATCCTCGCCCCGCGCTGACGGCTACTGCGGTAGACGAGGGGCGGCCCGGCGTCGGGCCGCCCCTTTTTCGTCAATGCAGGATGTAAGGATCGTTGGCCGAGAATTCCGGCAAGGTCGTTGTTGCGCCGTAAAGCGACTGTCCGTCACGCGCCATTTGTCCGCCGTCGCGCGTCAACGGGCGGAACACCAGCGGCAGGTAGCGGCGCGTCGATTTGGCGACGAAGAAGTCGAGCGGAATCGCGATGTAGATGCCCTTGTCGAACGAGCCTTCGCCGAAGTCGGCCGACGAGACATTGGTCTTGGTCGCGAACGCGCCGACCGTCACGCCACTGCGGAAGGTCTTGCCGATGTTGAGTGTCGCGCCCCAGTCCTTGGCGAGATAGCGGCCGTAACTGAGCTGGAACAACATTCGTGCCGGCCGGTATTCGTAGTAGCCGGTAATGAAGCCGGTCGTGACCTCATAGTCGAGGAAATCGAAGCGCTGATCGTAGTCACGCTGCCACAAGTGTGCGACGCGCGCACTGACCGCCCACGGCGATTGGAACGGACGGTAGAGCAGTTCGCCGGTGACACCGCCGTACATTTCCTCGAACAGGCCGGCCGATACGCGGCCGTACAGCGAATCAGCCACCGGGAAGAAATAGTTCGTTTCGAGACGAACGAGATTGTTCTTGCCTTGATCGAGGTATTTGACGATGTCGCTACGCACATGCGGCAGCACGCTGTTCGACGGTTGTTTGAGCCCGTCGAAGTTGTTGTAGATGTTGGCGCCAACCTGACCAGAGACGTTCCAGTGTGGATTGAGCGCAATGGTGCCGCCGAGCTTCCACCAGATTTGATAGAAGTAAAAACCATCCGGGCCGCCGACGTGCTGGCGCAGTGCCGGTGCGCTGAACCACGAATACGCTGGGTAGCGACCGGTGTTGCAACAATCCTCCCAGTTCCAGTCGAGGTGAGGTGCATCGACCTGAATCTGGTCTTGCACATCTTGCGGCGACGCTTGGTCAGTCAGCAGCTGCTCGGCGGCCAGACGCGGCACTGTGACGCGATAGGTCTCGAAGCCGAGGAAGATTTCGCTGAGGCGGAACGCCGTGAAATGTGCGGGGGCCTGCTGTGCCAGCACGCGTGCGATGCGGCCGAGGCCGTCGGCCTCCGAGCGGTACCGTCCCTGTGTGAACCAGACGATCAGCGTCGTGCCATCGTTCGCGCAGCCAAGGCCTTGTAGCGCAACGCCTTGCGAGGCCAGCGCCTTGCGCAGCGTGGCCTCAAGGTCGTTGCCTTGCTCATGGCAGCCGGCTCGGGCGGCATCCCAGACCGCACCGTCGCGCGGCAAGGGCATGCCGCCGGAGGTTGTGATGTCCGACGATGGTGAGGCGCTGGCGTCAGAGGCCTGACGGTCGACTTCATCGTGCGGCGCGGATACAGGCTGGGCCTCGACCGCGCGCGGCATCGGTTTGTCGAGGAACTTCGGCGGGCCAAGGTCGCGATTGAAATTGGTGCGCAGGGTGATGCGCGCCGCGATGGTGTTGCCGCGCTCATAGCCAAGGTGCGCGTCGATGTACGGGTTCGGTCGCCAGGCGATGCCGAAGTTGACTGGAGAATCGACTTTTTGCTCGTTGCCGCGCGCCTCATGCTTGAAGTCGTTGCCGTCGAGTTCGGCAATGACCGACAGCGACTGAATCGGGGTTTGCCAGCGCACACCGCCGAACACGCCGATTTCCTGACCGGTGAAGAGGCGCTTCGCTCCGGTACTACCCGATTCGCTGATCAGATCGCGGTCATCGAAGTGGCTGGAGATCGCCCGAAACGGGTTTTTGATGCCGCCGCGCGCGCCCAATCGTCCCCAGCCGAGGCCGAGGCTGAAATCGAAGTCGCCGAGTTGCTTGTTGGCGACGAAGTACTCACTCGAATAAATGCCCGTGCCGCCAAGGTCCATGACGCCGACCGCAAGCGACGGTGTCCAGCTGCCTTCGTGCGCGAGTAGGTATTTGACGTCAAAAGAGCGGTCTTTATAAGACTGATGGCCACTGAAGCTTTCTGGCCCGTACAGCACGTCGGTGACTTCGCTGTAGTGAAACGATGTCTCGAGCCGGTTGAACAGCTGTAGAGATAGCTGGAACTGCCGGTAGGGGTCGACGACGCCAAGGCCAACACCGAACTCGCCGGCATCGGCGACACGCGCGGTCGGCGTCTGCAGCAGGCCGACGTCGGCGTAATCGTTGTAAGTGCTGTAGTCCGCCGCTCCAGCCTGAAATGGCAAGGCGAGGCCGAGGACCCAGCTCATCGTGCTTGCGAGGCGCAAACGGGACGACCGGCTTTTCATGAACCCCTGATCTTTTGAATAGTTGAGTGCCGTCGGCGGTATCGGATGGCGCGCAAGAATCGAGTCATACGAACCTGGAGAGGCGCACGCGAGAATGCCCCGTGGCAGAATCGTACAGGAGCTTCGGCGGGCTTGTCGCGGCGGTCACCACCCCCTATCGGTGGCATGTGATTTGCCTCTGGGTACGGAGTCTGGTTAGACTTTAGCCGACTGTCTTATTTCGCCATTGGATCGGCCACCGGCCGCAGGAGCATGAACATGATTCGCATCGCTGCTTTCGTGGTTGCAGCATCGGTTTTCGCCGCGGCCCCGGCCTTCGCTGATGACACCGGTTCGACTGGCGGCGGTGGTTCGGGCTCCGGGACCATGCAGGCTGTCGTCGCCACGACGACCACCGCCATCGTGGGTGGCGTGACGGCGATCGTCGCTAACGACGATAATCTCGGCGACAACACCGCGACGACCACGTCGCCGGACACCACGCCGTCGACCGGCACCACGGCGACGTCGACGAACTGAACGGTTCGTCCTCGCGAAAAGGGCCGCATTCAGCGGCCCTTTTTGTTTGCAGTGGCTGTCTAGTGCGTGACGCGCGCCCGCTCAGCTCTTCTTCGGGTTTGGAAAGCGCTCCCAGTTCATGGCTGGAAACTGTGGAGCGAAGGCGCGCTGGCCCTTGATGATCAAATCGTCCGATTCCCGGATCCAGTAGCGGTTCTCGGCCTGCCAATGGCGGCTGGGCACCTTGAGTTGTTCGCGGACCGGAATGACGTCGTAGTCGTCGTCGAGGATGGTGATTCGCTCCGCTGCGCCGAGCGTGAAGGTCGATTCGATCGCGGATACCGCGTTCGTGCGCTCGGACGTTCTGATCGTCCCGGACAGCGGTCGCTTCGCGATTGCCGATAGCGCGTCCAGCGTCATCACCGGCAATTCGGGAAATTCGTAGCCGATCAAGTCCGTCGGCATTCCGGACGTTTGGGTGATCACACCGTTCTGTGTCGTCAGGTGCGCACGGTCGGTCGATTCCCAGACTGCCGTGTAGGGCGGCGTCAGCGTCTTCATGACAACGATGATGCGCATGCCTCGGCCCACCCAGAAGCCCAGTGTCGAGTACGGAATGCGCTCGATGTCGGCCTTCGTCAGTGGATAGCGGTCACGGCGCTCGTAGCCGCCGCGTATCGTCTGGATCGCCAGCGAGACGCCGGAGTCCGGGGAACAGCCGGTGCTCACAAGGCCTGCGAGGCTGGCGAGAAAGATTCGGCGGTTCACGTGGCGTCGGTGTCGGTCCCCATCGTGCGCATACTAAGGGAGTCGGGGCGTAGCGGCTACAATGTCGCATGCTTGTCGATGCCCCCGATCTTACGCCGTTGGTTTCCGCCCTCAATCCTGCACAGCGCGAGGCGGTGACCGCGCCGCCCGAGCATCGACTGGTGCTGGCCGGTGCCGGTTCCGGCAAGACCCGTGTGCTGACGCACCGCGTGGCGTGGCTGATCGCCGCCGAAGGCGTCTCGCCGATGTCGATTCTTGCGGTCACGTTCACCAACAAGGCCGCCGCCGAAATGCGCTCGCGCATCGAGCAGCTGGTTGACGTGCCGATCCGCGCGATGTGGGTCGGCACTTTCCACGGCATTGCGCACCGCATGCTGCGCATGCACTACAAGGAAGCCGGCCTGCCGCAGAACTTCCAGATTCTCGATGCCGACGATCAGGTACGGCTGGTCAAGCGCATCATCCGCAATCTCGAACTGCCCGACGACCAATGGCCGGCGAAGACCGTCGCCGGCTGGATCGGTGCACAAAAGGAGCAGGCGCGGCGGCCGCAGGATCTCGACGACGAAGGCGATTACACGCAGCGCCAGTTCGTGCGCATCTACAGCGCCTACCAGGCGCAGTGCGACCGTCAGGGCGTCGTCGACTTCGCCGAACTGCTGCTGCGCGCCTACGAGCTGACGCGCGACAACCCGGATATCCAGCGCCACTACCGGGCGCGTTTCCGGCACATCCTCGTCGACGAGTTCCAGGACACCAACAAGCTGCAGTACGACTGGCTGCGCGTGCTGGCCGGACCCACCGGCCTGCTGTTCGCGGTCGGCGACGACGATCAGTCGATCTACTCCTGGCGTGGCGCGCGCGTCGACAACATGCTCAAGCTGGCGCGCGACTTCCCCGGTTGCGAGACCATCCGCCTCGAGCAGAACTATCGCTCGACCGGCACCATCCTCGCCGCCGCCAATGGCCTGATTTCCCGCAATCTCGGCCGCCTCGGCAAGGAGTTGTGGACCGACGGCAACGACGGCGAGCCGATCCAGCTCTACGCCGCGTTCAACGAGTACGACGAGGCCGAATTCGTCGTCAACCGCATCAAGGAGCACCTCGACGGTCGCTGCGCGCATGCCGACATCGCGGTGCTCTACCGGATGGGCGCGCAATCGCGCGTGCTCGAAGAAACGCTGATTCGCGCGCGCTTGCCGTACCGCATCTACGGTGGCCTGCGCTTCTTCGAGCGCCAGGAAATCAAGGATGCGCTGGCCTATCTGCGCCTGCTGCACAACCGGCATGACGACGTCAGCTTCGAGCGCGCCGTCAACACGCCGCCGCGCGGTATCGGCGCCACCAGCGTCGAAAAACTACGCGTCATCGCCCGCGAGAACAGCGTCTCGCTGTGGACGGCGGCGATGCAGGGCGGCGGCCCGCTGGGCCGCACCGCCGCGGCTTTGCAGCAGTTCACCGGCCTGATCGAATCGCTGGCCGCCGAGACCAAGGCGGTGGCGCTGTCGCGCGCGACCGAGCGCGTCATCGAACGCACCGGCCTGCGTGAGCTGTATCGCAAGGAAAAGGGCGAGCAGGCCGAGGCGCGGCTCGAAAACCTCGACGAGCTGATCAGCGCCACGCGCGCATTCGAGCCGCGCGTGCAGGCCGCCCCCCCTGAAGAGGGGGAAACGCCGCCGGAAGATCCGCTGACCGCGTTTCTGACGCATGCCGCACTCGAAGCCGGCGAGCAGCAGGCCGGGCCCGGCGAGGACTGCATCCAGCTGATGACGCTGCATGCCGCGAAGGGGCTGGAGTTCCCGGTGGTGTTCATGGTCGGCATGGAGAACGGCCTGTTCCCGCATGCGCGCTCGACCGACGAAGGCAACCTCGAGGAAGAGCGGCGCCTGTGCTACGTCGGCATCACGCGTGCGCGGCGTCATCTGTACATGAGCTACGCCGAAATGCGGCGCCTGCACGGCGTCGAGCAGATGCATGCGCCGTCGATGTTCCTCAAGGAAATTCCGTCGGACCTGATCGTCGAGACGCGACCGCGCGCGCAGATCACGCGGCCGGCGTTCGCCTCTCGCGCCTACGGCCGCGAGGCTTCGGCCGGATTCAGCGGCAGTGGCGGCGGTTACGGCGAGTTCGGCGAGCGCCGCGGTCGCTACGGCTCGCGCGACGAGGCGCCGCTGACGCGACCACAGATCAGCGCCCGCGCCGCGGGTGGCGGACAAGGGCCGAACGGTCTGCGTCTCGGTCAGGCGGTGCGCCATGAAAAGTTCGGCGAAGGAACGATACTGTCCTTCGATGGTGACGGCGAACGCACGCGTATCGAAGTGCGCTTCAAGGGCAGTGGCACCAAGTGGTTGATGCTCAGCTTTGCCAATCTGCAGGCGCTGTAGAGCCCGGAGCGTCCGATGGAAGTCGCGCTTGTGGTGCTGTTCATCGTCGCGATCATCGCGGCGCCGTTCGCGACGCTGTATCTGATCTCGACGTTCCGTCGCCGCAAGGGCGAGAAGCTGCCACCGCCGCAGCCCTACGACAACGACGGGCCGGACGGGTATTGAAGCGCAGCCGCGCGCCATGACGGCAGTCTGGGTGGCAGCCGCTTTGGTGTTGATCGGCGCGATCGCCTGGGCGCGTTGCGTGCGCTCCCCGCGCCCGCCGCCATTGCCGGAGGCGTGGCGCGCCATGGTGCGTGCGCTGCCGCAGGCGTGCTGTGTGCCGGACACGCTGCAAGCGCGTTACGAGCAGCGGGCCGAGGCCTTTCTGCGAGACAAGCGCTTTGTCGGCTGCAACGGCCTGGTCGTCAGCGACCAGATGCGCGTGACCGTCGCCGGATTTGCCGCCTTGCTGTCGCTGCGCGATGAGGCGACGAACTTTCCGGCGGTGCGCAGCGTGCTGCTGTATCCGGCGGCGTTTCTCGTGCGCCACGACGAGCCGGACGAATTCGGGCTGGTCGACGATGAGCCGGTCGAGCAGATCGGCGAGTCCTGGCAGGGCGATCGCATCGTGCTGTCCTGGGAAGATGTCGAAGCGGCGCTGGCCGGTGACGCCGTCAACGTGGCAATTCACGAGCTGGCGCATCAGCTCGACGACGAGCAGCCGTGGAGCGACGGCGCGCCGGCAATGGCGGACTACACGCGCTGGTCGGCGGTCATGCAGCGCGAATATGAGCGCCTGCGCCGGCATCGCCGACCGCCGGTGCTCGATCCGTATGGCGCCGAAAGTCCCGGGGAGTTTTTCGGTGTCGTCAGCGAAGCGTTCTTCCAACGGCCCGTCGAACTGCGCCGACATCACGCCGAGCTGTACGCACTCCTGTCGGACTACTACCGGCTCGATCCGGCGACGCACCCTCCGCAGTGGCTGCCCGCGGCATGAGTCTGCGCCGTTCAGGCCGGGTTCTGTCCGGCGCGACAGACTAGACTCGGGACAAACGAACAGGCATCTCGCCTATATCAAGGAGTGATCAATGGGAGTCACGAAGATCATCGGCATCGTGCTGATCGTGCTGGGCGCGGCCGGGTTGGCGTACAAGCAGTTCTCGTACACCAAGGAGACGCATGACGCCAACATCGGCGACCTGCATCTGGCCGTGAAGGAAAAGCAGCATGTTGCGGTGCCGACCTGGCTGGGCGGTGCGGCTGTCGTGCTCGGCATCGTGTTGCTGGTGGTGCCGTCGCGCAAGAGCTGAGGGTTCGCGAAAAAGGGGCGTGCGATCACTCGCACGCCCCTTTTTGCTGCGCGATGAATCGCGGCTAGTTGACCTTCACGAGCAGCGCCTGAATGCCGTTCGACTCGAGCCGCGCCATCGTTTTCTGCACCCGCGTCCAGTTGCTGTCCGGGCCGATGCGCACGCGGTAATAGGTGTCCTTGCCATCGATGGTCACGCTTTCGATGCGGGATTCGACGCCCATCAATGCCAGGCTCGCTTTCTGTTTTTCGGCTTCGTTCTGCGAGCGATAGGACGCGACCTGAATGATGTAGCTGCCATCCGGTGCGTCGGCCGGTGCCGGGGTCTTCGGGTTCGGTGGCGGCGGCGTATCCGGTGGCTTGGTCGACTTTGCCGCTTCGTTCGGCAGCACCACTTCCTGATTCTTCAGCAACTCGTAGAAGCTGAAGCGCTCCTTTTCCTTCGGCGGCAGCTTCAGCTTGGTCGGTTGGTCGGGCTGTGCGCTGCTGGACTTGCCGGACGGCGTGGGCGCCGCGGCGGCACGGGAGTCGTCATCGCGCGCCTGCGACGGAATGGGCGCGGTCGTCGGGCGGTTGATGTAGACGATCGCGGCAACCGCCAGACCGATGGCCAGGCCGGCCACCATCCAGATCCAGCCGGGGATTCCGCCGCCACTGCGGCGCTTGCTGCTGCTATTGCTGCGCGTGTGGCGGCGCTGGCCACCACTGCGCGGGGCGTAATCACGAGACATCGTTGTTCGGCGTTGAGAGGCGTCGTTGCCGCCGGCAGTGTGTCATGCCACCGGCGGGTCGTGTCGAAGGCGTCACATCTTCTCCGGCGCCGAGACGCCGAGGATCGCCAGGCCATTGCGCAGTACCTGACCGGTCGCGGCAACCAGTGCCAGGCGCGCGTTCTGCAGTTCGACGTCGTCGTCGACCAGGAAGCGGTGCACGTTGTAATAGCTGTGCAGTGCTTCAGCCAGGTCCTTGAGATAGAACACCACGGTATGCGGCGTGTAGGCGCCGGCCGCCTTGCGCAGCATTTCCGGATAGCGGCCCATCAGCGTCAGCAGCGCCTTCTCGTGCTCGGTGTCGAGGCGGTGCAGCGCCGCCGTCGCGTCGGCTGTGTTCCAGCGGCCGCCCTTTTCGGCGAGCTGCTCGAACACGCGGCAGATGCGCGCGTGCGCGTACTGCACGTAGTAGACCGGATTGTCGTTGGACTGCGAGCGTGCGAGATCGATGTCGAACTCGAGGTGCTGGTCGTGCGAACGCGTCAGGTAGAAGAAGCGCGTGGCGTCGGTGCCGGCCTCGTCGATCAGATCCTGCAAGGTCACGAAGTTGCCGCTGCGCTTGCCCATACGGCCCGACGACAGCGTCACGAACTGGATCAGCTGCACGTTCAGCGCGTCCTTGCGTTCGGTCAGCGCCTCGATCGCGGCGCGCACGCGCGCGATGTAGCCGTGATGATCGGCGCCCCAGACGTCCATCAGCACCGGCCAGTTCCGGTCGAGCTTGTCGACGTGGTAGGCCAGGTCGTTGCAGAAATAGGTGGCGGCGCCGTCGGCCTTGACCAGCACGCGGTCCTTTTCGTCGCCGAAGGCTTCGGTGCGCATCCACAGCGCGCCGTCCTGTTCGTAGGTCAGGCCCTTGTCGGCGAGGCGCTTCAAGGCCTTCTGCACGAAGCCGGAATCGACCAACGCCTTTTCCGAGCTCCACTGATCGAAGCCGACGTTGAAGTCGGCCAGCGTCTTCTTGATGACGCCGAGCTGATCGTTCAGCGCCGTGTGCTGGATCGCCGCATAGCCGTCGCCAAGCAACGATTTGGCGCGTTCAATCAGCGCGTCGAGATAGCGCTCCTGCTGGATCTTGGCGGCGTCTTTCTCGGCATCGCTGGCGCCGTCGGCAGCGACGGCGTCGGGCGGCAGGCCGGCCAGCACCTCGGCGGCCGGACGCAGGAAGGCGTCACCGTGCGCTTCACGCACAGCCGCGGCGGTCTTCTTGATGTATTCACCGGGGTAGCCGCGGCGTGGCACGTCCAGGGTTTCGCCGCAGGCCTGCAGGTAGCGCAGCCAGACGCTGACCGCCAGGACGTCGACCTGGCGGCCGGCGTCGTTGATGTAGTACTCGCGCCAGACCGTCCAGCCAGTCGCCGCCAGCAGCTTGGCGATCGAGTCGCCGTACGCGGCGCCGCGGCCGTGGCCGACGTGCATCGGCCCGGTCGGATTGGCCGAGACGAACTCGACCATGATGCGGCCCTGCGTGCCGGAGTCGTCGCGGCCGTAGCGATCGCCCTGTGCTAGCACGTCGGCGACGATGGTCTGGAACGCCGCCTGCTGCAGGAAGAAATTGATGAAACCGGGGCCGGCGATCTCGACCTTGGCGACATGGCTCGATGCCGGCAGCGCCTTGACCAGTGCCTCGGCGACCGCGCGCGGCGGTTTGCCGAGCGGCTTGGCCAGTTGCAGCGCCAGATTGGTCTGGAAGTCGCCGAACTTGGCGTCCTTGGTTGCGTCGATGCCAATCGCCGGTCGCGTCACCTCGGTCCCGGCCAATAGCTGGTCGAGGGCGGCGGTGAGCAGGTCCTGCAAATGCGTTTTCATGGCGAAGCGACGATGGCGATCAAGGGATGGCGGCGCGATAAACCCGGCGCCGGGCCGCGGATTGTAAGGCCCGTGGGCAAGGATTGCGCGCACCGTGCTATCGCGGCGCCCGCATTTTCGGCTAAGCTCGACGCCGTTTTGGGGAGTAGCCGTCCCGCGCAAGGCGGGAGAACGCGTCAACAGACTTGGTCGCTTGCGACCGTGGCGCGTTCAGCAGCGAGGGCCTTCGTGCCGTGGCCGTGTGGCGAGACCAGGGCAAGCGCGACGGCCGCCGGGCGAGTTGCGCATGCCCGGTTTCGTCCAGCGCCCGGCCCTTGGAATATTCAATATGGAAGCTTTTCTGGTCTCGACCGGCGCCGTGCTGCTCGGCGAAATCGGCGACAAGACGATGTTGCTGGCACTGGTGCTGGCGACACGGTTTCGCAAGCCGGCGGCGGTGATCGCCGGTATCTTCGTCGCGACGCTGTTCAATCACGCGCTGGCCGGTCTGGTCGGCGGCTGGCTGCGCGCGGTGATTCCGGCGGGCTATCTGCCGTGGTTGGTTGCGGCGTCGTTCATCGCGGTCGGCCTCTGGACCCTGGTGCCCGACAAGCTCGATGAAGACGAGGCCAAGCCGCGTGGTAACGGCGGCGCCTTCCTGGTCACGGTCGTCGCGTTTTTCCTCGCCGAGATGGGCGACAAGACGCAAATCGTCACCACGCTGCTCGCGGCGCGCTTCGATTCGCTGCCGGCGGTGGTCGCCGGCACCACGACTGGCATGCTGCTGGCCGATGTGCCGGTCGTGTTCATCGGTATGGCGCTGGCCGCCAAACTGCCGATGAAAGCGATCCGTATCACGGCCGCGACACTGTTCATCGCACTTGGCGTGACGACCGTGATCTTCCGCCATTCGCTGGGCGCCTGAGTCGGCGCCGAGCGGGCATCGTCGATCCGGCCGCCGCGTCAGAACAGGTCGGCCGGGTCGACGTCGATGGACCAGCGCACGCCGCGCGCCAGCTCGGCGAGGCGCGGTACGGTTGCCGCCAGCGCGCGCTGCAGCGTGCTGCGCCGCTCGGCCTGAATCAGCAGCTGCGCGCGGATGAAACCGGCGCGACGCTCCATGCCGGACGGGATCGGTTCCATGACCTGGATGCCCGGCATCGGCAGCAGCAGTTCGCGTGCCGCACGGAGGAACGGCAGCGGCTGCGCCGGTTCGCGCGCCTCGGCGCGCAGCAGCGCCAGATAGGCATACGGCGGCAGCTGTGTGTCGCGGCGCTCGGCGAGCAAGGCTTCGCTGAGCGCGTCATAGCCGCGTTCGACGAGCAGCTTCAGCAAGGGATGATCCGGCTCATGCGTTTGCAGCAGCACCTCGCCGCGCTGTCCGGCGCGGCCGGCACGACCGGCGACCTGCGTAACCAACTGGCCCATGCGTTCGATCGCGCGAAAGTCGGCGCCGTACAGCGCCTGATCGGCGGACACGATGCCGACCAGCGACAGATTCGGAAAGTCGTGGCCCTTGGCCAGAATCTGCGTGCCGACCAGCACGTCGACCTGCCGTGCCCGCACGTCGTCGAGCAGGCGCTCGAGTTCGTGGCGGCGGCCGAGCCGGTCCGAATCGAGACGTTCGATGCGCTGCCGCGGATAGCGATTGGCCAGCGCTTGTTCGATGCGCTCGGTGCCGTGGCCCAGCGGCATCAACTCGCCGGCACCGCAGGACGGGCAACTGCGCGGCACCGGCTGCTGATTGCCGCAGTGATGGCAGATCAGTCGCTGGCGGCCGCGATGCAGCGTCAGGCGCGCGTCGCAGTGGGTGCAGGCGGCGCGCCAGCCGCAGGCGTGACAGAGCAGGATCGGCGCATAGCCGCGGCGATTGATGAACAGCAACGCCTGATCGCCGGCTTCGATGCAGCGGTCCAGCGCCTGGAGCAGCGGCGCCGACAGGCCGTGCGCAAGCGGCTGGCCGCGCATGTCGATGAGGCGAATCTCCGGTGGCGCCTGGCTCAGCACGCGCTGCGTCAGGCGCACGTGGCGATAGCGGCCGGCGCGCGCGTTGTAGAGGCTTTCCAGCGATGGCGTCGCGCTGCCGAGGATCAGCTCGGCGCCGAACCGCTGGGCGCGCACCACCGCCAGGTCGCGCGCCGAATAGCGGAAGCCGTCTTGCTGCTTGTACGACGGATCGTGTTCCTCGTCGACGACGATCAGGCCGAGCCGCGCGAACGGCACGAAGATCGCCGAGCGCGTGCCGACGATCACCGCTGCCGAGCCATCGCGCGCCGCCAGCCAGGTCTGCTCGCGCTCGGTATCGGTCATGCCGGAATGAAAGCTGCGCACGCCGTCGCCGAGCCGTTCGCGCAGGCGCTGCGCGAGCTGCGGGGTCAGGCTGATTTCCGGCACCAGCACCAGCGCCTGTCGGCCGGCCGCCAGCGTCGCTTCGAGGCGGCGTAAATAGAGTTCGGTCTTGCCGCTGCCGGTGACGCCTTCGAGCAGGCTGACGCGAAAGCCGTCATCGCCGGCTTCGAGCGCGTCCAGCGCCGTGCGCTGCGCTGCGGTCAGCGTCGGCGCGCCGGCCAGTGGCGCGCCGCTGGCTGCTTCGACGATGCGGCTTTCGATCCAGCCGCGTTCGAGCAAACGGCTGCGCACGGCTGCCGGGATATTCCACTCGCCACTGTCGCGCGGCCCCGCCGCCAGCGCCTCGAGTGCGCTGCGCTGCGCCCGATGGCGCGACGGCAGCGCAGCCAAGGCGTCGTGCCCGGCCGCGGTCAGCATCCATTGCTCGCGCCGCCGCCGTTCGGCCGCATCGCCGTGTTTGAGGCCGCCAGGCAGTGCGGCGGCAACCACCTCGCCGAGCGGGTGGCGGTAGTACTCGGCAGCCCATTCGCAGAGCGTCAGCAGTTCCGTGCCGAGCAGCGGCTCGTCGTCAATGATGGCATCGAGCGGGCGGTAGTCCTGCACCGGGTCGCTGCGCTCGAAGGGCGCGCGAACAATGACGCCGCACAGGTGCCGGCGCCCGAACGGTACCCGCACCCGGACTCCGGGTCGGGCCCCGTCGGTGAGCGCGGCCGGCAGCAGGTAATCGAAGCCGCGATACAGCGGCACAGGCACGGCGACGGTAACGAGGAATTCGGGCAAGTCTGTGGATAACTATGTGAATGTCTGCGGGATGGCCATGCCCCTTGCGGATGACTGAGGGCGTGAAGGGGCCCGCACATGACTTAAGTAGCGTTTAAATTTTATTAAAAAACAGTTGCTTGTGAAGGCATGAACAGAATGTGAATGAAGCGTCTCTTGATTGTGACAACGCTTTTTGGTTGCCCCGGCTTGTGAATAAGGAATTCTCATCCATCAAAGCGTCGACGCCGGAAAGCATTCATGATAGCCACAGACTAATTTTCATCCGTGCGCGCAGCCCCAGCCTGCATAAAATACGCGCCCACCCGCGTCGCCCGTTCCCGTGTCGTCTCACATCTCGTTTGCCGCGCTGCGCCACCGCGGCTATCGCCAGTATTTCGTGCTCTCCGCTCTCGCGATGATGGGTGACAGCGTCGAGCACGTCATCAGTTACTGGGTCATTTTCCAGAAATTCCACTCCCCGGCCCTGGGCGGCTTCGCCGTCATTTCACACTGGCTGCCGTTCCTGCTGTTTTCGGTGCCATCCGGGGTGCTGGCCGATCGGCTTGATCCGCGGCGCATGATCCAGCTCGGCATGCTGTTGTTCATGGGCGTGTCGACGGCCTGGGGCGTGTTGTTCATGACCGATCGCCTGCAGATCTGGCACGCCTGCTTGCTGCTGGTGATTCATGGCTGTGCCGGCGTGATCTGGGGGCCGCCGTCGCAGGTGCTGTTGCATGACATCGTCGGCCGCGAGCACCTGCAAAGTGCCGTGCGGCTCAATGCCACCGCCCGCCAGCTCGGCATTCTCTGTGGCCCGGCGGTCGGCGGGATGCTGCTGCTGGCGTTGGGGCCGAAGGTCGGCATTCTGGTCAACGCCCTGCTCTATCTGCCGTTCATCATCTGGCTGGCGACGGCCCCGTACGGGCCGAAGTTCCGCGCCGCCGGCGCGGCCGTGGCGCAGCGGGCCGTGCGCAGCGTCGGGGATGTCGCCCGTGCAATCGGCGAAATCGCCGAGCACCGGGTCATTCTGCTGATGACGCTGCTGGCCGGAGCGGCGTCGCTGTGCATCGGCAATGCCTATCAGGCGCAGATGCCCGGTTTCGCGCACGATCTCGGACGCACCCATGTCGATTTTTCGTACAGCGCGCTGCTCGCTGCCGACGCGGCCGGGGCCCTGCTCGCCGGGTTCGTGCTCGAAAGCCGGGGGCTGCTGTCGCCGCGTCCGCGCACCGCCTGTCTGCTGGCGATGATCTGGGCGTTGGCGATCGGCGGCTTTGCGCTGATCGGTTCGTATGCGCTGGCCTTGCCGCTGCTGTTCGTCGCCGGCTTCGTCGAGCTGTCGTTCAACGCCATGGCGCAGACCCTGGTGCAGCTCGATGCGCCGGCCGAGATGCGCGGCCGGGCGATCGGCGTCTACAACATGTTTGCGATGGGCATGCGCACGTTCAGCGGCATCACCGTCGGCGTGTTCGGCGCGCAGATCGGTATCCATGCGTCGCTGGCGGCGAGCGCCGCGGTGATGTTCGTGCTCGCCGGCCTGCTTGCGCAGCGCAGTGCCCGGCGTGCTTAGGTGCGCCCCTCGGTGTGGAGATCAGCGGCCGTAGCGAACCGTAAGCCGTGCCGATGTCAGTGTATGGGCATGGATCATGAAGCCGGCCAATGCCGGGCTCGCGTCGGCCGGCAGGGACAGCGCGGCGTCCAGCGCGTAGAGGGTGAACTGGTAGCGATGTGCCGGATCGCCGGCCGGCGGGCAGGCCCCGCCGAACGCCGCGGTGCCGAAGTCGTTGCGCAGCATGCGGGCGCCGGCTGGTAGATGCGTATCGGCGATCCCGGCCCCGGCGGGGAGCTCGCGGACCGGCGCCGGCAAATCGATCACCACCCAATGCCACCAGCCGCTGCCGGTCGGTGCGTCCGGATCGTAAACGGTCAACGCATAGGCCTTTGTGCCCTGCGGGCCGGCCGTCCAACGCAGCGCGGGTGACCGGTTGCCGCCATGGCAACCGAAACCGTCGTAGACCTGTGTGATCGGCAGCATGCCGCCGTCGTGCAGGGTTGGACTGCTCAGGGTCAAGCCGTCCGCATGTGCGCTCGAGGCGGCAGCGGCGCAGCACACGGCAAAGAACAAGGTCGCGCGGTGCATCGGTGCTCTCCGGTGATGTCGAGCCGCCAGTCTCGATGGCGACGGCGGCTTTGACGACGCCAAAAGCGAGCAGATGCTGTGCCGATTCGCTCAGCGAGCGTCGTTGCCCCGGATCGCCGACGGCGTCAGCCCGTAGCGGCGCCGGAACGCCGCGGTGAAGCGCGACGCCGATTGGTAGCCGGCATCGTCGGCAATGCGCTGGATCGGTCGCGACGTGCTCTGCAACTGCGCAAGCGCTGCGCCGAGCCGCAGATCGATGGCGATCTGCCGCAGACTGGTGCCCTCGGCGGCCAGCCGTCGGCGTAGGGTCGCTTCACTGATCGCGAGGCCGGTCGCGACGATGCGGCTGCGCCAGT
Source organism: Solimonas marina (assembly GCF_012241385.1). Lineage (GTDB taxonomy): Bacteria > Pseudomonadota > Gammaproteobacteria > Nevskiales > Nevskiaceae > Solimonas > Solimonas marina. The sequence continues at coordinate 506,370 of NZ_JAAVXB010000001.1, read as the reverse complement.
GCGTGCTCGGGCTGTGCATCAGCAGCTCGCGGACGCGCTCTGCGGCGGTCGGTTGGCGGGGGATGCCGGCGCTGAAGCCTTGCTCGGTCAGCGCCAGCCAGACCTCGGCGAATCGGTGTTGCAGGACCCGGTCCGGTAACGACGGTTCGGCCAGGCCGTCGCGCAGATGCTCGACGGCCTGGGTCAGCGCCGCATCGGCGTGCAGTGGATACCAGGGACGCAGTGCGAGGCGCGCATCGGCTTGAGGGCGCAGCAGCGTCGGCGCGAACTCGATGCACAGTGCGCGATATGGCGTCGAATCGGTGGTGGGGACGTTCTCGACGTCGAGTTGCATGCCGGCTGGCACCGCAAACCAGGTGCCGCTTGCGAACGATGCGTGCTGGCCGGCATGGCGCAGGCGCTTCTCGCCGTGCTGTACGTGAATCAGTGCCGGACTCGCAAAGCGCAGGCTGCGCAGCAGGTGACGGCCGCGTGCGCTGATCTGCAGATAGCCGCCGAGGCCATCGCGTACGGCTGATGTTAGTCGCGGTGCCTCGTGATTCATCCGCGGTGGCGAACGTCGCCCTCATCACGCAGCGAAAACGGTGTGAAATGCGTGTCGGTGTCGTAAGTGTCGACGCCCTCGGCGCGCTTCAGGCGATTGACGACGAAGTAGGTCAGCGGCGTCAGCACGACCTCGACGCCGACCTTCATCGAGAAGTTGAAAATGATCACGGCGATCAACGAATGCGTGGTCCAGAGGCCGGCGAAGGCGACCGGATAGAACAGCATCGAGTCGACACCCTGGCCGCAGATCGTCGAGCCGATGGTGCGCGTCCACAGGTGGCGGCCCTTGGTCAGCAGCTTCATCTTCGCCATGACGAAAGAGTTGACGAAATCGCCGGCCCAGTAGGCGAGCATACTGGCGGCGACGATGCGCCAGGTGTTGCCGAACACGACTTCCAGCGCCGGCTGCAAGGTCTTGTTCCAGGGTTCATCGGCGCTGGGTTGCATGCCGACGACGATGGCGGCCATCACCGTGGCGAAGATCATCGCGCCAAAGCCGGCCCAGATTGCGCGCCGCGCGCGTGCGTAGCCATACACCTCGGTCAGCACGTCGCCGAAGATGTAGCTGATCGGGAAGAACAGGTTGCCGGCACCGAAATCGACGGCGCCGAACCACGGCAGGTCGATCGAGCAGACCTTGCCGGGCCCGATCAGGTTCGAGCACAGCAGCACGGCGACCATGCCGCCCAGCAGGAAGTCGTAGTAACGAAAAGCGACCGGCGCCGACGCCGGTACCGCCTGGTTGTCATTCATCGGAGGCTCGCCGAACATGTGCAACATCGAGAAGGGGCGCGCGGGTCCACCATGGACCCGTCGTCTGTACCGGAGTTTCGTCGCTGCCACGGCAGCATAACGTGCCGCACGCGCGGCAATGAAATTCACGCACCGGAACTGCAATGACCCTGCGCAACGAGGTCCAGCTGATCGCCTATCCCGACCGCATCGGCAACAATCTTGCCGACCTGCACGAATTCCTCGACACCTACGGACAAGGCCGGCTCGGTGGCGTGCACATCCTGCCGCCGTATCCGTCGAATGCCGACGGCGGGTTTTCGCCGCTGACGCACAAGGAAATCGATCCGAAGTACGGCGACTGGAAGGACGTCGAGCGCATCTCGTCGAAGTTCGATCTGACGATGGATCTGATGATCAACCATCTGTCGGACGAGTCCGAGGAGTTCAAGGATTTCCTCAAGCACGGCTACGCGTCCGAGCACGCCGATCTGTTCGTGCATGTCGATCAGCTCGGCGACATCACGCCGGACGATCTGGCGAAGATCCATATCCGCAAGGAAAAGGAGCCGTTTCGCGAGATCACCTTCGGTGACGGCACACGCGGCCGCGTCTGGTGCACGTTCACCGAAAAGCAGATCGACCTGAACTACAACTCGCCGAAAACCTATGCGCTGATGGAGGACTACATCAAGTTCCTCACCGCGCGCGGCGTCAAGCTGTTCCGCCTCGATGCCTTCGGCTACACGACCAAGAAGATCGGTACCAGCTGCTTTCTCGTCGAGCCGGATGTCTACGACATCCTCAAGTGGGTCGACAACGTCGCTCGCGAAAACGGCGCGGAGACGCTGCCGGAGGTTCACGACCATTCAAGCTATCAGTACGCGGTGGCGCTGCACGGCATGCACCCGTACGGCTTTGCGATGGCGCCGTTGCTGCTGTATTCGCTGCTCGATGCCAACAGCGTGCACCTGAAGAACTGGTTACGCATGTGCCCGCGCAACCAGATCAGCGTGCTCGACACGCACGACGGCATCTGCATTCCGGATGTCGAAGGGGTGTTGCCGCACAACGAAATCCAGGCGCTGATCCACAACGTTTCGCAGCGCAGTGGCGACCCCATCCTGCGCCGCTCGGCGGCCAATGTGCACAGTGTCGGCGCGATCTACCAGCTGACGTGCACGTACTACGACGCGCTCAAGCGCAACGACGATGCCTACATCTGTGCGCGCGCGATCCAGTTCTTCGCGCCCGGCATTCCGCAGATCTACTACGTCGGCCTGCTCGCCGGACAGAACGACCACGAGCTGATGGAAGCGACCGGCGAGCTGCGCGACATCAATCGCCACTACTACACGAAGGAAGAAGTCGCCGAGGCGGTCAAGCAGCCGGTGGTGCGGCGCCTGTTCAAGTTGATGGAATTCCGCGGCAGCTATCCGGCCTTCGACGGTGTTTTCCACCTGCAGTATTCGAACGACAGCAGCGTGGCGATGTGCTGGCGTGACGGCACGCATACCTGCGAGCTGTTCGTCGATCTGATCTTCAAGAAGGCGACGATGCGCTATCTCGATCAGAAGTCGGGCCGCTGGCTGACGCAGCGGCTTTGAGCTCGCCGCCATCGGCAGCGGCGAGCTCGAAATGTTGTCGGCTTAGGGCTCTTCTTCGCCGCGCAGGATCTCGCTGAGCATCGGCAGCGGCTCAATCGGTTCGATGTCCTCCGGCTTCCATTGGTGCGGGAAGCCTTCGAGCGGGCCGAGCGCGCGTCGGTCGCGGGCGATCACCGGGCCGTTCTGCGCGTACAGCGCCAACAGCTCGGCGATCGCCACCAGCGCCGAGATGTGCGTCCGTTCGTAGCCGTGCGACGAGTCGGCGCCGAAGCCGATCAGCGCGTGGCGGATGTCGAAGCCGGCGCGCAGCGCCGCCGCCGAATCGGAGAAGTAGTACGGGAACACGTCGCGCTGGTGCGGGATGCCGAACAGCTGGCAGACCGCGATCAGCTCGCGCGTCAGGTGGTAGTCGAACGGGCCGGACGAATCGCAGATGGCGATCGTCACGCCGTGCTCGCGCGAGTTCTGGCCTTCGGCGGGAATCGCGATGTCGATGCCGACCATCTCGCTGATGCGTTCGTTGAGAATCGCCGATGCGCCGAACCCGACTTCCTCGGTGACGGTGAACATCGGATGGAAATGCACCGGCAGTGTGATGTCGGATTCGACGAGCGCCTTGATCGCCGCCAACAGCGCGGCGACGCCGGCCTTGTCGTCGAGGTGGCGCGACGAGATATAGCCGTTGGCGAGGATCTCCGGCTGCGGGTCGATGGCGATGAAGTCGCCGATGTTGACGCCGAGCCGGCGCAGGTCGGCCGGGCGCTCGGACTGCTCGTCGAGGCGCAGCTCAATGTATTCCCAGCCGCTGGGCTGGGTATCGACGGCGTCGTTGAACGCGTGGCCGGAGGCCTTCAGCGGCAGGATGGTGCCGCGGTAGGCGCCCTTGTCGGTGAATACGGTGACGCGCGCACCTTCGGCGAAGCGCGCCGACCAGGTGCCGAGCGGCAGCATCATCAGGCGGCCATTGGGCTTGAGCTGGCGCACGGTCGCGCCCAGCGTGTCGAGATGCGCGACGACGGCGCAGGCCGGTCGGTCGGTCTCGCCGCGGATCGTCGCGCGGATCGCGCCGCGGCGCGTCAGTTCGTAAGGCACACCAAGCGCGTCGAGACGGCCGCAAGTGTAGTGCACGACCTCGTCGGTGAGGCCCACCGGGCTCGGAATCGCCAGCAGCTCCAGCAGGGTCTTCTTCAGGTATTCCTGATCAATGTTCAGCTTGCGCAGTTTCTGCACGGGGCATCTCTCGGCTGGTGCTGAACGGGAACAGGAAGTCGAGAAACCGTTCGGCGGTGGGTTGCGGCTCGTGATTGGCGAGACCCGGGCGTTCGTTGGCCTCGACGATGACGTAGTCGGGCTTGGCCGGTGACGGCACCAGGAAATCCAGGCCGGTGACCGGAATCTCGAGCACCTTGGCCGCTTCGATGGCGGCGGCGCAGAGGCGCGGATGCAGCACGTGCGTCACGTCGTGCAGCGTACCACCGGTGTGCAGATTGGCGGTCTTGCGCACGGCGATCTGCTCGCCTTCCGGCAACACTGCATCCATCGCGTAGCCGGCCAGCTTCACGCAGCGCTCGGTTTCGGCGTCCATCGGGATCGTCGATTCACCGCCGGTCGCCGCGGCGCGACGCCGCGACAGCTTGACGATCAGATCGCGCACGCGGTGCTGGCCGTCGCCGCTGATCACCGGCGGCTTGCGCAGCGCGGCGGCGACGACCTTGTAGCCGATGACGACGATGCGCAAATCCTGACCCGGGCAGTAGCGCTCGATCAGCACCGTTTCATCGAACTGTTTGGCGCGCTGAATGGCGTCGCGCATCTCGTCGACGTCGCGCAGATCGACGCTGATGCCCTGGCCCTGTTCACCGTCGGCCGGCTTGACGACGACCGCACCGTGGCGCTTGAGAAACGCCGCGTCGGCATCGGAGCCATCGGCTTCGCGCTGCTCCGGCACGTCGAGTCCGTTCTCGCGCAGCAGGCGGCTGGTGACGCGCTTGTCCTGGCAGCGGGACATGGCGATCGCGCTGGTCAGTTCGGTGAGGGATTCGCGGCAGGTCACCGAGCGGCCGCCCAGCGTCAGGCGGAAATAGCCGGCCGGCGCGTCGAGCAGTTCGACGTCGATGCCGCGGCGTCGCGCTTCGTTGACGATGATGCGCGCATAGACGTTGAGCTCGTTGTCGTTGTCGGCAGACGTGGTGAACAGGCGCTCGTTGATCGCGTTCTTGCGTTTGATCGCGAACTCGGCGACGCGCTCGAAGCCGAGCTTTTCGTAGAGGCTGATGGCCTGTTCGTTGTCGTGCATCACCGACAGGTCCATGTACGCGCGGCCGCGCTCGCGGAACATTGTCGCGAGCGCCACGACCAGCGCCTGGCCGATGCCGGGCAGCGTCGCTTCCGGTGCGACCGCCAGACACCAGAGGCTGGAGCCGCGCTCCGGATCGCCGAACGCCTGCTGGTGATCGACACCGGTGACGGTGCCGATCACCGCGCCGGTCGCGACATCCTCGACGACCAGATAGCTGATGTTCGGCGAGTGGCGCTGCGTCCACAGAAAGCCCGGATCGGCCGGCACCATGTTGCGCGCCAGGTAAATGCGGTTGATCGCCTCGGCGTCTTCCAGACTTTCGAGCGACCGCACGCGATAGCCGGCGCAGTCGATCTCCGGCGGCGTGAAGTTCGCGAGGTTGAGCCGGAAGGTGTGCGACGGATCGAGGAACAAGCGATGCGGCGCCTGTGCCAGGACCACGTGCGGATCGCGCACGTAGAACGCTATGTTGCGCGCGCCGGCGCGTTCGGCGCAGACCGCCTCGGCGACGCGCTGCGGATCGCGGAAGGTGCTGGCGATGATCAGCTTGCCCCAGCCGCATTCGAGTTCGACGTCGTCGCGGTTCGGTTCGGTGATCGCGTCGTCCGGCGCCGTCTCGCGGCGCGGATCTTCAGCCTGGCTCATTGCATCCCCCTCAAATGCCGTGGGCCTGCAGCCAGCCTTCGAGTGCGGCCAACTGCCAGAGCTTGGAGCCGCGGAGCGGCGTGATGTGCGCGTCGGGCGCGGCGTACAGCGTCTGCAGATAATCGTCGCGGAACAGCCCGCGCTCGCGCGCCGCCGGCGCTTCGAGCAGGCCACGCGCATAGCCGAGAAAATCGCCCTGCAGATACTTCAGCGCCGGCACCGGGAAATAACCCTTGGGGCGGTCGATGACGGCGGCCGGAATGACCTGTCGCGCGGCTTCCTTGAGCACGTACTTGCCGCCATATTCCGGATGCTCCGGGGCGACCTTGTGACGGCCTGGCATGCGCGCCGCGAGTTCGACCAACTCGTGGTCGAGGAACGGTACGCGCGCTTCCAGGCCCCAGGCCATGGTCATGTTGTCGACGCGCTTGACCGGATCGTCGACCAGCATCACCGTCGAATCGAGGCGCAGCGCCTTGTCGAGCGGCTGCGGCGCGCCGGACTGCGCGAAGTGCGCTCGCACGTAGTCGCGCGCGTGATCGTCGCCGACGAAACGCGGACCGACGACACGCGCGTACTCGGCCTGATCGCGGTCGCAGAACGCCTGTGTATAGGCCGCGAACGCGTCCTGCGTATCCATCATCGGCGGGTACCAGTGATAGCCGCCGAACACCTCGTCGGCACCCTGGCCGGACTGCACGACCTTGCTGCGCTTCGACACCGCTTCCGACAACAGATAGAACGCCACGCAGTCGTGCGAGACCATTGGCTCGCTCATCGCCGCCAGCGCTTCGGGCAGGCGCGGCAGCAGCGTGCGGCTGTCGATGAAGATCTGTTCGTGCTCGGTGCCGAAGTGCTGGGCGACGATGTCCGAGTAGCGGAACTCGTTGCCTTCCTCCTTGCCGACGTCCTCGAAGCCGATCGAGTACGTGCGCAGGTTCGAGCCGGCCTCGCTCATCAGGCCGACGATCAGGCTCGAATCGACGCCGCCGGACAGCAGTGCGCCGACCGGTTCGTCCGACACCAGGCGCCGCTTCACCGCCAGGCGCAGCGCGGCCAGGGTCTCGTCGCGCCAGTCTTCGAAGCTGCGTGACTCGTCGGCCGCATCGCGATCGAAGCGCAGCGTCCAGTAGGATTGCTCGCGCGTCGCGCCATCCGGCTCGACGATCATCAGATGACCCGGCGCCAGTTTGCGTACGCCCTTGAGGATCGTGAACGGCGCCGGCACCACGGCATGGAAATGCAGGTAGTGATGCAGCGCCACTGGGTCGATGTCGGTGTCGACATCGCCGCCCTTGAGCAGCGCCGGCAGCGTCGAGGCAAAGCGCAGGCGCGGCCCCCGGCGCGACCAGTACAGCGGCTTGATGCCGAGCCGGTCGCGGCCAAGCACGATGCGACCGCTGTCGCGTTCCCAGATTGCGAACGCGAACATGCCCTGCAAGTGCTGGACGAAATCCAGACCCCAGCAGTGATAAGCCTTGATCAATACTTCGGTGTCGCCTTCCGACCAGAAGCGATAGCCGCGCGCCTGCAGTTCGGCGCGCAGCTCCGGGTGGTTGTAGACGGCGCCGTTGAAGACGATGCCCAGCCCCAGTTCGTTGTCGACCATGGGCTGCTGCGCGTGCTCGGACAGATCCATGATCTTCAGGCGCCGCTGGCCGACTGCCAGCGGTCCGATCTGGAACAGCCCGGCGCCGTCGGGTCCGCGACGGGCCTGGGCATCGGTCATTCGCGCTACTGCTGAGATATCGGCGAGCTGTCCATCGAATCGGCGCTCACCGGCGAAGCCACACATGCGACCTCCTTGTGGTCCTGAGAGGCGATCGGGGCGTCGTCGGCACGCATCAGTGCCGCAAGCTGCGTCACCGAAGCGAGCAGCAAGTTCCGCTCCGAATCGCTCAGTCGGTTGAAAGATTTAAGGAAAGTGTCTGCCATCAGCGGCGGCGCCTGTTGCGCGCGCCGCAGGCCCTCGGCGGTCAGCGAGACCAGCACGCGGCGGCGGTCGTCGGCCGCGCGGCGGCGTTCGACCAGGCCACGCGTGACCAAGCGGTCGAGGATGATCGTCACCGTGCCCTGCGTCAGGCTCAGCTTGCGCGCGAGATCGCCGGCGCTGACCGGCGTCGCCGATTGCAGCAGCGCTTCGAGCAGCAGCCGCTGCGGCAAGCTCATGCCGGCGCGGGCTTCGATCAGTTTTGAGTACGAGTCCAACGACTGCGAAATGCGTCGCAGGGCACTCAGCAATGGCAGGACGGTGTCTGTCATGGTTGAAATGCTTTGACGTCAAAATATTATGCCTGAAAGCGCCACGTTCGGCCACCGCCCCCGGGATTTCCGATCCTGATAGCGGGTTACGGCACCCCGCATCCAGCGTGCAGCATGGCCTGTTGAGACTTAGCGCACACTGACGCCCGGCTTCGGGCGGTGCGGCAGTGGCGGAGCGCGCAACTTTGAGCTAGCGTCGTCGGGCCGCCGGTCATCAAGGCCGCGGCATTCAATCCGGAACAGGGGATCAATAGTGAAAAAACTGCTCGTTGCGGTGGTGCTCTGCGCATCGCCGTTCGGTGTTGCGCTTGCGGACAATGACATCGGTTGTGGTCTTGGCACGCAGATCATGCAGGGCAAGGACGGCATGATTTTCAAAGTGCTCGGTGCGACGACCAACGGCACGTTCGGCAATCAGACCTTCGGCATCACCAGCGGCACGCTGGGTTGCAGCAGCGATGGTGTCGTCACCGCCGAGGCCCGTCGCTCGATGTTCGCGAGCGCGAACGTCGATCAGCTCGCCGCCGAAGTCGCGGCCGGGCACGGCGAGACGCTGACGACGCTTGCGTCGCTCTACAAGATCACGCCGGCCGACCGTCCGGCGTTCTACGCGCTCACGCAGCGCGAGTATTCGCAGCTGTTCGCCAAGCCCGATGCGACCACCGGCGATGTGCTGGCCGCGCTCGATACGGCCATGGCCAAGGACGCGCGCCTGTCGCATTACGTTGGCTGAAGTACCCAGTAGCGCCAGGGCGGCCCCGCAAGGGGCCGTTCGCGTTTGGGCGCCCGCGTCTGCAGCACGAAAGGCCGCGGCGCTGTTCGCGATCGGGCTGCTGTGCGTGGTCCGCGCCGCGCCTGCGGCTGGCAATGACTATCTGATCGAGCTGCAGCACGATGCGCAGCGCATGGGGCTCGCTGCGCGCCCCGAATGGCGTGACCTGCTGCACGACGATGCGGGGCTGGGCGATACGCGCAGCAGCATCATCAGCGACTGGTTTTTCGTTGCGCCGACCGGCCGACATGACCCGCAGGCCGAACTGGATGCGACGCTGGCCGCGTTCTTCGATCCGTCTCCTCGGGCCCCGCGTGGCGAATCGGCGCAATGCATCTTCGGCGCGCGCTATCGCTGGCTGTCGCAGCAACTGCACTTCGATGCGCGACGCCTGCCGCAACAGGCCTGTGGACGTCGCGCGCAGTGGATGGCAGCGCTGGCGCCGCACGCGGTCTGGGTGGTTTTTCCGTCCGCCTACCTGAACAGTCCGGCGTCGATGTTCGGGCACACGCTGCTGCGTCTCGATGGTGACGAGACGCAGGCGGGCACGCCACTGCTGGCTTACGCCGTCAACTATGCGGCGGCGACGACGGAGCATAACGGCCTGGTCTTCGCGGTTCGCGGCCTGACGGGCGGCTATCGCGGCCAGTTCAGCGTGCTGCCCTACTACGAGAAAGTGAAAGAGTACGCGCGCCTTGAAAGCCGCGATCTCTGGGAATACCCGCTGGCACTCAGCGACGATGAAAAGCACATGCTGCTGCTGCACCTTTGGGAGCTGCGCGGCGCTGAATTTCGCTACTACTTTTTCACGCGCAACTGCTCGTACGAATTGTTGACGCTGCTGCGCGTGGCGCGCCCGCAGCTGCAGTGGGGGCACCGCTACGATTGGCGCGCGATTCCGACCGACACGCTACGCACGCTGTCGCCGTTTCTGGGCGCGCCGCATTTTCGGCCCTCGCTGGCCACGCAGCTCGTCGATCAAGCCGCACAGCTGGACGCGAATGAGCGGCACGTGGCACTGGCGCTGGCCGATGGCCGCCGCGCGGCCGATGATCCCGCGCTGATGGCGATGCCGCGCGACGCGCAGGCGCGTACGCTGACGCATGCCAACGACCTGCTCTACTACGGATTCTTGTCCGGCGAGCGCAGTCGCGAGGCGGCGCTGCCGCGTTCGCAGCAATTGCTGCGTGCGCGCGCAGCGCTGGCGACCGACGCTGGTTTCGCGCCGACCCCGCCGCCGACCGACGATCCACTGCAGGCACACGATACGCAGCGGCTTGCGCTCGGCGCCGCGTTCGGCAGTGACACGCGAGCCTTGAGTCTGGGTTGGCGGCCGGCCTATCACGACCTGCTCGATGCACCGGCCGGCTATGGCCCGGGCCAGCAGATCAGCTTTCTCGATATTGCGGCCCGCCTCGATCTGCGTGACGGTCATCTGCACCCGGCGACGGAGAATCTGATCGACATCGTCTCGGTCAGTCCGCGGACCCCGTTGTTCCGTCCGATTTCGTGGCGTGTTCGCCTTGCCGGCGAGCCGTCGCGGCTCGACGGGGGGGCATTCGGCGGCGTGCTGGAGGGTGGCCCAGGTTTGAGCTTCGGACGTTTCGACGCACTGGTCGGCTACGCGTTCCTGCAGACACGTGCCGATGTCAATGCGGATCTGCCGCGCGGCTGGGGATTGGGCGCAGGTCCGTTGATCGGGGTGCTGGCGAATCCACTGGCGGGTTGGCAAGTACAGGCGGAAGCCGAACGCCTGCAGGCCATCGGCGACGCCGGCGGCTCGCGAACGATGCTGCGCTTCGGCCAACAATGGTCGTTGTCACGCGATCTGGCGCTGCGCAGCGAGCTTCGCTACGAGCGCTGGGGCGGCAGCGATCGCCTGCGCGCCGACCTGAGTGTGCAGCACTACTTCTGAGTCGCGGCCAGCCCGTTCGGCACCTGCGGGTGCTGATAAACCTTCATGGTGCGCAACAGGTCCGTGTCGCCGGTTGCCTCCTTGGGTAGCGCATCGTCGAGATGCAGCCACGGCAACTGACTTTCGATGCCGAAATGACGTTCTGGCACCGCGTTGGCCGGCGTATCGAGACTGCCGACCGTGACGTAGATCCACTCCGATTCGGCGTACGCGAAGCTCAGCGGTGTGCCGCACTGCGGGCAAAAGCCGCGCGTGGCGACCGACGACGAGGCGTAGACGCGCGGTGTCTGCGCGCCGGTCCATTCAAACTGCGTCTTGCGCGTGCCGGCCAGCGCCGCGAACAGATTGCCGAGCGCGCGCTGGCACATGCGGCAATGGCAGTAATGTGTGCGTTCGAGCTGCGTCGCGTGCACCGCGTAGCGCACGGCGCCGCATTGGCAGCCGCCGGTGATGGGCGATGCATCGCTGCGATTCGGCATGGTCCGGCTCCGTCGGGACGACAGGCCGCATCTCAGCAGAATCCGTGACCGACGGCACGCGGATTCCGCCGGATTGCTCAGTGCGCGGCGCCGGACTCGGCGCGGAAGGCGGGGCTGAGCGTCTTCCGCGCTTCGGCAATCGGCAGCAAGGTCGGATAGAACTGCACGAAGGTCGTGTCGACGGCGCCGTGCGCCTGGTGGCAGGTATAGCACGCGCGATCGGTCGGAATCTTCTGCGCCGGCGCGCGATCGCCGTTGAAGCTGTAGAACGCCCAGCCGCCGTGCGCGTCGTCGCGCACATGGACCTCGTAGCCCATCGGCGCGCCGCTCTGGAATGAGCCGCGGCGATTGATCGAGCCCTTGGTCTGCGCGCCGCGTACTTCCATCACCAGCGCCGTGCGGTCCGGCCAGTGACCGGTCTGTACGAATGTTCGGTAAGCCTCAGGATCGACGAACACGTTATCGAACATCGAGTGATCCGGTGCCCCGCCGTCTTCGCGGTAACTCATGTCGAGGCCGGATGTCAGAAACACCCATTGCCGATAGTCGGCCGGCAGCTGCAGACGGCCATCGCCGGTGTATGACGGCGCCTGCGGTGCCGCGGTCGTATCGGAGGCTGGCGCGGCCGTTGCCGCGCTGCTCGATAGCGCGAGCATGCTGGTGGCGAAGAGGAAGCGAAGCATCAGTTCAGACTCGGTGAGGAACAGGGGTCGGCGTCATGCCGGGCGGTTGCCGGAAAGCGCCGTCGATAGGCTTGCGGCGCGAGGCCGAAGCGACGGTCGAACGCACGGCGGAAGACGTCGGCGCTGCGAAAGCCGACGGTCTGCGCGACGGCGTCGATGCCGAGTTCGCCGGCGTCGAGCAGGCGCCGCGCTTCACGCAGGCGCAGATCGGTGACGTAATCGGCCGGTGTGTTGCCGAGTTGTGTCGTGAAGCGCCGGCTGAACTGGCGTGGACTCAGGTAAACGCGGGCCGCCAGCGTGGCGACCGACAAGTCTTGCTGCAGGTGCGCAGCCATCCACACCAACAGCTCGTCGAACGGATCGCCGCCGCGCATCTGCCGGCGCAGCGGTTCGGAGAACTGTTCCTGGCCGCCGGGCCGTTTCAGGTAAACGACCAGATCGCGGGCCACGCCCAGCGCCAGCGGGGCGCCGGCGTCTTCTTCGATCAGCGCCAGCGTCAGATCAATGCCGGCGGTGATGCCGGCCGAGGTATAGAAGCGGCCGTCGCGAACGAAGATCGCGTCGCCGTCGACGCGCAGTTTCGGGAAGCGCCGCGCGACGTCGTCGGCGAAGCGCCAGTGCGTCGCGGCCCGGCGGCCGTCGAGCAGGCCGGTAGCCGCCAGTCCGTAGATGCCGGTGCAGACCGAGGCGATGCGGCGGATCTGTGCGGCATGTGTTTGCAGCCAGCCGGTAATGCGCGCATTGGCCGCGGCTTCGCGCAGGCCGGCACCGCCCGGCACGATGACGGTGTCGATCGTCGCGATGTCGTCGTCGAGTCCGGCGTGCGGCTGCATCATCAGCCCGGATTCGGTCGTGAACGGCCGCCCGCCGTCGGCGAGCACGATCAGCTCATAGCGGATCGCCGCATCGTGTTCGGGCGCCAGCGTGTTTGCCGACGCGAAGGCCTCGAGCGGCCCGCAGATGTCGAGCGCGTTGGCGCCGTCGTAGCCGAGTACCGCAATGCGCTTGAGCATGGTTGCCCCACATCAATGACGCGCACAGGCTAACGGCAGGCGCCGGCGCTGGCGACGACGCCGGGCCGACGATTCCGGACATGATGACCGTCGGCGCCCAAACAAAAGGCCGCCTGGAGGCGGCCTTTTGTTCACAGCCTTGCTCAGCGACTCAGTGGCCGCCTTCGAGCGACTTCACGGCCTGGATCATTTCGACCATGACCTTCTGCGCGTCGCCGTAGACCATGTTGCAGTTGTCGCGGAAGAACAGCTCGTTCTCGACGCCTGAGTAGCCCTTGCCCTGGCCGCGCTTGACGACGTAGACCTGCTTGGCCTGGTCGACATTGAGAATCGGCATGCCGTAGATCGGGCTCGACTTGTTGGTGCGCGCCGCCGGGTTGACGGTGTCGTTGGCGCCGATGACGACGGCCACGTCCGCTTCCTTGAACTCGGCGTTGATGTCTTCCATGTCGAAGATGATGTCGTAAGGCACGCCGGCTTCGGCGAGCAGCACGTTCATATGGCCCGGCATGCGGCCGGCGACCGGATGGATGGCGAACTTGACGTCGACGTCGTTGGCCTGCAGCAGCTTCACGAACTCGTAGAGCTTGTGCTGCGCCTGCGCGACCGCCAGACCGTAGCCCGGCGCGATGATGACCTTGCTCGCGTAGCGCATGTTGATCGCGGCATCGCCGGCGTCGGCCGGTTTCATGCTGCCTTCGATCTCGCTGTCGCCCTCACCGCCCGCAGCGCCGAAGTTGCTGAACAGCACGTTCGACACCGAGCGGTTCATCGCCTTGGCCATCAGCAGCGTCAGCAGCGTGCCGGCCGAGCCGACCACCATGCCGGCGATCATCAGCGCCGGGTTGTTCAGCACATAGCCTTCGAAGCCGACCGCCAGACCGGTGAACGCGTTGTACAGCGAGATCACCACCGGCATGTCGGCGCCGCCGATCGGCATCGTCATCATCACGCCGTAGAACAGCGCCAGCGCGAAGAACAGCGCGAGAATGCCGGCTGGCACCGCGCCGTGCATATAGACCACGTAGGCGCCGAGCGCGACCAGCACCAGCAGCAGCGTGCCGTTGATGGCCTGCAGGCCGGTCAGGCGCAGCGTCTTGTTGATGCGGCCATCGAGCTTGCCCCAGGCGATCAGGGAGCCGGACAACGAGATCGAACCGATCAGGCCGCCGAGCACCGCCAGCGCCAGGCCGACGCCGACGTGCGACTTGTGGCCAAACAGCTCGATCGCGGCGATTGCCGCCGCGGCGCCGCCGCCCATGCCGTTGTAGAGCGCGACCATCTGCGGCATCGCGGTCATCGCGACCTTCTTGCCGGACCACCAGGCCCAGCCGAAGCCGAGCACCAGGGCGATGATCGCCAGCGTCACGTTGGTGGTCAGGTGCGGGCGCGCATCCGGTTCCACGTCGAGCGTGTAGAGGAAGCTCGCGAGCACGGCGACGACCATGCCGAGGCCGGCCCAGCGGATGCCGGTCGGCGCCGTGATCGGGCTCGACATGCGCTTGAGGCCGAAGATGAACAGGAACGCGGCAAGAAAATACGCCGCGTCGATGATCAGGGCTGAATTCATGATCGCTCCCCTTAACCCTTCTTCTTGTCGGAAGGCTTGAACATCTCGAGCATGCGTTCGGTGACGACATAGCCGCCGGCCGCGTTGCCGGCGCCGAGCAGCACGCCGACGAAACCGACGACCTGCTGCAGCGTGCTCGATGCATTGAGCAGCGCCCACAGCGCCCCGACCACGACGATGCCGTGAATGAAGTTGGAGCCGGACATCAGCGGCGTATGCAGAATCGCCGGCACGCGGCCGATGATCTCGAAGCCGGTGAACGCGGCGAGCATGAAGATGTAGAGGGCGACGAAGCCCGTCAGCACGGTGGTGGTGTATTCCATGTTCGATCTCCCTCTTACGCGGACTCGACGGCCTTCTTCGCCGCTTCGTTACGGATGTCGCCGCCGTGCGTCAGCGCGGTCTTGGCGATGACCTCGTCTTCCCAGTCGAGCGCGATCACGCCGTCCTTGACGAACAGCTCGATCAGGTTGAGCTGATTCTTCGCATACAGCTCCGACGCATGCTCGGCGAGCAGGCTCGGCACGTTCAGCGGTGCGACGATGGTGACCTGGCCGACCTGGATGGTCTCGCCCGGCTTGGTGTACTCGCAGTTGCCGCCACCTTCGGCGGCCAGATCGACGATCACCGCGCCGTTCTTCATGCCGTCGACCTGCGCCTTGCTGATCAGCTTCGGCGACGGCCGGCCCGGAATCGCGGCCGTGGTGATGATCAGGTCGGCCTGCTGGATGTGCTTGGTCACGACCTGCGCGATCTTGTCCTTTTCCTCGGCCGTCAGCTCGCGTGCATAGCCGCCTTCGCCGCGCGCATCGACACCGGTGTCGACGAACTTGGCGCCCAGCGACTCAGCCTGCTCCTTGGTTTCCGGACGCACGTCATAGCCTTCGGTCATCGCGCCGAGACGGCGTGCCGTCGCCAAGGCCTGCAGACCGGCGACGCCGAGGCCCATGACCAGGCACTTGGCCGGGCGGATCGAGCCGACCGCGGTCGTCATCATCGGCAGGATGCGCGCAAGGTTGGTCGAGCCGAGCAGCGCCGCGTAGTAGCCGGACAGCGCCGCCTGGCTCGACAGCGCGTCCATCGCCTGTGCGCGCGAGATGCGCGGCACCAGCTCCATCGCGAAGGTCGTGATCTTCTTGTCGCGCAGCAGCTTGGTCAGCTCGACTTCCTTGTGCGGGTAGACGAACGAAATCAGGACGCTGCCGTCCTTCATCGCATCGGCCACGTCCATGCTCGGCGGCTGTACGCTGACGACGATGTCGGCGTCGCTGACCAGCCCCTGGGGGTTGGCGGCGAACGTGACGTTCTTGTACGCCGAATCCGGAATACGGCTCGCGGCACCGGCACCGGTCTGCATATGAATCTCGCAGCCCAGCTTGGTGAGTTTGTCGGCGACGGCGGGGACGAGCGCAACACGGCGTTCGTTCGCGCGAGTCTCCTTCAGCACGGCGATTTTGACCGGCATGTCTGATGCTCCCAGAACGCTAAAGCGAATAAAGATAAGGGTGTGACGAGGCCCGCGCGACCCCTTCTTGTGTGGGCCTCCAGCGGTTCGGGCGGGCGCAAGTCTAGCCGATGATCTAGGTAATAACACCCAATCATGAATTTCGATTTATATCTTGAGCCATCCGTCAAAACACTGATCCGACAGCCGGCTTCGCCTGCTGCCGCGGCCACTGTGCTCGTTAGATCGGCCCGTGAAATCAGCCGCTTGCAGCGGCCCTGGGGATCATGCGACGCCATGGCTCGGGTCAATATAAGCGTCGCGACCGCTGATGGCCGATGGCTGACGGTCGACACGGCTGGCGTGCATGTCAGGCGTTCCGGGGCGTCGCCACGCGTGCTGGACGGCGGCACGGCTTAGGCGCAGGATCGAAGCTCGGAGGTCGAAACGTGGACGCAGGCGAAGCGCCCGACGCGTGGCCGGAGCTGCCGTTGCAGGCGGCATCACTGACCATCGCACAGGCTAAATACTTCCTGCCCGGCGAGGATCTCGATGGCATGCGCCGGCGCATCGCCCGCGCGCTCGCCGCCGTCGAAGCACAGCCGCAGCGTTGGGAAGAGACGTTCTATCGGACGCTGCAGCATGCCGCGCCCGGCGGCCGCATCATGGCCAACGTCGGTGCCGGCCATCTCAAACCGAACGTGTCGACGATCAACTGCACCGTCTCGCGGCCGATCGCCGACTCGATGGACGGCATCATGGCCGCCGCCAGCGAGGCGGCGCTGACGCTCAAGGCCGGCTGCGGCATCGGTTACGACTTCACCACGCTGCGCCCGTCCGGTGCCTACGTGTCCGGTGCCGGCGCGACGACCTCCGGGCCGCTGCCGTTCATGGACGTGTTCGACGCGATCTGCCGCACCGTCTCCAGTGCCGGCGGCCGTCGCGGCGCGCAGATGGGCTGCCTCGACATCAGCCATCCGGACATCGAGGACTTCATCACCGCCAAGCGCGAGGCTGGCCGGCTGCGGGCATTCAACCTGTCGGTGTTGATCACCGACGCCTTCATCGACGCGGTGCGCGCCGATGCCGACTGGCCGCTGGTATTTCCGCGGCTGCGCCACGAGCCGGAACCTGCCGAGTGCCTGTGGCGCGTCTGGCCGGTACGCGACGAGAACCATCTGCTCAACGAACGCGGCGAAACCTGCTGCCGCATCTATCGCCAGGTCCGCGCCCGCGCGCTGTGGGATCTGGTGATGCGCTCGACCTACGACTATTCGGACCCGGGCTTCATCCTCATCGACGAATGCAATCGCATGAACCCGTTGTGGTTCAGCGAGGAAATTCGTTCGACCAATCCCTGCGGCGAACAGCCGCTGCCGCCGTACGGGGCCTGTCTGCTCGGCTCGATCAATCTGGCGAGCTTCGTGCGCCGCGCGTTCACGGCGCATGCGCATTTCGATTTCGACGCCTATGCCAAGGCGGTGCGGGTGTTTGCGCGCATGCTCGACAACGTTTGTGAGCTGCACGGCCTGCCGCTGTCGCAGCAAGTGCGCGAGATCGAGCGCAAGCGGCGTCACGGCATGGGCTATTTCGGACTTGGCTCGGCCTTGACGATGCTCGGCCAGCGTTACGGCGACGCGCCGTCGATCGCCTTCACGGCGACGGTGACGCAGCGTCTGGCGCTGGAGAACTGGCGCGCCGCGCTCGAACTCGCGCAGGAAAAGGGCCCGGCGCCGGCACTGACGGAAACCGTAGCGCTGACACCGCGGCATCTGCTGCAGAGTCCGGTGCTCGCAGAACACGGCCACAAGGCCGGCGACCGGCTGCCGGCGAGTGTGTTGCACGCGCGCTACTCGCGGCACCTGCAACGCATCGCCACGCTCGACGCCGCGCTGGTCGACGCGCTGGCCGAGACCGGTGCGCGCTATACGCACGCGACGTCGATCGCGCCGACCGGCACGATGGCGGCGTCGGTCGGCAACAACGCCAGCAACGGCATCGAACCGTCGTTCGCGCACAGCTATGTGCGCAACATGATCGTGCCCGGCGAGAAGGCCAAGCGCGCGGTGCGCATGGAGTCGTACGAGTTGCTGGCGTATCGCGCCGAGACCGGCGAGGACGTCGATCCCGACGCCCTGCCGCCCTTGTTCATCGGTGCCGGCGACATCGCGCCGCGCGCGCATATCGATGTGCAGGCGGCGGCCCAGGCCTGGGTCGACTCGTCGATTTCGAAGACGATCAATGTGCCGACCGACATCGCCTTCGACGATTTCAAGAACGTCTACCTCTACGCCGTCGAGCGCGGCCTCAAGGGCTGCACGACCTTCCGCTTCAACCCCAAGGTCCATCAGGGTGTGCTCGTGCAGGACCGCGATCTGGCGGCGACGCTCTACGAATTTCGCCTCGACGACGGTCGCGTGCTGCAGCTGCGCGGCGACGAGACCGTCGAGTACGAAGGCGGCCGCTACAGCGCCGCCAATCTCTACGATGCGCTCAAGGAGGGCTTCTATGGAAAGCTTTGAGCCATTCGCCACCCGTTCATGCCGAGTGCCGGGCCGTAGGCCCGGTGTATCGAGGCACGCGCACCGTTGCCGGCGCGCGATGCGCACCTGAGCCCATGTCTGACGACGACGCCAAGGCGGTCAAGATCGACGCGAAGATCGTCGGCTGGTCGGTCGCGCCGGCGTCGCCGGCCAACGATGCGCCGTCTGACGTCGACCCGCTGACGCTGCGCATTGACCGCCGCGAAGAAGGCAGTTGGGAGTCGACGACGACCAAGATCAATCTGACCTCGTCGACCGGCAGCAAGACGATCTATTTCGTCATCGGCTTCGGCACCGTCTGCGGGCGCCGCCATGGCGAGCGCATCTGCATCGAGCGGCCGCTGGAATTCTTCATTCCGGCCGGCCAGACCGCCGCCGAGCATCAATGGGTGTCGGCGACGATGCGCACGCTGTCGCTGGCGGCGCGCGGCGGCTTTCTGGTCAAGGCGCTGGCCGACCTGCGCAAGGTGTCGTGGGATCGGGGTCCGGTCTGGTACGGCCGCAGCCGCAGCGGCAAGGGCATGGTGCACGATTCGGAAGTGGCGGCGATCGCCTGGGCGATCGAGCAGGAGCTGCAGCGGCGCGGCTTTCTCGATGAGCGCGGCGAAGCGCTGCCGCTCGATACGCTGATCGCCAATTACGAACGGCGCCAGCAACTGCCGGCGTCAGCGCCGAGTGAGGCGCACCCCGTTGCGGATGTCGAAGCTCCGTTTATGGCGCTGCCCGGCATGCTCGCCGAGCGTTGCCCGCAGTGCCGCGGTGAGATGGCGATGAAGGACGGCTGTCCGACCTGCCTGGACTGCGGCTGGTCCAAGTGCGGATGAGTGTGCGAGCCCCCGACGTCGAGCACGTTTAGCCAATGGAATCTGCCGCGCGCTGAGTTCAGCCCCGACGCCCATGTGGCTCGGCGGCTTACTGCTTTTCCAGCTTGCGGTGTGTATTGACGAGCGCGTCGCCGATGTCGGTGCCGACGGGCGAACGTCTCGCCGAGCTCGTGCTGCTGGTGCTCGGATTGCCCGCAGATGAGGTGTTGCGGGTCGTGAAGCAAGCGCGTGCCGCCGGGAGTCCGGCCGCTGCCGCGTCAGGCTGACGCCTTACCGAGACTGTCGCGCCGGTGCAGTCCGGCGAAGCCGATGCCAAGCCCGATGGCCACGACGGCGGCAGCGCGGAACGCCGCGATTGCGCCGCCGGGCTGCAGATCGAGAAACGACGACAGGAACTGACCGAGAAACAACATCGAGGCCAGATAGGCGAGATTGTGATCGCGGCGCGCCGTCCGGCTACGCTCAACGGTCATGTGATTGACCAGCGGCACTGAACAACCGAAGCCGGCGCCGAGCAGCATACCGCCGGCGATCATCAGTGACGTGGCGGTAGCGGTGGCGAAGATCAGGTGCGCGACGGCATAAAACGCGAAGGCCAGCGCCAGCGTGCCCGGCTCGCTGCAGCGGCGGACGATGCGCGGAAGCGTCGACGCAACGGCCACCGCGACCAGCGAGACGAACGACAAAAAGTAGCCGATCCGTGCGGCGTCCAGACCGATCTGCCCAAGTCGTCCGGGCAGCATGATCACGGCGGTGAAGAACAACACCATCGACATCAGCGCCGCGAGATAGACCGGAAGCAGGCCGCCGTGGCCTGCGTCTTCATGCGCGGATAATGGTGCCGCCGCAGTGGCGAACCTTGCCGGCAGTCGCGGCAGGCTCAGCGCGGCCAGCGCCGCGATCAGCCAGGCGAGCAGGTAGATCGCGAACGGTGCCTGCCAATGCCAGGACGCGAGCATGCCGGCCAGTCCGAGGAACACCACGCCGCCGAGCTCGATCGCCATGCCTTGGCGCGCGATCATCGCCAGACGCGCCGGGCCTTCATAGAAGGTTGCGATCAGCGACGTACCGGACGACATGACGATGGCGGTCGCGCCGCCGAGTAACACGCGATCTGCGAACAGCACGCCGGGCACTCGCAGCCACGCGCCGCCGGCGCCGAGCAAGCCGTACAGGATCAGACCCGACAACAGTGCCTGGCGTGCGCCGACGCGACGAATCAACGGGCCAACCAGCGGTCCGGCGATGACGACGCCCAGCGCCGGCAACGTCACCAGCCAGCCCGATGCCCGCGGAACGCCCAGCGCCGCCGCGATGATCGGCAGCCCCGGCACGACGACGCATCCGACCATGATCGTCAGGGTCGCGGTGCACAGTAGCGTGAGTGAACCGAGCGGGCGCAGGCGCGGTGTGGCGGGCATCGACGTGATGGCGCGAATTAATAAAGGTACAGCAGTCTACTATATATAAGAGACGGCGATGCCATAATATGGCGATGCCCAAGCAGCCAGCCTCGAATCGGTCACCCGGTCGGCCTCGAGACGCCGGCGCCGCGCCGGCGTTGCTGGACGCGGCTCGCTCGCTCGTCATCGAGCACGGGTACGAAGCGGTCAGCACGCAGATGATTGCCGACACGGCCGGCGTTGCACGGCAGACGCTTTATCGCCGCTGGCCCGGCAAGGCCGAGCTGGTGCTCGATGCCTTCCTGCAAAGCGTGATGCAGGACGAGGCGGTCGGCGATCAGCCGTTCGAAGAGGAATTGCGGCGCTTCCTGCAGCACCTGTTCCGCAATCTGCGACGCGACGGTGGCGCGATCCGCAGCCTGATCGCGTCGGCCCAGCGCGACGCGGCGTTTCTCGAAACCTTCCGCACCCGCTTCGCACTGCGCCGCGCCGAGATCGTGAAGGCCATCCTGCGTCGCGCGGTTGCGTCCGGTGAGCTGCCAGCCGAGGCCGACATCGAAACCGCGACGACAATGTTTCACGGCGCCTTCTGGTACCGCCTGCTGCTCGGCCAGCCGCTCGACGATGTCTTTATCGAGCGACTGTTGAGGCTGCTCTGCGCGGGCCTGCGCGCCGAGCCGGAAACGCTGCAACGTTAGATAGGAACCCGTGTGCCGAGCCGCACGACTGCATTGTCCGGCAGGCAGAAATACGCCGCTGCGTTGCCGGCGCGCGCGCTCATGGCCACGAACAGCCGCTCGCGCCATAGCGCCATGCCCTGCCCTGGCGTCGGCACCGCATGCAGCTGACTGAGGAAAAACGTCGTGTCCTCCAGCTTTTCGTCGAGGCGCAGGCCTTGCTGCTTGTTGCACAGCTGCAGGGCCTTCGGCACGTCCGGTACGTTCATGAAGCCGAACTTCAGGGTAATGCGCCAGAAGTTGTTGCCGAGCGGTTCCAGCGTCGTGCGCTGTGACATGCCGATCCACGGTTCCTCGACGAACTGCAGGTGCAGGACGATGTTGCGTTCGTGCAGTACCTTGTTGTGGCGCAGATTGCTGGCCAGCGCCTGCGGCACGCGGTTGGGCGTGGCGACGAGGTAGATCGCGGTGCCGTCGACGCGCGGATAGTCCTTGGCTGCCAGTTCGAGAATGAAGGCCTTCAGCGAGCGATCCTGATCCGGTGCGTTGGCCAGGATCAGCTCGCGGCCACGGTGCCAGGTGCTCATCAGCACGAACAGCGCGCCGCCGAGCACCAACGGCAGCCAGCCGCCGTCAGGCAGCTTGAGAATGCAGCCGCCGACCATCAGCACGTCGAGTGCGAGGAAGAACGTGGTGATCGCCGCGCTCGGAATCGCGCCGAGCTTCCAGCGCTTCGACATGACGAAGAACGCCAGGAACGAGGTGATCATCATCGTCAGCGTCACGGCGATGCCGTAGGCGCCGGCCAGTGCCGACGAACTGCCGAAACCGGTGACGACGACGATGACGCCGACCATCAGCGTGAAGTTGACGCCCGGCATGTAGATCTGCCCGGCTTCGCGTACCGAGGTGTAGCGCACCGCCATGCGCGGAAAGAAGCCAAGCTGGATGGCCTGCTTGGTCATCGAGTAGGCGCCGGTGATGACGGCTTGTGAGGCGATGATCGCCGCCAGCGTTGCCAGCAACAGCACTGGATAGGCAAGCAGTGTCGGAAACATGCGGAAGAACGGATTGTCCACCGCTTCGGGGTTGCCGAGCAGCAGCGCGCCCTGACCCATGTAGTTCAGCGCCAGCCCCGGCAGGACGACCGACGCCCACGCCAGCTGTATCGGTTTGCGGCCAAAGTGGCCGAGGTCGGCGTATAGCGCTTCGGCGCCGGTCAGCGCCAGCACGATCGCGCCCATCACCACGAACAAGTGCCAGCCGCGCGAGGTGAGGAACTGCCAGGCGTGCAGCGGATTGAGCGCGGCGAGAATCTGCGGCTGCTGGACGATGTGGGCGATGCCGGCGACGGCGAGCGTGGCGAACCACAACAGGATAATCGGCCCGAACGCGCGGCCGACCTTGCCGGTGCCATGACGCTGAATCATGAACAGACCGATCAGAATCGCCAGCGAGATTTCGACGATGAACGGCGACGCGGCGGGCGCGACGACTTCAAGGCCTTCCATCGCGCCAACCACGGAGATCGCGGGCGTGATGACGCCGTCGCCGTAGAACAGCGTTGCGCCGGCGACGCCGATCAGCAACAACATACCGCGCAGCTTCGGTCGGCCGGCCGCGGTGCGGGACGCCAGCGACGCCAGCGCCAGAATGCCGCCCTCGCCGTTGTGGTCGGCGCGCAGGATCAGCAGTACGTATTTCAGCGTCACCACCAGCAGCAACGCCCAGAAGATCACCGACACCGCGCCGACGATATTCGCGGTGGTCAGCGGAATGCCGGTCAGCGGACCGAACACTTCCTTGAATGTGTACAGCGGGCTGGTGCCGATGTCGCCGTAGACGACGCCGAGCGCCGCCAGCGTCAACGCGGCCATGCCGGATTTGTGCAGATTCGAGCGGCTGGTGGCGCTGGTCGGGACGGCCTGCGTGCCGGCGTCGTGAACGACGGTGGCGCCGCGTTCGGGCGTCGTCGGTTCGGGACGGATGGAGTCCATGTCTCGATATTGGCTCGTTGTGTTTACAAACGGGGGCAATCTCAGCACGGCTCAGCGCCGGGTGCATGGATCGCGATCCCGCTCAAAATCAGGTGCGCATGAAAGCATGAAACCGTCGGGAACGTGGACGTCCTGTCGTTTTGATCGTGTGCGGTGCCGATCGGCGTAGCGTCGTCGTTGCGCCGACCATCTCGCCATGGCTCGCGGTAGCGCTGAGGACTTTCCGCATTGGTCGCTGCGGGCGTTTTGCTTAGGATGCCCGCACCGCTTTTTGCAGAGAGACCCATGCTTTTGATCCCCCAGCCCGCTTCCCGCGCGCTCGGCGCTGTTGCCGTGGCTGCGCTGTTGTTCGGTGTCGCCGCTTGCGCGAGCAAGCCTGCCACCGAGAGCGTCGCGTCCGCGCCGGCCTCGACGCCAGCGGCGGCACCGAGCGTGCCCGTGACGAATCTGCCGCCGTGGGCGGATCATCTGAAGCAATATGAGGAGGCGTATTTCGTCGCCAATCCGACGTTTGCCGTCAGCCAGGGTCGTCACGAGTTCGATGGCCATCTGCCGGATTGGAGTGCGGCCGGCTTGCAGCAGCAGGTCGAGTGGCTGCAACAGCAGCGCAAACAAGCGCAGGCCTATACCGATGCGATGCTGACGCCGCAGCAGCGCTTCGAGCGCGAGTATCTGCTGGCGCGTATCGACGGCGATCTGTTCTGGCTCCAGGACGCCGCGCAGCCGTTCCACAATCCGGCGTTCTACACCGGCTCGCTCGACCCCAGCGTCTATCTGTCGCGCCCGTACGCGCCGCTGGAAGCGCGGATGAAGGCCTTTATCGCCTATGCGCGTGCAGTGCCGGCGGCGGCCGCGGAAATTCGCGCCAATCTACAGACGCCGATGCCGAAGACCTTCGTGCAATACGGCATCGCCGCGTTCGCTGGCTATGCCGACTTCTATCGCAAGGACGTGCCGGCGATCTTCGCCGACATCAAGGATCCGGACCTGCAGGTGGCGCTGGCGGCGTCGATCGCGCAGGCCGCTGATGCGATGCAGGGACTCGCCGACTGGATGAAGACCCTGCAGGCGTCCGCCAACGACGACTTCGCGCTGGGGCCGGATCGCTTCGCGAAAATGCTCTACGCCACCGAACGCGTCGACACGCCGCTGCCGGAGCTGGAGAAGATCGGCCGCGCCGATCTGCAGCGCAATCTCGACGCGCTGAAGCAGGCCTGCGCGCAGTACGCGCCGGGCAAGACGCTGCACGACTGCGTGCTGAAGATGAACCACGACAAGCCCAAGGACGGCCCGGTCGAGGAGGCGCGCAAGCAGTTGGTGATGCTGCGGCAGTTCGTCGCCGACCATCAGATCGTGACGATTCCCAGCGACGAGCGCGCGCTGGTGCATGAGGCGCCGCCGTACAACAGCGCCAACTCGGCGTATATCGACGTGCCGGGACCGTTCGACAAGGGGATGCCGTCGACCTACTACATCGCTCCGCCCGATCCGAGCTGGTCGAAGGCCGATCAGGAAGCGTACATCCCCGGCAAGGCCGATCTGTTGTTCACGTCCGTGCATGAAGTCTGGCCGGGGCATTTTCTGCAGTTCCTGCATTCGAACCGCTCGCCGTTCCAGTTCGGACAGTTGTTCGTCGGCTATGCCTTCGCCGAGGGCTGGGCGCACTACGCCGAGCAGATGATGTGGGACGCGGGGCTCGGTAACGGCGATCCGGAGACCCACGTCGGCCAGCTCAGCAATGCGCTGCTGCGCGATGTGCGCTTCCTGTGCGCGATCGGCATGCACACGCAGGGCATGAGCGTGCAGACTTGCGAGACCCTGTTCCGCGAACAGGCCTTCCAGGATCCCGGCAACGCGCGCCAGCAGGCGGCGCGCGGCACCTACGATCCGGCCTATCTGAACTACACGATGGGCAAGCTGATGATCATGAAGCTGCGCGCCGACTGGACCGCGTCACGCGGCGGTCGCGACGCCTGGCGCGCGTTCCACGACCAGTTCCTGTCTTACGGCGGGCCGCCGATTCCCTTGGTGCGCGAGCAGATGCTGGGCGACCAGGACGACGGCGCACTGTTCGCCGAATAGGCGCCATCGCAGTATCGAAAAAGCCCCGCCGCGAGCGGGGCTTTTCATTTCGTGCACTCAGAAATGCGTAATGTGGCCGCCGTCGACGACCAGGGTGTGGCCGGTGATGAAGGATGCTGCCGGCGAGGCGAGAAACACCACGGCGCCGGCGATTTCCTCGGGTTGCCCCCAGCGGCCCAGCGACGTGCGCTGTGCGAGCCAGGCGCCGATCTCGGGATCGTCGACCAGCGGGCCGTTGGCATCGGTCGCGAAAAAGCCCGGCGCCACGGCGTTGACGGTGATCGCGCGTGCGCCGAGTTCGGCGGCCATCGCCCGCGTCATCGCTTCGAGGCCGCCCTTGGCGGTGCCGTAGGCCGGGTCGGCGGCGCGCGAGATCTGGCCGGCGATTGACGAGATATTGATGATGCGGCCGCCGGCCGGCATCTGCGCCGCGACATGCCGGGCGAGCTGGAACGGGGCTAACAAGTCGATCTCCAACAGGCGCGCGACCGCGGCGCGGTCGAGTTCGGCGAGGCTGCGGCGATCGCGGGTGCCGGCGTTGTTGACGAGGATGTCGATACGTTCGAACTGCCGTACGGCGGCGTCGATCGCTGTCGCCATCGCCGCGCCATCGCCGAGATCGAAGCTCAGCGCGTGAGCCTGGCCGCCGCCGTCGCGGATCGCGTCGACCACGGCCGCCAGGGTCGTCGGGTCGCGGCCGTGGACGAGCACGGTGGCGCCGGCATGCGCGAGACCTTTGGCCATCTCGAAGCCGAGGCCGCGGCTGGCGCCGGTCACCAGCGCCACGCGACCGCGCAGCGCAAAAGGGGAGCTGGAAACGTCCATATCCGTGAAGCGTAACGGGACGCATCCATCGCTGCAGGCTCGCCGGCTGCGCCTTTAGGTCAGATTTCCTACTGCTCGGATCGGCGCTCGTGGCGTGCGGACGCAGCGTGCAATGACGTTATTTTTCCGCTTTCTGGCCTGTTTTTTCGAAACCCGAAAGCACGCCGATATTGAGACGTCATTTTTCGGTCAGAAAGCCGGTTTGTGTGGGGAAAACTCCTCATTTCCGAACAAGAAATATCGCCGCAAAGCGCTGGGGGTTCGCCCCGTAACGCCCGAAATCCGTTCATGTCTAAAGTGAATGCACGGTCGGCGGACCTCGGGGGATCGTCGAAATCGTGAAATTTGGAAGCGCTTTTGTCGCTTCCCATGTTTTGTCTCAGGGGGACAAAAATGCTCATCTTCAAGGCGACGGGCCTTCGTGCCTGCCGTACGGGCGGTTTGCGCCATGTGTTGGGCGCAGCCTTGTTGCTCGGCGCCGGCCAGGCGCTGGCCAGTGCGACGACGCCAGCATCCGGCACGGTGTCGACCGACGAGACGCTGCAGACGTTTTCGGGGACGACCACGGTGGCGTTCAATCCGCTCGGCGTGACCGGCAACGATCCGTGCCCGACCTCGACGATCGAGTGCGACAGCTACACGCTGACGGTCGATCTGCCGGCGGACTATGCGACCAGCCACCCGGACGTACTGCTGCGCATCAAGCTCAACTGGGAATACACGACCGACGACTATGATCTGTATGTCGTCGATAGCAGCGGTTCGGTGGTCGGCTCGAGTACGACCAGCAATGGCGTCGAGACCATCGACCTGGTGCCCGCGGCCGGCAGCCTCGAAGTGCACGTGGTGCCGGTCAGCGCCTACCTCAACAGCTATACCGGCACGATCGAATTGCTGGTGCCCGGCGGTGATACGGGCGGCGGTACGACCGGCGGCACCAGCGATACCGGTGGCGACAGCGGCGATCCGTACGACGACGTACCGTCGGCGCCGGGGGCGCCGCGGGTGGTCGTGGCTGACATCGACTCCGGCATCAACCCGTATCACGACAACTACTACCACGGCGGTCCGCTGTACGGCGATCGTTATCCGTCGGCGGTGACCAAGGAGGTGCTGGCGGCGTTCGGCGTGAAGCCGGAGAACGTCGTCAAGCTGACGCGCACCGGCGACATCGCCGCCGACATTGCTGCCGACCAGGCGTTCTGGGACCGCGTGCAGCCGGGCGAGCGGTATCACTTCGTCGGTACCAACATCATCGCCGCGTCCTACGCGGGCGAAGGCCTGGCGCCGTTGGTGCCGGATATCGCCAAAAGCTCGCACGGTGTCGGCACATCGTCGTCGGTCATCAACGCCAATCCCGAGGCCGTGCTGTTCTTCCTCGAAACGGAAGGCAATCTCGGCAACGACGATGCCCACGACGCCGCGTTCCTCAATCCGGAAGTCGACATCGTCACCACCAGCTACGGCGTGTCGATTCCGTACACCGGCTTCCCGCTACCGGAAACGCGCGCGTTTCACGACACCTACAAGGGCGTTGTCGAGCAGGGCAAGCTGCACTTCAGCTCCGGCGGCAACGCGCCGGGCCTGACGCCGCTGCGTGCCGGTGCCGGCCCGTGGTGGAGCATCGGTGTCGGCGGTATCGAAGAAGGCTCGTCGGAAGGCGACACGCTGATCTCCGGCGTGTTCCCTGACTTCGTGTCCGACTTCACGCAGGACATTCCGTACTGCATGGACTGCGAATCCGAGATCGACACCGGTGTCGCCGGTACCAGCTTCTCGACGCCGCGTTCGGCCGGCGTCGCGTCGGCGGTGTTGCTCAAGGCGCGCCGCTTGGTCGGCCATCAGGGCGGCGTGCAGACGGTCGACGGCGTGCCGACGATGGTGGTCGGCAAGGGTTATCACATCACCAACTGGTTCCTGCGCCGCGCGCTGGAACAGGCCGCGTGGATTCCGGGTGCCGACGAGTACGATCCGGTCGCTGGCGTTTTCGACCTCGGCGGCCTGCCGATCAACGCGCTGGCGCCGTGGCTGCAGATTGGCTGGGGCGATCTGACCGCGACCGACAGCAAGGCGGTCGTCGAAAAGGCCTTGTCGCATCTCGAGTTGGCGCTCAACGTCAACGACAAGGACACCGGGTACTGCGATTTCCAGACGCTCATCATCGAAGAGCGCAAGCTGTACTGGGATCAAATCGCGCCGTTCCTGCCGGACCTGTTCGGCGGCGATCAGACCGGCACGGTGCCGGACCAAGATCCGTTCATGTTCTGCGCCAACAGCGTCGGTACGCCGGCTGCCAACGATGAGGGCGGCGAGCCGACCGACACGGATGGCGACGGCATCGTCGACGGTCTCGACAACTGCCCGAACGTGGCCAACCCGGGCCAGGGCGACGCCGACGACAACGGCATCGGCGACGCCTGCGAAACCTCGGTCAATCGTGCGCCGTCGGCGGCCATCGACGGCCCGGCCAGCATTGCGGTCGGTGCGGCGGCGAGCTTCGATGCGAGCGCGTCGGCCGATCCCGACGGTGACGCACTGCAGTACGTCTTCGACTTCGGCGACGGCACCACGACCAGCGGTAGCAGCGCTACGGCGTCACACGTCTACGACAGCGTCGGCAGCTACACGGTGACGCTCGGCGTCAGCGACGGTCGTGGCGGCAGCGACAGCGCGCAGCGCACCATCAGCGTCACCGCCGATGGCAGCGGTGAGCCCGGCACGATCGACGCACAGCTATCGGTCGATCGCACCACCGGCGACATTCCGCTGACGGTGACCTTCGACGCTGGCGCCAGCAGCGGCTGCAGCGGCGCGTGCCGCTACACCTTCGTCTACGGCGACGGCGCGCAATCGGCAGCGCAGTCGGCGGCCACGGTGTCGTACACCTACGAGGCGGCCGGCAGCTTCGAGGCCTATGTCATCGTCACCGACGATGGCGGCGCTTCGGCGGTCTCGGCGCCGATCGAGATGCAGCCGACCACCACCGTGACCGTGACCGGCTCCGACCATGCGATCGCGCAGCTGGTGCTCGACAACGCGCGTGGTCCGGCGCCGCTGACGGTGACGCTGGACGGCTCGCGCTCGACGCCGGCTGACGGTGAGTCCATCACGACCTACACCTTCGACTTCGGCGACGGATCGACGCCGATCAGCGGCAGCCGCTCCGTGGTCACGCATGTCTACACCACGCCGGGCACCTATCAGCCGTCGCTGACGGTGACCGACAGCGCCGGCACCACGTCCAAGGTCGCCGCCAAGGCCGAGGTGCTCGGCGACAGCGGCACGGGCACCGGCGGTGGCAGCGGCGCCGACGGTGGCAGCGACACGGCCGGCACCGGCAGCAGTGTCAACGGCGGTAACGCCGGCGCGCTGAGCTGGGCGCAGTTGCTGCCGCTGCTCGGCGTCGCGCTGCTCCGCCGTCGTCGCCGCACGAACTGATCGGCCGCGGGATTGGGGCGCCGACCCGATCGGGGGAGCGGTCGGGTCGGTGATGGGGGGAGCTGCCGTCGGGGGACGGTAGGCGTGGGGGTAAGGGTCGCCGTTGCTCGGCGACCCTTTTTATTTGCACCGTCCTCGGCGGCGTGTGCGGCGTTCAGCCGATCAGGTGTCGAGGCCGTGATCGTCGACGGCGCGGACCCCGACGATCTGACGCGCCAGTTCCACCGCGCGGTAGATGGCCGTCGGTTGGCTGACGCGGCCGCTCAGGTGGACGACGCCGTTGACGGTGCGGACCCCGATGTTTTCCATGCCGATACGGTGGTCATGGGCGAGCACGCTGACCAATTGGCGGGTGATCGCCAGGTCTGCGTCACTGACGTGCGCGGGATGCGTGTAAACGGTGCCGGGATGGACCATCACTTCGGCTTGCGCGGCCGGCATCGCCGCCGCCGCAGTGCCCATGAACATGGCGCCGGCGATGCCGGCACCGAGGGCCAGGTGCTTGTATTGAGTCGATTTCATTGCCTTACTCCGGGTGGCACGCCGAATGACGTGCATGAGGGGTAAGACTGGATACGAACGGCGTCGCGTTGCGGATGCGCCGCCCGGCGCCTCAGCGCGGGGTTTCGGGCGTTGTCACCGGTGCCGGCGGCGGCAGCAGATCGCGCATCAGCGCACGGTACAGCGAGTCGCGCCAGACCAGGCGCGCCGTACCACCGCCGATCAGCGCGGCGCCCATCAGCGGCAGGATCATCTTCTGGCCGAGCGTCATTTCGGCGACGATCACCGCCGCGGTCAGCGGTGCCTGCGTGGCGCCGGCGAAGTAGGCGCCCATCGTCAGCAGGATCACCGCGGTGGCCGGTGCGAAATCGATGAAATGCGCGATGTCGGCGCCCAGGCCGGCACCAATCGCCAGCGACGGCGAGAAGATGCCGCCGGGAATGCCGCTGACGTACGACAGCCACGTGGCGCCCGCTTTCAGCAGCGGGAACCACATCGTCATCGCGTCATGGTCATCGAGCAATGCGCGCGTTTCGGCATAGCCGCTGCCGTAGGTCGTGCCGTGGCTGATGATGCCGATCAGCGCGACCAGCACGCCGCAGACCAGCGGCCAGCGCAGGCCGCCGCGCGAGCGCAGATAGAACGCCGCGGTGCGTGTGCCGGCGTGCAGCGTGCGGCTGAACAGACCCCCGGCCAGACCCCCGGCCAGGCCGCAGATGATCACCGCACGCCACTGCGTGAAGTGTTCGAGATTGGTGTCGACGATGCCGAGATAGACGCGGTCACCGAGCACGGCGATTGCCGCTGCAGCGGCAATGATGACCAGCAGCAACAGCGTGCCGCTCGATTTTTCCTCGAGGCTGGACGACAGTTCCTCGATTGCGAACAGAATGCCGGCGATCGGCGTGTTGAACGCCGCGGCAATACCGGCCGCGCCGCCGGACAGGATCAGCGCGCGCTGTACGCGTGCCGAATGGCGGCGGCCGACGAAATTGGCGATCGCCGCGCCAATCTGTACGGTCGGCCCCTCGCGGCCGACCGATGCTCCGCACATCAGGCCGACGATGGTCAGCAGCGGCTTGAGCAGGCCGACGTGCAGTGCCAGCATGCGCTCGCGCATCTTGTCGTCGGCGTGATGCAGCACCACCAGCACCTGCGGAATGCCGCTGCCGGCGGCCATCGGCACATAGCGGCGGGTCAGCCAGACGATGGCGGTAATGCCGACCGGCGCCAGCAGCAGGGAGATTTCCGGCAGCGCGCTGGTCCAGGCGATGACGTGGCTGTAGGCCCATTCGGCGCCGCGCGCGAACAGCGCCGCAACCAGGCCGATGCCGCCGGCCGCCGTCCACCAGCGGACGCGCGGGCGCCAGCGCAGCCACAGGCGCCCGATCTGGAAGCGCCGCAGCCGGATTTTTGCCGACAGTTCCGCCAGCCACGCTTTATTCATGGCCGCGGTTCCATTGCCGGCCGGCGATCAACCGAAGTGGCAGACGTAATGCAGGGTTTCGAGCGTTTCAATGTCGAACGATGAGTCGCCGGGTGCGGAGAACGATTCG
Organism: Solimonas marina; assembly: GCF_012241385.1. Taxonomy (GTDB): domain Bacteria; phylum Pseudomonadota; class Gammaproteobacteria; order Nevskiales; family Nevskiaceae; genus Solimonas; species Solimonas marina. The sequence continues at coordinate 474,557 of NZ_JAAVXB010000001.1, read as the reverse complement.
CCGCCCCGGTATTCGGTCCAGTGATCGGCGCCTTTCAGGCGTACGCGGCAACGGCCTTCCAGCAGTTCCATCATCTCCGGCGCGCCGGTGCCGAAGTTCAGCGTCGACGGCAGGATCACGCCAAGCGATTTGCGCGTGCCATCGGCCATCAGCACGGTGTGGCTGACGCACTTGCCGTCGAAATAGACGTTGCCTTTCTTGACGACGGAAACCTGATCGAACTGGGACATGTGCGCGTCTTAGTCCGCCTCGACCATGTCGAAGTCGGCCTTCGAAGCGCCGCAATCCGGGCAGCTCCAGTCGGCCGGGACATCTTCCCAGCGCGTGCCGGGCGCAATGCCGTCGTCCGGGGCGCCCTGTTCTTCGTCGTAGACCCAGTCGCAAATCACGCAGCGCCATTTTTTGAACGGCATAAATCCTCGCTTGCTCAAACGGTTCGCAAATAAAAAAAGCGGCGCATCTTAGCCGATGCGCCGCCATCGATGATGGGTTTTGCCCGGAGTGCGCGCTATTGCGCAGCCTCGCCGCGACGCTGCGGCGCATACCGTTCGATCACCGACTTGCGGATCGACGGTTTGATATTGGCCCGGCTCATGTCGCCGCCGTAATGCGCGACGACCCGGGGATTCATGATTTTAAACCACAGCGGCGTCATGTAGGCGAGCAGGATCATGCCGGCGTAGCCGGTCGGCAGCTGCGGGGCTTCGTCGAAGTGGCGCAACGACTGATAAGACCGCGTCGGATTGGCGTGATGGTCCGAGTGCCGTTGCAGTTGGTACAGGAACACATTGGTGACGATGTGGTTGCTGTTCCACGAATGGCGCGGCTGGCAGCGCTCGTACTTGCCGTCGGCGCGCTTCTCGCGGCACAGGCCGTAGTGCTCGAGATAGTTGACCACTTCCAGTAGCGACGCACCGACGAAGGCCTGCAGCAGCAGGAACGGCAGCACCTGCCAGCCCAGCCACAGCGCCAGGCCGCCGAACAGCACCACCGTCATCGCCCAGGCATTGAGGTTGTTGTTGTGGATGGACCAGACCGGCTTGCCATTGCGGCGCAGGCGGGCGGCCTCGATCTCCCAGGACGACTTCAGGCTGCCGATCATGGTTCGCGGCAGGAACGCCCAGAAGCTCTCGCCGAAACGCGAGCTGGCTGGATCTTCCGGCGTCGCCACGCGCACATGGTGGCCGCGATTGTGTTCAACGAAGAAGTGGCCGTAGGCGGTCGGCGCCAGTGCGATCTTCGCCAGCCATTGTTCGAGCTTGTCGGTCTTGTGGCCGAGCTCGTGGCCGGTATTGATCGACACGCCGGTGACCATCGCGATGGTCAGCGCCAGACCGAGCACGTCGTACCACGGCAGGTGGCCGTCGGCCGCCATCCACGCGCCCCAGATCACCGACACGTATTCACAGGCGACCGCGAAGTAGACGGCCCAGCGGTAGTAGCGCTCCTGTTCCAGCGACGGCACGCGCTCTTCCGGCGGGTTGTTGGTGTCGGTGCCGATCAGCAGATCGGCGAGCGGGATCAGGCCGTAGACGACGATGGGGCCCAGCCACCAGGCCCAGCCCCAGCCGGTGGCGCCGTAGATCACGCCGGCGATCGGCACCAGCAGCATGATCAGGCCTCCGAGCGGCCACAGATATCGCTTGTTGTCGCGCCATGCCGGCGCCATGACCGTCGTATTCATCGCACTCTCCTCCGCATCCGGTTCTGGATGACATTGTGCAATGAAATTATCCGACCGTTTAATTAAACGCAAGCGGGCAACCGACGAACGGTCAAACGGGCAAAAAAATAGGACCAGAGAACTCTGGTCCTCAGAAACCCGGAAGGTTGGGGATTCCGAGTTGGGGGAATCGGTGCGCTTGGGTAAGCTGGCCGACGAGCACAAGGTAGCGTTGCCCCGACAGCCGCGGGTCGAATGGGGGACGTGAGGCAGCGACGAACGGATGAACGGCAAAAATCCGTCAATCCGCATATGCAGATATACTTTGCGCCCGCTTTTCCCCGCCGCCGCCGACCATGTCCGCCGACTCCGCCGCCCGTCTCGCCGCCGAACTGCGCCGCCGCATCCTCGTGCTCGATGGTGCGATGGGCACGATGATCCAGGGCTACAAGCTCGAGGAGACGCACTACCGCGGTGAGCGCTTCGCCGACTGGACCAGCGATCTCAAGGGCAATAACGACCTGCTGGTGCTGACGCAGCCGGACATCATTCGCGAGATTCACGGCAAGTACCTCGCGGCCGGCGCCGACATCATCGAGACCAATACCTTCAATGCGCAGCGCATCTCGATGGCCGACTACGGCATGGAGGCGCTGAGCTATGAAATGAATGTGGCGGCGGCGACGCTGGCGCGGCAGGCTGCCGACGCGGCGACGACGCCGGAGCGGCCGCGCTTCGTCGCCGGTGCGCTGGGCCCGACCAACCGCACCGCCAGTATCTCGCCGGACGTCAACGATCCCGGCAAGCGCAATGTCAGTTACGACGAGCTGGTCGCCGCGTATCTGGAACAGGCGCGCGGCCTGGCCGACGGCGGTGTCGATCTGCTGCTGATCGAGACCATCTTCGACACGCTCAACGCCAAGGCGGCGATCTTCGCCTGCCAGCAGCTGTTCGACGAGCGCGGTCGGCGCTGGCCGATCGTCATCTCCGGCACCATCACCGATGCGTCCGGGCGCACGCTGTCCGGTCAGGTCACCGAGGCGTTCTGGAACTCGCTGCGTCACGCGCAGCCGCTGGCGATCGGCTTCAACTGTGCGCTCGGCGGCAAGGACATGCGGCCGTACATCGCCGAGCTGTCCGGTCTCGCCGATACCTTCATTTCTTGCTATCCGAATGCCGGACTGCCGAACGCGTTTGGCGAATACGACGAGCGCCCGGAAGACACGGCGGCCATCGTCGGCGAATTCGCCCAAGCCGGCCTCGTCAACATCGTCGGCGGTTGCTGCGGTACGACGCCGCCGCACATCGCCGCGATCGCCGGCGCCGTGTCCGGCGTCACGCCGCGTACGCCGCCGCCGGCTGAACCGATCGCGCGTCTTGCGGGCCTCGAGCCGCTGAACCTGACGCGCGCGATCAACTTCTGCAACGTCGGCGAGCGCACCAACGTCACCGGCTCGGCCAAGTTCCGCAACCTGATCAAGGCCGGCGACTACGCCGAAGCGCTGGCGATCGCGCGTCAGCAGGTCGAAGCCGGCGCGCAGATCATCGACGTCAACATGGACGAGGGCATGCTCGACGGCGTCGAGGCGATGCGCACCTTCCTCAACCTGATCGCCTCGGAGCCGGATATCTCGCGCGTGCCGATCATGATCGACTCGTCGAAGTGGGAGGTCATCGAAGCCGGCCTCAAGTGCGTGCAGGGCAAGCCCATCGTCAACTCGATCTCGATGAAGGAAGGTGAAGCGCCGTTCATCGAGCACGCCAGGCGCTGCATGCAGTACGGCGCCGCGGCGGTGGTGATGGCCTTCGACGAACAGGGCCAGGCTGATACGTTGGCGCGGCGCCAGGAAATTTGCGCGCGTGCGTACAAGGTGCTGACCGAGCAGGTCGGCTTTCCGGCCGAGGACATCATCTTCGACCCGAACATCTTTGCCGTGGCGACCGGCATCGAGGCGCACAACAACTACGGCGTCGACTTCATCGAGGCGACGCGCTGGATCAAGCAGAACCTGCCGCACGCCAAGGTCTCCGGTGGCGTGTCGAACGTCTCGTTCTCGTTCCGCGGCAACAACTTCGTGCGTGAGGCCATCCACTCGGTGTTCCTCTACCACGCGATCCGCGCCGGCATGGACATGGGCATCGTCAATGCCGGCGTGCTGCCGGTCTACGAGGACATCGACGCCGAGCTGCGCGAGCGCATCGAGGATGTGGTGCTCAACCGCCGCGCCGACGGCACCGAGCGCCTGCTCGAAATCGCCGAGCGGTTCCGTGAGGCGGGAGGCGGGAGGCGGGAGGCGGAAAGCGACGGCTGGCGCGAAATGCCGCTGCGCGAGCGCATCACGCATGCGCTGGTCAAGGGCATCGACGCGTTTGTCGAAGCCGACGTCGAAGCGTTGCGCGCGCAGCTCGCTGCCGACGGCAAGCGACCGATCGAGGTCATCGAAGGGCCGCTGATGGACGGCATGAACGTGGTCGGCGATCTGTTCGGCGCCGGCAAGATGTTCCTGCCGCAGGTGGTCAAATCGGCGCGCGTGATGAAGAAAGCGGTCGCCTATCTGATCCCCTTTATCGAGGCGGAAAAAGACCCGGACGAAGTGCAGAAATCGAACGGCCGCATCGTCATGGCGACGGTCAAGGGCGACGTGCACGACATCGGCAAGAACATCGTCGGCGTGGTCCTGCAGTGCAACAACTACGAGGTCTTCGATCTCGGCGTGATGGTGCCGCCGCAGAAGATTCTCGACGCTGCGCGCGAGCACCAGGCCGACATCATCGGCCTGTCCGGCCTGATCACGCCGTCACTCGACGAGATGGTGACGCTGGCCAAGGAAATGCAGCGTCAGGGCTTCGACATCCCGCTGTTGATCGGCGGCGCCACGACCTCGCGCGCGCACACCGCGGTCAAGGTCGACCCGGCCTACCACGGGCCGGTGATCTGGGTGAAGGATGCCTCGCGCTCGGTGCCGATCGCCGCCAGCCTGCTGTCGGCCGAGCTCAAGCCCAAGCTGCTCGCCGATACCAAGGCCGACTACGACCAGATTCGCGAGCGTCACGCCAACAAGGACCGCCAGGAGAAGTTCGTCAGCCTGGCCGCGGCGCGCGATAACCGCACGCCGATCGACTGGTCCGGCTATCGCCCGCCGCGGCCGCGCATGCTGTTGCAGCAGGCGCGCGACGTCTGCGAAGGTGACGCCTGCGACCATCACCATCACATGGCGACGCAGTTCGTGAAGACCCTGCACGACTACTCGTTGGCCGAACTGCGCGAGTACATCGACTGGCAGCCGTTCTTCATCGCCTGGGAACTGAAGGGGCGTTTCCCCGACCTGCTCAACAACCCGGCGACGTCCGAGGCCGCGCGCAAGCTGTGGGAAGACGCGCAGCAGATGCTCGACCGCATCATCGACGAGAAGTGGTTGCGCGCCAACGGCGTCATCGGTCTGTTCCCGGCGCGCCAGGTCGGCGATGACGACATCGCCGTCTACAGCGACGAGACCTACACGCACGAGGTCACGCGCCTGCACCACATTCGCCAGCAGAGCGAACATCGCCCCGGCGTGCCGCACCGCTGCCTGGCCGACTACGTGGCGCCGGCTGCGACCGGCCTGCACGACTACGTCGGCGGCTTTGCGGTGACCACCGGCCTCGGCGCCAGCGAGCGCGTCGAAGCCTTCCGCCGCGCCAACGACGACTACAGTGCGATCCTGCTCGAAGCGCTGGCCGACCGTCTGGCCGAGGCATTCGCCGAGCGCCTCCACGAGCGCGTGCGCAAGGAATTCTGGGGCTATGCCGCCGATGAGCGCCTCGACAACAAGGCGCTGATCGACGAGTCCTATGTCGGCATTCGGCCTGCACCGGGTTATCCGGCCTGCCCCGAGCACACCGAGAAGCAGACGCTGTGGCAGCTGCTCGACGCCGAGCGCAACACCGGCATTACGCTGACCGAGTCGATGGCGATGTGGCCCGGCGCGGCTGTTTCCGGCTGGTATTTTTCGCACCCGCAGGCGCAGTACTTCGTCGCCGGCCGCATCAACCAGGAGCAGGTCGCCGACTATGCTCGGCGCAAGGACTGGACGCTCGCGCAGGCGGAGAAATGGCTGGCCCCCAACCTCGGCTACGAACCCGAAGACTGACGCCGGGCGGCCCGCTACGATCGGCATCCGTTTTCCCTGACGTGATCGCCGCTTCAGGCTTGCTATGCTCGGCCCGTTCTGACGTCGAGGGGCGGGAATGCCGAACATCGTAAGTGCATGCTGCGGGGGCCAGCATGAGTGAATCTCGGGGGACGCCAAACGCATTGCCGCCGCCCATGCGCCGCCGATCGCGCATTGCGATCTTCGTTGCGATGCTGGCGCTCGCCGCGCTGATTGGCTGGCTGTGGCCGCGGGCGCCCAAGCCCAAGGCGATCACGGTCACCGGTGCCGACGGCGAAGTCGAGGAAGTCGCCAGCGTCGAAGAGGTCGTCAAGGCCTACACCGAGTCGGTGCCCGAAGCGCGGCGGCTGACGTTCTTTGGCCCGTTCCGCAGCTATGCGCATCTCGATCAGGTCGAAGCGCATCTGCAACAGGCCGGTTACGAGCCCAAGCTGGTCCGCCATGACGAGCCAGTGCCGCAAGGCGTGCCGCCGAGCGACATGGATATTCTGACGACAGTCGACTACCGCCATCTCGATCAGAAGGGCACGCTGGAACTGCAGTTCTTCAACGACCGTCTCTATCAGGCCGAATTCGAGCCCGACGACGAAGATGTCGACGCCTACCGCGAGAAATTCCGCGCAATCTGGACGCAGCTGCATCGCGAGCAGAGCGGCCGCAGCGAATACGTCAACGGGCCGTTGCGCATCGCCAGCAGCCTCGATCTGGCGGTCAGCCAAGTCGGCCAGGCATTGCGCACACGGCCGTTCGTGATGTGGCAGGACCTGCGCCTGATCAAGCAGCGCGACAACTGGGACCAGCAGTTTGCCGAGGCGGCGGTGCACTGAGCGCCCCGGCCCGGGTTTTCCTGGCACGCATTGAAGAAACGGCCACGGTGGAAACCGTGGCCGTCCTGCGTTCAGTGACGCCAGCGCGAGCGCTTAGTGGTGGTGGCCACCCGGGCCGTGCACGTGACCGTGCTGCATTTCCTCGGCCGAGGCGGCGCGCACTTCGGTCACTTCGACATCGAAGTTCAGCGCTTCGCCGGCCAGCGGATGATTGCCGTCGATCGTCACCATGTCGCCGGCGACGCGGGTCACCGTGACCTGCACCGGTCCCTGCGGACCCTGCGCGTTGAAGCGCATGCCGGGCTTGATGTCGTCAACGCCCTGGAACGCGCGGCGCGGCACCTGCTGGATCAGGGCGTCGTTGCGCTCGCCGTAGCCATCGGCGGGGGCGATCTTGACCGTCAGCTTGTCGCCAGCCTGCTTGCCGGCGAGCGCCTTCTCGAGGCCGGGGATGATGTTGCCGGCACCGTGCAGATAGGCCAGCGGCTCATTGCCCTGGGAGCTGTCGATCACCTCGCCCTTGTCGTTGGTGAGCGTGTAATGCATCGAGACGACGCGTTGATCTGCGATTTCCATGAAAAAAGCCGGGGGCTGCGAAATGAGCGTCTCATGGTAACAGACGCTCCCCGGGCCGCAGGCGCGGCGGGCGCCACCTTGCAAGCCTGGTGCCCGTGTAGGCAGATTCGGATTGCCGGGGGTGCCAATCTGGTCGAGAATCGGGGTGTTGGAACGTGCGTCGCGGGGGCGGCGCCGTAGACAGGACGACGGAGCAGGAAGCCCGGAACACCGGGCCCGCACGATTCGGGGGTTGGGATGGGACGAGTGGGATATCGCGACGACATTGCCGCCGGCATGTCGGTCATGCTCATGCTCAGCATTCTGCTGAGCTGGGTTCCGGGCCTGGGCACCTTGATCGCCGGCATCGTCGGCGGGCGTGTCGCCAGTGGCTTCAGCCAGGCCACGATCGCCATGCTGCTGCCGGGCATCATGATCGGTCTGCTGTTGTTCTATCTGGCCGGGCTCTTCACAGCCTTGCCGGTCATCGGGCTGGTCGCCGCCATGGGCGGATTGACGCTGGCCAGCGTACAGGTCGGCGGGCTGGTGGTCGGCGCCTTGATTGGCGGGATGCTGGCCTAGCGTACGGAGCGCCCGCCTGCCGCTTCGGCGGCGGGCACCGCGGTCGATGAACGGTATGCTTGCGGCATAACCGTTCTGGGGGCTGTGATGCGTAAATTGGGGCTGGGCATGCTGGTGCTCGCGTTGGGGCTGGCCGTGGTGTTGGGCGTTCGGGTTGTGGGCGTCGGCCACGCCGTGCCGCGCGCGGCGCCGGTGTCGATCGAGGTCGACGCGGACGCGATGGCGGCGCATCTGGCCGCGGCGGTGCGCATTGCCACGGTGTCGCCGACCGATGCGGACCCGAACGACCAGGCCTTCGACGATCTCGCCGCACTACTGAAGACGCAGTACCCGCGGGTCGATGCAACGCTCGCACACGAGACGGTCGGCAAGCACGGTCTGCTCTACCGCTGGGACGGCAGCGATCCGAAGCTGCCGCCGGTGTTGCTGCTGGCGCATCAGGATGTGGTGCCGGTCGAGCAGGCGGCGCTGTCACGCTGGCACCACGCGCCGTTTTCCGGCGACATTGCCGACGGCTATATCTGGGGGCGTGGCACGCTCGACGACAAGGGCAGCCTGATCGGTCAGTTCGAAGCCGTCGAAGCGCTGCTCGCGCAAGGCTATCAACCGCGCCGCACGGTCTATTTCGCCTACGGCTTCGACGAGGAAATCGGCGGGCTCGAAGGCGCGGTGAAGATTGCCGCCCTGCTCAAGCAGCGCGGCATCCACGCGCTGTACGGACTCGACGAGGGCGGCGCCGTCACACACGGCGTGATCGCCGGCGTCGACGTGCCGGTGGCGTCGATCATGACGGCCGAGAAGGGCTATGTGTCGTTCGACCTGCGCGTGAAAGGTGCCGGCGGACATTCCTCGATGCCGCCGCCGCAGACCGCGATCGGCCAGCTGGCGCGCGCCGTCGCGCGTCTCGAAGCGCATCAGATGCCAGCGCGATTCACGCCGGAAGTGGCCGGCATGCTCGACAGCATCGCCCCGGAGCTGCCGTTCGGCGAGCGTCTGGCGGTGGCCAACCGCTGGCTGTTCGGCCCGTTGCTGCTGCGCGAATTCGCCAAGGCGCCGGTCACCAATGCGTTGATCCGCACGACCACGGCGCCGACCCTGTTCAACGCCGGCGTCAAGGACAATGTGTTGCCCGGTGAGGCCAGCGCCGTCGTCAATTTCCGCCTGCTGCCCGGCGACAGTATCGCCGCCTTGCGCCAGCACATCGTCGACGTCATCGACGACCCGGGTGTCGAGGTCAAGAGCGAGGCGGAGTTTGCCGACGAGGCCTCGCCGTCCGGCGATACCCGCGGACCCGGCTATGCGGTGATCAAGCGCAGCATCGAGCAGACCGCGCCGCAGGCTGTTGTCACGCCCGGCTTGGTGGTCGGCGCCACCGACCTGCGCCACTACCAGGACGTGATCGGTGCCCGCTACAACTTCCTGCCCGGCCAACTCGAAGCCGAGGATCTGGAACGCATCCACGGCGTCGACGAGCGCATCGCGGTGGCGCAGTTCGCCAATGTGGTGCGTTTCTACCGGCAGTTCCTGCGCAACGCCACCAGCGGCTGATGCTGGCGGTCAAGGTCAGTCCCAAGGCCTCGCGCAACGCCGTGCTCGGCTGGCACGGCGAGGCGCTGAAGCTGGCGGTGACGGCCGCCCCCGAGCGCGGCCGCGCCAACGCGGCGGTACAGGCCTTGCTGGCCGAAGTGCTGGACGTGCCGAAATCGGCCGTTGTGCTGCGGCGCGGCGAGACCGACAGCCGCAAGCAGTTCGAGATCGTCGGCCTCGCCGACGGAGAAATACTCAGGCGGTTGTCCGCCCACCTTGCCTAGACTTTCGCTGAATTATTAGCTGACGACCCGAGATTTCATGAACCCATCGTCCTCGCGCACCGACCGCATGCCGGCCGGTATCCCGTATATCGTCGCCAACGAGTTCGCCGAGCGCTTCTGCTATTACGGCATCAACGCGATCCTGTCGGTCTACCTCGTCAACTTCCTGCACTTCGGTGATGCGCAGGCGACCAGTTGGCAGTCGCTGTTCAAGTCCGCCGCATATTTCTTCCCGTTGGTCGGCGCCATCGTCTCCGACGTGTTCCTCGGCAAGTTCCGCACGATCATGATCTTCTCGTGCGTCTACGTCGCTGGCTGCGCGACGCTGGCCTTGAACAGCTCGCCACTCGGCATTGCCATCGGCCTGGGCATGACCGCGTTCGGCACCGGCGGCATCAAGCCCTGCGTGTCGACCAATGTCGGTGACCAGTTCACGGCGTCGAACCAGCACATGATCGAACGCGCGTTTTCGTGGTTCTACCTGTCGATCAACGCCGGCTCGCTGATTTCGATCATCGCCTGCCCGTGGCTGCTGCCCAACTACGGTCCGAAGTTCGCGTTCGGCCTGCCGGCGGCGATGATGGCGCTGGCGACGGTCGTCTTCTGGCTGGGCCGCAAGCGCTTCGCCGTGGTGCCGCCGGCCGGCAAGGCCTGGCTCAAGGACGTGTTTTCGAAGGAAGGTCTGTCGATCATCCTGCGCCTGCTGCTGATTTATCTGTTCGTCGCGTTCTTCTGGTCGCTGTGGGAACAGTCCAACGGCCAGACCTGGGTGCTGCAGGCGCAGTCCGACCTGATGGACAAGCACATCAACGTGCTCGGCCTGTTCTCGTTCGACGTGCTGCCGGCGCAGATCCAGTCGGTCAATGCGATCTTCATCCTGCTGCTGGTGCCGGTGTTCAGCTTCGGCGTTTATCCGTTCGTCGCGCGTTTCACCAAGGTCACGCCGCTGCGCAAGATCGCCGCCGGTCTGTTCGTCTGCGCGTCGTCGTTCGTTGTCATCGCCTGGATCGAATCGCGCATCCAGGCCGGCCACGTCGTCAGCATCTGGTGGCAGATCCTCGCCTACGCCATCCTCACCGCCTCCGAGGTGCTGGTGTCGATCACCGCGCTGGAGTTCAGCTACAAGCAGGCGCCGCTGCGCATGAAGAGCTTCATCATGGCGCTGTTCCTGCTGTCGACCAGCGTCGGCAACCTGTTCACCGCCATCGTCAACGACGTGATGGTCGAGCCGCTGCAAGCCAGTGCGGTCGAAACTGGTGCGCAGACCTGGGTGAGCGTGGCCGGCGCCGACGACATGGTGGTCGGCCAGAAGATCGACTTCAGCGGCAAGACCGGTGTCACCGTCTCCGTCGACGGCAAGACCCAGCCGCTGGCCGGCACCTTCATGGTCGCCGAGATCGACAAGGCCACGCACCGCGTGCGCCTGATGGACCCGATCCACCGCCAGCCGCTGGTCAGCGAAGGCCAGTTCGATGCTGCCGCGTCGCAGGTTTCGACTTACGCGCTGGTCGGGCCGATGTACTTCCTGTTCTTCACCGCAGTGATGGCCGGTGGCGCGCTGCTGTTCATCTTCGTCGCGATCTTCTATCGCGAAAAGACCTTTGTTCGCGCCGCCGAAGCCGGCGGCAACGAAGTCGCGGCCGAGGAGCATTGAACTCGCGGTTCAGCGTCTTTCTCGGCGCTTCGGTCGCGGCTTGCGCCGCTCCTACAGGCTGACCTTTGCTGTTGTAGGAGCGGCGCAAGCCGCGACCGAAACCTGGATAGAAAGCGCATGCGTCGATTTAATCGGTCGACGTTGGCGAAGCCTGCAGGCCTTGCGCTTTTCCCTCTGCGTCATCTGTGAAACCGACGGGTCAGGGGCCTTGGCCGTCATGCGTGCTCAATGTGCAAGCTGCAGGGCGTGGAATTCCACGCGCCCGCCGTCGAGCGCGCTGCGGCCATTGGCCTGCACGTAGACGCCGGCCTTGAAGTAGAAGCCGTAGTCGTTCCAGCTCGCGTCGATCGGCAGGCGCACAGCGGCACCGTCACCGGCCTGCATGATCAGCGCGCCGCCGCTGACTTCGATGCGGTAGTCGAAGGCCTGTTTCAGCGGCAGATCGGTGGCCAGCGGATACGAGGTCGAATCGCCGTCCGGCGTCAGATGCACCAGTGCATCCAGGCGGCCGCGTCGTTCGTCGCGCTTGTAGAGATAACGCAGCTTGACCAGCGGCGGCCCGTCGAAGGCATGAATCTGACCAATCACGATCTTGCCGGTCGAGGACGGCACGCCGAGCACCTCGCAGTTCGCGGTCATGCGTGCGTAGCCGCCGACGTGCCAGTTGACGTCGTCGTCGTTCGGGTCGAGCAATTCGCGCAGCTCCGAGCGCGGGTAATCGGAGCCGCTCGTCGTCGCGCCGTCGACCGGTGCCCAGAACAGCAGACTGCCGTCCCGTGTCGGGTGGAACCAGATCGATTGATAGCCGCCGCTGAGGGCCTGCGGCGGGATTTCCGCCGCATCGCCACGTTTGCGGCCCTGGCCGTCGACCGGCAGGGTCAGCTTCCAATGTGAAAGTGCGATCGTCGACGATGCGGCATGCGTGACGGTCGACGTCAGTGCGAGCGAGGCGGCGAGCAGCAGATGATGCGGCAGGCGTTGCATGGGGGCGTGCAGGTCGGCGGCAAGGCTTGTCAGCTTACGCGATCGCCTCAGCGTGGCTGCAACTGGGTGCTGTCGAGCGGCGCCGGCTCGGCGCTGCGGCTGCCGCTAGTCGCCGTCACCGCCATGCCATGCGCGGTGACGTCGTCGAGCTGATCCTGGAAGTGTGCGACGAGGCCGCTCGTGTCCTCGGCTGCCCAGGCGATCATCTGCCGACCGAGCACGTCGGGCGAGTCCGGCGTCAGCTTGTCCTGCCACCAGTATTCGAAGACGGCGCGCTCGGCTGTCAGGTCGACGATGCCGTAGCCGTGATCGACCCACTCGATGAACTGGATGTTCTTGTTGGTCGTGATCAGCGCCGTTTCGAGCAGGCGTGTGCCTTCGATGGTCGCCGCCGAGCCCGGTTCGAGCTGCAGCGCATTGGCGAGCAGCTCGTCGCCGCCGCCGCGGCCCATCGACGTCGGCGCGAACTCGACACCGACCGACGTCGCGCGCAGGTTCAGCGGGCCGACGTTGGCGGTGCCGGCACGGCCGAAGCCGGCCGGGAAGTTGGCCGTCGTCGAGCCCTGGCGCAGATTCGGAATCGGTGCAGCCGAGACGTAGTCGCTGATCAGGTGGGTGTCTTCGATCAAGTCGGAGCCGAAATTGCCGTGCGCATCGCCGGATACGACGATGTTGTTGCGCACGCGATAGCCGGCGTCGTTGTCGCCGCGCAGGTATTGCATCAGCGCGGCGCGCTCCTCGGGATAGTCGGTCCAGCGGCTGATGCCGATCTTCGGCAGCGACGGCAGGCCGTCGACGATGTCTGGAATGTCGCAGGGCGCCAGCCAGGTCTGGTTGTTGACGAAGCGCCAGGTGACGCCGGCCTGCGCCGAGTCGCGCATCGCCGACGTCAGCCACTCGAACTGGGTGCGGCCCATCAGGCTGTTGCCCGACGTCAGGTGCGAGGCATCCATCGTCAGGCCGTGGCCCGGCAGGCCGATCTGCGTATCGACGCCGAACACGTCGAGCATCGGCCCGTACGGCAGACGCCGCCAGACCAGCTTTGTGTCGGGCGCCTCGGGGTACGAGCCGTCGTCGACGAGCACGAAGTCGCCGGAGCCGTCGGCCTTCACCGGCCGCGACGGCGTCCACTCCCAGAACACCTGCGTGGTCTGTTCCAGCGTCGTCGTGCTCGGCCCGTCGACGGTGGTCGGCAGTTCGTTGCCGAAATCCTCGTCGATATCGTGGTTGTCCCAGACGATGAACCACGGATGCTGCTGGTGCGCGCGCAGGTTGTTCGGGTCGGAGCGCCACAGCGCGTAGCGGCGCCGCAGCTCGTCGATGTTCAGCCAGTCACGATAATCCGGCAGCGTCGTGTCCTTCTCGTCCTTGCGCGCGCGGACGGCTTCGTCTTCGTCGACGAAGTCGTAGACGTAGTCGCCGCAGTGCACGACCAGATCGAGGTCGTTGCGGTCGGCGATCAGACCGAGGCCACTCCAGTAACTCGACCAGTAGCTCGAACACGACAGCACCGCGAAGCGGATCGAATCGACCGCCGTGTCCGGCGCGGTGCGTGTGCGGCCGACGATGGACGTCAGGCCGAAGGCGTGGAAGCGGTAGTAGTAGGTCGTCGCCGGCTCAAGGCCGACGACATCGACCTTGACCGTCCAGTCGCGCGCGGCGCTGGTTGTCTGCGTGCCGGACTGGAGCACGCTCAAGAAGTCGGGCGTCGCCGACACGTCCCAGCGCACCGGGACCGCACTCGCCGACGGCGTCGTCTCGGTGATACGCGTCCAGATGATGACGCGATCCTTCAGCGGATCGCCGCTGGCCACGCCGTGCGCGAACGGCAACGGCAGTACCAGCGGATAGTCGAAGTCGGCGGTTTCGACGAGGTTGCCGGCGCCGCTGTCGCCGTCACTGCCACTGCCATCGTCACCGGACGGCGCGCCGCCGCCATCCGGACTGCTGCCGCCACAGGCGGCGAGCCCGAGGCTCAGCGGTAGCGTGCCGAGCGCGGCGGCGCTCTTGAGAAAATCGCGACGATCGATCGGTGGTGCCATGGTCCCCTCGCCAATGACAGGTCGACGTTGCCGATCCTAAAGTCGACGGCCGCCGATCCCGAATAGGAAATTCGCAGAGCAAGATCGCACGCGGCTCACCATCGGTGACGATGATCAGCCGCGACGACAGGCTTTTGGGGGAGGATCGGCGCAGCCCTGCACAGCGCCGACGGCCGCGCACCCTAGCGGGTGCCTGTGTCACGGCGATGACGCATCGCGACGGCCCTGCCGACATGACGTGCCAGAATGGGCCGGCATTTCGAAGGGAGCTGAGATGTCCGTCGCCAGATTCGCCCGCCTGCTGTTGGTCTTGTTGCCGGCCCTCGTATTTGTTTGTGCGCCGAGCACAGGCAGCGCCAAACCTGCTGCCACACCGGCCTACGAAACCTGGACGATCGCCGAACTGCATGCGGCGATGGACCGCCACACGCTGACGTCGGAGCAACTGACGCAATACTTCCTCGACCGCATCGCCCGCTATGACCGCAAGGGGCCGGAGCTCAATGCCGTCATCGAACTCAATCCCGATGCACTGACGATCGCGCGCAAGCTCGACGCACAAGCACCGCACGGCCTGCTCTACGGCATTCCGGTGTTGATCAAGGACAACATCGACACCGCCGACGCGATGCACACCACGGCCGGGTCGCTGGCTCTGGTCGACAGTCGTCCGCGCGCCGATGCGACGCTGGTCTCGCGCTTGCGTGCCGCCGGCGCGGTGATTCTCGGCAAGACCAATCTCAGCGAGTGGGCCAATTTCCGCGGCAAGCATCCGATCAGCGGCTGGAGCGCGCGTGGCGGGCAGACGCGCAACGCCTATGCACCGACGCGCAGCCCCTGCGGGTCCAGTGCCGGTTCCGGCGTCGCGGTGGCGGCCGGCTTTGCCGTCGTTGCGGTCGGCACCGAGACCGACGGCTCGGTCGTCTGCCCGAGCAGCGTCAACGGCATCGTCGGCATCAAGCCGACGCTGGGCCTCGTCAGCCGCAGCGGCATCGTGCCGATCAGCACCAGCCAGGACACCGCCGGCGCGATGGCGCACGACGTCGCCGATGCGGCGCTGCTGCTGCAGGCGATGGCCGGTGCCGACCCCTACGATGCGGCGACCAAGCCGCTGCCGGCGTCATTGCCGGCACAACTGAACACGGGCGCCGCCGATCTGCGCGGCGTGCGTCTGGGCGTGGTGCGCAACCAGACCGGCGATCTGCGCAGCGTCAATCGCCTGTTCGACACGACGCTGGCGCGCTTGCGTGCCGCCGGTGCGGTGCTGGTCGACGTCGACATGCCGGCGGCGCCGACGCTCGGCGACGACGAAACGACGGTGCTGCAATACGAGTTCAAGGACGGCATCCGTCGCTATCTGGCGACGCGCAACGGCGGGCCGAAGACGCTGGCCGCGCTGATTGCCTTCGACAACGCGCACGCGGCGCGCGAGCTGGCGCTGTTCGGCCAGGAAACCTTCATCGCCTCTGAAGCGCGCGGGCCGCTGACGGACAAGGCCTACCTCGACGCCAGGCGCCGCGCCAAACGCGCCGCCGGTCGTGACGGCATCGACGCGCTCCTGCAGCAACACCACCTCGCGGCGCTGATCGCGCCGACCATGGCGCCGGCCTGGCCGATCGACCCCGTGCTCGGCGATCACTTCGTCGGCGCTGGCGTCTCGCAGCGTCCGGCCGTTGCCGGCTATCCGCACATCACCGTGCCGATGGGCTTGGTGTCCGGTCTGCCGGTTGGCTTCTCGCTGGTCGGCACCGCCTGGGACGACGCCAAGCTGATCGCCCTCGCCGCCGCGTTCGAAAAGATCACGCCGAAGCTGCCACCGCCGGCACTGCAGTAAGCGTCTGGAAAGTAGGGCGGGATTCATCCCGCCCGTCGCGTTCAAGCATGGACGGCCAGCATCCGCGCAATCATTTGCGCGCGAATCCTGTCGTCGCCGAGCAACTGGTGGCCGGCGTCCGTAATGAAGTGAGACTCGCAGCCCGGAATCATGTCGGCGAACGCGCGCGCCGTTGCCACGGGCACCAGATTGTCCGCCTCGCCGTGCCACAGAAAAACCGGGACGGTGATCGTGCCGAGATCGAGCCCCCACGGCTGGCTGACCAGCCGCATGTCGCGGTAGGCGCCGTCGCCGCCCTGACGATAGGCCTCCGTCAGCTGCATCATCGTGCGTTCAAGCGTGCCGTCGTCCATCAGCGCGCGATCGGATTCCGGAAGCTGGGCCTTGAGCTTGCGCAGGTACTGCTGCGGCTGCTTGCGGATCGCATTGGCCGTCATCGACGTCAGCGCCTTCAGCAGCAACGGCGCGTAGCGTGCCGCGAAAAACGCGATGCGGTTGCCGCCTTGCATGTCCTTGGACAAGCGCATCACTTCCGGCGGCCCGCCGCTGGAAAACAGCGTTGCCGACTGCACGCGCGACGGCAGGCGTAGCGCACACGCCAGGGCATAAGGCCCGCCGCCCGAGCCACCCGCGACGTGAAAGCGATCGATGCCGAGCTGGTCGGCCAGCGCTTCGACGTCGGCGGCCCAATCCGCAATCCGGCGCCGCGGTGCCGGCGACGAAAGCCCGTAGCCGGGCCGCTCCGGCGTGACGATGCGTAAACCGGCAGCGTCTATCCAGTCCGCGCCGTCGAAGCGTCCGAACACGCGCGAACCCGGCGTGCCGTGAAACAGCAGCAACGCGGTGCCGCCGTGTTTGCCGTATTCGCCGTAGCCGAGCTCACGCCCGTCGGGCAGTTTGATGGTGTGGTTCTGCATCCGAGTCTCCCATTTCCCATGGTTGTGACTCCGACGCATGAGGAAAGTGCGGAAATGATGTGCGCAACTTTCAGGCGCCGCGTGTCGGTGCCGCTATTTCCGATCCGTCCGTCCCGGCCGGTTCGCTTGCGCTCCGACACTCGATCGGAATGCCTGATGCCACGCCGATCGTTGCTCGATGTCGTGCAGATACGGTTCGTCCCATCCGTGACGTAGATCGCATCCGTGCAACTGCCCCAATGCATGCTATATCGCAGGCGGCATATCGGATGGGTGGGCTGCGCCGTGCCATTTCGCAGCCCACCGGTCAGCTTGCTCGCGGCTCCAGCATTTGGTCACCAGGTTTTCAAATACCTCGTCGACCTTGGCGATGGAGGGGGCAGGCGACGCGGGAGGTGAAAATTTGCACCGCATCAGATTCATTACGGCTTTGCATTAGAGTGGGCTTCTATGGCTTTTGCGCCGCAGTTGGCGCAATTCCCTGTCGCGATAACGATGCCAACAGAAGCTGGAGAGAAGGGTTTTTTACAACTCGAGCATTTGGCCAACAGGCGCCGTTGAGCCCAGAAAATGAAGAGAAAGAGGCCGGCCAGTTGTATGACGATAAGGCCCAAGCTGATGCTCGGCCATCGCAATTCAAATCCTCGTGCAGCCGCGGACGTGCTGAGCCACTCGGCGATGCGACGATTGAAGAGCATCAGGCAGATGATCGGAACGGACGCTGCGTATATCGCCGTCCAGTAATTGCGTTGCGAGCGCTTGATCGTGGCGATATTCATGATGGCCTTGGATTCGGTACGCGGCGTCGAGACAATGCAGGCCGTACGACAGCAGTGGCGACCATCGCTTGTGCGGTCCAGGCCGCATGTTCGCGCTCAACTTCGTCAACTGCAAAAGTGCCGAGCGATTTTTGACGGCTTCGGGTCGGACCCGTCGGCCTTTCGGCTTCGACCCGACGCGTCGGCGGCGGGGTGAACCCCGCCCTACGACCGTCCTGTTATCGGCGCAAGATGGTTGCGCCGACGCGCCGATCTCAGAACGGGTGGTACTGGTACAGCCAGGTCTCCGACAGTGTTTCGTCGCCGAGCTTGAGATAGAGGCGCATGTCGACCGGGTCATTGCCGTCGACGGTGAGGTCGAACTGCGCGCGCCAGTGGCCGGAGACGCCGTCCGGCACGGCTTCGGTGAACACGTAAGAGAACGTACCGCGCGAGGCCGACAGCACCGGTTCCGGTTTGACGCCGAACGGCAGCTTCTTCAGCGGATCGCCAAGGAATTCGACGACGAACTTGCGCACGCCGGCCGGGCGCGGTTCGCCGGGCTGGCCGCCGCGGCCGAGGCGCGTGGCGACGCAGCGTGCCAGCGGTGACGGATGCGGTTCGTCGGCTTCCCAGTACAGGCGGTACTTGAGGTGATATTCGTTGCCGGCCTTGGCCGGCGCCTTCGGCACCCACATCGCGACGATGTTGTCGTTGATCTCGTCGTCGGTCGGAATTTCGATCAGCTGGATCGCGCCTTCGCCCCAGTCGCCGATCGGCTCGACCCACAGGCTCGGACGCTTGTCGTAGAAGACGCCGTCCTGGTAGTGGTCGAAATTGCGATCACGCTGCAGCAGGCCGAAGCCCTTGGGGGTATGGTCGGCGAATGCCGACGCCATGGTGTGCGACGGATTGTTGAGCGGGCGCCAGATGCGCTCGCCGCTGCCGGTCCACATCGCCAGGCCATCGGAGTCGTGGACTTCGGGGCGCCAGTCGATCGCAGTCTGCTTTTCGGTTTCCGAAAACCAGTACATCGACGTCGCCGGCGCAATGCCGAAGCGCTCGATGTCGCGGCGCAGGAACAGCGAGCATTCGATGTCCATGACCACGCCGGTATCGCGCTGCATGTCGAAGCGGTAGGCGCCGGTGATGCTCGGCCCTTCGAGCAGCGCATAGACGGTCACGCGGTTCGAGCCGTTCTTCGGCGGCGCGAAATAGAACTGCGTAAAGGCCGGGAATTCTTCGGGCTGGTCCGGTGCGGCACTATTGAGCGCCACGCCGCGCGCCGACAGGCCGTACTGGTAGAGCGCGCCGATCGCGCGAAAGTACGACGCGCCGAGAAAGGCCGCCCAGTCGTTCTTCTGCCACGGCAGCTTGTCCTGATCGCCGAACCGGCTTTCTTGGAAACGGAAGCCTGCGAAGCCGGCGCCCTTCGGCAACTCGTGCGCCGGGCTGTTGGCCGGCATGTCGAAATAGCGTGCGTCGTAAATGATCTCGCTGGCCTTGGTGCCGGGATCGTTGACGACGTACATGTGCACCGGCGTCTGGAAGTAGCGGCCAAGATGAAAGAACGTCACCGGATACTGGCCGGGGCCGCCGGCGAACAGCGCCAGTTCCGGCTTGAATTTGATCTTGCCGTGCGCGGCGTAGTCGATGCGGTCGAGCACCTTGTGCGGCAACGGCGGCGGCGGCGCGTAAGGCTTGGCGGCCAGCTTGCGTGCGGTCGCGGTCAAGGCGTCGAACGAGAACGCTTGGGCGCGGCCGAGCTTGAGCCCCTGCTTGGCCAGCAGTTCGGGCGACAGGCCGAGCGCAGTAAGCGCGGCCATCGAGGACGTAGCGGCAATGAATCGACGGCGGCTGAGCATGCGTCGCGGGTTCCCGGATCGTTGGCGAATGGAGCGCGCGGGCCATCATCGCCCGCGAAATGTCCGGCGATGTTTACAGATCGTGCGATGAACCGCATCTGACCGTCCGAGATCTGTCTCCGGCGTCAGTGTGCCGTCGCGCCGCAGGCTTCAGTCCGAGCGAATGCTGATGACGCAGCCGTGGATATCGACGAACAGCGAGACGCTGCGGCCGTCGTCGGTCGGCACGTGGCGCAAGGCCAGCTGGCCGCCGTTGAGCCTGTCGACGTTCTTCATCTTCGACAGGTCGTCATAGGTGACGCTGCCGCCGACGATGTACTGCGAGATGTGGCGGCGGCTGTTGCACGCCATCTTCTCGGCACGCAGCTCGGCGGTGTGCGCGGCGGCGATCCTGGCGCGCTCGACGGCCGGGTCGACGACTGGCTTCGGCACGGGCGCCGGTGCTTCCTCGACGTTGAGCGTCGGCGTGTTGACCGTCACCGACAGCTGCGCCGGTGCCGGCGCGTACGGATCGGGCCGCGCCGGCGCTGGGCTTGGCGGGCTGGCGGGCGGTGCGCTGACCGCGGCAGGGCGCGGCGCGGGCGCCGGGCGTGCGGCGGGTTCCTTGGCCGGCGCCGCGGGTTTGGCCTCGTCGTCCTTGCCGAAGATCAGCGCCAATTGCGGCTGTGCGCCGTCGTTGGCGGCGGGCGCCGTTGCTGGGATGGCGTGCTCGGAGCCGGCCGCGGGGGACGCTGCGCTGCGCTGCGCAGTGGGTGCGGTATCGCTGGCGATGGTGGTCGGTGCCGCAGCGGCTTCAGGCTCGGGTGCTTCGGGACGCAGCCATAACGCTGCGGCGAGCCCGGCGATGGCGACGCTGCCGATCGCGGCGAAAGCCAGCCGTGCGCGGGGCGATGGTGCGGCCGCGGGTGCTGTGGTCTCGACCCGATGCGGGAGCACGGCCAGCAGTGCCGGCAGTGTCGTGCGGGCGCCGGCGTCGGTCAGCAGCAGCCCTTCGAGTGCGCTGCGCGCCGGTGGCGGCAGCGCATCGGTCAGCGCAAAACTCAGCGGTGTGCCGCCGCTGCGTGCGGCCTCCGGCGGCACACGGCCATAGAGCGCGTAGGCGCAGCTGGCCCCCAGCGCGTAGGCGTCGGTCCACGCCCCGATCTGGCCGATGGCCGACAGCGCTTCGGGCGCGGCATAGGCAGCCTGCGTGGTGCTGGTCACGGTCATCGCGCGAAAGCGCACCGGCGCGCGCAACGGGCCGAAGCTCGCCAGCGCCAGGCCACCGCCGGGGCGCAGGACCAGCTGCGCCGGCACGATGTCGCGGACGACCAGGTTGCGCGCATGAGCCTGCATCAGCGCCTCGATCAGCGGTCGCATGGCCGGCAGGTACTGACGCCAGTCGAGGGCGCCGTTGGCACGGACGTGTTCGGCCAGGGTCTCGCCGGCCAGCGCCTCGAACGCGACATAGGCGGTGCCACCGGCTTCGAAGGCGTCGAGCACGGACGCAAAGCCCGGCGCCGGCAGCGCCGCAAAGGCATTGGCGCGGTCCAGGTAGCCGCGCAGCCACCAGCGGAAAGTGTTGCGGTCCTCGGCATCGCGGGTCTGTACACCGCCCTCGCCGCGCACGATCAGACTGTCGGGCAGCAGTTCGTGCAGGATGGCTTGCGACTGGCCGTCATGGGCCAGATAGCGACACAGGTAAGGCGTGCGTCCGATCGTGTCGGTGATCTGCCAGCGGCCGACACGCGCGCCAGCCGGTAGCGGCGCGCAAGAAACAGCGTCCATTGAAGTCCCCAGGGTTGATCGCCCCGACCGCACCATCCTTTGTGCCGGGGCCCTGTCAGGATTTTGCAAAAAAGACGCGCCGCGCCTATCCGTGTGATTCCTCAATCGGGCGTCGATATCACGCCAAATGCAGGCGGCACGGGCCGCCATGCCACAATAGGCGCCGTGTACCTACCGAGCTGTTCCGATGTCTGTCGTCGTCACCGAAGTCCCCATCACCGGGCTGCTCAAGCAGCCGGCCGCCGCCCCTGAAGACCGCCGCGAGCAGAACAAGCTCGCCAAGCGTCTGCGTCGCCAGGTCGGCCAGGCGATCATGGACTACAACATGATTGTCGATGGCGATCGGGTCATGGTCTGCCTGTCCGGCGGCAAGGACAGCTACACGATGCTCGACACCTTGCTGCAGCTGCAGGCCAAGGCGCCGGTGAAGTTTCACATCACCGCGGTCAATCTCGATCAGAAACAGCCGGGCTTTCCGGAGCACGTGCTGCCCGAGTACCTGAAGTCGCTGGGCGTCGATTACCACATCATCGAGCAGGACACGTATTCGGTGGTGCAGCGTGTGATTCCCGAAGGCAAGACCATGTGCTCGCTGTGCTCGCGCCTGCGCCGCGGCGCGCTGTACTCGTATGCGGCCGAGCACGGCTACACGAAGATCGCGCTCGGCCATCACAAGGACGACATCGTCGCGACGTTCTTCCTGAACCTGTTCCACGGCGGCAAGCTGTCGGCGATGCCGCCGAAGCTGCAGTCCGACGACGGGCGCAACGTCGTGATCCGCCCGCTGGCGTACTGCCGCGAGCGCGACATCGCCGCCTACGCGCAGCTCAAGGAATTCCCCATCATTCCGTGCAATCTGTGCGGTTCGCAGGAGCAGCTGCAGCGCAAGCAGGTGCGGCGCATGATGGAAGGCTGGGAAAAGGAACATCCGGCGCGTATCGAACAGGTCTTTGCGGCACTGACCAATGTCGCGCCGTCGCAGCTGGCCGATCCCAAGCTGTTCGACTTTGCCAGCCTCGGTGGCGACCGCAGCGCGCAGGACGCGGGCTCGAGCTGGCTGATGCCCGACGGCGGCGGCAGCGCAGCATGAGGCTCGGCGCGGGGTGGCTGCTGGCGCTGGCGGTTGCTACCGCCAGCGTGCCGTCGCTGGTGTCGGCGCAACCGGCCGACGCGTCGACACTGACCGCCGCGGCGGCAGCTGATGGCAGCCAGACGCAGGCGCCCGCACCCGCGCCGCCCAACCCGGCGCCATTTCTGTGGCGCGTGCAGGTGGGTCAGATCACGCACTACCTGCTGGGTTCCGTGCACTTGTTGCCGGAAGCGGCGCACCCGCTGCCGGCGGCGCTGGAGCGGGCCTATGCGCACGCGTCCACAGTGGTCTTCGAAAGCGACCTGGCATCGCTGGATGCCCCGGACATGCAGCGCGCCGTGCTGGCGGCGGCACGCCTGCACGGCGAGACCCTGCGCGACGAGCTGTCGCCGGCGCTCTACGAGCGTGTGCAGCGCCATGCCCGCGAATTCGGCTTGCCGGCTGAAGTCTGCGATCCGTACGCGGCGTGGTTTTGCGCGATGACCTTCGAGATCTTCTCGCTGCAGCAGGGCGGCTTTGCGGCCTCGTTGGGGCTCGATCAGCACTTCTTCGAGCGTGCCAGCGCCGACAACAAGCAGATCGACTGGTTCGAGGCGCCGGCCGAGCACCTCAAGCTGTTTACCGAAATGAGCCCGAAGCTGGCCGGTAGCTTCCTGCAGGCCACGCTCGACGAGGATGGCGATCCGCGCCAGGAACCCGAAGCGCTGTTCCAGGCCTGGCGCAGCGGCGATGTTGCCTATGTCGAGGCGCTCGATGCGCAGATGAAGGAAGAAGACCCAGCGCTTTACGAGCGCCTGATCGCGGCGCGCAACCGTGCCTGGATGCCGAATCTGTCGGCGCGGCTGAAGTCATCGGAGGCGCAGATGATCATCGTCGGCGCGGCGCATCTGGTTGGGCCGGACGGTCTGGTCAGCGCGCTGCGCAATCGCGGGTTCGACGTTCGTGCGGTGGCGCCGGGTGCAGATGCCGCCAAACCCACGCCGCCGGTGGCGGCCACGACCAGCAAGGCGCCGCCCAAGCCGACGCCCTGAGCGCGGCTCGTTCAGGCGCCCGGCCTGGGGCCGCGGCGCCGCACGTGGACCATGAAGACCGACGCCTCGATGAAGGCGAAGCACAGTACCCACAGGCCGTTGCCGTCGCGGGTGTGCTGAACGGCGTCGATGCTGGAGCTGCAGATCGCCTGGACGAGCAGCAGCCCGATATGCGGCAGCCAGACCGCCGGCAGTCCGACCGCGATTGCGATCTTGCGCAGGTAGAGCCAGCGGATCGCCGTGCAGATCAGCACCGCGAGGGCAAGGGCAATCGAAATCAACGGCATCGGCGATCCGGTGGTCGGAAATGATGGCGAACCCCCGGCGGCCCACCGCGTCAGCGTCGAGCCTAACGGCAATCGTGGCCGCCTGGGAACCGGCGCCGCGACCGGTGTCAGTCGCTGGGGAGCTGAAACGAGCGCACCTTGGGCAGCTCGGCACCGGTATTGATGGCGCTGGCGGCTTTGGCGATGGCCGCCGCCGGTGCCGGCTTGGCCGCGGGCGTCGGGGCCGCGGCTGGCGTAGCCGGGGGCTCGGGTTGGGTCGCGGGGCTCGGCGGGACTGCGCTGGTGGTTTCGGTTGCGGCGCTCGCGACGGCCGGGGTCGGCTCAGGTGCCGAGGCGGCTGCAACGGTCTCCACGACGGCGGCCGGCTCTGCCGCGGCTTGCGGCTCCGGCATCGATTCGACTTCCTGGGTGCGTTCCAGCGCCGATTCGCCACCCGGCAACTCCTGCGAGGCCGCTTCCATCCAGGCCTGCACGGCGGGGTGCAGGATCACGCTATGCATATAGTCGCGTTCCGGTCCGTCGAGCGGCACGTCGTAGAGGAAGAAACGGATGGCCACTGGGACGTACATCGCGTCGGCGATGCCGAACTTGCCGAACAGCCACTCGCCGTCGTGGCCGTAGAGGCGGCGCGCTTCGCGCCAAAGGTGGCGGATGCGGGCGATATCGGCCTCGGTCTCGGCCGACATCGGCACCGGGCCGGGCTCGCGTTGCGCTTCGAACGGCAGCTCGCGGCGCAGTGACTCGAAGCCGGCATGCATTTCCGCGGAAATCGCCCGCGCCATGGCCCGTGCCGCCGGTTCCAGCGGCCAGGCGCGCGGCAACGCAAAGGTCTCGGCGACGTATTCGCAGATCGCCTGCGATTCCCAGATGCGCAGATCGCCGTCGACCAGCACCGGCACGCGGCCGGTCGGTGAGTGCGCACGAATGTGTGCGGCGGTATCCGCGACGTCGAGCGTGATGACGACCTCGTCGAAGGCAAGGCCGTGATGACGCATCAGCACCCACGGCCGCAGCGACCACGATGACAGCGACTTGCTGCCGATGTAGAGCGTCATCGGATGCATGCGAAAACTCCGGTTCTCAAGGGGGATGCGGTGAACCTGGCCGCAGCCCTGACGGTTTCATGGTGAGACGCCCGCCCGAGCATATGGATAATACTGCGCTCGAATCCACCGATCGTGAAGCGCCTGTTCCCCCGACCGCCCGTGCCGCTCTTCCGCATTCTCAGCCTGCTGTTGTTGTGTTGGCCATTCATGGCGCTTGCCGACCTGCGGGTCGAGGTCAAAGGCGTGTCCGGTGATCTGAAGCGCAACGCCGAGGCGTATCTGTCGATCCGCGACTACGTGAAGCGCAAGGATCTGGATCAGGCCACGGTTGAGCGGCTGCATCGCCAGGCCGGTCCGGAACTGCGCGAGTCACTGCGGCCGTTCGGCTACTACAACCCTTTCATCGATGCGCATCTGGAGGGCGAGGCGCCGAACTGGCGTGCGACCTACACCATCGACCCCGGTCCGCGCATGAAGCTGACGCGGGTCGACATCGAGATCAGCGGCGACGGTGCCGGTGACTTCGATCGCGCGATCAAGCACATGCACCGCCTGCTGGAGGAAGGCGATCCGCTGCTGCACAGCGATTACGACCAGGCCAAGTCGATCCTGACCAGCGTCGCCTATGCCAAGGGTTATCTCGACGCGCACTACGTCGAGTCCGAACTGCGTGTGAAGCCGTCCGACAACACGGCGGAGGCGGTGCTGCACTTCGAAACCGGCGCGCAGTACCACTTCGGCGATTTCACCATCGATCAGGGCGACGTCACCGACGGGCAACGTCTCAATGATGCGTTCCTGCGGCGTTACGTGCCGATCAAGCCGGGCGACGTTTACGACCCGCAGGTGGTGCTCAATGCCCAGTTTGCGCTCAGCGATCTCGGCTACTTCGACAGCGTCGAAGTGCAGACCGAGCACGACAAGGCCGTCGACGGACGTGTGCCGCTGGTGATCAAGACCAAGCCGCGTAACCGCCAGCATTACGATTTCGGCATCGGCTACGGCACCGACACCGGTGCGCGCGGTTCGGTGGCGTCCGACTTCCGGCGGCTGAACCAGTACGGGCACTCGCTGCATCTGGAAACCCAGCTGTCGCAGATCAAGACCGAGGCCGCCGGCGAATACCGGATTCCGACCGGCAACAAGGCCGGCGAGATGTTCACCATCAGCGGCAATATCGGCGAGCAGGACTACAAGTCGGGCAAGAGCTATCTGCACGGCGTCGGCGTTGGCCTGGTGCGCCTGCCCGGCAAGTGGCGCCAGCAGCCTTACATCAAATACCTGCACGAAGAATCGCACCTGGGTCTCGACGATACGACTGCCGATCTGGTGATGCCCGGCATGTCGCTGACGCTGACCGAACTCGATGATTCGATCTACACGCGCAAAGGCTTCTCGGCGATCGTCGACGTGCACGGCGCGGCGCGCAACGTGCTGTCGTCGGTCAGCTTCGTGCAGTTCCATGGCACGGCGCGCGCCGCGTGGCCGCTGATGCGGCGCTCGCGTGTCTTGCTGCGCTACGAGTACGGCGCCAACCTGACCGGCGAGTTCGGCCGCCTGCCGGCGTCACAGCGGTTCTTCGCCGGCGGCGACGACTCGATTCGTGGCTACAGTTATCAGTCGATCGGTCCGAGGGACGCCGACGGCAATGTCATTGGCGGCAACTATCTGACGACGTTCAGCGCCGAGCTTGAGACGCGGGTCTGGGGCAATGTCGGGATCGCCGAGTTCTTCGACGGCGGTGGCGTGTCCAAGGACCCGGCGCCTGAGCTGCATTACGGTGTCGGCGCCGGCCTGCGCTACCGCTCGCCGGTGGGCACCATCCGCCTCGACTTCGGTCACGCGCTCGACAAGGACCAGCCGCCGGTACGGCTCTACATCGGTGTGAGGGTGGGCCTGTGAACGCGTCGCTGAAACAGGGCCTGTGGCTGGCGCTGGTGATCGCCCGTGCGGCGGTCGGCATCGTCTTCGCGCTGTTGGTCGGCGCGGTCGTCTTCGTGCTGTTCACGCAGTCCGGTGCGCAGCTGGGTCTGCGGGCTGCCAATACCTTCACCGGTGGCATGGTGCAGGCCGAGGACGTCAGCGGCACCGTCTGGGGGCCGCTGAAGATCGGCCATCTGAAGCTCGCGCTCGGCTCGGCCGATGTCGACATTCGTGACGCCGAACTCGATGCCGATCTGTCGCAGCTGGCGCGACGGCATGTCGAGATCGAAAGCCTGAAGGCGGCCAGCGTCGACGTGACGCTGAAACCGGCGCAAGACCAAACCCCGACGCCGCCATCCAGCGAAGGGGCGCTGACGCGCTTGCCGGTGTCGATCGCGTTGCGCCACGCACAGCTCGGCGCGCTGCGCATTCAGTCCGCCGACGGCGCGCCGATCGCCATCGACGACATCGCACTGGCGGCGAGCTGGGTTGGCGATCGCATCGTTCTCGAACAGCTGGCGGCAACCACGCCATGGGTCGGTCGCGCGCGTCTCGACGGCATCGCCACGTTGAAACCGGACGGCATCGAATTCCATCCGCTGCATACGCAGGGCTTTGCGGTTGCCAAGCTCGAGGGCACGTTCGGCTATTCGTCGCCCAGCGATCTGACGCTGAGCTGGCAGCGCATCAGCTGGCCGCCACCTGGTGCCGGCGATGCGACGTCGACGCCGGTCGACAGCGGCGGTGGCGAGGCGCACTGGCGCGGTACCGTCGACGACTATCAGTTCGACCTCAAGGGCAAGGTCACCTTGCCGCAGCTCGCCGTCGCGCTCAGCGCCAAAGGCAGTGGCTCGCTGTCCGGCGTCAAGCTCGACGCGCTCGACGCGCAAGCCCTGGGCGGTACCTTGCATGCGCAGGCCGACGTCAGCTGGAAAGACGGCGTGCGCGTCGACGGCAGCGGCAGCGTGCAGAACCTGCACCCCGAGCGCGCGTATGCGGATCTGCCGGGCGTCATCAACGGCAGCTTCGAGGCCAAGACCGTGGTTGCCGACGGCAAGCCGGACGTGCGCTTCAATGCGACCCTGAAGAACTCCAAGCTGCGCGGCTATCCGCTGGCGCTGGAGACACAGGGGCGCTATGTCGGCGACCGATTGAGCTTCGACAAGCTGTACGTGCAGAGCGGCCAGGCGGTCGTCGATGCACAGGGGCAGGTGCTGCCGACGCTGGATGCCAAGGCACGCATCGACGCGCCGAAGCTGGCCGATGCCTGGCCGGGTCTGCTCGGCAGCCTGCACGGCACGCTGTCGGCGCGGGGCGAGATGAAGGCGCCGCACGTGGTGGCGGCGCTGAAAGTCGAAGGACTGGACTACGGCGGCACCAGCCTCAAGCTCGGTGAACTGAAGGCCGACGTCGATCCGCATGGGCAGCTCGACGTCGACCTGAGCGTGCAGGATGCCTCCGCCGGCGTGCCGATCTCGAAGGCGACGCTCGCCATCCACGGTCCGGCCAATGCCCATGACATCACGCTGAGTGCGAGCACCGGCGAGGGCGATCTGACGCTGGCCGCGCACGGCGCACTGGATGTCGACAAGCTGACCTGGACCGGCGAGCTGCGCAGCGGCAAGGTCGCGCCGCTGCAGCTGGCGCCCTGGGCGCTGGAACAGCCGACGGCGATCAGCGCCGGACTCGACACGGTTGCGCTCGACCCGATGTGCTGGTCGTCATCCGGTGCGCGCGCCTGCGTCGGGGTCAAGAAGGACGGCAAGCAGAACCGCCGCATCGACTTCGCGCTGTCCGATTTCGCACTGACCTATCTACAGCCGCTGCTGCCGAATGGCGCGCGGATCGACGTCGTGCTGCAGGCCAGCGGCTATGCCGAACTCGGCCCGCGCGGCCTCGAGGACTTGCGTGCCGATATCGCCACCGAAGGCGGGCGCTGGCAGGTCGGCGGTCTGCCGCCGATCGACCTGCAGCCGGCCAAGCTGTCGATCGACGACAACGGCAAGGCCGGTACCGACGTCGAATTGCACCTGCCGATCGCCAATGGCCTGATCGACGGGACGGCGACCCTCGCGGCCGGCGACGTGTTCGCGGAGCGCAAGCTGAGCGGCGAATTGCGGGTCAAGCTGCCGGATCTCGGCTGGCTGCATCAGATCACCCCGGAAATATCCAGCGCCAAGGGCCGCGCCGCAGGCCAGTTCGAACTGGCCGGCACGCTGGTCGATCCGCAGTTCGACGGCAGCGTGCAGCTGTCCGACGGCGAAGTCGCACTGGTGACGCCGGGCATCACGCTCAAGGACATCGGCATGCGCGTCGACTCCGACCTGGCCGGCGATCTGAAGATCGACGGCTCCGCCAGCTCCGACGGTGGCGCCGTACACCTGAGCGGCGAGATCAGCCCGCGTGCCAATCCCTTGAAACTCGACCTGCAGCTGAAGGGCGAAAACTTCAAGGCCGTCAGCACCAGCGAGGCGCAGATCTGGGTCTCGCCGGACCTGCACGTGGCGCTGGCCGAGCGCAAGCTCGCCGTCAACGGCACGGTGACGATTCCGAAAGCGCAGATCACCCCGAAGTCACTCGGCGATGGCAGTGTCTCGGCCAGCAGCGACCAAGTCATGGTCGGCGACGATCCGGGCGCGCAGGCACAGCGCAACCTGCTGGTCAACGCCAACGTCACGCTCAAGCTCGGCGACAATGTGAAGTTCGAGGGCTTCGGTCTGAAGTCACGATTGACCGGATCGGTTCAGGCCATCGAACAGCCCGGCGTGTCGACGCGCGCGCGCGGCGAGATCACGTTGGTCGACGGTCACTACAAGGCCTACGGCCAGGACCTGACGATCGAGACCGGCAAGCTGATCTTCAGTGGTGGTCCGGTCACCGAACCGGCGCTGGAGGTGCGGGCGACACGCAAGCCCACCGACGACGTCACGGTCGGGCTGTACGTGCGCGGCACTTTGCGCAAGCCGGAGTTCCAGTTGTTCTCGACGCCGGTGATGCCGCAGCAACAGCAGCTGGCGTGGCTGGTGCTCGGCCGGCCGCTCGATGACACGACCTCGGCCAGTGACAAATCGATGGTCGGCGGCGCGGCGACATCGCTGGGCCTGGCGGGTGGTGAGTGGATCGCGCAGCAGCTCGGCAGCAAGATCGGCATCGACGAAATCACCGTCGGTTCCAAGCCCGGCGAGACCAACGACCAGGCGATGTTCACGGTCGGCAAATACCTGTCGCCGAAACTGTTCATCAGCTATGGCGTGGCCTTGTTCCAGCAGGGATACACCTTCCGCATCCAGTACGACCTGGGACACGGCTTCAAGGCGCGCACCGAAACCGGCATCGAATCGGGCGGTGACCTGCTCTACACGATCGAGCGCAAGTAGCGCGCCGCTGGCGGCGCGCGGTCCTCGAAGTCAGAGCAGGCGCTGGCGGAGGAATTTGCCGATGTCGGCGATTTCTTCCTCGCAGACTTCGTGCGCCATCGCGTAGCGATGCCAGCGCACGTCGTAGCCGCGCTCGCCGAGGCCTTCGGCGGCGGCTTCGCCCCAGGTGCAGGGCACGATGGGGTCATGGCGGCCATGCGCGATCAGCAGCGGAATCTTGCGCGCGGCGTCGCTGGCTTCGGCATCGAAGCTCTGGTGCAGTGGCAGATAGGCCGACAGCGCGATCAGGCCGCCGATCGCCTGCGGCAGGCGCAGACCGGTATGCAGGGTCATCGCGCCGCCTTGCGAGAAGCCGGCGAGCACCAGACGTTCAGCCGCGATGCCGGCCGCCAGCTGTGCTTCGAGATAGCCGCGGATGCGCGCGGCAGACGTGCGGATGCCGGTTTCGTCCTCGGGACCGTCCTTGTCGAGGTCGTAGAGGTCGTACCACGCCCGCATCGGCATGCCGGCATTGAGCGTGACCGGCCGGACCGGTGCGTGCGGAAACACGAAGCGCACGCCGGCGTCGCGCGGCAGGTCGAGTTCCGGGACGATGGGGATGAAGTCGTTGCCGTCGGCGCCGAGCCCATGCAGCCAGACCACCGCCGCCCGCGCCGGCACATCCGGCTCCAGGATGATCTCGCTGTCGGTGCGTTCGGCATTCATGTGACGATTGTCGCGAGTGGCACCTATTTGTCCATAACATCTCCCGCCACACTTAAGGCAGGCTGCCCCGTGGGCAGCGCCCTGCCGGTGCAACATCGCCTGGCAAGGGCGCGGCGGCGGTGGGTCGAACTTCCGTCGCGTGCGGGCAGAGCGGGTAAACTGACCGCCCTCGTTCCGGTGACGACGATGTTGAAGCTGCTCGCGCCTCTGCTGACCGTGACGCTGGTTGCCTGCGGGCAGTCCGGTGCCCTGTATCTGCCCGATCACAAGCCGCCGAAGAAGAAAAGCGCGGCGGAGCTGACCAGCCCGACGGTGGTGCCGGAGACGTCGGCCGCGCCGCCGCAGAAGCCCGCGGCCACGACCGGCGGCGATGCCGCGGCGGCCCCTTCGACGGCGCCGACGCCAGCGTCGGAGACCGACGAGAACCAGAAGAAAAAGGACGACGACACCAGCGCGTCGACCCCCTCGCCGTAAGGCGCGCCTTCCCCGATATCAGAGTTCTACGCGTGGACTACTTCGAATTCCGCAACGGCGAAATGTACGCCGAAGACGTATCCGTGCTGCGCCTCGCCGAGCGCCACGGCACCCCGCTCTACGTTTATTCGCGCGCGACACTGGAGCGCCACTTCCGCGCGTTCGACGACGCGCTGGCCGGTCTGGAGCACATGGTTTGCTACGCGGTGAAGGCGAACTCCAACCTCGCCGTGCTGCAAACCCTGGCGCGGCTGGGCGCTGGCTTCGACATTGTCTCCGGTGGCGAGCTGCAGCGCGTGCTGAAGGCCGGCGGTCGCGCCGATCGCGTGGTGTTCTCCGGGGTCGGCAAGTCCGAGGACGAGATTCGCTTCGCGCTCGAGTCGGGTATCTATTGCTTCAACGTCGAGTCCGAGTACGAACTGGAGCTGATCGACGTCACCGCGCGACTGATGGGCAAGCGCGCCAGCATCGCGCTGCGCGTCAATCCGGACGTCGACGCCAAGACCCATCCGTACATCTCGACCGGGTTGAAGAACAACAAGTTCGGCGTCGACATCGCCACCGCCGAGCAGCTCTATCTGCGTGCGGCGCGCATGTCGGGTATCGAGATCCTCGGCATTGCCAGCCACATCGGCTCGCAACTGCTAGAGGTGTCACCGTTTCTCGATGCGCTGGATCGCGTGCTGGCGCTGGTACGGCGTCTTGCCGACGCCGGGATCACGATGCGGCACATCGACGTCGGCGGCGGTCTCGGCGTGCGCTATCACGACGAAAAGCCGATCGCGCCGGCCGACTGGGCGGCGGCGATCAAGCCCAAGTTCGAAGGCCTGCCGGTGCGCGTGTTGACCGAACCGGGCCGGGCGATCGCCGGCAACGCCGGCATCCTGGTGACGCGCGTACTCGGCATCAAGGGCGGCGAGGACAAGCGCTTTGCGATCGTCGATGCGGCGATGAACGACCTGATCCGGCCGACGCTGTATCAGGCCTGGATGGACATCGTGCCGGTCGTGCAGCAAGGCGAAGGGCGCGAAACGCAGACCTATGACATCGTCGGGCCGATCTGCGAAACCGGCGACTGGATCGGCAAGGACCGGGCGCTGGCGATAGCCACGGACGATCTGCTGGCGGTGCGCACCGCCGGCGCCTACGGCTTCACGATGGCGTCGAATTACAACTCGCGGCCGCGCGCCGCCGAAGTGATGGTCGACGGCGATGCCGAAACCCTGATCCGCGCCCGCGAGACCTTCGACGATCTGGTCCGCGGCGAGACCCTGCTGCCGTGACGCGGGAATACGCTCCGCTGCTGCTGGTCGATGGTTCGTCGTGGTTGTTCCGCGCGTTCTTCGCGCTGCCGCCGCTGTCGAACGCCAAGGGCGAGCCGACCGGCGCGGTCTACGGCATGGGCAACATGTTGCGGCGTTTGTTCAAGGACTATGCGCCCGAAGAGATCGCCGTGATCTTCGATGCGCCGGGCACCAACTTCCGCCACGAGCTGTACGCGGAGTACAAGGCCAACCGCGACGAAACGCCGCCGGAGCTGTCGGCGCAATATCCGGCCATCATCGAAATGCTCGAGGGCATGGGTCTGCCGGTGATCGCCGAGCCGGGCGTCGAAGCCGATGACGTGATCGGCTGCCTGGCGCAGCAGGCGGCAGCGCGCGGGCAACGCGTGCTGATCGTGACCGGCGACAAAGACATGGCGCAGCTGGTGGTCGACGGCGTGCAGCTGCTCGACACGATGAAAGACCGGTTGATGGATCGCGACGGCGTCATCGAGCGCTTCGGCGTGCCGCCGGAACGCATCGTCGACTACCTGGCACTGATGGGCGACAGCGTCGACAACATTCCCGGCATTCCCGGTGTCGGTCCGAAGACTGCCGCCAAATGGCTCAATGAATACGGCACGCTGGACGACGTCATCGCCAATGCCGACAAGGTCAAGGGCAAGATCGGCGAGAAGCTGCGCGCACATCTCGATCAGCTGCCGTTGTCACGCGAGCTGGCGACCATCCGCTGCGATTTGCAGTTGCCGGTGGGGGTCGACGAGCTCAAGCCGCGTCAGCCGGACCCGGCCAAGCTGACCGCGCTGTACACGCGGCTCGGCTTCAGCCGCTGGGTCGACGAGTTGCAGCGCCAGGCCGGCGGGCAGGGTGATGCGCCGGCGCCAAGCGCCGCCGCGGCGCCCGCTGCCGAAGCCGCACCGGCCGTCGAGCCCGAAGCGGCCGAAGTGCCGCCGCAGCAGGCGACCGCGGCAACGCTGGTCGTCGACGACGAAAGCTTTGCGGCGATGCTCAGGGCCTTGAACGCCGCCGGGCTGATTTGCGTCGACACCGAGACCGACAGCCTCGAAGCCAATCGCGCCAACCTCGTCGGCATTGCGTTCGCCGTCGATGCCGGTGCCGGCTGGTACGTGCCGATCGGCCACGACTATCTCGGCGTACCCGAGCAGTTGCCGCGCGACACGGTGCTGGCGCAGCTCAAGCCGCTGCTCGAAGACGCCGACAAGCCCAAGGTCGGGCAGAACCTCAAGTACGACATCAACGTCTTCGCGCGGCACGGCATCATGCTGGCCGGCGTCGTGCACGACACCATGCTGCAGAGCTATGTGCTCGATGCGGCCGGCAATCGTCACGACATGGACACGCTGGCCGAGAAGCATCTCGGTCACAAGACCATTGCCTTCACCGACATCGCCGGCAAGGGCAAGAACCAACTGACCTTCAACCAGATCGCGCTCGACAAGGCCGCCGACTACTCGGCCGAGGACGCCGACATCACGCTGCGTCTGCACCAGGTGCTGTATCCGCGCCTGGCCGCCGACGCGACGCTGAAAAAGGTCTACGAGACGATCGAAATGCCGCTGGTGCCGGTGCTCGCCGAAGTCGAGCGCAACGGCGTCAAACTCGACGTGCCGCTGCTCGGCAAGATTTCGCAGGAACTGCTCGAGCGCACCGGGGCGTTGCAGCAGGATGCGTTCCGCGAGGCCGGCACCGAATTCAATCTCGGTTCGCCGAAGCAGCTCGGCCAGATTCTTTATGAGCAGCTCAAGCTGCCGGTGCTCGGCAAGACGCCGAAGGGCGAGCCGTCGACTGCCGAAGACGTGCTCGAAGAACTGGCGGCGACGCATCCGCTGCCGCGCATCATCCTCGACTGGCGGGCGCTGCAGAAGCTGCGCTCGACGTACACCGAGCAACTGCCGCTGGCGGTCAATCCGTATACGGGCCGCGTGCACACCTCCTATCACCAGGCGGTTGCCGCGACCGGGCGTCTGTCCTCGTCCGATCCCAACCTGCAGAACATTCCGGTGCGCAATGCGGAAGGCCGGCGCATCCGTCAGGCTTTCATTGCCGAGCCCGGCAACTCGCTGGCCGCGATCGACTACTCGCAGATCGAGCTGCGCCTGATGGCGCATTTTTCCGGCGATCCGCGACTGCAGTCGGCGTTCCGCGACGGTCTCGATATTCATCAGGCCACGGCCGCCGAAGTCTTCGGCGAAGCGCTCGATGCGGTAACGGCCGATCAGCGCCGCGCCGCCAAGGCGATCAACTTCGGCCTGATCTACGGCATGTCGGCGTTCGGTCTGGCGCGCCAGCTCGGCATACCGCGCGGCGAGGCGCAGGACTATATCGACCGTTTCTTCGGCCGCTACCCGGGCGTCAAGCACTTCATGGACGTCACCCGCGTCAATGCACGCGAGACCGGTTATGTCGAAACCCTGTTCGGCCGCCGCCTGTATCTGCCGAACATCACCGCGCGCAATGCCGCGCTGCGCCAGTACGCCGAGCGCACCGCGATCAACGCGCCGCTGCAGGGCACGGCGGCCGACCTGATCAAGCTGGCGATGATCGACGTCGCCGTGTTCCTGCATCGCGAGGCGCCGGACATCCGCATGATCATGCAGGTCCATGACGAGCTGGTGTTCGAAGGTCCGGACGCGAAGCTGCGCGAGATGGCGCCGGTGATCGCCGATCGCATGGTCCGCGTTGCCGCGCTCGAGGTGCCGTTGGTGGCTGATTTCGGTTTCGGTTCCGAATGGGATTCCGCGCATTCCGGCTCCGGACACGCAAGCAGCGGAAGCTGAAGGAAATTTAGTTTGAAAGTCGCTTCCTGACTGAAATGTCAGTTTTTTCAAGTGACTGATATTACTGGTGGTTTTTGGAGCATTGCGGCACTGCAAAACGACATGGCGAAGCCCCTATTGAACTTCGCTCCGGCAGCCGCATCTAAGTCTTCGAGTGGCGATTCTCCCTGTCCCACTCCCCGCCTCCACTCCCTGGGCGGGTCCGGCATCCCCCAATGGCCGGAAAGCGTGGCCCGGTGACTCTCCCCCAAGTCACCGGGTTTTTTTTTATGTCCGGCGTTTGGCGGTCCGCTTTGCGCCGAGCGCCAGTGGCGATATCGGCAGCGCCGCGTCCTGTCCTGTTGAGGCCTGCGCCCGCCGCGCCGATCTAAGGACGCGCCGGCGGCCTGCCGTGTCGTCGTTCGCATCCCAGGCGCGAAACAAGACCCACAAAAAATCCGCCAAATGGGCAATCAAGCTGGATGTTATTGATTTGGAAGGAATTAAAATTTTTGCGCAGCAGTGAACTTCGCCCGCACTTGTGCGCACTAAGTAGTGCGAGTGGCGAAACTCCCTGTCCCACTCCCCCGCCTCCACTCCCTGGGCGGGTCCGGCACTCCCCAAGCCGGAAAGCGTGGCCCGATGGCTCTCCCCAAGTCATCGGGTTTTTTTATGTCCGCGCCATTATGACAACGCCTGCCGTGTATTGCACGACTGCAGGCTTTCATCCTGCACGAGCGTTCGCGCCGAGCCGCAGACGAGTGAGACGTCCGGCATCGAGCGGCACGGCCCGACAACAAAAAAGCCCCCGGCGCGAGCGCCGGGGGCTTCGGGCTTGCCGTCAGGAACCGGACGGCAGCGCGACGTCGGGCGCTGCCTTGCGCCGGCGCCGGAACAGTCGGCCGAGCGCGTTCTCGGTGTTGTCGACGATCTCATAAACGACCGGCACAACCACCAGACTCAGCACCGTTGAAGTGATCAGGCCACCGATCACGGTCGTCGCCATCGGCGCGCGAAAGCCGGAATCGGCACCGCTCAGGTCCAGTGCCATCGGCAGCATGCCGGCGACCATCGCTACCGTGGTCATGACGATCGGTCGCGCGCGCTTGTGGCAGGCGTCGAGGATCGCATCGAGGCGCGACAGGCCACGGTGATCGCGGGCAGCGATCGCGTATTCGACGAGCAGGATGGAGTTCTTGCT
Source organism: Solimonas marina (assembly GCF_012241385.1). Classification (GTDB taxonomy): domain Bacteria; phylum Pseudomonadota; class Gammaproteobacteria; order Nevskiales; family Nevskiaceae; genus Solimonas; species Solimonas marina. The sequence goes on along the minus strand of NZ_JAAVXB010000001.1, from coordinate 437,950 downwards.
GACGATGCCGATCAGCATCAGCAGGCCGATCAGCGACGCCAGCGACAGACTCATGCCGAACAACAGCAGTGCGCCCAGTGCGCCGCCGGCTGCCAACGGCAGCGCCGCCAGCACCGTGAACGGCTGGAAGAAGTCATGGAACAACAGGACCATGACCGCATAGACGCAGAAGATGCCGGTCAGCATCGCCACCGCGAAGTTGCCGAACAGGTCGTTCATGAACTCGACATCGCCGCCTTCGCCGCGCCGCACCTGCGGCGGCAGATGCTTCATCGCCGGCAGCGCTTCGATCTCCTTGTTGACCTCGCCGAGCGGCTTGCCTTGCAGGTTGACGGTCAGCGTCACGTTGCGCGCGCGATCATAGCGGTCGATCTGCGCCGGGCCGCCCTGGATGCTGACGTTGGCGACGTTGCCGAGTGGCACCGGACCACGAATCGACGCCACGCGCAGCTGGCGGATGGTATCGAGGTCGGTGCGCGACGCCGGATCGAGCATGGTGCGGATGTAGAGCTGACGTTCCGGCAGGTTCAGCTTCGGCAGGATCACGTCGTAGTCGCCGGACGTGGCGATGCGCACGGCGTCGCCGATCGCTTCGGCGGTGACGCCCAACTCGGCGGCCCGTGCGAAGTCCGGGCGGATGACGATTTCCGGGCGCAGCAGGTTGGCCGACGACGTCGCGCCGCCGAGTCCGCGCAGCGTGCGGATCTCGCGCAGTACGTTGTCGGCGGTGGCCTGCAGGATCTGCGGGTCTTCGCTGGTCAGCTGCACCGTCAGCTGGCGGCCGTTGCCGTTGCCGCCGACGGTGACGCGCGCGCCCGGCAGCGTCGACAGGCGCTTGTCGATCTCCTTCTCGATTTGCTGTTGCGTGCGCTTGCGGTCCTTCTGCGGTGTCAGCGGGATCAGCAGCGTGGCGGTGGTGACGCTGCCGCCACTGGAAATCGTGCTGCCGGACTCGATGCCGTTGCCGATGATGGTGTAGACGTGGACGATCTCGGGGATGTCCTTGAGCCGCTTGTAGGCGGCCGCGTTGATCGCCAGCGTCTCGTCGAGTGTCGAGCCGGGCGGTGCTTCGATCGTCACCAGCGTCAGCGCATCGTCGCTCGAATTGAGGAAGGTCGACGGCAGTGCGGTGACCATCATGATCGAGACCACGAAGAACACCGCGGCGCCGATGCAGGTCAGCCACGGATGGCGCAGGCAGGTGCGCACGGTCTTCATGTAGAAGCGCATCACCGGCCCGTCGCCGTGCTCTTCCTGCTTGAGGTTGGGGTTCAGCAGGTAGGCCGCCATCATCGGCGTCAGCAGGCGCGCCACGACCAGCGAGGCGAGGATCGCGATCGACGCGGTCCAGCCGAACTGCTTGAACACCAGGCCGGAGATGCCCGGCATCAGCGCCACCGGCAGGAACACCGAAACCAGCGTCAGCGACGTCGCGATCACCGCCAGGCCGATCTCGTCGGCCGCTTCGAGTGCCGCCTGCTTTGGCGTCTTGCCCATGCGCAGGTGGCGCATGATGTTCTCGACCTCGACGATCGCGTCGTCGACGAGAATGCCGATCACCAGCGTCAGCGCCAGCAAGGTGATGGTGTTGAGCGTGTAGCCGGCCCAGTGAATGAACGCGAAGGTCGGAATCACCGACAGCGGCAGGGCGATCGCCGAAATCAGCGTCGCGCGCCAGTCACGCAGGAAGATCCAGACCACGACGACGGCGAGGATCGCGCCTTCGAGCAGCGCCTGCATCGAGGCGTGGTACTGGTGCTCGATCGGTCCGACCGTCGTGTAGATCTTCTCGAAATGGACATGCGGATACTGCTTGGCGAGCTTGTCGACCTCGGCCACGATTGCGGTCGCCACCTCGGCCTCGGCCGCGCCGTTGGCGCGATACGCACGCAGTGAGATCACCGGCTTGCCGTCCAGCGTCGCCGCCTGACGCGGCTCAGCATTGGTATCGAGCACCTTGGCGACCTGGCCGAGGCGGATGCGCCGGCCGTCCGACAGCGGGATGCTGAGGTTGGCGAGGTCCTGTGCGTCTTGCACCAGACCGGTGGTGCGCACCGCCTGTTCGAGGCCGCCGACGTCGCCGCGACCGCCCGGTGCTTGCTGCTGCATGCTGTTGATCTGGCGCGAGATCTCGCCGGCTGTGACGCCGAAGGCCTGAAGCCGGTCGGGCTGCAGCTCGATGCGCACCTCGCGGGTTACGCCGCCGAAGCGCGAGACCTTGCCGACGCCGCTGATCGGCATGATCGCCTTGCTGACGATGTTGTCGACGAACCACGACAGGTCGGTCTCGTCCATGTTGTCGGCCGAGATCGCATAGGTCGCGATCGAACCGCCGTTGGTCGTGACGCGGTGGATGGTCGGCTCGAGAATGTCGGCCGGCAGCGCCGAGCGCACGCCGGTGACCGCGTCGCGCACGTCGTCGAGCGCTTCCTGGACGTTCTTGCCGATCTCGAATTCGATGAAGGTTTCGGAGAAACCGTCCGACACCGTCGACGTCACATGGCGCGCGCCAGGAATGTTGGCGGTGGCGTCCTCGATCTTGCGCGTGACTTCGGTTTCGAGCTGGGTCGGCGTCGCGCCGGGCAGCTGCACGTCGACGATCACGCCGGGGAAATCGAAGTCCGGCATGTTGGCGATCTGCAGCGCGCGAAAGCCGAAGAAACCGGCCACCGTGGCGAGCACGAACAGCAGGATGGCCGGCGTCGGTCGATGGATCGACCAGGCCGAGAAATTGACGTTCATTTCGCCTCCACGCTGACCAGATCGCCGTCGCCGATGAAGCTGCCGCCGGATTTGACGACGCGGGTCTTGGTCGTCAGATCACCGCTGACGGCGATATCGTCACCATGCCGATCGCCGGTCGTGACCTTCAGTTCGTGCGCGACGTTCTTGTCGTCGAGTGTCATCACATAGTCGTGACCGTCGCGCAGTACGATCGCCGATTCGGGCACGCTGAGCACTGCCTGCTTGCCAAGCTCGAACCAGCCTTCGACGTACTGGCCGGCGCGCAGTCCGGCGTCCTTCGGCAGGTCGACGTAGACCAGCGCGTTGCGCGTCTGCAGATCGACGGTCGGTGCCAGCTGGCGGATCTTGCCCTCGACGATGGTCGTGCTCTCCGGCTTGCGCAGCTCGGCGTGCATGCCCACCTGCAGCGGGCCCAGCAAGTCGCCCGGCACTTCGGCGCGCCATTCGAGGCGCTGGTCGCGGATCAGGCGGAACAGCTCGGTGCCGGCCGACACCACCGCGCCAACCGTGGCCGAACGCGCCGAAATCACGCCGTCGTCCGGTGCCACCACGCGGGCATAGCGCAGCTGCAGATCGGCGACGTCGCTCTGTGCGCGCGCCAGCTTCAGCTGTGCTTCGGCGGTCGAGGCGGCGGTGCGGTACTGCAGGATGTCCTGCTGGCTGATCGAGCCGGTCTTGTCGAGCTGCTCGGCGCGCTCCGCATCGGCCTTGGCCTTGGCGAAATTGGCGATCGCCTGCGCAACTTCGGCATCGCGCTGCGCCAGTGTCGCGCGCAGCGTGTCCGGGTCCAGCGTCGCCAGCACGTCGCCCTTCTTGACGACGTCGCCGACATTGACCTTGACGTCGGTGATGCGAATGCCGCCGACCTCGGCGCCGATCACGGCTTCCTGCCACGGCTGCACATTGCCGCTGGCTTCGAGGCGCTGCGACCACTCGTGCGACTGCGGTGAAACGACCTCGACGGCCATCACCGGCTTCGGCTGATCCGGTTCGGCGGCTTTCTTTTTGCAGCCGGCGGTGCTCAGGATCAGCGCGGCGGCGAGGCCGGCGCCTAGCGCCAGGCGGATACGGGACGGGGTAAAGACCAGGCTCATGCGCCGGCTCCTGCAGTCGGTTTCGTGGCGACGGCCGCAGCGGCCGGTGCCTGGGATTGGGAAACGGGGTTCGGTCTGGGGGCCGCGGCGCGTGCCGGATCGTTCCAGCCGCCGCCGGCCGCCTTGTACAGCGCGATCCACGACTGGCTGATTTCCAGCTGCACCGCGGCCAGCTGCTGGCGGCTGCTCAGTGCCAGGCGTCGCGAATCCTCGAGTTCGAGCAGCGAGGTTTCGCCGAGCTTGTAGCGGTTTTCCTGCGAGGTCAGCAGCGCGCTGTAGTTGCGCTCCGATTCGCGCGCGGCGCCGGCGCGACGCACCGATGCGTCGACGCGGGTCAGCGCATCCTCGACTTCCTGCACCGCCACCAGCACGTCGCCACGATATTGCGCCAGTGCCTGGTCGTATTGCGCGCGTGCGGTCTCGACGCGAGCGCGGCCGGCGCCGCCTTCGAAGATCGGCAGACTGATCTGCGGCGCGAACGACCAGCTGCGCACGTCATTGCCGGCGTGTGCCAGATGATTGATGCCGATCGAGCCGCCGAGGCTCAGCGACGGCAGGCGACTGGCGACGGCGACGCCGATATTGGCACTGGCCGCGGCCAGGTCGCGCTCGGCCGCCATCAGGTCCGGGCGTTGCGACAGGATCGCCGCTGGCACCGATGGCACGGCCGGATGCAGCGGCACCGGAATGCCGCTGCGATAGGCCTTGTCGGCCGGCACGGCGGCGGCCTGGGCGCCGGCATCCGGCGTCGCTGCCAGCCGCTTTTCCAGCGCGCCGGCCGGCATCGCGGTCAGCTGCGCGAGGCGGTTGAGGTCCTGCTGGCAAACCCCTTCCTGGGCGATCAGCTGGTTTTCGCTGTCGTAGCGCGCGCCCTTGGCCTGCGCCTCGTCGGCCGGCGCGACGAAGCCGGCCTTGAGCTTCAGCGTCGTCAGTCGCTCGGTCTCCTCGCGCGACTTCAGGGTGTCCTGATACAGCGCCAGCAGGCGCTCGCAGTAGCGGCGCTCGACGTAGGCGTCGGCGACTTCGGCGGCGAGCGTCACGCGCGCCTCGTCCCAGTTGTCCTGCGCCGCTTGCAGGCGCGCCTGGCTGGCTTCGAGGCCGCGCCGTGCGCCGCCGAACAGGTCGATTTCCCAGCTGGCGTCGAGCGAACCGTTGAACAGCGTAAACGGCTGCGATTCGGTCCCGGAGGTATCGCTGCCGCCGGAGCTGCGCGTCATCGTGCCGTTGGCATTGAGCTGCGGAAACAGCCCACCGCGCGACGACATCACCGCCGCGCGTGCCTCGCGTACCGCGCCCAGCGCCTGATCGATGCTCGGGTGGTGGGTTTCCGCGGTTTCGACCAGCTCGGTCAGCAGCGGGTCGTCGAACTGCTTCCACCACTGTGCGAGTTCGCTGATCTCGCCATCGTGCGGCAGGCGTGCGTGCCAGCTCTGGGGCACGCCGCTGACGGTGGGCGTCGGCGGGCGATAGTCGGGGCCGACAGCGCAGGCGCTGAGCAGTGCCAGCGAGGCCATCGGCAGCAACCGGCTATAACGTCGGGTGCAGGTTTTCATGCGTGTTGATGTGATTCCGATCCATGGTTTGGATGCATCCAGCGATGCATTCGGATGTGTCTGTGAGCACGAGCGATGCCGCTTCGTGCCATCACGATTTATTTAGTATTTTTAGACACTTGCGCGACGACCCCCTTCGCCGGCGATACAGCGGGTTGGCGAATGTCGCCACACCTTCGCGAAAAAGCGCAGACCTTGATGAGATGCGTCAGGCGCTGTTCAGGTTTATACGACGAGCAGAGTGCCGCCCACTCGACAACGCAACAACCAGGGGGTTTCCCTCAGTGTCGTCCCGTCGCCGGCCGCAGGCGCCGAACGCGGTCGACCACGACCGTTGCCCCCTGGTGCGACGTCATTGTCGGCCGCGAACCGCCGTCACGGCCAGATGACAAAGCACACCCCCCGGCCGCGGCTGCGTGGTGCCCCGCAGTTCAGTCGACCGGGGCGCTGGCGACCAGCCAGTCGTGCAGGGTCTGCCGCGCATCGTCGAGCCCGAGTCGCGACGTCGACGAGAACAGCTGGACCTGGACGTCCGGCAATTCGCCGAGTGCGCGCTGCACTTTCAGCAGCGTGTTCTTGGCGGCTCCGAAGCGCAGCTTGTCGGCCTTGGTCAGCAGCACCAGGCAGCGCAGCCCGCGATGCGCCGACCACTCCAGCATCTGCACGTCGAAGTCGGTCAGCGGATGGCGGATGTCCATGATCTGCACGATGCCGCGCAGGTTGGCGCGGCCCTGCAGATAGTCGCCGATCAGCTGTCCCCAGGCGCGGCTGATGTCCTTCGGCACCTTGGCGAAGCCATAGCCCGGCAAGTCGGCAAAGCGTCCGCCCGGCACGTCGAACATATTGATCAGCTGTGTGCGGCCGGGCGTCTTGCTGACGCGGGCCAGCTGCTTCTGCCCGCAGAGCACGTTCATTGCGCTCGACTTGCCGGCGTTGGAGCGGCCGGCGAAGGCGATTTCCGGCAGGCCGTCGGCCGGCAACTGGGCCAGCTTCGCGCACGACAGCACGAAGGTCGCGCCAGCGAACGGGTTGGCGGCGCCGCGATCACCGGCGGTGGGAGTGGAGCGGTTACGGTCGACGGGCATGGGACTGAGGGCCGAAAAAGGGCCGCGAGCATAGCGGCGAATGGAAGTCGATTCAGGGCTGTACGTGAAATCCGCAGCGCAGCCCCGTAGAATCCGGCTGGCTATATCTTCTTCATTTTGCGCCAAAGCTGCAGCACACAAGCAGCGTGCGCGACACGCCAATAGGGAGTTTTCGCATGAAGCGCGTTCTGATCGCCGCCTTTCTGTGCGTAGCAGCCCCCCTGTCGGTCTCGGCCGCCGAGGAGACGGCCCAGATCGATCCGTACACCCACGGCAGCGTCGAGGCTGGTGCGGCCAAGGCCGCCGTCTGCAGCGCCTGCCACGGTCCCGGCGGCAACAGTTCGAATCCGCAGTGGCCGAAGCTGGCCGGACAGAGTTCGCACTACATCGTCGAGCAGCTGCAGCGCTTCAAGAAGGGTGAACGGCAGAATCCGCTGATGCAGCCGCAGGCGGCCGCGCTGAGCGACGAGGACATGGCCAATCTGGCTGCCTACTTCGCCGCGCAGCCAGCGTCGCCGGGCGTCGCCAGCAAGGATGCGGTGGCCGTCGCGCAGCCGATCTACCGTGGCGGTGATGCGTCGCGCGGCCTGCCGGCCTGCGCAGCGTGTCACGGCCCGAGCGGTGCCGGCGTGTCGCCGGCGGCGTTCCCGCGCATCGGCGGCCAGCACGCCGATTACGTTGCCGCGCGCCTCAAGGCCTATCGCGAAGCGGCACAGGGCGATCTGCCGGACGGGAACTACAAGATCATGGCGACGGTCGCTAGCAAGCTGAGCGATCAGGAAATCGAGGCACTGGCCTCTTACGTCAACGGTCTGCAGTAGCGACCGCTTCAAGGGATTCGTTTATTTATGCGTCATCTGTTCCGTGGCCTGCTGCTGCTGGTGCTGTCTTTGAGTGCGATGGCCTGCTCGGCCGCCGACAAGCCGGCGTTCGTCGACGGCAAGGACTACAAGCTCGTGCGCGAGGCCAGCCAGCCGGCTGATCCGAAGCGTGTCGAGGTTGCCGAGTTCTTCTGGTACGGCTGCCCGCATTGCTATGCCTTCGATCCGTACCTGCGTGACTGGGAACAGAAGAAGCCGGCGGACGTCAATTTCGTGCGCTATCCGAATACGCTCGGCCACGCGGTGGCGGTGCTGCACTCGAAGGCCTACTACACGGAACAAGCGCTCGACGTGTTTCCGGTGATGCACAAGGCGCTGTTCGACGCGATCCACCGGGACCACATCCCGCTGACTTCGGAAGCGCAGATCGCCGATCTGTTCAAGGAAAAGGCCGGCGTCGATCCGGACAAGTTCGCCGGCACCTTCGACGGCTTCGTCGTCGAATCCGAGGTCCGCAATGCCGAGGCGCTGGCGCGCCAGTACGGCGTCTATGCGGTGCCGACGGTCGTCGTTGGCGGCAAATACGAAACGGGCCCGGCGATGACCGGCTCGCTCGATCGCACCATCGACGCCATCAACTTCCTCGTCGAAAAGGTCCGCAAGGAACGTGGCATCAAGTAACCCGCAGCCGTCACGATGGCTGCGCGCCCGGCTCCTCGCCGGGCTTTTTGTTGCCGCCTCCATTCCCGCAAACGCCGCCGACGCCCCAGCGCCGGCGGTGCCGCTGGCGGGTGTTCGCGAGGCTTGCGAATCCATCGGTGGCCGCCTCGGCAGCGTCGAGATTCATGAATGCCTCGATGCTGGCCTGAAGATCGGCGACGGCGCGTCGGTGCGCGGCGAGCCCTTGATGTATCGCGACTACCTGCCGCGTTCGCGGCGCGCGGTACCGCATCGGGTGCTGTTGCTCGGCGGCATCCACGGCGACGAGTTTTCGGCGGTCAGCGTGGTCTTCGACTGGATGCAGCGCTTGCAGCACGAGCGCTTCCAGCCGTTCTACTGGCGCGTGATTCCATCGGCCAACCCCGACGGCCTGCTGTCGCACCCGGCGACGCGCATGAACGCGCATGGCGTCGACCTGAACCGCAATTTCCCGACGCCGAACTGGAAGGCCGACGCGATGGCCTACTGGATCGGCCGCACGCGTCGCGATCCGCGTCGCTACCCGGGGCCGTCAGCCCTGTCGGAGCCGGAGACGCGCTGGCTGTTGCAGCAGATCCGCAGCTTTCATCCGGATGCCATCGTCTCGGTGCATGCGCCGTACGGCGTGCTCGACTACGACGGCCCGCACGATCCGCCGCAGCAGTTCGGCTATCTGCGCCTGCATCTGCTCGGGACCTATCCCGGCTCGCTCGGTAACTACGCCGGCGTCAATATGAATCTGCCGGTGATCACGCTGGAACTGCCGCACGCCGGCATCATGCCGACGCCGGCGCAGTCACAGCGGATCTGGGGTGACATGCTGGCGTGGCTGCAGCAGAACCTGCCGGAGAAGAAGCCGGCGCCGCTGTACATGCGTCTGCCCGACGTCAGCTGGGACGCCGAATAGCGTCGAGCCGGCGTCAGCGGTTTTCTTCGCGGAAGATCTTCCAGCTGCCGTCGGCCTGGCGCTTCCAGAACTGCTGCTTGTGCGAGTCCTGCGAGAAGTTGCTCGACCGGTAGTGCTGCGAGAATTCGGCGAGCAGCACGTCGCCGTCGCTGCCCGGATAACGGAACAGGCTGATGTCGTCGAGCTTGACGCTGATCGACGTTTTCAGTGCATTGACGCGTTGTTTGTGGCGTACGAACGCGGCGCGATTCATGCCCTCGGTCGTGAAGTCCGGCGCGTAGAAGTCGAGGTAGGCCTGGGTGTCGAGCGACGACCAGGCATGGCGCCAACGCTCGAGCCGGCCCATGAACGCCTCGCGGTCCTGCTTCATCTGCGTCGGCGTTTCCCAGCTCAGCGCGTCGCTGAGCAGCACCGGCGTCTGGCCCGGATCGATATACGGCTTGAGCGCCATCAGATCAGTATTGGCCAGGGTTACGCAGCCCTCGCTCGACAGCGGCGCACGCGTCTCGGTGTCGGTCGGCATGCCGTGCAGCCAGATGCCGTAACCGGTGCGCCGTTTGAACTGGTCCCAGAGATTCGGATAGTTGATCGGAAACGCGCCAGCGCCATAGAACGCCGGCAACTGCTTGCCGGGAATCCAGCCGGTGACGTGGTACAGGCCGACCGGCGTGCGGTTGTCGCCGGCGACCTGCTTGCCCCAGCCGTTCTTACCCATTGCCGCGTAGTAGTGATGCAGCAGCTCGAGCTTGCCGTCGTGATTGCCGAACACGTAGAGCCGCGCGCGCGGCAGGTCGACGACGATCAGGTGCTTGAAGCTGTTCGCCAGCTGCAACACCGAATTCGGCATGGTGCCGACCTTGGGGATGGCCTGGGCGCTGGCCAGGCGCAAGCGTGCATCGCGCGCGAGCAGCTTGAGCTGCGCGCCGTCCGTATCGTTCTTGGCGTCGGCCAGGCGTGTCTGCAGCTCGTCGTAGAGCTGGCGGCCGAGCACGAAGTTGGGATCGCTGGCCGTCAGCGACTGCAGCGAATGCAGGGCATCGCTGGTCTTGCCGTCGGACAACAGATCGACGATCGCGCCGAATCGTTGTTCAGGCGACGCAGGCGCCGCCGCGGCGCTGAGTAGTGCGAGACCGGCGGCCAGAGCAGCCGGCCGGGCGATCGAAAACCAGGACATCAAACGGACCGCATCCCCCACAGGATCGGTGGATGCCGACGCGTTGTCGACATCCACCTACGACGAAAAAACGGACTGTGCTGCCGAGCGCCCCCGCTCAGCGCCTCGTTCAGCGGGTGTATTCGCGCACAATCTTCCAGCTGCCGTTGACCGGTACCAGTTCCAGCACCTTGTCGACGGCGTCCGAGTAATCGTCGGACTTGTAGTTCTGCTTGAACGTCACCTGCACGGCGCCGTCCTCGATGTCGGTCGCTTTCGGGTCGACGACGTCGACTTCGATGTGCTTGGGCGTGCTGACACGGTTGCGGCGCTGCGCCGCCCAGGTGTCGCGCGAGATGCCGCCCTCGGGCTGGAACTCCGGCGCGTACATGCCCAGATAGACATCGACGTCCTGGCTGGCCCAGGCCTTGGCCCACTGTTGCACTGCGGCGAGCGCGGCGCTGTCGCGCGGGCTCGGTGCGCTCGGGGTTGCGGGCTTGGTCGGCCCCGGCGCCACTGCGGCTGGCGGCGGCGGTGCGCTGGCCGGCGACGTCTTCGCCGCTGGCATCGGCGCCGGCGCGGCTGGCGCGGCCGGCAGGCTGCTGACGCCACCGGACGGCCCGGCGATGCCGGTATCGAGTTGGTTCAGCACCGCCAGCTTGCGCCGCACGGCCTGGTTGGCGGTGTCCAGCGACGCCGCCTTGCTGTACGCGGCGGTGGCCAGCGCGGCGTAGATGTCGCCGAGATTCTCGTGCGCGGTCGCATAACCCGGATGCTTGGCGATCGCCGCTTGCAGGGCATCGCGCGCCTTTTCGTAATCGCCCTGCGCGGCGTACAGCACCGCCAGGTTGTTGTACGGCTCCGGCAGCTGCGGGTAGTCGCGGGTCAGGTCGGCGAACACACGGATCGCGTCCTGGCTGCGGTTGAGTTTGACCAGGGCGATGCCCTTGGTGAACCGCGCCTCGGCATCCTGAGGATTGGTCTTCAGGTGCTCATTGAGTTCGGTCAGCGCGGCGTCGGGCTTGCCGCTGTCGATCAGTGCCTGCGCATCCTGTGCAACGCTGGTGGCGGCAAACGCGGCGCCGGACAGCAGGAAGCTGCCCGCGACGGCAACCGCCATGGCGGCGTGGCGAAATCTATCCATGCAGAGACGGCCTCTTGAAAGGTTCGTTTAGGCTCCGGCAACTATACCAGCCGGTCGGCGCCGATTGAGTGGGCGAATAGGCCTACTTCCGGTAGGGGTTCGGCGTGCCGGGCGGGACACGCTTGAAACGGCGGTGAACCCAGAAGTATTCGGCCGGTACCTCGCGGATGCCGGCTTCCAGCACCGAATTGATACGCGCGGCATCAGCCAGTTCGTCGCCGCTCGGGAAATTCTCGAGCGCCGGGCCGAAGGTGACGCGGTAGCGGCCGCCGATGCGCTGCGGGTAATACGGCACGACCTTGGCGCGGCCCATCTGCGCGAGGCGCGCGGTGGCGGTGATGGTACCGACTGGTACGCCGAAGAACGGCGCGAAAACGCTGATGCGCTTGTCCAGGGTCTGGTCCGGCGCGTACCAGATCGCGTGGCCGGCGCGCAGCGCGCGGACCAGGCCGCGCAGATCGTCACGCGGCAGTGCCGGCAGGCCGGAGCGGCCCTCGCGCCAGCGGTGCATGAAATAGTCGAGTACGGCGTTGTTGTACGGCCGGTACATCGCGTGGAACGGGCGTTGTGCCAGACAGATACAGCGCGCGCCGATCTCCAGCGTCGTGTAGTGGCCGGTCAGCAGCAGGATGCCGTGGCCGCCTTGCTGGGCGGCGTCCAGATGTTCGAGTCCGACCACCTCGCAGCGTCGCCGCAGGCGCCAGTCCGGCGCGAACCAGGCGACCGCGGTTTCGAACACGCCGGCGCCGAGCGCGCGGAAATGCGCGTTGACCCGCCGCGTCCGCGCCCGCGCGTCGAGTTCCGGGAAGCACAGCTCGAGATTGATGCGCACCACGCGGCGGCGGCTGCGCAGCAGCTGCCCGGCCAGCGCGCCGAGACCGGCGCCGATGCCGCGCAGCAGCCACAGCGGCAACCAGCTCAGCGTCCAGCCGGCGGCGATGCCGAGCCAGGTCAGCCAGTAGCGCGGAGAGAAATGACGGGCTTCGAGCCGGGGCGCGGCCATGCGGGTCGGCGGGCGGTTCTTGGGACTGGAGCGCGCAATTGTAGCGGCCGGGGGGCTCACGTAGGCTTCGCGCCCATGCGTGCCCTCTATACCGTGTTGCTGTATCTCGCGACGCCGTTCGTGTTGCTGCGCCTGCTGTGGCGCAGCCGCGCGCTGCCGGCCTATCGGCGCCGCTGGGGTGAGCGCTTCGGCTTCGTGACGCCGCCGCCGGCGCCGGTGGCGGTCTGGGTGCATGCGGTCTCGGTCGGCGAGACGCTGGCGGCATTGCCGATGATCCGTGCATTGGTCGCGCGCCACGGCGAGCGCCATGTCTGGGTGACGACGACGACGCCGACCGGTTCCGAGCGTGTACAGGCGCTGCTCGGTGAGGCGGTGGTCCACACCTATGCGCCGTACGACCTGCCGGATGTGGTCGCGCGCTTCATGCGCCGCGTGCGGCCGGCAAAGATCGTGGTGATGGAAACCGAACTGTGGCCGAATCTGCTGCGCGCGGCCGCGGCGCGCGAGATTCCGCTGTTTATCGTCAACGCGCGGCTGTCGCCGCGGTCGTTCCGCGGCTATTCGCGAGTGCCGGGCTTCGCGCGGCGCACGCTGGCCGACTGTGCACAGATCGCCGCGCAAAGCGATGCCGACGCCGAGCGCTTTCGTCAGCTTGGCGCCGCGCGCGTCGTGACCATGGGCAATATCAAGTTCGATCAGGCCGTGCCGGATGCGCAGGTGGCGCTGGGCCGCGCCTTGCGCGGCCGGCTTGGCGAGCGGCCGGTGTGGGTCGCGGCGAGCACCCACGAAGGCGAGGACGAGCTGCTGCTGGGCGCACATCGGCAGTTGCTGCAGACGCATGCCGATGCGGTGCTGCTGCTGGTGCCGCGCCATCCGCAGCGCTTCGATGCGGTGGCGCGGCTGATCGAGCGCGAGCGCTTTACCTTGCAGCGGCGCAGTGTGCTCGGTGCGCTCGATGGCAGTCCGGCGCCGATCGATGCACAGGTGCTGCTCGGTGACAGCATGGGCGAGATGTTCGCGTTCTTCGCGGCTGCCGATATCGCCTTTGTCGGCGGCTCGCTGGTGCCGGTCGGCGGTCACAACGTACTGGAGCCGGCGGCGCTCGGTTTGCCGGTGCTGTTCGGGCCGCAGATGCACAACTTCATTCAGGCCCGTGACCTGCTGCTCGACGCGCAGGGCGGTGTCGGCGTCGACGCAGCGAATCTGGCCGAGACGCTGCGCGCACTGTTCGACGATCCGGCGCGCCGCATCGCGCTCGGGGTGGCTGGTCGTGCAGTCGTCGCCGCCAATCGTGGCGCGCTGCAGAAACTGCTGACGGCGATCGGCGAAGTTTGAATCGTGAACCATGCCCCGAGCGGCGGCTGGCTTGTATTTATTTCGCATGCAAAATAAATTGCCGACTCCACAATTTTGGGAGTCGTCATTATGTCGACCGAAGCCACCCTCGAATTTGCCGCCGCTGACGGTTACCGGCTGAGCGGCAGCCTGCAGACGCCGGTGGCGCCACCGCGCGCCGCGATCGTGATCCATCCGGCGACCGGCGTGCCGGAACGCCTCTATCTGCCGCTGGCGCGCTTTCTTGCTGCGCACGGCCATGCGGTATTGACCTACGACTATCGCGGTATCGGTCGGTCCGCGCCGCCGTCGCTGCGGGGGTTCGACGCGCGCATGCGCGACTGGATGGAACAGGACGTCGCCGGTGCGACGCGGGTCTTGTCGGCGCGCTTTCCCGGCGTGCCGCTGCTGGCGATCGGCCACAGCGTCGGCGGTCACGCGCTCGGCATCAGCGAGGCCAGCGACAGCTTGCAGGCAGCGGCGTTGATCGCCAGCCATGCCGGCTATATCGGCAGCATCCGCGGGTGGGGCGAGCGCATGCGCGTGCGCGCGATGCTGATGCAGTTCGGACCGTTGCTGGTGCGTGCCTGCGGCTACCTGCCGTGGCGGCGGCTTGGGCTGGGCGAAGACCTGCCGGCCGGCGTCGCCCGCGAATGGATCGCCTGGTGCCGGTCGCCCGGCTATTTCTTCGACGATCCGACGCTAAGGGCGCAGGAACGTTTCGCGGCGCGGCGGCTGCCGCTGCTGGTGCTCGGCTTTACCGATGATCCGTGGGCGAATCCGCGGGCGATCGGTGCGCTGGTCCGCCACTTCACGCACTGTGCGATCGAGCGTCGCGAGATCGCGCCGGCCGACGTCGGCGCGCCGGCGATCGGCCACATGGGGTTCTTCCGCCAGCGCTTCAGCGACACGCTGTGGCCGCAGCTGCTGGCGTGGCTGGATGCGCAATTGCAGGTGGCGCCGCTGCCGGCGAGGAGCGCCGCCGCGACATAATGCGGCGATGAAGAAGGACATCGATCGCCGCCTGGTCTATCTGCTCAATGTCGGCCAGCGCCGCCTCAATCGCTGGATCGAGGCACGGCTCGCCGACAAGGGCATGGTGTCGTCGGCGCAGGCTGGTGCGCTGTTCTATCTGGCTCGTCAGGACGGCGCGTCAATCGGCGAACTGGCGCAGGCGCTCGATCTGGCGGCGTCGGCGATGACCGGTCTGGCCGATCGCATGGTGCGCATCGGCCTGCTGGAGCGGCGCCGCGATGCAAAGGACGGGCGCGCCGTGCGCCTGCACCTGACCGATGCCGGACGCGCCGCGCTGCAGGCGGCCAATGCCGAACTGGCGCCGCTCAATGCACGGCTGACGGACGGCTTCAGCGCGGCGGAGATCGATGTCGTCGCGCGTTGGCTGCGAAGTCTGCAGGGCAAGTTCGAGCCGCCGCGGGAGTCGTGAGCGCTTTGCCGCTACCATCGCGCCGATGACCGAACTCGTCGTATCCCGACCGGAGGGCCTGTACTGCCCGGCCGGCGATTTCTATATCGATCCGCACAAGCGTGTGACACGCGCCGTGGTCACCCATGCGCACGGTGATCACGTCAAGAACGGCTGCGCGCGCTACTGGACGGCAACGCCCGGCTATCGCCTGCTCAAAGAGCGGCTCGGCGCCGGCATGCAGGTCAGGCCGTACGACTACGGGCAGGTCTTCGAACTCGGCGACGCGCGCGTGTCGCTACACTCGGCCGGCCATATCCTCGGCTCGGCGCAGGTCCGCATCGAAGTCGGTGGCGAAGTCTGGGTCGTGTCGGGCGACTACAAGCGCGACGCCGATCCGAGCTGTGCGCCCTTCGACGTGCAGCGCTGCAACGTGTTCGTCACCGAGGCGACTTTCGCATCACCGCAATACGTCTGGCCGCCGGATGGTAGCGCCAGTGCACAGATTGCCGAGTGGTGGATGGCCAATCGCGCCGCCGGTCACGCCAGCGTCCTGTTCACCTACGCGCTCGGCAAGACGCAGCGCGTGTTGGCGGAACTGATGCGCCACGTCGGCGTCGACGAGACGGTTTATCTGCATCAGACCATGACCAAGCTGGTCGGCTTGTACCGACGCGAGGGCATCGCGATGCTACCGACGCGTGGCGTCAACGAATGCGGCGGCGGCTACGATTTTCGCGGCAGCCTGATCCTGGTGCCGCCACAGGCGTTCGGCACACCGTGGCTGCGACGGCTCGCGCCTTACCGCACCGGCTTCGCGTCGGGCTGGATGGGGGCGGACAACGGCCGCGCCGCCAAGTACGACCGCGGCTTCACACTGTCGGACCACGCCGATTGGCCGTCGCTGCTGCGCACCATCGAGCAGACCGGCGCCCGCCGCGTGCTGGCCATGCACGGCGACAGCCGCGTGCTCATCGACACCCTGCGCGCCCGCGGCCTGCAGGCCGATGCAATCGATACACCGCACTGACAAAAGCGGAACCGCAGATTACGCAGATTGGCGCAGACGAAAGGCGGGATGTGATGCACTCGTGCATCGGTATCGGTCTACGCACGACAGGCCCCCGCGGCGGCCTGTACCGCCACTGCAGCCTTGCCTGCGGGCGAACCGCGATTGCCGCAACGGGCGTCCGCGCTTTCTGCGCCTATCTGCGCAATCTGCGGTTCCTGCCGTTGGCTTTTCGCTTTAGCCGTCGATCTCGGACGCGTTGTTGATGATGCGGCCGACCAGACCGTATTCCTTGGCTTGCTGCGCGCTCATCCAGTAGTCGCGTTCGGTGTCGCGCTGAATGCGCTCGAGCGGCTGGCCGGTTTCGCGCGCGAAGATCTCGTTGAGGCGCAGGCGCATCAACACGATTTCCTTGGCCATGATCGCGATGTCCGACGCGGTGCCGCCAGCGCCGCCGGACGGCTGATGCAGCATGAAGCGGGTGTTCGGCAACGACAGGCGATTTTCCGGCTTGGCAGCCGAATAGATCAGGGCGCCGGCGCTGGCGACCCAGCCGGTGCCGATGACGCGCACCGTCGGCTTCACGAACTTGATCATGTCGTGAATCGTGTCGCCGGATTCGACGTGGCCGCCCTGGCTGTTGATGTAGATCGTGATCGGATCGTCCGACTCGGCGGCCAGCGCCAGCAGGCGCGCGCTGAAGGTTTCGGCCAGCTTCTGATTGATCGCGCCGTAGATCAGGATCGTGCGCGCCTTGAACAGGCGCTCGTCGAGTCCCGGCGTCTTCGGGGCGGCGGCCTTGGCGTCGGTTTCCTTCTCCGCCGTGCTGAAATCGCGGTCGATCATGTCGGTTTCCGGTGTCGGCGCGCGCACGCACGCCTGGGGTCAATGTATGGGTCGGTGAATTCTACTCTCGGTGGCCGCCGCCGTGCCGGCGCGGCCGCTCCGTTGCCCCTACCTTGGGGCGGCGGCCCGGCGGTGCAAGAGGCGTAAAAAAGGCGCCCGTCGCAACGGGCGCCTGGCCAATCTTAAGCCGACGACAGCGGACTTACGGGCTGGTCGTCGAGTCGCTGGTCGCCGCCGGATCGGTCTCGCGCACCCAGGTCTGGGTCCGGCCGAGCAGCGAAAAGCCGATGAAGCCACGCACGTCGAGCTTGTCGCCACCGTCTTCCAGCGACAGCTTGACGCCATAGGTCTTGCCCTTCTCCGGGTCGAGGATCTTGCCGCCGTCCCACTGGCTGCCGTCCTTCTTCACGCCCCACATGATCTCCATGCCTTCGATGGGCTTGCCCTTCTTGTCGCCATCGCACTTGTCGCAGGTCGGGTTCGGATGGGACGGATGCAGAATTTTGATGACCTTGCCGTGCAGCGTGCCGCCTTCATCGGTGATCTGCACCAAAGACTTGGCCTTGCCGGTCGAGTCGTCGATGGTCTTCCAGACGCCGACCGGGCTGTCGTTCGCGGCCCAGACATTGCCGACGAAGCAGGCCGTGCTGACGGCGGTTGCGGCGAGTATGACTTTCAGCGTACGCATTTCATCCTCCAAAAAATTGAAATTATGCTGTGTGCAGCATCGCCTGTGGCGATGAATCCGTTCTGAATTCCGCGTTGTTGCAGCGCAGCGCGCACGACGCTGGCCACAGCGGGCGTCGATTTCCTACTCGCATCCCGCAATACAGTCTCTAGAATGCCGCGGATGATCGATCCGGATTATTCGCCGCCGTCCGCTGTCCCTGACGATCCGTCCGCGATCCGCGCCGGCGAGTACGAGCGGCTGCTGACGCGCGATCCGCAGCGCTATGCAGACGCCGTCCATGCGATCAGCGCGTTCGGCGTCTGCATGATCGATCGCGATGGCCGGATCACCAGCTGGAACCGCGGCGCGTCGCGCCTCTGCGGCTGGCGCGATCGCGAAATCGTCGGCCGACCCTACGCCGACCTGTTCCCGAGCGACGTTGCGACCCCGACACCGGCGGCCAGCGGCACGACGCCGCAGCAAGCGCTGGATTTCGCGCGCACGCATGGTCACCTCCGCGGTGAGTCCCGACGCCGACGGCCCGACGCCAGCCAGTTCATCGTCGATGCGTCGCTGGATGTCGTGCGCACCGGCGGTGGCGAAATTCACGGCTTTGTCGAAGTCTTTCACGACATCACCGAACAGAAGATGCGGCAGAGCGAGCTTTATGAGCGCGCTACCCGCGACGGGCTGACGCAGCTGGTCAATCGCACGCACTTCATCGACATCGGCCGCCAGGAATTCGAGCGCGCCCGTCGGTTCGCCGAACCCCTGTCAGTCGTGCTGTTCGACGTTGATCACTTCCGCAAATTCAACGACACCGAAGGTGCCGACCTTGGCGATCGCGTGTTGGTGGCCGTGGCGTCGGCGCTGACCGAAGGCCTGCGCCGTATCGACACCGTCGGCCGCCTCGGCGGCGACGAGTTCGCGGTGCTGCTGCCGCGCTGTGACAAGGGTCCGGCGATGGAAATCGCCCAGCGCCTGCGCCTGCGCGTCTCCGAGGCGCGAGTGCAGACCGAGAGCGCGCGCATGGTCGGCGTGCAGGTCACCGGCGGCGTCGCGGCGCTGCGTCCGCTGACGCGTGACTTCGGCGAATTGATGCGCCAGGCCGACGCATCGCTGTTCAAAGCCAAGCGCGAGGGACGCAACGCCGTTCGCGCCTGGTTCGAGTAAGGCGCGGACTCGGCTGCTGCGCGTACCGATCTCGCGCCTTGCGTGCTCGCCGTACTCATGTACGACTGTGCGCGCAAGCCGCGACCTCGGCCCTGCTCTCGACGCCGACTCCACGCCTTACGCGGCGCGCCGCGAATCAATCTACGGCGCGGCCCGATCCTGCACCTGCGATGCTCGCCGTACTGATGTACGGCTGCGCTTCTCGGCACAGCCTCGGGCCTGCTCGCGACGATTGCTTCTCTCGCCATGGCCACCGCGCGTGATCATCGCGACCTCAGTGCTGTTGCGCGTGCCGATCCGGTGGTCTGTTTGCGGCGTCAGGATCGATGAAACTCATAGCCGTTCGCCCCGAGTGTTTCGCGCAGCGAAATGTATCGAGGGGCCTGCGTACGGCCGGTAGCAAACCCAGGGGGCCACGCCAACGACATTCCGCCGCGTTTGCCGTCGATGAAGAAAGACGCGGATTGCGCAGATAACGGGGCTGTTATCCCCACATTCTCAATCTGTGAAATCTGCGTAATCCATGGTTAAAAAGCTTTTGAAGCGGCGAGAACCTAGCCCGGCAGTTTGTAGTACTCCGGCCGGCCGGCGGTCCAGAGTTCGCCCCAGAGCTTGCCGCCGCCGTCGATCGTCAGCACTTCGCCCGTGATGAAGCGACCGCTGGATGCGGACAGGTAGATGCAGCCTTCGGCGATTTCCATGGCGGTGCCTGGGCGTTTCATCGGGTTGGCGAGCGGGAATTCCCTGACGGCTTCCGGGGGATAGACCGACAGACCTTCGGTGGCGGTCAGGCCGGGTGCAACGCAGTTGACGCGAATGCCCAGCGGCGCCCATTCGACGGCGACGGTGCGTGAGGCGCCGATGATGCCGGCACGCGCGGCGACGGTGTGCGCCACGCCCGGCATGCCGCGTTCGGTGACGACCACGACGTTGACGATCGACGCGCTGACACCCGTCGGCAGTGGATGTTCGCGCCAGTACTGCGCGGCGCGCTGCATCATGTACCAGCTGCCGTTGAGATTGTTATTGATCACGGCCGCCCAACCTTTGGGCGCATAGTCGATCGCCTGCTGCGGATACTGGCCGCCGGCATTGTTGACGACGCAGTCGAGCCGGCCCCAGGTGTCGTCGATGCGCGCAAACAAGGCCTCAACCTGCTCGGGTTCACGGACATTGGTCGGCACCGCGATCATCTCGGCGCCGCGTGCGCGCGCGAACTCGACGACGGCATCGAGCTTCTCGGCGGTACGCCCGCAGATCGCGACCTTGGCGCCCAGCCGCGCAAACAGCAGCGCCGTGGCGCGGCCAATACCGCTACCGCCACCGGAGACCAGCGCCACCTTGCCGGCGAACAGATCCGGCCGATACACCGTCTCCGCCGCCCACAGCGCCTCGGGCGTGTTCTGTTGTTCAGCTTGCTCTGGTGTCGTCGACATCTTCGTTAACCACAGATTGCACAGATTTCACAGACAAAAAGAAGAAAGCGGAACGCGCCACATCGCGCGCAAGCCGATTTCTTGCCGCGATATTCCAATTCACAGGGGATAGAGAATTAATCCGTGCAATCTGTGAAATCTGTGGTTGGATGCTTGTTGCTCAGCTTTTCAGCAGTTCGCCGGCAATGATCATCTTGCGCACTTCGGTCGTGCCGGCGCCGATTTCGAGCAGTTTGATCGAGCGGTACAGGCGGTTGATCTCGGACTCCCAGATGTAGCCGCTGCCGCCGTGTACCTGGATGGCGTGATTGAGCACCTTGTTCATGGTTTCGGCCACGTACATCACGCCAGCGGCCGTCAGTTTGTGAATGTCGCCGCGGCCGCCCTCGTTCTCGTCGACGACGTCGGCGGCGCGCAGCACCTGGTAGGTGTACAGGCGCATCGATTCGACCCAGACGTACATCTCGGCCAGCATCGACTGCACCATCTGGAAGTCGGCAATCGGCTTGCCGAATTGCTTGCGTTGGCGTGCGTAGTCGAGCGACAGCGTCAACGCGCGCTCGGCGATGCCGAGGCAGATCGGCGAGATCATCGCGCGTTCGAGGTCGAGGCCGGACATGACGATCTTCACGCCGCGATCTTCGCCACCGACCAGATTCTCGACCGGCACGCGGCACTCGTCGAACACCAGTTCAGCGGTCTGTGAGCCGCGAAAGCCCATCTTCACCAGTTTCTGCGCGACCGAGAATCCCGGAAAGTCCTTTTCGACGATAAATGCGGAAATGCCTTGCGAGCCCTTGTCCTTGTCGGTCTTGGCATAGACCAGCAAGACATCGGCGACCGGGCCGTTGGTGATGTAGATCTTGCGGCCGTTGAGGACGTAATGGCCGCCTTCGCGGCGCGCCGTGGTGCGCATCGAGCCGAGTGCATCGGAGCCGGCGCCCGGTTCGGTCAGGCCGAGCGCGCCGATCAGCGTGCCGCGGTTGAGTCCCGGCAGATACTTTTGCTTCTGCGCTTCGTTGGCATTGCGCAGGATGTTGTTCATGCAAAGGTTCTCGTGCGCGACCCAGGCCAGGCCCAGAGCGTGGTTCCAGCGCGAGAACGCTTGCAGGATGAGGCCGGACGTGAATACGCCGAGGCCGCTGCCGCCATAGGCTTCCGGTGCGGTGACGCCGAAATAGCCGGTCTCGCCAATCTTCGGAAAGATGTCCTGCGGCCACCATTCCTCGTCGTCCATGCGCTGCGCGAGCGGGTAGAGCTCGGCCTGTGCAAAGCGATCGGCAGTGCCGAGGATTTCAAGCTCGTCGGTCGTCAGGCCGGCGAATGCCTGCATGACGCTGGGACGGTCGGCGATGCCGGGAATGTCTGCCATATTTCTAAGAAAGCGCTGAACGGGTCGCGGAGGCCTGTGATCGTAGGCAGGCCCGCAAGCTCGGGCTTCGTCCGATTTGGTTAGGGGTTGAAGCCGCTGATCCGCTCTGCAGATGCCGGCTATCGCGCCGAAGCGGCTGTCGGCGGCGCGGCTGGGCATTCTGTGCTCACCCTGACTTTCGCCAGATGTGACCGTGAACCCCCAGGAGATCCAGTCGAGACGGCTCAACGTGCTCGTGCAGTGGCCGGCGCTCGCGGTATTGGCGCTCGGCCTCTTGTTGAGTGTTGTGGTCTATCGCTACGTCGAGCACACGACGGGGGCGACGCGCGAATCCCAGTTCGCACATGAATCGGCCGGTGTCGTCACCGCGGTTGGCGTGCGCCTGCAGGCCTACCAGCAGATCCTGCGTGGCGGCGCGGGCCTGTTTGCGGCGTCGGCCGAAGTCACGCGCGACGATTGGCGCCGCTATGTCGACAGCCTCGATGTGGCGAGCAGCTATCCGGGCGTTCAGGCCATCGCATTCGCGCGCCATGTGTCGCCGTCGGAGTTGCCGGCGCGCGAAAAGACCATCCGTGACGAGGGCTTTCCGGACTTTCGGGTGTTCCCGCTCGGTGAGCGCAGCGACTACACCGAAATCGAATTCATTGAGCCGTTCAATGCCCGCAATCAGCGGGCCTTCGGTTACGACATGTATTCGGAGCCGACTCGCCGTGCGGCGATGATGCAGGCCCGTGACTCGGGCAATCCGGCGCTGTCGGGGCCGGTGCAGTTGTTGCAGGAGGACGACCGCCACCCGCAGGTCGGCACGCTGCTCTATGTCCCGGTCTACAGCGCCGGCTATTCGCTGTACGACGCGGCGGCGCGGCGCTCGGCACTGATCGGCTATGTCTATGCGCCGTTTCGCATGGGCGATTTCATGCATCCGGTGCTCGCCGGTCGACCGGCCGGGCTAGGGGTGCGTGTGCGTGACGCGTCCGGTGGCATCTTGTTCGACGACATGTCGGAGGACAGCGCGAATGATCTGCATCAGTCGCTGAGCCTCGATGCGTATGGCCGCCGCTGGCAGTTCGAGTTTGCCGCGACGCCGGGCTTCGCGGCCGTGCACGACTGGGCCGGCATCGCGGCGCTGGTCGGCGGCATCGCCGGCAGCTTGCTGCTTGCGATGGTGACGTTTCTGCTCGCAACGGGGCGGCAGCGGGCGCGGACCATGGCGATGCAGATGACGGCAGCTCTGCGCGAGACCGAGGCCAATCAACGCGCCATCGTCGACAGTAGCGCCGAGGGGATTCTGACGATCGACACCAGCGGTATGGTGCTGACCTTCAATCGCGCCGCCGAGCTGATCTTTGGCTATCCGTCCGAGACCGTGATCGGCCGCAACGTGAAGATGCTGATGCCGGAGCGCTATCGCGGCGCACACGACGGGCACGTCTCTGGGCTGCTCAAGGAAACGCCGAGCGGCTTCATTGGCTTGCGCCGCGAAGTCGTCGGCCAGCGCGCGAACGGCGAAGAATTTCCGTTGTCGCTGTCGATCAATCTGATTGACGCGGTCGGCGCGCGCCGCTACGTCGGCGTGATCGCCGATATCAGCGAGCGCCGCGCCGCCGAAACGGCGCTGCGCCAGTCGGAGGAACGCTTCCGCCTGATGGTGGACTGCGTTGCCGACTACGCGATCTTCATGCTCGATCCGCAGGGTTGTGTCGCGACCTGGAACGAGGGTGCCGAGCGCATCAAGGGATATCGCACCGACGAAATTATCGGCCGCCACTACGCCTGCTTCTACTCCGAGGAAGACCAGCGCGCGGGACGGCCGGCGCGGGCGCTGGAAGTTGCGCGCCGTGACGGTTGCTTCAAGGACGAGCACTGGCGGGTGCGCAAGGACGGCTCGCGGTTCTGGGCCAGTCTGGTGCTGACGGCGGTGCGCGATCCGTCCGGCCGCCTGCTCGGCTTCGTCAAGGTCGCGCGCGATCTCAGCGAGCGGCGCGCCGGCGAGGAGGCGCTTGCCGAAGCGAACCGCTTCCGTCAGTCGATCCTCGATGCGGCGGCCTTCGGCATCGTCGCGACCGACGCGGATGGCCTGATCAGCTCGGTCAATCCGGCCGCCGAACGGCTGTGGTGGTATCGCCGCGACGAAATGATCGGGCGCTTGCATCTGCATGAGCTGGTCGACGGCGCCGACCTGCTGCAGCGCGCCGACGCGCTGAGCAAGGAGTTCGGCTCGCCGGTTGCCAATGACTTCCAGGCCCTGAAGGTGCGCGCCGATCGCGGTCTGACCGACGAACACGAGTGGATTTCACGGCGCAAGGATGGCTCGCTGGCGCCGGTCGAAATGGCGGTGACGGTGCGTCGCGACGCGGCCGGCAGCGTCATCGGCTATCTGGCGATGGCCTACGACATCACCGAGCGCCGCCGCCGCGAGGACTACATCCGCCATCTCGCGCATCACGATGCGCTGACGCAGCTGCCGAACCGCTCGCTGCTCAACGACCGTATGGCGGTCGCCATCTCGCGCGCACGACGGACGCGCAGCGAGGTCGGCGTGATGATGATCGATCTCGACAACTTCAAGCGCATCAACGATTCGCTCGGCCATCACGTCGGTGATCAGATTCTGCAGACGGTCGCGGCGCGCTTGCGCAACTGCGTGCGCGAAAGCGACTCGATCGCGCGCATGGGCGGCGACGAATTCTCGATTCTGCTACCGGACCTCGACGACGGCGGCGACGTCACGCGCATCGCGCAGGCGGTCATCGCGGCGATGAACAAGCCGGTTGTGGTGGGCGCGCATGAGTTGCACGTCACGGCCAGCGTCGGCATCAGCCGCTATCCGAATGACGGTGCCGATCCGGTGACGTTGCTGAAGAACGCCGACACGGCGATGTACAAGGCCAAGCTTGGCGGTCGCGCCAACTATCGGCTGTTCACGCACGAGATGCTGATCGAGGCCGAGGGCCGCATCATCATCGAAACCGAGCTGCGCCGCGCACTGGCGCGCGAAGAATTCGAGATGTTCTACGAGCCGCAGATCAGCCTGGCGACCGGTGAGGTGTCCGGCGTCGAGGCCCTGATTCGCTGGCGGCATCCGGAGCGCGGGCTGATCTCGCCGGCCGAATTCCTGCCGGTCGCCGAAGAGACCGGTCTGATCGTGCCGATCGGCTACTGGACCTTGCGTACCGCGTGCCACGAGGTCGTCGAGCTGCAAAAGCGCCTTGGCCAGCCGCTGACAGTAGCGGTCAATCTGTCGCCGAAGCAGTTTGCGCACCAGGATCTGATGGCGAACGTGCAGGCGGCGCTGCTGGCGTCCGGTCTGCCGGCGTCGCAGTTGGTGCTTGAAATCACCGAAGGCGCGCTGATGGCCGAATCCGACGACACGACGACGACGCTGGAGAGCTTGCGCATGCTCGGCTTGTCGATCGCCGTCGACGACTTCGGTACTGGCTACTCGAGCCTGTCGTACATCACGCGCTTCCCGATCGACCTGCTGAAGATCGATCGCAGCTTCGTGCGCGATATCTATGAAGATCCGGCCGACGCCGCGGTGGCACGCGCCATCATCGCGATGGCGCATGGCCTCAACATCCGCGTTGTCGCCGAAGGCGTCGAAACCGAAGCACAGCTGCTCTACTTGCGTGAACGGGCCTGTGACGCCGCGCAGGGCTATTTCATCGGCAAGGCGGCTCCCGCCAACGCGTTCACGATGCAGGGCTATCACTTCTGCAAGCCGGCGCCGGCGTCCGAACTGCCGTCGAAGATCATCGAGCTGCGCCGCGCCAGAGAGATCTGACGCGCTCAGGCGATGTCTTCGAGCTCGATGGCGCCGAGATCGTCGAGCAGGGCAGGCAGGCTGCGACGCAGCGCCGGTAGTTGCTGCCGCCAGTCTCGTGCGGCATCGAGCAAGGGTTCGGGCCGGCGCAGCCGCGATGCGGTGCGCAGGACGGCGCGATCGATGCCCTCGGCCTGAGCATAGGACAGCAGCAGATCGCTGAAGCCGCGGGCGGAACTGCGCCGCCCGCCGGCCTGTTCGAACCACGGTGCGGCGCCGGCGATCGCGGCGCCGGCGCGCGTGCAGAATGCCGGCAAGGGCTCGTCGCTGTAGCGGCCCCAGTCCAAGGCCAGCGCATGATCGTAGGCAAGGTCAAGAACGATGCCGGCATAGCGACGCTGCCCGTCAGGATAGCCGCCGCGCAGGTGGACCACCGCCGGGTGCCGATCGGTCGCCGCATCGATGCGCCGGTGTTGGCGCACGGCGATCGCGATCGGTGCCGGGTACGCGGACAGATCGCCGCCGCGAATCACGTCGCCGAGAATGCTGCCGGCCAGCGATGCGCCGCGGCGTTCGGCAAGCCAGAGATGCGCGAGAAAATTCACCGGCGTCTGGCGGCTGTGGTGAAGCGAAGGAACGGCGGCATGGCACGGAGCGGGTCTTGATGCAGTCCCCAGTATGCAGCCCCGGATGCCGTCGTGCGTGGACGCGGTGTCGCGCGTCACTCGCCGACGCTGTCGCCTGCCGGGCCCTCGAATTGTGTCGGGCTGCGATAGAGCAGCACACGGTTGCGTCCGTGACGCTTGGCGGCGTACAGCGCCTGATCGGCTCTGTCAACCATGCTGCGCGCGCTTTCGCCGAGCGCCGCGCCGGCGATGCCGATGGACACGGTCACGCACAGGCCTTCGGCGAGCCGTGCCCAGTCATGGCGGGCCACGGCGCGGCGCACGCGGTCGGTGATGGCCAGCGCGGCATCGGCGTTGGCGCCGGGCAGCAGCAACAGGAATTCCTCGCCCCCGTATCGGCCGACGACGTCGCCGGGGCGGATGACGTCGCGTACCGTCTCGGCGAAGCGGCGCAACACGTCGTCACCGATCGCGTGTCCGTAGCGGTCGTTGATCTGCTTGAAGTGATCGAGGTCGAGCATCGCGACGCTGAAGATGTTCAGCCCGCACTGCCGCTCGATCAGATTCCAGACCGGCGTTCGTCGCAACGTGCCGGTCAGACTGTCGTGCAGGGCCAGATACTGGATCTGCTGCGAGGCGTCCGCCAGCTCGCGATTGCGCTGATGCAGGGTGCGCCGCAGTCGGTTGCCGTACCAGCCGATCATGCAGCAGCGCAGCAGCACGGAGGCGAAGGCCAGCCAGCCCAGTAGCTGCTCGGTCGGCGTCGCGCCGGGGATTTCCAGATGCGTGCCGAGCCAAAGGCGGTCGATGGTGCCGACCAGCATGACGAGCACGAAGCTGGTCAGCATCTGTTTGAGCCGCAGCCGCAGCGCTGCGAATGAGAACGCCATGAACAGCAGCATCAGGAAGTAGAACGCCAACGGCTCGCAATACAGGGAAAAGCCCATGACGGTCAGCGACGAAACCAGCAGCTGCGATCGTGTCAGTGCCGGATCACGCCGGCGCTGCGACCAGTCGCTGCGCAGCAGGATATAGAAAACCAGAATGCTGCAGCCGGTGACGAGGGCGTAGAGCACCGGGACCACGGCGCTGACGATGCCGGCGTGCGCAAAAGCAGCGAGCAGCACGACGTCGACGCTGACGCTGGCGGCAATATGCCCGAGCAAGCGCCACGGCCGTCTTTTCGAGGGTGCCGCCGTTGGGATCGTCGCCCCGCCGACCACGGCTTCCAGCTGATTCATGTTCTCCACCCGCAGTTTTCAGGCCGGACCGCGATGGCGACGCCGGCTTACGGGTTTTCGGCATTTTCGCTGTCAGTCTTGAGCGGCGAGGGCGTCGATCAGGCCCCATTCGAGCGCCTGTTCACTACCGATCGGCTGGCCGCATAGGCCGAGCCAGGCGGTGCGCTGGCGACCGATGCGGCGGCTGATGCTGACGCAGCCGCCGGCGCCGGGAATCAGGCCGAACTTCAGCTCCGGCAGTTGAAACCACGCATCGGCACGCGCGATCAGGCGGCCGGCAAACGCCGGAAATTCGATGCCCGAGCCGATGCAGGCACCGTGCACGGTCACGGTACTGCGCGTGGCGATCGTCGCCAGTACCCGGCCCGGCAGTGCCAGGCTGCGGACCAGATGCGCCGTCGCCGGATCCGGTGCTGAGCCAAATTCGCGCAGATCACCGCCGGTCGAAAAGCACTTGCCGCGACCGCGGATTTCAATGTGCGCGATGTCGGTGTCGATGACCGCCAGCTGCAGCGCTTCGCATAACGCGTCGCGCATTTCGACTGTCATCGCGTTGCGGTTGGACGGCCGGTTCAAGGTCAGCATCAGCCGCTCGCCGTCACGTTCGGCGATCACCGCCGGGCCGTGGTCGCCGGCAGCCGGTGGTGTCGGCGGATGCGCATCGCGCCACGCGCGAAATTCCGGGCCGTTCTGCAGCGTTGCGTAGGCCAGCGATTCGGCGACCAGCGCGTCGCTCAGCGACAGCGACGGCAGGAGGCGTAGCAACTGCACGAAGCTCATTGCCGCGATCGGCGCGCGCGTGGCCGTCGCCAGCAGCGGTGCCGCCGCCGCCGCCGCATCGACGTGGCAATCGCAGGCCAGGGCCAGCGAGGCATCGGCCGCACCGCCGATCCCGATGACAGGCGCCGGTAACGTACGCAGCCAGTCGACGACGATCGGGTCCGGCGAGGCCGGTGCGCCGTCCAGTGTCAGCAGCAACGCCGGCGCCGCCAGCGGGCCATAAACGGTGCGTTCGTGCTGGCGCGCCAGCACCAGAGCAGTGTCGTAGTTCAGAAGCTCGGCGGGGCTTGGCATGCCGGCACGCTACGGTGACCGCGCCACGTCGGCAAGCCTTCAGCGTGTGCCGCGCTGCAGGAGACGGAAAAATCCGTAGGACGGGTCTTCAGGGCCCGGCCGGCCGATGTGCGCGCCGGCCAGAAACGGGTGATCGAGGTCGATACGGCTCGGGTCGGCCGAATAAGCCCAGTCGGCAACGATGGCCCGGTGGCTGAATTTCCAGACGCCGTCGCGCTTCTCGTACTTGTCGAAGTAGCGGCCGCCGATCAGCACGTCGTAATGCTGTGTGCCGCTTTTGACCTGGTGCATCGCGATCAGATAGATCTCGCCCTCGGCGAGGTCGCCGTCGAGCTTGAGGTTCACCGTCGTCACGTTGTGATGCAGCACCGCCATCGGCGTCTGGATCTGCGGCAGGCGGTCGAGGAATTCCTTGGCCGGACCCTTGGCGAACTGGCCGTGCTCGTCGATCGCGTCGTCGTGATAGAGCGTACGCATCTTGTCGAAGTCGTGGCGGTCGGCGGCATTGCAGTAAGCCATGACCAATTCATGGATGGCCTGCTTGTCGAGCAGCACTTCGAGCTGGCGTTCGAGGTCTTCGCGCATCGGTCCCCTCCGGTCGATGCGCGCACGCTAGCACCGCGGCGGGGCGGCTACGTACCTCTGAACGGATGAAGCAACCGGACTTGCCGCAGGAACGCCGACCTCGCCACGGCAGCGCTTTCAACCACAGACGACACAGACGACGAGGAAACAGCCTTTCGCTGCGATCTGCGCCAATCTGCGTCATCTGCGGTTAAAGGCTTTTCGGTGCTGCCGGCAATGCCGAGCGACGCTCTTACATGTTGCGCCGGTAGCGTCCGCCGACTTCGAACAACGTCTGGGAAATCTGCCCGAGCGAGCAGACGCGCACCGCGTCCATCAGCACCTCGAAGACATTGTCGTTGTGGATCACGGCGTCGCGCAGGCGCTGCAGCATGGCCGGCGTGGCGTCGGCGTTGCGGGAGTGGAAGTCCTTGAGGCGGTCGAGCTGCGACTGTTTCTCGGCTTCCGTCGAACGCGCCAGCTCGATCTCCTGCAGCGTGTCGTCGCCATTCGGGTTGCGGAAGGTGTTGACGCCGATGATCGGCAGCGACCCGTCGTGCTTCTTGTGTTCGTAGTACAGCGACTCTTCCTGAATCTTGCCGCGCTGGTAGCCGGTTTCCATCGCACCGAGCACGCCGCCACGCGAGGCGATGGCCTCGAACTCCTTGAGCACGGCTTCTTCGACGAGGTCGGTCAGCTCGTCGATGATGAAGCTGCCCTGCAGCGGATTTTCGTTCTTGGACAGGCCGAATTCGCGATTGATGATCAGCTGGATCGCCATCGCGCGGCGTACCGATTCCTCGGTCGGCGTGGTGATGGCTTCGTCGTAGGCGTTGGTGTGCAGCGAGTTGCAGTTGTCCTGAATCGCCAGCAGCGCCTGCAGCGTCGTGCGGATGTCGTTGAAATTCATCTCCTGCGCATGCAGCGAGCGACCCGACGTCTGCACGTGGTACTTGAGCTTCTGGCTGCGCTCGTTGCCGCCGTAGCGCTGCTGCATCGCCACTGCCCAGATGCGCCGCGCGACGCGGCCGATCACGGTGTACTCGGGGTCCATGCCGTTCGAGAAGAAGAACGACAGGTTGGGCGCGAACTCGTCGATCTTCATGCCGCGCGCCAGATACGACTCGACATAAGTGAAGCCGTTGGCGAGCGTGAAGGCGAGCTGGCTGATCGGGTTCGCGCCGGCCTCGGCGATGTGATAGCCGGAAATCGACACCGAGTAAAAGTTCTGCACGCGGTGGTCGACGAAGTACTGCTGGATGTCGCCCATCATCTTCAGCGCGAACTCGGTGCTGAAGATGCAGGTGTTCTGGCCCTGGTCTTCCTTGAGGATGTCGGCCTGCACGGTGCCACGCACGGTCGACAGCGCCTTGGCCTTCAGTGCCGCGTGCTCGTCGGCATTCGGTGCGCGGCCCTGGCTGGCGGTGAACTGCTCGACCTGCTGGTCGATCGCGGTGTTCATGAACATTGCCAGGATCATCGGCGCCGGACCGTTGATGGTCATCGATACCGACGTCGTCGGCGCGCACAGATCGAAGCCCGAATACAACACCTTCATGTCGTCGAGCGTGGCGATCGACACGCCGGAGTTGCCGACCTTGCCGTAGATGTCGGGGCGCAGGTCAGGGTTGGCGCCGTACAGCGTCACCGAGTCGAACGCGGTCGACAGGCGGTGCGCCGGCATGCCCTCGGACACGTGCTTGAAACGGCGGTTGGTGCGGAACGCATCGCCTTCGCCGGCGAACATGCGTGTCGGGTCTTCACCCTCGCGCTTGAACGGAAACACGCCGGCCGTGAACGGGAAGTAGCCCGGCAGGTTTTCCTTCATCAGGAAGCGCAGCGTCTCGCCGTCATCCTCGAAGCGTGGCAGCGAGACCTTGCGGACCTTGGTGCCGGACAGCGATTCGGTGGTCTGCTTGGTGCGGATTTCCTTGTCGCGAATTCTCACGACATCTTCGTCCTGCGCATAGCGTTGCTGCACGGCCGGCCACTTTTCGAGCAACGCGCGCGCTTGCGAAGTCAGCTCGCCGTCCTTGGCCGAAATCATCTCGTCGAAACCGCTCAACGGCTTGCCACTGGCCTCGAACAGCGCACGGACCGTGCGCAGCGACTGGCGCTCGCGCGCGGCGCGCGCCTGACGCGCGATGTCCTTGTGGTAGCCGCGGACGGTGTCGGCAATCTCGGCCAGATAGCGCACACGATCGGCGGGCACGATGGCACGACTTTCCGACGACGCCTTGACCGTTGCCTTCGGCAGGGCGCCGGCTGTGAGCTTCAGGCCTTGCGAGGCCAGCCGGCTGGCGATCGCTTGGTACAGCGCGGTGACCCCGTCGTCGTTGAAGCGCGAGGCCATCGTGCCGTAGACCGGCATGTCGTCCGGGCGCACCATGAACAGCTCGCGATTGCGCTGGTATTGCTTGCGCACGTCGCGCAGCGCGTCCGAGGCGCCCTTGCGGTCGAACTTGTTGATCGCGACGAAGTCGGCGAAGTCGAGCATGTCGATCTTCTCGAGCTGCGAGGCGGCGCCGAACTCCGGCGTCATCACATACAGCGAGGTGTCGACGAACGGCACGATGGCCGCATCGCCCTGGCCGATGCCGGAGGTTTCGACGATGATCAGGTCGAAGCCCGACAGTTTGCACGCGGCGATCACGTCCGGCAGCGCCGCCGACAGTTCGCTGCCGGTGTCGCGCGTCGCCAGCGAGCGCATGTAGACCATGTCCTCGCCTTCGGTCCACGGCTCGATCGCGTTCATGCGGATACGGTCGCCGAGCAGCGCACCGCCGGTGCGCTTGCGCGACGGGTCGATCGACACGATCGCGATGCGCAGCGCGTCGCCCTGGTCAAGGCGCAGCCGCAGCACCAGTTCGTCGGTCAACGACGATTTGCCGGCGCCGCCGGTGCCGGTGATGCCCAGCGTCGGCGTTCCGATCTCGGCGGCCGCCTGACGCAGTTCGTCCTTGATGCCCTGCGGATAGCTGTCGTTCTCGATCGCGGTAATGACCCGCGCCAGAGCGCGGCGGTCGCCGCTGCGCAACGCCGCCAGCGCGTCACCGCCGCTTGGCGCCAGCGCGGCAACGTCGTAGTCGCAGCCCCGCAGCACGTCGTTGATCATGCCCTGCAGGCCCATCACCGCGCCGTCTTCCGGCGAGTACAGGCGGGTGACGCCGTAGTCCATCAGCTCCTTGATCTCGGCCGGCACGATGACGCCGCCGCCGCCGCCGTAGACCTTGATGTTCTCGCCGCCATTGGCGCGCAGCAGGTCGATCATGTAGCGAAAGAATTCGCTGTGGCCGCCCTGATACGAGGTGATGCACAGGCCCTGGGCATCTTCCTGCAGCGCGGCGTTGACGATCTCGCCAACCGAGCGGTTGTGGCCGAGGTGGATAACTTCGGCGCCGGTCGACTGCAGGATGCGGCGCATGATGTTGATCGTCGCGTCGTGACCGTCGAACAACGAGGTCGCGGTGACGAAGCGCACCTTGTGCTGGGTCTTGTACGGCTTGTTGGCCGGCGCAACGGAGAGGTCGTTCATTCTGGCGGATCCCGGCCCGCAGCCTGTGCGGAGCCTAAGTCGTGGACGATTGACGATTCTAGGAGCCGGCCGGTATCGCAGCGATGCCGAAAAAGATCGTGACGTTTGATCGAATTTGCCATAATTTCCACCCCGTTCGGACGACCGGCGGAAATTCGTAAAGGTATGATCACGATCGAAAAAGGTAGTGTGGCGATCGCCTTCGTCGAAGAGGCGTTGGTGGCGGTGATCGCGGCCGGCCACGATCCGCGGCCGTTGCTGCAGCGTGCCGGCATCGATCCGGACCTGCGTGGGCACGCCGATGCGCGTGTGCCGGCCGACGCCTTCGGCCATCTGTGGCTGGCGATTACCGACGCGCTCGGCGACGAATTCTTCGGCCTCGACGCGCGGCGCTGGAAGCACGGCAGCTTCGCGACGCTGACGCATCTGACGCTGCATACGCGGACCTTGCGCGAAGCGCTGCAGCGCGGCACGCGGCTGATGAACCTGCTGCTCGACAACACACGTGTCGAGTTTGATACCGAGCACGGCGTCGTCACGCTGCGCTTCATCGATTGCGGCATGGCCGACCTGCAGCGCCGGCGCTTCGCGCACGAAACGCTGTTCGTCGTGCTGCATGGCCTGTTGTGCTGGCTGACGGCGCGGCGCATCCCGATGCAGGCGGCGCGCTTTGCCTATCCGCAACCGCCATGGTGGCGCGAATATCTGGCGGTTTATGCCGGCGACGTCGGGTTCGACGCGGTGCAGACCACGTTCACCTTCGACGCCTTGCTGCTCGAAGCGCCGGTCGTGCAGACCGAGCGCAGCGCCAAGGATTTTCTGCAACGCGCGCCGCGCAATTTCATCGTCAAGTACAAGAATCCCAAAAGCCTCGCGGTGCGCATCCGCCGCCGCCTGCGTGCGGCGCCGCCCGACGCCTGGCCCGGCTTCGAGACGCTGGCGGGCGAGTTCGGCATGAGTCCGTCGACGCTGCGCCGTCGGCTCGATGACGAAGGCCAGTCGTTTCGTGCGATCCGCGACGCGCTGCGCCGCGACATGGCGATCCGCCAGCTGACGCGCACGCAGCAGACGGTCGGCGATATCGCGCAGGCGCTGGGCTTCGCCGAGCCGAGTGCCTTTCACCGGGCGTTCCGGCAATGGACCGGCGTCAGCCCCGGCGATTACCGGCGGCAGTCCGATCTCGCCGGCGCTTGAGCGCGATGTTCGAGCCCGATTTGGCATAGCGCTTGCTCCGCCCCGTGCCGCGACGCGACGCGACGCTCGCAGCGCATCACATCGTGTTGCCGGGTGAGCGCAGGGCATCAATCATCAATCGGCGTACTGCAGCGGTGCGCTCAAAGCGAGAGAATCAGCAGTGGTCAAAGCGGTATTCGGAACGTTGGCCGGGCGTTGGTCGGTCCGTGGTGAGGTGTTTCTCCTGATCGGCGTGCTGGCGTATGCCAGCGCGACGCTGCTGGCGCAGGGGTTTGCCACGCTGCCGGGCTTCGATGAGGGTTCGCCGCTCGATAATTCGAGCGATATTGCAGCCAGCATCGGCCTGATGCTGGCGTCGGCGCTAGCGATGGCGCGTTGGCAGCGGCCGCTGCTGCGCCGCAGCTGGCTGCTCGGCGCTGCGGCGATGTTTCTGATCTGGCTCGCCGAGGCCGCCGCCGATCAGTTGGCGCCGCCCTACACGGTCGTGGTTGGCTTGTGGGCGTTGGCCACGGGGCTACTGGTGCTGGGCCTGCGGCCGTACGCGATGAAGCGGTCGGTGATCATGGCGCTGTACATCGGCATCGCCGCGCAGCTCGTCGCGCATCTCGATCTGGTGTGGCTCAAGGGCATCCTCGGGGCGCACCGCGTGATGCATCCACGGCTGGCGTTGATCAACGACGTCGGCGAGCTGTGCGCGGTGCTCGCCTACATCGCCGCCTTTCTCTATGCGCGCGGCAGCGGGCTTGACGCGCATTCGGCGGCCTCGCGGCTGACGCGCTGGCGCCACGGCGCGGCACGGGCGCGGGTCTGCTTTTCATACATCGCACAGGAACATCAGATTCCGCATTCGCTGCCGATCGCGGTTGCACTGGCGCAGGACCATCCGGACGTCGACGTCCACATCGCCGGCGCGCCCCGGCAATTGAGCTTCGCGCGCTCGATGCTCGATGCGCGCGGGATTCAGGCGCCCCTGCAGTTCGACGAACTGCGGCAGCCGCTCGAAGGGCGTCTAGGCGTGCCGTGCAAGAAGCGCCAGCTGCGCTTGAACGCACTCTATTTTTCGGGCTTCGATGCGGTGGTGGTGCCGGAGCGTACGTCCACTTATCTGCGCCGTTTGCCGTTGCCGCGCACGCGACTGATCGGCACCGAGCACGGCGCTGGCGATCGCGAGGTGACGTATGCCCCGGAGGTCGCACGCTATGACTTCCTGATGCTGGCCGGCCGCAAACAGGCGCGCCGCTTGCTCGAACTCGGCTATGCGCGCGAAGAGCGCCTGGCAACCGGTGTGTACGCCAAATTCGACTGGGTCGGCGCGCAGACGCCGGCGCGGCGCCGCTTCAACAACGGTCGCCCGACCGTGCTCTACAACCCGCACTTCGAATCGGCATTGTCGTCATGGGCCACGCACGGCCAGGCGGTGCTCGATTACTTTGCGCGCAGTACGCGCTACAACCTGATCTTCGCGCCGCACCTGCGCCTGTTCGATCCGCCGAGCGCTGCCAAGTACCGACCGTTCGAGCGCTACCGCGGCTTGTCGCACTTGCACATCGATCTCGGCAGCGCCAGCTGCGTCGACATGCACTACACCGCCGACGCCGATTTGTATCTCGGCGACGTCAGTAGCCAGGTCGTCGAATTTCTGATGCGGCCGCGACCCTGCGTCTTCATCAACGCGCACGGGCACGACTGGCGCGATGATCCGCACTATCGTTTCTGGACACTGGGGCCGGTGATCGAATCGGCGGATGCACTCGACACGGCGCTGGCGTCGGCATTCGCCACGCACGCGCAGATGGTCGACGCGCAGCTGGCGTACGTGGCCGACAGCTTCGGCGAGGTCCGGGTCGGCCACAGCGCCACGCGCGGCGCGACGGCGATCACGAGCTTCCTGCATCGCGAGGCCGATGCCGAGGCGCAGCAACGGTCGGCCGGTCTCGCCACGTCCACGGCGCCGTGACGAGGCGCATCCCTGCATTGCCACTGGCGCCGCTGATCCAAACTTCGTAACGGGCCCGGTTCGCGCCCATAGAAAAAGCCCCGGCGCGTTGCGCCGGGGCTTCGTCGTTCCGCTTACTTCTGCTTCGACGTGCTGTCGATGAACGCCGTCACGTTGTCATGCAGCTGGTGCCGCGACTCGGGGTGCGCGTACACCATGTGCCCGGACTGATAGAACGCGTACGAAATGTTCTTCTGCAGCGCGGCCGGCATCGGCAGGTGATGCAGCTCGTAGATCGCGGCGTAGAACGGCGTCGCCAGATCATAGTAGCCGGTGTTGAGCATCACCTTCAGGTTCGGGTTGTAGATCATCGCCTGCGCCAGGTCCGGCAAGACATTGGCAGCCTGCGGCAACGCGATCGGTGCGCCAGGCGGCTTGTGCTGGAAGTCCCAGGTGCGCCAGATGTCGATCGTCGGCTTGTACGTCATGTCCTGGCCGTATTCGAGGTCCTTGCGCAGGTAGTCGTTGAACGCCGAGACATAGGCCGAGCTGATCGCCGCCGACTGCGGATCGTATTCGGTCTCCTTGGCCAGCGGGTCCATCGACGGGCCGGAGAAGCGCGTGTCGAAGCGGCCGGTGACGTCGCCGCTGGCGCCGAGCAGGGTCTGCTCGAACATGCCGCCGCTGACGCGCAGGTCGGCCTTCTCGAGGTAGGCAACCGGCAGCCCGGTGTAGTCATGCATCTTCTCGGCGATGGCGTGCTTGCGCTCCGGTGCGATCATCGCGCCTTCGGACAGCGCCTCGGCGTAATCACTCATCGCGAACTGCTCGACTTCCTTGAGCAGCGACGGCAGATCGGCCGACTGCTGCGCCAGCTTGTGGTGATACCACGCGGTTGCCGCATAGGTCGGCAGTGCCAGCTCGTACGGCAGGTCGATGCCCGGGTTGCCTTCCGGGCCGTCGATGCTGGTGTCGAAGTTGAGGATCTGCGACAGCAGGATCACACCGTTGAGGTCGATGTTCTTCTCGGTTTCGAGCACGTTGGCGAGCAGCGCCGAGCGCGTCGTGCCGTAGCTCTCACCGAACAGGTACTTCGGCGAATTCCAGCGCCCGTACTTCGACAGGAACTTGGTGATGAAGGTGCCGAACGCCTGCGCGTCCTGGTCGACGCCGTAATAGGCCTTTTCCTTGTCCTTGCCGTAGATGCGGCTGAAGCCGGTGCCCGGCGCATCGATGAAGACCAGGTCGGTGGCGTCGAGAATGCTGTCGTCGTTGTTGACCAGATCGTACGGCGCGGCATGCGTGTGCGAATCGTCTGCGGTCTCGACGCGGCGCGGCGACAGCGCGCCCATGTGCAGCCACAACGACGACGAACCCGGGCCGCCGTTGTAGATGAAGGTCACCGGACGCTTGTCGTCATCCTTGCTGTCCTTGAAGTAGGCGACATAGAACATGTGCGCCGACGGCGCGTCCTTGTCATCGCCACGGCCGCCCTGATCGTCGCGATCCTTGGCGTCGAGCACGATGGTGCCGGCAACGGCCTTGTACTTGATGTGCTGGCCGCGGATCGTGACGTTGCCGGTCGTCGTCTTGTCCGGCGGCGGGGCCGGCTGCTGCTGTGCAGCGGCGTCGGGCTTGGCGTCTTTGGCGGGCGGTTTGTCGGCGAACGCCGGTGTGGTCGCGACGGCGGCCGCGATCAGTGCAACAGCGGGGAGTAGCTTCAGCATGGGGGCTCCAGATTGTCGGATGCGCGGTCCGCACCCTCGTCCCCCGGCGCACGCAGTCGGCGTACGGAATGGCGCGAGTCGGAAGCCGCATCAGTTCATGCGGCCACCCCGACGGCGTGCGCAATCTCGCGCGTGAAGCACAGCCGGAATTTCCACATGAGTGTTACAAGATAACACTCATGTTGTGCGTGCTATACCGGGCGATCCCTCAGTCGCGGATGGCGCCTCCAGGGAGCGTACACATGAAGATATTTTTAATTTCCGAAGCAGCGCGGCTCAGAACATCGGGTCGATGCGCACGCCCTGCGGCTGCGCGAGCGCCAGTGCGGTGGGCTGGGCGATCGAGCCGGGGCGGCGCCGGCCGGGGCCGGCAGCCTCGACCAGCACATAGGAACGACCTTCATAGCGCAAGGCCGCCTGGCCCGCGCCCGGCTTGCCGGCAATGCCGAGCAGATAGTGATGCGGCACATGCACGCCGATGATCGGCGCGTCGGTGAGGTTCTGCAGGATCGCTGCGAGCAGCGCGGCCTTGGTGTCGCAATCGCCGTAGCCGCGTTCGAGCGCGCGCGGCGGCGGGTAGAAACCGAGGATGCGGCGGCCATCCTCGGCAGCGGCCGGCTGGCGATAGAGCAGGCCCGACTGGACCAGTGCGACGGCGGCGTCGATGGTCCAGGCGCGGTCTTCGCCGCGTGCGCGGGCCAGCGCCTCCAGTGCCTGCGCGACGGGACGCACGCGCTCGCGGTTGCGCTCGACGGCCTGTGCAACATCGACAAACAGGTGGGTGCGCTGCTGCGCGTCCTCGCGCAGGCGCAAGCCGTGCGCGCGGTAATACTGGCTGGTGCGACGGTCGAAGTCGGCCTGCTCGCAGACCCTGCGTCGGCAGGCGGCGAGCAGGGCGTCGAGTTCCGCATCGCCGATGCCGAACTCGTGGACCGATGCGCGGCTGGCGTCGCGCGACAGCTCGAATCCGACGGTCAGCGGCTCGCCGTCGAAGCTGTCGAAACGGGTCGTGATGCGGTAACGGTCGTCGCCGATCGACGTGCGCGTATACAAGCGATCCGGCGCGTTGCTGCGGATGCTCGCCGGAATCAGCGACGCATCCTCATCGGTGCCCGAAGCGAAGGCCGCAGCGCAGGCCAGGCTCAGGCCGATCACTCCGAGCCCGATCAGGACGCGTCGCAGCCGTGTCGGGAAGCCCTGCCGGCGCTGAGCATCGTGGAAGTCTTCGGGGGAGCGTGGAATCTCGGCGTCCATGTCGCGCGCACTCGTCTGCGGAATCGGTCCACCGCGCGCTCCAAGGCTTGTGCGACCTGGCCCGGGTTCGGTCGGGCATCGGCTGTCGGGGACGTTCTGCAGCATCGGCCTGCGTATCGGGGATACACCGCAGGGCAGCGCACCACAGCTTTGGCGGCTGCAAGGAAAAGACACGCACGATCAGGCGATTGCGGGCCGCGGCGGGCGGCGTGGCCGCGCGTCGGCAAGCGGGCGGTTTGCGTGTCGGAAATACGCGCGTCACTACGAACGGTTGGCTGCGGCCGACGAATGCCAACACCGGCATCGCCCCTGCCGAGCGCATGCGTCGAAGAGTCGTCGCCAAGTGCCGGGATTACGTCGCCAAATGACGAAATCCCGGCACGATTCGGCTTGCAAGCAAGCCTTGTTCCTCCATCGAGCGGCACGCCGGAACCCGTGGTCAGCCGTCGGCGATTTGCGCATGCTCTCGGTTCGACAGGACGTCGGAGGGGGGCGATGAAAACGGAGTGGGGTGCGCCGCTGTGCGGCGCGATATTGGCGGCGTATAGCGTCCATGCGATGCCGGCGCCGGACGGAACCACCACTGCGTCGACCGATTCGGCCTTGCCGGCGGTACAGACGCAGGGCGGCGTGCCGTATCTGAGCGGCGGTGTCGGTGCCGACGAATCGGCGGCGATCCGCGCGGCGACCGCTCGCTATGCGCTGGCGGTGACGCTGTCGGCGGTCGAGGACGGCCACGCGGTATTCCTGGCATCGGCGCCGGTCACGGTGACCGACGCCAGCGGCATCGCGGTGCTGGATGTCACCACCGATGGCCCGTATCTGCTGGCCGACTTGCCGCCTGGCCGCTACCGCATCCGCGCGCGCTGCCGTGATCAGGAGCGCGACGCCGAGGCGACGCTGGTGCCCGGCAAGACCGCACAGGTCTCGCTGATCTGGAAGTGAGCGCGGCGCCGCTTTCGTTAAGCTGCGCGCCTTTGCATCTCGACGGGCGGAGCCGACACCGATGATCACGCTTTACGGCATCAAGAATTGCGACACCGTGCAGCGCGCACGCCGGCGCCTCGACGACGAGGGCCTGGCCTACCGCTTTCACGATTTCAAGGCGGATGGTTTGAGTCGCGAATGCGCGCAGGCCTGGATCGACGCGCTGGGTGTCGACGTCGTCGTCAACCGCAAAGGCACGACCTGGCGCAAGCTCGACGATGCGACGCGCGACGGCCTGAGCGCCGCCAATGCCGCGGCGCTGCTGGCGCGCGAACCGTCGCTGGTCAAGCGGCCGGTGATCGACCGTGACGGCACGCTGTCGGTCGGCTTCGCCAAGGTCGACGAGGATGCGATCGTCGCGCGCCTGAAGACCTGAAGCGGTCGATGCAGGATTCGCTGTTTCCCGACGACGAACCCGCGCCCGCGGCGCCGGCGTCCGCTGCGCGTCGCGCGCGTGGCGTCGAGCCGGCCGCGCATGGCGCAGACTTGCGGCTGCTGCGCGAGGCGCTGCCGGCGTCACTGCGGCTCGGCACGTCGTCGTGGAGCTATCCGGGCTGGGTCGGCAGCGTCTGGGCGCAGGACTATTCGACGCAGAAGCTGGCCAAGCAGGGCCTGCGCGCCTATGCGCAACATCCCCTGCTGCGCACGGTCAGTCTCGATCGCGCGTTCTACCAGCCGCTCGACGCCGGCCAGTACGCGGCATACGCGCAGCAGGTGCCGGACGACTTTCGCTTCGTCGTCAAAGCGCCGGGCCTGGTCGCCGACGCCTTGCGCCGCGACGAGTCCGGCCGTGGCCAGGAATGGAATCCGGG
This sequence comes from Solimonas marina, assembly GCF_012241385.1. Taxonomy (GTDB): domain Bacteria; phylum Pseudomonadota; class Gammaproteobacteria; order Nevskiales; family Nevskiaceae; genus Solimonas; species Solimonas marina. Next base: position 397,769 of record NZ_JAAVXB010000001.1, on the reverse strand, counting down.
CTTTCTCGATCCGCAACTCGCCGTGCAGCTCTGCGCCGAGCCGCTACTCGACGGCTTGCGCGGCAAGCTGGGCGCGCTGGTCTTCCAGCTCAGCCCGCTGCCGGATGCGATGCTGCACGATCTACCGGCGCTGCTGCAGCGGCTCGGCGCGATGCTGCGCGCGTTGCCGCCGCTGCATGAGCGCGCGCCCGGCGCAGTGTTGGCGGTCGAAGTCCGCAATGCCGAGTGGCTGAGCCCGGCGTTCGCGCAAACGCTGCGTGAGGCCGGCGCCACCTATTGCCTCGGTCTGCACGCCAAGATGCCGCCGATCGAAGCACAGCTGCCGGTGCTGCGTGCGCTCTGGCCCGGACCGCTGGTTTGCCGCTGGAATCTGCATCGACGCCACGGCGTCTATGGCTATGAGGCGGCCAAGCGTCTGTACGGCGACTTCAACGCGCTGGTCGACCCCGACCCTGAGACCCGCGCGACACTGGCGCGTGTGATCGCCGGCACCACGACCGCCGGCCACGCCGCCTACGTCACCCTCGGCAACAAGGCGGAGGGCTCGGCGCCGCTGTCGGTCCTGGCACTGGCCGAGGCACTCGCGGCGGGCTAGGAGCGTGTGGGCGCTCTTGCTTTGCCACGCCCTTGAGGGCGTCAGGCCTGTGCGTCGGCGCCGGTGCCATAAACCGACGCCGCGTCGCTGCGCAACGCGCGCATCGCCTCGAGGTAGGCGCCAGGACCGTGACTGATGCGCGCGACACCCGCAGCCGCCAGGGTGTCGGCGTCGGCCAGGCCCGGCATCGTCATGACGTTGAGCGGCAGATCGATGGACGCGCACAGCGTTGCGATCACGTCGAGGTCGATCAGCCCGGGCACGAAATAACCGGATGCACCGGCGTCGGCATAAGCACGTGCGCGGGCCTGGGCTTCGGCCAGCGTTGCTGGCGTCGGTGCGCGGCCGTCGAAGAACAGATCGCTTCTCGCATTGATGAACAAGGCGATGCCGCGCGCATCCGCCATGCGCCGGATCGCGCGAATGCGTGCGGCATGCGCGGCGGTCGAATACAGACCGGTGCCGGAGACGATGCGGTCCTCGAAGTTGATGCCCGCGACGCCTTGATCGACAAAGCGCGCGACGTTTTCGGCGCAACGGTCCGGGTCGTCGCTGTAGCCGCCTTCGACATCGACCGTCACCGGCACATCGACCGCGGCGACGATGCGCCCGACGATTTGCTCGGCGAGCGGCAGCGGCAGCGCTTCGCCGTCCTCGTAGCCATGCGCGGCGGCCACCGCCCAGCTGCTGGTGGCGATGACCGCGGCGCCGGCGCTGGCGATTGCGCGCGCGCTGCCGGCGTCCCAGGCGTTGTAGAGCGCGAGCGGATCGCCCTTGATGTGCAGCGCGGCCAGCTGGCGTGCGCGTTCGTTCTGCTGCATGGAATCGGTCTCTCGTGTCGGTGGTGTCGGGATGGCCGGTCGCGGCGCGATCACGCGTGATCGAAGTCGACCGTGACGGCGGATGAAAGGGCGTGCAGGAATTCGCACGCATCGAAGGCCTGGGCCAGCGACAGCGCGCCGCGGCGATGCGTGCCGGGCTTGCGCAGGCGTGCGGCGGCCTCGACGACGATGGGTGCCGACACGGCATAGATGTCCTGACCCCGCGCGCGACCGCGGCGCGCGCCGTTGCGGTCGGACACCACGACGTCCATGACGAACCGTTGCGCGGAGCGACCGAGCGCATCGACCGCCGTCGGCGCCGCCGTGCCCGAGCTGCTGACCTCGTCGAGCGCGGACGCGTTGAGGTAGCTGTGCACGCGGCGCGCGCCGAGGTGGCGGGCGATGGTGATGATTTCCGAAAACGGCATCTCGACGACGGCTTGCGTGCCGTCCGTCGACCCGAACGCCCAGTCGACGATCGCCGGCACCGTCGGGATTGGCGCCAAGCTCCCGTTCTCGACCACCACACGCGGTACGCAGTTGCGTTCGCCGGTGCGCCGGGTCCCGGGTGTCGGCCACCAGCGATCGAGGGCAACGGCGGTGTCGACGGCGTCGGTGGCGTCGTCGCCCGCCAGAGCCGATGCCAGCAGGTCGGCCAAGCCGCCGTAGAAGCCCGCCGCCGGGATCACGGTGATTCCCGCCCTGTGCGCGGCCGCATCGTAGTCAGCGAATGTGCGCTGGGCGCTGGCCTGCTCGGCGGTGACATCGATGTACGAGCAGGCGACTCGCAAGGCGGCATCGATCAGGGGCGACGCGGTGTCGAGGAACGGTCCGGCGCAGTTGATGACCACCGCGCAATCCGCCAATGCCGCATCGAGCGCCGCCGGGTCGTCGATGGCAGCGACGCGCGCTGCGATGCCGCCGGCCAGTCCGGCGGGACGACGGCCCACCGCGATCGTCGGGATCCCTCGGCGGCGCAGCTCTGCGACGACAAACGCCCCGGTGTGGCCGCTGGCGCCATAAACCGCCACGGCGGCGTCTCCTGTTTCAGTCCTGGCTTGCACGCATTCTCCTCCCATGAAAGATACAGACCGGTCTGTATCGTTATGAAAAGTACAGACCGGTCTGTATCATGTCAAGCACGACCTCGGAGTGATCTCGACCATGGCGACCCCGACCCCCAGCGCCCGGAGCGCACGCGCAGCCAAGCCGCAGGATCTGCGCGAGCACATCCTCAAGACGGCCTCCGACCTGTTTTATCGGCGGGGCGTCCGCGCCGTCGGCGTCGACCTGATCATCCAGGAGGCCGGCGTCGCCAAAACCAGCCTCTATCGCCACTTTCCGCAAAAGGACGATCTGATCGCGGCGTTCCTCGAGCGCGAGGACCAAGAGTTCTGGTCGCTATGGGACGAGGTGGCGCGCGCACACGCCGACGATCCGCGGGCCGAACTGGAGGCGCACATGCGCTGGATCGGCGAGCGGCTGGCGCGGTCGAACTACCGCGGTTGCCCGCAGATCAACGCCGCCGCCGAGTTCGCCGAGCCGGACCATCCCGCGCGCGCAGTGTCACGCGCGCACATGCGTGCCTTGCGCGAGCGCCTGGAGGCCCTTGCTCGGCGCATGAAGGTGGCACGCCCCGAGCAGCTTGGCGCGCAGCTGGCGCTGTTGGTCAATGGCGCTTTCGTCAGTGCCGGTCTGTTGGCGCCGAATGAAGCGACCGACGTGCTGCTGGCGTCCGCCCGCGCCCTGTGTGCAGCGGCGGCCGCAACGCGCTGATTGACGCCATCCAGCGCCGCGGCCGGCGGCGCGGATCAACAGCGCCGCCCGTTTTCAGGCCGAGGCTTCCGTCGTTTCGCCAGTCTTGGCCAAGGCCGAGCGCGCCGCGCGTGCGGTGTCGACCATGCGCGTCAGCGCCGCTTCGGTCTCGGCCCAGCCGCGCGTTTTCAGGCCGCAGTCCGGGTTGATCCACAGGCGTTCGGCAGGGACGACGGCCAGCGCACGGTCGAGCAGCGCGCGCATCTCGTCGGCTGCCGGCACGCGCGGCGAATGAATGTCGTACAGGCCGGGGCCGATGTCATTGGGATAACGGAATTCGGCGAACGCGTCGAGCAGCTGCATGCGCGAGCGCGAGGTCTCGATGGTGATGACGTCGGCGTCGAGCGCGGCAATCGCCGGCAGAATGTCGTTGAATTCCGAATAGCACATGTGCGTGTGAATTTGCGTCGCGTCGCGCACGCCGCTGGACGTGATGCGGAACGCCTGCACGGCCCAGTCGAGATACGCGGGCCAGGCGTCGCGCCGCAGCGGCAGGCCTTCGCGTATCGTCGGTTCGTCGATCTGGATGACGGCGATGCCGGCGGCTTCGAGGTCGGCGACCTCGTCGCGCAGCGCCAGCGCCAGTTGCAGCGCGACTTCTCGCTTCGGCAGGTCGTCGCGGACGAAGCTCCAGAACAGCATCGTCAGCGGTCCGGACAACATGCCCTTCATCGGCTTGTCGGTCAGGCTTTGCGCATAACGCGACCATTCGACGGTCATCGGTCGCGGTCGCGACACGTCGCCATAGATCACCGGTGGCTTGACACAGCGCGAGCCGTAGCTTTGCACCCAGCCGTGCTGCGTGAAGGCGTAGCCGTCCAGTTGCTCGCCGAAGTACTCGACCATGTCGTTGCGTTCCGCCTCACCGTGCACGAGCACATCCAGTCCGAGCGCCTCCTGACATCGTACGGCGCGGCGAATCTCGGCCTGCATCGCTTCGCGATAGTCGCTGGCACCCAGCCGTCCGGCCCGATAGGCCGCGCGTGCGGCGCGGATTTCGGCGGTCTGCGGAAACGAACCGATGGTCGTGGTCGGCAGCGGCGGTAGCTGCAGCCGTGCCTGCTGTGCGGCGCGGCGCCGTGTGAATGGTGTGGCGCGTCGCGCATCGTCGGCGGTCAGTGCCGCGACACGTTCGCGCACGGCGCGCACCTGCGTGCTCGGCGCGTGACGTCGATCCTCGACGGCCGCCGCCGCCGCGTGCAGCTCGCGCCAGACCGCGGCTTCGCCGTCGCGCAGTGCACGCTTGAGCAAGGCCAGTTCGTCCAGCTTCTGCACGGCGAACGCCATCCAGTTGCGCAGGCGCGGATCGAGTGTCGTTTCAAGTTGCAGATCGGTCGGCACATGCAGCAGCGAGCAGGACGCCGAGATCCACAGGCGGTCACCGAGAACGCGGTGTGCGCGATGCAGCGAAGACAGCGTGCGATTGAGATCGCTGCGCCACAGATTGCGGCCGTCGACGACGCCGAGCGACAGACACTTGTCGGCCGGCCAGTCGTCGAGGAACGCGGCCAGCTGTTCGGGTGCGCGCACCAGATCGAGGTGCAGGCCGTCGATCGGCAGCGCGCGCAGCCGCGGCGCGTGCTCGGCGACGCTGCCGAAATAGCTCGCGAGCAGCAGTTGCGGTCCGGCGCTGCCGAGCTCGCGGTAGGCGGTGCTCAGGGCCTGCTGCCAGGCCTCGGGCAGATCGAGCGCGAGGATCGGTTCGTCGAGCTGCACCCACGCCACGCCCAGTGCCTTCAACTCGGCAAGCAGCGCCCAGTAGACGTTCAGCAGCAGCGACAGCAGTGCGAGCTTGTCGACGCCGGGCGCCGCCGACGCCAGCCACAACCAGGTCAGCGGGCCGGTCAGCACGACCTTGACGCGATGGCCGAGCGCCAGGGCCTCGCGCACCTCGGGGAACAGCCAATCGCGATTCAGCGTGAAGCGCGTCGCGGCGTCGAGCTCCGGAACGAGATAGTGATAGTTGGTGTCGAACCACTTCTTCATCGCCAGTGCCGGCTGCGTGTCGGTGCCGCGTGCCATCGCGAAATACGCATCGAGATCGACGCCATGCTCGAAGCCGTAGCGCTGCGGCGCCGCGCCGATCAGTGCGGTGACATTGTGCAAATGATCGTAGAACGCGAAGTCGCCGACGGTGACGACGTCGAGGCCGGCGTCGCGCTGCTGCTGCCAGTGACGACGGCGCAGCTCGCGCGCCGCGCTGTGCAGGGCGGCGGCATCGCTGTCGCCGCGCCAGTACGACTCGAGCGCGGCCTTCAGTTCGCGGCGGGCGCCGATGCGGGGAAAGCCGAGGATATGGGCGGTGGTCATGGGCGCACCTGAAGTCCGGAATGGCGGGCAGCTATGGTCGCCAGCGCCATGACATGATTCAATCTCAGCGTTTTCCGATTTTTGTTGAATTAAATTAATAGGCCCATAAATGGCACAGTCGCCGCTCGAAGTTCGTCACCTGCAGACCCTGCTCGCGCTGGCGGAAAGCGGCTCGCTGGCGAAGGCCGCCGACCGGGTGTTCGTCACGCAGTCGGCGCTGTCGCATCAGCTCAAGCTGTTGGAGACGCACTACGGGGCGCCGCTGTTCGAGCGCAATACCAAACCGCTGCGCTTCACGCAGGTCGGTCAGCGGCTGGTGGCATTGGCGCGTGACGTGCTCGGCACCATTGCCGACGCCGAGCGCGAGATCGTGCAGCGCGTGTCCGGCAGCAGCGGCGAGCTGCGCGTCGTCATCGAATGCCACACCTGCTTCGACTGGCTGATGCCGGCGATGGACGCGCTGCGCGAAGACTGGCCGGAAGTCGAGCTGGATCTGGTCGGCGGCTTTCAGACCGACCCGATGAGCCTGGTCGAGCAGGGCCTGTCCGACTTCGCCGTGATTCACGACCGGCCGCCGAAGCGGCCCGGCATCGTCACCGAGCATCTGTTCACCTACGAGACGCTGGCCATCCTCGCGCCCGATCATCCGCTGGCGAACAAGGATCATCTGACGCCGCGCGACTTCGCGGCCGAGACCTTGATCAGCTATCCGGTCGACGACGCGATGATCGACGTGATCCGTCACTTTCTCGCGCCCAAGGGCATCAAGCCCAAGCGCCGCGATGCGGAGCTGACAGTGGCGATCCTGCAATTGGTCGCCAGCCGTCGCGGCATTGCCGCGTTGCCGGACTGGAGCGTGATGCCGTACCTCGAACGTGGCTATGTGATCGGCAAGCCGCTGGGGGCCAAGGGCCTGCACTGCGAGCTGCATGCGGCGATGCCGGAGAGCCTGGCCGGCAAGCCGTACATCCGCGACTTCATCGACAAGGTGCGCGCCGGCATTCGCTAGCGCTGCGCGTCGTTGTGCCTTACGGCTTGGCGTCGCGATCGAAGAACGTCATCTTCATGCCGGCCGGGCTGACCGCGCCACCCGGATCGGCAACCGACAGATTCACGCAGCGCCCGGTTTGCGGGCAGGCAACGAACACCGCGTAACCCGGCAAATGCATCTCGCGACGGATCGACCAGTTCAGGCGGGCGAACGCTTCGCGGTAAAAGGTAGTGGCCTGCGCGGCCGTGACGCCTTTGACGCCGGCTGCCGCTACGGCATTGCTCGCCGACAGCTCATGCGCGCTGTCGGGCACCGGAAAATCGCGCGGGATGTCCTTGTCCAGGTCGAGATAGCCAGGCACCGACTCGTGGTCGGGATGCCAGCCTTCGTTGCGCGCGAGCTGCGCCAGCGTCAAGCTGCCGCCGGCGACGGCCGCCGTGCACCAGCTGATGGTCACGGCGAAGGTGATCGTCATCGCGCGGCGCGATCGCAAGCGCCACCGCATTTGCTGCGCTTCGTGTGTCCGGCGGCGGAAGATGTTCTTGTCCATGGCGGCTCCCTCGACCGTGAATGGCCAGCGCGGACCCGGCGCCGCTGTGGTGCGGTCTTGTCGTCGGGCCCGCGCGTTGATCGTGCTTGTTTAGCATGCGCGGCGCCGGCATTGCCACGGCCGGGGTCCGTGCGTGACACCGTCCACCTCGTCCAAATGAGAGCTTGCGCGGTCGCGGGCGGCCGCCTACAGTGCGCGCCAATTCTAGGTGCCGCGCCCTTGAGGTCTCACGGGTGCGGGTAAACGGGAAGCCGGTGCGACCGCCACGACGTGGCGGATCAAGTCCGGCGCTGCCCCCGCAACGGTAAGCGGATCGTCCACAGCACGACGCCACTGTGTCGCTCGACATGGGAAGGCGCTGTCGGAATCTCCGCAAGCCCGGATACCGGCCTGGAACCCGGTGAAGGCTCGCGGTGGGCGTGGCCGGAACAGCCGGTCCGTTCGCGTGCCGACTGTCCCTCAACGTTCTCTGCGTCCTTCGTACTTTGCGAACAGCCATCGCGTGGGGCGATGGCGCAGGGAGAATTTCATGCCTTATCAAAAGGCACTCGTCATCATGGCTGCAATGGGGCTCGCCCCCGCCTGTGCGCTGGCCGAAAACTCGGCCGATCCGGATACCGTCATCGTCACCGCCAGCCGCGTCGCCGAAAAGGCCGACCAAGCGCTGGCACCAGTGACCGTCATCACCCGCGAGGATATCGACCGTCTGCAGCCGCGCGACTTGCCGGAACTGCTGGCGGGCTTGCCCGGCATCACCGTCGTCAGCACCGGCGGCCCCGGCAAGACCACGTCGCTGTTCATGCGCGGCACCAACAGCGACCACATGGTGGTGCTGATCGACGGCATCAAGGTCGGTTCGGCGACGCTCGGTACGACCGCCTACGAGCAGATTCCGGTCGACCTGATCGATCACATCGAAATCGTCCGCGGCCCGCGCTCCAGCCTTTACGGCTCGGAGGCGATCGGCGGCGTCATGCAAATCTTCACCAAGCGCGGCAGCGCCGACGTGGCGACGCCGGCGTTCTCGATCGGTGGCGGCAACTACGGCAGCGGCAAGGCCGAGGCCAGTGTCCGCGGCCGCTACGGCAACGGCGGCTGGTACAGCGCCGGCCTCGCCGGCTCGACGACCGATGGCATCAATGTGCAGCCGGCTTCCGGCGAGTCCGACCACGACGGCTTCCGCAGCGCGTCCGGCACGCTCAACACCGGCTGGACCTTCGCTGATGGCAGCACGCTTGAAGCGCACTATCTGCGCGCCGACAGCCGCAACGAATACGACGGCACCTACACCAACGAGGCCTACAATCGCCAGCAAATGTTCGGTGGTACGGCGCGCTTCCGACCGTGGCAGCCGTGGACGGTGACGCTGACTGCCGGGCAGAGCCAGGACTTCGCCGATTCGCTGCACGACACGCTGGTCAGTGATTACGCCGGCGGCACCACGCACAACCGCGGCTCGATCAACACCTATCGCGACAGCTACACCTGGCAAAACGATCTGCGCTTTGCCGCCGGCCAGCGGGTCAGCGTCGGCGTCGACTTCACGCACGATCGCGTCGGTGGCGATACTGACTACGACGTGCATTCGCGCGACAACGGCGGCGTCTACGCGCAATACCAGGGGCGCTTCGGCGCCCACGAGCTGCAGTTCAGCGGCCGTCATGACCACAACCAGCAGTACGGCGGTCACGACACCGGTTCGGTTGCCTACGTCTACCACTTCAGCGACGCCCTGCACGCCGGCGCGTCTTATGCGTCCGCGTTCAAGGCGCCGAGCTTCAACGATCTGTACTACCCGTACTACGGAGTCGCCGATCTGCAGCCGGAAAGTTCGCACAGCGTCGAACTCGATCTGGGTGGCAATGGCACGCTCGCCGGCGGCCGCTGGAACTGGGCGCTGAACGGCTACCGCACGACAGTCGACCAACTGATCATCTATGACGCGACGGCCTACGCGCCGGCCAACATCGGCCGCGCGCGCATTCTCGGCGCCGAGGCGCAACTGGGCGCGCAGTTGGGCCGCTGGCGGTCGCAGCTGTCGCTGAACTGGCTCGATCCGGAGAACCGCAGCGACGGCAGCAGCGACGGCAACGAACTGCCGCGCCGTCCGCGGCAGAGCGCTCGACTCGATATCGACTACGACTGGCGCGCCGTGTCGGTCGGTACCACGGTGCTGGCCGCCGGCCAGCGCTACGACGATACCGCCAACACCACGCAGCTCGGCGGCTACACGACCTTCGACCTGCGTGCCGCGTATCGCGTGCGCCCGGCGTGGACGCTGGAAATGAAGGCCGCCAACCTGCTCGACAAGGACTACCAGACCGCCGCCGGCTATGCATCGCTGGGCGCCAGCTGGTTCTTCACGCTGCGCTACGCACCGACCCGCTGAACGCCTGCGGCCGGCGCTGCGGCGCCGGCCGCCTCACACGACCGGAGGCCATGCCATGACCACGAAGCCTTATACGCAGATCGCGATCTTCGTCCTGCTTGCCCTGCTGATGCTCAGCACCCGTTACGCGCATTTCGCGCAACTGCCCGACGCGTCGTGGGCGGTGTTCTTCGCCGGCGGCTTCTATTTTCGCGGTCGCGGCGGGCTGGCGGTGTTTGCCGCGCTGATGCTCGAAGCGGTGGCGATCGATGCCGCCGTGATTCATTACCTCGGGGTCAGCAACTTCTGCGTGACGGCGGCGTATCCGTTCCTGGTGCCGACGCACGGCGCGTTGTGGCTCGCCGGTGCCTGGACGCGGCGGCACTATCGCTGGGACGCGAGCAGTGCGCTGCAGTTCGCCCTGGCGGCCGTGATCGCCGTCCATCTCGCGTACGCGATCTCGAACGCGTCGTTCTATTGGCTCGGCGGCCGCTATGCGCAGCCCAACGTCGGCGAATACCTGCAGCGCTTCGTGCGGTATTACCCGCACTTCATGGAAGTGACGCTCGGCTATCTGGCGATTCTCGGCGTGCTGCATCTGGCGGCAGCCTCGCAGCTGCCGCAACTGCGGCCGGCCGGCGCCGCGCCGCGGTCGGCGTGATCGCCATGACGTCGCGCGCCGACGTCGCGTGGCCGGCATGAGCGACGACAGCCTCGATGCGCGCCACCGCGCGCGCATGCAACGCAAGAAGGCCGTCGTCGATCAAAAGATCGAAGCGGCGCAGACCGAGCGCGGTGTCCTGCTGGTGCTGACCGGCAACGGCAAGGGCAAGAGCTCGTCGGCGTTCGGCATGGTCGCGCGTGCGCTCGGTCACGGCATGCGCGTCGGTGTCGTGCAGTACATCAAGGGTCGTTACGCGACCGGCGAGGAGCACTTCTTTCGCGGCATCGCCGGCGTGCGCTATCACGTGATGGGCGAGGGCTATACCTGGGAAACCCAGGATCGCGAGCGCGACATTCGCGCCGCGCGTGCGGCCTGGGATGTCACGCTGGAGATGCTGCGCGATCCCGGCTACGAGCTGGTCGTGCTCGACGAGCTGAACATCGCGCTCAAGCATCGCTATCTCGATGTCGACGAGGTCGTCGCGGCGCTGACCGCGCGCCCGCCGATGCAGCATGTCGTCGTCACCGGCCGCGCCGCGCCGCCGGCGCTGATCGAGGCGGCCGACACCGTGACCGAGATGATGGTCGTCAAACACGCCTTCCAGGCCGGCATCAAGGCGCAAAAGGGCGTCGAGCTGTGATGGCCGGCGCATCGTTGCCGGCCGACGCGGCATGAATCTGCTGCTGATGCTGCCGGCGCTGTTGCTCGACGCGGCGTTCGGCGAACCGCGCCGCGGCCATCCGCTGGTCGTGTTCGGCCGCGTCGCGAGCCGCGTCGAGGCGGTGTTCAACCGCGGCCGTGCGCAGCGTGCACGCGGGGTCGTGGCGCTGCTGTTGCTGGTCCTGCCGCCGCTGGCATTGTCCGCATGGCTCGTACGACAGGCCTGGCTGGGGCCGGTGTTCGCGACGCTGGCGCTTTACGTCTGTGTTGGCCATCGCAGCCTGAGCGAGCACGCGCGGCGTGTCGCCGAAGCCCTGCGCGCTGGTGAGCTGCCCCTGGCACGCTCGCGCGTCGGCGCCATCGTCAGCCGCGATACCGAGGACATGGACGCCACGCGCGTCGCGTCGGCCACCGTCGAGTCGGTGCTCGAAAACGGCAACGACGCCGTGTTCGGCGCGCTGTTCTGGTTCGCCGTCGCCGGGGCCACCGGCGTCATCGTCTACCGGCTGGTCAACACGCTCGACGCCATGTGGGGTTATCGCACCCCGCGCTTCGCCTACTTCGGCTGGGCGGCCGCGCGCCTCGACGACGGACTCAATTTCGTGCCTGCACGCTTGACGGCGCTGAGCTATGCGCTGCTCGGCGGTACGCGCAATGCGCTGCGCTGCTGGCGCGAGCAGGCGTCGCATTGTGAAAGCCCGAACGGCGGACCGGTGATGACCGCCGGTGCCGGCAGCCTCGGCCTTCGCCTCGGCGGTGGCGCCCGCTACTTCGGCGTGTGGAAGGACAAGCCGGCCTTCGGGCTCGGCGCCACGCCGCAGGTCGCCGATATCGATCGCGCGCTGGCGCTGGTGCGGATCAGCCTGTTCGGCTGGCTGCTGCTGGCGACGGTCGCGGGTCTGGTCATCGTCGGGTGGCGTCATGCTTGAGCATGGCGGCCGGCTGCAGGCGGCAGCGCGCCACTACGGCCGCGCGCCGGCGCAGTGGCTCGATCTGTCGACCGGCCTCAATCCGGCGCCGTGGCCGATTCCGCCGGCGCTCGCGGCGCAGGCGCTGCAAGCTTGCGCGCGCCTGCCCGAAGACGATGACGACCTGCGTGCCGCGGCGCGTGCGTACTACGGCGCCGAACTGCTGCCGGTCGCCGGCTCGCAGGCGGCGATTCAGTGTCTGCCGACGTTGCGTGCGCGCAGCCGCGTCGCGGTTCTGACGCCGGGCTATGCCGAGCCGGCGCATTGCTGGCGGCGTGCCGGGCATGTCGTCGAACCGCTCGCCGCCGCCGCGCTGCCGAGCGCCAATCACGACGTAGTGATCGTCGCGCAGCCGAACAATCCCGATGGCCGACGCTTCGAACGCGACGCGCTGCTGCGTTTGCATGCGCGTCTGCACGCGCGCGGCGGCTGGCTGATCGTCGACGAGGCCTTCATCGATGCGACACCGCAAGACAGTCTGGTCGACGCGGCGTCGACGCGCGACGGACTGATCGTGCTGCGCTCGTTCGGAAAATTCTTCGGCCTCGCCGGTGCGCGGGTCGGGTTCGTCGCGGCGGCGCCGGCCTTGCGCGCTGCGCTGGCCGATGCGCTCGGGCCCTGGCCGATCGCCGGGCCGTCACGCGTGATCGCCCGTGCGGCGCTGCGCGATCGTCGCTGGCAGCGCGCGGCGCGCGTGCAATTGCACGCGCAATCGCAAGGCCTTGCGGCGCGACTGCACGCGCAGATCGGTGCCGTGACGCGCGGCTGTGCGCTGTTTCAATGGTGGACCACGCCGCAGGCAGCGGCGCTGCATGACGCCTTGGCACAGCACGGCGTGCTGACGCGGCTGTATCGCGGCGATACCGCGGTGCCGATGCCAAGCTTGCGCATCGGCTTGCCGCCAGCCGATGCGTGGCCGCGTTTCGACAGCGCGCTGGCGGCGGCGACGCAGGCGGTCCGCTCCGAGAGAGCGGCATGAGCGGCAGAACGCTGATGGTGCAGGGCACGACGTCCGATGCCGGCAAGAGCACGCTGGTCGCCGGGCTATGCCGCGTGCTGCGCCGCCGCGGCGTCGCCGTGGCGCCCTTCAAGCCGCAGAACATGGCCTTGAACAGTGCGGTGACCGCCGACGGCGGCGAGATCGGCCGCGCGCAGGCCCTGCAGGCGCAGGCCGCCGGCATCGCACCGAGCACCGACATGAATCCCGTCCTGCTCAAGCCGAACAGCGATACCGGCGCGCAGGTCATCGTCCATGGTCGCGTGCTCGCCAACATGGATGCGCGCGGGTATCACGACTACAAGCGCATCGCGCGCACGGCGGTGCTCGAATCGCATGCGCGGCTCGTCGCGCAGTACACGGCGATCGTCGTCGAAGGTGCCGGTTCGCCGGCCGAAATCAATTTGCGCGATCACGACATCGCCAACATGGGCTTCGCCGAAGCGGTCGACTGTCCGGTGATCCTGATCGCCGACATCGATCGCGGCGGTGTATTCGCGCACCTGGTCGGCACCCTCGATCTGTTGTCCGACCGCGAGCAGCGACGCGTGCGCGGCTTCGTCATCAACCGCTTCCGCGGTGACCTCGCGCTGCTCGAACCGGGGCTGCGCTGGCTCGAACAGCGCACCGGTCGCCCCGTGCTCGGCGTGCTGCCCTATCTACATGGCCTGGACCTCGACGCCGAGGACGCGGTCGCGCGTCGCGACGCTTCTGCTGCCGACGCGCCGCTGCGGGTCATCGCGCCGCTGCTGCCGCACATCAGCAATCACACCGACTTCGACGTGCTGCGTGCACATCCGCAGATGGCGTTCGACTATGTCGCGATCGACGCGGTGCCGCCGCCGGCCGATCTGATCATCCTGCCCGGCTCGAAGGCGGTACGCCCCGATCTTGCCGCGCTGCGCGCGCATGGTTGGGATCGCCATCTGCAACGGCATCTGCGCTATGGCGGCCGCGTGCTGGGCATTTGCGGCGGATTGCAGATGCTCGGGCGGAGCATCGCCGATCCGCTTGGCATCGAAAGCGAAGCCGGCGTCAGCGATGGCTTCGGCCATCTCGACCTCGACACGACGCTGGCGGCCGACAAACAGCTGCGTAACGTCACCGGGCGCTTGATGCTGGATGGCGGCGTTGCGGTGAACGGCTATGAAATTCATGCCGGCGTCTGCAGCGGCGCCGCCATGCAACGACCACTGGTGCGTCTCGACGACGGACGCGCCGACGGTGCGATCGCTGACGATGGCCAGGTCGCGGGCAGCTATCTGCACGGACTGTTCGACACGCCGTCGGCATGTCGCGCCTTGCTCGCCTGGGCCGGCTTGGCGGAGGCGGTCGGCATCGATCGCGATGCGCTGCGCGAGCGCTCGCTCGAACGACTCGCCGACACGCTGGAAGCGCATCTCGATCTGCCGTCGGTGCTGGGGCTGCTGGGTGTCAGCACTGCGCCGGCGCCACAGGACGCGGTGCCGCCATGAGCGCGACGACGTTGATTCTGGGCGGCGTGCGTTCCGGCAAGAGCCGCTTCGCCGAGCAGCAGGCCATCGCTGCGCACGGCGATGCGGTGACTTACATCGCGACGGCGCGCGAGATGTCCGGCGACGCCGAGTTCGCGGCGCGCATCGCTGCGCATCGCACGCGCCGCCCTGCGGCTTGGCGCAGCGTCGAGGCGCCAGTCGCGCTGGCCACTGCGCTGCGCGTGCACGCCGACCACGGTCGCGCGTTGATCGTCGATTGCCTGACGCTGTGGCTGACCAATCTGCTGTGCGCCGACGACGAGACGCTGCTCGCGCGCGAGCGCGACGCGTTGCTGGCGACGCTGCCGCAGCTGCCGGGCACGGTGCTGCTGGTCGGCAACGAAACCGGGCTTGGCGTCGTCCCGCTCGGTGCGCTGACGCGGCGCTATGTCGACGAGGCCGGCGTACTGCATCAGCAACTGGCGGCGCTCAGTTCGCGTGTGATCTTCACCGTCGCCGGCCTGCCGATGGTCCTCAAGGGAGCGCTTTAGAGATGTCCACCCATGACACTGCCGCCGTCGATGGCCGCGAGACCGCCTGGCTGCACGATCCGATCGCCGTGCCCGATGCGCAGGTCGAGGCGAGTGCGCGCAAGCGCCAGTCGCAACTGACCAAGCCGCCCGGCTCGCTGGGCCGGCTCGAAGCGCTGGCGCAGCGCCTCGCCGGCCTGCAGCGTCGCGTGCTGCCGCGCGTCGATCGCGTGCAGATCAGTGTGTTCGCCGCCGATCACGGCATTGCCGATGAAGGCGTGTCGGCGTTTCCGCAAGCGGTCACCGCGCAAATGATCGCGAACTTCGCGCACGGCGGCGCCGCGATCAGCGTGATGGCGCAGACGCTGGGCGCGACGCTGGAAGTGATCGATCTCGGCACCGTCGTTGCCGGGCCGCCGCTGCCGGGCGTGCGTCACGAACGCATCGCCGCCGGTACCGCGAACTTTGCGCGCGCGCCGGCCATGACCGATGCGCAACTCGCGCAGGCCCTGCACCGCGGTCGCGCCGCGGCACTACGTGCCGCCGACGCCGGCGTCGAACTGTTCATCGGCGGCGACATGGGCATCGCCAATACCAGCAGCGCGACGGCGCTGGCCTGCGTCCTGCTTGGTTGCGCGGCGGCGACGCTGGCCGGGCCCGGCACCGGTCTCGATGCGGCTGGCGTGATGCGCAAGGCGGCGGTGATCGATGCGGCGCTGGCGCGCCACGCATTGGCGCCGGACGCGCCGCTCGACGCGCTGCGCAGCGTCGGTGGCTTCGAGATCGCGGCGCTGGCGGCCAGCTATGTCGCCTGTGCGCAGCGCGGCATCGCGGTGCTGGTCGATGGCTTCATCGCCAGTGCCGCGGCGTTGGCGGCGACGCGCCTGGCGCCGGGCTGCGACGCCTGGCTGTTCTACGCCCACCGCTCCGCCGAGCCGGGCCACCGTGTCCTGCTCGAAGCCTTGCAGGCCGAGCCGCTGCTCGATCTGGGCATGCGCCTCGGCGAAGGCAGCGGCGCGGCGGTTGCGGTGCCGCTGCTGCGCAGCGCCTGCGCGCTGCACGCGCAGATGGCGACGTTTGCCGAAGCCGGCGTTGCCGACCGCGCGTGAGCATGCGCGCCTGGTTTCTGCGTCACGGCGAAACGACGCGTCCGGGCTGCTATCTGGGCCGCACCGACGCGCCGTTGACGGTGGCCGGCATGGCGCAGATGCGCGCGGCGACGACGGCGATGCCCTGTGCGCGCATCGTCAGCTCGCCGTTGCGGCGCTGTGCGGATTTCGCACGTTCGCTGGCGGCCTTGCGTGCTTTGCCGTTGAGCTTCGACCCGCGCTTGCGCGAGCTCGACTTCGGCGCCTGGGATGGCGTGCCGGTGGCCGAGCTGCATGCACGCGAACCGCAGGCGCTCGGCGATTTCTGGCGCGATCCGGATGCCCATCCGCCGCCCGGCGGCGAAACCTTGACGGCGCTGCGCGAGCGCCTTGCGGCGGCGCTTCAGACGTTGGCAGGCGGTCGCGGCGACGTCCTGGTCGTGACTCACGGCGGGCCGCTGCGCATGCTGTTGTCATGGTGCGAGCCGCGAACGACGGCGCCGCTGAGCGCGCTGAGCGTTCCGCACGCAATGTGCGTGAGCACCGAGCTGACACACGCCGATGGCCGCGTGCAGCTGCGGCGTTACGGCGACGGCGGGATGCTCTGATGCCGGCCTGGCCGCTGCTGGTGGCGCTGCAGTTCCTGACCGTGCTGCCGCTGCGCCTGCCGCCGCCGTCGGCGACAGCCTTGGCGCGCTCGCTGTGCTGGTATCCGCTGGTCGGGGCCCTGCTCGGTGCCGTGCTATGGGCCTTGTCGATGATGCTCGGCGATGCCCCTGCGCCCTTGCGCGCGGCGCTGCTGTTGGCGGCCTGGGCCTTGATGACCGGCTTTCTGCATCTGGACGGACTCGCCGACTGTGCCGACGCGTGGATCGGCGGTCGCGGCGATCGTGAGCGCACGCTGGCGATCATGAAGGATCCGCGCGCCGGGCCGGCGGCTATCGTGACGCTGCTGCTGGTGGTGCTGCTGAAGTTCGCGGCGCTGCAAGCCGTCGCGCCCGCTGCGGCGCTGGTGGCGGTGCCGATGCTGGCGCGGGCCAGCGCGCCGGTCCTGTTCGCGACCACGCGTTACGTCCGGCCCGGCGGATTGGGCAGCGCGATGGCAAGCGCCCAATGCAGCTCGGCGTTTCTGGTCGCAGGACTGAGCGTTGCGCTGGCCTGCGCGATCGGGGCGGCAGCCGCGGCTGTGGCGGCGATCCTGGTGTTGGTCCTGGTGCGCACGGCGGCGCAGTCGCGGCTCGGCGGATTCACTGGCGATGTTGCCGGCGCGGCGATCGAAATCATCGAAGCGGCGGCGTTGCTGGCCCTGACCGTCTGAGCCGATCGCCGTGTGGCGGACACCACATCGCCGGCATGCTGCGGTTGGCGCCGGGCCGCCTGCGGTATAGTACCGGCACTCCGGAGGGGCGGACGGACAGGGGTGCGGGTCTTCGCGCTGGGGATGGAACGGCTACGACGCTGTGGCCGAGGCCGGTGCCAGTGGGATCGGGCTCTGTGGCAACCGCATGATGACGATACGAACCGGAGTCGCTTCGTAATGCAATTGGCGCGCTCATGAGCGACACACTGCTCGGCAAACGCGTATTGGTCGTCGAGGACGAGCCACTGATCGGCATGCTGCTCGAAGAGCTGCTGCGGATTTTCGGTGCGCAGATCGTCGGTCCGGCTACGCACCTCGATCAGGCGCTGCGCATGGCCCGCTTCGAGGGCGTCGACGCCGCGGTGCTCGATATCAACGTCGACGGCGAACTCAGCTATCCGGTCGCCGACGTGTTGCGCGAGCGCGGCGTGCCCTTCGTCTTCGCGACCGGCTACGGCCGCGGCACGCTGTCCGCGTCGTACGCCGAGACGACGCTCATCGAAAAGCCCTATCGCGCCGAGCAACTGCACGCGGCGCTCGAAAAGATTCTCTATCCGCCGCTGATCTGAGCCGGCAGCGGTCCGCCGCGGCTTCGCTGACGGCGGTTTCATGATCGGTGCCGGCCGTTTCGTTACCGTTGTCGTTTACCACCGGAAACGAAGCGATGCCCGTGACGCGTCTCCCTGCCTTGGCAGTGCTCGCGCTGTGCGCGCTGGGCAACACCGCGACGGCGCAGGCCGATGCGCAGGCCGGCCGGCAGCGCTTCGAACAGAATTGTGCGATCTGTCACAGCGCCGGCCGTGTCGCCGGCGGTGCGGTCGGGCCGGACCTGGGCGGCGTGGTCGGCCGGGCAGCGGCGGTCGTCGACGGCTATGGCTACACGCGCGCGCTACGCGACGCCGGCCTGACCTGGGACGCCGCCACACTCGATCGCTTTCTGGCCGCGCCGTCGAAGCTGGTGCCCGGGACGGCGATGCCGGTCGCAACGCCGGACGCAGCGCAGCGCGCCGATCTGATCGCCTTCCTCGCGACCACCCATGCGGCGACGTCGGCGGCAACCCCCGCGGCGGGCGCGGCTGCGCGCTCGACGGCGGGCGACTGGCGCCGCGACGCGCCCGGCCAGCACCATCAGCTTGATCTCGCCAGCTTGCCGGCGCCTTATGCGACGCCGTCATCGCGTAATCGTGCGCAGACGCTTGCCCAGCCGCGCGGGGCGTGGCCGAAAGTGCCTCCCGGCTTTGTGGTCAGCCTGTGGGCCGACGATCTGTCCGATCCGCGGCGCTTGCGTGTCGCGCCGAACGGCGATGTTTTCGTCGCCGAGACGACGGCCGGCCGCGTGCGGGTTTTGCGCGGCGCCGACGGCACCGATCACGCCGAACGGCGCGAGGTCTTCGTCGACGGACTCGACCGGCCGTTCGGCATCGCGTTCTACCCGGCGGGCAACGATCCGCACTGGATCTACATCGCCGAGAACAATCGCGTGCTGCGCTATCCGTACCGCAACGGCGATCTCGAGGTGCGCGGCAAGGCGCAGACCATCGTCGCCAAAATCGTCGAGACGACCGGCGGGCATACGACGCGCGATCTGCAGTTTTCAGCGGATGGCCGGCAGCTGTTCATCTCGGTCGGCTCCGGCTCGAACGTCGCCGAAGGCATGCCGGGCACACCGCGTGGCGGCCTGCTCGAATGGCAGCACCAGCACGGCCTCGGCGCCAGCTGGGGTGGTGAAACCGGCCGCGCCGACGTGCTGGTCACCGACCCGCTCGGCACATCCGCGCCGCGGGCGTATGCCACCGGCATCCGCAACTGTGTCGGCATGACCGTGCAGCCGGCGAACGGCGCGTTGTGGTGTGCAACCAACGAGCGCGACGGGCTCGGCGATGATCTGGTGCCGGACTATGTGACCCGTGTCGACGAAGGCGCGTTCTACGGCTGGCCCTGGTATTACTTCGGCGATCACGAAGACCCGCGCCACGCTGGCGCGCGTCCTGACCTGAAGGGCAAGGTCCGTGTTCCGGACGTGCCGTTGCAGGCGCACTCGGCAGCGCTGGGCATCGTGTTCTACGACGCCGATCGTGGCGTCGCGCAGTTTCCCGCGACCTACCGCGGCGACGCGTTCGTCGCGTTGCACGGCTCGTGGAATCGCAGCCTGCGCACCGGCTACAAGCTGGTGCGGGTGCCGATGCAGGACGGCCAGCCGCGCGGTGGTTACGAGGATTTCATGACCGGCTTCGTCCTCGACGACGACCGCGTCTGGGGGCGGCCGGTCGGTGTCGACATCGCCCACGATGGTGCCTTGCTGGTCAGCGACGATGTCGGCGAGCGGATCTGGCGCATCGCGCCGGTGACCCCGTGAGCGCGCGTGCGTCTGGCGGTCAGTATTCGACGCTGCGTATGATTCCGGACTGCGTTGCACGGTATGCGGCGCCCGGATCGGTGCAGATCGGCGTCAAGGACGACGGGGGAGCAGCTTCAACATGACGAATGCATCCTTGGGTGCCAAGCTGGGGCGGGGTGCGCATGCCGGTCCGCCGCTGCCGCCCGGCTCTTTTGCGGGCTTCCTGGTGGCGATCGTCGCCGTCGTGCTGATCGCGGTGTTCTCCTATCAGACGCTGCAGGTCCGCGCGCAGGCGTCGGCCGACGTCGATCGTGTCGGCGATGCGCTCGATGCGATGAAGCAATTGCTGTCGACGCTCACCGACGGCGAGACCGGCCAGCGCGGGTATCTGCTGACGCGCGATGAGCGCTACCTCGAGCCCTACATGCACGCGCGCGCCGAATGGCCGGCGCAGATCAAGCGCTTGCGTGAGCTGTTGCCGGACGCGCGTAGCAAGCAGCATGTCGACGCGGTCGAACAACTGATCACGGCCAAGTTCGACGAGCTTGCCGTGTCGATACAGGCGCAGCGCGACGGCGACACGGCCAAGGCCCTGGCGATCGTCAATACCGACCGCGGCAAGCTGTTGATGGACAGAATCCGCACCGAGCTCGACGCCCTGGAATCCGAGCAGCGCGCGGAGCTGGCGCAGTCGCAGAGTGCCTGGCGCCATGCCGTCGAGTTTTCGACGATGGTGCAGCTTGGCGGCGCGGGTGTCTTGATCGCCCTGATCCTCGTCGCCGGCATCGCCACCTCGCGCGACTACCGCGCACGCGAGCGTGCGGCTTGGGTACGCGCCGGTCAGGCCGGCATCAGCGCCAAGATGCAGGGCGAGCAGCGGCTCGATGTGCTCGGCCAAAACATCCTTGATTATCTAGCGCGCTTCATGGGCGCGCGAGCCGGGGCCATCTACATGCTCGACAGCGGCCACTATCGACGCTTCGCCGCGCATGCGCTGACGCCCGGTGCCGGCGACGAGCAGATCCGTTCCGGAGACAGCCTGCTCGGGCAGGCGGCCAAGAGCGGCGAGGCGATGCGCATCCGTGACGTGCCGGACGGTTACCTGACGGTGACGTCGGCGCTCGGTCGCAGCAAGGCGCGCGAGCTGCTGATCGGCCCGGCGCGCTTCGACGGCGATGTGCAGGCGGTCGTCGAGCTGGCGTTCTTCCGGCCGCTGCTGGACGTCGATCTGGAATTGTTCGAGCGCATTTCCGAGGCGGTCGGTGTCGCCGTGCGTGCGTCCAAGGACCGCACCCGCCTCGAGGCCCTGTTGGAGGAAACGCAGCGTCAGGCCGAGGAGTTGCAGGCGCAACAGGAAGAGCTGCGCGTCAGCAACGAAGAACTCGAAGAGCAGGGCCGCGTGCTGAAGGAATCGCAGGCGCAGCTCGAAGCGCAGCAGGCCGAGCTCGAACAGACCAACTCGCATCTCGAAGAACAGACGCAGCTGCTCGAACACCAGAAGGACGATCTGGGTCGAGCGCAGGACGTGCTGCGCGAAAAGGCGGACGAACTCGAGCGCGCGAATCAGTACAAGAGCGAGTTCCTGGCCAATATGAGCCACGAGCTGCGCACGCCGCTGAACTCGACGTTGATCCTGGCCAAGCTGCTGGCCGACAACAAGGACGGCAATCTCACCGAGCAGCAGGTCAAGTTCGCGCAGACCATCTCGTCGGCCGGCACCGATCTGCTGACGCTGATCAACGACATTCTCGACCTGTCGAAGATCGAGGCCGGACAGGTCGATGTGCAGATCGAGCCGGTGCCGGTGACCCCGGCGATCGAAAGCCTGATTCGCACGCTGGAGCCGATCGCCACGCAGAAGCAGCTCAGCCTCAGCCTCAGCGTCGAGCCCGGGGTGCCGGAGCGCGTCGAGACCGATGCGCAGCGCCTTGGCCAGATTCTCAAGAATCTGCTCGCCAATGCCTTGAAGTTCACTGCGCAGGGCAGCGTTTCGGTGCGGGTGTTCGCAGCCGACGACGGCATGGTGGCATTCGCGATTCGCGACACCGGCATCGGCATCGCCGAGAGCCAGCTCGACATCATCTTCGAAGCCTTCCGTCAGGCCGACGGCAGCACGCATCGTCGCTACGGCGGCACCGGCCTGGGGCTGTCGATCTCGCGCGATCTGGCGCGGCTGCTGGGCGGCGATATCGCCGTGCACAGCACGCCGGGCGAGGGCAGCGTCTTCACACTGCTGCTACCGGCGGTCTATCGCGGCGCGGCCGAGAGAATCGTGCCGACGACGGTGCCGATCACGCCGTCGCCGGATGTCCCGGCCGCTGAGATCGCGCCGGCACCGACGATACCGCGCGGCATCGTGCCGGCGATCCCGGTCGACGACGATCGCGAGCATTTGCGCAACGACGCGCGCACCATCCTGGTCATTGAGGACGATGTGCGCTTCGCGGAAATCCTGCGCGACCTCGCGCACGAGCTGGGCTTTCAATGCGTGGTGGCGCCCAGCGCCGGCGAGGGTCTGGCGGCCGCCGAACGCTACCGCCCCGATGCCATCGTGCTCGACATGAACCTGCCGGATCATTCCGGTCTCGGCGTGCTCGATCAGCTCAAGCGCAATCCGCAGACGCGGCACATCCCGGTGCACGTCGCGTCGGTGGCGGACTACACGCACGAAGCGCTCGAACGCGGCGCGATCGGCTATGCGTTGAAGCCGGTCAAGCGTGAGCAACTGGTGCAGGCGTTCGCGCGCCTCGAGGCAAAATTCCTGCAAAGCCTGCGACGCGTATTGGTGGTCGAGGACGACGAACGCCAGCGGCAGAGCATCGGCCAGCTGCTGGCCGGTGACGCCGTACAGATTGTTGCGGTGTCGAGCGCCCGCGAAGCACTGGCGCAGCTGCAGTCGACGACCTTCGACTGCATGGTGATGGATCTCAACCTGCCGGATCTGTCCGGCTACGAACTGCTCGATCGCATGGGTGAGCAGGGCGATCTGGCGTTCCCGCCGATCATCGTCTACACCGGCCGCTCGTTGTCGGCCGACGAGGAGCAACGCCTGCGGCGCTTCTCGAAGTCCATCATCATCAAGGACGCGCGCTCGCCCGAGCGTCTGCTCGACGAGGTCACGCTGTTCCTGCATCAGGTCGAGTCGGAGCTGCCACCGGAGCGCCAGCGCATGCTCAAGGCCGTGCGCGATCGCGAGACCACCCTCGAGGGACGCCGCGTGCTGGTCGTCGAGGACGATGTGCGGAATGTCTTCGCGCTGACCAGCGTGCTGGAGCCGAAGGGCGCCAGGATCGAGATCGCGCGCAACGGCCGCGAGGCGCTCGACGCGTTGGTGCAGCACGGTGTCGGCAAGGACGGCATCGACTTGGTGCTGATGGACATCATGATGCCGGAGATGGACGGCTTCACCGCGATGCGTGAGATCCGCCGGCGCAGCGAGTGGCGGCGCCTGCCGATCATCGCGCTGACCGCCAAGGCGATGAAGGACGATCAGGAGAAATGCCTGTCGGCCGGGGCCAATGACTACATCGCCAAGCCGCTCGATGTCGAGAAGTTGCTGTCGCTGATTCGCGTGTGGATGCCGAAATAGGGCCAGGCCATGTCGGACCGTGACTTCGATATCGAGCTGCGCCTGCTGATCGACGCGATCTATCTGAAGTACCACTACGACTTTCGTGGCTACGCCGGCGCGTCGATGAAGCGGCGCATGACCGCGGCGATGGTGCGTTTTGGCTGCCGCACGCTGTCGCAGCTGCAGGATCGCCTGCTGCACGAGCCGGGGGCGTTTCCGGCACTGCTCGATTTTCTGACGGTGCAGGTCAGCGATATGTTCCGCGACCCCGGCTATTTCCTCGCGCTACGGGAGAAAGTCGTGCCGCTGCTGCGCACCTACCCGTCGTTGAAGATCTGGGTGGCGGGCTGCAGCGCCGGCGAGGAGGTCTATTCGCTGGCGATCCTGCTGCGCGAAGAAGGTTTGCTGGATCGCTCGTTGATCTACGCCACCGACATCAATCCCGGCGCGCTGCAGCGCGCCGAAGCCGGCGTCTACGAAGTCGAGCGCATCGCCGGCTTCTCCGACAACCACAAACGCTCCGGCGCGCGTAGCTCGCTGTCCGACTACTACACCGCGCGCTACGGCCATGCGGTGTTCGACAAGTCGCTGCGGCGGCACATCGTGTTCTCCGATCACAGCCTGGCGACCGATAGCGTCTTCGCTGAAGTGCAGTTGGTGTCGTGCCGCAATGTACTGATCTATTTCAATCGCGAGCTGCAGGATCGCGCCGTTGACCTGTTTCGCGAATCGCTGTGCCGCAAGGGGTTTCTCGGCATCGGGGCCAAGGAGTCGCTGCGCTTCACGGCCAGCGCCGACGCGTTCGATGAGGTTGCGCGCGAAGATCGCATCTTCCAGAAGCGTGCCGCATGAGAACGGCCGGCGCGAGTGCGCGTATCGACGCGGTGGTGATCGGCGCTTCGGCCGGCGGGATCGAGGCGCTCTCGGTGCTGCTGCCGGTGCTGCTCCCCGGCTTTCGTGCGGCAGTGCTGGTCGTCGTGCATCTGCCGCGCGAGCGGCCCAGCCTGCTCGCCGACATCTTCACGCAGAAATGCGCGGTGCCGGTGATCGAGGCGGTCGACAAGGAGCCGGTGATGCCCGGCACGATTGCCTTCGCGCCACCCGACTATCACCTGTTGGTCGACGAGGGTCCGCAGCTGTCGCTGTCGGCCGATGCCTTGGTGAATTTCTCGCGTCCGTCGGTCGACGTCCTGTTCGAATCGGCAGCGGATGTTTATGGCACCCACCTGATGGGTATCATCCTGACTGGCGGCAACAGCGACGGTGCCGCCGGTCTCGAAGCGATCCGTCGCGTGGGGGGAATGGCCGTGGTCCAGCAGCCGGAGACGGCGCAGACATCGCTGATGCCTGCGTCAGCGTTGCAGCGGGTGCCCGATGCCCAGGCGCTGCCGCTCGACGGTATTGCCACCCTGTTGCGTACTTTGAATCCCGGAGACCGGCCGTGAACCCGCCGCTACCGCCGAAACCGCAATGGCACCGCGTGAAGTGCCTGCTCGTCGACGATCTCGACGAAAACCTGTTGGCGATGTCGGCGCTGCTGCGTAGCGAGGACGTCGAAGTGTTGCAGGCGCGCTCCGGCGCTGAAGCACTCGAGGTGCTGCTGCGCCATGACGTCGCGCTGGCGATGGTCGACGTGCAGATGCCGGACATGGACGGCTTCGAGCTTGCCGAGCTGATGCGCGGTAGCGAGCGCACGCGGCAGGTGCCGATCATCTTCGTCACCGCCGGTGCGCGCGACCAGCACCGCTTGTTCAAGGGCTACGAAACCGGCGCCGTCGACTTCCTCTACAAACCGGTCGATCCGTACATCCTGCGCAACAAGGCCGGCGTGTTCTTTCAGCTGTACCGGCAGAAGCAGCAGATCGCACAGGAGTTGCACGAGCGCACCGAGACGCTGCGCCTCAACGAAATGTTCATCGCCGTACTCGGCCATGACCTGCGCAATCCGCTCAATTCGGTGATGACGCTGACCACGCTGCTCGAACGCGTCACCGAAGAGGAGGCCGTGGTCCAGGCAGCGCAACGCATCCTCGGCAGCAGCCGGCGCATGCAGCGCATGATCGAGGACATGCTCGATCTGGCACGTGCGCGTCTCGCCGGCGGCATTCCGCTGCGCCGCGAGTCGGTCGATCTGGGGCCGCTGATGCGCCGTGTCGTGCAGGAACATCAGGCCATGTACCCGGGCCGGGCCATCGTCGAGTCGGCGGTCGGCGATCTGCACGGCGACTGGGATCCGGATCGCGTGGCGCAGATTGCCTCGAATCTGCTCGGCAACGCGCTGCAGCACGGCGACAGCAGCGGTGACGTCGAGTTGTCGCTCGACGGCACGCACGATGCCGAAGTGCGTCTTGTCGTCAGCAATGGTGGACGTATCAGCGACGATACGCTCGCGCATCTGTTCGATCCGTTCCGTGGCGGTCAGCGCCAACCCGGCCGTAACCAGGGCCTGGGCCTCGGGCTCTACATCGTCCATCAGATCGTGCGCGCACACGACGGTGAGGTCGATGTCGTCACCGGCAGCGAAGGGACCGCCTTCCACATCCGTCTGCCGCGTCGCGTGGTCGGCGTCATCAAGCTTTAAACGCCGAGCGAGGCTACCGCCGGCGGCCTCGCTCGAACGGGTGAGGTCGACTCACCAAGGCTGTCCCAGACTTGCGGCTCCCGACCACATGCACCGGCTCCGGCGCGAAGAATCGCGCGGAGTGAGTGCAACGCAGGAGCACGCATGGCCGAGGCCGAAAATCCCGTGCTGGTGGAGCGCCGCGGCGCCGTCTGCTGGATCACGTTGAACCGTGAAGCGCGTCGTAACGCGCTCAATGAAGGTGTCGTGCGCACCATCGATCAGGCGATCGACGCGGCGACGCGCGACGGCGAAACGCGCGCGATCGTCATCACCGGCGTCGGCGACAAGGCGTTCTGCGCCGGCGCCGATCTGGCCAAGGGCACGCAGGGCTTCGCGTTCGCCGTCGACTACGCGCGGCCGAAACACTACATCGTCGACCTGTTCAAGCGGCTGCAGGAATGCACGCTGCCGGTCATTGCACGCGTCAACGGTCATGTCATGGCCGGCGGCTTCGGCCTGCTCTGCGCCTGCGATCTGGCCGTTGCCGCCGACGACATCCGCATCGGCACCACCGAGGCCAGGATCGGCGTCACGCCGATGATGATCCTGCCGTACATGCTGCGTGTGCTGCCGGCGCGGCGACTGCAGGAAATGTGCATCACCGGCGAGCAGTTCAGCGCCGCCGAAGCGCTGGAGTGGGGCGTGCTCAACTACGTCGTGCCGCGCGCCGAACTCGACGCCAAGCTCGACTGGCTGCTGGCGCGCATCACCGACAAGAGCCCGACCGCGCTGCGGCTCGGCAAGCAGGCGTTCAACGCAATGCGCGACATGGGTCTGCGCGAGGCGCTGGAGTACGCGCAGGCGATGGTGCCGGTGATGTCGTCGACGCAGGACGCCAAGGAAGGCATGGCGGCGTTCCAGGAGAAGCGCAAGCCGGATTTCACCGGCAACTGAGTCCGTGATGCGTTTCCGAACCGTTCATGGCGAGTGCCGCGCAGCGGTGTATCGAGCCACGCCCCGACATCGGGATTCCGCATGAAAAAAGATGAAATCCGCATCGGCTGCGGCGCCGGCTTCTGGGGCGACACGGCCGAAGGCCCGAAGCAGCTCGTCGCGTCCGGCGAACTCGACTATCTGGTGCTCGACTACCTGGCCGAGATCACCATGTCGCTGCTCGCCAAGGCGCGCGCCAAGGACCCGAACGCCGGCTATGCGACGGACTTCCCGTCGGTGGTCGCGGCGCTCGCTCCTCAGCTGAAGGCGCAGGGCATCAAGGTCGTCACCAATGCCGGTGGCGTCAACCCGGCTGCCTGCAAGGCGGCGATCGCGGACAAGCTCAAAGCGCTGGGCATCGAGCTGAAGATTGCCATCGTCACCGGCGACGACCTGCTGCCGCGCGCTGCCGAATTCGCTGACGTGCCGGAGATGTTCAGCGGTGCGGCGATGCCGGCCAGGCTGTGGAGCATGAACGCCTACCTCGGTGCGTTTCCGATCGCCGAAGCGCTTGCGGGTGGTGCCGACATCGTGCTCACCGGCCGCTGCGTCGATTCGGCGCTGGTGCTCGGTCCGCTGATCCACGAATTCGGCTGGCGGGCCGACGATTACGACCGGCTCTCGGCCGGCAGTCTCGCCGGCCACATCATCGAATGCGGTGCGCAGGCCACCGGCGGCATCGTCACCGACTGGCAGACGATGGCCGACGACTGGGACCGTATGGGTTTTCCGATTGCGATCTGCCGCGCCGACGGCGGCGTCGCCATCACCAAACCGGCCGGTACAGGCGGGCGCGTGTCGCCGGCATCGGTGGCCGAACAGATCGTCTACGAGATCGGCGATCCGGGCGCGTATCTGCTGCCGGACGTCAGCTGCGACTGGCGCGACGTGACGTTGACGCCGGTCGCTGACGATCTCGTCGAGGTGCGCGGCGCCAAGGGCGCTGCACCGAGCGATCACTACAAGGTCTCCGCGACCTATCAGGACGGCTTCCGCACGACGGCGACGATGATGATCGGCGGCGTCGATGCGGTGGCCAAGGCGGAGGCCGTGGCCGCTGCGATCCTCAAGCGTACGCGGCGTCTGTTTGCCGAGCGTGGCCTGGCCGACTACACACGCAGCGATGTCGAGGTGCTCGGCAGCGAAGCCAACTGGGGCGCTCATGCGCGCCGTCGCGATACCCGCGAGGTGGTGCTGAAGATCGCCGTACAGCATGCCGACAAGGCGGCGCTCGAGATCTTCGGCCGCGAATTCATTCCGCCGGCGACGGCGATGGCGCAGGGCATTACCGGCTTTGCCGGCGGCCGGCCGACACCGACGCCGATGGTGCGGCTGTTCTCGTGTCTGGTGCCCAAATCGGCGGTGCGCATCGAAGTCGAGGGTCGTGAGTACGCGTTGCCGGCCGCGGCGATGGGCGCTCCGCTGTCGCCACCAGACACGACGGCCTCGGTGGTCGCGCAAGCGCTGGCGGGGCCGACGCGCGACGTACCGCTAATCGCGCTGGCCTACGGCCGCTCCGGTGACAAGGGCGATGCGGCGAACATCGGCGTGCTCGCGCGCAAGCCCGAATACGTCGAGATCCTGCGCGCGCAGCTGACGGCCGATGCGGTGAAGCGCTACTTCGCGCACTTCGTCGAAGGCGAGGTCGAGCGCTACGAGATGCCCGGCCTGCACGGTTTCAACTTCCTGATGCAGCGCGCACTCGGCGGCGGCGGCACCGCCAGCCTGCGCTACGACCCGCAGGGCAAGATGCTGGCGCAGGTCTTGATGGACTTCCCGCTGCAGGTGCCGACGGCACTGGAGGTTGCGGCGCCGTGAGTCGTGCCGTCGCCCGCGTGCCGGCAACGCGCATGACGCGCGACGAGCGCGTCGTGGCGATCCTCGCCGTCGCGCGCCAGCGCTTCAGCGAGCAGGGGTACGAGCAGACCGCCGTCGCCGAAATCGCGGCGCAGCTCGGCGTTGTCGAAGGCACGGTCTACAAGTATTTCGCGAGCAAGCGCGAGCTGCTGCTGAAGGTGCTGGCCGCGTGGTACGAGCAGATGTTCGGCGACTACGCGCGTGAGCTGGCGGCGATCGACGGTGCGCGGGCGCGCCTTCAGTTGTTGATCTGGCGCCACCTGCGCTCGATCCGCGACGAGCCCCTGCTGTGCCGGCTGATGTTCCGCGAGATCAACGGCGCCGGCGATTACCGCGGCAGTCCGTTGCATGCGATGAACCGCCGCTACACGCAATTCCTCGTCGACGTCATCGAAGCCGGACAAGCCAGCGGCGAATTTCGTCGCGATGTGTCCGCGCCGCTGCTGCGCGATCTGGTCTACGGCGCGATCGAACATCACAGCTGGCATTACATCCGTCGCGCCGGCATCCGCGGCGCGCGCCGCGTCACGCTCGACATCGACAGCGTCGCGACGCAGATCACGCAGATCGTCTGCGACGGCATCGCCGGGCACGAAGAACGTCTCGATGTGCGCCGCCTCAGCGAGCTGGCGGCGCGTCTCGACGCCCATCTGCAACAGGCTTCCCGCAGGAGAAACAGCGCATGAGCGCACCGATCATCCGAACCGCGGCCGATGCTGGCCGCTGGCCGTTCGACACCGTTCTCGTTGCCAACCGCGGCGAGATTGCCGTGCGCGTGCTGCGCACCGTACAGAAGCTTGGCCTCAAGGGCGCCGTCGTTTACCACGCCGCCGACCGCGGCACGGCCGCCGTGCAGATGGCCGACTGGGCGATCGAGATCACCGGTTCGACGCCGGTCGCGAGCTATCTCGACGGCGCGCAGATCATCGCCGCAGCAAAAAGCTGTGGGGCCGGTGCCATTCATCCCGGCTATGGCTTTCTGTCCGAGAACAAGGGCTTCTGCGAGGCGGTCGAGGCCGCCGGCATCCGCTTCATCGGCCCGACGCCGCAGCAGATCGACCTGATGGGCGACAAGGTACGGGCGCGCAACTTCGTCGAGCAGGCCGGCTTTCCGGTCGCGCCGAGCGCGATCGAGGACGACGATCCGGCCACCTTCGTCGAACGTTCGCGCGCGGTCGGCGCGCCGCTGTTGATCAAGCCCAGCGCCGGCGGCGGCGGCAAGGGCATGCGCATCGTTCGCGATCTGGCGCTGCTCGAAGCGGAAATCGAACGCGGTCGTTCGGAAGGTCAGCGCTATTTCGGCGATGGTCGTTTGTATTGCGAGCGCTACATCGAGAATCCGCGACACATCGAAGTGCAGGTGCTCGGCGACGGGCAGGGCAATGTCGTGCACGTCTTCGAGCGCGAATGCTCGGTGCAGCGTCGCTTCCAGAAGATCGTCGAGGAAACGCCGTCGCCGGCGCTGGACGCGGCGCTGCGCGAGAAGATCTGCGAGACCGCGGCCGGCATCGCCCGCTCGCTGGGCTATCGCAACGCCGGCACCGTCGAGTTCATCTTCGGCCAGGGGGGAGAATTTTTCTTCCTGGAGATGAATACGCGTCTGCAGGTCGAGCATCCGGTCACCGAGGAAATCACCGGCATCGACCTGGTCCACGAGCAACTGCGCGTCGCTGCCGGTGAAGCGCTCGGTTATACGCAGGACGCGGTGACGTCCAGCGGCCATGCGATCGAGCTGCGCATCTACGCCGAGGATGCGGCGCGCGGCTATACGCCGACCACCGGCCCGGTGCTGGTGCTGCAGCCGCCGCAGGGCGACGGCGTGCGCTGGGACAGCGGCATCCTGCAGGGCGGCGAGGTGACCTCGGCGTTCGACCCGATGATCGCCAAGCTGATCGTGCACGGCGCCGATCGCGATGCGGCGATCGCCAAGGCCGAGCGCGCGCTGCGCGACACCGTGCTGCTCGGCTGCAAGACCAATACCGCGTTCCTGCGCCGCCTGCTCGCGCATCCGGCGTTCGTCGCCGGCGATGTGCATACCGGCTTTCTCGATGCCAATCCTCAGATCGCCGCCGAGCCCGAGTTGCCGGAGTCGACGCTCGACGCGCTGCTCGGGGCCGCCGCCTTGTCGACGCGGCCGATGCGCGACATCGCCGACGCCGTACCGGACCTGCATGCCGCGATCGGCGGCTGGCTGAACTGAAACATGCGAGCGATGCGCTTCCCTGCCGTTCGCCCCGAGTGCCGCGCGCAGCGCGGTGTATCGAGGGGCTCGTCCCGAATGCCGCGTAGCCGTGTATCGAGGGGCCTGTCCCGAGTGCGGCATAGTCGTGTATCGAGGGAACGGTCGTTGACGATGCACTCGCTCCTGGGAGTCTGATCATGCAACACGCCTTCAAGCTCGGTGACGCCGAGTACAACGTTGCGCTGTCACGCAGCGACTCGGCCTACCGCCTGCATCGCGGCGACCACGCCGTCGATGTCGTCCTGTCGACCGCCGCCGACGGCCGCACGTTTCTGACGGTGGCCGGCCGCCGTGTCGAGGTCGTCGTCGCCACGCACGGCGACGACGTCTATGTCCACGTCGACGGCGAGGCTTATCAGTTGCGCTACCAGCATCCGCTCGACCGACTCGCGGCGCAGGCCGGCGGCAGTGCCGAAGACCGCATCACTGCGCCGATGCCGGGCAGTATCGTCGCGGTGATGGCCAAGGCCGGCGACGCCGTCACCAAGGGGCAGACGCTGCTGGTGATGGAGAGCATGAAGATGGAAACGACCATCGCCGCGCCACGCGATGGCGTCATCGCCGACGTCAGCTACGAAAAAGGCCAGACCTTCGACCGCGATGCGCTGTTGCTGAGTCTGGAGCCGCAGGCGTAGGGCGGACGCAGCCCGCCTTCCGCGACCGCAGTCGAACCATGAATCGCGACCGTCATCCATTTGAAAGTCGGCGCCAGGGACGGCGCCGGCGGGTACAGGACGTACAGAAATGAAAAGAATCGAATCGAAGCTCAACACCGCGTCGGCCGACTTCCAGGCCAATGCCGAGCACAACCGCCGGCTCGCCGCCGAATTCCGCGACAAGCAGGACAAGGTCCGCCACACGCGGCCGCAGCGCGACATCGACCGCCTGCGCCAGCAGAACAAACTCCTCGTGCGCGAGCGCCTGAAGCTGCTGCTCGATCCGGGTACGCCGTTTCTGGAGTTCTCGTCGCTGGCCGCCAACGAGCGCTATGACGGCGAGGTGCCGGGCGCGGCCTGTGTGACCGGCATCGGCATCGTTTCCGGCCGCGAGGTCGTCATCAATGCCGGCGATGCGTCGGTCAAGGGCGGCGCCTGGTATCCGCTGACGGTGAAGAAGACCGTGCGCGCGCTCGACATCGCCATCGAGAACCGCCTGCCGGTCGTGCATCTCTGCGATTCGGCCGGCGGCTTCCTGCCCGAGCAGGCCGAGCTGTTCGCCGACAAGTATTTCGCCGGCCGCATCTTCCGCAATCAATGCATGCTGTCGAAGATGGGCGTGCAGCAGGTCTCGGTGGTGCTCGGCCACTGCACGGCCGGCGGCGCCTACGTGCCGGGTCTTTCCGACTACAACGTCATTGTCCGCGGCACCGGCGCGATCTTTCTCGCCGGCCCGCCGCTGGTCAAGGCGGCGACCGGCGAGGACGTCTCGGTCGACGAACTCGGCGGCTGCGACATGCACACTTCGGTGTCCGGCACCGCCGACTATCCGGCCGGCAGCGAGGAAGAGGCGATCGCCATCGCGCGCGACATCGTCGCGCAGTTCAAGCGTCCGCAGAAAAGCCACATCGAATGGCAGCCGCCGGAAGCGCCGCACTACGATCCGTCCGAGCTGTACGGCGTGCTGCCGCGCGACATCAAGGCGCAGTTCGACATGCACGAGGTCATCGCCCGGCTGGTCGACGGCTCGCGCTTCCACGAATACCAGCCGAACTACGGCAAGACGCTGATCTGCGGCTATGCGCATCTGTGGGGCTACAAGGTCGGCATCCTCGCCAACAACGGCGTGCTGTTCAACGACAGCGCGCTCAAGGGCGCGCACTTCATCGAGCTGTGCAATCAGGGCCGCACGCCGATCGTTTTTTTGCAGAACATCACCGGCTTCATGGTCGGCCGCGAGTACGAGCGGCGCGGCATCACCAAGGACGGCGCCAAGATGATCATGGCCGTGTCCAACTGCGAGGTGCCGAAGTTCACGGTCATGTGCCACGGCTCGTTCGGCGCCGGCAACTACGGCATGAGCGGCCGCGCGTTCGACTCGCGCTTTCTGTTCAGTTGGCCACAGTCGCAGATCAGCGTGATGGGCGCCGAGCAGGCCGCGAACACGCTCGCCGACGTCAAGATCCGCCAGCTGCGCAAGCAGGGCAAGGAGCTGAGCCAGGCCGACATCGACGCCATCCGCGATCCGGTGCTCGGCGAGTTCAAGCGCAAGCAGAGCGCCTACTGGAGCACATCGGAAATCTGGGACGACGGCATCCTCGATCCGGTCGACACCCGCAACGCGCTCGGCATCTCGCTGTCCGCCGCGCTCAACACGCCGATCGGCGATCCGCGTTACGGGGTGTTCCGGATGTAGCCGGCAAGGCTTTACAAGGCGGGCAACGGCAGGCTCTTGTGAAGACTTCGCCGTCAAACTCTTTACAAGGCGGCAATATCGTCGCTCATGTAAAGAGAGGGAGGGCCACAGTGGAGGCAGGCCGACAGGGTCGCTATGTCACCCGCTAAGTGGCCGACGCGTCATATCGGTCCTTTGTGTCCCTGCGCAGCCGCCGTTCGTCTTCAATGGAGAGCTGACCGGACTGCTGGAAGAGGCCGATCTCCCGGAGTATTACGACCTCCTGAGTTACGTCCGTACGCCCGGCGACTGGGCGGGCTGGCTCGCCGCGCTGACGCCAGCGCCAGGCTCGGGGCCGGGTGGAGCGGATCGAACGCCCGAGCACGCGCGCTTTTTAACGGACAGGGGCGGACCGCATAAGGTCCAGCGCGATAGAGCGCGTTTATACTCGCCACATCCCGAGCGAACGCACGAGTTTCTACTCCTCCGATGTCCACCGAGACCACCTATCAGCAAGCACAGGCTCCTCGGCCTCTTTTCGTCAAGGAGCAGGACATCGAGGCGGCCCTGGTCGAGAAGCTCCGAGACCTGAAATACACGGACCGCTCCGACATCCGTGACCGCGCTGGCCTGGAGGCCAATTTCCGTCAGAAATTCGAAGCCCTCAACCGCGTCCGCCTCACCGATTCGGAATTCCAGCGCCTGCTCGAAGAGTTGACGATCCCGGACGTCTTCACCGCCGCCCGCGTCCTGCGCGAGAAGAACGACTTCTCCCGCGACGACGGCACCCCGCTGAGCTACACCCTCGTCAACATCAAGGACTGGTGCAAGAACGACTTCGAGGTCGTCCATCAGCTGCGCATCAACACCGACTACAGCCACCACCGCTACGACGTGCTGCTGCTGATCAATGGCATGCCGGTGGTGCAGATCGAACTCAAGACCCTGAGCGTCAACCCGCGCCGGGCCATGGAGCAGATCGTCGAGTACAAGAACGATCCGGGCAACGGCTACACCCGTACGCTGCTGTGCTTCGTGCAGCTGTTCGTCGTCAGCAACCGCACGGACACCATCTACTTCGCCAACAACAACGCCCGGCATTTCAGCTTCAATGCAGACGAGCGCTTTTTGCCCGTCTACCGCTGGGCAGACCGCGACAACAAGCCCGTCAGCCACCTCGACGACTTCGCCGACTGCTTCCTGCAGAAGTGCGAGCTGGGCCGCATGATCAGCCGCTACATGGTGCTGATCCAGAGCGAGCAAAAGCTGCTGATGATGCGGCCGTACCAGATCTATGCCGTGCAGGCCATCGTCGACTGCATCGAACAGAACAACGGCAATGGCTACATCTGGCACACCACCGGCAGCGGCAAAACGCTCACGTCCTTCAAGGCTTCCACCCTGCTCAAGGAGAACGAACAGATCGACAAATGTCTGTTCGTCGTGGACCGCAAGGACTTGGACCGGCAGACGCGTGAGGAATTCAACAAGTTTCAGGAAGGCTGCGTCGAGGAGAACACCAACACCGCAACGCTGGTCCGCCGCCTGCTGTCCGATGAGAAGGCCGACAAGGTTATCGTCACCACCATCCAGAAGCTCGGCCTGGCGCTGGACGAAGACAGCAAGCGCAACCAGCAGCGCGCCAGCCAGAACAAGCGGACCTACAAGGAACTGCTCGCGCCGCTCGCCGATAAGCGCATCGTCTTCATTTTCGACGAATGCCACCGCTCGCAATTCGGCGAGAACCATCAGGCCATCAGGGATTTCTTCCCCAAGGCCCAACTGTTCGGCTTCACCGGCACGCCGATCTTCGACGCCAACGCCTCACGCCAGCAGATCACGGGCGACCAGGCTTCACTACGCACCACCGAAGATCTGTTCCAGCGCGAGCTGCACGCCTACACCATCACCCACGCCATCGAGGACAAGAACGTCCTGCGCTTCCACGTGGACTATTTTCTGGGAACGCCGGCGTCCTCGCCGGCATCTTCGACACCGAAGCCGACGGGGACGTCGGCGCTCCCGGCAAGCATTGCCAAGCGCGCCATCGTCGACGCCATTCTGGACAAGCACGACGCCGCCACCAGCCAGCGTCGCTTCAATGCCCTCTTCGCCACCGCGTCGATCAACGACGCCATCGAGTACTACAGCCTGTTCGACACGGTCCAGGCCGAGCACAAGGCCGCAGACCCCGCCTTCGTGCCGCTGAAGATCGCCTGCGTGTTCTCCCCGCCGGCAGAAGGCAATGCGGATGTCAGGCAGATTCAGGAAGACCTGCCGCAGGAGAAGGCGGACAATGAAGTCGAGCCGGACATAAAGAAGGGCGCGCTCAAGAACATCATCGCCGACTACAACGCTCGCTATGGCAGTAACCATAAACTCGGCGAGTTCGATCTCTATTACCAGGACGTGCAGAAGCGCATCAAGGACCAGCAGTTCCCCAATGCCGATCTGCCACGCAAGGGCGAAGAGAAGATCGACATCACCATCGTCGTGGACATGCTGCTCACCGGCTTCGACTCCAAGTACCTCAACACCCTGTACGTGGACAAGAACCTCAAGCACCACGGCCTCATCCAGGCGTTTTCGCGTACCAATCGCGTGCTCAACGCCACCAAGCCGCACGGCCAGATTCTGGACTTCCGCGCGCAACAAAAATCAGTCGACGACGCCATCACCCTGTTCTCTGGAGTGAAGAGCGACAACAAGGCACGGGAAATCTGGCTGGTCGACCCCGCGCCCACCGTGGTGGACAAGCTGAAGGAAGCGCTCGCCAAACTCGGCACGTTCATGGAATCGCAGGACCTGCCGCCCAAGCCGGAGAGCGTGCCCGCCCTCAAGGGCGACGACGCCCGCGCGATGTTCATCGAGCGCTTCCGCGAGGTGCAGCGTCTCAAGACCCAGCTCGACCAGTACACCGACCTCAAGCCCGAGCTGAAGACGGAAGTCGACAAGCTCCTGCCGCGCGACGACCTCAACGCCTACCGCGGCGCCTACCTCGCCACCGCGCAAGACCTCAAGGAGCGCCAGGGCAAGAGCGGCGCCCCCGCCGGCAACTCGGCCATCATCGACCAACTCGACTTCGAGTTCGTGCTGTTCGCCTCCGCCGTCATCGACTACGACTACATCATGAAGCTGCTGGCAAACTTCTCCTCGAAGATGCCGGGCAAGCAGACGATGAACACCGACCAGATCATCGGCCTGATTGCTGCCAACGCCAACATGATGGACGAGCGCGAACTGATGGCTGACTACGTGCGCTGCCTCAGCAGAGGCACGGGCCTCTCCGAGAAGGAAATCCGCGACGGCTACCAGCGCTTCAAGACGCAGCGCCTCAGTGCTGAGCTGGCCGACATTGCGGAACAGCACGGCCTCGCACCCGAGCGGTTGCAGGCGTTCACCGATGCCATCCTGCAGCGCATGGTCTTCGACGGCGAACAGCTCACCGAGCTGATGGCGCCGCTGGGTCTCGGCTGGCGCGAGCGGCGCGTGAAGGAACTGGCGCTGATGGATGCGCTGGTGCCGGTGCTGAAGAAGCGGGCGGCGGGGCGGGAGATTTCGGGCTTGAGTGCCTACGAATCATGAAGCCCCTGGGAGCGTCGCTGGGAGCAACGATGTCCCTGGGAGCGCCGGCGTCCTCGCCGGCATCAAGCGAGCAGCCGACGGGGACGTCGGCGTTCCCAGCGCTGGTGCCGAAGCTGCGGTTTCCGGAGTTTCGGGACGGGCGAGCGTGGGTAGGAAAGAAGCTGGGAGAGATAACCGAGTTCTCATCCGGGGGAACGCCGCCAAAAGACAACCCCAGTTTCTGGAGCGGTTCGATTCCTTGGATCAGCGCATCAGCAATGCATGAAACACGAGTTCGTAGTTCAGAACTAAACGTGTCCGAGGCAGCAATCGGAAACGGTACTCGCATCGCACCGAAGGGTTCGCTGCTGATGTTGGTCCGAGGCAGCATGCTCTTTAATCGCGTACCAATCTGCGTTGCAGAAGTTGACGTTGCCTTCAATCAAGACGTGAAGTCTTTGTCGGTGGGCCAGAACGTGAGCGGCGAGTTTTTGCTTCATCAACTGTTGGCTGCGGAGTCGCGCATTCCAGTAGACAAAACTGGAATTGGCGCTGGGAAAATTGATACCGATGCTCTCACACAGTTTGATGTTGGAGTTCCGACGCGCGCCGAACAACAAAAAATCGCCGAGTGCCTGAGCACGCTGGACGAGCTGATCGGCGCCGAAAGCCAAAAACTCGACGCGCTCAATGCCCACAAAAAAGGGCTCATGCAGCAGCTCTTCCCCCGCGAAGGCGAAACCCTCCCCCGCCTCCGCTTTTCCGAGTTCCGAAGTGCTCCTGCTTGGGCGGTGAAGGTCGGTTGTGATTTGTTCGCAAACCGCAAGGAAGCCGGGGAAACTGGACTGCCGATCTACTCGGTAACCATCAACGACGGAATGATCCCGCGCGCATCGTTTGATCGTGATTTTTACGACATCGAAGACCCAGCCGGAAACAAGAAAGTCTGCAAGGGCGACATCGCCTACAACATGATGCGGATGTGGCAGGGCGCGCAAGGCGTCGCAGCAGAGGACTGCATGGTCAGCCCTGCCTATGTTGTTCTCGCGCCGAAGGCCGGAGCATGTTCTGACTTCTTTGCCTATCTATTCAAGCTGCCGCATGTTCTTCTTTTGCTGACAGCGACGTCCCGCGGCCTCACGAAAGATCGCCTTCGCCTTTACTTCGATGATTTTGCGCGCATGAGGCTGTGCGTTCCTCAATTCGAGGAACAACAACGCATCGCCTCCTGCCTCTCCTCTCTCGATGACCTGATCGCCGCCCAAAGCGACCAGCTCGAAACCCTCAAGACCCACAAGAAAGGGCTCATGCAGCAGCTCTTTCCGTCGCCATCCCAGGTTGAGGCCAGGACGTGAGCAGCGCTGGGAACGCCGGCGTCCCCGCCGGCATGTCTTCTAAAGCCGACGAGGACGTCGGCGCTCCCAGGGACGTCGATGCTCCCAGCGATGGCACGCCCAGGTGGTATTCGAGAGGCTATCTGCCACACCTCGATTCGCCTCAGGTATTGCAGTCGATCACCTATCGGCTCGCGGACAGCTTGCCGCGAGAGAAACTTGAGCAGTTGCGTGAGGAGCTTCGGCATCTTCCCGAGACGCGCCGTGAGATGGCGAAACGCGAAAAGATCGAATCCTGGCTGGACGCCGGCATGGGAGGCTGCGCGCTCCGCCACCCGGAAGTCGCCGGCTTCGTGCAGCGTTCATTCCTTCATTTTCACTGCGAGCGCTATCACTTGCACGCCTGGTGCGTGATGCCGAACCATGTGCACGTTTTGCTGGAACCGTTGATCGATCTCGCGTCGATCGTGCAGGGCTGGAAGTCGTTCACCGCCCGTTGGATATCGCGCAATCGCGCGGCATTAGGGCTCGACATTCCGGAAGGCGGGCCGGTGTGGATGCGGGAGTACTGGGATCGCTACATCCGCGACGAGAAACACTACGGCTCGGTGGTTGACTACATTCATCAGAACCCGGTCAGGGCCGGTCTTTGCCGCAGTCCGGAAGAATGGCCGTGGTCAAGTGCTGGGAACGCCGGCGTCCCCGCCGGCATGGATTTCAGAGCCGACGAGGACGTCGGCGCTCACAGGGGAGCAGACGAGTGTTGATTCTCTACACCACCGAAGACGGCAAGAGCCAAATCCAACTCCGTGCCAAGGATCAGACGGTCTGGCTGAGCCAGCGCGAGATGGCACAACTCTTCGACACGAGTACGGACAACGTTGGTCTGCATCTCAGAAATATCTTTGAAGACGAGGAGTTACGCCGCGAGGCAACTACCGAGGAATCCTCGGTAGTTCAATCCGAGGGGGAGCGCGAGGTCCGGCGGCCGCTGACGCTCTACAACCTCGACGCCATCCTCGCAGTGGGCTACCGCGTGCGCTCGCCGCGCGGTGTGCAGTTCCGTCGCTGGGCCTCCACCGTGCTCAAGGAGTACCTGCTCAAGGGCTTCGTGATGGATGACGAGCGGCTGAAGAACCCGGACGGCCGCCCGGACTACTTCGACGAGATGCTGGCGCGCATTCGCGACATTCGCGCCTCGGAGAAGCGGTTCTACCAGAAGGTGCGCGATCTCTTTGCACTCAGCACGGACTATGACAAGACTGATCGCGCGACTCAGCAGTTCTTCGCTACGGTGCAGAACCTGTTGCTGTTCGCGGTGACGCAACAGACCGCCGCCGAACTGGTCACGGCACGAGCCGACCCCGGCGATCCGAATTTCGGCCTGCTGGCCTGGAAGGGCGACAAGGTCCGCAAGACCGACATCCTCATTGCCAAGAATTATCTGAATGAGGACGAGATCGACACGTTGAATCGGCTCGTGGTGATCTTTCTGGAAACGGCGGAACTGCGCGCGAAGAACCGTAAGGAAACCCGCATGAGCTTCTGGAAAGAGAACATCGACCAGATCATCACCACCAACGGCTTTCCGCTGCTGGATGGCAAGGGCTCTATCAGCCATGAGCGGATGGAGACGTCCACGTTCGCTCGCTATGTCGAGTTCGACCAGCGTCGCAGACAGCAGGAGGCATTGGCTGCCGACCAAGCCGACGAAGCCGAGCTGAAGCGCCTCGAAGCCAAAATCAAGCGGCGCCCCAAGAAATCCTGATCGCCCTGTTCATGAACGACAAAGACAAACAGCTGCTGGGCAAGACCCTCTGGAACATTGCCGACCGATTGCGCGGTGCGATGAATGCGGACGACTTCCGCGATTACATGCTGGCCTTCCTGTTTCTGCGCTATCTGTCCGACAACTATGAGGCGGCGGCGAAGAAGGAACTGGGGCCGGATTTTCCCCAGTTGTCTGCCGACGACGGCCGTGTACCGCTAGCGCTGTGGTATGCGAACAACCCGGGCGACGTCGTCGAATTCGAGAAGCAGATGCGCCGCAAGGTGCATTACGTGATCAAGCCGGAGCATCTCTGGGCCAGCATCGCCAACCTCGCGAAGAACCAGAGCGACGATCTGCTGGAAACGCTGCGGGAAGGTTTCAAATACATCGAGAACGAATCGTTCCAGAGCACGTTCGGCGGCCTGTTCTCGGAAATCAATCTGGGTTCGGAGAAGCTCGGCAGAACGCACGCCGACAAGAACAGGAAGCTGTGCGAGATCATCAAGGAGATCGCCAAGGGCCTGAACGAGTTTCGCACTGACGTCGATGCGCTCGGCGACGCTTACGAATACCTGATCGGCCAGTTCGCGGCCGGTTCGGGCAAGAAGGCTGGTGAGTTCTACACGCCGCAGCGCATCTCCGACATTCTCTCGGCGATTGTCACGCTGGACAGCCAGGCGCCGGATACCGGCCCCGTGAAGCATCTGGGCAGCGTGTTCGACTTTGCCTGCGGGTCCGGCTCACTGTTGCTCAATGTGCGCAAACGCATGGGGCCGCACGGCATCGGCCGGATCGTCGGACAGGAAAAGAACATCACCACCTACAACCTCGCGCGCATGAACATGCTGCTGCACGGGGTGAAGGACACGGAGTTCGAGATCTACCACGGCGACACGTTGCTCAATGATTGGGATTTCCTGCGAGAAACCAATCCCGCCAAGATGCCGAAGTTCGATGCCGTGGTTGCCAACCCACCGTTCAGCTACCGCTGGGAGCCGAAGGAGGACATGGGCGACGACGTGCGCTTCAAGAACTACGGCGTCGCGCCCAAGTCAGCTGCGGATTTTGCTTTCCTGCTGCATGGCCTGCACTACCTGAAAGACCAGGGTGTGATGGCGATCATCCTGCCGCATGGCGTGTTGTTCCGTGGCGGCGCCGAGGAACGCATCCGTACCAAGCTGCTCAAGGATGGCACCATCGACACGGTGATCGGCCTGCCGCCGAACCTGTTCTACTCGACGGGCATTCCCGTGTGCATTCTGGTGCTGAAGAAGTGCAAGAAGCCGGAAGACGTGCTGTTCATCAACGCCGCCGAGCACTTCGAGAAGGGCAAGCGACAGAACTTCCTCAACGACGGGCACATCGAGAAAATCGTTTCGACCTATCAGTATCGGCGTGAAGAAGATCGCTACGCCAAGCGCGTCTCGATGGAACGCATCGCCGAGGAAGGCTACAACCTCAACATCTCCCGCTACATCAGTACGGCGCAGGCGGAGGCGGAGATCGACCTGAAAGCGACGCATGCCAACTTGATGAAAATCGAGGAAGCAATCCGCGCAGCGACGCGGAAGCACAATGCGTTTCTGAAGGAATTGAATCTGCCGGTGCTGCCCGGTGGAGAGACGCGGGACTGAACGAGTTTGGTGGCTGCGAACTCGAGCCTGTAGAAGATCGCGGTAACTTCGTCGATATCGGCAATCCGGATTTTTCGTGGTGCTTGCGCGTTGCGCCGGCAACGAATCGTGGGGCGGATATCCGCTCCCATGGTTAGGAGTGCGCTCAGTGCACGAACGCCATCACGATCTCGAACAGGATCAGCAGCACGATCGTCAGTTCGAGCAGCTCGGCGCGGCGGCCTGAGGCTTCGTCGTAGAGCGCGATGTAGGTGTCGCGGATGATCGCGAGCTTGCGGTCGACGGCCTGACTGAAGCCGGCGACGCGGAACAGGTCGAGTGCGGCGCTGTAGAGGCGTGCGAGATAGACATCCTCGGTGACCTGCAGCGCGTTGTCGACGCGTTCCTTGAGTTCGGTGACTTCAGCGACCAGGCCGTACAGGCGGCGCGCCAGCTCCGCATAGCGCCGCGGCGCACCGGGCAGCAGCGCGCGCTGCGCGGCTTCGACGAGGTCGTACATGTGCGGCAGTTCGTCGTCGAGCAGTTCGTCGTAGTAGCGCATTTCCAGTAGCTGCGCATTGGCGATTTCGAGCACATCGGCGACGTCGGAATCGCCGCGCGGATCGTAGATGAAGGCGCGATCCCAGGTCAGCACCACGAGATCGTCCTCGTAGTACGAGAAGCGTTGGCGCAGCAGGTCGCGGCGCGTGCCTTCGCCGAGCGGCACGGTCTCGCCGGACAGCAGTTCGACCAGACCACGGTCGTCGATCAGCGACGCAGGCGGCACCGGCTGCTCGAAGGCGCGCACGATGCCGTACAGATAGTCCTCCTGCAGACCGGAGCGGTTCGGGCGTTCGAACGCGGCGCCGGCCACGTCGAACAGCCGCGCCAGCAAGTGCTCCCAGAGCGGATGCTCGACCGCCGGCCCGATGTGGCGGTCGACCTCGTTGAGCAGTGCGGTGTAGGCGCGCCACTCGCAATGCGTGACGGCGATGCGCAGGGCAATGGACACCGCGCCGAAGTCGTAGACGCGCACTTCGACCTGCGCGGTGTGCGCGTGGTGGCCGAGATCGACGGTGACGGGTTCCAGCGGCAGCACCAGCGGCGGCACGTCGAAGGCAACGGCTTTCGGCGGCGTTTTGCGGAAGCCGCCGCGCCGGCTGGCGCCGCCGGGCCGCTGTGCCCACAGGGTTTCGAGTCGCGCCAGGTCGATCGAATAGGCGACGTCGAACAGACGCTGCGTGACGATTTCGCCATCGCGCACGCGCCAATTGTTGCCCGGCATCGGGTTCGTGACTTCGGTGTTCATGCCGGCACGCTACACCGCTGGTGCGCACATCGCCGTGACAGCCGATGGCCGGGCCGTCGCCGATCCGTCGCTGGCGTCGTTCGGACCCGCACGGCCGTCATTCGTCGCAAGCCCGCTCGCGGTGCAGATCCACGCCGCACAAGCTGCAGATCGACCGTGCCAATCAGGGGGGACACCATGTCGTCGATATCCGCTTCCGTCGCTGCGTCTGCGTGTGCGCCCGTCATTTCAGCTCGTGCGCCGACCGCGCGACGCGCGTCGACGGCGCTGCGTGCCAGCGGCGCGTTGTGGCTGTTCGTGGCGGTGTGCGGGCAGATGTTCATGGCCGTCTACGTCACGATCTTTTATGGCGCCGCGGCGCTGCATGGACGCCCGCAGGACTGGAATCAGGTGCTCGCCTATGGCTACCGGGCCGGCGAGCCGCTGCTCAATGGAGTATTGGCGCTACATCTGCTGTTCGTGGTCGTGATCATCGCGGCGGGCGCCGCGCAGCTCGTGCCGGCGGTCCGCCGGCGCTGGCCGCATTGGCATCGGCGCGTCGGCTATCTGTATCTGCTCGCCGCGACGGTGATGGCGCTGGGCGGGCTGGCGCTGGTCTGGTTGCGCGGGGCGGTCGGCGATCTGTCGCAGAATCTGGCGATCAGCGTCAACGCGCTGCTGATCGTGGCCTTCGCCGCTTGGGCGTGGCGCAGCGCGCGCCGTCGCGATCTCGCCGCGCATCGCCGTTGGGCACTGCGTCTGTTTCTCGCGGTCGGCGGCGTCTGGTTCTTCCGGCTCGGGCTGACGCTGTGGCTGGCCATCAATCGCGGACCGGTCGGCTTCGATCCGCAGACCTTCTCCGGCCCGTTCCTGACGGTCCTCAACATCGCCCAGTTCGTCGTGCCGCTGATGGTGCTGGAACTGTTCCTGCGCGCGCAGCGGCGCGGCGCCACCGTACAGTGGGCGGCGGCGACGATGCTGCTGGGGCTG
Source organism: Solimonas marina (assembly GCF_012241385.1). GTDB lineage: Bacteria > Pseudomonadota > Gammaproteobacteria > Nevskiales > Nevskiaceae > Solimonas > Solimonas marina. Next base: position 354,143 of record NZ_JAAVXB010000001.1, on the reverse strand, counting down.
ACGCTGCTGACCGCCGCCGGTATCGCGACGGCGACGATGATGTTGTGGTGGCCGCGGCTGTGATCGTCGGCGTGCCCGCCGTTGTCACCTGGATTCCGAGGAGCTTGCGATGCAAGACGTTTCCCTGCTGCGGCTGTACCTGCTGCGCGCGGTTTACGCGTTCATCGCCCTGGGTCTGGCCAGCACCGTCTGGCCGCCCATCGTCCAGCTGGCCGACCTCGCCGCCGGGCCGGGTTCGGTGATTCGGGCGCTGCTCGGGGCATTGGCGCTGCTCTGCGTGCTCGGCCTGCGCTACCCGCTGCAACTGCTGCCGGTACTGTTGTTCGAGTTGCTGTGGAAGTTGATCTGGGTTGGCGCGTCGGCACTGCCGATGTGGTGGCATCAAGGCCTCGATGCCTACGCGGCGGAGACCTTGTTCGCGTGTCTGATGGGCATCGTGCTGGTGCCGATCGCTGTCCCCTGGCGTTACGTCGTGGCGCACTACGTTGCGGCGCCCGGGGATCGCTGGCGGCGCGCGAGCGTCCGTTCCGACATAACCTAGACGCATGCCCACTTCCGCATCGACGACGAAACCGCGCGGTCTGGCGCTGGCCTTCGATTGGCGGCGGCTGCGCTTCGTGCTGCTGTTCTCGGGTGCGCTGGGCGTACTGATCGGCATCGGCTGGAATTCCGGGATGTTCTCGGCCTTCATCCGCGTCGTTGGCCTCGGGCTGTGCGCGATGCTGGCTTTCAGCCTGTTCGAGCAGTGGCCGCCGCGGCTGCCGCGCTGGTGCGCGCGCTGGGTCTTGCAGGTGCTGGCCGTGGCGCTGACGATGCCGATCGTGACGTTCGCGATTTACGTGGCGTCGACGGCCGATGGTGCGCCGCCGTTCTGGGCGGACAAGGAGCGTCTCAGCGGTTTCATGATGCTCGCGGTGCTCGGCGTGCTGCTGGCGCCATGGGCGGCGCTGGCGGCACTGATCCGGCAGAAGGAAGCCTTGGCCCGGCATCAGGCGCTGAGCTTCGCGCTCGAACGCAGCGAGCTGGAGCGGCAGGCGGTCGATGCGCGCTTGCATCTACTACAGGCGCAGGTCGCCCCGCACTTTTTGTTCAACACGCTGGCCAATGTGCAGGCGCTGGTCGACAGCGGCTCGTCGCAGGCTTCGCCGCTGTTGCGCAGCCTCACGGCGTATTTGCGTGCGGCCGTGCCGCGCCTGCACGAGCCGGCGGCGACACTGGCGCGTGAGCTGGAGCTGTGCCGCGCGTATCTGGCCTTGATGCACATGCGCATTCCGGATCGCCTGCAATACAGTGTGCGCGCCGACGAGTCGGCGTTGTCGCTGGTCTGCCCGCCGATGACGGTGCTGACCCTGGTCGAGAACGCCGTGCGTCACGGCATCGACCCAAGTGAGGAGGGTGGCCGCATCGACGTCGAGGTTCAGCGCGATGGCGACCGCTGCCGGATTCGTGTCGTCGATACCGGCATCGGCCTGCAGGCGTCGTCGTCGGGGCTGGGCACGGGTTTGGCGACCTTGCGTGAGCGCCTGCGACTGCGTTTCGGCGACGACGCGCAACTGCGGATCGTGGCGCACGCGCCTCATGGCGTTTGCGCGCAAGCCGAATTCGCTGCGCGAGAGGCGGGCCCATGAATCGCGCACCGACCGCTTTGATCGCCGACGACGAACCCCTGCTGCGCGAGGCGCTGGCGCGCCAGCTTGGCGAGGCCTGGCCGGCGCTGCAGATCGTCGCGCAGGCGCGCAACGGGCGCGAGGCCGTCGAGCAGCATGCGGTGCTGCGACCGGATATCTGCTTTCTCGACGTGCACATGCCGGGCCTGTCCGGCATCGAGGCGGCGCAGCGCATCGGCAGCGTCGCGCACCTGGTCTTTGTCACCGCGTTCGATCAGTACGCGGTGCAGGCTTTCGAGCATGGCGTGCTCGATTATCTGGTCAAGCCGGTGGAGATGCCGCGTCTGGCGGCGACGGTGGCGCGCCTGCAGGCGCGGCTGCGTAGCGCCGAGCCGGCAGCGAATACCGATGCCCTGTTGCAGCAACTGGCCGCACAGTTACAGCGCAGCACGGCGCCGACCTTCCTGCGCTGGTTGCGCGTGCAGGTCGGCGCGCATGTGCGTCTGATCGAGGTCGACGAGATCGACTATCTGCGTGCCGACGCCAAGTACACGATGGTGGCTTGGCGCGGCGACGGCGGGCGTCCATCCGAAGCTTTGGTGCGTACGCCGCTCAAGGAGCTGCTGGCGCAGCTCGATCCGGAGCGTTTCGCGCAGGTGCATCGCGCGGTGGTCGTCAATCTGCGCGCGATCCAGCACGTCGCGCGCGGCGACAACGAAACCGCGGTGATTCATTTGAAGGCGCGCGACGAGACCCTGCCGGTCAGCCGCAGCTATACGCATCGCTTCCGGCAGATGTGAAAAAGCCCGGCGATGCCGGGCTTTTTCTTCGGTGTGACGCGTCGTGCTTATTCGCGGTGCCGGACACCGTGCCGGTGCCGGCGACGCGTGTCACCAGCGTCAGCGGCCATTAGGCGGAGAACCGTAGGTGGAGAAGAGTTAACTCTGGGTTAATCGCCGAGGAGCACCATCGAATCTGTCAGGGGGCAATGTCAGCTGCGCTTCAGTTAGCGTCCACCTTGCAGCTGTCACCCTACTGAGCTCTGCCGGCTGCGGGGAAGATTCAAGGGAAGACGTGGGCCGGCGTCACGTGACGCAAGGAGTGCGCATGTCTTTCATCGTCGGATTACTCATCTTCCTCATGGGCCTGGCGCTCGGCGCGGGCGGCATCTGGCTCGTCTCGCTGGGTGGTTCCTGGTACTACGTCATCGCCGGGCTTGGCATGATGATTTCTGGTGTGCTGCTGATGCGGCGACACCGCGCCGGTGCCTGGGTTTACTGGTTGGTGCTGCTCGGCACGGTCGGCTGGTCGGCCTGGGAGTCGGGCCTTGATTATTGGCGCTGGGTGCCACGCCTCGGCTTGATCCTGGCCCTCGGCATCGTCGTCGCGCTGATTGCGCCGTGGCTGCGCAACGGCCCGTCCGTTCGAAAGTCGTGGAGTCTCGCGGCTGGCTTTGTCGTGGTCTTCGTCGCCGCGTTCGCCCTGGCGTTTGTTCCTTACTACGTGACGCGCGGCGGGCCGGTGCCCGATGCGCCGGTCGCCGGTTCGACGGTGCCGGTCGCGAGTACCGATTCGGGTTTCGTGCAGCCGGCCGATCGCGCCGCCGATCAGGACTGGGCGGCCTATGGCGGCAGTCAGAAAGCGACGCGCTATTCGCCGTTGACGCAGATCACCGCCGACAACGTGGCGCAACTGCAACAGGCCTGGGTCTATCGCACCGGCGACCTGCCGAAGCAACGCTGGGGCGTCGAGAACACGCCGCTGAAGATCGGCGACAGCCTCTACACCTGCACGCCACACAACATCATCATCAGCCTTGATGCGCGCACGGGTAAGGAGCGCTGGCGCTACGATCCGCACGTTGCCGACCAGGCTATTCCATATACGGCCGCGTGTCGCGGTGTCGCCTATTACGTGGTGCCGCCACAGGGCAGCACGGCGCCGTCGGTCGATGCGAGCGCGTCGAGCGACGGTCCGGATGCGAGCGCCGAAAGCAGCGCCGCACCGGCCGCGAACGAGGCGGGCCGCCAGCCGGCCGCCAGCAGCACCGACACGACAACGGCTGCGTCGGACAGCGACACGCCGCCGCCGGCCATGGCTGCGGCCTGCGCGACGCGCATCATCGAAGGCACGCTTGATGGCCGGCTGATCGCGGTTGACGCGGTGACCGGCAAGCCATGCATGGGCTTTGGCGACAACGGTCAGGTCGACATCACCCAAGGCATGGGCGAGACGCCGCCAGGCTACGTCGCGATCAATGCACCGCCGGTCATTGTCCGTGGCGTGATTGTCACCGGCCATCAGGTACTCGACGGCCAGAAGCGCACCGAACCGTCCGGCGTCATCGAAGGCTTTGATGCGGTGACCGGCAAGCTGCGCTGGGGCTGGGACATGACGCATCCGGACTGGACCGGCGCGCCGCCGGACGGCCAGACCTGGACGCGTGGCACGCCGAACATGTGGACCGCCGCTGCCGGTGACGAGCAGCTCGGCTACGTCTATCTCCCGATGGGCAATTCGACGCCGGACTACTGGAGCACCGGGCGCTCGCCGGAAGAGGACGACTACGCCACGTCGCTGGTCGCCATCGACGTCAACACCGGCAAGCCGGTCTGGCATTTCCAGACCACGCATATCGACGTCTGGGACTACGACCTCGGCTCGCAGCCAACGCTGGTCGACTTCCCGACCGATCACGGCAAGGTGCCGGCGGTGATCCTGCCGTCCAAGCAGGGCGAGATCTACGTGCTCAACCGTCAGACCGGCAAGCCGTTGTTCCCGGTCGAGGAGCGCCCGGTGCCGGGTGGTGGTGTCGAGCCGGACCGTCGTTCGAAGACGCAACCGTTCTCGACCTACGCGACGCTGCGCAAGCCGGATCTGACGGCGCGCGACATGTGGGGCATTACGCCATTCGATCAGCTGGCCTGCCGTATCCAGTTCCGTGCGGCCAGCTACAAGGGCATCTACACGCCGCCTGAGGTCAAGCAGCATTCGATCGAGTATCCGAGCTACAACGGCGGCTCCGACTGGGGCAGCATCGCGATCGATCCTGATCGCGGCGTGCTCGTGGCCAACTACAACGACATGCCGAACTACGTGAAGCTGGTGCCGCGCGCGACCGCCGACAAACTCGGCTGGAAGCCACGTGACGAAGGTGCCGACGACGGTTCCGCCGAAGGTGCAGGTGACCCGCAGGCCGGTACGCCGTACGCGGTCAACGTCAACGCCGGTTGGCGGCTGCCGGTCACCGGGCTGCTGTGCAAGCAGCCGCCTTACGGCGGCATTCGCGCGATCGACCTGAAGACCGGCAAGACGCTGTGGGATCGTCCGTTCGGGACCGGGCGTGAGAACGGCCCGTTCGGCATCGCCTCGCATCTGCCGATTCCGATCGGCACGCCCAACAACGGCGGCTCGGTGGTCACCGCTGGCGGTCTGATCTTCATCTCCGCGGCGACCGACGACATGATCCGCGCGATCGACATCAAATCCGGCAAGACGCTGTGGCAGGCACCGCTGCCAGCCGGTGGCCAGGCCAATCCGATGGTTTACTCGATCGACGGTCGTGAATATCTGGTGATCGTTGCCGGGGGCCATCACTTCATGGAAACGCCGGCGGGCGATTACGTGATCGCCTATGCGCTGCCGGAGACGGTGTCGCAGAAGATGGCCACGCCCTGAGGCATCGCCTGCATCCGTCCGCCGCGAGGCGGGCGGACGCTCGGGCACAAATCGCGAACCGCGCGGTGCTTCGCCGCGCGGTTCGCTTTTTTATGCTGCACGCCGTCACCACGTTCGACGGAGTTCATCATGAAATATCGGAGCTGGCTGTCTGCGGCCATCCTGCTGGCGGTCAGCGCCGCGGCACACGCGGGCGAGATCATGCCGTTCAGCGACACGGCGTTCGCGCAATTGACGGCGGCCGACAAGCCCGTGCTAGTCGAGGCGCACGCCGACTGGTGCCCCACCTGTCGCAAGCAGGCGCCAGTCGTCGCCAAGCTGGTGGCGGCGCCAGGCTACGCCGACTACACCGTGCTGAAGATCGACTACGACCACCAGCGCGCCGCGCTCAAGCGCTTTCACATTACCCAGCAGAGCACGCTGATCGTCTATCGCGGCGCGCAGGAGCGCGACCGTGCGGTCGCCGTCACCGATGACGCGTCGATCCGCAAGCTGCTCGACACCGGCCTGAAATGAGGGCATGGCCATGGGTGCCGCGCAGCTGGGCCTCAGCTTCCTCTCCGGGGCCTTGTCGACGCTGTCGCCGTGCGTCCTGCCACTGTTGCCGATCGTGATCGGCTCGGCGGTCGCGGCGCATCGCTGGGGCGCGCTGGCGCTCGGTGCCGGGCTGATCGCCTCGTTCACCGCATTCGGCCTGTTCGTCGCGACCATCGGCTGGTCAATCGGACTGGATGCCGAGACACTGCGCTTTGCAGCCGGCGTGCTGCTGACGCTTACCGGGCTGGTGCTGCTGGTGGCGCCGCTGCGGCGACGCTTCGAACTCGCGACGTCGCAGCTCAGCGCCAGAGGCGATGGCCTGCTGCGGCGGATCACGCCGCAAGGCTGGACCGGCCAACTGCTGATCGGCGTGGTCCTCGGCGCCATCTGGACGCCCTGCGTCGGGCCAACGCTCGGGGCGGCGTCGGCCCTCGCCAGTCAGGGTCGCGATCTCGGCGAGGCCGCCACCGTGATGCTGGCGTTCGCGATCGGTGCCGCACTGCCATTGATTCTCGTCGGCAGCCTGTCGCGACAGGCATTGGGCCGTGTCCGCGGCCGTCTCGCGCACGTCGCGCAATCGGGCAAGCTCGTGCTCGGCGCGCTGTTGCTGTTGCTCGGGGTCGGCATCGTCAGCGGCTATGACCGCACGCTGGAAGCCTGGCTGACGATGCAGGCTCCGGATTGGCTGATCACGCTGACCACGCGTTATTGAGCGCTGCGCGTTAAGCTCGACGGCCGCTACTGCTGCCGGGTGTTCCATGACTGCCTATGTCGCGCTGCTGCGCGCCGTCAATGTTGGCGGCACCGGCAAGTTGCCGATGACCGAACTCAAGGCGATGTGCGAGCGTTGCGGCTTCACGCAGGCCCGCACCTACATCGCCAGCGGCAACGTCGTGTTCGTGAGCAGCAAGCGCGAAGCGCAGGTCAAGGCGCTGCTGCAAGCACAGCTTGCCGACTATGCCGGCAAGCCGGTCGAGGTGCTGGTGCGCACTGCGGCGGAGATGGCGGCCGTGCAGGCCGCCAACCCGTTTGCCGATCGCGCACCGAACCGCAGTGTCGCCATCTTTCTCGACGCAGCGCCGCCCGCCAACGCCGCCGAAGACGTGCTGCATCTCAAGCACGAGGAAATCCGCCTCGGGACCCGCGAACTCTACGTGCACTACGGCGACGGCATGGCCGATTCGAAACTCGTGATCCGTGCAGCAAAGGCCGGTACCGCGCGCAACATGAATACGGTCGCCAAGCTCGCCGAGATGGCGGCGGCGCTCGGCGTCTGAGCCGAGCGGATCGCCGACGACATTGCCGCGAACGCGGCGCAGCCTGTCGCCAGTCGCTGCCGTAAAGCCTGGCGACAGCTCGGGCCCCGGACGCGACCTGTTTCACCAGTGGGCGAGCCGTCCGGCTCAACGCTTCCGGCCGCCGGCATTGGCGATGCCGCGGCGTTCGCCATGCGCCTCGAGGTCATGGCTCGCACTGTTGTCGGGCGAAGGCCAAGGATGGTTCGCGGCCTGCGGCCGTTCGTCGCGGCTCAGCAGGCGCAGCAGTGCGTTGGGGGCGGTGTTTCTGCAGCGTGGCGTGCGGCGATCTGCCAAGCGTTTTCGCTTCCCGCGCGGTGCGGATTCGACATGTGGCTCGGATGCGCGTACGCTGAGCGGGCAAGTATCAAGCAGTGTATTCCGCTATTTAATGCCGCCACGCTTCATCCGCCGGCATGTAATTCCCAGATGCGTTCCTTGACCGTTTGCGCCATTGCGGGTGGTCAATCCGCTTTTTAACTTTGATTAGGAATGTATCCATGAGCAACACTTCTACCGGTACCGTCAAGTGGTTCAACGACGCCAAGGGCTTCGGTTTCATCACGCCGGAAAACGGCGGCGAAGACCTCTTTGCCCACTTCAAGGAAATTGAAGGCAGCGGCTTCAAGAGCCTGGCCGAAGGCCAGCGCGTCGAATACACCGAAGCGCGCGGCCCGAAGGGCATGCAGGCGACGAAGATTCGCCCGCTCTAAGCCGTCACGCTGTTCGCTGTATCGCCGCGGCGCCTTCAAGGCGCCGCGGTTTTTTTATGTCCCAGACAATGATCCAGGGCGCTCAGCGCAGCGGCGCGCCCGCGCCGAATCTCAGAGCATCGCCGTGCTGCTCGCCGCCTTCGGCGTGTTCGTTACCGGCAGCGCCTGGCCCGACCCTGCGGTCGCCGCAAATGCCGGCGCGCTGAGTGGCGTTGGCTGCGGCCGTCGCCTAGCGGTGCACAGGCGTCGTGCGCGGCTCGATTTCGATCAGGCGGTCGCCGGCGCGCACGATGCCGGCTTCGGCTTCCCAGAAGCCGATGCGCTGTTCGCCGCGATGCAGACGCACGATCAGGCCCGGACCGATGTCGCGCATCGGCTTGCCGATCTCGTCGGCGCGCGCGAGTCGCTCGATGAGGCGCACGCGGCCGTCGGAACGCATCAGGTCCTCGATGTAGTCGGCGATCAACGACGATTGCATGGAGTCGGCCATCAGATAGCCGCCGACGATCGCCGGCGCGATGATCGCGTCGGCGCCGGCTTGGCGGATCAGCTTGATGTTCTCTTCTTCGCTGACCGAGCAGACGATGCGCACCGTCTTGTTGAGCTGGCGCACAGTCAGCACCGCGAGCACGGCGGAGTCGTCGCGATCCAGGCAGATCAGCACGGCGCCGGCGCGTTCGATGCCGGCGTCGGCCAGGTCGTGCTCGCGCGTGGCGTCCCCGCGCAGGCCGATGTAGCCGCATTCGGCGGCGGCGGCCAGGCGCGCGTCGTCGACGTCGAGCACCAGCACTGCGGCCGGCGGTGTACCGCGCGCCACGGCTTCGTGCGCGGCACTCTGGCCGCTGTGGCCGAAGCCGCAGATGATCAGGTGGTCGTTCATTTTGCTTTGCATGCGGCTCATGCGGCGGGCCTCCAGCCAGCGTTGCAGCACCAGCTCATACGCGGTTCCGAGAAAGATCAGCCAGATCACCAGGCGGATTGGCGTGACGAGGACGGTGTCGACCAGTCGTGCGCGCGGGGTCACCGGCACGATATCGCCATAGCCGACGGTGGCGACGGTCACCGCTGTGAAGTAGGCGACGTCGCCAAAGCTGACATGGCCATCGATCTGATCGCGCAGGCCGTCGCGGTCCCACCAGAAGATGCCGAGGATCATCGACACCAGTGCGACGAGCAGGCCGAGGCGGACCAGCAGTGTGCGTTCCGGGGAACGCGGCGCCTTGATGTAGAGCCGCGAAGTCGCACTCGACTTGTTGCGTGCCATCAGTCGCGACCGCCCGCCGCCGGCGCGTTGCGATAGAGGATGGCCGGTCGCTGGATGCCGGCCGCAGCGAAGCCGGCGACGATGCGCTCGGTGACGTCCGACTCCAGCAGTTTTTCGTTGCGCACGTCCATCACATAGACCTTGGTGCGCAGGCGCAGCGCGAAGTACTGCTCGTGCACGACCTCGTTGACCAGTACCGCCCATGGTCGTTCGAGAAACGCGTAAGGGCAGGACGTGATCGCCTCACGACAGATGCGCTTGGCGGTTTCCAGATCCTGGTCGATGCCGATGTAGAAGTCCTGCTGGATCAGCATGTGCAACTCACCGGCATTGCCGCTGGACACGCTTTCGTTGAGGAACTTGTTGTTCGGGATGGTCACCACGTTGTCGTCGAGCGTGACCAGCCGCACCGAGCGCAGGCCGATCGACTGGATCTCGCCGTAGTGGCCGTCGAAGCTGACGCGGTCGCCGACCTGGAAAGGCTTGTCGATCAGCAGCGTGATGCCGGCGATGATCGATGCCGCCAGATCCTTGAGCGCGAAGCCGACGGTGACGGCGATCGTGCCGCCAAGTGCCAGCATCATTTCGTTGGTCAGCGCGAACACCACCGGCACCGCCGCCGCGAACGCGCCGATGTAGAGCAGGAAGCGCAGCACGGTGACGATCTGGTTGGTCGCCAGACGGCGGTCGACCATGCGATTGCCGAGCTTCTCGCCGAGCTTGTGCAGCAGCTGCACCGCGAACCATGTCAGTACCAGAATCAGCAGTGCGGTCGGGATGCCGCCTGGGCGGACGAATTTGAGAACGTCGGCGGCGTTATCCACGGGATGCGCTCCGGGCGATGGTGGATACGGTCGTCATGCGGCGAGCAGTTTCTTGCGTTGCAGGAAGCGCAGCACCGCGCGATTCCAGTGACTGGTGACGCGGTAGCGTGCGTCGGCCTCGCAAACCAGAAAGCCGGCGCGTTGCAGGCGCTCCAGGGTCTGCACACATTCGTCGACCGGAAAGCGCAGCGAGCTGGCGGCCTCGATGGCAGTCAGGTTCTCGTGATGATGCAGGCAGGCCAGGACCAGGCGCGTGCGCGCCGCGGTTTCCTCGAGCGCATTGCCGGACGGCATCTGGAACAGGCGCACGGTGACCTTGCGCTCGCCGGCGGGGCTCAAGGACAGCCGGAAGAAATGCAGGGCAACGCGCGGATTGCCGTCCGAGTAATCCCAGATCAGGCGGTGATAGCGATCGGCGATGCGCTCCGCAGCATTGCCGTTGTTGCTGCCGACGCCGGGTGGCGCCAGCGCCACCGAATTCAGCAGCAGTTGATCATAGTCGGCGGTGTAGCCGGCGTGCTGCATGCGCGTGTTGATCAGCGTGCCGATGTCCTGCTCGCTCCAGGCGCTGAGCATGACCCTGCGGTCATAGACCTCGCGTCCGGGATGTACGCGCTGCAGGAAGTGGAACGGCGCGGCGGCGAACGACACCACCCACAGGACACGTGACGCGGTGGCGCGCGCGATGTAGACGAAGCATTCGTAGCCATCGAGCCCGCCGACCGTGCGCAATACCAGGTTCTGCGCCAGATCGATCATCACCACTTGCGGCGGTGCCTGCAGCGCGGCGGCGATCAACGCGTCCGGGTCATCGGTGCTGTCGCAGCCGAGCAGCTCGGCGAGGGCACGGCAGGCGCTGGCACGGGTCGCGACGCGGGTCTGCAGGGTTTCGAGGCGCAGCGGCAGCGCATCGCCGAGCTGACGTTGCAGGGCCAGTAGCCAAGTGGTCTTGCCGGCGCCACGCTCGCCGCTGAGTGCGACCAGTCCACCGTGGCCGCCGCCGGCCAGACGCGTTGCCATCGCCGCGACCTCGGCGAGCTGCGGATAGTGGTCGATGCTCAATTCGGCCGGCGCCGGCTCTTCGGTCAGCGCCGCCTGCAGATCGGCCGGCAGCAGGCTCGGGTCGGGCGCCGCCGCCTGGTTCTTCGATTGTCGTTCGAGCTGGCGGCGGAACAGATACGCGAGTGCCTTGCGCGTCTGCTGAAAGCCCAGCGCCAGATCGCGCAGCCAGGTCCACAGGCCGCGTGCGGCGACGAACGCGAATGCGGCGACGCTGACGACCAGGCCGTAGCGACGCTTCTGGCTGAGGCGGACCAGTTCGGCGAGCCGTCCCGTCGGCGAAATCTGCAGATAGGCACGAGTGATTTCGACGCGCCAGGCATGAATCAGGCGCCAGAACACGATGAAGGCGCCGACCGTCGCAACGTCCTTGGCAATGCCGTACAACGCGCCGCGGCCGAGCAGCACCTGCGCCACGATCAGATAGACGCTGACCAGCAGCGCCAGTCGTGCCACCAGCCGTACCGAGCGCCGGATCTTCTCGTTGAGCGCCGGGTCGACCGTGCGATAGCGCGAGACCGCTGTCAGCAGCACGCGATGAATGAAGGCCAGGGCCAGCGCGTAGAACGCGTAGGCGTAGGCGAGCTTGCGAATCGTCGCCAGCTCGGCCGCACCCTGAGCGCCGTGCAGCAGGCCGTCGAAGACCAGATAGACGCCGCACAGCACGACCAGCTCCTGCGCGACGGCGACCAGCATCTGCATCAGATTGTCGACGCGCAGCATCAGCGTGCGCGGCTGGACGTGCGCCGACAGCCAGTGCTGTGCGCGTCGCAGCCACGGCCGGCTGCGGCGACGGACGAACCACAAGCCGCCGAGCAGAATGATCAGCGTCGTGAATTCGACGCCGACGCGACCGGCGTCGAACAGGTTGTGCAGCAAGCCCGCGAGACTGCGGACGCGATGTAGGCGCTGGATCGGATACCAGCGCGCCATCAGGCGCAGATGATCGACCTCGCTGACGAGGCGTTCGAAACCATCGCGCGTAAAGCCGGTGACCTCGGCGCGCTTGGCCGGCGACAGCATTGGCAGCAGTGCGACGCGGCGCTTTTGCAGCGTGCTCAGCGTATCCATCAGCGCGTCGGCGGTTTCGTAGCGCTGCTGCGCTTCGCGCTGGCCCATGTCGGCGCGCTCGCCATCGAGGCGTGCGTGTAATGCGCGCAGCTTGTCGGCATCCGCCGCGTCGAGCCCGACACTGCCAAGGTCGTCGGGCAGTGGTGCGACATCCGACGGTGCGTTGAGCGCGTTCAGCGCGTCGTCGGCGGCGATTCGCAATTGCGCCAGGTCGGTGCGGATGCTGCTGTAGAGCGCATCGGCCCGCGCCGGTGCCAGCGGCGTTGCATCGATGACCGCTGCGTAGCGTTCGAGCAGTTCGCGGCGCTGTGCGAGCTGGCTTTGCTGGGTCTGCGCCCAGGTCTGACGTAGCGTCGTCAGCTCGCTGGCATAGGCCAGCAGGCGGGCCTGCTGGGTCGCGAATGCGCGCTGTGCATCGCTGGTCGCGTTGCTGGCGGCGGCCAGCGCCTGGTTGCGGGCCTGCTCGGTGGCGGCCAGCGCCGCGGCGGATGCTTGTTGCTCGGCGGCGGCGCTTTGCTGCTGCCGGCGCAGGCGGTCAGCTTCGAGCAGAGCCTGACGGCGGTCGGCGGGCAGGCTGAGGAAGGCCAGGCGCAGTCGGTCACGTTCGATGCGCAGGGCGTCATCGTCGCCGCCACCGGCGTCGGCGGTTGCGTCCGCAGCGGGTTTCGCATCATCGGCTGTGACCGCCGCGGCCGGCGCCGGTGGCAGATCGGCGAGGCGCTGGCGCAGCGTGGCGGCGCGCTGGGCAACGGCGGCACTGTCGTCGAGATCGATCTCGAACAGCGCCGCCAGCTCGTTGTGTGCTGGCAGCTCACCGTCGAGCAGGCGCTGCAGATCGGCGATCTCGTTGCGCAGCTGGTCTCGCGAGGCATCGACCGCGTGCTGTTCGGCGGTGGCCAGCGGTGCCGGTTGCGCCAGCAGCGGCGCGGCAAATGCGACAGCGAACCCCAACAGCAGCAGACGAATGCCGAGCGCGCATTGCCGGTGTGCCTTCAAGTACGCCTCTCCTTCCGGACGGTCCGGTCGTTCTTCGTGCTGCCGACGATGACCTGCGACGAGGCTCGCTGTCCAGCGTGGAGGCCGGTGGCGGGCGCCGCCGGGTCTTCAGGCGGGCTGCAGCGCGCGTGCGCGCTCGGTTGCAGCGATCGCACCGACACAGGCCTGCGCCGCCTCGCGGCCCTTTTCGAAGAAGTGACCGTGGAACAGCTGACGATGAAAATCGTGCTCGTGGAAATGATGCGGCGTCAGCACCACCGACAGCACCGGCACTTCGAGATCGAGCTGGACACGCATCAGGCCGTCGATGACCGCGTGGGCGACGAAGTCGTGGCGGTAGATGCCGCCGTCGACGACCAGCCCGGCGGCGACCACCGCCGCGTAGCGGCCGCTCTTGGCCAGCAGGCGCGCTTGCAAGGGCAGCTCGTAGGCGCCGGGCACCGTGAAATGCTCGATGGCGTCGGCCGACCAGCTGGCCTGCATCATCTGCTCGACGAAGCCGGCATGCGCGCGATCGACGATCTCGCGGTGCCAGCAGCTCTGGATGAAGGCGACGCGACGCGGCGCATCGCCGGCGGTCGGGCTCGAAACGGCGTCGGGAAAAACGGCTTGATTCATCGGGGCTCCGTGGTTCGCATAGAGGACCCCGGGGCACACGCGCGCCGCGCAGCCGCACGGCTGCTACGACATCAGCATTCTCGTAACCGGACTCTACCGTCGGCTTCGGAATCTCACCGAAATCTGCTCGTCCCCGGTCCGTCAGGACCGGGCGCCCGCGGGCTTGTGCGATCGCTCGCCATCACCGCCGGTGGGGAATTTCACCCCGCCCCGAGAGCCGCGGCGCAGGACGTCGCGGCGGCGCGATGATGCGCCAGCGTCGGGCGTCGTGCAATCGTCGCCCCGGACGAGGTTGGCAGCCGGGCCGCGTTGACGTGCGCGCGGCCCGCTCTGGATAATCCGCCCATGTTCGATATTCGCCGCGCGCAGCTTTGTTTCGGCACCGGTCGCCAAGCCGGGCTGTCGTGCTGTGCGTTGCAGAAAAAACTCACGCCTACCTGACCGGGGCGTGGGCTCCGTCAGGCAAGCTGGCGGAGTGGTGTTCAAGATGCTTCTCGATTCGATCCCAATGTTCCGCACGCGAGCCTGACCGTTCACCGGTCGGAATCTTTCGTCATGCGGGATACATCATGGAATCTCAAACAGGACTTTTTTCGGGCATCTGGGTGCCGCTGGTCACGCCGTTTGCGGCTGACGGCGCGGTCGATCACGACGCGCTGCGGCGCCTGGCGCAGCATCTGGCGCCACATGTCGCCGGTCTTGTCGTTTGTGGGTCGACCGGCGAGGCGCATGCACTCGACGACGGCGAACAACTGGCGGTGCTCGACAGCGTGCGGGCCGCGGCCCCGGATACTCGGCTGATGTTCGGGCTCGGCGGGCCGCATCTCGGGCATCTGCATGACACGATCGCGGCGTTGCGCACGCGCCGGCTCGACGCGCTGCTGGTGACGCCGCCGTACTACGTGCGACCGTCGCAGGCGGCGCTGATCGACTACTACCTGGCGTTGGCCGACGCGTCGCCGTGGCCCATCGTCGTCTACAACATTCCGTATCGGACCGGCGTGGCGCTGTCGTTCGAAGCGTTCGCGGCGATCGCGCGACATCCGAATATCCGCGCGGTCAAGGACTGCGGCGGCGACCCAACGCTGACGCTGGAACTGATCACGCACACGCCGCTTGCCGTGCTGGCTGGCGAGGACGGCCATCTGCTGGCGACGCTGGCGCTTGGCGGCAGCGGCGCGATCGCGGCGTCCGCGCATTTGCATCCGCAGCGTTTCGCGGCCGTCCACGCGGCGATGCAGGACGGCAGGCTCGCCGACGCACAGCGCCATTTCCATGCGCTGTGGCCGCTGATCCGCACCCTGTTCGACGAACCGAATCCGGCCGGCATCAAGGCCGCGTTGGCGGCGCAGGGCTGGATCGACGCGCGCTGCCGTGCGCCGATGCACGCGGCCACGGACGGTCTGCGTCAGCGCCTGGCGACGATGCTGGCCGATCCGCCGCTCGCGGCCTGATCACGGCTGCCGGTCGCGGCGCACGCGCCGCGACCGGATGGCGCCGATGGCGCGTCGATCAGCGATCGATGCCGGCCATTGCCGCCGGTGCGTAGCGCTCGCCACGCACCTTGTCCGGCGACAGGGCGGTGTCGAGCGCCTGCAGCTGAGTCGCATCGAGTGCGATCGTCGTCGCCGCGACGTTCTCCTCGAGATATTTGCGGCGCTTGGTGCCGGGGATCGGCACGATGTCGTCGCCACGCTGTAGCAGCCAGGCGATGGCGATCTGCCCGGGCTTGGCCCCGTGCGCGGCGGCGATGTCGCGGACGATCTGCGCGGCCTTGACGTTGGCGTCGAAGTTTTCGCCCTGGTAGCGCGGATCGTTGCGACGGAAATCGCCTTGCGGGTAATCCTCGGCGCGCTGCACGTCGCCGGTCAGAAAGCCGCGACCGAGCGGCGAGAACGGCACCAGACCGATGCCCAGTTCGCGCAGCAGCGGGATCAATTGCGGTTCGAGATTGCGCTCCCACAGCGAGTACTCGCTCTGCAGCGCGCTGAGCGGATGCACGGCGTGGGCGCGGCGAATGTTGTCGGCGCCGGCTTCGGACAGACCGAAGTAGCGAACCTTGCCGGCCTTGACCAGATCGCCGACCGCGCCGGCGACATCCTCGATCGGCACACTGCGGTCGACGCGATGTTGATAGAGCAGGTCGATGTAGTCGGTGCGCAGCCGCTTGAGCGAGCCTTCTACCGCCTCGCGGATGTGTTCGGGGCGGCTGTTGACCTGGCCCGGCACCGGCTTGCCGTCCTGGATGACGAAGCCGAACTTGGTGGCGACGATCGCCTCGTGGCGGCGGCCGGCCAATGCGCGGCCCAGCAGTTCCTCGTTGTGCAGCGGGCCGTAGACCTCGGCGGTATCGAGGAAATTGCAGCCGAGTTCGAGTGCGCGATGCACGGTGGCGATCGATTCGGTTTCATCGGCTGGGCCATAGGACTGGCTCATGCCCATGCAGCCCAGGCCGATCGCCGGGACTTCGAGGCCTTGGTTGCCGAGTTTGCGCGTGCGGATGCTCATGTGGGGATCCTTGGTGCGGAAGCGGGGAGCTGATCACTGTACGCATGCCGGCGCCACAATCGATAACACGATACGCCGAGTCCGTTGCGCGATCGTGCAACGCAGTCGCGTACCATCGCGGCTTTGCCACCGCCACGGAGTTGCCGATGAAAGCTGCGATTGTCCGCTCGTTTGATCATGTGCCGGTCTATGGCGAGATCGACGCGCCGCAGGCGCAAGAAGGCGATGTCTTGGTGTCGACGACGGCCGCGGCGATCAGTCAGTTGGTGCGCGCACAGGCGGCCGGCAAGCATTACAGCAGCGGCAAGACGCTGCCGTTCGTGCCCGGCGCCGATGGCGTCGGCCGGCTCGCGGACGGGACGCGCGTCTACTTCGCATTTCCGCGCGCGCCGATCGGTGCGATGGCCGAGACCGTGGCGGTCGCCGCGACGCAGTGCGTGGCACTGCCCGAACACGTCGACAACGTGACCGCCGCGGCCATCGCCAATCCCGGCATGTCGTCGTGGGCGGCGCTTGAAGCGCGCGCGCAGTTCCGGGCCGGCGAGACGGTGCTGGTCAACGGTGCCGCCGGTACGTCCGGACGCCTGGCGATCCAGATCGCCAAGCACCTCGGTGCGTCGCGCATCGTCGCCACCGCGCGCAAGCCGGACGTGGCCGACGAGCTGCGCGCGCTCGGTGCCGATCACTTCATTGGCCTCGATCAATCACCGGACAAGCTGACGGCGGCGTTTCGCGACGAGTTGTACGGCAACGGCATCGACGTCGTGCTCGACTACCTGTGGGGCGCTCCGGCGGCTTGCCTGCTCGAAGCGGCATCCGGCCATGGTTCGGCGGCCGCGCAGCCGCGCGTGCGCTTCGTCAATATCGGCAACCTGGCCGGGCCGACGCTGCCGTTGCCGGCCGGTACGCTGCGCAGCTCCGGTCTGGAGCTGATGGGCAGCGGTCTCGGCAGCGTCTCGTATGCCGGTCTCGTGCAGGTCATCGGCAAAATGTTCGCGGAAATGGCATCGGCCGGTTTGAAGATCGACGCGCGCGCGGTACCGCTCGCCGACGTCGAGGCGGCGTGGAAGCAGCCGTCTTCGGAGCGCATCGTGTTGCAGGTCTGATCCTGCGGCGGGCGGATTGCCGCCGCGTCTCTTGCTCAGGCGCGTGCGGCGTGGCGGGCGTGCTTGATCGCGTACATGGCGGCGTCGCCGCGCATCAGCAGGGCGTCCGGTTCGCTCTCGCCTGGCACCGAGACGGCAAGGCCGACACTGGCGCCGCGATAGTCGATGATGATGTCGTCGACGTGGAAGCGGCCGGCGGTCAGCGCCTCGACGCGCTCGCGCAGATTGTCGGCATCGCCGCTCGATGCGGCCACCACGAACTCATCGCCGCCGAGGCGCGCGACGATATCGCCGACCCGGGTGCCGGCCACCAGCTTGCCGGCGATGAACATCAGGAACCGATCGCCAATCTCGTGGCCGTAGCGATCGTTGATCGCCTTGAAGCCGTCGAGATCGATGAAGGCCAGCTGCACGTTGCCGCCGTCTCGCGCGGCGCGTGCCAGCATGCGCCGTAGCTCCTGCTGCAGCGCGCGGCGGTTGGCGATGCCGGTCAGCGGATCGATCAGGGCGTGTGAGCTCAGCTCCTGATTCTCGCGCTGCAGGCGCTCGAGCAGGCGCTCGCGCTCGATCTGATGCGCGATCAAGGTCGCGAACATGGTCAGCAGCTTGAGCGTTCGTGGCGCCAGCTCGACGCGCCGATCACTGGCCGCGCACAAGGTGCCGCAAACGCTGCCGTCGAGATTGCGCACCGGCTGGCTGACATAGGTCTTGATGCCCAGGGCGCGCGCCGCCGCCGAATCGCGCCAGCGGGTTTCGACATCGTCGGCGTACGGGTGGTCTTCCTCGAGCGCGCGCTTGCACAGCGTATCGCTCCAGGTCACGGTCAGGCCCTCGGGAATCTGTAGGGTCTGCGTGTTGTAGGCGTACAGCACCTGCTGGGCGTCGGCCTCGGCGTCGATCGACGTCAGATAGGTGCTCTCCATGCCCGTGACTGACTCCAGCAGCTCGAGCAAGGGCCGCGTCAGCGTCTCCAGATCACGGGCGCTGGCAACGGATTCGGCAAGCTGACTGAGAACGGCATCCATGCGTCGTGACTATACGACGCGTGGCAGCTGTTAGTGCCCGCTGCGTTTCGACGGGGGCGCCGCCGGCAAGGCGGCGCAATGTTCGCGCAGCAGGTGGTGCAGCAGACGCACGGCTGGTGAGAACTGGCGGCGATGTGGGCAGATCAGGCTCAGCGGCGTTGACTCGCCGATGGCGCCGGGCAGCAGCAGTTCGAGCCGGCCGGCGTCGACGTCGGCCTGTACATCGAGCCAGGATTTGTAAGCGATGCCCTCACCGGCGACGGCCCAGCGGCGCACCACGTCGGCGTCGTCACTGGTCAACGTGCCGCGCATGCGCACGACGTGACGCTGGCCGCCGATCGTGAATGCCCAGCGGTCGTAAGGCCGGCCACCGAGTTGATACAGCAGGGCGTCATGCGCGGCTAGTTCGTCGACCGTCGTCGGCCGGCCGCGGTCGCGTAGATACGCTGGCGCAGCGACCAGCACGCGGCGGTTGTCGGGCGCCAGTGGCAGCGCGACGAAGCTCGCATCGTCGATGCGGCCATAGCGGATCGCCACGTCGACGGGATCGCGGAACACGTCGGTGACGTGATCCGACAGACGTAGACGCACCTGCAGTTGCGGATGCGCGCGGCGGAAATCGCCGATCCACGGCAGCAGCAGGTTGCGGCCGAGGTCCGATGGGGCTGCGATCTGCAACAGACCGCGCAGCCTCCCGCCGTCGCTCAGCAGGCGTTCGCGACCTTCATGCAGTGCGGCCAGCGCTTCGCGTGCATGCGGCAGGTATTGCTCGCCGGCCGCCGTCAGCCGCAGGCTGCGTGTCGAACGCGCGAACAAGCGGGTATCGAGCTCGCGCTCAAGCCGTTTGATCGCCGCGCTGGCTTGGCCAGGCAGCAAATCGGCCTCTCGTGCGGCCGCCGAAAAACTGCCCAACGCCGCAGTGCGCACAAACAGCTGCAGGTCGTCGAAGCGGATCATTTTCACGAATATGGTGAAAGTGCTAACTGATTATCCGTCTTTTTAACCGGTATGGCGACATCGATGATGCGTATCTCATTCTGCTTCGAGAAAGCCTTATGAAAGCGATCGCCTATCTCCAACATGGCTTGCCACCCGACGATCCGCTGTCGCTGGTGGAGGTCGAGTTGCCCAAGCCGGTACCGGGGCCGCGTGACCTGCTGGTGCGCGTGCGGGCCGTTTCCGTCAACCCGGTCGATGCCAAGGTCCGCGCAGGCTCCGCCGTCGATGCACCGCGTGTGCTCGGCTGGGACGCCTGCGGCGTCGTCGACGCCATCGGCCGCGATGTGACGCTCTTCCGTCCCGGCGATGCGGTGTACTACGCCGGCTCGATCGCGCGCCCTGGCTCGAATGCCGAATATCAGCTCGTCGACGAGCGCATCGTTGGCCCGAAGCCGAAGACGCTCGGCGACGCGCAGGCGGCGGCGCTGCCGCTGACGGCGATCACCGCCTGGGAGCTGCTGTTCGATCGTCTGCAGATCGCCGAGGGTGGCGGCGCCGGCGAGCATCTGCTGATCATCGGCGCCGCCGGCGGTGTCGGCTCGATGCTCGTGCAGCTTGCACGGCAGCTGACGGAACTGACGGTGATCGGTACCGCATCGCGACCCGAGACTCAGCAGTGGATTCGCGAACTCGGCGCGCATCAGGTGATCGATCACCGCCAGCCGCTGGTCGACGGGTTGCACCGTATCGGCGTACCGGCCGTCGAGCACGTCGCCAGCCTCACGCATACCGACGCGCACTATGCGCAGATCATCGAGGCGCTGGCGCCACAGGGCCGGCTGGCGCTGATCGATGATCCGGAAGCGCTTGATGCCGTACCGCTGAAGCGCAAGAGCCTGTCGCTGCGCTGGGAGCTGATGTTCACGCGCTCGCTGTTCGAGACCGCGGATATGATCCGTCAGCACCAGCTGCTGACGCGTGTCGCCGAACTGATTGACAGTGGCACTCTGCGCAGCACGCTGGGTGCGCATTTCGGCACAATCAGTGCTGAGAATCTACGCCGGGCGCATGCACTGATCGAAAGCCATCGTGCACGCGGCAAGCTGGTACTCGAAGGCTTCGCCTGAAGCTGGCTATCCTCATCCCCCAAGCAAAAGCAAGGAAAGGCCAATGCCTTTGTCCCCCGAACAGCTCGTCGACGTGGCGCGCTCGCGCTATACCACCAAGGCCTTCGATCCGGCCTTCCGCATCGACGACGCCACGATCGACGCGTTGCTGGAAACGCTGCGCCTGAGCGCGTCGTCGGTGAATTCGCAGCCCTGGCACTTCGTCGTTGCCACCAGCGACGACGGCAAGGCGCGCATCGCCGCGACCCTCGAAGACGGCTACGCCTACAACGCCGCGAAAGTGAAGAACGCCTCGCATGTCATCGCGCTATGCGTGCGCACCGGCATCGACGACGCCTATCTCGACACCTTGCTGGCGCAGGATCAGGCGGCTGGTCGCTTTGCCGACGATGCGGCGCGCGCCGGACAGGCCAAGTCGCGGCTGATGTACGTCGACCTGCATCGCAAGACCCGCGGTGATCTGCGCCACTGGATGGAAAAGCAGGTTTATCTGGCGCTCGGCTCGCTGCTCTACGCGGCGGCGGCAGCCGGTATCGACGCGGCGCCGATGGAAGGTATCGACCATGATGCGATCGATGCGGCGCTGGGGCTTGGCGAGCAGGGCTATGCCAGCGTCGTGCTGCTGGCCCTGGGGCGCCGTAGTGCCAGCGACTTCAACGCCAGGCTACCGAAGTCGCGGCTGTCGGCCGAGCGGGTGCTCACGCACATCTGACCGCGGCCGGCCCGCCGCGATCAGGCCGCGGGGGGGCGGTTGATTTCGACCGTGATGTGCACGAGTTCCTCGTGCACGGACAGCGCTTGGCGATAGTCGTCGGGCGCCCGGCTGTCGCCGCTTTCGACGCCGACGATGCAGGCGTACTTGTGCTGCGCGACGCGCCAGACGTGCAGGTCCTGCAGCGCCACCGGCGGCTGGCTGGCGGCCAGCACCTCGCGGATTTCGTCGACCACCGGTGCGTCCATTTCGGCGTCGAGCAGCACCTTGGACGTCGAGCGCAGCAGGCCGGCCGCCCAGACCGCGACCAGCACGGCACCGACGATGCCCATCATCGGGTCCAGCCAGGCGGCGCCGAACCAGCGGCCACCCAATAAGGCGACGATGGCCAGCACCGAGGTCGCCGCGTCGGCGACCACATGCAGATAGGCGGCGCGCAGGTTCAGGTCGGCATGCGCATGGTCATGGTGGTCATGACGATCGTGGTGGTGATGCCCGCCGCGCCCGTGATCGTGGCCGTGGTGATGATGCGCGTGGCCGCCATGCAGCAGTGCCGCGCAGCCGAGATTGACGGCGAGACCGACGATGGCAATGGCGATCGCCTCGTCGTAGTGGATCGCTGTCGGTGCCAGCAGTCGAGCGATCGATTCCCAGGCCATGGTCGCGGCGACGAGCAGCAGCAGGATCGCGCTGGTGTAGCCGCCCAGCACTTCCATCTTCCAGGTGCCGAACGCGAAGCGGCGGTCATGAGCAAAGCGCCGCGCCATCATGTACGCGAACAGCGCCAGGCCCAGTGCCAGCGTGTGCGAGCTCATATGCCAGCCGTCGGCGAGCAGGGCCATCGAGTTCGACAGCCAGCCGCCGGTGATCTCGATCACCATCATCACCGCGGTTAGCGTCGTGGCCCAGGCGGTGCGTCGCTCGGCCAGGGGGTTGCCGTCGTTGAAGGCGTGTGAATGCGTCATGTCCGGATATCGCCTATATACTCAGGGGGAGTATATGAGGAACGTTGATGGCGCACACGATTCGCGACAGGAAACCGCTGCTCAACCGCGTCCGCCGCCTGCAGGGTCAGCTCGAAAGCCTGCGGGCGGCGATCGAAGGCGAAAGCGAATGTGGCGCGGTGCTGCAACAGATCGCCGCAGTACGCGGCGGCGTCAACGGCCTGATGTCGGAGGTGCTGCAAGGGCATTTGCGCGAGCATCTGGTGCCGGCACCCGGCGCCGACGCCGACGAGGTCGAGAACGTCGTGCGCGTGTTGCGCTCGTATCTGAAGTAGCGCGCTCAGATCATGTGCTTGGCCAGCCCGCCGAGCGTGCGCAGCGCCGCTTCGACGGTGTGGCTCAACTCGCGGCCACAATTCAGACGTAGCGCGTTGCGGTATTGGCCGCTGCTCGAAAACAGCGGCCCCGGCGCAAAGCTGATGCCGTGTTCAAGTGCGCGATCGTGCAACGCGAGGCTGTCGCAGGGCGGCGGCAGTTCCAGCCACAGCACGAAACCGCCCTGCGGCCGACTGAGCCGCGTGCCGGCCGGGAAGTGACGCTCGACGGCGTCGCTGAAACGATCGATCTGCTGCCGGCACGCGCGGCGCAGGCCGCTCAGGTGACGCAGATAGGCGCGCTGCTGCAGGAAGTCGGCGACGCTCTGTTGCAGCATCGCCGGTGTCGCCACCGAACTGACGAACTTGTCGAGGCGCAAGGCGTCCGTGCGGGCGCCGCCGAGGATCCAGCCGATGCGCATGCCGGGCGCCAGCGTCTTCGAGAACGACGCACAGAGCGTGACGATGCCCTGTGTGTCGAGCGCCTTCAGCGGCGGCGGCCGCGCGCTGCCGAAATGCAGATCGCCGTAGACGTCGTCTTCGATGATCTCGACCTGATGCCGCGCACAGAGCGCCAGCAGCTCGCGTTGTCGCGCCTCCGGCATCGTCGTGCCGAGCGGATTGCCGACGGTCGGCGACAGCAGCAGCGCGCGCACCGGTGTGCCGTCGCGTTCGAGCACGCCGCGCAGCGCATCGAGCGAGATGCCCTCGTGCGGATCGGTGGCGATCTCGACCGCCTTCATACCGAGGTTCTCGATGATCTGCAGAAAGCCGAAGAAGGTCGGTGACTCGACGGCGATGACATCGCCCGGCGCGGCGATCGCGCGCAGTGCCAGATTCAAGGCTTCCATACAGCCGTTGGTGATCAGCACCTCATCGGGGTCGATGCTGCAGCCCATGCCGGCGTACATCCGCGCGATCTCGTGGCGCAGCGCGTCGACGCCGAAGTAGTGCCCGTATTCGGTCATCCACTGCGGGCGCCGCCGCACGGCGGCGGACAGCGCGCGCTGCAGGGTTTGCGCCGGATACCAGTCGTGTTCCGGGACCGCCGAGCCGAGCGGCACGATGTCGGCGCGCGCCGACGCGTGGATCAGTCGAGCGAACAATTCGTTGACGGCGACATAGCGCGGTCGCCGCGCGGTGCGGCTCATGTCCGGTGCCGGCAGCGCCTGCGGCCGCTGGCGCACGTAGTAGCCGGACTGGGGTCGTGCCTCGATGTCGCCGCGCTGTTCGAGGTGGCGTAGCGCCGCTAGCGCCGTGGTCGGGCTCAGTCGCTTCTGTTGGGCCAGCGTGCGCACCGACGGCACGCGCTCGCCGACGGCGAGCTGACCGCTGGCGATGCGCCCGGCGAGCTCGTCGGCAATGCGGATGTAGAGCGGCGCCTCGATGCCGCCGTCATGCAGATCGTCCATCGCCTGCGCTCTAACTGTTACAGGTGAAATTGGCGTCGAGTGTATCTGTTACGGTTGGCCGTCGATACCTATGCTGCGGCTCCCCTTGAAGCTGGAGTGGTGTCATGCAGACCGTGCTCAGTCTGCTGCCGGCCCTGATGTCGCTGGCCTTCGTCAGTTCGATCACGCCGGGTCCGAACAACATCATGCTGATGAATTCCGGCGTGCGATTCGGTCTGCGCCGCACGGCGGCACATCTGGCCGGTGTGTCCATCGGTTTCTGCATCCTGCTCGCCGCCGCCGCGCTCGGCCTCGGTGCGCTGATCGCCGCCTGGCCGGCGGCCGCGGCGATCGCATCGGCCGCCTGCGCGCTGTATCTGCTGTGGCTGGCGGTGCGCATGCTCGAACCGCCGCCGACCGCGGCGGCGCCGGACGCCCGGTTGCGGCCGATGCGCTTCGTCGACGCGGTGCTGTTCCAGTGGGTCAACCCCAAGGCCTGGTCGATGGCCGCGTCGGGCGCGACCTTGATGGCGCAACTCGAATGGTCGATCGTGCCGCGCACCGCGTTGTTGGTCGTGGTGTTCGGCGCGATCAATCTGCCGTGCATCTTCAGTTGGGCGCTGCTCGGCGCGCAGTTGCGCCGCCATCTGGCGCGGCCTCGGGTGCGTCTACTGTTCTCGGTGACGATGGCTGGCCTGCTGTTGGCCACGGCGCTGTGGATGATCGAGCCGTATGCGCCGCCGCACCAGCATGTCGGCACCGATGGCACGCTGGCGATCGGGCGCTGACGGCGCGTTGATGCGGATCAAGCGGCGCGGGCTCGGCGGAATGCATGATGTGCGGGCCGGCACGACCGTTACACTGCCGGGAGTTGCCCGGCGTGCGGCCGGGCCATACAAGAGGAGATCCGCATGTCCGCCGCTGCCTATGCCGAAACCTTCCGTCGTTCGATCGAAGCGCCCGAAGCGTTCTGGGCCGAGCAGGCTGCGGGGCTGCGCTGGACCCGGCCGTGGACGCGCGTGCTCGATGACAGCGCTGCGCCGATGTACCGCTGGTTCAGCGGTGGTGAACTGAATACCTGCGACAACGCGCTCGACCGTTGGATCGACGAAGGCCGCGGCGACGTGCCGGCGCTGGTCTACGACAGTCCGGTGACCGGCACCGTCGCAAGCTTCACGTTCCGCGAGCTGCGCGACCGCGTGGCGACCTTTGCCGGCGCGCTGCGCGACAACGGCGTCGGACGTGGCGACCGCGTCGTCATCTACATGCCGATGGTGCCGGAGGCGGTGATCGCGATGCTGGCCTGTGCGCGCATCGGCGCCGTGCACTCGGTGGTGTTCGGCGGTTTCGCCGCGCCGGAGTTGGCCAAGCGCATCGATGCCGCCGAGCCGGTGCTGGTGGTGTCCGCGTCCTGCGGTATCGAGCCCGGCCGCATCGTCGAATACAAGCCGCTGCTCGATCAGGCGATCGCGATCGCCGCGCACAAGGTGCCGCGCACCATTGTCCTGCAGCGGCCGCAGGCGCTGGCGATGATGACGGCGGGTCGCGATGTCGACTGGCAGGATGCCGTCGCCGCCGCGACGCCGGCCGACTGCGTGCCGCTGGCGGCCACCGATCCGCTCTACGTGCTGTACACGTCCGGCACCACCGGCAAGCCCAAGGGCGTGGTCCGCGACAACGGCGGCCATGCGGTGGCGATGCGCTACTCGATGCAGGCCGTCTACGGCTGCGGCGTCGGCGATACGTTCTGGGCGGCGTCGGACATCGGCTGGGCGGTCGGCCACTCGTACATCGTCTACGGGCCGCTGCTGTCCGGCTGCACGACCATCCTCTACGAAGGCAAGCCGGTCGGTACGCCGGATGCCGGTGCGTTCTGGCGCGTGATCTCGCAGCACAAGGTCAAGGCCTTCTTCACCGCGCCGACCGCGTTTCGCGCGATCAAGAAGGAAGATCCGAAGGGCGAGCTGCTCGAGGGCTATGACCTGTCGGCGTTTCGCACGCTGTACCTGGCCGGCGAACGCTGCGACCCGGACACCATCGCCTGGGCCGGCGCGTTGCTGCAGCGACCGGTGATCGACAACTGGTGGCAGACCGAACTCGGCTGGCCGGCGATCGCCAATCCGCTCGGCATCGAAGCGGTGCCGGTCAAGCCCGGCTCGGCGGCGCTGCCGGTTCCCGGTTACGACGTGCAGGTGCTCGATGAGCACGGTGCGCGCGCCAAGCCGAACGAGATCGGCAACGTCGTCATCAAGCTGCCGCTGCCGCCGGGCACGCTGCTGACGATGTGGAACAACGAGCAGGGCTATCGCGACAACTACCTGGCGCGCTATCCCGGCTACTACCTGGCCGGCGACGCCGGCATGGTCGACGAGGACGGCTATCTGTGGGTGATGTCGCGTATCGACGACATCATCAACGTCGCCGGCCATCGCCTGTCGACCGGCGAGATGGAGCAGGTGCTGGCCAGCCATCCGGACGTCGCCGAATGCGCGGTGATCGGTGCCGCCGACGCGCTGAAAGGCCAGATTCCGGTGGGGCTGGTGGTGCTCAAGTCCGGCGTTGCCAAGAGCGCCGACGACATCAGCCGCGAGCTGGTCGCGGCGGTGCGCGAGCAGATCGGCGCGGTCGCCGCGTTCAAGCAGGTGCACGTCGTCGCGCGGCTGCCGAAGACGCGCTCCGGCAAGGTGCTGCGCGCGACGATGCGCTCGATCGCCGACGGTCAGCCGTATGCGATGCCGGCCACCATCGACGAGCCGCGCGTGCTCGACGAGATCGCCGCGACGCTGGCGCCGCGCACGTCACCGCCGGCCTGAGGCGACGACGCGCGGGCCGCTTACGGCTTGAGCGCTTGCCAGACGTAGGCGCCGTCGTGCCCGGCGGCAATATGACCGATGCCGGGGAAGGCGATATGCGCAGCGGCGATCCACTCGCCGTCGGTCGATGCCTGCGCAAAGAGCGCCGCGCGCGCCGCTTCGGCTTCGGCCGGCACGCTGTCGTAGTGGATCGTCACCTTGGGGTCCGGGAACTGCACGGCGGCGACATGCACGACATCGCCCCAGGCCAGCAAGGTCTTGCCGCCGCTCTGCACGCGGTAGGTGGTGTGGCCCGGCGTGTGACCGGCCCGCTCCTCGGCGGTGATGCCCGGCACGATGGTCGCGCCAGACTTGAAGGTCTCGATGTGGCCGGTGGCGCGATACGGTGCCAGTGCGGCGATCGCCTTGGCCGCGACGTCCTTGGTCTGCGGATTCGCCGCGGCCTGCGGCGTTGTCCACGCTGCCGCTTCGTCGGCGCTCATGCCGATCACGGCGTTCGGGAACACCGCCTTGCCGTCGTGGACGATGCCGCCGACGTGATCGGGATGCAGATGCGTGATCAGCACCCTGTCGATCTGCTCCGGCGTGTAACCGGCGGCGCGCAGATGCGTCACGACCTGCCCCATGCCGGGCCCGAGGTTCTGGCCGCCGCCGGCATCGATCAGCACGCGCTGGCTGCCGGTGTCGATCAGAAATGCGTTGTCGCTGGTCGGCACCGTACCGTCGAAGGCCTTGCCGAGCAGATCGCGGACCTCGTCCGGATGTGCGGGATCGGGAATCAGCAGCTTGCCGGCCGGCATCTGCATGGTGCCGTCGGACAAGGCGATGACGGTGAAGCCGCCGAGCTTGATGCGCACATAGCCGTCGGCGACGGAGCCGTTGCCGGCCGCCTGGGCGTTGCCGGTCAGCGCGATCAGCGACAGGGCGAGGGGAGCGAGCGTGGCGTAACGAAGCGAGGACATGGCAGATCTCGTTGACGGCGGAGCATGCAAAGCCGCTCAAAACGGCGACAATGCGTGGGTGAATTCCTGCGCCGCCGCAGCGGCGCGCCGAGCAGCGGCACAGGGTGCCGCTATTTTGCGGACATCATGACCGACTTTCACTATTACGAACCGGCTCGCGGCCACCGCCTCGCCCACGACCCGCTCAACAGCATCATCGCGCCGCGCCCGATCGGCTGGATTTCGTCGTGCGACGGTGACGGCTGCTGCAATCTCGCCCCGTACAGTTTTTTCAACGCGTTCAATTACCAGCCGCCGGTGATCGGCTTTGCGTCGATCGGCTACAAAGACAGCGTTCGCAACATCGCACAGACCCGCGAATTCGTCTGGAACCTGGCAACGCAGACGCTCGGCGAGGCGATGAACGAGACCTGCGCGCCGTTTGCGCACGGCGTCGACGAGTTCGAGCGCGCCGGTCTCGACAAGGCGCCGTCGCGCCTTGTGCGGGCGCCGCGCGTCGCCGCCAGCCCGGTGTCGTTCGAATGCCGACTGACACAGATCTTGCAACTGCGCGACCAGCACGACGCGCCGCTGCAGACCTGGCTGGTGCTCGGTGAGGTGGTCGCCGTGCACATCGACAAGGCGATGCTGGTCGACGGCGTCTACGACACGGTGCTCGCCGAACCGCTGCTGCGCGGCGGCGGTCCGGCCGACTACTTCTCGGTCAGTGACGCGCAACGCTCCTACATGTGGCGTCCAGGGGCCTGACGACCCGTCACGCGGGCATGCGACAATCGTCGGCATGGACGCAAAACCCAGATCAGTCTTCATCACCGGCGGCGGTACCGGGCTCGGCGGCGCTGTGGCGCGCGCGCTG
This sequence comes from Solimonas marina, assembly GCF_012241385.1. Lineage (GTDB taxonomy): Bacteria > Pseudomonadota > Gammaproteobacteria > Nevskiales > Nevskiaceae > Solimonas > Solimonas marina. The sequence goes on along the minus strand of NZ_JAAVXB010000001.1, from coordinate 325,724 downwards.
GCTGCCGACGGCTGGCGCGTGGCGCTGGCGGGCCGCCGCATTGATCCCTTGCAGGCGCTGGCGCACGAGCTGCGCGACGCCGGTCACCCGGTCGAAACCTATGTGCTCGACGTGCGTGATGCGGCGGAAGTGGAAGGCGCGATCAGCGACTTCTCTCCCGATGCGTTGGTCTGCAGTGCCGCGATCCTCGGCCGTGGCGACATCTGGGACGCGTTGACGCCCGAGCGTTTCGCCGAGGTCATGGCGATCAACGTCGGCGGCACATTCAACGCCTGCCGTGCGGCGATGCGCCGCTGGCGTGCGGCCGGCATCAAGGGCGACATCGTCAACATCTCGTCGCTCGGCGGCCTGCGTGGCATGCAGCGCTTCAGCGGCTTTGGTGCCTATGCGACGTCCAAGCACGCCGTCGTCGGCCTCACCGAAGCGCTGGCGCTGGAAGGCAAGCCGCACGGCATCCGCGTCAACGCCGTGGCGCCGGGCACGATGAAGACAGCGATGCTCGACGGCCTCGGCGTTGAGGCCAAGACACTGCCCGACGACATCGCGCCGACCGTGGCCTTTCTGCTCGATCGCGCGCGCTCGGCACCGATCACCGGCACCATTGTCGAGGTGCATTGCAATGACGACTGAAACCGGGCCGGCGGCGCGGCCGGTGGTTTATCTGACGCGGCGCGCGACGTTCGCCGCCGCGCACCGGTTGTGGTCGGACGAACTGAGCGCCGACGAAAACGAAACCTTGTTCGGGCCCTGTGCCAGGCCACACGGTCACGGCCACAACTATGTGATCGAACTGACGCTGCGTGGCGGCATCGACCCCAGGACCGGCGTCGTCGTCAATCTCACCGAAATGCGGGATGCGCTGCAGGCGCAGGTGCTCGACCATGTCGATCATCGCAATCTCAATGTCGACTCGCCGCTGTGTGCCGGCATCAACCCGACCGTCGAGAATCTGGTCGTCGTGTTCTGGAATGCCCTGAAGCCGCGCTTCGGCGAGTTGCTGTACGAGCTGACGCTGCACGAGACCGAGAAGAACTGGGCGACCTATCGCGGCGAATAGGCCGGTAGGGCCGGACTGCAAGCGGCGTCGGGTTCGGGCGATGATGTGCCGACATAACCTGTGGGGGCAGGCCAGTGGAGCGCCGGCCGCCCGATGACCGAGACCGACGCCCGCGTATGCCCAAGATCGTTTTCATCCAGCCGGACGGCGTCAGCCGCAGCATCGACGCCGATGCCGGCCAGAACCTGATGGACATCGCCACCAATCACTTGGTCTCCGGCATCGTCGGTGACTGTGGCGGCTGCTGCTCGTGCGCGACCTGCCACGTCTATGTCGATGATGCCTGGGCCGCGAAGCTGGTACCGGCCGACGAGATGGAACAGGCCATGCTTGAAGGCGTGATCGATCCGCAGACTGGTAGCCGTCTCGGCTGCCAGATTCAGCTCAGCGATGCACTCGACGGTTTGGTCGTGCGCATGCCGGCGCGCCAGTTCTGAAGGCCGGTCATGTCGATGCAGGCACGACAACTGGCGGGGGCCGTGGGCCGCAAACTCTGGCACCGCGTCCGCGTCCCGGATGATCTGACCGCCGTGGTGCGCATCGACCGCGAGGCCGAGGTCGATCCGCGTCTCGCCGGCATGAGCGTCGAAGGCCGTGAGGCGATCTGGTCGTCGGTCGAACACCTGTTCCGTGGCGCCATCCATCCGGCCATCACCGTCGTGCTGCGCCGCCGGGGGCAGGTCGTGCTCAAGCGCTCGGTCGGCTGCGTGCGCGGCAATCTCGCCGACGACGACGAGGTGCCGGTGGTCATGCGCCCCGACTCGCCGGTCAGCCTGTTTTCGGCATCGAAGGCGATCAGCGCGCTGCTGGTGCACAAGCTGGTCGATGATGGCGTGCTGTCGCTCGACGATCGTGTTGTCGACTACGTGCCCGAGTTCGGCGCGCACGGCAAGGACCGCGTGACGATCCGCGGCTTGCTCGCGCACCGCGCCGGCATTCCCGATGTGCCGGAGCTCGATCCGCGGCCGGAGATGCTGCACGACTGGGACCGCATCATCGCCATGCTCTGCGCGGCCCAGCCCTTCGATCCGGACTTCGGCAAGCAGGCTTATCACGCCCTGTCGGCCGGCTTCATCGTCGGCGAAGTCGTGCGTCGCGCCAGTGGCCGCGAATTGCCGGCGCTGCTCGACGAGTGGATCGCGCGGCCGCTGAAGCTGCGCTACACGACTTACGGCCTCAAGCCCGAACTGCGGCATCTGGCGCCGACCAATGCGATGACCGGGCCGCATCCGTTCTGGCCGGTCACGACCTACGTCAAGCACGTGGTCGGCGTGCCGTTCGATGCCGCCGTGCGCGCGTCGAATGACGAAGCCTTCCTGTCGAGCGTGGTGCCGGCCGGCAACATCTATGCATCGGCCGACGACGTCAGCCGCATCTTTCAGATGCTGCTCAACGGCGGCGAGCTGGACGGTGTGCGCATCCTGCGTCCGGAAACGGTCGCCGACGCGATCCGGCCGATCGGCGGCGTGCAGTTCGACCGCACGCTGCTGGTGCCGCTGCGCTATTCGCCGGGCTTCATGCTCGGCCAGAATCCGGCCGGACTGTTCGGTCCGCGCAGCGGCGACGCGTTCGGTCATCTCGGCTTCGTCAGCGTGCTGTGCTGGGCCGATCCGTCGCGCGATCTGTCGGTGGCCCTGCTCAACACCGGCAAGTCGATGGCGCCGACCATCCTCACGCGCATGATCGGCGTGTTGCGCGCCATCGCTGCGCACTGCCCGCAGCAGCGCGCATGAAAAAAGCCCCGGCCTTCAGCGGCCGGGGCTTCGTCTCAACAGCCCGTCAGCTCAGTTGCTGTTCGACGGACTCGGTTCCGGCAACGTCTCCACCTCGGTGCCCGGCGGTACGTCGGGCGTCGTCGCACTGTCGCTGGACGGTGCGGCCGGCGCTTCCGGTGCTGCCGGTGCGGCGGGTTCAGCCGGCGCCGGCGGTGCTTCAGTCCCGGCCGGCGGCGCGACGCTGACCGAGCCCGGATCGTCGGCAGCCGTCACCTTGAGCTGCACGCGGCGGTTCTGCTCGCGGCCTTCGTCGGTGCTGTTGTCGCCGATCGGATCGGCTTCGCCGTAACCCTTCGTCGTCATGCGGCTGGCATCGACGCCGTGCGCGGCCAGATAGTCCATCACCGACTTGGAGCGCGCGTCGGACAGCTTCAGGTTGTACGCGTCGGAGCCCTTGCTGTCGGTGTAACCGTCGATCTCGACCGTGATGTCCGGGCGCGCGACCAGCGCATCGGCCACCGGATCGAGCAGGGTCTTGGCATTGAGCGTCAGCTTGGCCTTGTCGAACTCGAAGTTGACGCCGCGCAGCAGCACCGTGTCTCCGGCCTTGCAACCCGAGAAGTCGACGTGCGCGGCACCCGGCTGGACCTCGCAGGGCGGCGGCGGCGGTGGCGGCGGCGGCGGAGCCGGTGGTTCCGCCGGTGGCACGACGGCAACCGGTTCCGGTGCGGGCGGCGGGGGCGGCGCCTCCTTCTTGCCGAAGTGGTACTGCATGCCGAGCATGATCGAGTTCGACTGGTAGTTGGTGCGGTACTCGGCACCCGCGCTGCCGACCGCGTAGTCGTCGAAGGCGGTACGCAGGAAGCGGTAGTCGATCGACGTCGAGAAATGCTCGTTGAAATCGAACGCGACGCCGGCACCAGCCTGCCACGCAAGCACCCAGTTGTTGTCGCTGCGCAATGCGGTGCCATCAACATTGAAATTGTTGATCGAGACGCGCGACGCACCGATACCGGCGCCGAGGTAAGGCCGGAACGGCGCGAACCACTTCAGGTCATACCAGACGTTGAACATCGCCGTGTCGGCCGACTGGTGGCCTTTGACATTGGTGGTATCGACCGCCGGGCTGAGGATGCCGCCCGCCGGCATTTCGAAGCGCTGCAGCGAGTTGCGGCGATACGAATATTCGAGCTCGGGTCGCAGACCGTTGGCGAAGCTGAAGCCGGCGACGCCGCCCGCCATCCAGCCGTTCTTGAATTCGATCTTCGCGTAATCGTTGCCCGTCGCGCTGTCGCGTATCGTCTGGTTGTCCAGCAGATTCAGTCCGCCTTCGAGACCGATGTACGGGCCGGTGGCGGCATGTGCGGCCCATGGCAGCGCAGCGCCGGTCATGACGGCCAGACCGCCGCCTATGGATGCAAGCTTGAACTTCGACATATCCCTCTCCGCAGTTTGATTGTTATGGCAGACACGCCGCAGCGTGCCCGTGCAGCCCAACCGAGGTTTCTAGTCTTGAGGTTCTCGGGCGCCATGCCCGATTCCCTGTCCCGTGCATAGCATAGAGAACCCATCGCACTTGTGGCACTGACATGACGAACGGCCCGTTTAACTGAAGCGCAGCTGACTGTCGGACATGAAAAAGCCCGCGCGAGGCGGGCTTTTTCAATACTCGGCCGATCAGCTCAGGGCTTGGTCGGCATGGCCTTCAGGCCGCGGTCTTCGAGCATCGGCTCGATGCTCGGATCCTGCCCGCGGAAGGCGCGGTACATCGTCGCCAGGTCTTCGCTGTTGCCGCGCGACAACACCATGTCGCGGAAGCGCTGACCGTTGGCGGCGGTCAGGCCGCCGTTCTCCTTGAACCACTCGAAGGCATCGTCGGCGAGCATTTCCGTCCACAGGTAGGCGTAGTAGCCGGCCGCATAGCCGTTGCCCCAGATGTGCAGGAAGTAGCTCGAGCGATAACGCGGCGGCACGTACGACAGGTCGATGTGCTCGTGCTTGAGCGCCGCGGCTTCGAACTGGTCGGCGTCCTGCAGCGGCGCATCGGCACCGAGCGTGTGCCAATCCATGTCGAGCAGCGCCGCGGCGACCAGCTCGGTCATGTCATAGCCCTTGTTGAACAGCTTGGACTTGTTGAGCTTGGCCACCAGCGCGGCCGGCATCGGCGCGCCGGTCTTATAGTGACGGGCGTAGTGCGCGAAGATCTTCGGATCGTCGGCCCAGTGCTCGTTGAACTGCGACGGGAACTCGACGAAGTCGCGCGCCGTCGCGGTGCCGGACAGCGTCGGGTATTCCTGGTCGGCGAACATGCCGTGCAGCGCATGGCCAAACTCGTGGAACATGGTCACGACGTCGTCGTACGACAGCAGCGCCGGCTGGCCCGGTGCCGGCTTCGTGAAGTTGGCGACGTTGTAGATCACCGGCTTGGTGCCGAGCAGCTTCGACTGGCCGACGAAGTTGCTCATCCACGCGCCGCCGCTCTTGTTGTCGCGCTTGAAGTAATCGCAATAGAACAGCGCAAGCGACTTGCCGTTCTTGTCGAAGACCTCGAACACGCGCACGTCCGTCTGATAGACCGGGATGTCCTTGCGCTCCTTGAACGTCAGGCCGTAGAGCTGGTTGGCGGCGTAGAACACGCCGTCCTCGAGCACGCGGTTGAGTTCGAAGTACGGCTTGATCTGCGACTCGTCGAGATCGTACTTCTCCTTGCGCACCTGCGCGGAGTACTTCTGCCAGTCCCAGGCGGCGAGCTTGAAGTGCTTGCCGTCGCGGTTGATGGCGTCCTGGATATCGGCGGCTTCGCGTTCGGCGCGGGCTACGGCCGCCGGCGCCAGCTTGCGCATGAAGGCCAGCGCGGTCTGCGGATCACGCGCCATCTGGCTTTGCAGCTTCCACGCCGCGTAGTTCGGGAAGCCGAGCAGCTTGGCCTGTTCGGCACGCAGCTTGGCCATCTTCTCGATGATCTTGCGCGTGTCGTTGTCGTCGCCCTTCTCGGCGCGCGTCCACGATGCGTTGAACAGCTCCTCGCGGGTGGCGCGATCGTCCAGATCCTGCAACAGCGGCTGCTGCGTGGTGTTCTGCAGCGTCAGCACCCACTTGCCGTCGAGGCCGCGGTCCTTGGCGGCCTGCGCGGCGGCGGCGATGTCGCCGTCCGACATGCCGGCCAGCTTCGACTTGTCGTCGATCACCACCGCGCCGTCCTTGGTCGCCGTGACCAGGCGGTTGACGAACTGCGACGACAGCGTCGACACCTCGGCATTGAGTTTCTTCAGCTGGGCCTTGTCGTCGGCCGACAGCTTGGCGCCGCCGAGCACGAACTGGCGATAGACGACCTCGACGAGGCGCAGGCTTTCCGGATCCAGATGCAGCGTGCTGCGCTCGTTGTAGACGGCCTGGATGCGCGCGAACAGGCGCTCGTTCATCGTGATCGCGTCCTGATAGGCCGCGAGCTTCGGCGCCAGCTCTTCCTGCAGCTGCTGCAGCGCCGGCGAGGTGTTGGCGCTGGTCACGGCATCGAACACTGGCATCACGCGGTTCAGCAGCTCGCCGGATTTTTCCATCGCGACGTAAGTGTTCTCGAACGTCGGCGGCGCCGGATCGTTGGCGATCTTGTCGATCTCGACGAGGCTTTCGCGCATGCCTTCCTCGATCGCCGGGCCGTAGTCACTTTCCTTGATTTTGTCGAACGGCGGCGCCTGGAACGGCAGCGTGCTTTCGGTCATGAACGGATTGCCGGCCAGCGACGCCGGTGGCGTGGCAGTGGCCGGGGCGGGCATCGCGGCGGGGGCCGCGATCGGCTGGGTCGGAGTCTGCGCACACGCCGTCAGGGCGACGGCGGACGCGAACACGAGCGTGCGGGATTTCATCATCTTTCGAGTATTCCGGGCTTGGGCCTGTCTAGTTATCGGCGGCGTCGATGACGCCGACGCGCAACCTCCGCACTCTACCGACGATGGCCCGATGACGCAGGGGGGACAACCCCCAGACTCGATGAACGCGCTTTCATGCCGGTGTCAGCTGACGCTGCGCCGCTACTCGACGATGGCCGGATGCGCCTGTGCCGGGCTGCCCAGCATCGGCCGGTGCGACGGCGGCTGGCGGCCCTCGTCACTGAGGCCGTATTCTTGCGCCAGTTCGGCGCCGATCAGCACCTGTCCGGACTTCTCCGCGCGCGCGTCGTCGCGGTACAGCCTGCCGATCAGGTGGCCGGTGAACTCGGGTGTTTCGGCGATTTCCCAGAAGCCCGCGTACTTGTCCGGTTCGGCGTCCATCACGCGCCGCGTGCGCTCGGTGCGCAGCATGCCCATCCAGATCGAGACCGCGGCCACGTTGTGCGCCTTGAGATCGACGGCCATGTCCTTGGCGAACTTGTCGACGCCGACCTTCTGCGCGCCGTAGGCCGGGCCGTGCATGTAGCAGCTGGCGCCGAACGACGACGTGAACGCGATCAGGCCGTTCTGCTGCTCGACCATCAGCGGTGCCGCGTACCAGCTGGCGACATAGGCCGAACGCAGGCCGACGTCGAGGATGTCGACCAGCGCCAGCGGCTTGGTCCAGAAGCCGCCCTTGTCGGTCAGCTTGTCGTGCAGGAAGGTCGCGTTGTTGACGAGGATGTCGAGCTTGCCCTGTTCGGCCTTGACGCGTTCGAACAGCGCTTGCACGTCGGCGTCCCTGGCGTGATCGCAGGCCACGGCGATGCCGCGGCCACCGGCCTGGGTCACCGCCTCGGCGGTGCCGGCGATGGTGCCCGGCAACGGCGCGTCGCCTTCCTGCAGCGACCGACCCGTGACGTAGACGGTGGCGCCCTGTGCGCCGAGTGCGAGGGCGATGCCCTTGCCGGCACCGCGTGAGGCGCCGGTGACGACGGCAACGACGTCGCGCAGTGGTTTGTTGGTGTTCATGCTCGTTCTCCTCCAGCGCCCAGCGTGCCGGAGGCGCTTGGGCCGGGCCTCGTCCGAACGAGCGAACGCCGCCGAGCGGCGGTTTCAGCGGGGCGCGCCGGGCGCGGCGCGCGACCACAGACGGCGCAGCAGCGACGGCTTTTCGTAGCGCGCCTGGATGCCGCGCGCGAGAAAGTGCGGCGTGTACGAGCGGTCGGTCTCCATGATGTGCACCGACAGCCAGCGCTTGAGGAAGTGCAACAGCTCGAAGGTGATGCCCTGGCCCTCGTCGATCAGCCGGCGCTGCAGGTTCAGCACCTGCTCGAGCAATTGCTCGTGGCTGGCCTTGTGCGCCTCGTAGTCCGGATAGCCGAGCACGCGCATCAGGCTCTCCTCGACGGCGAAGTGAATGCGCGTGTAGTCGATCAGTTCGTGCAGTACGTGCATGGCCTCGGCGCTGCCGTGCTGCGTGAGAATCGCGACATGCAGCTGGTTGAGCAGATCGACCAGCAGCTTGTGCTGTGCGTCGATTTCGTCGATGCCGACGCTGAGTTCCGGCGTCCAGACGATCAGCGGTGCGGGCGTCGCGACGCTGCGCGGTGCGGCACGTGTGGACAGAGTATCGGCGAGCGGCATCACGGGCTCCGGGAAAGCGGGGGAGCCGGCAGTATTGTCTGGGTAACGCGCGGCAAAATTGCTGAAGGTCAATGCGCGCTGCGCCGCGCGGCGTTCCACGTGCGGCCCTCGGGGTTGAGGCGCCCTGGCTGCGACATGACGGCGCGACTACAGTGCAGTGCACAAGGACTCCGAGATCGGCCCCAACATGGCGCTTCCTGCAAGCACATCGCGCATTCCCACCGGCGTCTGGGTGCTCGGCTTCGTCAGCCTGTTGATGGACGTGTCGTCGGAGCTGATTCACAGCCTGCTGCCGGTGTTCCTGGTCGGCACATTGGGTGCCAGCGCCTTGACCTTCGGCCTCATCGAAGGCGCCGGTGAGGCCACCGCCATGATCGTCAAGATCTTCTCCGGGGCCTTCTCCGACTGGCTCGGCCGTCGCAAGTCGCTGGCGGTGATCGGCTATGGCCTGGGCGCGCTGTCGAAGCCGCTGTTCGCGCTGGCGTCGAGCGCCGGCTGGGTGTTGACCGCGCGGCTCGTCGACCGTGTCGGCAAGGGCATTCGCGGTGCGCCGCGCGATGCGATGGTGGCCGAGCTGACGCCGCCGGCGATGCGTGGCGCGGCCTTCGGTTTGCGCCAGACGCTCGATACCGTCGGTGCCTTTGCCGGGCCGCTGCTCGGCGTCGTGCTGATGCTGGCCTGGTCCGGCGACATCCGCAGCGTATTCGGCGTCGCCATCGTGCCCGGTCTGCTCGCCGTGCTGCTGCTCGGCTTCGGCCTGCGCGAGCCGCCGGCGGCCGGCGGGCCGGCCCGCGTCAATCCGCTGCGCGGCGCCAGCCTGCGCCAGTTTGGCGTGGCGTACTGGAGCATCGTCGCGATCGGCGCGGTGTTCACGCTGGCGCGATTCTCCGAGGGCTTTCTGGTGCTGCGCCTCAGCAAGGACGGCATGATGACGGCGCAGGTGCCGCTGGTGCTGGTGGCGATGAACGCGGCCTACATGCTCTCCGCCTACCCGTTCGGCAAGCTGTCCGATCGTGGCCACCACGGCACGCTGCTGGCGGCCGGGATCGCGGTGCTGATCGCCGCCGATCTGTTGCTGGCCAGCGGCGGTCGCGCACGGCTGTGGATCGGCGTGCTGTTGTGGGGGCTGCACATGGGCATGACCCAGGGCTTGTTCGCGCGCCTGGTCGCCGACGCCGCGCCGCCGGCGCTGCGCGGCACCGCATTCGGCTTCTTCAACCTTGCCGCCGGCATCGCCACGCTGATCGCCAGTCTCGTCGCCGGCCTGCTCTGGGATCTGCTCGGGCCGCGCGACACCTTCGTCGCCGGCGCGGTATTCAGTGCGGCGGCGTTGCTGGCGCTGGCGCTGCGTCCGCGCGCGCGCGCAGTTGGAACTTCATGACCTTGCCGGACGCATTGGTCGGCAGCGTGTCGGCGAAGGCGACCTGGCGCGGCACCTTGTAGTTGGCCATCTGCTCGCGGCACCACGCGATCAGCGTCGGCGCATCGAGCGCCTGCCCGGGGCGCAGCACCACGTAGGCCTTGCCGACTTCACCCAGGCGCGCATCGGGCACGCCGACCACGGCGCTCTGTGCGATCGCCGGGTGTGCGGCGAGCATGCGCTCGATCTCGGCCGGATAGCAGTTGAAACCGCCGCTGATGTACATGTCCTTGACGCGATCGGTGATGCGCAGATAGCCGCGCGCGTCGAGATGGCCGACATCGCCGGTATGCAGCCAGCCGTCGGCGGCGATGGTCTCACGTGTCGCCTGCGGATCGTCGAGATAGCCCTGCATGACGTTGTAGCCGCGAATCACGATCTCGCCCGATTCGCCGGTGGCGACCGCTTGCCCGTCGGCGTCGACGCAGCGCAGCTCGATGCCGGGAATCGCCTTGCCGGACGTCAGCGCGATGGTCTCGGCGGCGTCGTGCGCATTGCACAGCGTCGCGATGCCGCAGGTCTCGGTCAGCCCGTAGCCGGTCAGCACGATGCGAAAGCCCAGGTCACGACGAATGCGTTCGATCAACGCCGGCGCGATCGTTGCTGCGCCGGTGATCGTCGCGCGCAGCGACGACAGATCGGTTTGCGCGCGCTGCGGATCATCGAGCAGGCTGATGAACAGCGTCGGCGGGCCTGGCAGCACCGAAATGCGTTCGGCCTCGATGCGTTGCAGGATCGCGCGCGCGTCGAACACCGCGTGCGGCAGCACTGTGGCGCCGGCGATCAGACCGGCCAGCCAGCCGACCTTGTAGCCGAACGAATGAAAGAACGGATTGACGATCAGGTAGCGGTCGTCGGCGCTCAGTTCGACGCAGGCCGACCACGCACGAATCGCGCGCAGGTTCTGCGCGTGCGTGGTGACCACGCCCTTCGGCAGACCGGTGGTGCCGGACGTGAACAGGATGTCGAGGGTGTCATCGGGCCCGACCGCGGCGATGCGGGCGTCCAGCGTCGCGTCGGCTATGGACTCGCCGTGCGCGAGGAACGCGTTCCAGTCGAGATCGCCGGCCTCGGCATGTTCGACGACGACGATCTGCGCCAGTGTGTCCGGTCGTTGCGGGGCGACCAACGTCGGATAGTGCTGGCCGAGAAAGCGGCCGACCGAAAACAGCAGGCGCGCACCGCTACGTTGCAGCACATAGGCCGCTTCATTGCCGCGCATGCGCGTGTTGATCGGCACGATGGCTGCGCCGATCGCCTGCGTCGCGAGGCCGGCGACGACCCACTCGACGCTGTTCGGCGCCCAGATCGCGATGCGCTCGCCGTGCTGCACGCCGAGCGCGATCAGCGCTTTGGCCGCTTGGCGGCGCAAGGCATCGAGCGCGGCATAAGTCAGCGTTGCGCCATTCTCGGCGACCACGGCGGTGCGCTCGCGATACCGCGCGACCGCCGCTGCGAAGGCCTGTGGTGCGGTTTCAATCATCTTCGGCATGCAGGGGCGAAATGCTGCAATTTGAATGTCCGGGCCACGGACGGCCCGGGCTTGTACAGGACGTACAGGCGCGGATTGAGCGCACGGCGCTCAATCCGCCCACATGAGATACCCGTTGTCGATGCGCATCTCGGCGCCGTTGATGAACTTCGATTCGTCGCAGGCGAGGAACAACACCAGATTGGCGATGTCCTGCGGCTGCGCGAAGCGCGCCTGCAACTGCTTCGGATCCTTCTCGCGGATATAGCCGGGGCCGGCGCTTTTGTCCTTGTGCAGGTTGAAGACCATCGGCGTGGCGATGCCGTCCGGATGAATCGAGTTGCAGCGGATCTTGTACAGCTGCGCGCGGCAGTGCGCGGCGACGCTGCGCGTCAGGCCGGCGACCGCCGCCTTCGACGCGCTGTACGCGCAGAACGACGACTGACCGCCGATGCCGGCCATCGACGACATGTTGACGATGGAGCCGCTCGGCCGCGATTTCATCGCTTCGAGGCCGTAGTGGCAGCCGAGGAAATAGCCGTCGGAATTGATCTTCTGGATCTTCTGCCACAGTGCCAGCGTCGTCGACTCGATCGTGCCCTGCGCGAGGATCGCGGCATTGTTGACGAGGATGTCGACGCCGCCGAACGTGTCCTGCGTGGTCTTGATGACCTGCTTCCAGTCGTCCTCCGACGAAATGTCGTGACGGACGAACAGCGCGGCATCGCCGATCTGCGCCGCCAGCGCGCGGCCGTCGTCTTCGTTGATGTCGGTCAGCACCACGCGCGCGCCCTCGCGCGCCAGCAGCAGCGCGTCTTCCTTGCCGACGCCGCTGGCGGCGCCGGTGATGATCGCGACCTTGCCCGAGACCCGTCCTGTCATGCTGCCTGCTCCTCTCGATCTTCGTTGTGATGGCGGTGCTGCGCAGCGGCGCGGCCGGCGCGACGGCCGGACCACAGGCAGTCGGCGAGCGACAAGCCGCTGATGTAGTGATTCGAGGCGATGCCGATCGCCGTGCGCCCAGCCGCGTAGAGGCCGGCGATGTCGCCGCCGGCGTCGTCGCGGACCGCGCCGCTGTCCTCGTTGACGCGCAAGCCGCCGAGCGTGATCGCCGGGCACGGGAAGGTCTTGCTGTGCGCGGACACATCGAGCGCGTAGTACGGCGGCTGCGTCAGTTCAGCGCTGAACGCCGGGCTCTTGCCGAGCACGTCGTCGCCGCGGCGCACGCCGTTGTTGTAATCGGTCAGGCTGCGCGTCAGCGCCTCGCCGGGCATGCCGATGCGCGCCGCCAATGCCGCCGCGCTGCGTGCGCGCGGCGCGAACAGCATCAGGATCAGCGCCGGAATGCTCTGGAACGCCCACAGCCGGCCGAACAATGCTTCGCGGATCGCCGCGCGGCGCAGGCGTTTGTCGACGATCAGCCAGGCACGGCCACCGTGCCCTTCGCACATCGCGACGCCGAGCTTGGCGCCGTAGACCTGCTCGTTGCAGAAGCGCTGCCCCTGCGCGTCGACGACGATGCCCTGCGGCCAGACGCTGGGCGGATTGATGAAGCGCCAGGCCGAAACCTTGTCGAGGCGCGCCGCGGCGCCGCCGACCGATAGACCCAGGCGAATGCCGCTGCCGTCGCAGCCGGTGGCGCCGAGGCGCATGGTCATCGCGAACTTCGCGGCATGCTCGGCGACCATCGCGCGATTGAAGATGAAGCCGCCGGCGCTGAGGATGACGCCGCCGCGCGCGCGAACCAGCACACGTTCGCCTTCGGCGCTCTCGATCGCCAGCGCTTGCGCGCGCAGGCGATCGGCCCAGCCCGGCGCGACGTTGTGCAGCGCCTCGGCGCGGCGCATCAGTCTGGCGTGACGCTTGGCCGCCGGCGAATCCGGCCGCAGACGCTGCAGCTCGGCGCCGACGACCGCGCCGTCGGCATTGACCACGAGGCGGCGCACGGCGCTCTGTCGTAGCGTGCGCACACCGAGCGCGTCGACGCGCGCGCGCAGCGTTTCGAACAGTGTGCGTCCGGACAGGAAGCTGCCGCGCACGCGATGGCCGCGCGGCGCCGGCGCGGCGACCGCCGCGTATTCCTTCACCGCTTCGTTGCCGGAGTAGTAAAGATAAATGCCGTCGCGCGGGTACGAGGTCTTCGGCTGCGTGCGCAGATACTGCGGATCGGAATCGAAGTTCACGCCGATGCTTTCCAGCCACTCGATCATCGCCGTGCTGTCGTCGCAGAAACGGCGCAGCGTCGCGTCGCCGACCGCGCCATCGCCGTCGGCCAGACCGCATTCGATGCGCAGATAGCGATACATCGCCTCGGCCGTATCGTCGTAGCCGGCCAGGCGTTGCTGGCGCGTGCCGCCGCCCGCATAGACGATGCCGCCGCTCTTGGCAGTGGCGCCGCCGCCGTCGAAGCGCTCGACGATCAGGGTCTGCGCCCCGGCTTCGGCGGCGGCGATCGCGGCGCTGGCACCGGCCGCGCCGTAACCGACCACCAGCACATCGCATTCGAGCGCCCACGCGGTCTGCGCATCGGCGTGCAGCGGCGCGTCGATGGGCAGATTGCCGCCGGCTTCGGAGTGAGGGGCTTTGGACATGCGGCCGTGGCACCGTCGGTGACGCGCAGGATGCGCGGATCGCTCCAGCATTATTTCGATCGCGGCCGCGCGAGCTTCGTCCAATGGGATGAGCGTAGACGGCGGTTTCGGTGAGCCCGGCTCATCCCATCGGGTGAAGCTGCCGCGCAGGGGCATCTCGATAATTTCCGCACGACGACCAGTACGACGGCGGAAAGCATTCATCATGTTGAAAATCGAGGCATTGGCCTACATCGTGGCCGAGACCCGCGACCGGGAAAAATGGCGCGTGTTCGGTGAGCGCATGCTCGGCATGCAGGCGGTTGCGACCGACGACGGGCTCGGCCTGAAGATGGACGCGCGCGACTTTCGCATCCTCGTCGTCGACGGCGACGCCGATCGCTATTTCGCGTCCGGTTGGCAATTGCCGGACGGCTCCGCACTCGACGTGACGATCGCCGAGCTGCGCGGCGCCGGCATCGAGGTGACGCCGGGCGACGCGGCCCTGGCGGCGAGCCGCAAGGTCGAGCGCATCGCGTTCTTCACCGATCCGGCCGGCAACCGCCACGAGCTGGTCTGCGGCGATACCGGCGGCAGCACACCGTTCGTCTCACCGATCGGCGTGCACGGCTTCAAGACCGGCGCGCAGGGCATGGGCCACACCGTGTTGCCGGCGATCCCTTTCGAGCCGACGCTGAAGCTGTTCCACGACACGCTGGGCATGGGCCTGTCGGACGTCTTCAACTTCAAGCCGGCGCCGGATGCGCCGAACATTCGCATCTACTTTCTGCATGCGGCGTCGGGCCGGCATCACAGCCTGGCGCTGGCCGAGATGCCGAACCCGGCGGGTTGCGTGCACGTGATGGTTGAGGTGGACCGGCTCACAGACGTTGGTCGCGCGTACGACCGGCTCAAGGCCGAAGGCGTGAAGCTGATGGCGACGCTCGGCGAGCACGAGAACGACCGCATGACCTCGTTCTACATGATGACGCCCGGCAACTTCGCGCTCGAATACGGCTACGGCGGCATCAGCGTCGAGCCCGGCGTCTGGGAGACGACGCAGACCTCGCAGGTGTCGATCTGGGGCCACGACTTCTCGGTGGGGTTCCAGTGAAAAGCGCTTTAACCGCAGATTACGCAGATTTCGCAAATAGACAGAACGTGGATGCGCGTCGCACTGCTCGTCCGTGTCGTGCATGCATGGAGGCTGCCCCGTGCTGAACAAGGAAATGACGGTGGCCGAGGTCGTCGCGCAGTTGCGTGACGGCATGACGATCGGCATCGGCGGCTGGGGGCCGCGGCGCAAGCCGATGGCGATCGTCCGCGAAATCCTGCGCTCGGATCTCAAGGATCTGACCGTCGTCGGCTACGGCGGCACCGACATGGGCATGCTGTGCGCGGCCGGCAAAGTGAAGAAGCTGATCTACGGCTTCGTCTCGCTCGATTTCATCCCGCTCGAACCGTTCTTCCGCAAGGCCCGCGAGGCGCGCCAGATCGAGGCGATGGAACTCGACGAAGGGCAACTGCACTGGGGCCTGCGCGCGGCGGCGATGCGGCTGCCGTTCCTGCCGACGCGCATCGGCCTGGCGACCGATCAGCCAAGCAAGATCATGCCGCAGCTGCGCACCGTCACCTCGCCGTATGAAGACGGCGAGGTGCTGCTGGCGATGCCGGCGATCCCGCTCGACGTCGCACTGCTGCACGTGCACAAGGCCGACCGTCTCGGCAATACGCGGCTGTACGCGCCCGACCCGTTCTTCGACGAGCAGTTCGCGCGCGCCGCGCAGCGCTGCTACGTCAGTTGCGAGGAACTCGTCGACCGCCTCGACAGCGACGAGACCGACGCCAAGTGCAATCCGTTCGAGCGCAACCTCGTCAGCGGCGTCGTCGCCGCGCGCGGTGGCGCACATCCGACGTCGAACGTCTCGACGCATGGCGACGGTTACGGCTGGGATGCCGCGCATCTGAAGCGTTACTGCGCCGCGGCCGACGAAGACGGCGGCTGGGCGAAGTACGCCGACGAATTTCTCGGCGGCGACGAAGCGGCCTACCAGCGCGCGGTCGGCGGTCGTGACGCGATCGTCAATCTGCCGCGCCAGGTGTTCTGATCATGAGCGTAGCGACCACGATGCCCGATTTCTCCCTCGCCGAACTGCTGATCTGCACCTGCGCCGACGTCTGGCGCGACGACGGCGAAGTGCTCGCCACCGGCATCGGCATCATTCCGCGTCTGGCGCAGGGCCTGGCGAAGCTGACGCACAGCCCGGAGCTGATGATCACCGACGGCGAGGCGTATCTGACCGAAACGCCGGTGACGATCGGCGCGAAGAATCAGGAAGGTCGCCGCTACGGCGGCTGGATGCCGTACTCGCGCGTGTTCGACAACGTCTGGGGCGGGCGCCGCCATGCGCTGGTCGGCCCGGTGCAGGTCGATCGCTGGGGACAGGCCAACATCTCGTGCATCGGCGACTTCGCCAGCCCTAAGCGCCAGCTGCTCGGTCTGCGCGGCTTTCCCGGCAACAGCATCAACCACACGAACTCGATGTTCGTGCCGAACCACAGCAAGCGCGTGTTCGTCGACGGCGAAGTCGACGTGGTCTGCTCGGTCGGCTACCGCAAGGAACGCTGGCCGGCCGGCGTCAAGCACGACTACATGCGCATCCATCGCATCGTCACCGATCTGTGCGTGATGGATTTCGGCGGTCCCGATCATGCGATCCGCGTCGTCAGTCTGCATCCGGGCGTGAGCTTCGATCAGGTGCAGGCGGCGACCAGTTTCCCGCTGCTGCGAGCCGATGGTTTGGCCGAAACCGCGCATCCGAGCGCCGAGCAGTTGGCGGTGATTCGCCAGCTCGATCCCAAGGACATCCGCAGCCGCCAGCTCAAGGACAACCCGCCGGGCGTGCGCAAGGCGGCGTGAGGCAGACGACGATGACAACCGCGAATCCTTCCGAGATCGAAAACGAACCCGTGGTGAGCTACGAGTCCGCCGACGGCGTCGCCACGGTGACGATGAACCGGCCGCGCTATCACAACGCGCAGAACTCGAAGATGACCTATGCGCTGGACGCGGCGTTCCGCTGCGCGGTCGACGACGACGAGGTCAAGGTCATCGTCCTCGCCGGCGCCGGCAAGAACTTCTCGGCCGGACACGACATCGGCACGCCGGGCCGCGACGTCAACGAGAGCTTTGCGCGCGCGCATCTGTGGTACGACCACGTCGGCAAGCCGGGCGGCGAATTCCAGTACGTGCGCGAGCAGGAGGTCTATCTCGGCATGTGTCGGCGCTGGCGCGAGATTCCGAAGCCGACCATCGCCCAGGTGCAGGGTGCCTGCATCGCTGGCGGCCTGATGCTCGCCTGGGTCTGCGATCTCATCGTTGCCAGCGACGATGCACACTTTCGCGACCCGGTGCTGCAGATGGGCATTCCGGGCGTCGAATACTTCGCGCACGCGTTCGAGCTGCATCCGCGCATCGCCAAGGAATTCCTGTTCCTCGGCGAGAAGATGAGTGCCGAGCGCGCGTATCAGATGGGCATGGTCAATCGCGTCACGACGCGCGAAGCGCTGGCCGGCGAGGTGCGTGCGATCGCCGCCAAGCTGGCGACGCAGCCGCGCATGGGCCTGGCGCTGGCCAAGCAGGCGATCAATCACGTCGAGGATCTGCGCGGCAAGCGCACGGCGATGGACGCGGCCTTCGGCTGGCATCACTTCGCGCATGCGCACAACTCGCTGCTGACCGGCAACAACCTCGGCGGGCTCGACGCCAAGGCGATAGCCGCGTCGAACCGGGACGACAAGGCGTGACGGCGCGTCTGTCGACACCGCTGACGGCGGCGCTGGGCTGCCGCTATCCCATCGTGCAGACGGCGATGGGCTGGGTGGCCGACAGCACGCTGGTCAGTGCGACGACCCATGCCGGGGCATTCGGCTTTCTCGCCGCGGCGACGATGTCGACCGACACCTTGCGCCGCGAGATCGCCGCCGTGCGTGCGGCCACCGATGGCCGCTTCGGCGTCAACTTCCACATGTTCCAGCCCAATGCGCGCGAGGTCATCGAGCTGGTGCTGGACAACGCCGACCGCGTGCGCGCGGTCAGCTACGGCCGCGGTCCGGACGCGAAGACCATTGGCCGCTTCAAGGACGCCGGCGTGCTGTGCATGCCGACGGTCGGTGCGCTCAAGCACGCGACCAAGGCGGTCGAACTCGGCGCCGACATCGTCACCGTGCAAGGCGGCGAAGGCGGCGGTCACACCGGCTCGGTGCCGACCACGCTGCTGTTGCCGCAGGTGCTCGACGCGGTGAAGGTGCCGGTGGTCGCGGCCGGCGGTTTTCACAACGGCCGTGGTCTGGCCGGCGCGCTGGCCTTTGGTGCCGCCGGCATCGCGATGGGCACGCGCTTTCTGATGACGGCCGAATCGCCGGTGCCGCGCGAGACCCTGGCGCGCTACGTCGCGATTCGCGATCCGGCGAAGATTCGTGCGTCGACCGCCGTCGACGGCATGCCGCAGCGCATGATCGACAACCCGTTCCTGTTGCGCCTCGAAAACGGCGGCCTGCTGCGGCGCCTGTCGGTGGCGCTGGCCAGCGCCTGGCACTGGCGTGCGCAGACCGGCATGTCGGTCGCGCACATGCTGCGCACCTTCTTCGCCGCGATGCGCGAAGGCGACGCCGCCATTCAAACGATGATGGCCGCCAACGCACCGGTGCTGATCCAGCGCGCGATGGTCGAGGGTCGCCCCGACGAAGGCGTGCTGCCGAGCGGCCAGGTCGCCGCGGTGCTCGACAGCCTGCCGCCGGTCGCCGAGCTGATCGCCGCCATCGTCGCCGAGGCCGAGACGCGCCTCGCCGCGGTTTCCACCTTGTCTGCCGCACCCCCGCAGGGGGCCGCCGCATGAACCTGCCCGCCACCACCATGACTCACGGATTTCAGACGACGATCGTCGACGGCATTGCCGAACTCGTGCTCGACCGGCCGCCGGTCAACGCCCTCGACGACGCCGGCTGGCACGCACTCGCCGACCAGATCGAGCGTCTCGGTCACGACCCGGCCGCGCGCGTCATCGTCTTGCGCGCCGAAGGCCGCGGCTTCTGCGCTGGCGTCGACATCAAGGAGCTGGACCGTCATCCCGAGCGCATCGTCTCCGTCAACGCCGGCAACTACCGCAGCTTTCGCGCCGTGCATCGCAATCCGCTGCCGGTCATCGTCGCCGTGCACGGTTTCGTCCTTGGCGGCGGTATCGGCCTGACCGGCGCCGCCGACATCGTGGTCGCCGCCGACGACGCAACGTTCGGCGTGCCCGAGGTCGATCGCGGCGCGATGGGCGGTGGCGCGCATCTGCAGCGTCTGTTCCCGGTGCAGAAGGTGCGGATGATGTATTTCACCGGCGAGCCGATCACCGCCGCCGAAGCCCATCGACTCGGGGCGGTCGAAAAAGTCGTGCCGCGCGGCGAACTGCGCGAGGCGGCGCTCGCTATCGCGCGCACCATCGCCGCCAAGTCGACCGCGATGATCCGCCTCGCCAAGGAATCCTTGAACGGCATCGAGGACGGCAACCTTGAAGACAAATACCGCTGGGAGCAGGGCTTCACGCTGCAGGCCTACAGCGAAAAGGACTCCGCCGAGACGCGCCGCGCCTTCGTCGAAAAGCGCGACGCCAAGTTCGAGAACGAAAAACCATGAGACTCGACTACACCGAGCGCCAGAAACAGTTTCGCGAGGAGATCCGCTCGTGGCTGGCGGCCAACGTGCCGTCCGAGACCCTGCCGAGCTTCGACACCGAGCAAGGTTTCGAGGCGCACCGTCGCTGGGAAGCGACGCTGTCGGAAGGGCGCTGGAGCGCCGTCACCTGGCCGCGCGAATACGGTGGCCGCGGCTGTGACCTCATCGAGTGGCTGATCTTCGAGGAGGAATACTGGCGTGCCGGCGCGCCGCTGCGCGTCAATCAGAACGGCGTGTTCCTGCTGGCGCCGACGCTGATGGAATACGGCAGCGACGAGCAGAAGGCGCGCTTTCTGCCGCGCATGGCGGCCGGCCAGGACATCTGGGCGCAGGGCTGGTCGGAGCCGGGCGCCGGTTCGGACATGGCGGCGATCCGCAGCAAGGCGGTGCGCGACGGCGACCACTACGTCATCAACGGCCAGAAGACCTGGTCGACGCGCGCGGTCTGGGCCGACTGGCTGTTCGGCATGTTCCGCACCGATCCGACATCGAGCCGCCATCACGGCCTGACCTTCATCCTGCTGCCATTGAACCTGCCGGGCATCACGATCCGGCCGATCAAGCAGCTCAACGGCCTGCCGGGCTTCGCCGAGATTTTCTTCGACAATGTCCGTGTGCCGGTCGTCAACCGGCTCGGCGACGAAGGCGCAGGCTGGAGCGTGGCGATGGCCACGGCCGGCTTCGAACGCGGTCTGATGCTGCGTTCGCCGGCACGCTTCCAGCAGACCGCGCGCAACCTCGTCGCCCTCTATCAGCAGCATCGCGATCGCGTCGACGCCGACCCCGGTATCCGCGAGGCGGTGCTGAAAAGCTGGATGGACGCCGAGGCCTACACGCTGGCCACGTATCGCACCGCCTGCCGGCTCGGCAAGGGCGCGAAGATTGGCGCCGAGGCCAGCACCAACAAGATCTTCTGGTCGGAACTCGATCTGCTGATGCACGAAACCGCGATGCGCATCCTCGGCCCGTACGGCGAGCTGATGCCGGAGGCGTCGGCGTCGCCGTATTCGGATCACTGGCTCGACGGTTTTCTGTTTGCGCAGGCCGGGCCGATCTACGCCGGCACCAACGAGATTCAGCGCAACATCATTGCCGAACGCATGCTGGGGCTGCCGCGCTCATGACGATCGACCGCCCGCAAGCCGCGCTCGTTCGTCAGCGGCCCCTCGCCTAGAGATTCGCCATGGACTTTACTTTCGACGACCAGCAGCTCGCGTTTCGCGACGCCATCCACAAATTCCTGATGGTCGAGGCGGCGCCGGAGATGCTGCGCGAGATCTGGGAGACCACCGCCAGTGGCCGCTCCGCGGAGCTGCGTGCCAAGCTCGCCGATCAGGGTTTGACCGCGCTGTCGGTGCCCGAGGAATTCGGCGGCATCGGCGTCGGTGATCTCGATTGGGTGCTGGTGCAACAAGAGCTTGGCTATTTCGCGATTCCCGATTCGCTGACCGACAGTGCCTATCTTGCCGCGCATCTGCTCAATCAATTGCCGGCCGATGTGACCCTGAAGCGCGAATGGCTGCCGCGTCTGGCGGCCGGCAAGGCACGCATCGCGGTCGGGCATCCGGTCAATCCGCTGGTCGCCGACGCGGCGCTTGCCGATCTGCTGCTGCTGTGGCGCGACGACGAAGTGCACGCCGTCACGCGCGATCAGGTCAAGCTGACGTTCAATCCGAGCATCGATCTGTCGCGGCGCTTGTACGCCGTGGAATGGAGCGCGTCGCCGGCGACACGCATCTGCCCGGCCAAGCTCGGCCGCACGCTGTGGGCCGACGTGCTCGATCGCGCGGCGCTTGCCGCCAGCGCGCAGCTCTTGGGCCTGGCGCAGCGCATGCTCGACCTCGGTGTCGACCACGCCGCGCAGCGCAAGCAGTTCGGCAAGCCGGTCGGTTCATTCCAGGCGGTCAAGCATCACCTCGCCGACGTCGCGGTGAAGATCGAGTTTGCCGAACCGATCGTGCATCGCGCCGCCTGCGCGCTGGCCGACAACGACCCGCAGCGCGCCGTCCATGTTTCGCACGCCAAGCTCGCCGCCGGCGACGCCGCGCGCCTGGCCGGGCGCAAGAGCATCCAGGCGCACGGCGCGATGGGCTATACCTGGGAGGCCGATCTGCAGATGTACCTGAAGCGCGCCTGGGCGCTCGATTCGGCGTGGGGCGATAACATCTTCCACAAATCCCGCATCGACGCCGCCGTGTTGGACCAGGCCGCGGCGATCGGACCCGGTTGCACATTCTCATCGAGGAGAGCTTGAACATGGCAGAGGCCTATATCGTCGACGCGCTGCGCACGCCCACCGGCAAGCGCAAGGGCAGTCTGGCGCACCTGCACGGTGCCGATCTCGGCGCACACGCGCTGCAGGCGCTGGTCGCCCGCAACGCGATTCCCGCCGAAGACTACGACGACGTGATCTTCGGCTGCCTCGACACCATCGGGCCGTTGGCCGGCAATATCGCGCGCACCTGCTGGCTGGCCGCCGGCCTGCCGCTGCATGTGCCGGGCGTGACCATCGACCGTCAGTGCGGGTCCAGCCAGCAGGCCGTGCACTTCGCCGCGCAGGCGGTGATGAGCGGCACGCAGGACGTGGTCGTCGCCGGCGGCGTGCAGACCATGACGCAGATTCCGATCTCGTCGTCGATGCTGGCGGCCAAGCCGCTCGGTTTCGCCGATCCATTCTCCGGCTCCAAGGGCTGGGTCGCGCGCTTCGGCAATCAGCCGGTGTCGCAATTCGTCGGCGCGCAGATGATCGCCGACAAATGGAAGATCTCGCGCGAAGACATGGAAGTGTTCGCGCTCGAATCGCATCGCCGTGCGCGGCAGGCGCAGGCCGAAGGCCGCTTCGATCGCGAGCTGATCGAAACCGAAGGTCTGAAGATGGACGAGACGGTGCGCAACACCTCGCTCGAACAGATGGCCACGCTCGAACCGCTGGCACCGGGCGGCACCATCACCGCCGGCGTGTCGAGCCAGACCGGTGACGCGTCGTCGGCGATGCTGATCGTTTCGGAAAAGGCGCTGAAGCAATACGGCCTCAAGCCGCGCGCGCGCATCCACCACATGAGCGTCTACAGCGACGATCCGATCTTCATGCTGACCGCGCCGATTCCGGCGACGCAGCAGGCGCTGAAGAAGTCCGGCATGAAGCTCGACGACATCGACCTGGTCGAGATCAACGAAGCGTTCGCGCCGGTGGTGCTGTCGTGGTTCAAGGACATCGGCTATCCGCACGAGAAGACCAACGTCAACGGCGGCGCGATCGCGCTGGCGCATCCGCTCGGCGCCACCGGCGTCAAGCTGATGACGACGCTGTTGCACGAGCTGGAGCGGACGAAGGGACGCTATGGATTGCAGACGATGTGCGAAGGCGGCGGCGTGGCGAATGTGACGATCATCGAGCGACTTTGACCGTCCGCCGCAGACGTGGCCCCGCTGCTACAGGTGACTGCAGGAGCAGGCCACGCCCGCAGGGGCGATAGGTCGTGTGTTTTGAAGCGTGCGTGTCGAGGCAGAAAGCCCCGCCTTCTTCGCATCAGATGAGTGCCAGGCATTCGCGATAACGCTCGGCTGTTCTCGGCAAGCCAACGATTCTCAATCGATCGACGTATTCCTCCGCGCAGCGTGGCGGATTTTTCAGGCGCTGCCGGATGCGTTTGGCCGCCGCGCAGACACGCGGCACGTTCAGATCGAACTGATAGGTGATGAAATCGTCCGGATGGATTGCCTCAATGCCCAGCGGTCCGAGCACCGTATCGGGAAAATCCTTGAGATTGAACGTGACGATGGCGTCCGCGTGCGCATGGATCGCCGCGGCGAGCACATGACGGTCCTTCGCATCCGGTAGCGTGAGCCCGTCGATCAGTGGCTCGTATCCAATGACCAGCGCATCTTCGGCGTGCCGATCCATCAGCTCGCGTGTGCGCAGCAGATTGTCCGCCACGAGATCGGGCCGTCCAATGCGACTTGTACATGCCGACCAGCGCCAGCTCCATCAGCAGGTCGCGTAGCGGTGCCGGGTACAGCACACAGGCATCAAGCACGACCCGGAATCCGTTCATGACGGCCCGATCAGTAGCCCAGGCCGAGGTATTCCGCCTCTTGTGTCAGCTCCTCCAGCACCTGCCCGCGCCGCTCCAGCCGTTGCTGCCGGTAGCGCAACACGTCCTCCGCCTTGATCCGGCGATGACTGCCGACCTTGGTGAACGGAATCGCACGCGATTCGAGCAGCTTTACGAAATGCGGGCGCGAGATATTAAGCAGATCGGCTGCCTGCGAAGTCGTTAGCTCCGCATGCACCGGGACCAGCGTCACCGCGTTGCCGTCAGCCATCTCGGTGAGGATACGGTTGAGCAATGCCACCACGGCGTACGGCAGCTCCACGGTTTCCTCCCCGCTGGGGGCCTGCAGTCGTAGCTGGCAGCGATCCGACTGCTGCAGATGCGCCAGATGCCGTTGTACGAGCTTGGCCTGTTCCTGATCGTGCTCCGATGGAAGCATGAGCGGGTCATTCTCCGTTGCCATGACCTTGCCTCCTTGATTGGTTGGCCGTGTCAGTTTACTGAGCAAACGAAATAAACGAAACACTTCTGCGCAGGTGGCGATTTCGGCCGAACCGTTGCGGAAGGCCTCGTCAGCCCGCTGCGTCCGCCGGTCCGCGCGCGTCGTGCACATGAAAGGCAGCGCAAGGACGACGCGGTGAAGACCAGGCGGTTTCTCCGCCGACCGTACGCCGATCACGATCGGGATCCTGTTCCAGTGCGATACCGAGAAGGCTGACGCCTACGGAGAATGACGCAATCGGACGATGCATCACATCGGTCCGCACGATCAAATCAAGCCGAATAAACCGTAAAAACAAGGTTTCACACCATGGCTATCTGCACCAACCGCACCATCATCGTCACCGGTTCGGGCTCGGGTCTCGGCCGTCAGTACGCGCTGGCGCTCGCCGCCGAGGGCGCGAACGTGGTGGTCAACGACATCAAGCGCGAGATGGCCGATGCCGTCGTGGCCGAGATCGCGGCGGCGGGCGGCAAGGCGGTGACGGCTTGTGCGGACATCACCAGCATGGACGGCGCCGAGGCGATCGTCGCCGCTGGCGTCGATGCGTTCGGCGACGTGCACGGCGTCGTCAACAACGCCGGCGTGGTGCGTGACCGCATGTTCGCGTCACTCGGTGAGGACGACTGGGATCTCGTCATCAAGGTGCATTTGAAAGGGCATTTCTGCATCGCCAGCAAGCTCGTGCAGCGCTGGCGCGAGCAGAGCAAGGCCGGGCAGGCGGTCGACGCGCGTATCGTCAACACCAGCTCCGGCGCCGGCCTGCAGGGCTCGGTCGGGCAGAGCAACTACGCGGCGGCGAAAGGCGGCATCGCGTCGCTGACGCTGGTACAGGCCGCCGAGCTGCGCCGTTACGGCATCACCGCCAACGCGCTGGCGCCGGCCGCGCGCACCGGAATGACCGAAGGGCCGTTCGGCGCGATGATGAAAAAGCCCGACGACGGCAGCTTCGACTACTACGATCCGGCCAATGTCGCGCCGCTGGTGGTCTGGCTGTGCAGCCCGCTGTCGGCCAGGGTCAGCGGCCGCGTGTTCGAGGTCGAGGGCGGCAAGCTGTCGGTCGCCGACGGCTGGCGCACCGGGACGATCCGCGACAAGGGTGCGCGCTGGCAGCCGGCCGAGCTGACCGAAGTGGTCGAGGCCCTGGTCGCCGACGCGCCGGTGCCGCAGAAGGTCTACGGCACCTGAGCGGGGCGGCTATTTGGCCGCCATGCACTCCATCTCGATGCGTGCCCCGACCGCGAGGCCGGACGTGCCGAAGGCGCTGCGCGCCGGCTTGCGGCTGGGGTCGAAGTAGGTTTCGTAGACGGCGTTGAACGCCGGCCACTCGGCCATGTCGGCCAGCATGGCCGTGCACTTGATGACGTTGGCCATCGAATAGCCGTGCGCCTCGAGTGTGGTCTTGATGTTCTCCATCATCTGCTTCGTTTCGGCGGCGATGCCGCCGGGCGCCAGCGTCAGCGTGCCGGGCAGGTTGCCGAGCTGGCCGGACAGGATCAGCAGATTGCCGAGCTGCACGGCTTCGGAGAACGGCAACGTCGCCGGCAAAACCTTGCCGGAGTTGAGGTAGCGGGGCGTGGTGTCGGTCATGGTTCGGATGCGGTGCGGGATCAGGGTTTGCCGATGGCGTCGAGAAACAGCTGGATGTCGTCGAGGTCGTTGAACAGCGACGGCGAGATACGCGCCTGATTGTGGCGCAGGGTGATTTCGACCTTGGCCGGTTCCAGGCGCGGGGCCAATCGCGCCGCGTCTTCGTAGGCGAACGCGACGATCGGTGAGCGGCTGTCGCGCGGCGTGACCACGTCGAAGCCCTTGCGCTGCAGGCCCTCGTGCAGCGCCTGCAGCAGCGGTTGGCGATACGCGGCTATCGCGTTCACGCCGATCCGCATGATCCAGTTCATCGAGGCCGTGCACGCGGCGTCGAGCGCGCGCGCCGGAAACGCGCCGGCAAAATAGCCGGACACGCTGTCGATGGGCTCGCTTACGTACGGCAGCTTGCCGGGCGCGTCGAGTGGATAGATATGCGTGATCGGCGCGGCGAAGTTGCGCGTCTGCCGGTAGCCGTACCACGGCCGCTGTAACTGCGGCAGCAGGTCTTTGCGGACGTAGAGAAAGGCGAAGCCGAAGTCACCCATCAGCCACTTGTAGGTGCCGCAGCCGGCGAAGTCGACGCCCATCGCCTTGACGTCGACAGCCATCGCGCCGGCCGACTGGATCAGGTCGACATAGACCTTGGCGCCGCGTGCATGCGCAATCTCGCAGACCGCCTTCACGTCATGCGTGAAACCGTTGTACATCGACACGTGCGAGATGGCGACGAGCTTGGTGCCCGGTGTGATCGCGCGGTCGAGGTCGGCGAGCGCGATGCGTCGCGTCGCGTCCATCGCCACCGTGACGACGTCGAGACCCTGTTGACGATACTGCTCGTACATATAGAACGAGCCGATGAAGTGCAGCGCGTCGGTGACGACGCGGCCGCCGGACTGTGGCAGCCCCAGCGCGCGCGTGACGAGGTATTCGCCCATCGACGTCGACGGCACGTAGGCGATTTCGTCGGCGTCGGCATGGATCAGCCTCGCGAACGTTGCCGCCGCCGTCGACGCCTCCCACGTCAGCGACAGCTTGTCGTCGGCATAATGTTTGAGTGCGTCGGTCGCCGCACGACTCCATGGATGTTCGGCGGCGCTGTTCAGGTAGACGCGGCCGGTGATGCCGGGGAACGCCGCTCGTACCGGCAGTGTGGCGTCGCCGGCCGCTTCGGGTTCGGCGGCCTGCGCCGGCGTCGCGCCGAACAGCGCACCGGCCAGCGCCGCGCTGCCCGTCTGTCTGAAAAAACTTCGACGTGTCAGGTCCATGTGATCGCTTTGCCCGCTTCGGGGGAGTGCCTGCGCGAGGGAGCAAATGCTGTGCCACGGTTCGATGCGCCGCACCGACCTTGCGGCCGCCGGCAACGGCGCCATGGCCAACGAGCCGGGCGGTGCTGTTGCTACACTGGCCGACAAATTCGTGCCATTGCCGAAGGCCTATGCCTGCCAAGTCCGCCGCATCGTCGACCGATACCCACGCCTTCTGGATCGAAGAGCGTGTCCGCTTCACCGATCTCGATCTGCAGGGCCACGTGAACAACACGGCGTTCAACATCTACGCCGAATCGGTCCGTACCGCTTT
The DNA here is from genome assembly GCF_012241385.1 of Solimonas marina. Lineage (GTDB taxonomy): Bacteria > Pseudomonadota > Gammaproteobacteria > Nevskiales > Nevskiaceae > Solimonas > Solimonas marina. The sequence continues at coordinate 298,528 of NZ_JAAVXB010000001.1, read as the reverse complement.
CTTTCACGAGGTTGGCCTGCTGCAGCTGGGTGGTCCTCGCCAGAACGTCGTCGCACGCTTCGAGATGGATTATCTGCGCGAAGTCCGCTATCCGGCGGTGCTGCGCATCGGCCTGCGCGTGCTCAATATCGGCACGCGCTCGTTCCTGCTCGGCATCGACATCTTCGAGGGCGGTACCTGTGTCGCCAACGCCCTGACGACGATGGTGCGCTGGGACCGTGAAGCGCGCGGCAGCACGCCGTTGACCGGCGAAGAAAAGACGATCCTGACGCGTTACATGTAGCGATGGCGACCGTTCGTCTGCCCGCCGTGGCCCGCGTGCCGCAGCGGCCGCGGGCCTGCGTACAGTAAGGCTGTTCGTCGATCTCGGCCGCGGGGGCCGCAGGGGGAGATCATGCGTACGCTGTTTGTTCTGGCCTGCCTGTGCCTGGCGGCCTGCACGACCGTGCCGACGCGGCAGCAAACCGACAGCCTGCTCGATGATGCAGCCTACGGCCAGCCGCCGGACGAGCTCCAACAGCTCAATCTATTCGCCATCAGTCCGGCAATGCACCAGTTCGTCGCGCGAGAAGTGGCGAAGCAGATGCGTTTGCACGGCGATAGCCGAGGCTTATATGCCGCGATTCGCACGCAGCTTCATATCGACTATGACGCATCGACGACGCGGCCAGCGGCGCAGACCTTCATTACGCGCAGTGGTAATTGCTTGTCGCTAGTGATTCTGACCGCAGCGCTCGCACGAGACGCCGGAGTCGCTGTGCATTTTCAATACGTGCCCGGCGAAGGTAGCTGGACGCGGTTCGACGGGGTGATCTTCCGTAATGGACACGTCAACATCGCCTTGGATTCACGCAAAACCACGGTCGATGGCCGTAGTTTTGGTTCTGCGCTGATTGTCGATTTTTTGCCCTCTGTGGATCTGGAAGGCCTGAGAACGGTCGAGATTAGCGAGCGCCGCATTCTGGCGATGTACATGAGTAATCGCGCAGGCGAGAACTTTGCCGATGGTGATGTTGATGCGGCGTATTGGTGGGCGCGAGCGGCGCTGGACAAGGATCCGTCGTTCAGCGATCCCTACAACACCCTCGGAGTGATTCACCGCCAGCGTGGTGAGCTGCAGTTGGCGGAGCGGAGCTTTCGCATGGCATTGACGATTAGGCCCGACAACGCTGTGGTGCTGTCGAACCTGATCGGCCTGCTGACCGCGCAGGGCCGCGAGACCGAGGCCGATCCGCTGCGCCAGACCCTGGCGCGTATCGAGCCGGTGCGGCCGTATGCGTATCTCGATGCCGGCAACGCGGCGCTGGCGGCCGGCGACGCCAAGCTGGCGATGCACTACTTCCGCGAGGAGTTGCAGCGCATGCCGTACAACGCCGACGTGCACTATGCGATGGCGGTGGCCGCGGCACGGCTCGATCGTTTGACCGAGGCCGGCCAATTCCTGGCATCGGCAGCGGTGCTCAGTCCCAATTTGAGCGACCGGCAGATCTACGCATCCAAGCTCGAAAAGTTGCGCGCGCTGTCGACCAACTGACGATCGACGCGCTCTCATCAGGACGGATGAAGAGCGGCGCGGCGGCGCCCCGAATAATGGCGGTCGGATTCAACGATTGCCGCCATGAGCCTGTCCCTCAGCGAAGACCAGTTGCTGATTCGCGACGCCGCCGAGAGTTTCCTCGTCGATGTCGGCGAAGCCGCCGCCGTTCGTGCCCATGCCGCTGCCGATGACGGCTATGACCTGACGATCTGGCAGCGCCTGGCCGGCGAGCTGGGCTGGTGCGCGATTCCGCTGGCCGAGGCACATGGCGGCCTCGGGCTTGGCGCGGTCGAAATGACGCTGTTGCTCGAAGCCATGGGCCGGCGCCTGTTCTGTTCCCCGTATTTCTCGACGGTCTGTCTGGCCGCGACGCTGATCCAGGAGACCGGCGCCGTCGCCGCGCAGGGCGGTCCCCTGCGAGCGATTGCCGAAGGTCGCGTGCGCTTCGGCACGGTGATGCCGGATGGCGACTGGTCCGACGCCGCGGCTTCGTTGACGGCCACGCGCCGCGACGACGATTGGCGGTTGCAGGGCACGGCGGCGCGTGTCGTCGACGGCGGCAGCGCCGACGTGCTGCTGCTGATTGCGCGCTGCGACGGCGGTTTGGGTCTGTTTGCGCTGCCGCGCGACAGCGTCGGGATGAAGATCGAATCCCTGCAGACCTGGGATGCGACGCGGCGCTTCGCGTCCGTGCAGCTCGACGATGCCGCGGCCGAGCGTGTCGACGATCCGGGGCGCGCGGCGGGCTTTGCGCGCGCGCTGGCCCTGGCGCGCCTGTATCTGGCTGCCGAATGCCTGGGCGCCGCGCAGCGCTGTCTCGATCTGACCGTCGAGTACACCGCGCAGCGCAAGCAGTTCGGTCGCACCTTGGCGTCGTTCCAGGCCGTCAAGCATCGCTGCGCGACGATGATGGTCAAGCTCGAAGCCCTGCGCTCGATGGTCGGCGGCGCTGCCGCGCTGGCCGCCGAGGCGGCGCCCACCGACGCACTCGCGCGCGAATGCGCGGCGGCCCGGCAGCTCGCGTGCGACACCTTGTTCGAATGCGCGCAGGAAGCGCTGCAGTTGCACGGCGGGGTCGGCTTCACCTGGGAATACGACGTGCAGCTGTACTTCAAGCGCGCGCAGGCGGCCTCGCACTGGCTGGGCACCGCCGAGGCGCTGCGCGAACAGATCGCCGCATCGCTGATCGACGCGGGCGCGGCGATCGAAAGCGCCGCCAACGATCGCGATGCCGGCGACGCGCAGTTCCGCGCCGAGATCGCCGGCTGGATGCGCGAGCACCTCGGCGGACGCTACGCCAGCCTGCGGCACCGTGGCGGCCCCGGCGACGAGGAAGCCGACCCGGCGCTGCGCAAGGAATGGGAGCGCGAGCTGGCGGCCGGCGGCTGGACCTGCGTCGGCTGGCCGCGCTCGGCCGGCGGTCGCGGCCTGTCGATCGCGCGGCAGGTGATCTTTCACGAGGAATACGCGCGCGCCGGCGGCCCCGGCCGCATGGGCCACATCGGCGAGGGCCTGATCGGGCCGACGCTGATCGCGTTCGGCACGGACGCGCAGAAAAAGCGCTTCCTGCCGAAGATCGTCGACGGCAGCGAGTTCTGGGCACAGGGCTATTCGGAGCCGAACGCCGGCTCCGATCTGGCCAACGTGCAGACGCGCGCCGAACGCCTGGCCGATGGCAGTTGGCAGGTCAGCGGCCAGAAGATCTGGACGTCGCTGGCGCACGAGTCGGACTGGATTTTCGTGCTCGCACGCTGCGAGCCCGGCTCCAGAGGCAACAAGGGTCTGGTGTTCTTGCTGTTGCCGCTGAACCAGCCCGGTATCGAGGTGCGTCCAATCCGCCAGCTCGGCGGCGGCTGCGAATTCAACGAAGTGTTCTTCGATCAGGCCGTGGCTGCTGCCGAACACGTGGTCGGCAAGCCGGGCGAAGGCTGGAAGGTGGCGATGGGTCTGCTCGAAGCCGAGCGTGGCGTTTCGACGCTGGGCCAGCAGATGCACTTCGCGCATGAATTGCAGGCGGTGATCGACGCGCTGCGCGCCCGTGGTCGCGGCTGCGATGCAGCCCTGCGTCAACGCGTCGCGCAAGCCTGGAGCGGCCTGCGCGTGATGCGCTACAACGCGCTGCGCATGCTCGCCGACGACGGCGCGTCGCTGGGGCTCAAGCGCGAAGCTCTGATCTACAAATACTACTGGTCGAACTGGCATCGCGATCTCGGCAAGCTCGGCGCCGACGTGCTCGGCGCCGAGGCCGACGTGATCAGCGCCGACCCGGCGATCCGCCCGCTGCAGCAACTGTTCTTCTTTTCGCGCGCCGACACCATCTACGCCGGCGCCAATGAAATCCAGCTCAACCTCATCGCCGAGCGCGGTCTCGGCATGCCGCGCGAGCTCAGACCGGCAACCGAGAGCAAATGATCACCGTCCCCGCACCGCCCTATGTTCCCGCCCACGGCCTGCTGCGCGACAAGCGCGTGCTGATCACCGCCGCGGCCGGCGGCGGCATCGGCTTTGCCGCCGCCACGCGCTGCGCTGAAGAAGGCGCGCGCGGGCTGTACCTCTCCGACATCCACCCCCGCCGTCTGGACGAGGCAATCGCCGCGCTGAAAGCGCAGCATCCAGACTGCGAGATCCACGGTCGGCTGGCCAACGTCGCCGTGGAAGACGACGTCCAGGCGCTGATCGCCGACGCCGAAGAAAAGCTCGGTGACGTCGACGTGCTGATCAACAACGCCGGACTCGGCGGCAGCCGTCGCGTCGTCGACATGAGCGACGAGGAGTGGCACAAGGTGCTCGATGTGACGCTGAACGGAACGTTCCGCATGACGCGCGCGATGTTGCGCCGCATGCAGCCGCGCGGACGTGGCGTCATCGTCAACAACGCCTCGGTGCTCGGCTGGCGCGCGCAGAAGGAACAGGCGCATTACGCCGCGGCCAAGGCCGGCGTCATGGCGCTGACGCGCTGCAGCGCGCTGGAAGCCGCCGAATTCGGCGTGCGCATCAATGCCGTCGCGCCGTCCATCGTCTTTCACGAGCACCTGCGCAAGAGCGCGCCGGAATCACTGCTCAACGAGCTGGCCAGCCGCGAGGCCTTCGGCCGCGGTGCCGAAGCCTGGGAAGTGGCCAACGTCATGGTGTTCCTCGCCTCCGATTATTCGTCGTATCTCGTCGGTGAGACGATTTCGGCGTCCAGCCAGCGCGCGTGAGCGGGAGCCAGACGATGAGCAAGCCGGTTTTCAGTTCCGCCGAAGACGTGCTCGGTGCGATCGGCCAGCCGCTCGGCAGCAGCGACTGGGTGCCGATCACGCAGGAGCGCGTCAATCTTTTCGCCGACGCCACCGACGACCATCAATGGATTCACGTCGACGTCGACAAGGCCAGGGCCGGTCCGTTCGGCGCGCCGATCGCGCATGGCTATCTGACCTTGTCTTTGGCATCGCGCTTCCTGCCGGACATCGTCGATGTGCGCATGAAGATGGGCGTCAACTACGGCCTCGACAAGGTGCGCTTCCCTATGCCGGTCAAGGTCGGCAGCCGCATTCGCGGCAAGGGCGAGCTGGTGGCCGCCGAGCGCACCAAGGATGGCGCCGTGCAGGCAACGATCCGCGTCACCGTCGAGATCGACGGTGAGGCCAAGCCGGCCTGCATCGCCGACACCATTTCCCGTTACTACTTTTGAGGCGTCTGCCAGCCGGCACCGACGTCGCGACGATCAAGATTCGAACATGACACTGAATACGGCAATCGATTCACGGCGGTCGCGGCTCGCGCCGCTCCTACAAACGGACCGCTTCTGTAGGAGCGGCGCGAGCCGTGACCCCGCGCAGCGACAGGGGAGAGACGTTCGTAGGAGCGGCGCAAGCCGCGACCGCGTGCAGCCGGCGCCGAGCCTCGCCCTCTCCGGGGGTACGACATGAGCCGCGAAGCCGTCATCGTTTCCGTCGCCCGCACCGGCATCGGCAAGGCCTATCGCGGCGCGTTCAACGACACCGAGGCGCCGGTGCTCGGCGGCCATGTCATCAAGGCCGCCATCGCCCGTGCCGGGCTCGACGCCAAGGACATCGACGACGTCATCGTCGGCTGTGCCGCGCAGCAGGGCACGCAGGCCTACAACCTCGGCCGTCTGTGCGCGTATACCGCCGGCTTGCCTGACACGGTGCCGGGCATGACGCTGGACCGGCAGTGCTCGTCGGGCCTGCAGGCGATTGCCATCGGTGCTAAGAACATCATCGCCGGCGAGCAGGACATCGTCGTCGCCGGTGGCCTCGAATCGATCTCGCTGGTGCAAAACAAGCACAAGAACACCTATCGCTTCGTGTCCGAAGCGGTGGTCGCGGCCGAGCCGACCGCCTACATCCCGATGATCGAGACCGCCGAGCGGGTCGCGTCGCGCTACGGCGTGACGCGCGCGCAGCAGGACGCCTACGCGCTGCAGAGCCAGCAGCGCACCGCCGCCGCGCAGCAGGCCGGCGCGTTCGACGACGAGATCGTGCCGATCGACGTCGACCAGCAGTTGTTCGACAAGGAAGGCCAGCCGACCGGCAAGCAGCGCGTGACACTGAGCAAGGACGAGGGCAACCGTCCGCAGACTACGCTCGAAAGCCTCTCCGGCCTCAAACCGGTATGGAAGAACGGCCAGTGGGTGGCGCAGGGTGAGCACATCACCGCCGGCAACGCCTCGCAGCTGTCCGACGGCGCCGCCGTCACGGTGCTGATGAGCGGCGAGCACGCCAGGGCGCGCGGCCTGGCGCCGCTCGGTATCTATCGCGGCTTCGCGGTCGCCGGCTGCAAGCCGGACGAGATGGGCATCGGCCCGGTGTTCGCGGTGCCGAAGCTGCTCGCGCGTCATGGCCTGAAGGTCGGCGACATCGGCCTGTGGGAACTCAACGAAGCGTTTGCGTGCCAGGTGTTGTACTGCCGCGACACGCTCGGCATCGACAACGAGCGGCTCAACGTCAACGGCGGCGCGATCGCGATCGGCCATCCGTTCGGCATGAGCGGCGCGCGCATGGTCATGCATGCGCTGATCGAGGGGCGGCGGCGCGGCGTGCGCTATGTCGTCGTGACCATGTGCATCGGCGGCGGCATGGGCGCCGCCGGCCTGTTCGAGATTCCGAACTGAACGGCCGCATACAAGCGTCTTCGCAGGCCGGTGTCGTGGTCACCTTGCCGCGATCCGCGCGGGGCTGTGCACCCGCGGACGAGAGAGGAGAAGTGTTGATGAAGGCAGAGCCGATTTTCGTGGCGCCGGCAGCGGCGCAACGGCGCGCGACCGGCAGCTGGCCGGCGCTGCTGTTCACGGTGATCGTCGCGGCGGCGGCGGCCTGGGCGTTCTCGCCGCGGCCGATGCCGCCATTCGCGCCGACCTTCGTTCACCCCGACGGCTTTCTCGCCAACGGCCTCGCGCAGCAGGGCAAGCGCGTCATCGCGGTCGGCGAGCAGGGCGAAATTCTGCTGGCCGACGATCTGCAAGGGCCGTGGCGTCAGGCCAGTGTCGAACCGCAGCGCGGCTCGACGCTGACACAGGTGCGCTTCGTCGGTCCCGGTGTGGCGATCGCCGTCGGCCACGACGGCTGGGTGCTGCGCAGCACGGACGGCGGCGAAACCTGGAAGGAAGCGTTCTTCATCAAGACCAAGCCGCAAGCCGACGACGCGCCGGCAGGTCCGGGCGGCCTGATCGCACCGCCGCCCGGCGCGTCGACCAGTGCCGAGCCGCCCGACAGCACCGCCGCCGAACCGCCGCCGGACGCCTCGACCAGCGCCGAACCGCCGGACAGCAGCAGCGCGTCGGCCTGGAATCCCGAGCCGCCGTCGACCGACGACAGTGGCACTGCCGACGATGCGGCGCAGCCGCTGTTGCCGGACCCTTTGCTCGGCATCGCCGGGCCGTTCGACGGCCACCTGTTCGCGATCGGCGGCTTCGGCCTGATGCTGCGCTCCGACGACGACGGCAAGACCTGGCATCACGTCGTCAGCGACACGATCGGCGACCACCATCTCAATGCCATGCTGCGCGCGGCCGACGGTTCGCTGCTGATCGCCGGCGAACGCGGCCTGCTGGCGCGCTCGACTGACAGCGGCCAGAGCTGGACGGTGCTGCCGCAGGTCTACGACGGATCGTTCTTCGGTGCGCTGGCGCTGCCGTCGAAGACGCTGCTGGTGTTCGGCATGCGCGGTCATGTCTTCCGCAGCACCGACAAAGGCCAGACCTGGCAGGCCAGCACCGTGCCGGGCAACGCCTCGCTGTTCGGCGGCACGGTGACGCGCAAGGGTCAGGTAGTGCTGGTCGGCGCCGGTAGCACGGTGATGGTGTCCGATGACGACGGCCAGACCTTCCGTGCCGAACACAGCGGCGCTGCGCATGACTACGCCGCGGTGCTGCCGGTCACGACCGACCGCTGGCTGGTTGCCGGCGACGCCGGCCTGCAGCTGGTCAGTGCCGGCGAAACCGACGGAGACGCGCCATGAAGACCACCTTGCGCGCCTGCGTCGACGGCATTTCCGACTTTTTGATCGGCTGGCGTCATGCGCTCGCCGTGCTGTTCCTGGCGATGACCGTCGTGTTCGGTTGGAGCGCCACGCGCGTCCAGCTCGACCCCGGCTTCATGAAGCAGATCCCTATCCATCATCCGTACATGCAGACGATGATGGATCACATCAAGCACTTCTCCGGCGCCAACTCGCTGCTCGTCAATTTGCGCTGGAAGGGCAAGGGCGACATCTACAACAAGCCGTTCTTCGAGGCCATGCGCAAGGCCACGGACGACGTGTTCCTGATTCCCGGCGTCGACCGCACGCGCGTGTCGTCGATCTTCACGCCCAACACCTACTACATCGAAATCACCGAAGACGGCTTCAAGGGCGAGCCGGTGGTGCCGGCGCGCTTCTCGGCCACGCCGGAACAGCTGGCGCGCGTACGGCACAACGTGTCACTGTCCGGGCAGGTCGGCCTGCTGGTCTCCAACGACTACAAGAGCGCATTGATTCGTGCCGACCTGCAGGAAGTCGACACCGGCAATCCCGCCGAGGCGGAAATCTTCTACCGCCGCGTGATCCGCAACCTGGCCGACATCCGCGGCCAGTTCGAAAGCCCGCACGAATACGTCTACACGCTCAAGCAGGACCACCCGCCGTTCAAGGCCGGCCAGGAAATCGATCACGGTTACGTCGACTACGGCTGGTCGCTGGGCATGCAGGCGTTCTACGAGCGTCCGCCGGGCGGCGGCGAGCCGATCAAGATCAAGGGCAGCGAGCTTGACGTGAAGGCGGTCGCCAACCCCGACTACAACCCCGATGTCGAGGTCAACATCATCGGCTTCGCGCAGTTGCTCGGGGATGTCATCAACGGTCTGGTCGGCGTGTTCGCGTTCTTCGCGGTCGCCTTCGTCATCACCATGGTCTTGCTGTTCCTGTACTCGCGCTCGCTGCGCCTGACGCTGGTGGCGCTGATCGTCGCGCTGCTGCCGGTGCTGTGGCTGCTCGGCATCCTGCCGATGATCGGCTTCGGCATCGACCCGATGTCCATCCTCGTGCCGTTCCTGATCTTCTCGATCGGCGTCAGTCATGCCGTGCAGATGACCAATGCCTGGCGTCACGAGGTGGTGCGCGGCGCGACGGCCGTCGACGCATCGCGCGCGGCGTTCCGCAAACTGTTCATTCCCGGCGCCGTCGCGCTGCTGACCAATGCGCTGGGCTTCGCCGTCATCATGTTCATCGACATTCCCATCGTCCATGAACTCGGCATCACCGCCTGCCTCGGCGTGCTGCTGATGATCGTCACCAACAAGATGATCCTGCCGATCATCCTCACGCACATCCGCCTCGAACAGCGCAGCCGCGAAAACTCGCTGAAACCGCCGTCGACACGGCAGATGGCGATCTGGAAGCAGATGGCCCGCTGCGCACAGCCACGCTTCGCGCTAGGCGTATTCGCCGTCTGCCTGGTGCTGTTGTTCGTCACCACGCATGCCTCGCGCGGCCTGGTGATCGGCGATACCGGCACCGGTGCGCCTGAGCTGCGCCCGACCTCGCGCTACAACCACGACAACGGCGAGATCGCCAACCACTACAACATCGGCACCGACGTGCTCAGCGTCATCGTCGAAGCGCCGGACTTTGCCGGCGACTCCTGCCTGCACTATCCGGTCATGAACCTGATCGACCAGTTCGAGCTGTACATGCGCGGCGTGCAGGGCGTGCGTTCGGTGACCAGCGTCGCCGGCATCGGCAAGCTGGTGATCGGCGCGTTCAACGAAGGCAATCCGCGCTGGCGTGCGCTACCGCGTTCGGAAGTGGGCCTGTCGACCGGCTCCAAGGCCTTCGACCCGGCGCTGGGTCTCAACACCGAAAGCTGCCGCGCCATTCAGGTGCTGGTGTTCATGAAGAACCACGAGGGCGCGACCATCGCCCACGCCGTCGACCAGGTGAAGGACTTCATCAAGGCGCATCCGGTGGATGGTGTGCGCATGCGGCTGGCCAGCGGCAACGTCGGCGTCATGGCCGCCACCAATGAAGCCGTCGAATCGGCCGAGGCGAAGATGCTGCTGGCGATCTTCGGTGCCCTCGCGCTGCTGTGTCTGCTGACCTTCCGATCGTGGCGCGCGACGCTGTGCGTGCTGGTGCCGCTGACCATGGTCTCGATCTTCTGCAACGCGCTGATGGCGACCATGGACATCGGCCTCAAGGTCGCCACGCTCCCGGTCGTCGCGCTCGGCGTCGGCGTCGGCGTCGACTACGGCATCTATTTGTTCGAGCGCATCCAGCACTACCTGCGCGACGGCCAGCCGTTCGGCGAAGCCTTCCGCGAAGCAATGCTCGAACGCGGCACCGCCGCCGTCTTCACCGCCATCACCATGGCCATCGGCGTCGGCACCTGGACATTCTCGGCCCTGAAGTTCCAGGCCGACATGGGCCTGCTGCTGAGCTTCATGTTCCTCGTCAACATGCTCGGCGCCATCTGCCTGCTTCCCGCCCTCGGCGCCTGGCTGTTCCGCGAACGCGCAGCGCCGCAGCCCAAACCCGCACCACACCGCGTCGCAGAAGCCTGACCTGAGACAAGGTCGCGGCTCGCGCCACTCTCCTACAGAAGCCCCCGTAGGAGCGGCGCAAGCCGCGACCTCATTGATCACCCGAGACGTCGTAGGGCGGGATTCATCCCGCCCGTCGCGACGACGCCTACATGTGCGATCGACTGAAAATGACGACGCCTACCCACATCGGAAGGGACGCCCAGCACCACGCGCTGATAGGCCAATAGCTTCGCCTCATGCGGACGACGACGGCCCAAATAAAGAGACCAGCGTTCGCAAGCGTGTACAGCGCCAGTAGCGGCGCGCCTCCAAGAACCGCAATGACCGCACCTCCGCCAGCCGCACCAGGATACTGACGTATTTCGGGTTCAACCCACGCCGCGGAGGCAAAAAGGAGAAACAGCCCGGCTCCGGCAGCGTTCAGAGCGAGCCACAGCGTGGTGATTCGCGTAGAAGTGGTTTTGTTCATGCGCTTCATGTTGTCAGTCCGCCGGACAGGACTTGGCTGGCCTTGTGAAATGGCTGCGACTGCCGGAATAAATCCCGGTGTCCCGATCTTCATCAGTCGTAGGGCGGGATTCATCCCGCCTGTCGCGAGCGGCTGAAATTTGCAACGACGGCCATTAGCCGCGCAACGCCGCCATCATGGCCTCCGGCGGCGCCATTTCAGGATATGCGGGAACGCCTTCGGGCAGGGTGAGCCAGCGCTGTTTGTAAGCCACGAAAATGTGCAGCACGCATTCCAGTTCCTCGGAGCGATCGAGAGTGCCAGCGCGTACGACCGCCATGCCCGGACGGCGTGTGTTGGTGTTGTAGATGCGCCCATGACAAGCCGCGCAATAACGCTGAATGCTGGTCCGCTCCGCGGTCGTGAGTTCGAAGACCGTTAAGTTGCCGCGGACACTCAACGCCGGCTCCGGAACGATGACCTGCTGACTGAACGCGCTTCCGCTCCAACGCTGGCACTGATGGCAATGACAGGCATAGCTTCGAGGCAGGCGTTCGAGCGCGAGCGTGTAACGAACTGCGCCGCAGCGGCAACCGCCTTCAAGGCCATCGATCACGGGTTCATCTTCGGGTTCCATTTCCGTGCCGCCTCTCTATATCGGTTATGGCGCGGGATTCAGCCTGCGTTGTGGAATGCTCGCGACTGACGGGATAAATCCCGCCCTACTGTGCTTTGAATTCCGGACTAAATCGATACGTTGTTCTTGGGCTTGGCATCGGCATTTGAGGACTCCTGAAGGGTTAGTTCAGGGTGTCCACTAAACCGTAGGAATCGTCCGTCGCGCTGGAGCTGATTGTTGGACGTATTTGTTACCCAGGTAATCTACGGTGCACTCCACAGGATCACCTTCTCTACCTTGAACGGTAGCATGGCAAACACTGCAATGATCATCTGGCGTGGAAGGATCGGCTGAGAAGCGCAAAGTCGCGATGATGATATCGGAGCTGCTAAATCCCTCAGAAGAAAGGATGCTCTCGAACTTCTCCTTCACGCTATTTAGTGATACGCGCAATGGGTCAATGCCTCGAAACTGCTCGGGGCATGGCTCCGTCTCCAGCAGGCTAACCTCCATGCTGGCGTGACCTCCGCTGCGACAAGCACGAAGCAGATGCGGATGGATGTACGACAGGCCGCTCACAGCATGGTGAGCAATGCTGTGACACACGCTGCGCAGTCGTTTCTTGCTAGCCATGCGAATACGTCCAATGCCATTTAGAGCACACGGGATTGTCCGATGAAAAAGTCGGCATGTCCGATAACTCCGTCACAGAGGCTGCAAATGATTGAATGTGCCGATGGCCGTTAGGAAAACGGTACGCCGAATGCCGCATAAAATTTTGCGGCTTGGCACATGGAAAGGGCGCGCCAGTCCCACGGTCTGCGTCGGCGTTGATCACCTTCTGCGGCATGGCGCCGGGTCGTCGGTCATGCGCCCCAGACGTCCTGCGCGTAGCGCAGGAAGTTGAGGCCCATGATTTTTTCGATCCGGTTCTGGGAATAGCCTTTCGCTTGGAGCAGGCGAATGAGCTTTTGGAACTGGTCCGGGCCGCGCAGGTCGATGACGAAGGGATAGGTGTCGGGCCGCTCACCGGCGGCGCTGATGCCGGCGGCGCGGCGTTCTGCCACTTCTTTGGCGAGCGCCGCCTGGTAGGCATCCAGATCGTCGATCTGGCTCACGTCGCCGTCGGTGCCGATGCCGACATGATCCTCGCCGCAGACCTTCACCGCATGGTCGATGTGCGCCACCACGTCTTCGGCGCGGGCGTGGCCGGTCTTGTTGACGAACGGCATGAAATAAATGCCGACGAAGCCGCCGCGCTCGGCAACCAGCCGCAGTTCCGCATCCGTCTTGTTGCGCGGCAGATCGACCAGCGCGCGGCAGCCGGTGTGGTTGATCGAGATCGGCGCGCGTGAAATCCGCGCTGCTTCGAGGCAGGTCTGCTCGCCGCTGTGCGACAGATCGACCATCACACGCTGTTCGTTCAGGCGCGCCACGACCTCGCGCCCGAATGGCGTGAGGCCACGGTTCTGCGACGCCATCGAGCCGTCGCCGATCTGGTTGGCGGGGTTGTAGGTGAGCTGGAACACGCGCACGCCGAGGTTGGCGAAAACATCGACGCGGCTCGCGTCGTTGCCCATCATCGCGCCGTTCTGGAAGCCGTAGAGCAGGCCGATCTTGCCATCCGTCTTGGCCTTGCGGATGTCGGCGACGCTCAGGATCTTGGTCACCTCGGCCGCGTGCTCGCGGATCAGGCGATCGGTTGCGGCGATGTCGCGAACGCTGGCTTCGAACGGTTCCTCCGGCCCGGAGACATAGCCAAGCGTGATGTTGACCATGGTCAGGCCCGAGGCATGCGCTTCGGCCAGCACGCGCGGGCTGAGATCGGGGACCAGGCTGTCGCCGGGGAGATTGGGATCACCCAGTCCGCCCAGTGCGTTGACAATGATCCAGTTGTCCATCGGATTGTCGCTGCTGGTTCGTGCGCGCGCCGGTCCGGCGGCGACGGTGGTGAGCGCCGCCGCCGAGAGCGTCAACAGCTCGCGTCGATCAATCATCATCGCCGTCTCCCATTTCCGCTTGAGTCGTCGGCTGATAATCGGCGCGCAGATAGGCGCGGCCGCGCTTCACCGTCATCTCGATCGCGCGGATGTTGCCGATATCAGCCAGCGGATCGGCGGTCAGGACGACGAAGTTGGCGAGCTTGCCCGCTTCCACCGAACCCATGTCGCGCGACTGCCCGGCCGCTGCGGCGCTGACCATCGTCGCCGAATGGATCACCGCCAGCGGTGGCATGCCGACATCGCGGGCGAGGAAGAACAGCTCGTCATCGACTTCCGGCCACGCGTGGTCGTAGCGCATGACATGATCGGTGCCGGTGGAGATCGCCACGCCCGCGCGCCAGGCCTGTTGCGTCAGCCGGATCACGGTCGGGCCGGTGCAGCGCAGCGGCTTGCGCTCGGGATGCGTCTTGCGCTCGGCGTCGTAGCGCACGAACAGACTGCCGGTGGCATCGAGGATGATGTTGCGCTCGATCATCTCGCGGTAGAGCCGCGCCATGACCGGATCGTCGCCGTGCGGGGCCAGCAGCGTTTCGTCGATCGGCGTGTGATCTTCATAGGCGGCGGGGATCGTCTTCTGGACCTCGTACGCCAGATAGCAGACATGGCTGACGGTATCGACACCGGCGGCGATGACGTCCGCCGGGCGTGCCGGAAACACCGCGCTGTGCGTCCAGACCCGCAAGTGCTGGCGGTGCGCTTCCGCCGTGATCGCCTTGACCAGATGCGCCGGCAGGTCCGCGTAAATCTTGATGCCCGTCGCCGAGGTGCCGCGCGCCAGGGTGACGGCGGTGCGCAAATCGGTCCGGTCGTTGATTGCCTGCATCCACGGCGCGGTGCCGGGCGTGACGCCGACGCTGACCGACTGCACGCGCGGATCCTTGAAGAAGGGATCGCCCGCCATCAGCGCGGCGTAATAGATATCCGGCGCGGGGATTTCACCGACCAGCGCCTCGCGGGTCAGCTCGCCCACCGGGCGCAGGTCGTCCGCCATGTCGCGCACCGCCGTGACGCCGCCATAAAGATCGCGACGCAGGATGGCGCGGGCGCGAGCGTTGTTCGGCGGCGTCTCGAGATGGACGTGGCTGTCGATCAGGCCGGGAATGATGTAGCGTCCGGAAACATCGACGCGGCGCGCGCCTTCGGCATCGTGGATCGTGCCGTGCGGAGCGACTTCGACGATGCGCTGCCCGCGCACGAGGATGTCCTGATGCGTCCGTGCCGGCGCGCCGGTTCCATCGATGAGGGTGGCGTCGCTGTAGAGCGTGGTGTCAGAAGGCGGCGCTGCCGCAGCCATCGCACTCACGCACGCGGTCGCCAGCCCAAAGCATTTGATCCAACGCATCAATATCCGTCCTCATGCGGTACAGCGGCAGCGTCACGGCTGTCTGGTGGATGGGGAAATCTTTGAAAAAGGCCATTTTCCGACAATAGCCCAGATATGAATCCGGGTGGTGTCGATTGGAACGCTGTCTTCGCGCCGCCTATGGGGATTCGCACGGCCGATGAGGGCTCTACGCCATTCGCGACAGGCGGGATGAATGCCGCCCTACGGAGCTACTTAAATCGCGACAGGCGGAATAAATTCCTCCCCACGCAGGCTCATCCCCGCACAACCTCCGTTTCCCATCCGTCGTATTCACCATTGCATTCTCGTGCGGCTCTCCACAGGGGAATCGTCAGGTCATCGATGTTTTGTAAGGATGGGATACCCGATGCGCCGACATTTACACCAAAGCGTTCGCTTTCAGCATCCGGTGGCCACGTATCCAGGACCTTATAGCCGAGCGCCTCGGCCTTCTCGATGAAGGCGGTGCGATCGGTGCTTTGGTTGAAATATGCCCAATGCTCGATCGGGCGCTCCGCGGCTAGCTTGTCTCCGGCGTTTTCCAGGGCTTCACAAGCGCGCCGGTTCTGTATGCGCTCCATTTCCTCCTCCGACGGATGAAGGAAGCCGAGGTACGCTTTCCACTCCGGATCGTCGCGAGTGCCGCTCTCGAACCGAAGATCTGCAAACGCAGCGAGCGCTAGTGACACATCTTCTTTCCAGGACGTCGTAGCGGTCGTGTAGAAGTAGAAGTCACGACAAGCATTCGAGGTATTACGGCCGACGTAAACGCTCGTGCTCGAACTCAGTTGCTGATCGAGACAATCCTCGATCGATTTCAACTCTTCGAAGTCTTCGTTGCTCGACAATCCGTCAGGTCTTGGCCGCCGCATGAAGACGCGCACGTAGGCCATGACCGGAAGTGTGCGCATGGGGGCGTCTCCGGCAATGCCAAGATCGACGAAGATCGAGGCCGGCTGGTCGTCGACGCGGCAAAAGTAGAAGTCCCATTTGTCCGTCATCTCTTCTACCTGAAGTGTTCAAATTCTTGGTGGCGGAATTTCTTGCAACGCGGTCGCAGTGTTGACGGTGGTTCAGTATCGGCTGCCCTTCTGAAGTATTGGTTGATCGGCGATCTGATGTCATGCAATAGGGCGGGATTCCTCCCGCATATGGGGTCGCGCCGTTCGCGACAGGCGGGATGAATCCCGCCCTACCGAGCTTGAACGAGTGGCTAGGCAGCTTCGCTGGATGCACCAGTCGATAAGCGCTGAAGTTGCCCGAACCGATGGAACAACGCTGCGGTTCCCCACACCCCAAGCACAGCACCTGCCACCGCAAAAGCGAGCCCTATGCTCAGAAGAGTGGTAAGCGAACGCGCGCTGAGGTGGCGGAAGTAAGGAACGGCGCCGATGACCCCATAGATAAGGAAACATGCACTGCCGGCGCCAAGCAGCCAGAAACTCCGGTGTCCAAAACGACGCAGAGCGCCAGCTTGAAGGGACAGCATGACGACTTGTACTCCGATGCACAGAGCAATGGTTGTAAGCCAAATGATGCGGAGAGTTTCCATTGTCTATCCCTGATGCCTGACGCCGTTTAGAAGACACGAGAGTGTCCAATAAAAAAGTGGGGGTGTGTGATAACTCCGTCACAGACGCTGCAAGTGATTGACTGTGCTGATGGCCGTCAGGGAGACGGCACACCGAATGTCGCATGAAACTTCGCGGCTCGGCGCACAAAAAAAGCCCGCCGACCTTATCGGCCGGCGGGCTTTTTTGTGCAGCAGCGAGGGGGCTTACGGGAACAGCGAGCCGTCGGTCAGCGTGTACGGGGTGTCGTCGCTGGTTGCCCAATTTGCGGTGTTTTCGATGTCCGCGGCGAGGGTCGAGACGTTGCTGGCGTCGGTGGAGCCGGCGTAGAGGGCGTTGTCTTCGCTGAAGGTGAGGTCGGCGTTGGCGTCGATCACTTCCTGCGGGATGGTGCCGGCCGCGGCGCCGCCGACGTTGATCGTCGACAGGAAGCGGTCGACGGTGATCTGGCCGTTGTTGGCGTCGGTGATGGTGCCCTGGAAGGCGTAGACGGTTTCGCCGTCGTTGCTCAGGCCGCCGCCTTCGCCTTCGACGGTGCCCTTGTCGGCGACCGGTGTGCCCGGCTGGATGGTGACGATGGTGCCGGCGCTGTAGGCCTGGTCAGCGGTCCACATGTAGGCGGCTTCGTTGGTCGGCCAGGTGGCCGTGCCGTCGTAGTCCTTGTCGGTGAAGCCGATCTGCGTGCCGGCGTTGATGTCCTTGAGCAGGATGAAGGCGAGCGCGTCCGGCGAGTCGGAATTGGCGCCGACGAACAGCACGTCACCGGCCGACAGCGTGGTCGGCGTCGTTGTGTCTTCCGGGAACATCGAGCCGTCGGTGATCTCGAACGGGGTATCGTTGCTGGTGCTCCAGTTCGACGTGTCCTTGATGTTGGCGGCCAGCGTCGTGATGTCGGAGGCGTCGGTCGAGGCGGTGTACTTGACGTCGTCGTCGGCGAAGGTGAGATCGGCGCCGGCGTCGATGACGTCCTGCGGGATGGTGCCGGCGTCGCTGCCGCCGACGTTGATCGTCGCCAGGAAGTGGTCGACGGTGATGTCGCCGGTGTCGGCGTCGGTGATGGTGCCCTGGAACGCGTAGTAGGTTTCGCCGCTGGCGCCAATGCCGCCGCCGGAGCCGCTGACGGTGCCCTTGTCGACGACGATCGGGTCTTCGTCCGGTTGGATGGTGACGATGGTGCCGGCCGTGTAGTCCTGATCGGCGGTCCACATGTAGGCGGCTTCGTTGGTCGGCCAAGTGGCCGTGCCGTCGTAATCCTTGTCGGTGAAGCCGATCTGCGTGCCGGCGTTGATGTCCTTGAGCAGGATGAAGGCGATGGCGTCCGGCGAGTCGGCGTTGGCGCCGACGAACAGCAGGTCGCCGGCGGCGAGCGTGGTCGGGCCGCTGGCGGCGGCCATCGTGAAGTTCAGCGCCGTGTCGGTGGTCAGGCCGGCGTAGGCGTTGCCAGCGCTGTCGGTGATGACGCCGCTGGCGATCTGCACGTTGTAGTCAGTGGAGGTATGCAGGTCTTCGCTCGGCGTGATCGTGACGGTGTCGCCGGCGATCGTGACCTGCGAGCTGTCGCTGATGTCGATCGTGCGCGAGTCGCCGTCGCTGCCGGTGATGACGATGCTGCCGGCGCCGGCCTGCACGGTTTCGTTGAACGTCAGCGTGATGGTGCTGCTGGTGACGGCGACCGAATCGTCGACCGGCGAGCTGGTCAGCAGCAGCGGCGGCAGGATGTCGCCGACGGTGGTGAAACCCATGTCGCCGATGTCGGTGATGTCGCTGCCGTCGGCGGTGGTGAATGCGCCGTCCGGCACGGTCATGGTGTAGGTGTGGCCGGAGACCAGATCGTCTTCCGGGTTGATCGTCACGGTATCGCCGTCGACCGTCACCTGATCGGTGTCGGTGACCGAGATCGCGCGCGTGTCGCCCTGGCCGTCGTCGAGCACGATGTAGCCGCTGCCGGCGCTGACGTCCTGCGTGAAGGTCAGGTACAGGTTGCTGCCGACGCCGACCGCGTCGCTGGTCGCCGCTGCCTTGTAGATCCATAGTTGCGGATGGCCGTCGCCGCCGCCGAGTTCGTTGACCAGATACAGCGTGTGATCGCCGTCCATCGTCACGCCTTCGTTCTGGGCATTGAGGTCGATGTCGAGGCGAGCCTTGACGTTGCCGCTGCGGTCGGCCTGCAGCAGCTGACCGGATTCCTGGCTGAGCAGCAGCAGGTCGTTGTATTCGGCATCGCTGCTGTCGACGACGTTGGACACCGCGAACACGTCGGCGAGATCGGCAACGGCGAGCAACGACGGATCGAACAGGTTGTCGGAGTTCTCGGTGGTTGCCGAGCCGTTCGACGCGCTGCCGGCACCAAAGTCGATCGTGGTCTGGAACACGCCTTCGGGGTCTTTTTCCTTGACGAACACGTAGCCGCTGGTCGACGGATCGTAGGACGCGCCTTCGAGGCCGATGTTGCCGATCGTCGTGCCCAGCTTGACGGTCTGCACGCCACTGGTGTAGAGCGTGGTGCCGGCGGCGTAAGTGAACAGATTGGCTTGACGATAGCGTTCCTCGACCAGCACGAACTGGCCGCCGCCGACGTAGGTGATGCCTTCGGTGTCGTAGAACGCCGTGCCCTGCGGGCTGTCGCCGGCGGCCAGCGGCATCGAGTCGATCAGCGAGCCGTCGAGCTTGCTGACTTGCACGACGGAGGTGGCGCCGTCACCGACGACGTACAGCGAGTCGGTGTCCTTGTCGTAGGTCACGGCCGACGCTTCGGCGGCGAGCAGATTGCTCGAATCGGTGCCGACCGGCAGCGCGTACTGGCCGACGCGCGTGTAGTTGTTGAGGTCGAAGGTGGCGCCCGGCGCGCTGAACGACAGGGTGGCGGTGGCCGGGATCGGCTCGATGCCGTTTTCGCTGCCGTCGTGATGATTGTCGTCGCAGGCGGCGAGCAGCAGTGCGGCGCTGGACAGCAGGAGGGCGGGCCACAAGGGGCGGAGATCGTTCATGGGCGGTCTTCGGTCGGCGGTAAATCGCCGAACCGTAGCGGCCGTTCGTTGCAGCGGCGTTGCAGCCGCGTCGCGATCCCCCGGATCAGCGGCCGCTGGCGATGGCGTCCTCGGCTTCGAGCAGCAGCTGCAGCGCGTCCTCGATCATGCCGCGCGCATGACCGCTGGCGAGGCGCAGCATTTCGTGCAGGCGCGCGTCGCGCGGCGAGGCGTTGCGGCACTCGGCACTGTAGCGCTCGAAAGCCGACAGACGTCCGATCAGCTCGGCGAGCTGACGTGGGCACTCGCAGCGCAGCGCGCTCGGCGCGGTGTCGAGCGCCAGCAGCTCGGCACTTGTGTAGCGCGGTGGCGGAGTCGGCTGGCTCAAGGCCTGCTGCAGCAGATCGCCCTTGCTTGGCGTGCCGGTCGGCGCGGTCGCCGCGAACAGACAGATGCGTGCGAGCGCCTCGCCTTCACAGGGGCCGCGCAGACACAGGATGTCCGGGCGCTGCAGCTGGCGCAGCGTGGCGCGCGTCGAGAACGCGTATTCGACGAGCAACAGACGCGGGGTCAGCTGTTCTCGCAGCTGCTGCAGCCCGGCCACCAGATCGGGCAGCAGTGTGGGCGCTTCGACGATGACGAAGTCGACCGGGCCGCTGGTCTGCAACGCGGCTTCCAGCGTCGGCGCCGTCGCACGCAGTTCGACCGAGCCTTGCGCGGCGAACGCCGACGCCGCGCGTGCGTTGATGCCGTCGCCGATCAGGAGCACGCGATGGCGGCGCGCCGCGGCCGTGCTGGGCGGCGTCAGCCCGGCGCGGTTGAGTCGCTGACGCAGTTCATCGTCGCCCAAGCGCGCGATCGTGCCGATGGCATGCCCATGGCGGACCAACTCGCCCAGCAGACGCAGGCGCTCGATATCGTTGTCGCGATAAAGCCGTGAGCCGCCACTGGAGCGCAGCGGCGCCACGGCGGCATAACGCCGCTCCCACATGCGGATGGTCGCCGCCGGCAGACCGGTGAGGGTGGCGACGGTGGCAATGCGGTAGTGGTCGGTGGCAGTCATCGCGCTGGGGGAACTCCTGGATACGAAGGCGGACTCAATTCTGCACAATGCAAGTTCTGTACAAGAATAATTCGCGACGCTGGCGTCATGTTCGCTGAATTTTCATGATTTGTATCGATTTGAGCGTCCTTGATTAAGTTATCTGCAAGCTTGTCCCGTCACCCTAAAGTCAGGAACGGTCCGACTCGGCCGTTGACCCATTTGAGTTAAGTCACAGGATTCATTGATGAATTCGTTCCGCGCTGAGACAAGCGTCGAAACTTGGGGTACGCCCCTGCCGGCCCCGCTGACAGCCCCTTTGCAGATGTCGGCGCAAAACTGTGAGGACCGCCTGGTCGCACTCGGCTGCCGGCAGTTCACCTTTTTGTTCCTGCTGCCGTCGCTGGATGTGCGCGATGGTCTGGAGTTCGCTTTCGTGCGTCAGGACGCCGGGGCCGCAAGCCTGGCGCCGGCAACCGAGCCGGGCTGGGCGGCCCGCACGCAGACCGCGGTGGTGCCGCTGCGCGGTCCTGCCGCACGCAACGGTGATCGCGGGCCCGATGAGATTCCGCTGCACGGACCGCTGGGTGCGCGTGCGTTGCTGCGCCTGCCGCAAACGTTCACCGATGCTTCGCAATTGGGACGTCTGCAATTCGCCGCCACGCACGTCTTTCAGGACGTGCTCGATACCGCAGGGCCAGCGGCCAACGCGTTTGGCCGTGAGGTGCTGACCGACCGCCAGCGCAGCGTGCTCGGCGGCATCGCACAGGGCCTGACCGTCAAGCGCATCGCCATCGAACTCGGTATCGAGCCGACCACGGTGCGATACCTGCTCAACCGCTGCATCGAAAAGCTCGGTGTGACGTCACGCGAGCAGGCCATCGTCCGTGCCATCGCCACCGGGCAGCTGATGCCGGGTGTGTCGAGCGCCGATGCCGACGGCGCTGCGCGTAACGGCCATTACGATTCGGCCGGCGCTTCCACGTCGCGTACCGACTGACGGCGGCGACGCCTGGCGCGGGCACCCGCTCCGCCAGGCCCCGGCTGGAACATGAAGGTTTCGTAGCTGAGCCTGTCCATCTTGCGCGCCAGCAGCGCCAGGCCGACCAGCGTCGCCAGTGCCAGTGACGCCGCATAACCGTAGCCGTAGAACGCCACGCCGAGTCGCTGGGTGGCGACGGTCAGCAGTGCATTGCCGGCCGCGAACAGCGCGCAAAGCGCCAACGCGGTGCCGAGCTTGTCCAGATAGAACAGCGTGTTGAGCACCGCCACCAGCAGCACCTGCGTGCCGACAGCGACCAGGTCGATGTTGAACAGCGGCAGATACGGCGCCGGAATATGCAGCCAGCGCAGCAGGGCCGGCGCGAACAGCAGCAACAGCACGATGGTGGTGATCTGCACCTTGAGAATTTCGTAGATGCCGTGCCGTGCGGTCTCGATCAGGCTGTCGCGCAAGCGCTCGATGTGCTGCAGCGTGTCGCCGCCGCGCACCGCGTCGTAATAGACGTCGTAGCGTTCGGCAAAATCGGTTTCCATGCGGACCAGAAACACGGCCAGGCCCGGCACCATCGACAGATAGGCGAGAAACAGCGGGAAGTCGTAAGTCGGCGCACTGCGCAGCGGCCCGATGACGGCGATCGACGTCGACGGGTTGTACCAGAACAGGAATTTGTCGACGAAGATGGCGATGTTGAACAGCAGGCCGATCAGCATCAGCGGCCGATGCGTGAGCTTGCGCTGCGTCCACTCCCAGGACACCAGGGTGTCGCTCGGATAGTGCTTGAGCACGACCAGCAGCAACGAGAACACCAGTACCGCCTGGCCGACGACGAAAGCGCCGAGCAGGCCATTGACGCCATGTGGATGCAGCAGCATCGACAGCAGCACGATCAACCCATACGCCAGTGCGAAGCAGCGCAGCACCATGCGGTATTGCTTGAGGCCGGTGAGAAAGACCGTCAGGCACCAGACATCGCTGAGCAGCACGAAGCCGACGATCATCTCCAGCCGGTACAAATGCGGCGTGTCGCCGAACAGCGCGATGACGATCAACGACGCCAGTACGCCGCCGACCAGGTTGGTCACGGTCAGCACCCCGAACAGGTTCGACAGGACCAGTTGCGGCTTGCGCTCGAACAGACGGTCGGCAACGAAGCGCGTGTACAGCAACTGCACCAGCCCGGTGAGAATCAGCGATGTTGCGACCAGATGGGTGACCGACACGGTAAAGGCCTGCACGTCGGCGCTGGCGTGCGCGCCGGCGGCGACGAAGAAGCCGATGAACGCCACCACCAGCATCGACAGCACCCAGGGGCCGGAGCTGATCAGGCTGGCGTCCAGGTAAGCGCGCATCAGCCCGGTGTAGGTCTGCGTGCGCAGCAGCTTGCGCAGTTCGATGCCAATGCCGGCCATGTCAGTGCACCTCTTCGGTGGCGACCAGGTCGCCATACAGCGCCTGATAGCGTTCGAGCATCAGGTCTTCGCCGTACATCATCTCGACGCGGGCGATGGCCGCCGCCTGCGCCGCCTGCCAGCGCGGCGCGTCGATCAGCAGGCCGATCATCGCGTCGGCCAGCGCCTGCGGATTGGCGATCGACACCGTCGCGCCGGCGCTGCCGGACGCGCGGTCATCGTCATCCGCGCCATGCACCAGCGCCGCACAGCTGCCGACGTCGGTGGTGACCACCGGCACGCCGGCGGCAAAGGCTTCGAGCACGACCAGCGGTTGTGCCTCGCTGATCGAACTCAGGACCAGCAGGCCCAGCTTTGGCAGGATGTCGCGCACATCCTGATAGCCGAGAAATTTCACGCAATCGCCAAGGCCAAGATCATCGACCAGCGACGCGCAGTCCTGGTAGTAAAGCTCGTCCTCGTCGGTCGGGCCGACGATCCAGGCTTCAGCCTGCGGCAGGTTCGCATGCACGGTGCGCATCGAGCGGATGAAGGTCTTGATGTCCTTGATCGGCGTGACGCGACCGATCAGGCCGATGACCTGCGGAATCTCCGGCGGCCGCTGCGCGCGCAGCGGCCGGTAACGTGCCAGCTCGATGCCATTGGGGATGACACGCGTGCGATCGGCCGGTGCGCCGTCGGCAATCTGCCGCTCGCGGTTGCCGTCGTACAGCGCGGTGATTTGCGTGGCCGAGCGGTAGCTCATGCGGCCCAGCCCTTCAAAGAAGCGAATCCACAGCTGACGGACGTAGCTGATGTCCTGGCGCAGACTGCTTTCCAGTGCATTGCGCGCATCGCGTATCCACTCGGCCTGCGCGAGGTCGATGCGACGCTCCTTGGTGTAGATGCCGTGCTCGGTGATCGCCAGCGGCGTGCCGTGCATCTGATGCGCCAGCGCACCCAGAAAGCCGGCGTAACCGGTCGAGATGGCATGCAGCATGCGCGCCTTCGGCAGGTGCCGCGCGATCTCGATCAGATCGAACAGCGGCGCGTGCATGGTGCGCACGGTCCAGAAGTAATCGACGAACGACGGATCGCTGCAGTAGCGCGTGTAGTAGTCGCCGATCTGTTGCCACGAGCGCTCGCCGTAGAGGAAATCCTCGCGCGACAAACCGGCGCCGTCGTCGCGCAGCAGTTTGGCGAAGTCGGCCAGCGATGCCTTGAAGTCGACGGTGTCCGGCTCGCGCAGTGCCTGATGCAGACGGTCGCTCTGCTGAAAGGCTTCGGCATTGCCGCGGCCCGGCTGCACGCGTTCGTGTTGCCATTGCTCCATCAGGAAGTGTTCTTCGACACAGACCAGATTGGCCGGAAATTCATAACGCACGTCGTGATAGTCGGCGCGCCGCGAACCGAGAAAGACGACGCCGAAGCGCAGTGACGGCAGACCGCGGATCAGCTGCTGCACCCAGCTCGATACGCCGCCATGGACGTAGGGGTAGGTGCCTTCCAGCAGCAGCATGACGTCGATGGCTTCGTTGCCTTCGGGGGCTTTGAGAAAGCTCATGGTTCAGATCCAGTACTGAACGACGGGTTCGAGACGGGGAAGCTTGCGTATCTCATGACCGACGCGTGCCAGCTCGGCGCGGCAGGTCGCGTAATCGCGGCGCAGGAACGCCAGTTCCGCGAAGTACGGCGCGGTGCGGTTGTCGTCGAGGCCGAGGCGCCGCGCTTCGGACAAGGCGCGCTCGGCGTCGTTGTAGCGGCCGAGCCGCATGCAGAGCTTGCCGCGCAGATAGTGGCGGCCGGCGGTGGGACGGCCACTCAGCGCAGCATCGATGTTGAGCAGCGCTTCCTGCAGCACGAAGGCTTGTACTTCGCCTTCGACCAGGCCGAGCGACGATTGCTCCCAGTACAGCGACGCAATCTGTTCGCGGAGCCAGTCACCGCTGCGCCCGTCGTGTTCGCGCAGCTCGGCCTGCAGTCGGCGGATTTCCAGCTCGAAGACGCGCTCCTTGCCGGACAGCATGGAATACGCGAGCAGGCGGACTTCGTCTGCGGGGTCGCGCAGCGCCTGACGCAGGATCGGCACTGCACGCCGCCCGCTCAGGTGCCGGGTTGCCATCACCGCGCGACGGCGCAGGTCGGTATCCCGAAAGTATTTGACGACGGCGGCCAAGCCGACGCGCATGAACACCCCGTTGGGATTGACCTGCACCGGCTTGAACGGCAGGTCCGGTTCGCGGCGCTGCTCCCAACCCGGTTCGCGGCGCAGTCCGTAGCGATAGAAGCCGGGGAGCAGCGCCAGGACGATGCCGGCCATGCCGAGCCATGACGTGAAGAACGCGGCGCTGAAGAAAAAGGCGATGGCCGAGCCGCGGCCGCCGCGCAGCCGCAGCGGCAACAGCAGCCAGGCGCCGACGGCGATGCCGAGCGCGGCAGCGGCATGCAGGACCAGGAAGACCGCGGTGCCCGGCACGCCGCCGAGTCCGAACCACGCGAGCCACGCAGCGAGCTCCAGCACCGCGCCGAGCGCGATGAACAGCAGACCGAAAGGACTCAGGGCGCTAGGCGCGCGCATTTCGGGCCTCGGTGAGCAGGTCGGCAACCACGGTGTTCGGATCGCGACCGGGCAGGACTGGTACGAACGTGAAGCTGACGTCGCTGGGCTGCAGCTCGCGTTCCAGGCGTTCGGCGAACTGCGCGAACATGCGGCGGCGATAGCCTTCGGCGCCCTGGTCGTCCGACAGTGGCATCAGGATCAGCACGGTGTCGCTGGCGGCGCCCGGTACCAGCAGCGGCTCGTCGAGGCCGCGCAGCTGTTCGAACAGCAGGTTTTCGAGGCCCAGCCCCCCGTGCAGACTCGACAGACCGGCGGCGAAGTCGAAGGCGGCGATGTTGGACGGCAGCTGATAGCGATCGGCGTAGACGCTCCAGCGCTGCAAGCGGCTGACGAATGCGGCGTCGTCCTCGCGCCCGGCGTATTCGAGCCGTTGCACGCCGGTGGCGAGGAAGTCGCCGATGCTGCCGCCAAGGGCGCCGAGCAGATCGAGGTTGTCGCCGTTATAGGACAGGAACGGCATCTCGGTGGCAATCACCAGCGCGCGGATGCGGCCGTCGATGTCGATCAGCGGAATCACCGCGAGGATGTCGTCCTGCTCGTGCGCCTCGGCCTGGCGAAAGCTTTGCTCGCGGACACTGACGATGCGGCCGCTGTCGAGTGCCGCGACGATCATCGGATGACTGGGGATCACCGTCGGCATCGTGCCGCCGATGCGCGCCAGCGCACCGGTCTGCATGCGGCCCTGCTCGTCGACTGGATACAGCGCCGCCTGATGCAGGTCACCATGGATTTCGAGGAATTCGAGAATGCGCAGGGCGTTGTGTTCGAGCAGGCTGCGTTGGTCGCTGGCGACCAGACTGCTGCGCAAATCCATCAGTGCGTTGCGCAAGCTGTACTGGCGGCCGGCAAGGCGCTCCTCGAGCTGATCGTGCGAGACCTTCAGCAGGTGATAGCTGCGCGTGAATTCGCTCTGCCGCGAACTGCGATAGTCGAGCAGGATCTGCATGCGTCCGAGCCGTCGCAGCCAGCCGTCGGCGAACTCCCCGGCGATGGCGCCGGTGATCAGCGCCGCCAGCGCGTATTCGACCGGGAAGTCGTGCAGCGTATGCACAGCACTGAAGCGCCAGCCAGCGGCGAGCAGCAACACGGTCGCAATGCCGCTGACGAAACCCTGTAGAAAGCCGTAGCGCATGCCGACCGCGAGCGGTGCCAGGATCAGCCACGGAAACGGGCCCTGCACGAACATCGGGTCGGCGCGATGAAAGAGCAGGCCGATGACCGGAATCAGCAGCGTCAGACCCGCCGTTTCCAGCCAGGCCAAGCGGGGTGACGGTGGCTCGTAGCGGATGTCGTCGATCGCGAGATTGCGAGGCATGACGGGGCTCCGTTTACTGCAGCGGCATGCGTGCGATCAGCTTGCTCAGCAGCGACTGCGCGACGCCGCTGACCGAGTCATAGCCCCAGCCGGAGTCGGCACCCGATGCGGCCCAGACGACCTGCCCGGTGCTCAGGTCGACTACCTCGACCGACAGGCCGACCGCCGGTTCGCCATCGAGTCCGGTTTTGTAGCCCCACTCGGAGACCGCGCCGCGCACGCCGTAACGGCGCTGCGTGCCGCGCGCCCATTGCATCGCGCTGTCGAGACGGTGGCGATCGTCGAGATCCGGCAGGCCGTCGCCGCCGTCCTGACTCGGGTAGTCGACGAGATCGTTGATGCCGCGCTGGCGCAGCAGCGTGTCGACGATCGCCTCGGCGCGCTGGCCGGCCTGCGGCGCTTCGGCGTAGTTGACCATCGGCAGCAGCGTCCACGTCGCATCGCGTGGCAGTTGCGTGGTCTTGTGGACGTCGGTGACGGCGCAGGCCGACAACGCGAGCGTGGCGAGGCCGACGAGCGCCGGCAACAACAGTCTTGCTTTCATGGCGGGACTCCATTGATGCAGGCGAGCGCGGGCTCGCCGGTCGATGAAACGAGGGAAGCGGAAGGAACGGTGCGAAGGGTGCATGGCGGCCTCACTTGCCGAAGAACCAGCGGTACTGCAGGCCGACGCTGCGGTCGCGAGCCAAGGCGTTCTGGCCGGTCTGGTCGAACATCAGCGACAGGCTCAGCTCGTCGCTGCCGAACAGCGGCATGCCGGCGCCGAGCGAGAACGACAAGCCCCATCTGCGCTCCGGCCAGACGTAGGCCAGATCGGCATTGGCGATGTAGTGCAGGCCGGCGACCAGCGGATAGTCGCTGCCCGGCAGGCCATGGCGGAACGACAGGCCGGCGCCGACGCTGCCGAACTCGGACGGCACCAGATCATCCGGCGTGGCGCCAAGCGGCAGGCGGCCGATGAGGTCCGACGGCAGGGTGCCGACGGGATCGTTGCGCAGGTAGTTGAACTGCATATGTGCCTGCAGCTCGTCGTTGCGGCCGACCATCAGGTCGTGACTGAAATCGGCGTCGAGCTGATAGCCGTGGCCCAGGTCGTGGCCGCGGCGCGTGTCGTAGTGCAAGTGCTGCGCGAGCAGGCTCAGGCTGTCGCGCGGCGACAGGATGTAGTCGAGCCCGAAGCCGAAGGTGCTGCGCGTGCCGAGTGCGCGTAGCGCCGCGGTGTCGCTGACCTGCTCGTGACGGCGGGCGAAGGCATTGACGGTGAGACGCTCGCTGATCTGCAGCGTCTGGTGAATGCCGAGCTGCGTGAAGCCGACGTCGGACGTGTCGATGCGCGCGGCTTCGAGGGTCGTGGTGCCGCGGCGCTCGCGGCGGATCAGCTGGCCGCCGATCCTGCGCTCGTCGTGCAGGCCATCGAGCACGATGTCCGAGCGTCCGTCGTGCAGATGCACGGTGCCGGCGTTGACGATGAGGGTCCAGTCGCGCACCGAATGCTTGTAGCTGCCGAGGATCGACGTCAGGTGCAGGCCGCCGGTCTTGCGCGTCTCGACGCCGACGCCGGCATTTCGCGGCATTTCGCGATACAGCTCGGCGGCGTCACGCTTCAGCGGTTCCAGGCCGGGCGACCAGGGCTCGCGCGTGTTGAGATGGTCGAGCGCCAGCTCCAGGGCTTCGTCGTCGCGGTGCAGGCGGCGCAGCGCCTCGACGCGGTCGGTGATGCCTTCCTGCGTGCTGTCGGCCAGTACGTGCGCGATGGCCGGGCGGTCGTCGGCGTCCAGCGCCAGGGTCAGGCGCAGGTAGGGCGCGCTGCGCAGGCGCTGCATCTGCGCGCGCAGCAGCCACCAGCGCGCACAGGCGGGTTGCTCGCGCGACGCGTGCCAGTCCATGCGCAGCTCCATGTCGGCGCTGTTCAGCGCGTGCCCGCGCTCGGCGAGCAATACGCGACGCAGCCAGGCCAGGTCGTCGTCGCTGCCGATCAGCGCATGCTGGGCACTGAGCGTTTCGAGCAGGGTTTCGCGATCGAGCTGTGTGCCGTGCAGCTGCGCCAGCAGGCGCGGACGCAGTCGGGTCAGCGCGTAGATGCGCAGACGCCGCGCACTCTCGAAGCGGCGCGCGCCGTCGAGCGCGTCGGCATAGCTGAGCAGCCACAGATAGTCCTGCGGATGGCGCACCGCGTAATGCGAGAACCAGGGCAGCGCCAGATCGGGGCGGCCCAGCGTCGCGTAGCCGATCGCATACGGCTCCCAGAGCTGGTCGTTGGCGGCAGCGCCGTCGCGCCAGCTGGCCAGCGCGCTTTGCAGCGCCGGCGAGCGACCTTGTGCGATCAGCGCATACAGATAAGCGGCGCGCGTGCCGGCGTCGTCGGGCTGCAGCGTCAGCGCCTGGCGCAGCGCGGCGATGGCGCCATCGGTGTCGCCGCGATCGAGCAGGATGTCGCCGCGCAGCGTCCAGAAGCCGGGATCGTCGGCGAAGGCGCTGAGGCGTTGTTCGGCGGCGCTCATCAGGCGCGCGATCAGATCGTCGCGTCGCGCATCTTCGGCGCCGCTGAGCGCATCGATCAGCACCTGCGGATCGCCGTCGCGCTGCCAGCTGTCGAGTGCCACGGTGGTGGCGCGGTCGAGTTGGCCGAGATGCACATTGCTCAGGACCAGACGTTCGGCGCCTTCGCCGTCGAGCGCGTCGCGACGATGGTCGAAGATCATGCCGTAGGCACGCGCCACGGTCGGATTGTCGTTGCGCTGCCAGGCCAGCTCACCGACATGCGACCAGTAGTCGGCGTCGTCGTCCGGCGCTGAGTCCAGCGATAGCAGCGTGCGCAGCGCCGCGCCGAGATGCCATTGCTCGATTTCGATCTGCGCGCGCGCCTTGGTTTCCGACAGGCTGTGCCCGTAATACGCGGCGATGTGGTCCCAGGTGCGCAGCGCTGCGTCGTGCTGGCCGAGTTCGTCCTGCAGCTTGGCCAGCTCGCGCCACAAGGGTTCGTCTTCCGGCGTATCGCGCAGCCAGTGCTGGAGGACAGCAATGGCGCGCTGCGCTTGGCCGAGTTCGTCGTCGAGCGTATCGACGTAGCGCTGCATCTCGTCGGCGCTCAGGCGCCGTCGCCGGGCTTGCCGGTCCAGCGCGGCGGCCAGCGCCGGGGTGTCGTCGAGCGCGCCGGCCAGGCGCACGATCTGACGATCGTCGTCGGGCGACGCCTGGGCCTTCGCCAATGCTTCGTACTGTGCCAGCGCCTGCTGCGGCTGACCGTCCCATTCGGCCAGTTGCGCGAGGCGGCGGCGTGCCGCGACATCGTCGGGGTGCGCCGCGACATAGCGCGCATAGGCGTTGCGGGCGACGCCGGTCTTGCGCATCGCCAGCGCGATTTCGGCGTGGCGCCGCAGCGCCTGATCGTCGTCCGGGCGCAGTTTCAGGTAACGCGTCGACCAGTCGAGCGTCAGGGCTGGCTGGCCGGCGGCCATCGCCATGCCGATCGCCTCGTTCAAGGTCGGGGCATCGTCGCCGCGCTTGGCGACCAGTGCCTTGGCATCGGCGAGGGCGACGTTCGGGCCGGCCATCTGCGCCGCACGCAGACTATTGCGTGCGGCCGTTTCGGCCTGCTCGGGCGAGCCGGCGGCATCGAGCGCGCGCAGCCAGGCCGCCCGTGCCCGATCCGGCTGGTTCGACGCCAGCCACCAGCGGCCCGCTTCGGCCTCGGCGCGGTAGGCGTCGGCCGGACGGTGCTGCGCCAGCGTTTCGTATAGTGCCGCGGCCTGGCCGGGCTGGTTGTACTCGAGCCGGTACTTCGCCAGCTTCTCGAGTTCGTTGTCGGCGACCGTGCCGGACTGCAGGCGATCGAGGTCGGCAGGCGGTAGCGCGGCGAGCTGGCGGTGTGGCGCCGAGCCGGCCGGTGCCGCGGCGAGCTTCGCGCGATCGAGGTCGAACTTCAGCCACAGCACGTCGCGCGGCGGCCGGCCGTCGAGCAGCGGCGCGAGGGTGCGTTCGGCTTCGGTGAGATTGCCGCTGGCGATCTGCTGGCGGATCAGCGCGATGCGGGCGCCGCGGTCGGCCGGATTGGCCTGCAACAGCACGTGCAGTGCTTCCAGTCGACCGGTCTGCTGATCGCCGTCCGAGCGCGGGCGCGGGGCCGCGCCGCGGCCGGGAAACAGCCACCAGAATGCGAGGGCGAACGCCAGCGCCAGCGCCAACAGCGCGCCGATGCCGACCAGGCGTTGCGGTCTAGTCGCAGTCGACCGAGACATGACCAGAATCCTTTCCGGTGTAGCGCAGCGTCGCGGTAGCGCCGTGACGATCGACCGTCGCGCGTGGCGCGTCGATCCGGCAGCCGGGCGCGAGCCCGCCAAGTTCGAGATGAAGGGGAACGTTGCCGCGCAGCTGCAGATCGGCGCCGCGACCATGACGCAGCCAGTCGACGATGCGGCCGTTGGCGTGCAGTAGCGACACGCCGGACGACGACCGGCCGCGCTGCAGGGCAAGATCGATGCGCGCGGCGCCGCTCAGTGACAGATAACGTGCCTGCGGCAGCGTTGTCAGGCCGGCGACGCCCGGCGAGCGCGCCAGATCCGGCGTGCCGAGGTCGTCCGGCAGACGCAGGGTGC
The DNA here is from genome assembly GCF_012241385.1 of Solimonas marina. Classification (GTDB taxonomy): domain Bacteria; phylum Pseudomonadota; class Gammaproteobacteria; order Nevskiales; family Nevskiaceae; genus Solimonas; species Solimonas marina. The sequence goes on along the minus strand of NZ_JAAVXB010000001.1, from coordinate 267,053 downwards.
GGACATCGGTGGCGCCGCTGATCTGCCAGTCGCCGTCGAGGCGGCGGGCAATGCCGACATCGGCGAAGTCGAGCGCGACCTTCACGTACTGCGAGCCGTACAGCGGCAGCGTGCGCTGCGACTCGGCGTAGTCGTAGACCGCGTCCAGCGCGTGCAGGCTCGACAGGTGCGTGGCGGAGAAGAAGTGGTAGTAGATGCCGATCGGCTTCAGGCGTCGCGGCCGGTCGGTCAGCTCAAAGGTTTCGATGGCGTGGCGGAAGCCCCACAGCGGCGCCTTGTAGCCGTTGGTGTAGACGTTTTCGTTGATGACGGGCGCGTAGACCTGTGTGTAAGGGCCGACCGGCCGCGTCATCGGCGAGACCGCCGTCAGCGTGTCGTTGTCGCGGCTGATGTCGGTGTTGCCGCCATTCATGTTGAGCAGGCCGCGTTGCGCCGCGTCGGCCAGCGCGTTCTGCTTGGGCAGGGCGTTGCCGCTCCACAGCACCATCTTCACCGGCTTGCCGGGCGGCGCCAGCCGGTCGGCGATGTAGTCGGCGCTGCCGGCGATCTCGCGCTGCATCGAGAAGTGATAACCGGGGATCGGCATCATGTTGTCGCCGGGCGACTGGCCATCGTGCAGCAGCTGCCAGTCGAAAGGATGGCTGAAGGTGTGCGTGGCGATCTCGACATTCGGCAGCCGGAATATCTGCCGGGCGATCTTTTCCAGCGCCGGCGACTGATCCGGATACAGGCCGGACGGGCCGACTTCGCCTTCGATCACCGACACCGTGGTCGGCAGCGGCCGGCGCTGCAGCTCGTGGCGCATGATCACGTCGCTGACGTACGGCGTGCCGGGCATCGACGCACGATTGGCGAAACCGTCGCCGTCGATGTGCACGGTCAGGTAGCGGTTGCCGTTCTCGGTCGTCGCGTCCGGCACCGGCATCGTCGGCAGGTGCAGCGCTGTCTTGAAGAACGCGAACGGATCGATGATCCAGCGCTGCCGCCATTCGCTGGATTCGCCGTCGTCGCCGCTTTGCGGATCGATGTTGCGCGCCTCCTCGATGACCCACGGCGCCAGCGCGAAACCGCCCCAGGGGCCGGTGACGACCGGTGAATAGCGCTGGTGTCGTGCGTCTTCGAGCAGCAAGTGCTCGCTTACGTCGTCGCGCGTGGCGCGAAAGCCGTTGTCGCTGGCCGGCGGCACGTCCGGGAAGGTCTCGAAGCCGAGCATGGCGTCGTGACGGATCACGGTTTCGTGACGCGAATCGATGTCGGCGACCGTGCGTAGTCCCATCTTCTGTAGCTGACGGCTGTCGATGGCGACACCGGGATCGCCGAGCACCGCGATCGGTACGCCGTCGTCGATCTGCCGCGCCAGCCACTGGCGCACGCCCGCCGACGGCACTGCGCGGTTGAGCCAGATGACGATGCCGGCGTAACGGCCGCGCAGCTCGCCTTCCGGCAAGGGGCCGTCAACGTCTCGATAGTCCGCGGCGTAGCCGAGATACTCGAGTGGCATGGCCGCGTAGTTGTGCACGGCTGAATACGCCAGATCGTCGTCGCTGCCGTTCAGGGCGTAGAGCATCAGCACCTTGCGCGGCATCACCTCGATGGCGCCAACGCCCATGCCGTCGAGGTCGCCGTTGCTGACCCAGGGCGTGAAGCCGAGTGCGTCGATGCGGCGGGCCAGCGCGCGGGCCCGGTCGCGGTCCTTCGGCGCCACGTAGTCGATCACGACCACCGGCAGATGATCGTCGTCTCGGATGTGACGCAGTTGTTCGAGCAGCGCCTTGCGGTCGTCGTCAGCGACTGGCTGGTAGCGCTTGCGGGTCGGGGCCCATTCGCTGAACAAGGACTCGGCAGCGACGCCGCAGATTAGCGCGCGTACGGCCGGCACGATCTCGAAACCGCGATTGAGCATCAGCTTGATGTCGGGATGCGCGGCGTGAATCGCACGAATGATGTCGATCAGCGCCGCTTGCTGTTGCTGCCGCGCCGCGGGGTCGTGTGCGATCAGCTGGTAGCTGTCCAGGGTGTCGAGAAACAGTGCGTGGAAACCCTGCTGCCAGAGCCGATCGGCACGATCGACGATGAACTGCCGCCAGATCGGCGACGTCAGGTCGACCACCGAGGAATCCCATGCCGCATTGCGGCCGCGTGCCACCTGCGGCGCGAGCTGCATCGCCGCCTGGTCGTGACGGTCGATCTCGCCGACGCTCAGATAGGCGAACAGGGTGGCGCCGCTCGCGGTCAGCGCCGCGCGTTGGGCTGCATCGATGTGCGCCGGCTCGACCACGACCTGATCGAACTGCGACAGCAGCGCGGTCGGGGGCGTGCTCCCGTAGTAAAAGGCGGTGCTGGGGGCGCGCTCGAGCGCCCGTCCTGGCAGGGGAACGATCAGCAGCAGGAGCCAGCAGCACGCCAGCAGGCGTGCGCGCGTCATGCCGCGGCGATCAGCGGTTGCGGCAGGAGCTGTCGCAGCCCGTCGGCCAGCGCCCACTGAGGGCACATGCCGAGTCGCGTCCGCAGCTGCGTGATGTCGGCGCGCGAATCGCGGATATCGCCGTCGCGCGGCGGGTAGTGGCGCGGCGTGATCGGCCGGCCGGTCAGCGCGGCCAGCGTGTCGACCACCGACAGCAGGTCGACGGCGTTGCCGCTGGCGACATTGAGCACGCCCGTTTCGCGCGACTCGAGCGCAGCGACGTTGGCGGCGGCAATGTCCTGGACGTAGACGAAGTCGCGTGTCTGCAGGCCGTCGCCATAGATCTTCGGCGACTCGCCGCGTGCGACGACGTCGAGGAACTTGGAAATCACACCGGAATACGGTGAGCGCGGATCCTGGCGCGGTCCGTAGACGTTGAAGTAGCGCAGTCCCATCGTCGATAGCGGATGCAGGCGCATGAACAGCCGCGCGTACTGTTCGTCGACAAGCTTGTCGAGGCCGTAAGGCGAGATCGGTACGGTGGCCGCGGTCTCGGTCAGCGGCAGCTGCTGCGGGTCGCCGTAGACGGCGGCCGACGAGGCGTACACCACGCGCGGCACTTTCTGGTCGGCGGCGGCGTCGAGCACATTGATCAGGCCGACCACGTTATGCGTCGCGGATTCGGCCGGCGCTTCGATCGAGCATTGCACCGAAACTTGCGCCGCCAGATGCAGGCAGGCGGTGGCACCGCGCAAGGCTGTGCGCAAAGCTTCGTGATCGCGGATGTCGTCGGCGAATATCTCGAGGTTCTCGCTATTTGGCAGGTTGTGCCGATGCCCCGTCGAAAAATTGTCCAGGACGCGAACGCGATAGCCGCGTTGCAGCAGAAGCTCAACCGTGTGCGAGCCGATGAAGCCAGCTCCGCCCGTGACCACGACCGTGGCTTCGCTGCCAACGTTTGACGACATGCGCAGTTTCATATCGCTCCCTGTTCCTTTGGATAGTGCGACGTGCATTCGTCCTTGAATGCGCGCTTCGACAAGCAATTTATCGATAGATAGGGGCTATATCTCCTCGCTTTAAAATGAGGCCTGTTTGAATCAGGTTTTCCTTGTAGGAAATCAAAGATTTATGCTGAATTAAATGTTAATGGGAAAATAATTTATCAAGTTAAATCAAATAATTGAAAATGATATGTCGGCGTTTTGAGACAGCCTCAACGAATTAGCCAATTTATTGCAGACCGTGCTTTTTGCAGCGAGTGAAGCATCCTGCCGTGCAAGATGAGGTTTCGCTGCGATCTCATCGCTTTGGGTGATGTCCCGGCAAGCCGAATGCGGACCATCGTCGTCTGGATTGCGGGACATTCTTCGGACACCAGCGAGCACGCCCATGAGCACGGTCATCAATCTTCCTTCCGGCAGCGCCGCGCGCGCCGTCTTCGATCGCGTGGCGCGGCACGTGCCAGCCTGCGCGGCGACCAGCGCCGAAACGCGCATCGCCAGAATCCGCCGGCTGATGGAGGTGATGCTGGCGGCGCGGCCGCGGATCTATGAGGCGGTCAAGATCGAGCGCGGCTTGACGCCGCCGGACGTCGACGGCGAGCTGGTGATGCTCAAGTTCGAGGCCGACCACATCGCGAAGAACCTCGCCGACTGGATGAGCGACAAGCCGGCGCCGCCGTCGCTGATGACGCTCGGCAAGAAGTGTTACCTGCACTACGAAGCCAAGGGCATGGTGCTGGTGCTGCCGAGCTGGAACGCGCCGTACGTGATCGGCTTTCTGCCGTTGCTCGGTGCGATCGCCGCCGGCAATGCCGTCATCATCAAGCCGTCGGAACTGGCACCGCAGTCGTCGAAAGTGATGGCGGACATCGTCGCCGAGGCCTTCCCGAACGGCGAAGTCGTGATCGTCGAGGGCGGCGTCGAAGCGGCGCAGGGCCTGCTCGAGTGTCCGTTCAACCACATCTTCTACATTGGCAACAACACCGTCGGCCGCATCATCATGCGCGCCGCTGCCGAGCACTTCGCGTCGGTGACGCTGGAGATGGGCGGCAAGAATCCGTCCATCGTCGATGCCAGCGCCGACGTCGAGGACGCAGCGCTGAAGACCGCGTGGGGGCGCATGTGCAACGCCGGCCAGGCCTGCATCGCGCCGGACTACGTCCTCGTGCACGAGTCGGTGGCGCAGCGCTACACCGAGGCGCTGCAGCGCGAAATCACCGCGATGTACGACCCCAAGGGCGAGGGCTTCGCGAAGAATCCGGAATATCCGCGCGTCATCAATGCCCGCCACTTCGAGCGCATCAAGGGCCTGATCGAGGATGCGCGCGGCAAGGGCGCGACCCTCGTCATGGGCGGCGAGTACGACGCGACCGATCGCTACATCGCGCCGACCATCGTCACCGACGTCAGCGACGACATGAAGATCATGCAGGAAGAAATCTTCGGCCCGGCGATCGTCATCAAGCCGTATCGCACGCGCGAGGAAGTGGTCGACTACATCCGCCGCCGCGACAAACCGCTGGCGGCTTACGTGTTCGCCAAGGATCGCAGCGCCTGGGAGTATTTTCTGGCCAACACCACGTCCGGCTCGATGGTGCTCAATCACAACGTCGTACAGTCCGGCACCAATCCGTACCTGCCGTTCGGCGGCGTCAATCACAGCGGCATCGGTCGGCTGGTCGGTTTCAACACCTTCGCGGAGTGCTCGAACGCCCGCACCGTGTTCGAGGAAGGCCCGCCGGTGGTCGATCCGCGCACGATGTTTCCGCCGCTGACCGACAAGTACAAGAAGCAGCTGACGCAGTTGCTCGACGGCAAGCCGGTGCCGGACGGCATGGTTCGCGTCATCGACCGGGTGGTGCGGACCGTGGGCCTGTTCAAGCGCTGAAGCGGCGCGGAATCGCGGCGCGCGCGATATGCGGGATCGATCACGCGAACGGACCGCGTCCGTCGCCGGCGACGCGACGCCGTGTCACGCAGACCGGAAGGAGAAACGCATGGTGATCAACCGTGCGGCCGTGTCAGGCGCGGCCACCGTGTTCGCGGCCATCGGCTTGGCCATGGTCGCGGTTTCCGCGGCGGCGGCCGTCCCGGCCGACACCGCAGCGCGCCTTGGCGGGCCGGCGCTGACCTGTAACGGTGCCGAAGTGGCCGGCACGCAAGACGGCATTCCGGCCTACAGCAACCGTTTCCGCGGCAGCTGGCCCGGCGTCAAGAAGGACGCCGGCTATGTGCCGGGCCCGTACGCCGACGAAACGCCGCTGTTCACGATTACCGCGCAGAACGCCGCGCAATATGCCGCCAGACTCAGCGCCGGCGAGCTGGCGATGCTCAAGCGCTATCCGCAGACGTTTCGCATGAACGTCTACCCCAGCCATCGCGACTTCGGCGAGCTGGATCGCACCTGCAAGCTGGCCAGACAGAATGCGCTGACGGCCAAGCTCGTCGATGACGGGCGCGGCGTCAGCGGCAAGGCCGGCGCGGTGCCGTTTCCGATTCCGAACAACGGACTGGAGGCGATCTGGAATGTTGCCAATGCCGGTCGCGTCTGGACCGAGGATGCGATCTGCGATATCGCCGACGTCTATGCCGGCGGTCAGGTGGCGTGGGGGCGGCAGCATTACCGGACGCTGGCGCTGAACAACGATCCGCACGCCGACCGTTCTTACCGCGACCGCATCGCCGCGCATTTCTACGTGAAGTATCTGCTGCCCGAGCGAGACCGCGGCTTCGTCGCGGTCGGCTATCAACCCAACGACTACGCCGACGATGCGACGCGCTCGTGGCAGTACCTGCCGGGTACGCGGCGCATGCGTCAGGCGCCGGAGGTCGGTTTCGACTATCCGGTGCCGCCGGCCGGTTTCCGCACCGCCGACGACGATTACGGCTTCAACGGCTCGCCGGAGCGCTACGACTGGAAGCTGGTCGGCAAGCGCGAGCTGTACGTGCCCTACGACAACTTCCGCATCAACGATCCGTCGATCAAATACGCCGACCTGATCGGCAAGCACAGCGTCAATCCGGACGACATGCGTTATGAGCTGCATCGCGTCTGGGTTATCGAAGGCACGCTCAAGCCCGGTCTGCGCCACATCTACAGCAAGCGCGTGATCTACGCCGACGAGGACACCTGGCTGGCCGTTCTGGCCGACAACGACGATGCGCGCGGTCAGCTGTGGCGGGTGGCGATGATCACCTACCACTACTCGCAGCAGGCGCAGGCCTGGCATCGCGGCGTGTCGCTCTATCACGACCTGACGGCAGGAACTTACGAGGCCGGATATCTGGTCAACGAAAGCCGCCAGTGGTGGGCGCTGAACACGCGCATGTCGCCGATCGAGTTCACGCCGGAAGCGGCAGTGCGCAGCGGGCACTGAGCCGGCGGACCTGCCAGCGGTCGGCCTCGCCGGCAGGATGTCGATTGGAACCGCGCTCGTTCGTCGTATCAGCGAGACGGCGCGACGCCGTCACGCGAATCAGGAGCCAGCGCCATGTGGAAGACCCGGATCTATCCCTGCCTGTGGTTCGACGGCCAGGCCGAGGCCGCCGCCGCGTTCTATGTCGGCATTTTTCCGAACTCGAAGCTGCTCGGCACCGCGCGTTACGGCGAAGCCGGGCGCGAGGTTCACGGCCATGCGCCGGGCACGGTGCTGACCGTCGAGTTCGAGCTCGACGGACTGCGCTTTACCGCGCTCAACGGTGGCCCGCAGTTTCAGTTCAACGAGGCGGTGTCGCTGCAGATCGACTGCGATACGCAGGCCGAGATCGACCACTATTGGGACGCGCTCGGTGCCGGCGGTGCGCCGCAGTCCTGCGGCTGGCTGCGCGATCGCTATGGCGTCACCTGGCAGGTGGTGCCGTCGGCGATGGTGCAGTGGTTGTGCGGCGGCGATGCGGCCGCCGCCGAACGCGTGATGGCAGCGCTGATGCCGATGAAAAAGCTCGATCTGGCAGCGCTGCAACGTGCCTACGACGGCCGGTAAAGGAACACAAGATGACGCTCAAGCTCTATGCCCACCCGTTTTCGTCGTACTGCCAGAAAGCCCTGATCGCGTTGTGGGAGAACGACACGGCCTTCGAGTACCGCTCGCTCGACGATCCGCAGGCCGGCGCCGAACTGGCGGCGCTGTGGCCGCTGCGGCGCTTCCCGGTACTGGTCGATGCCGGACGCACGGTCGTCGAAGCGACGGTCATCATCGAGCACCTGCAGCGCTTTCACGGCGGACCGCGGCCGATGATTCCGGACGATCCGCTGGCGGCGCTGGACGTGCGGACCCTGGATCGCATCTTCGACAACTATGTGATGACGCCGATGCAGGCCGTGGTCGCCAATGCGCTGCGCCCGGCCGATCAGCGCGACCCCTACGGCGTCGCCAAGGCGTGCGAGATGCTGGAGGCCAGTTACGCCTGGCTCGATCGGACCCTGGGCGGTCGCCAGTGGGCGTGCGGCGACGTTTTTGGACTGGCCGATTGCGCGGCGGCGCCGTCGTTGTTCTATGCCGATTGGGTCTACGAGATCGCCCCGCAGTACGCACGGCTGCGCGGCTATCGTCAGCGCCTGCTGGCACGCCCGTCGGTCGCACGCGCGGTCGACGAGGCGCGACCGTTCCGAAGCTATTTTCCGTTGCCGGTGCCGGATCGCGACTAGCGAGGGTTCACACGCGGGCGTCAGTCGTCGTGTTCGTGCCCGGCGCGGACCTTGCCCGGACCGACGCCTTCGACGCGCTTGAAGAAGCGGCGGAACGCCGCTTCGCTGCGGTAGCCGAGCATCTCGGCGATCGCCGCCACCGAAAAGCGGCGGTTCTTCAGCAGCCGTCGCGCCTCGGTGGCGCGCCAGTGCGCGAGGTACTGGATCGGCGGCAGGCCGACCGTTTGCGCGAACAGCTCGGCGAACGCCGTGCGCGACATGCCGGCGATCTGCGCCAGCGACTGGATCGTCCATTCCTCGCCGGGCCGTTCGTGCATCGCCGCCAGCGCCTTCGATAGACGCACGTCGGTCAATGCCGCGAGCAGGCCGCGCGGTTCGCCGGCGCTGCGCACGTATTCGCAGATCGCCATCGTGAACAGCGAATCGGCGAGCTTGTTCTGCACCATCTGCCGGCCCCAGCGCTGGTCGGTGCTGGTGTCGATCAGCATTTGCGCGAGCTGACGGAACGCATCGCTGCTGTCGGCGCCGCGGACGATGAACCATGACGGCAGCGCGCTGAAGATCGGGTTGTGCGTGCCCATCACGAATTCCAGCTCGCCGCACAGCATCGCCGTATCGGCGTCGGTTTCCGGCCGGGGCGCGCTGGCGTCGGGGCCGGACGACAGCGAGTGACGAATACCGGTCGGGAACACGATGAGGTCGCCACGGACCAGATGCTCCGGTGCGTGCAGCGCGTCGCCGCCGACCCAGCACTCGCCTTCGGTGACCAGGTGGAACTGCCCGTAGCGCGTCGACGGCTCGCGCTCGAACCAGGTGCCGCAATAGCGCACGTTGGCGGTGATCTCGACGCGCAGCTGATACGAGCTGAGCACCGATTCGAGCACGGCGTCGATGTCGCTGGTAGCGGACGTGGGCACGGGCAGGTTCATGGCCGCCATCGTAGGCGCTTGGCGCGTGCGCGGCCATGCCCGATCGTCGCCCGTCGCATGCGCGACCGTCCGTCGGCCGCTCGTCCGTTTGCAGCAGGCGCGGCCCGCAGTGCGGCGCGAGCCTGCCGCGACCGTCCGGCGGACGGCAGATCAAACGACGAGGGGAAGGAGCGCACGATGACCGAACTGGCAAACGAAAAACTGGTGTCGGTGGACTCGCATGTCCACTTCACGGACGAGTGGGTCAAGGCGCGCCTGCCCAAGGCCTTGCACACGGTCTGGGACGACGCCAACCGCAAGGCCGAGGACTACGCCGGCAAGGTGCTGCGCGGCGGACAGAGGAATCTGGAGCTGGAAGACTTCGTCGACCCCGAGGCGTCCAAGGACCCCGGTCACTTCAATCCCGAAGGCAAGCTCAAGGCCATGGATCGCGACGGCGTTTATGCCGAGGTGATCTTCCCGGAACTGGCCGGCGGCAAGATCATCAATCCGCAGCTGATGGGCGACGACTGGAAGGACGTCTTCCAGGGCTACAACAACGCGATGGCCGATTTTGCCGCGCACGATCCGGTGCGCCTGATGACGGCCTATCAGCTGCCGCTCTACGACATCGACTTCGCATGCAAAGAAGTCGAGCGGCTGGCGCGCGAGCGCAAGGCGCGCTGCGTGCAGCTGACGCCGTTTCCGTCCGATCTCGGCCTGCCGGACTTCTATCACGAGCGCTACGCACCGCTGTGGTCGCTGATCGAGGAGACCGGCCTGACCATCCTCAATCATCTCGATCTGCGCGCGTCGCTGTGGGACGTGTTCCGTCGCGATCCGACGCCGCAGAAGGGCATCTTCACCGCGCTGCCGTGGGCGCCGCTGGCAGAGACGATCTGCATGTGGATCCTCACCGGCACGCTGGAGAAGTATCCGAAGATGAAGGTGCTGTTCGTCGAGCCGGGCCTGGGCTGGTTGCCGTGGTTCTTCGAGGCGCTGCTCGATCCGCGTATGCATCAGCACTACGAATTCCCCGGCGTGAAGCGGCCGCCGTCGGAAACCTTCCGCCAGCAGTGCGGCGCGACGTTCATGTACGAGCCGCGCGGCCTCGCCGACTGCTATCGCTACTTCGGTCCGGACTGCCTGTACTGGTCCACGGACTTCCCGCATCCGGCGACCTGCTGGCCGAACTCGCGTCAGCAGGTGGTCAGCCAGTTCAAGGAAGCGGGCATTCCCGAGGCCGACCGCATCAAGATCACGTCGGGCAACGCGCTGAAGACCTTCGGGCTGGGCTGAGCGCGCGCGGTCGCGGCTGGCACCGTTCCTGCAGGGGGAGGGCGTTTGCAGGCGCCGCGCCAACCGCGACCGTTCAACCCCGCAGTCCGAAGCTCCAACGGACGAGCTTTTGTAGGAGTGGCGCCAGCCGCGACCTCTCGCAGCCCCCAAAAACCGTTCATGTCGAGTCGGCCCGCAGGGCCGTCTCGAGACACGCCTCACGGCTCGCGCGCATCGCGCCGATTCGCCAAACCTCGTCCAACCGGCTGATCGCAGCGGCGGATTCGGGCGATACCCTGCCAGCGAAATCGACGATGCAAAGGTGCAAGATGGCTGGCGTTCTCGACAAGCTCAAGGTTCTCGATCTCACGTCCGGCGTGGCCGGGCCGATGACGACGATGCTGCTCGGTGACAACGGCGCCGACGTGATCAAGATCGAACCGCCCGGCGGCGATCCGGCGCGGCATGAACCGGGGCCGCAGCAGCTCGGCTATACGGTCTGGCAGCGCGGCAAGCGCAGCGCCTGCCTCGATCTGACGAAGGCCGACGATCGTGACGTGCTGCTGGCGCTGGCGCGCAGCGCCGACATCCTCGTCGAGTCCTGTGCGCCCGGCGAGGCGGCCAAGCTCGGCCTCGACTACGCGAGCCTGTCCAAGCTCAATCCGCGCCTGATCGTCTGCTCGATCACCGGCTACGGTCGCGACAATCCGCACAGCGGCCGCCCGGCGATCGACGCGCTGGTGCAGGCGCGCACCGGCCTGATGTTCGAGCAGCGCGGCTGGCCGGAAGGCGCGCTCAATCACATGAACGGCGAGCCGGACCCGTTTCCGGATCTGGAGATTCCGCCGGAGTGGGTGCAGGGCGCGGCGCGCGAAGGCCCGTTGTTCGTCGCCTCGCAATGGCCCAGCCTCGGCGCGTTTTTCAACGCCAGCCTCGGCATCGCCGCGGCGCTGCGCGCGCGCGAAATCACCGGTCGCGGCCAATGGGTCGAAACCTCCTTGCTGCAGGGCGCGCTGGCCGGCGCCGCCGGCGTCTGGCAGCGCGCCGAGAAGATCGACGTGCCGGGCTTCGATACCTGGATTCTCAATTCCAAGTCGTCGAAGGGCCATTTCCAGGCCAAGGACGGACACTGGCTGCACAACTGGGTGCCGAACCCGCGCTTCATCCTGCAGGCGGCGCAGGGCGATACGCTCAACGCATCGCCGGACCTGACGGTGCAGAACGACCCGGACCGCTTCGGCACCGGCCCGGAAGAAATCCTGGTGATGTCGCACTACCAGCCCATCCTTGCCGAGGCGGTTGCCAAGTTCCCGGTTCAGGACTGGATCGAGGCGGCGGCGACGGCGGAGATGACGATGCAGCCGGTGCGCAGCATCGAGGCATCGCTGGCCGATCCGGCGTTCCTCGCCGACGGCTGCGTGACCGAGATGAACGATCCCGGCCTCGGCACGATCCGCACCGTCGGCAATGCCTTCAACATGAGCGCCACGCCGGGCAAGCCGGGCGCGCCGGCGGTGGCACCGGGCGCGAATACCGACGAGGTGAAAGCCGAGGCGGCGAAGATCATCGCCGACGCGCAGCAGGCCGTCGCCAGCGGCAAGCCGGCTGCCGGAAAGGCGGGCAAGGCGCCGCTGGACGGCATCGTCGTGCTCGATCTCGGTCTGGCGATCGCCGGTCCGTTCGGTACGCAGCTGCTGTCCGATCTGGGTGCCACCGTCATCAAGATCAACGGTCTGTTCGATCTGTTCTGGCACCGTGTGCACATCGCCTACATGGCCAACCGCGGCAAGCAGTCGATCACGCTGAACCTGAAAGACCCGCGGGCGATGAAGATCCTGCTGGAGCTGGTCAGGAAGGCCGACGTGATCCAGCACAACATGCGCTACGACGCCGCCGAGCGTTTGAAGATCGATTACGAATCGCTGAAGGCGATCAAGCCCGACCTGATCTACTGCCACACGCGTGGCTTCGAGCGCGGCGCGCGCGCCAAGCTGCCGGGCAATGACCAGACCGGTGCCTGCCTGTCCGGCATCCAGTTCGAGGACGGCGGCATGAGCCACGACGAAGGCGGCGCCACCGGCCATCCGCTGTGGAGCTTCACCAGCTTCGGCGACACCGGCAACGGCTTTTTGTCGGCGATTGCGATCTGCAACGCCATCTACCACCGCGACCGCACCGGCGAAGGCCAGTTCGTCGACACGTCCATCATCAACGCCGCGCTGCTCAACACCAGCTATGCGGTGGCCAAGCCGGACGGCAGCGGCTTTGCGCGTCCGCGCATCGGCGCGCAGCAGCTCGGCTACTCGGCGCTGCACCGCCTCTACGAAACCAGTGACGGCTGGATCTGTGTTGTCGCCACGGCCGCTGCGGCACGCGCCGCACTACTGAAGACACTGGGCGTCGCCGACAGCCAGGACGATGCGACGCTGGCCGCCGCGATCGGCGCCAAGCTCAAGGCCCTGAGCGGCAAGGACGCATTCGCCAGCCTCGATGGTGCCGGCGTGCCAGTCGAGATCGTCGATCCGGAATTCTCGCGCAAGCTGCACGATGTGCCGGAATTCCAGAAGCAGCAGATGGTCGTGAGCTATCCGCATCCGCACGTTGGCAAGCTCGACCAGATCGGCCTGCTGTTCTCGCTGTCGGATACGCCGGGCGTGATTCAGGGACGGCCGCTGATCGTCGGTGAGCACACGCAGAGCATTCTCGCCGGCATGGGTTACAGCGAGGCCGAGATCAAGACCATGGAAGAACAGTTCGCGATCGGCTTCGCCGGCATGCCGCGCATGCCGCCGCGTCCGGCGGCCACGCAGGCTCAGGCGCCGAAGCCGGGCATGGCCAGCCTGCTCGAAAAGGAAGCCAAGCAGTAAGGCGTCCGCGCGCGGTCCTCATTTCCCGGCAACGGCCGTTGCCGCGTTTCCCCGCCTCACCCAACCCTCTCCACCCCGCCGGTGGAGAGGGCTTTTTCGTGCAGCGCGCGCCGAGCGTGGGTTTGCCGCATCCGCCTCCGGCGCGCACCGCGGCAACTCCCCTCCGCCCGCCCGCGGGGGGAGGGGATGGGGGAGGTGGGAGCCGCGGCGCGCGCCGACACATGATTTGCACGCCGCCCGCGAAGCATCCACGGTGGACCTGCCAGGCTTTCTCTGAATCCGCAGTAGCTACGTCCGAGCGTCTCTGTGCGTCGCGCACCCCGCCTCACCCAAACCCTCTCCACCCCGCCGGTGGAGAGGGCTGTTTCGTGCAGCGCGCGCCGAGCGTGGATTTGCCGCATCCGCCTACGGCGCGCACCGCGGCAACTCCCCTCCGCCCGCCCGCGGGGGGAGGGGCTGGGGGAGGTGGGAGCCGCGGCGCGCGCCGACGCATGATTTGCACGCCGCCCGCGAAGCATCCACGGCGGACCTGCCAGGCTTTCTTTGAATCCGCAGCAGCTGCGTCCGAGCGTATCTGTGCGTCGAGTCCCCGCCTCACCCAACCCGCTCCACCCCGCCGGTGGAGAGGGCTTTTTCGTGCAGCGCGCACCGAGCGCCGGTTTGCCGCATCCGCCTCCGGCGCGCACCGCTGCAACTCCCCTCCGCCCGCTTGCGGGGGGAGGGGCTGGGGGAGGTGGGGGCTGCGGTTCGCGCCGACGTATGATTTGCACGCCGCCCGCGAAGCATCCACGGCGGACTTGCGAGGCTTTCTTTGAATCCGCAGCAGCTGCGTCCGAGCCTATCTGCGCGTCGCGCACCCCGCCTCACCCAACCCTCTCCACCCCGCCGGTGGAGAGGGCTTTTTCGTGCAGCGCGCACCGAGCGCCGGTTTGCCGCATCCGCCTCCGGCGCGCACCGCGGCAACTCCCCTCCGCCCGCTTGCGGGGGGAGGGGTTGGGGGAGGTGGGGGCTGGAGTTCGCGCTGAATGTTGTCGTCGCGCGGTGATCACACCGAACGGCGCCGGTTCAACGCCATGTCGGTGCCACGAATGCTTCGGCGAGAAAGTCGATCAGCGCCCGCACTTTCAGCGGCAGGTGCTTACGCGTCGGATACAGCGCGAAGACTTCGATGTCCGGCGTGCGGTAGTCGGCCAGCACCTCGACCAGCAGGCCGCGCTTGAGGTCGTCGCCGACCAGAAAGTCCGGCTGCAGGATCAGGCCCTGATCCTGCAGTGCGACCAGCCGGCAGGTGTCGCCGTTATTGGTGTGCATGCACGGCCGCAGGCGGACGCGGCCGTCGCCGTCGGGGCCGCGGTACACCCATTCGTCGCCGCTCGCCCAATAGCTGTAGGCGATGATGCGATGTGCGGCCAGATCGGCCGGCGTTTGCGGTGTGCCGAATTGGCGCAGATAGCCGGGCGACGCGCAGGCGACGATGCGCGACGTCGCCAGCGGCCGCGCCACCAGCATTGCGTTGGCGAGCCGCTCGCGCGCCGTGATGCGCACTGCGAGGTCGTAACCGTCCTCGATCAGATCGACGGTGCGGTCGGCCAGCGTCACGTCGAGCGTGACCTGTGGGTGGCGCGCCATGAACGCGCCCCAGAGCGGTGCCAGGTGCAGCATGCCGAAGGTCAGCGGCGCGTTGACGCGCACCAGTCCGCGCGGCTCGCCGCGCTGCGGCACCAGTTCCGATTCGGCTTCGTCGATTGCCGCCAGCAACTCCTTGCTGCGCGCATAGAAGCGGCGCCCCTCGTCGGTCAGCGACAGCTTGCGCGTGGTCCGGTGCAGCAGGCGCACGCCGAGCCGTTGCTCCAGCTCGGCGACATGGCGCGAGACCGCCGCCTTCGAAACGCCCAGCGCCTCGGCCGCGGCGACGAAGCTGCCGGCGTCGACCACCGCCGCGAAGCTGCTCATCTGCTGGGCCTTGTCCATGAGATTGTCTCGAAAATCGGAACGATAAATCTCCTTATAGGCGATTTATCGTAGTTCGTGTTGGCAATAAAGTGGACCCATCGCAGAAATCCTCTGCTTAGCGAACATCAGGGCCATTCACATGAACACCATCACCGCCACCCCCGCCACCGCATCGCGCGCCGGCGCACACGATCTCGTCAGCTACGCCGCGCTGCTGCTGCGCGTCACGCTCGGCGCCACCTTGCTCACGCACGGCTTGATCAAGCTGTTCGTCTTCACGCTGCCGGGTACCGCCGCATTCTTTTCGTCGGTCGGCTTCCCGGGCTGGACCGCGTACATCGTCGCGCCGGCCGAAGCGCTCGGCGGTCTGGCGCTGATCGTCGGCTTCCAGACGCGCTGGGTCGCCATCGCCACCTTGCCGATCCTGCTGGGCGCGATGAGTGTGCACATCCACAACGGCTACACGTTCTCGAACGCCAACGGCGGCTGGGAATACCCGCTGTTCCTGGTGGCGGCGGCGGTGCTGGCCGCGCTGCTGGGCGGCGGTCGCTACGCGCTGACGCGCTCGGCCTGAAGCCTTGAACGACGGCGGGCGCCATCGGCGCCCGCTTTTCGTCATTCACGAATCGGAGATTCGTCATGAGCAGAACGCCTGTCTTCTTCATTTCCCACGGCGCGCCGACCTGGGCGATCGAACCCGGCCAGCTGGGCCCGCAGATCGAGAAGCTCGGCCGCGAGCTGGACGGTGTGCGGGCGGTGCTGGTCGTTTCGCCGCATTGGCAGACGCCCGATCTGCGTGTGATGGCGGCCGCCCAACCGGAGACCATTCACGACTTCGGCGGCTTCCCGGATGCGCTTTATCGCTTGCAGTACACGGCGCCGGGCGCGCCGGAGCTGGCGCAGACCGTCGCTCAGCGCCTGACCGATGCCGGTTTTCCGGTGTCGATCGACGCACAGCGCGGCCGCGACCACGGTGCCTGGGTGCC
The DNA here is from genome assembly GCF_012241385.1 of Solimonas marina. Lineage (GTDB taxonomy): Bacteria > Pseudomonadota > Gammaproteobacteria > Nevskiales > Nevskiaceae > Solimonas > Solimonas marina. Next base: position 251,005 of record NZ_JAAVXB010000001.1, on the reverse strand, counting down.
GATGATGTATCTGCTGCCCGAGGCCAGGCTGCCGGTGTTTCAGGTGTCGATGCCGCGTCAGCTCGACACGCGCAGCGCGTACGCGCTCGGCCGGGCCTTGTCGTCGCTGCGCGACGAAGGCGTGCTGATCGTCGCGTCCGGCAGCATGACGCACAACCTCTACGAGTTCCGCGGCAATCCGCAGCCGGCGCCTTATGTGCTCGACTTCGTGCGCTGGGTGCGTGAGGCGGTGACCGCCCGTGACGACGCGTCGCTGGCCGACTATCGCCAGCTCGCGCCACAGGCCGAACGTGCGCACCCGACCGAGGAGCACTTCCTGCCGCTGCTGGTCGCCGCCGGGGCCGCGGCCGCCAACGACGTCGTGCAGCCGGTCGACGGCGGCGTCACCTACGGCATCCTGTCGATGGATTCGTACGTCTGGCGGCCGGCCGCATGAGCGCCGCGCTCGACACCGGTTTCGGCATCGGCGCCCTCGAAACCGCGGCCGAAGCCGGGTTGAGCTGGCGCTACCGCCTGCCGTTGCCGGCGCAGCCCCGGCAGTTGCTGGTGCTGTGCCATGGCGTCGGCGCCGACGAGATGAGCCTCGCCGCTGTCGCCGCCGCGGTCGACGCCGACACGCTCGTCGTGCTCGCGCGCGGCCCGTTGACGCTGGCGCCCGGCCACTACGGCTGGTTCCGTGTCGCGTTCACCGCGCAGGGGCCGCAGATCGACGCCGCACAGGCCGATGCCGCGCGCCGCACGCTGATCGGTTTCGTCGAGTATCTGCAGCAGCGTCATGATCGGCGCCCGGCGCAAACCGTGGTCGCCGGCTTCAGTCAGGGTGGCATCATCAGCGCCAGCGTCGCGCTGACCGCGCCGCAGATCGTCGCCGGCTTCGCGGTCCTGTCCGGCCGCATCCTGCCGGAGTTGCGCGCGCAGCTCGCGGCGCCGGCCGCGCTCGCGCAACTGCAGGGCTATATCGCGCACGGCGAGGTCGACGACAAGTTGCCGATCTTCTGGGCCGAACGCGCCCGGCAGTGGCTGACCGAGCTGGGCGTGCCGCACGAAGCCCATCGCTATCCGATCGGCCACGGCATCGACGCCGCGGTGCGCGACGACTTCGTCGCCTGGCTGCGCCGCAGCGCAGCGCTCAGCGCCTGACGTCGACCTGCCAGCACCCGTCGCTTTCGTGCCAGTCGATTTCGACCGGCAGAAACTTTTCGATCAGCCGCGCGTTGCTCTGCAGGTGATCGGTGATGCGGGCGGTCGTGAACGTGCCGCCGCCGGCCAGCGCCAGCGGCAGCAGCAGTTGGTCGGCCAGGCAGGCGCCGACCGCCGCGCTTCCGCACAGATAGTCGCGCACCGCTTCGCAGGTGCGTTCGGCGACGGCTTCGGCGGAGACGCCCCGCGCGCCGAAGCCGCAGAACACCTCGCAAACCGCCTCGTGGCGCGCGAACAGCAGCAGGGCATTGCCCGGACCGCTCGGCGGCTGCACGGTGCGCCGTTGCAGATCGGCGGCATCGAGACCGAGCCGGCGCTGCACGATCGCCAGCTCGCGTTCGCCGACGCTGGGTGCGATGCCGGACGTCCAGGCCAGCGCCTGCAGTCCGCTCAGCGCGCCGCGCTCGCGCAGCGTCAGTGGCTGCAGCGGACAGGGGTGAATGCTGGCGCGCAGTGCGCCGCCACCGGCCGGATAGAAACCGGGGCGTTGCAGTTCCAGCTCGACGTCGGCGCCCATGCGCTGTAACAGCGGCAGATAGGCGTCACGCAGGAATTCCGCCGGCGGCGCCAGCGGATTGTGGGTGCCGCCCTGCAGATCGATCGTCGATGGCGTGTTCGCGCACAGCAGCGCCGGCAGCACCGTCTGCAGCACCAGCGTGGTCGAGCCGGCGGTGCCGATCGCAAACGCATAGTCGCCGCCGCGGATCGTGCCGGGCGTGAAGCGCAACGCAGTGGCGCCGGGCGCCGCGCCGTCGACGTCCGCGCTGCAGATCGCGGCGGCGGCATCGACCGCCGTCAGATGCTGACGCATCAAGCCCGGCTTCGAGCGGCCGCTACGGATGCGGCGAATATGAAACGCCTGGCCCGTACACATGGCCAGGGTCAGCGCGCTGCGCAGCAGTTGGCCACCGCCGGCGGCGCCGTCGAGTTCCAGCACGACGGCCTCCCGAATCTGGAAAATCAAAAAGTGGCGGGGCTGGGCGCCCCGCCGTTCAACCCTTCACGCAGACCACCTGACGCAGCGTGTGGACGATCTCGACGAGATCGTTCTGCGCCGCCATCACCGCCTCGATCGGCTTGTAGGCGGCCGGCGACTCGTCGACCACCGCCGCGTCCTTGCGGCATTCGACGTGCGCGGTCGCGTCGCGGTGCGCGTCGAGCGTGATGCGCTTGCGCGCCTCGGTGCGGCTCATCACGCGTCCGGCGCCGTGGCTGCAGCTGTGAAAGCTCTCGTCGTTGCCGAGGCCGCGAACGATGAAGCTCTTCGCCCCCATGCTGCCGGGAATGATGCCGAGCTCGCCCTTTCTGGCGCTGACCGCGCCCTTGCGCGTGACCAGCACGTCCTCGCCGTAGTGGCGCTCGCGGCTCACGTAGTTGTGATGGCAGTTGACCGCTTCGCCGGTCGCGTCGAACGGCTTGTCGATCACGCGCCGTGCGGCATCGACCACGTGCTGCATCATGATCGCGCGATTGGTGCGCGCGTAGCGCTGCGCCCAGTCGACGGCCTGCACGTAGTCGGCGTAGTGCTCGCTGCCTTCCGGCAGATAGGCAAGATCGCGATCCGGCAGATTGATCATCCAGCGTCGCATGTCCTGCTTGGCCAGCTCGATGAACAGCGAGCCGATCGCATTGCCAACGCCGCGCGAGCCCGAGTGCAGCATGAACCACACGCCATCCGCCTCGTCGAGGCAGACCTCGACGAAGTGGTTGCCGGTTCCCAGCGTGCCGAGATGCGACAGGTTGTTGGTCTTGGCGAGCTTCGGGTACTTGGCGGTGATCGCGCCGAACGACTCGGCCAGCGTCGACCAGCCGTCGATCGTCGCCTGTGGCGGATTCGCCCAGGCGCCCTTGTCGCGGCCGCCGCGCGTCGTGCTGCGGCCGTGCGGTACCGCACGCTCGATCGCCGAGCGCAGCGGCGCCAGATTGTCGGGCAGGTCGCGGGCCTTGAGCGTGGTGCGCGCGGCGATCATGCCGCAGCCGATATCGACGCCGACCGCGGCCGGCACGATGGCGCCGACGGTCGGAATCACCGAGCCGACAGTGGCGCCCTTGCCGAGATGCACGTCCGGCATCACCGCGATCCAGCGGTGGACGAACGGCAGCTTCGACATATTGATCAGCTGCGTGCGCGCCTCGTCTTCGAGCGGCACGCCGCGCGTCCACATCTTGATCGGCACGCCGCCGGCTTCGTGAATGACCTCGTAGTTCATGTTGCGCATTGTGTTGCCTCAGGGTGGGCTTCGTGACCGGCCCCTTTTGATCTCGGCCTCGACGATCGGGTGATGGTGCCGTTGAAGGCCGCCACCACCCCGGCGGGTTCACTCCCCGCCGGGGGCCGCTGGACGACGCCCGGATTCCGCAGATCGTCGCCACGGGGCTATAGAGCAATGCCGATGCCAATCGCGAGTGATTCTTTTATGGCTATGAATTTAAATGAATTATTGATGATTTTCGAAATTTTGGAAATTTGAATGTCAAGGAAATAGATAAATTTTTATCGTAAACGATATGATCAGATCGTCATGAAAAAGAACGTCGTCATCGGCTTCATCGGCACGCAGCTCGATGCGCGTTTCGGCGCCGAACGCTGGGAGCGCTGGCGGCCGACGGTGGCGCTCGGCATGCATGAGGACTTCGTCGTGCACCGCATGGAGTTGCTGATCGACATGCGTCGCGGCGCGCGGCTGGCGAAGCAGATCGCGGCCGACCTGGCGCAGGTGTCGCCGGAAACCGAGGTGTGCCTGCACGACACCTATATCGCCAACCCCTGGGATTTCGAATCGATGTACGGCGCGCTGCACGACTTCTGCGCGCGGCAGTCCTTCGACCCCGAGCACGAGGACTATTACGCGCACATCACCACCGGCACGCATGTCGCGCAGATCTGCCTGTTCCTGCTGACCGAGAGCCGTCACCTGCCGGGGCGGCTGCTGCAGACCTCGCCGCCGCGCGCGCGGCAGGACGTGGCCGGCGCGTACTCGATCATCGACCTCGACTTGTCGAAGTACGATCGCATCGCGCAGCGCTTCGAACAGCAGCAGCAGGAAGACCGTTCTTTCCTCAAGAGCGGCATCGCCACGCGCAACGCCGCGTTCAACACGATGATCGAGCAGATTGAAACGGTGGCGATCCGCTCGCCGGCGCCGATGCTGCTGATGGGGCCGACCGGCGCCGGCAAGAGCCAGCTGGCGCGCCGCGTCTACGAGCTGAAGCGTCAGCGCGGCACGGTGTCCGGCGCGTTCGTCGAGATCAACTGTGCGACGCTGCGCGGCGACGGCGCAATGAGTGCGCTGTTCGGCCATCGCAAGGGCGCGTTCACCGGCGCGGTATCCGAGCGTGCCGGTCTGCTGCGCAGCGCCGATCGCGGCGTGCTGTTTCTCGACGAGATCGGCGAGCTGGGCGCCGACGAACAGGCGATGCTGCTGCGCGCGATCGAGGACAAGCGCTTCCTGCCGGTCGGCAGCGACCGCGAAGTGTGCAGCGACTTCCAGCTGATCGCCGGCACCAACCGCGATCTGGGCCGCGAAATCGCCAGCGGCGGTTTTCGCGACGATCTGTACGCACGCCTCAATCTGTGGACCTTCGAGCTGCCGGGCCTCGCGGCGCGTCGCGAGGACATCGAGCCCAATCTCGACTACGAACTGGAGCGCTACGAACGCAGCACGCATCAACGCGTGCGCTTCAATGTCGAGGCGCGCGAGCGCTACCTGCGCTTCGCGATGTCGGCGGACGCGCAGTGGCCGGGCAATTTCCGCGATCTCGGTGCGTCGGTCTCGCGCATGGCGACCCTGGCCGTGGCCGGCCGCATCCAGGTCGATGGCGTCGACGCGGAGATCGCGCGCCTGCGTCGGCTCTGGCGCTCGGCCGATGCGCCGGCGATGGCGGCGGACGTCGACTTCGAGGCCTTGCTCGGCGAGCGCGTCGCCGAACTGGATCGCTTCGATCGCGCACAGCTCGGCGATGTCGTCGCCGTCTGCCGGCGCAGCCGCAATCTGTCCGAGGCCGGGCGCACGCTGTTCGCGGCGTCGCGGCAGACGCGTCGCTCGACCAATGATTCGGACCGTTTGCGCAAATATCTGGCGCGCTTCGGTCTGAGCTGGAGCGACGTCACCGTTTCGTGATCCACATCGGCGATACTGGCGCCATGACGGATATCGCAGCCCTGCGGGCCTTCATCTGACGCGCATCCGCGTTTGTTCGTGCTGACCGGTGCCGGCGTCAGCACCGATTCCGGCATCCCGGATTACCGGGATGGCGAGGGCGCGTGGAAGCGGCCGCAGCCGGTCACCTATCAGGCCTTTACCGGTAGCGACGCGACGCGCCGCCGCTATTGGGCGCGCAGCCTGGTCGGCTGGCGCGGCTTCGGTCTGGCACGGCCCAACGACGCGCATCAGGCGCTGGCGGCGCTCGAGCGCGCCGGACGCGTCGAGCTGCTGCTGACGCAGAACGTCGACCGCCTGCATCAGGCGGCCGGCAGCGAACGCGTCATCGATCTGCACGGTCGGCTCGATCTGGTGCGCTGTCTCGACTGCGAACGCCGCTATGCGCGCGAGGAGTTCCAGCGCGTGCTGCTCGACGCCAATCCGGCCTGGGCGGCGCTCGACGCGCAAATGGCGCCGGACGGCGACGCCGATCTCGAACACGACGACTTCGCTTCGTTCGTCGTGCCGCCGTGCCCGGCCTGCGGCGGCATGCTCAAGCCCGACGTGGTGTTCTTCGGCGAAAGCGTGCCGCGCGAGCGCGTCGACGCCGCGTTCGCGGCGCTGCGCGAGGCCGACGCGATGTTGATCGTCGGTTCGTCGCTGATGGTGTGGTCGGGCTTTCGCTTCGCCAATGCCGCGGCGCAGGCCGGCAAGCCGATGGCCGCCGTCAATCTCGGTCGCACGCGCGCCGATGATCTGTTGAGCCTCAAATGTGCGCTGCCGGTGGCTGAGGCCCTGTCTTTTTTGCTTGAATCGCAGCCGCCACGCGTCGCAGCCTGACTGCCGTCTGTACAAACGCGCGTGGTTGAGCGGGGATTCAGGCTCGCTGAGCAGACTCTTTTCCTGCAGGCAGGACGCCTGCTTTCTTTTTTCAGGAAAGGAGTCCTCACAATGAAAACATTGACGCGTACCGCTCTTGCCGCGAGCCTCTTTGCCGCGGGCCTGTCCGTCGCCAACGCCGCCGACGGCACGCTGTTGAGCAAGCTGAGCAGCGATCGGGCGGCATTGCAGCAGGCACGGCAGGACAACATGCAAGCCCGCCGCGAGCAGATTCAGGAAAATCGCCAGAGCCGTAAAGACACGGCACAGAGCAACCTGAGCGAGATTCAGGACACGGCGATGGCCAACCGCAGCGCCACGCAGCAGATGCGGCAAGACTACGTCGCGGCGCTGAAGAGTGCCGACAACAGCAGCGATATGCGTGACGCCGCGCAGACGTATGCGCAGGATCGCGCGCAGCTGGCCAAGGACAATGCGGCGGCGACTCAGCAGACTCTGCAGGACACGCATCAGGCCAGCGTCGACAATCGCCAGTCGATTCGTGACGACAACAAGGCGACCCGCGAAGATGCGCGCGCCAACCGCCAGGACGCCATCGAGACCGTCACCGCCTCGAATGACGACAGCGACACCAGCCTGACCGATGGCGACTCCAGCACCGATACCAGCGTCAGCAGCGATCAGAGCACGACGGTCGCCGCTGACGGCAGCAACGGATCGGTCTCGGTCGACGCCAGCGGCGGCGGCTCGTCGTCCGACAGCAGCGACAACACCATTGCCAGCACGTCGCTGAATGCGTCGTTCGGCAACGCCTCGCTGTCGGCCGACGTCGCGCTGAACGGCAGCACCGGCGCCGGTCAGTAAGCTTCGCTCCAGCATTGCGGTGGCACCGTAAGCCGCGGTCCGATCGGGCCGCGGCTTACGCATGGGAGTGTCATGAATCAGATCAGGGATCGGGAGCGTCGCGACCGCGCGCGCATCAGCGTCTGGGGCGATCGCCGTGGCCGTTGATCTACCGCCGCCGTTGTCGCCGCAGCTCGCACCGCTGAATGAGGTGCGTGCGCATGCGGGCGCCAGCGTCATCACGCTCGGCAACTTCCACGTCCATCTGCCACAGGATTCGCGCATCGACGCCAAAGCGGCGCGTCGCGCGGCGGCCGGCGCCAGCACCATCGGCGAGGCCATGCAGGCATTGACGCGGGCCTGGCACGCCGACGGCGCGCTGTCGACACAGCTGCGTTATGCCGTCGACGGCGACGATATTTATGTGATGGCCGAGCCCCTGCGTCTGAAGCGTGTCACCGCGCCGGCCTCGATGGTGCCGTACTTCAAACCGCTGCTGAACCAAGCGTTGAACGACGAGGATTTCGAGCCGCAGCGCGCACTGGCCAATGTGCGCGCCGATCGCGCCGGCCTTAGCGCGCACAGCGCGTTGCAGCCGGTCGACGGCGGCGTGGCCTATGTCGTCACGCCGGACCATGAAGACGGTGCGCGCAGCAGCGCGCAAGCCGACTTCGGCAATCCCGGCAACCGCTTCGTCGGTAGCCACTTCTTTGATCTGGACCTGCGCCACAGCGATCTCGCTGGCGATCAGTTCAAACTGTTCTGGCAGACCGCGCTGACCGGGCTCAACGACGGCGATACCGACCGCTACAACAGCGAGGCGCTGACCTGGAGTCGGGCCACGCCGTTCGGCGTGCTGGGTGTGACCGGGCAGGCGCTCGATTACTCGGCAAACGACGCCGGACAGGACGGCCAGCTGCGCGAAGCCCAACTGTCGTGGCTGTATCCGCTGACCGCAACGCTGCGCAGCCGTTTGCTGATCGAAGTGCGTGCCGACTACATCAATCGCGAATTCGATCTCGGCGATCTGGGCGTGCGCGAGGAATATCCGAGCGTGCAGATCGGGGCGCATTACTCGTACAGCGACACCACGCCGCTCGGCGCCGCGGATGTCGACCTCAGCAGCACCTTCCGTAAGGGCCTGCGCAGCAAGGATGCCGACACCGGCGCCAAGCTCGACTATCTGTCGTGGCAGCCGTCGATCAGCCTGAACTTCGGACTCGGCCATCGCTGGAACACCGGCTTGCTGCTCGCTGCGCAGCTCGCCGACGGCACGCTGCCGATCGAAAGCCAGTGGGTTCTGGGCGGCGTCGACAACATCGCCGCATACCGGCCGGGCGTCGCGGTTGGCGACGACGGCGTCTATAGCGCCATCGACCTGCAGTACGGCGGCTGGTCGCCGTTGGGTGTCCAGCTGACGCCGCGGGTGTTCGCCGAATACGGACTGTCGCGCTACGCGCGAAGTCTGGACGATGGCGTCAATCACTCGTCGATGCTCAGCGATGCCGGTGTCGAGCTGCGCGCGGCATGGCGCATGTTCTCCGCCAGTGTCACCGCTGCGGCGCCGATCGCGCACCGCAACGTGCCGTCCGACGTGCGCGACGCCAGCGACGCGAGCGTGCTGTTCAAGCTGACGGCCCGTCTCTAGGGCCTGTGAACGCGAATAGCGTCGCTGTGGCGGCCTAAGTCCGCGCAGCGCAAAAGTCGCGGCATCGGGCCGCGGACGTCGAGTCACCCGTTTGAATCATGCTGGCGGCCGGGGCCGCCGGCTATCGTCGTCTGCGACATTTCAGACTCTGCAGGCGACATGACCGACCAACCGCAAGCCGCGCCGGCCGCCGACAAGCCGACGCGTATTCCCCCGATCGTCACGCTCGACGCCAAGTTCTTCTGGGACGGTGCCGACCAGGAGCAGTTGCTCGGCGAGAAATGCGGCGACTGCGGTCTGTTCGTGTTTCCGCCGCGGCCGATGTGCCCGCAGTGCTTCAGTCTCAAGCGTCAGCATGTGCCGCTGTCCGGGCGCGGCGTGGTCCGCGGCTGGACGATTCCGCGCCATCCGCCGCCGTTCGGCTTCAAGGAAGCGCCGATCGTTGCCATCGTCGAACTCGAAGAAGGCATCCGCATGGTGTCGAACGTGGTCGGCATCGCACCCGACGCGATGGAACAGGACCTGCCGGTCGAAGTGACGTTCGAGCCGACGATGAAGGACCACAAGGTCCCGGTGTTCCGCCCGCGCAGCAAATAAGACGAAGACTCCAAATGGCACGCAAATTCACGGATGCGGCGATCGCCGGCATCGGACAGACCGAATTCTCCAAGGCCTCCGGCCGCAGCGAGCTGCAGCTCGCCGCCGAATGCGCGAAGGCCGCCTGCGACGACGCCGGCATCAGCCCGCACGACATCGACGGCATGATCACCTTCACGATCGACAACAGCGACGAGGTCAATCTCGCGCGCTGTCTCGGCGTCAAGGACCTGGCCTACACCACGCGCATTCCCGGCGGCGGTGCCGCGGCGGCGGCGACCATCTATCAGGCGATGGGCATGGTCAATGCCGGCCTGTGCAACAACGTGCTGATCTGGCGCGCGATGAACGAACGCAGCCAGTACCGCTTCGGGCAGAATCCGCAACAGCAGCAGATGCAGTACCAGTCGGGCAACGGCACCGGCTCGTTGCTGTGGTGTGTGCCCTATGGCGCGATGACGCCGGCCAGTTGGGGCGCGCTGCAGGCCGCGCGCTACATGCACCAGTACGGCGTGACCAATCGCGATCTCGGCTACATCAGCGTGCAGCAGCGCGCGTATGCCGCGAACAATCCCAACGCCTGGTTCTATCAAAAGCCGATCACGCTCGAAGATCACCAGAACTCGAAGTGGATCCAGGAGCCGTGGCTGCGCCTGCTCGATTGCTGCCAGGAGAGCGATGGCGGCGTCGCCGTGCTCGTCACCAGCCTCGAACGCGCGCGCGATCTCAAGCAGCCGCCGGTGAAGATCGTTGGCGCCACGCAGTCGATTCCGTACAACGTGGAAGTGATCTCCAACTACTACCACGAAGACCTGACCGAAATGCCGGAAGCCAAGGGCGTCGCCAAGCGCCTGTGGGCGATGACCGGCCTGAAGCCGTCCGACATGCAGATGGCGGCGCTGTACGACGCGTTCACGCCGCATGTGTTGTTGCAGCTCGAAGCCTTCGGCTTCTGCAAGCCGGGCGAAGGCAAGGATTTCGTCAAGGGCGGCGGCATGGCGCTCGACGGCGAGCTGCCGGTCAACACCAACGGCGGCCTCACCGGCGAGGCCTACATCCACGGCATGAACAGCATGATCGAGGGCGTGCGGCAGATCCGCGGCACCTCGTACAACCAGATCAAGAAGAAGGCGGTCGAGCACGTGCTGATCTCGTCCGGCATGGCCGGCGCGGTGCTCGAAAAGGCCTGAAGCCTTGAACGCGCCGCAGCCGATGGCGCCCGTCACGCTGCGCTTCGATGCTGGCGTGGCGTTGGCCGGCGAGGGCGCGCTGCAGATCGCCGTCGACCTGTTCGCGCCGCCGGCCGGCGTCACGCCGCGTGCGTTGCTGTGGTGTTTGCCGGGCGGCAACATGAATCGGCGCTACTACGATCTGATGCCGCCGGCCGAGAGCGGCGGGGCGGGCGACGAGGGTCGCGGCTTGCGCCGCTCCTACAGGAACGCCCCGGCGGATTCGACACGTGAAGTCACCCGAGCGCCTGCAGTTGTAGGAGCGGCGCAAGCCGCGACCTCTGCGCTCGCGGCGGACAGCGCGCACATCGAATCCGACACCTCATTCAGCTTCGCGCGGACCATGGCCTCGCACGGCTATGTCGTCGCCGCCGTCGACTATCTCGGCCTCGGCGACAGCAGCCGCCCGACCGACGGCTGGCAATGCACGCCGGACACGCTGACGGCGATCAATCGCCACGTCCACGAAACGCTGATGGCGCGGTTGCGCGACGGCACGGCGCACCCGCAGCTCAGAGGCCTGCCGGGCCTGGTCAGCATCGGCGTCGGTCATTCGATGGGCGCGATGATGACGATCCTGCAGCAGGCCGCGCACGCACCGCATGCCGGCATCGTGCTGCTCGGCTTCTCGACACGCGGTCTGCCCGAGTACCTGCCGCCGCAACTGCAGGGCCTCACCGATCCGCTCGCCGCACGGCCCTTGCTGCTCGACGTCGCCAAGTCGATGTACGGCGGCCAGGCCTATCCGGTCATTCACGCCGCGCGCGCCGGCAACCGCGAACTGTTCGGCAGCACGCGCGCTGATCCGCGCGGCGTCGCGGCATTGAAAGCCGCCACCGACTGCCTGCTGCCGATTCCGGCGTCGCTGTCGATGGTGCCCGGCAACGTCGCGCCGGAAGCGGCGTCGATCGCGGTGCCGGTGTTCCTCGGCGTCGGCGGTCGCGACATGGTCGGCCCCGTGCATCAAGTGCCGACCGCGTTCACCGGCGCGTCGGACATCACCTTGCTGGTGTTGCCGGAAACCGGCCACAGTCACTTCCTGTTCGCGACGCGTGGCACTTTGTTCCGGCGCCTGACGCAGTGGGCTGCGAGTGCGGTGCTGCGCTAGCGCGCGCTCAGCCGTCATTTCAGGAAAGCCCGCCGTTCGTAGTCCGGAAATGCCCGTACGGCAGCGCCTGAACGCCACCACCGGCGCGGACCGTTACCCTGAGCGCGGCCTCGATGCTGCTTGCCGCGGCGACTGAGGCCTTGCGCTCAGGGCACGCACGCGGTCCGTGCCGGTACCGCGAACATGGATTCGTTGATGTACCTGGATACCTTCACTGTCGTCTTCATCGGCTTCGTTCAGAGCCTGTGCATCGCGGCGGGATTTTCGTTGATTCTGCTGGTGCTGCGCCGCCGCGACGTGGCGCGGCTGTGGTCGTACGCGCTGTGGCTGGTGCCGGCCGGCGCGGCCATCCTCTCGCTGCGCGGGCACCTGCCGGAGCTGCCGGCCATCCTCATCGGCAATGGTTGTTTCACGCTGTCGATGTTGTTCCTGCTGCAGGGCGTCGCCGTTCACGTTGGCCGCCCGCGGCCGGTCTGGATGCCGCTGTTGCTGGTGGCCGCGGTGTTGCTGGGCCTGTTCGTCTTTACGGTGTTCTGGCCGAGCATCAGTACGCGCGTCGTGCTGTACGCCATTTCCGCCATCGTCTGGGACGTCTGGATCGTCGGGACGCTGCTGCGCCACGGCCCGTCCGACGTGCGTTTCAGCTGTCGCTTCGCCGCCGCGGCCTTTGCGCTCGATGGATTGAACTACGTCGTGCGCCTGGTGCTGCCGATGCACGAGGCCGGTCAGCAGCTGCTGCAGTTGGGCATGCCGCTCGCCGTCAGCCACACCATCAGTGTGTTGCTGTCGCTGGTGCAGTGCTTCGCGCTGCTGTTGCTGATCGTCGAACGCCTGATGGTCGACCTGCGGCGCATGGCGCGCATCGACGGCCTGACCGGTCTGCTGACACGGGTGGCGATGCTCGGCGAGTGCCAGCAGGCGTTGGCCGGTTGTCGCGAACAGCGCCGGCCGTTTGCGCTGATGATCTTCGATCTCGACCACTTCAAGAACGTCAACGACAGCTACGGCCATCTCGCCGGCGATGCGGTGCTGCGCCACTTCGCGGCCGTCATGCGTGCCGGCGTCGAGGGCCGGCCGCATCTGCTCGGCCGGCATGGCGGCGAAGAATTCGTGCTGGCGCTGCCGGGCGCGACGGCCGAAGACGCCATGCAGCTGGCCGAGACCCTGCGGACGACGCTGGCGGCCACCCCGGCACGCTTCGAGTCGCAGATGATCTCCATTACGACCAGTGTCGGCCTCGCCGTCGGCGGCGGCTCGCGAGGCGTCGACGAACTGATTGCGCAGGCCGATGCCGCGCTGTACCGAAGCAAAGCGGAAGGCCGCAATCGCATCACCCGCGCCGCGGCCGCCTGAGCGCGGCGTATCGTTCAGAGCCGCATCTCGACCGCGGCGGGGAAGGTGACGGAGATGCCGAGACCGGTGCCGCCCAACCCCGGTCCGACCGTGATCGTCGCGCCATGCGACTGGGTGATGCGCGCCACCAGCGACAAGCCGATGCCGCTTCCGTGTGCGCGCTTCGTGCCGCTGCCGCGATAGAAGCGGCGAAAGATGTCCTCGCGCTCGGCCTCCGGCACGCTGGGGCCGTCGTCGGCGACACGCAGCGCGACGGTGTCGCGAACAACGCTGCAGGAGATCTCAACCCGGCCGCCATCGCGTCCGTAACGCAGCGCGTTGTCGATCAGATTGCGCAGCAGGATATCGACATCGTCGAGGCTGCCGAGGATGATCGCGCCGGCTTCGGCCGATACCGCAATTACCTGCCCACGGCGCGCGGCTGTGGTGCCGAATTCATGCGGCACCATCGCCGCGATGTCGGCCAGATCGATCTGCCGATACTCGGGGCTGTCGCGCGACGCACTGACGCGCGCGGAGTCGAGCAGCTGCTGCACGAGGCGCGACAGGCGTTCCATGCCGTGCGTCATGTTTTCCAGCGACGTCTGCATCGGACCTTGCGGCGTCGTGGTTCTCGCCACGCGCACCTGCGTCAGCAGCGCCGCCAACGGCGTGCGCAGCTCATGCGCGACGTCGGCGTTGAACTGACGTTCGTTGTCGACGGCCTGCTGCAGCCGCGCGAGCAGCTGATTGAACGACGCCACGAACGGCCGGACCTCGCGCGGCACGCCGGTCAGCGGCAGCGGCGTCAGGTTCAGCGCGTCACGGCGCGCCAGCTCGCCGCTGAGGCGGTGCATCGGGCGCAGTGCCCAGCTGACGCCCCACCAGATGGCGAGCGACAGGCCCACCAGAAACAGCGCGGCCGCCGTCAGGCTGCGCCGCACCCCATCGGTCAGATCCTCACGCAGTTGCAAGACGCGCGCGCCGACTTGCACCTCGACGCGGCCTTCGGCGTCGGTCACCGAATAGACGCGCCACGGTTCGCCGTCGATCACGCTGTCGCTGGCGCCGTCCCGGCTCAACCCGGCCGCCAGCGGCGTCCGCGGCGCCGTCGGCGAGGCGATCAAGATCTCGTTGCGCGGCAGACTCCATACCTGGAACACGATGTGCACCGCCGGGCGGCCGACCGGCGGCTTGCCGGCATCGTCCGGCAGGCGCAGCCGCGACGTCGACAGCACACTGTCGACGTCGCTCGGCATCGACTTGAGGATGTATTGCGCCGTGGCGCGCAGCGATTGATCCCATTCGCCACTGCGCTGGTCGGCCATCTCGTGATACTGCCAGCCGAACCAGATCAGCCAGCCGACCACCAACGTGCTGATCAGCAGCGCGATCAGCTTGGCGCGCAGCGACGGCGGAAACGTCATCACTCGTCGCCGCCGACGCGGTAGCCGAAGCCGTGCACGGTGGTGACGAAGCGCTCGCCGAGTTTGCGCCGCAACGCGTGGATGTAGACGGCGATGGTGTTGCTCTCGACGGCGCTGTCGCCGTCGTAGACGCAGGATTCCAGCGTTTCTCGCGTGACGATGCGGCCCTGACGTTCCATCAGCGCCAACAGCGTGCGGAACTCGTGCAGGCTGAGCCGCACCGGACGGCCCGCCCGCGTCACGGCGCGTGTATCGGGTTCCAGTACCACGTCGAGAAACGACAATGTCGGCGTCACGCGGCCCTGGCCGCGGCGCACCGCGGCACGCAGGCGCGCGCACAGCTCGTCGACCTCGAACGGCTTGGTGATGTAGTCGTCGGCGCCGAAGTCGAGGCCGCGGATGCGATCGCTCAGTCGGTCGCGCGCGGTCACGATCAGCACGGGCGTCGCATCGGACGCACGGCGCATCTCGCGCAGCAGGTCCAGCCCGGAGCCGCGCGGCAGGCCGAGATCAAGCAAGACCGCCGCGTAGCCGCCGGCCAGCAGTTGCAGGCGACCGCTGTCGGCGTCGTCGGCGCGCGTGATGTCCCAGCCGTCCTGGGTCAGCGCCGTGCTGAGGGCGTCGCCCAGCATCGGATCGTCTTCGATCAGCAGAATCCGGCTCACCACTGGCCACCGTTCATGTGCATGCGGTCACGTTATCGAGACGTCATTAAAACCGTCTTAAAAGCACGTTCCTAGAGTGCGGTGATCCCCCGAAACGATGGACTGTCCATGCGCCTGTTTCCCGCTGCCGCCGTCGGCGTCACGCTGTCTACCGCGTTGCTGCCCGCAACGGTCTTCGCACAGTCGCAGGATAGTCCCGGCGCGCAATGGGGACTCGGAGTCGGCGGCTCGGTACGCACCGGCATCTATGCCGGCGAGAGCGATCACTATCGCGTCATTCCGCTGCTCAACTACGAGGGCCAGCATGTCTATCTGCGTGGGACGTCGCTCGGCTATCACCTGCTCAAGCGCGCGCACTTTCGTGTCGACGGCTTTGTCTCGGCGCGGCTCGACGGTGTCGACCCCAAGGATTTCGGCGTCGACGAACTGGCCGCGCACGGCATCGATCGCGCGCTGCTGTCGAAGCGGCGCGACAGCGCCGACGCCGGTGCCGCCGTCACGTGGTTGACCGACCTCGGTCGCCTGAAACTGAGTTTCAAGGCCGACATCACCGGTACCAGCGACGGCTACGAAAGCGATCTCAGTTATGAGTACCCGTTGCCGATCGGTCGTTGGGTAATCGAGCCCGAACTCGGCGTGACGGCGCTGTCGAAGCAAACCGCCAACTACTACTACGGCACGCTCGACAAGGAAGTGGCGCGTGGCGTTCCGCAATATCGGCCGGGCGCGGCGCTGGTGCCGCATATCGGCATCACCGCCAGAACCCGCTTCTGGTCCAACTGGAATCTGATTGCCAGCGTCGAATATCGGGCGTTGCCGGGTGATGTACAGGACAGCCCGTTGCTCGATGCCAATACCCACGGCTATGCGCAGGTGATTCTGGGCATCGCGCACAGTTTCTAGTGGCGGGGAACGGCTGATGAACACGAAGGCACGGTACACGAACGAAAAGATCGCGAGCGCGATGGGACGGCTGCTGCTGGGCCGGCCGGACAAGGAAGTCTGCTGGGAGATGAGCATCTCCAGATCGACACTGCGCGCCTGGCGTCGAAAATTCGCCGGCCTGGATACGCAAGGCGTGCATCGTCTTCGGCAGCTCGAGGTCCAGAACCGCCAGTTGCAGCAATCGTTGGCGCGCTGTACCCGATTGATCGCGCAACTGGCGGTCGACAAGGCCGTGCTGCACCGCCAGTTGCGACCAAAGTCCTGAATCCGCGCCGGCGATCGGCACGATGCCCGACCAATGGCCGGTGCGCGCGTCGCCGCGTTGCCGACACAATCGATCTCCGGGACCGGACAGGGATTTGTCCTCAGCTTCAGGAGAAGCGCCATGAACAAGCTCAGGCACGCGGCCCGCGTCACCGTCGAGGTGCTGGCCATCCTCAGAGCCAAGCTGTATTTGCGACACGCCCGCGTCGGCGCCGGTGTGCGGCTCTACGGCAATGTCTGGTTCCGCGGGCCGGGCGTGCTGCAGATCGAGCCGCGGGTCTGCTTTCACCACGGCAGTGGCGTCAGTGAGATTCACGTCCACAAGGGCGGCGAAGTGACGCTGGGCGAATCGAGCATGATCAACCACGGCGTCATCATCAACGCCAGCAAGCGCATCAGCATCGGCCGACGCTGCCGCATCGGTTATCGCGCCATGATTCTCGACAGCGATCTGCACCGCCTGGAGCCGTCACGCCGGCACGAGCGGCCGACGCCGCGCCCGGTGCAGATCGAGGACGACGTCTGGATCGGCGCTCAGGCCATCGTCCTGCGCGGCGTCCGCATCGGCTACGGCAGCGTCGTCGCCGCCGGCAGCGTCGTCACGCGCTCGGTGCCGGCGATGAGCGTCGTCGCCGGCAACCCCGCTCGCGTGGTCCGTCGCATCCAGGACAGCGGCCCTGCGCCCCGCGTGCTGCCGGATCGCACCAACGGTGCGTGGGTGGCACGCGAAAGCTTCGCCGCCTGATTCAGCGATTCGCCTGCAGCTGCTGGAACACGCCAAGGCGGTCGGCGACCTGCCAGTGGCCGCTGATGCGCTGGCCGTCGAAGCGGTAGACGGTGGCGCCGGACATGCGCAGGGTCTTGCCGGACGGCGGGATGCCGGCGATCTCGCCGAGGTGCGTGCCGTGCCACAGCCAGGTCATGCAGACGCTGTCGTCGCTGTCGAAAAGCGCCTGAATGTCGAAGCACTGGTCGGGCACCGGCGCGCGCGATTGCGCCACGCGGTTCTGGAAACCGGCGACGTCGAGCCGCTGGCCGTCCCAGGGATCGCCGGGGTCGTGTTCGATGTGGTACTGCGCGGCGATGAAGTCGGGGATGGCGTCGATCTTTCCTTGATTCCAGACCGTTTCGATGAAGTCGCGCAGAATCGCCTGTTTGTTCATGTTTTCGTTGGCATGCAGCCGGCCGTTCATCGTGATGCGACGGCCGTGGTGGTTCGAATGCGCGGGCGCGCTCCGTTAGAGTAACGGCCATCGCACCGCGCGGCGCCGGCAGGCTGGCCCGCGACGGCGCATTCATTCACGTCCGGCTCCCGCCTCGCGCCGGGGCCGCGGACAGATCCCAGGCAGGCCAGAACATGATCAGAACCCTCACTGCTCTCGGTGCCGCGTCGCTGTTGCTGCTCAGCGCCGGCTGCTCGCACAAGACCGACAACGGCGCCGCGGCAAAAGCGGCGGACACCCAGGCCGACGTGAAGACGCAGGCTGACCCGCAGCAGATGTCGGACACGGTCAAGACGCTCGCGTCCGACCCGTTCGAAGGCCGCGCGCCGGGCACGCCGGGCGAGACCAAGACGGTCGACTATCTGGTTCAGCGCTTCAAGGCCATGGGGCTGGAGCCGGGCGGTCCGGACGGCCAGTACACGCAGAAAGTGCCGCTGATCAACACGCAGATCGGCAAGGGCACGCTGGTCATCGACGACCGGGGCGCCAAGCCGATCACGTTGACGCAGGGCGACAACGTCAGCGTCACCACCGTGCGCCCGGACAGTCACATCGACATCAAGAACGCGCCGATGGTGTTCGTCGGCTACGGCGTCGACGCGCCGGACGTCGGCTGGAACGACTACAAGAACGTCGACCTGCACGGCAAGGTCGCTGTCTATCTGGTCAACGACCCGGACTTCAAGGCGCAGCCGAGCGACGACGCGGACGGCAAGTTCGGCGGCAAGCGCATGACCTACTACGGCCGCTGGACCTACAAGTTCGCCGAGGCCGCGCGCCGCGGCGCGGTGGCCGCGCTGATCGTGCATGACACCGATGCCGCCGGTTATCCGTGGCAGACCGTCGCCGCCAATCAGGGCGCCAATTCCGACATCGTCCGCGCCAAGGGCGACGAGGGCATTCCGCTGCAGGGCTGGCTCAGCCACGAGCAGTCGGATGCGCTGTTCAAGGCCGCTGGTCTGGACCTCGACAAGCTGCGCGTCGAAGCGCGGTCCGCCAAATTCCAGCCGGTGGCGCTCAAGGGCATGACGCTGACCGCCGACCTGCCGGTGACGTCGACGACCGTGCAGAGCCAGAACGTCATCGCCAAGCTGCCGGGCAAGACCCACCCCGACGAAACCATCCTCTACGGCGCGCACTGGGATGCCTATGGCGTCGGCGCCGCGGACGCGCAGGGCCGCACGATCCGCGCCGGTGCCAACGACGACGGCCTCGGCGATGCCGGCGTGCTCGAGCTGGCGCGCCTGTTCAAGGCCGCGCCGCAGCCGGATCGCACCGTGGTCTTCGCGATCTGGACCGCCGAGGAACGCGGCCTGCTCGGTTCCGAGTACTACGCCACGCATCCGGTCTACCCGATTGCCAAGACCGTCGCCGACATGACGATGGACATCCTGCAGACCGCCGGCCCGGCGAAGAACGTCGTCGAAGTCGGCATGGGCAATTCGTCGCTCGACGGCTACATGAAGCAGGCCGCCGAAGCGCAGGGCCGCACCGTCGAGCCGGAAACCTTCGTCGAGCGCGGTCTGTTCTATCGCGCCGACCACTTCTCGCTGGCCAAGCAGGGCGTACCGTCGCTGCTGCTGATGGCGCTGGGCGGCGCGCCGGACCTCGTCGACGGCGGCAAGCAGGCCGGTCAGAAGTGGCTGGACGCGTACATGAAGTGCTACCACCAGACCTGCGACACCTGGAGCAAGGACTGGGATCTGCGCGGCGCCGCGCAGGACGTCGACGTGTTCTACGACATCGGCAAGAAGCTCGCGAACTCGCGCGAGTGGCCGACCTGGAACGACGGCGTCGCGTTCAAGAAGACGCGCGAAGCGACGGCGGACCAGCGTCAGTAGTCGCGGGTTTCGCGGAGCACGGCGGGATGAATCCAGGCCTGCAGTAGGGCGGGGTTCACCCCGCCTTCCGCGTGCTGGCAGCGGCGCTTTGTCGCCCATGCTGCGCACACCGCAACGATGCGGGGTGTGGATGTCAACGACGCTTGGCTAGTGTCGAGCATCCGCGGCGCGGATGCCGCTCGCCGTCGTGCGCTGCGCACGGACGTCACGCAGACAGGGAAAACATGATCAAGAAGCTCGCCGTCTCCGGCGCACTGCCGCTGCTGATTCTCGCCGCCGGCTGTTCGCATCCGGCCCAACACGCCGCCGCGCCGGCGCCGACCGCGCCGACCGCCGCAGCCGCCAAGGCCGATCCGCAGCGCATGATGGACACGGTGAAGACCCTGTCGTCCGAGGCCTTCGAAGGCCGCTTCCCCGGCACCGACGGCGAGAAGGTGACGGTCGACTACCTGATCCAGCAGTTCAAGGCCATGGGTCTGCAGCCGGGCGGTGCCAACGGCCAGTACACGCAGCAGGTGCCGCTGCTCAACACGCAGATCGGCAAGGGCACGATGTTCGTCTCCACCGCTGCCGGCGCCACGCTGCCGCTGACCGAAGGCCAGACCGTCGCGCTGACCACCGGCCGCCCCGATCCCAGGATCAAGATCGACCACGCGCCGCTGGTGTTCGTCGGCTACGGCGTCGACGCGCCGGACATCGGCTGGGACGACTTCAAGGGTGTCGACCTGCACGGCAAGGTGGTGATCCTGCTCGTCAACGATCCCGACTACGCGGCGCAGCCCGGCGACGACGCGGTCGGCAAATTCGGCGGCAAGCGCATGACCTACTACGGCCGCTGGACCTACAAGTTCGCCGAAGCGGCGCGCCGTGGCGCGGCGGCCGCGCTGATCATTCACGACCCCAAAGCCGCCGGCTACGGCTGGAATGTGGCGTCCGCGCATCAGGGCAAAAGCTCGGACATCGTCCGCGCGCCGGGCGAAGAAGGCCTGCCGGTCGAAGGCTGGCTGCAGCACGACGAAGCCAATGCGCTGTTCAAGGCCGCCGGCCTGGACCTCGACCACCTGCGCGTCGAAGCGCGCTCCACGGCCTTCCATCCGGTCGTGCTCAAGGGCCTGAGCCTCAGCGCCGATCTGCCGGTGACGTCCAGCACCGTGCAGAGCCAGAACGTGCTGGCCAGGCTGCCGGGCAAGACGCACCCCGACGAAACCGTCATCTACGGCGCGCACTGGGACACGCTCGGCCGCGGCACGCCGGACGCCCAGGGCCGCACGCTGCGCCCCGGCGCCAACGACGATGGTCTCGGCACCGCCGCCGTGCTCGAACTGGCGCGGCTGTTCACGCAGACGCACCGGCAGCCGGACCGCAGCGTGGTGTTCGCGCTGTGGACCGCCGAGGAAAGCGGCCTGCTCGGTTCCGAGTACTACGCCACGCATCCGATCTACCCGATCGCCAAGACCGTCGCCGATCTCAACATCGACATCATGCAGACCGCCGGTCCGGCGAAGAACCTGGTCGAAGTCGGCATGGGCAACTCGTCGCTCGACGCGCTGATGCAGCAGGCCGCCGCCGCACAGAACCGCACGGTCGAGCCGGAAACCTATGTCGAACAAGGCCTGTTCTATCGCGCCGACCATCTGTCGCTGGCGATGCGCGGTGTGCCGTCGCTGCTGATCATGGGCCTGGGCGGCGCGCCGGACCTCGTGAGCGGCGGCAAGGCGGACGGACAGAAGTGGCTGGACGGCTACATGAAGTGCTACCACCAGACCTGCGACGCGATGACGCCGGACTGGGATCTGCGCGGCGCCGCGCAGGACATCGACGTGTTCTACGCCATCGGCCAACAGCTCGCGAACTCGCGCGAATGGCCGACGTGGAATGCCGGCGTCGCGTTCAAGAAGACACGCGAGGCAACGGCGGATCAGCGCCAGCCGTAATTGCGTCGCGCGGAAGACGGGGTGAACCCCGCCCGACGGTAGGGCGGGATTCATCCCGCCTTCCGCGCCGCTGGTCGTGACGGCGTAAGCCGCTCAGCGTCGCTCTTCGATCAGCTTCCAGCCATTGCCTGACGGATCGCGGAAGCCGGCGTCGACGCTGCCGTAGCGCTCCACCGGTTCCTGCGTGAATTCGACACCGAGACCGCGCATGCGCTCATAGGCCGCGCGGCAATTGTCGACCCCCAACACCAGCGGCGGCATCGCGCCTTTGGCGACCATTGCCGACAGGGCTTTTGCGGTGTCCGCATCGAGCATCGGCGGCCCTGGCCTGAACAAGCCGAGCTGGAACGACGGCTGCTCCGGATGCTGGACGGTCAACCAGCGAAAATCGCCGTTGCGCACATCCGTGTGCACGCGAAAACCGAGCTTGTCGACGTAGAACGAAAGCGCTTCATCCTGATCGCGCACATACAAACCACTGACCTGAACTCCCTGGCTCATGAGAACTCCTTAGGTTGGGGCGCTCTTTGTATCGGTCGTGCGACGTCGTCGCTTCTCCAAAACTGCGATCCTCAGATCGGGGCGATGTGCGGCGCTCAGGATGCACAGCGGCACGTGGCCGAGCCCGCTGGCCGCTTCTCGCTCGCGTAGGCGAACGGCGCTCGGCGTATCGCCGGTGATCTCGCGAAAGATCCGTCCGAACGTACCCAGGCTGCGCCAGCCGGTTTGAAAGGCGATCGTGGTGATCGGCAGGTCCGTGTCGCGCAATAACGTCTTGGCACGTTCTATCCGTCGTGTCAGCAGATAGCGATGCGGCGGGACACCGAAAGCCTCGTGGAACGACCGCGCGAAGTGCGCCGCGGAGACGTGGCTGATCTGTGCCAGACGTGAGACCGGCCAGTCCTCGTATGAGGCCGCATCCATGCGATCCTTCGCGCGCAGCAGTCGACGCAAAAGCTCGGGCTCCTGCGCTGAGATGCGCTTCGTCATGTCGTCGGACTCATGATCAACTCTATCGATTCGCGAACGCGGATCGCGTCGGTCTGCTCCTCAAGCTTGGCTCGAACGCGTACCGTCTTCGAGCCCCAGCACGCAGTATGCCCAGCCTGTTAGTCGCTATACCGGGATAACGTCTCGGCTGTAAGCCGTGCCGCGAAGGCGCCATCGTATCGGTCTCACTTATCGGAGACATCGCATGCGCATTTTCGTCACCGGCGCCACCGGCTTCATCGGCTCGCGCGTCGTCCAGGAGCTGCTCGGCGCGGGCCATCAGGTGCTCGGCATGACGCGCTCGGACGCGGGCGCCGCGGCGCTTCTCAAGGCTGGTGCCGAGGTCCATCGCGGCACGCTCGAAGATCCGGCCAGCGTCGCGGCCGGCGCCGCGCAGGCCGACGGCGTGATCCATACCGCCTTCGATCACAACTTCGCCAACTTCGCCGCCAACTGTGAAAAGGACCGTCAGGTCATTCGCGCGATGGGCGCCGCTTTGGCCGGTTCTAGGCGACCGCTGCTGATCACCTCCGGCACCGGCCTGGGCGATCCGGGCAACGGCGAGCCGGCGCGCGAGGATATCGCCAACTTTGCGCACCCCAATCCGCGCAAGGCGTCGGAAGAAGCGGCGCAGGAACTGCTGGACGCCGGCGTGTCGGTTTCCGTCGTGCGCCTGCCGCAGGTTCACGACACCGTGAAGCAGGGCTTCGTGTCCATCCTCGTGCAGGTCGCCAGCGAAAAGCGCGTCTGCGCCTACATCGGCGAAGGGCGGAACCGCTGGCCGGCGGGGCACGTGCTGGACGTGGCGCATCTGTATCGGCTGGCGCTGGAGCGCAACGAAGCCGGCGCCCGCTATCACGCAGTGGGCGAGGAAGGCATCGCGATCCGCGATATCGCGCAGGTCGTCGGCGCCGGCCTGCAGGTTCCGGTGATCTCCATCTCCGCCGAACAGGCGATGGAGCATTACGGCTGGTTCGCCGGCTTCGCCGGCATGGATCTGGCCGCGACCAGCGACTGGACGCGCAAGACCCTGGGCTGGACGCCCACAGGCCCGACCATGATCGAAGACCTCAAGCACATGGACTACGCCGCCGCCGCGAGCAAACCGGCGTATCCGTAGTTGCACCCGGCGAGATCAACCCTGCTCTGCGACGGTAGCGCGGGGTTTACCCCGCCGGTCGCGGACGGCGGAATCAACTCCACGTGATACGAGCTGAATGGCCTGTAGGGCGGGATTCATCCCGCCTTTCGCGACAGGCGGAATGAGTTCCGCCCGACGAAGCCGAAGCCATGACGGTCGCATGATGCCCCTCAAGCAGAACTGCTAGCCTCCGCAGCGGATCGATATCGGGGGTGGTCATGGGACGGGTGTGTGCTCGGGCACTGTTTGGTGCTGTGCTGGCGGCGTTATTCCTTCTCGTCGGGTGCGTCGACAAGGGATTTATCCGGCCGGATTACCAGAGCGCCGATGCCGGAGTAGTGGTTCTGGGTATCGGAAATACGTCCAAGACGAGTTACAACAGCTATTCGTTGCTCTTTCACGTTCTCTCCTCCAATGCGAGTGTGACCACAGCGGACGAGCCGCATGGTCAATTCGCGTACATCCCGAAATTCATGATGCTCGGCGACGATCCTGATTACGGGACCGAGACCGAGAGCTGCTATGTCGTGGTTCGGCAACTACCGCCGGGGCAGTACGAGATCTACAACTTTGAAATCGTGAAAGTCGAGGGACCGGGGCAGACGAAATACTTTTCGCCCAAGCCGATCTCGATACCGTTCACGATTCGGCCTCACGAAGTCACTTATCTCGGCAATTACACGGCGCACGGCCTGCATGGCAGAAACCTGCTGGGCCTGCCGATGTACTTCGGCGCTGTGTTCGCCGTGGAGGACCGGCGCGCCACCGAGCTGGAGATCGCGCGTCGTAAGGACAGTTCTCTGCCGACGGATACAGAAGACGAAACGCCCGACCCGATGCAGTTGCACAGCCCGCTCTTCCTGACGCCGGAAGCTGCGCGATACGTCAAGTGAGGGATTGGCGCTGCCGATACCGCCGCGCGGCGTTATGCTGCCCGTTTTCCGCTATGGGGAACCTCATGCGTCGTATCGCACTTGCTGCCGCCGTCGCGCTGGTGGCCGCACCCGCCTTTGCCGCCGCCCAGTCCGCACCGCAGCCGCTGACGATGGAACAGATCATGGCCAATCCGGACTGGATCGGTCAGCCGGTCGAGGCGCCGTACTGGAGTGCGGACAGCCAGTCCATCTACTACGAACTCAAGCGCGACGGCAGCGAGATTCACGACCTCTACCGCGTCGCCGCGGTCGGCGGCGACAGCGTCAAGCTCAGTGACGATCAACGCGCCAGCGCCGGTGGTCCGCCGGTGTTCGATGCTGCGCATCGACACGTGGCCTGGCTGCGCCACGGCGACGTGTTCGTGCGCGACCTTGCCGGCGGTCCGGCGATCCAGGTGACGCGCACGCCGCAGAATGAAAGCGACCTGCAGTGGAGCGCCGACGGCTCGGCCGTGCAATACCGCGACGACCAACAGTGGTTCAGCTATCGCCTGGGCGGCGGCGCCGCCGTGCCGGTGGCGATCGTCAACGCCAAGGACGACCCGGACGACGACAAGCCCGACGCGCTCGGCCGCCTGCAGCTGCACCTGTTCAAGAGCCTGCGCCACGACAAGGCCGAGCACGACGCCGAGCGGCAGAACGACCTGGCGCTGGATCAGGCCGACGATACGCGCGCGCCGCGTCCGTTCTGGCTGGGCAAGGACGTGGAGATCGTCGGCACCTCGCTGTCGCCGTCCGGGCAATGGATGCTGGCGGTGACGCAGCCGGCGGTCAGCGACAAGGACAAGGCCAAGCAGCCGGCGGTCAATCATTACGTCACTGACTCCGGTTATCCCGAGCCGGAGGACGCGCGCACCTACGTCGGCCGCAACCCGCCCGCGCCGCAGACCGTCTGGCTGCTCGATCTGGCCAGCCACGAGAAGTACGAGCTGTCGCTCGACAAGCTGCCCGGCATCGACAGCGATCCGCTGGCCAAACTGCGCAAGCAGACCCAGAAGGTGCTGCGCAAGGACGGCCACGACGACGAAGCTAAGGCGCTCGATGCGCCGAAGATTCGCGGCGTCTCGCTGACCGGTTTCGTCCGGCAGCCGATGGCCTGGAGCGACGACGGTCAGGCCGTCGCCATCCAGCTCAGCGCCAACGACCACAAGGATCGCTGGATCGCCTCCGTCGACCTGAAGGACCACAAGCTGGTCACGCAGAACCATCTGCACGATCCGGCCTGGATCAACTGGAGCTTCAACGATTTCGGCTTCGTGCCGCACAGCCACACGCTGTGGTACCTGAGCGAGGCCAGCGGCTATTCGCAGCTTTACACGCAGACGCTGGGCGGCCGCGCGCAGCAGCTCACCTCCGGCCACTTCGAGGTCAGCGAGGTCACGCCGTCGCCGCAGGGCGACTGGTTCTACATGCTGACCAATCAGCAGTCGCCGGCCGACTACGACGTCTACCGCGTGCCCGTCGCCGGTGGTGACCTGCAGCGCGTCACCCGCTACCAGGGCTTGAACAACGCCGAAGGCGGCGCCTCGTACGTGCTGTCGCCGGACGGCGGCAAGCTCGCCGTCGTGCACTCGTCCGCCTACGTGCCGCCGCAGCTCGCGGTGATCAACGTCGACGGCAGCGGCGCCCAGGAACTGACCGACACCCGCACCGCGCAGTACAAGGCCATGCAGTGGATCCCGCCGCAGATCGTCCAGGTGCCGTCCAGCCACGGCGCCGGCGTGATCTACGCCAAGGTCTACAAGTCCGCCGACGATGAGCCGAGCCAGCCGCACCCGGCGGTGTTCTTCGTGCACGGCGCCGGCTATCTGCAGGACGTCACCAATAGTTGGAGCTACTACTTCCGCGAGCAGATGTTCAACAACATGCTGGCGCAGGAAGGCTATGTGGTGATGGACATGGACTACCGTGCGTCGGCCGGCTACGGCCGCGACTGGCGCACCGCCATCTACCGGCAGATGGGCCATCCGGAGCTCGAAGACCTGCTCGACGGCAAGGCCTGGCTGGTCAAGAACCAGAACGTCGATCCCAACCGCGTCGGTATCTACGGCGGCAGCTACGGTGGCTTCATGACCGAAATCGCGCTGCTGCGCGCGCCGGGCGAGTTCGCCGCCGGTGCCGCCCTGCGCCCGCCGTCGGACTGGACCAGCTACAACGACGACTACACCTCCGACATCCTCAACGATCCGCAGATCGACCCCGAGGCCTACCGGATCTCGTCGCCGATCGAATACGCCGACCAGTTGCAAGACCCGCTGCTGATCTGCCACGGCCTGATCGACGACAACGTCATGGCCAGCGACTCGATCCGCCTCTATCAGCGCTTCATCGAACTGCACAAGGACAACTTCTGGCTGTCGCTGTACCCGATGGACCGTCACGCGTTCGAACACGCCGACGACTGGTACGACGAATACCGCCGTGTGCACGAGCTGATGACGCGCTACGTCAAGGACCGCTACAGCACCGGCGTGCCGGTAGCCAAGGCGCCATAAGCTCGCCGCGAGCAGGGCGGGATTCATCCCGCCCTGTCGCACCCACCAAAGCCCCCGTAAGAGCGGCGCAAGCCGCGACACCCCGCGCAACCAAACCCACCCAGGTCGCGGCTCGCGCCGCTCCTACAAAACACCAGCGGTCCTCGCGAACGTAGGGCGGGATTCGCCCCGCCTGCCGCACCCCCAGGCCACATCAACCCCTACCAAAGCCCCTGTAGGAGCGGCGCAAGCCGCGACACCCCGCGCAGCCAAACCCACCCAGGTCGCGGCTCGCGCCGTGCCTACAAAACACGGCAGTCCTCTCGAACGTAGGGCGGGATTTATTCCGCCGTTCGGGGCTTCTTCCGGTATGCGGAAGGCGAAATAAATTCTGCCCCACTTTGACTACCGCGCTCCCGGCGCGGCCGCCGTGTCACCCGTCATGCCAATGGTCTGCAGCCACTGGTCGACCAGTGCCGGCCAGTGGCTGATCGGCAGCTTGCTCGGCCGCAGGCCGAAGGCGTGGCCGCCCTGCGCGTACAGATGCATTTCCGTCGGCACGCCGGCCTTTTGCAGCGCCACGTAATACGCCAACGACTGCTCGACGCCATCGACGTGATCGTCCTCGGCCTGCAACAGAAAGGTCGGCGGCGTCTGCGCGGTGACGTGGATGTCGGCGCGCAGTTTCAGATCGGTCTCGTCGCGCGTCGCGCGCGGCTCGTCCTCGTGCGCCCACAGGTGGCCGGGGTAGATCGCAATCGCAAAATCCGGGCGGCTGCTCAACTGATCCGCCGCGTCCACCGCCGGGTACGTCCGCTGGTCGAAGTGCGTGCTGACCGCCGCCACCAGATGACCGCCGGCGGAAAAGCCAATGACGCCGATCTTGTGCGGATCAATGTGCCACTGCGCCGCATGCTGGCGCACCAGCCCCATCGTGCGCTGCGCGTCCTGCAAGGCCGTCTGCACCTCGGGGTAGTAGCGGTGGTCTTTGACCCACGTCGGCCCCGAATTCGGCACGCGATACTTGAGCAGCACGCAGGTGATGCCGCGCGAGGTCAGCCAGTCGCAGATTTCCGTGCCTTCGATGTCGATGGCCAGAATCTGATAACCGCCGCCCGGAAACACCACCACCGCCGCGCCGGTGTTGTGAGCCTTCGGCGCATACACCGTCATCGTCGGCACGCTGACGTTCGTGATCTTCGTCCACTCCGAACCCACCACGACCGTTTCCGGCTCCGGGTCCGTCACCGCGTCCGGCACCTTGCCCGGCCAGATCGGAATCTGCGTGTGGCCGGCGGACGGTTGCCAGACGGCGGCATGAGCCGCGTTGCCGCAGGCGAGGGCCAGCAGCAGGGCGGTGAAGATCAGGTGGCGCATGAGGGCGATGAGCGTGATGGGGGGCGAACCCACATCATCCCCCCAAGCCGCCACGATACAAAAGCCCCGCGGACCGCCATTCCGTCACGCCGAACGCAGCGGCCCGACCCCCGCGCAGACCCACCGTTCCGTTGGGCGGGATTCATCCCGCCTGTCGCGCAGGCTTCGTCACAGCTCGCAAGGCGGAATCAATTCCGCCGTACCACAGCCGCAGGGCGGGATTCATCCCGCCGCGCGAGCCGCGCTTCCGCCCCCAGCAGTCGACGCTTACCCCGCCTGCTGCAAGCCCATCAGCGCGCAAACCCACAGTGCCACCAACACGCCGCTGCTCGCAGCAAATGCCGTGAGCCGATGGAAGACGTTGTTGTAGATCAGATGGATCAGGCTGTGCAGCACGCGGAGCACCACATAAGCCCACGCCAGCTTCAAGGCCAGCGGGCTCACCGCCTTCAGCTCGAACAGCACCACGCAGACCACGTAGAACAACATCGGCGCTTCCAGCAGATTCATGTACGCGCGGTTCGGCAGGCTCACCTCCGGCGGCACCTTGGCGGATTCCCCGTAGCGAAAATCCGCTGGCGTTACCGTGCCTGAAAACGCCGCCTTGAAGCGCCGGTACGGCATCAACAACAGCACCAGCATCGTCCACATCACCAGCGCCAGCACCGGATAAAAGATCGCGGTTTGATGCATTGCGTCCCCCTCGCAAGATCCCGACGGGCGCCGTGAACCGGCCCGTTTCCCCAGCCGCATTATTCCCCGGCCGGCCTGTGCCGCGCGAGTGCTGCAGTCGACACTGACCTCGCGGTCATCTTCGACACCTCATCCTGGGGTTGAGCCGTTCTCTTTCGCCGTCGCACCATCCACGTCACAAGCTGCGTCGCGCAGCGAGTGATCAACACGGTTCAAGGGACAACGACGTGCAGGGATTGAAGGAGTGGAGTGGGGACATCGGTGCGCAGACCCCGCGCGCCGGACGCCAATACATGGCGAGCCGTTCGCGCGCCCGCACCTGGGGGCAACGCGCGCGCCTGGCGCTCAGCCTCGCGGCGCTCGCCGTCATCAGCGGCTGCGCGGGTGGCGTCGTCCCCAATTATTCGATCGGCGATCTGCTGTCCGGCGGCCCGCCACCGCTGCAAGGCGACCCGCAAACCACCGGCCTGGTTCTGGTCGATGTCGATCTCACGCCGCCGCCCGGCGAGATGATCGACATGGACTACGGCCTCTCCGACGTCGGTGCCTATCTCGAACGCGTCTCGGATGGTGCGCGCATCGACTTCATCGACCAGCGCGGCAGCCGCGCCCTCTTCTCAAACGTACCGCCCGGCGACTATCGCTTCGTCATGGAGAAAAGCGTCACCCGCAACACCTTCCCGAAATCCGATTACTACAAGAAACCCAAGAAGCGTGAGCTGCACCGCCAGCACTACGACTATCACCGCGGCAACGCCTGGAAAACCATCATCACCGTCCGCGCCGGCACACCGGTCTACCACGGCCTCATCATGATCCCGCCGGAACACGCCGAGCTATTTTCCATAGGCCCATCCCTCGACGACGACGAACAAGCCGCCCCCGGCGACGTCACCATCGTCCACAGCGCCGCCGAAGAAAAGAAGGCCTGGAATATGTACTTCCAGACGCTATACAGAAACTCCGCGTGGGCGCCGCGCGTACAGCAGCGGATTGCGGAGCTGGGCTAGTACGA
Source organism: Solimonas marina (assembly GCF_012241385.1). Classification (GTDB taxonomy): domain Bacteria; phylum Pseudomonadota; class Gammaproteobacteria; order Nevskiales; family Nevskiaceae; genus Solimonas; species Solimonas marina. The sequence goes on along the minus strand of NZ_JAAVXB010000001.1, from coordinate 221,142 downwards.
CCTGCGCGATGCGCGTCACGTCACCGCAGACGTAGGGCGGGATTTATCCCGCCTGCCGCGGGTCGGTCGCTGCGGGTGGAAATATTTACTCCGACCCTTTTTCTCTTGATCAGCGTTTCACTTCACCTGCGGCCTTGCGGGAGGAGTCCATGTACGTAGTTAGATTTCATCCCGGATGTCTGCCGATCCACCCCACGACTATGCGGTCCCTTTCCGGCTCCGCCTCGAAGTAGATGCGCACACACTTGTCGGGTGCAATATTGTCGTTTGGCTTCAGGTGCTTCTCGAAGCGTTGCTGCCCATTCGGTCCAGCCCACGTCCGCTTCTTCATTTCCTTATTTGAGTTGAGGATCGTCTCGGACTCTCCTGATCCATGAATGCCTCGGTCTTTCAGCCATTGGATTTGCGTGACGCCGAGTGGTCCTTTTGCCTGCTCCTCGGCCATTTCCTGCAAGGCCTCAAGATAGTCGAGCACCTTTTCAGGAGGCCCTGCATCGCCTGAAAGGGCAGCAACACCAGTGTCTACATCTGCACCGAAATACAAACGAGAAAGTGACTTGCGTGCTCGATCTACCGCCTCTGTGACAGTGGTTGGTGGCAATTCCTGCCGCGGCGCGACCTCAGACTCCGTCGTTTCCTTCCACTGCAACGCGCCTTGTAGATTAGCTAGCTGCACACGGAGATCATTGATTTCGGTCTCCGAAGCATTCAGACGGATTTTGAGATCGTCATTCTCTTCCGAGTAACTATCGGCAAGTTTTTCCCATTCGGACTTGCTTTGAAGTTTCGCGCGTTCCTTTGCAGTGACTGCCGCGGCATGCTTGTCCCGAATTTGCCTTAGGTCACTTGGTTCGCTTATCGAGAATGCGGAGAGTCCAAGGATTCGCCGCCTGATCTGGTGCCGAATCTTGCGCGAAGCTCCGTCTGCCGAGCCGGCGTCTCTAAGCAAAGATAATTTAGTCCACAATGGGTGCTGCAACGGATTCGACCCACTCACCCTGGGCCAGTAGAGTCGAATCGCACCGCCAAAACAGGACCATTCTTTGCCACGTAGATTAGTAATGTTCCAAGCGGCTGCGGAATCTATGTGGGCCACAATAGCAAGGCCACTGAGGTCCGCTGCCATTCGATCCGAAATACCCTCAGTCAGAGGGCCGTCATCATCCTCGGAAATACAGACAACCGGTAAATTGCGTTCGGTGTGCCAAATCACTGCATCGAGTTTGCTGGCCCCGGATGTACCCAGAAAGTTGATTGGCTTGGTTCCCAGCGGCGTTTCGCCCAACTTCCACTCCATACTCCCGCCGAGGATGGCGCGAACCACTCGTGGACACCGTATATCGAGATTGATCGGGCCTACCCAATTCAATGGGGCGCCTGCCCTGAGTTCGACGTAGGTGAGGATTTTTCCTCCTGTGACTCCAATCTTGATATCAGTCTGTATTGGGCCGCCGTCGGTAGGCTCCTGAAAGGAATGCTCCGTCAGCTTCGCACCGTCAATCGCGATTTCGGTCTTTCGGTAGTGTCCCTTGCGACCGTCCCGAAGCGCAAAAGCTCCAGTTGATTGGTCTACGGTGCCCTTCTCGTCAAGCCAAGCTTCAACTGCGGTCGTGGCCAAAGCGACGCGGGCCTCGCCATCTTCAGGAGTCGTGAAGCTTTGCTCAAACGAGTACCCGGCAACCTTTCGCATGTCTTACTCCGAAATCTAACGCCGCGGTGCTGCCGCGTCGGCTGGAACCCCTTGTTGGGCATTAAGCCTCGTATTCACTAGGCGAACGACTTTGGCGAGCTCCTTTAAGTCCTCTTTTGTGTGGTCGGTTTTTGCCTTGAATTCCGCAAGATACAGCTTCTTGAGCGCGTCCTTAGCCTTGCGTCGCTCGGAGTTGTCTTTGCTGCCGAGCTTCATAATAAGATCTGTTTCTCGGCCATTCACCGCCGATAGGACACTCTGCGGAAGAAGCCCTTCAATGCAGTCCTTTCCGGCCTGGCTGACGCCCAAGCCGATGTAATCCGTACTCTCCTTGAGTCCTACGCGACCAAGCGCGGCACGAACATCGGCGGCTGCGTCCAAGTCGTACGTTACGAAGACCCGATCAAACTTCCTCAAAACGAATTGGATCAGCAACGTATTCTTCAGTGTGTCCTTTCCCCCGTACGGGACGACCTCAATACTGCCGGACAATCGATCACATGCCAACGAGTGCTCTTGAAAAAAACGGAAGTACTCTTGGTCTATAGGCCCCTCAACTAACAGGACCTTTGATTTGTCTGCCGAGAATAGTGGCTTCAGACATGAGAAGTCCTCCGAGCTGATTCCGAGGTGGTCCGCAAACGGGGCCATCCAGTTCTCCCCGGACGTATCAACTCTCACCGACTCATAAGCCCTTCCTCGTTTGGTCTCGCGTGTCAACAGGATGTTGGATTCGCCGTCCTCCTGATTAAGCATGTGGGGACTGTGTGTGGTTACGAGTATCTGAATGCCAAACTCCTCGGACAGATGGCGCAGCATTCGCCCAAACTCCGCCTGTGCCGAAGGATGCAGGAAGCTCTCCGGCTCTTCTATTACGACCACAGGAGTAATTTTGTCGTCTGGCGACCCTGTAGTCTTGATGCGGTTTGCTTGAAGCACTGCCATCAATATGTGCGTGCGATTCTGCGTGCCGCTTCCCCAGTCGCTCAGGGGAACTTCAACATTCTTGTCTTTTAAGTTGATCCCCAGCGGCATTTCGCGAGCAGCGAATCCTTCCAAAGGCGACACCTCGACGTCGTACTTCTCGGTAAGCCTCCCGAGAATCTTGCTCAGCCCTTCAGTATGATCTTTCGCGAGTTTCCGCAACCGCCGTTCTATATGTTTTCCGGCTTCCTCAAGTGCTTTTCGTTCATCGGTAGACATGACGAACTCATAGAACATGCGCCGGCGTCCGCGACCGAAGATAAAGTCATCATGTCGCGTCGTGGAGTTGTACAGAAAAAGTAGATTCGAGTCCTTAATCCTCTTGTCGATCTCCTTGGCAGCTTTGTCGTCAACCCTTTCACCATTAACGCAGATGGAGACTGTTATCTCGTCGCTATCGGAGACAGCGTATTCGACGGTAAGATTTGCGGTCTGCTCTTCAATTTTCTTTGAAGCAATTTTTTCGATGAAGGAAATGAGGGCGGGATCATCATGGCGCGTAATATCGAGACCGAACGAAGCGACTATTGGCGCCGTGTCCTTGACCCATTGCGTTTTGTCGTCCTTGTAGTCGAGTCCACTTTCATCGATTTGCCATGGATAGCGGGCGTGCGCTCGAAACAGAGCCGACAAGAGTCGGATAACGCAAGACTTGCCGGCGTTGTTCCTGCCGGAGATTGTGCAGTAGTTATTTGCAAACGTAAGCGTAAGATCGTGTAACGTCCGATAGTTTTTTGTGGTTATCGATTTCAAACGCATCGACAGCTCTCCTCATGAAATGCTCAACGCTTGCCTTCAGCCGCGGATTTGACGGCGCGAAGCGACGGAAAATACGTCGGGTAGGCGGCATGGTTATGCATCATTGCCTTCAGATGATGCTACAGCGCGAAGATACCTGACACCTGATGGCGTAAGGCCTGATTCAAAGTAACCATGTTTTTCCAGGTCTTCTATGTAACCGCCAGGCAGGTCGTTAACGAGGCGTCCAAAATTCCTTCTCAAAAAGCTATCGCTGCCGTTTCTGATTTGTTCCGAGCCTATCTTCCTCACGACGTGTCTGAGGGTAAAGTTAGCTAATCCGTCGTCGAGGACCATACGCTCGCGCGCATCTCGACGCCGCTTAAGGCGCTCAAGGAGGAGGTGCTTGTTGAGCTTCTCTACCTCTTTCTGTGCTTCCAGGACCTCTTCCTCTTTCGCCTTAAGTTGATGAAGAACCGTTTCTTTCTCTTCTTCATGAAGCTGAGAGCGCTCTACAAGGTGCCGAATGATCTCGTTGCGCTCGGCAACGACCTTTTCAACCTCTTGCTGTTCTGTCTCAATCTTCCTCTTGGTCTTTTCTACATCCTCGTTCGATTTACCTGGAAGGTTCTGTATGTAGCTACGCATGGACGAGTAGCCTTCATCAAGATGTCTAAGACGTTCGCCGAACCCGCTTTCTATTTTTACGAGAAGTTGTGCAATATCGCGAGTGAACTTATACGTATTGTCATAAAAAGTATTGCTTGTCTCTGTTGCTTTAAAATAAAACATTGCAGCAAGAGCGACCGAGAACAATGCTAAAAGAAGCGACAGCAATGTAGGAAAATCTACGGTTAGCGATATCGGCGTTAGATAGATCTTCACGGCAAATACTGCTGTGATGGCTATTGCACAAAATGCCTTCACATAGTCCCATAGCGCGGCTTTTTCTTTATTTACTTCCACTGATTCCCCCTGATGATGCATGCCGCCTCCGGTATTCTGTCTAAGAACTTAGAGAGGAAAGTAACCCTTTAAATTCGTGAATATTCCATGATCTTCTTCAGAGTTATGCGGAGCGGAATGCGGAAATTCATACGTAGCTTCTCTGGGGGGCTCACCAAACCCGGCACTGCTGCTCCTTCACCATCTTGTCCCCGTCCTTGCAGTGAAACGCCTCCTTGAACTGCGGCATGTTCACGACGAGGCCGTTGACGCGGTATTCGGGGGGTGAGTGGGGGTCGGTGAGCGCGCCGGCGCGGAGTTGTTCGGGGCGTTCGTTGGCGCAGGCCCATTGGGCGTTGCCGATGAAGAAGCGCTGTTCCGGCGTCAGGCCGGCGACGGGCTGCAGCTTCTGGCCTTCGGTTTCGGTCTTCCAGGCGATCCACGCGAGGACCAGGCCGCCGAGGTCGGCGAGGTCTTCGCCTTCGGTGAGTTTGCTGTTGATCTTGATGTCGTCGACGACGGTGTATTGCGCGTATTGGTCGACGACGCAACTGGCCTGCTTTTCGAAGGCCTTGGCGTCGGCCGGCGTCCACCAGTCCTTGAGGTTGCCTTGCGCGTCGAACTGGCGGCCTTCGTCGTCGAAGGCGTGCGTCAGTTCGTGGCCGATGGTGCCGCCGGTGTTGCCGTAGTTGGGCGCGGCATCCATCTTCGGATCGTAGAGCGGCGGTTGCAGCACGCCGGCCGGAAAGTTGATGTCGTTCTTCTGCGGGTCGTAATAGGCGTTGACGGTGGGCGGCGTCATGCCCCATTCGCTGCGGTCCACCGGCTTGCCGATCTTGGCGAGATCGCGGCGCGCTTCATAGACATTGCCGCGCGCGACGTTGCCGGCGAAGTCGTCACGGGCGATGGTCAGCGTGCTGTAGTCGCGCCAGTGGTCGGGGTAGCCGATCTTGTTGACGATGGCGGCGAGCTTTTCGAGCGCCTTTTTCTTGGTGGCGTCGCTCATCCAGTCCAGCGTTTCGATCTCCGACTTCATGGCCGCTTCGATCTGTTCGGTCATGCGTTGCACGTCGGCCTTGGTCTTGGCGCTGAAGGTGCGCGCGACGAACTCGCGGCCCAGCGCGTCGCCGAGCTGCTCGTCGGTCATGGTCACGCAGCGTTTCCAGCGCGGCTGTTGCTCGGGCACGCCGCGCAGGGTCTTGCGGTAGAAGTCGAAGTTGGCGGTGACGAAGGGTTTGGGCAGCACGTCAGCGTTGGCATGGGCGACGTGCCAGCGCAGATAGGTCTGCCAGTCGGCCAGGCTCAGCGTCGCCAGTTCGGCGTCCATTGCCGTGAGGTAGGCCGGTTCTTCGACATTGAACGTGGCGGGCTGCGTGCCCAGCGTCTTGAGATACGCGCTCCAGTCGAAGTGCGGCGTCAGCGCCTGCAGGCCTTCGAGATCCACGGGGTGATCGAGCGAATGCGGATCGCGGCGCTCGACCGGCGTGAGCTGGGTCTTGGCCAGCGCTGTTTCGATCTTCATCACGGTGGCGGCGTGCTGTTTGGCCACGGCCGGCGCGTCGCCGAGCAGGCCAAACATGGCTTGGACGTGGGCCACGTATTGGGCGCGCAGCTTTTTGGACTTGGCGTCGTCGCGGAAGTAGTAGTCGCGGTCCGGCAGGCCGAGGCCGCCGCGGTCGACGTCGGCGATGACCTGCGTGGCGTCGCTCAGCGATTGTGCGGAGCCGAACGCGAACAGAAAGCCGCGATCGAGAGTGCGCTCCTGCAGGGCGGCGATCAGGCCGGGCAGGGCGGCCTTGTCCTTGAGCGAGGCGATGCGCGCGAGGTCGCCGTTGATCGGCGTCAGGCCGGCTTTTTGGACGGCGGCTTCGTTCATGCAGGCGCTGAAGTAGTCGCCGAGCTTTTGCTGATCGGCCGTCAGGCCGGTGGTCTTCTGGCTCAGGCCGGCGAGGATGCCCCAGAGGAAGCGCTGGTTCTCCGCGTAGACCTTGCCGTAGACGCTCCAACTGGCCTGGTCGGACGGAATGGGGTTGTGTTTCTGCCAGCCGCCGCAGGCGTATTGGTAGAAGTTGTCGCAGGCCTGCGCGCGGGTATCCATGGCGCTGACGTCCAGGCTGGGCGTGTACGGCAGCGATTGCAGCGGACCCTGGGTCGGCACATCCGCCGGCGCCGCCTCGGCGCCCACGGTGAAGACGCCGAGCGCGACGGCCAGGACATGGCGAACGAACATGAACTCCCCCCGGAGCGTGTCTGCTTCTGACGGTAGCTGCTAAAACCGTGCCGCGACAAGATGGTTTTGTGACGTAGTTCTCGTCGGCGGGGCGGACTTGGGGTTGTGGGTGTGGTGTGTGTGGGGTGGATTTTGAGGCATGGTGGGGAGGTTCCGGACGCGGTCGGCGGGATTGATCGCGCCTCGTGTAAACGCACGCGGCAGGCGGGATGAATCCCGCCCTACGGACAGGCTGTGTGCGGGTGTTTTGTAGGAGTGGCGCGAGCCGCGACCTGCGTGGGTTTGATCGAGATGGGTGTCGCGGCTTGCGCCGCTCCTACAAGGGCTGTGGATAGTGGGGCGTGGTGTGACCTACGGCATATGAGGCTATCCGCGCTTTGCGTCGGGCCATTCCCCGAGGTGCCGCGCCCAATGCATCCACCGCTGTGCCACTTCCTCGGCCACGGGCCTTTGTTTGCGATACATCACGGCATGTTCCGCGATCAGTGCCCAGCGTTCGCTGTCTCGTGCCAGCTGTTCGAGGTGCTGCACGGCCGCCAACGTGTCCGATACGGGTGCTTGCTCGTCACTCCGCAAGGCTTGTGTCAGAAGGCGGGCCAACGACTGTACGTTGTGCAGGCAGTCTTCCGCGCGGGCGCGTGCTCCGAATTCGATCGCACGCAGGCGTGCTTCGGAAAAGCGAGCCAGCGCCGCGTCGGCTTGCACGTCCGGTCCGTTGCCCTGCAGGTGATTCAAGAGCGCGTCGAGCGAATCGGAGTCTGCGCCGTCTTTCGGGGCGCTGAGAGCGGGTATGGTCGTGGAGTTCATGGCGCTCTGCGCCTCCCTTCCTGTCACTGGATTCAGCGCCAGCGGCTTGCCGCTGGGGTTCATCCGATCGGCGAAATCGGAACGCTAATTACAGTATGCAACGCTAATCGTAGTATGTCGAATCGTGGTATGCGGGCGATGACCATCAAGGGATGGCACGAAAGCCCAAGGAAACCCCGCTGGTCGAAGTCTTCGCGCAGAACGTGCGGCGGCTGCGGATGGAGCGCGGTCTGTCTCAGGAAGCGCTGGCCGAGCTGGCAGGTGTGCATCGCACCTACATCGGCATGCTTGAACGCTGCGAGAAGAACGTGACGATCTACAACATCGAGCGGCTTGCCGCCGCGCTCGGCGTGGCGCCGCCGGTATTGCTGACTTCTCGGTGATTGCTCGCGCTGTCCAATAAGAGGCGGGGCTGTGTTCGCTCGTCGCGTACGGCCACAAATATCGTCGAATGCGCATGGGGCAGAGATGTCGACACGTCCCCAGCGCGATCGGCGGGATGAATCCCGCCCTACGGACAGGCTGTGTGCGGGTGCGTTGTAGGAGTGGCGCCAGCCGCGACACCCCGCGTGACGAGCCTGCGGAGGTCGCGGCTTGCGCCGCTCCTACGGGGATTGTCGGGCGTTTGGCGTTGCGGGGGATACATTCACTTGGGGCGCAATAAAGCCTGCGCGACTGGCGGGATGAATCCCGCCCTGCGGACAGGCTGTGTGCGGGTGCTTTGTAGGAGTGGCGCAAGCCGCGACACCCCGCGTGGCGAGCCTGCCGAGGTGGCGGCTTGCGCCACTCCTACAGGGCGGCGGGCGCGGGCTATGGCATGTACGCGCCGCCGTTGGCGTCGAGGGCGGCGCCGGTGACGGCGGCGGCGTAGTCGGAGACCATGAACAGTGCGGCCTTGGCGCAGTCGTCGTCGGTGGGGATGTGGCCGAGCGGGATGTCGGCGGCGATCTGTGCCTTGAGCGTTTCGACCGGCACTTTGCTTTCCTGCGCCTGCCAGTTCACGTAGCCCTCGACCGGTGCGCCCCACATCCAGCCCATGTGCACGGAGTTGACGCGGATGCCCTTGGGGCCGAGTTCCTTGGCCAGCCATTTCACCGAGTTGGCGAGCGCGGCCTTGGAGGCGGCGTAACCGGCTTCGCCGAGCGGCGGGATCTTGCGCGCGGCCATGGTGTTGATCATGACCACGGCGCTGCCGCGCGGCAGGTGCGGGATGCAGGCCTGCGTGAGGCGCAGTGTGCCGAGCAGGTTGGTGTCGAGCGTGGCGCGCCAGCTGTCGAGGTCGGCGGTGGACGCGTAGTCCATGTCGCCGTGCACGAAGGCGCTGTTGACCAGCGCGTCGATGCGGCCGAATTCGCGTGCCGCGGCGGCGGCCAGCGCGTCGCACTGCTCGCGTTGGGTGATGTCGCAGGTCTGCTTGAGCACGGCGGTATGGGTGCCGAGCGCGCGAATGCGTTGTTCGGCGTCGTCGAGCTTGTCGGCGCTGCGCGCGGCGACGACGACGACTTTGGCGCCTTCACGCGCGGCTTCGATGGCGAGCTTCACGCCCAGGCCCGGGCCGATGCCCGAGACGACGACGACTTTGTCCTTCAGCAGCATGGGGTTCTCCTCGGTTTGTCTTGTGGGTTCCGCTTCACGCCGGGAAGGGCGGGCTGCGGGATCTTTCCCGGCGCGCGTTCGCGGGTTCTCCGCTTCGCGGCTCGAAAGCCCTGCCTTCCCTTCTTCCTGGCCCTCTCCTGCGAGGGGATTGGTAGGGGGCGGCGCCCTCCGGGTTTGGAGTCGCGCGGTTGGGGCGTTTGGTTTAGTGGGTGCCCTCTCACCCCAGCCCTCTGCCCCGTGTCCGGGGGCGAGGGCGCGATATGGTTCAGCTCAGCTCAGCTCAGCTCGGCGTTGCCGTTGCCGTTGCCGTTGCGACGTGACGGGCGCGGTAGTCGGCGAAGTCGCGTTGCAGTTGGTCGTCGCTGAGGCCGAAGGTTGCGGCGCTGTAGTCGTGGCCGCCCTGGTGGGTCTTGGCATCGGCGGCCAGCCATTCGCGCATTGCGGCTTCCGACGCGGGCGGCATTTGCAGACCGAGCCAGCGGTAGATGGTGTGGACCACGTCCATCGGCTCTTTGACGGTGTCGCGGAACTGCACGTCGAGAAACTGATCCGGCGCGGCGCGGCGGATTTTCCCGGTGTGTGCGAGCGCGCGTTTCATCAGTGCGCTCCATTCGTGGCCGGCGCGTTCGGCGCTGGCGTCGCTGCTGTAGATGCCCCACAGCGTGTGGATGAAGCTGGCGATGGACGGAATGCTTTGCAGCGGGTCGCGGTGCGTGAGGATCACGCGCGCGCCGGGGAAGGCTTCGAGCAGCAGGTCCATGCGCAGCAGATGATGCGGCGCCTTGAGCACCCAGCGCTCGGCGGTGATGCCGCGCTGGCGTTTCTGCCACTGCAGGAACTGCAGGCCGCGGCGCAGGAACTGGTAGACGACCAGCTGGTTCTGCGCGTCCAGCCATTGCATGTACGACGGCACGTCGGCGTAGGCGTTGAACGACGACATGAAAGTGTGCTCGGTGAGCATCACTTCCTCGTCGGCTTCCTCGGCGAACATCGGGTGGATGGCGGCGAGCTTGGGCATCGCCGTGGTCATCATTTCGCACAGGCCGTGGCCTTCGCGGATGCGCGGCGCCGGATCGTTCAGCGATTCGCCGTCGAACGGCACCGGGAACTGCGATTCCCAGAACGCCATGGTGTGGAAGCGCGGATCGCGCGACAGCAGGCGATGCAGTTTGGTGGTGCCGGTGCGCGGCAGGCCGACGATGACGATGGGCGCGGCGATGACCTCGTCGGCGATCTCCGGATACTTCGCGAAGTAGTCCTCGATGCGCAGGCGATTGGCGAGCTGCGTGACCAGCTTCTGCCGCATCAGGTAGCGGCCGGTGTCGCTCAGCTTGGCGTCGGCATCCAGTGACGTGCACAGCGCGACGAGTCCGGGGCGCACGTCCGGCGTGCCGAAGTCACGCAGGCCGCCGGTGATCTTGAAGGCTTCGGCGAGCATCGCGTCGATGTCAAAGCCGTTTTGTAGATTCACAGCGGTATTCATGCGGCGAGTTCCCGCTTGAGTTGATCGAGTTTGACGCAGCGCGTCGTCGGGTCGACGTGTTCGCGCGCGCCGACCCAGCGCATGCACAGGGTGCCGCGCGTGTGGCCGGCGGTTTCCAGCCAGTTCGGCACGCCGGGGTCGCGGTGTGCGAGCACCATGGTGCAGCCGCCGTCGGCGTCGAGCCGCGCCGTGTGCTGGTTGAGGTGGATGCGGTGGTAGCGGTAATCCAGCGATTCCATCCACCAGTTGTTGATCTGCAGATTCCAGAAGCGGCATTCGGGAATGCGCGGCACGTGCACGATCAGCGCTTCGTCCGGCTGCAGTGCCCAGGCCGAGTGGTAGTAGTGGATGTTGGGGTCGCCGCCGGCGCGCTGGCAGACGGCCTGATCGGCCGGCGGCAGGGCGTTTTCGTGCGGCAGATAGCTTGCCGCCCAATTGGCGAACACCGTGGCCGTGCCTTCGACGAAGCCGGCGGCGTTCTTCAGGCCGCGTTGCAGGGCTTCGGACGACAGCGGCTGCGGCGGCCGGGCGTGGCCGCGCGGCGCGATCGTCAGCGTCGCCGGCTTTTCGCGGGCGCGGTCGAGGAAGGTCTGGCGCACGATCACGGCGTTGCTGGCCGGTTCGATACGCAGCCAGTTGCCGTGTGCGGGCTTTTGCTGCGACAGCACGATCTCGAAGCTGCCGTCGGCGTCGATCTGCAAGTCCTTGGCGTCGACGAAGCCGGTCTGCTCCATCTTGCCGTCGGTTTCGTAGCCGCCCTTTTGCGTGCCGACCGACAAATACGACACCGTGCCGCGCTGGCCGTGCAACACGTATTCGCGGTCGCCGCTGATGCGCGCGAAGGCGTAGCGGTTGTCCGGATTGTCGGCGCCGATCTTGCCGGTTTCGTGCGACGGAAGAAAAAAGCCGGGCGCGTCCGGATCGGCGAATTCCAGATGCATTTCCAGGCCGATGCGCAGCAGGCGGGTCAGGTAGCGCCAGCCCTCGGCGCGGTCCAGCGGCGTCGCTGGCGTTTCCGGGCGCAGCACCTGGCGTCCGGCACGCTTGAGCGTGTCGCAGAACTCGTCCCAAACCGCGCCGCTGATGACGACGTCGTCGTGCGCGTTCATCGCCTCGTCCTCCTCAAGGCCGATTCAGCGTTCGACAGTAGGTCCGTCGGCCGGCGCCAACTTCATCTGTTCGAATGAGTCAGGCGACATGACATCCAGATAGGGCCGTATTCGCGCGACGGGCGGCCCTGCCGCTGCCGTACAGGCCGTCAAGGCCCGCATGCCCCGCCACGTCGACGGCGCGCGTTCAGTCCGAGGTGGGGAAGTCCTGCTCCCAATATTCCTCCGGCCGGCGCTGTTCGCCACGGCCGACTTCGAGGCGACGCAGTTCGATGCGCCGGATCTTGCCGGAGATCGTTTTCGGCAGGTCGCAGAATTCGATGCGCCGGATACGCTGGTACGGCGCCAGCCGTTGCCGCGCGAAGCGCAGGATGTCGGCGGCCAGATCGCGGCTTGGCGTGTGGCCGTCACGCAACACGATGAACGCCTTGGGCACGGCGAGGCGCAGCGGGTCGGGGCTCGGCACGACGGCGGCTTCGGCAACGGCGTTGTGCTCGATCAGGGCACTTTCGAGTTCGAATGGACTGATGCGGTAATCGGATGCCTTGAAGACGTCGTCGGCGCGACCGACATAGCTGTAGTAGCCGTCGGCATCGCGTAGCGCCACGTCGCCGGTGCGATACCAGCCGTCGCGCATCACGGCGGCGGTCTTGTCCGCGTCGTCGATGTAGCCCCGCATCAGCGAAGCCGGCCGCGGTTCGAGTGCGATGGCAATTTCGCCCTCGTCGGCCGGCTGGCCGTCGGCGTCGAGCAGGGCGATCCGGTAGCCGGGCAGCGGCCGGCCCATCGAGCCGCTCTTGAGTACCTGCCCGGGCGTGTTGCCGATCTGTGCCGTCGTCTCGGTCTGGCCGTAGCCGTCACGGATCGTCAGGCCCCAGGCTCGGCGTACGTGTTCGATGATTTGCGGGTTCAGCGGCTCGCCGGCGCCGATGATTTCGCGCAGGCGTACCGGCCAGGTGCCGAGGTCCTGCTGCACCAGCATGCGCCAGACGGTGGGCGGGGCGCACAGCGAGCTGACACCGCAGCGCACCAGCTCATCGAGCACGGCGCGGGCGTCGAAGCGGTGGTAGTTGTAAACGAAGATCGTCGCGCCGGCGCTCCATGGCGAGAAGAAGCAGCTCCACGCGTGCTTGGCCCAGCCCGGCGAGCTGATGTTGTAGTGCAGATCGCCAGGCTGCAGGCCCAGCCAGTACATCGTCGACAGATGCCCGACCGGATAGCTGCGGTGCGTGTGCAGGACCAGCTTTGGTTTCGAGGTCGTGCCCGAGGTGAAATACAGCAGCAACGGGTCGTCCGCCCGCGTCCCGACGTCGGCAACGAACGTCTTCGAGGCCGCGTACGCTTGTTCATACGCTTGCCAGCCGTCGACGCCACCGCCAACGGCAATACCGGTGAACTGGCCGGCGTACGGTGCGAACTTGGCGGTCTCGGCGGTGCCGGCGACGACGAAACGCGCATTGCCGCGCTGCAAGCGGTCGGCGAGGTCGTCGCTCGACAGCAGCAGCGTGGTCGGAATCAGCACGGCGCCGAGTTTCATGCCGGCGAGCATCGTTTCCCATAGTGCGACATGGTTCGGCAGCATCACCAGTATGTGATCGCCTCGGCGGACGCCGAGTACGCGCAGATGGTTGGCGACCTGGTTCGAGCGTTCGGACATCTGCTGCCATGAAAGGATTTGCTCGCTGCCGTCCGCTTCGACCAGCCACAGAGCCGGGGTGTCGTTGCCGCGCGCCGCGACGTCGAAATAGTCGATGGCCCAGTTGAAATCCGGCAGCTCCGGCCAGCGGAACTCATGTGCTGCGGCTTCAAGGTCGGTGCGCTGCGCCAGCAGCCTGTTGCGTGCGGCGACGAAGCGTTCTCCCCCGCTCATCGGTTCGCTCCCGTGCTGTCGCTCCTGTGGCGGTTACCGTCCGTGGAGCCCGACTCATCGAGTCCCAGCTGCTCCCTGGCCGCCTGCCTCAGCAGGAATTTCTGGATCTTGCCGGTCACTGTCATCGGAAAGACTTCGAGGAAGATGACATGGCGTGGAATTTTGTACTGCGCGATCTGGTCGCGGCAGAACGCGCGCACGGCTTCGGCATCGAGACGGGCATCGGCGCGCAAGGTGATGCAGGCGCATAGCTCCTCGCCGAAGCGCGCGTCCGGCACGCCGACGACCTGCACGTCACGGATCGCTGGATGCCCGTAGAGGAATTCCTCGATCTCGCGTGGATAGATGTTCTCGCCGCCGCGAATCACCATGTCCTTGGCGCGGCCGACGATGCTGCAGTAGCCGTCGTCGTCGATGACGGCGAGATCGCCGGTATGCATCCAGCCGTCGTCGTCGATCGCTTCGTGCGTGCGCGCTTCGTCGTCCCAGTAGCCGCGCATCACCGAATAGCCGCGGACCAGCAGTTCGCCCTTTTTGCCACGCGGAACGGTGGCGCCACTGTCGACGACTTTCGCTTCGAGGTGCGGCTGGATGCGGCCGACGGTCGATACCCGGCGCTCGATCGGATCGTCGACGGCGCCCTGGAAGCTGACCGGTGAAGTTTCCGTCATGCCGTAGGCGATGGTGATTTCGGGCAGGTGCATCTGCTCGATCACCTTGCTCATCACTTCGATCGGGCACGGTGCGCCGGCCATGATGCCGGTGCGCAGGCTCGACAGATCGAATTCCGCGAAGCGTGGATGGTCGAGCTCGGCGATGAACATCGTCGGGACGCCATGCAGTGCGGTGCAACGCTCGTCCTGCACGGTCTGCAGTGTTGCCAACGGATCGAAGCCTTCGGATGGAAATACCATGCAGGCCCCGTGCGTCATGCAGGCCAGATTGCCCATCACCATGCCGAAGCAGTGATAGAGCGGGACCGGAATGCAAAGGCGGTCGCGCTCGGAGAAACGCATGGCCCGCGCGACGAAATAGCCGTTGTTGAGGATATTGCGATGGCTGAGTGTCGCGCCTTTCGGCGACCCGGTCGTGCCGGACGTGAACTGGATGTTGATGGCGTCGCGCGGCTCGACGGCGGCCGAGGCTTCGGCGAGCCGGCGGCGGGCTGCATCGTCGGGTGCGAGCTGCAGTTCGTGGAACGCGATCACGCCGGGTGGCGGAGGCGGCTGGCCGGTGCAGATCACGGCGCGCAGCGCCGGCAGCCGTGCCGCCTGAAGGGCACCCGGCGCGCAACGCTTCAGCTCCGGTGCCAGCGTGGCCATCATCCCGGTGTAGTCGCTGGACTTGAACGCGTGGGCCAGGATCAGTGCGCGGCAGCCGACCTTGTTCAGCGCATACTCGATCTCGTGCAGACGATAGGCCGGGTTGAGGCTGACGAGAATCAGGCCGGCGCGTGCGGTCGCGAACTGTGCGAGGACCCACTCGACGCTGTTCGGCGACCAGATGCCGACGCGGTCTCCCGGCGTCAGCCCCAGCGCCAGCAGCTGTGCGGCGACCCTGTCGACCTGCTCACGCAATTCCGTCCAGCTCCAGCGGATCTGCTGGTGGCGGACGATGAGTGCGTCGCGCGAGCCATGACGGGCGACGGCGGCATCGAGTGCCGCGCCGATCGTCATGTCGAGCAGCGGCACATCGCGGCGGCCCACGACGCTGCTGGCCCCGCTGTTCGCTTGCGGATGAGGATCGGCTGTCGTCATATCGCCATGAACACCGATTTGGTTTCGAGGTAGGCGTCGAGCGAGGTGCGTCCCATGTCGCGGCCGAAGCCCGACAGCTTGTAGCCACCGAACGGCACCGCACAGTCGAGCATGCTGTGGCAGTTGACCCAGACCGTGCCGGCCTTGATCTTCGGGACCAGCCGCTGTACGCGCGACAGGTCTTTCGACCAGATGCTGGCGCCGAGGCCGTACGGTGTGTCATTGGCCCGCGCGGCGACTTCGTCGAGATCGTCGTATGGCATCGCGACGACGACCGGCCCGAAGATCTCCTCACGCACCACGCGCAGCGACTCGTCTTCGCTGGTGAAGACCGTCGGTTTGACGAAATAGCCGCCGCGGTCGGCGCGACCGCCGCCGCTGAGCAGGCGGGCGCCCTGCTGGCGGCCGAGCTCGATGTAGCGGCAGACGCGATCGAGCTGTTCCTGCGAGACCAGCGGGCCGAGCTGCGTCTGTGGATCGAGGCCGTGACCCATCGGCAGTGCGTCAGCATGTCCGGCGAGTGCTTCGGTGACGCGCTCGAACATCTTCTTCGGCACATACAGGCGCGAACCGGCGCAGCAGACCTGTCCATGGTTGAAGAAGATGGCGTTGGCGGCGCCCTGCGCGGCGGTCTCCGGATCGCAGTCGTCGAGAACGATCATCGGCGACTTGCCGCCGAGTTCGAGCGTCACGCGGCTCATGTTGTCCATCGCCGCCTTGCCGATCAGCTTGCCGACCTCGGTCGAGCCGGTGAAGCTGATCTTGTTGATGCCGCTGTGAGCGACCAGTGGCGCGCCGGCGCCGAGGCCGTCGCCGGTGATGATGTTGACGACGCCCGGCGGCAGTCCCGCCTCTTCGATGAGGCGCCCCAGATACAGCGCCGACAGCGGCGTCTGCTCGGCCGGTTTGAGCACGACCGTGCAGCCGGCGGCCAGCGCCGGCGCGAGCTTCCAGGTGGCGACCAGGAGCGGGAAGTTCCACGGTACGACGGCGGCGACCACGCCGACCGGCTCGCGACGCGTATATGCGAAGAACTCGGCGTCGGGTGGCGCGAACGGTACCGACACGTCGATGGTTTCGCCGTGAATCTTGGTTGCGAAACCCGCCATGTAGCGGAAGAACTCGACGGTCAGTGCGATGTCGACGGCGCGCGCGACCGCCGCCGATTTGCCGTTGTCGAGCGATTCGATCTCGGCGATCACCTGGGCATCGCGCTCGATCAGCCCGGCGAGTTTCAGCAACAGCTGCTGACGCTGCGCGGGGCGCAGCCGCGACCACGGGCCTTTTTCGAACGCGGTACGCGCCGCCTGCACGGCGAGATCGACATCGCCGGGGCCAGCGGCCGGAGCGGTCGCGATGACGGTCTCGTCGGCCGGGTTGACGACGTCGAATCGTGCACCGTCGCGTGCGTCGGTCCAGCGGCCATCGATCAGCATGCGGTGATTGCGAATCGAGAGGAAGTTGCGGGTGCCCTCGCTGAGCAGGGCGGAGACATCGGACATCATGTTCATGGGTCAGGACTCCTGCGTACGTGCGCGCAGTGGCAAAAGAAGGGGCCCCTCGTCGTGGAATCGAGGGGCCCAGGGGAGAGCCGGCCGTGGCCGGTTACGCACTCAAGGCGTCGAGGGGCGGACCGCGTCGGCGGTGCCTTGAATGAAGGCCTTGATCTTCTCGACGTCGTCCGGTGTCAGCTTGCCGGTGAAATCCGGCATGCCCTTGCTGACGAACGGACCGTTGAACACGAACTGATCGAGGTGTTCGATGAAGGTTTTGTCGACATAGCCGAGATTCGGCAGGTTGCCGCCCTTGTCGACGCCGGGAACGCCGTGACAGAACACACAATTGCTGACGTACAGCGCCGTGCCGGCTTCGACGTCCTTCGGGTCGTATTTGACGCCGGACAGCAGCGCACCACGCTGATACTCGGTGAACTTCGGTAGCGGCGCCTTGCCGCCCAGCACGAAGGTGTAGACGGTGCCGGGCGTATTGCCTTCGCTGGCGCGCTGCGATTCGCCATAGACGCCGCCCCAGCCGGCCGCGACCGAGATGTATTGCTTGCCGTCGATTTCGTAGCTGATCGGTGCGGCGATGACGCCGGTGCCGGTCGGCGAATCCCAAAGTTGCTGGCCGGTGCGCGCGTTGAAGGCGATGATGCGTGCATCCGCGGTGCCTTCGAAGACCAGGTTGCCGGCGGTTGCCAGCGTGCCGCCATTCCACGGCGAGACATATTCGTGACGCCAGGCTTCACGCTGGTTGACCGGGTCCCAGGCGATCAAGCGGCCGAACGGTTTGCTCTTCGGCGTCTGCGAATTGATCAGCATCGCCGTGTTCCAGCCGATGCCGCTCATCGGTTGGCCCGGCTTGTTGCTGCCTTGGCCGGACCAGCGCTTGTCATTGGCGAGATTCAGCGGCACGTTCTGCGCCGGGAAGTAGGCGAGGCCGGTCAGCGGGCTGTATGACATCGAGTGCCAGTTGTGGCCGCCGAACGGGCCCGGAATGATGTCGAACGGCTTGTCGGGCGAGCGCACGTTGGCCACTTCGATCGGACGCCCGTTCTTGTCGTAGCCGGTCGCCCAGTTCACGTCGACGAAGTTCTTTGCCGAGATGAACCGGCCGTTGGTGCGGTCGATGACGAAGAAGAAGCCGTTTTTGGGAGCGTGGAGGATGACCTTGCGCGTTTTTCCGTCGAGCTTGAGGTCGGCCAGTATCAGGTCCTGGACCGACGTGTAGTCCCAGCTGTCTCCCGGCGTTTCCTGGTAGTGCCAGACGTACTTGCCGGTATCGGGGTTGAGCGCGACGATCGAAGCGACATAGAGATTGTCGCCGCCGGCCGGGCTGCGTTGGTGCTGTGACCACGGCGAGGCGTTGCCGGTGCCGATGTAAAGCAGGTTGAGCTCGGGGTCGTAGACCATCGAGTTCCAGACGGTGCCGCCGCCGCCGGCCTCCCAGTACTTGCCGGCCGGGTCCCAGGTCTTCGCGGCTTTCGCCATCGACTCGTCCTCGTACGGCTTCGATGGATCTCCGGGGACGACGAACCAGCGCCAGGCCTGTTTGCCGGTTTCGGCATCGTAGGCGGTGACGTAACCGCGTACGCCGAACTCGGCGCCGCCGTTGCCGATGATGACCTTGCCCTTCACGACCCGTGGCGCGCCGGTGATCGTGTAGGAGCGCGAGTGGTCGGAGACGGTGTCCTGTTCCCAGACTTTCTTGCCGGTGCCGGCGTCGAGCGCAATCAGGCGGCCGTCGAGCGAACCGACGTAGACCTTGCCCTTGTAGACAGCGACGCCGCGATTGACCACATCGCAGCAGGCCTTGTACGCCATTCGGCGCGGCACGTGCGGATCGTAGCTCCACAGCTTCTTGCCGGTGCGCGCGTCCAGCGCATGAACGACGCTCCATGACGCGGTGACATACATCACGCCGTCGACGACGATCGGCGTCGCCTCGATGCCGCGCTCGGACTGCAGGTCGTATGTCCAGGCCGGACCAAGCTGTTTTACGTTGTCGGTGTTGATCTGTTCGAGCGGACTGAAGCGGGTGCCGCCGTAGTCGAAGCCGTTGGCCGGCCAGTTCTTGCCGGTGCTTGCGTTGGCGATCACGAAGGCCTGATCGACCTCGACGGCCGCCGTGGCAGCACGCGCCGCGGCACTTGTCAGCAACGCTGCGGCCACGAGCGCGCAGCACGCGCTGCGATGGATGGGTTTCATGGTCTCTCCTCTCTCGATTGCTTGTTGTGTCGGGAACATCAGAACACGGTCAATACGCGCAGGTTGACGCGATTGGCTTCCTTGAACCCGTTCTCGACGTCCAGGTCACGACCGTAATTGGCCATCAGCTGTAGCGTCGGCAGCAGGAACCAGGCGGTGCCGACCTGCATCTTCAGCGTTTTCGTCCTGTCGTCCTGGCTCACGCCGTCGATCTTCGTTTCGCCGCCGAAGGTGTACGACAGGCCGCCGCGCAGGTCCCAGTTCTGCAGGAGCTGATAGCGCAGGAAACCCTGCAACTGCACGCTGGCATCCTGCTTGAGCGTCGCCTCGCTCGACCCGTACTTGTCGTTCTTGCCGTAGAGCGTGACGTCTCCGGCCAGGTCGAGCGCCAGTTTGTCGGTGAGTCCGGTGATGTATCCCGCCTGCAGTGCGAATTTCCAGCGGTTCTCGCCGATGTTGAGTGAATCGTCCTTGTCGTAGTTGCCGGTCGGTACGTAGAGAAACGGTGTGATGCCGAAATACGTGTTGGTCTTGGGCTGGTTCACGAGCCAGACCGTCGCCGCAAGGATCAGGTCACCGACGCCGCTGGCATCGCCCAGCGACGAGATATCGTCCTCGGCCTTGAGCTTGCCGAACGGCAACAGAAACTGCGGATCGATGATGTAGCCGCCGACGTTTACGAAATGCACGTAGCGGGCGATGCCGATGTTCGAGTCGAGCTTCGGATCAATCGGCTGTTTGTCGCCATCGGCGTACAGCTTGTCGCGTGTCGCGTACTGGTAGTACAGCAGGCCAAGGTTGGTGCCGCCGGGCAGCGCGGTGTAGTCGCCGGCGTCGACGTCGACCGCCCATGCATCGGGCGTCAGCAGTCCGCCGAGACAGAAAAGTGCCGCGGTCAGCGCCGCTCGTCCGCACCGCGCGGACGACGATTTTTGCATCGTCATGTAATCCTCCATTCGTTATCGGTGCCGGGTGCTTCGCGGGCATCCGTGCGCTAGCGGCCTGTTTTATCGGTGCCGCCGTTTGAGATGAGGCAGGCTCTGTGCCATGCTCAAAAAAAGGCAGAAGACAGCGAAATCAATAGCTCCATCATGGAGTTAAAGCTGGATTGCAGATCCCTGAACAGGGCTGGCTGTATCGTTTCGAGACAGCTCGGCGCAGTCGCCGGCTCATAACGAGTCAATCGGGAGGAGAACTCATGTCGTTGATCGATTCCGAATTCGATCGCCACATCGTGCGGGCGCGTCAGCTGTTCCTCGGCGGCTGCGAAGTGCCGGACCGGTTGATTGACGCGGTCGTCGTGCGTTCGTGGGAACGATCACGTCGGCGTGGCCTCGCGGCGAGCGATAAAGTGCTCTTCAACCATGTCTCATACAGCGATCAGCGCCGCGTGGCAGATGCCAACCGCGCGTTGATCGCGCACGTCGAGCCGGAGTTGCAGCGTCTGTACGCTGCGCTCGGTCAGGCCGACTGGATTGTCGCCTGCGTCAACGCGCAGGGGATGGTGGTGCGCTCATTGGGCGCGGAGCGTCCCACCTGCCGCGACATCGGCCCGGCGCTACGTACCGGTGTCGACCTGAGCGAGGACATTGCGGGAACCACCGGGCCGAGCTGTGCGCTGATCGAGGCGCGCCCCGTGGTCATCAGTGGCCCCGAGCACTTTCTCGATGAGGCGCGCCGCTATTCGTGCGTGGCGGTGCCGATCCTCGATCCGGCCGGCGCCGTGGTTGGCGCACTCGATGCGTCGCGACACCACGACGGACGCCGCAGCGGCATTCTTGAACCGTTGGCGCTTGCCGTTCGCTCGATCGAGAACGGCATGGTCGCCGCATTGCCCGGTGCGTTGCGCATCGCCGTGCATTACGTCCCCGAGCTGGCAGCGTCGCAGATGCGCGGCATTCTTGCTTTTTCTGCTGACGGCGAGCTGCTCGGCGCCAATCCCTTCGCGCGGCAGCTGCTCGAATTCGATGTCGGTCGGCGTATGGATTTCGACAGTTTGTTCGGCCGCCCATTTGCGGGACTCATGGATACTCTGCGTCGTAACGGCAACACGGCCGTGTTGCTCGAAACGGCTGGTGGTGTGCGTGTCCATGCGCGCTTCGACGTCGACGCGCTTCGCCCGGCTGCAGGGGTTCCGGCGGCTGCGCGTGCGGCGGCGTCCACTGACAGGCTGCCGTCTCGGGCCAGCAGTGCCGACATTGCACAGCGGGCGTTCGATCGCGACGTGCCGGTCCTGATCGGTGGCGAAACCGGCACCGGCAAGGAAGTTCTGGCGCGACGCCTGCACGAGAACGGTCCGCGCCGCGACGGGCCGTTCATCGCGATCAACTGTTCGGCGATGCCGGCGAGCCTGATCGAGTCGGAACTGTTCGGTTACGAAGCCGGTGCGTTCACCGGCGCCCGGCGTGGCGGGATGGTCGGGAAGTTCGAGCAGGCCAACGGCGGGACGTTGTTCCTCGACGAGATCGGCGATATGCCGCTGGAGTTGCAGACACGGCTGTTGCGCGTCCTGCAGGAGCATGAACTGACGCGGCTCGGCGGCGGAAGCCTGGTGAAGCTCGACTTCTCCCTGATCTGTGCCACGCACAGCGACCTCGTGGCGATGGTGGCACGCCAGCAATTCCGCAGTGACCTCTATTATCGGATCAACGGTCTGCGCGTGATCTTGCCGCCGCTGCGTGAGCGTAAGGACATCGACGAGCTGATCGGTCAGCTGTTGACCGACGAAAGCGGCGCGCTCGCCGCTCCGCGCTTGAGCGCGGCGGCGCGAAGCGCACTCCTGCGCTACCCGTGGCCCGGCAACATCCGTGAGTTGCAGCAGGCACTGCGGCTCGGCGTGGCGCTGGCCGAGAACGGCGAAATCGATCTGCCGCACTTGCCGGTCGAGATCGGACAATGTGGTGCTGCGCAGGTGGGGATGGGGCTGTTGGAGCGTGCCGAAGTCGAAGCCGTACGAGCGGCGATGCGACAGCATGGCGGCAACGTTTCGGCCGCAGCGCGCAGCCTCGGCATCGCGCGAGCGACGCTTTACCGAAAATTGCGCCAATTCGACCTGTTGACGCAGCCAGACGGACTTACGCATTAGCTGCTTGCGCCAGCCGGTGCAGTCATGCCGGACATGCTCAGTTCCGCAGTTCCTGACGAAGGCGTCAGGCCTCCGACATCTGCTTGGTGCGATGGCGGCTGCCGTCTCTGCGGAAGCTTGATGCCAGCAGCTGTCCGACGGCGCGATCGGCCGTGCCCGCCCCTAGAATCGATGCCCCTCTTCGTCGATGAATCGTTGTCGTGAGCACCAAACCGCTGAACCCGCTGCCGTCACTGATCTTCTCGTCACGTTGGCTGCAGCTGCCGCTGTACCTCGGCCTGATCGTCGCCCAGGGTGTCTACGTCATCCTCTTCGTCAAGGAGCTGTGGCATCTGATCCATGGCGCTTTCGAGTTGCGCGAGCAAGAGGTGATGCTGATCGTCCTCGGGCTGATCGACGTGGTGATGATTTCCAACCTGCTGGTGATGGTGATCGTCGGCGGTTACGAAACCTTCGTTTCGCGTCTGCGCCTCGAAGGGCATCCGGACCAGCCGGAATGGCTCAACCACGTCAACGCCTCGGTGCTGAAGGTGAAGCTGGCGATGGCGATCATCGGTATCTCGTCCATCCACCTGCTGAAGACCTTCATCGAAGCCGGCGCGCTGGGCCTGCCGTTGTGCGGCAGCGTCGAGGCGGGTGTGTCCTGCACCAATTCCACGACCACCGGCGTGATGTGGCAGACCATCATCCACTGCGTGTTCATTCTCTCCGCCATCGGCATCGCCTGGACGGATCGGCTGATGTACGGCGGGGTGAGGGACGAGCACGAGGCGCACTGAGCGGCGGCGTTTTGGTGCTTTTGCAGGTGCGGCGCGAGCTGCGGCCTCCTGTCTGATCGAGCACACGTCGCTTGCGGCTCACGCCGTGCGAGCCCCGCGTGTCTCGATACGGCCCCATGGGCCTGCTCGACATGAGCGGTTCTATTGGGGCTGTGGGGTGTCGCGGCTTGCGCCGCTCCTACAGGGAGTGCGTGAACGAGCCTCGGGGTGGTCGTCTGTTGATGTCGGGGCGATGCGTCGCGTTCGGACATTTCCCACATCGACGCCATGCCGGCCTCTTTTTGCAGGAGCGGCGCAAGCCGCGACGCGCAGCTCCTGCGGGGTTGCGAGCGATCAGAGGCCCGATGTTCCACCGACCCGTTCATGTCGAGTGGCCCGCAGGGCCGTATCGAGACACACCCGGCTGGTGCGGCGCTCCTGGCCGCGCGCGCCTCAGGCCGCGGCCGGCGTGCGGTTCAGCTCGGCATCGTTGGGCGGGAACAGCACGCAGCTGGTGCCGCCGTCGGTGTACATCATCACCACGCAGCGGTTGCAGGCGGTGCAGCCGGATTCGGTGGCGCGGCCGTCGCGGAATTTGTTGACGAGTTCGGCGTCGTGGATCAGCGCGCGGCCCATGACGACGGCGTCGAAGCCGTCGTTCATCACGGTGGCGACGCCGGCCATGGATTTTGCGCCGCCCAGGTAGGCGAGCGGCATGCGCACGGCGGCGCGGACTTTTTGCGAGTGCTCGCGGAAATACAGTTCGTGGAATGCGATCTTCGGTTCGAACACGCGCATCAGCCTGGTGGCGATGCGCACGGTGGTGTTCTGGATGCTCGATACCGCTTCAGCCGGCATCGGGCTGCCGAAGATGGCCCACGGTGCTTCGACGTTCATGCCGCCGCTGAGCACCAGCAGGTGCGCGCCGCTGCGTTCGAGCACGCGCGCGACGGCCGCGGCGTCGGCGGCATTGGCGCCCTTCTTCACGCCTTCGGTGACGCAGATCTTGCAGGTCACGGCGAGGTCGTTGCCGACCGCGTCGAGCACCGCGCGCAGCACTTCGGCCGGGAAGCGGGCGCGCTGTTCGGCATGGCCGCCGTAGCCGTCGCGGCGCTTGTTGTAGATCGGCGAGAGGAACTGGCTGAGCAGATAGCCGTGGCCCATGTGGATTTCGACGGCGTCGAAGCCGGCTTCACGCGCAAGCTGGGCGCCGGCGACGAACTCGCCGATCACGCGCTGCATGTCGTCGCGCGTCATCGCCGTGCGGAACAGGCGGCCGCTGAGCACGCCGGCGGCGTTGAAGCCGCCGGACGCGGACTTCGGATATTTCGTCGACAGTTCCGGCAGGAAGGTGAACGCGCCGCCGTGGGTGATCTGCGCGCAGATCGCTGCGCCTTCGCGATGCACGGCGTCGGTCAGCGCGCGCAGGTGCGGCAGGCTTTCGCGGTTCAGCGACACCTGATCGACGAAGGTGCGGCCGTCGGGGCTGACGGCGCAGTAGGCGACGGTGGTCATGCCGACGCCGCCGGCGGCGATGCGACGGTGGTGCTCGACCAGCATCTTCGACGGCACGCCGCCCTTGGCCATGCCTTCGTTGGTGGCAGATTTGATGAAGCGGTTGCGCAGCGTCAGCGGCCCGATCTGCAAAGGCGTGAACGCGCGCGCGGCATCGTTGGCGGTCATGGCGTGCTCGTCGATTGGGCCGGCGCCCGGATCGCGATACGCTGACGGCATCGCCCCGATGCGACCTCGTCCGAATGGCGGGGCCGGGGCCGGCGCGTGAGGAGCGGCGATGAGTTTCGAGATGGAGCTGGTGTTGCGTCTGTTGCTGGCGGCGCTGCTCGGCAGCCTGATCGGCTTCGAGCGCGAGCGCTTGTCGTGGGCGGCCGGGTTGCGCACGCACATGCTGGTCTGCGTCGGCTCGGCGCTGATCATGATCGTGTCCGCGCACGGCTTCGAGGAAGTGCGCAATGCCGATCACGTGTCCTACGACCCGTCGCGCATGGCGTCGCTGGTGGTGTCGGGCATCGGCTTTCTTGGCGCCGGTTCGATTCTGCTGCGCGGCGAGGTGATCCGCGGTCTGACGACGGCGGCCAGCCTGTGGGCGACCGCGGCCTTGGGCCTGGCGGCCGGTGCCGGTATGTACGTCGAGGCGGCGGCGGCGACGCTGATCGTGCTGTTCATCCTGGCGGTGCTCAAGCCGCTGGAGAGGCGCATCTTCCAGCCGCAGCGCCACCACCAGCTGCGTCTGCACGTAGCGCACGATGCGCTGAGCTACGACGATCTGCGCGGACTCCTCGGCCAGCACACGGCGCGGATCAAGCAGTTCGTGGTGCGCCAGAGCCCGGAGTCGAGCGGCGACGATCAGGTCACCATCGTGCTCGGACGCCTCAACGAGGTGGACTACGCGCAGATTCTGGCGGCGCTGGTGCGCCACCCCGGCGTACGCGACGTCAAGGAAGGGGATCTGTAGGGGCGTCGGCGCCACGGAAGGTGACGACCAGCACGTCGCGAAATGCCGGCGCGCGGGCGTCGATCGGCACGACCGGCGTCACGCCGTGGAACACGCGGTGGTCGTCGAGCAAGGTCGCGTCGAAGGTGTCGGTCAGCGTGAAGCTGCCGAGCAAGGCGCCGTCCGGCGCGTGAATGGTGGTGGTGCCGCAGGCGATGTTTTCGCGCCGCACCAGCAGCACCATGACGTAGTCGACGCCGTCGCGGTGTATGCCTTCGGGCGTTGGCTGGCCGGCTTCGTCGAGGGCGGCTTCGATGCGGAACTGGTGCATCTCGATGTGCCAGTGCGGCGTGTCCGGCGCCAGCGCGTTGAACGCGCCGCGACAGCACTGCAGGACGGCCTGGATGCTGGCACTGGCGCCGATGTCGTCGGCGATCGGCTCGAACCAGCGGGCGATGCCGCCGTTCAGGCGGTTGTAGTCGGTGCTTTGCCAGTGCGGCTGGTGTGATTCGCGGGCGATGGCCCCGTCGCGGCCGGCGCTGAACACGCCGTAGCGCCGCCGCCGGTAGCGGCCGCCGTCGGCCATGTAGGCGTCGAGCGGCATGTCGTCCCAGCTTTGCGCGACCTGCGGCCAGTCGCTCAGGCCGACATCGCTGGCCAGGCGTGGCTGCAGTTCGGCGGCGTGAACGAAGACGTGACCATCCCGTCGCAGCGCGGCGACCAGATCGGCGGGAACCACAGCGTCGGGGGAGACGGACATCGGCGGCGCGTATTGGAGCTGAGTCCGCGCCGCGTTGCAATCGGCAGCGCTGGTGGAATGGTGCGCCACCGCTTCCGGGCTTGCGTGGATTGCGAGCACCCCACCTCACCCAAGCCTCTCCGCCCCGCTGGCGGAGAGGGCTCAAGGCGTCGGCGTCGACGCGTTCGGGCGGTGACCTGAACTCACGGTGCGCACTGCTTCGTCTCCCCTGCGCTCTGCCGGCGGACAGGGCTCAGGGATGTGCGCGTCGAGGCGTACGGGATGCCCTGTGCCCTGCGCCGCTTCAGCTCCCCTCCGCCCGCTCGCGGGGGGAGGGGCTGGGGGAGGTGGGCGCTGCGGCTCGCGCCGAGGTCTTTCGCTGTGCGACGACATGGGAGCGTCGCCGCCGCGATCACGCCTGCGGCGCGATCTCCACTTCGAGGCCGTCGTAGATGATGTCGGGCAGGATCTGGCAGGACAGGCGCGAGGTCGGGCGCACTTCGGCGAAGTCGCTGATCGCTTCGAGCATGGCCTTTTCGTCCTCGCTCGGCGGCGGCAGCTTGGCTGCCCAGGCCTCGCTGACGTAGACGTGGCAGGTGCCGCAGGACATGGCGCCGCCGCAGGTGCCTTCGATGCCGTAGCCGTCGTCGCGCAGCGTTTCCATCAGGGGCGTGGTTTCTGCGGCGTCCAGCGTCTGTTCGCTGCCGTCGCGATCTTTGACTCGTACCGCGGTCATAAGCGTCTCCGAAAAAAATGCCCCGGTCGTGCGACCGGGGCATCGATGATGGTTGCCCGGAAGTGCTAAATCTTAGCGAGTGTTTCCGCGTCGGCGCCGCTGTAGAACTGCTTGAACCACTTGCGGAACTGCAGCACCGGGCCGTCGCCGTCGCAGAGCAGCGGGTTGGGGCGGTACTTCTTGTTGTTCCAGACGATGAAGTCGACGCTCTCGAAGCCGGCGCTTTCCTCGCCCTCGGCGGCGCCGATCATGTGGTCGATGACTTTCTTCGACGCGTGCAGCTCGGGCGTGCCTTCGGCGTAGTCGACGTGCCGGAAGCTCATGTTCATCGTGCTCTTCTCGGCGGTGATTGGCTGCGTGTACGAAATCATCGTCGCGGTGATGCCGTGCTGGTTGAAGCGCATCACGTTAAGGCCCGGACCGTAGGCGGTGCCGACGATGTAGCCCTGACCGATGTCGAGCTTCATGATCGGGCCTTCGTAGGTGGCGCTGACCGGCGGGATGCCCGGCGCGCCGTGCAGGAACTTGAGGTGCGCGACGTCGACGCCGTTCTCGGCGATTTCCTGGATGCAGGTGTCGGCGGTCCACGAGCCGCGGCGCGAGCCGGTGTAGCCGGTGGCGTCCTCGATCTCCGGGATGTACGGCAGCTCGAAGGTCGGTTCGGCGCACAGCGGGTGATACCACGCCCACATCATTCCGTACTTCTCGACCATCGGCAGCGTGCGCAGGATGGCCTGCTTCTTGACGATCGGCGGCGTGACTTTTCCGTACGGAATGTTCTTGCACCAGCCGGACGTGTCGTATTCCCAGTGGTGGAAGGGGCAGCGCAGATGCTCGCCGCAGACCTTGCCGCCGTGGCCCATGTGCGCGCCGAGGTGCGGGCAGTAAGGGTCCGACATGCCGGGTTTGCCGGATTCGGTGCGGAACAGCACCCATTCCTGACCGAACAGCGTGATGTTGCGCATCTCGGTGGGCTTGAGCGTGTCGGAATAGTCGACGAAGTACCAGCCGGTCGGGATCGGGAACGGGCAGCGTTCCAGGCCCTGTGATTCGAGCAAGATCTTCAGATTGATGTTGTCACCCATTGCAACGGCTCCGTGCGGACGTTTGGCCTGCGCGCGGGCCAGACGGCCACGACGCGGAACACATGGTCACTCGCGTTCGCGTCTTCGTCTTAGTCCATTCAGGTGAGCGATGCGCAGCATCCGCGCATGGGCAGAATTTACCCGTCGCCGACCGGCCGCCAGCGCCGCGATGCACCGATATACTCGACCGTGGGGACACATATCAGGCGCGGCGCCGCACGGCGGATGCGCCCGGGGAGATGGGGATCATGGGGTCATGGATGCGTTTGGGATCCGTCGTGCTGTGCGCGGCGGCTTTGGGGCTGTCCGCGTGCAATTCGAGCAGCAAGGCGACCACGCCGGCAACCGGCGGCGGGGGCAGCGGCGATGGCGGCAGTGACGGCGGCGGCAGCACCGGCGATGGACGCGTGTTTCAGATCGCGGCCGGCCCGGACGCGACCAGCGAAATGGTCGCGGCGATGGTGCAGGCCGCGCCGGGCGATGTCATCGAGTTCGGCTGTGGCTATTTCGAGCTGAATTCGTCGCTGCAGCTGACCAATACCGAAGACGTGCTGATTCGTGGCTGTGGCCGCGACAAGACGGTGTTGTCGTTCAAGAACAACAACGCGCCGGAAGGCATTCTCGCGGTCAGCGTGCACGGCGTGACGGTGCAGGATCTGACGGTGCTCGACACCGGCGGCAACGGCATCGAATTCCGCGGTGTCGATCACGGCACCATCCAGCGCGTGCGCACCATGTGGTCGTCGGGCGGCGGCCGCGAAAGCGCGACGCCGATCACCGCCGACAATGCCTTCGCCAACAACGCGGCGGTGCTCAATGTGGCGTGCACCGATCCGGCCACGCAGGATCCGGACGATCCGCAGAACATCCTGGGCGACACCAGTTCGCCGGACTACACGGTCAGCAAACTGTCGGGTCGCTACGGCATCTATCCGGTGTCGTCGGAGAACATCCTGATCGAGGATTCGGTGTCGATCGGCGCGTCGGACGCCGGCATCTACGTCGGCCAGACCAACACCGCGATCATCCGCAACAGCCACGCGCTGTACAACGTGTTCGGCTTCGAGATCGAGAATGTGCGCGGCGGCGAGTACGACTCCAACATCGCTGAGTGCAATACCGGCGGTTTTCTGATCTACGACCTCGACAATCTGCGTCAGTACGGCGATCGCTCGGTCATGCACGGCAACACCGCGCGCATGAACAACACCTACAACTTCACGTCCGGCGGCATCGTCGGCAATGTGCCGTCTGGCAGCGGCATGATCACGCTGGCCTACGATCGCATCGACATCTACGACAACACCTTCGAAGACAACAACACCGCCGGCATCATTCACACCAGCTACGAGATCTTCCCGCAGGGCGCCGGCCGGCCCAGCGAGCACCGCATCGACTGGTACACCGAAGGCCTGCACATCTTCCGCAATACCTTCAAGAACAACGGCAACCAGCTGCCGTTGCCGACGCTGCAGAACATTGCCAGCGAAGACGTGGCCAAGCTGCTGCCGGCCATCGTCGGCCTCAAGAACCAGGCCGGCTGTCTGCTGCCGCAGAACCTGCTGAAGTGTCCGGCGCCGCTGTTGCAGGTCAGCCCGACCGCGCTGCTCAATATCCGCGGCGCGCACATTCTCTGGGATGGCCTGCTCGACACCTACGATGCCGACTGCGCGTATCCGAAGGACGCCAACGGCGAGGACGTGCCGCACGACGAGCGCGGCAAGCCCATCCTCACCAACGAGGTGCCGGACCCGGGCTGCCATTACAACCAGTACAAGTTCGCCAGCGCCGAACCGCACGACCGCATCATGCCGGACTGGTATTCGTGCATCGACGACGACAACACCTTCAGCACCGACAGCATCACCTACGCCAACTTCCACGGCACCAAGGGTCTGGAGCTGATCATTTCCAGCAAGCTCGATCCGGCGGCGATCGCGCAGTTCCCGTCGAGCTTCGACATCTCGTCGCACAAGTGCGAGGCGCAATACGGCAAGAACCTCGACCGTTTGCCTGAAGTGACGATTCCGCCGTTCGAGCGCAGTGGCGACTACGATCCGGCGCCGACCGAAGAGCAGGTGGCGCAACTGTGCGAGGCCAGCGTCAAGGACGGCGAGGTCAACTACGCCGCGGCCAAGGTCAACTGCCCGACGCTGGATCAGTACCACCTGTTCCGCGATCCGGAAGATCCGACCAGCGCACCGAACGGCACCGGCACGCCGTATTCGCTGAACACCAAACTGTTCTCCGACTACGCCGTCAAATACCGTGTCGTCTATCTGCCGACCGGCACCCAGGCCGTCTACCGCGATGCCAAGACCGATGGCACCAATGCCGTCATCGTGTTCCCGAGCGGCACGATCATCGCCAAGACGTTCTCGTTCCGCGATGAAGGCAACGACACCGAAACGCCGGTCGAGACGCGCCTGCTGATCAAGCGCGTCAACAGCAAAGGCGTGGCGCGCTGGGACGGTGCGGCCTATATGTGGACCACCGAGAACGGCAAGCAGGTCGCCAAGCTGGCGCTGTCCGGCGGCACTACGCCGGTGCACTGGCAAACGACGGACGTCGATTCCGGCATCGTCCACACCGGCTCGACCGACGCTTACCTGGTGCCGAACGCCAACCAGTGTCTGACCTGCCATTCGCGCGCCGACCAGGAAGCCGGCGCGGCGCCGATCGGCCCGCGCATCCGCAACATGAACAAGGCTTACCACACCGAGTCGACGCGGATCACCGAGCAGAGCCAGCATGCGGTGGCCGGCGTCAACCAGATTGCCTATTGGTGCACGCACGGCTTGATGATGGGTTGCCCGTCCGATCTCGGCGTTGATCCGAGCACGCAGATCGCGGCCAAGATCGAGCGCGTGCCGACGTTCAACAAGCCGGGCGACAGCGGCTTTGCCGCCGGTAGCGCGCAGGACGTCGAAGCGCGTGCGCGTTCGTGGCTGGAGGCCAACTGCCAGCATTGCCACAACGTCAGCGGCTACGCCGCGAGCACCGGCTTCTATCTGGATTCGCTGCGCGCCGTCGACACCACCTACGGTGTCTGCAAGCGCCCGACCGCGACCGGCGAAGAAGGCAACGGCGGCCGCACCTACGACATCCATCCGGGCGACTCGGCCGACTCCATCATGGAGTTCCGCATCAGCGCCAGCGCCACGACCCCGGCCGCGCGCATGCCGCCGCTGGCGCGCAGCGTCGTCGACGAGGAAGGCCACGCACTGATCCAGCAGTGGATCCAGAACGTCGTCAAAGCCGACGAGGCTGCGTACCCCGGCTCGACCAGCTGCGCACAGTAGCGTGAGGTCATCGACCCCGGCGGTGCGTGATGAACGCGCCGCCGGGGTTTTCTTTTGGGTGGACGAGTCGCGGGCCGATGTACGCCTCGCCGGCCAGGGCTGTTCGAACACGTCGCGGCGAGCGGCGGGATGAATCCCGCCCTACGGAACTATTCGGTTAAATTCTTGGCGCTCAAAGGTCCAGTCGAGATTGCCGAAAGCGGTCAGTTGAGCGAACAGTTTGGGTGTTGAGACGTGTAGGGTGAGATTGATCGCGCCGGGTTCGGAGTTGAAATCGACGGGCGCGACAGGCGGGGCGAGCCCCGCCCTACAGACTCCGCGAGCCTGAGGAGACCGGATGACGATTTACCGTGGCGCCTGTCTTTGTGGTGCTGTGCGATATGAGGTGCAGGGGCGCTTCGAGCGATTCTTTCTGTGTCATTGCTCCCGTTGCCGCAAGGACACGGGATCGGCGCATGGTGCGAATCTGTTCTCGCAGTCCGCGAGTCTGACGTGGGTGGCGGGTGAGGAGCAGCTTCGGCACTTCGCACTGTCGGCGACGCGGCACGCGCGCAGTTTCTGCGGCGTGTGCGGATCGGCGCTGCCGAGTGTGCAAATGGACGGCAAGCTGCTGGTGGTGCCGGCCGGCAGTCTGGATGACGATGTCGATCTCAAACCCGACGCGCACTTGTTCGCGGCGAGCCGTGCGGCGTGGGACGATGGCTTCACCGATGTCGCGGTTTTCGACGGCCTGCCGAAGTGAACGGTTTCTTCGTAGGGCGGGGCTTGCCCCGCCTTTCGCGCGTATTTGCCACGCGACCGGCGGGATGAATCCCGCCCTACGAGGTGGGGAGCCGGTCGCCGATTTTCTGATCGTGACCACGTTGGGAGTGCACGAATGAGCGCGAACGAATCTTTGGAATCCGCGTCGGTGTTGATCGACCGGCGCATTGCCGAACTCGGCGATTGGCGCGGGGCGATGCTGGCCAGGGTGCGTGCGTTGATCCGCGAGGCGGTGCCGGGGGTGTTCGAGACCTGGAAGTGGCGCGGTACGCCGGTGTGGGAGCACGGCGGGATCATCTGCACCGGCGAGTCCTACCGGGACAAGCTTAAGCTGACGTTCGCCAAGGGCGCGTCGCTGGCCGATCCGGCCGGGCTGTTCAATGCCAGCCTGGACGGCAATGCGCGACGGGCGATCGACCTGTACGAAGGGGCAAGGTTCGATGCCGCCGCGTTCAAGCATCTGGTGCAGGCGGCTGCGGCCTTGAACGCGGCCAAGCCCGCGGCGCGGATCGGGCGCGGCGGCAAGGGGGCCTGAAGCCACCGGCGGATCGATGCAGGAAGTGCCAATCGGATTGTCGTATTCTGAACGGTTACCCCCAACTTCCTCCGATTTTCGCTGACCGATGCGTAAGGGTTTCCGCTCGCTGGTTTCGTTGTTGTGCTGTCTTTTGATTGTGTTCGTCGGCGCCGCCATCGGTGCGCTGGGTTCGATCAATGCGGGGTCGTTTTATGCCGAACTGGCGCGACCGCCCTGGGCGCCGCCGGGGTCGGTATTCGGGCCGGTGTGGACACTGCTCTACGTGATGATGGGCGTGGCGCTGTGGCGGGCCTGGCGCCGCCGCGTCGGGCGCGACACCGGGCCGGCGCTGGTGCTTTATGCGCTGCAACTGCTCGCCAATGTCTTGTGGACGTGGTTTTTCTTTCGCTGGCGGCAGGGCGGCTTGGCGTTCGCCGAGGTGTTGCTGTTGTGGGCGCTGGTTGCGGCGACGATCTTCAGCTTCTGGCGCGTGCAGCGCTTGGCGGCGGTACTGCTGTTGCCCTACTTCGCCTGGGTGTCGTTCGCGGTGGCGCTGACCTATGCGGTGTGGCAGCGCAATCCGGCGCTGCTCGGATAGCGAAGGTCTATAGCTCGCGTTGGCTCGTGAACACGCGAGTTTCGCCGTTCAGTGGGTCGACGAACGCGAGCCGGCGAGCGAGCAGCTTCAGGGGCTTGTCGAAGTCGTCTTCGTCGGCGGCGTCGCGCAGCGTCGGGTAGAACGGATCGTTTTCGATCGGCGCGCCGATCGCGGCGAGGTGCACGCGTAGCTGGTGCTTCTTGCCGCTCAACAGTTGCAGGCGATAGCGGGCCAGCGCGCCGTGCGGCTCGGCCGATTCGAAGATCGTTTCGCTGTTCGGGGTTCCGTCGGCTTCCTGCATGCGGAAGAACGGCGTGCCGGCGACGAGGCGGCTGCGTCGCGCAAACGGAAAGCGCAGCCCGTCGACCTGCGGTGCGATGGCGTCGTAGCGCTTGTCGATTGCGCGGGTCGCGAACAGCGCTTGATAGCGGCCGCGCGTCTGCGCGTTCGTCGAGAACGCGACGAGGCCGGCGGTGCCGCGGTCGATGCGGTGCAGCGGCGTCAGTTCGGCGAGACCGGTCTCGCGCTTGAGGCGCACCAGCAGGCTCTGCTGCACATAGCGGCCGGCCGGAATGACCGGCAGAAAGTGCGGTTTGTCGGCGATCAGCAGGTGCGCATCGCGATACAGAATCTGCGCGACGAACGGGATTTCCGCTTCGCTCGGGAGTTCGCGGTAGTAGGACACGCTGACACCGGCGCGGTACGGCGTGTGTTCGTCGATCGGCGCGCCGTGCTCGTCGACGACCAGGCCGCGCGCCATGCGCGCGCGCCAGGTGGCGACGTCAATCGCGGCGAAGCGATCGACGAGGAAGTCGAGCACGCGCGGCCACGGACCGTCGGGCAGCTGCACGGAGCTGGCGCCGACGCCGTCGCGCGGCGGTAGCGGAGCGGCAGGCATGACACATGATCGCATCGACACGGTTCGTGCGTTTGAGTCATGAAAGTCTTGCATTGTATGCATCGCGGATCTGCCGATCCGGTGTCGAGGCTTGCGTACAATGCGGCCCACGTTACCGACCGTTAACAGGCGGTCGCTCACATCCCCCGATGCAGAAAGGAAACGCGATGGAATACAGACAACTCGGCCGCTCCGGCCTCAAGGTGCCGGTGCTGAGCCTCGGCACCGGTACGTTCGGCGGCGTCGGCGACATGTTCAAGAAATGGGGCTCGACCGATATCGCCGAGGCGACGCGGCTGGTCGATATCTGCCTGGAGTCCGGCCTCAATTTCTTCGATACGGCCAACATGTATTCGGGCGGTGCGTCCGAAGAGGTGCTGGGGCAGGCGATAAAGGGCCGTCGTAACGACGTGCTGGTGTCGACCAAAGCGGCCTTCACCATGGGCCAGGGGCCGAACGACAAGGGCACCTCGCGCTTTCATCTGATCAAGGCCTGCGAGGACAGCCTGCGCCGCCTCGGCACCGATCACATCGACCTGTACTTCATGCACGGCTTCGATGCGCTGACGCCGGTCGAGGAGACGCTGCGCGCGCTCGACGATCTGATCACCGCCGGCAAGATCCGTTACATCGGCTGCTCGAATTTCTCCGGCTGGCATCTGATGAAGTCGCTGGCGACGTCGGAGCGCTACGGTCTGGCGCGCTACGTCAGCTACCAGGGCTATTACTCGCTGATCGGCCGCGACTACGAGTGGGAGCTGATGCCGCTGGCGCTCGATCAGGGTGTCGGCACCATGGTCTGGAGTCCGCTCGGCTGGGGCCGCCTGACCGGCAAGATCCGTCGCGGCGAGAACCAGTCCGGTCGTATTGCGCAGGGCGGCGCGGTCGGCGGTCCGCCGGTCGACGACGAGTACCTGTACACGGTGGTCGATGCGCTGGATGAGGTCGCCCAGGAAACCGGCAAGACGATTCCGCAGATCGCGCTGAACTGGCTGCTGCAGCGGCCGAGCGTGAATAACATCGTGGTCGGCGCGCGTAACGAGGAACAACTGCGGCAAAACCTCGGCGCCTTGGGCTGGTCGCTGAGCGCCGAGCAGATCGCCAAGCTCGATGCGGCGAGCCGCCGCACGCCGACCTATCCGTACTGGCACCAGATGGATTTCAACGACCGCAATCCGAAGCCGACGGTCTGGTAACCGCGCGGCGCTGATCGACGGCGGCGGCCCGGTCCGGTTTGACGGAATCCGGGCCGCCGCCGGGGTGCGCCGCACGGGCACCGCTCGGAGCGGGCGCGATGTGCGTAAACTGCGCGCCCCATGCTCTCCCTCCAGAACCTCACGCTGCGCCGCGGTACGCGGGCGCTGCTCGAAAACGTCTCCGCGACCATTCATGCCGGCCAGCGGGTCGGCGTGGTCGGCAAGAACGGTGTCGGCAAGTCGACGCTGTTCGCCGCCATCCGCCGCGAGCTGATCCCCGAGAGCGGCAACGTCGATCTGTCGAAGAACGTCGTCGTCGCCGCCGTGTCGCAGGACACGCCGCCGCTCGAACAGGCGGCGATCGACTATGCGCTGGACGGCGACATCGAGTTGCGCGAACTGCAGGCGGAGCTGGCGCAGGTCGAGCAGCGTCTCGAAGCGGAGACCACGGACGACGACATCAATCGCCTAGTGGCGCTGCATGAGCGGCTGACCACCATCGACGGTTACGCGGCCAAGGCGCGCGCCGCGCAGCTGCTGCACGGTCTGGGCTTCGTGCCGAACACGCAGACCAACCCGGTCGCGAGTTTTTCCGGTGGTTGGCGCATGCGCCTCAACATCGCCCGCGCACTGATGCGGCGCTGCGATCTGCTGCTGCTCGACGAGCCGACCAACCATCTCGATATGGACGCCGCACTGTGGCTGCAGGAGGAGCTGGCGGTGTTCCCCGGCACGCTGCTGCTGGTGTCGCACGACCGTGAATTCCTCGACGCGGTGTGCACGCACACCCTGCACCTGGAACGGCAGAACGCAACGCTCTACGTCGGCGGCTATTCGCAATTCGAGCGGCAGCGCGCCGAGCGCCTGACGCAGCAACAGATCGCGCACGAAAAGCAGCAGGAGAAAGCGGCGCACCTGAAGTCGTTCATCGACCGCTTCAAGACCCACGCCAGCAAGGCACGCCAGGCGCAGAGCCGCATCAAGGCGCTGGAGCGCATGGAGCTGGTGGCGCCGGTGCTGGCCGAGAACGAATTCAGCTTCCGCTTCCGCCAGCCGGAGAAGGTGCCGAGCCCGCTGATTCACATCACCGACGGCGAGGTTGGCTACACCGGCAAGGCGCTGCTGACGCGGCTCAAGCTGTCACTGCAGCCGGGCGAGCGTGTGGCGCTGCTCGGCGCCAACGGTGTCGGCAAGTCGACGCTGATGAAGAGCCTGGCCGGTGCGCAGGATTTCATCGGCGGCGACGTGATTCGCGCGTCGGATCTCAAGGTCGGCTACTACGCGCAGCACCAGCTCGAACA
Organism: Solimonas marina; assembly: GCF_012241385.1. Taxonomy (GTDB): domain Bacteria; phylum Pseudomonadota; class Gammaproteobacteria; order Nevskiales; family Nevskiaceae; genus Solimonas; species Solimonas marina. Next base: position 184,797 of record NZ_JAAVXB010000001.1, on the reverse strand, counting down.
GCTCGACCCGGAGGCCAGCCCGTTCCTGCATCTGCGCCGCCTCGATCGCCGCGCCGCCGAGCAGAGCCTGCGCGACTACCTGGGCCGTTTCTCATTTCACGGCGATCGGCAGATGGAGGCGATCGCGCCGTTTTCCGGCGGCGAGAAAGCGCGGCTGGCGCTGGCGCTGGTTGCCTACCAGCGGCCGAACCTGCTGCTGCTCGATGAGCCGACCAACCATCTCGACCTGGAAATGCGCCACGCGCTGGAGATGGCGATCAACGACTACGCCGGTGCGGTGGTGCTGGTCAGCCATGATCGCCACCTGGTGCAGAGTGTCTGCGACACGCTGTGGCGCGTGGCCGACGGTAGCTGCGCGGTGTTCGACGGCGATCTCGACGATTACGCCAGCTGGCTGCGCACCGAGCGGCGCAAGGCGCAGCGCGCCGGCGTCTGAGCGACGCCGGCGGCGAATACCGTCTTACTGCTGCGTGCCGTTGAGCTGATCGAGAATTTGCGTGCGCGCCGCGTTCCACATGGCGATGCCGGTGTCGGTATCACTGGTGATCAACACGACGGCGGTGTACGACTTGTCGAAGTCCAGCCACGGCGTGGTGCCGAGCAGGCCCGGGTCGCTGATTTCCGGGCCGTTGCTGCCCGGATAATTGGCCGCGTCCGAAATCCAGAAGCCGAAGCTGTAGCCGTTGAGGCCGCTGCCGTCCGGCACCGGGGTGTAATAGACGGGTAGATCGGCGACCTGGTTCTCGGTGGCCTGTGCGGCCTGGTCGGCGGTGATGATCTGCGTCGAGCCGACCTTGCCGCCGTTGAGATAAAGCTGGGTGAACTTCAAATAGTCCTCGGCGCTGCACGACGCGCCGCCGGCGATGCGCGGATTGTCGGTGTCGCCGTAGGTGAAGGTGGTCATGCCCAGCGGCGTGTTGAGGCGCTCGTCGACGAGTTGGCTCCAGGTTTCGCCCGAGACTTCCTCGGCGACCAGCCCGGCGACCTGATAGCCGGCGCCGCTGTAGCCGAACGCCGTACCCGGCACGAAGTTCAGCGTGGTGTCGGCGATCTCCTGCACGCAGTCGACCAGCGTGGTGTTGTCGTCGTTCATGCACGACGAATCGAACTGGATGCCGGACGTGTGATTGAGCAGCATGCGCATGGTGATGCTGCGCTTGGCGATCGGCCAGTCGACGACGCTGCCGATGTAGTCGTAGACCGGCGTGTCGAGATCGATCAGGCCATCCTTGACCAGCGACAGGATGATGGTCGCCGACGGCGCCTTGCTGGCCGAGGCGATCGGAATGACGCTGTCGACCGACATCGTGCCGTTGGCGCCGGTGTAGACGGTCTTGCCGTCGAGCTTGAGCGCGAAGCTGTAACCGAGCACCTGACCGCTGCCAGCGCCAAGGAAGCTGTCCAGTGCGGTGGTCAGTCCGGTCCAGTCGTGCTGGACGTCGTCGGCGCCTTTGTCGCCGTCGCCGCCGCAGCCGGCGAGCGCGAGGCTGGCGGCCAGCGCCGCCGCCAGGGCCAGCGGCAGGTGTCGGCGCGATGCCGCCGTTGTGCTGTGCATGGGATCCACTCTTATCCGATGTACGGCATTGCACTCTAATGGCTGTTAACTGAACGTAGCCGGCAGCGTGCGTGTGACCGTCGCGACGATGACAGGATCGTCATGCTGCGATTCACGTTTTGACTTGTTCCCGGCGCTGCGGAGCGTAGAATCGCCGCCGCGATGATTCCCCTCCCGTTTTCCTGCCCGCATCACGCCGCTGGCGTGCGGGATGGCGTGGCCGCATGAGACCCCGTCTGCTGCAGCATGGCCGCCTGCTGCCCTGGCTCGAAGCCGAGCTGGCTGCGCACTACGACTGCACGATGCTTGAGGCACAGGCCGACCCCGATGCCTACCTCGCCACGCACGGCGGCGAGTTCACGCTGATGGCGACCTCGGTGCGCACCGGTGCCGACGCGGCGCTGATCGAGCGTTTGCCGCAGCTGAAGATGATCGCGGTGTTCGGTGTCGGCTATGAAACCGTCGATCTCGACGCGACGCGTGCTCGGGGCATCGTCGTCAGCAATACCCCCGACGTGCTCAACGACTGCGTCGCCGATCTGGCGGTCGGGGCCTTGATCGATCTGTTGCGCGGCATCAGCGCGTCGGACCGTCACGTGCGCGCCGGCCGCTGGCCGCAGCGCAATTTCCCGCTGGCGACGCGTGTCAGCGGCAAGCAGTTGGGCATCGTCGGTCTCGGCCGCATCGGCGAGGCGATCGCCCGTCGCGCCTCCGGTTTCGACATGACGGTGTGCTACCACAACCGCCGCCCGCGTCCGGATTGCCCGTACGAATACGTGCCGGACCTGCTCGACCTGGCGCGCCGCAGCGACGTGCTGATGGTCGCCGCCGCGGCAACGCCGGGGGCGCCGCCGACGATCAATGCCGAGGTGCTGACGGCACTCGGCGCCGACGGTTGGCTGGTCAATATCGCGCGCGGCGCACTGGTCGACGAGCCGGCGCTGGTCGCCGCGCTGCAGGCCGGCACGATTGCCGGCGCCGCGCTCGACGTCTTCGCTGATGAGCCGAACGTGCCGGCGGCACTGTGGTCGCTCGACAACGTGGTGCTGATGCCGCACATCGCCAGCGCCACCCATGAGACGCGTCGGGCGATGGCCGAGCTGGTGTTCGCCAATCTCCAGCACTACGTGCAGCACGGTCAGGCGCTGACCGCCGTTCCTTGAGCGCCGCCGCGTCTTCGCTGGGCCCCGATGCTGCGTTGCCGCCGGCGGCGCGTGCGCGGCAGATCCTGGCGATCGTCGTCCTGACCGGTGTTTCCGGCTGCTCGCTGGGCATTCCGCTGGCGGTGCTGCCGCTGTTCCTGCATGGTGATCTGGGGCAGAACGCCCTGATCACCGGCGCGGTGCTCAGCGCGCACGCCTTCAGCATGCTGGCGTCGCGACCGCTGGCTGGGCGCATCGGCGACCGTGCCGGCGTGCACCGCGCGACGGCGCTGGGGCTGACCCTCAGTGCGGTCAGCGGCCTGCTGACGCTGGTCGCCACCAGCCTGCCGGCCTATCCCTTGACCAGCGTCGCGGTGCTGCTGCTGGCGCGGCTGGTGCTCGGCGTCGGCATGGGCCTGACCAATACCGGCGCGCTGAGCTGGGCGATCGCCAAGGCCGGTGTGCCAGAAGCCGCGCGCGTGATTTCGTACAACGGCATTCTGGCTTATGGCGCTCTGGCGCTGACCCCGCCGCTGGGCATGCTGCTGGCCAAGGCCGGCGGTCTGTGGACGATCGGCGCCATCGTGCTGCTGCTCAATCTGGCGGCCCTGGCGTGGTCGCGACGGCTGCCGCGTGTTGCGGTCGTGCCGGGCGCGGCGTTGTCGTTCCTGCACGTACTGCGGCGCATCGCGCCGATGGGTTTCGCATTGGGCCTCGGCGCCGCCGGTCTGGCCGCGATCGCCACCTTTGCCACGCTCTATTTCAACGCCCGCGGCTGGGATCACGCGGCCTGGGCGATCACCGCCTTCGGCCTGTCGTACATCGGCCTGCGCGTGGTCTGCGGCAATGTGATTTCACGCTACGGCGGCACCGCCGTGGCCATCGCCAGTTTCGCCGTCGAGGCGCTCGGCCTGTTGATGATGGGCTTCGCGCCGGCGGCGGGCATGGCGATGGTCGGTGCGGCACTGGCCGGCATTGGCATGTCGCTGATCTATCCGGCGCTCGGTGTCGAAGTCGTGGCGCGGGTGCCGGCGTCGAGCCGCAGCTCGGCGCTCGGTGCGTTCTCGCTGTGCCTCGATCTGGCGATGGGTCTCGGCGGGCCGCTGTTCGGCATCGTCGCGTCGCTGGCCGATTTCGGCGCAGTATTCGTCTGTGCCGGGGTGATGTCGGGGCTCGGCCTGGGTGTGGCATATCGACTGCATCGCGAATTCGCACGTCGGCAGGGGCCGGCGGCGGCGATGCCGTAATGGGGAAATCGATGTCTGGTACGACGTCTGGATCAGGGAGCGGCGCAGCGCGCGCCGATATCGGCAAGGCCAAGGTCAAGTTTCTCGACCGCTGGCATGGCATGGCCTATGTCGAGGCCGGCGCCGGCGAGGTCGTGCTGTTCGTGCACGGCTCGCTGTGCGACTACCGCTACTGGACGCCGCAGATCAAAGGCTTGTCCGACCGCTTCGAGGTCGTCGCGCCGAGTCTGGCGCACCACTGGCCGCGGCTGCCGTCGTCGCTGGGCATGCCGTTCAGCATCATCCAGCACACCGAGCAATTGGCGGCGTTCATCGCCAAGCTGCAGGCGCCGCGTGTGCATCTGGTGGGCCATTCACGCGGCGCCAACGTCGCCTGGCAGCTGGCGATCCGCCACGCCGATCTGATCGACAGCCTGACGCTCGTGGATCCGTCGGGGCCGCGCCAAGGTGGCGATCCGGACGAGGAGATCGACGATGCGACGGTGGCGCTGCGCCAGTACGCTGTCGACCTGATCGAAGGTGGCGATGTCGACGAGGGCCTGCGCATGTTCGTCGACTCGGTCAGCCGTCCCGGCTTCTGGGACCGCAGCACGCCGGCGTTCCGCGACATGGCGCGCGACAACGCGCTGACGCTGGGCCCGCAGATCGCCGATCCGCTCAAGCCGCTCTACGAAATCGACGCACGCGGCATGCGTCGGCCGGTGCTGCTGGTCGACGGTGAGCGCAGCCCGATGCGCTACCGCCGCAACGCCGAGGCGCTGGCGCGTTGGCTGCCGAACGCCGAACGCTACACGGTGCGCGGCGCTTCGCATGGCATGACCGGCACGCACTCGGCGGTGTTCAACCGCGAGCTGGCGCGCTTCATCACGTCGGTGCGCTCGACGCTCGGCGAGCCCGGCGCCGTTCAGCGACTCGACGAGTAGCGCACGCCGGTCAGGGCTTCGGACGCCTGCCAGAGGCGTTGCCGTAGCTCGCGGTCCTGCGCATGCCGCGCCGGACGCACGAGCACGGGTGGCCCGCGCCACTCGCCGAAGCCGGCCGGGCCGTAGAAGTCGCCGCCGCGAACATGCGGATCGGTAGCAGCGCGCAGCAAGGGCAGGGCGCCGTCGGCTGCGGACTGTCCACCCCAGCGCATGATGCTGCGAAACGCCAGCACCTCGACGCGGTCGCGCAAGCGGCGGCTGTTTTGTGTCATGCGCGCGTCGCCGATTCCCGTGCGGGCCACGCCCGGATGCGCGGCGACGCTGCGCAGCGCCCAGCCGGCGGCCTGCGCGCGCTCGTGCAACTCGAGCGCGAACAGCAGGCAGGCGAGCTTGGTCTGGCTGTACGCGCGCTGGCCCTGGTAGCGGCGCTCGGCCTGCAGGTCGTCGAAGTCGATCCTTCCCTGACGATGGACGATGCTCGACACGCTGACGACGCGCGCCGCGGCACTGCGCCGCAGTGCCGGCAACAGCAAACCGGTCAGCGCGAAATGGCCAAGGTGGCTGACGCCGAACTTCAGCTCGAAGCCGTCACGCGTCGTCGCACGGTCGAGGCGCGGCAGCAGGCCGGCGTTGTTGACGAGAATGTCGAGCGGCGCATGCTCGGCACAGTGCGCGGCGGCGAATGCGCGAATCGCCGCCTGATCGCCAAGATCGAGCGCCGCGAAACGGGCGCGTCCGCCAGCGGCGACGATGTGCCCGGCCGTTTGCGTGCCGCGCTCGATGTCCCGGTCGACCAGCAAGACCTCGGCGCCGGCGCCCGCCAGCGCGGTGGCGACCTCGCGGCCGAGTCCGGCCGCCGCGCCGGTGACGAGTGCGCGCCGGCCGTGCAGCGACGGCAGATCCGCGAGCGACCAGGCGGCCACGCGCGGCGCGGTCAGGCGGCGTCAGCCTTGAGCAGGCCGCGCTCACGCGCCATCGTCAGCGCGGTGTCCTCGATCATGTCTTCCTGGCCGCCGACCATCTTCTGCCGGCCCAGTTCGAGCAGGATCTCGCGTGCCGGCACGCCGTATTTCTGTTCGGCGCGGCGCGCGAACAGCAGGAAGCTCGAATAGACGCCGGCATAGCCCAGCGTCAGCGAATTGCGGTCGATGCGCACCGGGAAGTCCATGATCGGCGTGACCAGGTCTTCGGCGACGTCGCTGATCTTGAAGATGTCGACGCCGGTTTCGATGCCCATGCGTTCGCAGACGGCGACGAACACTTCCATCGGCGTGTTGCCGGCGCCGGCGCCCATGCCGCCGCAGGCGCAGTCGATGCGCCGCGCGCCGGCGGCGACCGCAGCGATCGAATTGGCGACGCCCATCGATAGATTGTGATGGCCGTGAAAGCCGATTTCGGTATCCGGCTTCAGCGCCTCGCGCAGCGCGCCGATGCGCGCCGTGACGTCGTCCGGCAGCATGTAACCGGCGGAGTCGGTGGCGTAAATGCAGTTGGCGCCATAGCTTTCCATCAGCTTCGCCTGCTCGACCAGCTGCGCCGGCTCGATCATGTGCGCCATCATCAGAAAGCCGACGGTGTCCAGTTCCATCTTGCGGCCGAGACTGATGTGCTGTTCGGAGACGTCGGCTTCCGTGCAATGCGTGGCGACGCGGATCGTCTTCACGCCGCAGTCGGCGGCCATGCGCAGATGGTCGACGGTGCCGATGCCCGGCAACAGCAGCGCCGAGACCGTCGAGCGCTTCAACAGCGGAATCACCGCGCGCAGATATTCCTCGTCGGTCGCCGCCGGAAATCCGTAATTGACCGACGCGCCGCCCAGGCCGTCCCCGTGCGTGACCTCGATCAGCGGACAGCCGGCGTCGTCGAGCCCCTTGGCGATCGCCTTCATCTGCTCGATGGTGATCTGATGCCGCTTTGGATGCATGCCGTCGCGCAGCGACATGTCATGCACTTTGATCTTGATGCCCTTGAGGTTCATCGGTGCCTCCGATAAAAGCGTTGAGCCGCAGATTTCGCAGATTCACGCAGAAAAAATTAAGAAGGCTTTCTTTTCAATCTGTGAAATCTGCGTAATCTGCGGTTAAAAGTCTTTTGTTGTTTCAGTGTGCCGCGAGCCGGCGGCGGCAGGCGGCGGCGAAGGTGACGCTGGAGCGCTGCGCCATGGCGATGGCTTCGAAGACGCCGAGCGGTGCGAGCCAGGCCAGCAGCTTGTCGACGACGATCTCGCCGCGATGCCCGTGCCGTGCCGAGACGCGCGCCAGCTTGCGATGCGCACGTTCGTGCAGCGACGGGCAGTCCATGATCAGATCATGCGCTTCGGTATAGAGCCGATACGCCGCCGCGCCGTCGCCGGCCTCGACGAACGCATCGCCCCGCCGCCAAAGCCGGTCGGCCTCCAGCATCCGTTGTTCTAGCGGTACGTTCATCCGTTCGATCTCAAGACCTTCACCACAGATTTCACAGATTTCACAGAAATTTCCGCTTTTATCTGTGTCATCTGTGAAATCTGTGGTTAAAAGGCTTTTCAGGCTGCCGCCAGATCGAGCCGCCCGGCGAGGATTTCCTCGGCGAACATCTCGGCGGTGCGGGTGGCGCTGGCGGTCATGATGTCGAGGTTGCCAGCGTACTTCGGCAGGAAGTCGCCGAGACCTTCGACCTGCATGAAGTTGGTCACGCGCTTGCCGTCGAACACCGGGCCGTTGACCAGCTTGTAGCCCGGCACGTACTTCTGCACCTCGGCGACCATCTCGCGCACCGATTGCTCGATCTCCTTCTGCTTCGGCGCTTCGGCCGTCAGGCAGTGGATGGTGTCGCGCATGATCATTGGCGGATCAGCCGGATTGATGACGATGATCGCCTTGCCTTCGTCGGCGCCGCCGATCTTCGCGACCGCGCCGGCGGTGGTGCGCGTGAATTCGTCGATGTTCTTGCGCGTGCCGGGGCCGACCGATTTTGATGAAACCGTGGCGATGATCTCGGCGTACTGGACCTTCTGCACGCGCGACACGGCATAGACCATCGGGATCGTCGCCTGGCCGCCGCAGGTGACCATGTTGACGTTCATCTCGCGCTTGCCGGCATGCTGCTTCAAATTGATCGGCGGCACGCAGTACGGGCCGATCGCGGCCGGCGTCAGGTCGATCATCATCACGCCGAGCGCGTTGAGCTTGTCGGAGTTGTCCTTGTGCACGTAGGCGCTGGTCGCGTCGAAAGCGATTTGCACGCCGTCGGCCTTGACGTGCGGCAGCAGGCCGTCGACGCCCTGGTCGGTGGTCTTCAACCCGTATTCGCGGGCGCGCGCCAGACCTTCGGACGTCGGGTCGACGCCGACCATCCACACCGGTTCGAGCACCTCGGAGCGGCGCAGCTTGTAGAGCAGATCGGTGCCGATGTTGCCGGGACCGATGATGGCGCATTTGATCTTCTGCATAAGACTCAAGCCTCGAAGCCGATCGACGCGTCGCCGATGCCGGCCAGCGTCATGTGGAAGCGGTCGCCCGGTATGGCCGGCAGCAGCGGTGCCAGCGACCCGGACAGGATGATGTCGCCCTTCAGGAATGGAATGCCGTAGCGGCCGAGCGTATTGGCGAGCCAGGCGACGGCGGTGGCCGGATGGCCCTGCACGGCGGCGCCGGTGCCGGACGCGACGTGCGCGCCGTTCTGGGTGATCTGCATCTGCACCGCGGCCAGGTCCAGCGCATGCGGCGCCACGCGGTCGCCGCCGACCACGAACACGCCGCAGGACGCGTTGTCGGCGACGGTGTCCTGAATCCTGATCTTCCAATCGTCGATGCGCGAGTCGACGATCTCGAAGCACGGCGCGACGTAGTCGGTGGCGTCGAGCACCTGATCCTCGGTCACGGTCGTGCCCTTGAGATCTTTCTTCAGCACGAAGGCGATCTCGCCCTCGGCACGCGGCTGTATCAGGCCGCTGCCCGTGATGCTGATCACCGCGCCGTCTTTGACCTGCATGCGGTCGGTGAGAAAGCCGAAGTCCGGCTGATGGACGCCGAGCATGTCCTGCACGGGCTTGGACGTGACGCCGATCTTCTTGCCGATCAGCTTTTCGCCGCTGGCGGTGCGCCGGTGCAAAAAGTGCAGCGAAATGTTGTAGGCGTCGTCGATGTCGATGCCGTCGATGCGATCGGACAGCGGCGCGATCGTGCGCCGGGCGCGCAACGCCTCGTAGAGCTCATCGCCGAGCGAGACGATGCGGGTTTGCGGGAGCGCCATCGCGTCAGCCGTTGGCCAGGAAATCGACGACCGTGCGATTGAAGAAATCGCGGTGCTCGACCATCACCCAGTGTCCGCACTGCGGCACGGTGATCATGCGCAGATTCGGAATGCCCTTGGCGAGTTTGAGGATGCCGGTCTCCGGCATCATCTTTTCGTTGATGCCCCAGAAGCCGAGCGCCGGGCAGCGGATCTGGCCGAGATGCGCCGTCATGTTCGGCACGCTCATGGTCTTCACGACCTGCGGGTTCTGCAGGCGCATCAGCGCATGTCGCTCGGCGACCAGCTCGTCGTCGATGTGCGATTTGTCGTGCACCAGCGCGTTTTCCATGAAATAGCGCAGGCGCTCGGCCGTCACTGGTTCCGGCGACATGAAGACTTCCTTCATGAACGCCATGGCCGGCATCTTGAAATAGTCCGGCTGATCCTCGACGCCGCCCGGCGCCATCAGCACCAGTTTCTCGATCTGCTGTGGATGTTCGAGCGCATAGCCGATCGCGATCGCGCCGCCGAGCGAGTTGCCGATCAGCGTGCAGCGCTGCACGCCGATCACGTCGAGCGTCTGCTTCACGCATTCGATGAACAGCGACAGCGGATATTCGATGTCGTCCGGCTTGTCCGAATAGCCGTAACCGATCAGGTCCGGCAGGATCACGCGGTAGCCGGCGTTCACCAGCGCTTTGTAGTTGCCCTTGAAGTTGGAATAGCCGCAGGCGCCGGAACCGGAGCCGTGCAGGAACACGACGACCGGGCCGCTGCCCTCATCGAGATAGTGCATGCGGTAGCCGTTCGGCAGCTGCGCGTACTGTCCCTCGGGGACCGGTTTGGTCGGCGTGTTCGTGGCGGGAGCGTTCATCGTTTTGGCCTGTGCGACATGGGCGTCCGGCATGGTCCTGCAGTCGCGGGGTGCCACTCTTCGTCCTTTTGAGTGAGTGGTGCGCAGGCGCGATGACTTAAGGTCACCCTCAGCGCCGTTTCCGGCTGAAAATTGCCCTCATGTCCACGCCATCCCGCATCACCCTCGTCACCGGCGGCGCCAAGGGCGTCGGCCGCGGCATCAGCGAAAGTTTTCTGAAGCGCGGCGACCGGGTGCTGGTCTGCGGGCGTTCGGCGCCCGACACGCTACCGGTCGTTGGCGACAATGCCGCCGAGTTCCTCGCCGTCGACGTACGCGATACGGCGGCGGTGGAGCAGCTGTTCGCGACCATCGCCGAGCGCTATGGACGGCTCGACGTGCTCGTCAACAATGCCGGCGGCGCGCCGTTCACACTCGCCGATCAGGCTTCGCCGCGTCTGCACGAAAAGATCTTCGCGCTGAACCTGCTGGCGCCGTTTCATCTGGCGCAGCAGGCCAATCGCCTGATGCAGGCCGGCGACGGCGGCACCATCATCTTCATCGGCAGCGTCAGCGGTCTGCGGCCGTCGCCGGGTACCGCCGCTTACGGCGCGGCGAAAGCGGCGATCCTCAATCTGACGCAGACGCTGGCGGTCGAATGGGCGCCGAAGGTGCGCGTCGTCGCCGTTAGTCCGGGGCCGGTGCAGACCGAGCAAAGCCATCTGCATTACGGCGACGCCGCCGGCCTCGCCGCCGTCGCCAGGACCATTCCGATGCAGCGCCTGGCGCAGCCCGACGATGTCGGCGCAGCCTGCGTCTGGCTGGCGTCGTCGGCCGCGGCGTATGCGACCGGGACCAACCTGCTGCTGCATGGCGGCGGCGAACGGCCGGCGTTTCTCGACGCCGCGACCGTCAACAAGACCTGAGAGGCCGTGGCCGGCAGGCTCGGCTGCAGCGCGCGCGCGAACGGCGCCGTACGGACTGGCGCTCGTACTGGCGCTGGACCTGGCAAGTCCAGCGCGGCGCCGAGATGCTGATGGCGCGGGATCGGCCGTTGATCGTCCCCGGGCGGCGCCAAGACCGTGGCCGAGATGCCCGCCTTTTGCCGCTTCAGCCCGCACGGACGGCGCCGACGAGTGCCGGCGGGAACGTCTTGCCCGGCCGTGCATCCGCTGCGTCGGGTGATGCGGGCGCGAATCTATAAAGAGGGGGAGCGCAATGATAATGGCGGCGAAACCATCGCGATTGGGGCGGCTGTGGCGGGCGATGCAGGCGGTGGCGCTGCTCTCGCTGTTGTCCGGATGTGGCCAGTCCGGCTCGGCGACGGACGGCGGCGGCGCTGCGGGGGACGCGGGCAGGCCCAATATCCTCATCATCCTCGCCGACGATGTCGGGTATTCCGATATCAGCGCCTTCGGCAGCGAGATCCAGACCCCCCATCTCGATGCGCTGGCGCGCGCCGGCCAGATCCTGACCAATTTCCACACCACGCCGCTGTGTGCGACCTCGCGCGTCGAACTGCTGACCGGCGCCGATCACCACCTGGTAGGGATGGGCGAGATGGGCAGCATGAAGTTGCTGTACACGGGCACGAACAACGCGAACTATGCGGGCGAGATCGATTCGCGCGGCTTGTCGATCGCGCAAATACTCAAGGACGCCGGCTACCACACCTATATGGCGGGCAAGTGGGGCATCGGCGGCGTCGGCCCGCAAGGCGAGGGATTCGAGCACGCCTTCTATCTCGATCCGGATGCCGATTACGCCAGCAATTTCGCGCCGCCGGCCGGTTATCAGCCGGGCCTTGCGACCAATCCGCCTTATCCGATGTACGAGCCTCATTTCGAAGACGGCGAAGAAGTCAGCGTGCCCGACGACTTTTTCTCCAGCGATGAGTACGCCGACAAACTGATGCAGTACATCGGTTCAGCGCATGGCGACGGCAAGCCGTTTTTCGCCTACCTGCCGTTTCAGGCGACGCACTTTCCACTGCAGGCGCCGGCCCGGTATCTCGATTGCACCCAGGGCACGCCCAAGTGCTACAAGGGCGTTTACGACGTTGGATATGCAGCCATCCGTGACGCGCGCATCCAGCGCATGAAGGATCTCGGCATCATCCCGCAGGACTTCAAACCCAGCCCGGGTGATGAAGTGACGATGACCCGCTTTGGCCAGCCGGGCGTGCTGACCAACCCGCCGTGGTCAGCACTGACGGCAACGCAGAAGGCCAGTGAGGCGCGCCTCATGGAGGTCTATGCTGCGATGCTGACCAATCTCGATGACAACGTCGGTCGCGTCATCGATTACCTGAAGTCGATCGGCGAATACGACAACACGATGATCGTGTTCTTCTCCGACAACGGCGCCGACGGCATGGGCTACGGGTTCATCCCGTTCATCGACAGCAATCTGAACCTCGACATCGACAACTCGCTGGCCAATTATGGTCGACCGGGTTCTTTCATCTTCCGCTCGACGCGCTGGGCGGAAGCCGGCACCGCGCCATTTCGTCTTTTCAAGTCCTTTCCCTCCGAAGGTGGCATCTCCGTGCCGACCATCGTCAAGATGCCCGGCGGTGAATCGTTGTCGCCGAGCGGTGCTTATGCGCAGTTGACGGACATCGTGCCGACCGTGCTGGCACTCACGGGTGTGGCGCCGCCGGGTACCGAATACGAAGGGCGCAGCGTGTCGCCGATCGAGGGCACTTCGCTGTTGCCCGTGCTGACGGGTCAAGCGAGCGCCGTGCACGCAGACGATGCGGTGTTTGCCGATGAAGTCGGGGCGCAACGCTACGTGCGGCAGGGGCCGTGGAAGATGACGCGGATCGCCAATGCCTTCTTCCCGAGCGCCGCGCTGCTGTTGCCGCGGCAATGGCAGCTCTACAACATCGATAGCGATCGTGGCGAGACCACCGACGTTGCCGCAGAGAATCCCGAGCAGGTAGAAAAGCTGACGCAGGCCTGGGCGCAGTACGTCGAGCGCGTCGACGCGATCAACCCGACCATTCCGCCACAGCTCGTGCCGATCGACCAATGAAATGGCGGGTGCTGGCGGCAAGCGCCGCCGTGATGTTCGCCGCTGTCGCGGTTCTGTGCGCCAGGCACGAGGCGCTGCCGCCTGCCTCACCGACGGCGGTACTCGGCACGCCGCAGCGATGCGCCGCCTATGACGGCCTGCCGCCCGGCAGCGGACGGCATGCCGGCATGCAGTACATTGCCGGAGGCCGCTTCGAACTCGGCAGCCTGCGCGGCTACGCCGAGGAACGGCCGCTGGTGAGCACAGACCTGGCGCCGTTCTGGATCGATCGCACCGAGGTGACGAACGCGCAGTTCGCGCGCTTCGTCGCCGCCACGGGATATGTCAGCGACGCCGAGCGGCACGACGGCGCGGTCGTATTCTCCGTTCCCGACGCCAACGACACTGCCGATCTGGCGGCTGGCCGCTGGTGGCACCTGCGGCACGATGCGAACTGGCGAAAGCCGGATGGCGCGGCCGCGGCCGCGGCTAACGAGCCGGTCGTCGATGTCACCTACGCCGATGCTCTGGCGTATGCGCGGTGGCTGGGCCGGGAACTGCCGAGTGAGGCGCAGTGGGAGTTTGCCGCCAAGGCCGGACGCGACAATGCCGATGCCGATCGTGCGCTGCGCGACGCGCAGGGGCATCCGCTCGCCAATTTCTGGCAGGGCCTGTTCCCGTTCAACGATCGTGGCGACGACGGCTATACCGGCCGCGCGCCGGTCGGCTGCTTCGCCGCCAACCCGGATGGGCTGTACGACATGGTCGGCAATGTCTGGGAATGGACCACTGACCGCTATCGCGACCGCCACGCGCCGGCTGAAGAGGCCGAGGCGGCAGCGGTGATGCCGGCGCGTGGCTCAGCGCCGCGGCGTGTGATCAAGGGTGGCTCGTACCTGTGCGCCGCCAACTATTGCGCGCGGGCGCGCGCATCGTCGCGCCAGGGCCAGGAAGCGGATCTGCCGAGCGAGCACGTCGGCTTTCGCACCGTTGCGCCCACCTGAAGCGCCGCTGACGCGACAGCGGCGCGCGGCTTGCGGCATGCTGTGTGCCGAACCTGCTCAGCGGCCGCAATGGAAACCGAAAGCTCGTCGTCGACGACGACACTGTCACTGGCCGGCGCCCGCCGGCGCATCGTCGCCTTCGTCATCGATGCGTTGATCCTGATGCTGATCGGCGAGGTGCTGGGTCGCTGGTACGGCGACTGGTTCGCGCGGCTCGGCGTCTGGGGGCATCTCGTCGGCTTCGTCATTGCCGCCGCCTATTTCGCCGTACTCGACAGTCGCAGCGGCACGATCGGCAAGCTGGCGCTGGGCCTGCGTGTCGTCGACGCGCAAGGCCGCGCGATTTCCATGCTGCGCGCGCTGTGGCGCTTTCTGCCGCTCGGCGTTCCGTATTTCATCAACGGCATGGTGCTGCCGGACTGGGACGACCGCGTGCTGAACAGCGTGCCGTTGTCGGCGCTGGTGTTCGGCATCGGTCTGTGCGGTGCCTACCTGCTGCTGTTCAATCGCGCGACGCATCAGGCTTTGCACGATCTGCTGGCTGGTACTTACGTCATGGCCCGCAACGGCCCGGCGCGCCGGCCGTTCTGGCACGGGCACTGGATCGTCTGCCTGGCGCTGCTGCTCGTCACCGGCGCCGGGCCGGCGACGCTGATGCGCGCGACGTCGCAAAGCGGCAGCGGCACACTCGATGCGATCCAGACCGCGCTCGCCGCGCAGCCATGGGTGGCGGACGCGCGCGTGCTGCATGGCGCGCGCCGTTATCTGAGTTTCGGCGGTGCGACGACGCTGCACGTGCTGGCGCTGTCGGTCGACGTTCGCGACGGCGATGTCGACGAGCCGATCCGCTTCTCGCAGGCGGCACGCACCGCGCTGATCTATCTCGACGATCCGAATGCGGTCGACGTCATTGCCGTGACGCTGCGCAGTGGCTATGACATCGGCATCGCCCATGACGAACGGGAGCATCTGGAAGTGCACAGCGTCGCCGAGTGGCGGCAGCAGGTCGGCCCGGCCGGTTACCAGATATGACGACCGCACCGCCGGCATGGGCCCTGACGTCGCCGCGCCTGCGTCTGCGCCATCTCGATCGCGGCGACGAGCCATTCGTGCTGGCGCTGCTCAACGAGCCGGGCTTCATTCGCCATATCGGTGATCGCAAGGTCCGCAGCCTCGACGACGCGACGCGCTATATCGAGGACGGTGTGCAGGCCAGCTACCGCAAGCACGGCCACGGCCTGTATGCCGTCGAGCGTCGCGAAGGCGGCGAGACCATCGGTCTGTGTGGGCTGCTCAAGCGCGAAGAGCTCGATGCGCCGGATGTCGGCTACGCCTTTTTGTCGGCCTACGAAGGCCAGGGCTATGCGCGCGAAGCCGCCGCCGCGACGCTGACCCACGCGCGTGATGCGCTGGGCTATCGCCGGGTATTGGCGATCGTCTCGCCGGACAATGAACGCTCCATCCATCTGCTGCAGAAGCTGGGGCTGCAGTCACAGGGTACGGTGCGCATGAAGGCCCACGACCACGACGTGGCGCTATACGCGATCGAGTGGTAGCGCGCGCTTACGCGAGCGAGACGATGTTGTTGAGCAGCATGCGCACCAGCAGCGTCTGCCGCGTCACGCCGGTCTTGCAGAAGATGAAGCGCAGATAGGTGCGCGCGGTGTTGCGGCGCACGCCGAGCTTCTCGGCGGCTTCGTCCAGCGTCAACCCGTCGGCGAGCAGCAGAGCCAGCGCCGCTTCCATGCGCGTGAAGTTGAACAGGCGACGCACGACCTCGTTGGCGCCCTGCATGCGTATCGCCTCCGGATCGCGCAGGAACACGACCGCCGCCGCGCTCTGCTGCGAATCGGGGCGCAGGCCGCGCGGCACTGTGCGGACCACCAGGCACAGCTTGCCGCGTCCGGAAGGGCGCGAGATCGACAGCGAATCGATGACCGACGGGCCGCTGCGCGGTCGGTCTTCGAGGGCTTGGCGCAGCACGCGTTGCAGCTCGCGGCGCTCGGTGGCGCTGTCGGCGCTCAGATGCTGCGCCCGCAGCAGCAGGCCGTCGTGCTCGCCGACGATGCGCTGCGCTTCCGGATTCAGGTCGATGACCGTGCCGTCGCGGGCGATGCTGATCGTGCCCAACTGCAGGCGGTTCAGGGTGCCGGCGAACAGCTGATGCTCGTTGCTCAGGTCATCGAGCCGCACGTGCAGTTGCAGCGCGCGCTTGATGTGCGGCAGCACCATGCGCGCGATCAGCTTGTCGTTCTCGGAAAATGGCGCCGCGTGCATGTCGCGCGAGACCCGGAAGCGGCACAGCACGCCGCTGTCCAGATGCAGGTCGGCGCCGATCAGATGGCCGACCTGGACCGGTTCCAGAAACTGCCGGTAGAACATCGAGCGCTGCCAGCTCGAGCCCATCAGTTCTTCCGGCGTCACGACCTGACCGTCGGGCAGGTCGACGAAGGGATCGAGCGCGTGAAAATGCGTGCGATAGGACTCCGAAGTCGCGAGGTTGACGGTGTCGCTGTTGATGATGGCTCCGGCGTTCTGCGCTGTGGCTGGCCGCAGGATCAGCGTCGCGTGCTTGGCGTCGAACAGCTCACGCAGGGCCTGCAGTGACGAGCGCAGCGGCGGATCCTCGCTGGCTCCTTCGTAGATCGCCGTGAAGACCTGGTTGAGGCGCTCGAACTCGGCGAGTTGTCCGGCCTCGCTCGACGAAAAGCCATGCATCGCGTCGATTCGCGCCTCGTCTGCCGCCTGCGACATCGTTGCTCCCCTCGTGCCGGCTGTCGCCAGATGATGGCGGGCCGTGCTGACCGTTCGAGCTTACGCCTCGCTCGAGGGCGCTCCTCGTCCAAATGAAGATGAGGCGCCGAACGGCGGCCTGCCGCGAGGCTCAGTGCGCGGGGCTGGCCAGGACCGGAAACAGCACCAGCAGACCCGAGGCGATGAAGCTGATGGCGATCGCCGACAGGATCAGGCCCATGATGCGCGTGGCGATGTTGAGGCCGGTCTGGCCGATCAGGTCGGTGATGTAGTCGCTGGAACGCAGCGCCGCCCAGGTCAGTGCGGCGACGATCAGGATGTCGATGATCAGGATGGCGGTGCCGAACAGGCCGCCGGCCTTCTGCGCGTAGATGATCGCGGCACTGATCGCACCGGGGCCGGCCAGCAGCGGGATGCCGAGCGGCACGACGCCGACCTGCTGCTTGTCCTGTGCTTCGCTTTGCTCTTCCGGAGTCTGCCGGGTGTGGCCGGCCTTGGCGTTGAGCATGGCGATCGCCATCAGCAGGATCAGGATGCCGCCGCCGACCTTGAACTCCGGGATGCTGATGCCGAACAGGTGTAGCAGGAATTCACCGGCGAGTACCGAGATGATCAGGACCACGGCGATGGTGATTGCCGCATAACGCGCGGTGATAGCGCGGTGCGCCGCACTGTCGCCGACGGTCAGCGTCGCGATTGCCGACGCGCCCAGCAACGGATTGACGATGACGACCAGGCCAATCAGCGTATGCAGACCGCTCAACAGCAGGTTCATGGTCACTCCCGGTGATGTCATCGGACCGCACGCGCCGCGTCGGCGCTGACGGTATTCATGATCGCATGCTCGTCTGTTCGAAGTGATCCACATGGACGATTTTTGCCGCCTGCCCGCGCACTAGCGTGGCGCCAAGGGAGATCATGATGAACGTACTCGTGCTTGGCGGGACCGGACTGATCGGCGGCCACGCTGCCTTGCATCTGCAGTCGCTGGGGCACCGCGTGACGCTGGGCGCGCGCAAGCCGGCGCAGGCCGGCAGCGCGCTCGCCGATCTGCCGTTTCTGGCCGGCGACTACATCGAGGACGAGGGCCGCGGCGGCTTCTCTGCCGCGCAGCTGTCGTCGTTCGACGCCCTGTTGTTCGCCGCCGGCAACGATATCCGCCACGTCGCGCGCGACGCCGATGCCGACGCGCACTGGCAGCGCGCCAACGTCGACGGCGTGCCGCGCTTCTTCCGACGTGCGCGCGATGCCGGTATCCGTCGTGCGGTGCTGGTGGGCAGCTTCTATCCGCAGGTCGACCCGTCGCTGATCGATCGCGCGCCGTACGTGCGCTCGCGGCATCTGTCGGACGTTGGTGTGCGTGAGCTGGCCGATCCCGACTTTCACGTCTGCTCGGTCAACGCGCCGTTCGTGGTCGGCAGCCTGCCGGGGCTGCAGGTGCCGATGTTCGATATCTACACGCGCTATGCGCTGGGTCAGATGCCGCAGATTCCGGTTTATGCGCCAGCCGGTGGCGTCAACTTCATCTCGACGCGTTCATTGTCCGAAGCGATTACCGGTGCTTTCGAGCGCGGTCACGCCGGCACCGCGTATCTGGTCGGTGACGAGAACCTGACGTTCTCCGATTATCTGTCGACGGTATTCGAAGCCGCCGGCAGGCCGCAGGCGGTGCCGGCACTGGACCAGGAGCATCCGCTGTTGCCGGACGCCATGCTTTATGCCGGTCGCGGCACGCTGTTCCACTACGATGCCGACGAGCGCGAACGGGCGCTGCTCGGCTACCGCCGCGGCGACGCGCGTGCGGCAATCGTCGAGGCGGTGCAGCGCGCCAGGCAGGCGATCGAAGGAGGCGACCATGGACGGCATTGAGCGGCTGCTGGCCATCGAGGCGATCCGCGGCGTCAAGGCGCGCTATTTCCGCGGCGTCGACGGCAAGGATGCAGCCTTGCTGCGCGAGGTGTTCGTCGACGGTGCGATCACCGACTTTCGCAGCGAATCACCGGACCGCGACGCGGCGCTGTTGCAGCGCGATCCCGATGCGTTCGTGCGCAAGACGCTGGCGTTGCTCGACGGCACGGTGACCGTGCACAGCGCGGCGATGCCGGAGATCGAGTTGCTGGATGCCGACGAAGCGCTGGGGCGCTGGACCATGCACGATCGCATCTGGGTCGTCGACGCCGAGCGCTGCCGCCTGCCGTTTCGCGCATTGCGCGGCTGGGGCTACTACCACGACCGCTATCGCCGCGTCGGCGGGCAGTGGCGTATCGCCGAGACGCGCCTCGAGCGGCTGCAGGTGCTGGTCGAGTAGCGATGCTGCCGTAGCGGGCGGATCGCGCGGTGGCTCAACGCGTGGCGCCGCCGACTTGCCGCGCCAGCGCTGCGGCGTTGCGCAATCCCCAGGCGGCGACGATCCACAGCAGCGCGGCGTTGACCAGGGCTTCGATCGCCAGCAGCAGCGTCGGTGTCGCGATGCCCAGATGCAGCAGCACCGCGAAGACCACGCTTGCGATCATCATCGCGCCGCCGCAGAACCAGTACGACGGCACCTTCATGAATGACGCCATCGGCAGGAAGTGCAGACCGACGATCAGCGAGATCGCGGGTATCCAGTACAGGTGAAACTGCGGCGCGCCGAGCACGCGGATCGCAATATTGAGCAGCACCAGTTCAAGCGCGAAGTTGATCCAGAACAGGATCCACACGCGGCGCCCGGCGGCGCGCTGTTCGGAGCTTGGCGGCGGCATGCGCGCGCCGACATCGGCGAGGCGCCGAGAACGGCTCGACAACACCAGGGCGATGACGATGCCGATGACGCCGGCCAGCATGCGTGGCGCCGGCGCCAGCAACGAGACGCCGTAGGCCATCCAGGCGACACCGATCAAGGTGCCGACGCGGATGCCGATCGCGAGATTGCGGACGATCTGGCCGGCGCTGCGTTGCGGGGCGGGATTCATGCGGTCTCCAGGAGCATATGAGCGGCGAGGGGCTGCGATTAAAGCGTGCTTCGATTGCGGCTGCAAAGCCGGGGCGGCCAGCGCTCGTCCCTATGGGGGAGGCCGTCACGGGGCCGCGCTGCGCATGATCGCCCGCGTTCGATTCACGATCGGGAGCGCAGCATGACGGCATTCGCGGACGGTGCGGTACTGGTGTTCGGCGGCAGTGGCGGGATCGGTCAGGGCGTAGCGCTGCACTTCGCACAGGCCGGTGCCGATGTCGCGATCGTCTACCGCTCGAAAAAAGAGGTGGCCGACCGCGTGGCAGCCGAGATCACGGCGCGAGGCCGCAAGGCCACCGTGCATGCCACCGACGTCACCGACGCGACGCAGGTGCGTGCCACCGTTGCCGACGTGCTGGCCGCGCACGGCCGCATTCACACCGTGGTCTGGGCCGCCGGCCCGGTCGTCGAGCAGGTGCCGCTGGCCGAGGCCGGCGAGGCGCTGTGGAAGCGTTCGATCGACATCGAGGTGCATGGCTTCTATCACGCCGTGCAGGCGACGCTGCCGGCAATGCGCGCCGCCGGCGGCGGTTCTTACGTGCACCTGGGTTCGGCCGGGCATGTGTGGTTTCCGCCGCGCGATGGCCTGTCGGTCGTGCCGAAAGCGGCCAACGAGGCCTTCGTGCAGGGCATCGCCAAGGAAGAAGGGCGGCACAACATTCGCGCGAACTCGGTGCTGGTCGGCGTCATCGAGGCCGGCATGTTCCTGGAACTGACGAAGCGCGGTGTCTTCGATCAGGCCTGGATCGACGAGACGCAGAAGCTGCTGTGCCTGAAGCGCTGGGGCCAGCCTGAACACATCGGCAGTGCCGCGGTCTTTCTCGCCACCAACGACTATGTGACGGGTCAGCAGATCAACGTTTCCGGTGGCTTCGGCGTCTAGACGCGGATGACGGCATCGGCCTTCATCCGGATGCGGGAGGCCGCAGGCGCCGCACCGCGCGACAGTCACGCGCACCGGCCGGCGCCTCGACCGGACGGGCATTGCACAAGGAGAAGACATGTCGCTGCCGCTCGAAGACCTGGAGCTGATCAAGCGCCTCAAGTACGCGTATTGCCGCTGCATCGACACGGCCAATCTCGATGAGCTGAAGACGCTGTTCACCGAAGACGCCAGCGTGCGCTATGTCGGCGGCAGCTATGTGTTCGAGGCGCAGGGCCGCGACACCATCATCGAGGCCATCGCCAATGCGTTTCATGCCGAAGCGATCGCCGTGCATCACGTCAATCATCCGGAGATCGACTTCGTCTCGCCGACCGAAGCGACCGGCGTCTGGTATTTGAAGGATTGGTTCTGCGACCTGCGGCACAAGATTTATACCGACGGGACGTCGTTCTACCGCGACACTTACGTCAAGCAGGACGGCCGCTGGCTGATACAGCGCGCGACCTACGAGCGCGTGTTCGAAATCGTCACGCCGTTCGAGACCGCGCCGAACATCACCGCGCACCGCCTGGCGCAGACCGGTCGCCGCCTGCCGGCGGCGTAATCGCGCGGCAGGGCGCCGCGCCGCAAGACAGCGACTTTCAGGAAGCGCGGAGCAGGCGTCGCGAGCGCGGGCTCGCGCGCATCGTTGCGACGCCTCGTCGGCGCTTCCTCAATTGCTGCACTTGCCGTAGAGCAGGCCTTCGAGCGCGCGCTGCACAGCCAGGATGGTCGCTTCGCGATCGAAGTCGGGCGCCACCAGCGCGCGGATCGCCAGCCCCTCGTAGAGGGCGGCCGCCACCGTGGTGATGCCTTCGAGGGTCGCGTCGTCTGCGCAGCCTTCGGGATAGGCCTCGCGCAGCGCTTCCTGGAACTTGGTCTTCGAACGCGCGTCGGCGGCGCGCAGGCGCTCCAGGACCGGCGCATTGCGCGTCGCTTCGGCGAGGATCTCGATGCGCAGCGCGGCATCCGGCGTGCCGGTCTTGTCGTCGATGTGCTCGCGGACGTCGTCGACCATCGATGACAGCACATTGCCCTTGCGGCGCATGTCCTCGATCTTGCCGACGACGAAGTCGGCCTTGGCGTCGACCATCGCCTTGATCACCGCCTCCTTGTTCTCGAAGTAGTGATAGATGTGGCCGACGCTCATGCCGGCCGCCTTCGACAGCTCCGACATGCTGGTGGCGTGAAAGCCGCGCCGCTGAAAGCAGTCCTGCGCCGCCGCGAGAATCTGCTGGCGGCGTTGCTCGCCACGGTCGCTGGCGCCGCTGTCCTTGTCTGGATCGGTCATCGCTGGGTCATGTCTCCTGAGAAGAATCCTGGCTTGCCTGCCATTCTATCCGCAATTAGAATGAACGTTCATTCTAATTTCTTGCGCCGGTCTCGACGTCCCCGCACACTGACTCCGGTTTGGTTCTGGAGCCGGTGCGCGGCGCAGCCCCCGACTGCGTCTGTCGACACTGCCGCTTGTTCGTCTGCACAGGGTCGTGCCCCAAAACAACATGCAAAACCAGACAGCGTTCCCCCGCCCGTTGTTCATTGCCGGTATCACCTTGGCCCTGCTCGCCGCCTGTGGCGGCAAGCAGCAGGCGCCGCAGTCCGGCCCGCCGGAAGTCTCCGTGGTCACGCTCAAGGCGCAGTCGGTGCCGTTGACCACCGAGCTGCCGGGCCGCACCACGGCCTACCGCGTCGCCGAAGTGCGGCCGCAGGTCAGCGGCGTGCTGCTCAAGCGCACCTTCAAGGAAGGCGGCGAGGTCAAGGCGGGGCAACCGCTCTACCAGATCGATCCGGCACCTTATAAAGCGGCTTACGACAGTGCCGCCGCTGCCTTGAAGAAGGCTCAGGCCAGTGCGACGTCGGCCCAGCTGCTCGCCGACCGCTATACGTCCTTGGTCAAGACCAATGCCGTCAGCAAGCAGGACTACGACAACGCCGTGGCGTCGAACGACCAGGCGCAGGCTGATGTCGCGTCGGCCAAGGCGGCGCTGGAGACGGCCCGCATCAACCTGACCTACACCAAGGTGTTAGCGCCGATCTCCGGCCGCATCGGCCGTTCGTCGGTCACCGAGGGCGCGCTGGTGACGGCGCAGCAGACCACCGCGCTGGCGACCATCCAGCAGCTCGATCCGATCTACGTCGATGTCACACAGCCGAGCTCGACGCTGCTCAAGCTGCGCCGCGAACTGGCCGCCGGCACGCTCAAGGGCAACGGCGAGGACGAGGCTGACGTGCATCTGAAGTTCGACGACGGCAGCGACTACGAGCATCAGGGCAAGCTGCAGTTTGCCGAGGTCGAGGTCGACCCGACGACCAGCTCGGTGACGATGCGTGCCGAATTCCCGAATCCTGACGGTCTGTTGCTGCCGGGTCTGTTCGTGCGCGAACAGTTGCAGGAAGCGACCGATCCGAACGCGATCCTGGTGCCGCAGCGCGCGGTGACGCGCGATCCGACCGGCGATGCGACGGCGTTGGTTGCCGGCGCCGACGGCAAGGTCGAGCAGCGCACGGTGAAGGTCACGCGCAGCATCGGCAATCAGTGGCTGGTCAGCGACGGCCTCAAGGCTGGTGACCGGGTGATCTTCACCGGGCTGCAGCAGATCAAGCCGGGCATGCAGGTCAAGCCGGTCGAAGGCGATCCGAATCAGGCCGACGGCGGCGCTGCGGCAGCCGCGTCGGGCGGCGGGCAGGCGGGCGGCAAGAGCGCGCAGCCGACGGCGCAGCAGTAAGAGCCCGCAGCCATGGTCAATTACTTCATCGATCGACCCATCTTCGCGTGGGTCCTGGCGATCGTCGTCATGCTGTTCGGCGGCATCTCGATCCTGTCGCTGCCGATTGCGCAGTATCCGGCGATCGCGCCGCCGGCGGTGTCGATCACCGTCAGCTATCCCGGCGCGTCGGCGGAGACCGTGCGCAACACGGTGACGCAGGTCATCGAGCAGCAGCTCAGCGGCATCGATCACCTGATGTACTTCTCGTCCGAGTCCGACAAGGACGGCAGCATGACGATCACCCTGAACTTTGAGCAGGGGACCGATCCCGACATTGCGCAGGTGCAGGTGCAGAACAAGCTGCAGCTGGCGATGTCGCAGCTGCCGACCGTTGTCCAGCAGCAGGGCGTGACGGTGGCCAAGGCCACCAAGAACTTCCTGATGGTCGTCGGCTTCTATTCCGACGACGGCAGCATGACGCGCGACGATATCGCCGATTACATCGTCTCCAGCGTGCAGGACCCGATCAGCCGCACCGAGGGTGTCGGCGACTTCCAGGTCTTCGGCACGTCGTACGCGATGCGTATCTGGCTCGATCCGGACAGGCTCAATGCCTACGGCCTGACGCCGGTCGACGTGAAGAACGCGATCTCGGCGCAGAACGTACAGGTCGCGGCCGGCGAGTTGGGCGGTCTGCCGGCGGTCAAGGGGCAGCAGCTCAATGCGACCATCATCGGTCCGTCGCGGCTGACGTCGGTCAAGGAGTTCCGCAACATCCTGCTCAAGGTCCAGCAGGACGGTTCGCAGGTGCGCTTGCAGGACGTCGCCGACGTCGAGCTCGGCGGCGAAACCGACGCATTCAATCCGCTGTTCAACGGCAAGCCGGCCGGTGGTATCGCGATCAAGCTGGCGAGCGGCGCCAATGCGCTCGACACGGCCGAGGCGGTGCGACAGACGATCGACGATCTGCGGCCGAACCTGCCGAAGGGGCTGAAGGTCGTCTATCCGTACGACACCACGCCGTTCATCAAGATCTCGATCGAGGAAGTGGTCAAGACGCTGTTCGAGGCCATCGTCCTCGTGTTCCTCGTCATGTATCTGTTCCTGCAGAACCTGCGCGCAACGCTGATCCCGACGATCGCGGTGCCGGTGGTGCTGCTCGGCACCTTCGGCATCCTCTCGGTCGCCGGCTACTCGATCAACACGCTGACGATGTTCGGCATGGTGCTGGCGATCGGCCTGCTGGTCGACGACGCCATCGTCGTCGTCGAGAACGTCGAGCGCGTGATGACCGAGGAGAAGCTGTCGCCGAAGGAGGCGACAAGAAAATCCATGGGCCAGATCACCGGCGCGCTGATCGGTATCGCGCTGGTGTTGTCGGCGGTGTTCGTGCCGATGGCGTTCTTCAGCGGCTCCACCGGCGTCATCTATCGCCAGTTCTCGGTGACCATCGTCTCGGCGATGGCGCTGTCGGTGATCGTCGCGCTGATCTTCACGCCGTCGCTGTGCGCGACGCTGCTCAAGCCGGTCGATCACGAGCAACACGGCCGCCACGGCTTCTTCGGCTGGTTCAATCGTGTGTTCACCGCCGGCAACCGCCGCTATGAACGCGGCGTGCGCCATGTCATCGGCCGCAGCGGGCGCTATCTGCTCATCTACGGCGTCATCGTCGTGGCGATGGCCGTGCTGTTCTTGCGGATACCGACCGCGTTTCTGCCGGAAGAGGACCAGGGCATGATCATGGTCCAGGTCACCACGCCGGTCGGCGCCACGCGCGATCGCACCGATGCGGCGCTCAACGCCGTGCGCGAGTACGTGATGACGAAGGAAGCGGACTCGGTCGAGTCGATGTTCACTGTCTCCGGCTTCAACTTCAGTGGCCGCGGCCAGAACTCGGGCATGGGCTTCATCCGCCTCAAGGACTGGAGCGAGCGCGGCAGCGCCAAGCAACACGCGACCGCTGTGGTCGGTCGCATCATGGGCCGCTTCATGGGCTACAAGGATGCGCAGATCTTTGCGCTGATCCCGCCGGCCGTACCCGAGCTGGGCATGGCCGACGGCTTCGATCTGCAGTTGCAGGACAAGGGCAACCTCGGTCACGAGAAGCTCTATGCCGCGCGCAACCAGCTGCTCGGCATGGCCTCCAAGGACCCGAAGCTGGCGCTGGTGCGCCCCAACGGCCTGAATGACGAGCCGCAGTTCAAGCTCGACGTCGACTGGGAAAAGGCCGCCGCGCTCGGGGTCAGTATTTCCGACATCACCGACACCATCGGCGCCACCTGGGGACAGTCGTACGTCAACCAGTTCATCGACCGTGGTCGCGTCAAGCGCGTCTACCTGCAGGGCGCCGCCGAAGCGCGCATGCAGCCGCAAGACATCGGCAAGTGGTACGTCCGCAATTCCAGCGGCAGCATGGTGCCGATGTCGGCGTTCATGACCGGTAACTGGGTCTACGGATCGCCGAAGCTTGAAAGCTACAACGGCCTGTCGTCGTACGAAATCATGGGCATGCCGGCCGAGGGCGTGAGCTCCGGGCAGGCCATGGCCGAAATGGAAAAGCTGGCGGCGAAACTGCCGGCCGGCATCGGCTACTCGTGGACCGGCATGTCGTATGAAGAGCAGAAGTCCGGCTCGCAGACGCCAGCGCTCTATACGATCTCGCTGATCGTTGTGTTCCTGTGTCTGGCGGCGCTGTACGAGAGCTGGTCGATTCCGGCGTCGGTGATGCTGGTCGTGCCGCTCGGCATCATCGGCACGGTGCTGGCGACACTGGTGCGCGGTCTGTCGAACGACGTCTACTTCCAGATCGGCATGTTGACGACGGTCGGCCTGGCGGCGAAGAACGCCATCCTGATCGTCGAATTTGCCAAGGAAAACTACGAATCCGGCATGGGGCTGGTCGACGCCACGATCCAGGCGGCGCACCAACGTCTGCGACCGATCCTGATGACCTCGCTGGCCTTTATCCTCGGCGTGCTGCCACTGGCGCTGTCGAGCGGCGCCGGTTCGGGCAGCCAGAACGCGATCGGCACCGGCGTCATCGGCGGCATGCTGTCGGCGACGATTTTGGCGATCTTTTTCGTGCCGGTGTTCTTCGTCGTCGTCCGTAAATGGGCGGAACGCGACAAGGTCCGTCTCGAATCTTCCGCTGAGCACGCTCAGCGTCCGGAGCACTGATATGCAGAAGTTTGTTCTCACCGCCATTGCGGCGGCCGCGTTGACGGCCTGCTCGCTGGCGCCGAAGTACGAGCGTCCCGAGGCGCCGGTGCCGTCGAACTTCGACGCCGCCGCGACAGCCGGTACGCAGCAGACCGCGGCCGACGCGATCGGCTGGCGCGATTTCTTCACCGACCCGTATCTGCAGCAGTTGATCGCCGGCGCGCTGCAGAACAACCGCGACCTGCGCGTTGCCGCACTCAATGTCGAGGCGGCGCAGGCGCAGTACCGCATCCGCCGCGCCGACCTGGTGCCGGCGATCGATGCCAGCGGTTCGCACACCTCGGAGCGTTACCCGGCTGACCTGTCGTCGACCGGCGACTCCTACGTCGCGCGCTCATACAACGTCGGTGTTGGCATCACGTCTTACGAGCTTGATCTGTTCGGCCGTGTGCGCAGCCTCAAGCGCGAAGCGCTCGAGCAGTATCTGAGTCTGGCCGAAACGCAGCGCAGCACACAGATCAGCCTGGTGGCGCAGGTCGCCAACGCCTATCTGACCTTGCTGTCCGACGAGGAGCTGCTGCGCGTAACGCAGGAGACCTTGAAGAGCCAGCAGTCGTCGTACGATCTGTCGAAGCAACGTTTCGATGCGGGCGCCGCCAGTGCGCTCGACCTACGCCAGGCGCAGACCACGCTGGAAACCGCGCGCGCCAACCTGGCGCAGTATCAGCGTCAGGTGGCGATGGACCGCAATGCCTTGTCGGTGCTGGTTGGTGGGCCGTTGCCGGCGCAGATGCCGCCGGCCGAGCAGTTCGCCAAGCAGGACTTCCTCGCCGAATTGCCGTCCGGGGTGCCGTCCGACGTGCTGACGCGTCGCCCCGACGTGCTCGCGGCCGAGCACGATCTGAAGGGCGCCAATGCCAACATCGGTGCCGCGCGTGCGGCGTTCTTCCCGCAGATCACCTTGACCGGCTCCTATGGCACGGCCAGCAGCGAGCTTGACGGGCTGTTCGACAAGGGCTCGTCGGCGTGGACGTTCGCGCCGCAGATCACGCTGCCGATCTTCAATGCCGGCGCCAATCAGGCCAATCTCGATCTCGCGCACGTGCAGAAGAACATTTACGTCGCGCAGTACGAGAAGGCGATCCAGACCGCGTTCCAGGAAGTCGATGATGCGCTGGTGTCACGCGCGACCTATGACGACCAGCTCAAGGCGCAGCAGAACCTCGTGCAGGCCACGCAGGACGCTTACGATCTGGCGCAGGCGCGCTTCAAGAGCGGTGTCGACGACTACCTGACGGTGCTCGACTCGCAGCGCTCGCTGTACTCGGCGCAGCAGGGCTATGTCGCCGTCAAGCTGGCGCGGCTGCAGAACCTGGTGACCTTGTACAAGGCGCTGGGCGGCGGCTGGAACGAGCACACCCTTGCGCAGGCCCAGCGTCAGCAGCAGGCCGTCACGGCCGAGCAGGTCGACGCCGCGTCGCGGCCGTAACGGCTTGGTTGCGGGCCGCATTACACTGGCGGCCCGCCCACCACTTCGAGGACTGATCATGCTGCTGCCAGAATTGCCGAATGCCGGACAGCCGTGGGACGGCGTTGCGACCGCCGGCCGCCCGAGCGTGGAACAGTTTGCGTTGGCGAAGTCGCGCGGCGTTACGCGCGTCGTCAATTTGTGCCCGCACAGCGAGCCGTGCGGCTACGACGAGCCGGAGCTGATGTCGCAGCTCGGCCTCGACTACGTGAACATCCCGGTTGCCGGTGCCGGCGATCTGAACGAGGACAATGCGCGCACGCTGGCCGCCGCGTTGAACGATGCTGGCGGGGCGGTACTCGTGCATTGCGCGAGCAGCAATCGCGTCGGCGCGCTGTTTGCGGTGAAGGCCGCAAAGCTTGATGGCAAGTCGGTCGACGAGGCGATCGAGATCGGCCGCCGTGCCGGCTTGCGGGCGATGGAGCCGGCCGTACGCCAGCTGCTGGGCGGTTGAGCCGCGATCAGCCATACGAAAAAGCCCGCCGATCGGCGGGCTTTTTCATTGAGGCGGAAGACGATCAGTGGGTCGCCGGCTCGGCCAGCGGGTCGGCTGGAGCGAGCGGCGGCCGTGGGCCATCGCTGAGCGTCAGTGGCGGGGCGACGGGGTCGCCCCCCGCATCGGCCGATGTGCCGCCGTCGCCGCCGCTGCCGGCGCCGCCGGCGGTGATCTTCAGTTCGACGCGACGGTTCTTTTCGCGACCCTCGTCGGTCCCGTTGTCGGCGATCGGCATGGTCTCGCCATAGCCACGAGTGGTCATGCGCGAGGCATCGATGCCCTGATCGACCAGATACGCCTTGACCGCCTTGGCGCGCTGCTCCGAGAGCTTCATGTTGTAGGCGTCCGAGCCCTTCGAGTCGGTGTGACCGTCGACCTCCACTTCAATATCGGCGTGGCGCTTGAGTTCGGCGGCGACCTGGTCGAGCAGGGTCTTGGCGTTCAGCGTCAGGCGCGCCTTGTCGAAGTCGAAGTTGACGCCGTTGAGCACCAGCTTGTCGCCGACCTTGCAGCCGTCGAGGCTCAGCGCCTGACCGGGTTGCGGCTGTTCGCACTTCGGCGGCGGTGGCGGCGGCGGCGGTGCGACCACCGGCACGACCTGCGGCTCGGGCTCCGGCGCCGGCGGCACCGGCGGCGGGGTCGGGGCGCCGAAGCTGTAGCGCAACGTCAGCATCGCCGACTGCGCCTGATAGCCGGCCTCGACATGCGTATCCGGCTGGTTCTCGAGCAGGTCGAACGAGCTGCCACCGCTCAGCTTGATGTAGCGGTAGTCGGCCGAGGCGGTCCAGTGCGGGCTGATGTCATAGGCGATACCGCCACCGAACTGCCAGGCCAGCGCCGTGTCGTAGCGGTCGCGCAGCTCGGTGTTGTCCCAGCGCGCGTCGTTGATCGCCATGCGGGCGACGCCGATGCCGCCGCCGAGGTAGGGGTGATAGCGCTTGTTCGGCAGCAGGTCGTACCAGACGTTGGCCATCGCCGTCGCCAGGTTCTCGTTGCCGTCGACATCCTTGGTATTGCCGGCGCTGCTGAGCAGGCCGAGGTCGTCGCGGTACAGGCTCTTGAATTCGTTGCGCCGATACGACAGTTCAAGCTCGCTGCGCAGGCCGTTGCTGAACGCATAGCCGAAGCTCAGGCCGCCGAGCCAGCCCGGATGCAACTGCGCACGGCCGATGCGCGTGCCGTCCGGCACGTCGCTCAGCGGTACGTTGTAGTTGTAGACGTTGAATTCCTGGGCGTGCTGCCAGCTGACGCCACCCTCGACGCCGACGTACCAGCCGGGATCGGCATGTGCGGCGAGCGGAACGAGGGGAGTAACGGCGGCGGCGGCGAAGGCTGCACGCATCGCCAACGACGTGACGGGGGCGCGTCGCATAAAAGGCTCCGATTCTTCTTCTTCGTTGAAGGGGCGGTGACCGGCGACGGCCCGATCAGAGCCGTCCCGCAATGATAATAGTCGCAGGGCGCAACGGCGGGAATGCGTAAGACACCTGATACTCAATGCGTAAGACACATGATATTCAGCGAGGGACGCGGTCGGGGAAATCGCTGAACAGGCCGTCGACCCCCAGTGCTCGCAATGCCTGCATCTCTGCCGGCTCGTTGATGGTGTAGACGTACAGGCGCAGCCCGCGGGCATGCGCGTCGCGGACCAGCTTGTCGTCGACGAACTCGCTGGACACCGACAGGATCTGCGCGCCCAGCTCGCTGGCGCAGGCCGCCCAATCCAGCGGCACGCCGCAGATCAGTGCGCCGATCGGCACCTGTGGCAGCAGTGCGTGGAACTCCCACAGTTCCGGATGATGAAACGACGAGACCTGGAAGCGCTCGGCCGGCCAGCCGTCGGCGATGACATCGCGCAGCACGGCAGCGACCGCCTGCGCGCAGCCGTTCCAGGTCTTCAGTTCGATGTTGACGCCGGCACGGTTGTCGATGAGGTCCAGCGCTTCGCGCAATGTCGGCACCGCCTGGCCCTCGCCGGCGTCGAGCGCGCGGATCGCGTCGGCAGACATCGCCGTCAGCAGGCCATGGCCGTTGGTGGTGCGATCGACGCTCAGGTCGTGCATCAACCACAGCTCGCCGTCGGCCAGCTGCACGTCGAACTCCAGCCAGTCGGCGCCGAGGCGGATGCCGGTGTCGAGCGCCAGCAGGGTGTTCTCCGGCGCATGTCCGCGCGCGCCGCGATGGCCGATGACCGTCAACGGTGCGCTTTTTTTTGCGTCCGTCATCGCCATCCGCTCCATGTTGACTCTGCGCCCCGCCAGTCCATGCTTTTTCGCCTCACGCCTCACGCCTCACGCCTCACGCCTCACGCCTCACGCCTCACGCCTCACGCCTCACGCCTCACGCCTCACGCCTCACGCCTCACGCCTCACGCCTCACCGACCGTCATGATCTTCATGGTGTTGGTGCCGCCGGCACTGACGCCATCGCCTTTGGTGACCAGCACGCGGTCGCCGTCGTCGATGGCCTTGCGGTACTTGAGGATGTCGAGGGCCTCGAAGGTCTTCGCCAGGCCCGGCGCGTCGTCGCGGCTCGGCGTGAACGCGATCGGATAGACGCCGCGGCACAGCGCCATGCGCCGGCGCGTCTTTTCGTGCGGCGTCAGCGCATAGATCGGAATCTGATTCTCGCTGCGCGACATCATCAGCGCCGTGGCGCCCGATTCGGTCATGGCGACGATGGCGCGCGCGTGCATGTGCTTGGCGGTCCAGGCGGTGGCCATGGCGATGGCCTCGTCAGTGCGCGCAAAGTGTGTGTCGAACGACAGGCTGCGGCGCTGCGCGGCCGGCATCGCCGCCTCGGCACCGATGCAGACGCGCGACATCGCCTCGACGACCTTGATCGGATAGCGGCCGGTCGCGGTTTCGGCCGACAGCATCACCGCATCGGTGCCGTCCATGACCGCATTGGCGACGTCGAGCACTTCGGCACGCGTCGGGATCGGGCTGCTGATCATCGATTCCATCATCTGCGTCGCTGTGATCACCATTTTGTTCTGCTCGATGGCCTCGGCGATGATGCGTTTCTGCCAGCCCGGCAGCTCGGCGTCGCCGATCTCCACGCCGAGGTCGCCGCGCGCGACCATCACCGCGTCGCTGGCCTCGACGATTTCGCGCAGCACCGGCAGGGCTTCGGCGCGCTCGATCTTGGCGACCAGGCTGCAGTCGCTGCCGATCGCGCGCAGCAGTTCGCGGGCCTGTAGCATGTCGGCCGCCGCGCGCGGAAACGACACGGCGATGAAGTCGACTTCAAGCGACACCGCCGTGCGCAGATCTTCCTTGTCCTTTTCGGTCAGCGCCGCCGCCGACAGGCCGCCGCCCTGCTTGTTGATGCCCTTGCGGTTGGACAGCACGCCGCCGACCTGCACGGTGCAGACGATGCGCGTGCCGTCGACCGCATCGACGCGCATCGCGATCGCGCCGTCGTTGAGCAGCAGCACGTCGCCGGCCGCGACATCCTGCGGCAGCTCGCTGTACGCGCAGCCGACCGCGTGCTGATCGCCGGCTTGCGCGTCGAGTGCGGTGTCGAGCGTGAAACCCTGGCCTTCCTGCAGTTCGATCGGCCCATTGGCGAACGACTCGATGCGAATCTTCGGTCCCTGCAGATCGGCGAGGATGCCGATGTCGAGCCCCAGTTCGGTGGCGAGCACGCGTACCTGTTCGGCGCGGCGGCGCTGATCGTCGGCGCGGCCGTGCGAGAAATTCAGGCGAACGACGTCGACGCCGGCGCCGAGCACCCGTCGCAGGACGTCGGGGTCGTCGGTGGCGGGGCCGAGGGTCGCGACGATTTTGGTTCTACGGGCCATGGTCTGCGCGTTACTCCGAATACAATTGGCGTCGATGCCTGGGCAGTTTATGCCGATGACGCCGATATGGCGGCATGGCGAGGCATGATTTTTCAGCAATGGTGAATGCGGAGAATGGCATGACGGTATTCGGGACCCCGCTCGCGGACGGTGCAACACGGGTGTTGATGCTCGGCTCGGGCGAGCTCGGCAAGGAAGTCGTGATCGAGCTGCAGCGCTATGGGGTCGAGACCATCGCCGTCGATCGCTACGCAAACGCGCCGGCCATGCAGGTTGCGCATCGCAGTCATGTCATCAACATGCTCGACGGCGCCGCGGTGCGGCGCGTCATCGAGCTCGAAAAGCCCGATCTGATCGTGCCGGAGATCGAGGCCATCCACACGCCGACGCTGCTCGAACTCGAAGCCGAGGGCTATACGGTGATTCCGACGGCGCGCGCCACGCGCCTGACCATGGATCGCGAGGGCATCCGTCGCCTGGCCGCCGAGGAACTGGGCCTGCCGACCTCGCCGTACCGCTTTGCCGGCAGTGTCGAGGAATATCGCGACGCCGTTGCCGCGCTCGGCGTGCCTTGCGTCGTCAAGCCGGTGATGTCGTCGTCCGGCAAGGGACAGTCGGTGGTCAAGACCGAGGCCGACGTGCAGCACGCCTGGGATTACGCGCAGGCCGGCGGCCGCGCCGGACAGGGGCGCGTGATTGTCGAAGGCTTCGTGCCGTTCGACTACGAAATCACGTTGCTGACCGTGAAGCATGCCGGTGGCATCAGCTTCTGCCCGCCGATCGGCCATCTGCAAATCGACGGCGACTACCGTGAGTCGTGGCAGCCGCAGCCGATGAGCGACGTGGTGCTGGCGCAGGCACAGGACATCGCCGCCAAGGTTGTCGATGCGCTGTGCGAACCGAATGGCCGCGGCCTGTTCGGCGTCGAGCTGTTCGTGCGCGGCAACGAGGCGATCTTCTCCGAAGTCTCGCCGCGCCCGCACGACACCGGCCTGGTGACGCTGATCTCGCAAGATCTTTCCGAGTTCGCCTTGCACGCGCGTGCCATCCTCGGCCTGCCGATTCCGAACATCCGCACGCGCGGCGCGGCCGCTTCGTGTGCGGTGCTGTTCGAAGGTGACCGCAAGGCGCCGCGCTATGCCGGCGCCGCCGCAGCGCTCGCCGAACCGGACACGCAACTGCGCCTGTTCGGCAAGCCGGAGATCATCGGCAAGCGGCGCATGGCGGTGACGCTGGCGCTGGCCGACGACGTCGACGCGGCGCGCGCCAAGGCGCGGCGCGCCGCTGAGCCGTTGAAGCTCGTCGACTAAAGCGCGCGATGGACCGGCAGGCCGCCCTGTGCCGGATTCTCCACGTTGCCGAGTTGCAGCGTGAGTGCGGACTGACCATGCGTGACGTGCTGACGCAGGTGCAGTATCTGCAGTGGCGCGAGCACTTCGAGGCCGACGATTTGCTGCTGCTCGTCGAGCGCGAGCCGGCGCTGGTGACGCAGTGGCAGGCGTACTCCGAAGACAAGCGCACGGCCGGTGGTTGGTACCTGCAGCATGATGTGCTGGGCCGACTGGATCGGATGGCCAGCCGCGAGCGCTGGCCGACGCCTGCGCAGGCGACCGCCCATTACATCGTCCGTGAGCTCGATTTCTGGGCGGGGCTAGGCGGCTGATGGGCAGGCTCAACCGCCGGGCGGTACGCGCAGGTAGTGACGCTCGCCGCTGACCGGGTCATACCAGACTTCGACGAGGGCATCGGTCTCCGGGTCGACGAAGCGTTCGCCGGTGGCTTGCCAGCCAGGCTGGGGGTGAGTCGTGTCGAGGCGGCGATAGCGCCAGCGTTCCCATACCACGCCGGCCGAGAAGATGGCGCCGCCGATCAGCAGTTGCGGGACCACGCCCCAGGCACCGAAGCCGGCGGCGACGGCAGCGCCGATCAGCATCAGCACGCCGAGCGTGATCAGGACCGTGCGCAGCATCGTGCGTCAGCGTCTTTGCAGTTTGACGGCGGTACCGTAGGCGACGATCTCGCTCATGGTCTGCGCGATCTCCGACGAATCGAAGCGCATCATCACCACGCCGTCGGCGCCCATCGCGCTGGCGTTCTTGACCAGACGGTCGACGGCATGGCGGCGCGCTTCTTCGAGCATCGCGGTGTATTCGTGAATCTCGCCGCCGACGATGGAGCGCAAGCCGGCCATCAAATTGCCGCCGATGCCGCGGCTGCGAACGACAACGCCAAACACTTGGCCGAGCACTTCGGTGACCTGGTATCCGGCGACGTTTTCAGTGGTGACGACGATCATCGGCAGCTCCTACCGGACGTTGCTTGAGGTGTGGCCGGTACCCGCTCAGTGCGGTTCCGGCAACGGGATGAATTCGGTTTCGCACGGGACCTTGTCGAAGCGTCCGGCCTTCCAGTCGGCCTTGGCCTGCTCGATGCGTTCTGCGCGGCTGGAGACGAAATTCCACCAGATCTTGCGCGTGCCCAGTGGCGCGCCGCCGAGCAACATCAAATGCGCATCGGATGTTGCGTGCAGCGTGACATCCGCGTCGGCGGCGAAGATCGGCATGTCGCCTTCGCCGAAGCGGCGACCGTCGATGTCGACGGCGCCACTGACGACGTAGAGCGCGCGTTCGGGATGACCGCCGGGCATGGACAGGCGGGCACCGGCATCGAGCTTGGCCTCGACGTAGAAAGTCGGCGACGCAACGCGTGCCGGCGATTCGAGACCATAGGCGCTGCCGGCGATGACGCGGATGCGCGCGCCGTCGGCGTCACGCTGCGGCAGTGCACTGCCGGGGTAGTGTTCGAAGCGCGGCTCACATTCCTCGGCGTCCGTGGGCAAGGCCACCCAGGCCTGGATGCCGTGCACGCGGGCGCCGTGCGCGCGATCGTCGGCGGGGCTGCGTTCGGAGTGCGCGATGCCGCGGCCCGCGGTCATCCAGTTCAGATCGCCGGGGCGGATGGTCTGCACGCTGCCGAGCGAGTCGCGATGGTCGATCGCGCCGTCGAACAGATAGGTCACCGTCGCCAAGCCGATATGGGGATGCGGGCGCACGTCGGTGCCGCGACCGGGCGTGAAGTTCCACGGGCCCATGTGATCGAAGAAGATGAACGGTCCGACCATCAGGCGATGGCCGATCGGCAGAACACGGCGGACGGTGTCGCCGTCTCCGAGATCGCGAACGCGTCCCTGCAGGACGTCGATGATGGAGTCGCTCATGCGTGCGTGCTGTCGATCGATTGCGGATCGACAGGATAAGCGAGCTGCCGCACGCATGGGGCGGGCCGGCGCGAGGCGCCGACCCGCCGCGGCGGTCAGAGCTGCAGGCCGGCTTCGATTTCGGCGGCCTTGCGGCGGCCAAGGGCGAGGTTGGCGCGCGACTTGTCGAGCACGAGATAGAGGAACAGGCCCGGCTTGCCGGAGACCAGGCGGATGATGTGGTACTGCTTGCCGAGCGTGATGAGGATGTCCTCGATGCTGTCGCTGAGCTTCAGCGATGCCATGGTCTTGAGCTTGGCGCGCACGACCTCGGTGTTGCCGGCCGCGGCCAGTTCCAGATCCAGGCCGGAGCCGGCCTGACCGAGCATCATGCCGCTGTTGGCGTCGACCAACGCGCAGCACATGGCGCCGTCAATGGTCAGCAGCCCGTCGAGAGATTCCTGGATGTTGCTCATGAAGTGATTCCTTGGTTTGGGGTGGTTTCAACGATTTGTCGCACGCAGTCACGAGCGACCCACAGCAGAGATCCGGTGATGACGCTGTCACTGCCGACGACCGCCAGTACCAGCGGCTGACCGTCGACCGGCACGTCGAGCAACAACAACTTGCCGCGCTGGCCTTCGATCAGGACGCTGCCGCTGCTGCCAAGGCCCAGCTCGCGCAACGCTGCGGTGCCGAGCGCCAGCATCGAGCTGGCCAGTGCCGCGAGCCGTGCGGCCGCAACGGTGCCGCGCGTCGCCTGTGCGATCTCGAAGCCATCGCTGCGCGCCAGGACGGCGCTGTGGATGTCAGGCAGTTGGTTGAACAGCGACTGCAGAGCGCTGTCGTACGGAGTCGGCATCGGCGTGTCGGCGAACATGGGGCGGGGATTCAGGGCTGGGATGAGGTGGCGAACAGTTCGCGTGTCTCGATCTGGCTGAGCAAGGCTTCGAGCAGCAGCAGCACGTCGTCGCGGCGGCGCACGTCGACGCTGAACACCGGCGCGGCATGGCCGCGTTCGCTGAGCCAATGCGCGTAATCGTCGATCGACGTCGTGCCCTGCTGGCTGCGGCCGATGCCGATCACCATCGCGTCGGCGTCGGCCAGCGGACGGAATGCCTCGACGTAGACGGCAAGGTCGGCGAGCGGGTCCGGGCGGGTGTTGTCGGCGAGCAGCACCACGCCGAGTGCACCTTCGCTGGCGACTTTCCAGACGAAGTCGAAGCGCGATTGACCGGGCATACCGTACAGGCGCAGGCGGTCGCCGCCGTCAAGCGCGACTTCGCCGTAGTCGAAGCCGACCGTCGTGTGCGTCTTGCTGTGCTGCGCGAGATCGCTGTTGAGTGCCTCGGTGGCGATCGGCGCGTGATCGCTGATCGCGCCGATCGCCGTGGTCTTGCCGGCGCCCATCGGCCCGGCAAACAGCAGCTTGTATTCGCGGCTCATGCAGCAGACGTCATCGCGAACGCGGAGCGGATGCGATGCAGCACGCTGCCGAACGGCGAACGTCCGCTGGCAGCGCCGCGGGCCGGCATCACCACGCGTTCAGCGTCGGCGACGAGGACGCCGCACAGCGCCGCTGCATTCAGAAACACCTGGACCACGCCGATCGGCAGGCCGGAGAACGAGGCCAGCTCGGTGCCGCTGAGCGCGCGCTGCATCAGCAGCGCAGCGCAGCGCAGATCGGCGCTGCGACGACCGATCACGCCGAAGTCCGGCCAGCGGCGCAGGCGATAGCGCTGACCGGCGGGCAGGCGGCGCAGCGGGTGTCCGCCGGAGCGGGCGATGCCGATGGCCCACAGCAGCGGTTCGGCACTCTGCAGCGCGGCGCCGGCGGCCGTCGACTTGAGCTTTGCGTCGCCGCGGTGCAGGACTTCGATTTCAACGTCGCCAGCGAGGATGCGGGCGCATTCGTCGAGATCCAGCGACACCGGCCATGCGATGCGCTGCGAGGCGACCCATAGCAGGCCCTCGTGATTACCGCTGCGCAGTACCAGCGCCTCGGCGCCCGGCGTGCGCATGGCGACATCGAGGCGCTGGCAGACACTGTCGCTGCCATCGCCGGTTGCGGCGCTCTGGCCTGTCAGGCGGGTCGAGGCGTAGTCGAGGCAGCGGATCAGGCGAGTGGCGCCGAAGGGATAGCGCAACACCAGCTCGTCGCCGGCGTCACCGGTCGACGGGATGCAGATACACGGATGCCCCGACGCGATTTGCCGGCGGACCACGGCCTGTGCGAGCGCGTTGCCGGCGTCATAGACGAGTACGTCGGCGACCAGATCTTCGGTGTACTGCCAGCGGTCGGTGGTCTTGCCACCGAGCAATGCCAGCGTCTCCTTGAGCGAGACTTCGGCGCGCCAGTCGAAGCCGATGGCGCTGATGCGGCGAAGCTGCGGGCGCAGCGACGCGGAGGGACCGGCAGTCACGTTCATGGCGGAACACCGCAAGGTATGTGAGATAAAACCTACACGCACCTATTGAATTAAACGGGTGCTCCGGATGAGTGGCCGCTTTTGAGCGACAACAGGCCGTTCAGTCGACCGATGCCACCGGGGTCGCTGTCGGGGTCGTCAGCGGGGCGCGGCGCGGCGCACCGAGGTCGTCGAGCAGCGGCGATGGC
This sequence comes from Solimonas marina, assembly GCF_012241385.1. Classification (GTDB taxonomy): domain Bacteria; phylum Pseudomonadota; class Gammaproteobacteria; order Nevskiales; family Nevskiaceae; genus Solimonas; species Solimonas marina. The sequence continues at coordinate 146,660 of NZ_JAAVXB010000001.1, read as the reverse complement.
TTGCTGCGAAACGCCCATTCGACCTGTTCGGAGAAGATCTGCCGCTGGCGCTCGCAGGTCTCGATCGTGGCGCGCAGGTCGTTGAGCAGGCCGCCGCCTTCGCCGCCGAGATCGAGTGGCAACGGGACCACGCGCTGCTCGCGACGGTAGGCGCGCAGCGCCTCACGGGCCAGCGACACTGGTGCCAGCAGGCCGTGCATGAGCCAGATGGAGATCGCCAGCGACACGCAGGCAGCGCCGCCGACCCAGGCGACCAGTGCGGCCGGCGCCGTCAGGCCGGCCAGCATGCAGACCGCGGCCGCCACAGGGGGCAGCGCACAGGTGAACACCAGGACGCCGTAGAAGTGATCGCTGATGCGATCAAACGGCATCCAGCTGCTGAGCCGGCGGTAGCGGTGGACAGGCAGGTCTTGCATGCCGCAATCGTAAGCGGGGCAAGGGTTTCACGGCTTTTTTCAGCGCTGAACGGTGGCCCCGCGCAGATCAGCGTGCTGCGCTGCAGGAAACCCTGACGACCAACGGTCGGCCGCCCCCATCCTTATCGATGGGATCAGCGAATATCGACCTGGGGCGGTGGCGGCGCCGGCTTGGGTACCGGCAGCGGCACGATGTGGGTCGGATGCCCCTCCGCCTCCAGGCGTTGCTGGACCGCCAGCGGCATCTGATTGTGCAACCAGCGCGTCAGCAGGGTTTCATGGCCGAACACCAGCTTGCTGGCGAACACCGTCGACTTCGGGAAGTCGGCGAAGACCTGCGGCAGCAGGGCCATCAGCTCGGCGAACGGGTCGCCGCCGTAGACCTGGTAGGACGCGGTCGCCAGGCCGCGGCTGCTGCAGAAGCTGGTGAAGTAGGCCAGCGAGTTCTCGATGCGCGCGCGCAAGCTCTTGAGCGTGCGTTCGCTATTGAACGCGTCCTTGTCGACTTCGCCGACCGAGACGAAAACGAAGTTGTGGAAGCGCTCGGGGAAGGTGTCGAGCACCCAGCGCAGCGCGTGCATGCCGGCGCCGCGGCTGTTGCCGACCAGGATGATCGCGGTCTCGGCTTCGGCCTTTGCGGCAATCGGCTTGACGTCCTCGTCCCAGTCCGGCTTCAGCGCGTAGACCTGGTCGACGCGCTGCATCAGCTTGCGTGTGTATTCGTAATGGCGATGGATGACCAGGCAGAAGCCGACCACGGCGCTGGTCAGCGCCACCGTCACCCAGCCGCCGAGCATCAGCTTCTCGGCGAGGATCACCAGCAGGATCGCCACGCAGACCACGAACCCGACGCCGGAAATTGCGAACTTGAGCTTCCAGTCGAGCCGGTAGAGGCGCTGCTCCCACCAGTGCCGCGACAGGCCGAACAGCGACAGCGAGAAGGTCAGGAACACGTTGATGCTGTACAGCACCACCAGCAGGCCGACCTGGCCGCGCGTCAGCAGCAGGATCACCAGCGCCGCGATGCCCATCACCAGCACGCCGTTCTGCGTGACCATGCGGCTCGACAGCTGGCGGAATTGGCGCGGCACCCAGTGGTCGGCGGCCATGCTGGCCAGGACTGCCGGGCCGCCGAGAAAGCCGGTGTTGGCGGCGACCAGCAGCAGGCCAGCCTCCAGCGCCAGCACGATCCACATCGACACGTCGACTGCGTGCGGGCTCCACGGCAGGCTGTTGAGGATGGAGCGGAAGGTCACCGCGTTGAGCGTCTGGCCGTGCGCCGGCACCGCGTGCCAGAGCAGGTAGAGCAGGATGATGCCGCCGGCGGTGAACGCCAGCGACAGGGCCATGTAGAACATCGTCAGGTGGCCGGTGCGTACGCGCGGTTCGGCCAGCATGTTGATGTTGTTGGAAACGGCCTCGATGCCGGTATAGGTGCCGGCGCCCACCGAGTAGGCGCGCAGGAACAGCGCCACGGTGAACAGCCAGCCGGACTCCTTGGACAGTGTCATGGTTTCGCGCACCGTCGATTCGACGACCAGGTGCAGCGAATCGGCGTGGTAGTGAATGCCGTAGACGATCAGGAAGACGTGGGTGGCGAAGAAGCCGAGGAAAATCGGCGCCAGAACCAGGATCGATTCCTTCATGCCGCGCAGATTGAGCACGATCAGCAGCATGATCAGGCCCAGCTCGGCGCCCAGCTTGAACTCGTGGGCGCTGGGCGAGAGCAGGCTGAACATCGCGTCGGCGCCGCTGGCCACCGAGATGGCGATAGTCAATACGTAATCGACGATCAGTGCCGAGCCGGAGATCAGGCCGGCGTACGGCCCGATCAGCTGGGTGGCAGCCTTGTAGCCGCCGCCACCGGACGGAAACAGTTCGATGACCTGGTTATAGGCCAGCGAGATGATGAACACCGTCAGGGCGGTGGCGCCGGCCAGGTAGAGGGCGATCGGGGTGTGGTCACCGAGCGCCAGGAACGCTTCTTCTGGGCCGTAACACGATGACGACAGGCCGTCGGCGCCGAGTCCGATCCACGCCAACAGCGCGACCAGCACGATGTGCCGGCGCGTCTTGGGATCGAAGGGGTCCAGTTTCTTGCCGAGGATCAGGCGCCGGACGCTGGGCAGCACACGCATTCGAGGGGTCGGAGGCCACGAAAGCGGCCGATTCTAGCACCGTGAGCAAAACTTGCCCTATCGCTGCAACGGGCCGCCGCGTACAATCCGCGCCCTTCTTTATTCTTTAGTTGTCCGTCCGAGCCACCCCCGTGATTCAGAACCTTCGCAACATCGCCATCATCGCCCACGTCGACCATGGCAAGACCACGCTGGTCGACAAGCTCCTGCGTCAGTCCCAGACCCTGGACGCCCGTGAGCAGCTCGGCGAGCGCGTGATGGACTCCAACGACCTCGAACGCGAGCGTGGCATCACCATCCTCGCCAAGAACACGGCGATCCGCTGGACCGACCCGCGCAACGGCACCGAGTACCGCATCAACATCGTCGACACCCCGGGACACGCCGACTTCGGCGGCGAGGTCGAGCGCGTGCTGTCGATGGTCGACTCGGTGCTGCTGCTGGTCGACTCGGTCGACGGCCCGATGCCGCAGACCCGCTTCGTCACGCAGAAGGCGTTCGCGATGGGCCTGCGCCCGATCGTCGTGCTCAACAAGATCGACCGCCCGGGCGCGCGTCCGGACTGGGTCGTCGACCAGGTCTTCGATCTGTTCGATCGCCTCGGCGCCACCGACGAGCAGCTCGACTTCCCGTTCATCTACGCCTCCGGCCTCAACGGCTACGCCGGCGATTCGCCGGACATCCGCGAAGGCGACATGACGCCGCTGTTCCAGACCATCGTCGACAAGGTGCCGGTGCCGGAAGTCGACCCGGAAGGTCCGTTCCAGATGCAGGTCACGTCGTTGGCGTACTCGAGCTACGTCGGCGTGATCGGCACCGGTCGCGTCAAGCGCGGCCGCATCAAGACCAACACGCCGGTCTCGGTGGTCGGCCGTGACGGCGCCGTGCGCCAGGGCCGCGTGCTGCAGGTGCTGGGCTTCATGGGCCTCGACAAGATCGAAGTGCCGGAAGCGCAGGCCGGCGACATCATTGCGGTCACCGGCATCGAAGAGCTGGGCATTTCCGAGACCGTCTGCGACGCCAAGGTGCCGGAGCAGCTGCCGACGCTGCAGGTTGACGAACCGACGATGAGCATGATCTTCGAGGTCAACAAGTCGCCGTTCGCGGGCAAGGAAGGCAAGTTCGTCACCAGCCGCCAGATCGGCGATCGCCTGACGCGCGAGCTGAAGACCAATGTCGCGCTGCGCGTCGAACCGATGGAAACCGGCGATCAGTTCCGCGTCTCCGGCCGCGGCCTGCTGCACCTCGGCATCCTGCTCGAGAACATGCGCCGCGAAGGCTACGAAGTGGCCGTGTCGCGTCCGCAGGTCATCCTCAAGGAAATCGACGGCGAGATCTGCGAGCCGTACGAAACGCTGGTTGCCGACGTCGAGGAAGCCAACCAGGGTGGCGTCATTCAGGGCCTCGCCGAGCGCGGCGGCAAGATGCAGAACATGGTGCCGGACGGCAAGGGTCGCGTGCGCCTCGAGTACATGATCCCGTCGCGCGGCCTGATCGGCTTCCAGACGCAGTTCCTGACGATGACGTCCGGCACCGGTCTGCTGTTCCATAACTTCGACCACTTCGGTCCGAAGGCCGAGGCTGCCGACATCGGCCAGCGCCGCAATGGCGTGATGATCGCCAACGAACAGGGCAAGTGCCTGGCCTACGCGCTGTTCAACCTGCAGGAGCGCGGCCGCATGATGGCGGAGCCGGGCGACGAGGTTTACGAAGGCCAGATCGTCGGCATCCATTCGCGCGACAACGACCTCGTCGTCAACGCGCTGAAGGGCAAGAAGCTGACCAACATGCGTGCTTCGGGTTCGGACGAAAACGTCATCCTGACCCCGGCCGTGAAGATGAGCCTCGAGCAGTCGCTGGAATTCATCAACGACGACGAACTCGTCGAGCTGACGCCGGAATCGATCCGCGTGCGCAAGAAGTTCCTGAAGGAGCACGAGCGCAAGCGCTCCAGCCGCGACGACTGAGCTTGAGACGAAGGCGCACTCCGGTGCGCCTTTTTCGTATCGGCCCATAGGCGCGGCGCGAGCCGCGACCGGCAAAAACGTAGAACCGCAGATTTCACAGATTGAAGGCACGCATTTTTGGGGCCTGCCATCCCTGGCGGCCACCTCCGGGCGGTCGCTGCGCGACGTCAAAAATTTCTCCCGGAAGAATTGCGCTTCTCATCTGCGCCCATCTGCGAAATCTGCGGTTAAAGCGCTTTTAGCGCCCGAAAGAGGATGCATGCTGCTTTCCGCCTACCTGCAGGGCCTCGCACTCAGCGCCGGACTGATCATCGCGATCGGCGCCCAGAACGCGTTCGTGCTGCGCCAGGGACTGCGTCGCGAGCATGTGTTCGTCGTGGCCACGATCTGTTTCGTGTCCGACGCGCTGTTGATCGCGCTCGGCTGCGGCGGTTTCGGCGCGCTGGTGCAGGCGCATCCGCCGCTGGTGACGGCGGTACGCTGGATCGGCGCCGCGTTCCTGATCGTCTATGGTCTGCGTAGCGTCCGTGCCGCGCTGCAGACGCAGGTGCTGCAGCCGGGCAGCGAGCCGCCGCTGGCGCGCGGCCGCGCCGTGGCCGCCGCGCTGGCACTGACCTGGCTCAATCCGCACGTCTACCTCGACACCGTTCTGCTGGTCGGCGGTCTCGCCGGGCGTTACGAAACGGCGCCGCGCAGTGCATTCGCGATCGGCGCCGCCACCGTGTCGGGGCTCTGGTTCTACGGGCTGGCTTATGGCGCCGCGTGGCTGGCGCCGCTGTTCCGCAAGCCCGTGACCTGGCGCCTGCTCGATCTCGTCATCGCCGCGACAATGTGGGCGATCGCGGCCGGGCTGCTGTTGCGAGGCTGAAGCTCAGGCGAAGCGGGCGCCCAGGTAGAAGCCAACGGCGAAGAATGCGGCTGCCGACCAGAATGCCCACACGTATCGGCGTTTGAACCGCCAGCGATTCGTCGGGTAATCGTAGTAGCGCATCGCAAGAGCCCTGGGATCGGAGCACCGGCAGGCAGCCGGTGCGGACCCTGTTAGATGCACGGCCAAGCAGATTCCGCCACTGCGTTCCTCAAATGCCCCCCGGCGCGGCGCGGCCGTCGCCGGACGCCGCTCAGCCGAGCTGTTCGAGCTTGTAGCGTTCGCCCTTCTCGGCGTCGTACTGCCCTTCCCATTTGGCGATGACGATCGCCGCCAGCGAGTTGCCGACCACGTTCAGTGCGGTGCGCGCCATGTCGAGGATGCGGTCGACGCCGGCGATGAACGCCAGGCCTTCGAGCGGGATGCCGACGCTGCCGAGCGTTGCCAGCAACACGACGAACGACACACCCGGTACGCCGGCGATGCCCTTGGACGTCACCATCAGCGTCAGGATCAGCACGATCTGCTGCGTCAGCGACAAGTCGATGCCGTACAACTGGGCGAGGAACAGCGCCGCGATGCTCTGGTACAGCGTCGAGCCGTCGAGGTTGAACGAATAGCCGGTCGGAATGACGAAGCTGGAGATCGACTGCGGCGCGCCGTACTTCGTCATCTTCTCCATGATGCGCGGCAGCACGGTCTCCGAGCTGGCCGTCGAGTAGGCGAGGATCAGCTCGTCCTTGAGCAGGCGGATCAGCGTGAAGATGTTGAAGCCGAACAGCTTGGCGACGCCGCCGAGCACGACCAGCGCGAAGAACAGGATCGCCGCGTAAACCAGCGCCACGAGCTTGGCCAGCGGAATCAGCGATGCGAAGCCGAAGGTCGTGACCGTGACGGCGATCAGCGCGAACACGCCGATCGGCGCATAGCGCATCACCATGTTGGTGACCTTGAACATCGTTTCGGCAATGCTGCGGAAGGTCTGCACCAGCGGGTCGCGATGCTCGGCCGGCAGCGACGACAGGCCGAGACCGAAGATCACCGAGAAAAAGATCACCGGCAGGATCTCGCCCTTGGCGATGACCTCGAAGATGTTCGACGGGATCAGATTGAGGATGGTCGTGACCAGACTGTGCGGGCCGTGCTGCACCTCGGCGGTGGTCTTGGTGTACTGCGAGATGTCGGACGTCGCCAGGCTGCTCATGTCGATGCCGGCGCCGGGCTGCAGCGTATCCGTCAGCAGCATGCCGACGACAATCGCGATGGTCGTGATGATCTCGAAGTAGATGATGGTCTTCAGGCCGATGCGCCCGAGCTTCTTGGCGTCGCCTACGCCGGCGATGCCGACGATCAGCGACGCGATGACGATCGGCAGCACGATCATCTTGATCAGGCGAATGAAGATCTGCCCGGCCGGCGTCAGGATGTTGGTGATCAGCCACTGGCTGGAGTCCCCCATGCCGTGCAGCACACTGCCGGTGATGATGCCGAGCACCAGGGCGATGAGGATTTGCCAAGCAAGGCTGAGGCGGGGCAGGCGCATGAGTCAGGTCGGTTTTGTCGGCGTGAAGGGGCGAACATAAAAAGCTTGCGGGCTCGGATGCAAATCCGGGCCCGCAAGTTATGCACACTTGCCCCGCAAGATACGAGCCGGAACGGGCTGCTCAGGGTGACGTTGGCGCAGCGCCTTTCAAGTAAAGATCGAGCCAGCGGTTCATCTCCCACAGTGTGTGCAGGACCGATTCGCGCGCGCGGTAGCCGTGCGCCTCGTCGGGCAGCTGCACATATCGCACCGTCGCGCCATTGCCTTTCAACGCAGCATAGAAGCGCTCACTCTGGATCGGAAAGGTGCCAGAGTTGTCATCGGCCATGCCGTGAATCAGCAGGATCGGGGCGTGGATCCTGTTGGCGTACGTGAACGGGCTCATCAGCGTGTAAGTCCCCGTCGCCTGCCAGTACGTGCGCTGCTCGGCCTGGAAGCCGAACGGTGTGAGGGTCCGGTTGTAGGCGCCGGAGCGGGCAATGCCGGCCTGGAATAGATTGCTGTGCGCGAGCAGATTGGCTGTCATGAAGGCGCCGTAGCTGTGACCGCCGATGGCGATGCGGTGGCGATCAGCGACGCCGAGCGCGACGACCGCGTCGACTGCCGCCTGGGCGTCGGCGACGAGCTGTTCGACGTAGGTATCGTTCGGTTCGGCGCCGTGGGCGCCAATGATGGGCATCGCCGGACGTTCGAGAATTGCGTAACCCTGCGTCAGCAGGAATAGCGGGCTGGCACCCGAAGGGCGCGTGAAGCGATTGCCTTTGTCGACGACCTGGCCGGCGACGGCGGCATCGGTGTACTCGGTGGGGTAGGCCCACATCAGCATCGGTAGCGGGCCATCACGCTTTGCGTCGTAGCCTGCGGGGAGATAGAGCGTGCCGGACAGCTGCACGCCGTCTGCGCGTCGATAGGTAATCAACTGTTTGGTGACCCCGGCGAACTGTGGCGCCGGATCGGCGAACATCGTCAGTGCACGCGGTACTTGCGCCGGCGGTGCATCAAGCTGGCGCAGATAGTAGTTCGGCACGTCATCGGCACTCTCTCGCCGGGTGATCAGCGCGCGCCCACTGTCGTCCGCAAGTGCGACGACGCTTTCGTAATAGGGCGCCGCGCTTTGCCATAGGCGCTGCGACGTGCCGGTGTGGAGATTGAGTGCAGCGAGGAACGGAAACGTACCGCCGCGCGTCGCGCCGTCGCCGCGGACGAGCACACTACGCCCGTCGACGCTGAAGTGCATGATGGAATGGCCCGCCACGTTGCTTTCGAGCAATGGATCGCCGGGGTCGTGATAGGCGTCCTGGTAGTTCCGTGCCGTGAGCACACGGGCCTTTCCGGGATGTGCCGGGGTCACGATGAGCCGCGTTTCGTGGCGGGTCTTCCACCAGCGCGTTGTCACCAGCGCAGTCTCCCCGTTGCCCCAGGCGATGTCGCGATAGCGTTCTGCCAGATCGGCCAGCACGCGAGCGGGGCCATTGAACGGCGCCGCCTGCAGGTAAAGCCTGTCGTGGATCGCAGTCTTGCGTTGAGGATCGCCACCGTCCTGGGCTTGTGCCCACATCAGGGTTGCCGGGGCATCGCTGCGCCACTCGATTGCGCGCGGGCCCGCAACGACGGCATCGAATGTAGCCGGCAGGTTCTCGGCCAGGGGGCGGTCGACGATGGTGTGGATCAGCTGGCCACGCAAGTCGGTGACATCGAAACGAGTCGGAAAGCGGGACGACGTCACCAGATAGCTGTAAGGGTGATGGTGACTGGCGATCAGTAGATAGCGACCGTCTGGAGAGATGTCGACATCGGCGATGACGGCCGGCGCGCCGATCTTCTGCACGCCGCCATCGATGCTGATGCGCGCGAGCTGGCTGGTGAAGTAATAGTCGAATAGCGCCTCGTCGTATGGGCCTTTCAGCAGATCCTCATACGTGCGTGTCGCGGCCGAGACGCCGTTGCTTTGCTGAACGATGGGGCCTTCAGGCGCCGTTGGAGCGGCCGGCACTGGCCCGCGATCGGTAACCACCGTCCGCGCGACGAGACCCGAGCTGTCCGGCAGCCATTGATACGCGCGCCCCAGCGTTGCGTTGAGCATGACGGTGGACAGACGCTGTGCCCGGTTGTTCTCGCTATCGACCACCCATAGCTCGAGGCCTTGCGCAGTGTCCAGCGTCAGTGCCAGCCAGCGGCCGTCTGGAGACCACGACGGATTGGTAAAGCGTGCGTCGGAGGGGAGTGTGACGTCATGTCGGGCGCCAGACGCGATGTCCTCGAGGATCAGCTGGTTCATCCAGCTGCTGCGTGCGTCGGTAGGGCCGTCGTTACGCGGATTGATGCGATGACCGGCTAAGCGCAGCACCGGTTCGGCAAGTGCCGCGATCGAAGGCATGCTTTCACGGCCATAGATCGCCAGGCGGTGGTGCTGGCGGTCAAGGCCGACCGCTGGGGTCTGTGGGGCATCGAGCATCTGCGGAATCGGCGACGGTGGTAGTTGATAGCCGAATGTGTCGGTCGCCAGAGCGATGCGCGCGAGCGATAGCATCGCGACACACAGACTGATTCTGCCGAGATGTAAGGCGGCATGGGGCATGGAGTGCTATCCGATGTTGAATTGACAGCGACGATCAATAAAAAACGCCCGTACCGCTTGGTACGGGCGTCTTGCCAAGGCCTGCGTTTAGTGCAGGCGACGACGTCTGCGCAGCAGCGCGGCGGTGCCGAGCATCAGCAATGTGCCCCCGCCAAGTGCGCCCCCACCGGCGGTGCCGGAGGTGTCGGTTCCGGCGGTTCCGGTTCCGGTCACGCTGAGGGACACCGTATCCGGGCTCGAGACGCTGTCGCTGACGATCGTCACGGCACTACTGAATGTGCCAGCCGAGGTCGGACTGACACTGACGTCGATCGTGCAGCTGCTGCCTACGGCCAGGGTCTGCACGCAGTCACTGCTTTGCGAGTAGATGCTGGTGACGGAGACCGACGAGATGCTGACGGCCGACTCGCCCTTGTTGGTCACCGTGATGGTCTGCTGCGCGCTGTCGCCTACTGCCAGGTCGCCGAAATCGATGCTGCGCGATGACAGTTCGAGCGGTGTGCCCGTGGCGCTCAGCGCGCTGGTGACGGTCGTGCTGCCGCTGGTCACCGTCAGCGTGCCGCTGTTGCTGCCGAGCGCTTCAGGTGCTGCCGTCAATTCCAGTGTGCAGCTGTTGGCGCCGCCACTGGTGTCATCGGTCGCGACCAGCGACGTGCCGGTGCAACTGTCGCTGGCGACAGTGAAGCCGCTGCTCACCGAGACCGAATCAATACTCAGTGCCGCCTCACTGGCGTTCGATACCGTGATGGTCTGCGTGTCACTGGTGGTCTCGACGCCGACGCTACCGAAATCGGTCCGGTAAGGGGCCAGACTGATCGGCTGGAAGGTCAGCTTGTAAAGATAGCTCGGCGAATCGCTGGCGGCGTCGTCATTGCTGGCCTGGTAGGCGCCATCGGTCGTCGGAAAATCCGTCGAGACGGTTTGCCCGGTGCCGTAAAGCGCATTGTTGGCAAAAGCCTGCGCATATGCGCGATCGGTGCCGTTGCCGCCGAGGTAGGTGCCGTATTTGAGCGTACTGCCGTCCTTGCTGAGCTTGAACGCAAAAATATCGTAGCCGCTGCTGATGCTGGTTTGGTAGGCATCGTCGGTGGCCACGAGCGGGGTTGCGCTGGTATTGCTATAGCCCGCGCCATAGGCGTAGCCGTACTCATCGACGGCCAGTCCGTAAAGGTAGTCGTAACTGGCGCCACCGATGTAGGTCGAGTAGACCAGCCCCGAAAGGTCCTTTTCGAACTTGGCGACATACATGTCGCTGTCCTTGTCGGCCTCGAGCGCGGTCTGGTACGCACCGTCAGTGACGGGCAGGTCTGAACTCTCGGTATAGCCGCCAATATAGATGTCGCCGGATGAGTCCAGCGCCAGCGCGTAGGCATAGTCTTCGTCGCTACCGCCGAAGTAAGTTGCTTCGCTGACCGCGGACAAATCGCTGCTCAGTTTGGCAACAAAGGCGTCGTAATCGCCGGCGTAGCTGCTCTGGTAGGCGCCACTCGAAATCGGAAAGTCGGTCGAGGACGTGATGCCGGTGACGTATACCGCGCCGTCCGCGTCGGTCTTGATCGAGTTGTCGTAGATATAGTCGTAGGCGCTACCGCCCAGCAGCGTCGATGCGACCAGGCTGGCCCCGTCTGCGCTCAGGTGGGCGATCACAGCGTCTGAGCTGCCACTGAGCGCACTTTGGTACGCCCCGCTGGTGGTCGGAAAGTCGCTGGAGCCCGTATAACCGGCGACATACACGGAGTCGTCGCTCGCCAGCGTCATCGCACGCAGATAATCGGAGGACGAGCCGCCGATGTAGGTCGAGTAGACCAGGCTGGAGCCATCGGCGCTCAGCTTGGCGACGAAGCCGTCGTAGCTGCCGCCGGCAAATGTGGTCTGGTAGGCGCCGGCAGTGATGGGGAAATCGCTTGATGCGGTGTAGCCCGCGACATAGGCCTGACCTTCCGTATCGACGGCGATCGCACGGCCGTAGTCACTGGAAGAGCCGCCGAAATAGGTCGAATAAATCAGGCTCTCACCGTCCGGCGCGACCTTGGTGACGAAAGCATCGTAGCTGCCTCCGCCTGCACTGACCTGATAGGCGCCGCTGGTCGTCGGATAGTTGGTCGATGCGGTATAGCCCGTAACATAGGCATCCCCGTCACTGTCGACGGCGATGCCGCGCCCGTAGTCGGCGCCGGTGCCGACCCCGCCGAGGTAGGTCGAGTAATCGAGTGTCGGATCGATGACCAGTTCGCGCGTGTCGTCGTAAGGCCCGACCGCGAAGGCGACATCCTGGCGCCCCTCAAGCCTGAAGGCTCCCTGCACGGCCTCGCGCCGGCCATCGCGGCGCTGGTAGACGACCGGTTGGTGCTCGACGAGTTCGCCGCCGGCGGTGGCGATGTGCAGATTGCCGTCGGTGTCGACGCTGAGGTGGTCGGCTCCAGCAAAGTGCAGGCGGATCGCCTGGGGGGACTTGCCGGGGGCCACGATAAAGTCATATTCGAGCTGGTTCTGATTTCCGTAATAAACCAGATCAACGCCATCGTAGACATTGGAATAGTGGACGCGGCCGACGTGCGCAACATGGTGTTGCCAACGCTCGGCGCTACCGCCCTGCAAGTAATTGCTTTGCCCGCGAAGGGGCTGTTCACCTTCAAGCCTGCTCGCCTTCTGCGCGCCAACAAGTTGCATTCGCAGCACCGCGCCGGCAGTCGGGTGGCCCGTGTCGGCTGCAGGATGAAGCAGGCTGAGGACGGCTTCGTCGTCTTTCAGGAACAGGCCGTAGCCTGCGCCACGGGCGATATAGCGGACGTCCTGCGGCGCCTGACCTTCATTGGGCTCGAAATGCAGCGGAATCTTGCCGTACTGCAGCGCACGCGCGGGCTCGCCCGACGAAGCCTGGCGAGCGGCCTGGAGGCGCGGACTGCGGTCATTGCGCTGCGGCGTCTTATAAAGACTTGCCGCGGCTAGCGGAATCACTAGTGCCATGCCGATGAACACGGCGGTGCTGCGTCTCATACCCATCACTCCCAAAGGTTTGCTCCTGGTGCAGACTTCGGCGCCAGTTCGGTGGACAGCGGGCCGCACGATTTCCCCGAGGTCGGCGAGCCCGTTCCGGTTTTAGATGCGTGACGCTCGAATTTCCGCCATCGTCGGTTTCCGCCGATACCGTCGGGATGCAGGACGCGCACGAAAGGCTGGCGCTTCGACGGCCCGAGGCGGTAGATTCGCGCACCGTAGCGGCGGGCTCCGGCATAGTCGGCACGGCAATTGCTCATGCGCTCGGACTCGAAGTGGAGGGCCGCAACCTATGTTGCAGGTTTCAAACGCGCGAGCGACGTGGCTCGCGCAGCAGGTGCTGCCGCATGAGGCGGCATTGCGAAGCTGGCTGCACGGACGTTCGTCGATGATGATGGAGGTCGATGATGTCGTGCAGGAGACCTATGCCGTGTTAGCTGGAATGGACGATGTGAGCGGCATCCAGAATCCGCGCGCGTACATGTTCACGGTTGCCAACAACATCATGCTTCAGCATCTGCGCCGTTCGCGTATCGTGCCGATCGAGAGCATTTCCGAGATCGAGCAGTACAACGTTCCGGATCGCGATCCGACGCCAGAACAACGGCTGTCTCTGCAGCAGGATTTGCGCCGAATCGGACGGATCATCGCGCAGCTGCCGCCGAAATGCCGCGAAGTCTTCATGCTGCGCCGCATTGAGGGCTTGTCGCAGCGCGAAATTGCGGCGCGTGTCGGGATTTCTGAGAATACGGTTGAAAAGCACGTGGCGAAGGGGCTGCGGCTGCTGATGGGGGCCATGGCCGCGGGGGCGGCCGATGAGAACCCGGACAAGGGGCTTGAGCAACAACGTGGCTATGGTTGGAAGAAACGGAAAGCCGTCGATTGACGAGGTCGCCGCCGACTGGGTGGCGCGGCTCGATCGTGGCTCGCTCAACGCCGAGCAGAGTGCGGACCTCGAGGCTTGGCTGGCTGCAGATGCGCGCCATTTTGGTGCATACGCGCGTGCGCGTGCCGTATTTGCGAGCTTCGATCGGGCGCCCGCGCTGGGGCCCCAGTTCGATCCAGCGCAATTTCTGCAGGCAAATGAACCTCGTGATGAAGTGCTTGACTCCTCACGACGGCGCTTTGTCGTGGGTGGGGCGCTGGCGGCCGGACTGGTACTGGGCGGTGGCGTCGGCTTTGCTGCCTGGCGTGATGGGCGCTATTCGACGGCGATCGGAGAAGTCCGCCGTGTCCCGCTGGCCGATGGCTCGGTCGTTACGCTGAATACCGCCACGCGCATCAAGGTTGCATTCTCCAGCGCTGTCCGTCGTGTGGAGTTGCTGCAAGGCGAAGCGATGTTCGACGTCAGCCGCCGCGCCGGAATCCCGCTGCAGGTCGTTATCGGTGCGGTTTCGCTGCTGGCCGGCGAGGCGAAGTTCAATGTGCGCAGTGAGCGGAGCCGAGGCGTCAATCTGCTCGTCAGTTCTGGCAGGGTTGATGTCTATCCGGGCGGGGGGCGTCAGGATGTGCGCGTCCCTGCTGACGTCGAGATGCAGATCGGAGGTGTCGGCGACTTGCAGCGCCAGCCGGTTGGGCCGGCGCAGGCCGAGCGCAAACTGGCATGGCGCGACGGCATGATCGCATTTCAGGGAGAGACGCTGGCGCAGGCGGCGACGGAATTTGCGCGCTACAGCCGGCAGCATATCGTCATCGACGATCCGGGCGTCGCATCGCGGACGGTGACAGGGCTGTTCTCGGCCACCAATCCGGCTGGGTTTGCGCGCGCGGTGGCCACCAGTTACGACTTGCACCTGAAGATCACCAGCGACGCTGTTTTGCTTTCCGCTGCATAAAAATCCTTGAGCGAGTGGCGGAACTCGCGCATTCGATCATCAAGCTCCTGACCGGGCGCCTGCGTGCCCGTATCCAACCATAGGGAGCGCGTTGTGCAGTCAAAGAAGCGAAACAGGTTGGCCCTTGGGGGGCTGCAGGTGCTGGCCCTCTGGGGCGGAATCACATCCGTGGCGCTGGCCCAGCAGCGGGCCTTCAATGTGCCGGAGGCGGAAGCGGTCACGTCAATTCCGGAATTGGCGCGGCAGGGCGACATCCAGATCATCGCCCCGGCTGATCAGCTCAAGGGCATTCGAACCCCGGCGATCAAGGGGGAGATGGATGTCCGTGAAGCCCTGAAGCAACTGATCCGCAATACGGGCCTCAAGATCGTCTCCGACTCAGATGGCGTGATCGTGCTGCAGATGCCGCAGGAGCAGTCATACCTGGGCGGGCCCATCGAGGAAGTCGTCGTCACGGGCAGCCGCCTCAAGCGCTCGACGTTCGACAGTCCAACTCCCGTGATGGAAGCGGACCGCGAGACGATTCAAGAGGAAGGTTACGTCGATCTGGGTGACGCGCTCAGCGACATTCCCGGCGTGGATCAGAGCATCAATCTGTCGACCAGCCAGGAAGACACACAGAACAACGGCTTGAGTGTCATCAGCCTGCGCGGTCTAGGTTCGAATCGTACGCTGACGCTGATCGATGGTCACCGGACGGTATCGAATTCAGGCAATCGCAATGCCGTCAGCCTCAGTTCGCTGCCGAAGTATTTCGTCGATCGTGTCGAGATCACGACCGGTGGCGCGTCGGCGGTCTACGGCGCGGACGCCGTCGCGGGCGTCGTGAACATCATCACCGAAGACAAGCTCGACGGATTTGAGGCGCGCGTAACCGGTGGTGGTACCAAGGATGGTGGTGGCGACAACGATAACTTCTCGTTTGGAGCTGGCCAGCATTTTTTTGATAACCGGCTGTACGTGATGGCCGGTCTCGACTATTCACGTCAGATGATCCTGCGCGCTCGGGATCGCAACTGGGCGATGCGCTCGCTCGAATACGACCCGGACACCAATACCGTTACGACGCCGGATACCAGCTCCTACATGGCGGGCGGCTATTTCAACAGCGGTGCGTACTACTACGATGAGAGCGGACTGCAGACCAACTACACCTCTGCCGACGGCTACGAGGATCGTAAAGACGGAACGCTGATCACCCCGGCCGACAACCTCTCTGCCGCCGTGAAACTACGTTACGACCTTACCGAAGACACACAACTTTGGAGTCAGTTGCTGTTTTCTCAGGTCAAGACCAATTCGGTCCGTGAACCGTATTTCATGAGCTATTCGTCGGAATATGGTGTTGATGACGAATATGAAGTGGGCCGCATCTCGCTTGACAATCCTTATGTTCCCAGCGAGATCGCGTCATCTTCGTCCAGTTCGGGTGTGACTTGGCGCCGACGGATGGTTGAGGTCGGCAACCTCGAGATTTACAACCGGCGAAATACCCTGCGTGGCTGGTTGGGCCTCAAGGGTACAGTCTTCAATGACTGGGACTGGGATCTTACCTACGGTTACGGAGCTTATTCGGGTTTTCAGGTGCGCAGGAACGGCATCAATGAACAGCGCATGGCATACGCGCTTGATTCGGAAAATACGGGCGACGGCACAATCGAATGTGCGGATGCCGACGCGCGTGAAGATGGTTGTGTGCCGATCAATATCTTCGGCGTCGGTTCGATCTCCGATGCGGCTGCTGATTACGTCCGTGCCAACGTCTGGTATCGCCCGCACAACCGTCAGGATGACATTCAGGGCACGATGTCGGGGACGTTGTTCGACCTGCCGGCCGGTCCGGTCGAGTCGGCCTTCGGTTTCGAGCTGCATCGCGATCTGACCCGGACGCGAGTCGATCCGCTAACGACGGCGGGCTTGACCAACTTCGCCTACATCCCCGAATACTCGGGTGATATCGAGGCCAAGGAGGTCTTTGCCGAAGCATCGTTCCCACTGCTCAAGGACCTGCCTTTCGCCCATGAGCTGACATTCGACGTCGCGGGACGTTTCGGGCACTACAACCTACGCAACGTCAACAATGTTTTCTCTGGCCGTCTCGGCCTGCAGTGGGCGCCGATCCAGGATATCCGGTTCCGCTCCGAATACAGCACCGCGCAGCGCGCGCCGAATACCACCGAACTCTATTCGCCGCCGCGCGATGACTACGACACGATTGTCGACCCTTGCAGCGGCGTGACGCAGACGTCGACAGGACGTTATGACGACAACTGCCGCATGGATCCGGGTATCGCGGCGGCGCTAGAGGACTCGACGACGTTCACGCAAGCGTCCTCGGAGGTCAACGCCCCGAATTCCGGAAATGCGGATCTGCACGAAGAAACGGCGCACACGTTGACGGCAGGCGTTGTCGTGACGCCACGATTTGCAAAAGATCTTCAGTTGAGTGTCGACTACTACGACATCCGCATCGCGGGAGCGATCGATACGCTTAGCAACACGGATCTGTTGGCTGAATGCTACGGCGATCCCAATGGAATCGATAACGCGTTCTGTGCCGAAGTGACGCGCGACAGCGAAGGCCAGATCACGAAGATCGTCAATGAAGACCAGAATCTTGACGAGGAGCGCGCTTCTGGTATCGACGCGGCACTCGCATATGGTTTCCGTCTGACGTCGTTGTCCATCCCTGGCAAATTCAAGATTTCGTTCAGCTACTCGCACCGCATTGACCTGAACGAGACCTACCAGGGGGCGGTGACGCAGGAAACAGACAACTACAACGGCGAGGTCGGCTCATCGAAGAATCGCGCGCGCACCAAGCTTCGTTGGTCAAAGGGCCCTGTGAGCTTGTCATGGGCGGCGGTCTATTACGGTGCGGCTGTCGACAGCAATACGCTCGGTGCCTATTACCGATCGGCTGGTATCACCAATCCGCTGTACTACCACTTCTCGTCTTACTGGCGTCATGACGTCATGGGTAGCTACAGCTTCGGCCGCGATCGCACGTTCCGTGTATTCGGTGTCGTGAACAACGTGTTCAATCAATACGGGCCGTTCATCCCATACGGCACCGATAGCGGCAACAAGTACAACTACAACGCTACCTACGGCGTCCGCGGCTTGTCCTATCAGTTGGGGCTCGAAGCCAAGTTTTGATGCCTGTCTGGACGCAGGGCTGGATTTCCAGCCCTGCTCCCCCTCGCCGTGTTCCGCTCATGAGGTTGTCCGTGTTCGAAGTCATTCGTTCGCATCGTCACTGCCGCGTCATCGCGGCGTCGCTTTCCCTTTTGTCGTGTGCGTATGTCGGCCGAGTCGTGGCTGCGCCAGAGGCGATGAACGCGGTCGATCTTCTCGATCTTCAGCATCTTTCTTCGCCGGTGGTTTCGCCTGACGGGCACACGGTGCTGTACGCGCGGTCCAGAGATGACTGGAAGAAGAACCATGTCCGTTGGGAGTTGCTGAGAATCGGCAGCGATGGCAGCGGGCGGCAGCATATGCTCAATGCGGCGGCCAAGGAACTGACATGGTCGCCGGATGGACGCTTCTTCGCTTTCGTCGGGCGATTGGGTGGTGACAAAGTCGACCAGTTGTACGTCATGGCGGTTGACGGCGGCGACGCCCAGCGTGTCATGGTGCGGCATCACGCGATTTCTTCCCCGCGCTGGTCTGCTGACGGAAAGCAGATCTATTTCCTCGAGAATGTTGCGCTCGACAAGAATCTCGAGAAGCGCATCAAGCAGAAGGACGACATGGTGCCGTTCGAGACCCCGACGCGGCGGCGCGAGTTGTGGCGCGTCACGGTCGCCGACGGGAGCGTCGAGCGGATCACACACGGCGACGGCTACGACGTCAAGGCATTTACGCTTGCCCCTGATGGCCGTAGCGTCGTCTATCGACGCGCGCCATCGGAGCTGCACGACGACGGACCGAAGTCAGAACTGTGGCTGCAGCCTCTGAATGGCGGTGGTGCTGCCCGCCAGTTGACGCACAACGACTATGCCGAGAGCGACATCGAATATGCTCCGGATGGCCGCGAGCTGCTGTTTCTGGCCAATGCAGAAGCCGGGCACTATGCGACCGTCAATGCCAACCTGTTCGTGATGGATGTCGACGGTGGAGCGCCACACGAGCTTCAGCATGGACTGCCATACGACATTGATAGCGCGCATTGGTCTGCGGATGGCCGTGAAATCTACTTCGTCGCTACCACGGGGGTCCGCCGCGAGCTGTTTGCCGTCGATGTGCACGGCGATCGGCTGCGCCCCCTGGTGCGCGGTGATTTTGCGATCTCCGGCTGGTCGCTGTCTCGTAATGGCCACACGCTCGCCTATGTGGCGAACTCCGCAACATCGCCCGGCGAGCTGTACCAGCTTGACCCCCGGGCGTCGGCGAAGGCTCGGCCGCTGACGCACGAATACGACGATCTCGCACAACGGTTCGATCTGCCCAAGCAGGAGGCAGTCCAGTGGACGGCGCCGGACGGTCAGGCGCTCGAGGGCTTGTTGACGTATCCGATCGGCTACAAGCCCGGCACGCGCTATCCGCTGATCGTGCAAAACCACGGAGGGCCGCACTCCAGCGAGGTCTTCAATATCTTCGCGTACGGACGCTACTTGCCGTTGCTTGCCGCGCACGGCGCGATGGTGCTCAGCGTCAACTACCGTGGCAGCAGCGGTTATGGCGACACCTTCATGCAGGGTATGGATGGCGGCTATTTCCGCTACGCGGACAAGGACGTCTTGTCAGGCGTCGACATGCTGGTCGCACGTGGAATGGCCGATCCCGACCGCCTCGGTGTGATGGGCTGGAGTGCAGGTGGGCACATGACCAACTGGCTCGTGACCGTGACGCATCGCTTCAAGGCCGCGGTGTCTGGTGCCGGCGCGGTCGACTGGCCCTCGATGTATCTGACATCCGATGCGCGCTATCAGCGCACAGCCTGGTTTGATACGCCCCCCTACGGGACGCAGGCGCGCCGCGATCTGTACACCGAGTACTCGCCTTTGAGCCGGCTCGACAAGGTGCATACCCCGGTACTGATCCTCGCAGGCGCGCGCGACGAGCGGGTGCCGTGGACGCAGTCGGTCATGCTCTACCGCAGCCTCAAGGCGCTGGGTGTCGAAACACAGCTGTATCTGGCGCCGCGTGAGCCACACAACTTCAAGGAGCTGCGCCACCGCCTGTTTCAGATCAACGTGCAGATGAAGTGGTTCGTCGACAAGGTGCTCGGTGGGACCTATGAACCCGCTCAGGCGCCGGAGGGTATCGCGCCGAAGGGGATTGAAGCCTTCGACGATGCTCCAGATGAGCACGGCGATCATGATTGATCGTGCCCTCAAGATGCGGGTCGCACGGTGTAGCTTGCTACTGATGGCCACGCTCTATGTTGGCGCCGCTGAAGCGAAGATGGTGGCGCCGTATGAGCAAAGTGAGGGCTATCTGAAGCTGCAGCAACACTCGACGCCCGCGCAGCAGCAGCGTGGCGTTTCGGTCAGCGCCGATCGCGTATTTCATGCCGTTGCGCCGGACGAAGCGGACCCCACTGTCAAGCACTACCTGCGCGACAGTTACGCGATGATCGATCGCCGTGCCGTCACCGACGACGCACCCCTGTTCGTATTTCTCGTGGGCACGACGGGATCGCCGGACAGCAGCAAGACGATGCTGGCGGTCGCTGCCGCCAGCGGCTATCGCGCGATCAGCCTCATGTACGACACGATGCCGGCGACCAATCAGGCCTGCCATCATGACCCCGATCCGAGCTGCTCGGCTCGTTTTCGCGAGAAGCGCGCTTTCGGCGATGACGTAACGGCGGACATTCCTGATGCGCCGAACGAAGCCGTGGTGCCGCGGCTGCGGGCAATGCTGTCGATGCTCGCACAGCGCTATCCCAGCGAAGGCTGGGGCGGTTACCTGCAGGTGGGCGAATTGGTCTGGTCGCGGATTGCGATGTCGGGCCATTCGCAGGGCGCCGGCCTGGCAGCCTATATCGCGCAGCGTCACGAACTCGCGCGCGTCGTGTTGTTCTCGAGTCCCTGGGATTACTACCGCGAGAGTGGAGATCACGGAAAAAAGCGTGTCGCGCCATGGCTATCGGGTACCGGAGTGACGCCCGTCGACCGTTGGTATGCGATGTATCACGTGCGCGAGCCGCATGCGGATGACATCGCTCGTGCTTTTCATGCGCTCGGCCTTGATGCCACGCACATTCGCCTGGCAACGCTGGCGCCCGCTCGCGCCGGTAGCGAACACACCAGTGTTTCGAACGACTACACGACGCCGCGCGACGATCACGGCCTTCCACGGTATCTGTCGGACTGGAGCTTCATGCTGGGGCGCGGTGCCGATGTCGCCTCGCAGGCTTCGAACACCGGAGCGGGGCGATGAGCGTCCGGGCGCGCACACTGGCTGCGGCGATATGTCTGATCTCGGGGGTGGCGGCAGCCGGTTCGCCAGCTTGGGAAACCCCGGAAGCCAGCGATCGAAAGGCCTTTGCGCCTTACATCGACAAAGTGGGCCTGAAATTTCTGGTGCTTGCCGGCCCCCCGGCTGAAGGTTCGCCTCCCGACCTCGATGATGTAAGAGGTATCCTGCGTCGGCAGCAGACCACGTCGGCAGCCCGATGGGCGCAAGCGGAAGCGGATGGTGACGCACTGTACGCACAATTTTCTGCCGCGTTCGGGCGGCCGATCGATCGCGTGCATGCGCCATACACGGTGCGTCTGCTGAACCGGCTCGAGAAAACGGTGGCAATCCCGACGTTCGCCGCGAAGAAGGTTTACCACCGCGCGCGCCCCTATCAGCGCCTGCCGCTGGAACGCGTCTGTGGGCGCAGCTCGGCACCGACCGCCGATCCGGACGTCGCCAAGCGAACCTCCTATCCCTCGGGCCACTCGGCCTACGGATGGATGGCGGCGCAGGTCTTGGCGGCGCTTGCGCCGAATCGTGCTCAACAGATTCTGCAGCGTGGGATGGATTACGGCGAGAGCCGCCTGGTTTGTGGCGTTCATTTCCCGAGCGACGTGGCGGCGGGGCGTTTGATTGCGACGGCGGTCTATGAGCGCGTACGGCGCGTCGAAGCGTTTCGTCGTGACTTCGCGTGCGCTGCCGCGGAGCTGGATACGCCGCAGTCGGTTGCTGACCGCGCATTGCTCGCGCAATGCGGCCCACCACCGCCGGTTGAGCCTGCCGACGGCAAGCCCTGAGTTTGTGGCATGGCCCTCGTGTTCGAATCCATCGTGCAACGCCGTGGTGTCGGGCGTGCGGAGGACGCTCGTTCGGCGCTGACCTCGACAGCGGCATGTGCCTGCTGTTCCTGCCGTGCGGCTGGGCCAGCCCCATATTTCAACGAACTCTCGCCGCGAGAGCGCGAGCTGTTCGATTTAATTCTCATGGGTTATACGACGCGGCGCTGTGCGCAGGTCATGCGGGTCAGCACCAAGACCGCGGAGAATCATCGCGCACGCATGATGGACAAGCTCGGTGCGCGAAACGTCGTCGAACTCTGTCGCTATGCGTGGCGCTACGGCCTGATGCCGCCGGAGGTGGGGGATTGAGTTCCGATTGTCGGGTTCCAGTACGCTGTTCAGACTGATGCGCCGCATGGCGCCCCGACCCGGAGCCTCGATGAATTTGTTTGCCCCACTCGTCCAGCGTGGCGTCACGCTGAAGAACCGCATCGTCGTCTCGCCGATGTGTCAGTACTCGGCGCAGGACGGTGTGCCCAATCAGTGGCATCTCGTGCATCTGGGCAGCCGCGCGGTTGGCGGCGCCGGCGCGGTCATTGCCGAAGCGTCGGCGGTGCAGGCCGGCGGGCGCATTTCGCCGGGCGATACCGGTCTATGGAACGACGCGCAGGTTGCGGCTTGGTCGCCGATCACATCGTTCATCCGTGAGGCCGGCGCTGTGGCTGGCGTGCAGCTCGCGCATGCCGGCCGCAAGGCCAGCTGTGCGGCGCCGTGGGATGGCGGCCGTGCGGTGGCGCCCGAGCAGGGCGGCTGGTTGCCGATCGTCGCGCCGTCGGCGCTTGCCTTCGACGAGCACAGCATCGTGCCGCAGGCGCTGGACGGCGTCGGCATCGATGCGCTGGTCGCCGATTTCGCTGCGGCGGCGCAGCGCGCGCTGGCGGCCGGCTTCGAGCTCGTCGAGATTCACGCTGCTCACGGCTATCTGCTGCACGAGTTTCTGTCGCCGCTGTCGAACCACCGCGACGACGACTACGGCGGCAGCTTCGACAACCGGATTCGTTTGCTGCGCCGTGTGATCGCCGCGGTACGCGCGGTCTGGCCGGAACGGCTGCCGCTGTGGCTGCGCATTTCGGCGACCGACTGGGCGGACCCGCAAACCGACGGTGCCGGCTGGGATCTGGATCAGTCCTGCGCGCTGGTCGAGGCCATCAAGGGTGACGGCGTCGACCTGATCGACGTGTCCAGCGGCGGCACGCTGCCGCGCGCGAAGATTCCGGTCGGCGCCGGCTTCCAGACGCCGCTCGCCGCAACGATCCGTGAGCGCTGCGACGTGGCGACCGGCGCGGTCGGCATGATCACCGCGCCCGCGCAGGCCGACCACGTGATCCGCACCGGCCAGGCCGACGTGGTGCTGCTCGCCCGCGAGATGCTGCGCGATCCGTACTGGCCGCGGCGCGCGGCGCTCGAGTTGCGGCAGACGCCTGACGCGCCGGTGCAATACCAGCGCGCCTGGTAGGCCTCAGCGCAACGAGCGCTCGTCGGGCACCGCGATCACGCGCGCCTTGTCGTAGCCGGGGTTGCTGCGCAGCTTCTTGAGCGCGGCCTGCGCGTCGTCGCGGCTGGCGTAATGGCCATGCAGGACGCGGAACGCCTTGCCGTCGTTGAATTCGATCGGTTCGATGTCGGTTTGCAGCTGGCGACGCTTCCAGCTGGCGGCCGCGCGGTCGGCATTGCGGCGGTCGATGAATGCGCCGAGTGCGATGCGCCAGGTTTGCGTGACCGCGGCTTCGCTTGTGGTGACGGCTGTTGCGGCGGCGGCCGGTGCCACCGGCGTGGCATTCGGTGGTGGTGCGATGCCGACGACCTTGGCGTGCTCGGCGCCCGGCTCGGCGCGAAACTTGGCCAGCGCCTGCTCGGCCTTGGCGGGCGTGTCGTAGCGGCCGTAGAGCACGCGGTAATCGGTGCGGCCATTGCGCGTGATGGGCGCGATCTCGGTGCTGACGCCTCGCTTCTTCCAGACCTTGGCGCTGCGTTCGGCATTCGGGCGATCGATGTAGGCACCGAGGCTGACGCGCCAGAACGCAGGCGCCACGACGGCTGCTTGCGCCGCCGCGGGTTCGGCGCCCTCGGCGTCGGCGTCTTCTCCTGCGTGGGTGTCGTCTGCGGCGTCGGTTGCCGCAGGGAGTGCCGCGTCCGGCGGCGTGGCACCCGCGCTCGTGCGATCGCTGGACGGCGTGTTCGTCGTCGCGGCGAGGTTCGCGTCGTCTTCAGGGGGCGCTTCAGTTCCGGAGGCGGCACTTACGGACGACGGGGCGTCTTGCGCAGCGGCTGGCGAGGCGCTTGGCGCCGTGTCGGCGGTCTCGTTCGCCTGCGCTGCGGCCGTAGCCTCGGCCGATTCGTCTTGCGCCGCGTCAGCGACAGCGCCCGGCAGGCTGGTCGCTGTACCGCCCGCGGCGGCAATGACCGCAGGCGTATCCGAGCCGCTAGTAGCGGCGGCGGTGCTCGCCGTGGCGGCGGGTTCGGCTTCCGTATGGGCGTCGGCTGTCTTCGGCGGTACGGCAACGTCGCTGGCGCTGTCCGGGACCGGTGTTTGCGTGTCGGCATCCGTCTCGGCTGACGTCGAGCCGTCCGCCGCGTTCGCGGATGCTGTCTGCGCTGCAGTCGCCGCAGGTGGCGCCTCGTCAGTTCCGGCCGCTGCTGTCGGTGTCGTATCGGCCACGACGCTGCCGGTATCGGCTCCGGTGGTCGCGGTCAGCGCCGCATCCGGGCGCATGGGCGGCGTCGCCGGCGCCTGAGGCGTTGCCGCCGAGGCGGGCGCCGTGTCAGCGGCAAGGCGATCGCCGTCCGGCGTGGTCATTGATGCGGATGGCTCGGTGCCTGTCACCGCGTCTTGCGGCGCGACGGGCTGTCCATCGTCCATTGTTGGGGCTGCTGGTGTTGCCTTCGCGATGGCCGGGGCGCTGGCGCTGGCGGCAGTCGCGCTCGCGGCATTCGATGTCGCTTCCTTGCCGTCGTTATGGGGCGTGTCAGCGCTTGGGTCTGGCGATGCCTCGGACGTCGTATCGTGAGGGATTCCTGCGCTTGGTGGCGTCGCAACCGGCGCGGCGGCTGCCGTGTCTGCCGTCGCCACGGTCTGCGGGGCGGTGCTCGCCGTTGGCGCCGCAGCCGAGCCGCTCGCGGACGTCTTGGCGTCGCCCATGCGGTGATGGTCAGCATCGGTGTCCGATGCCGTCGCATGATCATCGGCCTTCGGCAGGTCGGCCAGCACGACCGCACTGGCCGCAGCACCCGCCATCGCGCTGCCGGCGCCGGCGGCTCCTGCGGCGGCTTCACCGGCGGTGGCGGTGCTGGCGGCCTGTTTGGCGCCCTGTTGCGCGGCATCGGGGGCGGTGTCCGCCGCGGCTTGCGCCGAGCCTGCGTCGGCCGGTGCGACTACGGCTCCGGTCGTTTCGGCCGCTGCCGGTGTCTCGTTCGCCGCCGTGGTCGCCGGGGCTATCGAAGCGTTGGCGGATGCTGCGCTCGCGTCGGCGGCGCGGGGCGGCGCGGTGATCGGCTTGCCGGTTTCGGCGAGTTCGATGGTCGGCGTCGCTGGCTTCGCCGGGCTTGCAGCGGTTTGCGTTGCGGATTTGGCGCTGGCGATTACGCCGCCGTTGCTGCCGAGCAGCGGCCGGCTCTGGCCGTTCTTGACCGCCTGTGCGGCGGCGTACTGCAGGTTGTAATCGTCCGGAAACGAGGTCAGCAGCAGACGCGGCGCCATGCTGCCGGCATCGTCGGCGCTGAGCTGTTGCATGCCACTTGCGGTCCAGCGCAGGCAGCTGCCGGGTTCGTCGAGCCGCTGATGGCCTTTCGGGGTATCGACCTCGGCGGCGCCGGCCATCACACAGATTTCGTCGCCTGCCGGCGTCGCCTGTGCCCAGGCATCGGTGCCGTAGAAACGTGCCTGCAGGTAGCGCAGGTTCAGGTAGACGTCGGCCGGCCCGCCGCCCTGTTCGGGACGGCGCGCGTCGACGTGCACGGCGCCGCCGCCGAGGCGGATGCGCGCCAGTGTCGAACGCCCCGGTGGCAGCGGCGCTTCGTCGTTGTCGACGACCAGTGCCGCTTTGCCGCCGATCACGATGCTGCCGCCGCCATTGAGACGGAAGCTGCCGCGGCCGTCCGGCGCGCTGGCGAGGGTGTCGCCGGCCAGCACCGGATCGCGCGCCGACAGCATGTCGGTCGCACCGCCTTGATGACGCACGAAGACATGACCGGTGACGCGGGTGACATAGATATTGGCGTCCGGCGCAGCCGCCTTGTCACCGGCGCCGCTGCCGGTGGTCGCGGCCATCGCTGCGGCGCTCCACAGCAGGCCAGCGGCGAGCCAGGGCAGGGCGTGTTGTGGACGGGTGGCGACAGCGAAAGTCATGGAGACGGCGACCGGCTGGAACAGGTTTGCCAGCGTAACAAATGCCGGCCGCAACCGGCCGCGCGGGCGGTGGCCGCGCGGCGAAGTCGAAGCCGCTTGCGTTTCGGTCGCACAGCCTCCTAGGATGCGCCGCGATCAACAAAGACAAAGCGCAGCGCGCATGCCCGAGCCGTCCGAAGACCCTCTGCCTCATCAAGGCGCTTCGCGCCGAGCGCCGCCATGAGCGGCATCGTCGTTGTCGATCAACGCAGCGACTGGCCGGTTCACGTGCCGGGCTTCGAGGTCGTCACGGCCTGGGACTATCTGACCCAGGAAGAGCTGACGCGGGCGCGCAAGATGCGCGTCTACAACCTCTGTCGATCGTTCGGATATCAGACCACCGGCTATTACGTGTCCTTGCTGGCGGGTGCGCGGGGGCACAAGCCGCTGCCGGAAATCACAACGATCCAGGACCTCAAGCTCGCCGACTCGTCGCGCATTCTCAATGATGAAATCGACGAGCTGATCCAGAAATCGCTGGCGCGCATCGGCTCGGCCGAATACGTGATGAACGTCTACTTCGGGCGGCCGCTGGCGCGGCGCCACGAGCGCTTGGCGCGCGCGCTGTTCAATCAGTTTCCGGCGCCGTTGCTGCAGGCCAAATTCAGCTATCGTGGCGACGAGTGGCGGGTCGACAACATCGGTCCGATCGCGCTCGGCGAAGTGCCGGCCTCGCACCTGGAGTTTCTCTACGAGGCGGCGCAGGACTACTTCGCGCGGCGCCGGGCGCCGAGCCGTCGCCGCGAGTCGTCACGCTACGACCTGGCGATCCTCGTCAACGACGATGAAAAGGAGCCGCCGTCGAACGCGCGGGCGCTGAAGTCGTTCGAGAAGGCCGCCGAGGACCTGGGCTTCGACGTCGAATTCATCGACAAATCCGATTACGGCCACGTCGCCGAATTCGATGCGCTGTTCATTCGCGAAACCACGGCCGTCAATCATCACACCTATCGTTTCGCGCGCCGCGCCGCGCGCGAAGGCCTGGTCGTGGTCGACGATCCTTTGTCGATCCTGCGCGCGGCGAACAAGGTGTTTCTCGCGCAGTTGATGGAGCGCCATCGCATTCCGCAGCCGAAGACGGTGTTGCTGCATTCGCGCAATGTCAAGCTCGCCGGCCGCGATCTCGGCTTTCCGTGCGTGCTCAAGCAGCCGGATTCGCAATTCTCGAAAGGCGTCATCAAGGTCGAGAGCGAGGCCGAATTCCGGCGCAAGGCGGCCGACATGCTGGAGCGCTCGGACCTGATCATCGCGCAGTCCTACGAGCCCACCGATTACGACTGGCGTGTCGGTGTGCTCGACGGTCAGCCGCTGTATGCATGCCGCTACTACATGGCCAAGGATCACTGGCAGGTCGTCAAGCGTGCCGGCAATGGCGCGATCGTCGAAGGCGGCCACGAGACGCTGGACGTCAAGGAGGTGCCGGCCGCCGTGCTCAATGTCGCGGTGCAGGCGGCACGCGCCGTTGGCGAGGGGCTTTACGGCGTCGATCTCAAGCAGTTCGGCAAGGTCGTCAAGGTCATCGAAGTCAACGACAACCCGAATATCGATCACGGGGTCGAGGATCTGGTGCTGAAGGACGAGATCTATCGCAAGGTGATGGCGTACTTCATCAAACGCCTCGAGCAGCGCACACGGGAGCAATCGCGATGAGAGACGTCGCGCCGGCCGTGCGTCGCGCGACCCGGCGCGACGTCGACGACATTCTCGGTCTGGAGCGCCATTTCCCCGGCGATCGCATGACGCGCGCCGGTCTGCTGCGGCTGCTGCGGCGACCGAGTGCAAAGATCTGGGTTTACGGCCGCGCCCCGGTGCTGGGCGCCCTGGTGTTGCTGACGCGGCGCGGCGCCTCGGTGGCCCGCATCTATTCGTTGGTCGTCGAACCGCAGGCACGCGGGCAGGGCATCGGTCAGCAGTTGGTGCAAACCGCCGAGCAGGCCGCGCGGCGTGCGCGCAAGCGCACCGTGTCGCTGGAAGTGCGCGAGGACAATGCCGCGGCGCGCGCCCTGTATGCGCGACTGGGTTATATCGAGGCCTGCCGCATGCGCGGTTACTACGACGACGGCATGGACGGTTTGCGCCTGCGCAAGGCGCTGTAACGAAAAACGCCGCCCGGAGGCGGCGTTTTTGCGGAGCTTCAGGCCTTACTTCTCGGCCTTGCCGTCATCCTTGCCGATCGATAGCAGCTCGACTTCGAAGATCAGCACCTGGTTCGGGCCGATCTTCACGCCGGCGCCGTGCTCGCCGTAGGCGAGGTCGGACGGGATGAAGAACTTGTACTTCGAGCCCGGCGTCATCAGCTGCACGCCTTCGGTCCAGCCCGGGATCACGTTGTTCAGCGGGAAGCTGACCGGCTGGCCGCGCTTGTACGAGCTGTCGAACTCGTCGCCATTGATCAGCGTGCCGGCGTAGTTGACGGTGACGGTGTCGGTGGCCTTCGGGTGCGGGCCCTTGCCTTCCTTCTCGACTTCGTACTGCAGGCCCGACTTGGTGACCTTCACGCCCGGCTTCTTGGCGTTCTCTTCGAGGAACTTCTCGCCCTCGTCCTTGTTCTTGGTCGCCTGCTCGGCGCGCTCCTTGATCTGGCGCTCCTGCATCTTCTTGGCGACGGTGTTCTTGATCTCTTCACGCGCCGCTTCGTCCATCTTCGGCGTGGCGCCGGAGAACGCATCGTCGAGGCCCGCCTTCAGCGCGGCGACATCGACATCATCCTTGACCGGCTGCAGCGACTTGCCGAGGTCAACGCCGATCGCATAACCGAACTTCTGCGCGTCGGTCTGCAGCGAGGCGTCGGTGGTGCCCTTCGCGTCGGCCGACGCGGCGGACTTGTCATCATCCTTCTTGGCGCAGCCGGCGACGAACGCGGCAGCGGCAAGGCTAATAGCCAAAAGGCGAACAGTGTTCTTCATGTAAAAGGTCCGGATGCAAAAAAGGCGCGAAGCGCGCCGGTCCGCCCGATTATAGCGGCTTTTCCGGCGGCTCTTGAGAGGGCTTTCCCGGGGCGTCCTGCGCCGGTTCGTCGACGACTGCGACGGCCTGTTCTTCGGCCAGCTCGCTGAGCCGGCGGCGCGACAGCAGCTGCAGCAGCATCTGCCGTGCATCGTCGGACAGCAGCTCCTGCGAGCGTTCGGCAATGCGGTCGATGCGGGCATCCACTGCCAGGGTCTTGTCGGCGGCGACACTGACCATGCCGATCTCGATCAAGGTGTTCAGGTAGCCCTTGAACAAGGCCTTGTCGAAGAATTCCGGTGCGTCGCGGCCGGTCAGAATCGCCATGCGTTCGGCCAGCAGGCGGCAATCGTCTTCGAACTTCTCGCGCTTGAGCGGCTGCTGCGTACGCCGCTCCTCGGCGAGCAGCAGCGCTGTCATGCAATAACGCTCGTGCGTTTCGCCGAGCACGCGGCCGAGCATCGCCAGCGTCGAGAAGGCCGGCTGGTTGGCCTCCGGGCGGCGCAGGCGATCGTTCTCGCGTGACAGCAGGCCTAGGCCGATCATCGTCGTGATCCACTGCTTGACCACGTCTTCGATCTGCTCCGGCTCCCAGCGCAGGAAGTATTCGTTACGCAGGAACGGGTAGAGCGCACGCACGCCCATGATCACCGCGTCGTCGGACAGCAGCAGGCGCGTGCGGAACAGGTTGGCGATCAGCGACGGAATCGCGAACAGGTGTTGGATGTTGTTGCGGTTGTAGGTCAGCGCCACGGCATCGCGGGCGGTAACGCCGTGCAGATCGCCCCACGGATGCGGAACCCGGGCGATCTGACCGATCGGGCTGCTCCATTCGACGACCGCCTGCGGTGCGGTCAGCGGGATGTAGCGCTGTTCGCCGCCCGGTCCGCCCTTGAGCAGCCAGATCAGCGAACCGATCTGTTCGACGAATTCGTCGTGCGCGACGACGCGCTGCGGCGACGCCAGCAGCGCCAGTGCCGCCAGACCCGACGGGTTGGCGATCGCCGCGGCATTGATGCGGCGGCTGTTTTCGAGCGCGAGCTTGGCGACGAAATCCTTGAACGCCGCCGGCATCTGCTCGCTGTCTTGCGCGACGGCTTCGCGCCACCCCGGCAGATGCGTGTCCGCGTACGACTGCAGCACCAGCGGCTCGCCGAAATTGATGTACGGCTTGCCGTAGGATTTGCCGAGAATCTTGCCGGCTTTGAGCAGTCCTTCGGCCGATTCCTTGGTCTTGGCGCCGCCGCGCAGTTCCTTGGTGTAGCTGCCGACTTCCCAGACGCGGTCGTAGCCGATGTAGACCGGCATCAAGGCGACGCGGCGAATGTCCTGGCGCAGACCGGCTTCGACGACCATCGACAGTAGGCCGGTCTTCGGCTGCAGCAGGCGCCCGGTGCGGCTGCGGCCGCCTTCGGGGAAGAATTCGATCGAGTAGCCGCGGCGGATCAGCGCCGCAACATAGGCGCGGAACACCGCGGTGTAGATCTGATCGCCGGAGAAGCTGCGGCGCAGGTAGAACGCGCCGCAGCGGCGCAGCAGACTGCCGACCGGCCAGAAGTTCAGATTGACGCCGGCTGCGATGTGCGGCGGCGCGATGCCGGCCTGATACAGCGAATAGCTGACCAACAGATAATCGGCGTGCGAGCGGTGCGACGGCATGAACACCAACTCGTACTGCTGCGCCAATTCGCGCACGCGTTCCAGGCCCTGCACATCGATGCCGGCGAACACGCGCTTGAAGACGACGATGTTGAGGAAGCGTTCGAGGAAATTGATGCTCGTCGTCGAATAATTGGCGGCGATTTCTTCAGCGCACTTGCGCGCGTGGGCCCGTGCCTTGTCGCGCGTCATGCCGTGCTTGCCGGCACCATGTTCGATCGCGCGAAGCACGTTCTCGGTGTTGAGCAGGCCGTCGATGACGACGCCGCGGCGCAGCAGCGTCGGCCCCAGGGCGGCCGTTCGCGCGCGCAGGAAATGGAAGTGCAGGACGCGCGTCAGTTTGCGGATCGCGATCGACGCTTCGGGCGTGCGCTCGACGTATTCTCGGAACGAAAACGGCAGGCCGAAGTTGGCCAGCACGTTACGGCCGTTGAACAGCATGATGAAGAATTTCTGGACGCGGCCGGCTTGCACGCTATCGGCGAACAGCAGCTTCCACAGGCTGGTTTCCTTGCCCGGATCGCGCCCCCAGAAGATCGAGATCGGCACCATCTGCGCGTCGAAGTTCTTGGTCGCGATGCCGGTTTCGATCAGCCGCGTCAGTGCGGTCGGCCGCATTCGCGTTTCGAGCAGGGCGTCCATGTAGACCACGCCGGCGCGCTCGACGGTCGGGAAGTTCGACCCGGTGCGATTCGGCGGTGGCAGCACGTGCTCACGGCAAATCCGCGCGAGCACGAACATGTCGACCCAGGAGCGCTGGGCGAGAATGTAGACGACCGGTTTGGTCGGGTCGATCTTCAGCGTGTCGCGCAGTGCGTGCGGCGCGGTCTTGTAGCGGACCAGCCCGTTGAACGGGCGGAACAGCCACCAGACCAGGCTATACAAAGCGCTGTTCAACAGAGCGCGCATGCGATTCCTTCAATACAATTGCTGTCGCGGGCGGCTCTGCCCGTGCCTTGCCGATACGGTGCGCAGGCGCGCATCCCGCCATGAATGGAAAAAGTTTACCGGAAGCGGCCGGGTCCGGTCCCGGTTCGGCGATCGACCCGGCCCGCTTGCACGCTACACGCGCTCGGTTGCGTCGTTACGCGACCTGGCTCGACAGCGGCATCGGCGTCCCTGGAACGCGGTGGCAGATCGGTGTCGAGGCGCTGATCGGCCTGATTCCCGGCATTGGCGACGTTGCCGGCGCGGTGCTCGGCAGCTGGTTCGTCATCGAGGCCGCGCGGCTGCGCGCGCCGCGGCCGCTGCTGGCGCGCATGGTCGGCAATGTCGTGTTCGACGCGCTCCTGGGGTTGGTGCCGGTGGCCGGCGATCTGGCCGACTTCGTCTTCAAGTCCAACCGCCGCAATCTGGCGCTGCTCGACGCGCACATCGACGCGCGGCTCGGCGTCGAACGTGCGCCCGGACGGCCGTGGTGGCACTGGGCCTTGCTGCTGGTGGCGCTGCTCGCGGCCGGCGCCTGGTGGCTGCACCGCTAGCGCGCTGTGGTGTTTCGATATTTCCGGGGCACGGGACTAGACTCCGGCGCAGGATGAATGCCCGCGAGATTCTCGGTCAGTGCCCCCTGTTCGCCGGCGTCGACGACGGCGCGCTCGACGCGCTGGCCGGCGATGCGACGCTGGTCGACGTGCCCAGCGGTGAGCGGGTTTTCGCGCAGGGCGAGGACTCCGATCACATCTTCATCGTTGCCACCGGCCGGCTGCGCGCGGTGCTGGCCGATGGGCGCGTCACCGACGTCATCACGCGCTTGCAGCCGACCGGCGAGATCGGTGCGGTGCTCGGTGAGCGGCATTCGGCCGACGTCTATGCGGTCCGCGACAGCGTGCTCGTGCGTCTGCCGACATCGGCGATGCTCGATGCGCTACGGCCGTTTCCGGATGCTCTGCTGCGCCTGACGCGCTTGATTACGCGCCGCCTGCGGCAGAACGCCAGCGTCGCGCCGCACGCGGCGACCGTCAACGAACGCAACAGTCTTGCCGTGGTCGCGGCGACGCCGTCGGCCCCTGCGCGTCTCGTCGCCGAACGCCTGGTCGAGACCTTGTCCAGCCTCGGCGAGACCCAGCTGGTCGATCTGCGCACGATCGAGCAGGCCTTCAATGCCGACGACCGCGAGGCGATGCGCGCCGACGCGCACGCGGCGCGGCGGTTGATCGAATATCTGAACGTACTCGAGGCGCGCGGTGTGCAGCCCGTCTACCTCGCCGATGCCGGCTCGCAGCCCTGGGCGCGGCGCTGTATGCGCCAGGCCGATCGCGTGCTGCTGGTGATCGACGCTGCCGAGCGCGAGCCGCATGGCGCGATGCTCGAGGCGCTGCAAAGCAGCGGCACGCGTGCGACCGTCGACCTCGTCATCGTTCGCGCTGCCGGTATGCCGGCCGGCCCGGTGCTGGCCTGGAAGCAGCGCGCGGGTGCGCGCGCGCATTACTTCGTGCGCGCCGATCGCGAAGAGGATTTCGCCAGCCTGGCACGGCAGCTGACCGGCCGCGGTGTCGGTCTGGTGCTCGGCGGCGGCGGCGCGCGGGGCTTTGCGCACGTCGGCTTGCTGCAAGCCCTGCGTGATCTGCGTATCCCGGTCGACGTGGTCGGCGGTTCGAGCATGGGCGCGTACTTTGCGGCGCTGCTGGCCTGCGAGGAGTCGATCGACAATATCCGCCGCATCGCCCGCGAGACCTTCGTTGCGCACAACTATCTGAACGACTACGTGCTGCCGACGGTATCGCTGATCCGCGGTCGCAAGTTCGTTCGCCATCTGCATGACACCTTTGGCGACCGCAGCATCGAATCATTACGGCGGCCGTTCTTCTGCATGACGACGAACCTCAGCCGCGGTACGGCTGTCGCCCACCACCATGGCCCGGTCTATCTGTGGACGGCGACCAGCATGGCGGTGCCGGGTGTTGCGCCGCCGCTGGTCTACAACGGCGAACTGTATGCCGACGGTTCGGTGATCAACAGTCTGCCGACCGACGTCATGCAGTCGCTGGATCGCGGGCCGATCATCGCCTCCGACGTCAGCACCGAAGGTGGGGTTGAAGCGCCGGGCGTCGAAGGTCCGGATCCGGAAGGCGCGTTCGGTCTCAAGGGTGACGATGCACCGCGCCTGCTGTCGATCCTGTTTCGCACGGCGACGCTGACCAGCGAAAGCGGCGTCGCCGCGCGCGCCGCACGTGCCGATCGTTACCTGCGCATGCCGGTCGAGCGCATCGGCATGTTCGACTGGAAGCGCATGGACGAGATCGTCGAGCGCGCCTATCAGCACGCACTGGCGGAGCTGGCGCCACACCGCGACCGTCTGGCGCGTTGAGCGCCATTACCGATGTAACCCGCGCATGAAAAAGCCCCGGCGTCTGTCGTCGCCGGGGCCGGGTCAGCGCCAGGGCTGTTTACTGCTTGGTGACCTTGAATTCGACGCGGCGGTTTTCCGCACGGCCTTCCTTGGTCTTGTTGGTCGCGATCGGCTTGGTCTCGCCAAAGCCAGTCGCTTCCAGACGCGACGCCTCGATCCCCTGCGAGATCAGATAATCGCGAGCGGCGTTGGCGCGCGCCTTCGACAGCTTCATGTTGTACGCGTCCGGGCCGGTGGCGTCGGTATGACCCTCGATCATCAGGCCCATGGTCGGCTGGCCCTTGAGGCCGGCAGCGATCTTGTCCAGTTCGAGCTTGGACGACGACTTCAGGCGCGACGAGTCGAACTCGAAGTTGATGTCGTGCAGGATGATCTTGGCTTCGCGAATCGCACAACCACGAGCATCGACCTTCATGCCGTACGGCGTATCCGGGCAGGCATCCTGCGGATCCATCACACCGTCATGGTCGCTGTCCTTCGGCGGCGGAGGCGGCGGCAGCGGGCAGCCACGCGAGTCGACCTTGACGCCAGCCGGAGTGCCTGGGCACTGGTCCATCGAATCGATCACGCCGTCACCATCGGTGTCCTTTGGAGCCGGCGGCGGGGGCGGTGGCGGGGGCGGCGCTTCTTTGCCGCCGAGCGAGAACTGCACACCGGCGTTGATACGCGTGTCCATCACGTGGCTGCGGTTGGACTCGACGTCGTTGTCGTAAACCCAGTAACGCGCCGCGTCGACGCGAATCGCCGCCGTCTTGCTCTCGTTGAGATTGATGAGGAAGCCGCCACCAGCGCTCAAATACGGGTAGACGTCGCTGTCGTGCGAGCGGTCTTCATATTCGCCACCGCCACCGGCGAGCAGGAACGGCGAGAACCAGCTCGAGCGCATGAACGGATAGACGGCGAAATTCAGGCCCGCGCCGTACTGGCCGTCATGCTTGGAGCTGTTGTTGCGGCTGGTGCTGAGGCCGTACAGCTGAATTTCCGGGGCGAAATATTCGTTCATCGGGAAGCCGAACAGCAGCTTGCCGCCCAAACCATCGTCAGTATCGCGGGCTTGGTCGGGCCACTCGTAAGTGCCCTGGATGCCCATGTACGGGGTGGTGGTGTCATCCGCCGCCATGGCGGCTTGGGTGCCCCCAGCCAGTAGCGCGAACGCGATCAGCGTGTGTTTCATTTTCATTATTGCTTTCCTCGGGTGGATCCGACTGAAGAAAGTCGCGAGCGCGCTGCCGGGATGCTGCACAACGCACTGCATTGCTCCCTTAACCGTCCCGCGCATCTTGGTCGCGAGCAATGAATCCATCCTGAACCCTGCCGCGTGATGGCAGTCTCGATGACGCAGGTCTGCAGCGGTGTTGCGGCAATGCTCGCACCGCTGCCGGTGGCGAAGCGTCTGCGCCACGCACGATGCGCCGCGGTGAAGAAGCCGGCGAACACGCCGCCGTTGATCGCCCGGCCGTTCAATCTATCTCGATGAAATCGCGGCACTGAAGGCGATGTATCGCTCGCAGGCCTTGCTACACAGCGATACACGAGTGCCGGCCGCCGATCTCTAGACTGCGGTCCAGCGAGGTGGCTCATGAATCGATTGATCGTGGTGATGACGGTGCTGGGCGGCGCGATCGCGGCCGCTCCGGCGATGGCGCAGCAGGGCGCGCTCCAGCGTGGCGGCACATGGGACATGACGGTGCGCGTCAACGACGCGCTCGGCAGTGACGACACCGTGGATGGCGCCAAAACCAGCACCGACAACAGTGTCGGCCTGGGTTTCGGTCTGTTCTACAACGTCGATGCGCATTGGGCGCTCGGCGCGACCTTCGACTGGAACCAGGTCGATTACGACGCGACGATCGACGGCAGCCGCGGCGGTGCGCACATGTCCGGCAAGACCGATGTCGGCATTCTCGCACTCGACGGCACGTACTACTTCAATCCTGGGCCCGTCACGCCGTATCTGCGCGCGCAGATCGGCATGGCGTTCATCGATACCGACATTCCGGATGGCCCGCCGCAGGGCGTGTGCTGGTACGACCCCTGGTGGGGCTATGTCTGTGGCAGCTATGTGCCGACCCACTCGGAAAGTGACGTCAGCTACGGCGCAGCGATGGGCTTGCGCTGGGACGTGACGCGCACGTTCTTCGTGCGCGGCGAGGCCGGTCAGCAATGGATCGACGTCGGCGGCGATGTCGGTACCTACGACACGACGGTGTTCCGCATCGAGGCGGGTTGGCACCTGCACTGAAAATGGCGACGGGCCGCTGCCGCACACACGGCTGAAGCATGCGCCGGCTTGATCCATACGCGTGCGTATGGAAGACTTTTCGCCACACTTGCCGCGTCTCATGCCTTCATGCCGCCAGCCGCCAATGCCGCAAACTCCGCCGAAGCCCGCCAGAGCCTGACCGCGGATGCCTGGGCGGAGGCTGCGCTCGACGCCATCGCCAATGGCGGTCTCGATGCGGTCGCGGTCGAGCCTCTGGCGCGGCGTCTCGGCGTGACCAAGGGCAGTTTCTACTGGCACTTCGCCAACCGCGACGCGCTTCTGCGCGCGGCGCTGGCGCGCTGGGAGCAGGCCGAAACCGACGACATCGTCGCACGGGTCGGTCCCGAGGCCGACCCGTACACGCGCATCGTCAAGCTGTTCAAGGCGGCCAATGCGAGCTACCGCGCCGGCCGTCTGTATCTGGCGATCGCCGCGGCCGAGGACAAGCCCATGGTGCAGGCCTTCGTGCGTCGGGTTTCCGAGCGGCGCATGGGCTACCTCTACGATTGTTACCACGCGCTCGGCTTTGCCGAGGACGAGGCCCGTGACTGGGCGCGCTTTGCTTATGCGACGTTCATGGGCAATCTACAGATCGGCCGCGATACGCCGGACCTGATGCCGACCGGCGAGAAGTTCAGCGAATACGTGAAGTTGATGATCAAGGTCCTGATCCCCCGCGCCACCGGTAGCGCGGTCGATTAGGATCATCCGCGGTTCAGTGCAGGCGTGGCATCAAACTCCGACTTGGGAGATTGAACATGACACTCACCATCGTTTTGATCGCGCTCGTCGCGGCATGGCTGTTCGCCTTCATGGCCGCGCCACTGTGGCTGTGGACTCTCGGCGCCGCCGCGTTGATTGCAGCATTCGGCGCCGTCGGTGCGCTCGGCGCGACCGCGCTGATCGTGGTCGGCGTGATCTTCGTGGTCGTTGCGGCCTTGCTCAACATCGTGCCGCTGCGCCGTGCGGTGCTGACCAAACCGGCTTTCGCGATCTTCAAGAAAGTGCTGCCGGAAATGTCGTCGACCGAGCGCGAGGTGCTCGAGTCGGGTGACGTCTGGTGGGAGGCCGAGATGTTTCGCGGCCGGCCGGACTGGGAGAAGCTGCTGAGCTTCAAGTACACGAAGCTGAGCAAGGAAGAGCAGTCCTTCCTCGACAATGAGTGCGACGAGCTGTGCAAGCTCTGCGACGACTGGAAGATCGAGTTCGAGGACAAGGATCTGCCGCAGGCCGCCTGGAACTACATCCGCGAGAAGAAATTCTTCTCGATGCTGATCAAGAAGGAATACGGCGGCCTGGGCTTTTCGGCCAATGCGCAGTCGGCCGTCGTCACCAAGCTGGCGACCAAGTCGATCACGCTGGCGGTGACGGTGATGGTGCCGAACTCGCTGGGGCCCGGCGAGCTGTTGATGCACTACGGCACCGACGAGCAGAAGAAGCACTGGTTGCCGGGCCTTGTCGATGGCAGCGAGATTCCGTGCTTCGGGTTGACCGGCCCAGAGGTCGGCTCGGATGCCACGGCCATGCCGGATCTCGGCGATGTCTGCGAAGGCGAAATCGACGGCAAGAAGACGGTCGGCATCAGGCTGACGTTCTCGAAGCGCTATATCACGCTGGCACCGGTGGCGACCGTCATCGGTCTGGCCTTCAAGCTGCGCGATCCGGACGGCTTTCTCGGCGACAAGAACAAGGTCGACTACGGCATCACCTGCGTGCTGCTGCCGGCGAGCACGCCGGGCGTTCACATCGGCCGCCGGCATTATCCCGGCGCGGCGTTCATGAACGGCACCATCCACGGCCGTGACGTGTTCGTGCCGCTCGACGCGATCATCGGCGGGCCACAAATGGCCGGCAAAGGCTGGCGCATGCTGTCTGAATGCCTGTCGGCGGGCCGCGGTATTTCGCTGCCGGCGCTGTCGGTCGCGGCCGGCCAGCTCGGCTACCGCATGACCGGCGTCTACGCGCGCTTCCGTCGCCAGTTCAAGGTGTCGGTCGGCAAGTTCGAGGGCGTACAGGAAGCGACCGGCCGCATCGCCGGCCATGCCTATACGCTCGAAGCGATGCGCGTGCTGACGGCATCGGCCGTCGACCACTGCGCGCCGAGCGTGACGACGGCGATCGCCAAGTACCACATGACCGAGCTGATGCGGAAAATCATCATGGACGGCATGGACGTGCTCGGCGGCAAGGGCATCCAGCAGGGGCCGCGCAACTTCATGGCGACCGGCTACAAGGCAACGCCGGTGGCGATCACCGTCGAGGGCGCCAACATCCTCACGCGTAACCTGATGATCTACGGCCAGGGCGCCATCCGTTGCCATCAGTACGTGTTCCCGGAAATGGAAGCGGCGCGCGAGAACGACCTGATCAAGTTCGACAAGCTGGTGTTCGGTCACATTGGCTTCGCTGTCAATCGCGCGGTGCGCGCGTTCACGCTTGCGCTGACCGGCTCGAAGCTGGCGCGTGCGCCGGTCGACGGCGAGTTCGCCGATTACTTCCGCAAGCTCGAGCGTATGTCGTCGGCCCTGGCGTTCACCTCCGATCTGACGATGGGCACGGTCGGCGGCAAGCTGAAGTTCATGGAGCGCATGTCGGCGCGCCTCGGCGACGTGCTGTCGCAGCTCTACATCGCCTCGGCGGTGCTGAAGTTCTACCTCGAAGGCAGCAAGAGCGACGCCGAGCGTGCGCATGCGCGCTGGGCGCTTGACACCTGCCTGTACGAGATCGGCCATGCGTTCGACGGCTATATCCGCAACTTCCCGGTCGCCTGGGCGCGGGTGCTGCTGCGTATCGTCGTGTTGCCGTTCGGCAACAGCTTCAAGCCGGTCAGCGATCGCCGCAATGCGCGTGTCGCCGACCTGATCCTCGAACAGAGCGACGTCCGCGAGCGTCTGTCGTGGCTGATCTTCAAGAATGGCGGTGAGCACGATCCGATCGGCCGCATGGAGCACGCCTGGACGATCAGCCTCAAGTGCGAGGCGGCTTACGTGAAGTACTTCAAGCTCGCCAATCACGGCCAGCTGGCCGGCGATACGGTCGCCGAGCGCCTCGCCGACGCCGTACAGCGCAATTTGATGACGCGTGACGAGGCCGAGCAGGCCAAGGCCTACGACGATGCGCGTTATGACGTGATCCTCACCGACGACTTCAGCAAGGAATACCTCGCCGGTCACTTTGCCGCCGAAAAGCTCAGCGAGATCGAGGAAGCCGGACAGCTCGCGCGCGTCGCCTGAGGCGTCGCGGGCGTCGGCGCGGCGCCGGCCGCGATCACGCTCCAACGAAAAATCGCCGGGAGCGATTTTTGACGTCGCGCCAGCGACGGCCCGCAGGGTGGCCGCCACGGATGGCAGGCCACAAAAAGGCGAAACCGCAGATTACGCAGATTGCGCAGACGAAGGACGCGCAGGATTTCAGGGGGCCATGTCTGCGTCAATCTGCGTAATCTGCGGTTCAATGCTTTTGCAGCGTCGCCGCGCGCTATGCTGCGCGCAGTTCACTTCGGGGGTGCCATGTCCGCTTCGATCCTCATTGGCAAGGGCGAGACGCCGCAGCGGCTGCGCGGCGAATACGCGAATCGTCACGGCCTGATCGCCGGCGCCACCGGCACCGGCAAGACCGTGACCTTGCAGGTGCTCGCCGAAGGCTTTTCGCAGATCGGCGTGCCGGTGTTCGCGGCCGACATCAAGGGCGATCTGTCCGGCATCGCCGCGGCCGGTGAGGCCAAGCCCAAGCTTGCCGAGCGTGCGGCAACGGTCGGTGTCGAGGGCTATGCGCCGGCCGCCTGTCCGACGGTGTTCTGGGACGTGTTCGGCGTGAGCGGGCATCCGGTGCGCGCGACGATTTCCGACATGGGGCCGTTGCTGCTGGCGCGGCTGCTGGACTTGTCCGACGTGCAGGAAGCGGTGCTGGCGCTGGTCTTCAAATACGCCGACGACCAGGGGCTGCTGCTGCTCGATCTCAAGGATTTGCGCGCGGTGCTGCAATACGTCGGCGCCAATACCAAGTCGCTCGGCAGCGACTACGGTCTGGTCACGAGCGGGTCTATCGGCGCGATCCAGCGCGCGCTGCTGCAGCTGGAGTCCGACGGTGCCGAACATTTCTTCGGCGAGCCGGCGCTCGAACTGTCGGAGCTGATGCGCACCGATCTGACCGGCCGCGGCATCGTCAACGTGCTGGCGGCCGATGTGCTGTACCAGAAGCCGCGCCTGTACTCGACCTTCCTGCTGTGGCTGCTGTCGGAGCTGTTCGAGCAACTGCCGGAGGCGGGCGATGCCGACAAGCCAAAACTTGTGTTCTTCTTCGACGAAGCGCATCTGCTGTTCCGCGACGCGCCGAAGGCGCTGGTCGAGAAGGTCGAGCAGGTCGTGCGCCTGATTCGCAGCAAGGGCGTCGGCGTCTACTTCGTCACGCAGAATCCGCTGGACCTGCCGGACGCGGTGCTCGGCCAGCTGGGCAATCGCGTGCAGCACGCGCTGCGTGCGTTCACGCCGCGCGATCAGAAGGCGGTCAAGGCTGCCGCCGAAACCTTCCGGCCGAATCCCAAGCTCGATGTCGCCGACGTCATCCAGCAGCTCGGCGTCGGCGAGGCGTTGGTGTCGATGCTCGGCGACAACGGCGTGCCGGGTATGGTCGACAAGACCATGATCGCGCCGCCGCGCTCGCGCATCGGGCCGCTGACGGCTGACGAGCGCCACGCGGTGATCGGCCGTAGCCCGGTCGCCGGCCGTTACGAAACGGCCGTCGACCGAGAGTCGGCATACGAAAAGCTCGCCGCGCGCGCGGCGCAGACCGCAGCGCCACAGCCGGACTCGGCCACCGCGCCGGCCGGCACCGACACCGGCTGGTGGGACCACGGCGCCGCGCCGCCGCCGGCAACGAAACGCAGCACGCGCAGTGGCGGCCGGACGCGCGACACGGTGATGGAGTCGGCGATCAAGAGCGCCACGCGCAGCGCCGCCTCGGCGGTCGGCCGCGAAATCGGGCGCTCGCTGCTGCGCGGCATTCTCGGGTCTCTATCGCGTCGCTGAGCGTCGCGACGGTGTTGCACGGCGTTACGCGAGATCGCGAGCGCGTGCCTATACTGCGTCCATCGACAAGCAGTGGCCGGCCCGTCCTCGATGCGGGGTTTCGGACCACGCAGGAGGAGTGCAATGGACGCATGGAAGCACCTGACGGTGCTGTCGCTGGCCGTCGCCGGCGTGGCCTGCAGCAGCAGCGATCCGGCGTCGACGAGCGGCAAGCTCGCAACCGAGATTCCCGTGACCCGTGAGGCTTGCACGCCGTTCGGCGATACGCCGCGCCCGGTCGAGACCGTGCTCGACAACGTCTGGGGCGCCACCTGTATCGGTGGGGGCGGCCAGAGCATGGACGACTGGGATGATCCGGACGGCAATTCGCGCCAGGCCTGTCTCTACGAGCCGGCCGCCGCCAGCGACACGCACAAGCTGCCGCTGGTGATCTATTTCCATCCGTCGCTGGTCGGTGTCGACATCACGCTGGCGGTGTCGAACATCCGCTCGCAGCTCGACACCGCCGATCTCACCGGCGATCCGGATCGCCCGGGCTTCATCCTGCTGGCGCCGTACGGCCGCGTCACCGAACGCTATTACCCGTTGCCGGACAATGCCGGCAGCCCCGGCTGGGACAACTGGTATCGCCAGCTCGAACCGGACGTTGCGGCGCGCACGGTCAACGGCATCTCGTATCCGGAAAACGTCGATGCGGCGACCGTCGACCACTACGTGCAGGAGGTCATCGACAGCGGCAAGGTCGATACCCGCCGCATCTACGTCATGGGCTGGTCGAACGGCTCGGCGATGGGGATTCTCTACAGTCTCAATCGGCCGATGGTCGCGGCGACGGCGGTCTATTCGTCGCCCGATCCGCTGGCCGCCTTCAACGACCCCTGCGAGCAGACGCCGGTTGCCGGGGCGCCGACCGACGACACGCAACTGCAGGTGCTGAACCCGTCGGTGCCGATCTATCAAATTCACAACGCCTGCGACATCGCCGGGCTGTGTCCGAACACGCTGCGCATGCGTGATCGGCTGATTGCCGCCGGCGTGCCGTTCACGAACCAGACCATCGACAACCTCAAGCAGTCTGCCGATGCCTGCGAGGACATCTGCGGCACCGATCCGAATGCGGTGCCGGCCAGCCTGACCGATCCGCTCGGTTACCTGCAGGATCTGCCGGGTTACACGCTCGGGACCACCAATCACCTGACCTGGCCGTTCGGCTGGACCGACCAGATGTTCACCTTCCTGCGCGAGCACCCCAAGGACTGAGGCCGGCGTAGACGCCGATCGGCGCCGGCTCAGCTGTGGACACGATAGGCGCCACCCGTCGGGTAGACGTAGAGCTCGCGTGAGCCGTCGTCACGCTTGACGGTTTGCAGCTCGGCGCCTTCGACGCTGATCTCGCCGCTGACGGTGGCCGGCACATAGAGCACGGTGGCGTGCTGCGTGTCGCCGACCGCGACCGCATCGGCGGCGGTGGCCTGCAGATCGAAGCCGGAGTCGTCCGGGTCGTACTGCAGGCTTTCCAGGGTGCCGGCCGTGTACAGCGGATAGGCGCGCGCGCTGAACTTGCGGCGGCTGGGAATCTCGGCCACCTGATCGGGCGCCGGTCCGTGCAGGTCGCAGTAGCAGCTCGCGCTGTCGAGCGCCTGCAGCTGCTTCCAGGTCCACAGCGCGCTACCGATCCGGTACTGGTCGTTATACTCGTAGTGTTCGCGCAGCTGCGTGTCGTCGTTCGGTGTGCCGTTGCCGAACTCGCCGACCCACAGCGGCAGCCCCAGGATGCGCGCATCGCCGGCGGCGTTCGCATAGCTGGCCGACATCGGAAACAGCGGATCGAGCACCTGGCCGAGGCCGGGCACGATGGAGCCGATGATCGCGTTGAGGGTGAAGACGTCGGTGTAGATGTGCGGGGCGTACACCACGTTCGGATAACTGCTGTAGAGCGACCACGGCGTGAATTCGCTGCGCTGGTCGGTGACGTTGCGCAGCGCATCCGGTTCGATGAAGAACAGCTGCTGGAAGTCGGGCAGCGCGCCGGTCACGGTCTTGACGACCTTGGCGTAGAACGGAAACGTCGACGTCAGATCGACCAGCTCCGGCACCACTTCCAGGCCCGGCAGCGGTTCGTTGAACAGCTCGTAGCCGGCCACCGCCGGTTCGTCGTGGAAGCGCTGCGCCAGCGCCAGCACCACGGCGGCAAAATGATCCTGCAGTCCGACGCCGTCGGCCGCTGGCTGGTTCAGCCAGAAGCGCGTGAAGTCCTCCTCGACGGCGAGGTCGAGCTCGCGGGTGCCGGCCATCATGCAGGCCGGCGTCAGGTACTGGCTGGCCCACTCGGGCGCGCCGTCGGCCTCGTGTGCGCCGGTGACCGGATCGGTCAGCGGCGGGCAGCTGGCGTCCGCCGCGGTGTAGACGTATTTGCTCCAGGCGTCCTGATGCAGGTCGATGACCGTGTAGATGCCGGCCTGCTTGAACCAGCCGACGACTTGCGCGATGCGGTCGATGTACTGCGTGTCGATTTCGCCCGGTTGCGGTTCGAGCAGCGACCACGACACCGGCAGGCGTACCACGTCGTAGCCGTAGGAGCGCAGCTGCTGCGCATCGGCCTCGCACACCGCCAACTGCGTATAACCGGCGCCCGGCTGCGGGCACTTGCCATCGGTGTAGGCGGCGGGGTCGATGGGGTACTGCGGCACCAGCGGCGTGTCGTTGTCGACATAGTCGTCGCGAATGCCGGAGACGTTGATGCCGCGCAGCAACACGGTGCGCCCGTACGGGTCGACGATTTGCGCGAGGCTACTGGCGTCGGCCGCCGCCTCGACATGCAAAAAGCGCAGCGACATCGCCGCTTGCGCCGTGGCGTCACCGTTGTCGCGGTTGCCGCCGCCGCAGGCGGCCAACAAGCCGGCGCTCGCCAGCAGCAGAACGATCGTGGCTGTCCCTGAAATGCTGAAGCGGTGCTGCATCGGTCCGTTCTCCCCCCGGTTCACGAGTCGATGTCACGTAAAGCTAGAGCAGCGATAGCGCTCCGCGCTTGACCGTTGCCGCCAGCGACGGGCGGTCGGGCGGCTGTCGGTATACTGCGCGGCCGCCCGTCATCGATCGTTCCGCGTCGAACCTGCCATGTGTTGCTCCGCCATGTTCAATTCGTTGCCGCTGCTGGCTCTCGTTCGGAGTCGCGGCCCGTGAGCGCGCATCCGATGGCCGAGCATCTGGCGCGCGGCGTGAAGGCCCTGGGCCTGGGCCTGGCGCCGACCGTCGAGCCGCTGCTGCTGCGCTATCTCGACGAAATGACGCGCTGGAACAGCGCTTACAACCTGACGGCGATCCGCACGCCGAGCGAGATGGTCACCAAGCATTTGCTCGATTCGCTGGCGCTGTTGCCGGCCTTACAGCGACTGCCTGCATTCCCGGCGCTGCGCCTGCTCGATGTCGGCGCCGGCGCCGGCCTGCCGGGCATCGTGCTGGCGATCGCGGCGCCGGACCTGTCGGTGACCGTACTCGACAGCAACGGCAAGAAAGCCCGTTTCATGCGCCACGCGGCACGGACCCTGGGGCTGGGCAATGTCGAGGTCGCCGAGTGCCGCGTCGAGGCATTTTCCCCGACCGAACCCTTCGCCGTCATCACCAGCCGCGCGTTCGCGGCATTGACCGATTTCGTGTCGGCGACGCAGCCGCTGCTGGCCGCCGGTGGTGTTTGGGTGGCGATGAAGGGCAAACTAGACGCTGCCGAACTGGCGGCCGTGCCGGCCGCCGTGC
Organism: Solimonas marina; assembly: GCF_012241385.1. Lineage (GTDB taxonomy): Bacteria > Pseudomonadota > Gammaproteobacteria > Nevskiales > Nevskiaceae > Solimonas > Solimonas marina. The sequence goes on along the minus strand of NZ_JAAVXB010000001.1, from coordinate 101,687 downwards.
AGATTCGGGAGTCCGTTCCCCTGCGGGTGCCGGGGCTCGATGAGCAGCGCCACGCCGTTATCGCAAGCCTGAAGACATGAGTCACATCATCGCGGTTGCCAACCAGAAAGGCGGCGTCGGCAAGACGACGACGTCGATCAATCTCGCCGCCTCGCTGGCGGCGACCAAGCGCCGCGTGCTGCTGGTCGATCTGGATGCGCAGGGCAATGCGACGATGGGCGTCGGCGTCGACAAGAGCGCGCTGACGCACAGTGCGCGTGACGTCCTGCTCGAAGAGGCGCCGATCCGCGTTGCGATTCAACAGCTGCCGGAGCTGGGCATGTCGGTGCTTCCGGCCAATGCCGACATGACCGAGGCCGAAATCAAGCTGCGCGATGTCGCGGTCGGCGACTTCGCACTGAAAACCGCACTGGCCGAGGTTGCCGAAGACTTCGACTACGTGATCCTCGACTGCCCGCCGGCGCTGTCGAAGCTGACCGTCAACGCGCTGGTCGCCGCCGACGGTGTGCTGATTCCGATGCAGTGCGAGTACTACGCGCTCGAGGGCCTGTCGGCGCTGATGGACACCGTGCAGAAGATCAAGCGCGTGATCAATCCCAGGCTGGAGATCGAGGGGCTGCTGCGGACCATGTTCGATCCGCGCAACAACCTCGCGAACGACGTTTCGGGTCAGCTGACGCAGCACTTCGGCGACAAGGTCTACCGCACGCTGGTGCCGCGCAATGTGCGCCTGGCCGAGGCGCCCAGCCACGGCTTGCCGGTGATGCTGTACGACGCCAATTCTTCCGGCGCCAAGGCCTATCTGGCGCTGGCCGGTGAGGTGCTGCGCCGTCACGACGGCGGTCAGCTGCGTCTGCCTAGCTGATGAAAGTCCTGCTGCCGCTGCCGCGGCACGACTACGACCCGAGCGAGGTTGCCGTCAGCTGGAAGGCGCTGCGTGACGCCGGCCACGACGTGCGCTTCGCGACCCCCGACGGCGTACCGGCGCAAGCCGATCCGCTGATGCTGACCGGGCGTGGCCTCGACGTCTGGGGCTTCATTCCATTCCTGAGCTGGCTGCGCGTGATTGGTTTGATGCTGCGCGCCAACGGTGCCGCTCGGCGCGCGCACGCGGCACTGCTCGCCGATCCATCGTTTCGTGCGCCACTGCGCTATGCGGCGGTCGATCCGGATGCCTACGACGCCCTGCTGTTGCCCGGCGGGCATGCGCAGGGCATGCGCGAATATCTCGAAAGCGAGCTGCTGCAGGCGCATGTCGCCGGCTTTTTCGACGCCGGCAAGCCGGTCGCGGCGATCTGCCACGGCGTCGTGCTCGCGGCGCGCAGCCTGTCGCGGCGCAACGGCCGCTCGGTGCTCCACGGCCGTCGCACGACGGCGCTGACCTGGGCGTTCGAGCGCCGTGCGTGGGCGCTGACGCGTTATTTCGCCCGTTTCTGGGACGGCGATTACTATCGCACCTACCGTGAGCAGGCCGGCGAGCCGGACGGCTGGCGCAGCGTGCAGCACGAAGTGACGCGGGTGCTGGCGTCGCCGGCGGATTTCGTCGATGTGCCGGACGATGCGCCGCAGCGCTGGCGCAAGACCAGCGGCCTGCTGCGCGACCGTGATGGCGATGCGCGACCGGCCTTCGTCGTGCGTGACGGCCAGTACGTGTCGGCGCGTTGGCCGGGTGATGTGCACACGTTTGCGCGGACTTTCGTGCAAGTATTGAAAGAATGGACACCGTTGAAGCGGGCGGCCTGAAGCGGGCGGCTCCGGAGAGATTTACGTGAGTGCAAAGAAGCGCGGCCTCGGCCGCGGGCTCGACGTGCTGCTGAGCAGCGTCAACAACACGGTCGACGAAGAGGCCGGCGACCAACTGCGCGAGATCGCGGTCGGGCAACTGCAGCCGGGCCGGCATCAGCCGCGCCGGCAGTTCGACGCGGCGGCGCTCGATGCCCTGGCCGAATCGATCCGCGCGCAGGGCGTCGTGCAGCCGATCGTGGTGCGCGCGGTCGGCGCCGACCGCTACGAGATCGTTGCCGGCGAGCGCCGCTGGCGCGCCGCCCAGCAGGCGGGGCTCAAGGTGCTGCCGGCGGTCATCAAGTCGCTGGACGAGCAGGGCGCGATGGCGGTGGCGCTGGTCGAGAACATCCAGCGCGCCGACCTGAACCCGCTGGAAGAAGCCGAGGCGCTGCACAAGCTGATCAAGGAATGCGGGCTGACGCACGAGGCCTGCGCCGCCGCCGTCGGCCGGTCGCGCACGCACATCACCAATCTGCTGCGCCTCACCGAGCTCAACGACGACGTCCAGCAACTGGTCCGTAACGGCCATCTGACGCTGGGCCATGCCAAAGTCCTGCTCGGTGCCGAAGGCGCGCGGCAGTCGTCGCTGGCCAAGCTGACGGTCGAGCGGCAGCTCACGGTGCGTCAGCTGGAAGCCATGGTGCACGCCGATGGCACGGAGCGTGCACGACCCGTCAAGCCGCGGGCACCGGCACTGGAGCAGGAGATCGCACAGAAGATCGGCCTGCCGGTGCGCCTGCAGCAAGGGGAGAATGGGCGGGGGCGCCTGACGGTTTCGTTCCGCAGTGCGGATGAATTGCAGGCCCTGCTCGCCAGACTCGGTTAGTGCCGCTACAATCGCACTGAAATGGTGCAAGGCCTCGCGTGCGGGGCGGGCGCCGAGTCGTCGACATCAAAAGCTGCGGGGTTTCGCTGACGCCCGGCTGACGGATGCAGTTTGCGCGAAGTTGAAAGCTGTTGCGGCCGGTTGCGCGCAACAATGGCACAGTTCGTCGCACATCCGTGACATTAGTTAGCGCATGCCGCGTGCCCGTTCGCGGCTGGTCTCGTATGCACCAATTTTATTGACCTGCCCCATGGCTGCCCGTACAATCGCTGGCCGTTTAGCAGCCCGCCGGTGCGAATGAGCATGTCGCGACGTGCGCGGACCGAGTCCCGACCATTGAGCGGTTCCTCAGCAGCGCGTTCGGTTTGTCTCGCGCAGTTGGTGATCACAGCTCTGGCGGTTCTGGTTTGCGCCGCCTTTTTTGGCAAGTCGCACGCGATCGCAGCGGCCTGGGGAGGTCTGACGGCGGTGCTGCCCACGTTTTATTTTGCTTGGCGCGCGTTTGCGCAACGCCCAAGGGAAGGGGCGGCCGAAGTGGTCGGCGCGATGTATCAAGGAGAGATTGGCAAGATTGCCTTGACGGCCGTGCTGTTCTGGTTTGGCGTCATGCTCTTTGCCAAGCAATTTCTCCCGTTGTTGGGGACCTTCGTGGCCTGTCAGGCAGCCTATTGGCTGGCCCTGGCCCGGGTCGGAATTCGATAAACAAGGCGTTTTCACTGACGAAAGCTATGGCAGCCGAAGAAGGGCACCACGATTCCGGCAGTTACGTTCTGCACCATCTGACCAATCTGCGGTTGGATCTGCACACGATGTCGATCAACCCCGACGCTCAGGGCTTCTGGGTTCTGAACCTCGACAGCTGCATCTTCTCGGTGCTGCTCGGGTTGATCTTCGCGTTCGTGTTCTGGCGCGTGGCGCGCAAGGCCAATGCCGAACACCCGACGCAGACGCAGAACGCGATCGAAATGATCGTCGACTTCGTGCAGAACCAGGTTCACGAAATCTTCCCGCATGCGAATTCCATCGTTGCGCCGCTGGCGCTGACGATTTTCGCGTGGGTGTTCCTGATGAACCTGATGGACATCGTGCCGGTCGATTGGCTGCCGCATGCGGCCGGCCTGGTGGGCGTGCCCTATCTGAAGATCGTGCCCAGCACGGACGTCAACATCACCTTCGGCCTGTCGCTGTCGGTGTTCGTGCTGATGTACATCTTCAACTTCAAGTTCAAGGGCGTCGGCGGTTTCGGCAAGGAAGTGCTGACGCATCCGTTCGGCCCCTGGCTGTTCCCCGTCAATCTGGTGCTGCGCATCGTCGAGGACGTCGCCAAGCCGGTGTCGCTGGCGCTGCGACTGTTCGGCAACCTGTTCGCCGGCGAGCTGATCTTCATTCTGATCGCGCTGATGCTCGGTCAGGCCTTCAACGGTATTGCCGGTGCGTTCCTGGCCGGCGGTGGCGTGCTGCTGCAGATCGCCTGGGCGATCTTCCACATTCTCGTTGTCACCTTGCAGGCTTTCGTCTTCATGGTGCTGACGATCGTGTACCTCGGCGCTGCCGCGGAAGCGCACGCCGACCATTGATGACGTCGTAACGCCTACATCCTTTCAACCAACGCTGTCGTTTTTCGAAGAGAGTTACTGGAGACCCACATGGATATCGCAACCCTGCTCGCCCAAGTCAACGGCTCGACCGTTCTCGCCGTGGGCCTGATCCTCGGCCTCGGTGGCGCCGGCACGGCTATCGGCTTCGGCCTGCTCGGCGGCAAGCTGCTCGAAGGCGTTGCCCGTCAGCCGGAAATGGCCGGCATGCTCACCGGTCGCATGTTCCTCGTCGCCGGTCTGCTCGACGCCGTGACGTTCGTCGGCATCGGTATCGGCATGTACTTCACGTTCGCGAACCCGTTCGCGGCGGCGGTCAAGGCGGCGGCTGGCGGCTAAGGCCGCGGCTGTCCGAGCTTTTCGCCCACCACTACCGGTTCCCCGAGAGGGGTTTGAACGATGAACCTTAACGCTACTCTGATCTTCCAGAGCATCGCGTTCCTGCTCTTCGTTGCGTTCACCTGGAAGTACGTCTGGCCGCCGATTCTCAAGGCCATGAACGACCGCCAGAAGCGCATCGCCGACGGCCTCGCGGCCGCCGAGAAGGGCGCGCGCGCACTGCAGGACGCTTCCGCCAAGAGCGAGGAAGCGCTGAAAGCCGCCCGCGCCCAGGCGCAGGACATTCTCGCGGGTGCCAACAAGCAGGCGTCGCAGATCGTCGAGCAGGCCAAGGGCACGGCGCAGGTCGAGGCCGAGCGCATCATCGCCCGCGCCCATGACGACGTCGCCCGTGAAGTCGCCCACGCTCGCGAAGATCTGCGCAAGCAGGTCGGCGAACTGGCCGTGGCCGGCGCGGCGAAGATCCTCAAGCGCGAGATCGACACCCAGGCGCACGCCGACGTGTTGAACGAGCTGGCTGCGAAGATCTGACGCCATGGCGGACTTCAGCACGATCGCACATCCGTACGCGAAGGCCGTTTTCGAACTGGCGCGCGACGCCGGCGACTACCAGGCCTGGAGCGACTCGCTGCAGGAACTGGCGAAGTTGCTCGCCGATCCGCAGGTCGCGGCGCTGGCGGCCAATCCGGCGCTGTCGCGCGCCGATCTGGCGGCTGGCCTGGCCAGCGGTCTCGACGGCAAGGTGCCGGCCGACGCGGTGGCGCTGGTGCGCATCCTCGTCGACAACGGCCGCCTGCGGGCGGTTGCGGCCATTGCTTCCGAATACGAAGCACTGCGTGCCGAAGCCGAGCGTCGTGTCGAAGTCGAGATCACGTCGGCGGTTCCGGTTGCGGCCGAGCAGCAGGAAAAGCTCGCGGCGGCGGTCAAGCAGCGTGTCGCGCGTGATGTCGTGATCAGCTGGAAGACGGACGAGTCGCTGATCGGCGGCGCCGTGATCCGTGCCGGCGACACGATCATCGACGGTTCGGTCTCCGGTGAACTCGAGCGGCTCAAGACCGCGGTGGCCCGCTAAGGGGCCTTACAGCAGAACTCTTCAGGAATCGGTTCCATGCAACTCAATCCTTCCGAAATCAGCGACCTGATCAAGGCGCGCATCAAGAACTTCGATGCGGCTTCGGAGTCGCGTAACGTCGGCCAGATCGTGTCCCTGCAGGACGGCATCGTCCGCGTGCACGGCCTGTCGGACGCGCTGCAGGGCGAAATGCTCGAATTTCCGGGCAACGTCTTCGGCATGGCGCTCAACCTCGAGCGCGACTCGGTCGGCGCCGTCGTTCTCGGCGACTACAAGCACCTGAAGGAAGGCGACACCGTCAAGACGACGGGCCGCATCCTCGAAGTGCCGGTCGGCCCGGCGCTGCTCGGCCGCGTCGTCAACGCGCTCGGCCAGCCGATCGACGGCAAGGGTCCGATCGACGCGACCGAAATGAGCCCGATCGAAAAGATCGCGCCGGGCGTCATCGCCCGCGAAGGCGTCAACCAGCCGGTGCAGACCGGCTACAAGGCGATCGACTCGATGGTGCCGGTCGGCCGCGGTCAGCGCGAGCTGATCATCGGCGACCGTCAGACCGGCAAGACCGCGCTGGCGATCGACACCATCATCAACCAGAAGACGTCGGGCATTAAGTGCGTCTACGTTGCGATCGGCCAGAAGGCCAGCTCGATCGCCAACGTCGTGCGCAAGCTCGAAGAGCATGGCGCGATGGCGTACACCATCGTCGTCTCGGCGTCGGCATCCGAATCGGCGGCGCTGCAGTACATCGCGCCGTACTCGGGCTGCTCGATGGGTGAGTACTTCCGTGACAACGGCGAAGACGCGCTGATCATCTACGACGATCTGTCCAAGCAGGCTGTCGCCTATCGTCAGGTCTCGCTGCTGCTGCGTCGTCCGCCGGGCCGCGAAGCGTTCCCGGGCGACGTGTTCTATCTGCACTCGCGCCTGCTCGAGCGCGCCGCGCGCGTCAACGCTGCCTATGTCGAGAAGTACACGGGCGGCAAGGTCACCGGCAAGACCGGTTCGTTGACGGCGCTGCCGATCATCGAAACGCAGGCCGGCGACGTCTCGGCGTTCGTGCCGACCAACGTGATCTCGATCACCGACGGTCAGATCTTCCTCGAAACCGATCTGTTCAATGCCGGTATCCGTCCGGCCATGAACGCCGGTATCTCGGTGTCGCGTGTCGGTGGTGCGGCGCAGACCAAGCTGATCAAGAAGCTCGGTGGCGGCGTGCGTCTGGCGCTGGCGCAGTACCGCGAGCTGGCGGCGTTCGCGCAGTTCGCCTCGGACCTCGACGCGGCAACGCGTGCGCAGCTCGAGCGCGGTCAGCGCGTTACCGAGCTGATGAAGCAGAAGCAGTACGAGCCGATGTCGGTGGGCCAGATGGGCGCGACGCTGTACGCGGTCGAGAAGGGCTACATCGACAAGGTGCCGGTCAACAAGGTCCTGGCCTGGGAAGAGGGTCTGCATCAGTACCTCGAAAACAACCAGAAGGATCTGCTCGGCAAGCTCGACAAGGGCGACTGGAACGACACGCTCGAAGCGGGTCTGAAGGCGGCGATGGACGCCTACCAGCAGCAGTCCGCGATCTAACCGGAGTTCAGCCGTGGCCGGCGCCAAGGAAATCCGCACCAAGATCAAGAGCGTGAAGAACACGCAGAAGATCACGCGGGCGATGGAAAAAGTCGCAATGTCGAAGATGCGCAAGGCGCAGGAGCGCATGGCGGCGGCTCGTCCGTATGCCGAGAAGCTCCGCCGCACCCTGGGCCATCTGACGCAGGCGAATCTCGAAGTCAAACATCCGTTCACGATCGAGCGCGAGGTCAAGCGCGTCGCGTATCTGGTCGTGTCGACCGATCGCGGCCTGTGCGGCGGCTTGAACATGAACGTGTTCCGCCAGACCGTGCGCGACATGCGCAGCTGGAAGGACAAGGGCGTCGACGTCGACCTGGTGCTGGTCGGCAACAAGGCGATCTCGTTCTTCAAGCGCATCGGCGGCAAGGTGCTGGCAACGACCTCGCATCTCGGTGACAAGCCGTCGATCGACCAACTGTTCGGCGTGATCAAGGTGCTGTCCGACGCCTACCGCGACGGCCAGGTCGATCGCGTTTACGTGGTCGGCAACGCCTTCGTCAACACGATGACGCAGAAGGCCGACGCCCTGCAGCTGCTGCCGGTCGAGCCGGTCAAGAGCGAAGGCCTGCTGCAGCACTGGGACTACATCTACGAGCCGGACGCCGAAGGGCTGCTGGACACGGTGTTGCAGCGCTACGTCGAGTCGCAGATCTACCAGTCGGTGATCGAGAACTCGGCGTGCGAGCAGTCGGCGCGCATGGTGGCGATGAAGGCGGCGTCGGACAACGCCGGCAAGATCATCACCCAGCTGCAGCTGCAGTACAACAAAGCCCGCCAGGCCAACATCACCAAGGAACTGGCGGAAATCGTCGGCGGCGCAGCCGCGGTCTGACGCAGGGATCAACCACAGATTGCACAGATTTCACAGAAAGACGAGTACTCGCGTTCCCGCCGAAGTGGCGGAATCTGTGAAATTTGTGGTTTGCATTTTTGAGGAATGAAGATGAGCACAGGCAAGATTGTTCAGGTCATCGGCGCCGTCATCGACGTGGAATTTCCGCGCGACGCGATTCCGGCGATTTACGACGCTCTCAAGATCGACGGCACGGAGCTGACGCTGGAAGTGCAGCAGCAGCTCGGCGACGGCGTCGTGCGCACGATCGCGCTCGGCTCGACCGACGGCCTCAAGCGCGGCCTGGAAGTGCGCAACACCGGTGAGCCGATCTCGGTGCCGGTCGGCACGGCGACGCTCGGCCGCATCATGAACGTGCTTGGCGAGCCGATCGACGAGTGCGGCCCGGTCAATGCCGAGAGCCACTGGTCGATCCATCGCGAAGCGCCGAGCTACGAAGATCAGGCCGGTTCGACCGAACTGCTCGAAACGGGCATCAAGGTCATCGATCTGCTCTGCCCGTTCGCCAAGGGCGGCAAGGTTGGCCTGTTCGGCGGCGCCGGCGTCGGCAAGACCGTCAACATGATGGAGCTCATCAACAACATCGCCAAGGCGCACTCGGGTCTGTCGGTGTTCGCCGGCGTCGGTGAGCGTACGCGCGAAGGCAACGACTTCTATCACGAAATGCAGGAGTCGAACGTCGTCAACGTCGAGAACTTCGCCGAGTCGAAGGTCGCGATGGTCTACGGTCAGATGAACGAGCCGCCGGGCAACCGCCTGCGCGTCGCGCTGACCGGCCTGACGATGGCCGAATACTTCCGTGACGAAGGCCGCGACGTGCTGCTGTTCGTCGACAACATCTACCGTTACACGCTGGCCGGCACTGAAGTTTCGGCGCTGCTCGGCCGTATGCCGTCGGCGGTGGGTTACCAGCCGACGCTGGCCGAGGAAATGGGCGTGCTGCAGGAGCGCATCACCTCGACCAAGAAGGGCTCGATCACGTCGATCCAGGCCGTCTACGTGCCGGCCGACGACTTGACCGACCCGTCGCCGGCAACGACCTTCGCGCATCTCGACTCGACCGTGACGCTGTCGCGTGAAATCGCCTCGCTGGGCATCTACCCGGCCGTCGATCCGCTCGACTCGACCTCGCGCCAGCTCGATCCGCTGGTCATCGGCGACGAGCACTACAACACCGCCCGCGACGTGCAGGGCGTGCTGCAGCGCTACAAGGAACTGAAGGACATCATCGCCATTCTCGGCATGGACGAGCTGTCGGAAGACGACAAGCAGGTCGTGTCGCGCGCGCGCAAGATCCAGCGCTTCCTGTCGCAGCCGTTTCACGTTGCCGAAATCTTCACCGGCGCGCCGGGCAAGTACGTGTCGCTGAAGGAAACCATCCGTGGCTTCCGCGGCATCGTCGACGGCCAGTACGACAACCTGCCGGAGCAGGCGTTCTACATGGTCGGCACCATCGACGAGGCTGTCGAGAAGGCGAAGAAGCTCGCCGCCTGAGCCCCGATCGAACGGAGACCGTAGATGTCCCAGATCCACGTCGACATCGTATCCGCCGAAGGCGAGATTCATTCGGGCGAAGCCCAGATGGTGTTCGCGCCGGCGGAAGTCGGTGAAGTCGGCATCGCGCCGCAGCACGCGCCGCTGCTGACCCGCCTCAAGCCGGGCACGGTTCGCGTGCAGACCCTGGACGGCCAGATGCTGCCGTTCTTCGTCGGCGGCGGCATCCTCGAGGTGCAGCCGCATCTCGTCACGGTGCTTGCCGACACCGCCCTGCGTCCGCAGGACGCCGACGAGTCCGCCGCGCAGGCGGCCAAGGCAGAAGCCGAACAGCGTCTCGCCGGCGCCAGCACCGAAACCGATCTGGCCAAGGCGCAGGCCGAGCTGGTCGAAGCGGCGGCGCGCCTCGAATTCGTGCGCAAGCTGCGGGCACCGAGCCATCATTGAGTGACGGCTGGTGCTGTTGAATGTAGGAAAAGGGCGCCGTCGGGCGCCCTTTTTTCGTTGATGGGGATCATCCCGTTCTAAACTGGCACGGCGCGCCGCGCGATGCACACTGAGCACGGCCGCGCCTTGACCCGAAAACGCGAAAGAGCGCACCTCTCATGAAACGACTGATCGAAGGCTTCAAGCAGTTCCAGCGCAGCACCTTCCAGGAACAGCGCGCCCTGTTCGAGCAGCTGGCGGCCAAGCAGACGCCGCACACGATGATCATCACCTGTGCCGACTCGCGGGTGATTCCCGAGCTGTTCACGAGCAGTGGCCCGGGTGAGCTGTTCGTCTGCCGCAATGTTGGCAACATCGTGCCGCCGTACGCGCAGTTCACTGGCGGCGTTTCGGCGGCCATCGAGTTCGCGGTCATGGCGCTGGAAGTGAAGGACATCGTCATTTGTGGACACTCCGACTGCGGCGCGATGAAGGCGCTGGCCAAGTCCGATGAGCAGCCCGGCCTGCCGGCCGTCAGCGCCTGGCTGCGTCACGCGCATGTGGCCAAACGCGTCGTCGAGCTCAACCAGCAGTGCGACTGCGCCGAGGACCATCTGGCGGTGCTGACCGAAACGAATGTCATTGCGCAGATCGACCATATCCGCACGCATCCTTCGGTGGCGGCGCGCCTCGCCGCCGGCCTGCTGCGCGTGCACGGCTGGGTCTACGACATCGAGACCGGCATGATTCGCGGTTACAGCGCCGAACAGCGCCGCTTCGTGCCCATCGAAGAGCTCGAACTGCCGGAAGCCGGCACCGTCGACGTCGTGCGTCGCGCGCCCGCGCCCGGCAGCACGCAGTAGCTTGCTCGTTCCCGCGTCCTGACTCGCCTGGAGCCCGATGCCCGACAAGAAGATGCCTTTGCATGCCGTGATCCTGGCCGCCGGCCAGGGCACGCGCATGAAGAGCGCCAAACCCAAGGTGCTGCACGAGCTGGGCGGCAAGCCGATGCTCGGCCATGTCATCGATGCCGCGCAGGCGCTGGGTGCGGCGGCGATCCATGTCGTCGTCGGGCACGGCGCCGAGCAGGTCCGTGCCTGGGCGGCGTCGGCGGATGCGGGCAGTACGCTGCAGTGGGCCGAGCAGCGCGAGCAGAAGGGCACGGCGCATGCGGTGCAGCAAGCGATGCCGCAGATTCCCGACGATGCGCAGGTGCTGATTCTCTACGGTGATGTGCCGCTGGTGTCGGCCGACAGTCTCAGGGCGCTGGTGCAGGCCGGGCGCAAGACGTTGGCGCTGGCGACGGTCGAACTCGACGGTCCGCAGGGCTACGGCCGCATCGTCCGCAATCGTCAGAAGCGGGTGACCGGCATCGTCGAGCAAAAGGACGCCACGCCGCGCCAGCGTGCGATTCGTGAGGTCAATACCGGCCTGATGAGCGCGCCGGCCAAGCGACTGCGCGGCTGGTTGGCGAAGGTCGGTAACGACAACGCCGCCGGCGAGTTCTACCTGACCGATATCGTCGCGATGGCGGTCAAGGCCAAGCTCGAGGTCGCGACCGTGACGGCCGACGCGAACGAAGTCGAGGGGGCCAACGACCGGCTGCAGCTGGCACGCCTTGAACGTCTGCTGCAGCAGCGCCAGGTCGACGCCTTGATGCGCGCCGGCGTCGCCTTCGCCGATCCGTCACGCTTTGATTTGCGTGGCCGCTTCGAGCATGGTCGCGACGTGAGCATCGACATCGGCTGCATCTTCGAAGGCGATGTGGTGCTCGGCGATGGGGTGCGCATCGGTGCCTACAGCATCCTGCGCGACGTGCGCCTGGGCAGCGGCACGGTCGTGCAGCCGCACAGCATGCTCGACGGTTGCGAGGCCGGTGCCGATTGCGTGATCGGCCCGTTCGCGCGCGTGCGGCCGTCGACGACGCTGGCCGCCGGTGCTCATCTCGGAAACTTCGTTGAAGTGAAAAACGCAGCGTTGGGCACTGAGACCAAGGCCAATCATCTGGCCTATGTCGGCGATGCCAGCATCGGTGCCCGAACCAATATCGGTGCCGGCGTCATCACCTGCAATTACGACGGCGCCAACAAGCACCGCACGATCATCGGCGATGACGTCTTTGTCGGCTCCGATACACAGCTGGTCGCGCCGGTGACGGTCAAGGACGGCGCCACCATCGGTGCCGGCTCGACGATCACCCGTGACGTGCCGGGCGGTGGCCTCACGATCGCGCGGGCGCGTGAACAAAAGACCGTGTCCGGCTGGCAGCGTCCGCGCAAGCGCAAATAAAAAAGCATGCTCGCCCGGTCGGGCGAACGGCGGGGTGTTTGGGCACTGCAAATGGTCGCAGTGAGCGCATCGCGGGGACTGCGGCGGCGCGTCGTTAATGCGCGGCGATGCCGCGCTCTCGCGGCTCGCTGCGCAGGGCGGCGCGGGCACCGAGGATGACGGCGGTGGCATGGCCGGCCGCCAGGGCGATCGCCGCGCCCAGGGCCTGCAACCACGGCATCAGCAGCAGCGTCAGTCCGGTCGCGACAGCCGCCGCGCTGTACAGCACATGGCCGGCCTGGCCCTGGTTCCAGTGTGCGGCGTGATAGCGGAACAGCGGGCGCGTCATCGTCGCCAGCATTTCCGCCAGCACCAGCACCGCGAACAGCACGACCGCCGTCTCGTATGGTGCGCCGTACTGTGTGAGGCTCCAGTGCGCGCTGGCGATCAGTGCAGCGGCCATCACCGCACTGGCCAGCGTGATGCCGCGCAGTGCGCGCCACATGGCGCTGCGCCCGAACGCGGCCAACGCATGCTGCGCGCGCAGTTGCGGCGCCAGCAGCAAGGCCACCAGCGGCATCAGGTACAACAGTAGTTGTGCGGTCCGCGTGCTGACCGCGTAGCGCGCCATCTCGGTCGGTGGCGCCAGCAGGACCAGCAGACACATCGGCGCCCACAGCAATGCGGCATTGGCGAAGCCGATGCCACCGACCTTGTTGATTTCGGCATCGATCGATGTCCAGGCATGGCGTTGGCCGGCTTGCATCCCGGTGCTGCGCGGCGCCGGCCCGAAGACGCGATGTGCGAATCCGTAGGCAGTCGCGGCAGCGACGGCGCTGCCGATCAGGAAGATCCAGGAAAAGACGGCGACCGGCGGCGCTGGAGGTGCGACCGCAACGGCGATCAGCAGCGTGGCATTCATCGCGTACGCGGTGCAGATCAAGCTCTTGAGGTGGCAGCCTGCGGCACGCAGTGCGCTGGCGATCATCGAGGCATAACTGACCAGTGGCAGCGCCAGCACGAACGGGGTGAAGGTCTGAAAATACGGGTGCAGCGACTGCACCATGACATCGGCGTCCGCCATGATCACCAACAGCACCGCGCAGATCAGCGCAGAGCGTTTGACGGCGCGGCGGCTCAGTGCGCGCAGCAGCTCAGCGTTGCCGATGCCGGTGCTGCTTTCGAGTTCGGCGACGATGTGGCGGCCAAGATAGAGGTCGAGCTTGGCACGGACAAACGCCGCGCCGGCAATCGTGACCACGAAGCCTTCGAAGAACAGCCCGGTCTCGAACAGCGTCAGGGTTCTGGCGACCGCCAGCGTCGCCGCGATTTGCAGTGCTACGCCCAGTACGCGGAACAACGCGTCGCCGCCTGAATGCAAGGCTGCCGGTTTTTCGGGCCGCTCGGGTTCCATGCCTGTCCTCCCACGTGCGGCATCTGACGGCCGCTGTTTGCCACTATCGTATATCAACAGACCTGTTGGGCGGTCGCCAAAAGCCGCCACGAAGCCCGAACCTGTGACAATCGCTAAAATCGAGCTTTGCGCGTTCTGGAATCCTTAGCCCATGTGCGGAATCGTCGGCGCCATCGCCGCCCGTGACGTCAGCTCCATCCTCATCGACGGCCTGCATCGCCTCGAGTATCGCGGTTACGACTCGACCGGCATCGCCCTGTTGGACGAGGACGGCGAGCTGCAGCTGCGCCGAGCCGTCGGCAAGGTCGTTCGCCTCGAAGAGCGGCTGCGTGCCGCGCCCTGTCATGGGCCGATCGGTATTGCCCACTCACGCTGGGCGACGCACGGCGGCGTGACCGAAGCCAATGCCCATCCGCATGTGTCCGGTGGCCGGATCGCGCTGATTCACAATGGCATCATCGAGAACTACGTCGAGCTGCGCAGCGAGCTGCAGGCCAAGGGCTATCACTTCGCTTCAGAAACCGATACCGAGGTCATCGCCCACCTGATTCACGAGCTCGTCAAGCAGGGCAACGACCTCACGACCGCCGTTCGCCAGGCGGTGCGGCGTCTGACCGGCGCCTACGCCATCGTCGTCTTCGATGCCCAGGAGCCTGATCGCATCTGCGTCGCGCGTATCGCCAGTCCGCTGGTCATCGGCCTCGGCAAGGACGGCGAGAACTTCGTGGCGTCCGACGTGCAGGCGCTGTTGACCGAGACGCGGCGCTTCCAGTTTCTGGAGGAGGGCGACGTCGCTGAAATCCGCCGTGACGCGATCACGATCTGGGATCAGTCCGACGCCGAGGTCAGCCGCCCCGTGCACGAATCGTCGCTGTCGGCGGACGCGGTCGAGCGCGGTGAATACGCACACTACATGCTCAAGGAGATTTACGAGCAGCCGCGCGCGCTGGCCGATACCTTGTCGGAGCGCCTGCTGGGCGATCACGTCCTCGAAGCGGTGCTGGGGCCGGCCGCCGGCCGTATCCTGCCGCTCGTACAGAACGTGCACATCGTTGCCTGCGGGACCAGCTTCCACGCCGGCCTCGTCGCGCGCTACTACCTCGAACAGGGCGCGCGCATTCCGTGCTCGGTCGAGGTCGCCAGCGAGTACCGCTACCGCGATCCGGTGGTGACGCCGGGCACGCTGTTCCTGGCGATCTCGCAGTCTGGCGAAACCGCCGACACGCTCGCCGCGCTGCGTGAGGCGCGCCGGCTCGGCTACGTCGGCACCTGCGCGATCTGCAACGTCGCCGAATCCTCATTGGTCCGTGAGGCGGACATGGCGCTGATGACGCGCGCCGGCCCGGAAGTCGGCGTCGCGTCGACCAAGGCGTTCACTACCCAGCTGGCCGCGCTCGGCATGCTGGGCCTGGCGATTGCCCAGCGCCGCGGCTTCGATCGTCGCACCATCGCCTTGTACGCTCGGCAGATGGCGCAGGTCCCGACGCTGGTCGAGCACACGCTCAAGCTCGACCCGCAGATTCGCCAGTGGGCGACGCGCTTCGCCGACAAACAGCACGCGCTGTTTCTTGGCCGTGGACCGAGCTACCCGGTGGCGCTGGAAGGCGCGCTCAAGCTCAAGGAAATTTCGTACATCCACGCCGAGGCCTATCCCGCCGGCGAACTCAAGCACGGTCCGCTGGCGCTCGTCGACGCCGAAATGCCGGTGATCGCCGTGGCACCGAACAACGCGCTGCTCGAAAAGCTCAAGAGCAACCTGCAGGAAGTCCGCGCCCGCGGCGGTCAGCTGTTCGTCTTCGCCGACCCCAATGCCGGCATCGAGCCGGCTGATGGCATCGACGTCATGACCATGCCCGATCACATCGAAGCGCTGCAGGCACCGCTGGTCTACACGGTGCCGCTGCAACTGCTCGCGTACCACGTCGCCGTGTTGCGCGGCACCGATGTCGATCAGCCGCGCAATCTCGCCAAGAGTGTAACGGTCGAGTAATCGCCGGAAATGAAATCTGTGCCTGCGCGCGCGGCGACTTGGCAGGCCCGCGTCGGCGTTGTGGTGTGTGCCTGGGGGCTGTCTGCGTGGGCGTGCGGTGCTCCGGTCGACTGCCGGGCGTCGCAGGAACAGTGGTTCTATGATCTCGAGCGCTCCGTATCGCTGGGCGAGACGCGCGTCGACGTTGCCGGGCCGGAGCCGGCCAGCTTCGTCGCGCTCGGGGTCTCGCCGTTTCTGACCGGGCAGGCGCTGGCGTCTTCCGATATTGCGTTTTCGGGAGCGCAGGTCTGGGATGACTACGGTCATCCACGTGCGGCGCTCGGCGTGGACTTTGCGCCGGTCGCGCTGGCGGACTCCAGTCTCACGCTGGACGACTATCAGCATCACCGGCCGTATCGCTTCGCGTCGCGCATCCAGGTGTCGTTTGCGATCAGCAAGGGCGAGAGCGCGCAGGATCAGACGACGCGGTTTGCGCCGACGTTTCGCATCGTCTTTCACGAGCAGCGCGATCCGCGCGTGCATCGCGGGCCGGGGTCCTTGCAGGACTGCTTCGAGCGGCATGTGACGCCGCCGACGGCACTGCGTGCGCAACAGGCGGCGCTGGACGCACAGCTTCAGATTCTCGACGCGAGGATGGGCGATCCGGCCCTCGATGACGCCGAGCGCCCCGCGCTCGAAAGCCGCTACGCCGAGCTCGAGGCGCAGCGTGACGTGATACACGCGCAGTACGTGACGGCGCTGCAGGACACCGTGCGGGCGGGCATGAAGCAATGCCGGGACGATCCGCAGGTGGCGGCATACACCTGGAACGCCAGCGGCCTGGCGATCGGCATTTCGCCGTCGTTCCGCGACCGCAACGATCAGCTCGGTTCGATCGCGCCGCGCGGCCTGGTGACGTACGCGACCGGCGCGATCGGCTTCGACGTCGGCGGCACCAAGCGCGCGTATGTGCCGACGTTTTTCGGCAAATACGTACAGGTGCTGGGGCAGGTGCTCTATCGTCTCAACGAACCACTGCCCGATCCGCAGGATCAGAAGCGCTACACCGACGCCGACGAGCTGGTGACGTCAATGCGCCTGCGCGGCGGTACGTCGCCGCTGAACGCCGATCTCGAGCTGGCCTGGATACACGACTGGTTCGATGGCGAGCCGAACGACCGCTTCGGCAAGGTCAGCGCCGGCATGGACGCGCATCTGGCGAAGGGCACGTGGCTCAGCGTTTCCGTTGGGCGCACGTTCGAACGCGGGCCGCTGCCGGACGAGCTGTCGGCCGGCATCAGTATCAAGCGGGCGTTGCTGCACTGAGCCGCTGCGTGCAGCGGCTTCGATGCGTTCAGCCGGCGGTGAGCCGCTGTTCGGTGTGCGCGCCGTTCTTCAGGTCGAGGGCGACGTCGACGATCATGTCCTCCTGGCCGCCGACCATGCGGCGCTTGCCGAGCTCAACGAGGATATCGACGGCCTTGATGCCGTACTTGTCGGCCGCCGCTTCGGAGTGACGCAGGAAGCTCGAATAGACGCCGGCGTAGCCGAGTGCCAGCGTTTCGCGGTCGACGCGTACCGGGCGATCCTGCAGCGGACGGACGATGTCGTCGGCGGCGTCCATCAGTGTGTAGAGGTCGCAGCCGTGGTTCCAGCCGAGGCGCGAGGCGGCGGCGATGAAGACTTCGAGCGGCGCGTTGCCGGCGCCGGCGCCCATGCCGGCGAGACTGGCGTCGATGCGGTCGCAGCCTTCCTCGACAGCTACGATGGAGTTGGCGACACCGAGGCTCAGGTTGTGATGCGCGTGCACGCCGGTCTGTGTGTCCGGTAGCAGCACGTCCTTGAGCGCGCGGAAGCGGTCGCGGACGTCCTGCATGCCCAGCGCGCCGCCGGAGTCGACCACGTAGATGCAGGTCGCGCCGTAGCTTTCCATCAGCTTGCCCTGACGCGCGAGCTCGGCTGGCGTGGTCATGTGGCTCATCATCAGGAAGCCGACCGTGTCCATGCCCAGGTGACGCGCCGCCTCGATATGCTGCTTCGACACGTCGGCCTCCGTGCAGTGCGTCGCGACGCGGACGATGCGCGCGCCGGCCGAATAGGCATCCTTGAGATCGTGCACGGTGCCGATGCCGGGCAGCAGCAGCGTCGCGACCTTGGCGTGGCGGACGACGCCGGCGACGGCTTCGATCCATTCGAGATCCGAATGAGCGCCGAAGCCGTAGTTGAAGCTGGAGCCGCGCAGGCCGTCGCCGTGGGCGACTTCGATCGAATCGACGCGCGCGTCGTCGAGTGCCCTGGCGATGGTCGCTGCCTGCTCGACGCTGTATTGATGACGGATCGCGTGACTGCCGTCGCGCAGCGTCACGTCGGAAATGTAGAGCTTCTTGCCGGGATCGAAGGGCATGTCGGTTCTCCGTGATCGAGTGCGCTTCAGGCCGCTTTCGGCAGCAGGCGCGTTTCCGCGAGGCGTTCGGCGCAGGCAAGGGCCGCGCTGGTCATGATGTCGAGGTTGCCGGCGTAGGCCGGCAGATAGTGCGCGGCGCCTTCGACCTGGATGAAGACGCTGACCTTCAGGCCGCTGCTGAGGCCGATGCCCGGGACGTTGGCCGGCGCGCTCTCGGGGATCAGGTCGAATTGCACGCGCTGCTTGAGCCGATAGCCCGGCACGTAGGCGTTGACGGACGCCACCATCTCCTCGATCGAACGCTCGATCGCTGCCTGATCGCCGGGCTCGGCGAGGCAATAGACCGTGTCGCGCATCAGCAGCGGCGGTTCGGCGGGATTGAGGACGATGATGGCCTTGCCGACCTGGGCGCCGCCGACGACTTCGAGTGCGCGGCTGGTGGTTTCGGTGAACTCGTCGATGTTGGCGCGGGTGCCGGGGCCGGCCGACTTGCTGGAGATCGAAGCGACGATCTCGGCGTATTTGACCGGCACGACGCGGGAGATCGCCGCGACGATCGGGATCGTCGCCTGGCCGCCGCAGGTCACCATGTTGATGTTGCCGGCATCGAGGTGGTCGTCGAGGTTGACGACCGGCACGGTGTACGGGCCGATCGCGGCCGGCGTCAGATCGATGACCTTGATGCCGTGCTTTTGCAGCACCTCGTTGTGGCGCGCGTGCGCGCCGGCGCTGGTGGCGTCGAAGGCGATGCGGATGTCGCCAAAGCCCGGGAGGCTGACCAGCCCGTCGATGCCTTCGTGCGTGGTCGCGACGCCCATGCGCGCAGCGCGGGCGAGGCCGTCCGAGTTCGGATCGATGCCGACCATCGCGCCCATCTTCAGATGGCGCGCGTTGCGCAGTACCTTGATCATCAGATCCGTGCCGATGTTGCCCGAGCCGATGATGGCGGCAGGGACGGCGGAATTGAGCCGCATGGCAATGCTCCTGGAAACGGGTGACGGGGCGCGGTCAGCGCCCCAGTTCCTTGGCGGTCTTGCCGCCGATGCCGAAGTTGGTGTTCGGCACTTCATTGAGAATGACGCGCACGCTCTCGCGCGGCGCGCCGATGCTGTCGACGGCGGCTTCGGTCAGCGCCTTGACCAGCGCGGCCTTCTTCTCTTCGCCGCGTCCTTCGATCATCGAGACTTGAATGATGGGCATGGGGGAAATCCTCAGACGAAATGCATGGAAACGCTGCCGAGATGCTCGTAGCGCACGTTGATGTGGTCGCCGCGCTCGACGAGGAACGCTTCGGTGACGCCGCCGGTCAGGATCAGCGTGTCGGCCGGGACCTCGCGGCCCTTGGCGCCAAGCATGTTGGCGAGCATCGCGACGCTGGCGGCGGGGTGGCCGAGAACCGAGGCGCCGGCCGAGGTGGTGAGGATGCGGCCATTCTTTTCGAGCACGACCCCGAGGTGCTTGAGGTCGATGCCGGCGACGCTGCGCGCACGGCCGCCGACCACATAACGGGCCGACGAGGTGTTGTCGGCGATCACGCTCTTGAGGTCGAACTTGAAATCCTTGTAGCGCGAGTCGATCACTTCGACGGCCGGCACGATGATGTCGGTCGCCGCGAGCACGTCGCCGATGTGCACGCCGGGCCCGGCCAGCGGACGCTTGAGAACGAAGGCGATCTCCGCCTCGATCTTCGGATGGATCAGCTCGTCGATGGCGATCTCGCCGCCGTCGGCAACTGCGCCGTAATCGGTGATGAAGCCGTGAATCGGCTCGGTGACGCCCATCTGCCGCATCTTCGCGACCGAGGTCAGGCCCATCTTCAGGCCGGTGATGCGCGTGCCTCGCGCTTGCTTGCGGAGGCGGATCGCGTCCTGGATCGCGTAGGCGTCCGCCCAGTCCATGTCCGGATGGTCGTCGGTGATCTTGGTGACTTCGCGGCGCTGCAGCTCGGCATCTTCCAGATGCGCGGCGAGCGCGGCGATGGTGTTCGGGTCCAGTGCCATGGTGGCTCCGTAGGGGTCAGATGAAGGAGACGCTGGCCGAGCCGATGCCGGACAGGCCGATGCGCAGCTGATCGCCGGCCGCAACGGGAACCATCGCCGCGAGCGAACCGGACAGTACGATCTCGCCGGCGCGCAGCGTCACGCCCAGCGTGCCGAGCATATTCGCGAGCCAGGCCACGGCGTTGGCGGGATGTCCGAGCGCGGCGGCGCCGGCACCGGTTCCGATCAGCTGGCCGTTCTTCTCCAGCGTCATGCCGGTCAGCGTCAGATCGAGCCGGCGCGGATCGACGGCGGCGTCGCCGATCACGAAGACGCCGGACGAGGCGTTGTCGGCGACGGTGTCCTGGATCTTGATCTTCCAGTCGGCGATGCGCGAGTCGACGATCTCGAAGCACGGCATCACCAGCTCGGTGGCGGCCAGGACGTCGGCGCAGCCGATGCCGGGGCCGCACAGATCGCGCTTGAGCAGGAAGGCGATTTCGCCCTCGGCCTTCGGCGCGATCAGCTCGCCGGCAGCGATCTGAGCGCCGTCGTTGTAGACCATCCCCGACGTCAGCACGCCGAAGTCCGGCTGGTCGACGCCGAGCATGTCCATGACCACCTGGCTGGTGACGCCGATCTTCTTGCCGACGATGCGCTCGCCGGTGGCGGCCAGGCGCCGATCGATCATGCATTGCTGGATGCGGTAGGCGTCGGCGATCGTCAGTTCGGGGTATTCGGCCGTCAGCGGCGCGATCGCCTTGCGTTCGCGCAGCGCCTGGTAGAGGCGCTCGCCGAGGCGTTGATGCAGGGTTTGCGTCATGGTGTTTCCGGTATTGGCGCGGCGTTCATGCGCCCCGCCGTTCTATCGTGCGTCTGCCGTTTCAGGTGACGACGGTGAGGAAGCGCTCGTTGAGCTCGCGCGTGTGATAGAACACCGCGGCCCCCATTTCGTTTTCCGTCCACACCGTCATCGGCATGTCCGGGTAGTAGTCGTAGCCGCCGCAGAACGTTTCGATGCGATTGCCGGACGGATCGAAGGCGTAGATCGTCGTGCCTTGCGTGATGCCGTGTCGCATCGGGCCGGCGTCGATCTTCACGCGGCGAGCCGACATCAGGTCGGCGGCGCGCAGCAGCTGCTCCCAGGAGCCGATCAGATAAGCGAGGTGATGCAGCGTGTTGGGGCGCTCGTCGCGCACGAAGGCCACGTCGTGCGGCTTGTGCGAGCAGGTCATCCAGCACGCCAGATCGGTCTTGCCGTCGTTGGTGACGATCTTTTCGACGGTGCTGAAGCCGAGCACTTCGCTGAACAGCTTCACGCTGCCGTCGAGATCGGTGCCGTGAATCTGCCAGTGGTCGAGGCGCACCGGATTGATGCCCACGCCTTCGTGATCGAACAGCGTCGGGTTCGTGTACGAACGCAGATCCGGCGCGGGCGCCTTGCTCGCGAACAGGTCGAAGATGTGCCCGGTCGGCGACTCGAAGCGCACCCGGCGACCGGTATTGAGCATCTCGCCTTCCGGGATCCATTCGGTGGCCACGCCGTAGGCGCGCAGATCCGATTCGAGCCGTTCGAGTGTCACCTCATCGATAACCTTGAAGGCATAGTTGTCCATGCCGGGGCGATCTGCCTTGCGCAGCACGAGGCTGTGCTGGTCGGTTTCGTTCGAGGTCTTCAGGTAGACGCGGCCGGCCGCGTCGCGCGCGACTTCGGTGAGCCCGAGGATATTGAGGTAGAAGCTCAGCGTTTCGTCGAGATCGAGCACGCGGAGCTCACAATGCGCAGGGCGCAACACGCCAGTCATCGCCATCTTTGACTCCTCCACCGCCTGTGTTCAGGCACTTATTCGAGAATCGTGACCAAGCTCGAAGCGCCTGATGGGCCCGGCCTGTTCCTGCTGCCATTACATGCCCGCCGCGAGGGAGAGTCCAATACTTTGGCAGTCGGCATCATGCCTGCGAGGTATAGTCCTGGCGCCAAAGAGCGCTGTGATGACGGACTGGGGGGCGGCGCTGCGTCAGTAGCTGTCGGCGACCGTGCGGCCGGCGACGTCGGGTTTGTACTCGGCACAGAGCCGCGACGTTGCGGCCGCCAGCAGCAGGACGTCGACGCCGACCGCGATGAAGCGCGCGCCCGCCGCGTGGTAGCGCGCGACCAGTGGCTTGTCGGTGCACAGCACGCCACCGAACGTTCCTGCCTTTGAGATCCTCTGCAGGCCATCCTCGATGGACTTGACGACGTCGGGATGGTTGGCATAGCCGAGATGCCCCATCGACGCCGCGAGGTCCGCGGCGCCGAAGAAGATGCCGTCGACGCCTTCGACGTCGCGGATCGCGTCGAGGTTGCGCATGCCTTCAACCGTTTCGACCTGTACCAACAGACACATCTCATCGTTGGCGCGCTGCACGTAGTCGGCGATGCGGCCCCAGCGCGATGCGCGTGCCAATGCGCTGCCGACACCGCGAATCCCGTGCGGTGGATAGCGCATCGCGCGGACCAGGCGCCGGGCTTGCTCCGCGGTCTCCACCATCGGGATCAGCAGCGTCTGCACGCCCGTCTCCAGAACCTGCTTGATCAGCACGTCGTCGCCGTGCGAGGGCCGCACCACGGCCTGCGACGCATATGGCGCGATCATCTGCAGCTGCGGCAGGATCGAACGCAGGTCGTTGGGACCGTGCTCGGCGTCGATCAGCAGCCAGTCGAAGCCGGCGCCGGCGCAGATCTCGGCGCTGATCGTCTGCGACATGCCGAGCCACAGGCCATACTGCGTCTCGCCGCGCAGCAGGCGACGTTTGAAGGGGTTTTCCTGGAAATCCATTGCAGTTCCGTGTCTGGGCCGCGGCACGGGCAACGCGCCGGATGGCCGGTTAGAAAATGAAACTCAGGTCCAGCTGAGAGTAGAAGACGTCGTCACCGCCGGCGCTTTCCAGTGTCTTGCCGACCTTGAAGTACGCCAGCTCTGGCGACAGAAACAGATGCCGACTGACTTGCCAGACGCAGTTGATGTCCGGCTGCATGCCCATGTACGACGCGCTGCTGTCGTTGGTGCCGGGCAATGCGACGAAGCCGCGGCCGTAGATGAAGTCCTTTTCGTTCTGCTTCCAGTACCAACGGTTGTAGACGGTGACGCGCACATTCTGTGCGACTTGCAGCGACAGCGCCGGGCCGGCGTCGATCATGTTGCTGCCGGCCAGATAGCCGCTTGCCGCGTAGTACACCTGTCCCGAGTACAGCGGGTTGTAGGTATGCGTCTTCGATTCGCTGTAGCCGCCGGAGATCAGGTCGGCATGCACGGCGACGGTTGGTTTCAGTGGTACCGAGCCGAAGGTATGGCCTGTCGTCGAGTAGACGCCGTATGCCGAAACGTCGGTGCCGGCATAGCGGCCCACCTGCGCGATCGCCGTCCAGTCCACCGCCAGGCCGCCGAGCTTGCCCCACAGCCGCGCGCCGTAGCTGCCGCGGCGGTCGGTGCCGGCCGTGCCGGCAAACTTCATGCCTTCCCAGCGCGTGCCGATGTAGAACGCGTCGAGATTGAGCTTCGACGCGCCGCTGCCGCCCTGTGGCAGCGCGAAGCTGCTGTAGACGCCCCACATGCGACGTGCGTCGGTGCGGCGGTCGTCATCGAAGCCGCCGGTGCCTGTCTGAACGGCCTCGACGCGGAAGGTGTCGACGAGGACCGAATCGGAACGCCAGCTCATGTCGATGCCGTCGAACGACCAGGGCACGTTGGCGTTCGGCTGCGTCGTCACCAGCAAGCCGTTGCCGAGCCACATCTGCTGACGGCCGACGCGGACCGTCAGTGAGCCGTTGCCAACAGCAGTATTGGCTTCAACAAACGCTTGCTCGACGAAGGCGTCGTTGACTTGGCGCGCCGGCTGCTTGGCGGCTTGGTGGTCTGCGACCTGGGCGCTGCCCAACTCGCCGAACATGCGCAGCTGCGGGCCCAGATGCAGGTCGGCGCCATAGATGTGCCGATACTGATAGAAGCGCTGTCCGTCATAACTCGTCGAGCCCAGCGACTCGTGCGAGTAACTGTTGAACTGGAAACGTTCGAGGCCGTCGAGCGAAAGATAGATCTGATCGTCAGGGTTGCCAAAGCTGATGTGCTTGAGGCTGTCCGACCAGTCGGCGGTGGCCGGAGCGCTGGGCGGCTGATCGTTGAAACGCAGCAGGTGGTACTCGCCCTGTGCGGGCCCCTTGCCGGTGTTTGCCGGCAGCTGTGCGTCGGCATGCGCCGTCGACCAGGCGCCGGCGCTGGCGCCGGCGACCAGCGCCAGCGCCGCAGCGCGCGTGCGAGGGGTGCGGCGGCGGTTCGCTGGTGACGCCGATGCGTGTGGTACTGAATTGTTGTCGTTCATGGCTTCCTCCGGAAATGGTGCGCCCGTCACCGGTCGGGCATCGCAGGCCCGGCCAGTCGCAGCGCTTTGTCGGGATTCAGGGCCGCCTCGAGGCGGCCCTTCGTCATTCAGAAATCAGGGTGGCGGCAGACGTGCGCTATCCACCGACGCCGAATGCATCTGCCACGCGAGGCGGCGCATCGGGGACGTTGCCCGGGCGGGTGTCGGCACCTTGCGGAAAATGGCTGAAAATCGGCATGTCGCTCTCCTCTCCATCTTTGGTATTTATGGCGCGCCGGATCGATTCGTCGTATTCGACGTCCCGGCGTGGTCTGTGCCCACGCCGTCCTGACTGGCGACGGCGAAGCTTTGACTTTGTGGATGAGTCGTGTCCAATATTTAATTCATCTTCGACCATACCTATGAGGTTTAATGGAGCTTCGTCACCTGAAATACTTCCAGGCCGTGGCGAGCACCCTGAACTTCAGTCGCGCCGCCGAGCAGCTGCATATCGCCCAGCCGCCGCTGTCGCGACAGATCCAGCAGCTCGAGGACGAGCTGGGCGTCAAACTGCTCGAGCGCGGCACGCGGCCGATGAAGCTGACCAAGGCTGGCCAGTTCTTCTACGACCAGACCGTGCAGGTGCTGTCGCGGCTGCGCGAAATCGAGAAGGCCACCAAGCGCATTGCCGGCGGCAACACCGAATGGATGGGCGTCGGCTTCGTGCCGTCGACGCTTTACGGGCCGCTACCGAACGTGCTGCGTGCGTTTGCGGCCGAGAACGAGCGGCGCGACGTGACCCTGCTGGAACTGACGTCGATCCAGCAGGCGCAGGCGCTCAAGTCCGGCCGCATCGATGTCGGCTTCGGGCGTCTGGCGATCCACAGCGAAGGGCTCGAAAACGTGGTGCTGATGCAGGAGCCGATGGTCGTGGCGCTGCCGTCGCATTCTCCCCTGGTCCACGAGGCGCGGATTTCGCTGGAACGCATTGCCGGCGAGACGCTGCTGCTTTATCCCGCGACGCCGCGTCCCAGCTATGCCGACGAAGTGCTGCGCCAGTTCACGACGCGCGGCTACGAACTGGCGCGCACGTTCGAAGTGAACGGACTGCAGACCGCGATCGGTCTCGTTGCTGCCGGCATGGGCGTGACGATCGTGCCGTCTTCGGTGCAACGCCTGCATCGCGACGACATCGCCTATCGGCCACTGGCCGAGGAAGAGCTCAGTTCGACGTTGATCATGACCGTCCGCGCCGGTGATTCCTCGCCGCTTTTGCAGCGATTCCGGCAGATGATCGACGCCGAACTCGCCATCTGGTCGACCGGCGGCTGAGCTGGCGATCGCAGAGCAGGCTCCTACTATGCCTGCTGCGCATAGTAGGAGCTGCCTAAAGTATTGGACGTCACGTCGCCGGCTGCGTTCAGATAGCGTCGCTCGATGAGATGCGTGCCGGCTGCTTCCCGTGCCGCCACGCGTCGCAGCACACGATAAGGAGCGAGGAGACCACAGATGTCCACCACCACTGCCATAGTCTTCAGCTGACGCTGGGCTGCAGGCGGCCGTTTTCCAAGATTTCGGCCCCTGCTGTTCGTCAGGGTGCGAGCATTCAAGCGCCTTGTCCGCATGCGCCGCACCACCCGCGGTGTCGGCGACGTGCGCCTCGGATTTGACACGGTGACCCTGTGCATCTTTCGCCGCATCGGCGTGTATGCAACCAGAGAGCGAGCCGGCTCGTGATGACATTTCACGCGCCATTCAACGCCGGAATTTTTCAAAGATCGGCACATTCGAGGAGGTCATGACATGTACTCGTCAATTCGTGGAAATATGAAAAAGAAACTGCTGTCGATGGTCAGCGTATTGGTCGCCGGTGTGCTTCTCACGCAGCAGGCCGGCGCGGCGCCGCCGCCGCCGGCCGACGATACGCAAGGCGAGATCGTGGTGACGCTGCTCGGCACGGGCACGCCGCTGCTGCTGCCGTCGCGTTACGGAAACTCGACGCTGGTGCAGGCCGGCGGCCTGAATCTGGTATTCGACGCCGGGCGCGGCGTGGCGTTGCGGCTGGCGCAGGCCGGCGTGTCGCTCGGCAAGATCGACGGCGTGTTCCTCACGCATTTTCATTCCGACCATCTCAATGGCCTGGCCGATCTGTGGATGACAGGTTACATCCCGCCGATTGGTGCACGCAGCGAGCCGCTCGATGTCTATGGGCCGGAAGGCACCGCGCATATCGTCAATGGGCTGATGGAGACCTACAGCAAGGACATCAGCATCCGCGAAGCCGACGAGCACGTGCCGGTGGACGGCACCAAGATGATCGCGCACGAGTTCTCCAAGGACGGCGTGATCCTTGATCATGATGGCGTCAAGGTGACGGCGTTCGAGGTCAACCACGGCCCGCTGATCAAGCCGTCATACGGCTACCGCGTCGACTATGCGGGGCATTCGGTGGCGATCAGCGGTGACACGAAATACAACCCGAACGTCATCAAGTACGGCACCGGTACCGACGTGCTGATTCACGAGGTGGCGGCGGCGCCGAAGTCGATCGAGGGTACGCCGATGATCCAGCGGGTGATGGATCACCATACCGATCCGGAAGACGCGGGCCGCGTGTTCAGCCAGGCCAAGCCGCGTCTGGCGGTGTACTCGCACATCGTGCGACTGGCGCGGCCGGGCATTGCGCCGGTCGGCATCGACGAGATCGTCGCGCGTACGCGCACGACGTATTCGGGCCCGCTGGTGGTCGGTGAGGATCTGACGCGTTTCGTGATCGGCAAGTCGATCACCGTCATCCCGATGTACAGCGACAAGAAAGAGTAAATCCGCGCGCCCGCCGCGGCGCGTGACGAATGACATCGCAGAGGCGCAAGCCGTCGCGATACATCGGCGCGTCGACGTCACCGGGCGTTCCGCAGCACAAGTTCCGAGGGATGAGCACCGTGCAGGCACAAGAAACGAAATGGGACACCGTCTACGAATGGAAAGCGGTGACGCTACTGACGCTGGGCTTCGGTCTGGTCGGCCTGGACCGATGGATCATTGCGCCGTTGCTGCCGATGATGATGAAGGATCTGCATCTGGATCCGCAGGACGTGGGCAATATCCTCGGAGTGCTCGGCATTGCATGGGGCCTCTTCGCGGTGATCACCGGCCACCTGAGCGACCGTCTGGGCCGCAGGAAAGTGTTGATTCCCGCGATGATTGCATTCTCGCTGCTATCGGCCTTTTCCGGGTTGGTAACAGGTCTGGCCAGTCTGCTGCTGATTCGCGCGTTGATGGGGGTCACTGAAGGTGCGTTCTGTCCGAGCAGTTTTGCTGCGACCAATGATGCGTCGTTGCCGGCGCGACGAGGACGCAACCAGGGAATCCAGCAGTGCGCGTTCGCGCTGTTCGGCCTGGGCTTCGGGCCCATCATTGCCACACAGCTGTTGAACGTGTTGCCCAGCTGGCGCTGGGTGTTCCTGGTGGTGGGCGTTCCGGGCCTGATCCTGTCCGTGGTCATGTGGAAGGTGATTCGCGATCGCGCGCAGGGCGCAAGCGATTCCCCCGCCGCGCAGGGGGATGTCACCGGGGATCTGGTCAGTGCGAATGTCACTGGGAGTATTTTCGGGCATCGCAATGTCTTGCTGGGCATGCTCGCGCAGTTCTGCGCCGTGATGGGCATGTTCGTGCTGGCCGCTTTCATGCCGATATATCTCAGCGACTACCTGCACATGACGCCGGCCGCGATGGGCTTTGTCCTCTCGGCGCTGGGCTTCGGTGGCGCGCTGGGCATGTTCGGTTTGCCGACCGCCTCCGACTAGATCGGCCGACGCCTTGCCGCGGTGCTCGGGTTCGGCTTCGGCGCTCTGTTCCTGTGGTGGTTTGCGCATGTCGGCGCCGAGCCGGTGAGCTTGTTCGTGCTGTTGATGCTGGTGGCCACTTCGGCGCTGGGCCTGTTGACGCTGATCAGCGGGACCATGGCCGCGGAAGCGGCGCCCGTCGGGCGTATGGCTGCGACGATTGGTCTGGTGAGTGGTAGTGGGGAAATCTTCGGGGGAGGCATCGCCCCGGTCATTGGCGGCTGGATGGCGAAGCATCACGGCCTGCAGAGCCCGCTGTATCTGGCGCTCGCCGGGTTGGTGATAGGCTTGGTCATCAGCTTGTTCTTGCGCGAAACCGCGCCACGCAAGCTGGCCGCGCGAGAGCCTGTAGACGTGCTGCCGGCCGCTGATTTCCGCAGTCGGTAGCCATGGCATATCGCTAGAAACGCGAACGGTGCAGAGCGCGTCGGTCGCAGCGGCGGCGCCCCTGCAGGACGTTTGCCGGAAGGCCAACGCCGACAGTTTGCGCGAATACCCGTGGGCGATACACGCAATGGACCGTGGCGGCGTGGTCGTTCGACCGGCTCGTCTGGTGAAGCGTCAGAGGGACTTCGCATCGACGCCGCATGGTTGTGTCGAGTTTCCGCCGAGCATGCTAGATCAGCAACGAGATCGAATTGCCGAAGTTGTGCAGCACGATCGGCAGCAGCACGCTGCCGGTACGCAGGCGCAGCCAGACGGCGATGAACGATGGTAGCGCGGTCAGCGCCATGGTCATCGGGCCGCACGAAAAGCCGTGCGCGCCGTAGCCGAAGGCGTGGGCCAGACCGAACAAGGCGCATGACAGCACCGCGCCCCAGCCCCAGTCGACGCTGAGAAAGCGCACGCGGCCACGGAAGGCTTGGTCAAGTGCCAGCAGCAGAATGCCGCGATAGAACGGCTCTTCTTCGAAGCCGGGCATGGTCAGCTGGAAGGCGACCGTTTCGTGCGACGCCGGGCCACTCGGATAGATCCAGGCGATGACGGCGAAAAACGCGCAGTAGAGCAGCGCGACCGGGACGCAGCTTTTCAGGCTGCCCGGCGTTTGCGTGACGGTCAGGCCGCTGCGTCGCCAGCCGAAGCCAGGCAGCGCGGCAATGCACAGGGTTGCCGCCAGTGCCAGCAGCTTGCCCTGCCAGTTCCACTCGCTGGGCGGCAGCAGGTGCGGCAGCAGCCCGTAACCGCGTGTCAGCAGGAAGTCATTGACGAGCACCAGCGTAGCGGCGATCAGTAGCCATCTCGGCGAGAAATGGCGCCGCTGCGTCAGGCCCAGCGCGAAGCCAGCCAGCAGCAGGAGGCCGACAACGCCGGTCATGCCGATCACTGCGTTCATTCGCTATTTGCCCCTTTTTGATTACGCGCAGCTGTCGGATGGCCGACTCGCCCGCCCGCAAGGGTGAGACGCGCAGTTGGCGCCCTGGGTTTGAATCGGCGCTGCGCTCGCCGGTGACGTGGAACCTTCCGAGCGCCGCCGTGGTCGGTGCTCAGCGACGAACCCCTCTAGAATGGGCGTTCTCGCATCCTTTTGCGTGGGTTCGGTGATCCGGGCCTCGCCCAACTCTCGGGAGTGAAGTCGATGAAGTTGCGTTACCTGCTGGCGGTTGGCTTGCTGGCCACTGTGGCCGCCTGTTCGAAATCTCAGGATTCGTCGGCGCCGGCGGCTCCGGCGGCCACCGAGTCTGCGGCGCCCGCGGCGCCGGCCGATACGAGTGCGGATACCGCGGCCGATTCCGGCGCTGCGGCGGATGCGCCGGCGCCGGCTTCGGAAACGGCGGATGCCGCTGCCAGCGAAGCCCCGGCGCCGACACCGCCGCCGGCACCTGCGGCCAAGGCCACCGCAACCGCTGCCACCAGCGATAACTTGCAGGAAGGCGTCGACTACATTCGCATTCCGAACGGCAGCCCGTTCCAGCCGGAGAACGGCAAGGTCGAAGTCGCCGAGGTCTTCAACTACGTTTGCCCGGCGTGCAACGCGTTCAATCCGACGTTCGAGAAGTGGAAGGCGACCTTGCCGTCCGATGTCAACGTGGTCTACGTGCCGGCGGATTTTCGCCAGGATTTCAAGGCTTATGCCAAGGCCTATTACGCGGCCGACGCGCTGGGCCTGGTGGCCAAGACGCATGATGCCGTTTACGCCGCCATCCACGAGCAGCACACGCTGCCGGGCGAGGGCATGGTGATCGATCCGGCCAAGGTTGCGGCCTTCTACGCCAAGTACGGCGCCGATCCGAAGCAGTTCGAGGATCTGATGTCGAGCTTCTCGGTCAATGCCAAGGTGCTCAAGGCGCATCAGTTCATGATGCAAAGCCAGGTGCGGTCGACGCCGTCGCTGGTGATCGACGGCAAATACCTGGTCAAGGGCAAGAGCTGGGACGACATCGTCAAGAATGCCGCGGCGCTGGTCGCCCGCGAGCGCGCGAGCTGACGCGGACACCTGAAGCAGGAGGCCGGCCGTTGCAGAACGGCCGGCCTTTTTTGTGCGCGACCTCAGGGCACGTCGGTGGGGCCGATCGCGGTCCGGGCACTGGTGCGGCGCTTGTCCTGTGCGAACAGGCCGATCATCGCCTCGTTGAACGCGGGGATATCATCCGGCTTGCGGCTGGTGACGAGCTGACGATCGGTGACGACCGTCTCGTCGACCCACTCGCCGCCAGCGTTGCGGATATCGGTTTTCAGCGAGGACCAGGACGTCAAGGTCCGCCCGTCGACGCGATTGGCCTCGACCAGCAGCCACGGCGCATGGCAGATCGCCGCAACCGGCTTTTCGGTGTCGAGGAATGCCTGCACGAACTTGATCGCGCGCGGCTGCAGGCGCATGGCATCGGCATTGAGCGTGCCGCCCGGCAGCACCAGCCCGTCGTAGCGTGACGGATCGGCGGCCTTGAGGTCGAGGTCGACCTCGATCGAGTCGCCCCAATCCTTGCCGCGCCAGCCGCGAATCGCTTGCTTGTCGATGGAGACGACTTCCACCGTCGCGCCGGCATCGAGCAGTGCTCGGCGAGGCTCCATCAGCTCGGACTGCTCGAAGCCATGTGTAGCCAGAATTGCGAAGGTCTTGCCCTTCAATCCATCGGCTTTTTCATAGGCGCGATCGCGCGATGACTTGCGTGCGCGCGCCGCGCGCTGCTCGCGCTGGCGGTCGCTGCCGCCCCAGGCCGGTGCATCGCTGGCCGGGAAGGTTTCGTCGAGTGCTTCATCGATCTGGCGGTCGGCATTCGCTGCGTTTTTCATCATGTCCGTTCTCCTGACATACGGTCGGCGCAAGGCGTGATCGTGGACGCCTGACGGCGAGCGCAATGCGCGTTGCGGCAGCGGTGGCGTTTTGCATGGCCGCGCTTTACGCGTCGTTTCGGCTCGCACCGTTGAGGCTACGCCGCGCAAGTGCACCGCCGATGAATCCACGGCCAATGCCTGAATCGACGCTGTCTTCATACAATGGCGGCTTATGGTCGCTTTCCTTCTCCTCGTCGTCTGCCTCGCACTCGGCGTGCTCGTCGCACGCTACGCGCATCCACCGATCGGCTTGGCGCCGGGCCTGAACTGGTGGCTGATCAATATCGCGCTGCCGGCGATGGTGCTGGAGATGGTGCCGCAGCTGAATTTTGATCCGCACATGCTGTTCCTGGTGCTGTCGGAGTGGTTCATCTTCATCGCGGCCTGGGTGTTGTTCGCTTTCATCGGAGGGCGCCTCGGCTGGTCGCGCGGGCGCATCGGCGCGTTGACGCTGGTCGCCGGGCTCGGCAACACGTCATTCATCGGCTACCCGATGATCGAGGCTCTGCGCGGCCGCGAGGCGCTGGGGCTGGCGGTCGTCGCCGACCAGGCCGGTTGCTTTGTGGCGCTGGCGGTCGGCGGCATTGTCGTTTCGTCAATCTATTCCGGGCAGCGCCCGAAAGCCGCGGACGTCATCGGTCGCGTGCTGCGCTTTCCGGCGTTTCTCGCGTTGATGTCGAGTGTCGTCGTCAATCTGCTCGGCGGGTGGCCGCCGCTCATCGAAGACCTGCTCGGCCGCATCGCGGCGACGCTGACGCCGCTGGCGCTGTTCGTCGTTGGCCTGCGTTTCAAGCTGCACATGGAGCGCGATCAGTTGTCGGCGGTCGGCATGGGTCTCGCCTACAAGCTGGTGCTGATTCCGGCGGTGGTGCTCGGTGCCGGCCTGTTGCTCGGCATTTACGGCCAGATGCTGACGATCGGCGTGCTGCAGGCGTCGATGGCGCCGATGGTGTCTGCAACGATTCTGGCCGATCAGCATCACCTCGATCCGCCGGTGGCGAACACGCTGCTCG
Source organism: Solimonas marina (assembly GCF_012241385.1). GTDB lineage: Bacteria > Pseudomonadota > Gammaproteobacteria > Nevskiales > Nevskiaceae > Solimonas > Solimonas marina. The sequence continues at coordinate 69,177 of NZ_JAAVXB010000001.1, read as the reverse complement.
GTGCGGGTACGCTGCTGGGCTTCGTGACGGTGCCGGCCTGGAGTTTTCTACTCGGCTGACGGCGCTGTGCCGCCAGCGTCTGACGCGGCGATCAGGTCGACATACGCACAATCGATCAGCGCATCGGTGGTCATGCCGAGCTGCGCCATCAACGATCTTGCTTCGCGCGTGCCGGCGTCGATCGGCTCGTCGTCGGTCAGCACGACCTCGAGCTCGACGAAGTCGCCGAGCCCGGCGACGCGATCTAGATGAATGCGCGTGCGTCCCGCCAGATACAGCCGGCGCTGCTTGCGCACCCGGCCGGCTTGTCCATAAGCCAGCGTCAGCGATTCGCGCAGCGGATCCGGGGTCGGCACCGGTGTACGCAGGTAGAACGAAGTGCGCGGGCCGCGCGTATCGTCGCGACGGTAGAAGATCAGTTCGCCGCTGCCGTCGGCGAACGTGCGCAGCTTGAGGCGGCCGTTGCCGCAACGAAAGAAGGTGTCGTCCTGCGCGATGTCGGTCGGCCCGCGATCGGCGAGCGCCGCGGCGCGCATTTCCACTGCAGCCAGATCGGCGACGCGCGCCTTGATTTCGATGTTGCGCGCCATGCCGGACGGCGCCGTACTCAGACCAGTCTGGCGAACAGGTCGTATTCGTCGGCGTCGACGACCTTGACCTGGATACGCTGGCCGGGCACGGCCTTCAGCTTGCTGCCTTCTCCGAGGCCCTGGATGTAGACCTTGCCGTCGATCTCCGGCGCATCGGCCCACGAGCGGCCGACGCTGGCGGCATCGTCGTGAATCTCGTCGACCAGTACTTCGATGGTCTGGCCGACCTTCTGCTGCAGCTTGGCGGCGCTGATCGCCTGCTGCTTTTCCATGAAGCGGTGATAGCGCTCTTCCTTGACCTCGTCCGGTACCTGGCCGGGCAGGGCGTTGGCCGTGGCGCCGTCGACCGGCGAGTAGCGGAAGCAGCCGACGCGGTCGAGCTGCGCTTCGTCGAGCCAGTCGAGCAGCAGCTCGAAATCCTGCTCGGTCTCGCCGGGGAAGCCGACGATGAAGGTGCTGCGGATTGCCAGGTCGGGGCAGATGCTGCGCCAGGCGCGGATGCGTTCGAGCGTGTCCTCGGCGGCGGCCGGACGCTTCATCGCCTTGAGCACCTTCGGCGAGGCGTGCTGGAACGGCACGTCGAGATACGGCAGCACCTTGCGCTCGGCCATCAACGGCATGATGTGATCGACGTGCGGATACGGATAGACGTAGTGCAGGCGGATCCACGGCCGCTGGCCGTCGCGGCCGGTCAGCTGCGACAGACCGTCGCACAGCCCCAGCATGCGCGCTTCGTATTCGCGATCGCGCCACTGGCCCTTGGCGTATTTCAGGTCGGCGCCATAGGCCGACGTGTCCTGCGAAATGACCAGCAGTTCCTGCACGCCGGAACGGACCAGCTTCTCGGCCTCGGTCAGCACGTCGGCGACCGGTCGCGACGCCAGCTTGCCGCGCATCGACGGGATGATGCAGAAGCTGCACTTGTGATTGCAGCCTTCGGAAATCTTCAGATACGCGTAGTGCTTCGGCGTCAGCTTGATGCCTTGCGGCGGCAGCAGGTCGAAGAACGGATCGTGCGCCGGCGGCACCGCCGTGTGCACGGCGTTCATCACCGACACGTAGTCCTGCGGGCCGCTGATCGACAGCAGGTCCGGGAATTTGTCGCGCACGACCTGGCTCTTGGGGCCGGCGCCGAGGCAACCGGTGACGACGACGCGGCCGTTCTCGGCCATCGCCTCGCCGATCGCGTCCAGCGATTCGGCGACGGCATCGTCGATGAAGCCGCAGGTGTTGACGACGACCACGTCGGCAGCGTCGTAGCTCGGCGTCGTTTCGTAACCCTCGGCGCGCAACTGCGTGAGGATGCGCTCGGAGTCGACCAGCGCCTTCGGGCAGCCGAGCGAGACGAAGCCGACCTTGGGGGCGGCGGAGCGGGCGGCGCTGGAAGCGCGGCTGGCGGACTTACGGGCCATGGCGGGCGAGAGGACGACGAAGGGCGCGCATTCTAGCCGGTTGGCGATTCTTTGGCCGCTGTCGCGCGCAGGCTCAAGTCGGCTCGTCGTCGCTGCCGAGCAACTGTTCGGCGTCGGTCGCCGGCAGCGCTTCGACGTCACGCAGACGGCGCGTGATGACACGCGAGCGTACTCCGGTCTGATCGATTTGATCCTGCGCCTGTTTGAGTTTCTGGCTGACCTTGTCGAGCACGTCGCCGAACTTGCCGAACTCGGTCTTGACCGCGCCGAGCACGCGCCAGACCTCGCTGCTGCGCTGCTCGATCGCCAGCGTACGGAAACCCATCTGCAGACTGTTGAGCAAGGCGGTCAGCGTGGTCGGGCCGGCCAGCACGATGCGATGCTCGCGCTGCAGCCCTTCGACGATGCCGGGGCGGCGGACGAGCTCGGCGTACAGGCCTTCGGTCGGCAGGAACAGCACCGCGAAATCGGTGGTGTCGGGCGGCGCGATGTACTTGTCGCTGATCGACTTGGCCTGCAGGCGCACGGCGCGCTCGAGTTGCGCGCTGCAAGTCTTGATCGCGTCGAGGTCAGCACGCTCCTGGGCATCGACCAGGCGCTCGTAGTCCTCGATCGGGAACTTGGCGTCGATCGGCAGCCAGACCGTCGAGTCGCCGTCGCCGCGGCCCGGCAGGCGGATCGCGCAGTCGACCTTTTCGGCCGAGCGCGGCTTGGTCGCCACCTGCTTGGCGAACTGCTCCGGCGTGAAAATCTGTTCGAGGATGCTTTCGAGCTGCACCTCGCCCCAGCCGCCGCGCGTCTTGACGTTGCTCAGCACGCGCTTGAGGTCGCCGACGCCGCTGGCCAGCGTCTGCATCTCGCCGAGACCCTTGTGCACCTGTTCGAGCCGCTCGCTGACCAGCTTGAACGACTCGCCGAGTCGTCGCTCCAGCGTTTCGTGCAGTTTCTCGTCGACCGTGCGGCGCATCTGTTCGAGCTTGTCGGCGTTCTCGGTGCGCAGCGTCTTCAGGCTCTCTTCGACGTGTCCGCGCAGCTTTTCGGCGGCCTGGGTCTGCGCCTCGGTCAGCGCCTTCAGCGCCACGCCCTGCTGCTCGCCGAAGCGCGCCAGCGTTTGCGCCTGCTCACCGCGCGCCTTGGCCGCGTCTTCGGCGAGCTGGCGCTGCGTGCCGCTGAGGACGTTGCGCAGGTTTTCCTGCTGCTGCTGCAACTGCTGGCCGAACTGCGTGAAGGTCGACATCAGCTCGGCGCGCTGGCCGCGCGTCAGTTCGGCGGCGTCGCGCCGCGACTGTGCGGTTTCGTCGCGAATCAGACGCTCGAGCCGTTCGAGGTCGTTCTTGAGGGCACTGCTAGTGTCGGGCGCGCGGCGCAGCCAGGCGGCCAGCGCGCCACCGACGAAGGCGCCGATCAACGCGGCGAGAGCGGCAAGGATCAGATTCATGACCGCATTTTAGAGGTGTGCAGCCTCGCATGACGGCCCGCATGAAAAAGCCGCCGCCACGGCGGGCGTGGCGGCGGCGTTGACAGCGGTCTTAGTGATAGGCGAGCAGGTTGACGACCGAGGCGATCAGATACGTCGCCGGATCGTAGACCACCGTGTAGCCCTGGTAGTAGCCGACCGCGTAACCGCGCGGCACCGCCGGCACGTAGGCGCGGTACTGCGTCGGCACCGGACGGATCTCACGGCGATAGCTGGCCGGGATCGTGTGCCCGCGATAGAACGCCGGGTGGCTGTCGCGGTAGACGACGCGCGTGTCGTGCACGACGCGGGTCTGCGTACGGCCTCGGTCGTTGCGGCCGTCATCGTGACGGACATTGCCGCGGTCGCTGTTGCCGCGATTGTCGTGGCCGTTGCTGTGCGTATTGCCGTGGCTTTCGACGTGGCCGCGGTCGGGGCCTCGGCCATGATCGTCGGCGAAGGCGGCCGGTACCGCGATGACCGTGGCAGCGGTCAGCAGACCGGCGGCGGCGAGCTTGATCGACAGTTTGTGGGTCTTGGTGCGCATCGGAAACCTCCTGATCGGTGATGGCGTATCCATCATCGGCGGTGGCGATGCACGGTTCGTCGCGGTGGTGTCACGAAGTGTCGTGGTCGGCTGAGCGTCAGCTGTACGCATGCCGCGCAAGGCTGGGGCGCCCAATAAAAAAGCCGCCAAGTCAGTGACTTGGCGGCTCGGTCCAGCGCTCCGCTCAGTTCGTCAGCAGATCGACGACCGACAGGATCAGATACGTCGTCGGATCGTAGACGACGGTGTAACCCTGGTAGTAGCCGATCGAATAGCCGCTCGGCGGTGCCGGCAGGCGACCGCGAATCGATTCCGGTGCGGGCGTGATCGAGCCGCGATAGCGGTCCGGGATCTTCTCGCCGGAGCGGAAGTCCGGGCGATGACTGCGATCGACATTGCCGAGGATGCGGTGATAGTGCTGCTCGAGCTTGCTGCGATCCGACGCGCTGAACTCGTAATGCGCGTTGCCGCTATTGCCTCGCGACTGGGCCGGTGCCGGCGTGGTGGCGCGATGTTCGCCTGAATTGCCCGGCGCGCTGCCATGCGAATTGCCGTTCGACGGTGCGCCGCCGCCGTGCTGCGGCGATGCCGACTCATGCCCGCCGCCGGACTGCGGTGCGCCGTGCTGCGCGCTGGACTGCGGTTTCTGGTCCTTCCCGTGATCCTGGTCGTGCCCCTGGCCTTGGGCCCAGACCGAGGTGCTGCCGAGGGCCAGCGCCGCGGCGAGGCCGGCGGCGAGGTGGAAATGTCGTGTCATGTGCTTTCCCCTTCTTGGACAAACCGTAACTTTCGCAGCGGCAGATGAAGCTGCCCTTATTGATTTGTAAGGATTTGTATGGCGTGAGCCTATCACGGGCGACCGCAGGCCGGCCGACGACCGGCCGCGCGGGCCTGCTCGTAGACCGGCATGTCCTGCGTCAGGTGGCGCTGCAGGTCGGCGATGCGTGTCTGGTTGGACGGATGTGTTGACAGCAACTCGGGCGGCGCCTGGCCGGCCTGTTTCGACATGTTCTGCCACAGCGCGATCGACTGCGACGGGTCGAATCCGGCGCGCGCCATGAGGTCCATGCCAAGGATATCGGCCTCCGATTCGTCGCCGCGCGAGAACGGCAGCAGCAGGAGATAGTTGGCCCCGGTGCCGATCAGGTCCGACGACATGCCGGTTCCGGCGCTGATCAGCGCGCCGCCGAACTGCGCCGCCATCTGGTTGGACACGCGCGACGCCGAGTGGCCGGCGAGCACATGGCTGACCTCGTGGCCGAGCACCGCGGCGAGCTGATCCTGGTTCTGGGTCACCTTCAGCAGCCCGGTGTAAACGCCGATCTTGCCGCCGGGCAGGGCAAAGGCATTGATCTCCTTGGAATCGAAGACCTGCACCTCCCAGTTGGCTGGCGTCAGCGGCGTGTTCGGCACCTGCGCTGTGATGGCGCGGGCCACGCACTGCACGAACGCGGAGTCCTCCTGGCTCTTGGTGACAGGGGTCTTCTGTTTCATCTCCTGAAAAGCGGTCACCCCCATTTGCGACACCTCGGCATCGGAGACCAGGTGCAGCTGCCGCCTGCCGGTCGGTGAGGTGGCGCAAGCGCCGAGGAAGGTGAGGGCGCAGATCAGCGCTGTCCAGCGTTTCATCGTCGGATCCCCTGAAGATCGTGAGCCCTCGATCATAGTCAATCGATGGGCGAGGCCATATGTCAGGTCGACGGCTTGTCGGGCACTGCGGTTTCGGTAGAGTACGAACCGGGTTGCCAGATGTGGATCAGGGCGACCGGCAGGCATGATGCCGACCCGGTCGAAGCGGACGAAGGATCGTCTCCGCGCAACATCGTTGCGGCCGGCTGGCCGCTAGACAAAGGAAGGTTGAAGATGGCCGCACGCGAAACAGGGACCGTGAAGTGGTTCGATAGTGCCAAGGGATTCGGATTCATCCTGCGGCCCGGCAAGGAAGATGTCTTCGTCCACTTCCGGCAGATCATCGGTGACGGCTACCGCACGCTGACCGAAGGCCAGCAGGTCGAGTTTGAGGTCACGCAAGGGCAGAAGGGGCTGCAGGCCGAACGGGTGACGGTCGTCACCTGAGGCATGCCGGCGCGTCACATCGTCGTGACGCGGAAGATGAAATTTTCGCCAGATGTTGCACGCTGCGGACACGCGGTCCGCGCGCTGGCAGAATTCAGCCTGTGCCCCGTTCGCTCGTCCATCGCTGCGTTCTGACCTACCTCGGCGTCTTTGCGCTGATCGGGCAGCTGCTGCTGCCTTCGATTCACGCGCAATCGCTGGCGCAGCGCATGGGCAACCCGCTTTACGCCGCGTTCTGCGGCGAGGTGGCGCCGCAGCGCTTGGCAGCGCTGCAGCGGCAGCTGCACACCAGCCTGCAGCAGAGCGACGAGCGGGCCGCCACGCAGCAGCCGCAGATGAAAGCCGGCTGCCCGTTGTGCGGGACCATCCATGCGGGCCAATTCGCCGTTCCCAGCATCTTCGCGTTGCCGTTGCTGCCGCGTGCGGCGGCGCCGGCGCATGTGCTGGCGGGGGCGATCCGGCGTGCCCGTGCCCGCCTCTGGCTGCCGCCGCCGCGCGGCCCGCCGATTCATTCCTGAGCCCTGAAGCGCGTCGCCGGTCGGCGACGAACCCGTGCTGCCGGTCGGCAGCGCTTTGCTCATGGCCGCGTGGCGGCCACTAGGAATGACACGATGTTCCGTTCTTCTCGTCTTTTGCCGGCGGGTGCGCTGCTGCCCGTCGGCCTGTTGATGCTGACGCATTCGCCGTTGCTGCTGGCGGCTGGATCCGATCCGTCTGCCGCCGACGCGCGGCGCGCCGAACTGTTGCGCGAGCGCGCGACGATCGACGCCGAACTGCAACGTCTCGACGCCGCGCAGGCCACTGCGCCGGCGGTTGCAACGCCCGTCGCAGCGAATCCGCCGGTTTCGATCGACACGGTCGTCGTCACCGGACGGCAGGCGAAAACGCCGGTCGCACAGACGGCCACCACGGTCGGCTATGCGAAGTTCAAGGACCAGCCGGGTCTGTCGATTGCCGAGGCACTGGCCTTGAGCCCCGGTGTCAGCTTCGTGCAGGGCAATGGTCCGCGCGATGTCGCACTGTCGGTGCGCGGTTCGAGCAATCGGCAGACCTATGGCGTGCGCAACATCCAGGTGCTGGAGGACGGTTTCGACGTCACCCAGCCGGATGGCCTGTCGCGCACCGATCTGACCGATCCGCACGCCTACGGCGCGATCGATGTGATTCGTGGTCCGTCGTCGGCGTGGTACGGCAACTACGCAAGCGGCGGTGTCGTCGACTTTCACTTGCGCGATGGCGGTGATATCCGCGGCGTCGAAGCCGGTCTCGACACCGGCAGCTTCGGCTATCTCAACGCTTACATGCTGGCCGGAGATCGCGGCGAGCACTACGACTACACGGCGTTCATCAGCAATGTGCGCGGGCAGGCCTATACCGATCACACGGCCTATCTGACGACCACCGCCAACGTGCTGGCGAGCTTCGACATGACACCGCGCGATCGCGTGACGATCAAGCTGATCGACAACGAGCTGGACGCCGACCTGGCGCTGCGCCTGTCGCTGAACCAGTACCGCGCCAACCCATACCAGCACGGCTGTGCGGTGGGCGATGCGGATTGCGCGACGGTCTCGCTGCTCAACAACGGCTACAACAGCGACGACGGCAGTACGGTGATGACGCCGGCCGCCGCCGGCCTGAGCCGCCATGACCGGCGCACCATCGTCGGCGCGCGCTGGGAGCACGCGTTCGACGCGCAGACGCGCATTCGCAGCCAGTTCGTGTTCGACAACCGCGACATCAAGCAGCCGACCAGTTCGGCCAGCTATGACGGGACCTATCCGTCGTTCAACCTGCGCAGCGATGTCTTTCACGACGGCCTGCTGTTCGGCCGCGCGTCACAGTTCGCGTTCGGCGGCTATTACAACTACGAGGAGATCAACTCGTATGTCTACAACGTCACGCCGGCCAGGCATGCTGCCAAGGGGGGTGTCACGCAGACCAGCCCCGGCCATCATCTGAACGCCGGACTGCACACGCGTGAGCAGTGGCAGATGGCCGATGCCTGGACGGTGGTTGCCGCGCTGGGCGGCGAGTACACGGAGCTGGAGGGCTATAGCGACCAATACAGCTATCCGTCCGGCGCCACGCCGACGATGTCTCGCATCGACGCGCATCGTGAATTCTTCAATGTCGCGCCGGAGCTGGCGCTGCGCTACGCGCCGGCCGAAGCCTGGCTGCTGCATGCGCGCATCGCCGCCGGCTACGGCACGCCGCAGGTGTCGAACCTGTTCGTCAATGCAGACGGCGACGCCGGCAACAACACGCAGCTCGATTCGCAGCGTAATGTCGGTGTCGACATCGGGGCCGCCTGGCATCTCGGCGATGTGGTGCGCGTCGATCTCACCGGCTTCTACGAGTTCTTCCGCGACGAGCTGGTCTCGCAGTCGGCCGGCGTCGGCAAGCAGAGCTACACCTTCAATGCGCCGCGATCCGAGCATCGCGGCGTCGAGCTGGGCGTCGGCTTCAAGCCCTTGCCGCAAGCGCTGCCGGGCGCGCAGTTCTCGCTCGCCTATACCTACGACAACCAGATCTACAAGCGCTACGACGAGGTCATCAGCACCAGTAGCGACAGCGAGGTCTTCGATCGCGGCGGAAATCGCATCCCGGGCGTGCAGCCGCAAACGCTCAACGCACGGTTGGCCTACGACCAGCCGAGTGGCGCGCTGCAGGGGCTCGGCGCCTACGTCGAGGTCTATGCGCGCGATGCGTTCTATCTCGACAACGCCAACCTGCTGAAGGTCCCGGGCTACGGCATCGTCAACCTGAACCTGCACTACGACGCGCCGCATGTCGGCACCGGGACGCGCATCAGTGCCTACTTCGCGGTGCAGAACCTGCTCGATCAGACCTACATCGGCTCGGCATCGAACCTCAGCGACAAGCTCGATTCGACGGCGGCGTCGCTGGCCGCAAGCTCCGGCTCGATCTACGCCGGCAATCCGCGCAGCTACTTCGGCGGCGTGCGAGTGCAGTTCTGATCGGGAGACGATGATGCAAACCACTGCTTCCGAGCGTCGCGCCGCCCGCTATCGCGCGGTATGGCGATGGCACTTCTACGCCGGTCTGTTCTGTATTCCGTTCGTGATCTGGCTGGCCACGACCGGTTCGATCTATCTGTTCAAGCCGCAGATCGACGCGCTGCTCGAACGCCGCTATGACCATCTGCAGATCGACGGTCCGCTGGCACCGCCATCGGCACAGGTCGCGGCGGCGCTGGCCACGCAGCCGGGCTCGGTGCTCAACGCCTACGAGCTGCCGGCGATGCCGTCGGCCGCGGCACGTGTGCTGATCGGCCACGGCAGCGTCATCACCCGCGTGTTCGTGAACCCGCAGACCTTGCAGGTGCTCGGCAGCGTGCCGGACGAGCAGCGCTTCACGCGGCTGATCTTCCGGCTACATGGCGAGTTGCTGCTCGGTGCGCGTGGCTCGCTGCTCGTCGAGCTGGCGGCATCGTGGGCGATCATCATGATCGTCAGCGGCCTGTTCCTGTGGTGGCCACGGCAGGCGCAGGGGGCGGCCGGCGTGCTCTACCCGCGCCTGCGGCGTGGCGGCCGCGTGTTCTGGCGTGATCTGCATGCGGTGGTCGGCCTGTGGGTATCGGCGTTCGCGCTGTTCCTGCTGAGTTCGGGGCTACCGTGGGCGACGTTCTGGGGTCACAACCTGCAGACGGTGCGCTCGATGTTCGGGCCGAGCACCCCGATGCAGCAGGACTGGAGCACCGGCACCGCCGACGATCTGGCCCTGGCGGCGGCGCAGAACACACCGGCGCCGACAGCGCATCAAGACGGCATGCCGATGAAGGACATGAAAATGTCCGGCATGAAGATGTCCGGGATGAAGATGCCGGCGACCCCGGATGACGCGCCGAGCAGCATGCCGGGCATGACCGCCGCGGAAATGGCGGCGATGCCGGGGCAGGGCAATACCGGGCCGTTCGATGCCGCGGCACTGGATCGTCTGGTGCCGGTGATCGCGGCGCTGCATCTACCGCCGCCGGCGCTGATTGCACCGCCGTCGAAGGCGGCGCCGACCTGGACGGCGCGCTCCGACACTCAGGATCGCCCGCAGCGCGTCAGTCTGGTGCTCGACGGTGATGCGGGGCGTGTCGTGTCTCGGACTGACTTTGATCAGCGGCCGATGCTGGATCGCATCATCGGCACCGGTGTCGCCGCGCACGAAGGCCAGTTGTTCGGCTGGCCCAATCAGCTGCTGGGTCTGCTGACCGCGCTGGGTCTGATGACCTTGTGTGTCAGCGCGCTGATGATGTGGTGGAAGCGACGGCCGGACGGCACGCTGGGCGCGCCGCTGGCGGTCAGTGGCTCGACGCCGAGGCTCGTGGCCTTCGTCGCGGTTGCCGTGCTGCTCGGCATCCTCTTGCCGGCGATGGGAATTTCGCTGGTCGCGGTGCTGCTCGTCGAGCGCCTCGTGCTGCGCCGCATCGCCCCGGCGCGCGCGTTCCTCGGCCTGCGTGCCTGAGCCGGCTCCGTCGGCGCGCCGTGATCTCTGCAAACCGCGATCCGCCACAGATTCCACGGATTTCACAGAAAGAAAAAATTCCGGCTTCTCGTTTCTTCTGTGAAATCTGTGGTTCCCGCCTTTGCCGTTCGCCTCAGCTGTCGCTGGCCAGCAGCTTCTTCATGTTGGTGCCGAGCGAGGTGGCACCGCCGAGCGACCAGCCGCCGTCGACCGGAATGATCGCGCCGCTGACATAGCTGGCGGCGTCGCTGGCCAGCCACAGGCAGGCGTTGGCGATGTCCTGCTTGGTGCCGTAGCGCTGCATCGGCACCGATTCGATCGTCGACTGCCGTGTCTCCGGCGTCGGCGCCAGGCGCGCCATGCCTTCGGTCTCGTCGATCGGGCCGGGCACCACCGAGTTGACGCGCACGCCGGCCGCACCCCATTCGAGCGCGCCGACGCGCGTCACCATGTCGACGCCGGCTTTTGCGGCGCAGACGTGCATCTGCATTTCCATCGGCAGGAAGGCCTGCGGTGCAGAGATGTTGATGATGCTGGCGCCGGGCTTCTTCACCAGCGGATAGGCGGCGCGCAGGACGTGGAAGGTGCCGAGCAGATCGATCTCGACCACGGCGCGAAAGCCGTTCGACGAAATGCCCAGCGCCGGGGCCGGAAAGTTGCCGGCGGCGCCGGAGATCAACACGTCGATCTCGCCGAACTTGGCGTGTGCCGCCTTCAACGCCTCTTCGGTCTTGGCGTAATCGCGTACGTCCGCGGAAAAACCGGCGGCGTCGCCACCGGTGCGCTTCAGCGCGGTCACGGCCGCGTCGACCTTGTCCTGCGAGCGCGACAGTACCGAGACGCGCGCGCCGCTACGCGCGAACGCATGTGCGACGCCGAGATTGATGCCACTGGTGCCGCCGGCCACGAAGACGTGCTTGCCGCGAAAGTCGAACGAAACGGACATCGGAGAATCCTCAAGAGCGAAAAGAAATAGGGCGCGATTACGGTTCGAGGCGTTCGATGCGCCAGGTGCCATCGTCTCGGCGGTAGCGCAGCCGATCATGCAGGCGGCCGTGCCGGCCCTGCCAGAATTCGATGGCGCGCGGCTCGACGCGATAGCCGCCCCAGAAGTCGGGCAGCGGGACCGGCTGCTTGGCGTACTGTTCGAGCGCGGCGTTGAAGCGCGCGTCGAGGGCGTCGCGATCGGTGACGACGGCGCTCTGCTTCGACGTCAAGGCACTGACCTGCGACTCGTGCAGGCGTGAGTGGAAATAACGTTCCGACAGCGGGCGAGGCAGTTTGGAAACGGCGCCTTCGACACGCACCGAGCGTTCGAGTCGGTCCCACCAGAACACCAGCGCGACGTTCGGGTTGGCTGCCAGTTCAGCGCCCTTGCGGCTTTCGTAGTTGGTGTAGAACGTCAGGCCCTGCTCGTAGAAGCCCTTGAACAGCACGATGCGCGCCGATGGCTTGCCCTCGCTGTCGACGGTGGCCAAGGTCATCGCCGTCGGGTCATAAATCTCGGCGCGTCGTGCATCGTCGAGCCAGAGCTGCAGTTGCGCAAGCGGATCGGCGTCGAGATCCTCGACGTTCAGCGGCGGGTTGGCGTTGTATTGCGGCATGGCGGATGACCGGTGCGGGCTCTGGCAGAATCCGTGGATTGTCTCGCGTTCTGCGCCGCCGGAAAACCGCTGCAGGCAATTGCCATGACGCAGAGCAACATCACGAACCGGAGAAACCTGATGACGAGCTTCACCGCACTGCGCGTGCATTCCCCTGAGAAGAACCACACCGAGGCCCGATTCGAGCCGCTCGATGTCGATGCACTGTCGCCCGGTGAAGTGGTGGTGCGTGTCGCGTGGACCGGCATCAACTACAAGGACGCGTTGGCGGTGACCGGCAAGGGCCGCATTCTCAAGGGTTTTCCGAAGGTGCCGGGCATCGATCTGGCCGGCCACGTCGAATCGAGCAGCGATCCGCGTTATCAACCGGGCGATGCGGTGCTGGTCACCGGCTGCAACATCGGCGAGGTCTACGACGGCGGCTACGCCGAAGTCGCGCGCGTCGCGGCCGATTCGATCATCCGCAAGCCGGACGGCCTGACGCTGCGTGAAACGATGGCGATCGGCACCGCCGGCTTCACCGCCGCGTTCGCGCTGCGGCGCATGCTCGAGAATCATCAGGCGCCGGAGATGGGGCCGATCGCCGTGACCGGACCGACCGGCGGCGTCGGCTCGGTGGCGATCGACCTGTTCAAGCGTGCCGGCTTCACCGTGCACGCAATCACCGGCAAGGCCGGTAAAGCCGACGATTATCTGCAGGCGCTCGGCGCCGACGAGGTCGTCTCGCGGCAGTCGCTGGCGGTTGGCAGCAAACCGCTCGAATCGGCGGTCTGGGGTGGTGCGGTCGACAATCTGGGCGGCGACACGCTGGCGATGCTGACGCGCACGGTGAAACCGTGGGGCAACATCGCCAGCATTGGCCTCGCGCAATCGCACGAGCTGACGACGACGGTGATGCCCTTCATTCTGCGCGGCGTCTCGCTGCTCGGTATTCACTCGGTCGAGTGCCCGCGCGCATGGCGTGAGGACATCTGGGCCAAGCTGGCGGGGGCCTGGAAGCCCCGCGTGCTCGACCGCATCGTCACGCGCGAAATCGCGCTCAAGGATCTGCCGGCGGCCTGCGAGGATCTGATTGCCGGTACCGTCACCGGCCGCACGTTGGTGCGCGTGTCCGGCGCCGAGTGACCGCTGCGCGCGCGCCGATTTGGTCGGCGCCGCGCGCTCGTTTAGAATCGCGCTCCGTCTCATCGCCAGCCGCGCCTGTTGCGCATTGCCAGCTCCTCGTCTTCGTTCAGGGAGTGCATATGCGTATTCAGATCGGCGCCTGGGGCGCCGCAGTGCTGTATGGCCTTTTCGCAATACCTGCCTTCGCACAGCAGCACAGTGGTGATCGCGAAGACGCCAGCGGGCAGACGGCCGCAAAGGACATCGATACCGTCGTCGTCACCACCGAGCGCCGCTCGTACACCGTCGACGGCAGCGATGCGGCGACGAAACTGCCGCTGAGTCTGCGCGAGACGCCTCAGTCGATCACCGTCATCACGCGCCAGCGTCTCGACGACCAGAATCTGCAAACGGTTCGTGACGTGCTCGACAACACGCCGGGCGTTTACTCCTATCAGTACGACACCGAACGCGTGCTGTTCACGTCGCGCGGTTTCGTCGTCGACAATCTGATGTACGACGGCGTTCCGGCGACGACCAACTTCAACACCGACTCGATCGAGGACGCCCTCGATACTGCACTGTACGAGCGCGTCGAGATCGTGCGTGGAGCAACTGGCCTGACCACCGGCGCCGGCAGTCCGGCGGCGTCGGTCAATCTGGTGCGCAAGCACGCCGACAGCCGTGTGCCGGCGGCGCAGCTCGAGTTCACCGAGGGGTCGTGGAACGACAGCCGCATCGATGCCGACCTGTCGACGCCGCTGACACGCGACGGGCACGTCCGTGCGCGCCTGGTTGGCGCCTACCAGTATCGCGAGTCGTACCAGCATCTCTACCACAACGAAAAGCAGGTGATGTACGGCGTCATCGATGCTGATCTCGGTTCGCGCGGCCGCTTGTCGGTCGGCTACGACTACCAGCAAAACATGCCGCAGGGGAATACGTGGGGTTCGTTCCCGCTTTACTTCTCCGACGGCAGTCTCGCCAACTGGCCGAGGTCCGTGACCACTTCGACCAAATGGGCGTTCTGGAACCGCGAGTTCCAGACGGCCTTCGCCGAACTGCGTTACCGGCTCGGTGGTGACTGGACGCTACGCTCGACGCTGAGCTGGCGACGCTACAACGAGTACAACCGCCTGTTCTACCTTTACGGTTTCCCGGACCCGCAAACCGGCGAGATCGCGATCGACGCCGATACCGGCACCGGCCCGTACGCGTACAGCGATCGCGCAAAAAGCATTCAGCGCGCGGCGGATCTGTATGCCAGCGGCTCGTTTCGTCTTTTCGGACGCAAGCACGAGCTGGTCTTCGGCTACAACGGTTCGCGTTTGACCAACAATTCGGAGGAGTACGAACCGGGCGAAATGACGCAGACCGTCAATCTGTTCGACTGGGACGGTTCTTATCCGGAACCGACGTTCGGTGCCGGCACGCGTGCTGCCGACATCACGACCACGCAGAACGGGTTCTATCTGGCGACGCGGCTGCACCTGCTCGACACGCTGAAGCTGGTGGCCGGTGCGCGCTACGCGGACTGGAAGATCGACTCGTACTACGTGTACGACGACACGCCGAACAATGACTACGACTATCGCAAGACGATTCCGTACGCCGGACTGATCTTCGATGTCGGTGCGCATTACTCGCTGTTCACGAGCTATACGGAAATCTTCAAGCCGCAGAACAGCAAGAACATCGACGGCCAGTATCTCGATCCGATCGATGGGCGCAGTTACGAGGTCGGCATCAAGGGGGTGCATTTCGGCGGGCGCCTCAATAGCCAGCTGACCTTGTTCCGGACGCTGCAGCACAACGTTGCCGAAGCCGTCTACGACGACAGCGGTAACGCGCTGTTGCTGCCTGACGGCTCGCAGGTGTCGCAGCCTGTCGACGGCACGGTGTCGCGGGGCTTCGAATTCGAGATCGACGGCGAGCTGCGGCCCGGCTGGCATGCATCGCTGGGCTGGACGCGTTACGTGATCGAGGATGCCGACGGCAACGCAAGCCGCACCTTCGTGCCCGGTACATTGGTGCGTGCTTATACCACCTGGACGCCGAGTGGCGCGCTGCGTCGGTTGACCGTGGGCGGCGGAGTCGACTGGCAGTCGTCGAGCAGCACGCAGGTCGGATCGCCGGATGGCGGGGCGACTTTGCGTCAGGGCGACGTGACGCTGCTGAGCCTGATGGCGCGGTGGCAGTTCACGCCGCAGATCGCCCTGCAGATCAACGGCAGCAATCTGCTCGACAAGAAGTACTACGTGCTCGATGAATACGACAACACGTATTACGGTGCCCCGATCAACGGTTCGGCGTCGCTGCGTATCAGTTTCTGAGCGGCCTGTGTCCGGGCGTCGTCAGTGCGCGACGCCCGGACGCGCGGCATAGCGCCGTGCGATCACCGAGCAGGTGATCAGCTGGATCTGGTGGTAGAGCATGATCGGCAGCATGATCAGGCCCAGTGCGCCGCCGGAGCCGAAGATCAGTGCTGCCATCGGCGCACCGGCCGCCAGGCTTTTCTTCGAGCCACAGAAGACGGCGGCAATCTCATCCTCGATGCCGAAGTGCAGGCGTTCAGCGGTGAAGCGCGTCAGCGTCAGCACCACAGCCAGCAAGGCGGCAGCGAACAGCGCCGTCAGCAGCAGCGGCGTCACGCCGTAGCGCGTCCAGATGCCGGCTGCGGTGGCGTCGCTGAACGCATTGAACACGATCAGCACGATGACGGTGCGATCGACCTTGCCGACCGACGTCTTGTGCTTTGCGATCCAGTCGCCGACCCACGGTCGCAGCAGCTGGCCGACGACGAACGGCAGGAACAGCTGCTCGCCGATCTTGACGAATTGATCGGACAAGGGCGCGCCGTGTGCCGCAGTGCTGAGAAACAGGCTGATGTAGAGCGGCGTCAACACCATGCCGATCAGGCTCGACAAGGTCGCGTTGAACACCGCGCCGGCGATGTTGCCGTGCGCCATCGACGTCATCGCGATCGACGATGAAACCGTCGATGGCAGGGCGCAAAGATAGAAGAAGCCGATCACCAGCTCGCGCGGCAGCCAGCGACCGACCAGGGCGGTGACGGCGAGGCCGATCAGCGGGAAGACGATGAACGTGAACGACTGCACGAACAAGTGTAGGCGCCAGTTCGCCGCGCCAGCCTTGAGGCGGTCGACCGACAGGCCGGCGCCGCTGAGCAGGAACACCAGCGCCACGCCGACTTGCGTGACGTGATCGAGATGCAGCGCGCCGCCGCTGACGCCGAGTTGCGGAAACAGCGCGGCGATGCAGATCGCGCCGAGCATCGAGGCGAGAAAGCCGTCGAGAAACGGAATGCGCATGGAGCTTCAGAGGTAGGGGGAAAAAAGCCAGAACAGGGCGTTGCGCAGCTTACGCAGGAACCCCGGGTGTTGTGCGTCGCGCAGCAGGAATTCTTCGGAGCGCTGCCAGACTTCGGCGAAATGCGTCGCCAGCGTGCGCGCCAGCGCCGGATCATAGGTTTCGACGTTCAGCTCGAAGTTCAGCAGCAGGCTGCGCGGGTCCCAGTTGGCGCTGCCGATCAGTGCATACGTGCCATCGACGACGAACAGCTTGCTGTGACAGAACGGCCCCGGCTGGAAGCGGATGCGCACGCCGCGTTCGAGCAGCTGGCCGAGCTGGTGCTGCGCCGCCCAGCCGACATACGGCAGGTTGTTGCGCTTGGGCAGCAGCACGACGGTGCGCACGCCACGCAGCGCGGCGCCCTGCAGTGCTGCGATCAATTCGGCCGAGGGCAGGAAGTACGGCGTCATCACCAGGATCTCGCGCCGGGCGGCGGCGATCGCCGCCTGCATGACGAAGTTGAGCTGCTCGAAGTCCTCGTTCGGGCCGTCGGTGATCGCCCGGCAGACGGCACCACCGCCGGCATCGTCGGCAATGACCGGCAGCTGCAGTTTCTCGCGGGCCGCGATGCGCCAGTCCTCCGCGAAGACTTCGGCGATCTGGTGGACGACCGGGCCGTGCAGTTCGAAATGCAGGTCGACGGCGCGCTTCTTGTTCTGCGGGTCTTCGGCCAGGTGACGCACGCCGATGTTCATGCCGCCGGTATAGCCGAGATGGCCGTCGATGATCAGCAGCTTGCGATGATTGCGCAGGTTCAGGTGCAATGCGGGCGGCATCAGGCGCAGCGGATTGAAGCGCGCGAAGGCGACGCCACGCCGTTGCAGCAAGCGCCCTATGCGCGGCCACGAATAGCGCTCGCCGGTATCGTCGACCAGGACGCGGACGTCGACGCCGCGTTGATGCGCACGCGTCAGGGCATCGGCGAACTGACGGCCGACGCGGTCGTTGTCGAAGATGTAGGTCGACAGCCAGACGTGCTCGCGCGCGCCGTCGATCGCGGCGAGCATGCGCGGGTAGGCCTGTTCGCCATTGTGCAGCGGCACGACCTCGTTGCCACCGAGCAGCGGCCGCCGTGTGAGGACGTCGGCGGTGCGGGCGACCTCCTGTAGCCAGCCCGGCACCGGCGGCTTCTCTGGCGGCGTGTTGCGGATGTCGGTGGCATGCGCGGGGCCGATGTCGCGGTCGCTACGGTCGACATTGAAGCGCCGCGCCCGGGTGCGCACGCGATTGATGCCGAATATGTAGTACAGGCCGGGGCCAGCCAGTGGGAACAGCCAGCAGACCGCGATCCAGCCCCAGGCGGCGCGCGCGTCGCGCTTGGTCAGCAGCGCGTGCCCGGCGGTGAAGATCGCGACCAGCGGCCACAGGGTCAGCAGCAGCGTCTTCCAGTCAATGCCGGCGGCCAGCTGCCGCAACGCGTCGAGTGCGCTGCTCATGCCGGGCCCAGCTGCAACTCGGCGGCGACCCCGAGGTGATCGGACAACGGCGTCGGCACCACGTGGCTGTGCACGACCTGCAGCTGCGGGGTCGCCAACACGTGGTCCAGACGCCGTCGTGGCTTCCAGCTGGGGAAGGTCGGTGCGCCATTGACCGGACGCAGGCCGCAATCGCGCAGCGGAGGGTGTTGCAGCAATTCGTCGGTTTCGCAGTTCAGATCGCCGAGCATCAGCAGCGGTCCGCCCTGCGGGACCAGGCGTGCGAGATAGTCGAGCTGTCGTGCGCGCGACGCGCGGCTCAGTGCCAGATGCGTGACGACCACACGCAGCGCGTTGCTGCCTGGCAGCGTCAGCGTTGCCAGCAGTGCGCCGCGGCCACGCACCTTGCCCGGCAGCGCATGGTGCTCGACGTCCTGCAGCGGGTGCCGCGATAAAAATCCCAGACAGTGCTGCGCGAACGGCCCGAAGTTGCGGTTCACCGCGGCGTGCCAATGCGGCATGCCGGCGGCGCGTGCCAGATACTCGACCTGATTGAGCTGGCCGGTGCGCAGGCTGCCGGCATCGGCCTCCTGCAGCGCCACGAGGTCGAAGTCGGCAGCCAGCCGGGCGATGCGGTCGAGGTTGGCGCGCACGCGTGCCGACGGCAGCACGTGACGCCAGGCGCCGGTCACGTAGTGACCGTAATGCGCCGTCTCCATGCCGACCTGGATGTTCAGTGTCAGCACGCGCAGGCGGCGATCTGCCCGTTCGTCCGTGTCCGCGTTTCGATGCTCCATAACCGCCGCATTATGCGGCGGATACGGGGCATCGCGCTCGACTATTCGCTCAGTTCGACGGTGCTCTGCGCGTCGGCGCTGATCTGGCTGTCGGTGAACGGAAAGCGCAGCCAGTTCTTCGCCGAGTAGCGCTCGGTGTAGTCGACATAGTGCGGATTGGCCGGATCGGTTGATTCCGAATAGGTGATGAAGCCTTCGGCATGGACCGCACCGTTTTCCCAGGTGACGGCCTGGATGTAGCTGTTGCCGAAATCGACGAGATAGCCCTGGTCGGTCAGACCTTCGCTATCGGCGACCGTGAACGCCCCGATCGTGCCTTCGCTGCCGAAGATGGATGGGCCGTTGTCGCCGTGCACCCCGGAGTGCTGGACGCTGCCGAACGGCGCATCGGCGGCGATGCCGGCCTCGTCGAGCGCGGTTTGCGCATCGGACAGCGCCTGTGCGACCTGCCGGTTGGCGGTGTTCAGCGTGTTCGGCGTGTTGACCGGGTCGTCGGCCGAGAACGGCGTGTTCCAGAGGTTGGACAAGCCTTTCACGCGCTGCCAGAACTCGATCCACGACTGTGTGCCGGTCGCGTCGAGATTGGCGGTGCCGTTCCAGTTCGCGAGCGCTGCGCAGACCTCGTCAGTGCCGCTGCCGCCGCACAGATCGGCGAGCACGTCGGCCTGCGCCAGTTCGGCACTGTAGATGCGGCTGCCAAGCACGATCTGTTTGAGGTCGTCATAGCTGAACTTGGTGCCGGCGAGGCCGTCGCTGCCGTCGAGACGCTGCTGGATCTGGCGGATGCCGAGCCGTGTGCGCAGCGTGCGCGCCGTCGCTTCGTCGCCGATGATGCGCGCATAGCCGGTCAGCGGTTCGGCCGGATTGGTCAGCCAGTAGCTATCGTTCATGTTGGCGACCCAGTCGCTGCGTTCCAGCGTCGGCAGATGCTCGGCGCCGAAGATGCCGGCCGGCGCGTCGGCGTCGTTGAGCCATTGGCAGTCGGTGCGATTGCCGAGCAGCAGCGGCAGGCCCGGGGCGACGCTGGCGATCACCGGCGACAGCAGCGGCGCCTTGCAGCGCGAAACCAGATCGTCCGGCACGTTCGGCACCACGCTGAGGTCGCCGTAATAGGCGTCCTGGCCGGGGCCGGTGGCGACCGTATTGACCCACGGTACGCCGAGGATGCTGGCGTGATCGGCCTTGAACGTCGTCAGGTCCGGCGCCGTGTCCCAGGCGAAGAACTGGTTCATCAGACGGTCGTTCTCGGCATTGGCGTCACGCAGCGTGTACATGCGCAGATTGTCCCAGCCGAGCACCGGTATGCCGCTGATGGTGAGTTCCAGCACCGGTCCGTATTGCGTGCGATACAGCGTCCGCGATTGCTGCGCGATGCTGCCGTCGTCCTGCTTGACGTCGATGGTCAGCGGCACCGGGGTGACGTCGGTCAACTGGCCGTCATAGAAGTACTGCTTGGCGTTGAGCGGGTTGACCGGCAGCTCGTAGAGCGTGAAGCGGTAGGCGGTCGACACCGTGTGGCTCCAGGCCAGCTTGTCGTTGAAGCCGATCAACACCAGCGGCACGCCATACAAGGACGCGCCCATGATGTTCATCTTGCCTGGCACTTCGAGATGGACGATGTAGAGGCGCTCGGTGCCGGTCCACGGGAAGTGCGGATTGCCGAACAGCATGCTCTGCCCGGTCTGCGTTGCATCGGGGCCGAGGCCGTACATGTTGCTGCCAAGCCGCTTGTCCGGGCCGAAGGCCGCGAACGGGCCGGGATGCGCCAGCAGGGCCGCCCTGGCGGCTGCCGTGTCGGGCTCGGCGACGTCGTCGGTGCTGGCGCTGCTGCTGGCGTCGGCCGGCGACAGCAGCGGCGGTGTGGCCTGCGCGATTTCGTTGGTGAACACCGACGACGAGGCGATGATCGACAGCCGGAAATAGCGCCGGTACATGTCGTCTTCGGTGATCGGTTGCAGATAGCCGGCGTCGGCGCAGGTGGCATGACGACCCGGATGCTCGCCGGCCTGCAGCTCGCGGATGTAGCGGTTGAAGCCGGCCACATAGCCGGTGGTGATCTGCCGGACTTCGTCGCGGGCGCTGGCCTTAAGTTGCGCCACCACGTCGTCGGTCGCCATCAGCTTCCAGAAGAAGTCGCTGTCGACATTGTTGGCAGTGACCGGGACCGCCGGGATCGAATAGCTGCCGTCGGGACCAAAATAGCGCGAGCGCTCGCCGCGTATCGTCACCAGATCGTCGAGGAAGACACAAAGATTGTCTTCGGCGAACGCATAGCCGTAGCCATAGCCGAGACTGCCCCAGTCGGCGGCCTTGATGTGCGGGATGCCCATCTCGGTTCGTGTCACGGTGACGTCATAGGTGCTGCCGCCGGGTGCGCCGTCGCCGCCGGTCGTAGCGCCGCCATCGGCGTTGGGACTGTTGCTGCCGCTGCAGGCCGCCAGCAACAGCAATACCAGCGCCCATGCGCTGCGGGCCTGATCCTTCATGGTGACTCCCCCGTCTTCTATGTTTGTGCCGCTACGCCGACTATAGCGCGCAAAAAAAAGGCCGGCATACGCCGGCCTGGGGATGTGGCGGGGGAGATCGTCTTATTGCGTCTTCATCATCAACGACAGGATGCGCCGCGTCAGATCGGTGTACGGCGGATAGAGCAGCGTCGCGATGTTGAAGCGGGTGCGGACCACGGCGCGTTCATGCGAGAACGCCTTGAAGCCGAACAGGCCATGCGCCGAGCCGATGCCGGAGTTGTTGACGCCGCCGAACGGCAGATTGCCCTGCGCGTACTGCATGACGACGTGATTGATGCAGGTGCCACCGGCCGACGTGCGCTTGAGCACGCGATCGATGTTCGCCTCGTTCTTGCTCCACACATAAAGCGCCAGCGGCTTGGGGTGCGCGTTGATCTCGGCGATCACCGCATCGAGATCGCGGTAGCCGATGACCGGCAGCAACGGACCGAAGATTTCCTCGCTCTGGATCTTGGCGTCGGCCGGGATGTTGTCGATCAGCGTCGGCTGGATGAAGCAGTCGGACTCGCTGACTTCGCCGCCGAACAGCACGCGTGCCCCGCGTTCCTTGGCGTCGCTGAGCAGGCCGCCGATGCGCTGCGTGTGGCGTTCGTTGACGACGCGCGCGAGATTGGCGCTGTTCATCTGCTCGGCTGCGGTCGTGCCGTAGCTGGCTTTCAGCACTGCCACGCATTCGGCGACGAACGCATCCTTGACGCTTTCATGCACGTAGAGGTGGTCGGGGGCGATGCAGGTCTGGCCGTTGTTCGTGTACTTGCCCCACATGATGGTGCGGGCGGCCGCCTTGAGGTCGGCGCTGGCATCGACGATGGTCGGCGACTTGCCGCCCAGCTCGAGCGTGACCGAGGTCAGATGCTTGGCGGCCGCCGCCATCACGACCTTGCCGATCGCCGGCGAGCCGGTGAAGAAGATATGGTCGAAGGGCAGGGCCAGCAGCGCCGTCGAGACGCTGACGTCGCCCTCGAAGATCGCCACTTCGTCGGCCGGGAACAGGTCGCGAACGATGCGCGCCATCAGTCCCGACAGGTTCGGTGTCATTTCCGACGGCTTGAGGATTGCGGTGTTGCCTGCGGCGATCGCCGAGACCAGCGGCCCGAACGTCAGATTCACCGGGTAGTTCCACGGCGAAACGATCAGCGTGCGGCCCTTCGGTTCGTTCTGAATCCAGCTCTTGGTGCCGACCGTCATCCGCGACGGCCAGACGCGCTGCGGCTTCATCCAGCCTTTGATGCTGCGCATCGCGTGCTTGGCTTCGGCGATCACCGGCAGGATTTCGGTGAGATCGACCTCGGCTGGCGGCTTCTTGAAGTCAGCGTAGCCGGCTGCGTAGAAATCTTCGCGATGGGCGAGCACGGCGTCGAGCAAGCGCTGGATCTTGGCGATGCGCTCCTTGGCGGTCGATGTGCGCAGGCGCAATGCGGTTTCGCGCTGGGCCTCGAAGGCGCGCGTGATCTCGTCGCTGGCGTTGGCGCCGCTCGCCGTCGGTAGATAGGACACGACAGTGCTCATGATCATCCTCCTGGAAAGTCGGGGCGCCGGCTTGGCCGAGGAATTGAACGCCCGTTTTGTTCTTCAGTATAGGCCGCTCCGCGTCCCGGCAACAGCACCGGCTTGGCTGCGGCGACAGACGGTCGGGCGCCTGCGACGCTGCGACAGCGCGGCGTCAGCCCGTACACTCCGCGCACAACGTCGAGGCGCCCGTGCGCCACAATCCGTGATCCGGGCCCGCCGGGGGAGAAGCATGAAACCGATCAAGCCGCTCGATGCTGCGTGGCTGTACGTGGACACGCGTGAAACGCCCATGCAGGTGGGCTGTCTGGCGATCTTTTCGCTGCCGCCGAAGGCTGGCCCGGCATTTCTGAAGAAGCAGGTCGAGACATTTCGTTCGACGCGCGAATTCGTCTATCCGTTCAATCTGCGCCTCAAGGCGCCGCGTCTGCGCTTTCTGCTGCCGGCCTGGGAAGAGGACCGGCAGATCGATCTGGATTACCACTTCCGCCATTCGGCGCTGCCGCAGCCTGGCGGCGAGCGCGAACTGGGAATCCTCGTGTCGCGCTTGCACTCGAACGCGATGGACTTCAATCGTCCGTTGTGGGAATGCCATCTGATCGAGGGTCTGCAGCACCGCCGTTTCGCGCTTTACATGAAGATGCACCACTCGCTGGTCGACGGCATCAGCGGCATGCGCATGCTGGCGCGCATCCTCTCGCCGGATCCGAATTCGCGCACGCAGCTACCGCCATGGGCGGTCGGTGCGCGGCAGAAGACCAAGACGCGAGAGCCGCTGGCATCGCCGTGGCAGGCCGCACTCGACGGCATGCGCGTGCAGCTGAAGACCGTGCCCGGCGTGACGCGCGCATTCGGCGACATCGTGCGCGAAGCCGTCCGCCAGGAAGAGAAGGACTGGGCGCTGCCGTTCTCCGGCCCGCGCTCGGCGTTCAATGGCAAGATCTCCGGCCAGCGCCGCTTCGCCACCCAGCATTACTCGCTGGCGCGCGTGCGGCGCATCGCCAAGGCGGCGGACGTCACCGTCAACGACGTTTTCCTCGAAATCTGCGCGGGCTCCATGCGCCGCTATCTCGGTGAGATGCACGCGCTGCCGAGCAAGCCGCTGACGGCCGGCGTGCCGGTCTCGGTGCGTCCCGCAGACGACCAGAGCGCTGGCAACGCGATCAGCTTCATCATCGCCAACCTCAATACGAATATCGCCGATCCGCTGCAGCGCCTGCGCGCGATCCACGACTCGGCGCAGGCAGCCAAGCTGCACCTGCAGCAGCTGCCGAAGGCCGATATGGACAACTACACGGCGCTGTTCATGGCGCCGTTCATGGCGCAGCTCTTGTCCGGACTCGGCGGTCATTTGCGACCGATGTTCAACCTGACGGTGTCGAACGTGCCGGGGCCGGATCAGACCCTGTACTTCAACGGCGCGCGCATGGAGCAGATGTATCCGGTGTCGCTGCTCGCGCACGGCCAGGCCCTGAACATCACCGCGGTCAGCTATGCCGGTCAGTTCAACGTCGGCTTCACGGGCTGTCGCGAGGCACTGCCGAGCATGCAGCGCCTGTCGGTCTATGCCGGCGAGGCGCTCGACGAACTCGAACAGGTTCTTGGGATCGGCGCGCCGGCCGAAACGGCCACCGCGGACTGACGCGCGATCAGCGCCGCCGGCCGCGGTGGCGGCGGCCGGCGCGGGCGTCGTGCGCATGGTCGCGCGGCTGCTGATTGAGCAGTTTGCGGGTGACGCCGTTGGTCCAGCCGAAGCCATCCTGCAGCGGGTATTCGCCACCGCCGCCACCGTGCGCGTGGCCGACGACCACGTATTTTTCGACGAGCTTGCTCTCCTGCTCATAGACCGCCGCCACGGTATGCAGCCAGCGCCGCGCGATGTCGTCGGCGATGACGTGGCCGCCGTATTGGCGCAAGCCGTGAATCGCCATCCATTGCAGTGGCGCCCAGCCGTTGGGGCTGTCCCACTGCTCGCCATAACCGACGCTGGTCGTCACCAGGCCGCCCGGTGCCAGCAGGCGGTCGACCATCGCATCGCCGCAGCGCTGCGCCTGTTCGTTGCCGGCAATGCCGACGAACAGCGGGGCGGCGGTGGCCGCGGTCAGCAGTTCCCGGCGCGTATCGCGCTGCCAGTCGAAGTCGAAGTACGCGCCGGCTGCGTCGTTCCATAGATAGCGGTCGATCGCCTGGCGTCGAGCAGCGGCCAGCGCATCGAAGCGCTGCGCCGTTGAGGTGTCATGGATCGCGGCGCTGAGTCGCGCGATCTGCCGTTCGAGCTTGCACAGGAAGCTGTTGAGGTCGACCGGCAGCAGGGCGGTGGTGCGGATGCTGGACAGCTCGCGCGGATCGTCGAGCCAACGCGAGCTGAAATCCCAGCCGCTGGCGGCACCGGCGCGCAGGTCGCGATACACCTCGTGCGCGGGGCGGGACGATTGCCGTGCCGTCATCACGTCCTCGCGATATGACTCCTCGCGCGGCGCATCGCGGTCGTCCCAATAGCGGTTCAACACGTGACCGTCGTCGAGCCTCACGCACGAACGATGTGCTTCGCCGGGACGCAGGTCGTCGACGCCGTGCATCCAGTACGCGTATTCCTTGTGCAGCTGCGGCAGGTAGTGCAGCGCCGAGTGCACGCCGTGCGTTTCGAACAGTTCGACCATCAACGCAAAGACCGGCGGCTGCGAGCGGCTCAAGTAATAGGTGCGATTGCCGTTCGGGACATGGCCGTAGGTGTCGATCATGAACGCGAAGTTGTCGGCCATCGCGCGCAGCAGCTCCGGCCGCCCACTCTCGGCCAGGCCCAGCATCGTGAAATATGAGTCCCAGTAATAGAGCTCGCCGAAGCGGCCGCCGGGCACCACATAGGGCTTGGGCAGCGGCAGCAGCGAGGACTTGCGTGGGTGGGTTTGCGGTGCCCGCGTCAGGACATCCCACAGGGTGTCGATGTGGTCGGCGAGCGACTGGTTGGGGTTGGATTCGTAGTGATGCTCCGGAATCGTCTCGGCGCTGAAGTGCGCGGCAACAAAATCCGCGAGCCGGAAGCCGGCGTGGTCTTTCTGTGCGCGATAGGCGCTGAGAATTTTCTCCGGTTCGTCGAGTGGCGCGCAGTCGATGAAGGTCTTGCCGTCGTCGAACACGCGCGACATCTGCACCTCGACGAACAGCTCCTGGTAGCGGTCGGCTGGTGTCAGGGTGTCGGCGGCGGCGATGCGCGCAACACGCGCCTGCGCGTCGTCGCTGTCGCGATGCGCGGCGTCGGCTACTGCTCGCGGTAATTCCACAGCAGCCCTCCGTCGACGACCAGTGTCGTGCCGGTCACATACGCGGCGTCGTCGGACGCCAGATAGACCACGGCGCCGGCGACGTCGCCGGGTTGGCCGAGGCGGTTCAGCGGAATATTGCCGAGCAGTGCATGCAGCTGTGAGGGATTGTTCAGCAGCTGGCGATTGATCGGCGTTTCGACGGCGCCGGGCGCGACGTTGTTGACGGTGATGCCGAGCGGTGCCAGTTCGATCGCCAGATTGCGCATCATCATTTTCATGCCGCCCTTGCTCGCGCAGTAGCTGGTGAAGTGCGGGAACGGCAGTTCCTCGTGCACCGAACTGATGTTGATGACACGACCGGCCGCTTGCACTTCGCGTCGGTGGCGGACGAAGGCTTGGGTCACGAAGAACGCGCCCTTCAGATTGACGTTGAGGACCAAGTCGTAGTCGTCTTCGCTGACGTCCCAGAAGTCGGCGCGCCGCTCGACGCCGGCGTTGTTGACGAGAATGTCGATCTGCCCGAATTGCGCGACACCGTCGGCGATGACGCGCTGATCGTCCGCAGCGCGGCCGATGTCGCCGGCGATGACGGCGCCGCGTCGTCCGCAGGCTCGCACGGCATCCAGGGTCTGGTGTGCGCTGTCATTATCGAGCCGGTCCTCGACCAGAATGTCGGCGCCTTCCTGTGCCAGCCGCACAGCGATTGCGCGACCGATGCCCTGACCGCTGCCGGTGACCAGCGCCACTTTCCCCGCTAGCTTCATGATCGCTCCTGACTCGAACGATCACCATAGGTCAGCGAGACTGAACGTCAGCCAGATCGCGGCTCGCCGTGCGTCGGTCTCAGCGGCGCCGCAGTTGCTGCCACTGCCGCCGGGTGTCGATGTCGAGCAGCGCCGCGTGGTCGGCGGGCAGCTCGCGAACGGCGGCCGACTGCGCGATCAGGCGGCGCGCGCCCCCGTCGCCGTGCAGCTGGGCACGCAGGCTCGCGAACAACGACCGGCCGAGCAGCACCGGATTGCCGCGGCGGCCGTTGGCGACCGGGACCACGGCATCATCGCCACGACGGTAGGTCGCGCGCAGGCGCCGCAGCAGCGCGGCATCGAGCTGTGGCATGTCGGCGAGGCAGACCACACTGGCATCGACGTGTCCCGGCAGTGCCGACAGCCCGCGCCGCAACGAAGCGCCCATGCCGTCGCGATAGCGGCGATTGACGACGATGCGCCAATGCCGCTGATGCTGCGGTGCTTGCGCGCGCCAGTGCTGCAATGACAGGCGCATACGCCGCTGTTCATGCCCGAGCACGATCACCGCCGGTCGCAGCGCGGCGGTGGCCACGGCGTCCAGCACCTGCCAAAGCAAGGGGCGGCCGTGCAGGGGCGCGAGCAGTTTGTTGGCGTGGCCGAAGCGCCGCGAGCGGCCGGCTGCGAGAACCACGGCGGCGATCCTCACGCTCAGTGCCGGGCGTCAGCGACCACCTGGCCGAGGATCGACAGCGCGATCTCGTTCGGCGTGCGGGCGCCGATGTACAGGCCGGCCGGTGTGTGCAGGCGCGTCATTGCCGCATCGTCGAAGCCGGCGTCGCGCAGTCGCTGCCGTTTCTGCTCGGCCTTGGTGCGGCTGCCGAGGGCGCCGATGCAGTAAGCGTCGCTGCACAGCGCGTGCGTGAGCACGGTGTGGTCGATGTCGGCATCGTGCGAGACGCTGTAAACCGCGCAATAGCGGTCGAGCCGCAGATCCGCCAGTGCGGTCTCGAGGCCACGCCGATCGTAAAGCGCCGGAGCCGGCAGCGACGCCGGCAGCGATTCGGGGCCGTGCGGGCGCAGCAGCACGACCTCGATGCCGAAGCCCGGTGCGTGGCGCAGCAGCGCCAGGGCTACCGGATCCCCGCCGACCACGACCAGTCGTCGCGGCGGCGTGTAGATCTGCACGAAATGGCGCGCATGCAGGCCCGCAGGAGCGGTGCCGGCGGCTTGTGTCGCGCCGCTGTTCAGATCGATGGCCAGTGCCAGCGGTCGCCGTGCCTGGCGTGCCGCGGCCAGCATCGCGACGTGTGCGGAGCCATCGACCAGCGGCCGGACCAGGATGCGGATACGGCCACCGCAGGACAGTTGCAGGTCGAGCACCGGGCTGCCGGCGCCGTAGTCGAGCATGCGAACCTGCCCGTCGATCAGCGCGGCGCGGGCTTCGGCGGCCACGGCCGCCTCGACGCAGCCTCCGGAGACATAGCCGGCCACGTCGCCGTCCTGGTTGACTGCCATTTCAGCGCCGACCGGACGCGGCGCCGAGCCCTGCACGTCGATCAGCGTCGCCAAGGCATAGCGGCGCCCGCGCGCGACCCAGTCCTGCAGCGTCGGCAGCAGATCATCGACAAGCGCGTAGTCCGGCCAGTCCGGCCAGGCCTGGGCAAGGGCGCGATCGCTGGCGACGGAATCAGCCATGCGCTCAAGCGGTCTTGAAGGACGTCCGTGACAGCGGCAGGCGACGGATACGCTGGCCGGTGAGCCGCGCCAGGGCATTGGCCACGGCCGGCGCGGTCGGCGGCACACCGGGCTCGCCGACGCCGGTCGGCGCCTCGCCGCTCGGCATGATGTGCACTTCGACCCGGGGCATCTCGTTCATGCGCAGCACACGATAGTCGTTGTAATTGCCCTGCCGGGGCCGGCCGTTTTCGATGTCGATCTCCCCGTAGAACAGTGCCGCGAGCGCGAAGCCGACGCCGCCTTCCATCTGCGCGACGATCTGATCCGGATTGATCGCCGTGCCGCAGTCGACGGCCACGACCACGCGCTCGACCTTGGGCTGGCCATCCGCCGTCAGACTGACCTCGGCGACCTGCGCGACATAGGTTTCGAACGAATAGTGTACGGCGATGCCACGCGCCTTGCCCTTGGGCAGCGGCGTCTCCCAGCCGGCTTTTTCGGCGGCGAGCTTGAGCACGCCGGCGAAGCGCGGCTGATCCTGCAGGTGTGCCAGCCGGAACGCGACCGGGTCGGCGCCGGCGCGTTCGGCCAGCTCGTCCATCATCGTTTCCATGACATAGGCGGTGTGTGTATTGCCGACCGAGCGCCACCACAGCGGGCGCACTGCCTGGCTCGGCGAATGCAGTGTGATCTCCGGGGCCGGCAAGGTGTACGGGGTCGGCCAGACGCCTTCGACCGAGGTGCTGTCGACGCCATTCTTGATCAGCGCTGCGGCCATCGCGGTCGGCGCCATGATCGACTGGCCGACCACGGCGTGCTGCCAGGCGGCGGGGCGTTGCTTCGCGTCGAGGCCGACCTTGACCTGATGCACGTAGAGCGGCCGATACAGGCCGGCGCGCATGTCGTCCTCGCGCGTCCATTGCACGCGCACCGGTACCGGCCGGCCGATGGCTTTGGCGACGTTTACGGCGGCGACCGTGAAGTCCGACCAGTTGTTGGCCCGACGCCCGAAGCTGCCGCCCGACATCAGCGTGTGCAGCTTGACCTTGTCCGGTGTCAGGCCGGCGGCCTTCGCCGCGTTGGCGTGATCGAAGGTCGGGAACTGATGCGCACCCCAGGTTTCGAGCATGCCGTCGTGCAGCCAGGCCACGCAGTTCATCGGTTCCATCGCCGCGTGCGCCAGATACGGAAACTCGTAGCTCGCTTCCAGCGTGCTCGCGGCGCTCGCCATGGCCGTCTTGTGCTGCGGGTCGATCTGTACCGGCGCTCCGTCGCCTTTGGCGGCCAGCGCGCGGTAGTGGTCGTACAGCGCCGCGCTCGATGCCGGGCCGGCAGCGTCCAGGTTCCAGTCCAGTTTCAGCGCGCGGCGCCCCTGCAGTGCCGCCCACATGCCGGTGGCGACGACGGCCACGCCTTCCGCCACCTCGACGACGTCGGTCACGCCGGCGACCTTCTTTGCCGCCGTTGCATCGAAATGGCGCAGCGTGGCGCCGAAGGCCGGCGGCTGCGCGATCACCGCGGTCAGCAGGCCGGGTAGCTTGACGTCGATGGTGTAGGTCTCGGTGCCGGTGCTCTTGGCCGCCGAATCGAGGCGCCGCACGCTGGTTTTGCCGACCAGCACGAAGTCCTTCGGGTTCTTGAGCGTCACGTCGACCGGCACCGGCAACTGCGCGGCGGCCTCGGCCAGTTCGCCGAACGTCGCGTGGCGACCGCCCGGCCCGTGAACGACGCCGCTGCGGACCGTGATCTTCGCCGCCGGCACCTGCCAGCGCTGTGCCGCTGCGGCGACCAGCATGGCGCGGCCGGTGGCGCCGGCGCGACGCATCTGCATCCACGAGTTGGCCATCGACGTCGAGCCGCCGGTGCCCTGCGCGCCGAGTTCCGTGTTGGCGTAGAGCTTGACGTTGGCCGGCGCGTATTCGGTTTCGATCTGCGACCAGTCGGCGTCGAGTTCTTCGGCGAGGATGGTCGCCAGGCCTGTCGTCACGCCCTGGCCCATCTCGAAGTGCTTGATGACGAAGATCACGCGATTGTCCGGCGCGATGCGGATGAACGCGTTCGGCGCAAAGTCACCGGTCGGCACCTCGCCGACGTCGGCGCCGGCATAGGCCTTGCGCATCAACGGCAACTGCAGGGCGATAACCAGTCCGGCTGCGGCACCGGCCGATTTGAGAAAGCCGCGCCGGGTCAGTGCCGCCGCTGTCGGCGAGGGCGATGTCGGTTCGGCAGGCCGTGCTTCAGGGGGTAGGGAGATCATGGCGGGCTCCTCAGGCGGACAGTGCGTCGGAGGCCGCATGGATCGCGGCGCGGATGCGTTGATAGGTCGCGCAGCGGCAGATGTTGCCGGACATGGCCAGATCGATGTCCTCGTCACTTGGGCGCGGGTTCTGGTCGAGTAGTGCCACGGCCGACATCACCTGCCCGGACTGGCAATAGCCACACTGCACGACGTCGAGTGCGATCCAGGCCTGTTGAACGGCCTTCGCGGTCTTCGAACCCAACCCTTCGATCGTCGTCACGTTCTGCCCGGCGACGGCGGCGACGGGTGCCGAGCACGAGCGTAGCGAGCGCCCTTCGAGATGTACGGTGCAGGCGCCGCACTGGGCGATGCCGCAACCGTATTTGGTGCCGGTGAGCCCGAGTTCGTCGCGCAGTACCCAGAGCAGTGGCGTTTGTGGATCGGCGTCGACCTTGCGTGTCTCGCCATTGACCTTGAACTCGATCATGCGACTCCCCTCGGATGGTCAGGATCAGATGGTGAGCTTAACCCCTGACGACTGACGCGGACGTCCGTCTGGATTGCCTGATCCTCCGCAATCGACGGGTGGTCTCGCCGCTGCGTCGGCGTGCTGCTTATGATCGCCCGGTCATGCGGCCGCGCCTTCAGCGGCCCGTTCCACGGAGATGATCGTCATGCGCCTGATTCGCCTCGCGATGCTCGTTGGTGTGTTGGCTGCCGGCGGGTCCGCAGCCCGCGCCGCCGAACCGCTGAAGTCGCCAGCCGACTTTGCCGGCATTGCCGATCGCGGTGCGCGCTCGCAGGCGCTGTTCACCGAGGCGGGCAAGGTCATCACCAGCCCGCGCTGTCTGAACTGCCACCCGGTCGGCGACAGCCCGACTCAGGGCGATGACCTGCACGCGCATCTGCCGCATGTGGTGCGAGGTGCCGATGGTCATGGCGCGGTGGGGCTGGCCTGCCAGACCTGCCACCAGGCCGACAACTTCGCCTCGTCGGGTGTGCCCGGCAATCCGCATTGGGGCCTGGCGCCCCGCAGCATGGCCTGGCAGCACCACACGCTGGGTCAGATCTGCCGGCAGATCAAGGACAAATCGCGCAACGGCGGACGTTCGCTGGTGCAGTTGCACACACACATGGCCGACGATGCGCTGGTCGGGTGGGCCTGGCATCCGGGCATCGATTCGCACGGCCAGCCGCGTACCCCGGCCCCCGGTACGCAGCAGCAGTTCGGTGAGTTGATCGAAGCGTGGATTCAGACCGGCGCGGTCTGCCCGGCGAGCTGAGGCTTGCGGCGGAAGCCGGCGGACGTCAGCCGGCCGGCCAGAGGTGCATGCCGTACTTCCAGTAGCCGTGCACGTTGTTGAGGCGCGCGTCCTGGTCGGGTGGCATCGGCAGCACTTCACCTTCGAGCAATGGCTGCAGGTAAGGCGCCAGCGCTGCGCCGCCACCACCGGTGACGACGATGACGTCGATATCCCAGTCGTCGGCCCACAGGCGGTTCACTTCCTGGGAAATGCGCAATGCCAGCTGCTGTAGGGCGGCCTGGACGATGCCGGTCAGGTCGTAGCGCTTGCCCTTGATCTTGATCGAGCCACGGCTGACCGCGTCATAGAGTCGGTACAGCTCGATGCTGACGCCGCTCTTTTCATGCAGCACGTTGGCGATGGCCTGATAGGCACTGGCGATGCCGGCATCCGAGCTTTGCGAGCCGCGTTCGAGATAGCGGGTCTTTTCGCTGATCGTGTAGTCGGCCGTACGAAAGCCGATGTCGACGATGCCGATCTTCTCGGTAATGAAGCGCTGGCTGGCCGGTTTGCCGAGATCGTTGAGCATCAGATTGAACATCGAGCCGAACGGCTGCGGGATCACGCGCACGCGCTCGATGTTCAGCGTCTTGTCTTCCCGCTCGCCGCCGGGTTTGACGACCGTCACCGTGTGGCGGTTCTGCAGCAGCGTCATCAGCGCTTCGCGATGCTTGCGGAAGAAGCTGATCGGCAAGCCGGTGACGCAGCGGATCGGTTCGCCGTCGTCAGCGAACGGTGCCAGTGCGGCAATCGCCAGGGTCTTGGCGTATTGCGACAGGAACTGGGTCTGGTCGAGCGTGAAGCCGCGGCCGCGGGACTGCGCCTCGGCCAGTTCACCGACGAACGACGCCTGGCCGCCGATGATGAAGTGGCGCGGGAACGGCGCTGCGGCCGGCGTCAGGCTTTCACCGAACTGCACGTCGGGGGCATCGCCGACCACGGTCTTGAAAATCTGGAACTGTCGGCCGTCCGTTGCCTTGGTGAAGCCGAAACCGATGTCCGCGCCGAGAACTTTCACGCACCGCCCCTTTGAGATGTCGCTCGCGCCGCTGTCGGCGCATGTCGACCCGCATGATTCACACGCGGGTTGGCAAAAGCAAGGCGCACCGCCTCGCCCTCAATCGTCCTGTTGTAGCCCCAGCGCGCGATGCTCGACGAAATTGATGACGGTGCCGGCCGGGTCGACCAGCGCGAACGCGCGCTCGCCGTTGGCGAATTCGCGCATCGGCCCCAGCATCGCGACGCCGCGGCGCTGCAGCTGCTGGTACTCGTCATCGACGTTCTCGCTCTCGACGGCGATGCACAGGCCGCGTGTGGTCGTCGTGTGCTGGAAGATCGGCAGGGGCGCCTGATGCTCGGGGCGCAAGAAGCCGAGCTCCCAGCCGCGGAAACTGATGTGCGCGTACCAGTCGGCGCGAAAGACGATGCGGGCCTCCAGCGCGCGGCGGTAGAAATCGCAGCAGGCGCGAATCTCCGGCGTGGTGACGACGGCATAGACCCGCCTCACGGCGCGTCCCTGGACAGGCCAGCCAGGGACGCCCCGTGCTGTTCCCAGTTCTGGCCGTCGAAGTCTTCGATCTCGACCGAGGCGATCGTCGCCGAGGCCAGGCAGTTGAGGTTGACCGAATAGCCGTCGGGGTTGGAGCGTGGCACGTAGAACGACTTGATCCCGCAATGGCGGCAGAACAGATGGCGGGCGACGCCGGTATTGAAGCGGTACTCGCTGAGCGCAGCCGCGTCGCTGAGCAGCGTGAAGCACGAGGCCGGCACGATCAGGTGCAGGAACCCCGTCATCCGGCATACCGAGCAATTGCAGCGCTGCACGCGCAGTGCGGCCGGCACGCGGACGGCAAAGCGAACCTGGCCGCAGTGGCAGCCGCCCTGGTGAACGATCTGGTCCAAGAGATTTCCTTCGCGGCCTGCTACTGGCAACGCAGGCGCAGGCTTACAATATACGAATGAAGCTTCACTTCACCAAAATGCACGGGGCCGGCAACGATTTCGTCGTGATCGACGCGACGAGGTCGCGCTTCGCGCCAACGCCAGCGCTGCTCGAACGGCTCAGCGATCGACGCTTCGGCGTCGGCTGTGACCAGATTCTCGTCGTTGAAGCGCCGTCGGCGCCCGACGTCGATTTCGACTACCGCATCTTCAATGCCGACGGCAGCGAAGTCGGGCAGTGCGGCAACGGATCGCGCGCACTGGCGCGCTTCGTCCGCGAGCATGGTCTGTCCGACAAGGCGGCGATCCGCGTGCGCACCCAGACCAGCGTGCTCGAACTGCGGCATGTCGACGGCAACCGCTATCGCGTCGACATGGGCGCGCCCCGCCTCGATCCGGCCGACGTGCCGTTCGACGCCGCCGCGCGTGCCGAGCGCTATACATTGACGCTGGCGCACGGCGAGCCGCTGGAGATCGGCGTGGTCAGCATGGGCAATCCGCATGCGGTGATCGTCGTCGCCGACGTCGATACCGCGCCGGTGGCGGCGCTCGGCGAGGCCGTGCAACGGCATCCGGCTTTTGCGCAAAGCGTCAACGTCGGCTTTCTGCAGATCGTCGACCGCACGCATGTGCGACTGCGCGTCTATGAGCGCGGCGTCGGCGAGACCCTGGCCTGCGGCACCGGCGCCTGTGCGGCGGTCGTCGTCGGGCGGCTCTGGGGGCAGCTCGACGAGAGGGTTGACGTGCAGGTGCGCGGCGGTGAGCTTACGATCGAATGGAGCGGCGAGGGCCAGCCGGTGCTGATGACCGGGCCGGCGGAAACGGTGTTCGAGGGAGAAATTGAGTGGCCGAAGTAAACGCACAGAACAAGCCGGCCGCGACGCCCAAGCTCAACGAGCGCGAAATCGTCGCGTACCTGAAGGCGCACCCCGACTTTTTGTCGCGGCATCCGGATCTGCTGGAAGTGCTGGAGGTCAAGCACCGCGCCGGGTCGGCGGTATCGTTGATCGAAAAGCAGGTGGAGCTGCTGCGCGCGCGCAGCCAGCGTGTCGAGGACCGCATGGAGCGCCTGCTCGAAGCGGCGCGCGACAACGAACGTCGTCAGGATCACGTGCACCAGCTGGCGCGAACCCTGATCCGCGCGCCGTCGCTGGCCAGCGTTGCGGCCGGTCTCGGCAAGTGCATGCGCGAGGACTTCGGCATCGAGGCGACGCTGATCGGTATCAACTCGACGAACTACAAGCGCCATGACATCGACGGCATCGTCGCGATCGAGCCGGACGGTCGCATCGCCCGGGCGCTCGAGGATTTCTTCCGCACGCACCTGATCGAATGCGGGCCGATCGACGCGGACCGCGCGGCGCTGCTGTTCCCGAAGGCCGAGGTGCGTTCGGCGGCGATCGTGCCGCTCGAAAAGGAAAAGCGCCTCGGGTTCGTCGCGCTCGGCTCGACTGACCCGCAGCGCTTCGCGCCGCGGCAGGGCAAGATGTTTCTCGAATTGACGGCCGATCTGGTCGCCGCCGCAATTCGCGCACGGACATGAGCGATGCTCCGCCGGTCATTGCGCCGGCGGCACTGGCGCCCTGGATCGAGCGCTACCTCGACTACCTGCGTGTCGAGAAGCGCTATTCCCCGCACACGGTCGACGCCGCGCGTCGCGATCTGTCGCAGTTCGCGGTGTATTGCGCACGTGTGCGCATCGATGATCCGGCACGCATCGACTCCCATTTGATCCGGGACTGGCTCGGGGCGCAGCGCCGCGCCGGCCACGAGGCGGCCAGCCTGCATCGCTATCTTTCGAGTCTGCGCGGCTGGTTTCGTCATCTGTTGCGTGATGGGGCGGTGACCGCCAATCCGGCGGTTGCGGTGCGTGCACCGAAGCTGGTGCGCAAGCTGCCGGCGACGATCGATGCCGAGACCCTGGGCGCGGCGCTCGATCGCAGCGGAGATGGCGAGCTCGACCTTCGCGACCATGCGATCGTCGAACTGTTCTATTCGGCGGGATTGCGCCTGGCCGAGCTGCAGCAACTCGATCTCGACACGCTCGACCCGGATCGGGGCGCTTTCACCGTGCGCGGGAAGGGCAGCAAGGAGCGCGTCGCCATGCTCGGGCGCAAGGCGCGTGCGGCGCTCGATGCCTGGCTGGCCCTGCGCCCGCAATACGCCGATGCCGACGAACGTGCACTGTTCGTGTCGAGCCGTGGCCAGCGCCTGTCGCGCGGCGCGATCGCACAGCGTCTCAAGCAGTGGGCGCGGGCGCGCGAGCTCGATGTCGGCCTGCATCCGCATCGCCTACGCCATGCGTTCGCAACGCATATGCTCGAAAACAGCGGCGATTTGCGCGCAGTACAGGAAATGCTGGGTCATGCGCATCTGTCGACCACCCAGATCTACACCCACCTGGACTGGAAACATCTCGCGCGAGTCTATGATGACGCGCACCCGCGAGCGCGGCGCAAGGCTGGTCCCGCCGCGGTCGCCGCGGTTTCCTCCCTGAAAGAAAAGTTGAAAAAATAATAAAAATTAAGTCTTTTCAATATAAATACAAAAATAGTTAACTGTTCTGTTGTTTTGAATCTACTTTTCAGTGCTCGTTGAATGCCGCCTGAATCCTTTCTGAACCAGCTGTTAACGGTGTTCATGCGGCGCTTGTGTGCGTTGTAAAAGCCGGTATGATGCGCGGCCTTGGTGTCAGTTTTTCTCAAGCGGCGCCAAGGCATTCATTACTGATGAAGACTGATTCCGGGAGTTGAAAATGACGCGCAATGTACTGATGGCGATGGGCCTGGCGGCTGCCCTCGCGCTCGCTGCCTGCCACAAGAAGGAAGAAGCTCCGGCCCAGGCGCCGGCTGCCGAAGATATGGCGCCCGCGCCGGATGCCGCGGCTCCGGCCGAGCAGCAGGCTGCCGACGCCGCCGCTGCCGCCCAGTCGTGCACGCAGGATTGCGGCAACGGCGTGACGGCGACGATCCAGTGCGCCGCCGGCGAAACCGCCGTTTGCGATTGCGCTGCCGATCCGAAGGCCAAGTGCGAGCCGGCTGCCGCCGGTGACGACTCGACGGCCGCGCCGGCTGCCGACGGCACCGAGCCGGCTCCGCAGGGCGACGACAAGCAGCCGCAGTAAGACGCGCTGTCTGCCTCTGGCTGGATCTGAAAAGGCGCCGCAAGGCGCCTTTTCTTTTGCCCATTGCCCAGGCGCGCGGGCGCTGCCGTCTTGAAACGGCCGCGCGCCGTCCCCACCATCGCAGCTCGACTGAAGAACAGAAGATCATGCAACAGTTCGATGGAACCACCATTCTCGCCGTGCGCCGCAACGGCGAGGTCGCGCTCGGTGGCGACGGCCAGGTGTCGATGGGCAATACGCGCGTGAAGGGCAATGCGCGCAAGGTGCGCCGTCTCTATGGCGAGAAGGTGCTGGCCGGATTCGCCGGCGGTACGGCCGACGCGTTCACGCTTTTTGAACGGTTCGAGGGCAAGCTCGAGAAGCATGGCGGGCAGCTGGTGCGCGCCGCCGTCGAAATGGCCAAGGACTGGCGTACCGATCGCTACCTCCGACGCCTCGAAGCGCTGCTGATCGTCGCCGACACCGAAGCGACGCTGATGGTGTCCGGCAATGGCGATGTGATGGAGCCGGAACCGCACGGCGTGCTGGCGATCGGCTCCGGCGGCAGCTTCGCGTCGGCCGCGGCACGCGCGCTGGTCGAAAACACCGAGCTGTCGGCGCGCGAGATCGTCGAGAAAGGCCTGCACATCGCGGCCGATATCTGCATCTATACGAATCACAACCTGACGATCGAAACGCTGCCGGCTTGATGGCAGCGCGCCCCGACGAGAGAACGATGACCGACCTTTCCCCCGCCACTACTTCGATGATGACGCCGCGCGAGATCGTGCAGGAGCTCGATCAGCACATCGTCGGCCAGGCCGCTGCCAAGCGTGC
The DNA here is from genome assembly GCF_012241385.1 of Solimonas marina. Classification (GTDB taxonomy): domain Bacteria; phylum Pseudomonadota; class Gammaproteobacteria; order Nevskiales; family Nevskiaceae; genus Solimonas; species Solimonas marina. The sequence continues at coordinate 31,178 of NZ_JAAVXB010000001.1, read as the reverse complement.
CGTGGCGATCGCGCTGCGTAACCGCTGGCGGCGTACGCGCCTCGATGGACCGATGCGTGGCGAGATTCACCCGAAGAACATCCTGATGATTGGCCCGACCGGCGTTGGCAAGACCGAGATCGCACGGCGCCTAGCCAAGCTGACGCACGCGCCGTTCGTAAAGGTCGAGGCGACCAAGTTCACCGAGGTCGGCTACGTCGGCAAGGATGTCGAGACCATCATTCGCGATCTGGTCGACGGCGCGGTGAAGCTGACCCGCGAGCAGGCCATTCAGCGCATGCGCGATCGTGCCGAAGGCGCTGCCGAAGACCGTGTGCTCGATGTGTTGTTGCCGCCGCCGAAGGACTTCGGCGAGGCCAGCACGCAGCGCCAGAGCGAAAACAGCGCGGCGCGTCAGGTGTTCCGCAAGCAGCTGCGTGAAGGCAAGCTCGACGACAAGGAAATCGAGGTCAAGCTCTCCAATCCGACCGCCAACATGCAGTTGATGGGGCCGCCGGGCATGGAGGAAATGACGCAGCAGTTGCAGAGCATGTTCGCCAATCTTGGCCAGCAGCAGACGCGCTCGCGCAAGATGAAGATCAAGGACGCGTTCAAGCAGCTCACCGAAGAGGAAGCGGCCAAGCTGGTCGACGAGGAAGCGATCAAGACCGAGGCGATCCGCAATGCCGAGGAAAACGGCATCGTCTTCATCGACGAGATCGACAAGATCTGCAAGCGCGGCGAGTATGCCGGCGGCAGCGATGTCTCGCGCGAAGGCGTGCAGCGCGATCTGCTGCCGCTGATCGAAGGCTGCACGGTCAGCACCAAGTACGGGATGATCAAGACCGACCACATCCTGTTCATTGCTTCCGGCGCATTTCATCTGGCCAAGCCGTCCGATCTGGTGCCGGAGCTGCAGGGGCGCCTGCCGATTCGCGTCGAGCTCGATGCGCTGAAGACCGAGGACTTCCTGCGCATCCTGACCGAGCCGAGCTATGCGCTGACCGAGCAGTACAAGGCGCTGATGCTGACCGAGGGTGTGACGCTGCGTTTCGACGAATCCGGGCTGCGGCGCATCGCCGAGTTTGCCTGGCAGGTCAACGAGCAGACCGAGAACATCGGCGCGCGTCGCCTGCATACGTTGATGGAGCGGCTGCTCGAGGACATCGCGTTCGAGGCGCCGGACAAGGCCGGCAGCGAGCTGGTCGTCGACCGTGCGTTCGTCGACGGCAAGCTTGGCAAGCTGGCCGCCGACCAGGACCTGAGCCGCTACATCCTCTGATGGCGGCCCCGGCTCCGACGGCGATCCGCCTGCACCGCCAGCGCCGCGTGCTGGAGCTGACGTGGGCGGATGGACGCCGCCACGAATTCAGCTGCGAATATCTGCGGGTGTTCTCGCCGAGCGCTGAATTGCGCGGCCACGGCTTGCCGGAGCCCATGCTGGTCGGTGGCAAGCGCGACGTCGGGATCGCGCGGATCGAGCCGGTCGGTCGCTACGCGGTGCGCCTCGTGTTCGATGACGGCCACGATTCCGGGCTGTATTCGTGGGACGTGTTCGACGAGCTGGCACGCGACGAAGCGCGCAATTGGACGCGTTATCTCGAGCGGCTGGCGGAAGTCGATATGTCGCGCGATCGCGATGTCGTCAAGCTGGCGGCGCTGGTCGGCCAGTACAAGCCGCCACAGAAGCCGGGCGGCTGACGGCGGGCGATCAGTCGTCGAGCTGCAGCAGCTGCGATATCGGCTCGGCGACGTGAAACAGATGGCCCTGCAGATAGTCGGATCCCAACGCCACGAGGATTTCGCGCGTCGCTTGCGTCTCGACGCCCTCGGCAACGATCTCCAGGCCCAGCGCCTTGCCGATGCGAATGATCGATTCGACGATGGTTCGATTCAGCGCGTCGGCCGACAGTTCGCGTGTGTACGACATGTCGATCTTCAGGCCGTCGACCTTCATCTCACGCAGATAGTCGAACGACGTGAAGCCGCTACCGAAGTCGTCGAGCATCACGCGACAGCCGATCTGTCGCAGCCGTGAGACCAGCCGTCGCGCCGTGCCGAAACTGCGCAGCGCCATGCCTTCGGTGATCTCGAAGCGCAGGCGCGACGGCGGGAAGCGATAGCGCTCCAGCGCGTCGAACAGAAAATCGGCGAAGGCCGGGTCGGACGCGCTGTGCGCGGTCAGGTTGATCGCCGTGTAGCCGAACTGCGGCTGGCCACTGCGATCGAGATGACGCGCCAGCGTCGCCAGCGAATGCTCGACGACCCAGCGGTCAACGCGCCCCGATAGCCCGAAGCGCTCGGCAGCCGTCAGGAATGCCATCGGCCGGTGGATGAAGCCGTCGCTGTCGCGAATGCGGATCAGGACTTCGTAATTCGGCAGCGCTGCATCTTCGGCGCTGATGATGCGCTGGCCGTAGAGCAACACATCGCCGTTCTCCAGCGCCTGCTGGATGCGCGATGCCCAATTGCCTTCGACGAAGGCCTGACGTACCGCCGCGTCGCGTGCGCTGTAGCTCTGACATCGGCCGCCGCCGTGGCGTTTGGCGATGTAGCACGCGGTATCGGCTTCGGCGAGCACGGTATTGGCGTCGCTGGTATCGGCATCGATGACGCCAATGCCGACGCTGGCCGACAGCGCGTAGCTGCGCCCTTCGTACTCAAAACGCATCGCGCCGATCGTGCGCACCAGCGATTCGCCCAGATCGAGGGCGTCGGCCGGCGTCGAGTGCGGCAGCAGGATGGCGAATTCGTCGCCGCCGGTGCGGGCCAGCACGGCTTTTTCCGGCACCGTCGTGCGCAGCCGGTCGGCGATCTCACGAACCACGCGATCACCGGTGCTGTGACCGGCGGTTTCGTTGATCAGCTTGAAGTGATCGAGATCCAGATACAGCAAGGTGTGGCGGCTGACGCCGAGCCGAGCGGTGCTGAGCCAGTGCACGAGTTCGGCTTCGAGCTCGCGGCGGTTGGGCAGGTCGGTCAGCGCATCGTGGCTGGCCTGGTGAATCAGCTGATCCGACAGCAGCCGCATGTGCGAAAGGTCATGCAGCACGCAGACGCAGCCGAGCAGGCTGCCGTCACGAGCGCGCAGCGGACCCAGGGAAATCTCCACCGGGACGCCTTCGCCATGCTGGTTCTGCAGCAGCATCGGCGGCATCACCGTGTCGGCATCCTGTTCGCCGGCCAGCACGCGGCCGATCGGGTCCGCCAGCTCCTGCGAGCCGCGTTCGGTGAAAAACGTGACGACGTCGGTGAACGGCTGGCCGGTGACGGCGTCGAGTTGCTCGTGACCGAGCAGGCGCAGTGCCGCGATGTTGCAGAAGCTGATGCGACCATCACGATCGGTGCGCAGCACGCCATCGGTGATCGACGCCAGGGTGACCTGCGCCAGTTCCTTTTCGGCGTGCAGTGCCTCTTCATAGCGGCGCCGTTCGCGAACGTCCTGGACCTGGGTGATGAAATACTGCGGCGCGCCGTTTTCGTCACGCAGCAATGACACGTCGACCTGCACCGGCAGTGCCGAGCCGTCACGGGCGATGTAGCGCTTGTGCTGACGGACGGTCGGCGACGAGCCGGACATCAGCGCCTCACGTGTGGCCTCGTCGTCGGCGCGGTCGTCCGGGTGCGTGATGTCGTAAGAATGCTGCCTGAGCAGGGTGTCGGCGTCGTAGCCGAGCATCTCGCACAGAGCGCGGTTGACGTCGAGCAGGCGGCGCTGTAGCGACTGCACAGTCATGCCGATCGGCGCGGCGTCGAACATCAGGCGGAAGCGTCGTGCGCCGTCGTCGAGTGCCATGCGGAAGTCGTGGATATCGGTAGCGCTGCCAACCATGCGGCGCGGATGGCCCCCCGCGCCACGCTCGACGACGTGTCCGCGCACCGAGATCCAACGGTAGTGCCCGTCGCTGCAGCGAATCCGGTGCTCGTGGCGGAAGCTCGGTGTTTCCCCGCGCAGATGTGCCGCCAGCGCCTGCTGCATGCCGTCGCGGTCATCGGGGTGCAACAGCGGCCAGTCGCTACCGCGCGCGAGATCCTGGCTGCCGTCGCCGAAATCCCACTCCCACAGCTGCGCCTCGGCTTCCTCGAGCGCTTTGCTCCACGGCGTTGCGTGCGGGCCCGCTGGCGTCAGGGCGGAATTCATGCGGATTCTGGCGGACATGCGATGGGCATTCTGACGATGATATTCGCTACCGGCCGCCGCCGTCGCCCAGGCCGACCGGCGGTGGTCGCGGCGCGTTCGCCGGTGCGCGCCGGCTTGCGGCTACAATGCCGGACGAGCGAAAGATCGACCATGCCCCGCGATACTGAAAAAGATTCCGCCGACTACACCCACTTCGGCTACGAGCAGGTTCCGGTCGGCGACAAGCGCCGCCGCGTGGCCGGCGTCTTCACGTCGGTCGCACACAAGTACGACCTGATGAACGACCTGATGTCGATGGGCGTGCATCGGGTCTGGAAGCGTTTCGCAATCGACCTGGCAGGCGTCCGCGCCGGCGAGCATGTGCTCGACGTCGCTGGCGGCACCGGCGATCTGACGCGCGAGTTCGCCAAGGCGGCGGGGCCCAAGGGCCTGGTGATCCTGTCGGATATCAACGCCGCGATGCTCGCCGAAGGCCGCAAGCGCCTCGTCGATCATGGCCTGCTCAATGTACCGATCGTGCAGGCCAACGCCGAGATGCTGCCGTTTGCCGAAGGCAGCTTCGACTGCATCACGATCGGTTTCGGTCTGCGCAATGTCACCGACAAGGACGCGGCGCTGCGTTCGATGACACGCTGCCTCAAGCCAGGCGGTCGTCTGCTGGTGATGGAGTTTTCCAAGCCGCTGAATCCGCTGCTCGGCAAGGCGTACGACCAGTACTCTTTCAAGCTGCTGCCAATGATGGGCCGCGTCGTCGCGCGTGACGAGGATTCGTATCGCTATCTCGCCGAATCGATCCGCATGCATCCGGACCAGCAGACGCTGAAGGGCATGATGGAAGGCGCCGGTCTGGAGCGCGTGCAGGTCTACAACCTGTCTGGCGGCATCGTCGCCGTGCACCGCGGATTCCGCCTCGAATGACGCACGTGCGACAGGCCCGGCCGACGGCCGGGCGCGTGGAGCGCCGCTCGTGAACCCGCCGTCGATGTTGTCGGCAGCGCTCGAAGTCGCGCTGAATCGCTATCTGGCGCTGGAGGCCGACGCGCTGGCCGAGTGCGCGGCGCTGTCGGGCCGCAGCATCGCGCTGTCGGTCGACGCGCCGGACTGGACCTTTCTGATCGAATTTCACGGCGGCGGCGTGCGCGTCCTGCCAGCCGACATGCTGGCGCCCGACGTCAGCGTTCGCGGCTCGCTGACGACGCTGATGCGCCTGGCATTCGCCGTCGGCCGCGGCGACGGCGGCGTCCCGCAGGGTCTGACGATCGACGGTGACGTCGAACTGCTGCGCCGCTTCAACCGCACGCTGGCGAGTGTCGGCTTCGACCCCGAGGAATTCGCGGCGCGCTTCGTCGGCGATGCCGCCGCACATCGTCTGACGCAAGGCTTGCAAACGCTATTCGGCTGGGGGCGCCGCAGCGCCGATACGCTGGCGCTCGATACCGCCGAGTATTTGCGTGAAGAAACGCGCGATCTGGCGCGGGCGCCGGACGTCGACGACTGGGCGGACGCCGTCGACACCTTGCGCGACGATGTCGAGCGCTTCGACGCGCGATTGCGCCGCCTCGAAGCCGGCAACGGAGACGCGTCATGATGTCGTTCGGGCGGCTGCGCCGCGTCTGGCAGATTCGTCGCGTTGCGCGACGCTATGGCCTTTACGAGTTCGCCGGCCGCAAACCGACCAAGGATCCGCGGCCACGTGGCGAGCGCCTGCGGTTGGCGCTCGAGGAGTTGGGGCCGGTCTTCATCAAATTCGGCCAGGCGCTGTCGACACGACCGGACATCGTGCCGGCCGACATCGCCGAGCAGTTGGCGCTGTTGCAGGACCGTGTCCCGCCGTTCTCCAGCGCCGAAGCGCGCGCCATCATCGAGAGCGAGCTGGGCAAGTCGATCGATGACGTCTTCGTTGAATTCGACGACACGCCAATGGCGTCGGCGTCGGTGGCACAGGTCCATGCCGCCAAGCTCAAGGGCGAGGACGGCGGCGAGCCGTTCAATGTCGTCGTCAAGGTCCTGCGGCCTGGCATCGATGCGATCATGCGCAGCGATATCGAGTTGCTGCACACGCTGGCGGGTCTCGCCGAGCGCTTCTCGTCCGACCTGCGCCGTCTGCGGCCGCGCGACGTGGTGGCCGAGTACGAGAAGGTGTTGCTCGACGAGCTCGACCTGATGCGTGAGGGAGCGGCCTGCGCGCAACTGCGCCGCAACTGGCTCGGCTCCAACCTGATCTACCATCCGCTGGTGTTCTGGGACTACACGCGGACCCGCGTGCTGGTCATGGAACGCATCTACGGTGTGTCGATCCGCGAGCTCGACAAGCTGCGTGCGATGGGCGTGGACTTCAAGGTGTTGTCCGAACGCGGCGTCGAGATCTTCTTCAAGCAGACCTTCGTCCACAATTTCTTTCACGCCGACATGCACCCGGGCAACATCTTCGTCGATGTGTCCGATCCGGCGCGACCGAGTTACATGGCGGTCGACTTTGGCATCGTCGGCACGCTGACCGCGTCCGATCAGCGCTACCTGGCCGAGAACTTCTACGCGTTCTTCAATCGCGACTACAAGCGCGTTGCCGAACTGCATCTGGAATCCGAGTGGATTCCGGAAGGCACGCGTGTCGAGGACTTCGAAGCCGCGATTCGCACGATCTGCGAGCCGATCTTCCAGCGGCCGCTGCGCGACATCTCGTTCGGGTTCTTCCTGCTGCGCCTGTTCCAGGTGGCGCGGCGTTTCAATTACCAGGTGCAGCCGCAGTTGGTGCTGTTGCAGAAGACCTTGCTGCAGATCGAGGGACTGGGCCGTCAGCTCAATCCCGATCTCGATCTGTGGAAGACCGCCAAGCCGATCATGGAAGAGTGGATGCGCTCGCGCCTGGGGCCGGTGGCGACCTTCGAGCGCATGCGCGCGCAGGGGCCGTCGCTGGCCGAGTCGCTGCCGGAGATCGCCCAGCACGCGCTGCAGCAGCTGCGCCGCGGCGAAGGCTTCGGACACAGCCGTCGCGAGCTCGACGCCTTGCGTGCCGAGATTCGCACGGGGAATCGTCGCACCTTGCTGATGCTCGCGGGCCTGGGCTGTGGCGGCATTGCCGCGGCGGCGTGGTTCGCTGCGCGCAGCGCGCCGGATACGACACTGCACGTGGCCGGCTACGTGGCGGCGGTGGCCGCCGCGCTGCTGGTCTGGCGCGCGCTACGGCGCGTCTGAGGCGACGGTCGTCGGTGCCTGCGGCGGCGCATGCAGACGGCCGCTGTACCGTAATGCCACGGTCGCCGGCTGTGGCGCCGGCTCGTAGTGTGCGATCAGCCTGGACGGCGGCAGCAGCACGATGCCCTGCGCGGCGAGCTGCGGCAGGCGCTGCGCCAGAACCTTCAGCGTTGCCGGGTGTGGATGGCCGATCGCGACCGCGTAACCGTGGTGGCGTGCCTGGCGCAGCAGTTCGTCGAACTGAGCGTTGATGGCCGCTGGGGTCGCCGTGTTGTCGAGGAAAACGTCGCGGCGGATGCTCGGCATCCCGTAGGCGCGCGCCATCGGGTAGGCGACGCTGCGCGCGCTGGTGTAGCTGTCGATGAAGTAGCCGATGTGATGCAGCAGCAGCGCGTGCATCAGCCAACGCATCGCCGGCCGGCTTGATGTCGCCAGGCTACCTTGATGATTGTTGACGCCGTCGACATGCGGCACGGCGGCGAGCATGCGCGTCAGTTCGGCATTGCGGGTTACGTCCGGCGCACCGGTCGGCAGCGGTTGCGGCTGCGCCTTGCGCGCGTCGATCGGCGCCAACGGCAGATGCAGCAGCACTTCCTTGCCGCGCGCATGGGCCTCGTCGGCATAGCGGTGCGTGTAGGGCGCATCGGGCAGGAACGAGCAGGCGACGGCGCCGGGCAACTGGGTGGCCGCGCGCGTTTCCGCCGCGTTGTAACCGAGATCGTCGATGACGATGGCGATGGCGATCGGCCGCGGCGCGGCGTGAACGGTGAGCGGGCCGAGCAGCGTCGCGACCGCGATCGCCACCACCGCCCCCGGGCGGGCGCTGCATCTGCTCATGCCCGTCTCCCCCCGGAGTGCGGTGGTGTGTCGGCGCTTAGTTGGCGCCGTCGCCGAGTGCGGTCTTGCTGAGGATCAGGCCACGCAGGATGTTTGACGCCTCGTACAGGCCGTAATCGCTCTCGGCCAGCTTCTGTGCGTCCTCGGCCTGGCGCTTGCGCTCGGCGGCATCCTTCTCGCGCTGTTCCTGCGATTCCTTGTCGTCCGTGTTGGTCAGGCTGCCCTTGAGGTCGGCCTCGGTGATCGGGTCGAAGTCCGGCTTGTCGTCGTCCGTCTTGGCGATCTGCAGCGGGCGGATCGGCACGTCCGGCTGGATGCCTTCAGCCTGGATCGAGCGCCCGGACGGCGTGTAGTAGCGCGCCGTGGTGATCTTGATCGCGCCGCCGTTCGACAGCGGCAGGATGGTTTGCACCGAGCCCTTGCCGAACGAGCGGGTGCCGACGATCAGCGCACGGTGTGAATCCTGCAGCGCACCCGCGACGATTTCCGACGCCGATGCCGAGCCACCGTTGATCAGCACCACCATCGGTGCGCCCTTGAGGATATCGCCGGGCTTGGCGTCGAACTCGCGGCGCGCTTCCGGCTCGCGGCCCTTGATCGTGACGATCGGGCCATGCGTGATGAAGTCGTCGCCGACCTGAACCGCCGCGTCGAGCACGCCGCCGGGGTTGTTGCGCAGATCGAGGACCATGCCCTTGATCGGCGTCTTGCTGTCCTTCTGCAGCTTGGCGAACTGCTTGCGCAGCGAATCGCCGGTCTCGGTCGTGAAGCTGGAGATACGCAGGTAAGCGATGCCGTCGTCGAGCATGCGGCCGCGTACGCTGTCGACCGAGATCGTCTCGCGCGTCAGGTCCATCACCTTCGGGGCGGAATCGCCTTCGCGGACGATGGTCAGCTTGATCTTGCTGCCGGGCTCGCCGCGCATCTTGTCGACGGCCTCGTTGAGCGTCAGCCCCTTCACCGGCGTGTCGTCGATCTTGACGATCAGGTCGCCCGGCTTGATGCCGGCCTTGGCCGCCGGCGTGTCATCGATCGGTGAGACGACGCGAACGAAGCCATCCTGCATCTGCACTTCGATGCCGAGACCGCCGAACTTGCCCGTCGTGATGACGTTCATGTCCTTGTACTCGTCCTTGTCCATATAGGCCGAGTGCGGGTCCAGGCCCGAGATCATGCCGCGCTCGGCATTCTCGATCAGCGTCTTGTCGTCGACCGGTTCGACATAGTCGGCCTTCACCCGGTTGAGGATTTCGACGAAGGTCTGCAGATCCCTGAATCCCAGCGTGTCGGTGGCGGTCGACTGCGGCTTGTCGGCGAGCACGCTCTGAGTGAGCGTGGCGGCCGCGCCGAGGAGGGCGCCGGCGGCCAGCGCCAGCGGAACACGATAGGAACGAGGCATGTAATCTGACTTGATTGAACGCTGGGGAACGGCGGGACGATAGCAAAGCCTGGGACTGCGCAGCAAAGGCAAGGGTTCCCGAATGCGGGAAAATCGGCGATCAGCGGGCCAGCCAGCTGTTGGGGTTGACCGCGTCGGCGCCCTTGCGAATCTCGAAATAGACACCGGCCTGTTCGTAACCGCCGGTGTTTCCGGCGGTGGCGATGGTCTGCCCGGCCCGGACCGGGTCGCCGACCTTGACGTTGGCGCCCGCGCAATGACCGTACAGCGAGAAATAGCCACCGTCGTGCTCGACCAGCACGATCAGCCCGTAGCGGTGCATCCAGCCGACGTACACGGCGCGGCCCCGCGCCACCGACCGGACCGGCGTGCCTTCGCTGGCGGCAATCCAGTCGCCATTCCACTTCAGGCGGCCATCGGCCTTGCCGTCGCCGTAACGCGCGAGCAGCGTGCCACGGACCGGCCACGGCAGCTTGCCGCGCAGCTTGGTGAACGCCTCGTTGCTGGGCGTGACGTCTGGCGGCAACGTTGCCAGCGCCTTCTTCAACGACTCGATCAGCTTGCGAATGCTGCGCTCATCGGCCTTCAGCTGCGCGAGGTTGTCCTCCTCGCCGGACAGCCGGGACTTGAGCTGGGTCAACAGTCCGGCGCGAGCCTGCTGCTGGCCCTGGAGGTCGGCGAGGGTTTTCTTCTGATCCTGCTGCAATGCGACCAGTTGGTCGTTTTCTTCCTGTAGCCGGTCGGCCAGCGCCTGCAATTGCTGGGCGTGCTCGCGAATCTGCGCGATCGCCGCCAGCTGTGCGCGTTGCAGATAGCCGTAGTAGCTGAGCATGCGACCGACGGTCTGCGCGTCGTCGAGGTTGAGCAGCAGTTGCGTTTCGCCCTGGCGGCCGAGGATGTATTCGGCGCGCACCTGGCGGGCGAGGCTGTCACGGCGCGCGGCAAGCGCGGCCTGCGCCTGCGCCTGCTGCGCCTCGGTGTCGCTGATCTTGCGCTGCTGGGCGTCGAGCTTGGCATCCACTTCGCGCACCGCCTGCCGTGCATCGGCAAGCTTGCGCTCGACATCCTGCATCTGCCGCGCCAGATCGTCGCGCGTGCCGCGGTCGGATTCGACCTGCTTTTGCAGGGCGCTGATTTTGTCGCGGACCGTGTCCAACGCCTTCTGCTTGTCGCCGATGGAGTCGGCGCCGGCCGGCAGGCACACGGCCGCGAGCACGGCCGCCAGGGCGAGGGCAGGGCAGGAAGCGCGGCGGAACATGCGATAATGCTAGCCGTTCTTTCTTCAATTTGATGCGGCGCGAGCCGCGGCGACGATTCATGGCCCAGTTTTTCGAGTTTTTTCAGGCGCACCTCGTGCTGTTCATCGCCCTGCTCGTGGTGCTGGCGCTGCTGGTCGCCAACGAGTTGCACGGCAATATGACCGGCGGCAAGAAGATGTCGACCGCCGACGCCGTACGCCTGATCAACGACCGGGACCCGCTGATCGTCGACATTCGTCCAGCCGCCGACTTCAAGCGTGGCCATCTGCTCGGCGCTTTTCATGCCCCGGCCGCCAAGATCGACGATTACCTCGGTCAGCTGGCGCGCGACAAGGCACGGCCCGTGCTGGTCTATTGTGCGCTCGGCGGCAGCAGCGGCACGGTTGCCGAAAAGCTGCGCAAGAACGGTATGGCCGAGGTTTACCCGCTGCGCGGCGGCATCAATGCCTGGACGACAGCAAACCTGCCGGTGACTACCAAGTAGTGCCGGCCGATCAGTGGTGATGCGTGATGAAGCGAGTGTTGATGTACACAACGAGGGTTTGCCCTTACTGCGTGATGGCCAAGCGGCTGCTGGACATCAAGGGCGTGGCCGTTCAGGAAGTGCGGATCGACGAGGACGCCGCGCGGCGTGATGAAATGATGCGGCTGACCGGTCGCCGGACCGTGCCGCAGATTTTCGTCGGCGAGACGCATGTAGGGGGTTGTGACGACTTGCATGCGCTGGAGCGTGCCGGCAAGCTCGACGCCCTGTTGCAGGACGAGTCCAGCTGACCCTTGGGACGCAGGCCGGTTTTCGGGTCGACCATGCTGTCACCGCGCTGCTGACTTACATCATAGATTTCAAAAACATAGAACCATCATGAGCGATACCGAAACGCCAGAAGCCCCGGCTGCCGCCGAAGGCAATGCCCAGCCGCAGCAGCGCCAGGTGCTGTTGCAGAAGATTTACGTCAAGGATGCGTCGATCGAGGTGCCGCTGGCGCCGCAGATCTTCACGCGTCAGTGGCAGCCGCAGCTCGATGTGCAGGTCAACACCGAAGCCAAGCCGCTGGAGACCGACGGTCTGCTGGTGACGCTGGCGATCACGGTGACCGCCAAGCTCGGCGAAGACACGGCGTTCCTGGTCGAGGCGCACCAGTCCGGTATCTTCACGGTGCGCGGCTTCACGCAGCCGGAAGAGCGCGCTGCCGTGGCCGCCGCGTACTGCCCGAACCTGCTGTTCCCGTTTGCGCGCGAAACGATCGCCGACATGGTGCAGCGCGCCGGCTTCCCGCAGTTCCTGCTGCAGCCGATCAACTTCGACGCGATCTACCTCGAGCACCTGCAGCGCAGCCGCGCCGAGCAGGCTGGCGAAGCGGCTCCGGCCGCCAACAACCTGAATTGAGGTTGCGCCGACGGGCCGGCCGGGATGACGCCGGCCGGCCCGTCTTTTTTTGTCCCGACGCCGAGCACGATGCCGTCACTCGCGGTAGGGTGGCGATTGGCATGGCGCATGGATGCGCATGACGACAGGAGAAATCGAATGACCAACGCAACGGCCGTCATTGGTGCCGGTTCGTTCGGCACTTCGCTGGCGATCCAGCTGGCGCGGCGTGGTTCGACGACGCTGCTGTGGGGCCGCAACGCCGACAAGCTGGCGGCGATGCAGGAGGCGCGCGAGAACGCGCAATACCTGCCGGGCTGTCACTTCCCGGTCAAGCTGGCGGCGACCGCGGATCTGCCGGGCGCGGTCGACGCGGCCGATGACCTGCTGATCGCCACCCCGTCGCATGCGCTGCGTGCGACGCTCGAACAGCTCAAGCCCATGCTGCGCGAGGGCCAGGGCCTGATCGCGGCCTGCAAGGGTCTGGAGCCGAACACCGGCAAGCTGGTGCATGAGGTCATCGAGGACGTTTATGGCAGCAGCCGGCCGTTCGGGGTGTTGTCCGGGCCGACGTTTGCCAAGGAACTCGGCATCGGCCTGCCGACCGCAGTGACGATCGCCTCGGCCGATGAAGCCTATGCCGAGAATTTTGCGCGCTTGCTGCACGGTGACGGCTTTCGTGCGTACTGGAGCGAGGATCTGGTCGGCGTCGAGATCGGTGGTGCGGCGAAGAACGTCATGGCGATCGGCGTCGGCATCGCCGACGGCTTGTCGCTCGGTGCCAATACCCGCGCGGCGCTGATCACGCGCGGCCTGGCGGAAATCATGCGCCTGGCGATCGCGATGGGCGGCAAGGCCGAGACGCTGATGGGCCTGGCCGGCATGGGCGATCTGGTCCTGACCTGTACCGACAATCAGTCGCGCAATCGCCGCATGGGCCTGCTGCTGGCGCAAAACCGCAGCGTCGACGAGGCGATTGCCGAAATCCAGCAGGTTGTCGAGGGCGTCAAGGCCGCGCCGGAAGTATTGCGACTGGCCCAGCGCTACGAAGTCGACATGCCGATCACGGCAGCGGTGCATGGCGTGCTGATCGGCCGGCTCAGTGCCGTCGAAGCGGTCAATCTGCTGGCGACACGGCCGGCGCGCGCGGAAGTCGTTGCCGACTGAGCCGCGCGCCTACGCGAAGCCGAACTGGCGCCAGGCTTCGTAGACGCCGACGGCGACCGCATTCGACAGGTTCAAGCTGCGGTTGCCGGGGCGCATCGGCAGCCGCAGGCGCTGCGTCTCGGGCACCGAGTCGAGCACGTCGTCCGGCAGGCCGCGTGTCTCCGGGCCGAACAGCAGGATGTCGCCGTCGCGAAATTCGAACTGATCGTAGCGTTGCGTGCTGCGCGTCGAGAACGCCAGCCAGCGTGCGTCCGGTCGCGCTGCGCGCAGCGCGTCCAGCGACGCGTGACGGGTGACGTTGACCATCTCGTGATAGTCGAGGCCGGCGCGCTTGACCGAGGCGTCGTCGATGCGAAAGCCCAGCGGCTCGATCAGATGCAGCGGCGCGCCGGTATTGGCGCACAGGCGGATGATGTTGCCGGTATTCGGTGGAATTTCCGGTTGGTAAAGCGCGACTTCGATCATGGTCCGGTCGGGCGTTCGAGCCCGCAGGCCCAGCAGATTTCGAAATGCACCGGCGAGCGTTCACCGCAGCCGCAGAGCCAGGACGCCTGCGCGTGGCGGCGGTGTTCGTAGCGACGCAACAGCTCGCGCGCCGGTTCGACGTCACGCTGATCGTCGACGACCAGTCGCGGCCACGCGTCCAGCGGCAGATCGCCGCGACCGCCCCATAAGGCGGCGCCGAAAACCCGCGCGGCGATGCCGTGCTGCGCCAGATAGCTGCGCAGAATCTCGGCTTCGATCGGGTCGGCCGCAGCGTAAATGGTGTGCATGCGCGGATTGTAGGCGCTTCGCGCGCCGTCACGAATCCCAAGAGCCCAACCGCCGACTCTGTGTCCGAGTACGGTGCCGGATCTGTGCCGGCCAACATCGGTGCGTTGCGTGCGTTGACACCCTGCAGTGGCGGGCCTAGGCTCGCCTTCGCGCTTAACTTCATTCAGGGGTCGTCATGTCGCGCATCATTTCCATCGTGTTCGCCGGGTTGCTGCTGTGCTCGGTCGGTTGCGCACAGGCGCAATCCAGTAGCCAGCAGGTTGTCGACACGGCGCCGTCCGCCGGTGCGATGACGATCGATCTGCTGCTGGTCCGCCCGTTGGGTCTGGTCGCCACCGTACTCGGCACGGGTCTGTTCGTGCTGCAGTTGCCGCTGTCGGTGGTACAGGGCGAGCCGCCGTCCGATCCGGCGCGCAAGCTCATTGTCGAGCCGGCACGCTTCACATTCCGCCGACCGCTTGGCGATTTCGAGTAAAGCGGCTGTCGATGCAACGAAAAACGCCGGCGTCGTGCCGGCGTTTTTCGTTGGGCGAGCAGAACGCTCAAGTCCCGTCGTCTGCGACCGGATGGCCGTCGGCGTCGAGCACCTCGATGTCGTGAATGCCGAGGCTAGGCGCCAGTTTGCGTACCGGCGCTTCGATCTTCGATAGATCGCCGATCACGATCCACGTCAGTGCCTGCGGATGCACCAGGCGGTGCAGGGCGGCGTTGACGTCGGCGGGGCTCAACGAATCGAGTTTCGGCACCACCTGATTCCAGTAGTCATCCGGCAGGTCGTCGGCCAGTACCGTCGCGTAGGACGACGCCAGGTCGGACGCGGTCTCGTTGTCGCTCGGCAGCGCCAGCGCAATGCTGTTGCGTGCGAAGTCGATCTCCTTGCCGGTCAGCGGCTTGGCGCCGAGCGCGTTGTCGAGCTCGTGCTGGATCTCGGTCATCGACTCAGTGGTCTTGTCGGTCTGCACCGGTGCGTAGGCGAAGAACGGCCGCTGCGCCTTGGCCCCGCCAATGCCGGTGAACGCACCGTAACTCCAGTGCTTGTCCTCGCGCAGATTCATGTTGAGGCGCGAGACGAAATTGCCGCCGAGCACGGTCGAGGCCAGCTGCATCGCCAGATCATCCGGATCGGACTTCGGCGGCGCCAGCTCGGCGGCCATGATCAGTGTCTGCGGCGCATCGCGCTTGTTGATCATCACCAGCTTCGGTTGCGTCGGCAGATCGACGTGCGCCAGATTCTTCTGCGGTACCGGCGTGTCCGGCGCCTTCCAGCTGCCGAACTCCTTTTCGAGCAGCGGCATGATCTCGTCCATGGTCGTGTCGCCGACGACCAGCAGCGTGGCGTTGTCCGGTCGCAGCCAGCGGTGATAGAAGGCCTGCAGATCGCTGACGTCGATGCTGGCGACGCTGGCCGTGGTGCCGGTGCCTGACGCCGGATTCGTGTAAGCGTGGTGTGGACCGTACAGCAGGCGCGTATACAGGCGCCGGGCGATGCCGATCGGGCGCGCCTTTTCCTGTTCGATGGCCGCCATCTGCAGTTGCTTCAGCCGCTCGAGTTCGTGCGCGGGGAAGGTTGGGCGCAGGATGATATCGGCGTACAAATCGAGGCTGGGCTTGAGTTTGGCCTTCAGCGCGTTGAGTCCGATATACGAAGTATCGAGTGTCGAGCCGCCGCCGATCAGCGCACCGAGCTTGTCCTCGGCAGCGTCGAGCTGCAGCGCGTCGTATCGACCGGCGCCTTCGTCCAGCATCGCCAGCGTCAGGCGCGCGGTGCCGGCCTTTACGTCGGGATCGGAATCGGCCGCGTAACCGGCATTGGCGATCAGGCTGAAGTGCACGATCGGCGCTTCATGCCGCTCGGCCAACGCGATCTTCAGGCCGTTCGACAGCGTCGCGTGCTGCAGTGGCGGCAGCGTCAGCGCCGGCGGGCTGCCGAGCGCCGGCAGCTGGCTGCGATCGGCGCCGGTCTTGGCCGCCGTGTAATCCGGGAACGGTTCGACGTCGAGTTTGAAGACGCCATCGGACAGCCACTTGCGCGCCACCGTGCGCAGGATGTCCGGCGTCGCGTGCTTGATCTCGTCGAGTTCCTGCGTGTAGCGATCCGGCGTGCCGCAATAAACCTGATACTGCGCCAGCATCGCCGACTTGCCGCCGAAGCCGTCGATGCGCTCGAGGCCACGCAGTGCCGATGCGAAGACGGCGGTCTGCACGCGCGAGACCTCATCCTTGCTCGGGCCGTCCTTGAGGAAGCGCGCCATTTCCTCGTCGATCGCACGTTCGAGCGCCTTCTCGTCGCCGCCCGGCTTGACCGTCGCGGTAATCGTCAGCTGCGAACCGATCTCGGTCGGCGAGATCGACACGTCGACGTCGGTGGCGATCTGGTCCTGGTAGACCAGCCGCTTGTAGAGGCGGCTGTTCTTGCCGTCGCCGAGCACCGAGGCGACCATCGACAGCATGTTGGCGTCGGGATCGCAGAAGCCGGGGATGTTCCAGACTTCATAGAGCCGCGCCTGCGGCACGCGGTCTTCAATGGTCTCGCGCCGGGTGCCGTGCATCTTCGCGACCCAGGCCTGCGCATGATCGACCGGCGGGCCGGACGGGATGTCGCCGAAATACAGCGCGATCTTTTTCTTCACGGCTTCGGTGTCGACATCGCCGGCGATCACCAGCGTTGCATTGGCGGCGCCGTAGTGCGTGCGGAACCAGTTCTTGACGTCGTCCAGCGTCGCCGTATTCAGGTCTTTCTCGGAGCCAATCGGCGTCCACGAATAAGGGTGGCCGGACGGGTAGGTGTCGCGCGCGACGATGTCGTCGACCTTGCCGTAGGGCTTGTTCTCGTCCTGGCGCTTTTCGTTGAGAACGACACCACGCTGTTCGTCGAGACGCTTCTGATCGATCGCGCCGAGCAGATGGCCCATGCGATCCGACTCCAGCCATAGCGTGCGATCGAGCGCGCTGGTCGGCACGTTCTCGAAGTAGTTGGTGCGATCGTAAGACGTCGTACCGTTCATCTTGGTTGCGCCGGCCGGTTCGAGCGCGCGGAAGAACTCGTCGTTGTAGTGCTCCGAGCCGTTGAACATCAGATGCTCGAACAGATGCGCGAAGCCGTGCAGGCCGGCCGGCTCATCCTTGCTGCCGACGTGGTACCAGACGTTGACGGCCACCACCGGCGCCTTGTGGTCCTCGTGGATAATGACGGTCAGCCCGTTCGGTAGCTGGTAGCGTGTGTACGGAATGTGCACGTCCGGAAACGCGTCGGCCTGGGTGGCCGCGGCGGCGGGCAGTGCGCTCAGCAGCGTGGTCGCCGCAATGCTGGCGGCGAGGAGCAGTCGTTTCATCGATCTTTCTTGAGGTTTTGTATCGTGAACGGATCACGTGATGATTGAACAGACGCCCCCGCAGCGCAAAGGTTCCCGGCCGCCTGCCGCGCAGGTCGATGCCGACGGCTGGATGCGCGGTGCCCGGATCTGTGTCTCGCCGAACTTCGATGCGCGGCCGGCGCACGAGATTTCGCTGCTCGTCATTCACAACATCTCGCTGCCGCCGGGGCGCTTCGGCGGGCCTTACATCGATGCGCTGTTCACCAATACCCTGGACCCGCAGGCGCATCCGTACTTCGCTGGCATCCACGGTTTGCGCGTGTCATCGCACCTTTTGATCGGTCGCAACGGGGCCGCGACGCAATACGTGCCGTTTACCGCACGCGCCTGGCACGCCGGCGTCTCAAGTTTCGATGGGCGCGAGCGCTGCAATGACTTTTCGGTCGGTATCGAGCTCGAAGGCTGTGACGAGCGAGCGTTCACGGCAAGACAGTATGCGCGGCTGGTGCGCGTCACCCGCGCGCTGATGCACGCCTATCCGCAGATCACGGCGTCGCGTATCGCCGGTCATTCCGATATCGCGCCCGGCCGCAAGACCGACCCGGGCCCTTGCTTCGACTGGGCGCGCTATCGCGCTGCGCTTGGCTGAGCGCTGACTGCGCAAACTGCCGATGGCGCGGAGCCGGGTGGCTCCCGCACAATTCACACCATGACCCTGATCGGCATTCTTATCGCTCTGGCGCTTGAGCGCGTGCTCGGCCGTATTCCCGGCTGGGGCCAGCCGGTGATCTTTCTGGGGGTGATGCAGGGCCTGCGGCGGGTGATGCCGTATGTCCTGTGGGCATCGCCGCTGTTGCCGCTGGCGGTGGTTGCGGCGCCGGTGTGGCTGGTCTGGTGGTGGTACGGCCAGATCTGGAGCCCGCTGGTGGCGCTGGGCGTGTCGGCGGGGATCCTGCTGCTGTGTCTGGGACCGCGCGATCTGGCCGAGGACGTGCACGACCTGCTGGCGGCGCGCGCCGCCGGCGACATCGTCCGCGTCCAGCAGATCGCCCGCAATCTGCAGCGTGGGCCGCAGCCGGACGAGAACCATCGCTCGCTGATGGGTACGCTGTTCATCCAGTCGCACGAAAAACTGTTCGGTGTGCTGCTGTTCTTCTTTGCGTTCGGGCCGGCCGGTGCGGTCGCTTACCGCATCGCTTGCCGCTTGCCGCGCCTGATGCGCGAGACGGCGCCGGATTCCTGGGGCGAGATGACCGCCGACTGGCTGCACAATCTCCTGGCCTGGATTCCGGTGCGCATCACGACGTTGCTTTACGGCCTGGCCGGTAGCCTCGACGATGCGATCGCCGAGTGGCGCGTGTTCGTCCGCCAGCCGTACTACGGGTGGCGGCTCTATACCTGGGCGCTGCTGGCCGAGATTTCGACGGCGTCGCTGCGCGTCGAGGATGAGGACGGTACGGCCGAGCCCGTCAATCTGGGTTCGGCGCTGCGCGAAGTGCTGCGCATGCAGTGGCGCGCGCTGCTGTTGTTGCTGGCGATCTTCGCAGTGTTCGCGACCGGCAGCATGTTCTGATGCGCGTAGCGCTGTCGGCACTGTTGCTGCTGCTCGGTGGTGCGCTGGCGCCACCGGCGCTGGCCGCCGAGCGCATCGTCACCCTGGCGCCACATCTGGCCGAGCTGGTCTGTGCGGTGCAAGCCTGTGGCGAACTGGTCGGCGTCAGTGCGTATACCGACGCGCCGCCGCGCGCTGCAGCCTTGCCGCAGGTCGGTTCGGCATTCTCGGTGAACTATGAAGCGGTGCTGGCACTGCAGCCGACGCGAGTACTGGCCTGGGGCGGCGGCACGCCGCCAGCGACGATTCAGCGCCTGCGCGACCTTGGCTTGAACGTCGAGGTCGTGAGCATTGATGATCTGGATGGCATTGCCGGCGCGCTCGAGTCCCTGGGCGCTGATCTGGGCCATGCCGAGGCCGGCGAGGCGGCGGCCGACGCCTATCGCGATCGCCTGCAAGCCTTGCGCGCACGCTATGCGGACCGGCCGCGGCTGCGGGTCTTCTATCAGATCGAAAGCGCACCGGCCTATACCGTCAACGGCGAAAGCCCGATCTCGACGGCGCTCGACCTGTGTGGCGCCGACAACGTGTTTTCGTCGTTGCCGGCGCTGTCATCGGTGGTCAGCCCGGAAGCCGTGCTGGCGGCTGATCCGGACGCGGTGGTGTACGCCGCCGACGAGGATCGGCGCGGCATCGCTGCGTTCTGGGCCAAGCTTGACGGCGCACGCGCCGCCGATCCGTCGCGTCAGGTGGTGGTCGATGCCAATGCGCTGACGCGACAGTCGCCACGGGTGCTCGACGGCATCGAGCAACTCTGCGAGGGATTGGACCGCGTCAGGCGTGACGCCAGATGACTTCGTTGCCGCCGTCGGCGCGGGCCAGGCGACGGCCGATGATGAACATCAGATCGGACAGCCGGTTCACGTAACGCAGCGCAGCGAGGTTCAGCGGCGTTTCCGTATGCACGCCCCACAGCGCACGCTCGGCGCGGCGCGTGATCGCCCTCGTCAAATGCGCCTGCGCGGCTGCTGCGCCGCCGCCTGGCAGGACGAAATCCTTGAGCGGCGGCAGCTCGGCATTGAAGGCCTCGGCCCAGGTTTCGAGCTGGGCGACGTGTTCGTCGGTGATGGCGGTGTGGCCGGGCATCGCCAGCTCGCCGCCGATATCGAACAATCGGTGCTGGACCACCGAAAGGGCATCGCGGAATTCGCCCGGCAGTTCGTGTGCGAGCAGCACGCCCAGCGTCGAATTCAGCTCGTCGAGATCGCCCATGGCCGCGACACGCGGGTCCGTCTTGGCGACGCGGTCGCCGGTCGCCAGGCCGGTGGTGCCGGCATCGCCGGTGCGGGTAACGATCTTGCTGAGCCGATTGCCCATGACGCTCCTCGTGATGTTCTGGTCAGCCCATGAGCGTAGCGTGTTCGCCATATCGCTGCTGCGGCGCGACGCGGCTATCATGCGCACCCCTCGACGGAGACCGACATGACCAGTCCGCACCTTGCCGCCGCGCTGCAGGCGGCGCGCGCCGCCACCGAGATCATTCGCAAGGCCTACCGCGGCAATTTCCAGGTCGACTACAAGGCCGACGCCAGCCCGGTCACCGAAGTCGACATCGCTGCCGAGCGGGCGATCAAGGCGGCGCTCGGCGCCGCATTCCCGGCCTACGGCTTCTTTGGTGAAGAGACCGGCAAGGACCACGCCGATGCCGAATACCTGTGGCTGGTCGATCCGATCGACGGCACCAAGGCCTTCGTTCGCGGCTATCCGATCTTCTCGGTGCAGATTGCGCTGATGCACCGCGGCACGCTGATCTTCGGTCTGTCATGCGCGCCGTGCTGGAACGAGGGGCTCGGCGAAGTGGTCTGGGCCGAGCAGGGTGCCGGCGCCTGGCGCGGCTTGCTGGAAACGCCGCTGGCCGATTTCGAGCGCCTGCAGGTGTCGGATGTGGCGCGGCTCGACAAGGCGACCCTGTCGACCGGCAATATCGCGACGCTGGCCGCCGCCCCGCAGTGGGCGGAGCTGGGTCGCCTGATCCCGCAGCTGCATCGCATCCGCGGCTATGGCGATTTCGTGCACTACCACCTGCTTGCCGCCGGCAAGATCGACGCGGTGGTGGAGTCGGACATCAACATCCTCGACATCGCTGCACTGGCGGTCATCGTGCGCGAGGCGGGCGGTTGTTTCACCGACCTCAACGGCGGCGAGATCGGCCTCGATGTGCGCACCGTGCTGGCCAGCAATGGCCACCTGCACGCGGCCTTTTCAGCTCTGGCGCTGTAGGCGTTCCGGCGATCGCCGCCGGCGCCGGCTTCAGCGCAGGCTGATGATGGGCCAGCCGCGCGACTCGGCGGTCGCGCGCAGCACGGCGTCCGGATCGACGGCGATCGCGGTGTCGGCTTCTTCAAGCAGCGGAATGTCGTTGCGCGAATCGCTGTAGGCGGTGACGTGCGTAAACGGTTGCGTGCGCGCCGCCAGCCAGTCGCGCAAGCGCCGCACCTTGCCGGCCTGGAAATTCGGAATGCCGGCGATGCGTCCGGTGTAGCGGCCGTCGCGGCGCTCGGGATCGGTGGCGATCAGGTGGTCGACGCCCAGCAGCCCGGCTATCGGTTCGGTGATGAAGCGGTTGGTGGCGCTGGTGATCAGCAGTTCGTCACCCTGTGCGCGGTGACGTTCGAGCAGGGCCGGTGTCCCGGATGCCACGACCGGTACGATCCATTCGCGGATGAAGCGCTCGCGCAGCGTCAGCATCTGCTCGATCGGGTGTTCGGTCAGCGGTTGCAGGCTGAACGCGGCATATTCGTGCATGTCCAGCGTGCCGGCCTTGTACTGCCCATAGAAGCGCTCGTTCTCGCGCGCATAGTGCTCGCGATCGACGACGCCCTGCTCGACCAGCCAGCGGCCCCAGAGGTGATCGCTGTCGTCGGCCAGCAAGGTGTGATCGAGGTCGAAGACGGCGAGGCGGCGCATGGTCGGGGCGGCGGCGGTAGCTGGGGGCCGCGCAGCATAGCAGCGTGATTGCCGGCGCATGACGGGCTATGAAACAATCCAGTCACACTTCGCGCCAAGATCCCTGCAAGTGATTGACGCTGATGGCTTTCGTCCGAATGTCGGTATTGTGTTGTGCAATGCCGACGGGCAGCTTTTATGGGCCAAACGCATCGGCCAGCAGGCTTGGCAGTTCCCGCAGGGTGGTATCCAACGCGGCGAAAACCCGGAACAGGCGCTGTTTCGCGAACTCAACGAAGAGCTGGGGCTGGACCCCGAGCACGTCCAGATCCTCGGCGTGACACGCGGCTGGCTGCGCTATCGCCTGCCGGACCGCTACCTGCGCCGGACCCGCGGCCGCGTCTGCATCGGTCAAAAGCAGAAATGGTTCGCGCTGCGTCTGACGGCCGACGAAGCCGAGATCCGCCTCGACGCCGGCGAGAAGCCGGAGTTCGATGGCTGGCGTTGGGTCGACTACTGGCTGCCGCTTGACGAAGTGGTCGATTTCAAGCGCGCGGTCTATCAGGCGGCGCTGCGCGAGCTGGCGCCATTGCTGCCCGCGAAGCCGCGTCGTCGGCGCCGGTTCGCGCCCGGTTCACATCCCACCGCCTAGGCTGCACGAATCGGCCGTCGATCGGGCAGCCGATAATCGAAAGAAATTGCAGTTGACACGGATTCTCATTAACGCCTACGATCGATTCATGTTCGTTTGTGTCTGCAAAGCCGTCTCCGACCGGCAAATCCGCCGCGATATTCGCGAGGAAGGCGTGACCAGCCTTCGCGAACTGGCGCGTCTGCGCGGCGTCGGCACCTGCTGTGGCAAGTGTGTGCCGCAAGCGCGGCGCCTGCTCGACGAGACACTCGAACAGCATCGCGCGGCCGTGGCGCCGGTGCCGCTGGCCGGGCTCGGCGGTCTGCAACTCGCCTGATTGCCGTCGCGCCGCCGGCGCGCAAATCGCAACCGTTATTGCTACCGCATCGATTTCGTCGTCGCCTCGGCGGCGTCCGTATACTCGTGTGCATTGAATCGGACGGAGCATGGACATGCGCGGCGACCCCAAGGTCATCGAATACCTCAACCTCGGCCTGAAGAATGAGCTGACGGCAATCAACCAGTACTTCCTGCACGCGCGCATGCTCGGCAACTGGGGACTCAAGCGGCTCGAAAAGCACGAGTACGAAGAGTCCATCGACGAGATGAAGCACGCGGACAAGCTGATTGCCCGCATTCTGTTCCTTGAAGGACTGCCGAATCTGCAGGACCTCGGCAAGCTGTACATCGGCGAGGACGTCAAGGAAATCTTCGAGTGCGACCTGAAGATCGAGAAGCTGGCGCATCCGATGTACAAGGAAGCGATCGGTTACTGCGAGTCGGTCGGTGACTATGTGACGCGTGAGCTGCTGGTCGACATCCAGAAGAGCGAGGAAGAACACATCGACTGGCTGGAAGAACAGCTCGGCCTGATCGAGAAGATCGGCATTCAGAACTACATGCAGTCCGGAATGGGCGAGATCGGTTCCTGATCTCCCGGTTTGACCACAAAAAAGCCCCGCTTCGGCGGGGCTTTTTTGTAATGGTCGCTGGCGCTTCAGAACGGCTTGAGGACGACCAGCAGCACGATCGCCAGCAGCAGCAGCGTCGGCACCTCGTTCATTAGCCGATAGAACTTCGCGCTCTTTGTATTGCGGTGTTGGGCGAACGCACGGACGCGAGTTTTCAGCCAGCCGTGATAGCCGGACAGGATCAGCACCAGCAGCAGCTTGGCATGCAACCAACCGGACTTCATATAAATGTCGGGACCCGACAACAGCGTGGCGATGCCGAACGCCCAGGTGCCGAGCATGCCGATCGTCGTCATCACGTAGAGCCGCCGCTCCATCGTGCAGAAGCGCTCGTGCTCCGCACCCCCATGGACATCGACGTGGTAGACGAACAGGCGCGGCAGATAGAACAAGCCCGCGAACCAGGCGATGACAAAGAAGATATGGAAGGCCTTGAGCCAGAGCCAGAGCATGATGAGTGTCCGTGCGATGCGAGGCCGCGTTTGCGTTTGCGGCGGATCGTCCTATTATCGCCGGCCCAAGCGTTTCACGTCATGACGGACACCCCATGATCAAGGTCGGCATCGTCGGCGGCACCGGTTACACCGGCGCCGAGCTTCTGCGCCTGTTTGCGCAGCACCCGCAAGCCGAGGTCACGCTGCTGACCTCGCGCAAGGAAGCGGGCACGCGCGCCGATGCAATGTTCCCGCACCTGCGCGGTTACACCGACCTCGAATTCAGCGCGCCGGATCCGGAAGCGCTGGCCGCTTGCGACGCGGTGTTCTTCGCGACACCGCACGGCACGGCGATGGCGATGGCGCCGGCGCTGGTCGAGCGCGGCATCAAGGTCATCGATCTGTCGGCCGATTTTCGCCTGCGTGACACTGCGACCTTCAAGCAGTGGTACAAGCTCGATCATGCGACTCCGGCGTTGCTCAGCGAGGCGGTTTACGGCCTGCCGGAAGTGCACCGCGAGGCGATCCGCCAGGCGCGCATCGTCGGTAACCCGGGCTGCTATCCGACGTCGGTGCAGCTCGGCCTGCTGCCGCTGCTCGAGGCCGGCGCGATCGAACGCGACGGCATCGTCGCCGACTGCAAGTCCGGTGTCAGTGGTGCCGGCCGCGAACTCAAGCTCGGTTCGATGTTCACGGAGGCCTACGACTCGTTCAAGGCCTACGGCGCAGCGGGTCATCGGCACCTGCCGGAAATTCGCCAGGGCCTCGCGGACATCGCCGGCGCCGAGGTGGGGCTGACCTTCGTGCCGCACCTGCTGCCGCTGATTCGCGGCATTCATTCGACGATCTACGCGCGTTTGACCCGTGACGATGTCGATCTGCAGGCGCTGTACGCGTCACGCTACGCCGACGAACCGTTCGTCGACGTTGCGCCCGCCGGCGATCACCCGGAGACGCGTGGCGTGCGCGGCGGTAACACCTGCCGGATTGCAGTGCATCTGGCGCCGGACCGGCGCACGGTGATCGTGCTGTCGGTGATCGACAATCTGGTCAAGGGTGCGTCCGGGCAAGCGGTGCAGAACTTCAACCTCATGTTCGGTCTCGACGAGCGCGCCGGATTGCAGGCGCCGCCGCTCGCGCCCTGATCGCAGCACGCCGCCGTGCAGCACAAGATCATCATCAAACGCCACCGGCCGTGGCTGAAGCCAGCGTTGGTCGGTGGCGTGTCGATGGCGGTGCTGCTCGGGTCGTGGGCGCTGTACAGCTACACGCGCGCGACCACGGTCAGCGATTTCGAGCAGGCGCAGACCGAAGCACAGAAGTTGCGTGCCGAGCGGCGTCAGCTGTCGCGCGACCTGCGTACGGCACGGGCGAAGGTCGACGAGTTGGAGGATCAGATCGCCTATCTGAAGCAGTCCAACCAGATCGACAAGCAGGCCTGTGCGACAGTGCAGAAGTCGTTGACCGATCTGCAGGCCGAGGCCTCTGAGCTGCGCGAGCAGGTGGCGTTCTATCGCGGTATCGCCGCGCCGGACCAGGCCAAGGCCGGGGTCCGCGTGCAGGAGATCCGCTTCGACCCGGTACCGAAACAGCCCGGCTCGTTTCGCCTGTTCCTGACCCTGATTCAGTCGGTTCGTCAGGACAAGCGCGTCAGCGGCCACATCGAAATGAAGGTCGTCGGCAAGCAGGGCGGTGCCGAACGGTCGCTGCCGCTCGATACCCTGTCGCCTGATGCCGCGAAGAATCTGGTATTTTCATTGAAGTACTTCGAGGAATTCAGCGGTCAGTTCCAGCTTCCGTCGGGATTTTCGCCGGAGCGCGTGGTGATCACGCTGGTCCCGGACCGCAGCGGTGCGCCGCGGTCCGAGGAGAGCTTCGACTGGCAGCGCATAGTGGATAACGGGGCGGGTGATGAAGTTCGGGAATAACGTAACGAAGACAACGACTTCGAGCGGGGGCGGTGTGGATACTCTGATCGGCAGACAGACGGAAATTCTGGGCGACATCCGCTTTGCGGGCGGCTTGCACGTCGACGGCAGGGTCAAGGGCAAGGTCCTGACGTCCGGCGAGAAGGCATCGTCGTTGTCGGTCAGCGAGAACGGCACCATTGAAGGTGACGTGCGCGTCCCCAATATTGTGTTGAACGGCACTGTCGTCGGCGACGTGCATGCGTCCGAGAAAATCACCATGGCCGCCAAGGCGCGGGTGACGGGCAACGTGTACTACAAGGTCATCGAGATGGAAGCCGGCGCCCAGATCAACGGGCAACTGGTACACGAGTCGCACAGCGCGGCGTCGATCGACGGTCTCGAGGGTGAGATGGAGTTCGATGAGCTTGGCGAGGCGCGCCGTGTGAAGGGCTTTATCACCGGATAGCAGTCATGTCAGAAGTCGAAGCCTTCGAAGAAGCGAGTGAAGTCATCTTTACCGCAGCGGCGGCGGATAAGGTCCGCGAGTTGCTCAGTGAAGAAGAGGATGCGGATCAGAAGTTGCGCGTGTTCGTCACGGGCGGCGGCTGTTCGGGCTTCCAGTACGGTTTCAAGTTTGAGAAGACGCAGGACGACGACGACACCATCGTCGTTCGCAATGGCGTCACCTTGCTGGTCGATCCGATGAGCCTGCAGTACCTGTCGGGCGCCGAGATCGACTACAAGGAAAGCATCGAAGGCGCGCAGTTCGTGATTCGCAACCCGAACGCCACGACGTCCTGCGGCTGCGGCAACTCGTTCTCGGTCTGAGCTGACCGGCTGGGCGGCCTGTTGCGCGTCAGGCGCGATAGACGCCGCCGAGTATGGCCGCGCTGCGCGCGCCAGTGACGCTCGGCAGATTGCCGCTGCGCCCGTGCATGGTTTGCCAAGCCAGCCATGCGAATGCGGCGGCTTCGACCCAGTCGGGGTCTATCCCCAACGCCGCGCTGGTGGCGACCTCAATGCCCGGCAGGCGCCGACGCAGCCCTTCCATCATTGCTTGATTGCGGGCACCGCCGCCGCAGACGTAGAGATCCTGCGTCTGCGGCGCATGGCGCTCGATGGCGCGAGCGATGCTCTCGACACTGAGTTCGAGCATTGTGCGCTGAATGTCCTCCGCGTCGAGTGGCGCGTCCCGTCGCTGACGCTGCAGCCACTCCAGATTGAAGTGGTCGCGGCCTGTGCTCTTCGGCGGCAGGGCATCGAAGTACGGATCGTCCAGGCAACGCGAGAGCAAGGCGGTGTCGAGCTGGCCCGATGCCGCCCAAGCGCCGTCGGCGTCGTAATGCTGGCCGCGCGACGCTTGAATCCAGTCGTCGAGTAGCGCGTTGCCGGGGCCTGTGTCGAAGCCGGTGACGGCGCCTTCGCGCGGCAGGATGGTGATATTGGCAATGCCGCCGACATTGAGAACGACGCGATGCCGCGCCGGATCGGCAAAGGCGGCGGCGTGAAAGGCCGGCACCAGGGGCGCGCCCTGACCGCCGTGCGCCATATCGGCCCGGCGCAAGTCGGCGACGACGGTGACGCCGGTCCGTGCGGCGATACGGTTTGGGTCGCCGAGTTGTGTGCTCGTGGCCAATGTCGTCGGATCGTGGAACACGGTTTGACCGTGCGAACCGATCGCGAGTACGGCCGCAGTCGGCAGCTGTAGGTCGTGCAGCAGCGACTCGGCGCAAGCGGCAAAGCAATCCCCGACGGCTGCGTCGAGGCGGGCAATGTCGCGCAAGGTGACGGGCGTATCGGGGCGGCGCTGCAGGCTCAGCAGTTCGTCGCGTAGTGCTTCCGGGTAATGCGTGGCCGCGGTACCGAGCAGGCGCAGGGGCCTGCCGGCTTCGTCGAACTCGCAGGCGGCGGCGTCGATGGCATCAAGGCTCGTGCCGGACATCAGCCCGAGACAGATGATGCTGCGCGACACCGCCCGCGAACCGCGGATCAGTCGTGCAGGGCCGACGGCGGGGCGCCCGGCGCGCTTGCCGGGGCGCTGGGCGTGACCATCGCCGTGGCGGTGTCCGACATCTGGTCGAGGCGCGCGAGCACATCGGCATTGTCATGACGCCAGCTGGCGACCACGCTCTTCGGCAGCGGATTGGCTCGCGGCAGGGCCACGGTCACCGGATTCTTGTGCACGCCGTCGATACGGAATTCGTAGTGCAGGTGCGGGCCGGTCGCCAGACCGGTCATGCCGACGTAGGCGATGACCTCGCCCTGGCGTACGCGCTGACCCGCGTGCAGGCCTTTGCGGAAACGCGACAGATGACCGTACAGCGTCGAGTACTTCGGGCCGTGCTTGAGGATGACGACGTTGCCGTAACCATGCTGGACGCCGGCAAACGCGACGATGCCATCGCCGGTCGCCTTGACCGGGGTGCCAATCGGCGCCGCGTAATCCACGCCCTTGTGCGCGCGGATGACGTTGAGAATCGGGTGCCGGCGCCCCAGGCTGAAGCCGGAGCTGATACGGACGAAGTCGACCGGTGTGCGGATGAACGCCTTGCGCAGCGATTCGCCGTTCGGCGTGTAGTACGTTGCGTTGCCATCGGCGTCGACGTAGCGCATCGCGCGATAGCTGCGGCCCTGATTGACGAACTCGGCGGCGAGGATGTCACCGTCACGCAGTTTCTTGCCGTCCTTGTAGAGCTGATCGTAGACGACCGAGAAGTGGTCGCCGTCGCGCAAATCGAGCGCGAAGTCGATGTCGTAGCCGAAGATGTCGGCCATTTCCATCACCAAGCGGTTCGATAGACCGGCTTTCTGTGCGGCGGCGAACAGCGAACTGGTGATCACGCCGGTGAGTTGTGCCGGGTGGTGCTGGACTTCGGCTTCGATGGTTACTGCCTCGAACCCGTTGTCGCCGCGACGTACTTGCAGGGTGTGCGTCGGGTCGTATTCGTAATTCAGCTGGTCGAGCTGATCATCCTCATTCTTGCGGATGCTGATCTTGTCGCCGGGGCGCAGATTTTTCAGGCGGCCGGCGTCGTCGTTCAAGCCGACGATCGTCATCGCGTCGGAGAAGGCGAGGTCTTCCTTGTCGAAGATGTCGGACAGCGTCTGGCCGCGCTTGACGACGACGGTCGTCCAGTCGCTGGCTGACGGCGCCGCAACGTTGTCGGCGGCAGCACCCTGCACGGCGGCGTCGAACGCGTTTTCAGTGGTGGGCGCGAACGCCTGCGCGGCTTCGTCGCCGGCGGCATCGTGCAGGGCACTCTCCCGCGTCGCGATGCCTTCGCGCGTCGCCACCACGGCAAGAATAGAAACACACGCCGCCGCGAGCCACACGGAGCGACGAGCCGAACGGCGAGGTGCCAGCTCGGCTGGGCTATAATCAATCTTCATCTTCTCAACCCGAAAAACGCCCAAACGGCCGCGCTGTGCCGCACGGTCCATCTCGAATTACTGCGCTATTGTTGTATTAATTTGAGGTACTGCCTGCACGTCTAAGGAACCATAGTTTCAGAGGCATTGCAAGCAAATCGTGGTGGATGTTTTCACCTAATTACTCGCCGCCAGCTCGCTCAATTTGCATCCTGCCGTCATGGATTTTTCCGAACTCGAACGTGGCACCGATGAGGTCATCCCTGCAGACGAATTCCGCGCCCGCGCCGCACAGGCGGCAAAGGATGGCGTTCGGCTGCGCATCAAGGCCGGATTTGATCCGACGGCCCGGGATTTGCACCTCGGGCACACGCTACTGCTTAACAAATTGCGTGCCTTTCAGGAGTTGGGCCACGAAGCCATCTTCCTGATCGGCGACTTCACCGGAATGATCGGTGACCCGACCGGCAAGAACGAAACACGCAAGCCGTTGACGCGCGAGCAGGTCGAGGCCAATGCCCAGACCTATAAAGAGCAGGTCTTCAAGATCCTCGATCCGGAACGCACGACGATCGCCTTCAATTCGAGCTGGCTCGACAAGCTCGGCACCGAAGGCATGCTGCGCCTGGCGGCTCAGCACACCGTTGCCCGCATGCTGGAGCGCGACGACTTCTCCAAGCGCTTCGCAACCGGCCAGCCGATCGCCATCCATGAGTTCCTCTATCCGCTGTTGCAGGGCTATGACTCGGTGGCACTGAAGGCCGACGTCGAGCTGGGCGGCACCGATCAGAAGTTCAACCTGCTGGTAGGGCGGCATCTGCAGTCCGGTGCCGGGCAGCGGCCACAGTGCATCATGACCGTGCCGATCCTCGAGGGTTTGGACGGCGTGCAGAAGATGTCGAAGAGCCTCGGCAACTACATCGGCGTCAATGACGCGCCGGGCGAGATGTTCGGCAAAGTGATGTCGGTGTCCGATGCCCTGATGTGGCGGTACTTCGACCTGCTGTCATTTCGACCGCTGACCGAGGTCCGGGGGCTGCGCGCCGGTGTCGAGCAGGGCGCCAACCCCCGAGACGTGAAGATGGAGTTGGGCGTCGAGCTGGTCTCGCGCTTCCACGGCGCCGGAGCCGGCGAAGCGGCGAGGGCCGCTTTTATCGCGCAGTTCTCGCAGGGCGCATTGCCTGACGATATCCCCGAGGTGCGGATCGCGGCGCCGGCCGCTGGCCTTCCCATCGCGCGCGTGCTGAAGGAGGCGGGGCTGGTGGCCAGCAACGGGGAGGGCAACCGCATGGTTGAGCAGCGCGCGGTTCGTGTCGATCAGCAGCGGATCGAGGATCGGACGTTGATGTTGTTGCCAGGCCAACAGCTGCTGTTGCAGGTGGGCTCGCGGCGCTATGCCCGCGTTGAGCTGGTTGCTGGCGAATGAGCTGAGCGCATAGTTCCGTGTACGCCAACGAATGAGTACATATATTAAGAGAACAAAAAAGGCGGGCCTCGGGCCCGCCTTTTTGCGTTTATGGCGATCGGGGGCTTCCAGAGCCCAGCGACTCGAGCCGCGCCAGCCGGTTTTCGGCATTTATTGAGGCGTGAAACGGGCGCATGGTTGTGCGGGGCCAGGCCGCGGCCGCGCGACAAGGTCAAATAATGATCAGAATTTGGTGAAAAAGTACACAAAATCAGCGCGCTCGGATCATCGGCAAGACTTTCTCTTGAACAAAAAAATCAATTTTATCAATTAGATAGTTTCTGTTCGGCAAAAAGTCGTTGCACGCATCTCAAAAACCCCTATTATTCGCCTCCCCGCTGCACGGCACCGACGAAAGACGAAGCCGCTGCAGCCTGACTCTTTAAGAACAAAGCAAGTAATTTGTGTGGGTGCTCCCGTGTACGTGGCGAAGCCATGAAACATGAGAGTATCAACGTAGCCAAGTCAA
>NZ_JAAVXB010000019.1 GCF_012241385.1 Solimonas marina | reverse complement strand
ACTCAAGTGCTTGTAAATTTCGCCCATCGCAACACCTTATCTGACTGCGGGTGTTGCACTTGATGGTTGAGGCTAAGGCTTCTCTCCGGGCTTGACCATGATGCGCTTGACCTGGAAACGACCGGCCAAGGCGATGGTTTCATACCAGCCCCAGGGGCGATAAACGCGCGGGTGATTTTGTGCCTCTGTACGCCCAGAGCTTTTCAGCTTCTGGACGATTTTTTTGACGTCTTGCGTGCGATTCCTTGGGGCGATCATGACTGCGTCGTCGGTTTCGACGACCACATGATTATCGACGCCGATCAAGCTGACGAGTCGCGAATGGGCGCTGATAAGATTGTTGTGCGCGTCTTCGAGAATGACGTCACCTCGCGCAACATTGCCGTCTTCGTCGGTAGGAGGCAGCGTACCGAGGTACTCCCAGCTCCCAACATCGTCCCAGCCCGCGTCCAGCGGCACGAGGGCGGCGAGGCTGGTTTTTTCCATCACGGCGTAATCGATTGAATCGTTGCGGCACTGCTCGAAGGCTTTCGCATCAAGGCGGACGAAGTCGAGATCGTGTTGACCGGCGGCGTACGCTTGTGCCGTGAGCTTTGCCATCTCGGGTTCGAACTGCTGTAGCTCGTTCAGGAATGTTGCGGTTCGGAACAAGAAAAGACCGCCATTCCAGAGATAGCCTCCGTCGCTCAGGAACTTCTCAGCCGTATCAAGGTTAGGCTTTTCGATGAACTTTGCGACTTGATGGGCGCCGTTGGCGAGTACATCGCCGCGCTTTAGATAGCCGTAACCGGTTTCAGCTCGAGTCGGGACAATGCCGAAGGTGACAATCCGGCCCAGGCTGGCGGCAGCAGAGGCTGTCACCACCGTCTGTACAAAAGCCTCGATATCTTTGACGGCGTGATCGGCCGCCATCAAGAAGACGAGGGTGTCGTCCCCGTACTTTGCTTTGGCAAACTCAGCAGCAACGCCCGCAGCCGGCGCGGTATTACGGCCCGCCGGTTCTAGCAGAATCGTGGCGTCCTTGATGCCGATTTGGCGTAATTGCTCAGCGGCAATGAAGCGGTGTTGATCGCCGCAAATTACAAGCGGCGGTAATGCCCCGGGAATTCGAGCGGCACGCAGCGCCGTATTTTGCAGCAACGATTTGTCATCGATCAGGCTCAGAAACTGTTTCGGATACTGCTCACGGGACTGTGGCCAGAGGCGGGTGCCGGAGCCGCCGGCCAGCAGGACGGGCAGAATACGGGCAGTGGATGACATCAAACTCATGTTGCGCTCCGATCAGCTCGCCGGCTCGGCGAGCGAAATATCCAATTCAAAAATATGCTCAATGCGCGGCAACGAGCTGGCCGCCGTGCCGTGCGATAGCTGCGAGTAGTTCGTCAGTGCGTGCTCGCATCAAAGACTCGTTGCCCCGTGACTCAACATTCAGCCGAAGTACCGGCTCGGTGTTGGAGCCGCGCAGATTGAAGCGCCAGTCTGCATACTCAACACTCAAGCCATCGGTCGTGTCGACGGTGCCATTGTCAGCATACTCGTTCCGGATAGCAGCAATCACTGTTCCAACGTCAGGAACTGTGCGGTTGATCTCACCGCTGGCGGGATAGAGCCCGACGCGTTCCTCGACAAGGACCGAAAGTGGCTTGCCGGATTGCACAACCAGCTTCGCGGCCAGCAGCCACGGCAGCATGCCGCTGTCGCAATAGGCAAAGTCCCGGAAGTAATGGTGGGCACTCATTTCACCGCCGTAGATCGCATCCTCTTTGCGCATCCGTTCTTTGATGAATGCGTGGCCGGTCTTGGATTGCACGGCAACGCCGTTGGCGGCCGAGACAACGTCGATGGTGTTCCACGTCAGTCGAGGATCATGCACGATACGTGCCCCTGGACTCTGCTTCAGCAGCGCCTCTGCGAGCAGGCCGACGATGTAATACCCTTCGATGAATGTGCCGCGTTCGTCGAAGAGGAAGCAGCGATCGAAGTCTCCATCCCAAGCGACGCCGAAGTCAGCATTGTGCTGGATGACAGCCTCCGAGGTGGCGGCTCGATTCTCAGGCAAGAGCGGGTTGGGAATGCCGTGGGGAAAGCTGCCGTCTGGCTCGAAATGGACCTTCACCAGGTCAAACGGGAGTTGCGGCTCTAAGGCGTCGAGCAGTGGGCCGGCCGCGCCGTTGCCTGGATTCACGACGATCTTCAGCCGCTTTTGTGCTGGGCTTGGGGCGTATTTCTTCAGAAACTCAACGAGTTCAGTGCGAAAGCTCGCCGGTGTCATTGCCGGCCGACCTTTGGGGGGTGTTGCGGTGGAGCTTGCGGTGAGTTGCTCCAGATCACGCAAACCTGAGTCGCCGGAGACGGGTATCGCGCCTCCGAGCACGAGCTTCATTCCGTTGTAATCGATCGGATTATGACTCGCCGTGACTTCAATCGCGCCATCGACTCCGGCTTGTTGCGCGGCCCAATATACCTCCTCCGTGCCGCACAATCCTAAATCAAGCACCTCCACGCCTGATTCGGCCAGGCCATGGGCCAGCGCATTCAGAAGGGCTTCGCTGGAATGCCGAATATCGCGCCCCAACGCGACCTTTCTCGGCGAAAAGCGTTTGGCGAACGCTAATCCCAGGCGGTAGGCGATATTTTCATTCAGCTCGTCCGGAACGCGTCCGCGAATGTCGTAGGCTTTGAAGCAGGCAAGTGATGACATGATCGTATTCTTTATAAAGATTACCGCGGAATGCTTGATTGGTTAACGCCACAAAAAGGGGGCTGCGGGAAACCACGGAAAACGTCACGGCCATACAGCGAATAGCGAGTTCTCCTATAATGGTCGGCGCTTTTACGCGTAGTATTCCGTACCTTTTTTATAAGAGAATAAACGTGGCGACTTATAGTGAATTACTGAAGCAGATTGAGGCTCTCACTCGTCAGGCGGAAGACGTCCGGCGCGCCGAACTGGATAAGGTGATCGCCGAAATCAAGGAGAAAATGGAGCAATTCGGCCTGACGCTTGAGGACCTCGGGGGGGCGAAATCATCGTCGCGCGCCAAGAAGAGTGCAAGCAAGGTTGCGGCCAAGTACCGCAACCCGGCTACCGGCGAAAGCTGGAGCGGCCGCGGCCGCACGCCAAAGTGGCTGGCCGACGCGGAAGCGGCGGGCAAGAGCCGCGAGAGCTTCGCGGTCTGAAGCTGCTTGATTGAAAGGCGCGCCGGGCAGACGTCCGGCGCGCTTTTTGTTTGCGCTGCTCATGGGAAGTGACGGGGCCGTATCAACGGTGCATATCAAGGTAAGTTGTCGCCCGGGTGTTCACGCTGCGCTCTGAAGGCAGCTTTGTGCGCGGCAAATGTACCGCGGCGAGCGGGCACCTCACCTCACCCAACCCTCTCCGCCCCGCCGGCGGAGAGGGCTTTCGCGGTGCTGCGCGCCGGGCTGCGGATCGGGGGCTTTCGCCTCGGCCCTGGCCGGTCCGGCTCCCCTCCGCCCGCTTGTGGGGGGAGGGGCTGGGGGAGGTGGGGGCTGGAAGGCCGCGCCGCGCTCTGCAGCTGCACGGCGGCGAGCTGGTATCCCGCCTCACCCAATCTTCTCCGCCCCCGGCTGGCGGAGAGGGCACATCTTCTGACTGGGTTGATGGCGCACTTGTCTGATCCGGCCATGAAAGCGGGCGTGAGGAGGCTATAAATTTGCTCGTAAATACAATAATTACATGATAATAATGGAACATGAGCGAAGAAAAATCGGACATGGAAGCGGACATAGATGCGCCTGTTGACCGCGGTGAAATGCCGACGGCGATGGAGCCGCTGCTGATCCGGGCGAGTTCCGCGCATCGATCGCGGCTGGCCGACCTCGCCGTTGAGCTGGTGGAGAAATCGACCGGACTGAGCCGCAGCCTGCCGCCGCAGATGACGCGGGCGCTGGCTGCGATGGTGCGCGCGATGAACTGCTATTACAGCAATCTGATCGAAGGCCACGATACACATCCGGTCGACATCGAGCGTGCTCTCAATGAGGACTACAGCCGCGACCCGAAAAAGCGTGATCTCCAGATGGAGGCCAGGGCGCATATCGAAGTGCAGCAGTGGATCGACGAAGGCGGTTTGCCCGGCCCGGCCACATCCGAAGCCGCGATTCTCGCGATGCACCGACGCTTCTGCGAACGTCTGCCGGACGAACTGCTGTGGGTCGAGAATCCGGACACTGGTGAACGCATCCGCGTGATGCCGGGTTGCCTGCGCCATCGTGACGTGGCCGTGGGGCAGCATATCCCTGTCAGCCCCGGCGCCTTGCCCCGTTTCATGCGGCGCTTTGAGGAGGGCTACGCCAGGCTAGGCAAGGTGGACACGATCATTGCGGCGGCGACCGCGCATCATCGCCTGCTGTGGATGCATCCGTTTCTGGACGGGAACGGCCGCGTCGCGCGTCTGATGTCGTACGCCATCCTGCACGAGGCGATGAATACCGGCGGCATCTGGTCGGTGGCACGCGGGCTTGCCCGGCGGGAGCAAGCCTATAAAGCCCATTTGGCCGCCTGTGACGAGCCACGCCACGGCGACTATGACGGGCGCGGCAATCTCAGTGAGTCGCGTCTGGCCGAGTTTGCCGTGTTCTTTTTGGAAACCTGCATCGACCAGATCGATTTCATGGAATCGCTGATCCAGCCTGAGCGTTTACGCCACCGCATCCTGATCTGGGCCGAGGAAGAAATCCGGCTAGGGAGCTTGCCTCCGCGTGCGGACGCGGTGCTCGATGCGGTGCTGTATCGCGGGGAACTGCCGCGCGCGGATGTCCTCAAGGTTCTGGGCACTGGTGATCGGCAGGCCCGCCGGATCACGTCGGCCTTGCTGGATGCAGGCGTGCTGATAGCGACTTCAACCCGTGCGCCCCTGCATCTGGCGTTTCCTGCCCGGCTTGCGGCGCGCTGGTTGCCGGGGCTGTTTCCGGATCAATAAAAAATTCCGCAGGCAGAGGTGAGGGGTGAGGGTGCGGCGACAGTTGCGCGTGCGCTTTTCTCCCCTCCGCCCGCGTGCGGGGGGAGGGGCTGGGGGAGGTGGGCGCTGGAAGGTGGCGCTGTGCTCTGCAGCTGTACCGCGGCGAGCGGGCACCCCACCTCACCCAACCCTCTCCGCCCCGCTGGCGGAGAGGGCTTTTCGACGGCGCCCCGAAATCGGAGTTGCTGGCTCTCGTCTCGGTCCTCACGGGCCTAACTCCCCTCCGCCCGCGTGCGGGGGGAGGGGCTGGGGGAGGTGGGTGCCGGAAGGCCGCGCCGTGCTCCGCAGCTGTACTGCGGCGAGCAGGCACCCCACCTCACCCAACCCTCTCCGCCCCGCTGGCGGAGAGGGCTTTGTGGGATCTGCAGCTTCCGCACGTGACGGAACGTCTGTGTCTTGCTGGTGGAGCAGGCTTTTCGAGGTGGTGTGCACGGAGCGTTGAATCGGCCGCTTCCGCTTCGGCATGCGTCAATCCCACTTCCCTCCGCCCGCGTGCGGGGTGGGAGGGGCTGGGGCAGGTGGGCGCCGGAAAGTATCTGCCAGGCGTTGCTGTCACCGCCTCTGCATGCTCCGCAGTACATGCTCCGCAGTAAAAGAAGAAACGAGACCGCGACCGTCGTGCCTACAAGATCCAACGCCCGATTTTCCAGGCGATCGCCGAGATGATCGCGGCGGCCGGGATGGTCAGCGCCCAGGCCCAGACGATGGAGCCGGCGACGCCCCAGCGCACTGCGGAGAAGCGGCGCGTGGCGCCGACGCCCATGATGGCACCGGTGATGGTGTGCGTGGTCGACACCGGGATGCCGAAGCCGGACGCGATGAACAGCGTTGTGGCGCCGCCGACTTCGGCGCAGAAGCCGCCGATGGGCTTGAGTTTGGTGATTTTCTGGCCCATGGTTTTGACGATGCGCCAGCCGCCGAACATGGTGCCGGTGCCGATCGTGATGTAGCAGGCCGCGACGATCCAGCCGGGGAGGTGGTCGGGATGAGCATGCATCCAGTGCGGAAGAATGGTGGGGTCCTGCGCGGTCGTGGCGATCAGCAGCATCCAGATGATGCCGGCGGTCTTCTGCGCGTCATTGCCGCCGTGGCCAAGGCTGTAGAGTGAGGCGGAAAGCAGCTGCAGGCGCCGGAACAGCTTGTCGACGCGGCGCTGCGTGGAGTGAAAGAACATCCAGCTCACGGCCAGTGTGAGGATGGAGCCGAGCACGAAGCCCAGCAGGGGCGAGATGACGATGAAGGCGATCGTCTTCAGCAGGCCCGACCAGATCAGCGAGTGAAAGCCGCCTTTGCACAGGCCGGCGCCGACCAGGCCGCCGATCAGTGCGTGCGACGAGCTCGAGGGCAGGCCGAAGTACCAGGTGATGAGGTTCCAGGCGATGGCGCCCGCCAGCGCGCCGAAGATCACATAGTGATCAATGATGCTGGGGTCTATCGTGCCTTTGCCGATCGTGGCCGCGACTTTCAGCGGGAAGATGAAGTAGGCGAGGAAGTTGAACGCCGCGGCGAAGACGACGGCGATCTGCGGTTTGAGCACGCCGGTGGAGACGACGGTGGCGATCGAGTTGGCGGCGTCATGAAAGCCGTTGATGAAATCGAAGGCCAGCGCCAGCAGGATCAGAAACAGAATGACGTGCAGTGTCACGTGGTCCATGCCGCGGACCTCAAGCGTTTTCGAGCACGATCGATTCGAGCATGTTGCCGACGTCGTCGCAGTGGTCGGTGACCATCTCCAGCGATTCGTACAGATCCTTGAGCTTGATCAGCTGACGGACGTCGGGCTCGGTGCGGAATATCTTCGACAGCGACTCGCGCAAGACCTGATCGGCGTCGGCTTCCAGGGTGCCGATGTCACGCGTGGCGACCATGATCTTGCGGCTGTTGTCCATATCCGAGAGCAGCGCGACCGCCTCGGCAACCTTGCGCGCCGAGTCGAGGATGATCTCGGCGAAGCGCACGGCTTCCGGCGTGCTGTCGCGCAGGTCGTAGGTGTCGATCATCTGCGCCGCGGCCTGGATCATGTCGATGACATCATCGAGGCGTGAGATCAGCTGGTGAATCTCGTCGCGGTCCAGCGGTGTGATGAACGTCGAATGCAGCAGCGCGACGGTTTGATGCGTGATCTTGTCGGCGCGGTCCTCGATCGCATCGATCTCTGCCGCATGTGCCTGTGACCGGTCAGCGTCGCGGCCCAGCGTCCGCATGAGTCCGAGCAGGTGCTCGGCGCCCAGCACGATCTGCTCAGCGTGCGCATTGAAGAGATCGAAGAACTTCCCCTCGCGGGGCATCAGACGGCCAAGCATGAAGAGTCCTGTGCGTCGGAAAGCGGGCGCATGGCAAAGGGATATTTTTACATTTTTATGACAGTCCGCGTGTCATCCAGCGGCGCTCGTGCGTCACGCATCCCCACCTCACCCAAACCCTCTCCGCCCCGCTGGCGGAGAGGGCTTTGTGGCATCTGCAGCTTCCGCACGTGACGGAACGTCTGCTCTGTCTCGCTGGTGGAGCGGGCTTTTCGGGGTGGTGCGTACGAGCGTCGGATCGATGGCTTCTGCTTCGGCACGCGGCAATCCAACTCCCCTCCGCCCACTTGTGGGGGGAGGGGGTGCAGGAAGGCAGCGTCGCGCTGCAGCTGCACTGCGGCGAGCTAGAACCCCACCTCACCCAACCCTCTCCGCCCCGCTGGCGGAGAGGGCTTTGTGGGATCTGCGGCTTCCGCGCGTGACGGAATGTCTGTTCTGTCTCGCTGATGGAGCAGGCTTTTCGAGATGGTGCGCACGGAGCGTCGGATCGATGGCTTCTGCTGCTTCGTCGCGCGGCGATCCAACTCCCCTCCGCCCGCGTGCGGGGGGAGGGGCTGGGGGAGGTGGGTGCCGGAAGGCGGCACTATGCCTTGCAGCTGCGTCGCGACGAGCGGCGCACATCACTCTGGCCCGAGAGCGCCGCCGTACGGAGGGAGAGGATTCGCAGCCTTTTGCCTTCTGCGTTGCTGATGGAAGCGGGTTTTGGTGCGGCAGTGAGCGGACTTCGTCGTCACCCTTGCTGCCGCCGGAATGCCTGCGCCTAACGCAGCAATGCGCGCAAATCGCTGTCGAGCTTGATCGTCGTCGCGAGGACGTGACCGTCGGGAAGAGGGTCGTCGCTGCCGTCCAGTGCGCGAACGATGCCGCCCGCCTCGCGGACCATGACCACGCCGGCGGCCATGTCCCAGGGCTTGAGATTGAACTCCCAGAAGCCGTCGAGCCGGCCGGCGGCCACGTAGGCCAGGTCCAGCGCTGCCGAGCCGGCGCGGCGCACGCCGGCGGTGTTGGCGGCGATGTTGCGCAGCATCGGTGTGTAACGGTCGAGGAATTCCTCGCGCAGCGGCACGCCGGTGCCGATCAGCGCCTGCTCCATGTCCTTGTTCTGGCTGACGCGAATGCGGCGATTGTTCAGGGTGGCGCCCGAGCCGTTGGAGGCGACATACAAGTCTTGCGTGCAGGGGGCGTAGATCACGCCGTGCTCAAGCTTGCCGCGCACCTGAATGCCGATCGACACGGCGAAGTGCGGAATGCTGTGCAGGAAGTTGGTTGTGCCGTCGAGCGGATCAATGATCCACATCACCTCGTTTTCACCGTCCGGCCCGCTTTCCTCGGCGAGGATGGCGTGCTGCGGATAGGCCTTGCGGATCAGGCGGATGATTTCCTGCTCCGCGCCGCGATCGACCTGCGTGACGAAGTCGTTCTTCGCCTTGCGCTCGATCTTCAGCAGATCCGTGCGCTCGTAGTGGCGCATGATGAAATTGCCGGCCGAGCGGGCGGCTGAAACGGCGATATTGACCAGCGGGTGCATGACGGGCCGGGACTTAAAGAAACGGGGAGGGAGACGCATAGGATAACAGAGCGTCGGCCCTGCACGGGACGCCGCCGGTGGATGCCGGCGCATCTGATGCTACTGCGCAGCATGGCGCTGCCTTCCGGCGCCCACCTCCCCCAGCCCCTCCCCCCGCAAGCGGGCGGAGGGGAGTAAAAACACATTCGTGCCCACGGCACCATCTAAAGCCCTCTCCGCCAGCGGGGCGGAGAGGGTTGGGTGAGGTGGGGTGCGTGATGCTCCGGGTGCGGCTGGAAGGAAGGGCGATGCTTTCCGGCGCCCACCTCGCCCAGCCTCTCCCCTGCACGCGGGTGGAGAGGAGCAAAAACACATTCGCGCCCGCGGCGCCATCTGAAGCCCTCTCCGCCAGTGGGGCGGAGAGGGTTGGGTGAGGTGGGTGCATGACGCTCCGGATGCGGCTGAAAGGAAGGGCGACGCTTTCCGGCGCCCACCTCGCCCAGCCGCTCCCCCCGCAAGCGGGCGGAGGGGAGTAAAAACACATTCGTGCCCACGGCACCATCTAAAGCCCTCTCCGCCAGCGGGGCGGAGAGGGTTGGGTGAGGTGGGGTGCGTGACGCTCCGGACGCTGCTGGAAGAACAAGTGACGCTTTCCGACGCCCACTTCCCCTCCAACCGCTTGCGCGAGGGGAGTCAAAGCACGTCGCTCCGCTGGGCAATCGGGCCACGCTCGACCGTGGCACCGGCCTTGCCGACGCTTCGACGGCTTGACGCCCCGGCGCCCGCAGGGACAATGGCGGCCGCCTTTCGGGGCCTCGGGCGTGTGCCGGAGGCGCCGCTTCCTTATTCGAAAGCTGCCGACCATGATCGATCCTGCCACCCCCGCGCTCGCCAATATCCGCATCGTGCTGGTCAAGACCCAGCATCCGGGCAATATCGGCTCGACCGCCCGCGCGATGCTGACCATGGGCCTCGCCGAGCTGGTGCTGGTGCGGCCGGAGCGCTTTCCGCATCCACAGGCGCGGATGACCGCGGCGCACGCCGAACCCGTCATCGCGCAGGCCCGCGTCGTCGAAACCCTGGCCGAGGCGGTCGAGGGCTGCGGCTGGGTCGTCGGCAGCTCGGCGCGTCCGCGGCACCTCGGCGATGAGCCCTTGCGTCCCTGGGACGCGGCGTCGCGTGCGGTGTCGACCGCAGCCACCGCCAAGGTGGCGGTGGTGTTCGGCTGCGAGCGCACGGGCCTGACCAACGAGGAGCTGGACCTGTGCCATGCCGTGACCATGATTCCGGCCAATCCGGGCTATAGCTCCTTGAACCTCTCGCAGGCGGTGCAGGTGCTGGCCTACGAGTTGCGCAAGGCGGCGTTGCCGGAGGTGCCGGCCGTCGCGACCAAGCAGAATCTGCCGGGCTACGAGCCGCCGGGCGCCGAGGAGCTGGAGCATTTCTACGCGCACCTCGAACGCATTCTGCTGTCGACTGGCTTTCTCGATCCGGCCAACCCGCGCATGCTGATGCGCCGCCTGCGCCAGCTGTTCAACCGCGCCGGGCCTGATCGCAACGAGCTGAACATCCTGCGCGGCATCCTGACGTCGGTGGAAAAGCCCAAGCAGCGTCGCGTGCCGCTGCCGCCAGATCAGGCGAATGAGTGACGAGGTCGGGGTGTTTCGATCGGGTACTATCGTTCCGGAGCTTGACCATGCAGGCGCGGCGCCGCGGCGTGTTACTTGCATGAAATCAAGCAGGATCGTGCAGCAACGAGGAATCGCTTAGTGAATGTTCTGGTTGCCGGTGGGGCGGGCTACATCGGCTCTCATATGTGCAAGCGGCTTGCAGAAGCAGGCCATCGAGTCGTGGTGCTCGATAATTTGTCCACTGGCCATCGCGCGGCCGTGCAGTGGGGCGAATTGGTCCAGGCGTCGCTGGGCGATACGGCCGTTGTGAAAGATGCGCTGAAGCGTTACCAGATCGATGCGGTGATGCATTTCGCGGCCAGTTCATTGGTTGGCGAGTCAATGAAGGATCCGTATCGTTACTACGAGAACAACGTCATTGCGACGCTGCATTTACTGCAGGCAATGAAGGACGTTGGCATCGATCGCTTTGTGTTCTCGTCCACCGCTGCGGTTTTTGGGGAGCCAGAGCGCGATCTCATTGACGAGGCGCACAGTTGCACACC
Organism: Solimonas marina; assembly: GCF_012241385.1. Lineage (GTDB taxonomy): Bacteria > Pseudomonadota > Gammaproteobacteria > Nevskiales > Nevskiaceae > Solimonas > Solimonas marina. Next base: position 25,144 of record NZ_JAAVXB010000019.1, on the reverse strand, counting down.
CATCAACCCGTATGGCAACTCGAAACTTGCGGTTGAATTGATTCTCGACGATGCGGCGCGCGCCTATGGCCTCAAGGCTACGGCACTTCGCTATTTCAACGCCGCGGGGGCGTGCTCGTCCGGCGTGATCGGCGAATCACATTCGCCAGAGACGCACCTGATTCCCAAGATCCTGCGCCGTGCGGCGGGCGAATCGATCGAAGTGCGCGTGTTTGGCAACGATTACAAGACGCGTGATGGCACCTGCATCCGCGATTATGTGCATGTCTGCGATCTGGCGGACGCACATCTTCACGCGTTGGATTACATCTCGGCGCAGCCGGGGTTCCACCGGTTCAACCTGGGCAATGGCGCCGGCTACACCGTGCTCGAGGTCCTCAACGCCGCGGAGGCGATTATTGGTCGCCCATTGGCCATCCCATATGGCCCGCGTCGCGCCGGCGATCCCGCCATCCTCGTCGCCAGCAGCGAAAAGGCGCGCCGGGTCCTCGGTTGGAAGCCACAACGTGCGGATATCCGCCAAATTGTCGGTGACGCCTGGGCTTGGCATCAGGCTCCTGCATATTGAGGCCTGGCGTCGCGTCGGCGGCTGCCTTCCTTCTCTGAACGACCGTCGCGCTCGCGCGTAAAATACCGGGGCTTTCATTTCGAGCCCACGCATGCCGGTCTACTTCGACAACAACGCCACCACGCGCCTTGATCCGCGGGTGCTCGAGGCGATGCTGCCGTATTTGTCCGGGCCGTACGGCAATGCCTCGTCCTTGCATCGCTTCGGGCGCGCGGCGCGCGATGCGGTGGAGCGGGCGCGGGAGCAGCTGGCGATGCTGGCCGGCTGCCAGTCGCGCGAGATCATCTGGACGTCCGGCGGCACCGAGTCCGACAACCTGGCGCTGAAGGGCGTGACCGAGGGCGCGCTGCCGACGCGGGTGCTGTACGGCGCGACCGAGCATCCGGCGGTACTGGAGACGGCCGAGGCGCTGCGCGCGCGCGGCTGGGGTGTGGAGACGGTCGCCATCGGCCGCGACGGCTTGATCGATGGGCCGCGCTTTGAGCGCCAGCTCGCGGCCGGGCCGGTGCGCCTGGTCTCGCTGATGCGCGTCAACAACGAAACCGGCGTGATTCAGGACGTCGCGCGCGCGGTCGATCCGGTGCATGCCGCCGGCGGCTGGTTGCACGTCGACGCCGTGCAGGCGTTGGGCAAGATTCCGCTCGATTTCACGGCGCTGCGTGCCGATTTGATGAGTGTGTCCAGTCACAAGATCTATGGCCCGAAAGGCATCGGCGCGCTGATCGTGCGGGCTGATGTCGAGCTGGCGCCGCTGCATCACGGCGGGGTGCAGGAACGCGGCCTGCGCGGTGGCACCGAAAACGTCGCGTCCATCGTCGGCTTCGGCGCTGCGGCGGAACTGGCGCTGCAAGAGCTGGATGCGCGCGCCGCCCACACGCAATCCTTGCGTGAGCAGTTGGAGTCGGGCTTGCGCAGCCTGCCGGGTGTGCAGATCTTTGCCGATGGCGCGCCGAAGGCACCGAACACGGTGCAGTTCGCCGTCGCCGGCTATCACGGCGAGGCGCTGCTGATGCAGCTCGACCGCAAGGGTTTCGCGGTGTCGAGTGGCTCGGCCTGTTCGAGCGGCAAGGGCGAGCCCAGTCATGTACTGCTCGGCATGGGCATCGCCTACGAGGTCGCCGACGGCGCGGTCCGCGTCAGTTTCGGCAAGGACAACAGCGCTGCCGAGGTCGAGCAGTTTCTGGCCGCGCTGGCGGCGATCACGCAAGCGGCGATGCCGGCCATGCAGCCATGATCTATCTCGATTACGCGGCGACCACGCCGCTCGATCCGCGGGTGCGCGATGCCATGCTGCCGTGGCTCGATGCGGAGACGCATTTCGGCAATCCCGCATCCGATCACGCGATGGGCCGCTCGGCGCGGGCGGCGGTCGAGCAGGCGCGCACCGAGGTCGCGGCGTTGCTCGGCTGCGGCCCCGACGAAATCGTCTGGACCTCCGGCGCGACGGAGTCGAACAATCTGGCGATCAAGGGCGCGCTGGAATTCCGTGGGCTGCAAGGTGCGCACCTCGTCACCAGCCGCATCGAACACAAGGCGGTGCTGGATACCTGCCGCTATCTGGAGACGCAGGGTCTGCGCGTGACCTACCTGACGCCGCAGGCCGACGGACTGATCGCGGCCGAGCAGGTGTTGGCGGCGCTGCGTCCGGAAACGGCGATGGTGTCGCTGATGTGGGTCAACAACGAAACCGGCGCGATCAACCCGGTGGCTGCCCTGGCGTCGCAGCTGCGCGAGCGCGGCGTGCTGTTTCATGTCGACGCGGTGCAGGCGGCCGGCAAGCTGGCCATCGACCTGGCGCAGACGCCGATCGATCTGCTGTCGGTATCCGGCCACAAGCTCTACGGGCCGAAAGGCATTGGCGCGCTGTTCGTGCGCAAGCGGCCGCGCGCGCGGCTGGCGCCGCAAATCCATGGTGGCGGACACGAGCAGGGCATGCGTTCCGGCACGCTGGCGACGCAGCAGATCGTCGGCTGTGGCATGGCCTTCCGTCTGGCGGGTGAAGCCATGGCCGACGAGGCGCACCGCCTGCTCGCGCTGCGCGAGCGGCTGTGGACGGCGCTGCAGGTGCTGCCGCGCATTTATCGCAACAGCCCGGCTGAAGCGGGCGTGCCGGGGATACTCAACGTCAGCTTCGACGGTGCCGAGGGCGAGTCGCTGCGCGCGATGTTGCCGGCGCTGATGGTGTCGAGCGGGTCAGCGTGCTCGTCGGCGACGCGCGAGCCGTCGTACGTGCTGCGTGCGCTGGGCCGCGACGACGAGTTGGCCGGCTCGTCGCTGCGCCTGTCGATGGGGCGCTTCACGACGTCGGCGCAGGTCGACGCCGCCGCCGCGCAGGTCGTCGAGGCGGTCACGCGTCTGCGCGCCTGGTCGCCGCTGTGGGACGCCGCCGCATGATCGCCGAGCCCACCGTCAACGTGTTCGGCTATCCAGCGCCGGTCTGGCAGCGGTTTCGCGCGCCGCGCCACGCCGGCCGGCTGCCGGCCGATGCGATCGGGGTGGTCGAGGCGCAGGCGGGCAGCGCGGCGGCGCGGACCATGCTGCGTCTGCAGCTTGCGCCCGGCACGGGCCAAGCGCGGTTCCAGGCCTACGGTTGCCCGGTGACGATCGCGGTCGGCGAATGGCTGGCTGAGCAGATCGAGCGCCGGCCGTTCGTCGAGTGGTCGCGGATCGAGGCGTCGGAGATCCGTGAAGTCCTTGAAATTCCGGAGGACAAACTCCATTGTGCCCTTATGGGCGAAGACAGCCTGCGCGCTCTTGCGCAGCAGATCCCGCCGTCAGATGTGAGCAAGACGTCATGAGCATTCAGTTGACCGAGAGCGCCGCCCGGCGCATCAACCAGCAGATCGAAAAGCGTGGCAGCGGCCTGGGCCTGCGTGTCGGCGTGCGCAAGTCCGGCTGTTCCGGCTATGCCTACACGATGGATTACGCCGACGAAATCGGCTCCGACGATGTGGTGTTCGAGCAGCATGGCTCCAAGCTGGTCGTGCGGCCGGATCACCTGCCGATGCTGGAAGGCATGACGCTGGACTTCCAGAAGCAAGGCCTCAACGAGTCGTTCAAGTTCCTGAATCCGAACGTCACCGCGCAGTGCGGTTGCGGAGAAAGCTTCGCGGTCTGAGGCGGTCAGGCGTTTTCGCGCAGTGGGCGGGCGCGTGCGTGCCTCGATACACCGCCTTCGGCGGCACTCGGCATGAGCGGAATGGTGGGGGCTCCACAAGCATTACCTGCCGTTCGTCCCGAGTGATCGCGTAGCGGTCGTATCGAGGGGACTCTGAAGTTGCGGGCATGTGCGTGCCTCGATACGCCGCCTTCGGCGGCATTCGGCATGAGCGGGACGGTGGAAGGCTCCACAAGCATCACCCGCCGTTCGCCCCGAGTGATCGCGCAGCGATCGGTATCGAGGACTCTGAAGTTGCGGGCATGTGCGTGCCTCGATACGCCGCCTTCGGCGGCATTCGGTATGAGCGGGACGGTGGAAGGCTCCACAAGCATCACCCGCCGTTCGCCCCGAGTGATCGCGTAGCGATCGGTATCGAGAGGGCTCTGAAGGTGCGGGTGTGTGCGTGCTTCGATGCACCGCCTTTGGCGGCACTCGGCATGAGCGGGACGGTGGGAGGCTTCACAAGCATTACCTGCCGTTCGCCCCGAGTGATCGCGTAGCGATCGGTATCGAGAGGGCTCTGAAGGTGCGGGCATGTGCGCGCCTCGATACACCGCCTTCGGCGGCACTCGGCATGAACGGCGTGGTGGGGGCTCCACATATGAGCGGTTCGGTGGGGGCTGGAAGCCGGCGCTCGCTGTGTATTGGCGGGACAAGTCGTGCTTTGCAGTTCGGCGGCTTCATCGGCTGCGGCTTGCGCTGCCCCTCGGTGTCGGGCGACAAGCCGACCGCTCGCTGTCTTTCATTGCCGCGCTGCAGCAGCGCCGGCTATAATTTATTGATTTCTCAGTAAACCTGACGGGGCCTCGTATGGCCCTTTTGCTATTTCCCCTACAGTTTTCAAGGAGTTTCACGTGGCCGTTGAACGTACCCTCTCGATCCTCAAGCCGGATGCCGTCGGCAAGAATGCGATCGGTCAGATCATTGCGCGCATCGAGAGCGCCGGCCTCCAGGTCGTGGCGGCCCGCATGACGCATCTGACGCAGGGTGAAGCCGAAGGCTTCTATGCCGTGCATTCCGAGCGCCCGTTCTTCGGCGACCTCGTCAAGTTCATGATCAGCGGTCCGGTCATGGTCATGGTGCTCGAAGGCGAGAACGCCGTCGCCACCTACCGTGACGTGATGGGCGCCACCGACCCGAAGAAGGCCACCGCCGGCACGATCCGCGCCGATTTCGCCGACTCCATCGACGAGAACGCCGCGCACGGCTCGGACAGCCTCGACAACGCGAAGAACGAGATCGCCTACTTCTTCCGCGCGACGGAAATCTGCCCGCGCACCCGCTGAGGGCACGCATCGTCTCGCCATGACCGCGACCGCCGCCAGCAAGCCACCCGTCAAGCCGATCAATCTGTTCGGCCTCGACCGGGCGCAGCTGCGCGAGCGGTTCGCGGAAATGGGCGAGAAGCCGTACCGCGCCGATCAGGTCATGCTGTGGATTTATCGGCGCGGCAAGGATTCGTTCGACGAGATGACGAACATCGGCAAGGACCTGCGCGCCAGGCTCGCCGAGCATTTCGTCATCCGTACGCCGGAGCTGGTCACCGAGCAGGTCTCGGTGGACGGCACGCGCAAGTGGGTATTGCGACTCGACGGCGGCAACGCCATCGAGACCGTCTACATCCCGGAAGACAATCGCGGCACGCTGTGCATCTCGTCGCAGGTCGGTTGCGCGATGGACTGCTCGTTCTGCTCGACGGCGCAACAGGGCTTGAACCGCAACATGACGGCGGCGGAAATCATCGCCCAGGTCTGGTTTGCGGCGCGTACGCTGGGCGGCGACTTCCAGAACGAACGCATCATCTCGAACATTGTCTTCATGGGCATGGGCGAGCCGCTGGCCAATTACAGCGCGGTGCTGGCGGCGATTCGCATTTTGCTCGACGACTTTGGTTTCGGTTTGTCGAAGCGCCGCGTGACGGTCTCGACGTCCGGCCTGGTGCCGTTCATGGACCGTTTGCGCGACGACGTCGACACCGCGCTGGCGGTGTCGCTGCATGCGCCCAACGACGCATTGCGTAACGAGCTGGTGCCGATCAATCGCAAGTACCCGATCGCGGAACTGCTCGAAGCCTGTCGCCGCTACACGGCGAACAAGGACCGCAAGGCGCACATCGTCTACGAGTACGTGATGCTCGACGGCATCAACGACAAGCCCGAGCACGCGCGCCAGCTGGCGAAGCTGCTGGGTGGCATGTCGGCCAAGGTCAATCTGATTCCGTTCAATCCGTTCCCGGGCGCGCCATATCAGCGCTCGAAGACCGAGGTCATCGCCGCGTTTTCGAAGATCCTGCGCGATCGCGGTGTCTTCGCGACCACGCGCCGCACGCGCGGTGACGACATCGACGCGGCCTGCGGGCAGCTGGTCGGCAAGGTGCAGTCGAAGCAGAAGAACCGTCTGCGCGGCGTGCCGGTGGTGGTGCAGTGATTCGCAGGCCGCCAAGCCGCTCGCTGGTCGCATCCCCGCTGCGCGGGGCCCCTGCTCGGGCGCTCGCGTCTTCCTGTGGGCAGCCGGTCGGCAAAGTGCAGTCGAAGCAGAAGAACCGTTTGCGCGGCGTGCCGGTGACGGTGCAGTGAGGTTCGCGACGGTCGCGGTCCTGACGGCGCTGCTGGCACTCGCCGGCTGCGCGACCCCGGCCGAACGCTCGGAAAAGCTGCGGCTGGCGCAGATCAACACCCAGCTCGGCGTCAACTATGCCCGCGAAGGGCAGTACGAAGTGGCGATCGAGAAGCTGCAGGCGGCGGTCAAGGCGCAGAGCAGCTATGGGCCGGCGCATTCGGCGCTGGCGGTGATTTACCAGACGCGCGGCGAGATGGATGCCGCCGAAAAGGAATACCGGCGCGCGCTGTCGCTCGACGGTTCCGATTCGACGCTGAAGAACAACTTCGGCGTGTTCCTTTGCAAGCGCGGCAAGCGTGACGAGGCGCAGCGTTATTTCAAGCAGGTGGTCCGCGATCCGCGCTATCTGACGCCCGAGGAGGCGTGGACCAACGCCGGGGTTTGCATCAAGCCCAAGAGCACCGACGAGGCCGAGCGCGATTTCCGCAAGGCCCTGCAGCTGCGCGCGAGCTACCGGCCGGCACTGGCACAGATGGCGCTACTGAGTTACGAGCAGCAGGATTTTCTGCGCGCGCGCGCCTTCTTGCAGCGTTACGATTTGAGCATCAGTGCGACGCCAGAGCTGCTCGGCGTCGCCGCACGCACCGAGTTCGCACTCGGAGACAAGGATGGTGCGCGCAGCTATGCGCAGCGCATCGTCCGCGACTTCCCTGAATCGAAAGAAGCCGAACAGTTTGCCGATTGGCAGCCATGATGACTGAGACACCAGAAAACGAAGCCGCCCCTGATGCCGCTGCCGCACCGTCAGGGCCGGTCAGCCCGGGCACGATGATTCGCGAGGCGCGCCAGGCGCAGCACCTGTCGGTCGACGATCTGGCCGCGCACACCAAGCTGGCACGCACCACCGTCGAGGCACTGGAGCGGGACGACTTCGGTGCGTTACTCGAGCCGGTCTACGTTCGTGGCTATTACCGCAAGTGCGCCAAGGTGCTCGGCATCGACGAAAAGGCGATGCTCGACGAGTACGCCTCGCGGGTGGCGCAGCGCGTGCCGCAGGCGCCGGCCAAGCTGCGCCTGGCGTCGGGCACCGACCTCGGGTCGAACAGCCGGCTGCCGATGACGATGGGCGTGCTGCTGGTGCTGGTCGCGATCGTGGTCTGCGGCTTCATCTGGTGGCTGCGTGGCACCACGACCGGAGCCTTGCCGCAATCGCTGTCGTTGCCGGACAGCGGCGCGCCGTCGACGCACGGCGAGGCGCCACCGCCGCCGGCCTCGGCCAGTGGCAGCGCCGCACCACTGGCGCCGTTCGCGGCGACCGACGGCAATGCGCCGTCGCCAAGTGCCGATGCGCCTGCGGCTGCCGATGCGGCGACCCGCACGCCGGCCGATGCGGCCGCCGGAAGCAGCAGCGCACCCGCCGATGCCGCGACGCCGGACGTCGCGCCAACGACCGCCGCGCCGACGCCCGCTGCGGCTAGCGACACGCCGCCGCCCGCCGGCAACGGGTCGCTGGCGCTGCGCTTCACGCAGGCGTCGTGGGTGCGGATCAAGGACGCCACCGGCCGCACGCTGTTGTCCGGTACGATCGGCGCCGGCGAGACGCACACGCTGGCCGGTAGCGCGCCCTTCGATCTGCTGATCGGCAATGCGCCGGGCGTCCGCATCGATTACGACGGCAAGTCGGTCGATATGCAGTCGCTGACACGCGACAGCGGCACCGCTCATTTCCAGTTGCCCGGCGCACAGCCGATCGGGCAGTAAGCGCGCCTCGCGCAGGGGAAGCCTCATGGCGATGACCAGTCATCACGAGATCGTTCGGCGCGTTTCGCGCCAGATCCGTGTCGGCCGCGTCGCGGTCGGCGGTGGTGCGCCGATCTCGGTGCAGACGATGACCAACACCGACACCGAGGACGTCGCAGCGACCGTCGCGCAGATTCGCGCGGCGGTGAAGGCGGGCGCCGATATCGTTCGGGTGTCGGTGCCGACGCTGGCGGCGGCCGAGGCTTTCGGCAAGATCAAGAAGGAAGTCGGTTACGTGCCGCTGGTGGCCGACATTCACTTCAACTACAAGTGCGGTCTGGCGGCGGCCGAGGCCGGTGCCGACTGCCTGCGCATCAATCCGGGCAATATCGGCTCCGACAAGAAGGTCTCCGAAGTCGTCGCCTGCGCCAAGCATCATGGCATTCCGATTCGCATCGGCGTCAACGCCGGCAGTCTGGAAGCCGAGCTGCAGGAGAAGTACGGCGAGCCGAATGCCGATGCGCTGGTCGAGTCGGCGCTGCGCCACATCGAGATCCTCAAGCGCCACAACTTCGAAGACTTCAAGGTCTCACTGAAAGCCAGCGAAATCTTTCTGACGGTCTTTGCGTACCGCAAGCTGGCGGCGCTGATCGACCAGCCCCTGCATCTGGGCATTACCGAGGCCGGTGGTCTGCGTGCCGGCAGCGTGAAGAGCGCGATCGGCCTCGGCATGCTGCTCGCCGACGGTATCGGCGACACCATTCGCGTGTCGCTGGCGGCCGACCCGGTCGAGGAGGTCAAGGTCGGCTGGGACATGCTCAAGTGCCTGCACCTGCGCTCGCGCGGCATCAATCTGGTCGCGTGCCCGTCGTGCTCGCGGCAGAACTTCGACGTCATCAAGGCGGTGACCGAGCTGGAGTCGCGCCTCGACGAAATCGACGAAGCCCTGGATCTGGCGGTGATCGGCTGTGTCGTCAACGGCCCTGGCGAAGCGCGCGAAGCGGCGATCGGTGTGGCAGGCGGTTACCCCAATTCGATCTTCGTCGACGGCAAGATTCAGCACAAGGCGCATAATGCCGAGCTCGTCGACGTGCTGGAAAAGCTGGTGCGCGAGAAGCTTGCCGAGCGCAAGGCGGCTCGCGCCGCGAGCGCCGCAGACACCGAGAAGACGCCCGAACAGGCGTCCTGACCTATAAGAAGATGGCCAATCTGTTCCAGTCCGTTCGCGGATTCAATGATGTGCTGCCTGCCGATTCCGCGGCCTGGCAACAGCTCTACCGTATTGCCGGCGAGGTCTTCGCCGCCTATGGCTATGGCGAGATCAAGCTGCCGCTGCTCGAGCATACGGGCCTGTTCAAGCGCTCGATCGGCGAGGTCACGGACATTGTCGAGAAGGAGATGTTCACCTTCACCGACCGCGAGGGCGACAGCCTGACGCTGCGTCCGGAAGGCACGGCATCATGCGTGCGCGCCGGCCTCGAGCATGGTCTACTGCACAACCAGCAGCAGCGGCTGTGGTACGCCGGGCCGATGTTCCGTCACGAGCGGCCGCAGGCCGGCCGCTATCGGCAGTTCCATCAGTTCGGCGTCGAGGCCTACGGCATGACCGGGCCGGACATCGATGCCGAGGTCATTGCGCTGTCGGCGCGCCTGCTCAAGCGTCTGGGCCTGACCGACGTGACGCTGGAGCTGAATTCGCTGGGCGGCAGCGAGGTGCGCAAGCGTTACCGCGAGGCGCTGCTCGAATTTCTGTTGCGGCACGAATCATCGCTGGACGCCGATTCGCAGCGCCGTGTGCGCAGCAACCCGCTGCGCGTGCTCGACTCGAAGTCGGAAACCACGCAGGCACTGCTGGCCGACGCGCCGAGCATCCAGGACGCGTTCGACGATGCCGCGCGCGCGCACTTTGACGGCCTGCAGCAGGCACTCAGCGATCTTGGCCTGGCGTATCGCCTCAACAACCGCCTCGTGCGCGGCATCGACTACTACACGAGCACCGTGTTCGAGTGGACGACGACGCAGCTCGGTGCGCAGGGCACGGTGCTGGCCGGCGGCCGCTACGACGGGCTCGTCGAGCAGCTCGGCGGTTCGGCGACGCCGGCGGTGGGCTGGGCCTGCGGCATCGAGCGCCTGTTGCTGCTGCAGAAAGCGCTGGGTGTCGAGATCGACAGCAGCGCTGCCGACGTCTATTTCTGCTGGCTGGGCGAGGCCGCGCAGCGCGAGGCCCGCAAGCTGGCCGAGCAGCTGCGCGACATGGTGCCGGGCTTGCGCATCGTCCTGCACGCTGACGGCGGCAAACTGGCCGCCCAGCTCAAGCGTGCCAACCGCAGCGGTGCGGCTGTGGCGCTGATCCTTGGCGACACGGAAGTCGAAGCGCGGACGGTTCAAGTAAAATCGCTGCGGGCCGACGCCGCTGGCGCCTCGGCACAGCAAATTCTCCCGTGGCCGGAACTGGCAGCGCTGCTCGCCGGTCTTGTGAAGTAATAACCTCAAGAGTACCCATTTCGTGACGACGCATTACGACGACGAAGCCCAGGTAGAGCAGCTCCGTGCCTGGTGGAAGGAGAACTGGTTGGCGCTGGTGGCCGGCCTCGTCATCGGCCTGGCGGCGATCTTCGGCTGGGAGGGTTGGCAGCACCACAAGGAAAAGCGTGCCGCCGACGCCTCGCAAATGTATGAAGAGCTGAAGGACGCGCTGAGCGCCAACAAGACCGACGTTGCCAAGCCCTTGGCCGACAAGCTGACGGCCGAGTTCGCCGACACGCCGTATGCCGCCGACGCCGAACTGCGCGTTGCGGCGCAGGCCGAGCAGGCCGGCAACTACGAAGATGCCGCCAAGGCGCTGCAGTGGGTCCGCGACCATGCCAAGGACAAGGGGCTGCAGCAGGTTGCGACGCTGCGCAGCGCACGCATCCTCTGGCAGCAGGGCAAGCTCGACGATGCGTTGAAGCTGGCCGAAGCCAACAAGAGCGAAGCGTTCGCACCGCTGTTCGATGAACTGACCGGCGACATCAAGCTGGCCAAGGGTGACCGCAAGGCGGCGCGCAGCGACTACCAGAAGGCGTACGACGCGACGCCGGAAGATCAGCCGAGCCGCCAGCTGCTGCAGCGCAAGCTCGACGACCTCAGCGAAACGGAGCCGTCATGAGCATGCGACACGGTGCTTTGCGCGCAGCGCAAACGGGTGCGGGAGCATGCTCTCTCATGCGAACGGCCGCACTTGCAGTCAGTGTCGAGGTTGGGTGCATGAGCATGCGACACGGTGTCTTGCGCGTAGCGCAAATGGGTGCGGGAGCCGGCTCTCTCATGCGAACGGCCGCACTTGAAGTCGGTGCGAGGGTGGAAGCATGAGCACGATGCTGCAGGGACGGAACCGTACGCTGGCGGTCGTGGGCCTGGCGATCGTCGCGATCGCGCTGGCCGGCTGCTCGAAAAAGAACCTGCGCAAGCCGGCAGAGCTGAAGGACATCAGCAATCCGGCGATCAAGCTGCAGACCGTGTGGACGGCGTCGGCCGGCGACGGCGGCGGCAAGTACTACACCGAGCTGCGTCTGGCACTGGAACCGGATGCGCTGTTCGCGGCCGATATCGACGGTCGCGTCTATGCCTTCGATCCGAAGACCGGCGAGCGCATCTGGGAAGCGCGGACGCACAAGCGCCTGGTGTCGGGACCGACCGTGTCCGGCGATGCCGTGCTGGCGGGCACCATGGGCGGCGAGATGGTCGCCGTGAAGCGCGCCGATGGCGCGCCGCTGTGGTCGTCGCAGCTGGCCAGCGAAGCCTTGTCGCCGGCGACCGGTGACGGCAACCGCATCTACATGCGTTCCGGCGACGGCAAGATCTACAGCCTCGATGCCGACAGCGGCAGCCAGCAGTGGACGGTCGATCGCAGCGAGCCGAGCCTGACGCTGCGTGGCCTGTCGCCGCCGGTGGTGATCGGCACCAATGTCTTCATCGGCCTCGACAACGGCCGCGTGCTGGCACTGCACGGTAGTGACGGTGCCGTGGCCTGGGAGCAGACCGTCAGCGCACCGACCGGCCGTAACGAGCTCGATCGCATTACCGACATCGATGCGCCGCTGCTCAGCGACGGCGGCCAGCTCTATGCGGCCAGCTTCGGTGGCGAGATCGTCTGTCTCGACGATCAGACCGGGCAGGTGCTGTGGCGCCACGCGGTCAAGAGCTACAGCGGCATCGCGCGCATCGACAATCTGGTGGTCGTGACCGATGCCGACGGCACCGTCTGGGGGCTGGACGCGACAACCGGCACCGAGAAGTGGAAGAACGACGACCTGAAGTACCGTCAGCTGTCGGCGCCGACGATCTTCAAGGACTACATCGTGGTCGGCGACTACAAGGGTTACCTGCACTGGCTGGACCCGAAGACCGGCGCCATCGTCGCGCGTGACCGTGCCGGCAGCAAGCCGATCCGTTTCGCGCCGGTGGTCGGCGACGACATGATGTACGTGCTGTCGAGCAAGGGGCACATCGCAGCCATCAAGCTGCGCTCGTAACCGAGCCGATGGAACACCGGGCGGGTTGGACCCTCAGGTCCAGCCCGCCTTTCTTGTAGACGGCGCTTCGCCGACAATCACCGTATCCATGAGCGACAAGCTGCCCGTCATCGTGCTGGTCGGCCGACCGAATGTCGGCAAGTCCACATTGTTCAATCGTCTGACCGGGACGAGGGACGCGCTCGTCGCCGACCTGCCGGGCCTGACCCGCGACCGGCAATACGGCACCGGCGCCGTCGACGAGCACGCATTCGTCGTCGTCGACACCGGCGGCCTGATGCCGGAATCGGCAGATCCGCTGGCGCTGCTGGCCGAGTCGCAGGCGCAGATGGCGCTGGAAGAAGCCGACCACGTGCTGTTCCTGGTCGACGTGCAGTCCGGCTGCACGGCGGGTGACGAGTCCATCGCTCGGCAGTTGCGCAAGCTCGGCAAGCCACTGACGCTGGTCGTCAACAAGTCCGAGGGCTATGCGCGCGCCGCCGCCACCGCCGACTTCTTCACGCTCGGCTACGGCGAACCGGTGACGATCTCCGCGCAGCAGGGGCAGGGCGTCGAAGCGCTGATGCAGGATGTGCTCGGGGCGCTGCCGGCCGTGGCACCGGAGCCGCCGATCGACGACGGCACGGTGCGCGTCGCGATCGTCGGCCGGCCGAACGTCGGCAAGTCGACGCTTGTCAACCGTCTGCTCGGTGAGGAACGCCTGCTCGCCGCCGACCACCCGGGCACGACGCGCGACGCGATCGCCGTCCCGTTCGAATACGATGGCGCGCCGTATACGCTGATCGATACCGCCGGCATCCGCCGCCGCGCGCGTGTCTGGGAAGCCGTCGAGAAGTTCTCCATCGTCAAGACGCTGGCGGCGATCGAGCGCGCACACGTCGTCATCGCCGTGGTCGACGCGCAGAACGACATCGGCGAACAGGATGCCAAGCTGATGGGCCTGATCGCGCAGCGCGGCCGCGCGCTGGTGCTGGCCGTCAACAAATGGGATGGTCTGGCGCAGGGCGAACGCGAGCAGGTGCGCTACCAGGTGTCGCTGAAACTGCCGTTCCTCGATTACGCGCCGCTGCACTTTATTGCCGCCAAGCATGGCTCCGGCCTCGGCGAGCTGATGGAAGACGTGCAGCTGGCCTACGAGTCGACGACCCGCGAATTCTCGACGCCGGAACTCAATCGCATTCTGGAAACGGCCGTCGAAGCGCATCCGCCGCCGGCCATTCTCGGTCGCCGCATCAAGCTGCGCTACGCGCATCAGGGTGGCAGCAACCCGCCGCGCATCGTCGTGCACGGCAATCAGACCGACAAGCTGCCCGAGCACTACAAGCGCTATCTGGCCAACCAGTTCCGTTCGGCGCTGGCGCTCAAGGGCGTGCCGCTGCTGATGAGCTTCAAGACTGGTGACAACCCGTTCAAGCACAAGAAGAACGAGCTGACCAACCGCCAGATCAAGAAAAAGCGGCGTCTGATGGCGCGCGTCAAGAAGCGCTGAAGCCTAGGTCCATCGCGTCGCGCGTGCCTCGATACACCGCCTTCGGCGGCACTCGGCATGAACGGGGCGGGGTATCTCCGGTTTTTTGCCGTTCGCCCCGAGTGATCGGGCCGCGATCGTATTGGGGGCTGCGGCACGTGCGGCGGGCTTCGGGTCTGGCGCTTACGGTTCGCGTGCCTCGATATACCGCCTTCGGCGGCACTCGGCATGAACGGGTGGGGGATATCTGCAGGATTTTTTGACGTCCGCCCCGAGTGATCGCGCCGCGACCGTATCGAGGGGCTGCGGCACATGCGGTGATCACTGGAGTCGGAGTCACGCGTGCCTCGATACACCGCCTTCGGCGGCATTCGGCATGAACGGGTCGAGGTGTCTCCGGGATTTTTTTGCCGTTCGCCCCGAGTGATCGCGCCGCGACCGTATCGAGGGGTTACCGGACTTGCGATGGCTATCGGGCTTTGCGGCACGCTTTGCGCGGGTGTCGATGCACACGCTGAGACCCCCGCATACCTCGGCGCCTTCAGGCCGCGCCGATTTCGTTGCGTACCCGCGGCCAGATCGTGTGCAGCCGAGCCGGACCGACGCCACGGTTGATCGCGACGACCAGGATCGCGCAGCCCAGGCCGGACAGCAGCGTGCTCGACGCAAACAATATCGGGTAGCCGAGGAACTGGCCGACGGCGGCGGCGCTCATCGATGCCAGCCCTTGTGCGATGACGATGACGCAGGCCAGCAGGGTGTAGTCGGTGCCGGCGTGCGCGGGGTCGCTGGCGTCCATCATCAGCGTGAACAGCGCCACGGTCGCGATGCCGCCGAGTACATGTTCGGCGATGCACGCGGCCGCGATCATCGGATAGCCGCCGATGCCGATCGCGGCCAGACCGTAGAGCACCAGGCTGGCGGTCTGCGTCAGGCCGCCGAACAGCAAGGCCGCGCGACGGCCAACGCGGTAGGCCAGCCAGCCGCCGGCAGCGGCGCCGAGCAGCGACGTGGCCGACGCCAGCGCGCCTTTCAGCCAGGCGATCTGCGTCAACGTCAGGCCCTGGTCTTTCATGAACGGCCCGATCAGCGACGCGCCCATCGAATCGCCGAACTTGTACAGGCAGATCAGCAGCACGAAGCCCGGCATGCCGGGCTGGCGCAGCCGTGGCCACCAGCTGGCGGCGACGCGTAGCGGTGTCGGCGGCGGGGTCTTGTCCATCGATGCCGCCGCCGGCATATCGCGCAAGGTCCAGACCGGCAGCGAGCACAGCAGCAGGAGTGCGGCCATCGCCAGGAACATCGTGGTCCAGCCGGTGCGCGCGTACAGCCACAGCAGCACGCCACCGCCGAACACCATGCCGAGCCGATAGGCGCCGACCTGGATGCCATTGCCGAGACCGCGTTGTCGCGCATCGAGCAGGCGTACCGTCAGGCCGTCGGTGGCAATGTCCTGCGTTGCGGCGATCAGGTTGAACAGCAGCATCGCCACGAACAGGATCGGCAGGGCCTGCGTCAGATTCAGCGCGGCGAGCCCGGCGGCCATGCAGACCGAGCTGCCCTGCAGCCAGAGCAGCCAGCGCCGCCGCGTCCCGTAGCGGTCGACATAGGGCGCCCAGAGAAACTTGAGCACCCACGGAATCGATAGCAAGCCGGTGGCGCCGATTGCCAGCAGCGAATAGCCGGCGTCGCGCATCATCACCGGCAGGGCCTGGACGAAGAAGCCGAACGGCAGACCTTGCGCCAGATACAGCGCCGTCAGTAGCAACAAAGGGCGAGCCGGGCGCATGAGACGACCTGGATCAGCGGGACAGCCGCCCTGCGCCGTCGCGGCGAATCAGGGCGCCGCGCCGCCAGGGGGCGATGAGGGCGGCGGTGGCGTCGTCGTCGAGGCCGGCGCGACGGTCGCGGCAACGCGGCTGCCTTCGGAGCGCGAGACGCCGGCGGTGATGACGAAGCGCATCGCGTCCTCGACGCTCATATCGAGCGGCGTCAGATATTGCCGCGGCACGATCGCCGTATAGCCGCCAATCTGGTAGCTCATCGGCATGTAGACGGCCACGCAGTCCTCGTCGGCGGCAATCTCGAAGCGGCTGAGCTCCTCGACGGTGACGAAGCCGACCAGCCGGATGGGCTGGTTCGGCCATTGCACCATGACCACCCGCCCGAGTTTCTGGCCGCCCTGTTTCGGCGACACCAGATCGGTGAGATCGCGCACCGCGCCGTAGATCGTCTTGATCAGCGGGATGCGGTTGAGGTTCTGGTCGATCCAGACGAAGACCTGGCGCGACACCAGGCCCTGCATGCCGAGGCCGACAATAAAGATCAGGATCAGCGCGAAGATCAGGCCCATGCCGGGGTGATAGGCCTGTCCCGGCAGCACGACGCTGAGTACCCCGCCGAGTACCGATTCGGCCGAGCCGATCAGCCACATCACCAGACTGAAGGTGACGAGGATCGGCAGCACCGCGATCAGGCCGGCAAAGAAGATCGACGCCGCCTTGCGCATGGTCTTGCGCGCCGCGTCCGACAGCAAGGGTTGTAGCGGCATCAGGTGCAGCTCCAGCTGAAGCGGCCGATGCTCGGGCTTTCGAGCACGACCTGATCGCCCGGTTCGAGCGGGCCGACGCCGGCCGGCGTTCCGGTGTAGATGATGTCGCCCGGTTCCAGAGACCAGGTTTGCGACAGGATGCGAATCTGCTGCGCGACCGGGAACAGCATGTCCCGGGTGTGGCCATGCTGACGCAGCTGACCGTTGACGTGGCAAGTGAATTCCAGCGCCTGCAGGTCATGTGCGAGATAGGGCTTGAAGTCGCCCAGCGGCGCCGAGCCGTCGAAGGCCTTGGCCAGTTCCCAGGGCTTGCCCTTCCTTTTCAGCTCGGTCTGCAGATCGCGCAGCGTCAGGTCCAGCCCCAGCGTCATGCCGGCGACGCATTCCAGCGCTTCTTCCATCGTGATATCGCGGCCGCCGCCGGTCAGCTGTACGACCAACTCGGCTTCGTGGTGAATGCTGCCGCGCCCTTTGGGCAGGGCGATGGTCTGGCCTTCCTCGACGATCGCCGAGGCTGGCTTGAGGAAGACCACGCAATCGCCGTCGGGGGCATGACCGAGGTGGGCGAGTTCAGCGACGTGTTCGGCGTAGTTCTTGCCGATGCAGAAGATGCGATTGACGGAATCCATGGGGCGTTGCACGCAGTGTTAGCGGTCACGATAGCGTAGCGCGGCGCGGCTGGCGAGCCGCGGGCGGCCAAAAAAAACGGCGGACCAGAGTCCGCCGTTTTCTTGAAGCTTGCGTGAATCAGATGCGTTCTTCGATGCCGAATTCGGCGAAACCCTTCTTCTTGAAGTTCTCGCGGAACATGTCACGCAGCTTGGTAGCGGTGGCATCGTAGGCGGCCTTGTCGGCCCAGGTGTTGCGCGGGTCGAGGATCGCACTGTCGACGCCGGGGCACGACTTCGGCATCTTCAGCTTGAGGATGTCCTGAGTCTCGGTTTCGACGTTGTCGAGCTCGCCGTTCAGCGCGGCGTTGAGCAGCGCACGCGTGACCGACAGCTTCATGCGCTTGCCGGTGCCGTAAGGGCCACCGCTCCAGCCGGTGTTGAGCAGGATGCAGCGTGCGTGATGCTTTTCCATCTTTTCCGCGAGCAGCTTGGCGTAGACGTTCGGCTTCTGCGCCATGAACGGGCCGCCGAAGCAGGCCGAGAACGTCGGCTGCGGTTCGGAGACGCCGACTTCGGTGCCGGCAACGCGCGCCGTGAAGCCGGAGACGAAGTGGTACATGACGTCCTTGGGTTCGAGGATCGAGATCGGCGGCAGCACGCCGAAGGCGTCGGCGGTGAGCAGCACGATGGTCTTCGGATGCGGACCCTGGCCGTTCGGCATCACGTTCGGGTTGGCGTCGAGCGGGTAGGAGAAGCGCGTGTTCTCGGCGATCGACCCGTCCGTGAGGTCGAGCTCATCCGGATGGCACTCCTCCATCTTCTTGCCCGGCAGCGGCGGCACGTTCTCGATGATGGTGCCCGGCTTCGACAGCGCCTGGGCGATGACCGGCTCGGCGTCCTTGTCGAGGTCGATCAGCTTGGCGTAGCAGCCGTCTTCGAGGTTGCACAGACCGTTGTCGGACCAGATGGTCTCGTCGTCGCCGATCAGGCGGCGCGCGGCGTCGGCCGACAGCGTGGTCTTGCCGGTGCCGGAGAGGCCGAACAGGATGGCCGCGTCGTTGTCCTTGCCGACGTTGGCCGAGCAATGCATCGACAAACGGCCCTGCTTCGGCATCAGATAGTTGCCGACCGTGAAGATGGTCTTCTTGTTGACGCCGCAGTAGTCGGCGCGGCCGGCGACCAGGCAGATCTTGTTGCGCGTGTCGATGATGACCGCGGCTTCCGAGCGGCTGCCGTCACGTTCCGGTTCGCAGATGAAGCTGGGCACATTGAGCATGGTCCAGCGGCGGGCATCGACGTCTTTTACGCCCGGCAGGTTCTTCGGGAACATGTTGTGCACGAACATCGCGTGCGTCGCGTATTCGCCGACAAAGCGGTACGGCACGGCGAAATCGGGGTCCGAGCCCATGAAGACGTCCTTCACATACAGCGTCGCCTTCTTGTCGTTGAGGTGCGCGATCACGCGCTTGAGCAGGCCCTCGTACTTTTCCGGGTCATAGGCATTGAGGTCGGCCTTGAACCAGATTTCGTCGGCAACCTCCGGCCACTTGACCGCATAGGTGTCCTTGGTCCGGCGGCCGGTGCAATCCGGATCGGTGTAATACACGAGCGGGCCGTTGACGCCGAGCTGAGTCGGGAAGGCCTTCTGCTCGTCGCTGGGACCATCGCGCCGCACGCGACCACGATCATGGGCGATCGCTTCGTTGAACAGTGCGTCCTTGGAAAGCTCGTACTTATACGAAACGTCTTTGAGCCCGAACAGCTTTTCGAGATCGGCCTGGAAGCTCATGCAGAATCCTCAAAAATAAATGGAAAGCGTTGTAATAGATATGCGGACGGCGCTCAACGGCGTCGTCTCGTACAGCAAATGTGGTCGGGCATGGTAGGGGAGCGGCCATACGGTCGCAAGCCGGCCGTTTGCAGATTCGAACCCTATTTCTATCAATTCCGGGCTTGCCTGACACTGACCGGAAAAGCAAAAAAACCCGGCGCTGCGGCCGGGTTATCAGTGAAGATGTTGGGATTAATACGGCGCCTGATTCGGTAATGTGAAGCCGGCCACCGATTCGCGCAGTTTTTCCGACATCGTGTTCAGGTTTCCGACAGCTTGGGCGGTCTGCGTCGCCGATCCTGAAGTCTGCACCGCAATGTCTCGAATGACCTGCATGGTGCCGGTGATGCGCGCGGCGGCAGCCGACTGATCGCGAGCCGAATTGGCGATTTCCGAGATCAGCTGCGAAAGGTCGAGCGAGGAGCTTTCGATCTTGGTCAGTGCCTGTCCGGCCTCTTCGGCACTCTTGGCGCCCGACACCACGTTCTGGGTGGAACGCTCCATCGATGTGATCGCTTCCTGGGTGTCGGCCTGAATGGTCTTGACCAGGTTTTCGATCTGGCGCGTTGCCGAACCGGCGCGTTCTGCGAGCTTCTGCACTTCATCGGCGACCACGGCGAAGCCGCGGCCCGCTTCGCCGGCCATCGCAGCCTGAATCGATGCGTTGAGCGCCAACGTATTGGTCTGTTCGGCGATGTCGTTGATGAATTCGATGATGTTGCCGATTTCCTGCGACGACTCGCCGAGGCGCTTGATGCGCTTCGAGGTGTCCTGAATCTGTTCGCGCAGCGCGCTCATGCCGAGGATCGTGCGATTCACGGTGTCGGTGCCATTGTGGGCAACCTGCACCGATTGCTGGGCCTGCTCGGCGAGCTGCTCGGCGCGGCCGGCGACCTGCTGCAGCGACTGTGCGCTGGCGGCGATGGTGCCGGCCACCGCGGTCACCTCACGCGCCTGGCGGCTCGAGGCCTCGCTCATCTTCAGCGCCGTGTCCTGCGTCGTCGAGGCAGCGCTGGTGACGTCGTCGGATGCCGAGGTGATCGTGCCGACGAGGTTGCGCATGTTCTGCACGGTGTAATTGATCGAGTCCGCGATCGCGCCTGTGAAGTCCTCGGTGACCGTGACGTCCACCGTCAGATCGCCGTCGGCAAGGTTGGTGATTTCGTCGAGCAGCGACAAGATGGCCTGCTGCTGGCGCGTGTCGCGCTCTTCGGCGCGCAGCGCACGACTGCGTGCGGCGCCGAGCGTCAGGACGCCGAACGCGACCAGGGCGATGATCGCCAGCGCACCGGCGACGTAGACGATCACCGGCAGGATCATCTGCCGGCTCTGCGAATCGATCAGGCGCTGTTCGAGTTCCGACGCCGTGGCAATGACGTTGGCCGCGCGGCTCTTCATCTCGGCAGCGGCGAGCTGCATCTGGTTGAGCACCGGCGCCGCGTCGCCGATGTCGGCGACGGCCTTGCTGAGTCCGCTGAGCTGGTCCTGCGCCGCCCGTGCCGCCGCCGCCGTGGCGTTGTCGTCGATCAGCGATTCGTTGTCTGCGTTGAAGGCCTTGAGGTCGGCGAGCAGGGCATTGGCGTAGACCTGCGCGTCGCGGCCGGTATCGAGCACGCGCTTGGCATCGCTGGAAATCCGTTCGAGGCGGATGACCTGGGCGACGGCACGCGACTGCTGCGTCGATGAACCGCCACGGCCGAGCCGCTGCGCGGCGTCCTGATAGAGATCCGAAAGCCCCTTGGCGTCCGGGGCCGCCGGGTGAATGGCCTCGACGACGGCGGCCGCTGCCGCCGCGGTCTTCTTGTAGGCGTCCTCACCCTTGAGCACCGTTTGTGCGCTCTTGTCCAGCTGCTGCCAGGCGGCCGTGGTCGCCGCCAGTTCATCGGCGACCGAGCCCGGGGCCGCGGCGATGCCGGCGTCGGGGTCACCGTCGTTGAGCGCCTTGACGGTCGAATCGATGTCCTCGACGCGTGCCGACAAGAGCAGGAAGTCCGGCGTGCCGCCACGCGCGACCTGATCGCCGACCTTGCCGATGTCGCCCAGATTGGTCGACAGCGTGTGCGCCAGCGTGATCCAGGTCTGCTCGCGGCCCTTGGTGTGCTGCGACAGAAAGAAGCCGATCAGGGCGACGGAGATGAGAATGACCGCACTGGTAAACAGCACGGTCTCGCGCCGGCTGCCGCCGGCCGCTACCGCTGCGGAAGTGTCCGCCATAAGTCCTTCCCCTCGGAGCTCATGAGTGAGATTGCGCTCGGCATTCTACGCGCCGGTGCTGTCCGCGCGGGTCGGGCGAAGTCGTACTCCGCCGCGATATCCCCGACCGTCACGACCCATGGCATGGCCTGCCACTGCGACGTGCCGTTTGCGGTTGCCGCCGGCCAGCCCGGTCATTCAGGCGCCGAGCACGGTTTTGATTTTTGCGATCAGGTCGCTTTCCTTGACCGGTTTGACCAGATACTCGCGCGCGCCCTGACGCAGGGCCCAGACGCGGTCGGTTTCCTGATTTTTGCTGCTGACGACGATCACCGGAATGTGTGCCGTCTCCGGGTCTTTCGACAAGGTGCGCGTCGCCTGAAAGCCGTTCACGCCCGGCATCACGACGTCCATGATGACGACTTCGGGCTTTTCATTGCGCACCCGCGTCAATGCATCCTGTCCCGACGTCGATTCGCTGACTTCGTGACCCGCCTTGAGCAGGATGCCCTTGAGGTTCTGCACGTCCGTGGGTGAATCGTCCACGATCATGACCCGCGCCATATCATCTCCCTGTGCCCCCCGCGGGCGTTATCGGCACTTTATACCTTGCCGGCTGCGAGTAGGGAATGGCTGACGCGGCGCTGTCGCGGCTTCAAGCCGTATAGACCGGCACGCCGCGGAACAGCGTCGTCACGGCGGCGCCACGCATGACGCGGCCGTCGAACGGCGTGTGTCGGCCGGCACTGCGCAAGTGGTCGGCATGCAGCGTCCAGTCGCGTTGCGGGTCGATCAGTACAAGGTCCGCGTTGGCGCCGATCGACAGCGTGCCGGCGTCAAGGCCGGCGATGCGCGCCGGGCCGAGCGACAGCCGCGCGGCGGCGGCCAACGGATCGAGTACGCCGTCGTGAACCAGCTCCAGCGTCAGCGGCAGCAGCGTTTCGAGCGCCGAGATGCCGGGCTCGGTCATCGGGAACGGATTGATCTTGGCGTCGGCGTCGTGTGGCTGGTGATCCGAGCAGATCGCACCGATCACGCCGCTGGCGACGGCCGCACGCAGCGCGTCGCGGTCGCTGGCATCGCGCAGCGGCGGAATCACATGACACAGCGCATTGAAGCCGTCGACGTCGACATCGGTCAGAAACAGCTGGTGCGCGGCGACGTCGGCGGTGACCGGCAGGCCGCGTTGCTGCGCGCTTTCGATCAGCTCGGCGCCGCGTGCGGTCGACAGGCGGTTGAAGTGCACGCGCGCGCCGGTATCTTCCACCAGCGAAATCCAGAAGCGCAGATCGGCCACCTCGGCCGTGGCCGGAATCGACGACAGGCCAAGACGTGTCGCGACCGCGCCTTCGTGTGCGCAACCGCCGGCGGCGAGCCCGGCGTTCTGTGCGAAGACATGAACGGTGATGCCGAGGCCGCGTGCGTAGTCGAGCGCGCGGCGTGCGACCAGCACGTCGCGGATCGGCGCCAGCGCCTGGCTGGCGCCGACCGCGCCGCCGGCCTGAAGTGCCGACAGCTCTGACAGCGCTTCGCCGCCGAGGCCCTTGGTCAGCGCGCCGAGCACGCGGGCATCGAGTCCGCCGGCTTGCGCGGCGATGCGCTGCACGCGCAGCAGGGCGGCCGGCGAATCGATGACCGGCTGGCTGTCCGGCGGCAGGATCACGGTGGTGATGCCACCGGCTTGCGCGGCCGGTATTTCGCTGGCGAAGCTGGCCTTGTGCGTCTGGCCCGGCTCGCGGAAGCGTGCGCACAGATCGACCAGGCCGGGCATCAGCCACAACCCCTTGGCGTCGATCGTCTGCTCGTAACGGCCCTTGGGCTGCGCCATGCTGACGCTGTCGATGACGCCGTCGCGGACGCCGACATGGCCGATGCCGTCGAAGCCGCTAGCCGGATCGAGCACGCGCGCGCCGCGGATCAGCAGCGAGCGGGCGGGTGTGGTGGGGGCGGCGGCACGGGCGGGTGACCAGTCGCTGGACACCGCCTTGTTGCGCTGACTCGGATTCATCGGCGGCTCCGGCGTTTGGCGCGGACCGGTGCGCGCGGTTCGCCGAGGATCATCGACATCACCGCCATGCGCACGGCGATGCCGTGGCTGACCTGCTGCAGGATCAGCGAGTGCGGGCCGTAGGCAACGTCGCCGCCGATCTCGACACCGCGATTGATCGGGCCCGGATGCATGACGATGGTGTCCGGCTTGAGTTTGGCGAGGCGCGCGCGTGTCAGGCCGAAGTCGCGGTGGAATTCGGCCAGCGACGGCAGGAAGGCGCCGAGCATGCGTTCTTTTTGCAGGCGCAGCAGCATGACCACGTCGGCGCCGGCCAGGCCGGCGTCGAGATCGTGGAAAACCTTGACGCCCATTTCTTCGATGCCGGCCGGGATCAGCGTCGGTGGTGCGACCACGCGGATTTCCTTGGCGCCGAGCGTGCGCAGGCCGTGGATGTCCGAGCGCGCCACGCGCGAATGCAGCACGTCGCCGACGATCGCCACGGTCAGCTTCTTGAAGCAATCGCTGTCCGGGCCCTTGTAGCGGCGGATCGTGAACAGGTCGAGCAGCCCCTGGGTCGGATGCGCGTGGCGGCCGTCGCCGGCATTCAGGATCGCCACGCCGGGCGCCGCGTGTTCGGCGAAGAAGTGCGCGGCGCCGGACGCCTCGTGGCGGACCACGAACATGTCGGCCTGCATCGCCTCCATGGTCTTCAGCGTGTCGAACAGGGTCTCGCCCTTGGATGTCGACGACGCGGCGATCTGCAGGTTCATCACGTCGGCCGACAGGCGCGTCGCCGCCAGCTCGAAGGTCGAGCGCGTGCGCGTACTCGGTTCGAAAAACAGGTTGATGACGGTGCGCCCGGTCAGCGTCGCCTGACGCTTGTCGGGGCCACGCAAGGCCTGATCGTGGATCTCGGCTTCGTCGAGGATTTGCAGCAGCAGTTCGCTGGACAGGCCTTCGAGCGTCAACAAGTGGCGCAGGCGTCCGTGCGAGTCGAGTTGGAGCGTCGGCTTCATGCGGGCAGATTCGGAACTGCCGGCTATTGTCGCGCACTGCGCGCGCGAATGCGAAATTGTTTGATTGCGGCCCCCTGACGGCGGGCGCGTGTCTCGATACGACCCTGCGGGCCTACTCGACATGAACGGGTTTCGGCTGAGCGCTGCCGGGCTCGATCTGTCTGCTGCAGGTCAGGTGCGCCTGTCTCGCGTGATCGCGTGATGGGCTGATTGAACGGCGGGGACAGACTTTTCCATCTCTGAACCGTTCATGCCGAGTGCCGCGCGCAGCGCGGTGTATCGAGGCACGCGGCAAGCCTGGGGCAGGCTGTGGTCGGTGCCGCGCTCTCGTCCAGCGTGCCGGATTCTGCCGGGCCGGGTGCGTGTCTCGATACGGCCCTGCGGGCCTGCTCGACATGAACGGATTTCGGGTGAGCGCTGCCGAGCTCGATCTGTCTGCTGCAGGTCAGGTGCGCCTGCCTCGCGTGATCGCGTGATGGGCTGATTGAACGGCAGGCCTGTGCCGGCGCGTCGGGCACAGACTTTTTCCACGCCCTGAACCGTTCATGCCGAGTGCCGCGCGCAGCGCGGTGTATCGAGGCACGCGGCAAGCCTGGGTCAGGCTGTGGTCGGTGCCGCGCTCTCGTCCAGCGTGCCGGATTCTGCCGGGCCGGGTGCGTATCTCGATACGGCCCTGCGGGCCTACTCGACATGAACGGGTTTCGTGTAAGCCCTGAGGGGCTCGATCTGTGCCGCCGCAGGCAAGGTGCGCCTGTTTCGCGTGAGCGCTGCCGGGCTCGATCTGTCCACTGCAGGCAAGGTGCGCCTGCCTCGCGTGATCGCGTGATGGGCTGATTGAACGGCAGGCCTGTGCCGGCGCGTCGGGCACAGACTTTTTCCACGCCCTGAACCGTTCATGCCGAGTGCCGCGCGCAGCGCGGTGTATCGAGGCACGCGGCAAGCC
>NZ_JAAVXB010000018.1 GCF_012241385.1 Solimonas marina | reverse complement strand
CACGTCCTTGCCGAACGCGTTGCCGGCGAACAGCACGTGCGTGTAGTCCTTGGCCAGCTCGGCGATCTGCGGCGCATGGGTCGCCGCCAGCACGTGTTCGTTCTCGGCGCACTCGAAATTTTCGCCATCTGCGAGTTCGGAGACAGTCGTCCGGAAGTACAGAAGATCATTTCCGGTGCGAGAAAGGATCGTTTGTGCGCATTGCGGGAGAGAATAGCTGCCGCTGCAATTGACTCCGATAGCGGAGAGTTCGACGCGGAGCAGGTGGCCGGTCTTATCATGAATCTGCTATCGGCCTCTCGTATTTCGATTCGGTCTGGCGTCAGCAAGGAAGAAGTGCACGCGACGATTCGGCTGGCGCTCGCAACATTGAGATTGGGCCAGCTGGACCCTACTGGGGGGACCTCAGAGCGGAAGAAAATTCCGAGGGTCATGAATCGAGGGCGAACAATAACGGAGGGCGCCGAAACAATGAGAAGTTTCGCGGCCCAGCGTCACGTTTAGATTCGTGCTGCGAACTGCGGAAAATTAGCCGCGCCGTAAGGGCGTTGTTGCCTGCAAAGCAGGTGGCGGGCCGCTCCAATCCGAAATGCACGTGGTGGCCTCGTTCAAAACCGAGTCTCGCCGTCGCGGCGCGGCTCACATCAATGAGCCTACAGGACTTCTAGGAAGGTTCAGTTTCCTGACGCAATGCCTCCTCATTAAGCAGGCTCAATCCGCTGCTCGCAGCCGGTAGCCGACGCCGGCTTCGGTTTGGATGAACTCGGGCTGGCCGTGGCACGGTCCGAGCTTCTGGCGTAACTGGCGTACGTAGATGCGTAGATACTGCACGTCGGTCTGCAGATCGCCGTCCCAGACGGCCTCGATCAGTGTGCGATGCGTGAGCACCTTGCCAGCGTGCAACACGAGCTGTTCCAGCAGCGCATATTCCTTCGGCGAAAGGTGCACGTCGTCGCCGCCAAGCTGCACGCGGCGATGGATCAGGTCGACGCTAAGTGGGCCGCTTCGGTAGAGAGGCCGGGCGCCCTGCTGCTGCATGCGATGGCGCAGCGCCGCGCGAATTCTCGCCATCAGCTCCTCGCTGCCGAACGGCTTGCTGACATAGTCGTCGGCGCCCTCGTCGAGCGCCTGTACCTTGGCGGCCTCGAAATCGCGGCTCGACAGCACGATCACCGGCACCGCCGACTCGGCGCGCAGCTCGCGCAGCACGTCGAGCCCGTCGCGGTCCGGCAGCCCCAGATCGAGGATCACCAGCGCCGGCCGCTCACGGCGCACGCTGTCCAGCGCCTCGGCGGCGGTGGCCGCTTCGAGCATGTCGTAGTCCTGCGCCTGCAGCGTGGTGCGCAGCAGGCGACGGATCGGCTTCTCGTCGTCGACGACGAGCACGCGTACGGCATTCGTCATGGCCTCTCGCCCTCTACCGCGACCAGCTGGCTCGCCGCGAATTCGATCTCGAACTGCGCGCCCGGACCGGCGTCGCGCGCCCGCACGCGGATGCGCCCGCCCATCGCACGCACGAACGCGCGGCAGATCGTCAGCCCCAGACCGGTGCCGGCGCGCTGCCGGTCGGCCTGACGAATTCGGTAGAAGACATCGAAGATCCGCTCCTGCTCGGTGGCCGGCACGCCGGGCCCTCGATCGGCGACGCTGATGGTCAGCGCATAGCGGTGCTGGCGAACGGTCAGTGTGATCACGCTGTTTTCGGGGGCGTATTTCGCCGCATTGTCGAGCAGGTTGACGAGCACTTGCTCGAGCAGCGCCGGATCGGTACGCAGAAACGGCAGCGCCGGCGGCAATTCGATCTCGAGGCGATGCCGCGCCAGCAGCTTGCGGGTCCGGCGCACGGCGCCGTCGACGATGTCGGCGATCTCGCAGCTCTCGCTGCGCACCTGCAGCGCGCCGGCGTCGATACGCGTCATGTCGAGCAGGTTGGCGACGAAGCGGCTCATGCGCTCGGTCTCCTCCTCCGCGGTCGCCAGCAGCTCATCGCGCTGCGCGGCGTCGTAGTGAGGGCCGTAGGCGCGCAGGCTGGTGATGCTGCCGAGGATGCTCGCCAGCGGCGTGCGCAGATCGTGCGAGACCGACGTCAACAGCGCCGCGCGCATTTTCTCGGTTTCGGCCAGCATCTTCGCCTGGTCGACATCCTTGGCCAGGCGGATGCGCTCGGCACCGATCGCGATCAGGTCGGCCAGCGCGTCGAGCAGACGCCGCTGGCCGGCGCTGAGGCGAACCCGTTCCTCGCCGCGCACGCCAATGACGCCGGCCACCGCCGCGTCCGACAGCATCGGCACGAACAGCCAGCGGCTGCCCGGCAACGTGTCGGATCCGCGACCGGCCGGTCGCGCCCGGTCGCGGCACCAGTTCGCCGCCGCCAGATCGGATTCCTCGAGCACCGCGCGTGCCGACGACGCACCGCGCACCCGCAAACCATCCGGGTCGGCGGACAGCACCACAGCGTCGACGTCAAGCATCTGCGCAATGCGTCGCGCGGCGACGCCCATCAGCTCGTCGAGCCGGCGCAGACCGGCAACCTGGCGGCTGAATTGCAGCAGCTCGCCGTTGAGCATCGCCTGGTCGCTGGCCAGCCGCGCCTGATCGCGCGCACGCGCCGACAGGCGGCTGGTCAGCGCCGCCGTCAGCAGGAACGCGAACAAGGCGATGACATTAGCCGGATCGCCGATCGTGAACGTGTACAGCGGCGGCAGGAACAGGAAGTTGTAGAGCGCCGCGCTGACCAGCGCGCAGAGCAGGCCGGGAACCAGGCCGCCGCGCATCGCGGCGACGATCACCGCCGGCAGGAACAGCATCGAGACGTTCGGTGCGCCGAGCCCCCGGTCGATCGCCAGCGCCGGCAATGTGGCGAGCGCGGCGTAGAACACCGCGCGCGCATGATCGGCGCCGGCGCCCCAGCTCCAGTGTGCTTCGATACGTCCGGCGTCGCGCTGCCGGCCAAGCGCCCGCGGCTTATCGACGAGCACCTGGACGATGATGCCGTCGGCGCGCTTGACCAGCTCGTGCACGACCGAGCCGTGCCGCCACTCGAACCAGCGCGAGCGCCGCGATTTTCCAACGATCAGCTGTGTGACGTTATGCTCGCGCGCCAGACGCAGCACTGTGCCGGCGATGTCGATGCCGCCGGGCAGCGTCTGCGTATCGGCGCCGAGCTGTTCGGCCAGTCGCAGCGTCGCATGCGTCTGCACGCGCGATGCCTCGTCGAGCCGCAGGCTGCGTGCGGTCTCCAGGTGCAGCACGGTCCACGGGGCATCGAGACGGTCGGCGACGCGCTTGGCATGACGAACCAGCGCCTCGCCGGCCGGTGATTCGTTGATGCAGACCAGCACTCGCTCGCCGGCCGCCCAGACTTGCTCGACGCCCCGCGCGCGGCGCTGGCGCTGCAGTTGCTCGTCGACACGATCGGCCGTGCGCCGCAGCGCCAGCTCGCGCAGGGCGGTGAGATTGGACGTCGTGAAGTAGTGCTGCAGCGCACGCTCGCCAGCCTCGCCGCGATAGACCTTGCCCTCGCGCAGGCGCTGCATCAGGTCGGCCGGCGTGAGGTCGACCACTTCGACGTCGTGCGCGCGCTCGAGTATCGAGTCGGGTACGGTTTCGCGTACGCGCACGTGGGTGATGCTGGCGACGATGTCGTTGAGGCTTTCGAGATGCTGGACGTTCAGCGTCGAGTAGACGTCGATGCCGGCATCGAGCAGCTCAACGACGTCCTGCCAGCGCTTCGGATGCCGCGACCCCGGTGCATTGGTGTGCGCCAGCTCGTCGACCAGCGCCAGCTGTGGGCGACGCGCGAGCAGACCATCAAGATCCATCTCGTCGAGCGCGCGCCGCTGATAGGCGACGCGGCGGCGCGGCAGCGGCTCGATGCCGTCGAGCAGCGCCTTGGTCTCGACGCGACCGTGCGTCTCGACCAGCGCGGCGACGACATCGACTCCGGTGTCGCGGCGACGGCGGGCGTCCTGCAGCATTTCATAGGTCTTGCCGACGCCCGGCGCGGCGCCGAGAAAGATCTTCAGCTTGCCGCGTCCCTCGCGCTGCGCCTGCTCCAGCAGCGCGTCCGGCGATGGGCGTGCGCGATGTCCGGACGCGGGATCGTCAATCACGCGGGCATTCCGGCAGGTACGGGCGGAGGTTACGTTTTTTCATCCGGCGCGCAGTATCGCGCCGTCGGCGATGGCGGCGAAAGCGGCGATAGCACTCAGCGCGACATCGCATCGAGCGCCAGATTCAGTGCCAGCACGTTGACGTGCGGCTCGCCGAAAAGACCGAGCGCGCGTCCTTCGACATGCGCGGTGACCAGCCGGCGCACACGAGCCTCGTCGAGACCGCGGGCACGGGCGACGCGCGGTACCTGGAATAGCGCGCCGGCCGGCGAAATGTCCGGATCGAGACCGCTGGCCGACGTGGTGACGAGATCGGCCGGCACCGGCTCATCCGGATTCTGCGCCTGCAGTCTGGCCGCATCGGCCGCGATGCGGGCGTGCAGCGCGGCGCTCGATGGCCCGAGGTTCGAGCCGCCCGACGCTGCGGCGTCGTAGCCGTCACGGCCGGCCGCCGACGGCCGGCCGTGGAAGTAGCGATCGGACGCGAAGCGCTGGCCGAGCAGCGCCGAGCCGATCACATGACCGTCGCGCTCGATCAGCGAGCCGTGCGCCTGACGCGGGAACAGCGCCTGACCGAGGCCGGTGACGAGCAGCGGATAGACGGCGCCGGTCAGCAGCGTGAACAGCAGTAGCATCACGAGCGCGGGGCGTAGATGGGTCATTGTCAAAACCTCCTTCAGACCAGGCCGATCGCGCACAGCGCCAGATCGATGAGCTTGATGCCGACGAACGGCGCGACGAGCCCGCCGACGCCGTAGACCGCGAGATTGCGCGCGAGCAGCGTCGCCGCCGGCGCCGGCCGGTATTTCACGCCGCGCAGCGCCAGCGGCACGAGCAGCAGGATGATCAACGCGTTGAAGACCGTCGCCGACAGGATCGCCGACTGCGGCGAGTGCAGATGCATGATGTTGAGCACCGCGAGCGAGGGATAGACCGTGACGAACATCGCCGGCAGGATCGCGAAATACTTGGCGACGTCGTTGGCGACCGAAAACGTCGTCAGTGCGCCGCGCGTAATCAGCAGCTGCTTGCCGATCGCGACGATCTCGATCAGCTTGGTTGGATCGGAATCAAGATCGACCATGTTGCCGGCCTCGCGTGCGGCCTGCGTACCGGTCTGCATCGCTACGCCGACGTCGGCCTGCGCCAGCGCCGGTGCGTCATTGGTGCCGTCGCCGCACATCGCGACCAACTTGCCGTCCGCCTGTTCGGCGCGAATCAACGCCAGTTTGTCCTCGGGGCGGGCCTGCGCAAGGAAGTCGTCGACGCCGGCTTCGGCGGCGATCGCCGCTGCCGTCAGTGGATTGTCGCCGGTGATCATCACCGTGCGAATGCCCATGCGGCGCAGCTCGGCGAAGCGTTCGCGAATCCCGCCCTTGATGACGTCCTTCAGATGCACGACGCCGAGCGCGCGGCCGTCACGGGCGACGACCAGCGGCGTACCGCCGGCTTTGGCCACGCCGTCGGCGCCAGCCACCACCGCCTCCGGCAGCACCCGGCCGTCGGCAAGCGTGCGCAGGTAGTCACGCACCGCGTCGACCGCGCCCTTGCGCAGCTCGTGGCCGTCGATGTCGACGCCGGACATGCGGGTCTGCGCCGAAAACGGCAGAAATCGTGCGCGCAGTGCCGCCACATCGCGCGGGCGCAGCCCATGCCGCGTCTTCGCCAGCACCACGATAGAGCGGCCTTCCGGCGTTTCGTCGGCGAGGCTGGCCAGCTGCGCGGCTTCGGCCAGCTCGCGCTCGTCGACGCCCGGCGCCGGCAGGAACGCGACGGCCTGACGATTGCCGAGCGTGATCGTTCCGGTCTTGTCGAGCAGTAGCGTGTCGACGTCGCCGGCCGCCTCGACGGCGCGGCCGGACGTCGCCAGCACGTTGAAGCGCACGAGACGGTTCATGCCGGCGATGCCGATCGCCGACAACAACGCGCCAATCGTGGTCGGGATCAGCGTCACGAACAGGGCGATCAGTACGATCATCGACACCTTGCCGCCGGCATAGATCGCGAAGCTCGGAATGCTCGCGCAGGCGAGCACGAAGATCAGCGTCATGCCGGCCAGCAATACCGTCAGCGCCATCTCGTTCGGTGTCTTCTGCCGCGCCGCGCCTTCCACGAGCGCGATCATCCGGTCGAGAAAGCCGGCACCGGCCGGCGCCGTGATGCGCACTTTGATCGCATCCGACAGCACGCGCGTGCCGCCAGTCACCGCCGAACGATCGCCGCCGGACTCGCGCACCACCGGCGCCGACTCGCCGGTGATCGCCGACTCGTCGACGGTGGCGACGCCGTCGATCACTTCGCCGTCGCCGGGCACCAACTCGCCGGCCTCGACCTGTACGACGTCGCCGCTGCGCAGCTCGGTCGCCGGCACCCAGGCATAGGCTTCGCCGCCGCTGCGCGCGAGACGCCGCGCGCGGGTCTGCTGTCGCGTGCTACGCAATGCCGCCGCCTGCGCCTTGCCGCGTCCCTCGGCGAGTGCTTCGGCAACGTTGGCAAACAATACGGTGAACCACAGCCAGGCGATGATCTGCGCCGAGAACAGCAGCTGCGCGGTGCCTGACATGACGTCACGCGCGAACAGCGCCGTCGCCGCCGTCGCCACCAGAGCGGTCGCGAAAATCACCGGATTGCGGATCAGCTGACGCGGATCGAGCTTGCGCAGCGCGGCGCTCGCAGTCTCCCTCCACGGGAAATGCGGCTGGGTCGTGGAGGTCGTCTTCATGGCATTCCTGGGTCTGGCTTCGCTCATGGCTGTCCACCTGTCAGCATCGCCGTATGCTCTGCAACTGGACCAAGCACCAGCGACGGCAGGAACGTCAGTCCGCCGAACACCAGCACTACCGCAATCAGGAGCGCGACAAACAGGCCGCCGTCGCTCGGCAGCGTGCCAGCCGAAGGCGGCACCGCTCTCTTCGCGGCCAGTGCGCCGGCGATCGCCAGCATCGGCACGATGATTGCGAAGCGGCCGACCAGCATCGCGATCGCCAGCGTCACGTCGTAGAACGTCGAATCGGCCGACAGTCCGGCGAACGCGCTGCCGTTGTTGCCGGCCGCCGAGCTGTACGCGTAGAGCATTTCGCTGAAGCCGTGCGCGCCGTCGTTGAGGCGTCCGGCGAGGCCGGCCGGCACGACGCAGGCCAGCGCGGTGAATCCGAGGATCATCAGCGGCGCCACCAGCACCGCCAGCATGGCGAGCTTGATCTCGCGCGTCTCGATCTTCTTGCCGAGATATTCGGGCGTGCGGCCGACCATCAGGCCGGCCATGAAGATCGCGATCAGCGCGTACAGCATCATGCCGTAGAAGCCGGCACCGACTCCGCCGACGATGACCTCGCCGAGCATGATGTTGAGCAGCGGCACGGCGCCACCGAGCGCGGTGAAACTGTCATGCATCGCATCGACCGCGCCGCATGAAGCCGCCGTGGTGATCACCGCGTACAGCGACGAGGCGGCAATGCCGAATCGGGTCTCCTTGCCTTCGAGATTGCCGCTCGCCTGCAAGGCGGTGACATGCGTCAGTGCACTCGGTGCCGCGCTCTCCGCCCAGTAGGTGAGGCCGGCGCCGACAACGAACAGCAGCAGCATCGCGCCGAGAATCGCGTGCCCCTGCCGACGATTGCCGACGGCGCGCCCGAAGACGTCGGTCAGCGCCGCACCGATCGCGAAGATCGACAGCATCTGCAGCAGGTTGCTCAGCGCCGACGGGTTTTCGAACGGATGCGCGGAGTTGGCATTGAAGAAGCCGCCGCCATTGGTGCCGAGCATCTTGATCGCTTCCTGCGAAGCGACCGGCCCTTGCGCGATCAGCTGCCGCGCGCCCTCCAGCGTCGTCACTGGTGTGTAGTCCGAGAAGTTCTGCGGCACGCCGAGCGCGATCAGCAGCAGCGCGTAGAGCAGACAGATCGGCAGCAGCACGTAGAGTGTGACGCGTGTCAGGTCGACCCAGAAGTTGCCGACCGTCGTTGTGCCACGGCATGCGAATCCGCGAATCAGCGCGAACGCTAGTGCAATGCCGGTCGCCGCCGACAGGAAGTTCTGCACGGCCAGCCCGCCCATCTGCGCCAGGTCGCTCATCGTCGACTCGCCGCCGTAGGCCTGCCAGTTGGTGTTGGTGACGAAGCTGATCGCCGTGTTGAAGGCCAGCGCCGGGGCCAGATTCGGCAGATGCTGCGGATTCAGCGGCAGCCAGGCCTGCGTGCGCAGGATGCCGTAGAGCAGGACGAACCCGCCGAGATTGAACAGCAGCATCGCGGCGGCATAGGCGGACCAGTGCTGTTGCTCGCGTCCGTCGATGCCGGCAAGCCGCAGCATGCCACGCTCGACCGGCCCGAGCAGCGGCGTCAGCCAGACCCGCTCGCCGACATACAGGCGATGCATGAAACCGCCGAGCGGTCGCACCAGCAGCAACAGCAGCGCCACGTAGACGACGATCTGCAGCCATCCATTGAAGGTCATGTCCGGACTCCTGGCGGCGCCTCAGAAATGCTCGGGGCGGGCGAGCACATAGACGAGATAGGCGAGCAGCACGAGCGCCACGCCGCCGCCGACGAGCAGGTCGAACATGGCGCGTTCACAGCCGGCCGCATATGCGGACATAGGCGCCCATCAGCGCGAAGCCGAGCAGCGCGATACCGAGAAACGTGATGTCGGCCATGTTGCGGCCCCGTCATCGCCGCTGATTGCGGCCGGCGATATTCGAATGCAGCACGCCATAGGAATTCGAGACGGGAGCCGGCGGCGATTCATATAAATCGCATATAAATCACCGCGCCCCGCACGGCGTTTCCGCGGCTTTTTGTAGATCTATCGAATTTTCCGAATCGCGGACGTGATCAGACTGGACCGGCCCAGGGGTTCATCGCCACTCAAGAATCGTCTGGCGCGTAGCGCCGTTCAAACTCGACCGCTGAAAGATCGACAGCGGAACCACGTCGCCGAACCATGTTTAAAACACTCGATGTCATCGAGCACGTCCGATGCGGCAGCTTGCCGAGCCGGATAGATTCGCCGCTTGATCCTCTCCTTCTTCATCGCACTGAAGAAGCTCCCGGCGACGGCGTTGTCGTGGCAGTTTCCGCGTCAGCGTATGTTCGGCCCCATCCGGTATTCCTTCAGAAACGACCGCCAGTCGTCGCTGGCGAACTGACACCATTGATCGGAATGCAATAGGGAACGTTTGAACAAATAGCCGAAGCATGCGCACGCTGACGGCGCTTCGCAGACATTCCGGATTTGAGTCCAGCGCGAATCGCCGATTTCGACATTTCATGATGTCCGTAAGGCGATTTTCATCGTTCATTATCCCGCATGGCTGAACTGCGGGCGAAGTTCGCCCGTCATCGCGAGTAGTTTCTTGCGGGCCACCCAAAATTGGCCAATGCGAACAGCGTAACGATCTGTGCGGTGTTCTTGCCAGTCCCTTGAAGCGGACTTTGCGTTCAGTTACGGTGCAGCAGCGGCGCTCACAATGCCGAAGCGCCGCAAGGACGATGGCGCGCCGACCAAGACCTATAACGGAGTGGCCCGTGACGTTTCCACATGGATGTGGTGACCATCATTTTCTGTATTTGAAGAAACTGTTTCGTCGCGAGCTGACCTCGACCTTGTTTCGCGAGGACGAGGAGCGACTGGTGCGGGCCGGCTGGCTGCGCCGCAACGACGAAGGCAAGCCCGAGGTAACGGAGGTGGTCGCCGCCTACTTCATCAACGCGCGTCGCACGATGAGTACGCCGACGCGACCGCGTAGCGAAGAAGAGCTGATGCGCGAGCGACTGTTCGGCAGTGCCCGGCCGGTGGCGCGGCGCCGTGTGCGACTCGCTGTTTCCTGACCGGTATGCGGAGCCGCCGACGGCGGCTTGATGTGCGGTCACTTCCGGCGCAGCATGCAGGCAGCCGGAGGGGACAAGATGATCGCATTCGATGAAGAGGTCGAGGCGGCGCGCCGATTGCTCGAGCAGCGGCACGAACGGGTCGGCGATTTCTGCTTTTACGTGAAGGAACATCCACGCGTGCAGTGCGCGGATGGGCGCTGTCTGTCGACCTACGATGTCGAGGTGACAACCAAGCGTCGCGGTGTGCGCGTCGCGGCGTATGTCGGTGGTCAGACGCCTTCGTGGCTCGATCAGTTCGAGGCCGATCTGCGGTCGCGACGCTTCGTCCCGGAAGGGGACTGACCGCCCCCGCAGCTTGCGGGCTACTGCTTCTCCAGCACGCCGCTGGCGGCGAGCTGGCGGATGCGGAACACGGTATCGCGATCAGCTTGCTGGTACGCGCTCTTGACCATTTCGCCGAGCGGGCTCTGTGCGTGGTGGTCGATCGAGCGTGCGGCGTAGGTGAAGCGCACGAAGAGCGCATCGTTGGCGGGCTCCTCGATGCACATCGTTAGGCTGAAATGCGTATTGGCGCGCTCATCCTCGATTTCGTAGCGCACACGCGTTTCGTTCTCGAAATGGACCTGATCGCGGACTTCGTAGTCGCCGAAGTGCAGCACGCGACGCAGCGAGCCGTCTGCGTCCGACTCGACTTCGACCTCGTCGAGCCATGGAATGAACAACTGCGGCGTCTGCGCGCGCAGCAGCAGGCCACGCCAAAGCTGATCACGGCGTATTGGCTCAATCCGCAGTTCACGCGGATCGTTGATCTGCACCAGATGTTCGAAGTGCAGCGTGTCGGCAGCGGCTGCGTCCTGATGCGGTTCGCGCTCGTCGCTCATGCGGTGCGTTGCTGCAACTCGACCATCAGGCAGCGGTCCTGGACCACGGCGATGCCCGCCGCGCGCAGGGTCGTGGCAAACGCATCGTCGCGAATGCCCAGTTGCAGCCACACGGCTTTCGGGCGTGCTGCGAGGATGTCGTCGAGGTGTGCCGGCAGGTCCTGCGGGCGGCGGAAGACATCGACCAGATCGATCGTGCCCGGAACGTCGGCGAGCCGGCGGTAGACTGCGTGGCCGAGGATGGTGCAGACGTCCGGGTAATAGACCGGCACCGGCACCACGTCGTAGCCGCTGTCCACCAGGTACTTCGGCACGTAGAACGCCGGTTGCGTGGCTTGTGCCTCGGTTTTGATGCCCAGTACCGCGATACGGCGTGTCTGCGCCAGTATGGCGTTGATGTCGGCGTCACCGCCCGGATTCATGCAGAGTCCTCCTGCGCCGCTAGGGTCTCGACGGCTTGCAGGATCAGCATACTGGATCGGTCGGCATGCTTCCGGCGTCGCGGCGTGCTGCGCTACGATGACGGTCAATACGAAACCGAAAGAAAGGGGAGAAGCCGCACGATGTCCGATGAAAAGTGTCCGTTCGAATTCAACTTCGACCCGGCCAGCTTCAAGGTGGGGGATACGGTCAGCTATCGCGTTCCGAAGCTGACGGGCTTTCCGTTCGCCGCGCAGGTCAAGGCCGTTTACGACGACTACATCGAGATCGTCGATGCCGGTGAGCCCGGCAAGATCATGCGCGCGACGCGGGAAAGCCGCCCGGTCGTCAACGACGAAGATGCGCTGAACTGAGCCCGGTGGTCAGCGCCATGCACTGCCCAGCCAGAGCAGGCCCGCGCTCAGACCCAGGCCGCCGATGAGCCGGCGCGGGCTGGCCGGCAGTTGTCGGTGATGCGTGATCAGCGTTGCCGGCGCCGCCAGCAGCATTGCAGCGACGCCCCAGCGCGGCAGCGCGGCGCTCGGGCCGAGCAGGTCGACCCATAACGCCAGCGCTGCCGCGCCGAGCACGGTCGCCGCGAGCCGTTGCTCAAGGCGCTCTGACGCGCGCCGGCGCCCGGCGCCGAGCAAAAGCATCATGGCAACGAGCAGCAGCGCGCTCGCGAGCGCGCTCAGCCCAGCCAGCGGCCATGAGCTGATCGACAGCGTGTCGGGAAGTGTGTGCGGCATGAGCCACCTCTTCGCAGGCAAAAACTGAAAAGAAGAGCTGCCGGCGGTGGGTAACCGTGGAGGTGGCGTAATGACCGGGGGAGAGAGCCCGGCACGAAGATCATATACCGAGCACACCGCGACGCAAGCGCGCTGCATGACCGCTCGGCTGCGCGATGCGCGTACTTCGGCGAATGCGGGGCTGACAGCGGGTGACTATGCTGATCGTCACGGAGGACGTACGACATGAGCATCGCCGAACAGTTTCTGACGCACGCGGTCGACAACCAAGCACCACCGCTGCAGAACTACAACAGCTATCTGTCCGACCTTGCGCTGCGCGAGGCCGTGGCGCGCGAGGGCGGCGGCTGGGCCGAAGCGCACCTGAGCGAATTCGGCGCGGTGGCGGGCGGTGAGATGGTCGCGCTCGGCTATGCCGCCAACGAGAACAAGCCCAAGCTGAAGGCCTACGATCGCTACGGTCATCGCATCGACGAGATCGAGTTCCATCCGGCCTATCACCGCGTCATGCAGCTCGGCATGCAATACGGCGTGCACGCCTTCGCGTGGCGCAACGCCGACAAGCCGGGTGCGCATGTGGCCCGCGCAGCGGTTTCGTATCTGCACAATCAGGCTGAGTCCGGCACCAGCTGTCCGCTGACCATGACCCACTCGGCGGCGCCGGCGCTGATGAAGACGCCGGCCCTGGCGGCGCGCTGGCTGCCGAAGATCCATTCGACCGAATACGATCCGCGGCTGCTGCCGATGGAGCAGAAGACCGGCTGCACGATGGGCATGGGCATGACCGAGAAGCAGGGCGGCTCGGACGTGCGCGCGAATACCACCAAGGCGTACCGACAGGCCGACGGCAGCTACGAGATCGTCGGCCACAAATGGTTCTTCTCGGCGCCGATGTGCGACGCCTGGCTGGTGTTGGCCTATGTCGACGCTGGCCTCAGCTGTTTTCTGATGCCGAAGCTGCGGCCGGACGGTTCGCGCAATGCGATTCGCGTGCAACGCCTCAAGGACAAGCTCGGCGACTGGTCGAATGCGTCGAGCGAGGTCGAGTTCCTCGGCGCCTACGCCGAACTGGTCGGCGCCGAAGGGCGCGGCGTCTCGACGATCCTCGAAATGGTCGCGCTGACGCGCCTCGATTGCATGATCGGCTCGTCGAGCCTGATGCGGCAGGCCACTGTGCAGGCCCTGCATCACGCGCGCTACCGCAAGGCGTTCGGCAAGCTGCTGATCGACCAGCCGTTGATGCGCAACGTGCTGGCCGATCTGGCGCTGGAAACCGAGGCGGCGACGGCGCTGACGATGCGTGTTGCGCGCGCCGTCGATGCCTCGCCGCGCGATGAGGGCGAGGCGGCGTTTGCGCGCATCGCCACCGCGATCGGCAAGTTCTGGATCTGCAAGCGCTGCCCGCCGCTGGTCAATGAGGCGCAGGAATGTCTCGGTGGCGCCGGCTACGTCGAGGACGGCCCGATGCCGCGCCTTTATCGTCAGGCGCCGCTCAATTCGATCTGGGAAGGCAGCGGCAACATCCAGTGCCTGGACGTGCTGCGCGCGGTCGGCAAGGAGCCGGAAACGCGCGAGGCGCTGTTCGCCGAGTTGCTGAGCGCGCGTGGCGCGCATGCCGATCTCGATCGCGAGATTCACTGGCTGACGCAAGCCTTCGACGATCGGGCGACGCTGGAACTGCGCTCGCGCATGGTCGTCGAGCGCTTGGCGCTGGCACTGCAGGCCGCGATCCTGCTGCGTGCCGGCAACGACGACGTGGCCGCCACCTGGTGCAGCAGCCGCCTCGGCGGCGAGCACGGCCTGAACTACGGCACGCTGTCAGCGCAGGCGCCGCTCGACGCGTTGCTGGCGCGCGCGTTCGTCGACGGCTGAGCTCTAACGAAAGGAGGAGGGTTGAAGCCGTCGTCGGACGGCGATCCGCGGCGCGGATCTAAAAAATGGTCGGGGCGACAAGATTCGAACTTGCGACCACTTCCACCCCAAGGAAGTGCGCTACCAGGCTGCGCTACGCCCCGACGCGAGGCTTGCATACGGCGGTACTGCGGGGTCGCGAAGTGTAGCGGACGCCGCGGGGGTTTTGAAGGGAAACGCGGGCTCGGAACCGCGACTGCTTATTCCGGGAACAGGCGCAGCAGCGACTCGAGCTCGTCGCGCAGCCGCTGCACTTCGAGGTTGCGGCCGTTGCCGGTGGCGGCGGCGACCGGGCGCGGTTTGCCGACGGCGAGCGCCGCGTGACCGGGCCGGGCACTGTCGCCGCCGCTGACCAGCCGCGGCATTTCCTTGAGGCGCTGGCGCGCGCCGCCAATGGTGAAGCCCTGTTCGTAGAGCAAGCTGCGGATGCGCCGCACCATCTGCACGTCTTCGTGCTGGTAGTAGCGGCGGTTGCCGCGGCGCTTCACCGGCTTGAGCTGCGGGAATTCCTGCTCCCAGTAGCGCAGCACGTGCGGCTTGACGTCGCAGAGCTCGCTGACTTCGCCGATCGCGAAATAGCGCTTGCGGGGAATGTCAGGGAGGATGGCGAGGGGTTTATCGACGGACCGCATCGGCTTCCACCCTCAGGCGCAGTTTCTGACCCGGACGGAACGTGACGACGCGGCGTGCCGAGATCGGAATCTCTTCGCCGGTTTTGGGGTTGCGGCCAGGCCGCTGGTTCTTGGAGCGCAGCTCGAAGTTGCCGAAGCCGGAAAGCTTTACTTCCTTGCCGGCTTCGAGACGACCGCGAATTTCTTCGAAGAAAAGATCGACGAATTCCTTCGCCTCGCGCTTGTTCAAGCCGAGGTCTTCAAACAGTGCTTCAGCCAACTCGGCCTTGGTCAATGCCACCAGGCGATTCCCCTTATCGTCTTGTCACTGTCGGATCACGGCGTTCAGCTCGCGCGTCAGCGCTTGCGTCACCGCGGACGCTGCCGTGTCGATCTCGGACAAAGTTAGGGTGCGCGAGACGTTATTGAAAAGCAAGCCCAAAGCCACGCTTTTCTCGCCGGTTTTGAGACCTGTTCCACGATAAATATCGAAAATCAGCGCCTCGCTCAGCAACTCGCCTGCCGCCTGTCGCGCGCATGTCAGCAATTGCTCGCCGCTGACCGATTCGGCAACAACCACCGCCAGATCGCGGCGCGACGACGGGAATTCGGACAGCGCAGCGGCCTTGGGTACGCCGACGCTGCGCAGCGTCGTCCAGTCGAGTTCGAACAGCAACGGCGCCTCGGGCAGGTCCAGCGTGCCGACCAGCTTCGGGTGCAGTTCGCCGATCCAGCCGCAGGCCTGGTCGCCGCGGACGATGCGGGCGCAGCGGCCGGGGTGCAGTGCCGGATGCTCGGCGGCCTCGAAGCGGTAGTCGGCAGCGGCATTGCCGAATAGCGAGACGACTTCGGCCTTGAGGTCGTAGAAGTCGACCGGGCGGTTGGCGCTGCCCCACTGCTCGGGCAGGGCGCGGCCGGCAGCCAGGCCGGCCAGGCGCGAGGTTTCGACGACGCTGCCGTTGTCGAGCGCAAAGCAGACACCGGCTTCGAACAGGCGCACGCGGTCCTGCTGGCGCGCCCGGTTGTAGAGCCAGGCCGGAATCAGGCCGGCCCACAGCGTCGTGCGCATCACCGACAGGTTGTCGGCGATCGGGTTGTCGAGCGCGATGGCCGCGGCCTGCGGATCGAGCGCGGTTTGCAGACCCGGTTCGACGAAGGCCAGCGAGATCGCCTCTTGCCAGCCGCGCGCGGCCAGATGCTGCTTGACGGCGATCAGCGGGCGCGCGGCCTCCGCGCGCTGCGACGGCGCCAACTGCGCCTGGTAGGGACGTGCCGGAATCCGGTCGTAGCCGTAGAGGCGGCCGACTTCCTCGATCAGGTCCGCTTCGATGCGCAGGTCGTAGCGGTGGCTGGGCACGCGCGCCATCCACGCGTCGCCGACTTCGGCGCGCAGCGCGATGCCGAGGCGGCCGAGCAGGGTTTCGACGTCCTTGGCCGGAATCTCGTGGCCGAGCACCTGGTCGATGCGCGAGCGGCGCACGCGCACGTTGACCGGCTCCGGCTGGCTGCGGCCGGCCTGCGTCACCGGGTGCGTTTCGCCGCCGCAGATCTGTAGCACCAACTGCGTCGCGCGTTCCAGTGCTTGACGCTGCAGCGCCGGATCGACGCCGCGCTCGTAGCGATACGAGGCATCGGAGAACAGCTTGTGACGGCGGCCGGTACCGGCCACCGCGGTCGGCGCGAAACACGCCGACTCGAAGAAGATGCGCGTGGTGCCGGCCTGCACGCCGCTGTCGAGGCCGCCCATGACGCCGGCCAGCGCGATCGGGCCGCCGTCGTCGCTGATCAGCAGTTCGCGGTCGCGGCATTCGACGGTCTGCTCGTTGAGCAGCTGCAGCGACTCGCCGTCGCGCGCACGGCGCACGCGGATGTTGCCGGACAGCTTGCCGGCGTCGAAGGCGTGCATCGGCTGGCCGAGTTCGAGCATCACGTAGTTGGTGATGTCGACGACCGGGTGGATGCTGCGAATGCCCGAGCGACGCAGGCGCTCGCGCATCCAGTCCGGCGTGCGCGCCTTGGCGTTGAGCTTGGTGATGACGCGGCCGACGTAGCTCGGGCAGTCGTCGACGCTTTCGATCTCGACCTTGATCTGCTCGTGGCCCTCGACGACGGTCTGCTGCGGCGTCGGCCGCTTCAACGGCACGCCGTACAGTGCCGAGATGTCGCGCGCCAGGCCGACCACCGACAGGCAATCGCCGCGGTTCGGCGTGATTTCCAGATTGAGGATGTGGTCGTCGAGATCGAAGTAGTCATCGATGGACATGCCGATCCTGGCGTCGGCTTCGAGCTCGACCAGGCCGTCCGATTTTTCGGCGAGGCCCAGCTCCGAGGCCGAGCACAGCATGCCGAAGCTCTCGACGCCACGCAGCTTGGCTTCGCCGATCTGCATGCCGCCGGGCAGGGTGGCGCCGACCACCGCGCACGGCACCTTGATGCCCGGGCGCGCATTCGGCGCGCCGCAGACGATCTGCAGCAGCGCGCCGGTGCCGGCGTCGACCTTGCAGACCTGCAGGCGGTCAGCCTGCGGGTGGCGCTCGGCCTCGACGATCTTGGCGACCACGACCTGCGTCGCGCGCCCGGCAACCGCTGGCTCGATTTCCAGCTCGAGACCGCCCATGACCAGGCGCTCGGCGATTTGTTCGATCGTGGCCGCGGGGTTCACCCACTCGCGCAGCCAGTTTTCACTCAGCTTCATGTTCTGATGTCCGGTCCGTCGCGATCAGTGGAACTGCTCGAGGAAACGTAGATCGTTGTTGAAGAACAGGCGCAGGTCGTCGACGCCGTAGCGCAGCATTGCCATGCGCTCCATGCCCATGCCGAAGGCGTAGCCGGAGTACTTCTCCGAGTCGATGCCGACCGCTTCGAGCACCTTGGGGTGCACGACGCCGCAGCCCAGCACTTCCAGCCAGCGCCAGCTGCCGTCCGGCAGCGTCCACTTGATGTGCACGTCGGCGCCGGGCTCGACGAAGGGGAAGTAAGACGGCCGGAACAGCGCCTCGATGTCGCGCTCGAAGAAACGCGACAGGAACACCTGCAGGTCGTACTTGAGGTCGGCCAGCGACACCTTCTCGGCGACGTACAGGCCTTCCATCTGATGAAACATCGGGCTGTGCGTGCGATCGGAATCGACGCGGTAGACGCGGCCCGGGCAGACGATGCGGATCGGCGGCTTGCGCTGCTGCATCGTGCGGATCTGCACCGGACTGGTGTGCGTGCGCAGCAGCCGTTCGCCGTTGAGGACGTAGAACGTGTCCTGCATCGCGCGCGCCGGGTGCGCCTCGGGAATGTTGAGTGCGCCGAAGTTGTGGAAATCGTCTTCGATTTCCGGTCCTTCGACCGCCTCGAAGCCCATCTCGCCGAAGATTTCGGTGATGCGCTGGATGGTGCGGGTGATCGGGTGCAGGCCGCCGATGGTTTCGCCGCGACCGTCCAGCGTCACGTCGATGCGCTCGGACGCCAGGCGTGCTTCGAGGGCGGCGCTGTCCAGCGTCTCACCACGGCTTTCGAGCGCGGCGGCCAGGGTTTCCTTGGCTTTGTTGACGCGCTCGCCATAAGTCTTGCGCTCGTCGGGCGCCATGCCGCCGAGCTGTTTCAGCAGGCCGGTGACGCGGCCCTTCTTGCCGAGCAGGTCGACGCGCAGAGTTTCCAGCGCACGGGGATCGTCGCAGGCGGCAATATCGGCCTGCGCGCTGTGTACCAATTGTTCGATTTCGTCGCTCATCGCGGTCGGGACAACGGTCTTGAATCGGGAGTGGATGGCGCGTCGGCGCGATGCCGGACGGCCTTCATCAAAAGACGCCACCAATAGAAAAGGGGAACGGCGCGGGCGCCGCTCCCCTTCGCAAACAGCAGATACGACGAAGCTGGCTGCTTAGGCGGCGATGCCGAGCGAGGCTTTCGCCTGGGCCACCAGAGACGCGAACGCTGCCTTGTCGTGGATCGCGAGATCGGCGAGGACCTTGCGGTCCAGGGCGACGCCGGCCTTGGCGAGCCCATTGATAAATCGGCTGTACGACAGGCCGAGTTCCTTGGTCGCCGCGCCGATGCGGATGATCCACAGCGAGCGGAAGTCGCGCTTTTTAACGCGACGGTCACGGTAGGCGTACTGGCCCGACTTGATGACCTGCTCCTTGGCGGAGCGGAACTGGCGCGACTTGGCGCCGTAATAGCCCTTGGCCTGCTTCAGGACTTTCTTGTGCTTGGCGCGGGCGGTAACACCACGTTTGACGCGTGCCATGTTTCGTTCTCCTTATCGATTAAGCGTACGGAAGCATCTGCTTCACTTCGCGGACGTCCGACGCATGAATCTGCGCCTCGCCACGGAGCTGACGGATGCGCTTGCCCGACTTCTTGGTCAGGATGTGGCGCTTGTGCGAATGAGAACGCTTGAAGCCGCCTTTGCCAGTCTTGGCAAAGCGCTTGGCCGCGCTTTTCACGGTTTTGATTTTTGGCATTTGTAACACTCCTGCTACGTCATCGTTGCCGAGTTCGCAGCCCTGCCACGGGCGCTGGTCGGGCCTTCCCCGACGGGGAAGGGCTTCTCTTTTAGGCAGGTATGAGCTCTCGCTCCGACCGCCGCCGCGAGCCGTACCGGCCCCGCGGTGTTTGGCAGCCCGTAACGGGCGGCCTTACTTCTTGCGCGGCGACATGACCATGACGGCCTGACGCCCTTCCATCCTCGGATGCTGCTCGACGACCGCCAGCTCTCCGAGTTCCGCCTTCAGACGCTCCATGATCTGCGCGCCCAACTCCTGGTGCGCCATCTCACGGCCGCGGAAGCGGACCACGATCTTGACCTTGTCGCCTTCTTCCAGGAAGCGCGTGATCGAGCGGAACTTGGTCTGGTAATCGCCGGTTTCCGTCGTTGGACGGAACTTGATTTCCTTGACCTGGATCTGCTTCTGCTTCTTCTTCGCGGCGTGGGCGGCCTTGTCCTTTTGGTAAAGGTACTTGCCGTAATCCATGATCT
Source organism: Solimonas marina (assembly GCF_012241385.1). Lineage (GTDB taxonomy): Bacteria > Pseudomonadota > Gammaproteobacteria > Nevskiales > Nevskiaceae > Solimonas > Solimonas marina. Next base: position 39,977 of record NZ_JAAVXB010000018.1, on the reverse strand, counting down.
TGCAGACCGGCGGGTCCGCGTTCGGTGACACCTCGACGAGGTCGAGCCCGGCCTCTTCGGCCTTGGCGAGCGCGTCGCGGGTCAGCATCACCCCGATCTGGCCTCCGTCTTCCGCGATCAGGCGGATGCGAGGAACATTGATCTGATGGTTGCGCCGATCTTCACGTTCTGAAGCGATTGCGTCATCTCCTGGATTGCCCGACGCTGCGGGCGACACCCTCGCCGGCGGGCGAACAATGGCCGACCGGATTGAGGACAAGGGGCGGCATTGTACGGACCTGTGGGCCGGCACTCAAGCGGAAAATGCGCCTGAATTCGCCAATTCGGCCTGAAGCGGCGTCCTTCATGCCACGGCAAGGCCGCAGCCCCTACTGTCGACGCTTTAAATGCGTGGAGGATCAGGCGTTGCAGCGTCGTCGCCGCTGGCCGTGGATCGTGCTCGTGCTGGTCGGCGCGCTGGTGCTGCTGCGGGTGCTGCTGCCGGGTTGGGCGACCGGTTACCTGAACCGCCATCTCGACCAGATGGGCAGTTACCACGGCCACTTGCGGGACGTGGACCTGCACTTGTGGCGCGGCGGCTACACGATTCACGACCTGATCATCGTCAAGCGTGACGGTGCGGTGCCGGTGCCGCTGCTCAAGGCGCCGCGCATCGAACTGTCGATCAGCTGGCCGGCGCTGATGCTCGGCGGCATCGTCGGCGAAGTCGAGTTCTGGCGGCCGGAGCTCAATATCGTCGACGGCAAGAGCGAGCGCGACACGCAGACCGGCCGCGGCGTCGACTGGCGGCAGCGCCTCGAAAGCCTGCTGGCGATCCGCCTCAACGAGGTCGATGTGCATGATGGCACGCTGCACTTTCGCAACTATCACTCGCAGCCGGCCGTCGACTTGGTGGCAACGCAGGTCAACGGCGCGGTCTACAACCTGACGAATGTCGAGGACAAGAACACGCCTCGTGCGGCGACGATGTCGCTGCAGGCGCGCCTGTTCGGCGAGGCGCCGCTGGAGGCGCGTGCGGCATTCAATCCATTCGGCGGTTTCGGCGACTTCAAACTGGACGCGCGGGCGCGTGACGTCGATCTGCGCCGGCTCAACGATTTTCTGCAGGCCTACATCAAGCTCGATGCCGAGTCCGGCAGTGGTGACATCGTCGTGCAGCTTGATGCGCACGACGGTCGGCTGGAGGGCTACGCCAAGCCGCTGTTCCGCGACGTGTCGATCTTCAGCTGGAAGCACGATATCGAGGAGCAGCACGACAACCCGCTGCGCGCCGCCTGGGAAGCGTTGGCCGGTGGTCTGCAAAACCTGCTGAAGAACCAGCGCAAGGATCAGTTCGCGACGCGCGTGGTGTTCAGCGGCCGCATCGATCAGCCGCAGACTAGCGCCCTGCAAGCCATCGTCGCGATCCTGCGCAATGGCTTCATCAAGGCCTACCAGCCGCACTTCGAAGATTTGCCGGTGCGTCGTGCGCCGGCGCCAAGCCAGAAGCGCGGCGATGACAAGGGCGCGTCATGACGACGTGCGACGCTGCGCCTCCGTAACAGATTGGCGCGTGTTGGCAAGAGGATTTCCACCGCAGGCGCGGCGCACGTGCAGTCCTATACTCGCCGCTGGCCGCCTTTGAGGAGAGGCAAGAGCATGCGATCTGAAGCCGTTGAACAGCAGACGCAGTTGCTGGACCGGTTGCAGGCCCTGGCGCGCGAACGTGCGCCCCAGGATCAGTGCGAGGCCTTCGTGGCCTTCATTCGTCCGTATTACGAAATGGCGTCGCTCGACACCTTGCGCATGCGCACGGTGGACGAGTTGGTCGATGCCGCGTTACGGCATTTCCTGTTTGCGCAGCGTCGCGCGCCGGGGGAGATGCTGGTACGCGTGCTGCCGCCCGCCGATTTTGCGATGCGCGGCAGCCGTGGCTTGGCACGCCTGGAGACGGTCGTCGACGACATGCCGTTCCTGGTCGACTCGCTGAGCATGGCGATCCGCGACACGGCGGCGCCCATCGACTGGCTGGTGCATCCGATCCTGCACGTTGCACGCCGCAACGAGCAGTGGGACGAGCTGGCCGACGACGGCGAGTCCGAGTCGCTGATTCATGTCGAGTTTGAAGCCTTCGCGCAGGCGTCCGGTTACACCGAGCTGGAGCGCCATGCGCAGGCGCTGCTCGGTGACTTGCGCTGCATCGTCGACGATTTTTCGGCAATGCGCACCAAGGCCATCGAACTGGCCGGCCATCTGGCGGCGATCGCGCCGGGCGTCAGTACCGATGACGGTGTCGAGGCCGGTGAATTTCTGCGCTGGCTGGAAAGCGGTCACTTCACCTTCCTCGGTTGTATCGAGACCGACGTGGTCGTTGGCGACGACGGCCGTGCGCGCTTCGAGGCGCGCCCTGAACGGGCGCTGGGGCTGGCGCGGCCGGGGCGCCGCTACGCCGACGCTGATGCGCTGATCGCGCCGCGCGAGGAACTCGACAAATACAGCGAGTCGTCACGTCTCATCGTCATCACCAAGGGCAACCAACGCTCGCACATCCACCACGCTGAGTTCGTCGACGTGGTGTCGGTCAAACGGCTGCGTGCGGACGGCAGCAATGGCGGCACCTGCCGTTTCATCGGCCTGTTCTCAGCCGACGCTTACATCGACCGGCCGCGCAGCATTCCGCTGATGCGGCGCAAGGCCGAACAGGTCATGCGCCGCTCGCGCCTGCCGGAGCTGTCGCATTCCGGCAAATACCTGCGCGAGATCCTCTACCAGCTGCCGCGTGACGAGCTGTTCCAGTCCAACGAAGAGGAGCTGTTCGAAGCCTGCATGGGCATCCGCGCGCTGCGTGAACGTGCGCAGCTCAAGCTGCTGATGCGTCGCGATCGCTACGGCCGATTCTTCTCCTGCATGGTCTTCATTCCGCGCGAGCGTTACTCGCGCGAGCTGCGTGATCGCATCGGCACGGAGCTGATGGACGCCTGCGGCGGCATCGGCATGGACCGCAACATGGATTTTTTGCGCCATGGCATGGCGCGTATTCATTACACCGTGCGTACGCCTCCGGGCACGGTGCTGGCGCAGACCCCGTTGCAGATCGAGCAGCGGCTGCTGACGGCGACGCGCTCCTGGCGCGACCAGCTGCGCGATGTCTATACCAAGCGCCATCGTCAGGACGCGCTGTCGGCGACCCGTTTTCTCGACGCATTCCCGCCCTCGTACCAGGAGCTGACCAGTGCCGACGAGGCGGCTGCCGATCTTTTCTGCCTGCTGCACATGCCGGCCGGCCACGACGTGGTGCCGCGCCTGATCGTCGAATCCGAGCACGGCGCCGCGGCGGTACCGACAGCGCTGAAGCTGTACTGTCGCGGTCAGCCGGTCGCGCTGTCGGATGTCTTGCCGACGCTGGAGAATTTCGGTCTGCGCGTGCTGTCGCAGGACCCGCACGAACTGCATGCCAAGGACGGAGAGGTCCTGTGGATTCAGCAGTTCACCGTGCAGCTCAATGGCGAGCCGGCGCTGCCGCCGGATCAGCAGCGTGCGTATTTCGAAGCGGCATTCGTGCAGGCCGGGCGCGGGCAGATCGAGAATGACGGACTGAACCGGCTGGTCTTGCTGGCCGGGCTCGATGCGCGCCAGGTGGTGTGCTTGCGCGTGCTGACCAAGTACCTGATCCAGACCGGCTTGCCGTACAGCCAGGATTATCAGGAGCGCTTGCTCGCCGAGTACGCGCCGGTTGCACGCCTGCTGGTGCAGTTGTTCGAGGCGCGCTTCGATCCGAAGCTCAGCGACGAGCAGCGCCGTGACCAGGAGATCGCGCTGGGTCAGGGGCTCGATGCCGCGCTCGATGCGGTGGCCACGCTCGACGGCGATCGCGTGCTGCGTGCCTATACCGCCGTGGTGCGTGCAGCGCTGCGCACCAACTACTTCCAGAAGGCGGCTGACGGTGCGCGCAAGTCGTACGTATCGATCAAGCTCGATCCGCGCGGTGTTCCTGAACTGCCGGCACCGCTGCCGATGTTCGAGATCTTCGTTTACGCGCCGCAGGTCGAAGGCATCCACCTGCGCGGCGGCCGCGTTGCGCGCGGCGGTCTGCGCTGGTCCGATCGCAAGCAGGATTTTCGTACCGAAGTGCTGGGCCTGATGAAGGCGCAGATGGTCAAGAACGCGATCATCGTGCCGGTCGGCGCCAAGGGCGGTTTCGTCGTCAAGCAGGGCGACCCGACCGACCGCGAGGCCTGGATGAAGCTGGGCGTCGAGTGCTACAAGACCTTTTTGCGCGGTTTGCTCGATATCACCGACAACAACAGCGGCGACGGCATCGTGCCGCCGCTCGATGTGGTCCGTCACGACGAGGACGATCCCTATCTGGTGGTGGCCGCCGACAAGGGCACGGCAACGTTCTCCGATATCGCCAACGGCCTGGCCGCCGAATACGGTTTCTGGCTCGGCGATGCGTTCGCGTCCGGCGGCAGCGCCGGTTACGACCACAAGAAAATGGGCATCACCGCGCGTGGCGCCTGGGAGAGCGTCAAGCGACATTTCCGCGAACTGGGTCGCGATATTCAAAGTGAGCCGTTCACGGCTGTCGGTGTCGGTGACATGAGTGGCGACGTGTTCGGCAACGGCATGCTGCTGTCGCCGCAGACGCAGCTGGTGGCCGCGTTCGACCATCGGCACATCTTCATCGACCCGCAGCCCGACGTGGCGCGCAGCTTCGCCGAGCGCGAGCGCCTGTTCGCGCTACCGCGATCGTCCTGGGACGACTACGACCGGACCTGCCTGTCCGAGGGCGGCGGGATCTGGCCGCGCAGCGCCAAGCTGATCACCCTGTCGGACGCTGCGCAGCGCGTGCTCGGCGTGACGCGTCGTCAGGTCACGCCGCAGGAGCTGATGCGCGCCATCCTGCTGGCGCCGGTCGACCTGCTGTGGAACGGCGGCATCGGCACCTACGTCAAGAGCCATCTGCAGTCGCATGAGGAATGCGGCGACCGCGCCAACGACGCCATCCGTGTCGACGGGCGACAGTTGCGCTGTAAGGTAGTGGGCGAGGGCGGCAATCTCGGCTGCACACAGCTCGGCCGCATCGAATACGCATTGAGCGGTGGCGATGGTGCCGGTGGCCGTATCAATTCCGACTTCATCGACAACGCGGCCGGCGTCCATACGTCGGACCGCGAGGTCAACATCAAGATTCCGCTGAACCGCATGCTGCAGGCCGGTGCGCTGACCCGGGAGGTGCGCGATCCCTTGCTGGCGCGGATGACCGATCGCATCGCCGAGTCGGTGCTCGACGACAACTACGTGCAGAGTCTGGCGATCAGCCTGATCGAGCGCAGTGCTGCCGACCACCTCGGCGAACATGCCGAGCTGATGCGCACGCTGGAGCGTGACGGTCAGCTCAATCGCGGCGTCGAATTCCTGCCCGACGACGACGTGCTCAAAGAGCGCCGCGCCAAGGGCCGCGGTCTGACGCGCCCGGAGTTGGCGGTACTGCTGTCGTACAGCAAGATTTCGCTGTTCGACGGCGTGCTGCAGTCCGACGTGCCCGACGAGCCGTTCTTCGATCGCGACCTGCTCGATTATTTTCCGTCGCAACTCGTCGAAGGCTATCGCGAGCACTTGCTCGACCACCGTCTGCGTCGCGAGATCATCGCCACGATTCTCGCCAATGCGGTCGTCAATCGTATGGGCTTTGCCTTTGCCCATCGCTTCGCCGAAGACCACGGCGTGCCGCGCGCCGACGTCGTCAAGGCTTATGCGATTGCGCACGAGATCTACGACGGCGATCGTTACTGGCTGCCCATCCAGGCGCTCGATACGCAAGTGCCGTCGGCCTTGCAGCTGCGCCTGTTCGGCCGAGCAATCGGCTTGATGAAGCACGCCACGACCTGGCTGCTGAACTATCAGTGGACAGCCAAGCCCGTGCACGAAGCGGTGTCGACGTTCCGCGATGGCGTAGCGACGCTGACCGCATCGTTCCCCGGCGCGCTGCCCGGTACGTATCGCGCCGATTGGGATCGCGCGGTCGCCGCAATGCAGGACGAAGGCGTGCCCGAGCCACTGGCGCGACAGCTTGCCAACACCATGGTGGCCGGCAGCGCACTCGACATCGTCGAGATCGCGAGCGCTGCGGCGCAGCCATTGACCGAAGCGGCGGCGGTCTATTTCGAAGTGGGCGACCGCCTCGGCATCCTTTGGCTGCTGTCGACGATCATCGCCTATCCGGCGCAGTCGAAATGGCAGGCGTTGGCGCGCGCGAACCTGCGCGAGGACAGCTACCGCTTGCACCGCAAGATCGCCGCGCGCGTGCTCAAGATGCCGGGCGAGACCGCGGCGGCGCGCTTCGAGGCATGGCTGCAGGCCAGTCCCGAGCAGCTGAAGTTCGGACTGCAGCGCTTCAAGGATTTGCGTGCCGGCGAGACCCCGGACTTCATGATGTTGGCGGTCGCGGTACGCGAGCTGCGCAAGCTCGGCAGTCTGTAAGTATCCTGTCAGCTTGGGGTAAGTAACTGAGCTGATTCAGGAAATTTGAGTGGTTTTCCCTGCTGGTGGTGCGCCCGACGTCGGGCGCACTCTCGGGAGGCACCGGCCTTGGTTACATCGGGGTGGCCGGTGTCACAACCAGGAACAGGGAGCCTATTGATGAGAAAGACTGCAATCGCAGCGGCCGCTTGCGCGCTCGCGGCGACTTCCGGCCTCGCGGCCGCCGCCTCCACCCGCATCCCCCAATACGACGCGTTCTTCGCGCCTGGCGTCAGCAGCAAGGCGTACGGCACGTCGACCACGGCGCGTACCACGACCGGTGTCTTGGCCAAGCGCATGACGGCCAAGCTCAAGGGCGCGGACCTTGGACCGCGTGGGCTGAAATCCAACTTCGACGCCAAGCTTGGCGGCAACACCTTCCTCTGGGTGCAGAACGGCAAGGCCATTGCCTCCAAGGCCGCCACGACGCCGATGAAGCGTGCTGCGCTGGCCGAACTGACGGCGCGCGACGCGCTCAAGAGCAATGCGTCGGCGCTGGTCGTCGGCCGCACCGGCGCCGACGATGCCAAGCTCGTCGAACTGCAGGACAACGGCAAGGCTGCGGTCATCGCGCGCTTCCAGCAGCGCGTCGACGGCATGGATGTCTTCAACCGCCGTCTCGCGGTGCTGATGGATCGTGATCTGACGCCGAAGGCGATTTCCGGCTATTTCGCCCCCGATGCGCAGGTGCTGAAGGCGAAGAAAACCGGCAGCAGCTTCTCGCTGAGCGGCGCCGATGCCATCGCAGCGGCATTCCGGCAGATGGGCGGCAGCGTCGCGGCCGGCGCGCTGTACGTGACGAAGATCGCGGGCGACTATTCGCTCTACAACATTCCCGCCAGCTCGGCCGACTACCGCCTCGGCGCCGCGCCGCGCGTGAAGAAGGTGATGTACGCCGACAAGACGCGCCTGGTCCCGGCGTACTACGTCGAACTCGGCGCCGGCGCGTTCGATGTCGGCACCACCGATCACTACTCGTTCGTGATCGCTGCCGACAGCGGCCAGGTTCTGTTCCGCAACAACCAGGTCGCCTACGACGCCTATTCGTACGACGTCTATGCGGCAGCCGACGGCATCAATCAGCCGTATGACGGCCCGCTCGGCAACGACCTGCAGCCGGTGACGGTTGGCCCAGATGGTCCGTTCACGCGCACCCCGGCAACGCAGAACACGATCACCCTCGAACACGGTCCGATCGATTCGGACGATCCATGGCTGCCGGCCGGTGCCAGCGAGACCATCGGCAACAATGTCGAAGCCTACGTCGACCTCGACGATTATCTGACGGCTTCGGGCTCGCACGGCCCGACCGATGGGTTCACGCCCGATGGCCCGGACTTCTACGGTGCGGTGACGGCGCCTGGTGCCTTTGTCTATCCGTACGCGCCGGATACTGATCCGGCGACCGTACAGCAGCGCGAGGCGGCGATCGTCAACCTGTTCTACATGAACAACTGGTTGCACGACTGGTGGTATCACAACGGCTTCGACGAAGCGGCCGGCAACGCGCAAGAAGACAACTACGGCCGTGGTGGCGTCGAGGGCGACCCGATCCACGCCGAAGGTCAGGATGGCTCCGGCACCAACAACGCCAACATGGCGACGCCAGCCGACGGTGGCTCGCCGCGCATGCAGATGTACATCTTCACCGTCGTCGACAGCTCGCTGACGGTCAACAGCCCGAGTTCGCTGGCTGGCGAGCTGACCGCCGGTACCGCCGCGTTCGGTCCGCAGGACTTCGACTTGACCGCCGATGTCGCGGCCAGCACGCCGACGGACGCCTGCTCGACGCCAACCAATACCGCGGCGCTGGCCGGCAAGATCGCGCTGATTGCGCGCGGCACCTGCTCGTTCGCCGTCAAGGTCAAGAACGCACAGGACGCTGGCGCCGCCGGTGTGGTGATCTACAACAACGTGGCTGGCGACGGTGCGATCGGCTTTGCCGGTAGCGACGACACGATCACGATTCCGTCGATGGGTATTTCGCTCGAAGACGGCACGGCGCTCGGTAATGCGCTGTCGAGCGGTGCCGTCAATCTGACGATGCACGAGGAAACCAAGATCGATCGTGATGGCACGATGGACAACGGTATCATCGCGCACGAGTGGTTCCACTACGTCAGCAACCGCCTGATCGCCGACGGCAACGGCCTGTACAACAACCAGGGCGGCTCGATGGGCGAGGGCTGGTCGGACTTCTCGACGCTGATGTTGATCGTCCGCCCGGAAGACCGCATGGTGACGGGCAACGACCAGTATCAGGGCGCGTATTCGACCGGCACCTACGTCGACGACAACCAGTACTTCGGCATCCGCCGGACGCCGTACTCGACGGACATGAGCATCGATCCGCTCACGTTCAAGGACATCGAGAACGGAGTGGCGTTGCCGACCACCGCGCCGATCGCTTTCGGTGCCAGCGGCGTCAGCAACTCCGAAGTGCACAATTCCGGCGAGATCTGGGCCAATGTGCTGTGGGAGGTCTACGCGTCGCTGCTCAACGACGACCGCTACACCTTCGAGCAGGCTCAGGACCGCATGAAGGACTACGTGATCGCGGCGCTGAAGATCACGCCGGCGGCGCCGACCTTCCTCGAAGCACGTGACGCGCTACTGGCAGTAGCCTCGGTCACCGACCAGACCGACTTCGATCTGATGGCCAAGGCCTTCGCCAAGCGCGGCATGGGCTTCGGCGCGGTGGCGCCGGACCGCTACGACGATACGCACAGCGGCGTCGTCGAGAGCTACGAGCCGTTCGGCAGCTCATTCGAAGTCGATGACGTGGCCCTCAACCTTGCTTACGACGACGGCACGCAGGGCTACTGCGACCTGGACGGTGTGCTCGATGCCGGCGAAACGATGCAGCTGACGCTGACGGTGCGCAGCACCGGCACTACGGCGATCGACAGCCCGATCACGGCGCGACTGGTCGGTCCGTCGAACGTGTCGTTCCCGGACGGCGACACCATCACCTTCGGTTCGCTGGGCCTGATCGGCGACACCATGAGCGGTTCGATCCTGATCCGGCTCGACTCGGCCTCGACCGCCGAGCAGCTTCCGCTGACGATCGAGTTCCCGCAGGTGGGCGATACGGAAGACGCGGTGGTCGAGCCGCAAAGCGCCGGGCTGACGCTGTCGGTCAACTACGACCTCGAGCCGGCCGCAACGTCGGACGGCATGGAGAATCCGCTGACCTATCCGCACGACTGGACGACCGGCGATCTGGCCGAATCCGGCCTGCCGGGCTGGGGTGTCTATGACGGCGCCCAGCTCGACGGAGATGGCAGCTTCTTCAACACCGGCCACCTCTGGTACGGGCCGGACAACGACGGTGCTTCGCAGTTGACGCTGGAGACTCCGGAACTGGACGTCGGCTCGAGCGAGCTCACGTTCAGCTTCCAGCATTACTACCAGATGGAGCTATACGGCTACTTCTCCGACGGTACCCCGGTTGGCTGGGACGGCGGCGTCATCGAGATGAGTGTCGACGGTGGCGACTGGGTCGATGCGCTCGAATCGGCGGACTATCCGGCATCGGTCACACAGGGCAATGGCTACAACGGCCTGGCCATCGTTTTCGACCCGGAGAACGGGCGCGACGCTTTCGTCGACTACAACACCAACGGCTTCGAGCCGGTGACCATCAGCTACGGCACGGCGCTGGCTGGCCATACAGTGCGCTTCCGCTTCCTGGCGGCATCGGACGAGGCCTACGGCGAGTTCGGCTGGGCGGTGGACAACGTCTCGTTCTCGGGGCTGACCAACAAGCCGTTCAGCACCGATGTCGCCGACGCCGCGACCTGCGCCAATCGTCCGCCACATGCCGATGCCGGCATGGACACCGAAGTGCGTGGTTCGAGCGGCAAGGACCATCGCACGCTGCGCCTCAGCGGTTCGGCCAGCGATCGCGACGGCTCCAGCGGTCTGACGTATAGCTGGACACAGGTGTCCGGCGATGCGGTCACGATCACGGATGCCGACACGCTGACGCCGTCGATCGAACTGCCGGAGGTTGAGCAGAGCACCGATCTGGTGTTCCGCCTGACTGTTTCCGACGGGCAGGCCAGCGACAGCGACGATGTGAAGGTCACGGTCGTCAAGGCGCCGCATACCGGCGGTGGCGGTGGTGCGATGGGCCTCGGTCTGTTGCTGCTGGCACCGCTGGCGCTGCTGCGCCGTCGTCGCCGCTCCCGTTAAGCCACAGGAGGTAAGCTCGCACGCAGGCCCGTCCTGCGTGCGAGTTTTTCTATGCGCAAACTTTTACTCACCACGGCATGCCTGATCGCGACCGGTCTGGTGGCCTGCAAGTCTCAGGGCGCCGCGCCGCCCGCTGCGACGAGCGCGACGCCGGTGCCGGCGCCTGCGACGGTCGCGGCCCCGCCGTCGCCGTCCGCCTCACATCCGATCAAGGCGCGTGACGACACACCGCCGCCGCGCGAAGGGCTCGGCATGAGCGAATTTTCGATCCGCATGCGGCGCGGCGTCTGTTTCGGGCGCTGTCCGCAGTACACGGTGACGGTCAATGCTGCCGGCCAGGTCGACTACATCGGCGAGCGTTTTGTCGGCGTCGATGGTGAGCGCCAGCACCGAGCCGATATGGACAAGCTCGGACTGCTGCGCCAGCAGGCGCAGGCGGTATTTGCGTCGACCAAGGACGTCGTTCCGGGCGCGGCCAGTTGCCCGCACTACGCGACCGACATGCCGCAGGTCACGCTGACCTTGACCGATGCCAATGGCAGTCGGCAGCTGCGCCATTACACCGGCTGCGCGAACCCGCCGCCAGCGCTGGGGCAGCTGGAGCAGTTGATCGACGAGGTGGCTGGCGTCGACGAGTGGGTCACGGGCAAGGCGACGCAGTAATCGATGTAGCGCCTGGGGGGCCGCACCGGTGATGCCTTCCGGTCATATTCCCGCCAATCGCGACAGCATGCGACGGCGACACAGCATTGGTGTTGCTTGGCAGTGGGTGCGGGACTCCATCGCGGCGCACGCGCGCTGTGTCCACCGGCCTACGTCAGATGGGCCCGTGCCAGATATTCCTCGGACTGCATCTCGGTCAATCGCGACAGCGTGCGCTGGAACTCGAACTTGAGGCGGTTGCCGACGTAGAGATCTTCGGCAGCGACGTCGGCGGCCAGCAGCAGCTTGACCCCGCGGTCGTAGAACTCGTCGACGAGGTTGATGAAGCGGCGCGCGGCGTCCTCGCGGAATACCGTCAGCTGCGGCACGCGCGAGACCAGCACGGTGTGATGCGTGCGGCCGATCTCGATGTAGTCGGCGGCGCCGCGTGGGCCTTCGCAGAGATCGTCGAAATCGAACCAGACCACGCCGTCGAGTTCGCGGCGCGCGTGAATGATGCGGTCGTGGATCAGCAGGTCCTGCTCGTGGCCGGGCCCGTGCGCCATGGTTTCGAACCAGCGCTCCAGATCCTGTTCTGCCGCCTCGTCACAGGGATGGCGATAGATGTCGGCATGCGTCAGCGTGCGCAGTCGATAGTCGACGCCGCCGTCGACATTGAGCACGCGCACATTGCGCTTGAGGATGTCGATGAACGGCATGAAGTTGGCGCGCTGCAGGCCGTTTTCGTAAAGCCGCTCGGGCGGGATGTTGCTGGTTGCCACCAGCGTCACGCCGAGCCGGAACAGATTCTCGAACAAGCGCCCGAGGATCATCGCATCGGCGATGTCGGAGACGTAGAACTCGTCGAAGCACAGCACGCGGACCTCGGCGGCGTATTCCTCGGCGACCAGCTTCAGCGGATCCTGCTCGTCCGGGTAGCGTTTGCGCCGTTCATGCACGTCGAGCATGAAGCGATGGAAGTGCGTGCGCAGCTTGCGCGCGAACGGCAGCGAATCGAAGAACGTGTCCATCAGATACGTCTTGCCGCGACCGACGCCGCCCCACATGTAGAGGCCGTCGACATGCGCCCACTGCTGGCGGCGGAACCAGCGTCGCGGCGGCGTCGCCTGCAGTTGCGTATAGACGGTTTGCAGCGCGTCGACAGCGGCGGCCTGCGCCGCGTCACGCGAGAAATCCGTTCGTTGCAGGTCCTGTTCGTAGCGGGCGAGGGGGGATAGCGGTTGTTCGTGGCTCATCAGCGCAGGGGGACGCCGAAGATTCGGCTCAGGTGCGGGTTCAGGAACAGGCCGTCCGGATCGAGGTCCGCGCGCAGGTGGCAGAAATCCTCGAAGCGCGGGTAGCGCAGGCGTAGGCCGGTGGCGCCGAGCAGATGCGCCGAGCCCCAGGCCGGGCGGCCGTCGTGTTGTTCGAATAGTGTCGAGGCGGCCACGTAGTAATCGTGGTGCGCAACGTCGCGATAGGCCGGCAGCGAGATGCAGATGCTGTCGCGTTCGTAGTGCGGCGACAGCCAGGCATCGTCGCCGCGCACGAAGCGGATCTCGACCGGTACGTGGACGCGCAGATCGACTTCGGCGATCAGCCGTTCGAGCTGACGCAAGACATCGTCGGCGGCTTCGATCGGCATCGCATATTCGAGATGCTGGACGCGTGTGCGTCGCGCGATCTGGTAGGCCAGTTCGGCCGGCAGTATCGCGCTGTTCATCGGAATACTGTCGGCCAGCAGCTTGCCGGCCGTTTCGGCGGCCTGCGGCGAGCGCCGCGCCAACGTGCGCAGGCTGCGCAGCACCACCTGTTCCTGGAATACGGTCCGCGCGGCGCGCATCGTCAGCGGACTGTGCGCGGTCTCGCGCGCCTCGTCGGCGTAGTGCTGGCGCACGATGTTGGCGTACGGAAACCAGTGCAGTTCGAAATTGCGATGCTCGCGGCGCCGATCGGTGAGCCGCGTCAACGTCTCGCCAAATGTGGCGCGCTTGGACTGCACGCGCAGGCGGTAGTGGTCGACGCACTGCAGCTCGACGTGGGTGATGACGCCCAGCGCGCCGAGCGAGACGCGCGCGGCGGCAAACAGCTCCGGATATTGCTCCTGTGAGCAGGTCCGCACCGAGCCGTCGGCGAGCACGATGCGCAGGCCGGTGACCAGTGTCGTCAGGTTGCCGAATGCCAGGCCGCTGCCATGTGTGGCGGTGGCAATGGCACCGCCGATCGTCGGGCGGTCATCGCTCGGCGCGTTTTCCAGCGCCAGCTCGCGGTCGGCCAGCAGGCTGTAGAGCTGACGCAAGGAGGTGCCGGCGCGGACCCAGACGCGCGAGCGCTGCACGTCGATGGCGTCGATGCCGGTGAAATGCCGCAGCGACATCTGGTTGTCGTCGGTCGCGCACAGCGGCGCGAACGCGTAACCACTGCCAATCACGCGCAGGCGCTCGCCTTCGTCGGCGGCGCGCACCACCTCGGCCTGGATTTCCTCGATCGCGACCGGTTCGGAACAGTAGTTCGGTTCGCAGCGCACGGCCCCGGACCAGTTGCTCCAGGTGTGCGGACGGGAGAGGCGTTTCATCGATGACTCGGCGAAATGCGAGGTTTCGAGGATACCGAAATCACTCGCCACCTTCTGTGGCGACATCGACACGGTCCGGTTCGCCGCAGCGCGACAGTACCGCGGCGCGCGCCGTGTCGCGCAGCCCCAGTGCGGCGTCGCGGTCTTCGCCGGATGGTGCGATCGGCGCGCCGATTTCGATGGCCAGCGCGCTCCAGCGCGGCAGCTTGCGGCCGCCGCCGTAGAGGCGGCGCGAGCCGCGGATGACGGCCGGTACCACCGGCGTGCCGCAGCGTGCCGCCATCAGGAAGGCGCCGACCTTGAACGGCAGCAGGCCCGGCTCGCTCTTGAACGTGCCCTCGGCGAAGATCGCCAGCGGTTCGTCCTGCTTGAGTCGGCGCATCAAATCGCGGGTGGTGCGCGCACCGGCACGAGGGTCGCGACGATTGACGAAGATCACGCCCATGCGGCTCAGGCACTGGCCGATCAGCGGCCAGCCTGCCGCGCCGTCCTGGACGACGAAGCTGAAACGGCGTGGCAATGCCGCCGTCAGCAGGATGCCATCGAGATAGCTGGCGTGGTTGCAGACCACGACGCAGGCGCCGGCGGGCAGGTTGCGGACGCCGCGTACGCGCATCGGCACGCCGATGCAGACCATCATCAGGCGCACGCCGAAACGACCGATCTCCCGGCGCACCGCCAGGTTCGGACCGATGATGACGACCATGCAGACGAGCGGCACCAGCAACGCCAGGATCAGCGCCGCCAGCGGGGCATAGAAACAGTCGAGGAGGCGACGCATGGGTGGCTATTATAAGAATGATGCAAGCCAAAACCCCTGCCGGCCGTCGAGGCCGGCCGCCGGCGGCGCCGCTGCCCGATGAGGACGCGGCGGCAATCGATCGTTTTCTCGACCGGCTATGGCTGGAGCGCGGGCTGTCGAAGAATACCCAGGCCAGCTATCGCTCCGATCTGGCGCTGGTCGCGCGCTGGCTGGCGCCGCGTGGCACGTCCATCGTCGCCGCTGCCGAGGCCGACCTGCGCGAATACCTGGCGGCGGCACGGCGCAGCGCGCGCACCCAGGCGCGGCTGCTATCAGCGCTGCGCCAGTTCTACCGCTATCTGGTCGCCGACCGGCAGCGTGAGGACGATCCCAGCGGTCGACTGGAATCGCCGAAGCTGGGCCTGCGCCTGCCGAAGACGCTGACCGAACACGATGTGCAGGCCCTGCTTGAAGCGCCGAACGTCGACGACCCGCTGGGGTTGCGCGACCGCGCGATGCTGGAGCTGATGTATGCCAGCGGCCTGCGCGTCAGCGAGCTGGTAACGCTGCGTCGCAGCGGCATCGATCTGCGCCAGGGCGTGGTGCAGATCGTCGGCAAGGGCGGCAAGGAGCGTCTGGTGCCGACCGGCGAGGAGGCGCTGTACTGGATTCAGGGCTATCTGCGCGAGGCGCGCGGCGAGCACGCCACGGCCGGCGTCGAAGCGCTGTTTGTGACGACCCACGGCGAGGCGATGACGCGGCAGAACTTCTGGATGCGCATCAAGGGGCACGCCCGCGCGGCAGGCATCCGCAGCGCACTGTCGCCGCATACCCTGCGCCACGCCTTCGCCACCCACCTGCTCGAACACGGCGCTGATCTGCGCGCGGTGCAGGCGCTGCTCGGTCACGCCGACCTTTCGACCACGCAGATCTACACGCACGTCGCGCGCGCGCGGCTGCTGGAACTGCACGCGCGGCATCATCCTCGGGCCTGAGGCGGCGCTGACGCCGGCACGGCGGCGATCGACCCTGACGACAGTCTGTCATGCACGGCCGGCGATGAACCGGGGCCGGGCGGTGCTGTCATAATGACCGTCTTCCATTTGTTTTTCTGTCCGGATCTCCGATGAAATCGCTGCTGCTTGCATCCGCTGCCTTGGCGCTGGCTACCCTCCTCAGCGGTTGCGCGCCGAAGGATGATTCCGGCACCGCAGCGGTCCGCGCCAGCCTCAAGCAGGTGCTGCCGGGTCTCAAGGATGACGCCGTGCGGCCGTCCGCCGTGCCGGGCCTTTACGAGGTGCAGGACGGATCCAACTTCGGCTACGCCACGGCCGACGGCAAGTACCTGATCGAAGGCGATCTGGTGAACCTGCAAACCGGCGAAAGCATCACCGAGAACCACCGCAAGGCCGATCGCCTGCAGCAGCTGGCGGCGTTGGGCGAGCAGAACATGATCGTCTACAAGCCGGAAGGCCGGACCAAGCACGTCGTCACCGTCTTCACCGACATCGACTGCCCGTACTGCCGCAAGCTGCACAGCCAGATGGCCGAGTACAACGCCGAGGGCATCGAGATCCGCTATCTGTCGTATCCGCGCACCGGCCCGAACTCTGCGTCGTTCAAGAAGGCCGAGGAAGTCTGGTGCGCCGACGACCGCAAAGCGGCGCTGACCGCCGCCAAGGCTGGCCAGCCGGTGACCGACAGCAAGCCGGGTGACGGCGCCCAGTGCGCCAGCCTGGTTCGTCGCGAATGGGACATGGGCAACGATTTCGGCCTGCGCGGCACGCCGTTGTTGGTGCTCGATGACGGCAGCCTGGTCAACGGCTACCTGCCGCCGGCGGCGCTGCTGCAGCGCATCGATGCGCCCGATCAGCCCAGCGTCAACCCGCGCTCGGGCTGATCGCCGGGGCGGGCCGGCCGGCGACGGTCGGCTTTCGCGCGCGTCGATGGAACTCCTACGGTTTTTCCCGGTCAGTCGCGGGCTGATCGGGGCGTCGCGTGGTTGCGACGAGCCGGCGGCCTAACCCGCTCCTGTCTCCCGGGGTCGCCCTGTCGATGTCGGATTCTCCCGTTCCTCCGCCTGCTCCCGCCGCTGCGCCGCCGCCGTCGCTGCACTGGTCACGGCTGCGCACCGCACTGACGGTTGTCGGCGCCATCTTGCTGACGGCGCTGATTCTCTATGCGCTGCAGCGGCTGACCCGGGAGGTGCAGTACGACGAGATGGTGGCGGCGATCCGCAACACCAACGGTCTGCGCATCTTCCTCGCGATCCTGGCCACGGCGGCGAGCTTCGTCGCCCTGAGCGGTTACGACTTCTCCAGCCTGCGTTATGTCGGCGCCCGCGTGAAACCGCAGGTGGTGATGCTGACCTCGTTCATCGCCTACGCGCTCGGCAATACGGTCGGCCTCGGTGTCCTGACCGGCGGCGCGGTGCGCATGCGCATGTACAGCGCGGCCGGCGTCGAGACGCCACAGGTCGGACGCGCGATCGCGTTCAACGCGCTGGCGTTCGGCATCGGCATCTCGACGCTAGGCGCGTTGGGGCTGCTGTGGGGTGCCAAGCAGGTCGCCAGCGTCGTTGCGCTGTCGCCGAATCTGCTGCGGACGATCGCGATGGTCGTGCTGATGGCGGTCGCCGCGTTCCTGACGCTGTGCGCGGCGCGCCCGGAACTGCCGCTGGGGCCGAAGCTGACGCTGCGCCTGCCGTCGGCGAAGCTGGCCATGCAGCAGCTCGGCATCTCGGTCGTCGAACTGGTGTTCTCGGCCACCGCGCTGTGGTTTCTGATGCCGCAGCACGCGACCATCGGCTTCCCGGGCTTTCTGGCGTACTACGCGATCGGCATCGCGCTCGGCATCATCAGCCACGTGCCCGGCGGGCTCGGCGTGTTCGAGGCGACCATGCTGCTCGCCTACCGCGGCGACCTGCCGGTCGACCGCCTGGCCGGCGCGCTGGTGCTCTACCGCGGCGTCTACTACCTGTTGCCGCTGCTGGTCGCGGTGGCGACGCTGGCGGTGGTCGAACTGCGCTCGGGTGTCGTTGCGCCGGTGACGCGCGCCGCGGCACGCCTGTCGCCGCTGCTGCTGTCGGCGTTTACGCTGGTGATCGGCGTCATGCTGCTGGTGTCGGGAGTGACGCCGGCCAGTGATGCGGCGCTGGAGCTGCTTGAACTGAAAGTGCCGCTGCCGCTGGTCGAGGCCTCGCACTTCCTCGGCAGCATCTTCGGCCTGATCTATCTGTTCCTGGCGCGCGGCATGCTGCATCGGCTCGATGCGGCGTGGTGGGCGGCGCTGGTGGTGACCATCGCCAGCTTCATTCTGGCGCTGCCCAAGGGCCTGGCGATCGGCGAAATGACGCTGCTGGCGTTCTTGTTCGTGACGCTGCTGGCGACGCGCCGCGAGTTCTATCGCCGCGCGTCACTGCTGGCGCAGGGCTTTTCGCTGCCGTGGTTCCTGGCCGTCGGCTGCCTGGTTGCCGGCGTGTTCTGGATTCTGTTCTTTGTTTATCGCGACGTGCCATACGGCAGCGAGATGTGGTGGCAGTTCGCGTTCGACGCGCGCGCGCCGCGGGCGCTGCGCGCCGCCACCGGTATTTCCGTGCTGCTGCTGGCGTTCGCGTCATGGCAGCTGTTGCGGCCGACGTCGGGGCGCATGGCGCGGCCCAGTGACGACGAGCTGGCGCGGGCACAGGTGATTGCCCGCCGTCAGCCGCGTGCCGAAGCGGTGCTGGCGTCGACCGGCGACAAGGGGCTGCTGTTTTCGGCGTCCGGCAATGCGTTTCTGATGTACGGCAAGCACGGTCGGTCCTGGGTGGCGCTGTTCGATCCGGTCGGGCCGCTCAAGGAATGGCCGGAGCTGATCTGGCGCTTCATCGAAATGGCGTCGACGCATGGCGGTCGCGCCGCGTTCTACCAGATCCGCCCGCAGTCCTTGCCGGTCTACCTGGATGCCGGCCTGCGCGCGCTCAAGCTCGGCGAATATGCGGCGGTGCCGCTGCCGGACTTCACGCTGAAGGGCAGTGCCCGCGCCAACCTGCGTCACGGCGCCAGCCGTGGTGAGCGCGAGGGTCTGACATTCGAATGGCGCGAGGGTGAGGACATCCGCGAATGGCTGCCGGCACTGCGGCCGGTGTCCGAGGCCTGGATGGCCGAGCACGAGGCGCGTGAGAAGAGCTTCTCGCTGGGCCGATTCGACGCGCGCTATCTGTGCGCCGGCGGTGTTGCCATCGCCCGTCACGGCGAGCGTATCGTCGCGTTTCTGAGTGTGCAGATCACCGAGCAGCGCATCGACTCGGTGGTCGATCTGATGCGCTACGTGCCGGATGCGCCAAAAGGCACGATGGACTTTCTGTTCGCGCGCACGCTGACCCATCTGCAGTCGCTGGGCTATCAGAGCTTTGGCCTGGGCATGGCGCCGATGTCGGGCATGATCGATCACCCGCTGGCGTCGCGCTGGCACCGCTTCGGGCGCATGTTGTTCGCGCACGGCGAGCAGTTCTACAACTTCCGCGGTCTGCGCGCGTTCAAGGAAAAGTTCGCGCCCGAGTGGGAACCGCGTTACCTCGTTGCACCGGGCGGAGCCGCGCCGCTGTTGGCCCTGACCGACATTGCCGCACTGATCAGCGGTGGCTTCAAAGGAGTCATCAGCAAATGATGCGTCGTTGCATGGCCGCGCTGTTGCTCGGCCTGATCGCGGTTCCGGCATCGGCCAATGTTGCCAAACACCATCATCGTCATGCGTCATCGGTCGCCGCACCGGCTGACGCGGCGCCGCTGCCGATCCCATTGGCGCCGGGCGCGCGGGAGATGATCTCGCACGGCCGCTTCGACGGCGTGGCCTTGTATCCGGCGCAGGGCAAGCTGAAGAGCTTCGCTTTCGTGCTGTCGGGTGCCGACGGTTGGCAGGCGCCGGAAGTCGCGATCGCGCAGCAGCTGAGCGCGCGCGGTGCCATCGTTGCCGGCATCGATACCCAGCGCCTTTACAAGACGCTCGAAGCGGCCGACGACGATTGCCTGTTCCTCGACGGCGACTTCGAAAATCTCGGCCGCTACATCGAAGCCTACGAAAAGGTGCCGGGTTATCTGCCACCGATCCTGGTCGGCCGCGATCGCGGTTCGACACTGGCATACATGCTCGACGCGCAGGGGCCGGTCGGCACCTTCACCGGCGCGATCTCGCTGGGCTTCTGCCCCCAGACCGGCCTGCATCGGCCGTTCTGTGAAGCCGATGGCCTGCGCTACACGACCGGTGCGGTGATGCCGCCGCCGGCCGGTCAGTCGCTGCGCCTGCCCAAGCAGCCGGGCGTGCTGGCGCCGTCGTCGAAGCTGTCGGCACCGTGGACGTGGATCGACGCCGGCGCGCCGGCCGAGGCCTGCCCGATGGCGATCGATCCGGGCTTTCCGAATCTCAAGGAAGCGCGACGCATCGTCTCCGCGCCGAGCAATCGCGACCGCCTTTATCTGAAGCAGTACGACGCGCTGGCGGCGTCGCTGGCACCGACGCTGGCCGCCGCCGAACCGCCGGCGTCGCTGGCTGACCTGCCGCTGATCGAGCTGCCGAATGCGACGCCGGGCGATACCTTCGCCGTGCTGTGGTCGGGCGACGGCGGCTGGGCCGGTCTCGACAAGGATGTCGGCGAAGCGTTGAAGAAGCATGGCATTCCGGTGGTCGGCGTCGATTCGCTGCGCTACTTCTGGGGCAAGCGCACGCCGGGCGTGCTGGCTGCCGATGTCGACCGCATCGTCCGCTTCTACGCCAATCGCTGGCACCGCAGCCGGGTCCTGTTGATCGGTTATTCGCAGGGCGCGAATGTCTTGCCGTTTGCGTATAACCGCCTGCCGGAGACGACGCGCAAGATGGTGGTCGAGACCGCGCTGATGGGCCTGGAATCGCAAGCCGATTTCGAGTTTCACGTGACCAACTGGGTCGGCAACAGCAAGGGCCTGCCGATCGCGCCGGAGATGCAGAAGCTCGGCGGCACCAATGCGCTGTGCTTTTATGGCGTCGAGGAAGACGATTCGCTGTGCCCGTCGCTGGACCCGAAGCGCATCACGCTGATCAAGCTGCCGGGCGGTCACCACTTCGACGGCAATTACGAACACCTGGCGCAGCTGATCCTGCAGGCGGCCGGCATCAAGGTGCCGACGTGACGGCCACCGCGTTCACGGTGCTGCTCGATCTCGATGGCACGCTGACCGATTCCGAAGACGGCATCATCCGCAGCATGGCGTATGCGCTGCGCACGATGGGGCGGCCGGTGCCGGATGACGCGGCGCTGCGTCGCCTGATCGGCCCGCCGACTTTCGAAACCTTCGGCTTGCTGATCGGCGACGATCCGGCGGCGATCGACGACGCGGTACGGCACTACCGCGAGCGCTTCGCCTATGTCGGGCTGTTCGAGAATCGCGTCTATGACGGCGTGCCGGCGATGCTCGATGCGCTGCGCGCAATGGGCTGCCGGCTGCTGCTGGCGACGTCGAAGCCGCATGTCTACGCGCGGCGCATCGTCGCGCACTACGGTCTCGACGCGTGGCTGGACGGGCTCTACGGCGCCGAGCTCGACGGCACGCGCGCCGACAAGCCGGCCTTGATCGCGCATCTATTGGCCCATGAGCCGGTCGATGCGGCGCGCGCACTGATGGTTGGTGACCGCAAACACGACATCCTCGGTGCCCGCGCCAACGGCATACGCAGCTGCAGTGCGCGTTGGGGCTACGGCGAGGCCAGCGAAATCGACGCCGCGGCACCGGACTTTCGTTGTGCCGCGCCGGCCGAGCTGCCGCCGCTGGTGCGGCGTCTGATCGACGCATAAGGCTTCAGGCCACGCGCCCGGTGCGCAGCGCGATCGCCCAATCAGGGCGGCCGTTGGCGTCAGCCAGGCGCGCCATCGCCTCGTGCGCGTACGGTACGGCGATCAGCGTCGCCTGCCACCGCCCGTTGCGGTGCTCGACGATCGCATAGCGCGCGTCGGGGCTGCCGGTTTCGATGGTGTAGGGATACGGCTGGTCGTCCGCATAGGCCGGCAGGCCGACACTGCCCGGATTGACGATCAATTGGCCGCGCGTGCTGCGTGCGATGCGTGGCAGGTGCGTGTGGCCGCAGGCGATCAGCGCTGCGTCGCTGCCGGCTAGCCGCGTGTCGATCTCGTCGGCATGTGCCAGGCGGCGCCCCTGGGGCGTCACCGTTTCGAGCAGGGCTTCGACGTCGCGCCGCGGCGAGCCGTGGCAGAGCAGCACGTCATCGCCATAGGCGCGGCAGTGCGTCAGGCCGCGCATCCAGTCGAAGACCTCAGGCCCCAGCTGTGCATGCGCGTAGGCGTCGGATGCGAGCCGCGCGTGCGGCGGGTCTTGCAGTAGTTGCCGTTCATGATTGCCGGCCAACTGGACCCAGTCCTGTGCCATCAGCAAGGCCGCGGTTTCGCGCGGCAACAGCGGTCCGGACAGGCTGTCGCCAAGATTGACGACGGCATCGACCGCGCGCGGATGCAGATCGTCGAGCACGGCCTCGAGTGCCGGCAGGTTGCCGTGAATATCCGAGAGCAGGGCGAGGCGCATCGGTGGCAGCAGGCACGCGGCGAAGGTTCTGGCACCATTATCCACGGGGACGATGGGGAGAGGGGCCATGGCGGGACCGGAATTGCGGGCGCCGAAGCGTGCGGTAACCGCCGAGCGCGATCGGCTGCCGGCGATCCTGCTGACGGTGTTGCTGATCGGTGCCGGTCTGTACGTGGCATTGCACTGGCTCGACCGCATCGAAACGCAGCGCGAATCACCTGACGTGCCGGGCGCAGCGCCGGCGCCGGCGGGCGAGGGCGCTCGCCCCGAGCGGCCACCGCGTCGCGAAACCGTACCGGCGCCGCCGACAGCCGATGTCGATTGTGGGCTCGTCAACGGCCAGCGCCGCTGTTACGCGCGCTCGCACGACGTGCCGGACGATGAACTCAGTGCCGACGATCACGTGCGCCGCGCGCTGGCGATCATGGAAAGCAGATCGTCGACGACGGCCCGTCGCGGCAGCGGCTCGGTCTCGCCATACCCGACGGCCGACAGCCTGTATGCGTTCGCCGAACATCGCTGCGAGGCGTTTCTGGCGCGAGGCACCATCGCCTATCGTGAATGCCGTGCCGAGCAATGGCACGCATTGCGTAAGGGCTGCATTGCCTGGCGCGGTCGGCTGACGACGGCCACGGCGCCGCAGTACGAGCGCGTCCAGGCCTACGCCGATGCGTACTGCGTTGCCGAGCAGCGTTACCACATCGTCGACTGACATCGTCGCCGTCGCGCGCGGCGCATGAAGAATTCGCCAGAAAGGCACGGCGCCGCGGGTTCTTGCATTTCAATGGCGTGGAACTTGCCGTTCGGTCCGCACCGAACGCCCGACCGGAGTCGCTCTTGAACGCCCCCCTAACCCTGCGCCGCCTGGTGCTGGCCGCCTTGCTCGCCGCTGCATCGTCGTCTGCATGGGCGGCCGATCCCGTCCATGACGCTGCCGCGGCGACGCTGCCCGAATATCTCGATCTGCTGCGGCTGCCGAACGTCACGCGCGCATCAGCTGCGGATATCCAGCGCAACGCCGCATGGGTGAAGGCGGCGTTCATGCGTCATGGCTTTACGGCGCAACTGCTCGACGACGGCGACACGCCGATGGTGTTCGCGCAGCTCGGCGACCGGCATGCGCGCAAGACCGTGCTGTTCTACGCGCACATGGACGGTCAGCCGGTGACGCCGTCGGAGTGGGATCAGGCCAGCCCGTTCACGCCGGTGCTCAAGGCCAAGGACGCCAGTGGCGCCTGGCAGGCCTTGCCGCTCGACAAGCTGCAGGGCGGGGCGATCGACCCGGAATGGCGTGTGTTCGCGCGCTCGGCGGCCGACGACAAGGCGCCGATCATGATGCTGATGGCCGCCGCCGACGCGTTCAAGGCCGCCGGCAAGGCGCCGGCGATCAACATCAAGGTGCTGATCGACTCGCATGAGGAAGGCGGCAAGCCGACGCTGCCGGACGTCGTGCAGCGCAACGAGAAACTGCTGAAGGCCGACGCCGTGGTCATGCTCGACGGGCCGATGCATGCCAGCAACCGGCCGACGCTGGTGTTCGGCCACCGCGGCGTCACCGGCTTCAAGCTGACCGTCTACGGCGCGCGCGGCGACATGCACAGCGGCCACTACGGCAACTACATTCCGAACCCGGCCTTTGGCCTGGCGCGCCTGCTGACGGCCTTCAAGGACGCCGACGGTCGCGTGCTGATTCCCGGCTTCTACGACGGCGTGCACTTCGATGCGCAGACGCTGGCCGCATTCGCCGCCGTGCCCGACGACGAAGCGGCGCTGCTGCGCCGTGCCGGTGTGGCGCGGCACGATCGGGTGGGCGACAACTACCAGCAATCGCTGAACTACCCGTCGCTCAATGTCACGGCGATGGCCGCCGCCGACATCGAACATCCGCGTACCGTCATTCCGTTCGAGGCGTCGGCGTCGTTCGACATCCGCACCGTGCCGGCGACGCCCGGCGCGCGCGAGCTGGCGCTGGTGCGTCAATTCGTCGAAGCGCAGGGCTATCACCTGAGCGACGGTGCACCGACCGATGCCGAGCGTGCGAAATATCCGCTGCTGGCGTCGATCGCCGGCGGCGAGGGCGCCGCGCCGCTGCAGACGCCGCTCGACGCGCCGATCGGCGTCTGGGCGACGAAGGCGCTCGAAGGCGCGTACGGCGAAGCGCCGGTGCGCATTCCGATGATGGGCGGCACCGTGCCCACGCACGGCTTGGTGGTCGGCCTCAAGTCGCCGATCCTGCTGATGCCGCTCGTCAACGCCGACGACAACCAGCACGCCGCCAACGAGAACCTGCGCCTCGGCAACTACTTCATGGGCGTGAAAAGTCTGCATGCGCTGATGGCGCAACCGCTGTAGCGCCGCCGGCGACAGGCATGGGGCGGCGACGGCCGCGGCGGCGCGATGCGACAATCGCCGCCCCATGGCAGATCGCCCGAACATGCAAGAGCTTCCCTACGCCCACGGCGGCCCGGCGCTGCGCGCGCGCTTGCGCCGCGAGCCGGAAGACTTCGTCGTCGATGAAATCCTCGGTTACGAAGCCGACGGCGACGGCGAGCACGTCCTGCTCGCGGTGCGCAAACGCGAGGCCAATACCGACTGGATCGCGCGTGAGCTGGCGCGCTTCGCCGACGTGCCGCCGCTGGCGGTCGGTTATGCCGGACTCAAGGACCGGCATGCGGTGACCACGCAGGCGTTCTCGGTGCAGCTCGCCGGACGTCCCGATCCGGACTGGGCGACGTTTCCGCACGCCGAGGTGCTGTCGGCAAAACGGCACCGCCGCAAGCTCAAGCGCGGCGCGTTGGCCGGCAACCGTTTCGTGCTGCGCCTGCACGAAGTGCAGGGCGACCGCGAGGTCGCCGAGGCGCGGCTCGCGGCCGTCGCGGCCAGCGGCGTACCGAACTACTTCGGTGAGCAGCGCTTCGGTCTGGGCGGCGGCAATCTGGCGCGTGCCGAAGCGATGTTCGCCGGTCGTCGCGTCGACAAGAAGACGCGTTCGCTGCTGCTGTCGGCGGCCCGTTCGCACATCTTCAACGTCGTGCTCGCCGAGCGTGTTGCGCGCGGCTGCTGGAACACCGCGCTCGACGGCGAAATCTGGAGCCTGGCCGGTTCGCGGTCGTGGTTCGGGCCCGAGTCCTGGTCGGAAGCCTTGGCGCCGCGTCTGGCGGCGTTCGACATTCATCCCTCCGGTCCGTTGTGGGGGCGTGGCGCGTTGCCGTCGGCCGCCGCGGCCGCAGAGCTCGAAAGTCGGATCGCCACACAGTGCGCCGCACTGGCGCAAGGGCTGGAAGCCGCCGGACTCGAACAGGATCGGCGTGCCCTGCGCCTGCGTGCCGATGCGTTGCGCTGGCACTGGTTCGGCGACGACTCGCTGGAGCTCAGCTTCTCGCTGCCGCCGGGGACTTACGCGACCGTGGTCCTGCGCGAAGTTGCGCGGACCGCCGAGCCCGAGTGAGGGTCGTGATCGCTGGGTCTAACGGCGGGTGACTGACCCATTGAAGGCCGATTGAAGACGGGTTGTTTGGCGTGATGCCATGCGGAGACGCGATGCGAGCTGCAGCGTGGATCGATGACAGCGGTGTGTTGCACAGCGACGGCGTCGCCGACGCCGTGCCGTGGTGGAGCTTCGGCAAGACCGTGCTGGCGATCGCGGCGCTGCGGCTCGTCGGCGCCGGGCGCCTGTCGTTGTCGGCTCCGGTCGATGGCGCGCGCTACAACCTCGCGCAGTTGTTGCGCCATGAGGCCGGCCTGCCGGACTACGGCGGCGTCGCGGCGTATCACGAAGCCGTAGATGCCGGTCGCCCGCCGTGGCCGGTCAAGCGTCTGCTGACGGTGCTCGACGTCGATCGCTTGCGCGACGCGCCGGGCGAAGGCTGGGCGTATTCCAACGTCGGCTATCTGATCGTTGCACAGTTGATCGAGCGTGCCTGCGGGCGGCCGCTGCACGATGCGCTGCACGAATGGGCGTTCGACCCGGCCGGGCTGACGACGGCGCGTCTGGCGACGCAGCCCGGCGATCTCGACGCCGTGCAAATGGGCGATGCGCAGGGCTACCACCCCGGCTGGGTTTACCACGGCCTGGTGGTCGGCACGGTGGCGGACGCCGCAAGACTATTGCACGCACTGTTGGCTGGTCGCCTGCTGCCGCCGGACAGGCTGGCGCAGATGTTTGACGTTCGCGCGCTGCCGCAGTTTCGCAGCGCGGCACACCCCGACCCCGGCTACGGACTGGGCCTGATGGCCTACGCCGACGACCCGCGCCGGCACCCGGCCGGACACGGCGGCAGCGGCCCTGGCAGCACGATCGAGGTCTACGGCTGCAACGGCCGCGCCGCCGCCGTGTGGGCCGCGACGTCCAGCGGCGCGAATCCGTTCGCCGAAGTGATCGCGCATCTGCAGACCCAATGAAGTGAGCATTCTTTCCCGATTTGTCCGACGAACGGTCGCTGCGTGCGCAGGATGCTGTCGGCTTTTGCGCGGTCAGGGTGCAGGGCAAGGGGCTAGCCTTGCGCGGTCCGCGCCGTCTCGGCTCGTTCCCGCAGCGCTTCGTATAGTCGAGCCGGCCCGAGCAAGATGTCCTTGAGCCCCTGCCGCACTTTCTCCGAGTCGAGTGCCTGCTTGCTCATGGCGGTGTGTGCGGACAGCGCATCCATGATGGCGTTCATCAGCTCGGCATTGAGGTCAGGCGAGTTGGCAAACTGCTCTTTGGTGTTGCCGTTGGCTTGCGCCACCAGCAGTTCCGATTCGAGCAGCTTGCCCTTGATGACGTTGTTCACGTAGACGAGCTTGTCCTCGTCCGTCAGCTCACCGTCGAACAGGTCATTGAGCTTGGCGATAATCTGGCTCAGGAACACTTTCTCCGGCTCGCGCGCTTCGCCGCCGCCCGCTTCGCTCATCGGCCCGAGCTTTTCTGGCTCACCCTTGTACAGGCTCAGCGTCTGCGCACCTTGCGATTTGAGCTTGTGGTGGGTCAGCACGACTTTCGACAGATCAACGCCGCTGCGCTCGCGTCCGAACTCCAGCAATGGCAACAGGCGCTTGAAGAAGATCGCGCGCTTCTCCAATGCCGTGTTGCCGTAGTCGAAGATCTGCGACAGGAAGGCGTAGACCCGGCCGAAGCTGCCGATATCGCGCCGGAACAGCTCCAGCGCCTCGATCTCGTTACGTGCCGATTGTTCGGCGTCGGCGTTCTTTGCGGCCTGGGCCGCTGCGAGCGCTTCCCGGGCCGCCTTGTGCCGCTTGAGTAGCCGGTCGGCGACTGGCTCGATGGCAGCGGAAAGCTCGGCCTGCGATCGCGCATTCAACTCGGCGGTGATGACGCGCTCGACCTCGTGATCGTCGTAGTACCCCTGTGCGTCGAGCTTGGCGCGCAGATCGTAGACAAGGTTCGGGTCGGTGACATTCTCCAGCTCGGCCGTCTCGTGATAGGTCTTGAACGCGGCGAGAATTTCCAGCGGATCGTTAATGAAGTCGAGTATGTAGGTGGTGTCCTTGCGCGGATACGAGCGATTGAGGCGTGAGAGTGTCTGGACCGCCTGGATGCCCGCCAGCCGTTTGTCGACGTACATGCCGCATAGCAGCGGCTGATCGAAGCCGGTCTGGAATTTGTTGGCGACCAGCAGAACCTGGTACTCGTCGCCGGCGAATGCCTGACGGATGTCGCGGCCCTTCAAATTCGGGTTGAGTGTGGCCGAGTGCTCGGTGAACGGATCAGGTCCGGAGTCCGCGTCCGTGACTTCGCCGGAGAATGCCACCAGCGTGCCGAGCCGGTACTTCTGCGACTGGATATAGCGGTCGATCGCCAGCTTCCAGCGAACCGCCTCCTGACGACTACCGACGACCACCATGGCCTTGGCGTAGCCGTCGAGCAGCGGTGCAACGTTTTCGCGGAAGTGCTCGATGACGACCTGCACCTTCTGCGCGATGTTGTAGGGGTGCAGCTTCACCCAGCGCATCAGGCCCTTCATCGCCTGGCTACGCTCCACGGCTTTGTCGTCCAGCTCCTGCTCGCCGGTGGCGAGCTTGAAAGCGAGCTTGTACGGCGTGTAGTTCTTCAGCACGTCGAGGATGAAGCCTTCCTCGATGGCCTGGCGCATTGAATAGACGTGGAACGGCGCGGGCAGGTTGGTGGCGCTGGCCGGCTGGTCCGCCTGCGGACGACGCCCGAACAGCTCCAGCGTCTTGGCCTTGGGCGTGGCGGTGAACGCCACATACGTGATGCCGCTCTCGGCAGCGCGTGCCGACATCTGCGCGGCCAGAATGTCCTCGCTGCTGATCTCGCCGCCGTCGGCCAGCTCTTTCAGCTCCTCCGCCGACAGTACCTGCTTGAGTTTGGACGCGGCCTCGCCCGTCTGCGAGCTGTGTGCCTCATCGGCGATGACGGCGAAGCGCTTGCCCTGCGTCGCGGCCAGTTCCTGCACGGCGGCCAGTGCAAACGGAAACGTCTGGATCGTGCAGACCACGATCTTCTTGTTGCCCGACAGCGCCTCGGCGAGCTTTGCGCTCTTGGAACCGTGCTCGTTCGTGATCGTCGCGACCACGCCGGTGGTGCGCTGGAAGTCGAAGATCGCTTCCTGAAGCTGCGAGTCCAGTACTGTGCGATCGCTCACGACCAGCACGGTATCGAACAGCTTTTGGTGCCGGCCGTCGTGAAGGTCGGCGAGAAAATGCGCCGTCCAGGCGATGGAGTTGGTCTTGCCGGAGCCGGCCGAATGCTGGATCAGGTATTTCTGTCCCGGCCCTTCTCTGCGCACCGCCGCCACCAGCTTTCGCGTCGCATCGAGCTGGTGGTAGCGCGGGAAAATGATGGACTTGATCTTCTTCTTGTCATCACGCGGCGTGACCAGATAGCGGCCGAGGATTTCCAGCCAGCTTTCGCGCGCCCAGACCTGCTCCCACAGATACGCGGTGCGATGCCCGCTCGGGTTCACCGGATTGCCGGCACCACCGTGATCGCCCTGATTGAACGGGAGAAAGGTCGTGATCGGTCCGGCGAGCTTGGTGCTCATCCGCACTTCACTATTGCTGACGGCGAAATGCACCAGCGCACCGCGCGGAAACTCCAGCAGCGGTTCGGCCGCCGACTGGCCCTTCGGCCTTGGTTGTCGGTCGAAGCGGTACTGATCGACGGCATCTTCCACGCCCTGCGTGAAGTTGGTCTTCAGTTCCACCGTCGCGACCGGGATGCCGTTGAGAAACAGCACGAGGTCGATGCAGTTCTCGTTGTGCAGCGAATACTTCACCTGCCGCACCACCCGCAGCCGGTTGGCTTCATAGCGGGCCATGATTTCCGGGTTCATGCCCAGCGCCGGCTTGAACTGCGCCAGCGTCAGCGGCTGCTTGAGGCCGATGATCTCGACGCCATGGCGCAGCACGTCCAGCGTGCCGCGATCGTCCATCTGCTTGCGGATGCGATCGAGCAACACGGTCTGCGTAGCGCCCCCGTGCGTTTTGCTCAAGGCCTCCCAGGCTTTCGGCTGCGAGGCCTGCACCCAGGCGACGACATCGGCCGGAAACAGCGCGCGGGCGCGGCCGTAGCCGGTGGCATCGCCTTCGGCGTAGAACCAGCCGTGCGCAGCGAGATGCGCGCAGACATCGTTCTCGAACTCGATTTCCTTGTGCAGGCTCACGTATTCCCCGGTTGTGTCGGCCCCGCAGAGCCACGCAAATAGCCTTAAAAATACACGACGGCCGGTAATGGATCATAACCTGCTGATTGCAAAGCCCTTGTGTCTGAGTAGGCCTTGAGGGGCGCTGCCAAGGCTCGAAGGCTGACCAGAAAAGTGTTGCTTCATTCCCATATAACGGCGGCGGAACAGCACTGTTCCATTACAATGCCGCCAAATCCACCGGTGTTCGCCTGCGACATGGCAAAGTCCGACATCCGCAACCAGCCGGCCTACACCCTGGCCGAAGCCGCACGCTACCTCAAGGTGGCGCCGGCAACGCTGCGCGCGTGGTTTGTCGGTCGCTCGTATCCAGTCGGCGACGGCCAAGGCCATTTCCGGCCCTTGATCAAGCCTGCCAAGACGCCGCCACCCACGCTGTCGTTCTGGAACTTGATCGAAGCTCACGTGCTGCGCTCGCTGCGCACCGATCATGGCGTTTCGATGGACGCCCTGCGCCGCGCCATCGAATACGCCCAGAAGAAGCTCGGCAACGATCACCTGCTGCTCAGCCCCGAGCTTCGCACCGACGCCGGCAAGCTGCTGCTCGCACACTATGGCGACCTGATCGAGCTTTCCGCTTCCGGTCAGATCGCCATGCGCCGCACGTTCAACGAGCATCTGGCGCGTGTCGAGTGGGACGGATGGAAATTCCCAGTGCGGTTGTATCCGTACATTTCGAGCGGTGTTGCCATCGCTGACAAACGCCCTGTCGCCATCGCGGCCAACATCGCCTTCGGCCGCCCCGTGCTCGCGCGCGGCGGCATCACCACGGCGGCGATCGCAGAACGTATTGACGCGGGCGAGAGCATGGCCGACCTCGCCGAAGACTACGACCTGAGCGCCGAGGAAATCGAGGAAGCCGTACTGTACGAGCGTGCTGCCTGAGACGCAGCGTGAGTCCGGTTTTCTTCACCGACCGCAACCTCGGCAAGAAATTTCCCGACATCCTGCGCGCAGCCGGTCTCACGGTGGAGCGCCATGCCGATCACTTCGCGCATGATTGCCCTGACGAGGACTGGCTGAAAGACATCGGCAAGAAGGGCTGGATCGCCGTTACGCACGATGGTCGCATTCGCTATAAGCCCAACGAACTTGCAGCGGTTATGCAGCATCGCGTTGCGCTGCTTGTTGTCATTGGCGCCGCGCCGTACCCGCAACTGGCGCAAGCCTTCGTCGCCACAGCGCCGCGCATCCTGAGCTTCATCGGGCGACACAGGCCGCCGTACATCGCTAAGGTCTATCGGCCGGCAGCCGATGTAGCAGAAAATAATCCTGCGGCACCCGGCCGTATCGAGCTTTGGTATCCAGCCGCTGCAGTTAGCTAGCATTCCCATTGTTCGACGGTGTGCCTCGCACCTCGCTCAGTGGTCGCCCCTGCGTGTCTTTCCACTCAAGCAGGCCGTTAGACATTCGGCCAGTGACACATCCCGCGGCTGCACTCGGAGACGAGAAGAGATAGTCCCGAGTAAAGATCGCACGATCACCTACCGCAGTAAGAACGCCGTTCTCAATCAATCGGGCGCGTAGCGATGCTCCACCGTATTTGTGGAAGGACGGCGTTGCCTGCAGCCTTCCACTTGAGCCCTCCAGAACAACGAAACCTTCCTCGGTGAATAGGCCACGCGCATCTGCGTCTGATGCGCGGCAGTAGAACATACTGGGATCGTCGGTCTTGCTGTTGACACGCATCAGGGGTTCGAACACCGGGTAGCCAAGCGTCGCCAGCAACACACGAACGGTGTCGTGCAGTTCCGTGCACTCGGCTTGCAGCGGCGACGGCGTGTGCGGGCGACTGCCGGCGTTGCCGTTCTCCATCGCATAGCGTCCGGCCTTGTCGGCCTGGGCGATCGACAGCCACTCCAGAAAGCTCGCGTGCGTGCCGGTGAGGTTGTTGGTCAACGAGATCGCGACCAGTGCGCGATTCCAGAATTCCTTCTTCTGGTTGTGCGTGGCCAGCCGTTCCGCCAGCGAGCCGGTCTGGCCGATATAGACCTGCGGCTGATCGCCGCTCTCGCTTTCGCCGATCAGGAAGTACAGCCCGACCTGCGCCGCTTCCGGCATCTTCAGAAAGTCCGGCAGCAAGCTGCGCGGCACGTCGATCACCTGCACGATGCGCGTCGTGATGCTGGCGACGCGGATCCCCTGTGGATCGCCGGACGGCAGAAAGATCTGGATGGTTTGCGGATGTGTGTTCATGGCATATGCATTCCCGGTCTTCCGACGGCACTCAGAACCCAGCGGCCTTCGTCAGTGCATTGACGACCGCGCTTTCGCCCATCCGGCCCACGGCCTTGCGGACGGCGGAGACGAGATCGGGTCCCGAAGTCTCGTAGGGACGATACAGCGAGCAGCCGGTCTTGAAGGTGAAATGCTGCGACAGGTGAGCAAGCTCCTTTGCGATGTGATCCGCTGGCCGGCCGATGCCGTGAAACTGAACATATCGAACCACGGCGAGCGTCGCGATGTCGCTGCCGGACACGACCTGTTCACGCTCGGGCACGCCCTGCCATCGCACGCGGATGAAGTCGCTGTCGGGTTCATCGTCTTCGGCCAGCTCGGGAAGTAGTAGCGTGCCGTCTTCCAGAGACCGCGCGCACCAGACGCCTTCGTGATCTTCGCCGTCATACAGGGGCATCAGTTTGGCGATGAAGCCGACGATGGCGACGCTTTGCTCGCTCATGCCGCTTGGGCCTCGGCAGCCCCCCGCACATCGATCTGGCCCGTCACGGCGGCGGAGATTAGGGCGGAGCGGCGTTCTTTGAGGAGGGTGATGGCGCGCTCGGCTTCGACAACTAGCGCATTGAAAATATTCATTTGCTCGGAGAGCCAACCGCAGACGGCCTTTTGCTCATCAATAGGTGGTAACCCAATAGGCATCTTCGCGAGTCGCGAAATGTAGATGTGCTTGATCGTAGTACCGCCCGCCTCGTAGATCATTCGATCTTGGTATACGCCACCACGAAGGCATACACACAAGAAGTCTGGCGTAACCAGTTCTGTGTCGGCAGCTATGGATGCGACCGACTGATTGATGCAGGCGACGCTGCCGTCGTGGAGTGCGACCCGTCCCAGCGTTCCATCTTTGGTGATAAGAATATTATCGATCTCCGGACGGCTCTTCTCAGTCAGTAGCGATGCGAATGCTTCTTCTGTTGTGTGTCGAGCGTCCGCATAGTTCACATATCCGTCGCAGACGTCGTTTGCGGTCAACATGTATGGCCCGGATTCGGCGGTCGGCATCGGATTTGTGAAACCGTAGGAAATTCTCCTGCTTAGCGCACCGACAGGTCGCATCTCCCAATGCGCCGGCACATCCCCCAGCCACTCGACACCGGAGGGTTTCATCGGGGCATCGGGATTCAGGCCCTTGGTGACGGCGTGGGAGATGACGGCCTGACGCTTTTCCTTGAGCAGGGCGATCAGCTTTTCTTGCTCCGCCACCAGCGCGTCGATCTTGGCGGTCTCGCGGTCGAGGAAGGCGGCGATGGTGGTTTGTTCTTTTTCGGTTGGAACGATAACGACGCAAGAGCCCAGCTCCTCCGCGTTGAGGTGTGGCTGCGCTGCACGCAGCTTCTCAAGGTCGATCTGGTCCTCCTTGAGGTACTTGCTCAGAAGTGAGTACTGGAGAAACTGCGGCACGCAGGCGTTTGGCTTCACGACCATATCGAAGCCCGCAATAGACGGGCAGTGATGGTCTCGGATGATTGCCGAATCTCCGGTGTATGCGCCGCTGCGGACTACGATGATGTCTCCGGCGGCAAGCCAAACAATTCGCTTCTCGGGTATGTCAGATGGATCGACCAACACAAGTCCTTCGGCCGTTATCGCACCTGCGTGTACGTTCGTCGCCCTAATCAGCGGAACGCCCTCTGTTCGATATTGCGGCGGCTCGCCGATTCCGTAGCGGATAGATGCCAGCCTCTGAAGTCGAGTGGCGGCCCAATGCGCCGGCACCTCGCCCAGCCACTCGACGCCGCTGTCCTTGTACTCCGAATATCGCGGAAAGTTACTCGGGCTATCCATGCCCTCGCCCTTCGGGCCAGCCGCTGCGTGGCTGTTCAAATTTGTCGCTGACGAATTTGTCATGCCGCACCCCCGACCTGCGGCCGCGCCAGCATGTTCATGACCAAACGGATCATGGTGTCCTTGTTGTGGGCGGGCGATTCGGCGACGAGCAGGGCCAGCGCGGCGAGGCCGACGTCGTTGATGACGGGCTGGCCGCTGACACCGAGTAGCCGGCCGTTGCGATGCAGGAAGTCGACGAACAGGAAAGCGCCGCTGCGTTTGTTGCCGTCCACGAAGGGATGGTTCTTGATGACGAAGTACAGCAGGTGCGCGGCCTTGGCTTCGATGCTGGGGTAGACCGGCTCGCCGAAGGCGGTCTGATCCAGATTGCCGAGCAGCGCGGCAAGGCCGTGGTCGGGGCGTTCCTGTGCGAACAGGGCGCTGGCTTCCTGGCGTTCGATGAGGCTGGCCTTGAGTGCGGTCAGCGCGCTGCGGGCTTCAGCCAGCGTGGGCAGGCGGCCGCCGCTCTGCGTGGCGGGCTCACTAAGCAGGCCTTCGTCATAGCGTTGCAGCAGGGCGAAGGTCTGTGCGTAGCGGCTGACGATGTCCACCAGCCCACGGCCGGCGTCCGCGCTGAGGTCCGGCGAGGCGGCGACGCGGCGCACCAGGTGCAGCGCGGCGTCGAGTTCGCGGGCATTGGCTTCGAGACGCTGACGGTTGAGTGTGTAGCCGCGCGTGAGGTGCTCGCGCAGGATGCCGGCGGCCCACTGGCGGAAGCGGGTGCCTTGCTGGGACTTGACGCGGTAGCCGACGGAGATAATCACGTCGAGGCTAAAGTGCTCAACCTGATAGGTTTTTCCGTCTGCGGCAGTATGTGCAAAATTTGCACATACTGAACCCCGCTCCAGCTCGCCCTCGGCAAAGGCGTTGCGGATGTGGCGGCCGATCACCGTGCGGTCACGCCCGAACAGTTCGGCCATCTGCTCTTGCCGCAGCCAGACAGTGTCCTTGTCCAGCTGGACTTCGACGGCGCCGGAGGGGGCGGTATAGATGGCGATGTCGGTCATGCATACGCCCCCGGAAGCAGAAAACCCGCCCTGGTGCGCTTCCATGGAGAGGCGTGGCGGGTGTTGTTGCTGTCAGTGTACGCAGTTGCCCTCACGCGGACAGCCCCTCGATCATCTGCTTGATGCGGTCGGTGCAGGCCTTCAGCTCGGCATCGATCTCGGCCAGCGGGCGCGGCGGCTTGAACACGTAGAAGTGACGGTTGAACGGAATCTCGTAGCCGATCTTGGTCTTGTCGGGGTCGATCCAGGCGTCCGGGGCGTGCGGCAATACCTCGCGCTTGAAGTAGGTTTCCACGTCTTCGGACAGCGGCACGTTCTCGGTGTCGCGCAGGCTGCTGTCCGGCTGCGGCTTGCCTTTCTGCTTGCCCTTGCTGCCGAGCACCGGCTTGCCGTGCTCGTCCTTCAGCGGGCGTTCGACGGTGATGGTGCGGTAGCCGAAGTCTTCGTTGCGGAAGATGCGGCTGATGGGCTTGCCATCTTCGCTTTCCTCGATGAACTGGCCGAACAGGCGGGTGATGCGCTCGATGTGCGCATCGCTCAGTTCCTTGCGCTTGCTGCCCAGGCTCTTGCGCATCTTCTGCCAGTAGCCGCTGGCGTCGATGAGCTGCACCTTGCCTTTGCGCGCGGCCGGCTTGCGGTTGGAGACCACCCAGACGTAGGTGGCGATGCCAGTGTTGTAGAACATGTCGGTCGGCAGAGCGATGATCGCTTCCAGCAGATCGTTCTCCAACACGTAGCGGCGGATCTCGCTTTCGCCGCTGCCGGCACCGCCGGTGAACAGCGGCGAGCCGTTGAGGACGATGCCGAAGCGGCTGCCGCCGTCATTGGCCGGGCGCATCTTGCTGATCAGATGCAGCAGGAACAGCATTGAGCCGTCCGAGACGCGCGGCAGGCCGGGACCGAAGCGGCCGTTGAAGCCCTGCTGCTCGCGCTCCTTGCGGACGTCCTTTTCGACTTTCTTCCACTCCACGCCGAACGGCGGGTTTGAGAGCATGTAGTCGAAGTGCTGGCCGTGGTGGCCATCTTCGGACAGCGTGTTGCCGAAGGCGATGCTGGTGATGTCCTGACCCTTGATCAGCATGTCCGCCTTGCAGATGGCGTAGGACTCGGGGTTCAGCTCCTGGCCGAAGACGGTGAGCCGCGCCTGCGGGTTGTGCTCGGCGAGGTATTCGCCGGCGATGCTGAGCATGCCGCCGGTGCCCGCTGTTGGGTCGTAGATCGTACGCACGACGCCGGGCTTGGACAGCACGTCGTCGTCCTCGACGAAGATCAGGTTGACCATCAGGCGGATGACTTCGCGCGGCGTGAAATGCTCACCGGCGGTCTCGTTGGAGATTTCCGCAAACTTGCGGATCAGCTCTTCGAAGACAAGGCCCATCTGGTGGTTGTCGACCGCCTCCGGGTGCAGGTCGATGCCAGCGAACTTCTCGGTGACCTGATACAGCAGCCTGGCCTTCGCCAGCCGGTCGATCTGCGCGTGGAATTCAAAGCGCTCAAAGATGTCGCGCACCGCCGGCGAGAACGCCTGGAGGTAGCTGTACAGGTTCTCGCGGATATGGTCCTGGTCGCCCATCAGCGTCTTCATGTCCAGCGGCGAGGTGTTGTACAGCCCGCGTTGGCCGCTCTTGCGTTCCAGGAACGGCTCGGGGTTCAGGCCGGCCTTGGTCCTGGCCTCGAACTCCGCCAGCACCGCGGCTTTGCTGGGTTCCAGCACGCAGTCCAGGCGCCGCAGCACGGTGAATGGCAGGATCGCCCGGCCGTATTCCGATTGCTTGTAGTCACCGCGCAGCAGGTCAGCGACCGACCAGATGAAGGCGGACAGGACTTGTTGATTCATGTTGCCGAGGGGGGTCTCTCGTTCTGAGGCCCGGCAATGGTCGTCAACCCGCGGGTATTGAGCAAGCGCCCCAGCGTTGGTGCCAGAGACAGGAGGATC
This sequence comes from Solimonas marina, assembly GCF_012241385.1. Lineage (GTDB taxonomy): Bacteria > Pseudomonadota > Gammaproteobacteria > Nevskiales > Nevskiaceae > Solimonas > Solimonas marina. The sequence goes on along the minus strand of NZ_JAAVXB010000018.1, from coordinate 3,101 downwards.
CGCAGATCAAGGCGGGCGCATGCCCCCACTTGTGGATAATGGGGATATGAAAAAGACGCCGAAGGGTTTCGACGAGAAGAGGCGCGCTTCCGGCCGTGCGCGGTGCCTGACCTTGCAGCTTCGAGGGGTGGCGATCCGTGCCGAAGAATTGCGCCGAGCCCCGGTTCAGGGGGATCCACCTGTAGGGAGCAAGTAAGTCGAGGCTTCCGCGTGTGCTGAATTAGCGGGCCTCGATGTCCGGACTCAACCACGCGTTGGCAGGCGCGATTGGGTGCTTCGCAACGCGAAGCACGCCCGGCCATGGATGGCCGGACTGGGGCTCATTTTGGGGATGCAGTAGCGCCAGGGACGGCAGCACCGCAGCGGTCGTGGGTTCGAATCCGCTAGAAACACGAAACCCCCGGGATGAGCCGGGGTTCCAGGGTAACGGGTAGGCGCGATTGGGTGCTTCGCACGGCGAAGCACGACCGGCCATGGATAGCCGGGCTGGGGGTCATTCAGGAGATGCAGTAGCGCCAGGGACGGCAGCGCCGCAGCGGTCGTGGGTTCGAATCCGCTAGAAACACGAAACCCCCGGGCTGAGCCGGGGGGTTCCAGGGTAACTGGTAGGCGCGATTGGATTCGAACCAACGACCCCTACCATGTCAAGGTATGGGTCGAGAAATGCCCGTTTTGCGGCCGGAATGCAGAGATTCAGCGCTTCGCGGACACAGCACGTTGACGCACGCGCTCGTGCATACGGTCGACGTAGCCGTGTAGGTGTTCGGTAGACAGATGGGCGTAGTTCTGGACCATCCTCGGCGAGCGCCAGCCGCCTAGTTCTTGCAATACATGCAACGGCGTGCCGTTCTGCGCATGCCAGCTTGCCCAGGTGTGACGCAGGTCATGCCATCTGAAATCCTCGATGCCTGCCCGTTCTAGGGCATCGCGCCAGGCGCGGGTACTGGTCTGATAGATCCTGCGGCCGCGGTAGGTGAACACCCATTGATCATGCCGGCCTTCGTTGCGGCGCAGGACGGCGATCGCAGCGTCAGAGAGGGGCACAGGGATCGCTCGGCGGCCTTTAGCCTGGTCTGAGTGTATCCAGGCAACGCGGCGGGCCTGGTCGACCTGTTGCCAGGCCAAACCGGTGACGTTGCTGCGCCGAAGGCCGGTTTCGAGGCTGAAGGCGGCCAGGTCGGCCAGGTGATCAGGCAGGAAGGTCAGGAGACGTTGCGCTTCGCTGAAGGTAAGGAAGCGGACGCGCTTTGCGCGGTCCTTGAGCTGACGGACCTTCGGGGCGTAAGCGAGCCAACGCCAGGCCGTGGCGGCATTGAGGATGGCGCGCAGGACGCTGAGGATCCTGTTCGAGGTCGCAGGTCTGAGACCAGCCGACACCAGGTCGTCGACGAGCTGGTCGACGCGATCAGCGTCGATCGACGGCAGGACTAGATCCTCGAGGCGAGGATTCAACCAGGCAAGGGCATGGCCCTCGAGGGCACGGGTCGTTTCAGACTTCCAGGCACCTTCCCGGCGCCAACGGGCTACAGCTTCAGGCCACGTCTTAGACGTGGTCGGGTGAGGGAAGGGGATAGGGAGCTGTGTCCCGTCTAACATCATGTTTCATGTGGTGTTTTCGGGGGTTTATCACCTGAACAAGGGATGAACCGGCCTACGGCCGTGTACGGGCCGATCGCAGTTTGTGACGCAGTTCACACTTGGCTCGCGGCCCTTACGGCCTCGCCGGCCGGGCGTCTGCCCGGAATCCCTACACGAGTAAACGACCGTTCGACGCCCGGCATACAGCACGCCGGCCGACGAATCGCTACGCGCCCGCTTCGCGGCGGTCATTGACTCGCTACGGGACCGCTGCGCTTTCCGAACAGACCCGCTCGCGGGGAAGAGGTCCGGCCGATCTGGCCGGGCTCATCTACCACGAAAAGGAGCAGTCACCATGAAGACCACGTTTCAGAACATCAATCTTTCGGAACTGAAGGCGAGCGCGGATAACCCGAGGTTCGAGCTCAACGACCTGGACGAGCTGGCAGTCAGCATCAAGACGTTCGGGATTCTGCAGCCGCTGGCGGTGCGCAAAACGACGGACGGCTACGAGATCATCGCAGGCCACCGCCGTGCCGAGGCGGCGAAGCGCGCAGGCCTGCGCGTGGTGCCGTGCGTGATCCGCACGGACAAGGGCAGCGTCGTGATGCAGCAGCTTGTCGAGAACACGCAGCGGTCAGACCTGCTGCCATTCGAGATCGCGGCCGGCATCAACCTGGCTGTGCGTGAACGAAAGATCAAGCAAAAGCAGCTTGCGGCGGAGCTGGGGAAGTCAGAGGCCTGGGTATCGAAATACATCACGATCGGCAAGGCGATCGAGAAGCGTGTTACAGAGCAGAAAAAGGCATGGAGCCGCGAAACCGACTCCGAACAAACGGAAGAGGAATACGAAAGCGAAATGCTCGACAGAGCGCTAGAGGAATACAGGGACGCCAACGCCGATACGGTGTACCTGAAAGCGTCGAAGTATCTGAACCCGGAGAAGCACAAACCGCAGACGGTCACGACGACGACCACGACGACAAAACCGGAAGAACAATTACAGCTGCCGGAGCTGCAACAGAAGAACCGGCTTGCGGCGCTACTCATGCAGTGGGTGAAGGACAACGACATCAACGTGACGGGTTACGACGTGACGCCGGTCGGTGAGAAAGGATGGCGGTTCGCTTTAGCGTTCGAAAGTGAAAAGGCGCTAGAACAGACGCTAACGACGCTGAAGCCGGTGAAATGACATGATCCGCGAAACCTTCCTTGTAACGACGATCATCGTATGCGGAATCCTCGCAACCGCCTGGGGACTCGCTCAGATTCAAACGAGCTACCCAGGAACGTTAGGAATCCCAATGAACTGCGAAAGCAACGGCGAGTAGTCCCGTGGTAGGGACCCGCCCGCCGGTCTGGGGGCGGGTTTAATGTCCCAAAGCGTCCGCAATCACCGAGCCGCCCGACGACGGCACCGGCCCGGTAAATCGCGTGATGATCTGACCGGACCATTCACAGATCCACTCGCGAGCAAGATCCAGCTTGCACAGCTCTTGCGGGATCAGCCTCGAACCCCGAGC
>NZ_JAAVXB010000017.1 GCF_012241385.1 Solimonas marina | reverse complement strand
CAATCATGAGGCCGGTCTCGCGGCCAGAATAGCTGTGAAGCCATAGCGAATCCGGTTTCGTGCTCATGAGCTATAACAGCTATTAAACGGACCCCAGGGCCGCATATACATCGGCGACGAAGCCGCGCCGAACAGCGCTAAGTTCATGTTCTGCATCTGCGATTCCCCGGCGAGGCCGTATATGCACGGCTAGAAAGCCCGCCTCATGATGCCGCAGCTTTGGCGGTTTTGCGCGAGAGAGGCGAACGCAGTGAGACCCCGTTCACACTTCAGGCGTGAACTGGTTTTGCGCGCGAGGCGGGGCGAGCCCCGCCGCACGGTTTGCTCAGAAGCTGAGGCGCAGGCCGGCGTAGGCGGCGCGGCCTGGTGAAGGGCTGAGGGTGCGTGGGTCGTTGAGGTCGAGGCTCGGCGGCAGGCCGTCGTCGAGTTCGGTGTAGGTGGCGTAGGTGTAGTAGGTGCGGTCGAGCAGATTTTCGACTTCGGCGAACAGTTGCAAGGCATGGGTCACGGCGTAGGTGCCGTGCAGGTCGACAGTTGCATAGCCGCCAAGCGGTTTCTGTTGGTTGGATGCGTCGCCGGCGTAGTACTGGCTGCTGACGGCGCGCAGTTCGGCGCCGGCGCTCCAGCGTTGGCGCTTGTAGTCGGCCTGCAGCGTCAGACGATGGCGCGGCATCAATGGGATGCGGTCACCGCTGCGAACGTCGATATTGCCTTCGTCATCGGCTGACGGACTGTTGGAAGCAATGGTCAGCGCGTCGCGGAAGGTAGCGTCGATGAAGCTGTAGCTGGCGTGCAGCTTCCAGTGCGCGAGCTTGTACGACAGCGCCGTTTCGACACCCTGGCGGCGTGTCTTGCCGGCGTTACTGAAATAGCCGAAGCCGTTGATCTCGGTGGCGATGAGCAGGATGTCGTCGCGGTTATCGGTGCGGAACAGGCCGACGTTCCAGCTCAGGCGCCCCGGCAACGCGGATTCGATGCGGCCGCGCAGGCCGGCTTCGTAGGTATTGGAGACGACCTGCTTGAGCGGCGGGTCGTCGACCAGGAACGCACCGAGCAGACACGGCGATTCGGGATCGGCGCAGTTCAGTTCGCCTGCGGTCGGCGCGCGATTGGCCTGCGACCAGCCGGCATAGGCCGTCGTCTTCTCAGCGATGCGGTAGGTGACGCCGGTGCCGGGATTGAAGCGGCTGAAGCGGTTGTCGCTGTCGAGCGTGTCGCCGCGGCGATCGCGCAGGCTGATGTCGGCGTGGTTGTAGCGGCCGCTCAGCGACCACGCCAGCCGCGACGTCAGATCAAGGGTGTTGGTGAAGTACAGGCCGGTGTAGGCGTTGCGGGCGCGCACGCGGACCGGCGAGACGATCGGTGGCGAGGCGGTGGCGCTCTGACCCTGGTCGATGACGACGCCGGCGCCGGTCACTTCGAGATCGTCGGCGAGCGTGCCGAGTTCGCCATAGGCGCCGTAGCCGGTGCTGCCGTGATCGTACGACGCGCCGGCGACGAAGTGGTTCGGCCGGCCGAACAGCGGCGCCGTCAGCGTCCATTGCGCGGACGCGCCGGCGCCGTCGGTCTTGGTCCGCGTGCGGTCGATCTCGCCGGCCGTGGCGCCGTCGGCAATCACCGACGTCGACACCGGATTGCCCTGATCGTCGTACAGCGCGTCGTCCGGGTATTCGCCGTCGCCGCCGAAGCAGAAGTAGCCGTCGTCGTTCTCGCAGACCTCGGCGTCGGTGGTATTGCCGTCGATCAGGTGCTGATTGAAGCGGCGGTAGTACGTCTGTGCCGAGAGACTCTGCGTCGGGCTCGGTTCGACGCTACCGCGCAGCTGCACAAGTGCCGATTCGTTGTGCATGGCCTGCGGGTAGGTGAACACCGACTTCGGATCGTCGGCCAGCATTTCGATCGGCGTCGGACCGACCGCACCGATCGTGTTGTCGGCGCCGGAGAACGTCAGATGCAGCGTGGTCGTGCCGTCTTCGTAGCCGGCATCGGCATAGGCCTGGCGGATGATGGTGTGCGAGCGATCGCGAAAGCCGTCGTCGTCGAAGCCGCCGACGCCGGCATAGAAGCCGAAATTGCCGGCGCGCAGCGCGCTGCCCGCGTAGCCGGCGCGCTGGTTCCACGAACCGCCGGATGCCTGCAGCTCGCTGCCGCTGCTGTTGAAACCGTTCTTCATGTCCAGCGTCACCGCGCCGCCGAGCGCGTTGAGGCCGAACACCGGGTTGTTGCCTTGCACCGTCAGGCGGTCGACGGCGAACATCGGTACCAGATCCCAGTTGACCGAATCGCCGAACGCTTCGTTGATGCGGGTGCCGTCCTGGTAGATGGCCAGGCCCTGCGCGACGCCGGAGATCGGCGATGCCGCAAAGCCGCGATAGACGAAGTCCGGCTGGTACGGATTGCCCTGCTCGTCGTTGAGGCTGACGCTGCCCATGCGATCGGTAGCCTGACTCGGGATCACCTTGCCGCCGCCGGGCCGGTCCAGATCGCGCGCGGACATCGTCTGCACGTTGCTCGGCACCTTGTCGATGTCGATACCGCTGCCGGGCATCGGCGTGGTGCCGACGACGACGACTTCGGCGAGCGGCGTCAGCGCCTTGGCCGGTGCTGCGGAATTCTGGGAAGCGGCACCATCGTCGGCCGCGAAGACCATCGGCGGTGCACACGCCAATAACAACACCATGCCCGTGCGACGCATCCGCCTCATGTTGCTCTCCTCTCGCGGCGCCGCCATCGTCGTGCGTGGCGTGCGCATTTTTATTCTTGATTTGAAACGGACGGGCCGGCGCGAGACCGGCCCGTCGATACCGCCTGGACCTTAGAAGAAGCCCAGCGCCTTCGGCGAGTAGCTGACCAGCATGTTCTTGGTCTGCTGGTAATGGTCGAGCATCTGCTTGTGCGTTTCGCGGCCGATGCCGGACTGCTTGTAGCCACCGAACGCGGCGTGCGCCGGATAGGCGTGATAGTTGTTGACCCATACGCGACCGGCCTGGATGCCGCGACCGAAGCGATACACACGCGAACCGTCACGCGTCCAGACACCGGCGCCAAGGCCGTACTGCGTGTCGTTGGCGATCTCGAGGGCTTCGGCCTCGTCCTTGAAGGTGGTCACGGCCAGCACCGGCCCGAAGATTTCTTCCTGGAAGATGCGCTGCTTGTTGTGGCCCTTGAACACGGTCGGCTTGATGTAATAGCCGGCCGCCAGATCCGGCGTGTCGGTGTTGCGCTCGCCGCCGATCAGCAGCTCGGCGCCTTCCTGCTTGCCGATGTCGATGTAGCTGAGGATCTTCTCCATCTGCTCGGTCGACGCCTGCGCGCCGATCTGCGTGTTCAGATCGAACGGGCTGGACTGCTTGATCGCCGCAACGCGCTTGAGCGCACGCTCGATGAACTTCTCGTAGATGCTCTCCTGGACCAGCGCGCGGCTCGGCGACGTGCAGACCTCGCCCTGGTTGAACGCGAACAGCACGAAGCCTTCGATGGCCTTGTCGAGCAGATCGTCGTCGGCCGCCATGATGTCTTCGAAAAAGATGTTCGGCGACTTGCCGCCCAATTCCAGCGTCGCCGGAATCAGGTTTTCGGCAGCGTAGCTGGCGATCAGCTTGCCGACCTGCGTCGAGCCGGTGAACGCGATCTTGCCGATGCGCTTGCTGGTGCCCAGCGCCTTGCCGGCTTCGGTGCCGTAGCCGTTGACGATGTTGAGCACGCCCGGCGGCAACAGATCCTGAACCAGCTCGGCGAGCACAAGGATGCTGGCCGGGGTCTGCTCGGCCGGCTTGAGGACGATGCAGTTACCGGCGGCCAGCGCCGGCGCCAGCTTCCACGCCGCCATCAGGATCGGGAAGTTCCACGGAATGATCTGGCCGACGACGCCCAGCGGTTCGTGGAAGTGATAGGCGATGGTGTTCTCGTCGATCTCGCTGATGCTGCCTTCCTGCGTGCGGATGGCACCGGCGAAATAGCGGAAGTGGTCGGCCGCCAGCGGGATGTCGGCATTGAGCGTCTCGCGGATCGGCTTGCCGTTGTCCCAGGTCTCGGCGTGCGCGAGCAGCTCCAGGTTGTTGTCGATACGGTCGGCGATCTTGAGCAGGATGTTGGAGCGTTCGACCGGCGACGTGCGGCCCCAGGCGTCCTTGGCGGCGTGCGCGGCGTCGAGCGCGAGTTCGACGTCCTCTGCCTTCGAGCGTGCCACCTTGTTGATCACCTTGCCGGTGACGGGGCTGACGTTCTCCATGTACTCGCCACCGACCGGCGCCACCCACTTGCCGCCGATGAAGTTTTCGTAACGGGATTTGAAGATGGTCGACGGGTCGTTGGCCTGCGGCCGGAAGGAAGTGACAGCGTTCATTCGGGTCTCCTCGTGATGATGTGCGCAACTCAAACCAATAGCGTCCGGCGCGACAGAGCGCTGCCGTCCGGGGGTGTCACGCGGGACATGGCCCGCTCGGGGCGGCGCTTCAGCAGAAATCAGGCCAATTTACAGGCCCTTGAATTCAATGTTTTTTTGTAGATGTTGCGGCACACCTCGCGCCGGGGTGTCACCGATGCGGCGCGAACGCCGCCTCGCGGTGTCACGCGCGCGTGACAGTCCGTCGGACCGGCGTGACCGCTGAGCCAAAGGCCGCATTGACGAACCCACCGCAGGGGCATAGCGTTGCCGCACATGCCAAACATGGCATCGACCTTGCTTAGAGGCGGCGCCGTCGAAACGACGGCCCCGGCCCGCAAGCGCGCCGGAGCAAGATCTGGAGCACATCGATGCCAGAAAAAAAAGGCGGAGGAGAAATGACTGAAACAGCACTGGTGCAGCACGCCCGTGGCGTGATGGGCCTCGTCAACGGACTGGGCGCAGCCCCGCGCGGCGTGATTGCCGACTCGGTACGCGTGTCCTGGGAACGCTGCGTCAACGACTACCGGCTCGACCCGGCTCGTCCACACGCACCGCAAGTTGTCGACGGCAACAACCTCAAGGATTTGCAGGCTCGCCACGAGGAGCTGGTCGACATCGCCCGCGCCGAGATGGACACGCTCTACGACCAGATCAGCGGCTCCGGCTATGCGCTGCTGCTGACCGATGCCAACGGCATCATCCTCAGCGAAAAGGTCGACCCGACACTGACGCGCATGTTCCGCGGCGCCGGCCTCGTCGTCGGTGCCGACTGGAGCGAACAGACCGAAGGCACCAACGGCATCGGCACCTGCATCGCCGAAGGCCGCTCGGTGATGATCCACCGCGCCGATCACTTCCGCGCCCGGCACACGGCGCTGTCGTGCTCCGGCTCGCCGATCCGCGATCCGGACGGCGAAATGATCGCCGTGCTCGATGCATCCGTGGTCGGCTCGCACGACACGCGGACCAGCCAGATGCACACGATGGCGCTGGTCAACACCTCGGCGCGGCTCATCGAAAAGTGTCTGTTCCTGCGCCGCAGCCAGCCGTATCGCATCCTGCGCTTCCACAGCCGCCCGGAGTTCGTGAACCTGCTGCACGACGCGGCGCTGGCGCTGGCCGAGGACGGCACCGTGGTCGCCGCCGACGACATGGCCGTAGCGCTGCTGACCGCCAATACGCGGCGCTCGCTGATCGGCAGCCTGGTCACCGATCTGTTCGACATCGGCGAAGCCGAACTGCGCCAGCTCGAAGCAACGCGCCAGGCGCTGTTCCCCGTGCGCGACCTGCGTGCCGGGCGGCGCTTCTTCGTCAGTCTGGTGCCGCCGCAGACGCAAACGCATCTGATCGCCACCCAGACACCGCGCCGCAGCATCAGCGCCCCGGCGCCGGAGCCGGTACGCATCACGCCGATCGAGCGACCGGCAACGATGAATCTGGCCGAACTGGCCGGCGACGACCCGGCGATGCTGCGCAACATCCGCTCGGCCAGCCGCGTCGCCGACTCGCCGGTACCGATCCTGATCCAGGGGCCGACCGGTTCCGGCAAGGAAGCCTTCGCCAAGGCCCTGCACCTGGCCAGCCGCCGCGCGGCGCAACCGTTCGTCGCCGTCAATTGCGCGGCGATTCCCGAATCACTGATCGAGTCCGAGCTGTTCGGCTACAAGGCCGGCGCGTTCACCGGCGCCCGCCGCGAAGGCTCCAAGGGCCGCATCCTGCAGGCCAGCGGCGGCACGCTGTTCCTCGACGAAATCGGCGACATGCCGCTGAACCTGCAGACCCGTCTGCTGCGCGTGCTCGAAGAACAGGAAGTCGTGCCGCTCGGCGGCGACACCGCGATCAAGGTCGACCTGCGCATCCTCAGCGCCTCGCACCGGCCGCTGCGCGAAATGATTCATCGCGGCGAGTTCCGCGAGGATCTCTACTACCGCCTCAACGGCATCACACTGGAGCTGCCGGCGCTGCGCGAGCGTGCCGACATCGAACGCCTGATCCGCCGCTTCATCGCCATGGAAACCGAGCGCGAGCGTCCGGTGGCGATCGACGGCGAAGCCTTCGCGCGCCTGATCGCCTATCCGTGGCCCGGCAATATCCGCGAGCTGCGCAACGTGATCCGCACCGCGCTGGCGATCTGCGAGGACGATGTGATCCGTCGCGAAGATCTGCCGTCGGAGCTGCGCAACGGCACCATCGAACAGCTCAGCGCTGCGGCGACGCCGCCGAGCGCAGCGAGCAGCACCATTGCCGAGGCACCGGTCGCGATCGCGCCGTCCGGCCCGGCGCTGCCGACGCCGCCGCCCGGCACCACGCCGCTCAACCCGCTGGAGGAAGCCGAGTGCAAGGCCATCCTGCAGGCCGTTGAACAGAACCGCTGGAACATGACGATGACGGCACGCGCACTGGGCATGAGCCGCAACACGCTGTACCGCAAACTCAACCGTTACAGCATCCCGGTGGGTGACAAGCGGCATGACAAGTTGTCACGCCACTGAGACAGTCGCGATGTGACAGATCGTTCAGGACGCGCGGCACAGGTGTCGTCGAACGAGCATGCGTGCGACGGCACGGTTCGTTGCCGCCGCACGCCCCACCTCCCCCAGCCCCTCCCCCCGCAAGCGGGCGGAGGGGAGCTAAAGCACGCTCGCGCCCACTGCGCCATCGAAGCCCTCTCCGCCAGCGGGGCGGAGAGGGTTTGGGTGAGGTGGGGTACGTGCGGAGCGAAACCCGACCCGGATACCGCGCCGCCGATCGAACATGCACGCGACGGCACGGTTCGCTGCCACCGCACGCCCCACCTCCCCCAGCCCCTCCCCCCGCAAGCGGGCGGAGGGGAGCGGAAACAGCGCGAACCGCGAAACCCGGACCCGCAGCTCGAACGTGATGTTGCGCACGGCACTGAGCCCTCTCCGCCAGCGGGGCGGAGAGGGTTGGGTGAGGTGGGGTACGTGCAGGGCGAAACCCGGCCCGGATACCGCGCCGCCGATCGAACATGCACGCGACGGCACGGTTCGCTGCCACCGCACGCCCTACCTCCCCCAGCCCCTCCCCCCGCAAGCGGGCGGAGGGGAGCAAAAGCAGCGCGGACCGCGAAACCCGGATTCGCGACTCGAACGTGATGTTGCGCACGGCACTCAGCCCTCTCCGCCAGCGGGGCGGAGAGGGTTGGGTGAGGTGGGGTGCGGTATGCGGGAACCGAGCTGGATTTCGTCCGCTTGCGCCGCGGAACAGCGCTTAGCTACCGCGCAGCTGATCGAGGATCGCCGGGTTCTCCAGCGTGCTGGTGTCCTGCGCGGCGGTCTCGCCGCGGCCGACGGCGCGCAGCAGGCGGCGCATGATCTTGCCGGATCGGGTCTTCGGCAGTGCCTCGACCAGACGGATTTCATCAGGCCGCGCAATGGCGCCGAGCCGTGAGGCTACCCAGTCGCGCAACTCGCGCGGCAGATCGGCCTTCAGCGCCGCCTCGCGGCTGCCACGGACCACGACGAACGCCAGGATCGCCTCGCCCTTGATCTCATGCGGCCGGCCGACCACGGCAGCTTCGGCCACTGCCTCATGCGCGGCCAAGGCCGATTCGACTTCCATCGTGCCGAGACGATGGCCGGAGACATTCAGAACGTCGTCGATGCGGCCCAGTATCCAGAAGTAACCGTCGTCGTCGCGCTGCGCGCCGTCACCGGCGACATAGACGCGCGGCCCGAAGCGGCCGAAATAGGTATCGCGAAAGCGCTCGTCGTTGTTCCAGACCGTGGTCAGCATCGACGGCCACGGCTTGGTCACGACCAGCAGACCGCCCTGCCCCGCCTGGGTGACCGGCTGGCCGTCCTCGTCGACAATCTCGGCGCAGATACCCGGCAGCGGCAGCGTGCACGAGCCCGGCTTGGTCGCCATCGCACCCGGAATCGGCGCGATCATGATGGCGCCGGTCTCGGTCTGCCACCAGGTATCGACGATCGGGCAGCGGCCGCCGCCGATCACGCGCTGATACCACAGCCAAGCTTCCGGATTGATCGGCTCGCCGACGCTACCAAGCAGACGCAGCGACGACAGGTCGTGACGCAGCGGCAGCTCGTCGCCGAGCCGCATCAGCGAGCGGATCGCGGTCGGCGCGGTGTAGAAGATGCTGACCTTGTGCGCGGCGATCATGCGCCAGAAGCGCTCGCCGTCCGGATAGGTCGGAATGCCCTCGAAGATCAGCTGGGTGATGCCGTTCGACAGCGGCCCGTAGCTGACATACGAGTGGCCGGTGATCCAGCCGATGTCGGCGGTGCACCAGAACACATCGCCCGGACGCAGGTCGAAGACCCATTGCATCGACACTGTGGCGCCGAGCAGATAACCGCCGGTGGAATGCTGCACGCCCTTCGGCCGGCCCGTCGAACCGGACGTGTAGAGCAGGAACAGCGGGTGACTGGATTCGACCCATTCCGGCTCGCACTGCGTCGGCTGCTGCGGCACGACGTCATGCCACCAGACATCGCGCATCGGGTCCATCACACAGCCGCCGAGACGCTGATAGACCAGCACGCGTTCAACACTGCTGCAACCTTCGGTCAGCGCCAGGTCGACCGTCGTCTTCAGCGCCACGCGCTTGCCGCCGCGCGGCGCGGCGTCGGCGGTGATGACCAGACGCGCGCCGGCATCCTCGATGCGGTCCTTCAAGGACTCCGCGGAAAAGCCGCCGAACACCACCGAATGAATCGCGCCGATGCGTGCGCAGGCCTGCATGGCCATCACCGCCTGCGGGCCCATCGGCAGATACAGCACGACGCGGTCGCCCTTGTCGATGCCAAGCGCGCGCAGCGCGTTGGCGAGCTGACAGACCTCGGCATGCAGCTGCGCATAGGTCCAGCGCTGCACGTCGCCATCGTCGTTCTCGAAGATCAGCGCATCCTGTGCCGCACGCTCGGGCAGATGGCGGTCGAGGCAGTTGTACGACGCATTGAGGCGGCCGCCGACGAACCAGCGGTAATGCGGCGCGGCGCTGTCGTCCAGGGTCAGGTCGAACGGGCGTTGCCAGTCGAGCTGCGTCGCGGCTTGCTGCGCCCAGAAACCCTCGTGATCCTGCGCGGCGCGACGGCGCAGCGCCGCCAGACGCTGCGAATCCAGCGCGCTGGCCGCGGCAAACGCCGCGCTCGGGGCGAAGCTGCGCGTCTCGTGCAGCACCGACTCAATTTCGGGAACGACGGCTTCCATTTTCGGGCTCTCCATATTGATCTGTGTGAAGCGGTCCGCTTGCGGCCGCATGCCGCCGCCCTCAGCAAGGCCGATGCCAAACACGGCTGGCGACGCGATGCGCGGGCCATACGCGGCAACGCGGCGAGCGTCAGCGCGAACCGGGCGTCACGCACGGGACACAGCCTGTCCTCATGCGTGACGCCCTGTTGCAAGCATTCAGGCCGAGGCGACCGGCGCGCAGTGCGCGTCGATTGCGCGCGTCAGCGCACCGAAGATCGCGGTGACGGTGCCGCTGCCCGGTACCGTCACCAGCTTGCCCTGGCCGGCGTAGTAATCGAGCAACGGATGCGTCTCGGCCATGTAGACACCGAGGCGTTGGCGAATGGTGTCTTCGTTGTCGTCGCAGCGGCCTTCCTCGATACCGCGCTTGACGAGGCGTGCCACGACTTCATGCACCGGTACGTCGAGGTGCAGTGCCAGATCGATCGGTGCGCGCTGCTTGCTGTCGAGCAGATGATCGAGCGTGCGCGCCTGGCCGATGTTGCGTGGGAAGCCGTCGAGGATGAAGCCGTCGCTGGCATCGGACTCGTCGAGTCGCGCTTCGACGATGCCGACGACGATGGCATCGTCGACGAGCTGGCCGGCTTCCATCACCGCCTGCGCCTTGCGCCCGAGCGGCGTGCCTTCACGAACGGCGGCACGCAAGGCGTCGCCGGTCGAAAGCCGCGGAATGCCGTAATGCGCCGTCAGCATCTCCCCTTGTGTGCCCTTGCCGGATCCCGGCGCGCCGAGCAGTACGATTCTCATGGTGCTGTCACTCCTTCAGCAGGATGTGGTGGTTGGCGAATGCCGGCGGGAGCAATTCCGGTGCCAGCCCTGATGGCGCTCTGTATCCCGCCGACGTACCGCGGCGGCGCACTGCTGCAACAGCTGTCGCAGGCTGCGACAGCTGTCCCGACAACGGGACAGCCAGCAGACACGCTTCGTCCCGTATCATGCGCAGCCGGATGTCTCGCGCCGCCTCGCACGCATCCCGCTTCGACGCCGCCACGCCACGACCTCGCGAAACCCTCGCCGCGCGTCGCGCGTGACGGCGACGCGGGCGCTGCGTCCGCGCATGGCACGGGGCTTGCCGCTCGCGCGCTCGAGCGGCCCCCTAGAGCCGCATCACCCATCGAGGAGCACACATGCGTTTTCAACACTGGGCGGGTCGCCTGACACCGCTCGCCATCGCCGCCAGTGCGTTCTGCGCGCACGCCGCCGACACCGATGGCGCATCGAACGATGTCGCCATGCTCGACACCGTGACCGTCACCGCGACGCGATTGCCGCAGCCGGTATTCGACGTGCCGGCGTCGGTCGACGTCATCGACGGCGCCAAGTTTCACGACGACACGCTGGCGGTCAATCTGTCCGAAGGGCTCAATGCCGTTGCCGGCCTGATGGCGCGCGATCGCCAGAACTACGCGCAGGACACGCAGCTGTCGATCCGCGGTTTCGGCACGCGCTCCAGCTTCGGCATTCGCGGCGTGCGCCTGTACGTCGACGGCATTCCGGCGTCGCAGCCGGACGGCCAGGGCCAGATCTCGCATTTCAATCTGGCTAGCGCCGGACGCGTCGAAGTGCTGCGCGGTCCGTTCTCGGCGCTCTACGGCAATTCATCCGGCGGCGTCGTGCAGCTGTTCACCGCCGACGGCACACCGGAGCCGGTGATCTACGGCGGCTTCGCCGGCGGACGCTACGACACCTACCGCGAGAACATCGGCACCAGCGGCACCTACGGCATCGCCGACTACAACTTCGCATACTCCAACTTCGAGACCGAAGGCTTTCGCGATCACAGCGCCGCGGAGCGACGCTCGTTCAACGGCAAGGTCAATCTGCATCTGAGTGGCGATGACCGCCTGACCGTCGTACTCAACCGTTTCGACTCGCCGCAGGCGCAGGACCCGCTGGGCCTGACGCGCGCGCAGTTCGATCAGGACCCGTCGCAGGCCACATCGGTCGCCACGCAATACAACACGCGCAAGCGCGTGCGTCAGACGCAGGGCGGGCTGGTCTACGAACATCGCTTCAGCGAGGCGCAGAGCGTGCAGCTGACCGGCTATCTCGGTCAGCGCGACGTCCTGCAGTTCCTGTCCATCCCGCCGTCCGCACAGGCGGCCGCGACCGCGTCCGGCGGGGTCGTCGATCTGGGCACCGACTTTGGCGGCAGCGAGGCACGATGGAGCTATCGCGGCGGCACGGCCGATCGCCCGTGGAGCATCGTCGCTGGCCTGGCTTGGGACGATCTGCGCCAGCACCGCCAAGGCTTCGAGAACTTCGTCGAGAACGACGACGGCAGCAACACGCTCGGCGTGCGCGGCGACCAGCGCCGCAACGAGATCGACAGCGTCTGGAGCTTCGATCAGTTCGTGCAGGGCAGCTGGCGCTTTGCCGAACGCTGGGAAGCACAGGCCGGCGTGCGTCACAGCCGCATCGCGTTCAAGTCCAACGACCACTACGTCACCGACAGCAATCCGGACGACAGCGGCAGCACCGACTTCGAAGCGACGACGCCGGTCGCCGGCCTGATGTTCCGCGCCAGCGACTGGGCGCATGTCTACGCATCCTACGGCCGCGGCTTCGAAACGCCGACGTTCTCCGAGCTGTCGTACCGGCCGGACGGCGGCGCCGGACTGAACTTCGACCTGAACCCGGCGCGCAGCAACAACAGCGAGCTGGGTCTCAAGCTGCGCTTCGGCGCGCGCACGACCGCCAACGTCGCGCTGTTCGACACCGAGACCCAGCACGAGCTCATCGTGCTCAGCAACAGCGGCGGGCGCTCGACCTATGGCAATGCCGGTCACACACGACGCCAGGGCGCCGAAGCACAGCTGAGCACAAGGCTGACGTCACGCTGGAAACTCGATCTCGCCTACACCTTGCTCAACGCACGCGTACGCCGTGACTATCAGGCTTGCTCCGGCACGCCGTGCACGTCGCTGAACACGACGGTGACGGCCGGCACGCGCATCGCCGGCATTCCCGAATCGAACCTCTACGCCCAATTGGGCTGGGGCGGCGAAAGCGGCTGGCACGCCAATGCCAATATGCGCTATCTGAGCCGCGTCGCGGTCAACGACACCAACAGCGAGGCGGCGCCGTCGTACACCGTGTTCGGCCTCGACGGCGGCTATGTCTTCGATCTGCCGAAGCTTCGCGTGCGCACTTTCGTCAATCTCGACAATCTGTTCGACCGCGACTACGTCGGCTCGGTGATCGTCAACGACGGCAACGGCCGCTACTACGAACCCGGCCCGGGCTTTTCGGTGTTGGCCGGCTTCGGCATCGAGTGGAAGCCGCAGGGCGCCTGATCGATCGATCGCGGAGTCCCCAGGCCGCGCATCGCTAGGATGCGCGGCCTTCGTCGTGTTGCGGCGTGCCATCACTACATTCTGCCGAGACGCGCGAAACCACGCGGTCCGAAATGCCGGCCAAAGCGCGAGCCGCTTACAACATGAACGATGCTGAGGCGCTGAAACCAGTCGCCGCCGCGACAGAGCGGGCCAGCAGCACTGGATCGGATACGCCCTGAGCGTCTTTGCGCGGCGTGTAAGGCGACTCCAGCAGTTGCGCGTCCTCATCGCTCAGGGTGATTGAGAGCGACGCAATGGCGTCGTCGATATGGTGAGTCTTCAACGAACCCACAATCGGAGCCGCGACGACCGGCTTTCTCCGAAGCCATGCCAGCGCGATCTGTGCTTGGCTGACGCCATATCGCGCTGCCAATTCCGCCACGGCGTCGACAATCAGACGATCGCTCTGCGCTGTAACGGGGTCCTGTTCTGCGCCCACGGGCTCGGACCGGCTGCGCTCCGTTGTGGCGCCCCAAGGGCGCGTCAAGCGACCACGTGCGAGGGGACTGTAAACAAGAGTCTGCACACCCTCGTCGGCACAGAGCGGCAACATTTCGCGCTCTTCCTCGCGAACGAGCAGGTTGTAGTTGTCCTGCATCGACACAAAGCGCGCCCAGCCGTTCGCCCGCTGTAAATGCAAGGCCTTGCTGAACTCCCACGCCATCATGGAAGACGCGCCGAGGTAGCGTACCTTGCCCATTCTCACCACGTCATTGAGCGCCTCCAGTGTCTCCTCCCAGGGTGTCCGCTGATCGCGACGGTGAATCTGATAGAGATCAATGTAGTCGGTCCCCAACCGCCGCAGGCTGTGGTCGACCTCGGCAAATATCGCCTTGCGGGACAAGCCCAATGCATTAGGGCCATTCCGCATCGATGCGCTCAACTTGGTGGCGATGACAACCGCGTCGCGGTTGGCGAAATCCTTTAATGCCTTTCCCAGGATTTGCTCACTGTTGCCGAGGGAATACAGGTTCGCGGTATCAAAGAAGTTGATCCCCTGCTCGAGCGCGTAACGAATGAGCAAGCGACTGGCAGCTTCGTCGATAGACCAGGCCGGATGGCCTCGGGACGGATCACCAAACCCCATGCAACCCATGCAGATCGGCGACACCTCCAGGCCTGTACGGCCAAGCTTTGCATATTGCATAGAACTTCCCTTCCCATAAAATGGAGAACTCTCCATATATCCCATGTTAACGGAGAGATCTCCACTTACACAAGCCGAAAAATGGTCGAAGCCAACAAGCTCAGAGAAGACGCAAGAGAAAACAGAGAACGCATCCTGGAGGCGGCGCGCACTGCTTTTGCGGCCGATCCGATGGTTTCCCTGAATGCCATTGCCAAGACGGCCGGCGTCGGCGCAGGGACGCTCTACCGGCATTTCCCGAACCGCGAAGCCCTGGTTCTCGGCGTATACCGCAAGGAGATCGATGAGCTCGCCGCGCAGGCCGCTCGATTATTGGCGAAGCATCCGCCGCTGGAGGCCTTTCGCAAGTGGTGCGACAAGCTCGTGCAATTGGGGAAGGTAAAGCATGGAATTGCCGACCTTCTGCATGCGGCAATCACCGACCAGGATATTCAAGAGACCTACCTGCCGATGCTGGAAGCAGTCCGCCAGTTGATGAACGCTTGCAAGGAGTCCGGGGATATCCGTTCAGATGCAAGTGCTGAAGACGTGCTGACGCTGGTCGGTCTCCTGTGGAGAATTCCGCCTTCACCCGAAGGCGGGGCTCGTGTGAAGCGGATACTCGCCCTCGTATTCCGCGGGCTGACAACCAATGAAAGCGCATAGCTACAAGCGCCAATGCCGTTGATGCATCGGCAGGGCCATCAGTCAGGCTCGCCCGCATGCTCAGGCTAGATTTCCAGCGATTGGCACGTCCCACCCACACGGATTGAACCCACGGCTCGTCGAAAGCGCGGTTCGTCGTCAACGGCGACCTCGGTGCTGCGACAGCTGTCGCATCTGCCGCGACGGATGTCGCGCACAGCGACACTCGATGCGCCGTCACCATGGCCGCTGCCGCACTCTTAAAAGTCAAATTTCCCTTTTCCATCATTGCCTTGTTGAAGCCACCATCACGCGGCGCCGGCGTGGCATAGGCGTTGCCCCTTTTTGGCACCCGCCGCTCGTGACCCGCGAGCCGGGACCAAAAAACACAGGGAGGAGCAATGTCTCGATTCAAGGATTCGAACCGTCGTCTCAGACGATGCAGCCGCGTGCTCGGCGCCGCATTGGCGCTGCCGGTGCTGCACGCCAGCGCCGGCACGACGTTCGATGTCATAGGCCCGCGCGAGTACGAGCTGCCGGTCGATTTCAAACCGTTCAATGTCTTCGTCCAGTACGCAACGCTGCAGAACACTGATCGTACGTTCGACAGCGACGGCAACCGCGCTGACGGCAGCGGCACGGAAACGATCAGCGGTCTGTCGAAGTACGTGCGCTTCTGGACGCCGGATTTCAATCACCGCATCGGTCTGGCCTGGGAAGTGATCGCCTCGGAAGTGTCGGTGCGCAATCACTCGGCCAACGCCGCCGACGCCAATCAAACCAGCGGCATCGGCGATCCGCTGACGGGCTTCGCGCTCTGGTACAAGCCCAGCGACAACTCGACCTTCGGTATCCAGTCGTTCGTGCAGATGCCGGTCGGCAACAGCGATGTCAGCGATACCAACTGGAAGAATCTGACGTCGCTGCTGTGGGACGTGCGACTGCCGGCGCATCTCGGCTGGACCGCCGACGCCGGCTTCGTCTACCAGGGTCGGCGTACGCGCGATCACCTGCGGCCGGGCATGGCCTGGCACACCAATCAGCGCTTCGCCTGGCAGGCCACCGAACTGCTCGAACCGTTTGTCGCGGTCGACGCCGAATACGACGACGGCCATGACGGCATCGCCAGCGCGTGGACCGTCGATGCCGGCCCCGGCGTGATGTTCCACACCTTCGACAACCAGTCGATCACGGTGCGCTACGCCACCAGCGTTGCCGGACGCAATCGTGACGTCAACAACAGCTTCAACCTCAAGTACGCCTATGTCTGGTGATCTGGGTTCCCCGTCCCTCCACTCAGGAGTTTTCATGAAGGACTATCAAAACTACATCGACGGCCAGTTCGTCGCCGAAGCCGGCGCGACCTGGATCGACGTCGAGAATCCCGCCACCCACGAGGTGCTCGCGCGCATTCCGGACAGCAGCCCGGCCACCGTCGAAGCGGCCATCGCCGCCGCCAAGCGCGCGCAGCCGGCGTGGGAGAAGAAGCCGGCGATCGAACGCGCCGGCTACCTGCGGCAGATCTCCGCGAAGATTCGCGAGCATCGCACGCGGCTGGCGGCGATCATCGTCGCAGAGCAGGGCAAGACCCAGGGCCTGGCGCAGGTCGAGGTCGACTTCACCGCCGACTACATCGACTACATGGCCGAATGGGCGCGCCGCCTGGAAGGCGAAGTGCTGACGTCGGATCGCGCCGGCGAAAGCATCTTCCTGATGCGCAAACCGCTCGGCGTGGTGGCCGGCATCCTGCCGTGGAACTTCCCGTTCTTCCTGATCGCGCGCAAGCTGGCGCCGGCGCTGGTGACCGGCAACACCATCGTCATCAAGCCCAGCGAAGAAACGCCGATCAATGCCTATGAGTTCGCCAAGCTTGCGGCGGAAACGGACCTGCCGGCCGGCGTCTTCAATCTGGTTGGCGGCCGCGGCGCGACGACCGGCAATGCGCTGTCGACGAATCCCGACGTTGATCTCGTCACGTTCACCGGCAGCGTCGCCACCGGCACGCGCATCATGCAGAGCGCCGCCGTCAATCTGACGCGCGTCAATCTCGAACTGGGCGGCAAGGCTCCTGCCATCGTCCTCGCCGATGCCGATCTCGATCTGGCCGCCAAGGCGATCTACGACTCGCGCGTCATCAACACCGGACAGGTCTGCAACTGCGCCGAGCGCGTCTATGTCGACGCCAAGGTCGCCGACGCGCTGACCAACAAGCTCGCCAAGCTGATGCAAGCGACGCGCTACGGCGACCCCGGCCAGATCGCCGACCTCGAAATGGGTCCGCTGATCAACAAGGCCGCACGCGACAAGCTGGTCGGCGTCGTCGAGCGTGCGGTCGCGGCTGGCGCGCAGCTCGTCACTGGCGGCAAGATCGCCAGCCTCGACAAAGGCTGGCACTTCGAGCCGACGCTGTTCGTCGGCTGTCAGAGCGGCTCGGAAATCATGACCAAGGAAACCTTCGGTCCGGTGCTGCCGGTGCAGACCGTCGATGGCCTCGACGAAGCCGTGGCGCTCGCCAACAGCACCGAGTACGGCCTGACGTCGTCGATCTACACGCGCGATCTGAGCTCGGCGTTCCGCGCGATGCGCGATCTGAAATTCGGCGAGACCTACATCAACCGCGAGAACTTCGAGGCCATGCAGGGCTTCCACGCCGGCCGCAAGAAATCCGGCATCGGCGGCGCCGATGGCAAGCACGGCCTTTACGAATTCATGGAGACCCATGTCGTCTACATCAACCACGGCTAAGCGCCACGATGCAGACGATCAACGCAACGGGAGAGCAGTACGAGGAGAATGCAATGAGTAACATCAAAAACACGCCGGACATGCCGGCACCGACCCATCGCCAGCCGCGCCAGGTGCTGCAAGCACTGGGCATGGTCTTCGGCACCGCGGCGCTGATCGTCAGCGCCGCCTGCCATAGCCCGGACGCCAGCGCCGACACCGCCAAGGCCGATCCGATTCCCGCCGACGTCGACGCCGCGCGCATCATCGATGCCGACAAGGAGCCCGGCAACTGGATGAGCACCGGGCGCACGTACAGCGAACAGCGCTACAGCCCGCTCAAGCAGATCACCGAAAAGAACGTCGACAAGCTGGGCCTGGCCTGGCAGTACAAGCTCGACTTCGACCGCGGTGTCGAAGCCACGCCGATCGTCGTCGATGGCGTGATGTACACCACCGGTCCGTTCTCGATCGTCTACGCGCTCGACGCCAAGACCGGCCAGCTGCTGTGGAAGGGCGACCCGCAGGTCGATCGCTTCAAGGCCGGCGAGTTCTGCTGCGACGCGGTCAACCGCGGTCCGGCGGTGTGGAAGGGCAAGGTCTACGTCGGCACCAATGACGGCCGACTCGTCGCGTTCGACGCCAAGGACGGTCACAAGGTCTGGGACGTCGATACCGTCATCGACCACACGCGCAGCTACGGCATCACCGGCGCGCCGCGCATCGTCAAGGGCCGCGTGATCATCGGCAACGGCGGCGCCGAGTTCGGCGTGCGCGGTTACATCACCGCCTATGACGCCGAGACCGGCAAGCAGGACTGGCGCTTCTTCACGGTGCCGGGCGATCCGAGCAAGCCGCAGGAAACGCCGGAACTGCAGATGGCGGTCAAGACCTGGACCGGCGACGCCTGGTACACGCAGGGCGGCGGCGGCACGGTCTGGGACTCGATGGCCTATGACCCCAAGCTCGACCTGCTCTACATCGGCACCGGCAACGCGTCGATGTGGAACTACTGGCTGCGTTCGGAAGCCAAGGGCGACAACCTGTTCCTCAGCTCCATCGTCGCGATCAAGCCGGAAACCGGCAAATACGTCTGGCATTACCAGACGACGCCGGGCGACGCCTGGGACATGACCGCCACGCAGCACATGATCCTGGCGACGCTGAAGATCGACGGCAAGCCGCGTGACGTCATCATGCAGGCGCCGAAGAACGGCTTCTTCTACGTGCTCGACCGCGCCACCGGCAAGCTGATCTCGGCCGAGAAGTACGCGCCGGTCAACTGGGCAACCAAGGTCGACCTGAAGACCGGCCGCCCGGTGTTCACCGAGGAAGCGAAGTACTGGAAGCAGAAGGGTCCGGTGCTGGTGCGTCCGGGCTTCTGGGGTGGTCATGACTGGCAGCCGATGTCGTACAACCCGAACACCGGCCTCGTCTACATTCCGAAGCATGTGTTCGCGGTCACCTATCAGAACGATCCGAACTACAAGTACGAGCGCGGCGCCAAGAACTTCTATCAGCTCGGCGTCAGCGCCGCGGCGATGAAGGACTCCAACGCCGACATGCAGAAGTGGGCGGACTCGTGGACCGGCTCGCTGCTGGCCTGGGACCCGGTCAAGCAGAAGAAGGTCTGGGAAGTGCCGTACAAGACCATCTTCAACGGCGGCACGCTGTCGACCGCCGGCAACCTGGTGTTCGAAGGCACGGCCGACGGCCGCGTCGTCGCCTACCGCGCCACCGACGGCAAGAAGCTGTGGGAGTCGCCGGCGCAGTCGGGCGTGATGGCCGGCCCGGTGACCTACGAGGCCGACGGCGAGCAGTACGTGACGTTCATGGTCGGCTGGGGCGGCGCGTTTGCAACCTTCGCCGGTCAGGCCTCGCTGAATGCCGGTGTGCGTCCGTATGCGCAGGTGCTGACCTACAAGATCGGCGGCGACGCTAAGCTGCAGCCGGCCGTCTATCCGGAACTGCTGCCGCCGGCGCCGCCGAAGCAGACCGCCACCGAGGCGCAGATCGCCAAGGGTCGCGACCTGTTCAACGGTCATTGCTCGCAGTGCCATGGCATCAACGCCGTGTCCGGTGGCGTCGTGCCTGACCTGCGTCGCCTGACCGCGGCCAAGCATCAGATGTTCCCCGGCATCGTCATGGGTGCGTACGCGAGCAAGGCGATGCCGTCGTTCGCCGGCGTGCTCAAGCCCGACGAGATCGACGACATCCATGCCTATCTGATCAAGCGTGCCTACGACCTCAAGGAAGAGATCAAGGAAGACCCCGAGCACGCCAAATAGTCTCTCCTCCGCGCGTTTGCGCGTTGGCCGCGCCCCGGAGCAGCCGGGGCGCGGCATTTTTTGGAGCACTGCATCTGTTCACGCGAACGCCGCGTTCGCCCCCCACACGCGGCACCACCACGTTCTGGAGCCTTCGCGCTTCCTACAGGAGACGGGTATGCAACATCAGTCCGATCGTCGTCGTTTCATCAAGTTTGCCGGCGCGTCCGCCGCCACCCTCGCCCTCGGCGGGCTGTGGACCTCGCGCGCCATGGCCGCCGACAAGATCAGCGTCGACGATCCCACCGCCAAGGCCCTGCACTACACCGACGATGCCAGCCACGTCGATCAGGCCGCCAACCCGAACTACGCGGCTGGCCACCATTGCGGCAATTGCGCGCTGTATCAGGCCAGCGCCGAGAAGGACGGCCACGCACCGTGCGCGGCATTCGGCGGCAAGCTGGTCGCCAAGAGCGGCTGGTGCGCGGCCTGGGCGAGCAAGCCGGCGTAAGCGCACCGCAACGATTCCCCCCCGCCCCCGCGCGTTGGCCGCGCTCCACGACGAGTGGCGCGCGGCCTTCTTTTTGCCGTTGACGGCTATGACCGCCGCAGCGAATCGAGCAGCCGGTAATCCGGCAGGCGCGTATCGATGGCCCGCCCCCGACGCAAGACGACGCGCTCGGACTGGAAGCGCGACAACATCTCCGAATAGTCGCGTGCCGGCAGCACGATCAGGTCGGCATCGTGACCGACGCCAAGCAGCCCGCAGCTCGACAACCCCATGATCGCCGCCGGCGTCGCACAGGCAGCGGAGATCCAGTCGCCGACCGGATGGTCGAGATGCGCAATTTTCACCGCCTGTGCGAAGGTCTCCAGCATGTCGTGATCGCCGTAGGCGTAGAACGGATCGCGGCAGTTGTCGCCGGCAACGGCGACGCGCAGGCCGGCGGCCTTGATCTCGTGCAACAGGGTCACGCCGCGCCAGCGCGGCGTGCGGCCGCTGCCGCGATCCTGCAGATAGAGGTTGACCGTCGGCAGACTGACGATGTCGATGCCCGCGCTGCGGCAGGCCGCCAGCGTCGCGTCGATCACCGCGTCCGGCTGCAGCGCCAGCGCGCAGCAGTGGCCGGCGACGATGCCGTGCCTGAAGTCGCGTTCGATCGCCAGCCCGGCGATACGCAGCAAGGTCTGATGGGGGGCGTCGTCGTTCTCGTCGACGTGCAGATCCAGCGACAGACCATGCCGCTCGGCGAGCGCGAAGACGCGTCGCATCGCCGCGTCGAACAGCGCCGACGGCATCGTGTTGGGCCGGCTGCGAAAGCGCGTCACGCAGCCCAGCGCGGCACCGTGCCGCGCGACCTGTTCGGCGAGTGCGTCGCCTTCGTCGCCGACAAACGCATCGAGCGTGATGATCGACGACGCCTGCAGCGTGATACGCCCGGCCCAGCGCTCGCGCATTTCGGCGAAGACCGGAAACGAAATCGCCGCTTGCGGCGGCTGCGAATCCAGATGCGTGCGTATCGCCACCACGCCCTTGGCATAGGCAGTGCGCAACGCGAACTCCATGCGCAGGCGCAGGTCTTCGGCGGTCCAGTGCGCACTGCGATCGGCCTGCGTCGCCAGCGCCGCGTCGCGGTGCGTGCCGGTCGGATTCGGCTGGCGCGGCCAGATATGGCCCTTGTCGAGATGGGTATGACAGTCGACCAGACCCGGCAACACCATCGCCGCGTCGAGATCGGGGCCGAGTTCGGCATCGAGCGCGCCGGCCGGCACGATCGCGGCGATCCGCCCGCCTTCGATCAGCAGATCGGCGGCCAGCAGTTCGTCGTCGCCGTCGAGCGCGGCGCCGACCAGCAGACAGCGTGGCACGGTGACGCCACGCAGCGCATAGCGGTCGGCATTCGGTAAGGCGAAGAAAGGCGACACGAATCAAAGCTCCCTGGGCATGGCACTTTCGTGCCAGCGGCGTAGCGCCAGATGCGAGATCAGCGACAGGCTGCCGAAAATCACGAGGCCGCAGGCGGAAATCAGCAGCAGCGCGGCAAACATTTCCGGAATCGCCAGACGATAGCCGGCGTCGAGGATGCGCGACGCCAGACCCGAGCGTGTGCCGCCGGTGCCGGCGACGAATTCGGCGACCACGGCGCCAACCAGCGACAAGCCGCCGGAGATGCGCAGACCGCCAAGAAAATACGGCGTGGCCGCCGGCAGCTGCAGGTACCACAAAGTCTGCCAGCGGGTCGCGCGATACAGGCGGAACAGGCTGAGCAGATGCGCGTCCGCCGAGCGCAGCCCAAGCGTGGTGTTCGACAGAATCGGAAAGAACGCCACCAGCCACGCGCAGATCAGCAGCGCCACGTGCGCATCGCCGGTCCAGATGATCAGCAGCGGTGCGATCGCCACGACCGGCGTCACCTGCATCACTACCGCATACGGAAACAAGGCCTGCCCCAGCGCACGCGATTGCACGAACAACACCGCAAGCAGCAGCCCGGAAACGACGGCGAGACACAGTGCGGCCAAGGCGATGCTCATCGTGATCCAGGTCGAATGCAGCAAGGCCGCGCGCTCGTCGATCAGTGCACGACCGATGGCCAGCGGCCCGGGCATGACATACGGCGGCACGGCGAGCCCGCTCACCAGCAGCTGCCAGACGACCAGCAGCAGCACGCCGGCCAGCACCGGATACGACCAGCGCGCGAACGACGCCTTCATGCCGCCACCTCGGCGTCGCGCAGCGTCGCCGCCAGCGCGTCGGATGCGCGGCGGCTGTGCTCGGCGTAGGGCGCCGACGTGCGGTAGGCCGGCGTACGCGGATACGGTTCGCCGACGGCAAGATCGGCACTGATGCGACCCGGCCGCGGCGCCATCACCAGAATGCGCTGCGCCAGGAATACGCTTTCGAACACCGAATGCGTGACGAACAAGGTCGTGAAGCGCTGCGCCTGCCAGAGCCGCAACAGATCGTCGCTGAGCTTTTGCCGGGTGATTTCGTCGAGCGCCGCGAACGGCTCGTCCATCAGCAGCAGTTCCGGTTGGGTGACCAGCGCGCGTGCGATCGACACGCGCATCTTCATGCCGCCCGACAGCTCGCGCGGATAGGCGTCCGCCGCGCCGGCCAGACCGACCGCCGCCAGCGCCTCGGTCGCGCGCGCGCGGGCCTCACGCGCGGTGAGCCCCTGCAAGCGCAAAGGCAGAGCGACGTTGCGTGCCGCCGTCGCCCACGGCATCAGCGTCGGCTCCTGGAAGACGAACGACACGCGCGCATCGCGACCGGCGCCGCGCGGCCATTCGATGCCGCCGCCGCTCGGCGCCGTGAGTCCGGCGACCAAGCGCAGCAAGGTGCTCTTGCCGCAGCCGGACGGCCCGAGCAGCGAGACGAACGAATGCGGCGCGATGTCGAGATCAATACCGGCCAGCACCGGCGCCGCGCTGCCGTAGCGCTTGCTCAGGCCGTGCAGTCGTAGCGCCGGCCGCGCGTCGTCTGCCGGACTTTTCGTTTCAGCGTGCATCGGTCGTGCTCCCTGTCGTTGGCGACATGCCGGGCGGCGTCCAGCGTTCGTTGACGTAGCGCAAGGTGTAGGCGCTGGCGACGTCGAGCCGCGCCGGCAATGCCTCTGCCGCCACCATCGTGTGATAGAAGTCCTGCCAGCGACGATCGGTCATGGCCCCCGGCCCCGACTGCAACGCGTCGCCGGATTCGACGATGCCGGTCTGCTTCAAGGCGGCGATCGAGTACGCGATGCGCGCGTCGTCCAGATACGGATTCCCGCGCTTGATGGCGGCGTTGGCGGCCGCCGAATCGCCATGGAGGTATTGATACCAACCCAGCCGCGTGGCGGCGACGAAGCGGCGCACGACATCGTCGCGCTGCGCGACCAGCCGCGACGACGCCAGCATTACCGCGCTGTACGCCGAATAGCCGTGATCGGCGAGCACATGCACGACCGGCTCGATATGCTGACGCCGCAGCTGAAACGGTTCGCTGGTCACGAAGCCTTCGCAACTGAGCGTCGGGTCGACGAGAAACGGCGCGAGGCTGCCGCCGTAAGGTCGCAGTTGCGCGTCGTCGTAGCCGTAGCGTGCGCGCAACCACGGCCAGTAGCTCTGCCGACCGGGCGCCGACACCATCACCGGCTTGCCGCGCAAATCGGCGAGCGTGTCGTTGCCGCTGTGCGCGTGCGACAGCAGCACGTTCGGCGCGCGTTGTCCGAAGGCGGCGATCGCCACCGCGGGAATCCCGCTGCGCAGCACCGACAGCACGCGGAAGCTGTCGGAATCGACGATGTCGACGCGCCCGGCCGCCAGCAGTTGCAGGGCATTGAGCTGCGGCGCGCCGGGCACGATCTCGACGTCCAGCCCGTGCTGGCGATAAAGCCCGGCGACCTGCGCCTGGAACAGCCCGCCTTTCTCCGGCTGCGGCAGCCAGCCGAGCTGGTAGCGAATCGCGTCGAGACCGTTGCGGCGCGGCGGCCGCGTCGACGGCGGGCGGCAGCCGACGGCCAGGGCGCCGGCTGAACCGAGCGCAGCCGCGAGCAGGGCGCGTCGCGTCAGCGGCATCGCGTATCGCTCACGCCGCCGGCCGTTCGTACTGCCAGCCGGTGGTCGGCAGCTCGACACCGCTGCTGTGCCCGGCCGCGCCGCCGCCGACGTCGAACTTGCCCGGATTCATCAGGCCGTACGGATCCATGCGCTGCTTGAACTCGGCGTCACGCGCCTCGACGTGCTTCATGCCGTTGTCCTTGACGAAAAACGTATGGTTGTTCGCAACCATCGCACCATCTTCGGTCATGCCACGAATCACGTCGGCCACCTGCGCATCGTCGACATAGCCGTAGTACGGCGATCCCTGGAACGCGAGACGCCCGGCGTAGCGCTTGACCTCCAGGTGCAGGCCGCCCAATTCGCGGAAGCGGCGATGGCTGCGTGCCACCGCGGCCACCGCGTCGGGATCGAGATACAGGCCGATGTTGTTGACGATGTCGCGCCGTTCGCGATTGACCTTGAGCCGCGCATGGCCCCAGCAGAACTCGTAGAGCGGCGCGCCATAGCTGCCGGCGCCCTCGGCCGCCTCGGAACGAATCTCGCCGCCATAGCGCGTCACCAGCGCGCGGAACGCTTCCATCGACGGCGCGGCGATCATGCAGCGCGCCATGCTGTCGCCGTCGCGGCCGAACGGCCGCATCGCGCTCATGTAGTGCCAGTTCGGCCAGTCGTCGAGCGAGATCAGCTTTTTGATGATGCCGTCCGCCAACCCCAGCTCATACGCGAACTCGACGGCGGTCATGAAGGCCGGGAACAGCGCGATCACTTCGACCCACGGCCAGGCGGGCGCCAGCGGCAGCTCGACTTCGGTGATGATGCCGTTGGTGCCGTAGGCGTGATGCACCAGGTTGACGTCGTCGCCGCGCAGCTCGACGACCTCCGGTTGCTCGCCGACGCTGATCACGCGCAGTCCGAGGATGTTGCCGCGATCGCGCAGGATGCCCCAGGTGCAGCTACCGATCCCGGCGTGGCCGCCACCGACATAGCCGGCGACGGTCGCCGCACGTTTGGTCGACGAGTGCATGCGCAGTTCGCCGCCCAGCGGTCGCGTCGTCTCGTCGATCGCGATCAGGCGTGCGCCGGCCTGCGCGCGGACGCGATGCTCGCGCACCCACAGCACTTCGGAAAGCGCCGTCATGTCGACGATGGCGCCGCCGTGCAGCGGCACGCCCTGGCCGAGATTGCAGGTTCCGCCGCCTCGCATGATCAGCGGCATGCGGGTTCGCGCGGCCGCCGCCGCGACCTGCAACACGTCGGCTTCGGTCCGCGGCCGCACGATCAGATCGGCAACCTTGTCGGCCGCATCGCGACGAATGATCGGGCTGAAATGCATCGACATGTCGCGGCTGCGACGACGCACCTGCTCCGCATCGCATTCGAATGGAATGTCGCCCAGTTGCTCGGCAAACCCCGTCACATCGTTCATCGCTGCGCTCCGGCTGCGGCGGCCACCCCTCGCGGCCCCCAATGAGCGCGATCCTACACACAAAACTTTTAAAAGTGAAATTTCACCTATTTATGCCGAGATCACGCGGCGAGCCGATCGGCGGACTGGCCTGAAATCTATATTGGGAAAGACCCGAACGCCGAGATTCGTGATCGGATCGGCGCCGGCATGAAAATGAAATTTCACATAAAATGCAAGGCATTACTGCGCCGAAGACGCCAATCATGGAACTCGAAAGCCATCTCTTTTTTCTGTGCACGCAAGTCGTCTATCGACGACAGCGCGCCCTGCAGAAGGCGCTGAAGCCGATCGGCCTCAGCGCCACGGAGTTCCGCATCCTCAGCGCCGCGCTGCGCAAGGGACCGCTGAGCGTGCGCGACATGGCCGAGTGGACCGCATTCGAGCGCACGCGTCTCACCCACAGTCTCGACGGCCTGGAGGCGCGCGGCTGGGTCGCCCGCAACTACGCCGCGGACGACAAGCGCAGCGTGCTGGTGCGTATCACCCCGGCCGGCAAAGCGATCTTCGAACGCGCCAAGCGCATCGTCGACGACGTCACCGACCGCATCATGGGCGACGTTCCGTCTTCGCAAGTCACGCAGTTGCGCCACGCGCTGCAAACCATGCGCGACAAGCTGATCGAAATGGGTGACTGACACCGCGAGCGGCCGGCGGCGGCGAGCGCCGCCGGCCGCGGTGGATCAGCCCAAACCCATGGCCGGATCGCTGATCGTATCGCCGCCGGTTTCGATGCGGCCGGCGAAGCGCCGTTTGAACGATGCCGAGGCATCGCAGCTCACTTCGAAGTCATACCAATGGCCGTCGTCGCCGACCGGCCAGCGGAACTCGCGCTCGCTGCGCGGCGGCACGTTGACCGCCCACGGCCCGCCGTTGCGGTAGGCCATCGCGTCGATGCGGAATCTGCACGGATGACGGCCGTCGTTGCGCAGGCGCACCGTCAGCACCACCAGCGGACGATGGTTGTCGCAGGCGATCTCCACTTCCGGCTGCACGGCGGCCGACAGTTCACGCGTGGCGCCGCGGTACGCACGGTGATAGCCGTTCGGGCCGAGCACCCACAGGTCGTAGGCGCCGAGGTCGTCGCCCAGGTCCCAGTCGCCAGTCAGCGTCTTGCCGGCCTCGACCACATAGCGACGCGGAATGCGGTCCAGGTGCAGCTTGTCGTAGACGTGGAAGACCGCGCCGGCGGCGTCGCGGCTGTCGTTGCCGAAGGTCAGCGTCAAACGCTGCGCGTCGGTATCGACGTCGGCCATCGTGTAGAGCCGGTACGGCAGCGCGCGCGACGGACGGATACCGCGCGCCTGTAACGGCGCGACCGGATCGGTCGGCACCGGAATCGCCGCCTGTGTCTGCTGGCTCGCGGCCAACGCATCGGCGGCAGCCTGCGTGGTGCGACCTTCAAGCGTCGGAATCGGTCGCTCGTTCGGGCGCTTGAAGTCGAACGCGCTGGTCAGGTCGCCGCAGACCGCACGGCGATAGGCGCCGACCTGCGGCTCGACCACGCCGAAGCGCTTTTCGAGGAACAGCAGGATCGAGGTGTGATCGAAGACCTGAGAGTCGACCCAGCCGCCGCGACTCCATGGCGAGATCACCCACAACGGCACGCGCGGTCCCGGCCCGAACGGCTTGCCGTCGGCGGCCGGCTGCTTCGACGTCGCCGGTGTGTAGTTGTAGTACTCGAAGGCCATGTCGGCATCGGACAGCGTGCTGGCACCGGCCAGCGTACCGTCGTCGTTGTATGAAGGTGCGCTCGGCGGCGGCAGGTGATCGAAAAAACCGTCGTTCTCGTCGTAGTTCACGAGCAACACCGTCTTGCTCCAGACCTGCGGATTTGCCGTCAGCGCATCGAGTACAGCCTGCACATACCAACCGCCCTGTGCCGGGCTCGACGGCCCGGGATGCTCGCTGTAGGTCGACGGCGGAATGATCCAGGACACCTGCGGCAGCGTGCCGTTGGCAACGTCGTCGCGCAGCGTCTGCAGCAGACCATCCGGCATCGTGTTGCAAAAGCCCTTGGCGAGCGGGCTCAGGGCGTCGTCGATCGCTGGATCATAGGCCGGCGTCGTGTCCGGCAAGGCCTTGGGCCGGCGTTCTTCCGGCATCGCCTCCATCGCCGCGCGCCAGTGCTGGAAGCTCATCATCTCGTTGCAGCCGAAGTTGTCAGCTAGGCTTTGATAAACCTTCCAGCGCACGCCGGCGGCTTCCAGGCGATCGGCATAAGTCATCCAGGTCCAGCCTTCGCTCGACGGGCCGACGTCGTTGCCGCCGTTGAACTCGTTGATCATCGCCGCCACGCCATCGCCGGACGGGCCGTTGGTACCGGTCCAGTAATAGAGGCGATTCGGAATCGTGCCGGTGTGCATCGAGCAGTGATAGGCATCACAGACCGTGAACGCATCCGCGAGGGCGCGCTGGAATTCGACTTCCTCGGTGTTGTAATAGCCCATCGACAGCGGATGCTTGGTCGCCGGCCAGCGGTTCATGCGGCCGTGATCCCAGGCCGCCTGCGCGTCCGGCCAGGTATGCGGCGTACCGCCGGCGCGCTGCGCGTTGCCGGCCGTCTCGTCGAGGTGATACGGCGTCTGGGTGTTGCCGTCTGCGTCTGTCTGCCAGAACGCGTTCTGACCGTTGGCGAGCGGAATCGGAAAGCGGTCACCGTAG
The DNA here is from genome assembly GCF_012241385.1 of Solimonas marina. Classification (GTDB taxonomy): domain Bacteria; phylum Pseudomonadota; class Gammaproteobacteria; order Nevskiales; family Nevskiaceae; genus Solimonas; species Solimonas marina. The sequence goes on along the minus strand of NZ_JAAVXB010000017.1, from coordinate 45,351 downwards.
CCGCGCACGCCGCGGAACGTGCCGAAGTAACTGTCGAACGAACGGTTCTCCATCATCACCATGACGACGTGCTGGACGTCCTGGATGCTGCGCGTCTCGTTGTGCGCCTCGATGGCGAGGGCGCGACGAATGCTCGGGGGAAACACCGACAGCCCGGCCACGGCGGCGGAACTGCCGAGCGACGTACGCAGAAAGCGACGACGCGACTTATCGATGCTCATGCTTTGCGGCTCCTTGTTGCGTGAATGCGATGTGCCGCCATCCGCCGCGAAGCGGCGGCACTAGATCCGAGACACGACGATGGAGATGGCAGCGTTTGTTTACGACTCGATGCAGCCGCCGCATTGTTCGAAACACAAGTGTCGACCGTGTGTCGAGCGCGATGCACGGACGTGCGCGCATGCCTGAGCACGGATCGTGCGCATTGCCCTTCATGGACGTGACAAGAGACTGTGCTGAGCACGCCCCCTACATTCCCGCGCTATCATCGAATGCATCGTCGCGGCAGCGCGCGGCGTCCGATATCGCGAGCCCGCCCTCGCGCAGACGCCTAGGTCCTGCAGGCTGCCCGACCCCACGTATCCGATCCGCATCATGACGAAAAGAACGAAAACGCCGACGCGCCGCGCGAGCACCACCACACAACCACCAGTGATGACCGTCGAGGTCGACGCCACCGATACCGCGCGCCGCATTCTTGCAGTCCGCCAGCGCGTACCGACCGCCGGCGAAACGCTGTCGCTGCGCTTCCCGCAGTGGCTGCCGGGCCATCACTCGCCCTACGGGCCGGTTCACATGCTCGGCGGCCTGACGGTCAGCGCCGGCAAGCGTCGCCTCGACTGGGTGCGCGATCCGGGTGATGTCTATCGCTTCGACATCGCGCTGCCGGCCGGCACGACTGCCGTCGACGTCGAGTTCCAGTGCCTGACGCCGGTCAGCCCGCGCCAGGGCCGCGTGACGATGACCGACGAGATCATCGACCTGCAGTGGAATCTCGCGGTGCTGTATCCGGCCGGTCATGACATCCACACACTGATGGTCCAGCCGTCGCTCAAGCTGCCGGCCAAGTGGTCGTTCGCGTGCGCGCTCGACGTGACGCGCCAGAAGCGCGACTGGACCGAATTCGCGCCGGCATCGTTGGCGACGCTGATCGACTCGCCGCTGTTCGCCGGCCTGCACTTCAAGCGCGTGCCGCTGGACGGCAACGCCAAGTCCGGCGTGTTCCTCAATGTCGTTGCCGACGAGGCGCAGTACCTCGAAGCGAAGTCCGAGCAGATCGACGCACACGCCAAGCTGGTGCGCGAAGCCCGCACGCTGTTCCAGTCGCGGCACTACCGTCGTTATGAATTCCTGCTGTCGCTGAGCGACAAGCTCGGCGGCATCGGCCTCGAACATCACGAGTCGAGCGAGAACGGCGTCAGCACCGGCTACTTCACCGAGTGGGACAAGAACGTCTGGCACCGCGATCTGCTGCCGCACGAATACGTGCATTCGTGGAACGGCAAGTTCCGCCGCCCGGCCGGGCAGTGCGTGCCGGACTACAGCACGCCGCTGGTCAACGAACTGCTGTGGGTCTACGAGGGCCAGACGCAATACTGGGGTCAGGTGCTGGCGGCGCGCGCCGGGCTGTGGACCACCGAGTTCGCGCTGAACGTGATCGCCACCGTCGCCGCCACGTTCGAGTTCAAGCGCCCGGGCCGCAAGTGGCGGCCGCTGGTCGACACCACGCTGCAGCCGATCGTCATCGATCGCCAGCCGCTGTCCTACGTCACCTGGCAGCGCACCGAGGACTACTACCAGGAAGGCCAGCTGATCTGGCTCGACATCGACACGCGTCTGCGCGAGCTCACCAACGATCAGCGCTCGCTCGACGACTTCGCCGCCGCGTTCTTCGGCATCAAGGACGGCGATCGCGCGCCGACGCCGTATACGTTCGACGATGTAGTGACCGCACTGAAGGCCGTCGCCGAATACGACTGGGCGCGCTATCTGCAGCGCAACGTCTACAAGCTGCGGCCGCGTGCGGTGCTCGACGGCCTGAGCCGCGGCGGCTGGAAGCTCGCGTTCGCCGAGGAGCCCGGCGCTTATCTGAAGAGCGTCGAGGCGGCACTGAAGATGGACGACTTCAGCTATTCGCTGGGCCTGTCGCTGACCAGCGGCGCGATCATCGGCGATGTGGTCTGGGGCGGCGTCGCATTCAAGGCCGGGCTGCGCAGCGGCATGAAGCTGCTCGCCGTCGATCAGCGCGAGTATCGCAAGGAGCGCCTGATCACCGCGCTCAAGCAGGCCAGGAAGCGCCGCCGTGCGATCGACCTGCTGGTCAAGGACGGCGATCACTACCGCACGGTGTCGATGGCCTACTACGACGGGCCGCGCTATCCGACGCTGGAACGCATCGATGGCACGCCGGACCGGCTGACCCAGATCTACGGGCCGCGCACCTGAATCGGCGGCGGCACGCCGCTGCGTCTGACGCGGCGGCCGCCGCGCTATTCGCGGTCGATGTCGGCAGGCGTCACGTCGGTAGCCGCGCTCGGACCCTGCTGTGATCGCCGCATCTGCAGCATCGCGCGACGTGCCGGTGTCAGCCCGGTGACGCATCGCGGGCAGTGGATGCCGGGGTCGTAGTCCGCCGAGCCCTGTTCTTCCGCCGTCAACGGCTCGCCGCAAGCGTCACAGCGACGTGTAAGCCCCGGACGCAAGCCATGGCCGACGGCGACGCGCTCGTCGAACACATAACACTCGCCCGCCCACAGACTCTGCGTCGCCGGCATCTCCTCGAGATATTTGAGGATGCCGCCGCGCAGGTGGTAAACCTGCTCGAAACCCTGCTCGCGTAAATAGGCCGTGGCCTTCTCGCAGCGGATGCCGCCGGTACAGAACATCGCGATCGGCCGTTGCTCCTGGCCGCGCAATTCGCGCTCGACGTAGTCCGGGAACTCGCGAAAGCTTTCCGTTTGCGGCGACACCGCCCGATGAAACGTGCCGACGCGCACTTCGTATGCGTTGCGCGTGTCGATCACCAGCACGTCCGGATTCGTCAGCAGATCATTCCACTGCGCCGGGTCGACATAGGTGCCGGCGCTGCGTGACGGATCGATGTCCGGCACGCCCATGGTCACGATCTCACGCTTGAGCTTGATCTTCAGGCGTGCGAACGGGATTTCCGGCGCCAGCGATTCCTTGTGTTCGAGTGTCGCAAAGCGTGGATCGGCACGTAGATGGGCCAGTACCGCGTCGATGCCGCTGCGCGATCCGGCGATCGTCCCGTTGATGCCCTCAGCCGCCAGCAGCAGCGTGCCGCGCACCCCAGCCTGCGCGCACACCGCGCGCAGCGGCTCACGCCATGCCGCGAAATCCGGGATGCGGGCGAAGTGATACAGCGCGGCAACGACGAAAGAGGCCATGGGCGGCAAGGACGGACGGGGCCGCGATTGTAGTGCGTCCGGCCGCTGCGGTTCGCGCCGCGCCGCCCGCGCACGACGAACGGCGCCGCATGCCCTTGCCGCCGTGCCGGCGAACCTAGTGCAACTGGTTCGGCGGCACGATGCCGTGGCGCTTCATGCGCCGATAGATCGTCGCGCGGCACAGACCCAGATCGCGAGCGGCCTCAGTGATGTTCCAGTGCCGGCGGCGCAGGGTGTCGAGCAGATGCGCGGCATCGTGTGGCAATGCGGCATCGCCATAGGCCGTTTGCGGGACTGGCGCCACGCGGATCGGCGGAGCCGCCGCGTCGGCGAACTCGCCCAGTTCCGGCGGCAGATGTTCGACGCGAATGCCGTCGTCACTGACCGACAGCAGAAAACGCAGGACCTGCCGGAGCTGACGGATATTGCCCGGCCAGCGATAGCGCAGCAGGCGCTGGAACGCCGCATCGTCGATGCGCGCCTCACAGCCCAGTGCGTCGGCCTCCTCGTCGAGCAGGGTGCGGATCAGATACGGCAGGTCGGCGCGTTCGCGCAGCGGCGGTAGCGCCAGCGTCGCACCACAGAGGCGGTAGTAGAGATCCTCACGAAACGCCCCGGCGGCAATCATCTGGCGCAGGTCGCGATGCGAGGCGGCAATGACGTGCAGATCGAGCGGCACCGGACGATCGGCACCGAGCGGCAGCACCTCGCCTTCCGACAGCACGCGCAGCAAGCGCGTCTGCAGATCGACCGGCATGTCGCCGATCTCGTCGAGGAACAGCGTGCCGCCGCTGGCGCGCTGGATCAGACCGGTCATGCCGCGGCTGCGCGCGCCGGTGAACGTACCCGGCATGTAACCGAACAGCTCGCTTTCGATCAGCGACTCGGGGATCGCCGCGCAATTGACGGCAACGAACGCCTGCTCGGCGCGGTCGCTGGCTTCGTGCACGGCCTTGGCCAGCACCTCCTTGCCGCTGCCGGTTTCGCCCTGGATCAGCAGGTTCAGTGGCCGGCTGGCAAGCCGGCGAACCTGTGAAATCAGCGTGTTCATGCGCGGATCGTCGCCGGCCAGCGACTCGAGCGTCGGCACCGACGACGGCACCAGAATCGCCGGCTTGCGCACGGCGCCGGCGGCCTTGCGCGGCAGCGCGACGGCCGCGTAGTAGCGGTCGCCCTGCCAGGTGTCGAGCGCGGCGCGCGAAGACGCCTCCGGCGTGCGCGCCAGCTTCCAGATTTCGTGCGGGCGGCTGCGGAACACGGCGCTGAGGTTGTTGCCGATCAGCGTGTCGCCGCCGCCCAGGCCGCTGACTTCGAGCATGCGCAGACGACTGCGCGCACCGGTGTTGGCGCCAACGATCATGCCGTCGCCGTCGAACGCGAGCATCGCCTGCGCATTGACGTCGACCAGACCAGCGGCGGTGCCGAGACGCAGGATCCAGTGTTCGCGAAAGTGATCGATGAAGTTCGCATCCTCGATCATGCGCCCATACAGCGCCGTCAGATGGCGTGCCAGATGCTGGCTCTCGCGCGCTTCCGGCGAGCTGACGGCGGACAGGTCGAGCACGCCGAGCAGTTCGCCGAGCGGATCGTAAAGCGGCGTCGCCGTGCAGCTGAGGCCGACGATGCCAGTGTAGTAATGGTCCTCGCGGTGACAGGTCAGCGTGCGCCGTTCGGCGAGGCAGGTGCCGATGCCGTTGGTGCCGGCGAGACGCTCGTTCCAGTTGGCGCCCAGCACCAGGCCGGCGGCCAGCGGCGAATCCGAAGCCGGATCGCCGATCGCATCGAGCGTGACACCGTTGGCGTCGGCGATCAGCAGCACGTAGCCGAGTTCGGCAACGTGCTGATACAGCTCTTCCATGCCGGCACGGGCCACCTGCAGGTAGCGCAGGCTGGCCGGCGATTCGGTGCGCGCGCCGAACGGGCTCGACGGGTCCAGCCCGTAGTCGTTGTAGCAGCGAAACCACGAGCGGTGGATGAGGCTTTCCGCCCGCTCGTCGAGTACCGGCAACTGCCCGCCCGCGACCACGCTCATGACCGCTTCGATGTGATGATGTGGCGATCGCATCTCTTCCTCCGTCATCTTCTAATGACCGCTTCCTGATCCGGCGCTCTGCGGCGCCTCGATCATCAAGTCTAAACCGAATGCGTGCGCATCACCCCCCACCATCGCGACGGCGCTGCGCCAGCATCGCGCGCAGCGACTGCGGCGCCGGCTTGAGCGGTGCGCGGCTTTGCGTCCAGCCGGCCTGCACCGGCGGCGTCAGCCAGCGCAGGCGCGGCGCCAGCCACGCGAACAGCCGGTACAGCGCGGCGTTGGAGTACAGCAGGCGCCAGCCCTTCCAGGCCAGGACTTCGCCGAGGCGGCGCACCGTGCCCTGCCCGACCAGCGCCTGACTTGGCGGCGTCATCGACTCGGTCACCGAATGCCGGCCCGCTTCGCGCAACTTCATCAGCATGTCCGGAATCGGAATCTTGACCGGGCAGACTTCGCCGCAGGCGCCGCACAGGCTCGATGCGGTCGGCAGGTCACGTGTCGATTCCAGGCCGACCAGATGCGGCGAGATGATCGAGCCGATCGGCCCCGGATACGTGGTGCCGTACGACAGGCCGCCGACGCGTGTGTAGACCGGGCAGTGGTTCATGCACGCACCGCAGCGGATGCACTGCAGCGTCGCGCGGTAACGCGTCTCGCGATAGGCCTGGGTGCGGCCGTTGTCGAGCAGCACCAGATGCATTTCCTGCGGGCCGTCCTTCTCGCCATCGCGGCGCGGCCCGGAAATGATGTTCAGATACGTGGTCACCGCCTGACCGGTGGCGCTCTTTGGCAGCAGCGCGTACAGCGGCAGGACGTGTTCGAGTTTCTCTACGACCTTCTCGATGCCGGTGATGGCGATATGCACGTCCGGCACCGTCGTGCACAGCCGGCCGTTGCCTTCGTTCTCGACCAGCACCAGCGTGCCGGTTTCGGCGACCATGAAATTGACGCCGGACACGCCGATCTTGGCGGCACCGAACTTCTCGCGCAGCGCCTGGCGACCAATGCCGATCAGCTCGTTGACGTCGTCGGTGAGCGGCGCACCGTTGATGTGCTCGTGGAAAATCTCGGCGACATCCTGCTTGGTCTTGTGGATCGCCGGCATGATAATGTGGCTGGGCCGATCGCCGTCGAGCTGCAGGATGTACTCGCCCATGTCGGTTTCGAGGCACTCGATGTCCTGCGCGGCCATCGTGTGGTTCAGCTCGATTTCCTCGCTGACCATCGACTTGCCCTTGACCATCAGCGACGCCTCGTGGCGCTGCGCGATGTCGAGGAAGATGCGGTTGGCGTCTTCCGGCGTTTCCGCCCAGTGCACCTGCACGCCGCGCGCGGTCAGGTTGGCTTCCAGCGTTTCGAGCAGGTCCGGCAGATGGTTGAGCGCGTGCTGGCGCACCTGCTCACCCATTTTGCGCAGTCGCTCGAAGGCCTGCAGATCCGGGAACTGCAGCGCGCGACGCTCGATCAGAAAATCCATCGCGCCGCGGAAGCTCGAACGCAGATGCGCGTCGTGCAGCGCCTCGTGGCTGCGCAGCTTGAAGTCTTCCGGGCGCACGGTCACGGCTTCGGCGCTCATGCGGCAACCCTCGCACCGACTTCACGTGTGACCGCTTGCACGAGAGCGCATGCTCCCGCACCCGTTTGCGCTGCGCGCAAAGCACCGTGTCGCATGCTCATGCGCCACCTCCATCGCGGATCAGCAAGATCACCAGTTCCTTGGGGCCATGCGCGCCGTAGACCAGCACGCGCTGAATGTCGGCGGTCTTCGACGGGCCGGTGATCATCAACACATTGGTCGGCATCGCATCGGTCCAGCGCTGCGTGCTCATCGCCTCGTGCAGCGTTTCGAAAATCTGGCGCTCGTGGAGCACGGCGATATGCAGCGGCGGAATCAGCGACAGCGTGCGCGGCTCGGCCGGCGTCGGATGCAGCAGCAAGCTGCCGGTTTCGGCGACGGCCCCGACCGTGGTCGTGATGCCGGCGTCGACCTCGTCGAACAGTTCCTTCTTGATCCCGGCCAGCGGCTCGTCGTACCAGCGCAGTTGTTCGGCCGGCAGCAAGCCGGCGACGGTCTCGGCGATCGCCGTGCCGCGACCGAGCAGCAGGCGCGCCGGACGCTTGTCGGCGAACACGCCGGCCAGCGCCTGCGGCCAGTCGGCCGGCGTGGTCTCGACCACTTCGGCACGCCAGCTCTGCGCGTGGCGAATGAAGCGCGCGGTACGCGACTCGTCCTGCGGCACGGCGCGCGCGGCGTAGTAGCCGGCGACGTCGGGCACCGCCACCGGCTCGCCGGCCGGCGCCGCACGCAGGCGCTTGAAGATGGCACCGCGCGCACGCGCGTCAGCGTCACGAATCGGGTTGGCGCTCATGCTGTGCCTCCCTGCGCCATGCGCTCGCGGATCAGCGTCGCGATGTGGCGGCCGCGCAGCGCGTCCTGCCGCTTCTCCAAGGTCAGATTGAGGTTGAGCAGGCAGCCGCAGTCGGCGCTGACGAAGCCATCGCAACCGGTGGCCTTGATCGCGTCGAGCTTGTCGGCCGCCATCGCCGCGGAAATCTCCGGATGCTTGACCGAGAACGTGCCGCCGAAGCCGCAGCATTCGGACTCGTGGTCGTGCACGAGCAGCTCGACACCGGGCAGCTTGGCCAGCGCCGCACGGCCGTTCGGCAGTGCGTTCATCTCGCGGCGCGCGCTGCACGAGGTGTGCAGCGCAACTTTGATCGGCGCCGCACCGGATGGCAGTTCAAGCCCGAGGTGGTTGACCACGTAGTCGGTGAACTCGTAGGTGCGCGCGGCGATGTTCTCGGCCTGGGCGCGGCGTGCGGCATCGTCGGCAAACAGCTTCGGCCAATGGTGCTTGAGCATGCCGCCGCAGGAGCCGGACGGCACGATGATCGGCCACGGCTCGGGAAACAGATCGAGCTGCGCGGCGGCGACGCGACGCGCCTCTTCGGGAAAGCCGGTGGTATAGCCGGGCTGTCCGCAGCAGGTCTGGGACTCGGGAAAATGCACGGTGACGCCGAGCCGTTCGAGCACGTCGACGACGTCGAGCCCGGACTGCGGCGAGAACAGATCGATGACGCAGGTCGCGAACAGATAGACCTGGGTCGCGGCGGGATTCGGTTTCATGGCTCCTCCCTGTCGGCCGCGAACGCCCGGATGGCGCACGGCGATGGGTTTATGAGCGCAGTCTGCGAGCCAGCGACGAATGTGGGATATTGGTCCGACCATTTCAATCGGCTCGATTCCCGTCCCCGTTTCCGCCATGTCCGAACGCCGCAGCGACCGTATTGCGCAACAGCTCGAAGCCGCCATTCTCGAAGGCGAGTTCAGCGGCCGCCTGCCGCCGGAGCGCGAGCTGGCGCAGCGCTATGGCGTGTCGCGGCAAAGCCTGCGCGAAGGCATCGGCCTGCTCGAGGCGCGCGGCCTGCTGTCGCGACGCCAGGGCGCCGGCACCTATATCAATGACGCCGGCGATCAGCGCATGGCCGAGATCTGGTCGGAGATGGCGCAGCGCCACCCGCAGCTGCAGGAATCGTTGATCGAATTCCGCGTGATGATGGAATGCCGCACCGCCGAGCTCGCTGCGCAGCGCCACACCGCGGCCGACCGCGACGCGCTGATTCGCGCCGAGGCGGCCGTCGACGCTGCCTATCGCGGCGGCGACCGCAAGGCGCAGATCGCCAGCGATGTCGGCTTTCACCGCGCGATCGCCGATGCCGCGCACAACCCGGTGTTCTCGTACCTCACCGGTTCGCTGCTGAAGCTGCTGCACGATCACGTGCAGCTGAGCATCGCCGGCCTGGCGCCGCAGTCGGAAACGGCGGCGGCGCTGCGCACCCAGCACCGCGCACTGCTCGAGGCGATTCTGTCGCGCGACCCGGCCGCCGCACAGGCCTGCGCGGCGACGCATATGGAGTTCGTCCGTGTGCGCCTCAACGACCGCTTGGCCGCACACTGAGCCATCGCAGACCGCGCGCCGGCACGCTGCGTGCTAGTGTTGTGCGGTCGCTCGCACGCCTTCAATGCCGAAGCCGCCGTACGACGATCGACGCCCGTCGTCCGCAATGCCGCGGATCGACGCCGGATTCCCTGCCCCGCGCAGCCCCGGCGTCCGGCCCGTAGTCCCTGACGCTGTCCAGCCGCCGGCTGCGCAGCGCTCATCCGCTCATTGCAGACCCGGAGATTCGCCATGCGGCATTCCTTCCTGATCCCGGCCGCGCTCGGCCTGACGCTGTGCCTTGCCTCGCTGACCGCCGACGCCTGGGGCGGCGACGACAACAAGTTCGTCGTCGTCAAGAACGGCAGCAGTTGCATGCTCGAGCTGCAGCCGGAACGCGACATGTTCAACGTTGCGTTCACTTCGCCGACGACGCTGCGCATCGAATCGAGCTACGGCTTCATCGGTGGCTCGGCGGTGCGCATCAGCTTCGACAAAGGCCCGGAAGCACATCTGTCGCGGCTCGACTCGCGCAGTGAAAAGCGCGTGCTCGGCACGCTGTCGCCGGAGGAGATCGCCGCGTTCGGCCAGCACACTTCGGTGCGCGTCGCCGGTGACGCCGCGCTCGGCAACCTTTATCGCAGCATTCCGCTGGCCGGCTTCGAGCAGGCTTACGCCCAGTTCAAGAGCTGCGCGACAACATCCTGAGGCTCAGCCGCGCCAGCGCGCCATCGTCGCCAGCACGCCATCGCGCCGCACCCAGCCGTGGTGCAGCGCGGCGGCGAGGTGCAGCATGACCAGCGCGAACAGCGACCACGCCAGAACCGAGTGCAACATGCGCAGCGCCGCGTAGGTCGGTGCGTGCGGCGCCAGTATCGCCGGCAACTGCAGGCCACCGAGCAACGCCACCGGATAGCCGCCGGCGGACAGCATCGCCCAACCCACCAGCGGCAAGGCCAGCATCAAGCCGTAGAGCGCGACGTGCGAACCGTGCGCGGCGAGGCGTTGCAGTGCGGACAGATCATCCGGCAGTGCTGGGGCCGGATGGCGCAACCGATACAGCAAGCGCACGATCGCGAGCATGAAGATCGCCACGCCGATCGATTTGTGCCAGACGATGTAGCGGCTGTACTGCGCTGGATCGCCGGCGATCATGCCGGCACCGAGCAGCAACATGAGGACAATCAGCGCCGCCATCGTCCAATGCAGGGCGCGCGCGATGCGCGAGAAATGCGATGCGTTCGATTGGTTCATGGCTGCGCCTCACCATGCGTGCCCGCCTGTTGTCCGGCCAGGGCGCTGTCTCCGGGTGGCTCGCCGGCGCGCCTCCGATAGGACACGGCGTAGGCCGCCGAACGCGCGCTGAGCAAGGGATCGTTGGACGCTTCGATACCGTCCGGCAACACCAGCGGGTCGTAAACGATGTCACGGCAGCCGCCGACATCCTCCCCCGATGCATGGGTCAACGTCAGCGTGCCGGCATCGATGGTCGGCCGGTCAGCCGGCCATGGCTGCGAGGCGTCGTCGACCGCATCGCCCGGTTGCGCCAGCGTCAGCATCAGATGCCAGCGCAGCGGTCCCGCGTCGAGCTGCTGCAGCAAGCGTTCGAAGCGCGCGTTCGGATCGTCGGCCAAGGCTTGCGGGTCCGCGACCTGCTCCGGTCGCAGCGACCAGCGCACCGCATGCGTACCACCCAGCGCGTCGCGCAGGATGAACGCATTGACGCTGTTGTACGTGTCGCTGCCGAAGTCGGTGGCGCGCGGCATCGTCTTCAACGCCTGCCCCAACGCCGCGGCCTGCGGGTGCGCGGCGATAAATGCGGACATCGCCGCGGGATCGGGCTTGCCGGTTTCCGGGTCCGGCTGCTGCGCACGCAGCTGGGCTTCGAAGCCAGCCGGTGTCGCCACCGGGAAGAACGGAATGTCGTTCATGCCGGTCCGCCACTGCTCGCCGTCCGGCAGCGTCAACTGCAAGGCCAGGCTGCGCACCGCCGCGCTGCCGTCGGGCACATAAGGATTAGGGCCGGCCTCGGCAAAGCGGCCGATCACGCTCGCCCGCTGCCGCGCGAAGAAGCCGGCTCGCGAATCACGGCTGGCGGCGCCGTTGCCGTCGAACCAGCCGCTGACGCAAATGCCCTTGGCGTGATTGCGGCGAAAGCCCGCATGCGGCCGCGGCCCCTGCAGGGTGTCGATGATCGCGCGCGCGCTCAAACCACGGCCACCGAGCACGCCCGCAAACCAGGTGAATCCGCCGACACCAGCGGCGACGACGGCGGCAATCGCCGTCAGGCGCGCCAGCGCCGCGGCGCCACGCAAGGGTTCGCGCCGCGGCGGCGCATGATCGGGATTCATGACTAGGTATCCTGTTGAGGTATCGCCCGGTCAGACGAACCGCTTCGGGGTTTATTCCCGCCACCCGAAAAATCTTTCGCGCTCGCTCCCCCTGGCATGACGACAGCGGCCGATGAAGGTCGTGTCATCTACCGCTATATGGGAATAAATTCACGTGCCGCTCGTCTCACCGTGGACTACCATCGCAAGGCCATGGATCAGAGTCCCTTCGACGACGCCGAACTACGTGCACTGCTGCCGCGATTGCGGCGCTTTGCGCTGCAGCTGACGCAGGACCCGCAGGCCGCCGACGATCTCGTGCAGTCGAGCCTGGAGCGGGCGCTGACGCGCGCCGGCGGCAAGCGGCCGGAAGGCGATTTGCGCGCCTGGCTGTTCTCGATCCTCTACCGCCGCTTCGTCGACGAACAACGCCGGCAGAAGCGGTTCAGCCGCGTCCTGGCCCTGTTCGGTGCTCGCGACGCCGGCCAGGCGTCGTCGCCGGAAGACACCATCGTTGCGCACTCGATCCTTGCCGCACTGGCGGCGCTGCCCGCTGAACAGCGCGCGCTATTGCTGCTGGTCAGTGTCGAAGGGCTGAGCTATCAGGAAGCGGCCAACGCCCTCGACCTGCCGATCGGCACGGTGATGTCGCGCCTGTCGCGCGCACGGCAGGCCTTGCGCCGGCTCAGCGATGGTGACGCGGCGCCGGCCGCACTGAGGATCGTCAAATGATGGCGCATCCGACCGAGGCCGACCTGCATGCCTACGTCGATGGCCGCCTCGAACGCAGCGAGCGGCTGCGCGTCGAAGACTGGCTGATGGCCAATCCGGATTGGGCGATGGTCGTGTCCGGATGGCAACGCGACGCCAAGCGCCTGCGCACGGCGCTGGCGATGCCGGATAGCAACGAGCTGCCATTGCGCTTCTCTGCACAACGCTTGCAGGAGCGCCAGCGCAGCCGGCGGCGCGGCCAGCTGGCGATTGCCGCCTCGCTGCTGCTCACGCTCGGCATCGGCACCTTGCTCGGCTGGCAGGCCGGCCATCGTGCCCCGTTACCGTTCGTGCCGATGGCCGATGCGGTCGAAGCCCATCGCTTGTTCGCCGACAACCCGAACGCGCCGCTGGCGTTCAGCGGCAGCGACACCCTGCCACTGCAGCACTGGATGGCCACGCATTTCGATGCCGGCTCGGTGCCATCGCTGACCATCACCGGTTTCAAGCTGGTCGGCGCGCAGCCGCTGGTCACCGACGCCGGCGCCGCGTTGTTGCTGCTCTACGAAGATCAGGTCGGGCAACGCATCAGCGTCTACCTGCGGCCGCGTTCGCGCCTGAACAACCACGCCGTCGAGACGCGTCGCGACGGTGACCTGATTGCACGCTACTGGGTGCGCGGCCCCTATGGCTACGCCGTGGTCGGCAGCGCCGACGATCCGCGCGCGGGACTGCTGCAACAGCACTTCGCGCCGCATCGCACCTGACAGCGCGAAGCCGATTGGCTATCGTCGGCGGCGGGATCAATGCCAACGTCGGGGAAACAGGGTGCGGAGACGACTCCCAACCAGCGCGATGCTGATCGGCGCAGCCGCAGCGCTCGCCGCCTGTGCGCCGGCCCCTCGCCTGCCACCGCCGGCGCCGCGCCTGAGCACCGCCGATCCGGTCGGCTTCGAAGGCGAGCACGTCCGCCTCGCGTACGACAGCGAGCACGCCTTTCTCGAACATTCGAAGCTGACCTTCGCAGCGTTGCGCCGCGCCGCGGGCGACGGCCCGATCAATGCCCTGTCGCTGTCCGGCGGCGGCGCTGGCGGCGCCTTCGGAGCCGGCGCCCTGGTTGGCTGGACACGCAGCGGCAAGCGTCCCGAGTTCCAGCTCGTCACTGGCGTCAGCGTCGGCGCGTTGATCGCACCGCTGGCCTTTCTCGGCCCTGACTGGGATCCGGTACTGACCCGCGCGCTGGCTGGCGACAGTTCCGAGCATCTACTGCAGCGTCACCTGCTCGATGCCCTGTTCGGCAGTTCGCTGTACGCCGGGCGGCCGCTGCGTGAACTGGTCACCCCATTCGTCACCGACAAGCTGATCCGGGCGATCGCACGTGAGTACGCCCGCGGACGGCGGCTCTACATCGAAACCACCGATCTCGACAAAGGCGAGCCGGTCATCTGGGACATGGGCGCCATCGCGACGCACGGCGGTCCGGCGGCGAGAAAGCTGTTCACGAATGTGCTGGTCGCGTCCGCCAGTATCCCCGCGGTGTTTCCGCCGGTATTGATCCGCGTCACCGAGCACGGTCACGAATACGACGAGATGCATGTCGACGGCGCCACGACGATGCCCTTGTTCATCGGCCCGGAAGTGTCGGCACTGGTGACGCGCGACGCGCCACGCCTTCAGAACTTCCGCGCGTACGTGCTCGTCGATGGCCAGCTCGGACGCTTTCCGAGCAAGACGCGTCTGCGCACGCACAAGATCGTGGCGCGCGCGTTCGATACCAACCTGACGCATGAGATTCGCATGGCGCTGGCACTCGCCTACAACTTCGCCGATCGCTACGGCATGCGCTTTCAGCTGACGGCGATCCCGACCGGCTATCCGTTCGGCGGGCCGCTGGATTTCAAGCCGGCACACATGCACAAGCTGTTCGATTATGCAGCGCACTGTGCCGAAAGCGGACAGCTCTGGCTGTCGCTCGACACCATGTATCACCAGGCGATGACCGCCAGTGCACCGATGCCGGGGGCCACACCCGGCTGTCCGGTGGTCGATAGCGCGGACGCGCCCAGCGATCCCGCGTCCGCGCACATTCAACATGCGCCGGATGCGCACCCGAAACCCCAAGCGGTAGAGCACCCATAAAGCAGAGGCGGACATGATGTCCGCCTCTGCTTTTAGCTCATGACATCTCGATCAGCTCGCGACGTCGTGGCACTGCTGCTGGTAGGTCACGTCCTGATCCGGAAATTTATCGTTGGCGATCTTGTGGCCGGCATAGGCACCGCCCACAGCACCCGCAGCGGTCGCGACATCCTTGCCGGTACCGCCGCCGATCTGATGGCCCAGCACGCCGCCGGCGACACCGCCGACCACGGTCCCGATCACCGAATTGGTGCCGTTCTTCTTGTTCGTCACCACTTTCTCGTTGGTGCAGACCGTATGCGTCTTCGCATCATCGCCCTTCGAGTGTGAGGCATAGACCATGGCCGATCCGGCCACGACGACGACCGCAACACCACCAATGATTCCCGCTGCAACGTTGTTCATGACACTGCACTCCTTTGCGAAACGCACGATGTGCGTTGCAAACCACCCTAAAGCGCGTCACTGAATTTTTCCTGATTGCGCGTGTCAGCCGACGTTCAGCCGTTTTGCCCGGCCCGCGCAGCGTCACGACACACCGCTACGATATGCAGCGTCTCGCAAGGAGTGCGGATGCGCGCCATCGTTCCCGTCATCGCCGCAGTGCTGTGGTGCAGTGCCTGCAGTACCGAGCTCGGCCGTCCGGACGGCCCGCCGCCGACGCCATCGCACACGACCTTTCACGTCGAGCGCGGCGTACGCTTCACCCCACCGGAATGGCCGCAGGAGCTGCGCGCCGACCTCTATTTGCCCGATGGCAGCGGCGCGCATCCTGCGGTGTTGCTGCTGTTCGGTGGCGGCTGGCACCACGGCGAGCGCACGCAGCTGGCGCCGATCGCCACGACGCTTGCGCAGCGCGGCTATGTCGCGGTGGCCATCGATTACCGGCTTGCGCCGATCTACCACTTCCCGGCGCAGCTGCAGGACGTGCAGCTCGCGGTGCGCTGGATGCGCGCCAACGCGGCGACCTATGACATCGATCCCCGACGCATCGGGGCCTGGGGTTATTCGGCTGGCGCACATCTGGCCGCGCTGCTCGGCGGAATCGACACGCGCGACGCGCTCGGCGAGCCCGGCAGCCGCATCGAGGCCGTCGTCGCCGGCGGCACGCCCACCGATCTGACCAAGCCGACCCATCATCACCAGGTCATCGAGCTGATCGGCGGCACCGAGGCGCAGAAGCCACAGCTCTACCGCGAAGCCTCGCCGGTCGACTACGTCGATCGTGGCGACCCGCCGGTGTTTCTCTATCACGGCGGCAGCGACGAGCTGGTGCCGCTCGATCACGCCACCGACTACAAGAAGAAGCTCGACGCCGCAGGCGTTCCGTGTGAGCTGATGATCCTGCACGGGCGTGGCCATGTGATGACATTTCTCACCGATCAGCCCGCCGTCACCGCCGCGCTGCACTTTCTCGATCGCTATCTGCGCGACGCCCCGCTGACGGTCGCTACCGACCATGCCGGCCAAGCTGCTGCCGAACCGCCGCCATGAGGCCGGTGCGCGAGCCTTGCGTCCGCCAGCGCGCTCAGGCCGTATAAGCCTGCGCATCCCGATCGAGGTCCACGCATGCTCCGTCATTCCAGCCTGGCTGCCGCACTGCTCATGGGCGGCTGCACGCTGCACCAGGGTCGCCCTGATGTCCCGGTGCCGGAACCGACGCGAACGGACTATCGCGTCATTCGAAACGTCATCGTCTCACCGCCCGACTGGCCGCAGCCGCTCGCGGCCGACATTTACCAGCCGCGCGGCGACGGCCCGTTTCCAGCGGTGCTGGTGCTCTATGGCGGCGGCTGGCATTCGGGTGATCGCACGCAGCTCAAGTCGATTGCCAAACAACTCGCGCGGCGCGGCTATGTCGCGGTCGCCGGCAGCTACCGACTCGCCCCCGACCACATCTGGCCGACGCAGCTGCGTGACGTACAGCTCGATGTGCGCTGGATGCGGACACACGCCGCGCAATGGCGGATCGACCCGCAACGCATCGGCGCCTGGGGCTACTCGGCCGGCGCACACCTCGCCGCGCTGCTCGGCGGGATCAGCGCTAGAGACGCGCTCTACGACGCCGACGCGCGCGTCGAGGCAGTCGTCGCGGGTGGCACGCCCAGTGATCTGACCAAGTTTCCCGGCGGCACGCTCGTCCCCCAGTTCATCGGCGGGACGCGCGACACCCACTACGCCCAATATCAGGCAGCCTCGCCGGTGCACTACGTCAGTGCCGGCGATCCACCGGTGTTTCTCTACCACGGCGGTTTCGATCGCCTCGTGCCACCGGATCACGCCACCGACTACCGGGCCTTGCTCGATGCCGCCGGCGTGCCGTGCGAGCTGATGATCCTGCGCGGCCGCGGGCACATCACCGCGTTTCTGACCGATGGTGCCGCCGTCGATGCGGCACTCGAATTCCTCGACCGCCGCCTGCGCGACGATGCAGGACCGTAACTAACTCAGCCAGTCAATGAAGAGGACGTCTGCGCGCCGCCAGCGATCCATGCCGCAACGCGAATTGATAGGTAAACGCCGCACCGAGCAGGAAGATCTGCGCCGAGTAGTAGACCCAGACGATCACCGCGATGAGCGTGCCCGAGGCACCGAACGACGACGCCACCGAAGCATGCCCAATGTACAGACCGATCAGCAGCTTGCCGACCGAAAAAAGTAAGGAGGTGATGGCGCCGCCGACGATCACGTCGCGCCATTCGATGCGCACGCGCGGCAAGACCTTGTAGATCATCGCGAACAGCGCGGTGATGATGGCGAAGCCGAGCGCAAAATTGAGGACCTGCAGCAACCAGCCGGCGCCGCCGAGCCAGTCGCTCCAGAAGCGGCCGATGACGCTGATCGTGGCGCTCACCACCAGCGACACCATCAGCAGGAAGCCGACGCCGAGTATCAGGCTGAACGCCAGCAAGCGCGCACGCAGCAGACGCATGAGGCCGCTGCCACGACGCGGCGGTGCATGCCAGATGATGTCGAGATCGCGCTGCAGCTCGGCCAGCACCGTGGTCGAGCCGATCAACAGCGTCAGCAAGCCCACCAGGATCGAGACCGGACCGTCGCCGGAGCGCGCGGTGCTGGCCAGCACCGCCTGGATCGCGCTGGCGCCATCGCGACCGACCATGCCGGCAATCTGCTCGAACAACGCGCCACGCGCCGCGTCCTCGCCGAAGATGAAACCGGCGACGGTGATGACGATCAGCAGCAGCGGCGCCATCGACAGCACGGTATAGAACGCCAGCGCCGCGCCCATGCTCGAGGCGCCGTCGTCCATCCAGGCGCCGACGGTGCGGCGCACGAGTTGCAGCCATTCGCGCCATTGCGGAAGCGGCGGCCTGGCGGGCGAAGGGTGGATCACATCGGCGGACGGGGCAGGCATCAATGATTTAAAGCATGTCAGCGACGCGAATCATGAAAAGCGCCACGACCCGCACCGCAGATGAACGAGGCCCCGATCGCCACAGCGAAAGCCGCGGGCGCTCACGTAGAATGGCTGGCATGAATCCCCTCGTCATCATCGGCGGCCTGATTGGCGCGCTGTTCGGTCATCTCCCGGGTCTGGTCATCGGTGCCGGCATCGGCTACCTGCTCGCGCGCACGGTGCGCGTCTCGGTGATCGGTGCAGCGACCAAGGTGCAGTCGCAGTTCCTCGATTCGACGTTCGCGGTGATGGGCGCGGTCTGCAAGGCCGACGGTCAGGTCACGCACGACGAGATTCGCGTTGCCGAAATGCTGTTCGATCGTTTGCACCTGTCGCCGACCGCACGCGAGTCGGCGAAGCAGGCATTCAACCGCGGCAAGACGCCGGGCTTCGATCTCGACGGCGAAGTGCGTCGCTTCGCCCTCGCCGCGCGTGGCCAGCGCGTGCTGTTGCAGATGTTCCTGCAGGTACAGCTGTCGGCGGTGGCCGCCGACGGCGCCGCGCATCCGGCCGAGCGCGAGATGCTGACCCGCATCGCGCGCGGCCTGGGACTGTCGGAAGCCGAAGTCCAGGCGCTGGAAGCGATGCTGCGCGGCGGCGCCAGTGCGGGCGGCACGCGGGCACCCAGCCCGTCGGCGATCGACGACGCCTACCGCGTGCTGGGCGTGCCGTCATCGGCCTCCGATGCGGACGTCAAGAAAGCCTATCGCCGCCTGATGAGCCAGAACCATCCGGACAAGCTCGCCGCCAAGGGGCTGCCGGAGTCGATGCGCGAAATGGCCGAGCAGAAGACGCGCGAGATCACCGCGGCTTACGAGCTGATCGAGCGCATGCGCAAAGCCTGAGGCGAGCTCAGGGCGTTGCAGCCGGCGGCGCGGCGGTGACCCGCCAGATCGTGTTGCCGACGTCGTCGGCGATCAGCAGCGCCCCGGTGCGATCAAGCGCGACACCGACCGGCCGACCGTAGGCCTGACCGTCGTCGCTGACAAAGCCGTCGAGTACATCGCGCGGCATGCCGGCCGGTTGGCCATCGGCAAACGGCACGAAGATCACCTTGTAGCCGCTGCGCGGCTTGCGGTTCCATGAGCCGTGCTGACCGACGAACATCCCGTGTGCATACGTCGGCGGCAGGTGGTTGCCGGCCGCCGCGCACAAGCCCAGCGACGCGGTGTGCGCGCCGAGCGCGTAGTCCGGGACAATGGCACGGGCCACCAGGTCGGGCTTCTGCGGTTGCACGCGCGTGTCGACATGCGTGCCGTAATAGCTGTACGGCCAGCCGTAGAACCCGCCCTTGCGCACCGAGGTCATGTAGTCGGGTACCAGGTCGTTGCCGATCTCGTCACGCTCGTTGACGACCGTCCACAGCGCGCCGCTGTCCGGCTGCCAGGCCATGCCGTTCGGGTTGCGCAGGCCGGTCGCGTAAAGCTGGTGAGCACCGCTGGCAACGTCAACCGCCCAGATCGCCGCGCGCTGCTGCTCTGCTTCCATGCCGTTCTCGGCGGCATTGCTGTTGGAGCCGACCGTCACGTACAGCGTGCGGCCATCGGGGCTGGCCAACAGATTCTTGGTCCAGTGATGATTGCGCGGCCCGGCCGGCAGCTCCACCAGCGTGCTCGGTGGCGCATCGATCTGCGTTTCGCCATCGCGGTACGGGAATGCCAGGATCGCATCGGTGTCGGCGACGTAGAAGATATTGCCGATCAGCGCCATGCCGAACGGCGAATGCAGGTGCTCGAGGAAGGTGGTGCGTTGATCGACGACGCCATCGCCGTTGGCGTCACGCAGCAAGGTGATGCGATCGGCACTGGGGACGCCGGCGCCGGCGCGGCGCATCAGCAGTGACGCGATCCAGCCCTTGAAGCCGGCGCTGTCGTCAGGGCGTGGCGGCGCATTGGTTTCGGCCACCAGCACATCGCCGTTCGGCAGCACGTAGAGCCAGCGCGGATGGTCGAGGCCGGTCGAGAACGGCCGCACCTGCAGACCGTCGGCGGCGCGCGGGTGCAGATCGGCCGGCCAACCAGCCGCCCTGGCGACGTTGACGGTCGGAATCAGCGCGGCATCGGCTTTCGGCAACGCCGGATCGGGGCCGTAGCCGGCACTGACCGGCCGATTCGATGCGGTGCTGCAGGCCGCCAGCGCGAGCGTCGCCAGCGCAGCGGCCAGACCTGCGAGCTTGATCATATGCAGCCTCCCGACATCGCAGCGCGCTCGATCAGGAGCGCCCGGATCCCGGCGAAATCCGCAGCACCTGTCCGGTGCTGGCGTCGACGACGAGGATGAAACCCTCGCCGAGGTGACCGGCCGATGCCAGGCCCGACACTACCCAGCGCTGGTTCCAGCGATACGAGCGGAACGGCCCCTGGATCGCGACCTGCTCCTCGCCATAGCGCTCGGTCCACAGCTTGCGCGCGATCTCGATGACCTGACGACCGTCACTGACCGGCCCCAGCGGCGCGATGTCGGCAACCTTCTCGTCAGCGCCGACGCTGCCGAGGTATTGCAGCGCCCAGGCCTTCCATTCGGCGTCCGGCGCCGGCTGCGTGACCTTCTGTCGCAGATGCAGGTCGTACGCCGGCGGATAGGATGCCGGCAGCGGCACGGCGTGCTCGCCGAGCAGCCCGTTGAGCGTGGTTCGCACCTGCTTGGCAACATTGATCGGCGAACCGGGGTGCGCAGGACGCGTGTAGACGATGTGATCGTCACCATCGACGACCACCAGCCACGGCGTCCGCGTGATGCCGTAGGTCGCGACCAGCGGGTCGCCATTGAGCAGTAACGGAAAGCTCAGGCCGCGCGCCTTCATCGCCTGCACCGGATCGCCGTTTTCCATGATGTTGATCGTCCAGACGTGGACGCCGGCATCGCGATAATCCTCCCAGATCGACTGCACATAAGGCTGCAGCGCACGGCTGTACGGGCACCAGGACGGCCAGAACAGCAGCACCGACGGCTGATGCTGCGCGTCCTGCGGAAAGTGGACGGTCTCACCGTTCGGGGTTTTCAGCGTCCAGGCCGGTGCGGTTTCCAGCGCGGCATCGGCGGCATCGGCAGCCGGCACGACGGCAAGCCACGCAAACCACACCGCGAACAGCGCGGCCAGACCGCGCGCAATCGATCGATCCATCGACGTCATCTCCCGTGCCGGCACACCGCCAGCGCCGGTACAGCTTACGGATTCCGGCCCGCGCTCGTCAGCGCCGGCATCGCCTCAGAACGTCTCGTCCGCTTCGTCGAGCGGCAGATCGAGCTGATCCGGGCGCGCCCAACCCGGCCGGCAGTTGCCGAACACCAGCACCTGCTGGCGCCAAGAGTACTGGCCGTCGGTCGGGCCGAGCAGATGCAGGCCGGACAGCACCAGGACCGGCGTGCCGCGCAGATGTTCGTGCTCGGGCCGCACGGTGGCGTCCGGACGAAAGCGCAGGCGAATGCCAACCGGCCAGTGGCTGGCGGGACGCGCGGGGACGATTGCGGCACTGGATTCTTTCATGGAGGCGGCAACATCGGTCGAAAGGAGGCCCTTCGATTATTCGTTGTCGTCGGCGCCACGCCATCTGGGCGGCCCCCGACAGTCTTGTCAGTCTGATCGCACACAACGCGTAGGACAGCAGCCGGGTCGCACGTTCGCTATGCTCGGCACCTGTTGCCGGAACTGCCTGCCATGGCCGAGATCATCAATCTGAACAAGCGCCGCAAGCTCAAGGCGCGTGCCGACGCCGAAAAGCAGGCGGCCGACAATCGTGTGCGCTACGGCCGCACCAAGGCCGAAAAGGAACAGGCCGCCCGTCAGGCCGAACTCGAGCGCCAGCGCCTCGATCAGTTGCGTCGCGAGACGCCACCCGCCGACGACTGAACGCCGCGGCCGGCCACCGTCTCAGCCGGTCAGCACGCGCAGACGCGCCTTCAGCCCCTGCGCATCGCGCAGCTCGGCGAACATCGCCCGCCACTCGCCGAACGCCACCGCAAAGGGGTTATAGCGCGGCGCCCGGCCCGCAATGCCATAGCGCAGCGCCGACTCGTCCGGCGCGGCAGCGAACGTCCCGAACAATCGGTCCCAGACAATCAGGATGCCGCCGAAGTTGCGGTCCAGCAGTTCCTCGTTCATCGCGTGATGGACGCGATGGTGAGTCGGCGTGTTGAACACCCATTCGAGCGGCCCGAGGCGACCGACCAGGCGGCTGTGCAGCACGAACTGGTAAAGCAGATTGAGTGCGAACGCAGCCGTGACCCAGGTCGGCGAAATGCCGAACCCGACCGGCAGCAGCAGGAACAGCCAGGTGCCCGACAGCAGCTCGGTCCAGCCGAGCCGGTAGGCCGCCGACAGGTTCAACTCGGTCGACGAGTGATGAACGCCGTGCGTCGCCCACATCCAGCGCAGCATGTGACTGCTGCGATGGAACACGTAGTAGATGAAGTCGACCAGCAATACGACGCCAAGAAACGCCCAGGGCCCCTGCAACTGCGGATCGAACAAGCGATGCGCGTAGACCCAGGCGAACAGCGGCGCCAGCAGCAACAGGTTCAAAGGCCGGATCAGCAGATTGCCGACCGCGATCGCCATCGATGTGCCGCTGTCGAGCCAGCTGTAGCCGCCTCGACGTCGCCACGCGAGCCAGGCGATTTCGGCAAACGCGATGCCCATCAGCAACATCAGCATCAGGGGGTGGCGCTGCGGTGCGCCGTGCAGAAGTTCAATCATGGCGAGGCTCGGGCAAAAAGCTGCGGCCGGCCGTGGCCGGCCGCAGAGGCTGGGGGCTTAGCGCTGCACCGTCACGTCACGCGATGCGGTACCGCCGTTCGGGCCGGTGGCGTTGACGTTCGAGGTGTAGGTGCCGGTGGCCGGGTCGTAGACGCGCGTCGCCGAACGCGTGGCGGTCGCGCCGTACGGTCCGGTGACCGTGCGCGAACGGTCGACCGTGCCGCCGTAGACGGTCGTCGAACCGCCGCGCGTCACGGTGTCGCCATAGCGATTGGTCGTCGTCACGCTGTGCGACGCGGTGCCAGCATCGGCGTCGACCGTACGGTTGACCTCACGAGAGGCGCCATACGGCCCTTGCTGCTCACGCGTCGCCGAGTGGTAGCCGGGTTCGTTGGTGACCGTCGCCGAGCGTTCGGTGCTGCGGCCGTTGGGGCCGGTCCGCTCGACGTGGTGACCGCGGGTACCGGCCTCGGCCTGCAGCGGTACGGTGGCGGCGATGGTAACGCCGGTCAACAGCACGGCCGACAGCAGCGAGCGGGACAGCGGGCGAATCGTGGAATTGCGGTGTTTCATGGCAGGACTCCTTCGGGGTACGTCGGTGGGGCTTCAGGGTCACAATCAGTGTTTGCGCAGCGCGAGGAAGCGCTGACGCAGCTCGGCGCGGGTCAGCTCGCCATTGCCGTCGGTGTCGGCCGCGTCGAATTGCGCCAGGCGCGCGGTGACGAATTCGTCTTCGCTGATCACGCCGTCGTGATTGGCATCAAGGTGCGCAAATTGCTGATGCAGCGCGGCGCTGGCCTCGGCGCGGCTGATCGCGCCATTGCCGTCGGTATCGATGGCCTTGAGTCCCATCGCCGCCGACGCGGCATCCGGGGTCGACGCCTGGGGCTGTGGCTGGGCATGGGCCGCCAGCAGCGGGCACAAGCCCAGTGCTGCGGCGCCGACGATCATCCATCGTTTCATCACACACTCCTCGCATTCGGCATCTGAGCCGGTGATGCAAGACTGCCAGTGCGCTTTTTCCGGGCGATGTCCTGCGCGTCGCGCCCTGTGACGCTGTGTAACAGCGCGGGCGATGGCAGGCCGTCTGGGCTATAAAAAGCGCCTTGCCCACCACCCGAGCCGCCGCACCATGGACGCCGGACAACGCATCGTCATCGTCGAGGACGACCGTGAGATCGGTCCGCTGGTCAGCGCCCTGCTCGAACGCGAGGGCTATGTCGCCGAGTGGACGCGTAACGGCAACGAGCTGGATGTGTCACTGGCACGCCAGCGCGCCGATCTGGTCGTGCTCGATCTGATGCTGCCAGGTGAGGATGGTCTGTCGATCTGCCGGCGCCTGCGCAACGCCGGCAATCTGCCGATCGTGATGCTGACCGCCAAAGGCGAAGACCTGGACCGCATCATCGGCCTCGAAGTCGGCGCCGACGACTACCTGCCCAAACCGTTCAATCCGCGCGAGCTGCTGGCGCGCATTCGCGCCGTGCTGCGCCGCGCCGCACCCGCGGTCAGCGCAGTGCCGGTCGCACACGAATGCCTGCTGTTTGCGGGCTATCGCTTCGACCTTGCCGCACGACAACTGACGCACGAGGACGGCCGCGACATCGAGTTGTCGGCCGGCGACTACGATCTGCTGGCGATGTTCGTCCACCACCCGCAGCGGGTGTTGTCGCGCGAGCAGATCATGGAATTCACCAAGCGTCGCAGCTGGGAGGTCTACGATCGTTCAATCGACATCGCGGCCTCGCGACTGCGGCGCAAGATCGAACCCGATCCAGCGCGACCGAGCCTGATCAAGACCGTCCGCAACGGCGGCTACCTGTTCACCCCGGCCGTCGAGCGCGCCCCGGCATGATCGGATTGACGTTGCGGTTGACGGTGCTGATGACCGCCACCGTGCTACTGGTCATGCTGACCATGTTCGGCGCCTATTACGCGCAGCAACCCAACGACAACCGTGCCGAGCTGCCGCTGATCCCGGAGCGGGTCGCCGCCATCGTGCGCCTGCTCGACGCCACGCCGCCCGCCGAAACCGAGCGCACACTGCAAGCGATCAATTCGTTCGATTTTCAGGTCACGGTCCATGACGGCCCGCTGCGCTCGACGGACGACGAGGCCGACTTTCCGCTGATGCGGCATCTGATCCGGCGCGGCCTGCCGACCGACCGTAGCCGGCCGATCGAAATTCGCGCCGGTGACGCCGACAGCTCGCTGCAGGTCATGGTCCATCCGTCCGGCTTTCGCCGTGGACCGCTGCGTATCGCCGTGCAGCTGCACGACGGCCGCGTCGTCGAAATCAAGATTCGCGGCGGCGCGCTGGGCCGCAGCCTGCGCCGGCCATTCATCGCCATCGTGCTGCTGCTGCTCGGCATGATCGGCCTCGGTGCGCTATGGGGCTTGCGCGGCCAGATCCGGCCGATCGAAGCCCTGGCGCGTGAGGTCGAGCGCGTCGGCACTGCCGACGAAGGTCCACCGCTACAGGCACGCGGGGCGCGCGAAGTCCGGCAGCTGGTGGTCGCGTTCAACCGCATGCGCGAGCGCCTGCACCGCTTGATCGAAGGCCGCACCCGGATGCTGGCCGCCATCAGCCACGACCTCGGTACCTATCTGACACGGCTGCGCCTGCGGATCGACCTGATCGACGACGCCGACCAGCGCGCCCGCGCCGAACGCGACCTGCACGACATGCAGCAGCTGCTGCGCGACACGCTGGCCCTGGCCCGTGTCGAAAGCGGCGGCGAACATCCGCGCGAGCCGGTCGATCTGGCGGCGCTGGCGGCACGCGAGGTCGGCGAGCAGCAGGCAGCCGGAGCCGTCGTCAGCCTGCAGACCGACGACGAGGCGATCGCGGTCAGTGGCCACCCGCTGTCGCTGGCGCGCGTGTTCGCCAACCTGATCGGCAATGCGATCCGCTACGCCGGCAGCGCCGAGGTCACGGTGCGGCGCACCACGTCCGGCGCCGAGATTCTGGTCGACGATCGCGGCCCCGGCATTCCGGCCGATGAGCGCGAGGCAGCGCTGGAGCCGTTCTATCGCCGCGACGAGGCGCGCACGCTCGACGACGGCGGCTCGGGGCTGGGTCTGGCGATCGTCGCCGACATCGTCCGCCGCCATGGCGGCAGTCTGCAGCTCGACGATCGCCCCGGCGGCGGCCTGCGCGTACGCGTGCAGCTACCGACCTGAGCGCCGGCGCGGACTTGGGCCAGGCCGGCAAAACAAGCCTGCACCGTAAACGTCGGGCATAAAAAAACCGCGGCCGAAGCCGCGGTTTTTGGTACGACGGAACAGGCTTAGATCGCGCGGATCTGGGTGGCCTGCATGCCCTTCGGGCCGCGGACCGCCTTGTACTCGACGCGCTGGCCTTCGGCCAGAGTCTTGAAGCCCGTGCCCTGGATTTCCTTGAAGTGGGCGAAAAGGTCTTCGCCGCCTTCAGCCGGCGTAATGAAGCCGAAGCCCTTGGCGTCGTTGAACCACTTCACGGTTCCGGTGGAGACATTGCTCATGGATACATTCCTTTCAAACGTTGATGGTGAATCGGGCAAACCCGCCCGCAGGGTGCAAACGGTCAAGAGGAACGCATCGGGTATTCGCGCCGTTCGAGACGGCTACCAGCTGATGAGACTGCTTGATACGACTGCGGCGCGCACGTTACGCGATCCCGAAGAATTTGTCGAATGCGTGGAGAAAAACCGGACCGGAGGCGGTTTTTCAGCCCTCAGCGGCCGAGTCCGCCGCCTGCCGGCGCTCCAGGGCCGGCAGGTACAGGCGCCGATAGGCGAGCAGCAGCACCGCGAACAGCGCCGGCGCCATCAGCACGCCCAGCAAGCCGCCCCAACTGGCCATCACCAGCATGAAAACCAGCAGCGGCACCGCCGGCAACTGGGCGCGGTCGCGCATCACCAGCGGCAGCACGACATGACTTTCGATCTGCTGGGTGATGAAGAACACCGCCAGCAGCCACGGCACCAGGGCCAGATTCGAGGCCATCGTCACCAGGCTGGCGAACACCACGACGATGGCGATCCCGGCGTATGGAATGATGCCGAGCACGCCGGTCAGGACGCCGAACAACAGCCAGTAGTCGACGCCGACGATCCACAAGCCGATCGATGTCAGCGTGCCGATGATCGCCATGTCGATCAGCTGCGCGGCGAACCACAGACGAATGGTGCGGGCTGCTTCGGCGAAGAATGCTGTCGCCGCCGCGCGACGTGCCGGCGGGAACGCGCCGACCAGGGCGTCGCGGTAGTAACGCGCCTCGACCGCCGTATAAAGGCCGATGACGAATGCGAACACCAGTGCCCCGGCCAGGCCGAAGCCCGACCACGCGCCGTGGAACAGCTTGGCGCCGACCAGCTTCGCTGCGCCGGGCGCGTTCGACAGCGCGCCATCAACGTCGAACCACGGATAGCGGTCGACCAGCCCGCCGGCTCGCGCCTGCAGCCGCGAAATGATGTCCGGCATGCGCTCGACCAGCGACGCCAGCTGCGTTTCGCCGATCAGGAAGATCACATAGCCGATGCCGCCGAACACGGCGACGATCAGCGCCACCAGCAGGATCGCGCTGACCACGCGCGGAATTCGGTAGCGGCGCTGCAGCCACATCAGCGCCGGCGTCAGGATCGTGCCGATGCCGATACCGATCAGGGCGCTGATCAGGATCGCCTTGACGAAGACCAGCGCGGTCAGCAGCAGGCCGAGCAGCGCCACGTAATTGACGACCGCGATCGCGTCGCGCCGGCGCCGCTCAGCCACGGGGCTGTTGCCGCCCGTCGCTGCGCAGCAATTCGGCGACCGCCTGCAGGCCGTCGACGCGCTCGCAAATGGCCATCACCGCCATCATGATCGGAATGCCGAGCAACAGCCCGGGCACGCCCCACAGCCAGTCCCAGACCAGCAGCGTGACGAACGTCGCCACGGCATTGATGCGGCCGACACGCTCGGTCAGCCACGGCACGATGCCGAGCCCGACGACGCCGGCGATGGCCAGCGCACTGCCGGCCACCAGCAACGTGCTCTGCACGTCGTTGAACTGCAGATAGGCGAACATCGCGGCCAGCGCGACGATGAACGTCGAACCGATATACGGAATCAGGTGCAGCAGCGCCGCGGCCACGCCCCAGAGCACCGCGTTCGACATGCCGATCGCCGCGAACGCGACGCCGGTGCCGGCACCGACCAGCGCACTGGTGCCGACCTGGATGCGCAGGTAGCGCTGCATCTGCAGGTCGATCTCGTCGAGGATTTGCACGGTCAGTTTCTTTTCGTGCAGGCGCCGGCCGCTGATGCGCACCAGTTTGCGCTTGAACGAATGCCCGGCAACCATCAGGAAGTAACTCAAAGCCAGCACCACGACGGTCTGACCGATGGCCTTGGCCGTGGTGCCGGCCGCCGACCACAGGTGGGCGCGCAGGCTCGGGGCCGGCAAATCCGGGGTGATGTCATTGCGCGGCGCGGCGCCGGATGCGGCTGCCTCGTCGAGCGCATTGGCGGCGGCGGTCAGCTTGCGAATGGCGCCGGTCTTGTCGAGCGCGGTGCGGTGCAACAGGCTCTCGAGCCGCTGCGTCGCCTTTGGCACGTTGTCGAGGATGTCGCTGACGTGCGGCTGCAGCGCGATGGCGCCGCCGACGATCGCCGCCACCAGCACCGCCAACACCAGAAACGCGCCGGCCGCCTCCGGAATGCGCAGCCGCCGCCGCAGCAGATCGACCAGAGGCGTGAGCAGATAGCTGAGTGATACCGCGAGCACGATCGGCACCAGCACGTCGGCCGCCAGCTTGATGGCGGCAATCACCGCCAGCACGGCGAGCACCGCCAGCGTCGTGCTGCGCAGGTCCAGTGTGGTCCGCAGACCGCGCCGGGGCCATTCCATGTCCGGCGTCGGATCGACGTGGCGCCCATCCAGCATGCCTGTCCTCCCTAGGCGTGCAACGACCGGCGGCATCCTTGCCACCGGCTTTAGCAATCAGCAAAGCGCAACCCGGCTGTCGCATCGCTGAACTCGACGGCAGCGTCGATCAGCGCATTGCAACCTTTTGCCGGGTGACGTGCATCCAATCAACGACCCGCAACGCTGCACAAGGACGCGGCGGCGCCCCCTTCATCGACACAGGAAACCCGATCATGAATCACACCGACACGCTGGCTGCGGACGCGCTCGTTCCGCAGAACGACCCGCAGTCCGCCCACGACCAGACCCTCGACGCGCTGCGCCGCCGGCCTCGCCCGTTGCTGGCCTGGGAGCAGCAGCAGTACGACCGCAACTTCCGCGTGCTGCGCACCCCCGGCGATCTGCTCGGCGCTGCCGCCAACGACAACGACGCCAACGGCTGGATCGCGCGCGGCAGTCTTTAAGCGCTCACCGCTGCGGCTGGGTCGGCGACGGCGACGAGACCTGCTCGCTCGGCGCCATCGCCGATTGCGGCAACAGCTTCGGCGGCGCCTCGTCCATCAGCTCGGCGCGGGTATGCGGCAGATACAGCGGATACTCGCGGGCGATGTAGGCGATCAGGCCCTCGCGAACACGGCAGCGCAGATCGAAGTTGCGGCCCGAGTCGGCCGACGACAGCAGGACGCGCAGCTGCATCGCCGCCGGCGTCGTGTCGGTGACCTGGACGATCGCCAGACGGCCGTCCCAGTCGCCGTCGAGCGCGCAGAGGCGCTGCGTCTCCTCACGGATCGGCTCGACCGGCAGGCGGTAGTCGACCCACAGCATCACCGTACCGAGAATCTGCGAGCTGCTGCGCGTCCAGTTCTGGAACGGCTTTTCGATGAAGTACTGCAGCGGCACGATCAGCCGGCGCTGGTCCCAGATCGCGATGACGACATAGGTGCCGGTGATTTCCTCGACACGGCCCCACTCGCCTTCGACGATCAGCACATCGTCGAGGCGGATCGGCTGCGTGATCGCCAGCTGCATGCCGGCCAGCAGATTGCCCAGCACCGGCTTGGCGGCGAGGCCGAAGGCCAGACCGGCGATACCGGCCGACGCCAGCAGGCTGGCGCCGACCTGGCGCACGCTCGGGAAGGTCAGCAGCGCCAGCGCCACGCCGAGCACCAGCACCAACAGATACAGCAGTCGGGTCAGCACCCGCGCCTGCGTCAGCCGCGCGCGGCCGCGCACATCGTCGCTACCGCTGGCGTACGGATTGACGTGGATGACCGCCTCGCCGCCGACCGCCACGCAGCGCAGCAGCAGCCAGGTCAGCGAGCCGATCCAGATCACGATCGCGATGCGTCGGCCGACGCCGGCAATGTCCGTCGTGTCCGGCGCTGCCTGCCAGACGATGTTGAGTACCGCCAGCAGCACCACCACCGTCAGCGGCGTGTGCGTGCGACGCACGATCAGGCCCGTCACCGACTCCGGCCGGGTCGCGCGCAGCAGCGCCATGCGCAACAAGCGCATGCCGAGAATCACCAGCAGCAGCGCAGCGCAGATCGCCAGCGCGGTCCAGACCCAATCGGGCAGATCGACGCGCAGGCGCGCCCACAGTTCGTGCATGCAAAACTCCTTGCTCGGGTCGGTCGCCAGGCCCCGCTATGTTTAGCAGGACGCGTGCCGGGGCTTGCGGATCAGGCTGCGACGTCGGCGCGACGCTTCGGCCAGCGCAGCTCGGTGACGATCACACTGAGCACGATTAGCGCACCGCCGATGAACCCCAGCCAACCGAGACGGTCGCCAACGAACACACCGACCAGCGCCGCCCAGACCGGCTCCAGCGCATAAATGACAGTCGCACGCGTCGCCGGCACCGTGCGCTGCGCCCAAGTGATGCCGAACTGGATGAACGCGCTGACCAACGCCATCGCCAGTACGCAGGCGACATAGCCGCCGGTGAACTGCGGCATCGGCTCGCCACGCAGCAGCGCCGCCCCCAGACCGAGCACGCCGACCGTGGCCAACTGCACGAACGCCAGACGCTGCACATTGCAGCGCACCGCGTAGCGGCCGATCAGCAGGATCTCGAAGGCCATGGCCAGCGCGCCGATCATGGTCAGCAGCGCGCCATGGTCGATCGCCAGCAGGCCGGCGCGCGGATTCGACAGCAGCACCATGCCGGCCGTCGCCATGACGATGCCCACCCAGGCCATCGCCCGTGGCAGCACACGGAACAGAGCGATCTGCAGCAAGGGCACCATCGGCACGTACAGCGCCGTATAGAAGCCGGATTCGCTACTGGAAATCTCGCGCAGGCCCAGGGTCTGCAGGCTGTAGCCGAGAAAGACCGCGACGCCGATGGCGATGCCGCCGCGCAGTTCGTCGCGCGAAAAGCCGCGCAGCATCCGCCGGCAGGCCAGACCGAACAGCACTGCCGCCAGCCCGAAACGCAGACCGACGAAGGTGAAGGCGCCGCTCCACTGCATCGCCGTCTTGACGACGATGAACGTGCCGCCCCAGACCGCGGTGATGGCGATCAGCAGCAGGTCGGGCGCCGGCAGACGGGCGCCGCGCGTGGCGGGTTCGGCGTGCATGAGCAGGACGTAAAGACTTCTTTTCCGGCCCCAGAAAAGACAATAGCCGCACAAGGCGGCTACTGGCTTTGAAAAGTGGCTCCGCGACTTGGACTCGAACCAAGGACCCAGTGATTAACAGTCACTTGCTCTACCGACTGAGCTATCGCGGAACAGCAGGGGTGCGAATTCTAGTCAGGCCGTCCGCGTGATGCAATGCCCGAATCGCAAAAGGTGCTGACGGGCGCACGGACGGTCGTTGCCGCCCGTGCGCCCGACGGGGTCAGCCGGCGAGTGCCTTGATGCGCTCGACGCTGCCCTGCAGAACCTTGTCGCTGGTCGCGAACGACAGCCGGATGTGACCCGGCGAACCGAAGGCCGAACCCGGCACGACGGCGACCAGTGCCTTCTGCAGCAGCATTTCCGACAGTTCCAGATCGTCCTTGGCGCCGAGCTTGGCCATCAGGCCCTCGACGTTCGGGAACACGTAGAACGTGCCGTCGACCGGCAGGCACTTCACGCCCGCCACCGTGTTGAGATCGGCGACCAGGCGGTCATGACGCGCCTTGAACGCTTCGACCATGGTCGCGACGCAGCCCTGGTCGCCGTTCAGCGCCGCCGCAGCGGCGACCTGCGCGATCGAGTTCGGGTTCGACGTCTGCTGCGACTGGATGTCGGCCATCGCCTTGATGATCGGCGCCGGGCCGGCCGCCCAACCAAGACGCCAGCCGGTCATCGAATAGGTCTTCGACACCGCGTGGATGATCACCGTGCGGTCGTACAACGCAGGGCAGGCGTTGACGATGTTGGCGTACGGCTCGCCGGTCCACATGATCTTCTCGTACATGTCGTCGCTGGCGATGACGATCTGCGGGTGCTTGAGCAGCACCTCACCCAGCGCCGCCAGCTCGGCCTTGGTGTAGGCCATGCCGGACGGGTTCGACGGCGAGTTCAGCCACAGCATCTTGGTGCGTGGCGTGATGGCGCGCTCCAACTGCTCCGGCGTGATCTTGAAGCGGGTCTCGGCGGTCGTGTACATGAACACCGGCGTGGCGTCGGCCAGCAACACCATGTCCGGGTACGAAACCCAGAACGGCGCCGGGATCAGCACCTCGTCGGTGGCATTGAGCACCGCCTGGCAGAGATTGAAGCAGGCCTGCTTGCCACCGGTGGTGGCGACGATCTGGTTCGGCTTGTACTCCAGCGCGTTGTCGCGCTGCATCTTGTCGATGATCGCCTTCTTCATCGCCGGCGTGCCGCCGACGGCCGTGTACTTCGTCACGCCCTTGTTGATCGCCTCGATCGCCGCATCCTTGATGTGCTGAGGCGTGTCGAAATCGGGTTCACCCGCGGACAGCGAGTAAACATCCTTGCCCAGGGCCTTGAGTTCGGCGGCCTTGGCGGTAACGGCGAGCGTCGGTGACGGCTTGATACGGCCGACACGCTGCGCGAGAGACAGTTCCACGGTTGAAATCCCCGTCGGGTGGCTGGAAAAAAGCTGCGGCTATGAGAAAGCGGCACAAATTCTAGAAAAAAAGCGCGCGAGATAATAAGTGAAAACCCCCAGAGACGCACCGTGAATCTTGCGTCATCGGCGACTCAGCGTTTCAGCGCCCCGCTGCGGATCGCCGCGGCCCGCTCGGCGGGCCGGAAGCGGCACTGCGCGCACAGGCTGCCGGCGCTCATGCGCTCGATATAGCGGCCGCTGGCGATATGCGGCTTGCTCAACCAGACATGCGTCGATTCCTCGGCCACCTCCGCCATCCAGACCGCGTCGCGTTCGGCGTCGAAACCGTCGAACGCGCTGGCCTGCAGGTCGAGTTGGTCGCCAAGGACGACGACCAGATGGCGCAGGCTCA
Source organism: Solimonas marina (assembly GCF_012241385.1). Taxonomy (GTDB): domain Bacteria; phylum Pseudomonadota; class Gammaproteobacteria; order Nevskiales; family Nevskiaceae; genus Solimonas; species Solimonas marina. The sequence continues at coordinate 12,367 of NZ_JAAVXB010000017.1, read as the reverse complement.
CGGCGCCTTGGCCCGGCGGCGGCGGCACGCTTCAGAGCAATAGCGCACATCGTCCCAGTTCTTCGCCCAGGTCCGGCGCCAGCTCATGGGCCGACCGCAAACCGCGCACGGCTTGCTCGGCAGCGAGGCCTTGTTGCCTTTGAACCCTCGCGTGACGCGCATCCAGCCTCCTTCGGCGGTCCGTGCACGGACGCCCGACGATAGCACCGCGCCCGCAGCGCCAAGCGGCGCACCGCCGTCAGCCTTTAGAATTGCCGCCCCGTTGCCGCCCCTCCTGGAACCCCACGTGACGCTTCTCGCGCTCAAGAACATCACCCTGCGCTTCGGCGGTCCGCCGCTGCTCGACGGCGTCGACTTCGCGATCGAGCGCGGCGAGCGCGTCTGCCTGCTGGGCCGCAACGGCGAGGGCAAGTCGACGCTGATGCGCGTGGTCACCGGTCAGCAGCAGGCCGACGACGGCGACGTGATCCGCAGCCAGGCGCTGCGCATCGCCGAGATGCCGCAGGACGTGCCCAAGGGCCTGACCGGCACGGTGCGCGACGTGGTGGCGTCCGGCGCCGGCGCAGTCGGCGAGGCGCTGGCCGAGTACTACCAGTTGCTGGAACGCGATCCCAACCAGCTCGACCGCCTCGGCAAGCTGCAGCACGTCCTCGACAGTCAGGACGGCTGGGCGCTGGATGCGCGCATCGACAGCATCGTCTCGCGTCTGGAGCTGCCGCCCGACACCGATTTCGACGCGCTGTCCGGCGGCCTCAAGCGCCGCGCGCTGCTCGGCCGCGCGCTGGCCTCGGAACCGGACCTGCTGCTGCTCGACGAGCCGACCAACCATCTCGACGTCGATTCGATCGCCTGGATCGAAGACTTTCTGGTGTCGTGGTCCGGCGCGCTGCTGTTCATCACCCATGACCGCGCGTTCCTGCGGCGCCTGGCGACGCGCATCGTCGAACTCGATCGCGGCCAGCTAACCAGCTGGCCGGGCGACTACGACAACTATCTGCGCCGCCGCGAGGAGCGCCTGCACGCCGAGGCGCAGGAAGTCGCGCTGTTCGACAAGAAGCTGGCGCAGGAAGAGGCGTGGATCCGCAAGGGCATCGAAGCGCGGCGCACACGCGACATGGGCCGCGTCAAACGCCTTTACGAAATGCGCGACCAGTACGCGCAGCGGCGCAAGCTGCAGGGCACCGCGCAGTTCACCGTCCAGGAGGCGGAGCGCTCCGGCAAGCTGGTCACCGAGGCCAAGAACCTCAGCTATCGCTGGGACGACAAGACCATCTGCCGCAACTTTTCGACGACCATTCTGCGCGGCGACAAGATCGGCGTGATCGGACCCAACGGCGCCGGCAAGACCACGCTGCTGCGCCTGCTGCTCGGCCAGTTGCAGCCGGACAGCGGCGAAGTGCGCACTGGCAGCAATCTGGAAATCGCCTGGTTCGACCAGTTGCGCTCGACGCTGGATGAGAGCAAGCCGGTCTGGGAAAACATCGCCGGCGGCCGTGAGTTCGTCGAGATCGGCGGCGCGCGCAAGCACGTCATGAGCTATCTGCAGGAATTCCTGTTCACGCCGGACCGTGCACGCAGCCCGACGCATGTACTGTCCGGCGGCGAGCGCTCGCGTCTGCTGCTGGCGCAACTGTTCAGCCAGCCGGCCAACCTGCTGGTGCTCGACGAACCGACCAACGACCTCGACGTCGAAACCCTGGACCTGCTCGAAGAACTGCTCAACGACTTCGACGGCACGGTGCTGGTGGTCTCACACGACCGTGCGTTCGTCGACAACGTGGTGATGCGCACCCTCGCCTTCGAAGGCGACGGCCGCATCAGCGAATACGTCGGCGGCTTCGAAGATTGGCTGCGTCAGCGCCCGACGCCGGCGGCGAAATCAGCGCCGGCCACCAAGCCCGCCACGCCCGCCACCACGGCAGCGCCGACGCCGGCCGTCACCAAGCCAGCGATGAGCAGCAAGGACAAGCGCGAACTCGCCGACCTGCCGGCCAAGATCGAGAAGCTCGAAACGGAACAAGAAGCGCTGGGCCTGAAACTGGCGGCGCTGTACGCCGAGAAGCCCGATCAGGCAGTCGACGTGCAAAAGCGCCTGACCGCGATCGAAACCGAGCTGGCCGGCGCCTACGCGCGCTGGGAGACGCTGGAGTCGCTGCGCTCCTGAGCGTCGCTCAGGGCGACGATGCGCGCACCGCCGCGGCCGTTGCGGCGGCCGGCGCAGCAGCCGGGACACTTGCTGGCGCCTCGCCGACGGTCGCAGCCCCATCGCCGGTCGCGGCGACCACACCGTCGGCCGGCGTCGGCACGTCGCTGACCGCCGCCGCCTCGTTGCGGCGATCGGCTTCGGTGTCCTGATTCATGACGATGATGCTGATACGGCGGTTGATCGGATTGTCCGGGTGCTGCTTGTCGAACAACACGGTCGACGCCAGACCGACGATGCGATCGATCTTGTCGGCCTGCATGCCACCGGCGATCAGCGCGCGCCGTGCGGCATTGGCACGGTCGGTCGACAACTCCCAGTTGGTATAGCCGCCGTCGTTGCCGTACTGCGTGGTGTCGGTGTGGCCGGTGATGCTGATGTGGTTGGGCACCGTGTCGATGAACTTCGCGAGCTCGGCAAGGATCGTCGTCGTATATGACTTCAGCGACGCGCCGCCAAGATCGAACATCGGCCGATTCTGCTTGTCGACGATCTGGATGCGCAGCCCTTCCTTGGTGATGTCGAGCAGCAGTTGATCCTTGAACGGTTCCAGCGCCTGGCTCTGGCTGATCGCCTTCATCAATTCGACGCGCAGCGCTTCGAGGCGCTTGCGGTCTTGCTCCTGCGCGACCTTGCGCGCTTCCTCGGGGCTGGACGGCGGCAGCTTCTCGCGCTGCACGACGTCGTCCATCATCGGCCGGTTCATCGAGCCATTGAGCTGGATGACCGAGCTGGACGGCCCGCCCGGGCCATTGGCGCCCGCCGCCGGCTGCTGCGCGGTGCCGATGGTCGCGCTCGGATTGTTGAAGTAGTCGGAGATCGCCGCGCGCTGCTGCTTGTCACTGATGCCGACAATCCACATCACCATGAAGAACGCCATCATCGCCGTCACGAAATCGGCGTACGCCACCTTCCACGCACCACCGTGATGCCCGCCGCCCTGAACCTTCTTGACGCGGCGGATGATGATTTCCGCACTTTCGTTGGCCACGGCGCGTTACCGGTTGCCCTTCAGGTGGGTTTCGAGCGCCGTGTACGCCGGACGCATCTTCGAGTTCAGCGACTTGCGCGCGAATTCGACAGCGACGATAGGGTTGTAGCCACGCAGACTGGCGAGCAGCGCGGCCTTCACGCATTCGAAGGCTCGGCTGTCTTCGTTGGCGCGCGCCTCGACCGCCGCGGCCAGCGGGCCGACGAATCCGTAGGCCAGCAGAATACCGAGGAAGGTACCGACCAGCGCAGCGGCGACATGGGCGCCGATCTCGTTGACCGGACCGTCGAGCGCCCCCATGGTGATGACGATGCCGAGCACCGCGGCGACGATGCCGAAACCCGGCAGACCATCGGCCACTTTCTGCAAGGCATGCGCCGGGGCCAGCGCCGCGTGATGATGCGTCTCCAGCTCCAGCTCCAGCAGCGGCTCCAGCTCGTGCGGATTGATGTTGCCGCCGATCATCAGCCGCAGACAGTCGGTCATGAATTCCAGCAGGTGATGGTCGGTGACGATTTCCGGGTACTTCTTGAATAGTTCGCTGTTGCCGGGGTTTTCGACATCATCCTCCAGCGACATGACGCCCGACTTGCGCATCTTGCTGAGCACGTCGTAGAGCAAAGAGAGGATCGACAGGTACTGCGCCTTGCCGTACTTCGGCCCCTTGAGGATCGACAGGCAGCTTTTGAACGTTTCCTTGACGACCTCACCGGTGTTGGACGCCAGAAACGCGCCGAGCGCCGCGCCACCGATGATGACCAGCTCGAACGGCTGCCACAGCGCGCCCAGATGACCGTGCGAGGCGATGTAGCCGCCGATCACGCTCAGAATGACGACGATGGAACCGATGATCGGCAGCATGGGGGAGAATCCTGGTCTGAGGGGTTTGCCCGGTATCTGCCCTCTTTATTGGCCGCCAACCGAAAATCTTGAGCCGCCCGGACCGCCGGGCCGGAACGTTCGTCGGCCGCCCACCATCCTGGTGCGGTAATCTAGACGGTCTCTTGATCGCGGCCGGCTCGGCCCCAGGTATTTCCGATGCAGGAAGCTCCGCGTACAGCGCTCAAAGATCGTCGTCTCAAGGACCGCGACGCCCATCTGTTCCAGCTGAAGGCGAACTGGCCGCCGGCCGGTGATCAGCCGACGGCGATCGCCGCCCTGACCGAGAACCTGCGCGACGGACTGGCGGCGCAGACGCTGCTCGGCGTCACCGGCTCCGGCAAGACCTACACCATCGCCAACGTCATTCAGGAACTGCAGCGCCCGGCGCTGATCATGGCGCCGAACAAGACGCTGGCGGCGCAGCTGTACGGCGAGTTCAAGGAGTTCTTTCCGGACAACGCGGTCGAGTACTTCGTCTCGTACTACGACTACTACCAGCCGGAAGCGTACGTGCCGAGCACCGACACCTTCATCGAGAAGGACAGCTCGGTGAACGACCACATCGAGCAGATGCGGCTGTCGGCGACCAAGTCACTGATGACGCGGCGCGACACCATCATCGTCGCCTCGGTATCGGCGATCTACGGCCTCGGCGATCCGGAACAGTATTTCCAGATGGTGCTGCACCTGATCAAGGGCGAGCGCCTGCCGCAGCGCGAGCTGATCCGTCAGCTGACGTCGATGCAGTACGTGCGCAACGAGGTGGCACTGGAACGCGGCACCTACCGCGTACGCGGCGAAGTCATCGACATCCACCCGGCCGAAAGCGACGCCGCGGCGATTCGCGTCGAGCTGTTCGACGACGAGATCGAGTCGATATCAGAGTTCGACCCGCTGACCGGCGAGCTGAAGCGCAAGCTGCCGCGCGTGACGGTGTTCCCGAAGTCGCACTACGTCACACCGCGCGAAAAGATCGTCAGCATCTTCGACGAGATTCGCGACGAGCTGAACGAGCGCATCAAGCTGCTGCGCCTGCAGAACAAACTGCTCGAAGCGCAACGCATCGAACAACGCACCAACTTCGATCTCGAAATGATTCGCGAGATCGGCTATTGCAACGGCATCGAGAACTACTCGCGCTATTTGTCCGGCCGCAATCCGGGCGAGCCGCCGCCGTGTCTGTTCGACTATCTGCCGCCGGATGCGATCGTCGTGCTCGACGAGTCACACGTCACCGTTCCGCAGATCGGCGCGATGTTCAAGGGCGACCGTTCGCGCAAGGAAACCCTGGTCGAATACGGTTTCCGCCTGCCGAGTGCGCTCGACAACCGGCCGCTGCGCTTCGACGAGTTCGAGCGCATCTGCCCGCAGACCATTTACGTGTCGGCGACGCCCGGACCCTACGAGCTCGACAAGTCCGACGGCGCCGTCGCCGAACAGGTCGTGCGCCCGACCGGACTGGTCGATCCGCCGACCGAAATTCGCAAGGCCTCGACGCAGGTCGACGACCTGCTCGGCGAGATTCGCCTGCGCGCCGAGGCCAAGGAGCGTGTGCTGGTCACGGTGCTGACCAAGCGCATGGCCGAGGATCTCACCGACTATCTGCACGAAAACGGCGTCAAGGTCCGTTACATGCATTCCGACGTGGACACCGTCGAGCGTGCCGAGATCATTCGCGACCTGCGCCTGGGCCTGTTCGATGTGCTGATCGGCATCAACCTGCTGCGCGAGGGCCTCGACATTCCCGAAGTCTCGCTGGTGGCGATTCTCGACGCCGACAAGGAGGGCTTCCTGCGCTCCGAGCGCTCGCTGATCCAGACCATCGGCCGCGCCGCGCGCAACCTCAACGGCAAGGCGATCCTCTACGCCGACCGCGAGACCGACTCGATGAAGCGCGCGCTCGGCGAGACCGATCGGCGCCGCACCAAGCAGATCGAATACAACCAGGCGCACGGCATCACGCCCAAGGGTGTGCAGAAGCGCATCGCCGACGTCATGCGCTACGGCTACGAGGACTATCAGGTCGGCGCCGCGCTGAAGGCCGCCGAGGTCAAGGCCCGCTACGACATCCTGCCGCCCGAGCAGATGAAGAAGAAGATCGCCAAGCTCGAAAAGGACATGAAGCAGCACGCCATGAACCTCGAGTTCGAGGCCGCCGCCAAGCTGCGCGACGAGATCCGCAAACTGCGCGAACAGGCATTACGCAACGCGGCCGCCTGATCGGTGGCCGCGTTGCGGTCAGCTCCCTCCCCTACTGCCGTGGCATCCAGCCGTCGTTGAGCGTGCCGATGAACGCGACGATGTCGCGAATGTCCTGCTCGTCGAGCGGCGGCGTGTCGCCGGGCTTGAGATCGAACGGTGCGTCGATACGGTCGATGTTGGCGCGGTAGGCCGGCGGCACGTCGTCATAGCGCTGCAGCTTGCCGTCCGCGCCCTTCGGATAGATCCGCTCCGGCTGCGTCTCGCGCAGATCGTAGAAGCGCACCACATCCTCCAGCTTGTGGTAGCGGCCGTTGTGGAAGAAGACCTGGCGGCGCGCGGTATTGCGCAACGTCGGCGTCAGGAACATCGAGCAGTACTGCGTCTGCGCCTTCATGTCGGAGCGCATCGGCCCGCACAGGCCGATGTCGAAATAATTCGGATCATCGTTGACCTTGAGCTGCGGATTGCGCGGGACGCCCAGCGCTTCGTACTGAAAATCCGTGAACAGCGGCGGCAGGTGATCCGGCGTCGGCTGATCGACGTGGCAGGCTGCGCAATTGCCTTTCTGCGGATCATTGAACAGCGCGTAGCCGCGCTTTTCCTGCGCGGTGAAACGCGCCTTGCCTTCCAGCCACGCGTCGTACTTGCTGTCGTACGGATGGAATTTGGGGCTTTCGAACTGGTAGCGCGCGATGGCCGATGTCGCCTCGGCGACCAGCAGTCGTGAATCGTTGAAAATGTTCGGCCCGAACAGTTGTTCAAGCGCCTTGCGGTACTGCGGCTTGTCGAGCTTGGCCGCCACCGCGTCGGCATCCGGATTCGCCATCTCGAATGGATTGAGCAGCGGCCCATAAGCCTGTGCCTGCAGATTGTCGGCGCGGCCGTCCCAGAACATGCCGCCCTGCGGCACCATCGCCGGTTTTGCCGGCGCCACACCGGCCTGCTTGGTGCCGCGCTGCGTGTCGGCCGCCTGCGCGGCCAGCTGTTGCAGGTTGACGTTCTCGTTCTGCGGATTGTCGGGACCGATGCTGAAGTTCGGCTGGCGCTCCAGATACTTCAGCGACGGCGGCGGGCGCATGCCCTGCTGCTGCAGCTCGGGGCCGCCGAGCTGGGCCGGCAAGGCGTTCGGCGGTCCGTAGTCGTGGGCCGGATCGTGGCAGGACGCGCACGACTGCTTGCCCGAAGCCGACAGCGACGGATCATGAAACAGCTGCTCGCCCAGCCGCGCCATCGCGCTGAGCGGCCGTTGTTTGGGGCGATGCAAGCGAAGCGGGTACGGGTTGTAACCCAGCATCTCGCGTGCCTGTGCGCGCAGCGTGGCGCCATAGAGCGCGACACCCGCCAACAGTGCGAGCACGACGACAACAGAAACGGAAACAACGGCGCGGCGACTCATGATGTGGAATGCAAAGACCGGTTGCAGCGGGAGAACGGAAGAAGCCGTGGCGCCCCAAGGGGACGCCACGGCCTGAATCAGCGTGTATCGCGCGAGGACGTCAGTCGCTGCTCGGCGCCGCGTCGAGCACCGCGCCGGTGGACGGATCGAGCCAGACCTTGGCCGCGTCGCCGCTGCCTGAGAAGTCGAACAGACCTTCGATATCGCCGGTCGTCGAGTCGAACGAACCACCGCCGATGCGCTCGCCGCCCAGCCAGTTGTCTTCGATGAACTTGACGATGGACGCCTGCGTGATCTGTGTGTGACCGACGTAGTTGACGCGCGCCCACGGCGAGATCACCAGGAACGGGATGCGCGTGCCAGGGCCGCAACGGCCGTTGACCGGCTCGCCGTTGACGCCATTGGGCTGCGTGCCGCTGCCGCAGGTCGACGCACCGTTGAGCGCGTCGGCATCGGCGCTGTACGACGCATGCGTCGGCGCTGCGTAGCTGTGGTCATACCAGCCGTCCGAGTCATCGTAGGCGACGATGATCGCGGTGCTGCTCCAGTCCGGCTGCTGCTCGATGAAGTTGACGACCTTGGCGACGAACGCCTGCTCGTCGACCGGATCCGAGTAACCCGCATGCGCGTCCTGGTAGGCCGGCGCCTTCAGATACGCGACCGACGGGAAGTTGCCCGCCTTGACCGCCGTATAGAAGTCGTTGACGTCGTACTCGTGGTTGGCCGGTTCGGCCGTCGTGCCGTCGGCTTCCGTGCTGTAACCGATACGGTCGGTCGAGCTCGGACGCGTGTGGTCGGCGTTCAGCGTCGACGCGTAGTACTGGAACCAGGCGTGATGCGGAATGTAGTCGGTGACCGTTTCGCTGACCGTGTCCGAATACGTGCTGCGCGAGCAGCCCGTCGTCGCATTGTCGTTCTGCGTCGTCAGGTCGAAGCCGCCCATGAAGCTGCCCCAGGTGATGCCGGCATCATTGAGCAGATCGCCAATGTTCTTGCCCTGCATGCTGATCGTGCCCGACGTCGAGCTCGAGCAGACGTCGCCGGTCGGATCGATGTCGCCGATCAGCGTATAGCCGCCCTGGCCGTCGTCGATCAGGTGGCTGCTCGGCACGCCCGTGCCGCTGCCGTCCGCGTCGATCGTCACGCCGTTGGTCTGGCCGGCGATTGCTTCAAGCGCGCCCGGCGTCGACGGACCGTAGGTATCGCTGAACGCGTTGTCGCTCATCGAGAAGCCCTGCGCGAGATTCCACAGCGCGGTGACGGTGTTGCCGTCGTAATAGCCCATGACCTGACCCGTGGTACCGAATGCACCGCTACCGCCGCTGGTGCCACGACCGGTGTAGAGCGGGAACAGATCCATCGCACCGTTGTCGGCCGCTTCTTCTTCCGGCGTATACGCGTGGTTCTGGTCGGCCGTCGCCGCCTGCGTGACATCGAGACGGAACGGGTCGGCCGCACCGTCGCCATTCGCCGTGTTCGTCGAGTTCGGGTTGCTGGTCAGCAGATTGGCGTATTCGAGCGTGTTGATGTCGGTCGGCGTACCCGACGCGGCGGTGAAACTCGTCTCGCCGTCCGGATTCGTCGCATTCGGATAGGTGGCGAAATAATGATCGAACGAAATGTTCTCGCCATAAATCACGACTAGATGCTTGATCGGCGTGGCGGTCGTCAGGGCGTCCTGCGGCGACGTCGATTCACCCGACGACGCGTCGTGGTTGTTGTTGCTGCAGGCTGCCACGATGAGCGTCAAAGTGAACGCGGACAGCGCGGTCACAGCGGCTTTGCGAAACATGTTGGGGGCTCCATGGGTAGGGAAAGCGCGTGCGCGACGGCAATGGCCATCGACCGCGTGAACCCTAGCTGTCGGTCATGACAGCAAAACGACAGTTCTTTGAAACAGAACCTGAAATTTTTGACAGGAGCCCGTCACCGAACGATTTTGCTTGCATGCCGGAGGGCGACACGGTATTGTTCGCGCCCTTCGCAAGACCCATAGGCGCGTAGCTCAGCTGGTTAGAGCACTACCTTGACATGGTAGGGGTCGTTGGTTCGAATCCAATCGCGCCTACCAACACACGACGACGCCGGCCCTGTGCCGGCGTTTTCGTTTCCGAAACCTCTACAGCGGCAATTCCTTCTGCTTGCTGTACTCGCTCCGCGCACCGAAACCACACTGCACGTTCGTCGTCGTCCTTTGCGGTTTTAATTTTGTTGTCGAGCAGCGCCGCCATCGGATCAGCACCGACTAGTTCGGCCAGTTTCCATGCCATCCAATCAGGCATCGGCCGTTCCCCGCTGCGGACCTTGTTCACGAACGATCGTGCGCGTTTGCAGTACTTCGCCGTAGCGTAGTCGCTGCCTAGCGCGTCTTTCGCCTTATCCAAAAGTTCGAGGCTCATTTCGGTCCCTCATTGGTGAACTGGAAACAGTAAACCATAGTGGTACGTCCCTCAAGGGTGGACATTTAGTTCCCTATTGGTGGACAATCGGTCCCGCTTTAGGGGACACATGGGGTGCACTGTGGAAAATCAACTTTCGGAAGCTGAAGCGGCATCGATCCGCCAGCAGATCAAATGCTGCGCGGTGATGGCCGAGCGCAATTTGACCGACGCGCTCGAAGCCGAGCTTGCCGGGTTCACGTATGCCGCGCAGGTGCGCCGTGACCTGGCGACGCTCTCGTCGCTCTTCGCCCTCGACTTGGCTGAACGTAATCGCGAGGTCCTGGGCGCATGAGCCACCAGGACGAAACGCACCAATCCGGTGCGCCTACCAATACCTTGGTATCTATTACCAATTGTGTCCACGCTTCCGCATCCGATACATCGTCGGACACCCCCACTAATTGTGTATACACCTCGGCGTCACAGTCTTTCGACGACGAAACGGCCGCCAAGCGCGAAGCCCGTCAGCGTCGTTACGAGCTTCAGCGCACCGCCGCTACCCTGTTGCGCGACGTCCCCCACCCCCGTGGTCGCGAATGGCGGACGGTGCGCTGTCTTTTGCACTTCAGCGGCGAGGCCGTCGCCGTTCGCTACTCGCCGTCCATCGCCCGCGCAAGCTTCGCGGGCGCCTGTGTCTGCGGCTCTGTCTGGGTCTGTCCGGTTTGTAGTGCTCGCATCTGCGAACTGCGCCGCATCGAGATTGCCGCCGCGCATACCGTGCATGCCGCTGCCGGCGGTTCCGCTCTCTTCGTGACCCTCACGACGCCGCACGACATTTCCGACGAGCTGTCGGCTCTTCTCGGCAATCGTCGTAAAGGCGGCCTTCGTGGTCTTGCAGGTGCTATGAAGCGTTTTCGCAACGACCGCCAAGTCAAAAAGCTTGTCGAATCCCTGGGCCGTGTCGGCTTCATCCGCGCAACCGAAATCACGCGTGGCGCGAATGGCTGGCATCCGCACTTCCACGAGCTGTGGCTGACCGACTGCCCGCAGGACGACCGTATCCGCGTCCATGCTACCGAAGTCCTGCTGAACGTCTGGAAGCGCGTAAGCGTCATGTCGGGCCTGGACGAACCGAACGCACGTGGCGTCGATCTGCGGTGGTCCTGGGATGCCTCCGAGTACCTCTCGAAGATCGGCCACGAACAGACCTGGGGTTCTGCCCGAGAACTCGCTAGCGCCGCCACGAAACGCGGTCGCAAGACCAGCCGCAATGCGTGGCAACTTCTTCGCGCCGCTGGTGATGGCGATCGAGACGCTGCCGAAGCCTTCAGCGAGTTCGCACAAGCGACGCTTGGTCAGCGTCAACTCGTGTGGGCACGCGGCCTCAAGGCCGCCTTAGCGATCGAGGATCGCACTGACGAAGAGCTTGCGCGCCACGTCGACGAAGACAGCTTCGTTATGAGCGTCATTCCCGCGAATCGCTGGCGTGCCCTTCTTCGTCTTCCCTATGAGTGGCGTGCTCAAGTGCTCGACGTAGCCGAGAACGGCGGCCCGCATGCCGTCTCTGATTTCCTCGACCTCCTGGAGGTCAACCCGTCGCAGGCGCGGGAATTCGTCCGCATTCTCTTGGAGGTTTGATCGTGAATCTGAAAATCGAGGTGGTGGGTTTCGAGGAGCGTGAAGTCGTCAGCAAGAAGACTGGCGAGATCATGCGTTTCAAGGAAGTGAACGCCTACGTTCACGGCTGTGCGAAGTATCCGTTCGCGATCAAGTTTGACGTGGCCAAGGGCGGCAATCCCCCGGCGCCTGGCATGTATGAGCTGGATCCGTCGAACTTCTACGCCGGTGACTTCGGCAAGTTGTCCGTGCGTGGTCAGCTCATTCTGAAGCCCGTTCTTTCGTCGTCGAAAGCCGCTTAACGAGTTCGATCGATGACTACCGTCGCGATGTTCGTCTGCCCGTCGTCCTCTCTGTCCGTAGCTCAGGATGGCAACGGCAATGAGTTCGCCGTGTGCGCTCAGGGCGAGGGCGCTGTTCAAAACGTCGTCGTGGCGGAGCCGTTCGACCCTGCCGAGCTGAACAGCGACGAGCTGTCGCAGGCACTTGCAGCTGGCTTTGTCGTCATGGCAACGGGTTTGGCTGTTGTCTGGGCAGCTAAGCAAGTTATGCGCGCGATACGTAGCGCGTTGGTTTGAGAGTTGCTGTACGGGGAAGCGTCCCGCCCGATCTCGGGACGCAGGCAACGTCGGGAGACAGCGCCATGTTGAAGGAAATCGCGCTCACGAAGCGCAATGTTGTGAAGGGTGCGGCTG
>NZ_JAAVXB010000016.1 GCF_012241385.1 Solimonas marina | reverse complement strand
CCAGCTTGGCCATCGATCACCTCCTCGACGAATGCGTCGAATCTTGAGGTGTTGCATTGACCGGTTGAACCCACCGCCGCTTCGCGCAAAAAATCCCGCTCCTTGGTCACACGCGCCAGCTCGCGCTTCAGGCGGGTGACTTCCTCGTCTCGCGCCGTGCCGGTGCCGACGAATGCGGCCTTCGCCGGACTCGTCAGCTCGCGCTTCCAGCGCGTCAGCAAGTTGTCTCGAATGCCCAACTCGCGTGCCACCTGCGCGCAGCTCACGCCGGGCTGGCGTGCCTGCTCAACCGCCCCACGCTTGAACTCCGCGCTGAACTTCCTTCGCTTCGACATGAACACTCCTTTCGGCCATTGTCGGCCTTCTCGTAAGTGTCCGTGCTATCGGGGTAGAACCCCCCGCCTATATTTCGGATGTCCGGGTGCCATCGGGGACTAGAATGCAAGCTGGCGTGATTGGGCCGCAGCCGAACTTCGGACTCTATGTGGACAGCGGCTTTCAATATCAGTTGCTTGAGCAGATTCCGAGCTCCAGCTTCTACAACACGAGGCCCTTGGTCGGACAATGACAAAGCTCACTTCTGCGCAAGTAGACCTAATTGAAAAGCGGCTGGAGGTTGATGGGGCGCGCTCGATCGTCTTGCTTGACGTAGGCGGTAGAAAGGATGTGCCGGATCATGAATACAACGCCAACGTTTACTGCCTGGATGATCATGGCAATGTGGTCTGGCAGATTTCTGCCCCGTTATCTGCCAACCCTAGAGATTCGTTTGTTTCGCTTCGAATCGATGGCAAGAAGCTATGCGCCGACAGGTTTTTTGGTACCGAGTACGTCGTCGATTTGGACACTGGTGAGGCTTTGAAGAGTGGATGGCATAAATAGTTTTTCTAGACCCAAAAAATGGGACAGATTCTGAGGTATCCCCACGAAACCCCGAGATGAATCAGGGCATTAAGCTGGATTGAATCGAACGAGACGCGCATGACGTGGTCTGCCCTCACGGTCACCACACCAAGAGGAAGTACGCCATGCGCGCCACAGGAGTATTGCAGAAGTGCCTGTCGTCGCCGTTGCGGTCGATGCACACGGCGAGAGCACAGGTCCTGCTCCGATCAGTGGAAGCGTCGATTGCCGGTCGACGGCTGACGCTGATGGACTTGGCCCGTGCATGGCCGGGCGCGATGAAAGTCCGCGCTCCACTCAAGGCCCTGGACCGGCTGCTGACAACGCGCACCTGCATATGCCGAGCGGGCGCCGATCTATGCCGAGATGGCGCAGTGGCTTTGTACACTGTTTGTCGCAGAAGACTATTGCTTCACATCCAGCCTAGAATCGACACGCACGATCTCCAACAACTTCTCCCATATGTCTCTAAAGGTCGAGTACAAATCCTCCTTTTCTGCCTTGGAGTGAGCCCTTTCGACGGCCGCTGAAAATGTGCGGAAGCTAAGGGAGTCCAACGGCTTGGCAGAAATGAATGGCATTCCGCCAACATCATAGGGGAAAAATACTTCATCCCTGCAGGACTCCTCACCCTGTTGAAACGAAACACGAATTCTGTCGGTTAGATAGTCAAATTGTATGCTGCTGACTGGCAACCGAAGATTGTCTGTGATGATGACTGATCCGGCCATGGGAGTTATTTAAACAGAATAATTTTCGCCTGCAACTCTGGGGGTAGATTGCCTATAGAACCCTTTAAAAGATTCACGTTCTCCGGAGTGAGGAAGCGAGTATCTATAGGCACAATGTCAGCGCCGTTAACGTGATCTAGCAATGTGCTGTTGAAGCCTTCAAGGTTCTGCGAGAAATATTGATTTATACCGTTGGCTCGAGCTGCACTGTCGGGAGTTAGCAAGAAATCAACAGACTTTCCGGAATTCACTCCAGAATTACTATCGAATATAAAGTCCACGCCCGACTCACCGGGCGCTCGCTGAAGTGTTCCTCCTAGGTAATTCTCCAGTTCTGCTGCAGCTCCAGCCTCTCCTGGCCGGAGTTTTCCAATAGCCGGATCAGGGACGTTGAGGCGCGAGAAGTCTCCCAAATCAACTGCGTCCCTGGCATATATTGTGGTTGGCCCTCCCGCTACACTGTTTGCTGCGAGCGCAAGCTCTCTCTCCGCATTCGAAGTCGCGCCGACAATTCTACTGCCACCACCCACTCCGACCAACCCCAATGGATCGCCGTTAGCGACCGCCGTAGTGGTCACCGCGATCCGTGCGATACCGGAGAGCAATGTGTTTGCGGCGAGGAAACCAGCCCCGGCTGCCACAGCATCCAGCTTCGCGAGGTCACCTAAAGCCTCTCCCATCCAGTTCGGATTCAAAGACGGAAAGAGTGGCTGTTGCTCCGGAGCCGTGACCGCTCCAGTGGTCACAAACTCCGGAAATTCGTAAATCGGAGTGCCGTTGTTAGCGTGGCCAATGAGCGTTCCGGAGATATTATTTTGCTCCGTTGCTTGCGCGGCGTTGAGCGCCTCGACTTCACCATTACTCCGCAACGTTTCCGGTGAAATGTCGAGCTGCAAGCCCGCTACGTCGCTAACCAGACCGTTCACGTCGATGGACGGCGTCGCAAAGTCGCCTGCCGCCAACGGCGTGAAACTCGCGGCGTTCGAAGACGATGGGGAGCCTAGCGGCTGCTCAATTCCCTGATAGTCCTGCGCATACGTCAGGGCCTGCTGCGGCGTGTAGCCGCGTTGCAGCACATTGTCGTAGGCCTGCTTGGCACCCGCACTCAGGCTGTCGAGCCGGTTGTCGAAGTCTTGTTGCTCGAGCGCGCCTACGATGGAGTTTCCGAGCGCATTGCCAAATGCGTTCGGTACTCAAGCGACACCCTGTAGTGCATCAATAACAGTAGTTTGGGAGCGCCGCGTTGGTCGGCGTCTTCCAATGGCGCATCCGGCCACGCCGCCGGGCAGGCCGTCTGAGCGGAGCGTGGCGCAGTGTGCAGGCACGTCATGGCGCGCACAGCGCGATGCGATGCGTCCGCTGGTCGATCATCAGCACGAAACCCTGCAGCGCGTGCGCGCCGACCAGCAGTTCCGGATAGCGCTGCGAAACGCGCACCTCGACGTCGGACAGGCTGACGGCACCGATGCGGAACGGCCCATGGACCAGAGCGCTGCGGGTTTCAAGCCGCGAATTCGTCAGCGTGCCGACATGCGTGGCGCCCAGCACACGACCTGCCACCCTTGCGTAAAGCGATTGCGGCAGCACGAAGCTGACGTTCGCGCCGGTATCGAGATTGCCCTGCAGCGTTGTCGTCCCGATTGAAACCGGCACGCGAAACGCCCGTGTATAGGGCAGGACATCGGGCCCGGCGGGAAGCGTCATCTTCGTGCTGAAAGACAGTGTCTTTTTCGGGTAGTCGATCACCAATAACCCGTCGCCGAAAAACGCGCGGCCGAGAATGCCGGAAAAGCGCGCGTCGTCGGCCATCTGGCTGCCGTAATCGCGCGCAATGACATCGACGCCGTGCCGTGACAGGCCGCCAAGCGCCAACTCGTCGAGATGCACCGTGTCGACCGTCACCGTGCGGATGCCGTCGGACGTCCGTGCCGGTGCGCGTCCCCGCAACCCCAGTGCCGCGACCAGGCTCACGTCGGCGCGCCCGATGCCGCTGGCGCCAGTGTCGACCGCGAAGCGGTAGGGGCCGCGACCGTCAACCCGCACCTGCACGTAGATGCGACCGTCGACGACCGAAAACGGCACCTGCATCGCAAAGTCCGCGCGCGGGGCCTGTGCAAGCTTGCAAGCCGTGGGCAAGGGGCCGGCCTGTGCGGCGCCAGCCGCGAAGCCCAAGCCCGTAGAGAGCAACAACAGCAGCGCAGATTCGCGGATGAAATACATCATGACTCCCGTTCGTGAGCATCGGGGCAACTTGAACGAGCGCATGGCGACGAAAATCCTGCGAGAACCGGCCGGGCGCTCATGTCTTTAGATGCGCCGGGCGTAGAAAGCGGATGCATGCATAGCGCCGGCTTGCGACTGCCGGCGATCGTTCCGACAACCGGGGTTGCCCATTCCGCGAGACGCATTGTCCGATCCGGCGCGGTTTGCCCAAGGTTCATGAACATGCATCATCATGTCGGTCTCCCCCATCCCATCGGAGCCCCCCATGACCGCTGCTCTCGGCTATGCCGCTGAATCCGCCAAGGCCCCGCTGACGTCGTTCGCCTTCGAGCGCCGCACGCCCGGCGCGCACGACGTCCGCATCGAGATCGCCTATTGCGGCGTCTGCCATTCGGACTTGCATCAGGTCCGCGACGAATGGGGCGGCAGCGTGTTTCCGATGGTGCCCGGCCACGAGATCGTCGGCCGGGTCGTCGAAGTGGGCGCACACGTCAAAGGCTACAAGGTCGGCGATCTGGCCGGCGTCGGCTGCATGGTCGACTCGTGCCGTAGCTGCCCGTCCTGCGCCGAAGGCCTCGAACAGTATTGCGAACAGGGCTTCACCGGCACTTACGGCGCCAAGTCGCGCGTCGGCGACGGCATCACCTACGGCGGCTACTCGAATCACATCGTCGTCGACGAGGCCTTCGTCCTGCGCGTTTCCGACAAGCTCGACCTCGCGGCGGTCGCGCCGCTGCTGTGCGCTGGCATCACCACGTACTCGCCGCTGCGGCACTGGAAGGTCGGCCCCGGCCAGAAGGTCGGCATCGTCGGCCTCGGCGGTCTCGGCCACATGGCGGTGAAGTTCGCCAAGGCCTTCGGCGCGCATGTCGTGCTGTTCACCACGTCGCCGGGCAAGGGCGAGGACGCCAAGCGCCTCGGCGCCAGCGAGGTGGTGATCTCGAAGAACAAGGACGAAATGAAAGCGCATGCGCGCAGCTTCGACTTCATTCTCGACACGGTCTCGGCACCGCACGACATCAACGCCTATCTGGCGCTGCTCAAGCGTGATGGCGCGATGACGCTGCTCGGCGTGCCGGATACGCCGCCGATGCTGCAGTTCCAGCACCTGATCTTCTCGCGGCGCCAACTCGGCGGCTCACTGATCGGTGGCATCCAGGAGACCCAGGAAATGCTCGATTTCTGTGCCGAGCACGGCATCGTCTCGGACATCGAGCTGATCCCGATGCAGCAGATCAACGAAGCCTACGAACGCATGCTCAAAAGCGACGTGAAGTACCGCTTCGTCATCGACATCGCGACGCTGAAGCAAGCTGCCTGAGCACGCCATCGATGTTCGACGCGCTACGCCGCAACTGGCGCCTGCTCAAGCAGGCGCCAGCCGGCGAGCGTTTCCAGCGCTATCACGAGCACCGACAGCATGCGCGGCGCGGACCGGCGCGGCGCATGCTGCAACTCGGCGGCGGCGCCGTGATCACGGTGATCGGCGTCATCATGATGCCAGCGCCCGGCCCAGGCACCTTGGTCGTGATTGCCGGCGCGGCCCTGATGGCCGGCGAGTCACGCAGTGTTGCGCGTGCCCTCGACGGCACCGAGCGGCGCATCCGCCGCCTGCTCAAGCGTTGAGTAACACGGCAGGCTACGCGCGCGACACGCCGTCCGTTAGGCTGGACGCCCCAATGCCGAGCAAGGAAATGCTGCCATGACGACTCCCGTACCGGCGCCACCGTCATCGCCGCGCAGCGCGCTGCTGGTCATCGACGTGCAAAACGACTTCATGCCCGGCGGCCGGCTCGCCGTTACCGATGGCGACGCCGTCGTGCCGCTGATCAATCGCCTGGGTTCGTTGTTCACCCACATCGTCGTCACTCAGGACTGGCACCCGGCCGATCACATTTCATTCGCCAGCCAGCACGAGGGTCGCGCGCCATTCAGCACCATCACCCTGCCCTACGGTGCGCAGACGCTATGGCCGGACCACTGCGTCCAGGCATCCGCCGGCGCCGCGCTGCACGCCGATCTCGACCTGCCGCAGACGCAGCTGATCATTCGCAAGGGCTGCAATCGCACGATCGACAGCTATTCGGCCTTCGTCGAGGCCGACCGGCAGACGCGCACCGGCCTCGCCGGCTACCTGCGCGAGCGCGGCATCGACACGGTTTACGCCTGTGGTCTGGCGCTCGACTTCTGCGTGGCGTGGTCGGCGCTCGACGCACGCGCCGCCGGCTTCGCCACTGCCGTGATCGACGATGCCTGCCGCGCCATCGACCTCGATGGCTCGTGCGCGCGAGCCTGGCAGCAGATGACCGAAGCCGGCGTTCAGCGCCTGAGGAGCGCGGCGCTACTCGGCTGAGTGCCCGGCAATCAGAGCTTCAGCGCGTCGCCGAAATACTCGCGCAGCTTGTCGACCTTCGGCAGGGCGACGGCGGCGATATACGGCTGGCCCGGATGCAGTTCGGCGTAATTCTGGTGATAGTCCTCGGCCTCGAAGAACGCCTGCAGCGGCTGCAGCTGCGTGACGATCTTGGCCGAGTACACATCGGCTGCGTCGAGCTGCTGGATATACGCTTCGGCGACCTGCTTCTGCGTATCGTCGGCGTAGAAAATTGCCGAGCGATATTGCGTGCCGATGTCATTGCCCTGCCGGTTGAGCTGGGTCGGATCGTGGGCGACGGCGAAGAAAATGCGCAGCAGCGCGCCGAAGCTGGTACGCGCCGGATCATAGGCAATCTGCACAACTTCAGCGTGTTCGGTCTCGCCGGTACAGACGGTTTTGTAGTCGGCCGTCTCCTGGGAGCCGCCGGCATAGCCCGACGTCACCGACAGCACGCCGTCGAGCTCACGGTAAACCGCCTCGACGCACCAGAAGCAGCCGCCGGCGAGCACCGCAAGTTTCGGACTGCCTTCCTCGCGCGGGTCGAAGCTTGCGGCCGGAACCTGCTTCGGGCTGACCTTGAGCCCGCCGCCGAAAAAACTGCCTGCCATCTTTCGCTCTCCGGTTTCGAGGGCGGAAACGATACTCTTAATGGGCCGCCGCTGTCGCGGCATTCGCGTCCGCACGAGCGGCCTTTTCGCCCACGCTGTCCGCCCCCCTGATTTGCAGCGCACCCGTGACCGCCGAAACCAAGCTCCTGCCGACGCCCCGCCCGACATTGTTCACCGACGAGGCCTTCCTCGCTGCGCTCGAGACGAACGACTGTGCAGGCGTTGCACAGGGCTGGCTGCCACGGCATCTGCAAACGGCCGACGGCCGCGTGCCGTGTTACGAGAAATCGCACTCTTGGGGCGAGTTCGTCTTCGATTTCGAGATCGCGCGCGCCTACCGTCAGTACGGACTGAATTACTACCCCAAACTCGTCGCCTGCGTCCCGTTCACCCCGGTTCCCGGTGCGCGCCTGCTGGGCGCCGATGACCGCGCGCGCCTCGCATTGGCGTCGATGTTGCGCGAACGGGCTGCCGATGGCGGTTGTTCGAGCGCACACCTGCTGTTCGTCGACCCGGCCGAACGCGATCTGCTGACCAGCCAGGACTGGATCGCCCGTGCGCAATCGCGTTACGTCTGGCACGCGCGTGGCGCCACGGATTTCGACGGCTTCCTCGCGCGCCTGTCGAGCAAGAAGCGCAAGAACATCCGCGCCGAGCGACGCAAGCTCGGCGCGTTCGCGATCGAATGGCGCGCGGCATCGACGCTCAACGACGACGAGTGGCTGCGCGTGTTCCGCCTCTACGGCAGCACCTACGCGATGCGCGGCCAGGAGCCCTATCTGACATTGGCCTGCCTGCGCCAGTGGGCCACTCACTACGGGGAGCGCTTCTGGTTTTGCCTGGCGCGACTCGACGAGCGCATCGCGGCGATGGCGTTCTTTTTCGAGGACGGCGACACGCTGTACGGCCGCCACTGGGGCGCCGAAGCCGACTTCGACGGCCTGCACTTCGAGCTGTGCTACTACCAGGGCATCGAACGCTGCCTGCAGCGCGGGCTGCAGCATTTCGACGCCGGCGTTCAGGGCCAGCACAAGCTGGCCCGCGGCTTCGAACACGAGTCGGCGTGGTCGCTGCACTGGTTTGCGCATCCCGGCTTCCACGAGGCCATCAGCCAGGCCTACGCACAAGAGCGCGCGGCGCTCGAACGACAGATTTCAGGACCGGCCGCTGGTGAACTTGGCGCGTCGTCTGCAGACTAAGCAATAAGCCTCACACCCTTGCCCACCAGGAGTTCCCGATGCGTCTGCGCCTCGCGTTGCTCGCCAGCCCCGTTCTCGCCTGCGCCGTCGCGCACGCGGCCGATGCGCCGCCGCCGTCGAACACGGTCGTCAAATACATCCACCCGGAACACTTCGTCGACGCCGCCGACAGCGGCTTCGGCGGCACCGCCAGCCCGGTCGTGCTCGCCGAAATGACGTCGGTCTTCCAGGACCTCGGCGCCCAGTACATTTCCGCCGGCGAGCAACTGACGCTGGACGTCACCGACATCGACCTCGCCGGCCGCTACCAACCGGGGCCGAACGCCGGCGACTGGACGCGCGTGATGACCGATGCCGACTGGCCACGCATGAGTCTGCACTACACGCTGACGCAGGATGGCAAGGTGCTGTCGCAGGGCGATGCCAGCATCAGCGACATGAGCTATCTGAGTCACGCCGGCAAGCGCTCGAATTCCAGCGACGACAAGTTTTATTACGAACGGACCATGCTCGATCGCTGGTTCAAGAAAACCTTTGCATCGAAATAGAGGCGTCGACGACCTTACCGTTCAGTAGTGCGGCGGAACCTCGTCTTCCGCAGAGCCTTTGTGCACGTCCTGGCCGATACGCGCGACGCGCTCGGCCAGCTGCCGGCAAAGATTCTCCAATTCGCCGATGCGCTTGGACTGCTGGGCAATCACGTCGTTGAGATCCTGCAGCGTCGCCTCCTGATAGGCGAGCCGTGTCTCCAGGTTGATCAGGCGTTCGTCGTCCACGGCTTCAGAACGAATAGGAAACCAGCAGGGCTGTTGCCAGCGGATCGATGTCGATCTTGGTCGTGCTGTGCGACAGCCGCGTGCCGTCGGCGCTATAGATATTGATCGACGACGTGGTCTTCAGATCGACGTAAGACACCGACAGCGCGACGCCCCAGTGCTGGTCGTACGCGTAGTTCAGGCCGACGTTGGCGATCGGCGCCCAGTCCGGCGACGACTTGGCCTTGACCTTGGTGTCGTCGATCGGGAAGTTCAGGTTCGCCAGCGCCAGACTGCGGCCGAAGGTGTCCTTCAGATCGTTCTTGAAGTCCTGGTTCAGCGTCACCTGCGTGAAGAACGTATATGTGACGCCGACGCCGACGATCGGCCGCCAGCGCGCGGTCGGCTTGCCGAAGTAGTACTGCAGCAGCAGCGCCGGGCTCCACTGCCGAGAGCTGGCGATCGGGTTGTTCTCCTTGCTGCCCAGATCGACACTGAGCGAACTCAAGGCGGCGCTGGGCTGCACCACACCCTTGCCGCGCAAATAGAACTTCGGCGGAATACCGCCTTCGGATTTGATCGCCAGATGATCGGTGACGAAATACGACATCGCGACTTGCAGCGTCGTTGTATTGCTGACGGTTGCCGAGGTGCCCGGCGAATCGAAACTCTCGGGAATGCCGATCAGCGCACCGAGACCGGGCTTGAGGTCGGTGTGCAGCGGGGTACTGCTGTCCAATGTGGTGCCGTTGAGTAGGCCGACGTGCAGGACCGTCGTGCCGCGGCCTTCAGCATGGGCAGGTGCAGTCGCCAACCCGAACATCACGGGAAGCGCCGGAAGGATCCACTTGTACATCGTCTCTCCGAAATCGTTGTGGCGGCCTAGGCTCGCGTTAGTGCAGAGGGTCCGGCGCTTCCCCCGGCACGCCGCGGCGATAAATAACACTTGCAACGACAGACTGTCACGGACAAATGTGCTTGCCATCAGATTCGCAACGTTCGGTTCAGAGTGGATTCATCGCCGCGACCTAATGTGGAAATCGTTCCAGGAGGTCTGAACGATGAAAAAGCTGATTGCAGTTGCTGGTCTGGCACTCGTCGCGGTCGCCCCGCTACCGGCGCTGGCACACTCGAATGTCTCGCTGAGTATCGGCCTCGGCGTACCGGCTCCGGTCTATGTCGCACCGGCACCGGTCTACTATGCTCCACCGCCACCACCGCCACCGGTCGTGTATTACAGCCCGGCGCCCGTGGTTTACAGCTATGGCCCGTACTACCGCGGTGGGCGCGTCGTCTATCGCGACAACCACTACGACGGCCGGCGCGGATATGACCACGGTCGCAGCTATCGCGCCGATTACGACCGCCATCACCATTAAGGCATGAGGGCGTGACGACAAAAGGCCGGGCATCGCCCGGCCTTTTTCGTAACCGCCATTTCCCAAGCAAAAAAATGCCGCCTCAAAGGCGGCATTCTTGCGCTCGAAAAGCGGCGATTACTTGATCTTCGCTTCCTTGAACGCCACGTGCTTGCGCGCCACCGGATCGTACTTCTTGAACTCGAACTTATCCGGGGTGTTCTTGCGGTTCTTCGTGGTCGTGTAGAAATAACCCGTGTCGGCAGTCGACACCAGGCGAATCTTTTCGACGTCTTTCTTCTTGCCAGCCATCGTTTAGCTCCTGGGCCTTAGACCTTTTCGCCGCGAGCACGCAGCTCGGCGACAATCACATCGACGCCTTTCTTGTCGATGATGCGCATGCCCTGCGCGGAAACGCGCAGCGACACGAAACGCTTCTCGGATTCGAACCAGAAACGATGCTTGTGCAGATTCGGCTCAAAGCGGCGGCGGCGCCTGTTGTTGGCGTGCGAAACCGTGTTGCCGGTGATCGGCCGCTTACCGGTGACCTGACAGACTTTCGACATGACACAAACCCTGGAAAAAAAGGCAGCACGACCCGCAGGGGGCCGCGAAAGGGGCGCAATTGTGCCAGCACGTCCCGCCAAGGGCAAGGGGTCATGACGACACCCCCATTTAAGGGCGTTTTCGTGACCCAGTACCGGATCGGAATATTTCCGATAGGGAATACTCGGCATATGCAGCAGGAACAGATCAGGGTTCGACTGACATCGGCGGCCAGGCGCCTGGTCGACATCGGCGGCGCGCGCGTCTCGGCCGATGCCGTCGCCCAGGCGGCGGCGCTGCCGCCACGCGCCATCCATCAGACCTACGGCGGTTTCGACGAACTGCTCTACGAGCTGCTCGGCCAATTGTATGGCGAGGCCCGCGACCGCGCGCTGCGCCTGACCGCCAACATGCCGGCCGGCCGCTCGCGCCTCAAACTGGCGGTCGACGGTTACCTGCATGCGCTGTTCGAGCGACCGGGCTTGCAGGCACTGGCACTGCAACTCCGCAGCCATCCGCGGGCGATTGCCGACTACCGCCGGCATCAGCACGGCCTGACCCTGATGCTCGAGATCGAGCTGCAGGGCCTGAACTGGTCGCAGCCGGCCGCCACGGCACAGCTTTGCGCGTCGGCCATCGAAGGCATCGCCGCGGCCGAAGCTGCGGCCGGCCGGCGCCTGCCGGAGCTGCGCGACAGCCTTTACCGTTACTTCGACGCCCCCCCGTGAACGCGCGCCTGCGCCAGCAGCTGTTCGACCATGCGGAGGCGCTGGCCACTCAGCTGCGCTACGAGGAGCTGTCGATTGCCCGCCTCTGCGAACTCGGCGGCGTCCTCCCGAATGTGTTCTGCGCTGAATTCCCGGACGTCTTGAGCTATCTGTCGGCGCTGCAACAGCATTTCCTTGGCGAAATCCGCAGCCGCGTCATCAAGGTCACCGACGGCGCGCCGCTGGGCCTGCTGCGCATCCGTCTGGCATCCGAGAGTTATCTGGCGTACTGCCACGAGCATATGCATGTCCGCGACTGGCTGGTCGCCGCACGCCGCCATCCGCAGATCGAGCGCGGCTTGCAGCAGCAAAATCACAGCTACGCGCTGGTGCTCGGCTCCGAGTTCGAAGCGATCGGTCGCACCGACACCTTCTCTGCGGCACACCTTTACGTGGGCATGCTCAACGAAGTCGCCAACAGAGAGCACCGCGCCCGCGCCAAACAGCCGGCGCTACGCGAAGCGCTTTGGCATTTCCTCGAACACGTCGGCACCGCAGACGCGCCGGCCAGCCCGCAACGCCAGCGCTCATAACCAACCACGCGCGGCAAAACTGGCCGGAACCCCCTCGCCGATCACCAGGTGATCGAGGACGCGCACGTCGATGGTCGCCAGCGCCTGCCGCAAGCGTTCGGTCAGCGCCCGATCGGCCGCACTCGGTTCGACGACTCCGCTCGGATGGTTGTGCGCGAAGATCAGCGCCGCGGCGTGATGCCGCAGCGCTGCCTTGACCACTTCGCGCGGATACACGGCGGCGCCGTCGATCGTGCCGTGCGCGAGCACCTCGAAGGCCAGCACGCGATGTTGGGCATCGAGGAACAGCGCGGCAAATACTTCGTGGTCGAGATCGCGCAGCCGCGCGCGCAGGAAGCGCTCGGCGGCCAACGGATCGGATAGCGCATCGCCACGCTGCAGTTCTTCGGCCAGGTGGCGGCGCGCCAGTTCGAGCACCGCCTGCAGTTGCGCGTACTTGGCGGGCCCCAGTCCACGCGCCGCCGAGAAGCCGGCCAGATCAGCGCGCAACATCGCGCGCAGACCGCCGAAATCGGTGATCAAGTCACGCGCCAGCGCCACCGCACTTTTGCCGGCGACGCCGGTGCGCAGAAAGATCGCCAGCAGTTCGGCGTCGCTCAGGGCACCCGCGCCCTGCGCCAGCAGTTTTTCACGTGGCCGCTCGGCGGCCGGCCATTGACGGATCGACACCACGCACTCTCCGTTCATGCTCGCTCGTCCCACGGCGCGAAACTTCCGTGTCGCGGGACTAGAATGTTGCGATGAATGCAGCCCTGCCGTCTGTGCCCAATCTCACAAATCGCCGCATTTTGCTCGGCGTCAGCGGCGGCATCGCCGCGTACAAGGCCGCCGATCTGGTGCGTCGCCTCAAGGAGGCCGGCGCCGAAGTCCAGGTCGTGATGACCGCCGGCGCCCAGGAATTCGTCACGCCGCTGACCTTCCAGGCGCTGTCCGGCCGCGAGGTCCACACCTCGCTGCTCGACCCCAAGGCCGAGGCGGCAATGGGGCATATCGAACTGGCGCGCTGGCCGGATCTGATCCTGATCGCGCCGGCGTCGGCCGACGTAATGGCCAAACTAGCGCACGGTCTGGCCGACGATCTGCTGAGCACGCTGTGCCTGGCCACCGACAAACCGATCGCCGTCGCGCCGGCGATGAACCGCCTGATGTGGGCCCACCCGGCGACGCAGGCCAATGCCGCGACGCTGGCGGCACGCGGCATCCAGCTGCTCGGCCCCGGCGCCGGCTCGCAGGCCTGCGGCGAAGTCGGCGATGGCCGCATGTGGGAGCCGCTGCAGATTCGCGAAGCCGTGGCACAGCGCTTCGCCGACGGCCCGCTGCGCGGCCTGCACGCAGTCTTGACCGCCGGGCCGACGCGCGAGCCTATCGACCCGGTGCGTTACATCAGCAATCGCTCGTCCGGCAAGATGGGCTATGCGCTGGCCGCATCGCTGCAGGCCCTCGGCGCGCGGGTGACGCTGATCAGCGGCCCGACCAACCTGCCGACGCCGGCCGGCGTCGCCCGCGTCGACGTCGAAACCGCCGCAGATCTGCTCGAACACTCGCTGCAACTGGCGGCCGACGCGCAAATCTTCATCGGTGCCGCCGCGGTCGCCGACTACCGCGTCGACGCGCCGGCCGACGAGAAGATCAAGAAGAACGACGCCGCGATGTCGCTGGCGCTGAGCCGCAATCCGGACGTCATCGCCGCCGTGCGCGAGCGCTACCCCGACCTGTTCGTGGTCGGCTTCGCGGCCGAAACCGAAAAGCTCGCCGAACACGCGCGCGGCAAACTCGAACGCAAGAAGCTCGACATGATCGCGGCCAACTGGGTCGGCCGCGGTCGCGCCTTCGACCGCGACGACAACGCGCTGAGCGTGTTCTGGGCCGGCGGCGAGCGTGAGCTGCCACAGGCGTCGAAAGCCGCCATCGCGCGCGATCTCGGCGCGCTGATCGCCGAACGCTACGGCGCCCGCGCCTGATTCCATTTCCGTCCTCGATGCGGCCGGCAACCCGGCCGCCGGTCATCGCATGAAACAGAACATCCGCCTGAAGATTCTCGACCCGCGCCTCGGCACCGACCTGCCGTTGCCGGCCTATGCCACCGACGGCGCCGCAGGCCTCGACCTGCGCTGCCTGCTCGACGAACCGCTGACGCTGGAACCGGGCGCGAGCACGCTGCTGAAGACCGGCCTGGCGATCCATATCGGCGACCCCAATCTCGCCGCGGTGATCCTGCCGCGCTCGGGGCTCGGCCATAAGCACGGCATCGTGCTCGGCAATCTGGTCGGCCTGATCGATTCGGACTATCAGGGCGAGTTGATGGTGTCGTGCTGGAACCGCGGCCGCGACGCGTTCACGATCAACCCCGGCGAGCGCATCGCGCAGCTGGTGTTCGTGCCGGTCGTGCAGGCTGAATTCGAAATCGTCGACGACTTCGCCGCCAGCGCGCGCGGCACCGGCGGCTTCGGCCACACCGGCCGCCACTGAACTTCCGACTCCCCCGAACCATGACCGTCGACCTCACCAACGCCCAGACCACGGCCCGCGTCCTCACCGAGGCGCTGCCGTACATCCGTCGCTTCGCCGGCAAGACCATCGTCGTCAAGTACGGCGGCAACGCGATGAAGGACGACACCATGATCGCGTCGTTCGCGCGCGACATCGTGCTGATGAAGCTGGTCGGCATGAACCCGGTCGTCGTGCACGGCGCCGGCCCGCAGATCGGCGCGCATCTGGAGAAGCTCGGCAAGAAGAGCGAATTCATCGACGGCATGCGCGTCACCGACGACGAGACCATGGACGTCGTCGAGATGATGCTCGGCGGCCTCGTCAACAAGGCGGTCGTCGCGGCGCTGAACCTGCAGGGCGGCCGCGCGGTCGGCCTGACCGGCAAGGACGGCGGCCTGATCCGCGCGCGGCGCATGCTGATCAGCAACGGCGATCTCGGCCAGGTCGGCGAGGTCGAGCGCATCGATCCGCGCGTCATCACCCACCTCGAAGCCGGCGGCTTCATTCCGGTCATCGCGCCGGTCGGCGTCGGCGAAAACGGCGAGGCCTACAACATCAACGCCGATGTCGCGGCGGGCAAGCTGGCAGCCGTGCTGCAGGCCGAGAAGATCATCTTCCTGACCAACGCGCCGGGCGTGCTCGACAAGCAGAACCAGGTGCTGACCGGCCTCAATGTGCCGCAGGTCGAAGGACTCATCGCCGACGGCACCATTTCCGGCGGCATGGTGCCCAAGGTTCGCTACGCGCTCGACGCCGTCAACAGCGGCGTCAAGTCCGCGCACATCATCGACGGCCGGCTCGACCACTCGGTGCTGCTCGAACTGTTCACCGACCGCGGCATCGGCACGCTGATTCACGGCTAGGCCGCGGCGGCGGGCGATGCGGACGCCTTGACGCGCCCCGCATCGCACGGCGCGTGTCCATGGCATCCCCGCTCCTCAGGAGACCTCCATGAATATCGGATTCATCGGCCTCGGCGGCATGGGCCGCGGCATTGCCGCCAACCTGCTGCGCGCCGGACATCGCGTCCAGGTCTGGAACCGCTCGCCCGGTCCGGTCGACGAGCTGGTCGCGCTCGGCGCCGAACGCGCCGCCGGCGTCATCGACGTCCTGCAGAACGACGTGTTGTTCTCGATCCTCGCCGACGATTTGGCGCTGCGCAGCGTGCTGCTCGACGGCGAACCGCTGCGCAGTGCCAAGGCCGGGCTGATCCACATCAACCTCGCCACCGTGTCGGTGCGCTTTGCCGCGGAACTGGCGGCGCTGCACGCGTCGCTGGGACAGGGCTATGTCGCCGCGCCGGTGTTCGGTCGCGTCGACGTCGCCGCCGCCGGCAAGCTCAACATCATCGCCGCCGGCGCGACCGCGACGCTCGACACCGTGCAACCGCTGCTCGACGTGATCGGCCAGAAAACCTGGCGGGTCGGCGACGAACCGACACGCGCCAACGCAGTGAAGATCGGCGGCAATTTCATGATTGCCGCGGCGATCGAGGCGATGGCCGAAGCCTCGACGCTGGCCGACGCTCATGGCGTCGAGCCGGCGCAGTTTCTCGAGATTCTGACCAGCACCTTGTTCGCCGCGCCGGTCTATCAGGGCTACGGCAAGCTGATCGCCGAGCAGCGCTATGCGCCTGCCGGGTTTGCGCTGCGCCTCGGCCTCAAGGATGTGCGTCTGGCGTTAGAAGCCGGTGACGCGAGTAACGTGCCGATGCCCTTCGCCAGCGTGCTGCGCGACGGCTTCCTCGATGCGGTCGCGCAGGGCGACGGCGATCTCGACTGGGGCGCTTTGGCGAAGGTCGCGGCGCGACGCGCCAACCGCTGACGCCGGCGACGCCGCGCTACTCGGCGCCTGCCGCGCTGCCGTGCAGCTCCCGGTAGCGCGCCAGATCGGCGTTGTATTTGTCGGTGACCTGCTGCTTCTCGCTGACGAAGTTCTGCAGCGCCTTCTGGTTGTCGACCAGCGACGCCTGCAGATCGGCGAGTTTGTCGGTCAGCGCCTTGCCCGGCGTGTGGCCGCCGCGTTTGACGACGTCGATGCGTGATTGCTGCTGTTCGATGGCCTTCTGATTGTCGGCGACCGTCTTCTCGGTCAGCGCACGCCGACCCTCGATCATCGCCACGCGCTCGTCGCGGGCACGTTCGATGTCGGCGGCGCTGTCGTAGGTGCTGAGCAGGAAGTGGTCGTAGTCGCGCTGTTTCTGCTCACGCACTGCCTTGGCAGCTGCATCGTGCGCCGCCTTCTCCTCGGCGGCGACTTCATCCGCGGTCTTCTCGCGCGGCTTGACCTCACGCACACGGCCCTGGTCGTCGTAGACCTCGCGCTGCTTTTGCGCGTACTGCGGCGGCACTGCATCGCCGCAAGCGCGGTGTCCTTGATTGTCGGTCCAGCAGGTGAAGCGCTTGCCGCTCGACGATGGCGCCGCCTGCGCCGCCATCGCCAGCAGCGACAAGGCCGCACCCGCCGCAGCGTAGACCGGAAACCGCATCACCATCAGCTTGCTCCTGCGCGGCTTACGCGCTGACCCCGTACTGCGCCTGATAGGCACGAATCGCAGCCAGCGTCGCATCATCCGCCGCCCCTCCGGAGAGATAGGCCAGCATCGTCTGCACCGTCACCAGCGGCACGACGCGAATATTCGCATCGCGCTCCATCTCCTGGACCGCCGACAGACCGGAGGGGCCTTTTTCCTGACGATCGAGCGCGATCACCGCCGCCACCGGTTCGGCGCCCGCATCACGGATCAGTTGCACGGCCTGACGCAGCGCGGTGCCGGCGGTCAGCACGTCGTCGACGATGACGACACGGCCCTTCGGCGGCGCGCCGACCAGGGTGCCGCCCTCGCCGTGATCCTTGGCTTCCTTGCGGTTGTACGCATACGGCACGTCGCGGCCGCCTTCGGCGAGCGCGCAGGCGATCGCCGTCACCAGCGGAATGCCCTTGTAGGCCGGTCCGAACAGCATGTCGTATTCGATGCCCGACGCCGCCAGTGCCTGCGCGTAGGCGCGGCTCAACGTCAGCATCGACGCGCCCGACGAAATCTTGCCGAGGTTGAAGAAGTACGGCGACTGACGCCCGGACTTGAGCGTGAACTGGCCGAACTTGAGCACGTCGTTGGCGAGCGCGAGCTGGAGGAATTCGGTCTGGTAGGCGGACAGGGACATGGCGGAATCGGGCGTCAGCGGCAAATTCGGGCCGTTATGATAAGCCCTCGCCCACCCTGACCGGCCGCATCGCGGCGCTCACCACAGGACTTCCTCCCTTGCGCGTCATCTCGCTCAACGCCAATGGCATCCGCTCCGCCGCCCGCAAGGGCCTGTTCGACTGGTTGCCGCAACAAAAAGCGGATTTCCTGTGCCTGCAAGAGCTGAAAGCCCAGCTGACCGATATCGAAGCCGACGAAACCTTTGCGCCGAAGGGCTGGCATGCCCACTTCAGCTGTGCGCAGAAGAAGGGCTATTCGGGCGTCGGCATCTTCGCCCGTCAGAAACCGGATGCGGTGCTCGACAAGCTCGGCGCTGCCGAGTTCGACGACGAGGGCCGCTACATCGAACTGCGCTACGGCAAGCTGTCGGTGGTTTCGCTGTACGTACCATCCGGTTCGGCCGGCCCTGAGCGGCAGGCGAGCAAGGACCGCTTCCTCGAATTCTTCCTGCCGGTGATGCGCGACTGGCTCGCGTCGGACCGCCAGTACATCGTGGTCGGTGACTGGAACATCGCGCACCGCAACATCGACCTGAAGAATTGGCGCAGCAATCAGAAGAACTCCGGCTTTCTGCCGCACGAGCGCGCCTGGATGGACCAGTTGCTGGGCGTTGAACCGGCAGCACCGGGCTGGGTCGACGCCTACCGCCACCTGCACCCCGACACCGAGGGTGAGGCCTACACCTGGTGGAGCAACCGCGGCCAGGCCTGGGCAAACAACGTCGGGTGGCGCATCGACTACCAGATCATCACGCCGAACCTGGGCAAAGCGGTCCAGCGCGCCGCCGTCTGGAAGGACACGCGCTTCTCCGACCATGCGCCACTGACGATGGATTACCAGCTGTGACGCCGCGCTGGGTCGCGGCGCTGCGCGTCTACGCCGATCCGCGCGTCCGCACGATGCTGTTCCTCGGCTTCTCGGCCGGCCTGCCGTTCCTGCTGGTGTTCTCGACGCTGTCGGCGTGGCTGACGCAGGCCGGCGTGTCACGCACGACGATCGGCTACTTCAGCTGGGTCGGCATGACCTACTCGCTGAAGATCTTCTGGGCACCGGTCGTCGATCGCGTACCGCTGCCGCTGCTGACCCATTGGCTGGGCCGCCGCCGCAGCTGGATGCTACTGGCACAGTTGGGGATCGCCAGCGGCCTGGCGCTGATGGCGTTCAACGATCCCGGCGCCGATCTGGCGCGCACCGCACTGCTCGCCGTACTGGTGGCGTTTTCATCGGCGACGCAGGACATCGCGCTCGACGCGTTCCGCATCGAGGCCGCGCCGACCGAGAAGCAGGGCGCGCTGGCCGCCGCCTATCAGCTCGGCTACCGCGTCGCGCTGATCGCCGCCGGCGCCGGTGCGCTGTTCGTCGCCGCCGAGCACGGCTGGGTGGCCTCATATCTGTGCATGGCGGCGCTGGGCTGTGTCGGCATCCTCACCGTGCTGATCACGCGCGAACCCGACCATGCGACCGAGCGACCGCCGCAGGAAGCGCGCGTACAGACCTTCCTCGACACGCACCCGCACTGGCCGAAACCGGCGCGGCATTTCATCGCCAATTTCGTCGGTGCCGTGGCCGGCCCGGTCGTCGACTTCTTCGCGCGCAATGGCTTTCGCCGCGCAGCGTTGATCCTGTTGTTCATCGCCGTCTACCGCATGCACGAATATGCGATGGGCGTGATGGCCAATCCGTTCTATCTGGACATGGGCTACACGCTCGAACAGATCGCGGCGATGTCGAAGGTGTTCGGCATCATCATGACCATGGTCGGCGTCGCTGTGGCCGGCGCGCTGGTCGCCTGGCAGGGCATCGCGCGCACACTGTTCGTCGGTGTGCTGGTGATCGCCTGCGGCAATCTGTTCTTCTCGTGGCTAGCGCGTCTGCACGATCCGGGCATCGCGCAGCTGGGCATCGCGATCAGCGTCGACAACGTCGGCATCGGCATCGCCGGCACCGCGTTCGTCGCCTATCTGTCGAGCCTCACCAACATTGCCTACACGGCGACGCAGTACGCGCTGTTCGGCTCACTGTTCCCGCTGCTCGGCAAGCTCATCGCCGGCTTCTCGGGCGCCGTCGTCGACCACGTCGGCTACCCGCTGTTCTTCCTCTACACGGCGTCGCTGACGCTGCCGGCGCTGCTGCTGTCGATCTACTTCATCCGCCGGCCGCTGCACGAAGCGCTCACGGACACGCCGCCGGCGTCCCGCTGATCGTGAACGGACTCGACACCGCCTCGTAGGGTTGCGGGTCGGCATCGGCCGACAGGCGATAGACGCCGTCGTGGCGGATGCGGTACGTGCCGGCCGGTTCGTCGGCCGGGATGTCCCACTTCGCCTCGACGGTCGAACGGTTCGACAGGCCGATGTAGGTATCGATCAGCGTCGGATTCGAATTCCAGATGAACAACAGTTCCGGGTCCTTGTCGGTGGCGACGACGTCCCAGCCGCCGGCGTCGTTCCGGCGCTCGACGTACAGATACGACGCCCCCAGCTTCAGATCGTTGCCCGGATAGCCGGATACGAAACTGACGTCGACGGTGTCGCCCTGCGTGTAGCCGGCATCGGCGTCGACGGCGACGCTGCCGAAGTCGTCGGGACTGTCGATCGTCGTCGGCACGCCGGCACCATCGGCATCGAGATCCGGCGCGCCGACGCCCTCGTCCGGCGACGGTTCGCCACCGGCCATCGCTACGGCGAGCTTGCGCGAGGCCTGCTGCGCGGCGGCGAGCTGCCACGGCCCGGCAACGGTGAAGCCGCCCTCGAACATCTGCGCGGTGTACTCCTCGCGCGTCGTCATGTAGTTCGCGTAGGCGTTCGACAGCCCGGCGATGACGACCGTATCGACACCGGCCGGCGCCAGCGCGTCGAGCACGGTCTTGCGCAGCCGCCGCCCGGCCATCGTCGTCGCCTCCCACGGAATGCCGAGAATCGCCAGATTGCCGATGCGGAACAGCTGGATCGGCAGCGGGTCGCCGCCGTATTCGAGCAGCACCGGCTTCTCCGCCTGGCAGCCGTACTGCGGCAGCTGCGACTGCGTCAGGCACAGCGTCGTCGACAGCGCGCCGATCAGCGCCACGTTCGGGATCGGCACGCTCAGCTCCGAATCGTGACCGAGCTGAAGCACGCCGGAGCCGTTGTACAGTCCGTTGTAGCCGAAGCGGATCCGCTGGCTCATGTCGTTCGGCATGTCGTTGGCACAGACGAAGCCGGCGGCACCGGGATCGAGACCGTTCGGCCCGCCGTTGGTGATCGCCGTGCCGAGCGCCTGCGTGCACGTCGTCTTGTCACCATCGTACAGACTCGCCGGCAGGTCATCGTATTTGAGGCCGGCGAGGATCACCGGATCGGTGATCGCCTTGTCAGTGAAGTCCGTGTAGAAGAAACGGTAGTCGACCGGCCCGCGCAGCGCCGTGCCTTCGGCGAACTGTTTCAGCGACTGCGCGAGCTGTTTGATGCCGGAATCGGCCGTCGCCTGGCGCATGCCGAGACGGTAGCCGTCCTGATCGTCGAAGTACGGATCGTCGGTGCCGAAGCGCTTGTCGTACGGCACGCCCTGACCGGGTCCGTTGCCGCCGTCGACATCGGCATCGAACACGAACAGGTCCGGAATCGAATCGCCCTCGTCGTTCTGCGCGAACGCGGCGACGAAGTTGTCGGCGCCCTCCGGACCGTCGGCACCGTCCGGTGCGTAACTCGTCCCCATCATCCGTTCGAACTCGATGCCGGCCCAGCCCTTGCTGTCGGACGAGATCAACCGCGTATGGTTGCCCATCGCCGTCGGGTGCACGGCGAACCAGTTCAGCACGCCGACGACGCTGCCGTCGTCGCGCACGAAGTTGAGCTGCACGAAGCGCTTGTCGACGTTCACCTCGTGGCCATTGTCGTCGACGTACTGCGCCCGCTCGCTCGGCGAGTCCTGCGCGTAGGCCGGCTGCGCGCGATTGACGTTGGCGTTGAGCAGCTCGCCGACCGACAGCTTGATCGTCGCCGCCTGCGGATGCGCTTCGAGATTGGCGTGCGCACGGCGGATTGCCGCGACAGTGCCGGACACGATGGTGTCGAAATTGTCCTTGTCGAAACCCGAGCTGCTGATCAGCAGCGTCTCGAGCCAGGTCGCGGTCTGCGTGACGACGTCCGGGATGTCCGGATTCGACGCTTCCTCGAAACCACCGCCGGCCTCGTGCGTGTGCGTGCCGGACAGCATGACGTTGTCGGGGCCGTAGTAGGCGGACAGTACCGGATCGGCGGCGATGCGCTTGAGCACTTCCTGGCGAACCAGCGCCGGCATCTGCTGGATGTCGTCGGAGACGAACACCACGCGCTTGCCATTGCACGACGACGCGATCGCGAACGCGCGCGAATACAGGCGCGTGTGGATGCCCATCGTGATCTGCGGCGGCAGGATCATGCCGTACAGATCGGCGTGGCCGGTCGGGCTGCCGCCGACCGGACCGGTGATGTCGTAGAGCCCGCTGCCGAACAAAAAGCCCTGGTTGCCGGCACAGGCGCCCATCGCCGTGCCAACGTCTTCGCGCGGAGTTTCCAGCGGCCCTGGCGCGTCCGGCTGATGCGTCAGCGTGTACGGAGTGCCGTCAACGCTCATGGTACTGCTGGCCCCGATCGCCAGACGCGGACTGTCCATTACACAGGCCGCCGCAGCCGGTAGCGTCGGCGTCGATGATGCGCCCCCGCTGCCGCCGCCACGGCCATCGGATGCGGAATCCGGACTCGACGACCCGCAACCCTGCAGAATCAGCAGCAACAGCACACCCGACAGCACCCGTTCACGCACGGCAATCCCCCGATTCCCGGCGGCAGACGCCCATGCGGCGGGCACAATGCCGCTGATCTCATGTCAGGAAAACGGTAACGAAGTGCGCAGCGCGCCGGCTTGACATCCGGCGCCAGGCCGCACGCGCAATGAGATTTTCCTACGGGCTTGCCGAGCGCACGATCAGGCCGCGAGCGCCTCGCTGTGCTGCAGGCGCACGAACACATCGGCGAAGCGGCGGCCGATCTCGTTGCGGTCCGGCACGTCGCGCGCACGGTGATAGACCGGCAGCTCGAGCCGGTCGATGTTGTCGGCGCGGCCGGCATGCGTGGCGCCGAGCAGCTTCAGGTGGCGAATCACACGATCGTTGTCACTGGCGACGTCGTAGTAGAACGTGCGGATACCGTTGCGCCACGCCGTCAAATGCAAACAGGCCTGCAGAACGAAACCGGCGCCGCGGCCCTGATACTCGTCGAGGATGGTGATGGCCACGTCGGCAGCTTGCGGCTCGCCGTTGAGACGCACATAGCGCGCGAGGCCGATGCCCGGCTCGTCCGGCTTCTCGATATTCGCCGCGCCCCAAGCGGCGTGATTGATCTGATCGATGTGTACGAGCTTGGCGAGCTGCACTTCCGAGAGCTGATCCGGATCGCCGTTCGGGAAGCGCCGCCGCCGCGCGAGCTGTGACAGCCGTTGAAAGCCCTGCTGGATGCGTGGCGCGTCATCGACGCGGATCGGTCGGACCAGGATCGGCAGGCCGTCATCGAGTGTGTACTTGAAGACCGCGGGCAACTGTGGGGTACGCCATGTTCGCAACATTTCGCAACTCCTCGTCGTGGGCTTGCGGCACCGCGCGATTCAGCGGGCTGAAACCCGTCGCCGACATCGGCGACTCCTGCTGATTGCGCCGCGGCAGCCGGCTTGTCGCGACCGATACACGGGGCTCAGGTCCGGTCGCGCAGATCGAGAAAATCGAGCGGATCGCGCCAGCGTCCGGCGCTAGACGACGAACGCTCGTCCTGCGGATCGTCGTCATGGTCATAATCGAAGGCGCCGGACACATCTTCGGGCGCGGCGCAGGGCCGTGCGGCAAGCGCCACCCAGGTATCGAATTCGAAATCCTCGAGCGTGCCGTCGTAGTGCTGCACGAGAACGACTTCGCTGTCGGCGTCGATGCCGACGATTTCGAACGGCTCGCCGTCCGTTACAAACCAGCGACCGACGGCCAGTTCACTGAGCCACTGCGCCATGATTCACCTCCCGGGCGCCGCAGGCACGACACCGGTTCCATTTCTACGCCGCTCACGCAGCTGCATCAAGCGCCGACGCCAGGAAGATTGCGCAAGCGCTTGAATGGCGGCGCTTTCGCGCCGCCGGCCAGACCGCCGGCGCTACGGGCAGGGAATGGTGTGTTCGCGATGCAGCTTTTCGAGGCTGCGCAGCACCGACGTCGGCAGCTGCAGCGCCGCGCTGGCGATGTCCTGCCGCAGCTGCGCCAGCGTCGTCGCACCGATGATCGTCGAGGTCGTGAACGGCTGCTCGGTGACGAAAGCCAGCGCCATCTGCGCCGGATCGAGGCCGTGCTCGCGCGCCAGCTCGACATAGGCACGCGCCGCCTGTTCCGCCTGCGGGCCGTTGTAACGCGTGAACCGGGTGAACAGCGCCATGCGCGAACCTTCCGGCTTGGCGCCGTCGAGATACTTGCCGCTGAGCACGCCCATCGCCAACGGCGAATACGCCAGCAGACCGACCTGCTCGCGCAGCGACACCTCGGCCAGGCCGACCTCGAAGCTGCGGTTCAGCAGGCTGTATGGATTCTGGATGCTGGCAATGCGCGGCAGCCCTTCGTCGCGATGCAGGCGCAGATATTCGCCGACGCCCCAGGGCGTTTCGTTCGACACGCCGATGTGGCGAATCTTGCCCTGCTGCTGCAGCTCGGCGAGCGCACCCAGCGTCTCGGCGATCGGCACGCCGCCGTCACCGCCGTCGCGGTCATAGCTCAGGCGCCCGAAGTAGTTTGCCGGACGCTGCGGCCAATGCACCTGATACAGATCGATGACGTCGGTGCGC
This sequence comes from Solimonas marina, assembly GCF_012241385.1. Lineage (GTDB taxonomy): Bacteria > Pseudomonadota > Gammaproteobacteria > Nevskiales > Nevskiaceae > Solimonas > Solimonas marina. The sequence goes on along the minus strand of NZ_JAAVXB010000016.1, from coordinate 61,846 downwards.
AGACGCTGCAGGCTGGCCTCGCAAGCGGCGATCACCGACGCGCGATCGAGACGCGGGCCGCCGCGTATGTAGGGGAACGCACCGGGACCAATGACCTTGCTGGCCAGCACGATGTCCTGGCGGCGGCCGGTCTTCGCCAGCCAGCTGCCGATGTATTCCTCGGTGCGGCCGTAGGTCTCGGCACGCGGCGCGACCGGATACATCTCCGCGGTGTCGACGAAATTGATGCCTTCGGCGAGCGCCAGATCGAGCTGTCCGTGCGCATCGGCTTCGCTGTTCTGTTCCCCCCAGGTCATGGTGCCGAGACAGATGGCGCTGACCTGCAGGCCGGTCTGGCCGAGCGGGCGGTACTGCATGCGAACTCCTTATTCTTGCCAAACGCCAGGGGCCGTTCAGGCCGCGCGACGACGATCCATCAGCGCGGTGATCGCCGGTTTGAAAATCAGCGCCATCGCGTGTTCGACCTGGGTGCCGGGCACCACCAGCGTCTGCGCATGCGACTGCATCGCCCCCGGCACCTCGCGCAGCAGCATGCCGAAATCGGCCTGCACGCGCGAGCCATCGTTGAAATGGATGACGACCAGGCTTTCCTCGGCCAGCGGAATCTCGCGCAGCGCGAACGGATTGCTGGTATCGACCAGCGGCACGCGCTGGAAATTGATGTCGGTACGCGAGAACTGCGGCACGATGTAGTTCACGTAGTCCGGCATGCGGCGCAGGATGGTGTGCGTGACTTCCTCGGGGTGGTAGCCGCGCTCATCGGTGTCGCGCTTGAGCTTCTGTATCCACTCGAGGTTGATGACCGGCGTCACGCCGATCAGCAAATCCATGTGCGCGGCGATGTTGACCTCGTCGCCGACGAAGCCGCCATGCAGCCCTTCATAGAACAGCAGATCAGTGTCCGCCGGCAGCCGTCGCCATGGCGTGAACGTCCCCGCCGCCAGGCCCGCTTCCTGCGCTTCCTCGTCGCTGTGCAGGTAGTGGCGCGTCATGCCGGTACCACGTTCGCCGTATTCGCGCAGCAGACCTTCCAAGCGCTCGAGCAGGTTCGCGCCTGGCGAGAACAGCGAGAAACTCTCGCTACGGATGCGCGCCCGCTCCAGCGTCTGCCGCAATTGCGCCCGATCGTAGGCATGGAACGCATCGCCCTCGACCAGCGCGCCGCGCAGGCCAAGCTCGTCGAACAGGTGCATCAGCGCTCGCACGGCGGTGCTGGTTCCCGCCCCGCTGGCGCCGGTAATGCCGATGATCGGATGTTTTGCGGACATGACGATCCAGAGTAGCCGTTTCTCGATGGCGCGGGAATGTCCGCGCCGTCACTGGCTCAGCGGCGCGCGAACGCGAGGTCGAAGACCTCGTGCCCGAGCCGCTCGCCACGCGCCTCGAATTTGGTCTTCAGCCGTGTCGCCGGACGCGGCACATAAGTGCCGGTTTCGCTGAGGTTGCGCAGACCCGGTTCGGCGTTGAGCACGTCGAGCATGTGCTCGGCATACGGTGCCCAGTCGGTCGCCAGCGACAACAAGCCGTCCGGCTTGAGCTTGCGCACCGCCAGCGCCGCGAACGCCGGCTGGATCAGGCGTCGCTTGTTGTGCCGTGCCTTGTGCCAGGGGTCTGGAAACTGAATGACGATCTCGTCGAGCGCAGCGTCCGGGATACCGTCACGCAGCAGGACAACGGCGTCGTCGCAGGCGACGCGCAGATTGCGCGCACCGGCGCTCGCAACCCGATGCAGCAGACGGCCGACACCGGGACGATGGACCTCGACGCCGAAGAAGTCGCGCTGCGGCTCGGCGACGACGCGGCTATGCAGGTAATCGCCCATGCCGAAGCCGATCTCGAATACGCGCGGCGCATCGCGGCCGAACAGCGCAGTCAGGTCGAGCGGCGCGGCCGGCATCTCGACGCCGTACTGCGGCCACAGATCATCGAGGGCGCGCTTCTGCGCATCGGTCATGCGTCCTTCACGGCGCACGAACGAGCGAATCTCACGGCGAAACGGCACATCCGGCTGTTCAGCGGTCTCAGTCATGGTCATGCTTCTGCATCCAGTCGGCCACCGCGCGCTCCTGCCCATCGCCAACGGCGAGGGCGGCGATGACGCCCGCACGATCGGCCGGCGTGCGGTTCTGGCTCATCTTGAACTTGGCGTCGATCCGCTCGATCGGCATTCGGAACGCGACGATGTACGGCAGCAACGCGTCCAGCCGCTCGGGCGCTGTGGTGAATTCCGGGTCGTAACGCACCACCGTCGCCATCAGCAGCTCGCGCGCCGCGGCCTCGCCGAGCAGCTCCGGACGGACAGCCATGTGCACGACCGCGTAGTTCCAGGTCGGCACATGTCGTTCCGGCTCGGCATACCAGCGCGGCGACACGTAGGCGTGCGGACCATGAAATATCGCCACCGTGCGCCCCTCGGCAAAGCGCTGCCAGTGCGGGTTCGCGCGCGCCATATGCCCCCACAGCGCGTCTTCCCGCCACTCCAACGGCAGGTGCGTGACCAGCGGCTCACTCGCATCGACGTTGGTGATCAACGTCGCGAATGGCTGATCGGCCACCAGCTTCAGTGCCAGCGCCCGCTCACGCCCCTCGAACGGACGCGGCGTATAAAGCGTCATTGCGCAATACCGGGCGAGGTGCCGCTCAGAACGGCAGACCTTCGATCGGCGACGACGCGCTGGCGAAGCGGCGGCGCGGCATACGCCCGGCCAGCCGCGCCTCGCGGCCGGCCTCGATCGCCTTCTTCATCGCGCCGGCCATCAGCACCGGATTCTTGGCCTCGGCGATCGCCGTGTTCATCAGCACGCCGTCGCAGCCCAGCTCCATCGCGATCGCCGCGTCGCTGGCGGTGCCGACGCCAGCGTCGACGATGATCGGCACCTCGGCGTTCTCGATGATCGTCAGCAGGTTGTACTTGTTCTGGATGCCGAGCCCGGAACCGATCGGCGCCGCCAGCGGCATCACCGCCACGCAGCCCATTTCCTCGAGGCGCTTGCAGATGATCGGATCGTCGCTGGTGTAGACCATGACGTCGAAGCCGTCCTTGACCAGCGTCTCGGCGGCTGCCAGCGTCGCCGGCACGTCCGGATACAGCGTCTGCGCATCGCCCAGCACCTCGAGCTTGACCAGCTTGTGGCCATCGAGCAGCTCGCGCGCCAGCTGACAGGTACGTACCGCGTCCTCGGCGGTGTAGCAGCCGGCGGTGTTCGGCAGGATCGTGAACTGCTCGGGCGGCAGCACGTCGAGCAGATTCGGCTCGCCGGCGTTCTGGCCAATGTTCACGCGGCGCACCGCAACGGTGACGATCTGCGAGCCGCTGGCGACGATCGCGCGGCGCGTCTCGTCGTGATCCTTGTACTTGCCGGTACCGACCAGCAGACGGGAGTGGTACGCCTTGCCGGCGATCAGCAGGGCATCGGAAGCAGGAGCGGACATGGCTTTCCGGAAGGTCGCGGCCGGCCGCGCCGGGCGCCGCCGAACCAGGAAGATGGAGCGGGTGATGGGAATCGAACCCACGCTATCGGCTTGGGAAGCCGAAGTTCTACCATTGAACTACACCCGCGCTGTGGACGGCTATTGTAATTCAGGCGGGCGCCGATGCGGTAAATCTCATTTCAAGCATGATCGCCGGCCGTATCCGGCTGGCCATGATCGGCAGTGTCTCGACCGCACATCGGCCGCCGCCCCGACGCTCGAACTCGGCAGCGTCAAACATGCACAGTGATTCGATATCGGCTGGAATGATTATCCTGTAACTGAAAGCTCGTACCTGCATTTCACGTGGCTGCTGCTCCTATGTAGGACATACAAGCGATAACCGCGACGCTCAAAGCTTTCATTTGGCCATGGATACATCAAGCTACGGCAAAATTGCGCGAAGTCCTTACCCCAATTGGAATCCCGGGGCAGGTCAAGCCCGACGGCGCGCCCGTGGCGCCAAACTGCATTGAACAGATTTGAAAGCGAAAACCTGATTACAGGAGGAGTGCTTTCAAGGTCAACTTCGCACTGACAGTGCGTTAAATTTGCAAGCACCGCAGTGTCTTTAGCAACAACTCCGTCAAGAACGAAGCCGGTGAAGTGCTCAATGAGCACAGCTGTGTATTCCTTGCGGTTCATCACGTCAGGCCACCTCACCCCTCAATACGGCCGCATATACACGACAGTAACTGCGCCTAAGCATGCCGCAATCCAGTCGCTTTTGCCTCAGGGGGTTCTCCTACTGTCTTGAGTGCCTGCCCCCACTCCTCGTGAGGCGTCCGAATATTCCCCATGGCACATCCCACACAGCAGAGCAGAGCAGAGCAGAGCAGAGCAGAGCAGAGCAGAGCAGAGCAGAGCAGAGCAGATTTGGACAAGTGAATCGTGGATCGTTCGACAGTCTCGATATCAGAGATGCTCTGACAGTCACGTGAGCAGGGGCCAAGTGAATTGGAGGGTTCCTTATAAACATCCCGAAATCACTTATCTCCGATCGGAGATACAGAAGACCTGACCCTCATCGGATTTGGCCCTCAGTCAGATTCATGAATGGCGATTACCACGAGTTCCAATCATCAATCGAAGTAGGAACTGCCCCAGATGGGACCGTTCGACTGGCGTCAGCTCGAAAAGGTCAGATGCCTAATGCCGTACGCCAATCGTGGACTCATCACGAGCCCAAGTCCTCGGTACTTCGGATCGTATTCCGTAATGCGCGTCACGATGGGAATTTTGTAGCACCCACGAGGAACGGGCTCCGTTGGGTATTCCTTGTGCGTGAGGGTCGATGCACTTGGGACTTCGAAGTATCGCATGCCATCAGCCCCAGCGAATAGCCGAGGCCTGGACTCAACAGTCCCAACGGTTGGGACTATGGAGTACGAATGTCCCGTAGCCTCATCGATGACGAGCACGATGTGCCCACCGTCTGATGGAATTTCTCGGCATCCTTCAGGAATTTGAGCGATGGGGACAAGCAGGATGTCGCCCTGATTCACGATACCCATACGGCAAGCCATTTCACGGAGCCCTGCTTCGGCATGAGAGTTGGCCGCTCGAAGGTCCTTCAGTCGCTGGGTGGTGATCGCGACGAGTTCCGACCACCAATCGAAAGCAGGAACTGCCGGCAATAGGCCGCTTCGAGTTGACCGATCAACGAGACCGTTCGAGCGGTATCGAGCGTGAAGACGTGAAGCGCGCCTTCGTCCGTCTCGATGCACAGCATGACCTGCGAGGCCAGGCTGACCGCATTCGTCCTGATGACCGCACCCGATGATGGGTGTTCATTAACGTCCATGTAGCCCCCAACCTGGTCGGTCGCACCTGCCTAATACCGACAAATAGTCCTGTTTTTCATATTCTCGTTTGGACTATAGCTTGGCCTGCCCTGGACGGGCAAGGCTATGCCGAGATCACGAAAATCGCGGTACGCACCGGAATACCGGACGCTGATTGATCTGCTGATCGAGCTTCGCAACGAAGCCGATGTCACGCAGGTTGAGCTTGCCAAGCGCATGGGCACCAGTCAGAGCGTGCTGTCGAAACTCGAACGTGGCGTCGTGCGCATGGACCTGATGGATGTCCTCGACTATCTCGATGGAATCCACGCTGATCCGAGGCAGTTCCTCGATATCTTTCTTGGTCGTATTGAATTCGGGAGCGCTTCTCCCGCACCGGCCGTCGAGCGCCACTAAACCTCTCGCACCCCTGCTGCATCTATCCGTAGCAGCTGCCGCATCTGATTGATGCGGCACGCGCCGCCATCGGGCGTCATGCCGAGTCACCGGCAGATCGCATTCAGGAATCTGCGTCGCCGCTTTGCGCGCCGCACCCGTACCACGAGAGGGGAATCGCTATGAAATACGCAACATCGATGACACTGAAATCGGCAATGACGGCGATGTTGCTGCTGCCGTTGTGCGCGATCAGCAACCTGGCCTTTGCCGACGGCAGCACAGATGCAGCCGGCACGCCCACCCGTGGCATGATCTCCGCAGGTGACGACCATTGCATCGCCCTGCACACGCGATACCGCCTGCTGCATGGCGACCAGGCAACGGCAACGCTGTTCAATCGCTGCGACTACCCCGTCGTCGTGTCGTACTGCGTCGATGACCCCGCCGCAGGACCGCGTGCCTGTGGCGCCGCCGACACACAGGTGCCGACCATGCAGGTGCTCGCACCGCGTACGCAAATGCCGGTGCAGTTACACGACGCGAAAGCGGCCGGCACGGATGTCAACTGGATCGCCTGTCGGTCGACGCCAGGGATGACGAGCCGTTTCCGCGCAGACAACACAATCGGCGAGTGTGCAACGCCGGGTAACACGATGCAGGCGCGCAGCGAAACCGATCAGCTGCAACGCTGAAGTTTTCGGCGGGCGGACGTAAGTGCCGCCTTTCGACCCGAACCGGGCGTCCGGTCCTTGCGCAGCCACAACGACAGGTCCGCACCGACATCCCGTCTCGGCCCCAAGGTTCAAAACCCGGTTCCGGGAAGACAATGGAAACATTGGATTTCCTCAAAGAAGCCAGCAGATATCGCAAGCAGCAGAGCCACGAAAACGGCACCGCCGCCTGCCGCGCCAGGATTGGCTCACTTCTCGCCAATGCCCGTCTTGTCTTGAAGGCGTCTTGACGGGCGTCACCGCCTCACCCGATCGTGGCCGGTATCTTGCAGGTCAAGCAAGGGGCGGGGAGCCGGCGATGATTGACGATTTCGACTCGATTCTGCTGCGGATATACGAGGCCGGCGTCGATCCGGAGAAATGGGAAGGTGCACTGCACGCGCTCAACGCTCTGATCGGCGGCCAGTACATTCATTTTTACGCCAATAACCTCTCGTCCGGGGCGGATGCTGTTGCAGTCCATTCGCGTGACCTCGACCTCCACGAGGCATATTGCAACGATTATTTCCCTCAGGACATCCGCATCCCTCGCATCATGGACGCGCCGGTCGGGAAAATTCTGCATGGCGACATGCTCTGGTCCGACGAAGAGCGGGAAGCCAGCGTTGTCTATCAGGAATGCTTTCGTCCCCTGGGCCTGTTCAACGTCACCGGCGCACAACTCGGGCTGGATGGACACGTCAGCTGGCTGGGCTTTTCGACCCCATCGCTTGCACCGTTCGAGAAAGGGAGCATCGCCCTGCTCGAGCGCGCGTTCCCGCATGTCCGTCAAGCGCTTCGTCTGTGCATTGAGATGCAACGCGCCAAAGGGCAGCTTGTAGCGCTTGAAGATCTGCTGTCGCGCCGTGGGCGTGCGCTGGTGGTGCTGTCGATCGAAGGCAAGGTCTTGCGCACGAATGGCTTCGCCGAGGATCTGGTGCAGACGCGGCTGGTGTCACTTCGACATGGCAGATTAGTGTTCCGCGAGGCCACAGCGAATCGAGTGCTCAATATGGCACTTGCCGCGCTGGGCTCCATGCAGGGCAGCGAGGAAAGCGTCGCCCTGATGGAAGACCGGGCCGGCAATCAGTACGGCGTCCGCTTTTCTCCAATTCCCGGGCTCGGCGCCGCGCTTTCGATGCTGATGGTGCAGATCGTGCCATTGTTCAATGAGGCGCCGCCGAACGAATACGAGATTCAAAAATTCGCCGGCCTGTTTTCACTGACGCCGAGCGAAACCGATACGCTCGGGGCATTGGTCAGCGGCATCAGTCTGGCAGAGCACGCCGAAACCCGCGGTGTGGCGCTTGATACCGTGCGCAAGCAGATGAAAAGCGTGCTCTCGAAGACGAACGGCCTGAACCAGAAGAACTTGCTCAGGATGATCGAGCGATTCTGTTTCGTTCAACTGCGCTGAGGCGTGGAAGTACCGTATCACGCCGCCGACGGCGTGAACGGAAAATATCGAACCCGAGCGCTGCACCGGAGGCTTCGGACTCGGGCGGCTTGATCAGCGCGCGGCGAAGGGCACCCGATCGGCATCACTCGAAGCTGCCCGAAGACAAACCAGAACCAGGGACCGATGCTGGCTGCGGGTTCGGGCAGCCGCCACCTGGAAGTCCTCCTACACCCTCCCGCCCGATTCGGGCGTCACAATCTGGGGAAGCTTCTCAAAGCGTCGCACGATGCGCGTTGGCGATCGCTTCGGTGCGGCGGTGCACACCAAGCTTGCCGTAGATATTCCGCAGATGATACTTCACTGTATCTTCTGAAACGTGAATCGCTACGGCGATCTGGCGGTTCGACAGCCCCTGCTGCAACAGGCGGAGCACATCGAACTCGCGCCGCGACAAACGTTGACCGACATGCGCCTGATCAGCAAACCGCTGCGGTCCGCGTGTCCGTTCTTCGAGCGCGGCGGATTGCTCGACCATATAGCCGCGCATCACTGCCTCGCTCATCAGATCGAAGTGGTAGAGAAAGAAGCTGGAAATTTCGTAGAAGACTTCATCGGTCAGCGCCGGATCGCGCCGCCCGAGTTCGAGCAGATCATTCCAACAGAAGGCGGCGCCCACGCGAATCGCCTGCATCAGGGCGCCGAGCGATGCACCGATCCGGTATTTTTCTGCGCCCATGCGCGCCACTTGCCGCAGATCCACTACGGTAAAACTGCGCCCGCTGAGCAGCGCGTGATACCACGTCAGGATCGCCATGTTGCAATGCCGTCGCAGCTGCTCGCCATGGACGGTATTGCGCAGCATTGCGTACTCGGGAACTCACGCGTGATCGCCGCCAGCAGGCGCCGCGTCACGGCATGTTCCTGCTCGGCCCATCGCCGCACCTGCATCCGCAACCCCGGCGACAGGCGCAGCTGATCCCCGACCGCGTAACGACGACGTACCTGCAACGAATCGAACATGGGGGCTCCCCCTCTTCCCGATCGGCCTGACCATCTCTGCGACGAGTCCGGCCAGATCTATCCGAGGCCGCTCGACTTACCGTCCCGCCGGCCTAGCCATGATCATGCCGCGTGCCGTGCTCGACCGCTATCGGCATCGGCTTACAGGGGCCTGCGCTCATGTCAGCCGCGGAGCGTCTGCAAAAAGCGCAGCAGGATGGCAGCACTCACACGCCGCCCACACTCATCGCTGGCCGATAGCACGCCGGTGCTGTTTGTGGCACGAGCACGAGAAAACCCCAAAGCATCGATCTCTCCACCTCGGGCCGCTAGCAATAGGGAGATCGGCGGTGAACCGCATGCCGCGTCGCAGAACGCTGACAACGCTGGCGCCAACAGCGCGCAGGCACAGTGGAGCGCGTGCACGCTCGCTACGGTATCGCTTTCACTCCGTGCGTGGTGCCGAAGCGCAACACGATCGCGCAGACGCCAGCGCAGCCTATGGATGCCCGAGACGATCCACGCCGCCACCGCCGATCCTCCACGATCCACCGCCTACGCAGCCATCCTCCCCATACCTCTGAAGTCTCGGGTCTCGAGACGGACACTTCCGACGCCTAGAGTTGGCACCCCGTAACCTCGGCGGCACGAACGACAAAATCTTCCGCATCGCAGGCGAGCGTCTTCGGCACTTCGGCCGAATCGCCGTAGCAACTGGCCTCGCCGTTGCTGACGATATTGTGCAGGACGCCTCGGTGAACGATTGTGCTGCTGTTGGGACACTGCACCGTGAAGTGCACGTCGACACACTCGACCTCGGTCGGACGAATCTTCGGCAGCGCTCCAGCAACGTACTTTCCGCCATAACAGCTCATGCCCCGCAAGCGGGCACCCTGTTTGAGCTGCGCCAGATAGTTCGCTTTGCGCTGCTCCTTCTCGGCCTCCTGCTGCTGCCGTGCGAGTTCTCGCGCCTGTTGCTCACGTTCTCGGGCCTCACGCACCTGCCGGGCGGCCAACTCACGCTTCTGCTTTTCCTCAGCACGCCGGCGCGCCAACTCCTGCTGCTCGCGCATGCGTTTGAGTTCGGCTTCCTGCTGTTCGGCGGCAGCGGTCTGCTGCTGACGCTGGCGTTCAATCTGCCGGCGACGCTCCTCCTGGGCCTGCTCGCGCTGACGCCGCTGCTCGGCAAGCATCTGTTGTTGCTGCTTGAGCTGCGCCTGCTGCTGCGCGAACGATTGCTCCATGTTCTGCTTCATGCCGATCAGGGCGGAATTGAGCATGTCCAGCGTGCTCGGCCCCTGATACTGCTGCTGCGGTTCGTCGCAGCTGTGCGGCGAGCGGTTTCCGTTGACGCACTGCTTGTATTCGCGAGAGATTGGACAGCTGTCGGAGCACTCACTCATGCGCTCCTGCATCGCCACCCGCTCTTTCTCGTCCTTCATGAACTGATACCGCTCGCTGCGATACTTCGACGCCTGCGCCAGCGATTGCTTGGCGGCATCGTCGTAGACCAGCGCGCCGGCCCGCTTGAGCTGCTGATCGGCGCACTTGAAATCTTCCTTGTCCGAGCACTGGTAGACACGCTCGATCGCGGCATCGAAGTCGCTGCGGTCCGTCTTGTCGAGCTGATCGAGCTGGTCGAGCAGTTGCAGCATGTTCTGCTGCCCGTCCTGGGCCTGCGGTTCGGCAGTGGCGGGCTCGGTGTCGGCGAGCGCGGCATGCACAGCCAGCGTGGCTGCGACCAGCGCCACAGAAAACATCGTCCTTGCGTTCACATCAACCCCTTGAGCATCGAGATATTGGCCAGCGTCAGATCGATCTGGCGACCGATGTCACGCAAGGCGATAAAGCCCGGCTCGATCTGCTGCATGCGCGCAGCGACCAAGCCGGACACTTTCAGGCGCTCACCGATGTCATTGCAGTCGACGGCCTGCCGGTAGTGCGCGTCGAGAAAAGCGTCGTCCGGAATGCCGTCGGCGCGTGGCAGCTGCCGATGCAACGCTGCCAGCGGTTCGAGATAGCACTGCGTGAAGAATTCACGTTCCGGCGCCGGCCCTAAATCCGCCGCCAGGTCCGACAGCCCGGCGACGACGTCATGCCTGGACAGCAGCTCGATCGTGCGCTGCGTCAGCATGCTCTGCAGCTGCATCAGCGTGTACTCCTCGAGCAGTATCTGCGCGTCGAGTACATGGGCGTCCTTGGCGAACGCCTCCTTTAGACGCACATCGGAAAGAATGTTCTGTAGCCGCAGTTTGGCCGGTGTCGAGGCATATTGGTCGAGCGTCGCCGCTGGCGAATCCTGCGACGCCGCCGCAATCAGCTCACGCGCCTGCCGGTAGTACGGTCGGTTGCTCGGAAAGTAATAGCCGCGCGCCTCGGCTTCGGCCGGCTTGTCGAGCCAGCGTGCGTCGACCAGCGGGCTGTGGCGCAGCGCGGCAAAGAAGGTGTCGGGGCGCAGATAGCCGCGCGCCAACTCGTCGTCGCTGGCGTAGCCGGCCACCATCTGAGCCAACGCGTCCTGCAGCAGCGTCGCGCAGTTGTTGGTGAAGAACCGGTAGTCGCCCCGATAGCGCCAGTGCACTTCGGACAGCTCGCGAACGATCTGTTCGACCTGCGCATGATCCATCTTCAACGGCACGGAATACAGATTGCGGTCGTCCAGCAATGTGTTGGCGCGATACGCCTCCATGAAGCTCATGCCTTGCAGACGTGCGGCATAGCCGCCGACCATGCCCTTGAGCGGGTTGATCTGCAGGCCATCGACACGCGCCATGTAGCCGAGCACCACGTGCTCGAACAGATTGCGCTCGCAGCGTTCGGCCGTGACCGGCCCGTCCGGACAGACGATCAAGCGCAGCGACACATGGCCAAAACGCGACGCCAGGCTGTCGCCGCCGGACGAGAACATCACGTGAATGCTGCTGACGTGGTCCGGACGGATATGCACCAGCCGCCCACCCTGCTTGCGATCAAACAGGAAGAACGGGACGCTGTCGCTGCACGCACCATAGCTGACGCTGCTGCCGTAGCGCTGAGCGAAGTAGTACGCATACGCCGGATGCCGGCACGGGTAGTCCGCCACGCTCAGAAAGCCGGCAAGTTCGCGCGCATAGGCGGCGCGATCGTGCGGCGCATCACCGGCGACGAGTTGCTCGACCTGATCGAAGCGTGCGTCCGGCTGTAGCGCATCGACCTGCATGATAGCCGCGTAGAGCCGATCGGCTTGTTCGTCAGCAGCCATGCTCGCCCCTGCTGGCGCCGACGATGAGCAGGCACGTGCCTGCGGCTGCAGCAGCACACGCATGCCATCCGGCGTGGCCGGCCATGCCAACAGTTCTGCCGCCGAGGCACAGCCCGCAACGGCGCGCGATGGCGCCGCCGCTGGCTGCCAGGTCGAACATCCGGCCAATGCCAATAAGGCCAGGAGGCCGGCGAAGCGGCGCATCACGATACCGCCCCGCGCGTCACTTGTCGGCGTAGGCTTTGCCGACCAGCGCCGATGGATTGGCCCACCGCGCGGCATGCGTCTCCAGCTCTTCCATGTTCTTGTAGATATCGCGACGCGTGCTGTAGACGGTCGGCACGCTGATCAGATCCATGACCGTCGCGAACGGCAGCAACGTGACATAGGTCGAAGCCCCTTCGGTGAGCCGGTTCTCCAGCATCCACGGCGTCAGGCGCACGTAGTGAAAGTAATCGTTTTCGTCGAGCCGCTGCTGCAGCGCGGCGAGCTTCTTCTGACGGTCCTTCTCCTTCTGCGCGGCATCGGCCTTCTGCTGCCACTGCTTGGCCAGCTCTGCATCGGCAGCGACGCCGTTACCGTCGGTGTAGCGGCTGGCCAGGCTGCGCATGGCGCCGATGTCACCGCTGGCGGCTTTGTTCTGATCGGACTCGACCGCAAGCTGGAGCTTGCGCTGGCGCTCCTGCTCCTGCGCAAGGCGCGCCGCTTCCTCGCGCTTCTGCTTCATTTCAACGCCGTAGGCGGTCAGCGTCGCCGCCGGCAGCGTCACGCGCACGCGCTGCGGCACGCCGGTAGCGAGCGTCAGCGTCTGTGTGAAGATCTGTTCGTGTTCATCGTCGATCGGCTTGACCACGCGCAGCGTGTGCGTCCCGGCCGCCACCCCGATCGGCTCCTTGCGATAGTCCGAGCAGTCGAAGCGGTATTCGTCGTCGAGGTAGACCTTGGCCCCCTCGGTCTGCTCCATGCAGTCGACACGCAGAATGGAATCGTCAGCCTGCGCCAGCGGCGCCGCCAGCAGCAGAAACGGTGCAACCCAGAATCTCATTGATGAACCCCGAAGACAGTGTCATGTCTCGACCCATCCGGGACCAATGCCAGCGTCGCATCGGCAAGCGAGGTGCCGGCAACATCGGCCTGCTCGAGCCGGGACACCCGCCGTCGGAGGTGTGGATTTCAGATCCGGCCGCCGCTGCGCGCGAAACGTCTTGAACAGTACGTCCGCTGCATGAACCGGCTCCTCGGTTGCGCAGGGGCGTCTCCCGTTACCAAACCCCGTGTGTGGCGGGTCGAGTTCCTCGGACATCCGGCGTCGCGTCCCGGCGTTGCGGCGTGTCCGGGCATAGCGTCCAGGATCGGGGAGCGAAGCCTCAACCCCAATTTTGGGGGTGCCGAATGAAATTCAGCGCCCCAGAGCATCACTTAACGCTCCAGTGCCGCCAGAAAGCGCGCCAGCGCTTCATTATTGGCCGGAGCCGGGCGTGAGACTCGCAGCGTAGCCGGCTCCGCACATGGTGGCCGGTTCGGCATGCGGCAAGCGCTGCACCCATTTCGCGCCCGAAGTCGAAGGTAACAGCGACGTCCGAATCGCTATCGCAGCGACTTCACTTTATCCCTGCGAAGAACGATGGGCTTCCCCCGAATCGACAACACCATTGCTCTCCGGAGCTTGTCGGCTGCCGACGTCGACACGACGCGGCGTGCCTTGATGATCATGATCGACAATCTCGCGCAGGATGCCGGCGCCAAGGTCAGCAGGGAGCGTGGCGGCGGCAGCCGGTGATTGTGCAAGACGGTCCGTCCGCCCGCATCCTTCGCCGGATCGGCGAAATGGGGCCGATAGTGGCATCAAACCCGCGCCGTCGGTTCGGGTGACCGAAGTTCTCCCGCGCAAGCGCATCCGCGCATATCGGCACTGCCGCTCGGGCCGCCGCCGATGCAGCAAATCGATGCTTGGCGCGCTTCGTGCCTCTTGTCGCCCATGGTGATCGTGATGAGCCTCAAGCCACGTGGCCGCCCGATCGGGCACCGCTCTCTTCACCGGGCGTCGATCCTGCTGTCTGCCGTCCTGTGTCTGTGCGCCATGCGGACGGAAGCACAGGCACCGACGACGACGCTTGATTATTCGCGGATTCCGTCGCAGTGGCGTTATCACATCGAGCGAATCGTTGCTGCCGAGCAGCAGCCGGACGCGCTGGCGCGGTGCATTGCGCACCCGCCGCCGCTGAAGTCGATGTGGCCGGACGGACTGGCGAAGGCCTATTGCGAGCAGATCCATGACGACAGCACGCCGAAGCTGGCCGCCATCGAGGCTGCGCTGAAGGCCGGCCAGGCTGGCGATCTGGACGCGCGGTTTGCCGGCATGGTGGCCGCCATCGCACGCGATCCCTTTCAGCGCGATCGGACGATCTTCTCGTACCGCTCCGTCGAATCCGCCGACGGGCGCGGCCTGACCGCGGCGCAGGAATGGCTGAAGCGGACCCCGGACAGCCCATACGCCCTCGCCGCCCGCGGCTTCGCCTATCTGGGCCTCGCAGAAAAAGCTCGCGGCACGGGCTGGGCACGCAACATGTCCGATGCGCAGATGCGCGGCATGCGGGAAAATCTGAAGCTCGCCGTCTCCGACCTGAGTACCGTCGCATCGCGCCAGCCGAAGATGATTTCGACCTACGTCGGCCTGATGAATGCCGCACAGCTGGACGGTGACTTCCGGGAACAGGGAGCTGCGGCGGTGCAGTCCGCCCTGGAGATCGCGCCGCGCAACTGCACCGTCTATCTGGCACTCTCTTACAGTGCCCAGCCCAAATGGGGCGGCTCGATCAAGCAGCTGCGCGCCATTGCCCGGCTCGCCAATCTGCATGTCCGAGACAATCCGCTGCTCGCCCGGGTGCGCTCCTACCCGGTCGGATACGCGGCATACGAACGGATGCGCGGCAGCGACGACGCGACGCGGCAACGGCTTCTGCCCGTCCTCGAACGCGCCTTCCGGCTCGGGCCGGACGTTTCCTATGCGGAAAGAATTGCCAGAACCACGTGGCGGAAAGAACCCGCCGCGTCGCTCGCATACTGGTCGCAGGTGGCGCGCTTCGACCCCGGCGAGATCGATGCCTGGATCAACCGCGGATTTTCCTGGACACGCGTCTTCGGCGCCGCCGGCGCCGATCTCGGGATCAGTGACCTGCGACACGCGCTTTCGCTGGATGGCGACAACCGCGACGCCCATATCGATCTGGCCAATGCATATGCGCTCAAGCGTGAGCCGGCCAGGGCCGAGGAGCAGCTCCAGGCCGTCATCAAGCTCGACGCCGGCAACGCACGAAACCTTCAGGCGGATCGCCGCATGCTGGCAGGGATCGTCACGTTCGGCCATCGCGACCCGGTGCGCGCCCTGCAATTGGTGAACGGCCTGCTGCAGGAGGATGCGGGCTGGACCTTCGGCCTGTATCTGAAAGCCGTCGCGCTGTGGGAAAGCGGAAATCGCTCGAAGTCTTTCGACACACTGACCCTCTTCGTCGACAAGGCCGACGCCTCGGATCCCTCGCTGCGTCCCTACGTCGAAGCGGCACGCAAGCTCATCGCGCAAATCTCGGCGCCCATCGAGAGAGGACCGCAGCGGCAGGCGAAGCCCGAGCAACGGAAGCGGTCAGCGGGAACCCGGTAGCCGCCTTCCGGACCTGCCCGCGCTCCGCTGCGGGGCGGGCGGTCGATTCATTTTGTTGCGCCCGACAGAAAAAGGTCCCCGGATGTGATCCGGGGACGAACGCCCTCCCACCAAGGAGAGGGCGGGAGACACGAGCCTGTCCCGGATTGGACGCGGAGTGCTTCCAGTGTTTGACGCTCCATGCCTCTCAATGACGCTCCCGCAGATGCGCGTGCGAACCGGTTCAGGCGGTCGCCGCTCCGAGCTCGCACGATTCCGCGACCGGCGACGGCGCCTCCGCGGCCACCGGCATCCGCCCCAGGATCATGTCGACCGCTTTTTCGGCGATCATCATCGCGGGAGCATTGGTGTTGCCGCCGATGAGCGTCGGCATGATCGAAGCGTCGACGACGCGCAGCGCCTCGCAACCGTGGACGCGCAGCTGCGGATCGACGACCGCCATCTCGTCGATCCCCATCTTGCAGGTACCGACCGGGTGATAGACGGAATCGGCCCGGGCGCGGATCACGTCGGCGATCTGCTGGTCGGTCTTCACGCCGGCGGTGAACAGATCCTTGCCGACGACGCCGGACAGCGCGGGCGCTTCCATCAGCCTGCGCGTCAGCTTGAATCCTTCCACCAGATCCTGCAGATCACGGGGATCCTTCAGGAACGCCGGATCGATCAGCGGCGCGTCGGCAGCGTCGGCCGAACGCAGGCGGACGCTGCCGGTGCTGCGCGGCCTCAGCAGGCAGACGTGACACGAGATGCCGTGCCCGAGATGCAGTTTGCGCGCATGGTCGTCGACGAGCGCGACGACGAAATGCAACTGCACGTCGGGCGCCGGCAGTTCCGGCCGGGTCTTCAGGAAACCGCCGCCTTCCGCGAAATTGGACGAAAAGGCACCGCGGCCCGCACGCCGGAACCGGAAGAATTCGCGAATCATCCTCAGCGCGCCCATCAACGAAAGACCCATCGCATAGCGATACGTGCTTCGATACCCGAAGACGAAGTCCGGATGATCCTGGAGGTTCCGGCCGACACCCGGCAGATGGTGCACCACGGGAATGCCGTGACGCTGCAATTCTTCACGATCGCCGATACCGGAAAGCATCAGGAGTTGCGGCGACTGGAAGGCACCGGCCGAGACGATCACCTCGCGCCGTGCCCGAACCACGTGTTCGACGCCGTTCAGCCGGACCGAGACGCCGATCGCACGACGGCCTTCGAAGAGAATTTTCTGCGTGTGCGCGCCGGTGAAGGCCGCCAGGTTCCGCCGCCTGCCCAGATGCGGAAACAGGTAGGCGCGCGCCGCGCTGCACCGCCGCCCATCCTTCTGGGTCACCTGGTAGATACCGACACCCTCCTGGTCGGCGCCGTTGAAATCGTCGGTGATCCGGAACCCGACCTGTCGAGCCGCTTCCAGATAACGAGCGTGGACCGGATTGTCGGTACATACATCGGCGACGTTCAGGGGCCCCTCATTGCCATGCCATCGATTGCGAATCCGCTCGTTGCCTTCGTTTCGAATGAAGTACGGCAGCACCTCCCGATACGACCAGCCGGCATTTCCCAGCGCGCTCCAGCGATCGTAGTCCGACTGATGACCGCGGATGTAGACCATCGCGTTCATCGCAGACGAACCACCGAGATTCTTCCCGCGCGGCTGATAGCCCCGACGCCCGTTGAGGCCGGCCTGCGGCTGCGTCTCGAAGGCCCAATTGCCGATTTTCGTGGGCATCATCGCGACCGTGCAGACAGGAACGTTGACGAACACGTTGTCGCCGCTCCCGCCCGACTCCAGCAGGCAGACCGAAGTCTCAGGGGTCTCCGTCAGACGGCTTGCCATCACGCACCCGGCCGAGCCGCCGCCAATCACGACGTAGTCGTATTCCTTTTCCAGCGTCTGACTCATCACATTTCTCCTCGATTTCCCCACGCCGTGCGACACGGCCCGCGCCGTCCCGTCGTCGGGCGGATCAGGCTCCGCTTCCGCCGTTGACGCTTCTGTCGTCGCGCAGCTGACGCGATCGCTGTCCCATTCTGGAACACGTCCCCCGATCCTGCGCCCGTTGTATCTCCAGGTCCATGAGAACCAGCAGATAGACGCGGCTCCCGGCGATGCGCCTGTAAAAATTCATCGATCCTCCGCACCGCCATCGGCGGCTTCCCGCACAGATTCCCGATATCCGGGACAGCAGCAGCCCGACAAGTCTCGAACTGCGCGGATACCTGCCGCGCCATGCTTCCACGAACCGCGCATCGCGCCGACGTTGCCATTCGCTTCAAGCCATCCGCCGGCGCATGAAAGGCTCGGGCGACACCGCAAACGCTCATGCCGCCTGCGACGAAAGCTATTCCTTCTGATCGACAAGACCCGGCTCGCCCGCCAGTACGAGACCGGACGGCGTTGCAGCGACGGACGTCCACGTCCCCGACCCGTCGGACTGGCCGTGCGCCGTGCCGTCGAGCAGATGCCCGTCCGCGGCAATGTGAATCTCGGTTCCGTTTGCGCCGACCAGCAGCACGCCTCCGTCGTCGAGCGTCATGCCGCCGAAGATCGAGGATTCCGGGCCACCGTCCAGCTTTTTCCATGGGCCCGAGACGACGTCGTCGGTCATATAGATATTGCCCAGCAGACCGTAAGCGACAGCGCCATGCTCTCGCCACGGCAATACGCCGAAGAGCGGACCATCGTAGATCGCATCCAGCTTCTTCCAGCTCTGTCCGGTGTCGTCCGATACCCCCATGAGCCCGGCTTCGCCGACCGCGAACAGTTTTCCGTCGCGAAGGCGCGTGACGGCGAACAGGTGATATTTGCCGGTCGTGAGCTCCGGCGCCTCGACATCCGACCAGTGTTCGCCGCCGTCGGCCGTCCGCTTGAGGAGACCGAATGCACCGACGGCGATCGCGGTCTTCGCGTCCAGGGCCACGACGGAAAAGATCGGCGAATCCAGCGACGGCTGGAAATTCTGCAGCGACCAGCTGTCCCCTCCGTCCGCGGTATGAAGAATCACCGCGTCGTGACCGACCGCCCAGCCGTCCGATCCGCCGGCAAATGAAACCCATGTAAGCGCGGTGTCGACGGGGCTGGCGATCTGCTGCCAGCGCTCGCCGTCCGCCGAGCGCAGGATCACCCCATGCGCGCCGACCGCCACGAAATGGCTGCCGGTCCGCTTGACGTCGAACATCACGGACCGCTCCGGATGGGCCACGAGCAGGGCCGGGATCGGCTTCGCCGGCTGCGCACTGCCGGCAGACACCGATTCCTCCGCGCCCGCCGTCGGCAGCGCACAAGCCATTGCGGCGACGGCCGCACAAGCCACGAATCCCGCTTTGAGTCGCAGATGCCGGCGCTTCATTGTGCTGTCGCTCCCTCGGTCAACGTCATGGTCTTCGCCTTCATCAGGAACGCGGAAAAAGCGGGCAGCATGACCAGGGCCGCGACCGCATTCGCGGCGAACATGATCGTCAGCAGGATGCCCATGTCGACCTGGAACTGAAGGCCGGACAACACCCACGTCGCGACGCTGGCCGATAGCGCCAGCGCGGTCACCACGACTGCCTTGCCCGTCTGGTGCAGCGTGTCCGCATACGCCTCGCGCAGCGGCATGCGCTTCACCTTCACGTTCTCTTCGAGCACGCTGAAGATGTAGATGCCGTAGTCGACGCCGATACCCGCAGCGAACGCGGCGACCGGCAATGTGGCAACCGTTTCGCCGATGCCGAGGAACACCATGATCGCGTAGGTGTAGACGGATACGGCCGCCAGCGGCACCAGAATGCAGATCAGGCCGACGATGCCGCGGAACGACACCACGACGCACAGCGCGATCGCCGCGTACAGCCAGAACAGAACGGTGTACTCGGTATCCTTGATGACATCGTTCGTCGCGGCCATGACCCCGACGTTGCCGCCCGCAAGCGCCAGCGTCAGGGACGCATCATCCGGGCTGGTCTTCTTGTAGTCCTTGATCGCCGAAATGATGGTGTCGATCGTGGTCGCACGATGGTCCGACGTAAAGACGTAAGTCGGCATCACGCTGCAGTCGTCGTTGAGCAGCCCCGTGGACGTCGTGAACTGCTGGCCGGACAGGATCAGGCCGTCCTGAGACCGCGGCAGCTCCATCCAGCGCGGATTGCTTTCGTTGTATTGCGCCCATACCACCTTGTCCAGCGTCGCCATCGACGTCGTCGACACCACGCCCGGAACGTTCTCGAGATACCAGTTGAAGCGCGAAATGCGATGCATGATGTCGTAATCGATGCAGGCGTTCTTCTTCGTCTCCCCATAGATCTGAAGAACGTCGACGCCGATCGAATAGTTGTTCGCGATCTTTTCCGAATCGAGGTTGTACGTCGACGTCGGTTTCAGTGCCGGCACACCGGCATGCAGTTCGCCGATCTGCAGATCGCGCGCGACCAGATGCGCGCCGAACCATGTCACGCCCGCGAGCAACAGCACGACGAAAGCGACCGGTCTGTTCGTCAGGCCCGCCATGCGGTTCCAGATCGGCTGAAGCCTTTCGTCGCGACGCTGCTGATACGCACGGAAGGCATGCGGATCCCTGACCTTGACGTAAGACAGCAGGCACGGAAGCAGGACCTTTTTGCAGACGATGACGGCGATCAGGCCGAACATCGCGTTGATCGCCATCTCGCGAACGATGCCGATCGGAATCAGCAAGATCGTCCCGAACCCGATGATATTCGTGATGAGCGCCGTGATCCCCGGGATGACCAGACGCCGATAGGTGGCGCGCGACGCCGCGAGACTGTCGAGCCCTCTGTCGGAGACTTCGAGCAGCCAGAAGCTGGTGATCTGGATGCCATGCGAAACACTGATCGCCAGCACGAGGAACGGCACCAATATCGCGAAGGGATCGAGCGCATAACCTGCCAGATGCAGAATGCCGAGTTCCCAGACGACGGCCAGCAAGCCGCAGCTCAGCGGATAGAGCGACACCCGGAACGATCCCATGTAATACGCGAGGACCATCCATACCAGGAAGACCGTCAATGCGAAGAAGCTGACGACTTCGATGGAAGCGTCGGCGACGTCGCCGATGACTTTCGCGAAGCCGATGATCTCCACGTCGATGTCCGGGTTGTAGTCCGGATTTTTCTTCTTCTCGACACTGAGATCGCGAAGCTCGAACGAGCGTTCGACCGTCTCCCCCTTCGGCGTCACCAGCGTTGCGTCGATCGTCTTGAAATAGGACAGCAGTCCGCGCGGATCGCGATACTCGGTGGTCACCACCGTGCCGGCCGGAAACGGAGCGTCCTCGCGCTTGAGCTTCAAGGTATACATGTCCGGCGTCGTCAGACGCTGACGGATTTTCTCGAAGAGGTGCGAGGTCTTGATGTAGTCGAGCTGTTTGTGCGTCCGCGGATTCTGGTCGACCAGTTCGGATGTGATCATCGCCGAGGTCTGGTCGTTGGAGACCAGACGTCCGATGATTTTCGCCTTGACGACGTTCTGGTGAACCTGCGCCAGTGCCTCCGGAGTCGGCTTGAAGCCGGACGGGATCACATTCCCGCCCCTGAAGCCCCCCTCGACCGACTCGATATAGCGGACATTCGGCGTGAACAACGAACTGATTCGCGTACGATCCACGCCGGGCAGGAAGAATACGGCGTCGGTCGCCGTCTTCAGCGACGCAAGGAAAGCACCGTTGTAGATATCGCCCTTTCCGGTCTTCTGCGAGACTGCGACGAGCATCGTATTGCCGCCGCCGAACTGACTCTGATATTTCTTCAGAATCTTGATGTATTCATGATTCTTCGGAAGCTGTTTTTCGAATCCTGAATCGAGCTTCAACTGCGAAGCCTGATATCCGAAAAGCACCGTCATAAGCCCAATGACGACCAGCGTGATCGGCCGCTTTGAAAATATCAGCGGTTCGGTGATGCGGACGAAAAGCGTCGCGAACCAACCACGGGAATCGCCGTGCATAGGAGCACCCTTAATGAAAACCGGCCGACGGCGTCCGCCGGCAAAGAACTCGCATCGCCGCGAGCATGGATCCGCTCCGCTCCCGCCGACGGCACGGGAGCGGAGCGGTCAGCCAGTACGACTCGTCGGTCCTACCTCGTCGCACGCTGCTGTACGGCCTGCGCGGTGAAGTAGCCCTGCGGGAACTTCGCGGCGTAATCGTTGGGGCGCCCCTGGGCCTGCAGCGCGGTCACGAAATAGCGTCCGGAATCGAAGTGATAAATGATCTCCGGCACCGTGAACACCGTCAGGACGTTGGACTGCGGCGTCAGCATTCCTTCCTGGAAATTGAAGAGCGCGCCCTGGGCGTCGTAGCAATCGACCATCACGATGTCCCAGCTGTCCTCGTCGACATAGAAGACGCGCTTGGCGTAGGTATGGCGCTGGCCCGGGCGAAGGGTCGCCTCGACGACCCAGACGCGATGATATTCGTAGCGCGGCAGATCCTGATTGAGATGGTTCTGATGCGCCAGATCGTCGTATTTCGCGCGCGAGATCTTGTAGTTGTCGTAGGGCACGATCATCTCGCGCTTGCCGAGAAGCTTCCAGCTGTAGCGCTCGAGCACGCCGTTGAACATGTCCACCTGATCGTAGAACTGCTGGCCGTCGGTCCCCTCGTACGGATTGTCGCAGCACACGGCCGGTGCGCGGCGGATGCGCTTGAGGGCCGGGGCGTAGAGCCATGCGGAACGTCCGGTAGCGCCGGTACCCGCACTTTCATGCACCAGAATCATCGTGCCCGCACTGCGCGCCGGCGACATGATCTTGGAAAGGTAGTACAGGAACAGGCCCTTGCCCTTCTTCAAGGGGACCGGATTTTCCTTGTTCGCGTAGAGGAACTGCACTTCCTCGACGAGCTGGGCGAGCTGATAGTGACCGTTCGCGTCAACGATCATCTGGTCGTTGTTGCGAACGACGTTGTCGCCTCGCCACTTCAAGCGATGATTCCAGATGACCTCGGCACCATTATTGGGAACCGGATACGGAAATCCGAGCTCGCAGTTGTCCGGATCGTCCGTTCCTTCGAGCGTGCAACTGGTCGCGTTCTTGGCGGTCGCCTTGTAGATGAAATCCGGCCAGGCCACGTTGCGGTGGCTGGGATAGACGTTCATCTTGTAATCCTTGAACGTCTTCAGCAGATATTTGTGGCCCTCGCTGAGATAGTCGGCGTACTTGTCCATGTTCGCCGACGTAATCGTGAACATCGGCTTTTCGGCCTCGACCGCAGGATCCTTGGCATATTCGCCGGACAGCTTGCCGTGCTGCGTTCCCGGCGTCCAAGCCGGCACGAGACCGTCCTTGCTCGCCGCCTTCTCGGCGCCGACCGGCGTCAAGTCCTTCCCCAGCCGTGCGGCCTGATCCGCCGTCGTCTTCGCCAGCGCGCTGCCCGTCACGACAGCCAAGCCCAGCATGGCCACCGGTCCCCATTTTTTCGATATATGCATTTCAAAATCTCCTCGGTACATCGGGTGAATGCGCCCTGACGCAAATCAGAACGAATACTTCAAGAACAATCTGGCGGAATCGCGGTCCTGAAAGAGATTGGCGTCTCCGCCGCCCGCCCACATCTGATAGCCGAGCGTCATGCTGATGTTGTTCCGATACCGGAATTCGATATTCGTGTCCCAAAGCAGGCGTCCCTTGACATAGTTCGAGAGGTAGCCGGGCGAATGCCCGAAGACGTCGTACTTCAGAATGATCTGCGGATCGATGCTGATATCGGGAAGGACATCCTCCCAACGGATCAGAATCACGGAGCCGATGCCGCCCGACCATTTGGTCGGATACAGACCGAGCGGCGCCTGGTGCGGATTGAAGCGCAGGCCGTCCGGACCGTACGTGCACGCAGCGTTCGTGGAGCACGCCTGTCTCGATCCGTCGGCACCGGAACCGTCGGCGCCTGCCGTTGGGCTCGTGTAGGTCCCCGGAACCGCAAGCGCGAGCTTGTCCAGCGGCGGCAGATTCAGGATGCCGCGCGCTCCGGCCTCGAACAGCCAGATCACCTGATCGGCACCGATCATGCGGGGCGTGAAATCCGTATTGCCCTCGACGTAGGTGGCGCCCAGGTCCAGCGACAGCGTCTTGAAGTATTCCCAGCCGCGGATGTACGAATTGGCGGGATTCTGGCCGATCGTGCCGCCGCGATACGGGGTGATGAAGTTCGGAAACGAGCGGCCCGAGCCCGGCAGTTGTCCGACGATGAGATCGAACGTGTCGCGAAACTTGTCTGCGCCGTCGGCAGGCTTGAAATTGCTGCTTCCGTATATGCCGACGGAGCCGTCGGGTTTGGTGCCGAGCCCCACCGTGCTGCCGGCGCAGCCGGGCGGCTGGTCGCAGCTCGTCAGCGAGGGCCCCAGGCCGGCAAATGCGAGATCGACGATATCGACCTGCAGCGGATCCCGGGGACGATAGGCGACTTCGCCCTGCATCGACACCGCACCAAAGCTGGTGTTGAAGCTGAAGCCGTACATCTTGATGTTCTTCGGATACTGAAACTGGAACTTCAGACCGTCCAGTCCCAGTGCCGAATCCTTCGGACCGTTCGGGTCGTTGGCGCCGCCGAGAATCGAATGCAGAAGCGGAATATCCGGACACGCCAGCAGGAATGCCACGGTATTGCGTGCGTGCTTGCCGCAGCTTTCGTACGTCGACCAGAAACTGATCATCGGCGTCCGCGACGTGTAATTCGCGAAGTAAAAGCTGAGGTTGGTCCCGTTATTGAGCCAGTTGGCCTGGTAGCTCAATTTGACGCCGTAGTTTCCCTTTTCCCCGTTGGGCTCCTGATCCGGCACCCGGACGGCGCGGGATCCCGTATTGGTGATCAGCGTCAACGGACTGTCGAGCAGGCGGCCGACGTTGTCGGGATCGGGCGTCGTATTGCCGAAGCCTACCGTCAGATAGTCGGGCCCTCCGTTCTTGGTCCCCAGATTGACGGGCGAATAGAAACCGCCTTCCGCCGGCAATTCGATCGGCTCGAATTCCAAGGCATACCAGCCAGATGCCGACAGCGTATCGCTCAAGGTCGTGCCGAGCGAAACAGCGTTGATCGGCTGGTAGAAGTCGTCGAGCCCGTTTCCGCCGAGACGGAAAAAGTTATTGAGATTCGGCGCATTCATGACGTTGATGGAGTCGAAGAACTCCAGCGTCGATTCGCCCCAGATGACCTGCTGACGCCCCACGCGGACATGCAGGCTGCGCTGCGCGCCCAGCGGGATGTCTCCGGTCAGATTCAGGTCGAG
Organism: Solimonas marina; assembly: GCF_012241385.1. Taxonomy (GTDB): domain Bacteria; phylum Pseudomonadota; class Gammaproteobacteria; order Nevskiales; family Nevskiaceae; genus Solimonas; species Solimonas marina. The sequence goes on along the minus strand of NZ_JAAVXB010000016.1, from coordinate 36,972 downwards.
CAGCTGCAGCCCGAGACCGATCTCCCGCAGCGTCTCCTTGTCGCGCCGCTTCGATCGCACGACACCGCCGCGCCCGTAAACGATGCCGCACGGCTCCCCGGAAGGATTTCGATTCGCCGGACACGGCGTGGAGTCGCTGCGCACGCCGAAGCCCGGAACGGCCAGAGGGTTCGAGAGCAGCTGCGTTACGATGTTGTTGCCTAGCGGCAGCGCCGAAATCAGCGGACTCAGAATGGACAGATTCTGCCCTGCGCGGATGATTTCCGTGCCGGTCGTCGACAGATAGCCGACCTGCTGATAGTTCGAGCGGGTTATCTCGTTGGGATGATATTCGGTGAAATTGTCATTCACCGGATCGTAATAGGCGATCGCTTTCGCGAACAGCGTCCATCCCTTGTAGGTCATCTGCAGATCCTGATTGATCCGCAAGCCGCTCTGCGTGATGTCCCACTGCTTGTAGTTCAGATCGCCGTGATCGAAATTGTCGCTGAACTGGCCGGGCGCATCGGCCAGATGCTGCGCCATGAAAGTCTGATCCCGGAACAGGCCCTGGCAGTCCTGATACCAGACCTTTCCGTCAGCGGTTCGCCCGCATACGTCCGGATTGAGATTGTTCTTTCCGATCGAACGGGTGCGCTGCTTTTCAGTGCGAACGGACAGACCGGTGATGAACGTCGTGTTGCTGTGTATCTGCACCACGTCGTCGAACAGGTCGAAGTTCGTGGATGCGGCAAGCCCCGCAAGAGGCAAGCAAGCCATGTAAGCAGCAGTCATCCAGCGCACCGCCGTGCCTAGTGCACGCGGCACTCTTATTTCGCATCGCATACTTCTCCCCCAATCGGCCTTCCGGCTCTATCTTTCTAAAAAACTTGCGCGCCCCTGTTCCCCGGGGTCACGTCTCTCTGTTCTCCTATCGGATCGGATCTCCGGGCATCACCCGAATGCCAGGGCGCCTGCCGGATCGGCAGTCCTTTCGACGGGAACGAAATCCACCTTGTCGCGGACCGCGCAGTCCGGACAGCTCCAGTCATCCGGCACCCGGCGCCAGGCGGTTCCCGCGGGAATCCCCTCGGACGGACACCCGGACGAAGGATCGTAGGTATAGCTGCAGTTCGGGCACCGGTAGGACGCGGTTTCGGAAACTTTCTGAACGCCGGAACACGCTGCGGACCGCCGGGCCGGCGCCATGACGGGAACCGTGGACTTCGCGTCCCCCATCCACTTCCGGATCAGTGCCTCGCGACGTGAAGGCAGGAGATTCGCCCTCGTCAGATCCCCCTCGTAGTGCGCCACGACCAAGGGATCCATGATGCGGAACCACAACGGCGGCAGATAGGCGACCAGCAGCATCGACGCGTAGCCCGAAGGCAATTGGGGGCAATTGTCGAAATGCCTCAGCGCCTGATAGCGCCGTGTGGGATTGGCGTGATGGTCCGAATGCCGCTGCAGCTGATACAGCACCAGATTCGTCACGATGTGATTGCTGTTCCAGGAGTGCCACGGCCGGCAGCGCTCGCGACGGCCGCTGGCTTCGAGCTGCCGCAGCAGGCCGTAATGCTCGAGATAGTTCACCACCTCGAGCAATGTGGCGCCGTACAAGGCCTGCGCAAACAGGAACAGCAGTACCCAGGGGCCGAGCCATATCGCAAGCGCGCCGAACAGAGCGACGGACATCATCCAGGCCTGCAGGTTTTCGTTGTCGAGCGACCATGCCGACCTGCCCTTTCGAGCCAAGCGCAGCTTTTCGATCGACCACGCCGAACGCAGGCTGCCGATCATGGTTCGCGGAAGAAACCGCCAGAAAGTTTCGCCCATCTTCGAGCTGGCCGGGTCATTCGGCGTCGCCACGTTCTTATGGTGGCCCTTGTTATGCTCGATAAAGAAATGTCCGTAGGCCACCGGCGCCAATGCGACCTTCGCCAGCCAGCGCTCTGCGGAGCCGGTCTTGTGTCCGAGTTCGTGCGCCGTGTTGATGCCGATGCCGTTGACCATGCCGACCGAGACGACGAGCCCCAGCATTTCCCACCAGAGCAGACCGCCGTTGACGGCAAGCCACGCGCCGAAAATCGTGACCGCGTACTGGCTGGGGATATAGGCGTAGATGATGATGCGGTAATAACGGTCCGCGACCAGTTGCGTGACCGCCGCTTCCGGAGGATTGACCCGATCGGTACCGATCAGGAAATCGAGCAGCGGAACCAACGCATAGAAGACGAAGAAGAAGCCCCAGTACAGGACGCCGGCATCGAACTCGTATGCCAGGAAAAGCAGGAGCGCGCCCAGAACCGGCAGGGCCGGACTCAGCAGCCACAGCCGACGTTTACCGTCCTTCCAGCTGAGCGATCCCTCCCCACTACTCGCCGCAGCGGCGCCAAGGCTCATGGTCTCCTCCTTATAAAGGCTCATGGTCTCCTCCTTATATGTGTACCGCTGCGGCACATCCTAGAGACGAGACGGAAGACACCCGTTATCTTTTTTTGACATTATGTATTCATAATCTGCCAAACCAATCTGCAACTGCAGCCGTCCAATGGCCAGACAAGATCTCTTGGTACCGGCGCGCTACTACCAGCGCCTCGACGACGTACTGATCCGGCATGGGTTCCGGCTGCGCGACGCGCTTGCGCAGATGTCACTGACGCCGGACGCATTTGACGCGCCGGATTCCAATTTGCGCTATTCGCAGGTCGAGCGCCTGATTACGGTTGTCGAACGACTGACGGGACGGTACGACCTCGGCTTCGAGCTCGGAGAATTGCTGACGCTCAGCACTCACAGCATCGTCGGCTTCGGCATGCTCGCCAGCCCCACGATCGAGGACGCCATCCGCTTCGTCGCTCGATACTTTCGTCTGGTGATGCCGAGCTTCAAGATGAAATACGTCGGCAAACCGGACCGCGGCGAACTGCACTTTCGCCCTGTGATCGCGATGAGCCACCGTGCCCTCGCCTTCCACCTCGAAGTGATCGCGATGGCTGCGCTTCGGGATGTCAAAGACATGATACAGGGCGGTGCGCCGCCGCTCCGCATCGAATTCTCCACTGAAGAGCCGCGCCATGGAGAACGCTACCGATCGCTTCGCGACGTCAAATGCTTCTTCGGCGCGTTGCCGGAGCCCGGCGTGTCGCTGATCTTCGGCGCCGATTTCTGCCGTTATCGGATGCCCATGTCGGACGCCAACGCACTCAAGGTCGCCGAAGAGCGCTGCCAGGCCCGCCTGCCTCATCTGAGCAGCGAAAAGCGATATTCCGAATGGGTGACGATGACGCTGCGCGAGGTCGGCAACGGCGGCCCTTCTTTGGACGAAATGGCAAGGCTTCTCAATCTTTCTTCGCGGACTCTGGCGCGATATCTCCAGCACGAAGGGACGGCGTACCGGGATCTCGCGGCAACAGTTCATTACGAACTCGCCTGCGCCCGGCTTCTGGGCGGAAGCCAGAGCGTGACGGAGATCGCCTATTCCCTCGGCTATACCAGCCTTTCCAATTTCACGCGCGCCTTTCGCGTACAGGCGAACTGCAGTCCGAGCGAATTCCGCGAACGCGTACGACGGCCCCCCGTCGGAAGCAGGCACTGAACGGCGGACAGCAAGTACGTGCCAGACCTCACTTCGGAGGTCGCCGGCCATCTGCCCATCAAGTCTTGACGACTCCAGACGCGGGATCGTGCCGCGCGTTCGTCATCGGCCTGAGGAAGACAGGCGCTGCCGATCAGTCGTCCAGCGCCTCCAGAAAGCGCAGGATCGCGGCATTCACCGGCTGCGGATTCGTGAGATTCGCCGCGTGACCGGCGCCCGGCACGACGACCAGTTCCGCGTCCGGGAGGCGGCCGGCCATATCGCGCGCGCGATCGAGCGCGATCGCCGCATCGGCTTCGCCATGGACGACCAGCGCCGGAACCTCGATGTCGCGCAGGCGGTCACTGACGTCGTCGCGCGAGACGAGCGCCTGGAAGCAGCCGAGCAGATTGTGCGGCTGCCAGCCGCGCCATTTGTCCTGCCAGACCGCAGCGCCGGCCCAGCCCGCACCCAGAATGATCTGCGCGATCGTGTCGGCGACCGGCTGCGGCAGGCCCTGTTGTGCCCAGACGTCGATCATCTGCCGGTAGCCGGCCGTCTTCGTCGCGTCCTCCGTCTGCGCCTGCGTGTCGATCAGCACCAGCGCCCGCACGCGCTGCGGATGCCGCAGCGCACAGCGCAGGGAAAGATAGCCGCCCTGGCTCATGCCGGCGAGCACGGCGGATTCGATGCCGAGATGGTCGAGCAGCGCGACCAGATCGTCGGCCGAGTCGTAGTACGAGAACGGCGCGAGCGTCCCGCCGGCCGTCAGCCCGTGCCCGCGCTCGTCCCAGACGATGCAGCGATAGCGTTCGCGCAGCGCGTCGACCTGGGGAGCGAACATCTCGTGATCCATCAGCAGGCCGTGCGAGAACACGACGACGGGCCTCGTCGATCCGCTGTCCTCGTAGTACAGATTCTGGCCATTGACGGCGGCATACGGCATCGGACTCTCCTCGTTCTTGTTCTGATCTCAGCGTTCAGCATAGCCGCTCGGTCCGCGTGCCGGAACATCGCGACCCGGCGCCCCGCCACGGATGCCTTGGCACGGGAGAGGTTAACGGCCGATTCAGAGCCTATCGTTCACCATGACGTTGCCTTCAATTCCCGGCGGAATCCCGTTTCCGGGATTTGCGCCGTCAACCGGAGCAACGCCATGGACACCAATCAGGCCAAGCGTGAAACACAGTCGGCGGTCGATCAGGCACGTCACAGTGCCGAGGCCGACCGCGCGCGCGGCAAGACCAAGCAGGTCGCCGGCAAGGTACGTGAGAAAGTCGGCGATGCCATCGACGACCGCGAAATGGCCGCCGAAGGTACCCGCCAGCGTGCCGAGGGCCGCGCCGAAGAGGTCAAGGGCAACGTGAAAGCGAAGATCGACGATGCCGCCGACACCGTCAAAGGGGCGGCCGAAGCGATCCGCGAGAAATGGCAGGACGTCCGCAAGCACTGAGCCGCCGCCGTCCTCCGGCTCCTGAAAAGCCCCGCCGCGGCGGGGCTTTTCGCTGTCCGGGCCGCCGCCCCCGACGCTCCCGACGTTGAAGTGAACGGCGCAAGCGGAGACCATTGGCGCCCCGATGCCTGAAAATGGACCTATGTCGAGCGCACCGCAAATCCGCGTCAACGGCGAGCCCCGGCCCCTGCCGGCCGCGATGAGCATTTCGGCGCTGCTGCAGGCGCTGGATCTGGCCGGGCGCCGGGTCGCGGTCGAGGTCAACGGCGACATCGTGCCGCGCTCAAGACATACCGAACCGTCGTTGAAGGCCGGCGACGAAATCCTGATCGTGCAGGCCATCGGCGGCGGCTGAGGCCACGTTCATCGTCAAGTCGATCTTTTTCCCTACACTTGTGGCTGCTTCGCGCGAGAACCGGCCCTCCATGAGACCCCGCCCATGGCCAAGCCTCTGAAAATCGTCCTGCTGGTCCTCGGCAGCCTTGTCGTGCTGGTGATTGCTGCGCTGATCGCCGCGGTCATGATCTTCGACCCCAACGACTACCGCGGAAAGATCCAGGACGAGGTCAAGCAGGCGACCGGTCGCGAATTCGTGCTCGGCGACATCAAGCTGAGCGTCTTCCCGTGGCTCGCGGTCCAGTTGTCCGACGCCAGGCTCGGCAACGCTGCCGGCTTCGGCGACACGCCGTTCGCCGAAGTCCATCAGGTCCGCGTCGGCGTCAAGCTGCTGCCGCTGCTGTTCGACAAGCAGATCGAAGTCGACGGCGTGGCCCTCGACGGCCTGCACGTGAATCTGGCGAAGAACAAAAGCGGCGTGACGAACTGGCAGGACCTGATCGACCGTCAGAAACAAAAGCCCGAACAGGCGCCGGTGGAGGCGAAAGCCAGCACCCAGTTCACGTTCGACGACATCAATGTCGGCGGCATCACCGTCGATGACGGCGCGGTCGTCTACGACGATGCGCAGGGCGGCGCACATTACGAGCTGCAGAAGATGCACCTGAAGACGGGCGCACTGAACATGCACGACCCGTTCGACATCGACATGTCGACGACGGTGATCTCGAAAGCGCCTGCCGCGCAGGTCGACATCGCGCTCGGCGGCACGTTCAAGCCGGACTTCAAGACGCAGAAGCTCGACACCGACGGCCTGAAGCTGACGGTCAAGGGCAAGGCCGCCGGCCTCGACCTCGACACGACGGTGAAGACGCGTCTCGTCGCCGATCTGGCCGCGCAGGTCTTCAATCTCAACGCGCTGACGATGGAAACGACCGTCAGCGGCGATTCGATTCCGAACGGCAAGCAGACCGTCACCTTCGGCGGCGAAGTCGCGTACAACGCGAAGGACGGCACGTTCGGTCTGCAGCACGGCAAGCTGCAGGCCGCCGACCTGACGCTGGCGACCAACATCAAGGGCAGCGGCCTGGCCGGCGGCAAGCCGCATTTCCAGGGACCGATCTCGGTTTCGGCGTTCAGCCCGCGCAAGCTGCTTGAAACGTTCGGCGTCAAGCTCAACACGGCCGACCCGAAAGCGCTGTCCGAGGCGAGCATGAACGCACAGCTCGACGCGACGGCGAACAGCGCGAGCCTGCAGAATCTGCTGATCACGCTCGACCAGACGAAGATCAAGGGCCAGGTCGCCGTCACCGACTTCAAGACCCAGGCCGCCTCGTTCGGCCTGCAGATCGACAACCTCGACGCCGACCGCTACCTGCCGCCGCCGGCGAAGGAGGACGGCAAGGTGCAGACGGCGTCCGGCGAGACCGAGAACATCAACGACATCGAGCTGCCGGTCGATGCGCTCAACAAGCTCAACGTCGACGGCACGGCCGATCTCGCGAGCCTGAAGATCAAGAACCTCAAGCTGTCCGACATCCGCCTCAAGCTGTCGGGCCACGGCCTCTCCGCCGTGAAGGCGCAGAGCCTGAGCGCGAAACTCTATGGCGGCAGCGTGTCGCTGAGCCACCGCTATACGCCGGGCGCGTCGCCGGGCTTCGCCGTGACGACGAAGCTCTCGTCGTTCCAGGCAGGACCGTTCCTGAAGGACTTCACCGGCAAGGACTCCATCAGTGGTACGGCCGATTTCAGCGCCGATCTCGTCGCGCACGGCAAGACCGTCGGCGCGCTGCGCAAGACACTGGACGGCAGTGTTGCTGCGTCGGCGAAGAACGGCGCCGTCAAGGGCTTCAACCTCGGCTACCTGATCCGCAAGGCGCAGGCGGCGCTCGCCGGCAATCTCAACTACACCGAGGACAGCGCGCCGGTTACCGACTTCGCGTCGATCAGCGTCAGCGGCAAGCTCAACGACGGCGTGCTGCACAGCGACGATCTCGATGCCGCGAGCCCGCTGTTCCGCGTCGGCGGCAGCGGCGACATCAACCTCGTCACCGAAACGCTCGACTACACGGCCAAGCCGTCGATCGTCGAGACCAGCAAGGGTCAGGGCGGCAAGGATCTGTCCGATCTCAACGGCGTGACGATCCCGATCCATCTGACCGGCAGCATCTGGAAGCCGAAATACAAGATCGACCTCGCCGCCGCAGTGCGCGAAAAAGCCAAGGCCCGCGTCAACGAAGAGATCGACAAGCACAAGGACGAGATCCAGAAGAAGCTCGGCGAGTTCCTGTTCGGTAAAAAGAAGTCATCGAGCGACGACTCGTCGTCGAACGGCAACTGAAGTACGCGCAGCGATGCGGGTTGGCGCTGCTGCTGGGCCTGATGGCCGCAGCGGCTTACGCCGAGAGCGTCGAACAGCTCGACGTCGGCCACGCGGACGGGCGCTACAGCATCGAGTTGCAAGCCACACTGAATGCCCCGCTCGACGACGCCTACGCCGTCTTCAGCGACTTCAACAATCTGCCGAAGATCAATGATGCGATCGAATCGGTCGAGGCCTTACCGGAACCGACCGACGGCCTCGAACGCTGGCGCACGAACGTCCGCGTCTGCATCAGCTTCTTCTGCACGCACCTCAAGCAGGTGCAGGACGTTCGCAAATGGCGTGATGGCGCGGTCTACCAGCTCAGCGCCGACGTGATTCCCTCGATGAGCAACCTGCGCTATGGCACTGCACAATGGCAGCTGTCGAGCTGCGGCTCGCAGACCTGCCTGCACTTCGCGGCAACGCTGGAACCGGATTTCTGGGTGCCGCCGCTGATCGGCCCGTGGGTCATTGAACGCGTCATGCGCCGCCAGGCACACAGCACCGCCGCCGGCATCGAACGGCTGGCCCTCGCCCATCACGACACCGCAAGCCCATGAGCCCCTTCGCCGACCGCCTGCTGTCCTGGTTCGACGAACACGGCCGGCACGATCTGCCCTGGCAGCACCCGCGCGCGCCCTACCGCGTCTGGCTGTCGGAGGTCATGCTGCAGCAGACGCAGGTGACGACCGTCATTCCGTACTTCGCGCGCTTCCTCGCGCGCTTTCCCGACGTCGCCAGCCTCGCCGCGGCACCGCTCGACGACGTGCTCGCGCTGTGGGCCGGCCTCGGCTACTACGCCCGCGCGCGCAATCTGCACCGCTGCGCGCAGGTCGTCGTCGCCGAACACGACGGCGAATTCCCGCGCGACTTCGACGCGATGGCCGCACTGCCCGGCATCGGCCGCTCGACCGCCGGTGCGATCCTCGCGCAGGCGCACGGCCAGCGCCACGCCATTCTCGACGGCAATGTGCGCCGCGTGTTGGCGCGGCACGCCGCCATCGGCGGCTGGCCCGGCGTCCCAGCCGTGCAGAAGCAGCTGTGGACGCTCGCCGAGCGCCTGCTACCGCACGAGCGGCTGGCTGATTACACGCAGGCGCTGATGGACCTCGGCGCGTCGATCTGCACCGCGCGCAAGCCACGTTGCCTGCTGTGTCCGGTACAGGCCGATTGCCAGGCGCGCATCGACGGCACCATCGCGCAATACCCCGCGCCGAAACCGGCGCGTGCGCGCCCGCAGCGCCGCACGCAGCTGCTGCTGGCTTACGACAGCGCCGACCGCCTGCTGATGGAACGCCGTCCACCGAGCGGCCTGTGGGGCGCGCTGTGGTGCCCGCCGCTGCTCGCCGATACCGACCCATCGCTGGCGGACTGGCTGGCCGCGCAAAACCTCGACGCAAGCGCGATCGAAACGCTGCCGCCGTTCTCGCACAGCTTCACGCACTTCGACCTCGAATTGCAGCCGACCCGGCTGCGCGCGAGCGCCGGCGCCGCCGCCGTTGCCGAATCGCGCTGGCAATGGATAGACGCCGACCGCCTGGCAACCTTGGGCCTGCCGGCGCCAATCCGTAAAATGCTCGACTCGCTCCACGCCAAGACATCCTCATGAGCCGCACCGTTCACTGCATCAAGCTCGGCACCGACGCCGAAGGCCTAGACCGCCCGCCCATGCCGGGCCCGCTCGGCAAACGCATCTACGAACAGGTTTCCAAGCAGGCCTGGCAGATGTGGCTGCAGCATCAGACGCGCCTGATCAACGAGTACCGCCTGGCGCTGGCCGACCCGCAATCGCGCAAGCTGCTCAGCGAGGAGATGGAGAAGTTCTTCTTCGACGGCGGCGAGCTGACGCAGACCGGCTTCGTGCCTCCGGAAACCAAGCCAGAGTGAATTCGGCTTGACGTTCACCGTTCGCGCCGCTTTAATACGCGGCCTCGCACGGCCGGCCGGGTAGCTCAGTCGGTAGAGCAGGGGATTGAAAATCCCCGTGTCGGCGGTTCGATTCCGTCCCCGGCCACCATTTATACGTCCTGCGAGGTCCGAAGTAGTCCAGATAACCGCGCTTTTGCGCGGTTTTTCTTTGGTTTTCTGTTTTTCGACGTCCAGCGACGTCCAGCAGCATCCGGCGCTTGCATCGGGTAACTCGTCGGGTAACTTTGGCGCAAATCCGCTCATCGGGTAACACCTCGCGCCATGCTGACCGACATCCAGATTCGCAACGCCAAGCAGAAGGACAAGCCTTACAAGCTCCCCAAGGAACTCGGCCTGTTCGTCCTCGTCAATCCGAACGGCTCGAAGTGGTGGCGCTTCTCGTACAGCTTCGGGGGCAAGGAAAAGAGCATCAGCCTGGGGACCTACCCCCTGATTCCCCTGAGCTTGGCCCGCCAGCGCCGGGATGAGGCGCGCCGGCTGGTCGCCGAAGGGGTTGACCCCAGCGCACACCGCAAAGAAGCGCGGGAGGCCCAAGAAGCCACTGTGGCGGACGCTTTCGCGGCGGTCACCGATCGCTGGGAGGCCGACGAGATGTCGGCGAACTCCGACGAATATCGCGCGTCGGTCCGCCGCCTGCTGGATCGCGACGTGCTGCCCTATCTTGGTGCGCGACAGATCACGGAGATCAAGACCCGCGATCTGATCGCGGTTTTCGATCGGATTCGCCAACGTGGTGTCGATGAAACCGCCCGCCGGGCGCGGACCATCGTCGGACAGATCTTCCGCTACGCCATTCGGCGCGGCATTGCGGAAAACGACCCAACCCTCGCGCTGAAGGGCGAGCGCCGGATCAAGCCGGTCAAGCACTTCGCAGCCTTCACTGATCCTGACGACGTCGGCCGGCTCATGCGCGCGATCCACGACTACAAGGGCACCCCTGAAGTCCGCGCAGCCCTCAAGCTCTCCGCCCTGCTCTTCCAGCGCCCGGGCGAGATCCGCCAGATGCAATGGCCCCAGCTCGACCTGGAGGCCGCGCAGTGGCGCTACGTCGTCAACAAGACCAAGCGTCACACCGGAGCCAGCCACATCGTTCCCCTGCCCGCCCAGGCGGTGGCGATCCTTCAAGAGCTCTACCCGCTGACCGGCCACAGCCTCGGCTTGCGCCCGGATTCCCCTCGTTATGTCTTCCCAACGCCCAAAACGCGGCTGCGACCGCTCTCCGAGAATGCGGTGCGCCAGGCACTCCGCAATATGGGCTTTACCAATGAGGAAATGACCGCCCACGGCTTCCGGGCCATGGCGCGGAGCCTACTGGCCGAGATGGGCTGGAAGCCCGACGCGATTGAGCGCCAGCTGTCGCACAAGGCTGCCGGCCCACTCGGCGCGGCGTACGACCGTGCGGCATTCCTCGAAGAGCGCAAGGCGATGATGCAAGCCTGGGCTGACTATCTGGACACAGCGCGCGAACGCCGCAAGGTCGTAGCGATGCGTGCCGCCTGACAAGTTCGACGGCATTCTTGGTCGAAGGCGCGCCTATTGAGGGTACTCGTCACTCAAATTCCGCCCCATCTGGCTTATCAACTCCAAAGCAGAGCGCGGCACGAAGGCATCATCGATTGGCTTAATCGCTGCAACAAAAACAGCCCAATGCTCAATGCAGTGCCTTCGGATTATGAACGGAGTTGCCTCTTTGCTGCGCATGAGCTTTCTGACTTGACTGCGAGAGGTCGTTCGCCCCGGCCTAGATGTTGAGGCTCCGTGAGTAAATAGGACGAATTGCTTTCGCCGTGACTGCGCGGACTGCAAAGCGCCTAGAGAGCGCACCCAAACTAGCTGCATTTTCTCCCAATAAGGGAGATGCCTCGTCTCGTGATCATGCGGGCCGTAATGGAAGTCGACCTCTAGTAAATCCGGCAACCTCCTGTATTCAATCCAATTTCGACTCTCATATGCAAACTTAGTCCCCACAGTCACCTCTCGGCAATATCTTTACGCCTTGAACTCCACGCTGAACTTCCTTCGCTTCGATATGAACACTCTTTGCGGCCAGCATCGGCCTTCTCGAAAGAGTCCGTGCTATCGAGGTAGAACCCCAACGCAATCTGCGATATGTGATCTGCGTCACAAAAATCTCGAGCTTGCCCTGCTTACATGTCGATGACAATCAAAACACGAATCGCAGCCATTGCAAAAGATCACAGATTTTTCGACGCAAACACAAAATACAGCGGCCTGCCGCCTCGTGGGTTAGCATGGAGCCAAGACTGGCGGCCGCCTATCTCGCGGCTGGGGAGCTTGGGTTGGTTCCGGAAAACCGCACCGGCCTTTTTTATGCCCATGCGCCGCCCTAATTGAACCGATTCGAGGCGACCGGCATGTCTACGCGCAATATGGAGCTGCCCTCTGGTAACGACCGTAGGTTAGGAGAGGAGCAGTTTGCGCAGCGGATGATCGCCCAGCGTAATACGGGCGAGACGGCGGAAGCCACGCTTCACACGGACGACCGTGTCATGGCGCGGATAACCGACGGTATCTATCGGCAACCATCGTCGGCACTGCGCGAACTGATCTCCAATGCCTACGATGCAGACGCGACCGAAGTTTTCATCGAGACGGACGTGCCGCGTTTCTCCCAGATCCGCATTCGGGACAACGGTGCGGGAATGGACGAGCAGATGCTTGCACGCCTCGTGTATCACATTGGGGGAAGCTCCAAGCGGACCCGATTCGGGAAAGCGCTCGGCACTACCAGCGCAGAGAGTCCTGAGCTCACCCCGAAGGGCCGCCGACTCATCGGAAAGATCGGAATCGGACTGTTCTCGGTGAGCCAGCTGACGTCGCACTTCCAGATCATTACGAAAATGAAGGGAGCGAGTCACCGGCTCATCGCTGACGTAATCCTGCGCACGTATAGCGAGGACATTGACGAGTCCGGTGACGTCCCGTTCGAGAGTGGCAGCGTGAAAGTGTTTTCCGTTCCCGCCGAGGACGAAGAGGTGCAGGGCACTGAGATCATTCTACTCTCAGTGCGCCCGCGCGCCCGCGACATCCTGCGCAGCAAGGATCGCTGGCTGCGATGGGCGGAGGAGGAGGTACTGCTGCCGGAGAAGCGTGACCCGAAGGCGAGTCCACCTTCCTGGCACGTCGGATTTTTGCTGCAGGAATCCAAGGAAGGTGCTGTTGATGCGACCTACCAATACGCACCCAAAATTCCCTGGGACGGTGGCGATGCGCCGCTTAGCCGTTTCCGCAAACTGTTCGCCGCCGTGGCCGACCAAGTTGGGACGACAACCGAGCGGCCGGACCTTGCGGGGACCCTTGATACCTATCTCGCGGCGCTCTGGTCCCTCAGCCTCTCTGCACCTCTCGACTACATCGATAAGCACCCGTTCGACCTGACAGGTAAGGACGACGTTCTGCTTTACAAGCTGCGCAACTCAGGACGTGGAAAGGCAGACCCTGTCCAGCTTGGCGAGAATCAAACCATTCGTGAGGCGCTTAGCCTGTCCAGTGGCGCGGCGGATCCGGCAGGTGGCTTTCGCGTCTTTGTGGACCAGGTCGAACTGCGCCGCCCGATAAAGTTCGCATACTGGCCGCAGAAAAGGACTTCGGTTGGTAAAGCTATGATGTTCGTCGGAGCCTATAGGCCCGACCTGTCAAAAGTCGCAGCGCACGTGCGGGGCGGTACTCTGGAGTTCGAGGGCTATCTTTTTCTCAACTCCAAGGTGGTGCCCAAGGAAAACAACGGCGTCCTGATCCGCATTAACGGATCAAGCGGGGCACTGTTCGACGATCAGTTCATGAAATACCAGATCTCCGAACAAACGCGCCTTCGGCAGATCACATCGGAAATCTTCGTCTCCAGCGGTCTCGACGCGGCGCTCAACATTGATCGGGAGTCGTTCAATTTCGCGCACCCACACTACCAAATTCTGTCGAATTGGCTTCATTTGAGCCTCCGGCAGCTGGCGAACACACATAAGGCCCTAGGCGATGCCGTGCGCCAAGCACTTACCACACAGGAGAGAGCCCGCACTGCTCAGAAGCTAGAGCAGTTCGCCCAGGAAAGCTGGATGCGCGCCCGGCGGGAAGATTTGGAACCGCCGCCGGAAGTCCAAGTAACGGACAAGCCGCTCGAAGCAGAATTCCTCAGGAAAGCGGGGGCCATCGTTTACGAAAAAGCGCTAGTCCCAATGCTTATCCGCTCTGAACGCGAGACTAAGTTGTCAGCGGACGACCGGTCGCGACGCGAGCAGGTACTCAAGGCGATCGCTACCGTGCTCGATGGGTATGGCGTACTGAGCGACATGCCTTATGCCAAGCAGCATGAGTTGCTCGACGCGCTGCTTGTCATCTACTTCGAGAACAACTTGAAATGATCGCGCAGCCTGACGCTGGCGACAGCGAAAGCCTTGAGGGCGTATACGAAGAAGGGGTCCCACAGCACAGCGAGCAACTGCGCCGCAAGACCGAATTCCAGGCCTGGCATCACCCGCGCAAGCACTACGTCCGCATACATCAATGGTGCCACGAGGTGCGCGCCTTGCTGGATGACCTGAACTTGCCGGAAGGATCACCCTTCCTGTACCTGACGCTCCCTGGCAACGAGCTCCTGGATGTGCGCACGCTTCATGGTGTGCTCGCGCGGCACAGGCGGCCACTACGATATCTGGGATTCAACAACGCTGGCCCTAGAACCGCAGACGAGCAGGAGCTGAACCTATCGCAGAACGAGGTCCGTTCGCTAGAGTGGGTCGATCGCTTCTCGCGCGTCCGCCAAGAACGCCTCGAGGCTTTGGCCTTCGAGCGCAATGCTGCGCATGGGGAGGTTCTGCGGCACGGCCCTTTCCATGCAATAAATCTCGATCTCTGCAATTCGATCTGCAGCCGTGACCCTGACGATGCAGATGGAAGCCACCTCGGTGCGCTCCGCAAGCTGCTCGAGCTTCAGCTAGGCAGCACTTCACCGTGGCTGCTTTTCATCACTACAAGGGTCATTCCAGACGAGATTTCCGCCCGCAATCGCGCAGGCTTCATGCGTGCGATTGCCAGCAACCTCGAGGCAAGCGACGAATTCCGCCAGGAACTCGCAAAGCTGTTCGATTGTGAGGCGGCTGATGTCGAGGGCAGCATAGAAGCTGGCTGGGGCAGGGCCGGCGTAAGTCTTGTGCGCCTGTTCTGCACTGGGATCGGAAAATGGCTCCTTTCGATCCTGACGAACGCAGCCCCACCGAGGCAACTCGGACTTCAGAGCGCCCTTTACTACTGCGTCGGCGGCGCCGCACCCGACATGGTGTCGATCGCACTGCGGTGCGATACGCCGAAAGTTGACGTCCACGATCCGCACGGAATATTCGGCGTGGCAGCGCAGGCCGAGGCGCTCTCCGAAACGTCAATCGCTGTCCAGCTGGCCCGGAGCGTAGCGGGATGCATCGATGTCGATCGCCTTCTCGCAGCGAACGCCGAGGCTCGAGACAGAGTCATGCGCCAGAGCACGGACATTCTCGCATCGGCTCGCTTTGAACGGGAGCGATACGCGGATTGGGCAGCTGCTCAGCTGGCTGCCACACCGCCGCCGAACGCTCAGGCCGGCTGATTCCGGCAGAGCGCTAGCTTGACCGCGTTGGCAATGCTTCGGGCCAGCGGCGGCGGGACAGCATTAGAGACTTGTTCTACCTGCTCGGATAAGTTGCCCTTTATCACGAACTCAGGCGGGAATCCCTGCAGGAGCATCGCCTCGTAAATGCTCAGCCGCCGCCGCCCAGAAGGATGCACATGGATTTCGCGGTGACCGTAGGCGACCGTCGGACTAACTAGCTCCCACCGCAAACGCTTAAAGCTACGGCCGTCGCCAGTGCTTTCCTCCGGCTTCTCGAAGCGGGGCGACTTGGGCATCATCGTCCAATGATTTTCGTGAACCGGATTGAGCGCCTGCTGAGCACCGCGCACGAAGTAGGTGGGCTCCCGTTCGATGTGCCCAATGGCTGCCCTCACAGTATTCGGTCCACTGCGCTTGCGCGGGACCACCATTCCGTAGCCCTTATTCTTCCGAAGCCCGGAAACCAGGATTCGCCGACGGCTCTGCGCGACGCCAAAGTCCGCGGCACAAAGCTCCTGATCGGTCACAGCGAAGCCGAGGGCATCCAGCGACTTTTTTAGTTCAGTAAAGTGATGCTGGTGCTTCTTATCTCGGATCCCGAGTACATTCTCGAAGAGGACGAACTCAACCTTGTACATTTTCTTGAGCTCCTCCACGGCGTTCACGTAGAGGCGCGGAAGGAGATTGCGCGGGTCGTCGGAATCCGCCCTGGTGTTGGCTCGCGAAAATCCCTGGCACGGCGGCCCGCCAATTACGCCGATTCTAGACCCTGGCTGGATCGACTGCTTGACGAGGGCGACGACGCCAGCGGCCTTGATCTCGGCCAGATCGGCACGGTGGCAATCCGAGCTTGGGAAATTGTGGTGGTGTGTCCTTACAGCCGCAGCTGAGATATCCAAAGCGATACAAATCCGGAATCCAGCTTGCTGGAATCCCAGGTCCAGCCCCCCCGCCCCACAGAACAGCGAAACGATGTCTGGAAGCGCGACTTGGGCTTTCCGCCGGTGCCGGCCGCGATGAAAGGCCGGTTCGTCTTGGGGTAGTGGGAGCGCTTTTTGGCCTTCGAGGGTCACGGAGAATACCGGATCAGGGCGTTAGGGACTGATATCCGTTCTGCTCGAGGGCGTCCTGGCGAGCGAAAAGCTCGCTCCTCGGCTCCCCGCGCGCAAAATTCTACCGATTCCAGCCGCCACAAGAAACCCCATGGGCGGCGGACCTCCAGTTGTCTCGCCGCCCGCCGCGCAGGCGTTGCGAATATGCTCGTAAGTCCCCAAAAGCAGGCTCCCCGAGCGCGCGGGCTTAGAGCATGATGTTTAGGCTGCGGCTTGAGGGTCCGCGGGCAGCGCGACAACGTTCTCGACCCCAAACCAAGCCGAAATTCGCGCCATAGCATTCTGAGAGAGCACCTGCGTGAATAGCAGAGCCAGCCGGATTTTTGGCCGGGAGCATGCCACGTAGAACAGGTTGCGATTGTTCTCGAAGAACTCAACCCTATCGGCGGGGGGGCCGGGCTCCATCCATTCGAGCATCTGGCCGAAATTGTACTTATTCCATCCGCGGCCGACGATCACCAGTACGTTCTCAAACTCCGCGCCCTTGACGCCGTGCTTTGTGGCAAAGGGGGTATGCCCATCGATGAAGCGGTCGAGGGCGATCAGTTCCGCATAAGGGACTGCACGCAGCTTCCGAAGTTGGGTAACGCGGCGCGCCTCTCCTTCCACCGGCTCAAGGCCAACATCAGCGAGTCGCCGCTCGGCTTCTTCCACAGGCTCAGGAAGGCGCATGTGCGGCTGAGCGGCGATGAAGTCGACAACCTCACCGATCGTCCCAGTTGTTCGCAGCCCGATCAGGGCGGTCATGATCTGCGTCCACGCCATCTTGTCCGCGTGCTTGTGGATTTTGGGCGTCCCAGTTCCGAAGAATCCGAACATTTCACCGTAGCGCTTTGCCTCGAAGGCGGCACAAGCTGGCTCTAATTGGTCGGCCAAGAACTTGATGTGAGGATCGTCCTTCTTCAGCCAAGGATCGTTGAACTGGCCGTAGATAGGCGGGATGCTCGCATAGCCCTGTTCGCGCGCAAGGACGCTGTGGCTAAGCATGAGAATCTTGGTTTTCCCGACCGCGAGGTCCCAGCCCTCGGCCGCAAGTCGATGCATGATGTGCGAAAAATATGCCTTGGCCGCCTCAGGGCTTGTATCGCCGGTCCAGTGCCCGCCGCCTTGTCCGGTTCGCCTAACGCCGGGCCAGAGATTGGTATGAAACACGCGCGCTTCGCCCAGCACGGCAGGACTATGCGCCATTTGAGGCAGTGCCGGTCGCATTCGGTTGAGAACCTGGACGATCGGGTCGGTGGATCGGAAATTCGCGTTCTTGTCGATTACTTCCAGCGCCGCGTGCTCGACCAGACCGCAGCCCCCGCCATAGATCTTTTGCCAGTGATCTCCAAACAGGCCGAGTTGCGGACCTTGGCCCGTGTTCAGGAACCACGCCCTGATCGCATCGACGAAGTCCGCGTCAGTGTCCTGATATTCGTCGATGAGCAGTATGGGATAACGCGCCGTAAGGACCGAGCGGAACTTCGGATACGTTAGCGCCTGCATCATGAGCGCCAGAACATCTTCATGCCGTAGTGTCACCTGCTGGTCGCCGACGCTAGGGTATCCCAGTTCGTAGTGGACACGGCGCGCTCCAATACCACCAACCGGTTCGAGACGCTCGGCCCAGCC
The DNA here is from genome assembly GCF_012241385.1 of Solimonas marina. Taxonomy (GTDB): domain Bacteria; phylum Pseudomonadota; class Gammaproteobacteria; order Nevskiales; family Nevskiaceae; genus Solimonas; species Solimonas marina. Next base: position 19,008 of record NZ_JAAVXB010000016.1, on the reverse strand, counting down.
ATTAAGAGTGGGCACAAGCGTGCGGAGTATCGATTGGAAGTCCTGGAGGATGGACCAGCAGAAGCCGTGGATTGTCTCGGGACGCACGGCCGGATGGGCCTGGATGCGGGAGATGATCTCGTCCTTGGCCACGTTGGTGTAAGTGATGCAGCCGACTTGCTGGCCGCGACGAAGAAACTCGGGGCCCCTGCGGTCGATCAGGCGTCTAAGCGCTTTGTCGAGAGAGTATGTCTTTCCAGCGCCAGCGCCTGCCTCCAGACGAAAGCTGCGCCCCTCGTCGAGACAAGCAAACATCCGCTCAAGGGCAACGCGTCCGGCAGCGTCTGCGGGATTTTCCGCTTCCTCAGTCATTGTCGCCAACCTCGGCCACGTTCACCGCGAAACCTGCGGCGTCAGCAACGATCTCCACCGCGACCGGCGGAACCAGCTTCGTGGGGGCAGGATTGCCTTCCGCCAGCCAGCGCAGCCCCTCGGCAATATATTGGGGAACATTCCATTCGGTGTGCTCAATCGCGTGCTCTAACGCGAAGGTAGACTTCTTCTGATCACCAGCGAGCGCATAGGCCGCAAGGGCGCGATCGCCATCGCCAAGGGGAAAACGCGCAGGGTTGGCTAGGATAAAAGCGTCCTCGAAGCTGCGGCCGCACGGTCCGTCCTGGTCTTCTGGAATCTGAAAAGCGATGCGCCGAATGCCAGTTGTCTTCTCGGCCGCAGTCTTCCCCAATAGAGCCTGCGGCGAAACGTCGTCACCGAACAAGGCCTTCAAGCACCCGTTGCTGGTGAATACGCCCTCCGCCACGGGCACGGCGATGCGCCTCCCGCCATCGTTCGGCTTCACCGCGTCAATGTCGGTGATGATGAGGGTACGAATTTCCAGGAAGGATAGGAGATCGAAAAAGCGGTGCGCATAAGCGCCGCCGACCTCCATCACCGACAGATACTGGCTTCCTAGCTGCGGTTGACCAGCGGCGGCGCTGTCGATTTTGCGAATCATTGCGGGAAGCAGAATCCGCTCTGCCGTGCCCTCAATCAGAACCGCCTTGTCGGCAAAGAACAGATCACACCGCGTCAGAGTCAAATACTGATGCAGAAATTCGCGATCAGGCTCGGTCGCGCCATCCATGCCCTTGCGCAAATCCTTCACGATCGAACGGCGCATGCCTTCTCCGTCCGGAATAGAGAGGAAATAACGCATGGCCTCGAAGCGCGCTTCGTTCGCCATATGCGGAGAATGGGTGGTTACGACAAACTGGACCGGCCAAGGCCTGTTCTCATTGAGCTGGGCAACGAAGGCGCTGGCAATCTGATCGAGCTGCCGGATGAAGACCTCCTGCATCTGAGGATGCAGGTGCGCTTCCGGTTCCTCGATAAAGATCAAATGCACGCCAGCGGCCGTCGGCGCGGCCTGATACTCGCGAAAGAACCGCAGCAACTGGAGCAGCATGTAGACCAAATTGCGCACGCCGAGCCCGTTGTATGTTTCAGGCAGAGTCATGCCGTTGACGCCGACGTAGCGAACCTTGGTGTGATCGCTCAGCAGCTTATCGACATCGAAGCTCGTCTCGGTGACGAGGCCGGGATCGGAGAGTCCGGGATAACCGAACAGGTCGAACGTCGGCAGAAGCGAGGTGAGCTTCGCGTTGAAGCCGGCATGCAGATCACCCTGAATTTGCTCAACAGCCGCCTTGAGCTGCTCGGCCGTCGTCCGCTTCTCGGGATCGACGGGATCGGTGAGAGCCGATTGAAAGAGCACCTCCACGACTTTGCCGAGAACGTCTCGCTCACGATGTGTGTCGTCGTCGAGGCCTCGCTGCGCATTAATGAAGCCGCCCCTGACTAGCGCGGTGAGCGTTTTCGGCTCGAGCGACTTTCGATTGGTCGGGTCATTGGGATCGACCGCCTCCAGCGATGCCGCATAGGCACCTGACACGCGACTACCCAATGCCCGAAACAAGATTGACCGCTTGACCGCCATATCCTCGCCGACCGCGAGGTCAGCGAAAAGCATGGCCGGCGCGGTCGGCTGAGGGCTATACGTGAGGACAAGCCTTGCCTCGCTACAGTTCGGATCAAGATCGACGATGCAATCGCTCAGCAGGCCGAGATCTGGAGCATTGACGTCATAGGCTATGTCGATGGATACCTTGATCGAGGGGAGGAGTGCGACGATGTCTGAAGCAACAGCTCCCGCTAGGAAGGCTTCGAACGCCGTCCAGAAATGCTCGTGGCAACCAAGAGAAAAATCCTCCACCTTGAATGATGGTGACCTCTCACCGAGGACGCGTCGGAACAGCTCTGCAATCGAGGTCTTGCCGCTATTGTTCCGCCCTACGATCAGCGTAGTACGATCTTCCAAACCGACTGCGACGTCTCGCAAAAGTCGGAAATTTTCGATCTCGACTCCCTTAATGCGCACAATATCCCCCTGGTGAACTTCCCCCACAGCGACAGACAAGCCGGCACCTCACAAAGCGGCTCGTTCAAAGGCCTCGGGACTGAGGCCACCCAGATGGCTGTGATGTCGGGTTCGATTGTAGGCCGGTAATGCCTACTCCAGCAGGGGAAGTCCACGGTGAAGTGCGTTCGCGCATCGATGCGAAACCCCCTCCCAGATTTTCTCAACCCTATATACCTCACTTGAGCCCGCATCCCAGCGTGCTTGGACAGCGCTCGCTCGTCCTTCTTCACTGTGAGGTGACGCATGAGTTCCACCCTGACCTGCCCTCGGTGCGGTGCCACCGAGATCCTCTCCCGTAACCATGCCCGCAAAGCGGGTTGCATCATCGGTGCTGCCGCCGGCGCCACCAGCAGCTTCGCGGCTGCCCTGGGCGGCGCCGAAGTCGGTGCCGCGATGTGCTTCATCGCCGGTCCACCGGGCGTCATTCTCGGCAGCATCGGCGGCGCGATGATGGGGGCTTTGCTCGGCGGTGCCGCGGGCTGCGCCACAGGCGCCATCATCGGCAGCACGATCGATGACGAGGTACTCGACAACTACCAGTGCGAGCGCTGCAAGCACGCCTTCGGCAAGCGGCACTTGGACGTTTGCCAGATCTGAAGCCCCTACCCCGCTGATCTATCCATACACGACGCCTGCAGCCCTTCGGGGCTGCGGGCGCTTTTGTTTGCCCCACTGTCTGTAAGGAGCAGTTATGCACCTCGTTCAATCGATGGCCTACGCCAACGAAACCCCGTGGCACGGCCTCGGTAATCGCCTTGCCCCTCATCAACCGCTCGACGTCTGGGCTCAGCAGGCTGGTATGGACTGGCAGATCGAATCGGCCGACGTTCAATACACCGACAACGGAAGCGGCACGCTTCACGCCTTTCCGGATCAGAAAGTCCTGTACCGCTCCGATACCCAGAGTCCGCTGTCCGTGGTGTCGAAGCGCTTTCGTGTGGTGCAGCCCGCCGAGATTCTGGAGTTCTACCGGGATCTGACGGAGGTTGGTGGCTTCGAGTTGGAGACCGCTGGCGTACTCAAGGAGGGCCGCAAGCTCTGGGCGCTGGCCAAGACCGGCCACAGCGCTCGTCTCAAAGGGGGCGATGAGGTCAAAGGCTACCTGCTGCTGGCCACGGCCTGCGACGGCACGCTCGCGACCACGGCGCAGTTCACGTCGATTCGGGTGGTCTGCAACAACACCTTGGCGATTGCGCTTGGCGACAACGCCGGCGCCGTGAAGGTCGGTCATCGCAGCCAGTTCGATGCGCAGGCGGTGAAACGTCAGCTCGGTATCGCTATCTCAAGCTGGGACGCCTTCATGACCCGGATGAAGGCGCTGGCTGCATGCAAGCTGTCCGACGCTTCAGTCGAGCGCTACCTGCAGCGCGTGCTGACGGAGCAAGCCCAAGGCGCCAACGATCCGGCGCCGGCCAATGCGCGTGCGTTCAATACGGTCGCGACGCTCTTTTCCGGCAAGGGGATGGGATCACAGCTCACCTCCAGTGCCGGCACCGCCTGGGGACTGCTGAACAGCGTCACCGAGTATGTCGACCATCACCGCCGCGCTCGCAGCAGCGATCACCGTCGCGACGGCGCGTGGTTCGGACAGGGGGCATCACTGAAGCAGAAGGCTTGGGACGAAGCCCTGAAGCTGGTGGCTTAAGAGAACAACAAGAGCCGTTGACGACGTTAGGGGGCTCAAAAAACTGCAAACGTCGTGCACCACTGGGCGCGCCGGTCTCGGACCGGTGCGCCATTTTCATGCTTCCTACTGCACCCGCGAATACCCAACCCTCGCCCCACCACTACCGGCCCGAGCGCTTCGGCCCGCATGCCCCCACTCACCGGAACGGGAAGTCCGGCGCAGTCCATCGTCGCACCGCATTTCAAGGAAGGCTTCAGCGGCGTCGAGTCGAGTGTCGCTGACGGGCTCGGTGGAGAGTTGAATGAGCCGTGGCAAGTCCGAGCGCACCTGGTGCTTCGGACACGGTCGGCAAGTGAAAAATAATTCGTCGAACGACTCATGGTGTGGAGAAAGCGTTCGCGACGAACGCCTTCATCGAATCCTACGACTCGGAATCATCGACCATGAAACCTTCCCGCTTCACCAACGAGCAAAAGACCAAGATTGTTCAACAGCTCAACGCCGGCACCCCACTGCTGACGCTCTGCTGTGAGAACAAGATTTCCGCCAGCACGATCTATATCTGGCGCAAGTTCCAGCGTCAGCAGCAGGCCGAGTTGGACCCACCCGCCACCGATCCGATGCGCCGCTGATTCGCGACTCGCGTTTCGTTTCTTTCCCATCACCACAGCCCGACAGCGCTTCTGCGCTGTCGGGCTTTTTTTGTTCTGGAGATCATCATGCCCTCTACCCCTCAGACCTCACGTTCACAGCCCCGCGCGGCACTGCGCTTGGTCAGCACCCTCAATCTCGCACGCGGCGATTGGCTCGACGTGCGCCGCAGCGGTATTGGCGGCTCGGACGCCGCCGCGGCCGTCGGGCTATCCCCCTACAAGAGCGCCCTCGAACTCTGGATGGAGAAGACCGGCCGCGATGCCGGACTCGAAAAGCCCGATCCGACCGATACCACCCATCCGACTTACTGGGGCTCGCTGCTCGAACCGGCGGTGTCGGTGGCATACATGCAGCGCACCGGCTGTCGGGTACGTCGTGTAAACGCGGTCCTGCAGCATCCCCAGCATGTCTTCATGCTGGCCAACCTCGATCGGGAGGTGGTCGGCAACCCCGACGTCCAGATTCTGGAGTGCAAGACGGCCGGCGAGTTCGGCGCCAGGCACTGGAAGGATGGGGTCCCCGAGTACGTCCAGCTACAGGTTCAGCATCAGCTGGCGGTGACCGGCAAGCGGGCCGCGGATGTGGCGGTACTGCTCTGCGGTCAGTCGCTGGAGATTCACCGAATTGAGCGCGACGACGAGCTCATCGATCGGCTCATCACCCTGGAGGCCCGGTTCTGGCGCTACGTCGAAACCGACACGCCGCCACCGGCAGACGGCTCGGAGTCGGCGGGACGAGCGCTGCGTTGCCTGTATCCAGACAGTGGACCCAGCGTCGATTTTTCCGACAACGCGGCGCTGTCCGAAACCTTCGCCGAGCTAGTTGCCGTGCGCGAACGCTTGGCCCTCGAAGAGGCCCACGCCGAAGCCCTGCGTCAGACCCTGCTGCAGGCGATGCGCGAGGCGGGCGAAGCGACCTTCAAAACCGGGCGCATCACTTACAAGCGCTGCCGCGACGGTCTCGTCGTGAACACCGATCGGCTATGCGCCGAGCACGCGGAGTTGGCGGCCCGGTACGCCCGGGTCAAGCCCGGAACACGGCGCTTTCGGGTCTACGACGAGCGCTGACTCTCTCTCATTTTTCTATAGGAGCATCACCATGCTGAAAGGTTTGGCCATTACGCCGCCGGTCATCGGGCGGATTTCGATCGGACGCGTCGTCGAGAGCAAGGGCCGGCGACTGCCGGAAAAAGACGATCAGTTCACGCTGACCACGCAGGTTCAGAACCGAGAGGGCTGGGTTTTGCATCCACTCGACGAGGCCTTGCGCAAGACGGCCGGCGCCAAGCTGCGTGCGATCCCGGTCCACGTGCCATTCAACGATCCCGATCTGAATCTGCGAGCGCAGTTCACGGCCTTCGATCGACAGACTGGACGGCCGCTGTGCGTCGGGGACGGCGAGACGTGTCGGCGCGTCACGGAAAACGGAATGCAGGACCTGCCTTGCCCGACGCCGGAGGCCTGTGCATTCGGGGGCGGGTACTGCAAGCCGTATGGGCGACTGAACGTCGTGATCGGCGATGAGGACGAGATCGGTACCTTCGTATTTCGCACGACCTCGTTCAATTCGATCCGCACGCTGACGGCGCGACTGCAGTATTACCAGGCCGCTTCCGGAAATGTGCTGGCATCGATGCCGCTGGAGCTGAAGCTGCGTGGCAAGTCGACGACCCAGAGCCATCGGGCGCCGATCTATTACGTCGATCTGGTCATCCGCGCGGGGCTAAGCCTGGAGGCGGCGGTGGCGCAGGCTCGGGAGCTGGACGGACGGCGAAATGCAGCCGGGTTCGATCAGCAAGCGCTCGACGAAGCGGCGCGCCGGGGCTTTGCCGGTGGCGCGTTCGAGGATTCCTCAGAAGAAGCTCTGGCAGTTGTCGAGGAGTTCTATCCGGGTGAGGCGCAGCAAGCGCCATCTGACGCGGAAGGCCCTACGGACCTGAAGGAGAAGCTGCGGGAAAGGATGTAGGGCTCAGTTCGTCCCAACAGAATGGCCCGGCTCACTCGTTCAGTGTGGCCGGGCCTCTTATTCGTTGCAGGCTTGTGGAGCCTCTGCGCTCTCGAAAATGGTCGCGAACCGCCACCAGAGCAAGCCAGCCAATCTAGTTTGCGCTTCCTCTGCCTAACTTCGGGTCGAGCAAGTCGACGGGGTCCGTCCCCAGCGCGACGGCGAACTGATCCACAACGTCAAGGGACGCTGTGATCGTGCCTGATTCGATTTGACTGACGTAGGACTGATCCCGGCCCAGCCGATGCCCGAGCTCTTCCTGCGTTAGGCCTTGCCGGGTTCGCTCCAAGCGAACATTCATTCCGAATATTTCCTTGAGAGCCTTGGGTTTGCGCTTTGTCGCCATGCGACAAGCGTCCGCTCCGGGCAAGGTCATGCACCATTGCCTGTGGATTATATTTAATAAGTTTGGCTAATATTCATCTACGAGAGCTGCCCTGATTTCGCAGCGCGGCCTGATACGCCTAGAGCCTCAGCGCCACTCGTGAAACCAGATCCAGGGGGATACATGAAGGCGTTTACCTGTGAGTGCAGGCAATTGGGGTGTGCGTGTGATCGATTCTTGGTCGCGGCGACAGAGCGAAGCGCTTCGATAGCTCGAACTTTCGCTGCGGTGTTCGCCTTAATCCTGATCCACGTCTCCGTGGCGTCAGCCCAGTCCGCTACTTTCACCCCGCTCTACACCTTCAGCGGCGGCCAGCACGGCGCGACTCCTCGCGAGCTGGTCGTCGGTAGCGACGGCAATTTCTACGGCACGACCACGGACGGTGGCGCGAGCGGCCAGGGCTCGGTCTTCAAGCTGACGCCCGCGGGCACCCTGACCACGCTGTACTCGTTCACGGGTGGTGCCGATGGCGCCAGCCCCTACGCGGGTCTGGTGCAAGGCAGCGACGGGACGTTCTACGGCACCACCGATCTCGGTGGCACCGGATACGGCACGGTCTTCAGCATCACCGCCAGCGGCGTTCTCACCACCTTGCACCGCTTCGCCAAAACCGCTGACGGTGCCTCTCCGGCATATGCGCGGCTACTACTGGCGCCGGACGGAATGCTCTATGGCACGACCAGCAGCGGCGGCGGTTCGCAAGGCACCGCATATGGCACGGCCTTCAAGCTCGCGGCTGACGGTACGTTCACCACCCTGCACACCTTCATCAATAACGGTGACGGGCAGCAACCGCTCTTCGGCTTGACGCTCGGGGCAGATGGCGCCTTTTACGGCACCACCAATGGCAACGGCACGACAGGAACAGCGTTTCGGATCACCTCCGACGGCACGTTCAAAACGCTTTATGCCTTCGGCACCGGCGATCCCTCGCCGAGCCGGCTGACGCTGGGCAGCGACGGCAAGCTGTACGGAGCCTCCGGCGGCGGCGCGGGCTATGGAGCGATTTTTAGCCTGCAGCCCGACGGCGTCACCGGGAGCAGCAATCCGGTCTTCAGCCGGCTGTATAGCTTCACTGGCGGGGCGGACGGCGCCTACCCTGGCGGCCTCAGCCTCGGCGACGATCCGCGCTTCTACGGCGTCACGAGCTCGGGCGGCAGTGGCTACGGCACTGTGTTCCGAGTGGCGGCTGACGGCACGCAGACCACCCTGTACACCTTCGACAGCAGCGTCGGCGACGGCAACAGCGAACGCTCGCCGCTGGTCCAGGGCAGCGACGGCGCCTTCTATGGATCGGCGTCTCAGGGTGGCGCCAACGGACTTGGCCTGATCTACAAGATCGTGCTGCCGGCGGCCGCGACGCCCAGCTTCGATCCGGTCGAGGGGACCTACGTCGGAACGCAGTCGGTGACGATCACTGACAGCACCGATGGTGCGAGCCTGTATTACACGACGGACGGCAGCGCGCCGACCACCGATTCGACGCAGGTCACAGGCCCGATCTCGATCAGCGAGACCACGACGCTCAAGGCCATCGCCGTGGCCAGTGGGTATTCGACCAGCGCCGTGGCTACTGCGAGTTATACGATCGAATCGCCGGCGGCGACGCCGACCTTCAGCCCGGCAGCCGGCACCTATACAAGCGCCCAGTCGGTCACGATCAGCGACAGAACCCCAGGCGCAACGATCCACTACACAGTCGACGGCAGCACGCCGACCGCGGCGTCCACGACGTACAGCGCGCCGATCACTGTAAGCCAGACCACGACCATCAAGGCCATGGCCGTCGCCAGCGGTTATGGAAACAGCGCGGTTGCCAGCGCCCAGTACACCATCACGCCACCGGCAGAGGCGCCGAGCTTCAGTCCAGCGGCAGGAACGTATACGACGACACAATCGGTAACGCTGAGCTCGCCGACCACCGGCGCCAAGATTCATTTCACGATTGACGGCAGCACGCCGACGGCCACGTCGCCGACGTATTCCGGACCGATCAGCGTGTCGGAGAGCAAGACGATCAAGGCGATCACGGTCGCCAGCGGTTATGCCGACAGTTCGGTCGCCACGGCCAAGTACACGATCACCCCACCCGCCGACACGCCGACGTTTTCGCCAGCGGGCGGAACGTATACCGCCACTCAAAGCGTGACCATCTCGGACAGCACCACCGGTGCCACGATCCACTTCACGACGGATGGCAGCCAACCGACGGCCAACTCCTCGACCTATACCGGCCCCATCTCGGTCACGAAGACCACAACACTGAAGGCCATCGCGGTGGCCAGCGGGCATTCGAGCAGCGCGGTCGCGACGGCGACGTACACCATCGAGACCCCGGCTGCGGCGCCGACCTTCAGCCCGGCCGCGGGAACCTACACCAGCACGCAATCGGTAACGATCAGCGACAGCACGGACGGCGCAACGATCCACTACAGCATCGACGGCAGCACGCCCACGAGCAGTTCGGCGACGTATACCGGCCCCATCACGGTGTCGAGCAGCGTGACGCTCAAGGCCATCGCCGTCGCCAGCGGACACACAGCGAGTGCGGTCGCGAGCGCGCCCTACACAATCACGGCGCCGGCCGCTACGCCGACCTTCTCACCGAGTGGCGGGACTTACACGAGCGCCCAGAGCGTCACGATCAGCAGCAGCACGTCCGGCGCGGTGATTCGGTACACGACCGACGGCAGTACGCCCAACGCGAACTCGGCCCAGTACGCAGGGCCGATCACGGTCTCGTCTTCGCTGACGCTGAAGGCCATCGCCACCGCATCCGGCTACAGCAGCAGTGCGATTGCCAGTGCGACCTATTCGATCACCCCACCCGCGGCGACGCCGAGCTTTAGTCCGGGGGCGGGGACGTACCAAGACGCGCAGTCGGTAACGATCAGCGACAGCACGCCGGGCGCGACGATCTACTACAGCGTCGATGGGAGCCAGCCAGGGACGGACTCGACGCCGTACAGTGGACCGATCGCAATCGCCTCGACACAAACCCTGAAGGCCGTTGCGGTGGCGCCGGGCTATGCCGCCAGTGCCGTCGCCAGCGCCCGATACGTCATTACACCGCCCGCGGCGGCGCCGACATTTTCACCGTCCGGCGGAACCTACACCGGCGCGCAAACGGTGACGATTGCCGACACGACGCCCGGCGCCTCGATTCATTTCACCGTGGACGGCAGCACGCCAACGACCGCCTCAGCGGTCTATAGCGCCCCGCTGTCCGTCGACAGCACGACCACGATCAAAGCCATCGCCACGGCGTCCGGGTACGCCAGCAGCCCTGTTTCTACCGCCAAGTACGTGATTTCGGCCCCCAGCGACGGCTCGGATGAATCCTCGGGTGGCGGCGGTGCGACGGATTCTTCGATGCTCGGTTTGATGGCATTGGCGGCAGCCCTGAGGCGGCGCAAGTCGCTGCGGGATCGAATCCAACAGCGCTAAACCCGCGACCTCAGGCACTTCAACCATGGCTCAGTTACTCGTGGCACTGATCGGCTGCTGCGTTTTCGTATGGGCGCTGGGGTTCTGGTGGGCACTTGGCCTTGCGGGCCTGTGGCTGCTGATCCAGCTCTCGAATAAACGCCCATGAGCTTCGATCGTCCCCATCACGGCAGGAGCATTTCTTGAAACTCCGAATTTTCGCGGTCATCTTCGGGCTATCCGTTATCGCGATGACCGACCCCGATATCCGCCAACTGCTCACTGAAAACTCAGAGGTGAATCAAGCAGCGCAGTGCATGGTGGTCGCGAACTACGTTGACTGGCCTGGGCTCAGAGAAGCGGCGGAGGATCGCTTCAACACGTTGTCGAAATCACGTGCCAAGGCATGCATTCGCGATAGCGGCAACGGTACCGAGTCCCAGGTCAAAAACAGGATCATCTCCTGCATTCAGCGCCCGTATCAGGAAGCCAACATCAAAGCGTTCCCGGATGGGGACTTCTACAATAAAAGTACGCTCAGGAAGTGGGCCAGCTCGGGCTACTGTCAGGCATTGGTGAAGTCTTATCGACTCAAGCAGGAGGCACTGGCGACCGACACGCCGGAAGCAGCATCGCCGTCCGCCAGCACTCAATCAGCATCTGAACCCGCGCCAGTGAGTGCACCTGCGGGTGAAGACGCACAAACGTCCGCGAGTGCTAGTGCAGCTGATGACGCTGCACGACCAGACGAGCCGTCCGCCGGCTTCTCACCCAGCTTTGACTGCAGCAAGGCTTCCTCGCCGCAGGAAGCGCTCATCTGCTCTCATCGGGACCTCGCTGAAGCAGACGTTACCTTGTCGCGGACATACAAAGCCGCGCTTCTCGCCTCGCAGAATAAAGCTGCCCTGAAAGACGACCAGCGCAACTGGATACACACCGTCCGCGACGTCTGCTCAACGGCAGAGTGCTTATCGCAGGCCTACCGCGCCCGTATCGACCAGCTCTCCCAGTAGCATCATGAAGAGGAGGCCGAAAGCTTGCGCCTACCCTCTCAGAAACCTCTCCAGACCATCCCAGGAGCCCCGGGACGCAGAGCGTTCTCGGGGATCAGAAACGCCCACTTCCTCTAGAGAATAGCCACCGCGGCCGAAGTTGCAGGCGGCGCATGCCAGGACGATGTTTTCGAGATCATTAGTTCCGCCCTTTGCATGTGGCACAACATGATCGTACTGAGCCCACATAGCCTGAAATGCCGAGTGCTGCTCTGCTTCTCTGCGCCCCCAACGTACTGTCGCCGGATACGTCCGCGCCATGCCTACACGAACCTCTGGCCGGATAACCGGCATACCGCAGAAGCGGCAGCTATATCCGTCTCGCTGATGGATTTTTAGCTTTTCTTCGGTCGTTGGCATGCGCGCCTTGACCCTGAGTTCCTTCGGCACGGCGAGCTGGCCATGCTTCAGCGGAGCAACCAGATGGGCTTCGCTTTTAGCCCAGATTGGCTTCAACCAGCTGTAAATTTCCGGCATGTCAGCAGCGCGGATCAGCTCCTCAGCAAGCCCACGCTTGCCTTGAAGATGCGCGGTAACGGCAGCGTCTAAGTATCGTGCCGCATCCAATATCTGCGGGACAGGTTCGCTGATGCAGGTGCGGAATTGGCTGACCAACAACCTCCCCACCATCTAACGCTCAGCCTCACCGGCCGCCCACGAGCGCAGCCAACAAGACGCTGTGTGGACGCAATGACTAGCCGTGGTCAAAGAAGTTCTTCTGCCGATGGAGGCCGGACAAATTGTTTACGCCGCTCGCTCGAAGCGCCGAACGCTTTGTAATTTTCGCGCGCCTGAGCCAGGCTGAGGCCTCCATTTGGACCTCCCCAGACTTCAGTTGCCTCGGCTTCGTCTTGTCCGTCATCTTCCCAGAAACATACGGGGCAGATCTCATAGGCCGCGCGCTCGATGAGCGTTTTGTAACCGCAACAAGGACAGCGTAGCGGCAAAGTCATGCCCCTCACTCTCAGTTATTCCGAAAACTCTACCCTATCGGGTTAACTGCCAGACGACGCACTGAATCTTTAGTTAAATTGCAGCACGATCAGCAACCAGCAGCCTAGGCGGTCTCGATCTGGCGCAGACCGTACCGCCAGGCTCGAAATGCACCCGCGAGCGCGTCCGCTTCGGTCGGGTACAAGCTCTCGGTATCACACCACTCTTGGCCGCCATCACCGCCCAGTCCGCAGAGCCACGCACCGTCGCTGACCTTCGCGGTCAGCAGCGGCACGGGAACCCCATCAACGTCATAGCGACGCCAATCAATCGTCGAGCCCACAGCAATATCCGTTTGCGTTCCCCGGTGAGGATAGTGCGCCGCCGGAAGAAAGGCGTCTGTGACGAAGTGCTCAATCGCGAACGGCCACAGGGCGCTGGGTTGGCGCCGCACGTCAGGCACGCCTCGACAGATCACGACGGCCGCTCTGGAACGAGGGGCCCAGTGGCATCGCCCGAGACCAGCACGGATTTACTGCCCATTGTCAGAACATACTGAATTTCGTTTCACGGGGGACTCCACACTCACGGGCGTGCCGGATTATCTAGTCGTGTTAGATAGCCAAGCCTCTTTCCACATCAGAGATAATCAAAAGCAACAGAGTGAGTTATGCGGTCTCTGGAAACCTGGCAATCCACCCGATGCCCGATATTAATATTTATATAATAGATCGCGAGCAATGCCCCTACCGCCAACCTTCTACCGAATTACCCTGTCGATGTAAATCTTCTCCACGTGAGCGCCGCACCCTGAGCCGGAACAAGATAAAAAATTTGACGCTCCGGCGGTTATCTAGAATAACGTATGAATATATCTTCCCTCCGTCGACGCGCATAGCCAATCGAACACCGAGACCTCTGCATAACCGCACGGAACTTGCTGTACGGATCGGGTGTAGACATGCGAGAGACTTGAAGCGATCCGGGCGTCGCTGAAGGGAATTTATCAGCGCGAGGTGTCGGGCGCCGGCGGGCCGGCGCCCTACGATCCCGTCTCGATGTTCCGGCTGATGCTGCTGGGGCAGTGGCATGGCCTGTCGGACGGCGAACTGGAGAAGGCGCTGGCGGTGCGGATCGATTTTCTGGTGTTCTGCGGGTTTGACGTGGGCGAGGCGCTGCCGGACGCGACGACGATCTGCCGGTTCCGCAATCGCCTGGCAGATCGGTGCCTGGACCAGAAGCTGCTGCGACAGGTGAACGGGCAGCTGGAGGCGCTGGGGCTGAAGGTAAAGGGCACGCGCGGCGCGATCATCGACGCCACGATCATCCAGAGCGCCGGGCGACCAAGGAACACGATCGACGCCACGAAGGACGGGATCATCGAGGATGTCAGTGCCTCGGCGGATCGAGAGGCGCGCTGGGTGAAGAAAGGAAACGAAGCCTTCTTCGGATATCGCGGCTTCATGGCGGTGGACACGGAAGACGGCTATGTCGAAGCGGTGCGTGGCACGCCAGCCAATGCGGCGGAAGTGACGAACCTCGAAGCCCTGCTGGATCGTCTGCCGGCGCAAGCCCACGATGCTGTCTTCGCCGACAAGGGTTATCACTCGAAAGCGAACCGGGCACTGCTCAAGGCGCGCGGTCTGCAGGATGGTATCCAGTACAAAGCAGCGCGCAACCGGCCGCTGCAAGCCTGGCACAAGCAGGTCAACGCGCTGATCGGCCTGATCCGCTACAAGGTCGAACGTGGCTTCGGGACGATGAAGCGCAAGTTCGGTCTGCATCGCGCGCGCTACTTCGGCCTGCGCAAGACTGAAGCGCAGATGACGTACGCGGCGATCAACCTGAACCTGCTCAAGGCGGCGAACAAGATTGTGCAGATGGTGCCAATACCGAGGCCGCTACCGCAGGGGCGGTGCGTCTGATGGACGGGAATCGAGCGAGGGCCGCTCGAGATCAGCCAATGAGGCCGGTTGCTCGGCATCTTGGTGATCCTGAAAAGCAGTGACGGCACCTTTTGAACAAACGGGCACCCAAGCGCGCCATTTATCAATGAGTTACGCAGAGGTCTCACACCAGTAGCGTCCACGCAAGAGAATCGTTTAATTAATCAAACAGGCAGTTGGCTCGTTCCAAAAAGTCGGCAGTGAGGATTATCACGAGACCCGACCATCTGATCGCTTTTGGCTAGATAACCCATGACTCTACTGAGCGATTCTCTTTTTTCTAAATCATTTCTGTCCACCTGCCCCGTTGCATTACCCCATGGAAGGCCGGCGTAATATTCTTTTCGAGCATTACTATTCCAATACGCTCCCCGGCCACGCGTTACCACATTCTCCCAATACTCACCAATCAATCGAGCGATATAAACATCCGCGCGGCAATCTCCAGAATAAAAAATCAATAAATGCAAGTGTAACCCGCCGCCAGCATCTCCCTCCTCGATTTTCCACACGTAGGCATTAATTCCCCTAAGTGTCTCATTTGATCGAAAGTTATTTAAAAACCTGTCACGATCCTTGCGCAAGCACTCCAACGTTACACCTGCAGAATATTCCGGTTTATAGCTAAGCGTCAGCACAAGGATCAAGTGCCGAGACCGCCAATCAAACATACTATTCTGCACATCCTCAACTCTCTTTAGATTCCTCTGGGACCTCCTCTGATTGGCTTTATTTTCTTTCTTACCCCTGAATGCCCATCCATCATCAACCTGCTCTTCGTCAAACATCTTCACCACCCCTTCGATAACCATTCCACTGGCAAAATAAATAACAGACTCCATGCTCCGTCAGTCCACATGCCCCCTCAATTTTAATTGAACCTTGAAAGCAGCTCCTTCATTTTCATAAGGGATCGTTTGACATCAGTTATTCACTACAGCCTCCCTCTCCTCCTGATAAGTTAGTTAATTAAATTAATTCCATAAGAAGCAATCGGCAGCCGCCTCGAATCACACGAGAAGTGCCCTCCAATAAAAAAAACTATCGAGAACGTGAGGCAAGTAATGCGCTCCATGTAATACGGAGATACGTCGCTTTTTTCGGACCAACATCCAATGAGCATCACCCGCCCCCCAGGGGCGGAGACGAGCTCAGGCGCGCCTACCACCCAAGCGGATCATCAGCGACAAGCCTGCCGAGCAGGCAGAAACGCGCTAATCGCGCTACCGATTAGCGCGATTAGCGTGGATTTCATAAGAGAGCATGTGCCGCCGAGGGCACGGCCGGCACGGCCCCAGGTCAACCCCGAGGCAAAGAAAAGCCCGGCCACCTTGCGGCGGCCGGGCCAAGAAAGGCCGGAACTATCGGGACAGGGAGGTATTAAACCGCTCCAAGTTCAAACGAATCCGTCGTTTATTGTCGGGCCCGTGATAGACGGACAAAATGCCTTCGTCCTGCATATGGGAGATCACATTGCGAAAGCGCTGATCGTTCCCACGAATTTTAGGCGAACTACACCGTTGCACGTACACATATTCGTAGTCAGACTGTCCCATTTCAATAAGGCGACGATTGAAATAGGCCCACATTACCTGGGCATCTAAAATCACCGCAGGCGTTGCGAACTCGCGCTTCCATTCGATAATAAAATGCCAACCGAGACAATAGGCGCTATCGAGGATTTCCAGACCAATCTTGCCTTCGCGCTGCGACATAATGTGAAGCAGCGCAGCAATACGCGTAATATTGTCCATTGCCCGAAGCGCCAAAAACGGCACGTCACTAAGGTATCCATTTTTCTGCGCAAGATACCGGAGCGAATTCGAATAATAAAACCAGCGATTGCGCGCCTCGTCGGTGAATTCAAGCACAACTCGATCTTGCCCCCACAGCTCTAGGAGTTGGCGCATTCGCTTATAAATAATGTCCCAAGCGGGATTTTTATGGCTCTTCTCCTCGAACTGAGGATTGAAGTCTTGCACCGGTTGCACCCGAAAAGCCAAAAGGCGCGGGAGAAAGCCGACGTCCAGCATGGCGTCGCCGTGCTTCTTCATATGGCGTTCCAGCGGACCAGACTGAATCATTAACGTGAGCGTTACGCGTGGATTGATAAAATCGACCGTTTCATTTTTATAATCAAACGAATCCGATTCCCCATCCCACATCTTGTTCAGCAGGCTAACGAGCTCCATAAAGTCGCGATCGAGAAGGAGCTTCCCCTCATCCGCAACCAAAGCGAGAGCCTGGTGATCCTCACTGAAGCTATCGGCAAGGGCGCGCTTGGAAACCCTGGACATAATAATGCCCTTCTGTCGACCCTTTTGGGGCTTGGCATACTCATGCGCAGCAATCTCCTTTTCAAGCTCATAGCGCGCATCGAGTGCGCCGGCATTTCCCGACCACATTTCGGACGTGATCTGGCTGAGAAGAGACTTTAACTTGCCTGCCCAGATATGCTGGGTGGCTTTTCTAGATGCCTCGAGGGCTTTGCGCTTTTCTTTATTGGAATCCCAGAATTCCCTGATCGGCTCATTGATCATACGAGCTACCGCGGACTTCTTATCTGCCGGTTCCGCGATGATCAAGGAATAAATAGTGGTCGGGCTCTTTACCCCTCGAGGATCAAGAACATCAAATAGGGGAGCGCACACCGTCGAAAAGGACGTCAGCATCGTGAGCAGCACCATAGTCGAATTCACGTCAAGCTCCGCCGCAACTTCTAAGACAGCCTTTCCCACCTCGGGTGGGCACTCATGAGCCGGCAGCGGGTAGCGCAGAGCTGGTCCCGAGAGCACGTGGAAATCGGCAATGGGAGCCTGCACGCCCATTGCCGGGATCGCGGGCGGCGCGACATGCTGAGTGACGTTATCCCACCCCTGATGGGGTGCGGTGAAATTGGAGCTCGGGTACTCCCTGAATGATGCCTGGTGGCTTGGCACCTCGCTGTCGTCGTTAATCATTGCGCACCCCCAATGACACGTTGAGCCGCTTTGCTCTCGATCCACGCCTCGAGTTCGTCCTCTTTCACCACGACTGCACGCCCACCCGGCGTCAACGAAAATGCCGTCGGATACGTTGGGTCGCTCTTGCGCAGCGCGTAGTAGGTCGAGCGCTTTAGGCCAAGACGCATCCACTGCTCACGGGGGCGCAGAAGAGCCCCGCCTGACGACTGGCGTTTTTTTGAATCAGAAGACTGCATTTGTTAACCCTCAATCACAGGCGCGCCGATCGTTTAATGGTGATCAGCACGCAAATGCCCGATGTGATTGCCCATCGAAGCTACGATGCGGGGTCAGCAAAGCGCGCAGTTATGCTGCGAAAGCTGACATGCTCGAGCTGTTTGGGAACGCTGCGGGGGGGGCTGCCAAAGCCTTGCAAGGCGCAAGTACGGTCGACTATAGATTGAACTACAAGTCGTTTGGCATATAGGGTGTCTTACATCTACAACTCATATCGGGCAGATCAGAGTTGCGTAGCAAAGCGTAGGGTTAGTAAGAGAATTAGCTTACTGAAGACAAAGCGCAGAGTCAACGACTAAACGAATTCGCCAGCATGCCCGCGCTCAAGTATCAGCGCCCGAATGGCCTCAGCCGCTGAGGCTGCCTTAACCAGGCCCAGGTGTGAAACCGACTTGCCAAGTACCTCAAGCGTTTCATCGTGGAAAGAAACGAGCCAATGCCTTACGCCGTGGAATGGGTTGTGTGCGCCCGGAAAGATGGCCGTGTTGCGCGCTGTGAGGTCACGAACTTGCGGTGAGCCCAAGACCTCATTGAACGCATAGAGTTGAAGCCCGACACCATAAAGTGGATGCCCAGCCAAAGCTTCATCATTTGGGTAGCCGAAAGTGTGCTGCAGCACGCCCTCAAACACTACAACGGAGTACTCATTTCTGTTCGGCGTCTCGTACGCGACGAAGAGCCGACTATCCGACCAATAGATGGCGGGCATCGGTGCGCCGATGGTCATCTGTGGAGCCGCCAACCACTCAACGACATTGGTCTTCATGCCGTCCAACGCCGCGGTTAACGCGCGGAGCCGCCAGAGGCGGGGCCGTCGCTTTGAACCGCCTGTTGGGCGGCGCTTTTGCGAGCAAGGTAGCGCTTGGCCCTGAACTCCTTGACCTGCTCGCTGCGCCCCATGACTTCTGCTGCTTTCTTTAAGAGATGCCAGAAGTGTGTATCGACATTTTGATGAGCTGCATCAGCAGCTAGAGTATCTAGCGCGAGTCCGAATTCGTTGTAGCCTATGTAGTCCATGCACTCAACGAATCCTGCTGAATCTTTGACTTGCAAAGCAGCTTCAGAAAGAAGCTTCTCTGTTATCGCCCACCGTTTTAGAAGACGCTCATTCATGTCGTGCCGCCCAACGCCGCGGTTCACTCGCGGCCCTGACGACGCGAAGCGGCGGCAGGAACGTCGAGTGGAACCGATGGTTGGGCGGCATGCAGGTACGGTCGGGACACATAGGTAACAGGATAGTCGCCAGACATGGGTAACAGTCTGACGATAACGGAGCGCTTTGAC
>NZ_JAAVXB010000015.1 GCF_012241385.1 Solimonas marina | reverse complement strand
ACTCAAGTGCTTGTAAATTTCGCCCATCGCAACACCTTATCTGACTGCGGGTGTTGCACTTGATGGTTGAGGCTAAGCAGACATATCTTGGAGTCGTAGAGCCCTATGCAAAGGCGTTCATCTACTACCTCTTCGAAGATTACAACTCTGAACAAACTGAATTCACCACTGAAGTTCAGAGAAGGTTGGAAGACATCGGGGAGGCCTATCAGGATCGGGTATCTCTGTTGATGCCAAACCCGAGGTTCGCAGCGCGAATTGAATCTGAAGTAAAAGACAAGATCCAACATGTTTGGTGGTCACTGCACGGAAAGCTGCCCGGCCTACTCTTCAGCACTAAGCCGCTTTCACAGTTCGATGGAGCGAGCGGCGAATACGTCTACTTCCCCTTCGACGCCTTAACGGCGCATGGAGCGGCGGAGGTCATCGTCAAGGTTCGGCGGCTTGCTAACGAGCAAGTGTCATGGGATTTCCTAAACCCAAAGAAAAAGGAAGTAAAGTCAGTTGGCAAGGTAATCCTCGATGCTATTGAGGCAAAGCCGGGTTTCGCCGGGTTTCGTATCGATCTTAAGAAACTTAAAAGGTCGTGAGGTGAGCGGCCGGGAACATAGGTAACAAAAGAGTCTGGAGACATCGGTAACAGTCACCGGCGCAACAATCTTCCGTTTGCATCTTCGATTCGCATGTGACGTTCATGAAATCAATAGGGTCAGACACGATTGAATAACTGCGGTAAGCTTGTTGATCCATTTCTGGAGTCTCGGCCATGGCTCGCTTGCCCCGTTACGGTGTTCCTGGTCAGCCGCAGCATGTGATCCAGCGCGGCAACAACCGCAGCCCGATCTTCTGTGCGCCGGAGGACTACCGGTTCTTTCTAGAATGCCTGCAGGAGGGCTGCCACCGGTATGACTGCGCCATCCATGCTTACGTCCTGATGACCAACCACGTCCACCTGCTGGTGACGCCCAAGACAGCGGACGGCATTTCCCGGCTGATGCAGTCGGTGGGGCGCCGCTATGTCCAGTACTTCAATTTCACTTACCAGCGGACCGGCACGCTGTGGGAAGGACGTTACAAGGCTGTTCCGATCGACAGCGAAGCTTACGTCATGACCTGCTACCGCTATATCGAGAATAATCCCGTGCGCGCAGCGATGGTGACGCAGCCGGGGGGCTACCACTGGTCGAGCTACGGCGCCAATGCTGACGGCAAGGCCGATCCTCTGGTCCAGCCGCACGGTCTCTACCTGGCGCTTGGTAGCGACGACCGTGAGCGGTGCGCGGCCTACCGCAAGTTTTTCCGCGTGGGCATTGGAGAAGCGGAGTTGTCGGCAGTCCGTGAATCCATCAATCGTGGCTGGGTCCTGGGCTCTGACCGGTTTGCGCGCAAGATCGAATCCATCACCGAACGCCGGGCGGCGCCGCTGCCGCGAGGTGGGCGTCGCAAGGGAGCAGGGCGTCCAAAGCGGGATGATGCTGAGCAGGGTACTGGATAATCAATCGTGTCTGACCCCATTGATTTGATCAATCGTGTCTGACCCCATTGATTTATTTGTCTGACCCCATTGATTTATTGATTTGCTATGCACTCTTGACGCATCGCGCAAGGCGGACGGCTTCGCCGCCGCTTCACTCCAGCATTGAGTGCTACCGCCGGATTCAGACATCAGGTGATGGATATTTCTGATCTTTCAGCACTTGAGCAACAGGCGCTGGTTTCGGCTATTCGCTTCTGGGCGGACCACTGGGATTGGGAGTGCCCGACTCTTTTTGGGCTTGCGCAAGAAGATATGTCGGACATCGCGGGGACATGGCCCGAGAGCGCCGCACTTCGGAGTGCTGATGCCGCGTTAGCGGTCATCGGCAGCATCAGAGAAATGCTTTGCGGAGCAAATGCTTTGATGCCGGAAAAGATACGAGAGCGGGTCGGAATCAGCGCCGCGGAGCTAGGCGATCTGCTGCATCGCATCCGTCCTCGCATTGATGAAGCGCTCGCAAAATGAGTAGCTCGGTAGGGCGGAATTTATTCCGCCTTTCGCGATCCGCCGAAAACAACAGATGGTGACGCGCGAATCGCGTCGCAAAACCGATCAAGCCTCCCGCATCAACTGCCGCAGTACCGCCCGCCGGAACGGCGGCAGTTTTGAACTGAGGGCGATGCCGGCCTGTCTCGCGATGCGGGCGACGGGGTCGTGGCGGGTGTAGAGGTCGACGATGCCGTTGGTGGCGAGGAACAGCGGCAGGGTATGGGCGCGGTGGCGGCGTTCGTAGGTTTTCAGCAGGCGCGGGTTGGCGATGTCTTGCCGGCGTTGTTGGGCGCTGCCGATCAGCGTACTCAGGGTCTGTTGGCTGCGCAGCCCGAAGTTGAAGCCGTGGGCGGTGACGGGGTGCATGCCGACGGCGGCGTCGCCGATCAGTGCCGTGCGCGGGGCATGGAAGGCTTGTGCGTAGGTAGCGATCAGCGGGTAGCGCCAGCGCGGTGAGATCAGGCGCACGTCGCCAAGGCATTGCCGCAGCCAGTTGCCGAGCGTTTCGTTGAATGCCGCTTCCGGCAGTTGTGCGAGTTGTTCGGCTTGGCGATGCGTGACGGTGATGGCGACCGAGACTTGCCGGCCGTGCAGCGGCAGCGTGGCGATGGTGCGGCCGAGATCGAACCACTCGCAGGCGACGGCGCCGTGATCGTGTTCGGCTTCGACGCGGCAGACCAGCATGGTCTTGCCGAAATCGTGCAGGTGCGCGGCGATGCCGAGTGCCTGGCGGGTGGCGGAATGGCGGCTGTCGGCGGCGACCAGCAGTTTGGCGCGCCAGGCATCGGTATCGGTGGTGAGGCGCGCGTCGTGCGTGTCGGTTTCGACGCTGCGCATCTTCTGTTCGCAGTACAGGCGGATATTGGGGTGATGTGCGAGCTGGCGGTAAAGCGCGCGACGAATCCGGTGATTGGCGATCAAATGGCCGATCGGCGCGGCGCGCTCGGTGGCCGGCTGGAAGTCGAGAAATCGCGATGAGCGGCCGTTGTGAACGCGGGCGGCGGCGATCGGTGCGATCTGCTCGGGCGTCAGTTCGCGGAGTGCGCCGAAGGCGCCGAGCATGCGCATCGAGCTGCGGTGCATGGCGATCTCGCGGCCGTCGTCGGCCGGTTCGGCGAGCGCCTGTTCAGGCTGCTGCTCGACGATGGCGACGTCGAGGCCGCGTTCGGCCAGCGACAGCGCCAAGGCCAGGCCGACCGGACCGGCGCCGACGATCAGTACATCGCTGGTCAGTCCCATGCGAGGCTGCCGCCGGTGCGATATTCGGTGACGCGCGTTTCGAAGAAGTTCTTTTCTTTCTTGAGGTCGATGATCTCGCTCATCCACGGAAACGGATTGCCGGCATGCGCGTAGAGCGGCGCCAGGCCGATCTGCACGCAGCGGCGGTTGGCGATGAAGCGCAGGTATTCGTGAAACATCTCGGCGTTGAGGCCGAGCACGCCGCGCGGCATGGTGTCGATGGCGTACTGGTATTCGAGTTCGACGGCGCGTTCGATCAGGCCGCGAATTTCAGTCGCGAACGTGTCCGTCCATAGCTGCGGATTCTCTTGCTTGATGTGATTGATCAGGTCGATGCCGAAGTTCAGATGCATGGACTCGTCGCGCAGGATGTACTGATACTGCTCGGCCGCGCCGACCATCTTGTTGCGCCGGCCCAGCGCCAGGATCTGCACGAAGCCGACGTAGAAGAACAGGCCTTCCATGATGCAGGCGAAGACGATCAGCGAGCGCAGCAGGCGTTGGTCGGCGTCCAGCGTGCCGGTGTGGAATTCCGGGTCGGTCAGCGTGTGGATG
Organism: Solimonas marina; assembly: GCF_012241385.1. Lineage (GTDB taxonomy): Bacteria > Pseudomonadota > Gammaproteobacteria > Nevskiales > Nevskiaceae > Solimonas > Solimonas marina. Next base: position 95,315 of record NZ_JAAVXB010000015.1, on the reverse strand, counting down.
TAGGGCAGCAGAAACGCGGCTTTTTCATGGATGGACGGGATCTCGTTGTACATGTTGAAGATCTCGCCTTCGTCCAGGCCCAGGCTTTCGACGATGTATTGATAGGCGTGCGTGTGCAGCGCTTCCTCGAAGGCCTGACGCAGCAGATAGCGGCGGCACTCCGGACTGCTGATGTGGCGATAGGTGCCGAGCACGATGTTGTTGGCGGCCAGCGAATCGGCGGTGGAGAAGAAGCCGAGATTGCGCTTGACGAGGCGGCGCTCGTCTTCGGTCAGGCCGTGCGGATCGTTCCACAACGCGATGTCCGCGGCCATGCTGATTTCCTGCGGCATCCAGTGATTGGCGCAGCCGTCCAGATACTTCTGCCAGGCCCAGCGGTAAGGCGCGCGGATCACACCGGCGGGCACGTCGCGACCGTTGATCAGGCCGCTCTCCGGAAGGTCGAATTCGAGTTCGGGCAGCAAGGCGCTCATCGGCGGGCTCTGGGGCGGTGAAGGGGTAGGCGCCAAGCCTAGGCAAGGCGTGCGCCGCGTCGTTTGACGCGCGTCAATGCAGCGTCGCGCACCTTGGTGCGCGGTGTTCGGGGTCGAAGCCTCGGAAGCGCTGTGTTAAGACTGGTGCGACGCGCGCTTGGGGAAGCGAGCGCACAAAGGGATCGCCAAGGGCGCGCCACAGACAAGGGAGGTCGCAGAGGACCATGAGGCCATTATTGAAACGGTCGCAGTGGCTGGCATTGCCGCTGTTGCTGAGCTTCTGCGTCGCATTGGCGTCAGTGCCGGAACCCATCGCCGCGCCGTATGACGTCGCTGCGTTCGTGCAGCGCCTCGATACGCTGCGCAAGGACGCGCACATTCCGGGGCTGTCGTTCGCCGTGGTCCAGGATCAACGCATCGTGGTTGCCGCGGGCCTGGGCCTGGCCAATATCGAGCAAGGCGTGCCGGCGACGGCGGAGACGCCGTACGACATCGCGTCCGTCGCCAAGCCATTGTCGGCGGTCGTTGCCTTGCACCTCGACGAACAGGGCGTGCTCGATCTCGATGCGCCGCTGGCCGGTTACAGCGACTGGCAGGCGTTCTGCGAGGGCTTCAGTCGGCAGCCGAGCGTTTTGGCCAAGGGCTTGCGCTGCGATGTGCCAGGCGAAACCTTGCGCCATCTGCTGTCGCACACGGCGACCGGCATTCCGGGCACGCATTTCTCATACAACCCGGTGCTGTATTCGTGGGCGTCGCGGCCGATGATGGCGGTGTCCGACGAATCGTTCTCGGCGCTGGTCGAGCAGGACGTGTTCGTACCGGCCGGCATGACGAGGTCGGCGCGCAAGTATCGCGATCTGCCGCTGCGCGCGGACCTGGCCGCGCAGCAGGCGCAGCCGTATCGCATCGACGCGGACGGCAAGGCGGCGCCGGCGCCACCGCGTTCGCCGCAGGGCGATGGCGCGGCGGGTGGTGATGTGTCCACCGCGCTCGATCTGGCCAGGTTCGACATCGCGCTCGACAGCGGCAAGCTGATCTCGGCCACGTCGCGCCAGCAGATGATGACGCCCACGCCGATGCGCGACGGCCGGACCGCGCAGTACGGCCTTGGCTGGTTCATCCAGACGTACAAGGGCCACAAACTGGTCTGGCATTCCGGCTGGTGGGACGACGCGTATTCTGCGTTGTACCTCAAGGTGCCGGACCGCAACGTCAGCTTCATCGTGCTCGCCAACAGCGAGGGCGTCTGGTGGAACAATCCGCCGGAGCGCGCCGAGGTGCAGCGCTCGGCGTTCGCGCAAGCTTTCTTGTCGGCGTTCGTCGGCATCTGACGCGCGTATCGTCGCCGCGTGCCACCTGATTCGGCGGCTGCGCCGGTCAGTGCGCGGCCGCGCTTCGCTATGCTGTCGCGCCATGAGCGCACCACACAGAGCGGCAACCCTGGCGGACACACGGTTCGGCCGTTTTCCCTACGACCCGGCACGCCTGCCGTTCTTCTACGGCTGGGCGGTGCTCGGCTGCGGCACGATTGGCGTGGCGATGAGTGCGCCGGGGCAGACGGTCGGCGTGTCGGTGTTCACCGATTTTCTGATCGACGCCCTGCATCTGTCGCGCAGCGCACTGAGTTTTGCTTACCTGCTCGGCACCGTCGCCAGCGCGTTATTGCTGTCGCGCATCGGCCGCCTTTACGACGTCTACGGCGGGCGCTGGGTGGCCGGCGTCGCCGCCGTGGCCATGGCGCTGGTGCTGCTCGGCCTGAGCGTCTCGCCCGCGATCGTCGCCGGCCTGTCGTCGCTACTGCCGCCCGGCGCCGCGCCGGCCGTGGCGTTTGTCGTGATCGCGTTCGCGTTCTTTCTGCTGCGCCTGTCCGGGCAGGGCACCTTGACGCTGGCGTCGCGCAACATGGTGATGGAGTGGTTCGAGCAGCGCCGCGGGCTCGTCAACGCGCTGCTCGGTGTGGCCGTGGCGTTCGGCTTTTCGTCGGCGCCGTCGCTGTTCGAGGGCCTGATTCAACACGGCGGTTGGCAGTGGGCGTGGCGGGTGCTGGCCGCGGCGGCGGCCGGCTTTGCGGTGTTCGCGCTGCTGACCTATCGCCGTCGCCCGGAAGATCATGGACTGCTGCCGGACGGCGGCGCGTCGGCGCGCACGCGGCGCACGCATCAGGAAACGCATGCCGGGCGCGCGTTCACGCTGGCCGAGGCGCGGCGCACGTATACGTTCTGGGTCTTCGCGCTGACGGCGACGCTGGGCGGGCTGCTGGTGACGGCGCTGACGTTCAACGTCGTGTCGATCTTCGCCGACGCCGGCATGAGCCGCGTCCGCGCCGTCAGTGTGTTTCTGCCGGTGGCGTTCATCGCCGTCAGCTTCGAGTTCGGCGGCAGCTGGCTCAGCGACTACGTGAAGCTGAAGTATCTGGCGATGCTGCAGTTGCTGGGCGTGATGCTCGTTGCCGTGGCGCTGGCGACGCTGCGTGACGGCTGGCCGTACGTGCTGCTGATCGTCGGCCTCGGCATGATGCAGGGCATGTTCAGCATCGTCGTCGGTCTGGCCTGGCCGCGTTTCTTCGGGCGTGCGCACCTGGGCCAGATTTCCGGTTTTGCGATGGCGATGATCGTCACCGGCACCGCCGTCGGGCCATGGCTGTTCAGTATCGCCCGCGACCTGTCCGGCAGCTATATGCCGGCGGCGATCGGTTGCGGCGTGCTGGGCCTGTGCCTGGCCGTCGCTGCGTGGCGCGCGGAACGGCCGGCCTGAAACGCCCGGCTCAGCCGCGGTCGTAGCGTTTCACGGCACCTTCGCGGATGAAGATCGCGTGGCTGGCCCGATACGGCGTGTCGGCGTTCTGGTGCGTGTCGTTGAGCAGCAGCGCGGTTTCGCCGGGTTGTAGAACAGCGCGCGAAACGGCGAGGATCGAGTCCGGTGATGCGAAAGGACACGGCGGGCTTTGTGTGTGACGACGGACGCAGCGTATCGGCGCGCCGCGTGTCGCGCGCTCCGATTCTTGCGCTCGTTATCATGTGTCGATGAATGACGAGACTCAGGCGTATTCGCTCGATCACGCCGCGCTGCAGCAGCAGCTGGCCGACACCGAAAACCTGCTGATCATCCAGGACCTCGACGGGGTCTGTATGGATCTGGTGCGCGATCCGCTGACGCGGCGCATCGATCGCGCTTATGTCGAAGCGGCGAGGGCGCTGGACGGTCATTTCTACGTGCTGACCAATGGCGAGCACATCGGCAGTCGCGGCGTGAACGACATCGTCGCGCAGGTCTTTGAAACGCCGGAGCATGCGGCCGATCAGGGTTTCTATCTGCCGGGCCTGGCCGCCGGCGGCGTGCAGCTGCAGGACCGCCACGGCTCGGTATCGCATCCGGGTGTCAGCGACGCGGAACTGGGATTTCTGGCGGCGATTCCGGATCGCGCGCGGCAACTGCTGGCGACGACGCTGACCGAGCTGCACGGCGTCGATGCCAGCGATGCGCACGCGCTGGCGGAGGCTTGCGTGCTCGACAATCTGGCATCGCCGACGCTGAACCTGAATGTGCTGCACCATTACTTCGAACGCGAGCCGCAGCGGTATCGCGCCCTGCAGCAGACCGCGCGCGACTTCATGGCGGCCTTGATGGCGGACGCTGCCGAACGTGGCCTCGGTGATGCGTTCTTCGTGCACTACGCGCCCAACGCCGGTCGTGACGCGAATGGCGAAGAACGCATACGCGTCGCCGACCAGACGCACGCCGGCACCACGGATTTCCAGTTCATGCTCAAGGGCGCGGTCAAGGAAGTCGGCGTGCTGGTGATCCTCAATCACTATTACTTCCGGCGCACGGGCCGTTACCCGCTCGGCGAGCATTTCAATGCGCGCGAGGCGCCGCACGAGGCACAAGCGCTGCTCGATCTGGCGCGCGCGCATTTCGATCCGGCGCAGATGCCGTGGATCGTCGGCGTCGGCGACACCGTGACCTCGTTCGAGCAGGACGTCGACGGTCAGCCGCAGCGTCTGCGCGGCGGCAGCGATCGTGGTTTTCTGACGCTGGTGCAGCAACTCGGCGCCGTGTTCGGGCGCCGAAACAGCGTGCTATTCATCGACAGCAGTCGCGGCGAGGTGCGTCGCCCCGGCGTCGATCGCGCGCAGCTCGAGGCCTACACCGCCGATCCGTCGCTGACGCCATGGCCGGCGCTGCAGGGCATCAGCGACGCCGATGATCCCTTGCGTCTCGATCATGTGTTCGCCCGCGGCCATCGCGAGTATGTCGCGTTTTTCGAGGCGCTGGCCCGGCGTCGTTCGCAGCCGCTGCGACGCTGACGCTCTCGATCCTGTGTTCCGCCGGGTTTGGGCCTGCGCGGCAGCTGCGTTAAGGTCGATGGCGCTTCGGAATTCAAAAAAAGGGAGGACTCCGATGTCGCGACTCGCTCGTCACGGGCTGCTGACCGCGTTGCTGCTGATGGTTTGCGGCGCTGCCAACGCGCAGTCCATGGCCGATGCTTCAGCGGCGGCCGCTGAAAAACCGCTGGTGGTTGGCGTCCGCGCCAATCCGCCGTTCGTCATTCGCGACGATGCCGGGCAGTACCACGGCATCGCCATTGATTTGTGGAACGGCGTCGCCAAGGCGCTGGGCCGGACCACGGTCTACAAGCAGGCCGACGATGTCGACACGCTACTCGATGGCGTTGCGGCCGGCCAGTACGACGTTGGCGTCGGTGCGCTGACAGTCACCGCCGGGCGCGCCGAGAAGGTCGACTTCACACAGCCGTTCTATCGCGGCGGCATCGGCATCGCCACCCGCGAGTCCGGCGGCTGGCTGCATGGGCTCGAAGGCCTGGCCTCGACGGGCTTTCTGAAAGCGGTCGGGGCGCTGCTGCTGGTGCTGCTGATCGTCGGTATCGCCGTCTGGCTGTTCGAGCGGCGGCGCAATCCCGAGCAGTTCGGCGGTACCGCGGCGCAGGGCATCGGCGCCGGGCTGTGGTGGTCGGCAGTGACGATGACCACGGTGGGCTATGGCGACAAGGCGCCGGCCACCCTCGGTGGGCGCATCATCGGTCTGGTCTGGATGTTTGCCAGCATCATCACGATTTCAGGTTTCACGGCGGCCATCGCGTCGTCGTTCACGATCGGCCAGTTGTCGACCGTGGTGCGCGGTGTTTCCGATCTGCCGCGCGTGCGGGTGGCGTCGATCGCCGGCTCGACCAGCGAGTCGCTGGCGCGCGCCAAGGGGCTGGCGGTGGTCAGTCTCGACGATCCGGCCAAGGCGCTGGATCGTCTGGCGGCGGGCAAGGTCGATGCGGTGTTGTACGACGCGCCCATCCTTCAGGCGCGTATTCACAGCGGCAAGGCAGACGACTTGACGGTGCTGCCGGAACTGGTTCGAGAGGAGGATTACGCGCTGGCGGTGCCGCGCGATTCGGGCCTGCGCAAACCCATCAACCAGGCACTTTTGCGCATTGTCGAGTCGCCAGCCTGGCAGGACACCCTCGATCGTTATCTCGGCGCCGATCGCTGAACGAAAGCCGAAGCACCGCGGAAGCCGGACATTTCTTGAAGTGTCCGGCTTTTTTATTTTGAATTCATGTATTTATTCGATTGATCGAAGCTATCGGCCGATAGTCAGAATTGATGGTTTTGGTCAGTCGGCTTCATTAAAAATTATTCATGAACGTTTTGTTGTGGGATGGGTCACAGTGGCGTTGGGCGGATGTCTGAGGGCTGTCATTCAGATGTCGAAGCGCGATTTCGCCAGGGGTCATGGCGACGCGTTTCGGACCGCCCGGGCGGCCGTACCGGTCGAAATCCGTCGCCATATGAGGCTGCGACCGGAGCATCGGCAAATGTCCATTGCATTGAATGGAGACACGCACATGACCATTACGATCAAGCAGCGCGATAACGAGCACATGTCGCATGAGGCGGTAGCCGGCGGCATCGAACTCTGGGATGTCTATCAGGGCGAAGCGCTGGTCGGCGTCTACCGCAGCGAAATCGACGCGCTGCAGTACAAGGAGTTGCTCGAAAGCGGCACGCTGGATCGCCTGCAGGCGCACTCCTGAGTCGAGGCAAGGACGCGGTGCCGTGACCCTGACGGCACCGCGTCGCCGCATTCGGCCGCTGCGCCGGTCAGCATCGGCTGACAAGGCGGCCGTCGACATCTGACGGTGTTGCGCCGCGGCGACGGACGTAAAGCGCCGCAATTGCGTTAAAGTTCAGCTCAGCGCTTTCTGGCGCCGGCCCGTCCGCTCCGGTCGGTCCGGTATTCCCCCAAGCTGCGCATGACCGAATAACGCATGAATCTGAACTACCTCGATTTCGAACAGCCGATCGCCGAACTGCAGCAGAAGATCGAAGAGCTGCGCTTCGCGACGACCGGCAGCGGCGTCAATCTGACCGAGGAAATCTCCCGTCTCGAAGGCAAGAGCCGCCAGCTCACCGAGCAGGTCTTCGCCAAGCTGACGCCGTGGCAAGTCGCGCAGGTTGCGCGCCACCCGCAGCGGCCGTATGCCCTCGATTACATCAAAGCCCTGTTCACCGAATGGGATGAGCTGCACGGCGATCGTCATTTTGCGGACGACCCGAGCATCGTCGGCGGCGTCGCCCGCCTCGAAGGCCGTGCGGTCGTCGTGCTCGGTCAGCAGAAGGGCCGCGACGCCAAGGAACGCGTCTACCGCAACTTCGGCATGCCCAAGCCGGAGGGCTATCGCAAGGCCTTGCGCCTGATGAAGCTCGCCGAGAAGTTCAACCTGCCACTGCTGACCTTCATCGACACGCCGGGCGCGTATCCGGGCATCGGTGCCGAGGAACGCAACCAGTCGGAGGCGATTGCCCGCAACCTGCTGGAACTGTCGAAGCTGCGCACGCCGGTGCTGGCGACGGTGATCGGCGAGGGCGGTTCGGGCGGTGCGCTGGCGATCGGTGTGGCCGACCACATCATGATGCTGCAGTACAGCATCTACTCGGTGATTTCGCCGGAAGGCTGTGCGTCGATTCTGTTCAAGGATGCCGCGCGCGCGCCGGAGGCGGCCGAGGCGATGCGCATCACCGCCAGCGATCTCTACGAGCACAAGCTGATCGACGAGATCGTGCCGGAGCCGTTGGGCGGCGCGCACCGCGACGCGGCCGGCGCGATGAACCTGGTCCGCCAGAAGCTCACCGCCAACCTCGAACGCCTGCGCCACACGCCGATGACGCAGCTGATGTCGGCGCGCTACGAGCGGCTGATGGCGTACGGCGCCTACGAAACCGTCCACTGACGATGTGAACGGAGCTGTTGCGCGGGTCGATCTCGCATCTGCGGTGCTCACCGTACTGATGTACGGCTGCGCGCCTCGACGCGACCTCGGCCCTGCTCTCGACGCTCCCTTCACATCGCCATCGCGAGACGCTGCGCGGCCGACGCGACCTCGACCCTGCTCGCGACGCCCTCTTCACATCGACTCGATCTCCTGGGGGACCGCCGTCGGTGAAAGCCGTCGGCGCGACTTGTGGAACTGACGCTTCCTGACGCTGCCCGGCGCGCTCGGGTGTGGGTGGCGTTCAGCGGCGGGCTCGATTCGACCTTGCTGTTGCATTTGCTGCGCGAGGCCGGAGTCGGCGAACTGCGCGCGGTGCACGTGCATCACGGTCTGCAGGCGGCGGCGGATCGCTGGGCACGGGAGGCGCGGCGGGTCTGCCGCGATCTGGGGGTGCCACTGACGGTGCGCCGCGTGACGGTCGATGCCGATCATGACGGCGGGCCGGAGGCGGCGGCGCGGGCGGCACGCTATGCGGTCTTCGAGGCCTTGCTGAAACCCGGCGACTGGCTGGCGACCGCCCATCATCAGGACGACCAGGCGGAGACGGTGTTGCTGCGTGCGCTGCGCGGCAGCGGCATCGCCGGACTGGCGGCGATGGCGCCGACCGCGCCGCTGGGCCGCGGAACCTTGTGGCGGCCCTTGCTCGATCAGCCGCGCCGCGCCCTGCGTGCCGAGGCCGAGCGTCGGGGCCTGAGCTGGATCGACGATCCGCACAATGTCGATGCGCGTTATGCGCGCTCCTATCTGCGCACCGAAATCATGCCGCGCTTGCAGCGGCACTGGCCGCAAGCCGGGCAGAGTCTGGCGCGGTTGGCGGCGCGCGCCGACGACACGCAGGCGCTGCTGCGGGCGCTGGCCGAAATCGACCTGCAGGCGCTGCAGCGCGGTGCCGGGCTGTCGGTCTCCGGCTTGCTGGCACTCGAAGCGCGCCGCCGTCGCAACGCGCTCTATTACGCCTGGCTGGCAATGGGCTGGCCGGCGCCGGCCGAGGCGCGGCTACAGCGCGTCGAGCGGGAAATGCTTGGCGCGCGAGAGGACGCCACGCCGCTGCTGCGCCACGAGAGCGGCGAGCTGCGCCGCTACCGCGACGTGCTGTTCCTGATGCCGTTCCTGCCGGAGCCGCCAACGGCCGCGCTGCGTTGGCCGGCGCGGCGGCGCAGTCTGGCGCTGCCAGCCGGATTGGGTACGTTGCGCCTGGCGCGGGCGTCGGCCACGGATTTGACGGTGCGTTTCGCGCGCGGCGGCGAGCGGCTGAAGCCGGCTGGCGAGGCGCATACGCGCACGCTCAAGCACCTGGGCCAGCGCGCCGGCTTGCCGCCGTGGCTGCGCACGCGGCTGCCGCTGGTCTACGATGGCGGCGAGTTGCTGGCGGTCGCTGGCTTCTGGCGCAGCGTCAACGCCGTAGCGCTGGGCCTTGATCTGCAATGGGAATCCGCGCTGCTCGACGCGTTCTGCACGGGGTCCGGAAACGCATCGGGCAATCAACCGCTTTGAGCGAACGCGGGCAACGGCGTAAAATTAGCGCTTCGCAACCCACCGCTTTTCTTCCCATGCCCGACGCGCCGCATCAGACGCGATTTGTTTTTGTCACCGGGGGCGTGGTGTCCTCGCTCGGTAAAGGCATTTCCGCCGCTTCCCTGGGTGCTGTCCTCGAGTCGCGCGGACTCAAGGTCAGCATGATCAAGCTCGACCCGTACATCAATGTCGATGCCGGGACCATGAGTCCGTTCCAGCACGGCGAAGTGTTCGTCACCGAGGATGGCGCCGAGACCGACCTCGACCTTGGCCACTACGAGCGCTTCCTGCGCGGCAAGACCTCGCGCCACTCGAACGTGACCACCGGCCAGATTTACCGCAACGTGCTCGACAAGGAGCGCCGCGGTGACTATCTGGGCAAGACCGTGCAGGTCATCCCGCACATCACCGACGAAATCCAGGCCGCGATCCGCCGCGGCGCCGCCGGCGCCGACATCTGCATGGTCGAGATCGGCGGTACGGTCGGCGACATCGAGTCGCTGCCGTTCCTCGAAGCCATCCGCCAGATGGCGGTCGAGCTCGGCCGTGCCGACTCGATGTTCCTGCACCTGACGCTGCTGCCGTACGTGAAGGCGTCCGGCGAGCTGAAGACCAAGCCGACCCAGCACTCGGTCAAGGAGCTGCGCGGTATCGGTATCCAGCCGGACGTGCTGATCTGCCGTACCGAGCGTCCGATTCCGGATGCCGAGCGGCGCAAGATTTCGCTGTTCACGAACGTGCCGTATCAGGCGGTGATCGCCGCGATCGACATGGACGACATCTACAAGATCCCGGGCTGGCTGCATCAGCAGAACCTCGACCAGCTGGTGATCGACCACTTCGGTCTCGATGCGCGGCCCACCGACCTGTCGGCCTGGGAGCGCGTCGTCGAAGCGCGGCAGAGCGCCGACATGGAAGTGCAGGTGGCGATGGTCGGCAAGTACGTCGATCTGGCCGACGCCTACAAGTCGCTCAACGAGGCGCTGGCGCATGCCGGACTGCATACCGGTACGCGGGTCAAGATTCGCTACATCGAGTCGGAAGCGGTCGAGAATGAGTCGGCGCGCATCCTGCAGGGCATGGACGCGATCCTGGTCCCTGGCGGCTTTGGCGAGCGCGGCATCGAAGGCAAGATCATGGCCGCGCGCTATGCGCGCGAGAGCAATATCCCGTATCTGGGCATCTGCCTCGGCATGCAGGTCGCGGTGATCGAGTACGCGCGCAACGTCTGCGGCCTGCCGCGTGCGCATTCGACCGAGTTCGATCCGCGCTCTCCGGACCCGGTGATCGGCCTGATCACCGAGTGGATGGACGAGACCGGCCTCAAGCAGATCCGCAACGAGACGTCCGACAAGGGCGGCACGATGCGCGTCGGCTCGCAGGCCTGCCGCCTCAAGGCCGGCTCGAAGTCGCGGGCGCTGTACAACGCGGAAATCATCCGCGAGCGCCACCGCCACCGCTACGAGTTCAACAATAACTACAAGCCGGTGCTGACCGACAACGGCATGCAGATCGTCGCCGAGTCGGCGGAGAACGAGCTGGTCGAGATGGTCGAGCTGCCCAACCATCCGTTCTTCGTCGGTTGCCAGTTCCATCCGGAATTCACGTCGACGCCGCGTGACGGTCATCCGCTGTTCGAGGGCTTCGTGCGCGCCGCGCGCGAGCATCACCTCGCCAATCAGCCGCCGGCCGCGGCCGCGCCGGCCGCGCCGTCGTCCAACGTGAAAGTGGCGTAAAGCAAAAACGCGGTCGCCGTGGGCGACCGCGTTTTCTTGAAGTCGCGCTACCGCGGCGGCTTAGCGCATCGATCTCGAAACCGTCATTGCCGCACTGGCAGCAATGGCGGTCATCTCGGGCTCGCCCCGGGCAGGCTTCAGCGGATTTCCAGCGGTGCGAAGCCCTTGACCAGATCGTCCAGCGCCTTGAGCTGGGCGAGGAACGGTTCCAGCTTGTCCAGCGGCAGGGCGCTGGGGCCGTCGCACTTGGCTTCGTCGGGGTTCGGGTGCGCTTCGAGGAACAGGCCGGCCAGGCCGGTGGCGAGGCCGGCGCGCGCCAGGTCGAGCACCTGCGAACGGCGCCCGCCGGACGCGGCGGCGCCCGGATCACGCTGCTGCAGCGCGTGGGTGACGTCGAAGATCACCGGTAGGTCGCCGGTGGCTTTCTTCATGACGCCGAAGCCGAGCATGTCGACCACCAGATTGTCGTAGCCGAAGCAGGTGCCGCGATCGCAGAGGATGATCTGCTCGTTGCCGGCCTCGCGGAATTTCTCGACGATGTTGCCGATCTGGCTGGGGCTCAGGAACTGCGGTTTCTTGATGTTGACGACGCGGCCGGTCTTGGCCATCGCCACCACCAGATCGGTTTGCCGTGCCAGAAACGCCGGCAACTGCAGCACGTCGACGACTTCGGCGACCGGCGCGGCCTGCCACGGCTCGTGCACGTCGGTAATCAAGGGCACGCCGAACTCAGCCTTCACCGCTTCGAAAATCCGCAGTCCCTCTTCGAGGCCGGGGCCGCGATACGAATGGATGGACGAGCGGTTGGCCTTGTCGAAACTGGCCTTGAAGACGTATGGAATGCCCAGCTTTTGCGTGACGCGCACGTATTCGGCCGCGGCACGCAGCGCGATGTCCTTCGATTCGAGAACGTTGATGCCGCCGAAAAGAACGAACGGCGCGGCATTTCCAACGGCGATGTTCTGAATGTGAAGCGTCACGGGCATGGTCGGGTCTGATGGAAAGTTGCGGCAGTGTCCGCGACGGATTGTGAGGCGTCAACGAAAAAGGCCGGCAGGTGCCGGCCTTTTTCGTTCCTGCTTGCTGCGCTCAGCGCATGCGACGTCGGCGCCAGCCGAGAGCCGCCAGCAGTGCCAGCAGGTCCAGCCCCATCAGGCTGCCGCCGCCGGTGCCGTTGCTGCCTGTGGTCGCGCCGCCGGTCGTGCTGCCGCCGGTGGTCGAGCCCCCCGTCGTCGAGCCGCCCGTGGTGCTGCCGCCGGTGGTCGAACCGCCGGTGGTGCCGCCGTCACTGACCGCGCAGCTATAGACCTGCACGTCGTCGACGAACCAGCCGAGGTTGCCGCCGCAGCCGTCGTTGCCCCATTCCCAGCGGAACACGACGGAATCGCCGGCGACCGCGCCCAGCGCGCCCAGGTCGACGATGGTGTCGCCCCAGCTGCCGGTCGCTTCACCCTGGTCCGAGCCGGTCCAGGCGCTCTGGCTGGCCAGCGGGTTGGTGTTGTTGCCGGTCAGACCGGTTGGGTCGGGCACGCCTTCGAGAAGCGGCGCGTTGCTGAAGCTGCCGCTATGGCCGTTGTACGTGAAGGCGGCATCCGGCACGACCGCGAAGTCGGCGCCATTGATGCTGTACTTGAGGTTGCCGCCGTCATAACCGGCCTCGGCCTGCATGAAGTGCGAGAACTCCAGGAACAGCGCGTCTTCGGCGACTGTGACGGCCGGCGAGTCCATCCAGTGTGAGCCCGAATAGTCGCCGCCCGACGCGCAGGTACCGCCGGTATCGTCGAGCGCGAACGCGGCGTGACCGGTATGCGGCGACGGCAGGTCGCCGCTGGTTTCGAACACGAAGTGCGGGGCTTCGGTGTCGCCGGTCACGTCCTTGCCGAGTGTCCAGCTGGCCGGCATGCCGCTCTCCCAGTCCTCGTTGAGCACCGCCACGGCGGATTCGCCGCTCGGACATAGTGCCGGCGTGCTGTCTTCCGGTTGCAGCACCGGGATGTAATCGCACTTCTCGGCGACCGACATCTCGTCGGTGCCGCGGAACTCGACGGCCAGCGTCGCCGTGTGCACGGCGTCGCAGTCGGCGGCGGTGATGACGTCGCCGGAGACGTTGCCGAACACATCATTGAGCGGCTCGCCGATCAGTTCCTGGCAGGACTGTTCGAGCGCGTCGGCATGCTGGGCATAGTTGGTGGTCGGCGTCTGGTGATGGGTTTCGGCCTGGAAGTAGATATGCGCGGCCTTGATCAGGCCGATCTTCGGAATCGTGTAGCCGTTGAACTCCTTGCCGTCGACCAGCATCGCGTAGGCGTGGTTGGCGACGCCGGAGTTGGTGTGCACGCCGCCGTTGTCGGATGTACCGCAGTAGTAGTTCTCGGACGTGATGACGCTGCCCGGCGACGGAGTCGGGAAGGCGTCCGGATCCCACATGTCGCGCAGGAGGAGGCCGGCCGCGACTTCCGAAAGATCCTCGCCGACGACCCAGCGGCTGCCGCCGTTGTCGTAGGTCGTGCCTTCGGTCAGCGTCACGCCGAGCGGGCCCTCGATCCCGTTCACGAGATCGTAGGTCTCACCGAAGATGTCCGAATACGCTTCGTTCAGTGCGCCGGACTGGTACTGGTAGACCAGGCCGTGCGTGTACTCGGTATAGGCGTGGCTCCATTCGTGGCTGACCACGTCGTCGGCGTCGAACAGCGGGCAGTAGTTCGTCGAGGTGCCGTCCCAGTAGGCGTTCGGGCAGTTCTCGTTGACCAGGTAGACGCTGCGCTGCACCTGATCTTCAGGCGCGGTCGCACCGTCGTCATAGCCGTCACGGCCGAACAGGTTCTTGTACAGCGTGTAAGTGCCGCCGGCGAAGATGTAGAGATTGTTCAGCGGCAGCAGGAGGTCCGGTACGCCGATCGGCGGTACGCGCGACGACGCCGGGTCGCCCATGGTGTCGCCGGCGAACTCGGGATCGGCCGGGGCCAGCGCGCTGCCCTCGGTGAGCACCGGCGGCGCATCCATGGTCGGCGTGTAAATCTCGCGATTCAGGACGCTGTGGATTTCGTTGATGCGGTTGAGCAAGCCGCCGCTGTTGGCGTTGAGGATCAGGCGCTCGCGCACGCCTTCGCCGGCGGCGCCTTTGACCATGACCTCGTAGGCCAGGAAGTTCTTGCCGGCCAGGCCCTTGAGCAGGCCGGTGCGGTAGATCATCAAGCGGCTCGACTCGACGCTGAGCTGCGCGTCCGGATGCAGCTTGCGAGCGGCCGCCAGGCCACGTGCACGCAAGGCAGCGACCGGCATCTTGGCTTCGGTCGACAGGCCCTGCAGGCCGTCGACGAACACACCGTTGGTGCCGATGATGCCGGCGTCGTTCATGTGCACGACGACGCGCGCGCCGAACACTGGCAGGCCCTGGTAGACCTGATCGAGATGCACGTGCGTATTGCCGTTGCCGTCACGCGACAAGCGCGTCTGACGCAGCTCGCTGGCCGCGTCCGTCACGCCGTACAGGCCGCCGTAGACGGACAGGAAGAACTGTGCGCGCGACAGTGGCGAACTGGCGGCATTGTCGACCAGCAGCGGTGTGCTGCTCTGGCTGTGAACGGTGGTGTAGAGCTCTGGCGTACGGCTGGCGCTGCTGAGCTGGCCCGAGACCGCGCCGCTGAGCTGGCTGATCGCCTGTTCGCGCGTGGTGGTCAAGCGGTCCGGTGTGGCTTGTGCGAACTGGCTGGCGCCCATTGCCACGAGCGCAAGTGTGAACGTGACGCTGCCGATGCAGCGCCGACGGATATTCATCGTCAACGTAATCCCCCTGAAAAGGTTGGCGGTGGCGCCATCCTTGGCCCAGACAATCTGGTCCTTCCCCGTGAACCAAGTTACGTGTCTAAGTCTTTGCTTCCAATAGGGAAGAATGCCCACGATCCGGCGAGAAAACTTTCAATTTGGACAGTTTTCTGCAAGAAAGCCAGATTGCGGCCGTGATCCGGTCATGACGCGGAAAGCGCTTAGCCGCTAGAATCGCTGATCTTTTTCCGCAATCGGAGCTTCAGTTCCCCATGTCGAAGATCGTCAAAGTCACCGCCCTCGAAATCATCGATTCCCGCGGCAACCCGACAGTGGAAGCCGAAGTCGAGCTGGAATCCGGTGCCACGGGCCGTGCGGCAGCGCCGAGCGGCGCGTCGACCGGTACGCGCGAGGCGGTCGAGCTGCGTGACGGTGCGCCGAAGAAGGGCAAGGCCCGCTATCTGGGCAAGGGCACGAAGAAGGCGGTGGCCAATGTCGAAGGCCCGCTGGCCAAGGTCGTGACCGGTCTCGATGCGCAGGATCAGGCTGGCGTCGATCAGGCGATGATCGAAGCCGACGGCACCGAGAACAAGTCCAAGCTCGGTGCCAACGCCATCCTCGCGGTGTCGCTGGCGACGGCCAAGGCCGCCGCCGAGGAAAACTTCCTGCCGTTGTTCCAGCATCTGGGCGGCATTTCCAGCGTGACGCTGCCGGTGCCGATGATGAATGTCATCAACGGCGGCGCGCATGCCGACAACAACATCGACATCCAGGAATTCATGATCCTGCCGGTCGGCGCGCCGAGCTTCTCCGAAGCGCTGCGCTACGGCTCGGAAATCTTCCACACGCTGAAGAAGGTGCTGCAGGCGCGCAAGCTCAACACCGCGGTTGGCGACGAGGGTGGCTTCGCGCCGAACCTGCCGTCGAACGTGGCGGCGCTCGACTGCCTGCTCGAAGCGATCGAGAAGGCCGGCTACAAGCCGGGCAAGGACGTCTACCTGGGCCTCGACGTCGCGTCCAGCGAGTTTTACGCCAAGGGCAAGTACACGCTGCACGGTGAAGGCAAGAGCTACACCAGCGAACAGTTTGCCGAATACCTCGCCGGCATCTGCGCCAAGTACCCGATCATCTCGGTCGAGGACGGCTGTGCGGAAGGTGACTGGAAGGGCTGGAAGATCCTCACCGAAAAGCTCGGCAACAAGGTGCAGCTGGTCGGCGACGATCTGTTCGTGACCAACACCAAGATTCTCGCCGAGGGCATCATCCGCGGTATCGCCAACTCGATCCTGATCAAGCCGAACCAGATCGGCACGCTGACCGAGACGCTGGAAGCGATCCAGATGGCGACCGACGCCGGCTACACCAGCGTCGTCAGCCATCGCTCGGGCGAGACCGAGGATGCGACGATCGCCGACATCGCGGTCGGCACGACCGCCACGCAGATCAAGACCGGCTCGCTGTGCCGCTCGGATCGCATGGCCAAGTACAACCAGCTGCTGCGCATCGAGCGCAAGCTGGGCTCGCGCGCCCGCTACCCGGGTGCCGGCGCGTTCCCGATCGTCGTCTAAGACGGCAGTCCATCAGGCCGGTGCCGCTTTCGCGGTGCTGGAAGCGCATCGGCCTGCTGGACTAGACTCGGACATGGCTCAACGTGTGATCCTCGTCGTTCTCGCGGCGCTGCTGCTCGGCTTGCAGTGGCGGCTGTGGGTCGCCAAGGGCGGGATCGCGCATACGCACCGCCTGAAAGTGGAGGTCGCCCAGCAGGCGGCCAACAACGAACGTCTGCGTGCTCGCAACGCCAAGCTCGATGCCGAAGTCCAGGATCTGAATTCCGGTGTCGTCGCCATCGAAGGCCGTGCACGCGAAACCATGGGCATGATCAAGGAAGGCGAGACCTTCTATCTGGTCGTCCAGCGTTAATCCCGACCGCGCGCCCGTGTCCTCCAGCAACGCGCGTTACTGGGCCGTGATTCCGGCCGCCGGCGGCGGCACCCGCATGGCCAGCGGCCGTCCCAAGCAATATTTGCCGCTGCAGGGCCGCGCACTGATCGAATGGTCGCTGGCGCCGTTTCTCGAAGCCGAATGGATCGACGGCGTGGTGATCGTGCTGGCGCGCAGCGACGTTGAGTTCGCCAAGCTGCCGATCGCCGGCCATCCGCGCATCGTCACGACCACCGGGGGTGCGGCACGCGCCGACTCGGTATTGGCCGGACTCGAAGCGGTGGCGGCGCGCACGCGTGGCTTTCGCCACGTGCACGTCCTGGTTCATGACGCCGCGCGGCCGTGCGTACAGGCGGCCGACATCGACCGGCTCTGCGAGGACGCCGACGACGAGCATGGCGGCATCCTGGCCTTGCCGGTCACCGACACGCTCAAGCGCGGCCGTCAGAATCGCATCGCCGAGACGGTCGACCGTGCCACGCTGTGGCGTGCGCAGACGCCGCAGCTGTTCCGGCTGGGGCTGCTGATGGAGGCGTTGCTGGACTGCAAGGCGGACAAGCTCGAAGTCACCGACGAGGCCAGCGCGATGGAGCGCCGTGGCTATCGGCCCAGGCTGGTGCGCGGCAGCGAGGCCAATATCAAGGTGACATATCCAGACGATCTGGAGCTGGCGCAGTTCTGGCTCCGGCAGCGCACCAGACGGGGAGGCGAGGCATGAAACTGCGCATCGGCCACGGCTTCGATTCGCACCGGCTCGAAGCCGGCGACGGCGTACAACTCGGCGGCGTACACATTCCGTGTGCGTACCGCATCGTCGCGCACTCCGATGGTGACGCCATCATTCACGCCCTGTGCGACGCGCTGCTCGGCGCGATCCGCGGCGGCGACATCGGCAAGCTGTTTCCCGACAACGACCCGCAGTTCAAGGGCATCGACAGCCGTCGCCTGCTCGACGAGGTGATGCGCCGCGTGCGCGCCGCCGGATATCAGGTGGTCAATGCCGACCTGACGCTGATCGCGCAAGCGCCGCGTGTTTCTGCCCACACCGCGGCGATGTGCGAGCAGCTCGCCGCCGGGCTCGGCGTCGCGGTCGAGGATGTCAACGTCAAGGCGACGACCAACGAGGGCATGGACGCGATCGGCCGCAAGGAAGGCCTGGCGGCACACGCCGTCGTGTTGCTCTCAGCGACCTGACTCGTGCAATTTGCGAGTGCGGCGTGCGCCGGCCTAGACTGACTCATGGTCGATGCAGCCGACAGCAAGCCCCGTCGCCGGCCGCGCGGCCGGCCTGATACCCGGGAAGAGATTCTGCGCTGCGCCGAGGTGCTGCTGCTGCAGCGTGGCTTCAATGGGTTCAGCTATCAGCACATTGCCGTGCAGCTCGGCATCCGCACGGCGGCGGTGCATTACTACTTCGCGACCAAGGACGATCTCGGTGTCGCGCTGGTTCACCGGTATCGCGACAGTTTTCAGCAGTGGGTGCGCGCGCTACCGATCGATCTGTCCGGCTGGCAGCGCCTGCATGCGTACTTTCGCACCTATACCGAGCATCTCGACGCCGGCGACAGCGGGCGCCTGTGCCCCGGTGGTGCGTTCGGCGCCGACTTCGGCGTGCTGTCCGATCAGGTCCGCCTCGAAGCGCGCACCTTGATGCGTGAAACCTATGCGTGGCTGGTGCTGACCTTGGAGGAAGGCCGTCGCGACCGCTCGCTGCGCTTCGACGGCGATGCCTATGACAAGGCAGTGGTCGTCGGCGCCGCGCTGCAGGGCGGTCTGCAGATTGCACGACTGGCGGGCGCGCACCGCTTTCAGCAGTTGCTCGCCCAGCTCGAGCTGGAGCTGACCGGACGCAAGCCGGATATCGGCCCGCTACCCTGAGCGACGCAGTGCGAGACTGAGCTCGCGTGCACGCCTTTCGCACTGGCTCACACCTGGCGTGCCGGCGCTACCGGGTTATCACTCTGTTGATTTTGGAACGATGCCTGCATGCTCGACCGGATTGCGGTGCGCCGGTTGGGGGGCGGTGCGTGCGTTTGCTCCCGCCTGATCGTTGAACCGGTGCCGACCGCTGCTCATTTCGCGGTTCGAACCAAGCGGAGCCAGCATGCAAAGACGTGACTTTCTGAGAATGGGCGGAGCCGGCCTCGGCGCGCTGCTGTTGCCGTCCTACGGCAACGCCGTGGCGGCTGAGGTGCTGACCACCAAGATCGACGTGGCCGTGAAGAAGCGCCTGGCCGACGTCGCGCTCAATGCCGCGACCAAGGCCGGCGCCACCTACTGCGATGTGCGCATCGGCCGTTATCTGCGGCAGTTCGTCATCACGCGCGAGAACCGCGTCGAGAACATCGTCAACACGGAGTCGGTCGGTACCGGCATCCGCGTCATCGCCAACGGCACCTGGGGCTTTGCCGCGACGTCCGACTTCAGCGACGACGGCGTGGCCAAGGCGACCGCCGAGGCGGTGGCGATTGCCAAGGCCAATTCCAAGTTCCAGAGCGAGCCGGTGCAGCTGGCGCCGGTCAAGGGCGTCGGCGAGGTGAGCTGGGCCACGCCCATCGTCAAGAACGCCATGCAGGTGCCGGTCAAGGAAAAGGCCGATCTGCTGATGGACGTCAACAATCACGCGCTGAAGGCCGGCGCCGACTTCGTGCGTTCGATCATGTTCCTGGTCAACGAGCAGAAGTATTTCGCCAGCACCGACGGCTCGTACATCGACCAGGACATTCACCGCATCTGGGCGCCGCTCGAAGCGACCGCGATCGACAAGCAATCCGGCAAGTTCCGTTCGCGCGCCGGCCTGTCGGCGCCGATGGGCATGGGCTACGAATACCTCGACGGCAAGCCGTCCGGGCGTGTCGCGCTGCCGGGCGGGGCGGTCGCGTATTCGAACTCGTACAACATGGTCGAGGACGCGGTGGCCGCCGCCAAGCAGGCGCGCGCCAAGCTCAAGGCGCCGTCGGTCAAGCCGGGCCGCTATGACCTGGTGCTCGATCCGTCGCACCTGTGGCTGACGATTCACGAATCGGTCGGTCATCCGACCGAACTCGATCGCGTGCTCGGCTACGAGGCCAACTTTGCCGGCACCAGCTTCGCGACGCTCGACAAGTGGAAGTCGGGCAAGTTCAAGTACGGCAGCGACGAGGTCACGATCTTCGCCGACAAGACCCAGCCGGGTACGCTGGGTTGCGTCGGCTATGACGACGAAGGCGTGAAGACGCAGCGCTGGGATCTGATCAAGGACGGCGTGCTCGTCAACTATCAGGTGATCCGCGATCAGGCGCACATCCTCGGCCTCAAGCATTCGCAGGGCTGCTGCTACGCCGACAGCTGGGCCAGCGTGCAGTTCCAGCGCATGGCCAACGTGTCGCTGGCGCCGGGCAACAAGGCGATCGGCGTCGACGACATGATCAAGGACGTCGAGAACGGCATCTACATCGTCGGCAACGGTTCGTTCTCGATCGACCAGCAGCGCTACAACGCGCAGTTCGGCGGCCAGCTGTTCTATGAAATCAAGAATGGCAAGATCACCGAGCAGATCGAAGACGTGGCCTATCAGATCCGTACGCCGGAATTCTGGAATGCCTGCGTCGGCGTCTGCGACGACCGCGACTACCGCTTCGGTGGTTCGTTCTTCGACGGCAAGGGCCAGCCCGAGCAGGTGTCGGCGGTGTCGCATGGTTCGTCGACCGCGCGCTTCAACGGCATCAACGTCATCAACACGGCCCGCTCGCTGGGCTGATGCCCGCGGCCTGATCCAGAGAACGAGAACATGATCTTCACCGAATCAGATGCCAAGGCCTTGCTCGACAAGGTCATCAAGATGTCGAAGGCCGATCAGTGCACGGCGTCGCTGAACGGTTCCACCGAAGGCAATATCCGCTTTGCGCGCAACAGCGTTTCGACCAGCGGCCTCGTGCACAACGCCGAGCTGGTGATCGAGGTGGCCTACGGCAAGCGTGTCGGAACCGCCACCGTCAATCAGTTCGACGATGCCTCGCTGCTGCGTGGCGTGCGTCGCGCCGAGGAGCTGGCCAAGCTGGCGCCGGAGAACCCGGAATTCATGCCGGCCATCGACAAGCAGAAGTACGTCGCCACCGACACCTTCCGCAAGTCGACCGCCGCGATCACGCCGGCCTATCGCGCCAGCGTCGCCGCCGCGTGCATCGAGCCGTGCAAGAAGGACAAATTGGTCGCCGCCGGCTTTCTGCTCGACGGGCAGCGCATGTCAGCGATCGCCAACAGCAAGGGCAACTTCGGCTATCAGGTCGAAACCAGCTCCGACTTCACCTGCACGGTGCGTACGGCGGACGGCACCGGCTCCGGCTGGGTTGGCCGCAACGTCGCCGACGTCGACGACTTCCATCCGTCCAGCGAAATCCAGATCGCGATGCAGAAGGCGCGCGACTCGTCCGGCGCCCGGGCGCTGGAGCCGGGCCGCTACACCGTGGTGCTCGAACCGGCGGCGACCATCGGCCTGCTGGCGCGGATGATGAACGGTTTCGATGCGCGCCAGGCCGACGAAGGCCGCAGCTTTCTGACCAAGAAGGGCGGTGGCAACAAGCTCGGCGAGCAGGTCTTCGACGAGCGCGTGTCGATCTATGCCGATCCGGCCGATCCGGCGGCGCCGGTGATTCCGTGGGACGAGGACGGTCTGCCGCGCGAGAAGGTGACGATCGTCGACAAGGGCGTGGTCAAGTATCTGCAGTACTCGCGCTACTGGGCCAAGCTGAAGAAGCAGCAGGCGCTCGGCATGCCCGGCAACATCATCATGCTCGGCGGCGACAAGTCGACGATGGATCTGGTCAAGAGCACCAAGAAGGGCATCCTCGTCACGCGCACCTGGTACATCCGCATGGTCGATCCGCAGACCGTGCTGCTGACCGGCCTGACCCGCGACGGCACGTTCTACATCGAGAACGGCGAGCTGAAGTATCCGATCAAGAACTTCCGCTTCAACGAGTCGCCGGTGATCATGCTCAACAACGTCGAGGAATTCGGCAAACCGGAGCGTGTGTCCGATGTGGAGTCGCCGTTCCTGATGGTGATTCCGCCGATGAAGCTGCGCGAGTTCACGTTCTCGTCGCTGTCCGACGCGGTCTGATCGGCGGCCCTGGCGTTCGTGATGCTGAGCCGCCGTACGCTGCTGCAGGGCTTTGGGAGTGCCGCGCTGGCCGCGGCGCTGCCGGGCCGTGCGGCGGCGGCCGGCGGCCCTTACGACTTCTGGTTCACGCGCCTCATGTACGAGTCCGGCGACTGGGACGTCGACCAGCGCATGCCGAGCAATCTGATCGACGCGCTGCTGCAGTACACGACGCTGCGCGTCGATGCCGTCGAGCACGTCGTGCCGCTCGCCGATCCGCGCATGCTGGCCGCGCCGTTCTGCTACATGGCCGGCCACAAGCTCGTCGAATTCAACCCGGACGAGCGCGCCAATTTCGCGCGCTACGTGAAGAACGGCGGCTTCGTCTTCGTCGACGACTGCAATCACGACATCGACGGGCTGTTCGCCAAGTCGTTCGAGACCGAGATGAACGGCCTGTTCGGCGCCGATTGCCTGCAGAAGCTGCCCAAGGATCATCCGATCTATCGCGCGTTCTTCAAGTTCGACGACGGCCCGCCGGCGACGTCGATCGAACTCAACGGCTGGGGTGACGACCTCGTGCATGCCTATCTCAAGGGCATCACCGTCGACGGTCGCCTCGGCGTGCTGTACAGCAATAAGGACTTCGGCTGCGAATGGGACTTCGACTGGCGCAACAAACGCTTCCAGGCCGAAGACCTCAGCAAGTTCGCCGTCAACATCGTGACCTATGCGTTGACCGCCTGATGCGTCGCACGGCAACGCTCCGGCCAGACAAGGACTGACCATGGCATCCCCCGCAAGCCCTGCGCTCGACGAAGCGCAGCTCGCCCAGCAACTCGAACGACTCGCCGCCGTGCGCAGCGCGCTGGCGCGCGTCATCGTCGGCCAGCAGGAGACGGTCGAGCAGCTTTTGATCGGCCTGCTCGCCGGCGGGCACTGCCTGCTCGAAGGCGTGCCGGGCCTCGGCAAGACACTGTTCGTGCGCTCGCTGGGTCAGGCGCTGAAACTGGACTTCCGCCGCGTGCAGTTCACGCCGGACTTGATGCCCAGCGACATTCTCGGTACCGAAATCCTCGAAGAGGATCACGGCACCGGCAAGCGCCATTTCAAATTCCAGCAGGGGCCGGTGTTCACCAACCTGCTGCTCGCCGACGAGCTCAACCGCACGCCGCCGAAGACCCAGGCGGCGCTGCTCGAAGCGATGCAGGAGCGCACCGTCAGCTATGCCGGCACGACCTGGAAGCTGCCGTCGCCGTTCTTCGTGCTGGCGACGCAGAATCCGCTCGAACAGGCCGGCACCTATCCGCTGCCGGAGGCGCAGCTCGACCGCTTTTTGCTGCACATTCGCGTCGACTATCCGAGCGAGGCCGACGAGAAGGCGATCCTCGCGGCGACCACCGGCAGTGCATCGGCGGCGATCGAGCCGGTGATGGACGGCGAGCAGATTCTCGCCTTGCAGGCGCTGACGCGCGACGTGCACATCGGCGACGACGTACTCGATTGGATCACGCGTCTGGTGCGCGCCACGCGTCCGCAGACCACCAGCGTCGCGGCGATTCGCGAATGGCTGCGCTGGGGCGCCGGTCCGCGCGCCGGGCAGTCGCTGGTGCTGGCGTCCAAGGCGCGCGCGCTGTTGCAGGGACGCCTGGCGGCGACCCGCGACGACGTCGCCGTGCTGCTCGCGCCGGTGCTGCGTCATCGCCTGCTGCTGTCGTATACCGCCGAGGCCGAGCGCCGCTCGACCGACGAGGCGGTCGCGCTGCTGCTCGAATCGGTACCGTTCAGCGCCTGAGCCGAGACGTGACGTCGAACCAGGGGCGCCGACCGTGCTGATCGCGCCGGAGCTGCTCGCGGCGCTGGCGCCGCTGCGCCTGCGCTCGCGTTATGCGCCGGCCGGCCTCGGCACCGGCTTTCACGCCAGTCCGCATCGCGGCAGCGGCCTCGAATTCGCCGAATACCGCGCCTACCAGCCCGGCGACGAACCGCGTCGCGTCGACTGGAAGCTCTATGCGCGCTCCGACCGCTTCTTCGTTCGCGACGCCGAGCGCGACGCGCAACTGCACGTCTGGGTGATCGTCGACTGCAGCGCGTCGATGGGGCAGGCCGATGCCGCGGCACCGCAGCGCACGCGCCTGGCGCAGGCGGCGGCACTGGCGGCCTGCGTCTTCGAGCTGGCGACGCGGCAGAACGATCGCTTCGGCCTGATCGCGATCGGCAACGACCGCGTCGCGATGCATGGTGACGGCGAGGGGCGCCGACATCGCGATCGTCTGGGGCTGGCGCTCGACGCCCTGCAGGCCGGCGGCGCGTGGCCGGATGCCGCGGCGCTGGCGCCGCTGCCGGCGCGCATCGCCCCGGGCGCGCTGGTCCTGATGATCGGCGACGGCTTCGAGCCGGCCATGGACGGGCTTGCCATGCGCCTTGCCGGCACGCGACGCGACGTGTCGTTCGTGACCTTGCTGACCGCCGAGGAGCGCGACTTTCCGTTCGACGGCAGCCCACGCTTTGAAGATCCGGAGGGCGCCGGCGTGCGCCGTGCCGTCGCCGAGCGCGTGCGCACAGGCTTTCTGGCGCGCTTCGGCGCCGCGCGTGCCGAGCGCCAGCGTGAACTGACCCGCGCCGGTATCGGCGCCGTCGATGCCTACACCGATGCGTCGCTGATCGTGCCGCTGCGGCGTTTGTTTGGTGGAGTGCCGGGCGCATGACGGTCTGGCTCTGGCCGCTGGGCCTTGCGGCGCTGGCCACGCTGGCGCTGCCCATCGTCATCCATTTGCTGCGCCGACCGCAGGACCGCGTCGTGCCGTTCGCGGCCTGGCGCCACGTCACCGAGCAGACCTCGTTTCGCGAACGCCTGCAGTTGCGTGCCTGGTTGCTGCTGGCCTTGCGGCTGCTGCTGCTGGCGGTGCTGGCGCTGCTGCTCGCGCAGCCGCTCTGGCGTCACGCGTCGCGATCGGCGCCGGCGCCGTGGCTGCTGATCGCGCCGGGGCTCGATGTCGCGCAGGTGCGCGCGCTGGCACCGGGCGCCGAGGCGCACTGGCTGCAGCCGGGCTTTCCGCCAATCAGCGAGGCGCCGACGGGCCGCGTCGATCTGTCCTTGCTGCGCGAACTCGATGCGCGCCTGCCGCTGGCGACGTCGATGACCGTGGTGCTGCCGTCGCAACTCGTCGATCACGATGCGGTGCGCCTGCGGCTGCGTCGCCGCGTGACCTGGAAAACCGTGCCGGCGCCGTTGCCGGTCGTACCGCAGCAAGCGGCGATCGTCGCAGTGCCGGCGTCGGCGCCCGACGGCGAGCAGCGCACCGTGCGCGCGCTGGTCGCGGCCTGGCAGGCGGACGGCGCCGCGGTCGAGTTGCGCCTGCTGGAAACGGGCGCGCCGCTGCCAGACGGTTTGCGGCTGCTGTGCCTGTTCGATGCCGCGCCGGATGCGGCGGCGCAGGCCTGGCTGGCCGGCGGCGGCACCGTGCTGCAGTCGCATGCCGCGGACGGTCATTGGCCGTTGCAGGCGCAGCCGGTCGGGCAGGGGCGTCGCTACGCGGTGCCGGCGGCGTTTGACGTGACGGCGATCCCGGCGCTGGCCGACATTGGCGAACCCGCCGCCTTGCGTCGCTTGTTGCTGGCCCCCTTGCAACCGCCGGCGCGCACCCTGGCCGATGCGGTGGCGCCGAGCGACGGGGCGGCGGCGAGCATCGAAACCGGTACACCGCTGCAGCCTTTGTTGCTGGCGCTCGCCGCGCTGTTGCTGCTCGCCGAACGGCTTTGCGCGCTATGGCAATCGGGGCGGCGCGATGACTGATTCGCTGCTCGCGCGTCTGGAATCGCGGCGCCGCGCCGCGCAACGCCGGCTGTTGCTCAACGATCTGTCGCGCGCCGTGCCGCCGTTGCTGGCGATTGCGTTCATTGCCCAGTGGCTGGAAGGGCCGCTGGCGATCGTCATCGTCGTGCCGCTGCTGTTGATGCTCGCGTTCGTCGAGCGCCGCCGACTCGCGCGCTTCGATACGCGCTGGCTGGCGCGGCAACTCGATGCGCAGTGGCCGCAGCTCGAAGACAGCAGCGCCTTGTTGCTGGTCGATACGCAAACGACCGGGCCGTTGATCGCGTTGCAGCGCGAGCGCCTGCGCGCGCGACTCGCCGAGCGGACACTGCCGGATTTGCGGCCGCCCTGGCCGGCACGTCGCGTTGCGGTCGCCGCGGCGCTGTCGCTGTTGGTCGCCGGACTGTTCGCGTGGCAGCCGTGGCGTGGCCATGTGCTGCACGGCGGCGCGGCGGCGCCAGCGGTTGGCGCCGACGGCTTGGCCGCCGGGCTGCGTATCACGCCGCCAACTTACACCGGCGTCGCCGCATTTCGCGCGACGAGCGCCGAGGCAAGCTTTCCGGCCGGCAGCATGGTGCGCTGGCAACTGCGGTTCGCGCACGCGCCGAGTGCGGTGACACTGCGCCTGCGCGATGGCCAGGCCGTGCCTCTGCAGCGCGACGGCGACGCGTGGCAAGGCGAACAAGTGATTGCCGCGTCGACGCTGTACCGCATCGACGCACCCGGCAGTGGCGTCGATGCGCAGCGTTTGTATCGCCTCGAAGCGCGGCCCGATCTGCCGCCGCAGATCACCGTGCGCGCGCCGGACAAGACGCTGAACCTGTTGGAGAAGGACCAGAAGCAGTGGCAACTGGCATTTGCCGCGCACGACGACTACGGCCTCGGCGAGGCGCAACTGTCGATCTCGCATGCACAGGGCACCGGCGAGCTGATCAAGGTCACCGAGCAGACCGTGACGCTGAAGGGCGACGGCGATGCGCACGACCGCGAATACCGCGACACCCTCGATCTGACCAAGCTCGGCTTCGAGCAAGGCGACGATCTGATCGTGCGCCTGAGCGTTGCCGACAATCGTCAGCCGACACCCAACCTCAGCCGCAGCGCCAGTTTCATCCTGCGCTGGCCGGCCGAGGACGATGACGAGAGCGTCGGCATGGAAGGCCTGGTCGGCAAGGCGATGCCGGCGTACTTCCGCAGCGAACGGCAGATCATCATCGACACCGAGGCGCTGCTCGCGCAACAGGAGCAGTTGTCCACGGCCGCCTATGCCAAGCGCGCCAATGCGATCGGTGACGATCAGAAGTTGCTGCGCCTGCGCTACGGGCGCTTCCTCGGCGAGGAAACCGAAGGCGGCCCGCACGACGAGGACCACGACGATCACGAGGGGCCGCCGCCGCCCGATGCGGCGCGCGCCGTCGAGCAGGAATACGGGCATGTGCACGACATCGCCGAAGCCGCGACGCTGTTCGACGAACCGACCAAGCAGCTACTGCGTCGCGCGCTGAACGAAATGTGGTCGGCCGAAGGTCTGCTGCGCACCGCGCAACTGCCAGAAGCGCTGCCGCACGAGCATCGCGCGCTGGAGGCGATCAAGCAGGTGCAGCAGTCGACCCGCATCTATCTGGCGCGCGCCGGTCTCGATCTGCCGCCGATCGACCCGAAGCGGCGCCTGACCGGCGATCGCAGCGGCTTGGTCAATCCACCGGCGTCGCCGATCGGCAGCGGCGACGGCGAGGCGCAAGCGGTCGTCGATGCCTGGCGCGCGCTGCAGACCGGACAGCCGGTCGACGCCGCTGCACTCGATACCTGGCTGCGCGCGCACCCTCAGCACGGCGATGTGGCGCTCGATGTTCTGCGCGCGGCCGACGAGCTGCGCCGCACACCGGATTGCGCGGCGTGCCGCCAGCGCCTCGCCGCGCGGCTCTGGCCGCTGCTGCCGACGCCGCCGACCGCGCTGCAGCCGCGCGCGGCGCCCGATGCGCAGACCCAGGCCTATCGTCAGGCGCTGCAAGGGGCGACGCCATGATCGCCGCCCTGGCATCGCTGGAGATGCGGCCGTGGATCGCGGCGGCCCTCGGGTTGGCGACACTGGCCGGCTGCTGGCTGAGTCTGCGCGCGTCGCCGCCGTGGTCGCGACGGCTGCTGCGCGCCGGCCTGCAACTGGCGGCCGCGCTGCTGTTCTGGTTCACGCTGTACCCGCCGACCAGCGCCTGGCATGCCGACGCGCTGACGGTCTTGACCGCTGGCGATCCGCAGGCGCGGCCGACCTCGCCGCTGGCGCAGGACGTGGTCGCCTTGCCCGAGGCAAAGGCGCCGCCGCGCATCGCGCGCGTCCCGGATCTGGCGACGGCGCGACGCGAGCATCCGCAGCTACGCCGTATCGACGTCATCGGCGACGGTCTGACGCCACGCGATCAAAACGCCGCGCGCGGCTTGCGCGTGCAGTACGCGCCGCCCGCCGGGCATGGCCTGATCGCGCTGCAGGCGCCGCAGCGGGTGCGCATCGGCCAGGCCTGGACGCTGAGCGGTCGGGTCGCGGCGCCGGCCGTACAGGTCGAGCTGCATGATCCGTCCGGCGCGGTCGTCGACCGCGTACGTGTCGATTCCAGCGGCGCGTTCACGCTCGGCGGCACCGCCAATGCCGGCGGCCGGTTGCGCTTTTCGCTGCTGACGCTGGACGCGCAGCAGCACCGCGTCGACGAAACGGCCGTGCCGCTGATCGCCGAGGGCGGCGTGGCGCTGGACATGCTCGTGCGTGCCGGCGCGCCAGACCCGGAGCTGAAGTACTGGCGGCGCTGGGCACGCGATGCCGGCGTCACGCTGGCGACCACCATCGGTCTCAGCGAAGGCCTGCAGATCGACGATGGCGATGCGTCGCTGACGCCGGCTGCGCTGGCCAAGGCCGACATGGTCGTCGTCGACGAGCGCGCCTGGCCGACGCTGGGCGCCGATGAAAAGACAGCGCTGCTCGACGCGGTTGCACACGGCCTGGGGCTGCTGCTGCGTGTCACCGGCCCGGTCGATCCGGCGGTGCTGGACGAATGGCGGGCCTTGGGTTTCACGCTGACCGCGCAGGATCAGCTGCGCAGTGTGCAGCTCCCCGGTGGTCCGGCCACCGGCAACGGCGCCGCATTCGCCGCGGCGGCGCTCGATATCGGCGGCGGCACTGCGATCGCGCAGGATCGCGACGGCGATCCCCTGGTCGTCGCCGTCGATCACGGTGACGGCCGCATCGCTATCACCACGCTGCTCGACAGCTACCGCCTGCAACTGGCCGGCGACGGCGGTCGCTACGGTGCCTGGTGGGCGCGCATCGTCGGCGCCGTGGCGCGGCCCCGGCCACAGCGGGTCGAGCCGGGCTGGCGCGATCCGGTCTGGGTCGGCGAGCGCTTGGCACTGTGTGATATCGGCGCCGACGCACGGGCGATCGCGCCATCCGGCGACGCGACCGCGCTGCTGCGCGACGGTGACTGCGCCGCGTACTGGCCGCGCGAGGCCGGTTGGTATCGACTCGACAGCGACGCTACGAGCCGCGATTTCTATGTGCGCGGCGCTGACGATGCGACTGGCCTGCGCCATGCGCGCGACCGCGCGGCAACCGTGGCCTTGAGTCAGGCGCCGTCGCCGGCCGGCGATGCGGCTGTCGGCAGCCGCCGGCCGCTGCCACGCTGGCCGTGGTGGCTAGGCTGGCTGGCAGTGACGGCGCTGCTATGGTGGCTGGAGCGCGGCGCCTTGCTTGGACGTCGCGCTTGAGGCGTCGAAGCGAGCGCCGCTCAGTTGGCGCGCAGCAGTACGTAGATGGCGCCGGTGCCGCCGTCGACATGGCGCGCCGAGCAATAGGCGATGACGTCGCGACGGCGGCGCAGCCAACTGCCGAGCAGCGCTTTGATGACCGGCCCGCTGTTCGGCGAGCCGTTGCCCTTGCCGTGAATGATGCGCACGCAGCGCCGGTCCAGCGCGTGGCAGCGGGCGATGAACTCGACGACGGCGAGCTTGGCGCGGTCGCGGTTCAGACCATGCAGATCCAGCTCCGTCTCGATGCGGTAATGACCGCGGCGCAGTCTGCGCAGCACGCCGTCCTGCACGCCCGGCGCGCGGTAGAGCAGGGTGTCGCCGCTTTCGATGTCGTCCGGCTCGGTGTCGGCCAGCAGCTCGCGCAGTGCTTCCAGCTCGTCGCGCTGGCGCTGGCGCGGCACCGGCGCCGGCGCGCGCGGCGCGGTATCGACACGCGACGACGGCGGCTGCAGCCGCACGCCGTGCATCGCCAAGCGGAACAGCTCGGCGTCGTCGGGAGGATCACGGTACGAATCGTCGCTCACGGCAGTTAAGTGTCGGTGGTCGGCTTTTTTCGTGGTCCGCCCCATCATATCCGGTAAACTGCAACGAATTTCCGTTTTGCCCCGATGAAAATCCTGCTTTCGAACGACGACGGCTGTCAGGCGCCGGGCCTGCGCTGTCTGAACGATCAGCTCCGCACCCGGCATGAGGTGGCGGTCGTGGCGCCGGACCGCAATCGCAGCGGTGCGAGCAATTCGCTGACCATCCTGCATCCGTTACGCGCGCAGCGGCATGACGACGGCACGCTGTGCGTCGATGGCACGCCCACCGACTGCGTGCATCTGGCGCTGACCGGCCTGATCGACCTGAAGCCCGACATCGTCGTGTCCGGCATCAATGCCGGCGCCAACCTCGGCGACGACACCCTGTATTCCGGCACCGTGGCGGCGGCGATGGAAGGCCGGCATCTCGGCTATGCGGCGATCGCGGTATCGACGACGTCGGTGCAGCCGCAGCATTTCGAGACCGCCGCGCGTGTCACGCTGCGCCTGCTCGAGCAGATCCAGCAGCATCCGATTCCGGGCGACACCATTCTCAACGTCAATGTGCCGGACCTGCCGTTCGACGCGCTGCGCGGCTATGCCGTGACGCGTGCCGGCAGCCGTCACCGCGCCGAAAGCGCCTTGCCGGCCAAGGATCCGCGCGGTCGCACGATCTACTGGATCGGTGAGGCCGGCGCCGAGGCCGACTGCGGGCCGGGCACCGACTTTCACGCGATCGCCGAGGGCAAGGTGTCGATCACGCCGCTGCTCGTCGATCTGACCCGCCACGACATGATCGAACGTCTGACGCAATGGGCGACGCCTCTATGATCTCGCGCGGCAGCAGCCGCCGGTCGCCCAATACGCTCAGCGCCGCCCGCGCCCGCCTGCTCGATGAGATTCGTCAGGCCGGCGTCAGCGATCCGGCGGTGATCGCCGCCATCACCAAGATCCCGCGCGAGTTGTTCGTCGACGACGCCCTCAAGGGCCGTGCCTACGAGAACAATGCGCTGCCGATCGGGCATGCGCAGACCATTTCGCAACCGGTCGTCGTCGCCTACATGACGCAGGCGCTGACGCAGGGCCGCAAGCTCGACCGCGTGCTCGAAGTCGGCACCGGCAGCGGCTACCAGACCGCGGTGCTGGCCGAGCTGGTTGGCACGGTGTTTACCGTCGAGCGCATTCGGGCGTTGTCGGAGCTGGCGCGCCAGCGTCTGTCGGCGCTAGGTTGCCGCAACGTGCATTTCGGTTATGCCGACGGCATGAACGGCTGGACGCCGTACGCGCCGTATCAAGGCATTCTCGTCACCGCCGGCGCCGAGCAGGTGCCGGCGGCTCTCGTCGAACAGCTCGCGCCGGGCGGCCGTCTGCTGATTCCGGTCGGCCCGCAGGGGCGCCAGTCGCTGAAGCTGGTCGAGCGGCGCGGCTCGACGGTACGCGAGCAGGATCTGGGCTGGGTGAGCTTCGTTCCACTGCTTTCCGGGAAGGTTTGATGCTGACGGCCTGGGTTGAACAATACGTCGCACATCTCGGATATTTCGAGATTTTCTTCCTGATGGCAATGGAGTCCAGCCTGGTTCCGCTGCCGTCCGAGTTCGTCATGATTCCGGCTGGCTATCTGGCCATGCAAGGCGAGCTGAATCCGTGGCTGGCGATGCTGACCGGTGGCGCCGGCTCGGTGGTCGGGGCGTCGTTCAACTATCTGCTGGGCCGCTATCTGGGCCGCGCCTTCCTGCTGCGCTACGGCCGCTACCTGCTGATTGATGAGCGCAAGTATCACGAGGCCGAGCGCCTGTTCCTGCGCAATGCGCACTGGGCGACCTTCGTCGGCCGTTTCATTCCGGTGATTCGTCACCTGATCTCGCTGCCGGCCGGCGTGTTCGGCATGCGCCTGTTGCCGTTCTTCGCGCTGACCATGCTCGGCGCGACGCTGTGGTGTGGCGTGCTGGTCGGCGTCGGCTATCACTTCGGCGAGCCGGTGGCACGCGTCATCAATCACTGGTCGCATGAGATCGGGCTCGTTGCCTGTTTGCTTGTGGCATTGTTTGTGATGAGATTCCTGCTCAAAGGACGCAAGAAACCGCAGGGCAGCGACGCGCCCTGAACCGAGAACGATCTGCGAATGATCCGTGCAAAGAAGCCGTGGCGGTCCCTGGGGTGGGTGCCGGCACTGATATTGGCGATGGTCCTGCAGGGCTGTGCGGGCTGGTCCTCGTGGGAAAACTCGCGCCGGGTCAGTGGCCATCACCGCGAGCCGCTGCCGGCAGGGGTCGTACCGGACCGCATGCCGGGCCCGCAGGAATACGTCGTTCGCCCCGGTGACACGGTCTACGCCATCGCGTTTCGCAACGATGTCGACTACCACGCGCTGGCGCGCTGGAACGGCATCGATTCCGACTACCTGATCCACCCCGGCGAAGTGCTGCGCTTGCGCGCGCCGCCGGCGACCAGCAGCACGCCGCCGCGGCAGCAGGTTGGTGTCATGCAGACGCAGGCACTGTCTGATGCGACATCGGTGACGGCGACGCCGGTGACCGCCGATACGCCGCCGCCGCAGACCGTGACGGCGCCGTCCAAGCCGCCGCCGTCATCACCGGCCAGCGATGTCGACGACGGACCGGCCGGTGGCTACCAGTGGATGTGGCCGGTCGATCACGCCACCGTCATGCGCGGCTTCGGCCAGCAGGGCAGCAAGGGCGTGGACTTCACTGGCAAGGTCGGTCAGCCGGTGTTTGCTGCCGCACCTGGCCGCGTCGTCTACAGCGGCAACGCGCTGAAGGGCTATGGCGAGCTGATCATCATCAAGCACGACGACGTCTACCTGTCGGCCTACGGCTACAACCGCAAGCGCTACGTCAAGGAAGGCGACATCGTCACTGCCGGCCAGCCGATCGGCGAGATGGGTCTGGGGCCGGAGAACAAGCCGATGCTGCACTTCGAGATCCGCGAGAAGGGCGAGCCGATCAATCCGGCGAAGAAACTGCCGGCCAAGGTCAGCGCGCCGTCGAGGTAGCACCTGTAGTGTCGGTGCGTGCAGGGGCAGGCTTGCCGTCGAAGCGCCGCCAGCGCGCCGCCTCCAGGTCGTAGAGCTGGCAATGGCGCGCGGTGGCGAAATACCAGCGCCAGCTGAAATCCTGGACAACGATCTTGCCCGGCAACGCCGCTTCGAGGCAGCGCTGCGCGTCCGGCAGGCCGTACAACGGGATGCCCATGTCGACGTGGTGCGCCGTGTGTTCGAGGATGTTGTGCAGCAGGCGGTTGAAGCCCGCCGGCAGCTGCAGGTGCACGGTCGTCGACACGAACGGTGTGGCCGCCGACCACTGCGCCTTGTCGGCATACCAGCGGATGCGCGGGTGGGTGTGGTGGGCGTAGACGACGAAGCCCATCAGTGTGTTCCAGAACAAGAACGGCAGGACGAAACCGCACAGCACCAGCAGCGCTGCCGACTGTGCGGTGGCGACGGCGGTGCCGATCAGCGCGGCGACCCACAGCGCCGCAAACGCGGTGACCAGCAGATCGTCCTTGAGAAATACCGGGCGACGAACCTTCAGGTAGCGTGCGCTCGGGAACATCATGCGCAGCCACCAGACTTCGATCAGGTAGTACAGCCCCGGTGCCCAACCGCTGCGGTAGATGCGCTCCAGGCGTTGCCGCCAGCGCGGCAGTGCGCGGTACTCGGCCGGGGTCAGCGGTGCCCAGACGAAGTCGAAGCCCTTGAGATTGGTGTAGCCGTGGTGGACGACGTTGTGGCCGGTCTCCCACAGGCTGTAGGGCGTCAGCGACGGCAGGAACAGCAGGCGGCCGAGCACGGCGTTGAGTCGCTTGTTCGGCGTGAAGGCCTGATGGCAGGCATCGTGACCGAGCACGAACAGGCGGCCGATGACGAAGCCGGCGACCGGCGTCAACAGCAGTTTGACGAGTACCGACGGGACGACGGCGATGGCCACGGTCAGCGCCACGAACAGCGCGTAGTCGAACGCGCTCAGCGCAAGCGCGCGCGGCGTGCTGCGGCGGCGGAAATCCTGCAGCCAGCTGCGGATCGTCTGGCGCGACGGCAGCGGGGTGCTGAGGCGGGGGGCGGTGGACATCGGGTCTCGAAGGTCGGCGCGCCGCAGGCTGGCGCGACTCGATGCTAGGGGGCAGGCGACGCCCTGCGGATTGATCGCTGTCAATGCGCCGGCAGGCGCGGTCTGCCTGTAGTGCGCCGCTGGCGGGCGGCAAATCCTGTTCGGACAAGGGCTTGAGCCCCGTTTTCGGTTGCGGGAAAACCCCCAAGTTGATTTAATACCGCCCCTTTTTCGGTCCGCTTTTCGGAACGAATCCCACCGGCTGTTTTTCTACCCATCCCAAGGTTCCCGTGAAAACCGTCTTCCCGCGCATCCAGCGCTTGCCTCCTTACGTCTTCAACATCGTTGGCGATATGAAGAAGGCCGCCCGAGCTCGTGGCGAAGACATCATCGATTTTTCGATGGGCAACCCGGATCAGCCGACGCCCAAGCACATCCTCGACAAGCTGGTCGAATGCTCGGTGCGCGGCACCGATTCCGACTACGTGCGGCCCGAGCTGCACGACGAGGATGGGGTGCACACACACCGCTATTCGGTGTCGAAGGGCATCCCGCGCCTGCGCCGGGCGATGGCGCGCTGGTACAAGCAGCGCTACGACATCGACCTTGACCCGGAAAGCGAGGTGATCGCGACGATCGGCTCCAAGGAAGGCCTCGCGCATCTGGCGTTCGCGACGCTCGGTGCCGGCGACGTGGTGCTGGTGCCGAATCCGGCCTATCCGATTCATCCGTACGGCGTGGTGCTGGCCGGTGCCGACGTGCGCCATGTGCGCATGACGCCGGATGTCGACTTCTTCGAAGAGCTGCAGAAGGCCATCAAGGAATCGTGGCCGGCGCCGAAGATGCTGATCCTCAACTTCCCGGGCAATCCGACCACGCAGTGCGTCGATCTGGATTTCTTCGAGAAGGTGGTGGCGATCTGCCGCGAGCACGAGATCTGGCTGGTGCACGACCTGGCCTATGCCGACATCGTGTTCGACGGCTACAAGGCGCCGAGCGTACTGCAGGTGCCGGGCGCCAAGGACGTTGCCGTCGAGTTCTTCACGCTGTCGAAGAGCTACAACATGCCGGGCTGGCGCGTCGGCTTCATGGTCGGCAATCCGACGCTGGTCGGCGCCCTGGCGCGCATCAAGAGCTATCTGGACTACGGCATGTTCACGCCGATCCAGGTGGCCGCAATCGCCGCGCTCGAAGGCCCGCAGGATTGCGTCAACGAGATTCGCGACATGTACGAGCACCGCCGCAACGTGCTCTGCGACGGCCTCAATTCGATCGGCTGGAAGGTCGAAAAGCCCAAGGCGACGATGTTCGTCTGGGCCGAGATTCCCGATGCCTTCAAGGCGCTCGGTTCGCTGGAGTTCTCCAAGCGCCTGATGGACGTCGCCAAGGTCGCGGTGTCGCCGGGCATCGGCTTCGGCGAATACGGCGACACGCATGTGCGCTTCGCGCTGATCGAAAACGAGCACCGCACGCGCCAGGCGATCCGCGGTATCAAGAAGCTGCTCAAGGAAGCGCAGCCGACGTGATTCGTACCCGCCGCTACGTGGCCGGCAACGTGCCGGTCACCAAGCGGTGTGACGAATGACCCACCCCGAATCATCCATCACGGTTTCATGAACGAAGCGATCAAAGTTGGCGTCATCGGTCTTGGCACGGTTGGCCAGGGTGTCCTGCGGTTGCTGAAGGACAATGCCGATGAAATCACGCGTCGCGTCGGCCGGCCGCTGCGTGTCACCTATGCGTCGGTGCGCGATCCGAACAAACCGCGCGATTGCGACCTGTCGGGCGTGACGACGGTGGCCGATCCGATGCAGATCGCGCGTGACGCCGACGTCGACCTGATCGTCGAGGCGATCGGCGGCATCAGCCCGGCGCGCGAGCTGATCGAGACCGCCGTCGGTCGCGGCATCTCGGTCGTCACCGCCAACAAGGCGCTGATCGCCGAAGACGGCAACCGCATTTTTGACGCCGCACGCCAGACCGGTGCCAGCGTCGCCTTCGAGGCGGCCGTTGCTGGCGGCATCCCGGTCATCAAGGCTGTGCGCGAGGGCTTGGCCGGTAACCGTGTCGAGCGCCTGGCCGGCATCATCAACGGTACTTGCAACTACATCCTGACGCAGATGCAGGAGAAGGGTACGAGCTTCGACGAGGCCCTGCGCGACGCGCAGCGACTCGGTTATGCCGAAGCCGATCCGACCTTCGACATCGAGGGCATGGACTCGGCGCACAAGCTGACCATCCTGGCCAGCATCGCGTTCGGCGTGCCGCTCGACTACGCGTCGGTGTCGGTCGAGGGCATCACCAAGGTGACGCCGCAGGACATCCAGATCGCGCAGGTCTTCGGTTACCGCATCAAGCTGCTCGGCATCGCCAAGCGGCACGCGACCGGTGTCGAGTTGTGCGTGCATCCGACGCTGGTGTCGGAGAAGGCGATGATCGCCAAGGTCGACGGCGTGCTCAATTCGGTGGTCGTGCACGGCAATGCGGTCGGCGAGGTCGGTTTCTATGGCCGCGGCGCCGGTGGCGACGCCACCGCATCGGCAGTGGTCGCCGATCTCTGCGATCTGGCGCGCACGCTCGGTGTCGACGCCCGCCATGCGGTGCCGCCGCTGGCGTTCCAGCCGGAGGCGGTGCAGCCGTTGCCGGTAATGGCGATGGCCGACGTGCCGAGCGCGTTCTATCTGCGCCTGCTGGTGGCCGACGAGCCGGGTGTGTTGTCGAAGCTGACGACCATCCTCGCCGCGCACGACATCAGCGTCGAGGCGATCCTGCAGCGCGAGCCGCATGGCGAAGACGATGCGACGGTGGCGCTGATCACCTCGGTCATTCCGCAGCACCGCTTCGATCACGCGTTGACCGAAATGCGCGCGCTGCCGTTCGTTCGCGAGGATGCGGCGCGTTTGCGCGTCGAGAAGTTCGAATAGTTTTTGAGTGGCACGAGGAGGAAGGGGATCGATGCACGGTGATTTTCATTTGGCGCCCGTATCCGCACTGAGCGGACGCCATGTACGGCTCGAGCCACTGACGGAAGCCCACTTCGAGGGCTTGGTGGTGGCGGGCAGCGACCCGGCGATCTGGGCCTGGTACCCGGATTCGGCTGCGACGCCGGACAGCATGCGGCGCTTCGTCGACATCGCGCTGGCCAGCGCTGCGTCCGGCGCCGCGCAGCCGTTCGCACAAGTCGATGCGAAGACCGGCGTGATCGTCGGCAGCACACGACTGGCCGCATTCGACATGCGGCATCGCCGCGCCGAGATCGGCTGGACCTGGCTGGCGCCGTCGGCGCAGCGCACGCCGATCAACACCGAGTCCAAATACCTGCTGCTGCGTCATGCCTTCGAGACGCTGGCCCTGATGCGCGTCGAGTTCAAGACCGACTGCCTCAACGAAAAGTCGCGCCGTGCGCTGACGCGCATCGGTGCCACCGAGGAAGGCATCTTCCGCCGGCACATGATCACCGAGACCGGCCGTGTCCGCGACAGCGCCTACTTCAGCGTCGTCGACGCCGAGTGGCCGGTCGTCAAGCAGCACCTCGAAAAGCTGATGGCGCGCGACGACGCGCCGCTGGCCTGAATCACCCATCGCCGTAACCACTTGCTACCCGAGAGACCCGACGTGACCCGCTATACCGGCCTGATCGAGAACTACCGCGACCGCTTGCCGCTGGCCCCCGAGGCCCGCGCGATTTCGCTCGGCGAGGGCCGCACGCCGCTGATCAAGCTGGAGAATCTGACCAAGCAGGTCGGTTTCGACGGCGAGCTGTACGTCAAGTTTGAAGGTCTGAATCCGACCGGTTCGTTCAAGGACCGCGGCATGACGGTGGCGGTCACGCAGGCGGTGTATGAGGGCGCCAAGGCCATCATCTGCGCGTCGACCGGCAATACCTCGGCGGCCGCCGCGGCGTATGCGGTGCGTGCCGGCGTCACGGCTTTCGTGCTGATCCCGGACGGCAAGATCGCGCTCGGCAAGCTGGCGCAGGCGGTCGTGCACGGCGCGGTCGTCATCCAGATCCAGGGCAACTTCGACGACGGCATGCGCCTCGTCAAAGAGATCGGCGAAACCACGCCGGTGGCGATCGTCAATTCGATCAATCCGTACCGCCTGCAGGGTCAGAAGACCGCGTCGTTCGAGATCGTCGAAGAACTCGGCCGTGCGCCGGACTTTCACTGTCTGCCGGTCGGCAATGCCGGCAACATCAGCGCACACTGGATCGGTTATTCGGAAATGGCTGGCGTCGCCACCGCGATCAGCCCGCATCACGGCGACGGCCGCTTCCTCGACCGTCCGCTGACGACCACGCGGCCGCGCATGGTCGGCTATCAGGCTGCCGGCAGCGCGCCGTTCATGCGCGGTGGTCCGGTCAAGGATCCGGAAACGGTCGCCACCGCGATCCGCATCGGCGACCCGCAGTCGTGGAAGCTCGCCTGGGCGCTGCAGGAGGAGTCCAAGGGCTGGTTCGACGAGTGCACGGACGATGACATTCTCGCGACGCAGAAGCTGCTGGCCGCCAGCGAAGGTGTGTTCTGCGAGCCGGCATCGGCGGCGTCGCTGTGCGGTGCGTTGCGTGACATCAAGGCCGGCAAGATCGCCCCGGGTTCGACGGTGGTCTGCACGCTGACCGGCAACGGCCTCAAGGATCCGGACATCGTCATGAAGGACGGTCTGAAGTCGCTGATCCAGGTGCCAGCCGAGCGCGGTGCGGTCGAAAAGGCACTGCTCGCGCATTTGAAGTAACGCTCGCTGCAACCGCAGAAAAGCGGGAACCGCAGATTGCGCAGATTAACGCAGACGAAAAGCGGACATGCTCACGTTTTTAATCTGCGTCATCTGCGTCATCTGCGTCATCTGCGGTTGAAAAGCTTTTTGTTGAGGTCCGGTTTCGCTTCGACGCTGTGCCTGCGGCTTGTACCGTGGTCCGAATGATCGCCCCTCGTATCGAACGTCGCCCCGACGGGCAACTGGACGCACTGCCGGATTCGCTGCATCCGGTGCTGCGTCGCGTCTATGCGGCGCGCGGCCTGAGCACCGGCGAACTCGAACTCGAACTGACGCGGCTGTTGCCGCCGGCCGGCCTACGCGGCATCGATGCGGCCGCGGCGCGCGTCGCCGATGCGATCGCGGCCGGCGAGGGCATCGTCGTTGCCGGCGACTACGATGCCGACGGCGCGACCGGTGTCGCCGTGGCCGTCAGCGGCCTGCGCGCACTGGGCGCGACGCAGGTTGACTATGTGGTGCCCGACCGCTTCCGCATGGGCTATGGCCTGTCGCCGGCGCTGGCCGAATTGGCGGCGCAGAGTGACGCGCGGCTGCTGATCACCGTCGACAGCGGCATCGCCAGCAATGCCGGCGTCGCGCACGCCAAATCGCTGGGCTTGTCGGTCATCGTCACCGACCATCACCTGGCCGGTGACGAACTGCCCGACGCCGAAGCCATCGTCGATCCGAACCAGCCGGGCTGCACGTTCGTGTCCAAGCATCTGGCCGGCGTCGGCGTGATGTTCTATCTGCTGCTGGCGGTGCGCGCGCAGTTGCGCGCGCGCGGCGCCTTTGCGCCCGGTCCCGAGCCACGTCTGGTCGAACTGCTCGATCTGGTCGCGATCGGTACGGTCGCCGACGTCGTGCGCCTCGACTACAACAATCGCATCCTCGTCCAGCAGGGCCTGGCGCGGATTCGCGCCGGCCGCGCGCGGCCCGGCGTGCAGGCGCTGTTGCAGGTCGCCGGCCGCGACGCGTCGCGAATCGGTTCCACCGACCTGGGCTTCGTGGTCGGGCCGCGCATCAATGCCGCCGGCCGGCTCGACGACATCCGCACCGGCATCGAATGTCTGCTGGCGCCCGATATGGCGCAGGCGCTGCCGCTGGCGCAGCAGCTCGACCGCTTCAATCGCGAGCGGCGCGAGATCGAGGCGCAGATGCGCGAAACGGCGCTGCTGATGATCGAGGACAGCGACGCCACCGGCGTCTGCGTGTTCCAGGATGATTGGCACGAAGGCGTCGTCGGCCTGGTCGCCTCCAAGCTCAAGGAGCGCTTGCACCGGCCGACCATCGCGTTCGCGCGCGCGCAGGAGGGCGGTGTGCTCAAGGGCTCGGGGCGCTCGATTCCGGGCCTGCACCTGCGTGACGCGCTGGTCGCACTCGATACGCGTTTCCCGGGGCTGCTGCAGCGCTACGGCGGCCACGCGATGGCCGCCGGCATGACCATCGCCGAGGCCGATTACGAACGCTTCGAGCAGGCCTTCGATGTGGTCTGTCAGAGCCTGCTCGATGACGATGCGCTGGCGCGTGTCGTGCACACCGACGGCGAGCTGGCCGACGACGAGCTGGTGCTCGAAACCGCACATGCGCTTGAAAGCGCCGGCCCCTGGGGTCAGGGCTTTGCCGAGCCGTTGTTCGAAGGTTGCTTCGAGGTGCTCGGCCATCGCGTGCTCAAGGACGTGCACGTCAAATACCGGCTCGCGCATGGCGCGGATTCGTTGTCGGCGATCCATTTCAGCGGCATCGAGCAGTTGCGCAGCAGCGGCACCTTGCACGCGACCTATCGGCTGTCGATCAACCGCTGGCAAGACCGCGAGAACCTCGAGCTGTTCATCGTCGACGTCTGCGACTGAGTGGATGGCGGGCGCTGTCGCTCGCGATCCGGCGCGACGGCTGTTACGGTTCGGCCTTTGCTGGTTCGCTGCGGGGGCGTGGATGCGTGTTCGAATTTGCGTGGCAGTCGGGTTGTTGTCCTGGCTGGCGGCCTGTCACGGCCCGTCGGGCGCCGATGCCGATGTGCAGGTGCCCGCCAATGGCAGCACCTTGTCGATGGCCTTGCTGGAGACCACCGACCTGCATTCGAACGTCCTCAGTTACGACTACTACCGCGCCAAGCCGGACCCGACGCTGGGCTTCGAGCGTACCGCGACGCTGATCGACAGTGCACGACACCAGTATCCGAACAATGTGCTGCTCGACGCCGGCGACACCATTCAAGGCACGGTCTTGGCCGACTATGAGGCGCGCGTCGAGAACCTGCCGTGCAAGCGCGAGCTGGCGGTGTATCGGGCGATGGATGCGCTCGGTTACGACGGCGGCACCATCGGCAATCACGAGTTCAACTACGGCCTCGACTACCTGGGTCAGGTCACCGGCGCCGCGTTCAATGTCGAGAACGTGAAGACGCAGCATTGTGCCGGGCCGCACTATCCGCTGGTGCTGTCAAACGTCTATTCCGATCTCGACGGCAAGCCCCTGTATCCGCCGTACGCGATTGTGCAGAAGACCTTCGAGGCGAAGGCACCGGACGGCCACATGCAAAAGGTGACACTGCGCATTGGCCTGCTCGGCTTCACGCCGCCGCAGATCACCGACTGGGATCGCCTGAACCTGCAGCGCAAGATCAACGCGACCAGCGCCGTCGACGCGGCCAAGCGCTGGCTGCCGGAACTGCAGGGCAAGCATCCGGATCTCATCGTCGCCCTCGTCCACGGTGGTCCGGATGCCAGCGCCTACACGCCGAAGATGGAAAACCCGGCCTGGTATCTGGCCGGCGTGCCGGGCATCGATGCCATTCTCATGGGCCATATGCACAAGCCGTTTCCGGGCGCGTTCGCCGATCTGCCCGGCGTCGACGAGAAGCGCGGCCTGATTCGCGGCGTGCCGGCGGTGATGGCCGGCATGTGGGGCAAATACCTCGGTGTCATTCATCTCGACCTGAAGCGCGAGAACGGCAAGTGGAAGGTCGACACACAAACGTCGAACGCGGAGCTGCAGCCGATCTGTCCAGCGTCCGGCGACTGCGTGGCGCCTGATCCGCGGATACGGCCGCTGGTCCAGGAGGTGCACGAAGCGGCTGTCGAATACCTGCAAAAGCCGATCGGCAGCACCGGCTTCCGGCTCAGCTCGTACTTTTCCGACGTCGGCGACGAGTCGACGCTGGCACTGGTCAATGCCGTGCAGCTCAATTACGTACGCCGCTGGATTGCCGAGAACCGACCGTCGTGGCGCCAGGAGCCGCTGCTGTCGGCGTCGGCCTCGTTCAAGACCGGCTATGCTGGCCCCGACGACTACACCGACATCGCGCCCGGTGCGGTCAGTCGCCGCAGCGCCGCCGATCTCTACCAGTTCAGCAATACCATGGCCGCGGTGCGCATCGACGGCAATACGCTGCGCCGCTGGCTGGAGCTGAGCGCCGAACGCTACCAGCGACTCGACCCGGCCACACGCGAGCCTCAGGATCTGATCAACAACAAGGTGGCCGGGTTCAACGTCGATCACTTCGCCGGCGCCGGGCTGCACTACGTCATCGACCCGAGCCAGCCGGAAGGGCAACGCATCACCGAGCTGAGCATCGACGGCAAGCCGATCGCGCCGACGCAGATGGTGATCGTCGCGACGAACAACTACCGCGCCAGCAGCAGTCCGGTGCTCAAGGGGCGGCAGACCATCCTGTCGTCTCAGGACGACATTCGCGGGCAGATCGTCGAGTGGCTGAAACAGCATCCGCACCTGAAGCGCAGCCAGCTGCCGTCGCGCGCCTGGTCGTTCGCGCCGTTGCATCTGCACGGGCCATTGCGTTTCGACACGGCGGCCGGAAAGGCCGCGGTCGCCCGCGCTGCGGGGTTGCCCGGCATTCGCGAGCGTGAGGCGCTGAGCGATGGCCGCGCGCGCTACACGGTCGACCTGCGCGCTCTGCACTGAAGGTTTTGCGTTGCGGAACTCAGCCGGCAGCTCCGAGTCGAAAACCGTGGATGCGATCAGGGGTTGGCGATGGGTGCAGCGGATTGTGGCCGCCGCGTCGGCGGGCTGGCAGCCGGCCTGACGCTGCTGTGCGTGGGCGTGGCGGCCGCGCAGGGGCCAAAGGCCAAGGACGACGATGATGATCTGCCGACGGTGATCGTGCGGCCGAACGAGGATCCGTTCGCCAAGTCCGATCGCAAGCTGCACGACATCATCAAGGGCTTGCCGGGCGCCGACGACCAGGTGGCAGCGAAGAAAAGCGTGACGCAGCGCGTCGGCGAGTGGTATCGCGCCAACGAAGACCCCAACACGATGTCGGCCGATTCGAAACGGACGATCCTCGAGGCGCTGGGCCGCGAGCCTGCGCTGGCGCCTGATCCCGACCCGCCACAACCCGATTTCACACCGAGCCGCTGACGCGATGCGTCGGCGCGCGCGGCGATGTGATCGCGGCAGCTTGTGAGCCGGCTCTAATCTCGGCGCCGAAGTGATGGCGATCAGTGCGTTTCGAACGCCGGTGCTCGTCGGTAGCGCACGCACTCGCGCGGACGCCGTCGTACTACCGTGGTTGCGGATGACAAAAGATTAACCACATCGTGCTCATGGCCTGCGTCACTATGGAATGCGCGCGATGGTGAGTCGGTGTGGTGTTTGGGGCGCCGCGATGGCATCGACAGGAATCTCGCGTCCAAGTCCGGCGGCGATGGCCGGGCGTCGAACATTCGAGAGCACCACATGCAAATCAAGGGACGTATCGCCGGCGCCGCACTGGCCCTGGCATTTCTCAGCCTATTGTCGGCGCTGACGCCGGCTCAAGCCGCGACGTTGACCGCGAGCCAATGGGCCAAGGTTTCGACCGGCTA
The DNA here is from genome assembly GCF_012241385.1 of Solimonas marina. Classification (GTDB taxonomy): domain Bacteria; phylum Pseudomonadota; class Gammaproteobacteria; order Nevskiales; family Nevskiaceae; genus Solimonas; species Solimonas marina. The sequence goes on along the minus strand of NZ_JAAVXB010000015.1, from coordinate 51,739 downwards.
CCAGCAAAAGCCCGGGCTGTTTCCGCTCTATATCGACCGCGCCGACAATCGGGTGCTGGCGCAGTTGCCGCCGCCGGACGCGTCCGGCGTGATGATGCGCGTGATTCACCACAGCATGATGTCGCAGGGTACCGGGGCGCCCTCGACGCACATGGAGCGCAGCAAATTCGGTCCGAGCCGCCTGCTGCGATTTCGCCGCGTCGGCCAGCGGGTCGTCGCAGAGTACGAAAACACCGCCTTCAAGGCGTCCGCTTCGCCGCTCGAACAGTTGGGCGCCGAGCAGTCGTTTCCGACATCGGCGGTCTGGGCGGGCGATGTCATCGCGACCCTGGCCGACGGGTCGACCATCGTCGACCTGTCGAGCTTTTTCACGCGGGATGCCTGGGGCATGCTCGACAACCTCAACCACGCCGGTCAGGGCCACTTTCGGCAAGACGCCGCGTTGTCGATGGTCGACGCGACGTCCGCGCGTGCGTATCCGGACAACCTCGAAGTGGACGCCACGTTCACATTTCGCACCGACGATCCAGGCAAGGAAATCCAAGACGTCACGCCGGATTCGAATGTAGTGACGGTCAAGCTGCACCACAGCCTCATTCGCCTGCCTGACGATGGCTATCAGCCTCGTGTCTACGACCCGCGCATCGGTGGTTTCGACAACGTCGTGACGGACTTTTCGGCGCCGCTCGACAAGCCATTGGTGACGCGCTTGGCGCACCGCTTCAGGCTGCAGAAGACCGATCCCTCGGCGGCGCGTTCGACCGTCAAGAAGCCTATCGTGTTCTACGTCGACAACACCGCGCCGCCGAGGATTCAGCAGGCCTTGATCGACGGCGCGAGTTGGTGGAAACAAGCCTTCGATGCGATGGGCTACATCGACGCTTTCCAGGTCAAGGTATTGCCGAAGGGCGCCGATCCCTACGATGCGCGCTACAACATGATTTTCTGGAGCCACCGCGTGACGCGCGGCTGGTCTTACGGTCATCTGGTCCTTGATCCGCGCACCGGTGAAATTGTGCATGGTGACGTGCTGCTCGGTTCGCAGCGCACGCGCCAGGACATCATCATGTTTGAGGGGCTGCTCGGCACGGCCAACAGCGGCAAGGGCGGGCCGAACGACCCGGTCGAGCTGGCCTTGGCGCGCCTGCGGCAATTGACTGCGCACGAGGCCGGGCACGTGCTCGGCTTCGAGCACAACTTTGCGTCCAATACCCAGGGCCGCAGTTCGGTCCTCGACTATCCTGCGCCGCTGATCAAGATCGTCGGCGATCACCTGGACTTCAGCGATGCCTATGGCGTGGGGATAGGCGAGTGGGACAAGATTTCCGCGTACGCCTTGTACTCGGAAGATCCGCCGGCCGTGCGGTCGCGCAAGGTCGATGAGGCGTTGCGGCATTACATCTACCGTGGTCAGCCCGAAGGCCGCTCTGACGAAATCCTCGCGCCACTGGCGGCGCCGTGGGTCAACGGCACCGATCCCGTCGAGGAAATGAAACATGTGATGCGCATTCGCCGAATTGCGCTCGATCACTTCGGGTTGAACAACCTGCCCAAGGGTTCGGCGGTGTTCGAGTTGCGGCGCCGGATCGTGCCGATCTATCTCTATCATCGCTATCAGGCCGAGGCCACCGCCAAGCTGATCGCTGGTGCGGACTATGGCTATCCGCTCAACGGACACGGCGACGAAGACTTGCTGGCGCCAGTGCCGCGCGCTACGCAGAAGGCGGCGGTCGAGGTGCTGCTCGATGCACTGGCGCCATCCGAGCTGACCTTCAGCCCCGAGCAGCTTAAGCTGCTGGCCGCGCAGACGTCGGGGGTCCCCGACCCGCAGAACGACATCGAGATTTTCACTAGCCGTATGTCGCGCTCGTTCGATTCCGGGATGGCCGCGGAGGTGGCGGCCGACATTGTGCTGGACGCGATGTTCAAGCCCGAGCGGATCAACGGACTCGTCGAGGCCATGGCACGCGATCCGCAGCCGTTGGGACTCGGCACGATGATCGACATGGTCATACAGCGCGTTTTTTCGGCGCAGCCGAAGAATGCGGCTGAAGCGGAGGTCGCGCGCCGCGTGCAACTGCGTACGGTCATCATGCTGGCGCGCCGGCTGTATGGCGTCTCCGCACCGGCGGTGCCGGGCGCGGTGCCGCTGAAACCGTCGGCCCCGTTGTCGTCCACGGCAGCGGCGATCGTCAGCGAGAAGCTGGCCGCGCTGGGCGTCAGGCTCAGTCACGCCAAGGCCAAGGATCCTGTGCAGCAGGCGCACGACCTGTGGCTCGCGAGCTTGCTCGAGCATCCCGCCGAGATGAAGGACGCGTTGCGCAGCGGTCGCTACGACATTCGCATTCCACCCGGCTCGCCGATCTGAGCGGTGTTTTGCGTGCCCGGACGTCGCGCGACGCGGCGTCCGGGCGGTCGCGGTGCATGCATCAGCGGCGGTTCAGACCGGCGCAGGTCCAATAGGCGCTCCACTCCGCAGCCAATGCCGCCATGGCCGTCGACGCCCCCGACGCGTTCTCTGCTTCGACGCCGTTGTTCATCGTCGCCAACGCCGGCTCTGGCCATGACGCCGCCGATGACACGCGTGCAGCGATGACGAAGGTTTTCACGGCCGCCGGGCGCTCGCACGAGTTCGTGCTGATCGAAAAAGGCGGCGACGTGGTGGCGGCAGCGCAGGATGCTGTCGAGCGGGCACGCGCGGTGCGCGGCGCCGTGATCGCCGCCGGTGGCGACGGCACGATCAGCGCCGTCGCCCAGCAAGCCGCCGACAGTGGCGTGTTGTTTGGCATCGTGCCACTCGGCACTTTCAACTACTTTGCGCGTGTGCACGGCGTGCCGCAGGATGCGGCGGCCGCGGCGCGCGCCTTATTGACGGCGACGCCGCAGCCCACGCAGGTCGGCTGCGTCAACAATCGCAGCTTTCTCGTCAATGCCAGTCTTGGTCTCTATCCGGAGCTGCTTGAAGATCGCGAAGCGTACAAGCAGCGTTATGGCCGCAGCCGGCTCGTTGCGCTGGTGTCGGGTTTGCGCAGCCTGTTGCGCGAACAGCGGCAATTGCATCTGGAATTCGGCATCGACGGCGAAATCCGGCGCATCAAAACGCCGACCTTGTTCGTCGGCAACAACCGTCTGCAGCTCGAGCGCGTCGGGCTGGACGACGCGGCCGCCCTCGACGACGGACATCTGGTCGCCGTGCACCCGCGGCCGATCGGCGCGCTGGCGATGCTGGGGCTGACCTTGCGTGGTGCGCTCGGCCGTCTGGGCGATGCCGATCAGGTGCAGAGCCTGGTGTTCCGCGAGCTGGAGGTCCGGCCGCGGCGCTGGGCGCGGCGCCGGATCAAGGTCGGCATCGACGGCGAGATCGTCTGGATGCGGCTGCCGTTGCGGTTTCGTGCCAAGCCTGGTGCGCTGCAATTCCTGATGCCGGCGCCAGCGGCGAGGGCGGCGGTCGAATGACGGTATTGCTGCAGGTCTCGGATCCCCACTTCGGCACCGAGCGGCGCCCGGTGGCGGCGGCGTTGCAGGTGCTGGTCCGACATCAGCGACCGGACCTGTTGGTGGTGTCGGGCGATATCACGCAGCGCGCCCGGCGCGCGCAGTTCGCCGCTGCGCGACGCTATTTCGACGCGCTCGGCATTGCGACGCGCTTCATGGTGCCCGGCAATCACGACATCCCGCTGCTTGGTCTGTGGACGCGCTGTGTCGATCCCTATCGGCACTATCGGCAAGCTTTGGGGCCGGCTGGCGATCGCACGATGGCGCGCGACGATCTGCTGTTGATCGGCCTCAATACGACGCGGCCGTGGCGGCATACCGATGGCGAGGTGTCGTCGCAGCAAGTCGAGTGGGCGGCCGCGCAGCTGCGGCAGGCGCGCCCCGGCCAGCTGCGTGTTCTGGTGACGCACCAGCCCGTGCATGTGGTCCGCGAACGCGACGCACACAATCGCCTGCACGGGCATGCTGCAGCCATTTCGGCATGGTCGGCAGCGGGTGCCGACCTGATCCTCGGTGGGCATATCCACCTGCCTTACGTGGCCGAGCTGCAGGCAGCTTTCCCGCAGTTGCCGCGGCGCCTGTGGGCCTTGCAGGCCGGTACCGCGCTGTCGTCGCGGATCCGCTTCGAGGCCAACAACTCCGTGAATCTGTTGCGCATCGCTGCCGGTCGCCGCTGCATCGCCGAGCGCTGGGACTATCACGACGCGCGCGCCGCGTTCGAGTGCACGCTGCAAACGGAGATCGACGCCGATCACACGGCCTGAGCGCGGCGGCGGTCCTCGGCGGCTTGTCGTGGGCGGAGTCTGCGGTCAGCATGCGCGCCGTCCCCCGTGCTCTGATCGCCGATGTTCAATCTCGTCTTCGCGGTTGTTTGCAGTGTCCTGGTTTCGGTGCTGCTGAAATTGGCGCCGCGCGCGCGGCTTGATGTGGCGCAGATGGTCGCGGTCAATTACCTGGTGGCGGCGGTCTGCAGTGCGATCCTGCTGCGTCCGGTGGCGACCGCGCCGCTGCCGCTGCCGTTGCCATGGCTGCCGCTGCTGGCACTCGGCGTGTTGTTGCCGACCATTTTCATCGTGCTCGGCGCTTCGGTGCGGCACGCCGGCATCGTGCGCTCCGACGTCGCGCAGCGACTGTCGCTGCTGGTGTCGCTGATCGCTGCGTTCACGGTGTTCGGGCAGACGCCGACACCGCGGCTATTGGCGGGCATCGCGATCGGCCTGCTCGCCCTGATCGCCCTGGTCTGGCGTCGCGATGCGAACACCACGATGTCACCGGCGGCCTGGGCCTTGCCGTTGCTGGTGTTTGTCGGCTTCGGCGCGATTGATGTGCTGCTCAAACAGCTCGCCGCCGGCGGTCTGCCGTTTGGTGATCTGCTGCTGTGCGTGTTCGCGACGTCGTGGCTCGTGGCGCTGCTGATCGTCGTCGTGCGCCGCGCGCGCGGAATCCCGCTGGCTGCGCGCAGCTTGGCGGCGGGTGTGCTGCTCGGTGTGCTGAATTTCGGCAACATCCTGTTCTATCTGCGCGCACATCGTGCGCTCGCCGACGATCCGGCGCGGGTGTTCACGGCGACCAATCTCGGCGTTGTCGCGCTCGGTGCGGTGGTCGGCATCGTCCTGTTCGGTGAACGGCTGCCGCGCTTCAACCTCGTCGGCCTGGCGCTGACGGTGCCGGCGATTTTGCTGCTGGCAAGCGCCTGAGGCGACGGCGGGCCGACGCCTCAGGCGCCCGATCAGAACGACTGCGTCAGCTGCAGGTAGACGTTGCGGCCGTAACCGGGCAGCCGTTCGCCGACCGCCAGATCGCTGTTCTGCACGCGGTTGTAGCCGTTCAATGCATCGGCATAATCGCGATCGAAGACGTTGCTGACACCGGCTTGTACGCGCGTGCCGCTGGCGACGAAGCGATAGTGCGCGGCGACGTTGACGATGGCCCAGCCGGCGGTTTCGGCGTCGGCGGTGGCGGGATCGTGGTTGGCGGCCGACACGTGGTGCTGGGCGGCGGCGAACACCGTTTCCAGGTCGGCACCCCAGTCGGCATGCGCGTAGCGCAACGCAGCATCGCCGTGCAGCGGCGCGACGCGGTAGAGGTTGTCGTGCGTGTCGGTGCGCTTGCCGCGCGTATAGCCGACGGCGCCGCCGAGCTGCCAGGCCGTCGCCAGTTGCAGTTGCCAGCCCAGGTCGGCGCCGTACATCTTCGCGCCGACGTTCTCGTAGCGCAGCGGCGTCGAGTCGCCGTTGAGCGTGCTGACCATCACCGTCGCCTGGTCGAGATCGCTGGCCGAGCCGTCGACCGCGACGCCCTGGATGTAGTCGTGAATGCGGCTGTAGAACACGCGCGGCGTCAGGCTCAGCGGACCTTGTTGCCAGGCCAGGCCGAGATCGGCCTCGTAGGCGACTTCCGGCTTCAGGCCGAGATTGCCGACGTAGTTGTTGCCGTCCGACGCGCCGCCGGTGGTTTCCAGCGGGATGTAGGCGTCGCGTTCGAGATATGACGGTGAGCGCGTCTTGCGTGCCAGCGTCAGTTCGACGCGGGTCGTCGGCTGCAACGCGTATTGCAGCTGCGTCATCACGTCGACGTTGTTGTCGCTGCTGCTGCGATCGGCGGCGGCGAAGTTCTGCGCCAGCATCTGCGCGGCGGCCGGCAGGCTGGCGGCGACGCCGCCGGCTCCGACGTTCTGGTGGGTGTGCGTGTAGCGCGTGCCGAACGCGAAGGTGGTGGCCGGCGCGATCGTGCCCTGCCACTGGCCGTAAGCGCTGTACAGATTGCGCACCGCATCGTCGAAGGCGTCGACGCGGAACATCGCCATCTGCGGATCGGTGACGACGGCGCTGTTGCGTGCCAGGTAGGCATTGACGCCGCCCTGGAGCTGGCCACCCCACAGGCGCAGGCTGCGTGCCAGATCGAAACCCCAGTCGTAGGCCTTGGCCGGCACGCGGCGCTGATCCGGTCCGTCCATCATCGAATTGAAATCCGGCGTTTCACGTAGCGAATAATTGTTCATCGCGTGATGAACATGGATGTAGTACAGCCGAGCGCTGACGTCGCCGTTGTCGAGATCGTGACGGTAGCCGAGCCGGGCGATGGCGGTGTGCAGGAACTCGGTGTCCATCGGGAAGGTCGGGTTGCCGGCATCGCGCGTGTCGTCGTAGACCAGGTGCGCGCTGTACTCGCTGGCGCCGTGACGCAGGCCGTAGTTGCCGGCGGCGTAGCGGCGCTCGTAACCGCTGTCGGCGATGCGGCCGTCGCCGTAACGCGCATCCTGTCCGTGCTCGTAAACGGCGCCGAGATCGGCGCGCTGCGTGTCGTTGGCGGCGCCGAGCTGTACGCCGGTCGACAGGCCGTCGTCGACGGACGCGCCGGTGATACTGCCGCTGCCGCCGTACTGCCACTGCCGGCTGTCGCCGTAGGCTTGCTGTCGCGAGCGCGCGACGACCACGCCGCCGAGCGTCTCGATGCCGGCCGCGACCGGCGCGATGCCGCGAATCATCGTCACACTGTCGGCATAGGGGCGCGGCAGGTAGTGCAGCGGCGGGTCCATCCAGTTGGGGCCGCCGGGATTGATGTGCATGCCGTCGATGCTGACGGTGTTGCGTGGGCCGAACAGCCCACGGTACTGGACCTGGCCGGCGAGCGGGCCGTTGAAGTTCAGTGCCGCGCCCGGCACGTCGCGGACCAGACTGGCGGTGTCGACGGTGGTCTGCGGCGTGATGTCATCGCCGGCCCGCGTGGCGGACGAAAAATCCGGGGTGAGGTGTTGTCCTTCGACGAGCACACTGGCCAGCGGGGTGGTCGGCTCGCTTTCGGCGGCCGAGGCGCCGAGCGGAACGAGGGCGAGCAGCAACAGCGCGCGACGCGCGCGAGGGTGCGAATTGGGGTACGACATCGACAATCTCCTGAAGCAGGCGGGACGCAACAGCGTCCGGCGCGGGCCATGCGTGCCCGCGGCGATAAGGCGTCTGGGTTCAGGCGAGCGTTGGTGGTCCGCGGTTGCGGGTCAGGCTGGCGCCGCCGCGCGCGGCCGTGATGGTGGCGCTGGCGACGGCGTAGGGCATCTGCCTCGGCGCAGGCGCGGCGTTGATGAGACCGGCAGGCAGCGCGGCCGCTGCGGCGGCTGCGAACGGGCAGGGCACATGATGGTCGCTAGCGTCGGGGCCGGATCCGTGTCCGTGGTCCAGTCCGGGGTCCTGCATCGACGGCATCGCGTCTGATGCCATGCCTGGACAGAACGCCATTTCCAGCTGGCCGTGCGAGACGACCGGCATGAAGTTCGGCGGGATCAGCGCGTGCAGCAACGCGGCACTGAGTGCCAGCAACAGCATCCGCTGCCAAACGCGGCCGCCGCGCTTCATGCGGGCGCCGACCCGCTCGCGTCCGCCGGCATCACGCCACCATGGGCGTACTGCCGGCGGGCCGGAAGCTCGCCGCGGGCAAGGCGGCGCCGTGATGTGAAGAGCGTGCGCATGGCAGATTTCGAGCGCTTTCGATTCTGTCAGATGCCCCGTGCGGTCACGATGAAAGATGCGTCATCGCGACGGTGTCCGCCCTCACTCGTCGGCGACGCGGACGATCAACTTGCCGAAGTTCTTGCCGCGCAGCAGGCCGATGAAGGCTTCCGGTGCATGGTCGAGGCCGTCGACGATGTCTTCGCGATAGCGGATGCGGCCGGCTTGCAGCCACACGCTCATCTCGCGCTCGAAGTCGCGCTGCAGGTGTGCGAAGTCGCTTTGAATGAAGCCGCGCAGGGTCAGGTGCCGCGACAGGATTTCGCGCATCAGGCCCGGCATGCGGTCTGGACCGGCCGGGACGTCGGTGGCGTTGTACTGCGCGACGAGGCCGCAAACCGGGATGCGGGCGAAGTCGTTGAGCAATGGCAGCACCGCGCTCCAGACCGCGCCGCCGACGTTCTCGAAGTAGACGTCGATGCCGCGCGGGCAGGCATCCTCGAGCTGTGCGGCGAAGTCCGCCGCGCGGTGATCGATTGCCTCGTCGAAGTTCAGTTCGTCGACCAGGTAGCGGCATTTCTCGGCGCCGCCGGCGATGCCGACGATGCGCGCGTGGCGAATCTTGGCGAGCTGGCCGACGGTGGCGCCGACCGGCCCACTGGCAGCGGCGACGACCAGCGTCTCGCCGGCCAGCGGCTTGCCGATTTCCTTGAGGCCGACGTAGGCGGTGAAACCGGGCATGCCGAGCACGCCGAGTGCCGTCGACAGCGGCGCGAGCCTGGGGTCGAGCTTGCGCAGCAGCCGTGCCGGCGCCACCGCATGCGTCTGCCAGCCGCTGTATGACAGCACGTAATCGCCGACGGCGAGGCTTCTGGCGCGCGACTCGACGACCTGCGCCACCGTGCCGCCGACCATGGTGTCGCCGATTTCCATCGGCTGCGCGTAAGAGCGCGCCGTGCTCATGCGTCCGCGCATGTATGGATCGAGCGACAAATAGACGATGCGCAGCAGTACATCGCCGTCGCGCAGGGCGGGCAGCTCGGTCTGCTCGGTGCGGAAGTCGCTGGCGCGGGGTTCGCCGACGGGACGCGCGGCGAGGGCGATGCGGCGGGTGGTGGTGGTGGCCATCGCGTTTCTCCTGTACTGACGGGGCGTGGCCGTAGCCGCGCCCGCTGTTGGCCCCAGCATACGCCGGCGCTCAGCGGGTGGGTCAATTCTACTGTCGCCCCCGGTCGGCAAGGCTTTTACGATTACATTGGGGAATTATTAAAAATACAGGGGGAATGCCGTGCAGATCGTCATTCGCGGCTTGCTGGCCGCCGTTGCATTGTTGGTGCTGGCGTCGTGCAGCAGCAGTTCGTCATCAAAGGCACCCGGCACATCGGCCGTGCCGAAGACTCGCTACGACATGGCCAACGGCTGCTATGCGATGCAGTCGGTTGCGACCGGCGCTTTCGTCACGCGCAGCGGCGACGGCTACAGCGCCAGCGCCGGCTCACTTGAAGAGGCCGAACCGTTTTCGATGAAGCCGACCGCGCTCGGCCGCTATCTGTTCAATTGCCCGGACTCGAATCTGCTGGTGGCCGGCAGCAGCAGCGCGGCGCGCGCGGCCAAGCCGTCCGATGCCGCCGACTGGGTGGTCGACGATGCTGACGGCGGTGGCTACACCGTCGTGCAGCAGGTCGATGGTCGTGGCCTCAGTGCCGACGCCGACGGCACGCTGCTGGTTGGCGAGGCCGCCGATGCGTTCCGCTTCGTGCCGACCACGGGCTGCACGTCGTATCCGGAAATCAGCGACGACGTCGACGGCGATACCTACCAGGGCAACGGCGTCGATCAACCGGTGGTCGGCTTTGCCGAAGTGCATACGCACATGGCAATGGGCAACGAGATGTCGGACGGCACGAATCCGGTCGGCCCGTCGGCCGGCGGCGTGCTCTACGGGCAGATGTTCAACCGCTTCGGCGCGCCGGTGGCGCTCGACAACTGCGCGGCGATGCACGGCCCGAACGGCACGCTCGATCCGGAAGCGCTGATTCTCGACATGACGCCGTTGAAGACCCACGACACGCAGGGCTGGCCGACGTTCGCTGACTGGCCGGCCTACGACTCGCAGCTGCACCAGGCGATGTACTACAAGTGGGTCGAACGCGCGTGGAAGGCGGGGCTGCGCATCATGGTCTCCGAAGGCACCAACATCGCCGCGCTGTGTCAGGTGGCGAAGACCTTCGAGACCGCGACCAATCCGCAGGCGCTGGGCTACGACTGCAACGACATGAACCTGGGCATCGCGCAGATCAAGTATCTGTACCAGCTACAGGACTATGTCGATGCGCAGGAAGGCGGACCGGGCAAGGGCTGGTTCCGCATCGTCAAGAGCCCGGCCGAGGCGCGCAAGGTCATCAACGACGGCAAGCTGGCCGTCGTGCCGGGTCTGGAGTTTTCCAATCTGTTCGATTGCACCACCAAGTCGGTGGCCGGCGTCACCGGTGAGATTTCCGGCTGCACCAAGGAAGACATCGACAAGCAGGTCGACGAGATCTGGGATCTCGGCGTGCGCGAGATCTTCCCGTACCACGACGTCAACAGTGCGCTCGGCGGTACCGGCATCTTCGATGGCCTGGCGCTGAATCTGGTCGGCTTCGTCGGCACCGGTTCGTTCTGGAAGACCTACGACTGCCCGGACGGCGGCGAGGGCGACAGCTATTTCTACTCGGCCGGCGCCTACATGACGACGGCGATTCCGGGCACCGGCAACGACCCGCTGACGCAGACCGTGCTGGCGCTGACCAACGGCGTGCTGCCGATCTATCCGGCCGACCGCCGCCAGTGCAATGCGCGCGGCATGACCGAGCTGGGCCACTACGTCGTACAGAAGCTGATGGAGAAGCACTTCATCATCGACATCGACCACGCCGAACTATCGATCAAGCAGAACATGCTCGACATGGCCAAGGCGCAGACGCCGAACTACCCGCTGATTTCCGCGCACGGCGGCCACGGCGGCATCACCAACGAGCAGGCCAGGGAAATCCTCGAAGTCGGCGGCCTGATCTACCCGTTCAAGCCGAACGGCAAGGGCGACGTCGAATTCCTCAACAAGCTCAAGCCGATCTGGGCAGCGGCCGGCCGCACCGATCCGATCGCCGTCGGCTACGGCATGGATGCCAACGGCATTGCCGACCGCGCCGGTCCGCGTGGCGCCGGCAGCGAGCCGGTGGTCTATCCGTTCACGCTGTTCAAGGGGCCGGACTGGGGGCCGCAGTTCAAGGGCATCAAGCCGGTCACGTTCGAACTGGAGACGATTCCGGAGAGCGGCAAGACCTGGAACATCGACGAGGTCGGCACCGCGCACTACGGGCTGGTCGCCGACTATGTCGAGGAAGTGCGACTCGAAGGCGGCAAGGAAGCGCTGGACGCGCTCTACCAGTCCGCCGAGGCCTATCTGCAGATGTGGGAGCGGACCGTCAACCGCTGACGTACGCCCGTCCGTCATGCGTTTCACGATCCTGATCGCGCTGGCCGGCGGGCTGTTGGCGGGCTTGTGGCTGGGCTTGCGTCCGCCGCCCGCCGCAGCGCCGGCCGCCTTGGCTGGTGCCGAGATGCCGCCGGCCACGGCCGACTCCGACCAAGCTGCGACGGCGCCGGCTGCCGAATCGGTGCGGCATTTCACGTTGCAGCCACGGCCGGTCGGCGCGACGCTGCCGGTGTTGTCGGTGCAGCTTGGCGACAGCGTCGAGTTGCAGGTCACCGCGCCACACGACGACGAGCTGCACGTACACGGCTACGACCTGTCGTTGACGCTGCGCGCCGGGGTGCCGGCGACGCTGCGCTTCGAGGCCGCGCACGCCGGCCGCTTCGACCTGGAACTGCATCACGCCGCGCATGGCGAGCTGGCCGTCCTCGAAGTCCATCCGCGCTGAGTGGCGCGGCGCGGCGGCGCTGGCGCTGCTGCTGACGCCGTTGCCGGCGGCGGCACACTCGTTCGGCCGCATCTACAACCTGCCGGTGCCGTTCTGGCTTTACGCCTACGGCGCCGCCGCGGCGCTGCTGCTGTCGTTTCTGATTGCCGGGTATTTCGCGACAGCGCCGCGTGCGGCGGCGATGGCCGCCGCGCCGTCGCATTCGTGCGACGGCTTGCGCGCCGCGCTGCGGCGCTGGCAGTTACCGATGGGGCTGCGCGGTCTGGCGCTGTTGTGTCTGCTGCTGTGCATGCTCAGCGGCTACATCGGCGTCCGCGATTCGTATCGCAACTTCAACATGACCTGCTTCTGGATCGTCTTCGTCCTGGGGTTTGCCTACCTCACGGCGCTGATCGGCGATCTCTACGCGTTGGTCAACCCGTGGCAGACGCTGGCGGCGCTGATCGGCCGCGTCTGGCCTCGCTATTGGCGCGGCCGCCATGCCTATCCGGCGCCCGCCGCGTACTGGCCGGCGGTCGTTCTCTACATGGGCTTCATCTGGGTCGAGCTGTTCGGCAATACACGGCCGTGGTCGCTGGCCGCGTGGCTGAGTCTCTACACCGCGATCAATCTGATCGCGGTGGGCCTGGTCGGTGCGCGCGACTGGTTTCGTTATGGCGAACTGTTCAGCGTGTTCATGCGCCTGATCGCGAAGATGGCACCGATCGACTATGTTCCCGGTCGCCACCTGCGCCTGCGCAAGCCGTTCTCGGGCTTGCTGGAGACACCGGCGTCGCACTGGAGCCTGCTGGTCTTCGTGCTGTTCATGCTGTCGTCGACGGCTTTCGACGGCCTGCGCGCGACGGTAGCCTGGTATCGCGTGTTCTGGGGCGATGCCAGCGGCTGGTTCACGCAGTGGTTCGGCCAGTCGCCGATTTATCTGTATGTGCAACTGCGACCCTGGTATCTCGCCTACGAGAGCCTGTGCATGCTGTTGTCGCCGTTCTTGTATCTGGCGGTTTATCTGCTGTTCATTGTGCTGACGCGCTGGCTGGGCGGGCGTCGCCACAGCGTCCGCGAGTTGGCGTTTTCATTCGCGTACTCGCTGCTGCCGATCGCGCTGGTCTATCACGTCACGCACTACTACACGCTGCTGCTGACGCAGGGCGTGAAGATCGTCAGCCTGCTGTCGGACCCGTTCGGCTACGGCTGGAATCTGTTCGGCACGGCCGGCCGCTTTCGCGCGCCGTTCCTGCCGGACCTCGGCACGGTCTGGCATACGCAGGTCGGCCTGATTCTGTTCGGCCATATCGTCAGCGTCTGGATCGCCCACACCGAAGCGCTACGCCTCTACCCATCGCGCGGCCGCGCGCTGCTCAGTCAACTGCCGATGCTGGTGCTGATGGTCTTGTTCACGACCGCCGGCCTGTGGATCCTCGCGCAGCCGATCCAGGGGCGCTGAACGGCGAGAAACGAAAAGCGGATAACCACAGATTTCACAGATTCCACAGAATGAAAAGGTTTTACCTTGGTCCCGTGTCATCTGTGTTTTCGCTTTTGCTCTGGTGGCACGTACAGCCGACTGGATCGCCCACGTCAAGGCACTTGCGCCTGAGCCGTCACCCGGCTCGGTCTGCTACCGATGCTGGTGCCGACGGTGCTGCTCACGGCGGTCGGTGTGTGAATCCTCGCGCAGCCGATCCAGGGGCGCTGAGCGGTGAAAAAGCGGAAGCCGGTGAACCGCGGATTACGCAGATTTCACAGAATGAAAAGCTTTGCCTTTAAATCTGTGTCATCTGCGTAATCTGCGGTTTCGCTTTTTGTTGTTACGCCGCGAACAACCGATGCACTTTCATCAGGCCGTTGACGAGCTGGTCGATGTCGTCCTGGCCGTTGTAGATCGCCAGCGATGCGCGCGCGGTGGCGGGCACGCCGAAGCGTTCCATCAGCGGCATCGTGCAGTGGTGGCCGGTGCGGATCGCGACACCTTCCATGTCGAGAATCGAGCCGATGTCCTGCGGGTGCGCATCGTCCATCACGAACGACAGAATGCCGGCCTTGCGCGGCGAGGTGCCGATGATGCGCAGGCCCGGCACTTCGGCGAGCCGCTGCGTGCCGTATTCGAGCAGGGCGTGTTCGTGCGCGGCGACGGCCTCGAGGCCGATGGCGTCGAGCCAGTCGATGGCCGCAGCGCAGCCGATCGCACCGGCCATGTCCGGGGTGCCGGCCTCGAACTTGTATGGCACTTCATTCCAGGTGCTGCCGGAAAACGCGACGGTGCGAATCATGTCGCCGCCGCCCTGCCACGGCTGCATCGCTTCGAGGTGTTCGCGCTTGGCGTACAGCGCGCCGAAGCCGGTCGGGCCGTAGAGCTTGTGCGCCGAGAACGCGTAGAAATCGACGTCGAGCGCCTGCATGTCGACCGGCATATGGGCGATGCCCTGTGCGCCGTCGACCAGGACCGGAATGCCACGCGCATGCGCCTCGCGGATGATGTCTTCGATCGGGTTGATCGTGCCCAGCGAATTCGACACTTGCGCGACAGCGACCAGCTTGGTGCGCGGACCAAGCAGTTTCAGCCACTCGTCGAAGATCAGTGTGCCGTCGTCGTCGAGCGGCGCGGCGACGGTCTTGGCGCCGGCCAACTGCCACGAGACGATGTCCGAGTGATGCTCCATCGTCGTCAGCAGCACTTCGTCGCCGGGCTCGATGCGCGGTTGCAGGAAGCTGCGCGCGACGAGGTTGATGCTTTCCGTGGTGCCGCGCGTGAACACGATCTGCTCGCGCGGCGCCTTGATGAAGGCGGCGATACGGTCGCGCGCGCCTTCGTAGGCGGTGGTTGCGCGCTCGGCGAGTTCGTGCACGGCGCGGTGCACGTTGGAATTCTGCTTGCGGTAGTAGTGGTCGAGCGCCTGCAGCATCGCCTCGGGTTTTTGCGTGGTCGCCGCATTGTCGAGATAGGCGAGCCGCTTGCCGCGCACGCGCTCCGAGAGTATCGGGAACTGCGCGCGGATCGCGGTGAGGTCGAGCGCCGGCGTGGTCGGGGTGGCGACGGTCACAGCGCGTCTCCGGTGGCGTCGACGGTTTCGTCTTCGAAGCTCAACGCGTCGAGGTCGAGTTCGGCGCCGAGCGCCGCGGTGATGCGGCGCGCGATGCGCTCGCGCAGGCCGGCATGCGCGATGCGCGCGATCACGTCGTTGGCGAAGCTGTAGGTCAGCAGCGCGCGGGCCGTCGCTTCCGGTACGCCGCGCGTGCGCAGATAAAACACTGCCGTGTCGTCGAGCTGGCCGCAGGTCGCGCCGTGCGCGCACTTGACGTCATCGGCGTAGATCTCGAGTTCCGGCTTGGCGTCGATCTCGGCGCCCTTGGCCAGCATCAGATTGGCGATGCTCTGCTCGGAATCGGTCTTCTGTGCGCCGCGCTGTACGACCACGCGGCCGTTGAGCACGGTCTTGCTGTTGCCGAAGCCGAGGCCGCGGAAGAACTGGCGGCTGGTACCGTGCGCGGCGACATGGTCGATCTCGTACTGGTTGTCGAGATGCGCGCGCGCATCGGAACCGAACAGGCCAGCCAGCTCGGTCTGTGCGCCCGGTGCGAGCAGCTTCACGCGCCAGTCGTTGCGGATCAGCTTGCCGCCGAAGTCGACGTTGATCAGCTCGAAGCGCGCATCGCGGCCGACGTTGACGTCGGTCTGCAGCCATTGCGTCGTCGCGCGGCTTTCGTCCTGCAGGCGAATCAGCGTCAACTGCGCGCCGTCGGCGAGGTCGGCCGCCAGACTCTGGGTGATGAAGCGCGCGGCGCCGTCGGTGCCGACGTTCTGCAGGATCACGGTCACTTTGGCGCCGCGGGCGAGGCTGATGCGATGCGCCAGATGCGTCATCTCGCCGGCTTCGGCGGCGGTCGAGATGGTCAGCGCATGCACCGGCCGCTCACGCTGTTCGCCGGCGCCGAGCGCGAGCTGCAGACCAGGCCGCGCGAACGCGCGATGCAGACCGGCGAGGCCGGCGTGTGCATCCGGTGCCGGCAGGCCGGCGGCGTCGGTCGCCGCGCCCTGCGGCTCACCGTTGATCCAGATGAACTCGTCGCAGTCGCCGAGCTGCCACGGCGCGGTGTCGAGCGCCGCAGCGGCGGCCAGGCGCACGGCCTGCTTCGGTAGCGTGCTCAGATTCGTGTAGTGCCAGCGCTCGATCGCGTCGTCCGGAAAGCCGTGCTGGATGAATTCGTCGAACGCCGCGGCGCGTGCCGCGTGTTCGGCCGCCGGCAGCGAGCCGGCGAACGCGGCGAAGGCTTCCCCGTAGGACGCGTGGATGCCGTCGCCCGCATGCATGATCTTCTGCGTCATCACGCCGCCTGCTGCAGCCAGCCGTAACCCTTTTCTTCAAGCTCGCGCGCGAGCTCCGGGCCGCCGCTCTTGACGATGCGGCCGCCGGCCAGCACATGCACGAAGTCCGGCTGCACGTAGTCGAGCAGGCGCTGGTAGTGGGTGACGAGGATCGTCGCGCGCTCCGGCGAGCGCATGGTGTTGATGCCGTCGGAGACGATCTTCAGCGCGTCGATGTCGAGGCCGGAGTCGGTTTCGTCGAGCACCATCAGCTTCGGTTCGAGCACCAGCATCTGCAGGATCTCGTTGCGCTTCTTTTCGCCGCCGGAGAAGCCCTGGTTGACGCCGCGCGACAGCATCGCCGGGTCCATCTTCATCTGCTTGACGCGATGACGGACCCAGGCGAGGAAGTCGGCCGCTTCGAGTTCCTTTTCGCCGCGCTCCTTGCGCTGCGCGTTGACCGCGGCCTTGAGGAACATCATGTTGCTGACGCCCGGAATTTCGACCGGATACTGAAAGCCCATGAAGATGCCGTGCGCGGCGCGTTGCTCGGCCGACAGCTCGGCAATGTCGTTGCCCTGGTAGCGGATCGTACCGCCAGTGACGACATAGTCCTCGGCACCGGCCAGCACTTTCGACAGCGTCGACTTGCCGGCACCGTTCGGCCCCATGATCGCGTGCACCTCGCCAGCCCCGACCGACAGGTCCAGACCCTTGAGGATTTCATTGCCGCCGACTTCGGCGTGCAGGTTTTCGATTTCGAGGATTTTCATAAAAGCGCTTTAACCACAGATTTCACAGATTGCACAGATTCAGAAGACGACGCGACGGAACTCGAAGCTTCGTGGCTTGAAGTTCATCAGCAGACCTTTTCTTAAGCCTGTGGCCTTCAGATAATTGATGAGTTGTGCCGATTCCGTGCTGCCGAGCTGGTCGATGGTCTTGAGCTCGACGATGATGGAGTCGAAACAAACGAGATCGGCGCGGTAACTCGATTTCAGCGAATGATGCTTGTACTGGATCGGGAGCGGAACCTGGCTGCTGAAGGGAATGTTACGTAGCCCCAATTCGTGTTCCAGGGCTTCCTGATAGACCGCTTCCAGAAAACCTGAGCCGAGCTCGCGATGCACTTCCATTCCCGCGCCGATGAGGGCGAAGGTTTCCGCATCGCGTCCGCTTTCTCTTCTTTCTTCCATAACCGTTGCAGCGCTTTCCACAAATTGATTTCTTAGCATCGATTTTGAATCTGAGAAATCTGTGTAATCTGTGGTTAAAACGCCTTTTCTATCCGACGGCCCCTTCCAGCGATACCTGCAGGAGTTTCTGGGCCTCGACGGCGAATTCCATCGGCAGCTCCTTGAAGACGTCCTTGCAGAAGCCGTTGACGATCATCGACACGGCGTCTTCTTCGCCGATGCCGCGCGAGCGGCAGTAGAACAACTGGTCTTCGCTGATCTTCGAGGTCGTCGCTTCGTGCTCGACGATGGCGCTAGGATTGCGGATTTCGGTGTACGGGAAGGTGTGCGCGCCGCACTGGCTGCCGATCAGCAGGCTGTCGCACTGCGTGTGGTTGCGCGCGCCCTCGGCTTTCTCGCCGACGCGGACCAGGCCGCGATAGGCCTGCTGGCCCTTGCCCGCGGAAATGCCCTTGGAGACGATCGTCGACTTGGTGTTGCGGCCGAGGTGGATCATCTTGGTGCCGGTGTCGGCCTGCTGGTGGTGATGCGTCAGCGCCACCGAGTAGAACTCGCCGACCGAATCGTCGCCGCGCAGGATGCAGCTCGGGTACTTCCAGGTCACGGCCGAGCCGGTTTCGACCTGCGTCCACGAAATCTTGCTGGCACGGCCGCGGCAGTCGCCGCGCTTGGTGACGAAGTTGTAGATGCCGCCGCGGCCTTGCTCGTCGCCCGGATACCAGTTCTGTACCGTCGAATACTTGATTTCGGCGCGATCCAGCGCGACCAGCTCGACGACCGCCGCGTGCAGCTGGTTTTCGTCACGCTGCGGCGCGGTGCAGCCTTCGAGATACGAGACATAGGCGTCGTCTTCGCAGATGATCAGCGTGCGTTCGAACTGGCCGGTATTGCGCTCGTTGATGCGGAAGTACGTCGACAGTTCCATCGGGCAGCGCGTGCCCTTGGGCACGAACACGAACGAGCCGTCGGTGAACACCGCCGAATTCAGCGTCGCGTAGAAGTTGTCGGCGAACGGCACGACGGTGCCCAGATACTTGCGCACCAGCTCCGGATATTCGCGGACCGCTTCGGAGATCGAGCAGAAGATCACGCCGGCTTCGGCGAGCTTCTTCTTGAAAGTGGTGCCGACCGAAACCGAGTCGAACACCACGTCGACCGCGACCTGCGGCTTGTCCGGTACCACGCCGGCCAGCATTTCCTGCTCCTTGAGCGGAATGCCGAGCTTGTTGTAGGTCTCGAGCAGCTTGGGGTCGACCTCATCGAGCGATTTCGGCGCATTGGCCATCGACTTCGGCACCGAGTAGTACGAAATCGCCTGGTAGTCGAGCTTGGGGTACTGCACGTGCGCCCAACGCGGCTCGTCCATCGTCAGCCAGCGGCGATAGGCCTTGAGGCGGAATTCCAGCAGCCACTCGGGCTCCTGCTTCTTCGCCGAGATCAGGCGGATCACGTCTTCCGACAGGCCCGGCGGAACGCTTTCGGACTCGATGTCGGTGATGAAGCCGGCCTCGTACTTGCGGTTCTGGACGAGGGCTTCGATTTCGGAGGGATTGGCTGCCATGGGGTCGCTATCCTGTGAGGTCGGCGCGTTCGCTTACGCGCGGACGAGCGGAAATTCCCGGTCGGGTCGTGGCGGCCGGCTGCCGCCGGCTACGGTGCCCTGAACCATTTGCGCCAGCGTCACCGCTTCCAGCGCTTCGCGAATCGCGGTGTTGATCAGCCGCCAGTTGGCGCGCGTCGCGCAGTCGGTTTCGATGGTGCAGGCGTCGGTGCTGTGCGCCGAGCAGGCCGTCACCGCGATCGGGCCTTCGAGCGCCTTGATGATGTCGGCGACCGAGATGCGCTCGGCGCTGCGGCCCAGGCGGTAGCCGCCGTGGGCGCCGCGCAGTGATTCGAGCAGGCCGTCCTTTGCCAGTACTTTCAGCAGTTTGGCGACGGTTGGCGACGGAATGCGGGTGCGTTCCGCCAGCTCCAGACCGCTGTGCGTGCGCGCCGGTTCGCGCGCCACGACCGTCATCAGGACGGTGGCGTAGTCGGCGAGTTTGGAGAGCTTCAGCACAATCAGGACCGGTTCAGTACAGATTGAAAGTGTAGCGCATCGACGTCGGTGATTGAAGGCCAAGTCCTGACAGTACGCGGCGTTTACGCGTCAAGCTCCTGCGGAGCGACGTCAAAAAGCGTCGCAGGAAATTTTTTCGCAAATTTTTTGTCAGTTCAGCTTCGACCCGTTATACAGACCGCGCACTCGATCAAGGAAGCCTGATGCGACTGAATTCGTTGCTGCCGTCACCACGTGCGGTGGCCCCCCTGCTGGCGACGCTGGCTCTGCTGCTGTCGCTGGCGGCGGCGCTGCTGTTGAGCCCGGATTGGTGGATCGCCGTGGCCATGTCCGGCGCGCTGTGTGCGCTCGGCATTTACGATGCCATGCAGACCACGCACGCGATCCGCCGTAATTATCCGATCGTCGGCAACATCCGCTGGCTGGTCGAGGCCGCGCGCCCGGAGCTGCGTCAGTACCTGTTCGAATCGGACACCGAGGCGACGCCGTTCTCGCGCTCGCAGCGTTCGCTGGTCTATCAGCGGGCCAAATCGGTGGAGGACGCCCGGCCGTTCGGCACCGAACAAGATGTCTACAGCGCCGGCTACGAGTGGATCAACCATTCGATACAGCCGCGCAAGCTCACCGATACCGATTTTCGCGTGACCATCGGCGGTGAGCGCTGCACCCAGCCGTACGAGGCCTCGCTGCTGAACATTTCGGCGATGAGCTTCGGCGCGCTGTCGGCCAATGCCATTCGCGCACTCAATCGCGGTGCGCAGAAGGGGCGGTTTGCGCATGACACGGGCGAGGGCTCGATCAGTCGTTACCATCGGCCGGAAGAACAGGGCCAGCCCGGCGGCGATCTGATCTGGGAAATCGGCAGCGGCTACTTTGGTTGCCGTGACGCGCAGGGCCGTTTCGATGCCGACAAGTTCACCAAGCAGGCCCAGGGCACGCAGATCAAGATGATCGAGATCAAGCTGTCGCAGGGCGCCAAGCCCGGCCACGGCGGCATGCTGCCGGCACCGAAGGTGACCGCGGAAATCGCCGAGGCGCGCGACGTGCCGCAGGGCCAGGACTGTATCTCGCCGGCCGGGCACTCGGCGTTCTCGACGCCTGCGGAACTGCTGCAGTTCATTGATCGCCTGCGCACGCTGTCCGGTGGCAAGCCGACCGGCTTCAAGCTCGCGCTTGGCCATGCCTGGGAATTCTTCGGCATCTGCAAGGCGATGCTGGAGACCGGGATCCTGCCGGACTTCATCGTCGTCGACGGCGGCGAGGGGGGCACCGGTGCGGCGCCGGTCGAATTCACCGATCACATCGGTACGCCGCTGCAGGAGGCCTTGCAGTTGGTGCACAACACGCTGGTCGGTCTCAATCTGCGTGACAAGATCCGCATCGGCGCCAGCGGCAAGATCATTTCGGCGTTCGACATGGCGCGGGCGCTGGCTTTCGGCGCCGACTGGTGCAATGCGGCGCGCGGCTTCATGTTTGCTCTCGGCTGCGTGCAGTCGCAGAGCTGCCATACCGACAAGTGTCCGACCGGCGTCGCCACCCAAGACCCGCGTCGTCAGCGCGCGCTGGTGGTGCCGGACAAGGCCGAGCGCGTCTACAGTTTCCACCGTCACACGCTGCATGCGCTTGGCGAGCTGGTCGGCGCTGCCGGTCTCAAGCATCCTAATGACCTGCGACCGCATCACATCGTGCGGCGCGTATCCCACAACGAGATTCGACTGGTGTCCACGCTCTACAAATTCCTCGAACCTGGCCAGTTGCTGCGCAATCCGACCGCGCACTCGGTCTACGAGATGTACTGGCCGATGGCCTCGGCACACAGCTTCGATCCGCAGGGGCTGGCCAGCCCATGAGCGATTTGCCTGGGGTGTCGGCCGGTGATGTGTCCATCGATCCGGCCGGCGAGCCGATCTGGGATGTGCAACGGCCATTCGTTGAAGCGGCGACGATTCGCGACGAGGACACCGATCGCTTCAAGCACACCAACAACGTGGTCTATCTGTCGCTGCTGGAGCGCGTTGCCTGGTCGCATTCGGTGCATTTGGGTATGGACTTCGAGGCCTATGAGCGGCTTGGTGCGGGCTGCGTTGCGCGCCGTCATGAGCTCGATTATCTGGCGCCGACCTTCGCCGGCGACACGCTGTGGCTGGCGACCTGGATTCACGAGAACGATTTCCGGCTGACGATGTGGCGCCACTACCAGATCATTCGCGCATCGGACCGCAAGACGGTGCTGCGCGGTCGCACACAGTGGGTCTGTGTCGACATGGCCAGTGGTCGGCCGCGGCGCATGCCGCCGGAGTTCAAGGTCTATCAGCCGTGGCCGAGGGCTGCGGAGGCGGCGTCGTGAATGGCGAGCCCTTTCATCGCGTCGAGATCGAGTACTGCACGCAGTGTCGGTGGCTGCTCCGCGCGGCCTGGATCGCGCAGGAACTGCTGACGACCTTCCAGGATCAGCTCGGCGAGGTGGCGCTGCGGCCGGGTCAGGGCGGCGCGTTCCGCGTCCGTCTCAACGGCGAACGGCTCAGCGATCGTGCCACCGACGGTGGCTTTCCGGACCTGCCGCTGCTCAAGCAGAAGATTCGTGATCGCGTGGCGCCGGAGCGCGATCTGGGCCACAGCGACCGCAAGCCGACGGCCGGCGCGTAAGCCAGCGCGCTAGCGCCAGGGGCGCGGCGCCAGTCCTTCGTGGACGCGCATCGCCAGGCCGGCAAGATGGCCGTACAGGCGCAGGCTTTCGGCCTTCCAGCGCGCGCTGTCGCGGCGCCGATAGGCGACATTGTCGGCAATGAATTTCGGCCAATTGCTGGCGGTGAGGGCAACACCGCCGTAGGCGATGCACGGGCCGCGAACCACGGTGTAATGCCACCAGCCGGCCGGGAAGAAGATCGTTTCGCCCTCGCGCAACACGGTGCGGTACGGGCGCGCGGCGGCGAACAGCGGGAAGCGGCACCAGTCCGGATCGGCGGGGTCGTCGATGCGCGACAGCTTGGGGTTGTCGCGTGACGGATACATCAATGAGGTCTGCTCGGGCGGGTAGAGGAAGAATTCCTTGTCGCCGCGAATCTGCGTGATGTGGCCGTGCAGGAACAGGGCGTCGTAGTGCAGTCGGCGGAACACCGAGCCGCTGCCGCCGAAGAACAACTCGTGCTGCCGAGTGCCGGCCAATAGCGCGCCGTGCATGAGCGGGTGTCCAAGGCGGTCGATGCGGCCGAAACGCGGTTGCGGCTGAACATCGGCAATGCGCTCGGCAAAGCCGTCGCGCATGTCGAAGCTGAACGGGCAGGGCAGCGGATGGTCGGCGGTTGCCGTTTCCATGCCATCGAGATACTCGGCGAGCGTCCAGCGCCGGCCGTCAATCTCGGTGGTGACATCACCGTGGTGGCGACGAAAGAAATCCGGGGTCCAGCGTTGCCGGGCCGGCCAGTGCGCGGCGGCGTCCGGAATGACGACCGGCAGATCGGCGAGGATGTAGTCCTCGATCAGATGCTGCGTCTCGGTGATCGAGCAGCGGTCTATCGCTTGTGAGCGGCGCGCCGGTGGCTCATAGATTTCTCGGGGCGCATCGTCGTGCAGTGCGGCGCCGGCGTCCGTCTGGATATCCATTTGCTGTTCCCGGTGAAGACCGGGTCACGCTAAGCGCCGCCGCCGGATTCAACGATCTGTCTTTGGTCCGGGCGTCCAGATCAGTTGCGGCGCGTCGCCGAGCTGGCCGTGGACCAGCGCGCTTTGTCCGAAGGCCTGCGCCAGTGCGGCGATATCGTGCAGGTCGGCGTCGAACACGCAGTAGCCGCGTTCGGGCCAGCTGCCATCGTCGGCGTCGGCCAGGCTGTCGGCGTACGCCCACGCGCGCGCGTCCAGTTCGCGTTGCAGTGCGGCGTGGCGGGCGTCGTTGTCGGCTGCCGGTAGCGCGACCGAGCCGGGGTTGCAGGCGCTGATCAGCGTCCAGTGTCTTCGGCAGCCGGCGGCACGCAGCGCATCGTCGTGCGCCGGGTCGACGGCGCCGATGCGGCGCTCGAACGCGCCGCTTGGCAGTTCGATGCGGTAGCGCGCCAGCCGATAGGCCGTTTCCAGGGTGTCGCCGTTCGTCACGACGCGAGGACGTCACGCAGCAGGCGATCGAGCAGCAGGTCGAGCATCTCGAGCTGGTCGTTGAGCGCGTGGTCCGAGTCGAGGATGTGCAGGTTGGCGCTGTGCGTCTGCGCAAAGCGCTGCGCCTGTGCCAGCGGCACGATGCTGTCGTGCCAGCCGTGTACGACGCAAGACGGCTTGGGAATGCCGCGCGGCTCGCCGTCCCAGCCCGGAAACGGGAAGTACACGGCCGGCGCCATGAGGAACAGGCCCTGCGGCCGCAAGGCCTCGCAAGCCATCGCCGAGACGTAGCCGCCCATGCTCGAGCCGACCAGTACCAGGCGCCGCGCCTGCGGCTGCAGCGCGACCAGCTGGGCGATGCGCTCTTGCGGGTCCTGCGTGTGTCTATAATCCGGACTGATCACGGCGAAGCCGCGGCGTTCGGCGGTTTTCGCGAGGTGCGTGATCTTGATGCCCCAGGGGCCGCTTTCCTTGCCGTGCGCGAAAACCACCAGATTTTCGTTCATCGCAGCCATGCACCGAAAATTAGAGAGTCGCCGGATGATACGCAAAGCCAAAGAGGGGACTGAGGCGAAGCCGGAAGCGACACCGCGCCGCAAGCGCCGTCGGCGCCGCAACGAGCCGCTCGACGTGCAGCTGACCGTACGCTTCAATTTCGGGGCCGAGCCGGACGATCACGTGACGGTCATCGACAATCGCAGCGTGCCGATGGTCGGTGGCCTGCTCGCCAACCGCGACCGCATCATGCGCGGTTTCGTGACGCTGCTGATGCGCACGGCGATGATGCAGCCGCGCGTGGCGCGCGAGCTGTTTCCGCTGTTGATGCTGCCGGCGCGCCGCCGGGCCGCCGCCAAGCGTTCATGAGTGCACTGAATCTGCTCAACGCCGTGCTGCTGGCGCTGTCGGCGACGTTTGCGTTGACGCTGGGTGTCGTCGTGCTGTTGTACGGGTTTCACCTGGATGCGGCGCCCCGCTTGCGCGCCGAGTGGCACGTCGTTTCGCAGCTGGCGAGCGTGTTCGTGCTGTTGACGGCCGTGGCCGCCGCCGCGTTCTGGGGGCAGTGGCGGCAGCGGCAATGGCGCTGGCCGGCGCAGTCGGCGCTGTGGCTGGCGCTCGGCGGCAGCGGCTGGTGGATGCAGCGCCTGCTGGCCTGAGCCGCGGCGGACCGCCCGAATTCATCTTCAAACCTTAGGATCAACACCTCTTATGGAATATCCCAAGCCTCGCCAATGGGACCCGCTGAGCTGGGTGCCGATCATCGCCGGCCTGTACTGGCTGCTCGCGCACGATGGCGCCGGCTGGCTGATCTTTGCGGTCGTGCCGGGCGCGATGTTGCTGGCTTCCGGTGTGTCGTTGCTGCTGACACCGGGCGATTCGCGCACGGTCAGTCTGATGTCGGCCGGTGCGGTGATCGGTCTGTTGTTCACGTTGCCGGCCTGGGCGGTCAGCGACTTCGGTTCGGCATTCTTCTGCGGGCTGCTGTCGTTCGGCAGCTTCCTCGCGGCGGGCCGTGCTGCCGTCCGCCGGGCGCCGCTGTACCTGGGTGCGACCGCGCCGGACATCTCGACGCGCATGGACATCAAGGTGGCGACCGACGAGGCCGTGCTGGGCTATTTCGTCGGTACCGCCAAGCTGCCGAGTGGCGATGCCGCGCTGCGCACCTGCGAAGACTCGCTGCGCATGGAAGAGGTGATCAAGCAGCATGGCTGGCACGACGCGCCTGCCGAGATGCATCCGGCGCCGCCGGCGCCCGATGAGACCTACGTCGATCGCGGCCGCATCTACGGTGCCGAGTTCGAGATCCTGCGCTTCGACAGCGCTTACGTGCCGCCGGATGATCTGCCCAATGCCACGACGTGGAAAAGCCACGTCAACAATGCCGAATGCCATGTGCGCATGCTGCGCCATCCCGGCAAGCCGCGGCCCTGGCTGTTGTGCATCCATGGCTACCGCATGGGCACGCCGTGGATGGATATGGGCCTGTTTTCGCCACGCTGGCTGCATCAGCGTCTGGGTCTGAACATCATCCAGCCGGTGTTGCCGCTGCACGGTCCGCGCAAGATTTCGCTACGTACCGGTGATCACTATCTGGACGGCGACCTGACCGATCTGGTCTACGCCGAGTCGCAGGCGCTGTGGGATCTGCGCCGGACGCTGGCCTGGCTGCGCCAGAATGATCCGGGTGCGCGGGTCGGCGTCTACGGAATCTCGCTCGGCGGCTACAACGCGGCGCTGCTGTCCGGCTACGACGCCGATCTGGACTTCGTCATCGCCGGTATTCCGGTGGTCGATCTGGCGCAGGCGCTGTGGTCCGTGGCGCCGCCGGCGCATCGCGCCTATTTCGCCGAGCATGGTCTCGACGAGGCCCGCTACCGCAGCATCCTCAAGCCGGTGTCGCCGCTGTCGCAGGCGCCACTGATCGATCGCGAGCGCTTGTTCGTGGTGGCCGCGACGGCCGACCGCATCGTCGTGCCGGCGCATCCGCTCGCACTGTCGCAACACTGGAACGTGCCGGTACAGTGGTATCAGGGTTCGCATCTGTCGGTCCGGGGCGAACACGAGGTCCGCGATACCCTGAAAATGGCGATGTCCAGAGCCAATTGGGCGGTGGAGTAGAATCGCCGCCTCTTTGCAGAATAGTCCGTCATTATGAAAACAGCCGCGATCACCGGCAGCGGTCTCTTCACGCCGACCCAGTCGATCTCCAACGACGAACTGGTGGCCTGCTTCAATGCCTATGTCGAGCGGTTCAACGCCGACCATGCGGCGGCCATTGCTGCCGGCACGGTGGCAGCGATGGCGCCGTCGAGCAGCGAGTTCATCGTCAAGGCTTCCGGCATCAAGTCGCGCCATGTGATCGACAAGATCGGCGTGCTCGACATCGAGATCATGCGGCCGCGCATTCCGATGAGAGGCAACGAGGAGCTGTCGGTGCTGGCGGAAATGGGCGTGGCGGCGGCCCGGCAGGCGCTGGACCGTGCCGGCCGCACGTCGGACGACGTCGACTTCGTGATTGCCGCCTGCTCGAACATGCCGCGCGGCTATCCGGCGTTGTCGGTGGAAATCCAGAACGCGCTAGGCATCAAGGGCTATGCCTACGACATGAACGTGGCCTGCGCGTCGGCGGCGTTCGGTATTCAGGCCGCTGTCGATGCGGTGCGGCTCGGGACGGCGCGATCGGTGCTGGTCGTCAACCCGGAGATGTGCAGCGGCCATCTGAACTGGCGTAATCGCGATTGCCACTTCATCTTCGGCGACGCGGCGACGGCTGTGCTGGTCGAGCCACTCGACACCGCGGTGTCGAACGACAAGTTCGAGGTGCTTGGCACCAAGCTGGCGACGCAGTTCTCGAACAATATCCGCAACAACTTCGGTTTCCTCAACGAGTGCGAAGTCCCGCAGCGCAGCTGGGACGACGTCCTGTTCCGCCAGGAAGGCCGCAAGGTCTTCAAGGAAGTGGTGCCGATGGTCGCCGAGCTGCTGACCGAGCACCTCGGCTCGCTGGACATCGCGCCGACTGCGGTGCGGCGCTTCTTTCTGCATCAGGCCAACCTGAGCATGAACGAGCTGATCGCGCGCAAGGTACTCGGACGTGATCCCGGCCTCGACGAGGCGCCGGTGATTCTCGATGAATATGCCAACACCAGCTCCGCAGGCTCGGTGATTGCATTCCACAAATATCACGACGATCTGGCCACCGGCGATGTCGCCGTGCTCTGCGCCTTCGGTGCCGGCTATTCGGCCGGCTCGGTCGTGATGAAGCGTATCTGACGCCAAGGACCTGACGATTTATGAGTGACAAGCCGCGTTCCATCCTGGGTCGCCTGTTTCATCTGCTGTGGGCGCTGGTCAGCGGGTTTCTGAAGCTGATCGTGATCGTCGTCGTCATCGCCGGACTGGCGCTGACCTGGCTGGCCCTGCGTGGTGGCCATGGCGTCAGCGTCGAGAACAATGAGCCGCTGGTGGTGGCACCAAGTGGTCAGCTGGTCGACCAGGTCGACGAAGACCCGGGTACGCGCTTCCTGCAGAACGTCAACGGTCAGCCGCCGTCGCAGTCGTCGGTGCATGACATCGTCGAAGCCTTCGAGCTGGCCAAGAATGACCCGCGTATTCCGTTCGCGGTGCTCAAGCTCGACGGCCTGACCGGGGCCGGTTTGCCGCAGCTCGAGGAAATCGTCGCGGCGATGAAGGATTTCCAGAAGTCCGGCAAGAAGATCATTGCCTGGAGCCCGTCCTACGATCAGTCGTTCTATTACGCCGCGGCGCAGGCCGACGAGGTCGTGATGGACCCGATGGGCAGCGTCTCGATCGAGGGCTTCAGTCTCTACACCAACTACTTCAAGGACGCGCTCGACAAGCTTGGCGTCGACGTTCACGTCTTCCGCGTCGGCGAGTACAAGTCGGCGGTTGAGCCGTACACGCGCAACGACATGTCGCCGGATGCGCGCGCCGCCAATGTCGCCTGGTTGGGTGATCTGTGGACCGAATACGGCAAGGGTATTGGCGAAGGCCGCAAGCTGGCGCCGACGGCAACCAACGACTACGTCAACGGCTTCGTGCAGGGCATGAAGAATTACCAGGGCGACGCCGCGGCCTATGCCAAGGCCAGCGGACTGGTGACCAGTGTCGAAACCCTGGATCAGTTCCGCCAGCGTATCGGCGCCAAGGTCGGTATGGACGACGATATCGGCAGCTTCCGCCAGATCCACTACCTCGACTACCTGACTGCGGTCGGTGGTGAAGCTGAGAAGCAGCGCAAGGCCGCGGCCAAGGGCACCGTCGCGGTAGTCTTCGTCCAGGGCGAGATCGTCGACGGGCCGGGCGATGTCGGCCAGGCGGGCGGCGACACCATCACCGATCTGCTTGATCAGGCGCGCCGTGACGACGATGTGTCGGCAGTCGTGCTGCGCGTCAATTCGCCGGGCGGCAGTGTCTGGGCATCCGAGCAGATTCGACGTGCCGTCGATCGCCTGAAGACCGACGGCAAGCCGGTCGTGGTGTCGATGTCGACGCTGGCTGCCAGCGGCGGCTACTGGGTGTCGATGGACGCCGATCAGATCTTTGCGCACGACACGACGATCACCGGCTCGATCGGCATCTTCGGCATGATTCCGACCATCGACCGAGGCCTGGCCAAGCTGGGCATTCACACCGATGGCGTCGGCACGACGGCGCTGGCCGGGGCGTTCGCGATGGACCGCCCGTTGTCACCGGAGGTTGGCGAGATTCTGCAGGCGCAGATCGACAAGGGCTATCGCGACTTCATCGGCGGCGTGTCGAAGGCGCGCGACATTCCGGTCGAAAAGGTCAACGAGATCGCACGTGGCCGCGTCTGGAGCGGTGAGCGGGCCAAGCAGCTCGGTCTGATCGACCAGATCGGCGGTCTGCCGCAGGCCGAGGACGCGGCGGCCAAGCTCGCCGGTCTGGGCCCCAAGGACTACGACGTCGAGCCGATGTCGCCGAAGCGTGACTTCGCTACCGAAGTGCTGTCGCGCTTCTCCAGCGAGATCAGTCTGGCGTGGGTGCCGTCCGGCGTGCGTGCCTGGCTGCAGGCCAGCAGCGCGCAGAGCGAGCTGACGCACATGCTGTCGTCGTTCAACGACCCGCAGGGCATGTATGCGCGCTGCTTCTGCACGCCGGAGCAGGACAGCCGGCGTCACTGAGTCTGCCGCATGCCGTCCGTCCGGATTGATGACGTCGAGCTGCACTACACCGAGGTCGGTGCCGGCACGCCCTTGCTGCTGGTTCACGGTCTCGGTGGCAGCTATCTCGACTGGGAGCACCAGATCCCGTACTTCGCGCGCCATTACCGTGTGATCGCCCCCGATCTGCGCGGATTTGGCGACAGCGACACCGGGCGCCGCCTGTTCAGCATCGAGCGCTTCGCGCGCGACGTGATCGGCCTGGCCGACGCACTCGGCCTGCGGCGTTTCCTGCTCGTCGGTCACTCGATGGGCGGCGCCGTGGCACAACAGCTGACGCTCGATAATCCGGGCCGGGTGCGCAAGCTGGTGGTGGCCAACAGCATGCCGCTGTTCCAGCCGCAGACTCGTCGGCACTACATCGAGTTCGCGTACCGCTGGGTGGTCATGGGGCTGCTCGGGCCGGCGCGGCTGGCGCGAATCGGCGCGAACCGCATGTATCCCGGCGATGAGCAGGCTGCGGCGCGCGAGGCCAGCGCCGCGCGGGGTATGCGGACTTCGCGCTACAGCTATCTGGCGGCGCTGGCGGCATTGGGCCGCTGGTCGGTGCTCGAGCGGCTCGGTGAGCTGCGCATGCCGGTCCTCGTCGTCGCGTCCGAGAACGACTACTACACGCACGAGGAAAGCGTGCAGTTCGCCCATGCGCTCCCGCGCGGCCGCTTGCACACCGTCAAGGCTGCCCATCATGGTCTGCCGGCCGAGAAGCCGGCCATCTTCAATGATGTCGTCGCGCGCTTTTTGCGCGCGCCCCATAAGCCGCTGGGTGCCGCGCATGGCGCTGGCGAACGTCGCGAGGCGGCGGCCGAGCTCGCGCATTGCTCGCCGGATCCGGCGCCGATGCCGGACGCGCTGCTCGGCGAATGAGCAAGGCGGCACCGATCGGCATCTTCGACTCCGGTGTCGGCGGCTTGTCGGTGCTGGGCGAGATCCGCCGCCTGCTGCCGCACGAGCCGCTGCTGTATTACGCCGACAGCGCGTATTGCCCGTATGGCGCACGGACGACCGACGAGCTCGTGACGCGCGCGACGGCGATCACCGATGAACTGCTGGCGGCCGGCTGCAAGCTGATCGTCGTCGCCTGCAATACGGCGACGATCGCCGCGATCGAGCGCCTGCGCGCGACCTATCCGCTCAGCTTCGTCGGCATCGAGCCCGCCATCAAGCCGGCGGTCGCGCACACGCGCAGCGGCGTCGTCGGGGTGTTGGCGACCGGCGCGGCGCTGGCCGGCGAAAAATTTCTGCGGCTGCACGCCCAGCATCGGGGCGACGTGCGTGTCGTGACGCAGCCATGCCCGGGCTTGGTCGAATTCGTCGAGCGTGGCGAGCTGGACAGCCCGCAATTGCGCCGCCTGCTCGCGCAATACCTGGAACCGTTGCTCCAGAGTGGTGCGGATACGCTCGTTTTGGGATGTACCCACTATCCATTTCTGCGGCCGGTGATCGCACAGCTGGTCGGTCCCGGGGTCTGTCTACTCGACACCGGCGCGGCGGTTGCACGGCAGACGCAACGGGTGCTCGAGCGCGAAGCATTGCTGGCGCCGCCTACGCAAAGCGGTCAGTTCGAGTGGCGGACCAGCGGTGAGCGCGGCGCGGTCACGCCGGTCGTTGAGCGACTGTTCCGGATGTCAGAGGGGCGTTAGCGCAAGCGGCTGGCACGCTTAATGCGGGAGTTTCAGCGGCTTCGACTGGGGGTTATTCCTCTTGTCGTGGCAGGGGATGTAAAAAATCCAGTTTCGCAGGAGAAGGGCAACCGCCACGGCGGGTGTCTACCGAAGGCGCAATCTCCCATAAACGCTCAGGTACCTGTACTGCGAGGCTGATGTTGCCGTCTGAAGAGTGACGCACGCGCAAAGCGTGGGTCCGCCGAAGAAGCAACGTGGCGCCGGATGCGCTGCGGAATCTTTCAGGCTCCAGGACAGCGGGAGCGGCAAACGACCCGAGGCCGGGTTCTTTGTCGCTTTTCGTAACGCTGATCTGGGGATGGCGATGCACGGATTCCACCGAAATGCATGCAGTCCGAGCTTGCCGCCGGCGCGCGGCGGTCGGCTGCGTCCGTCGGTGTCGACCCGACAGATTGCGTCTCGCGAGAGCTTCATTGCGACGCGCGCAAACTTCGTTTTTCCCAGGTTCGCGGCTTCCTTACTTTTTGTGCAATCCGTTTTAGTCTTGAAGCGTCGTACGACGGGAGAGGTCGCGCGGTGCCGCACCTGGGGATTCATCGAATGTTGAACAAGACCATCACTGCCGCGCTCAGCGGCGTCTGCATGCTGGCGATGCCGTTGCTTGCGCGTGCGCAGGCGAGCGAACTCAGCGACGCTGATCGCGCTGAACTGAAGCAGGAGATCATCGCCGCCATCGACAAGAAGGCGAAACTCGCGCAGGTGATGAACGACGAGATCTTCAGCTACGCCGAACTCGGCTTTCAGGAATTCAAGACGTCGGCGTATCTGACCGGCCTGCTGAAGAAGAACGGCTTCTCGATCGAGCCAGGTATCGCCGGGATCCCGACTGCATGGATGGCGACCTGGAGCAACGGCGAGGGTGGTCCGGTCATTGCGCTGGGTTCCGATCTCGATTGCATCCCGAAGGCATCGCAGAAGCCCGGTGTTGCCTATCACGACCCGATCGTTCCTGGCGCGCCAGGGCATGGCGAAGGACACAACTCCGGCCAGGTCGTCAACATCGTTGCCGCACTGACCGTGAAGGACTTCATGGTCAAGCACCACATCAACGGCACGATCAAGATCTGGCCGGGTGTTGCGGAAGAGTTGCTTGGCGCCAAGGCCTACTACGTTCGTGCGGGGTATTTCAAGAACGTCGATGCCGTGCTTTATTCGCACGTCGGCACCGGCTTCGGGACCAGCTACGGCAGTCCCGGCATGAGCGGCATGGTGTCGGTCAAATACAACTTCCACGGCGAGGCTGCGCATAGTGCCATGGCGCCATGGCGTGGGCGCAGTGCCCTCGATGCGGTTGAACTGATGGACGTCGGCATGAACTTCCGGCGCGAACATCTGCGCTTGTCGCAGCGCACGCATTACGTGATCAGCAACGGCGGCGACCAGCCGAATGTCGTGCCGCCGGAGGCCAGCGTCTGGTACTACTTCCGCGAAACCGATTACGCGCACATCAAAGGTCTGTGGGACATCGGCAACAAAACGGCGCAGGGCGCCTCGTTGATGACCGATACGAGCTGGGATGAAACCGTACTGGGTAGCGCCTGGCCCGGGTATTTCAACAAGCCGATGGCGGAGGATGCCTACGAGAACATCAAGCTCGTCGGCATGCCGAAATGGTCGGCAGACGATGAGACGCTGGCCAAGGGTTTGCAGAAAGAACTGAACCTGCCGCAGACCGGTCTCGGCACCAGCGTCATGCCGTTGCGTCAGCCGCTGCCGCCCGAGCAGAACTATGGTGGTCCGTCGGACGACATCGGCGATATTTCCTGGAATGTGCCGACCATCGTCCTCAGCTATCCCGCGAACATCCCGAACGTGACCTTCCATCACTGGTCGGCCGCGGTTGCGATGGCGACGCCCATTGCACACAAAGGCATCGTTGCGGGGGCCAAGGTGCAGGCGATGAACCTGCTCGATCTGATGACCGAGCCGAAGTTGTTGGCCAGCGCGCATGACTACTTTGACAACGTGCAGACCAAGGACATCAAGTACACACCTTTGCTGCGTCCTCAGGATACGCCTGCCATTCACTCCAATGAGGCGACGATGGCAGAGTTTCGTCCGGCCATGGAGAAGTATTACTACGACCCGAAGAAGTACGACACGTATCTGGAGCAGCTCGGCATTCACTATCCGACGCTTCGCAAGGTCGGTACGGATACGGTTGGCGGCAGCGATAGCTGATTGCGGCAAAACCGAAGAAGGCGGCCGCAACGCGGCCGCCTTTTTTGTGCGCCGATCATGAATTTCAAAAAAGTAGACGAATATCTTCGCTTTTTCTGGATGTTTAAAATTTCGGACAAATTGTCATTTTTATCTACAGACAAGAAACTGACATTCAGTTTACGTAGAGACGAAATTTAACGAGATAAGGGCGATATCAGGACTGCCAAGCCTTGCCCGGCATGCGATTTTTCCCTGCTATTTATTGGGGATTGGTGCACGTCTTCGTGCAATGTGACCAAAATGGAACATGAAACTGTTGTCAGTTTATGGGGCCGCAGCCTCAGCGCGATCTGATCTCGATGAGTGCTGTCGCGGCGATGGCTGAAAGCACCGAAATTCCTCCTGCGCAACGCAGGAAAAGATCATGATCATGTGATCTTTCGCATTGGCTGGCACGCTTCGTGCTCCTCGGTCATACCGATCGAATTTGCTTGTTCATGTCTGGGGAGTCACGACCAAAGCGTAAGAGATCACTTAAATACTGTTTCGCAGGAGAGAGAAATACCGGTGAAGTTCCGGTTTTCCGCCGAAGGCGCAATCTCCCATAAACGCTCAGGCACCCGTACTGCGAAATTGGTTGATGCCGTCTGAAGAGAGACTCACGTGCAAGGTGTGAGTCCACCGAAGGAGCAACGCACTTGGTGGTCGTGCGGAAACTCTCAGGTACCAAGACAGCGGGAGCGGCGAACAACGATCCAAAATTTGGGTCGCGCCGTTCTTGTTCTTGTTCTTGCGACTTCATGGGGAAGGCAATGAAAGCTTTTGCAAACGCGGTAGCAGATGTCTCCTTGAATCGACGTGCCGCGTCGATCGAGGGTCCCGGTAACCTCGCGCTGATCCCGAAGATGATTCGTGGTGCCCGTCATGCTGCATGGCTGGGTGCGACGTCGATCATGTGGGTAGGCGCCGCTCACGCTCAGGCTGCTGCTGAAAAGCCTGCTGCGCCTGTGGAAGTCGCGCAGGCTGCGACTCCGACGGAAGTGGCGCAGGCTGGCGCGCCAACCGAAGTTGCGCAGGCGGACAGCAGTGGTGATGACTCAGGCGTGGCCGAGGTCGTTGTCACCGGCTCGCGCGTTCAGCGCGCCGGATACGAAGCGCCGACACCGCTGACGGTGCTGGGCACGGAGGACATTCAGGCCGCTGCGCCGGCCAATGTCGCTGACTTCGTCAACACGCTGCCGTCGATTACCGGCAGCCAGACAGCCTCGACCTCGTCAGGCTCGCTGAGCTACGGCCTGGCCGGCATCTCGGCGATGAACCTGCGCGCGCTCGGTGCCGGCCGCACGCTGGTGCTGCTCGACGGTCAGCGCTCGGTGGCGTCGTCGGCGACCGGCCTGGTCGATACCAACACATTCCCGGAAAGCCTGGTCAAGCGTGTTGAGGTGGTGACCGGCGGTGCATCGTCGCAGTACGGTTCCGATGCGGTCGGCGGTGTCGTCAACTTCATCCTCGACAAGGAATATTCGGGCGTCAAAGGCTCGGTCGAGTACGGTCAGTCGTCGACCTACGGTGGCCCGAACCGCAAGCTGACGCTGACGGCCGGCACGCCGTTCGCCGAAGGCAAAGGCCATGTGCTGTTCAGTGGTGAAGTCTTCAGCCAGAACATCCTGACCAACGTCAATCCGACGTGGAATCAGAATGGCCGCCACATCATGAACAACCCGGATACGTCCGATGGTGCCCCGTATTATTACGTCGGCAACCATATCGGTGTGCGTACCTATACGCCGGGTGGTCTGATCACCTCGGGCAATCTGGCGGGCACCTATTTCGGAAACGGCGGCACGATCAACCAGCTCGATTACGGCGCCTCCACCGGTTCAGGCCTGTGGATGCAGGGCGGTGATTGGGAGTACACCGGTTCGTCCATTGCCGGCACTAACAGCCTGCAGCCGTCCGAGCATCGCCAGAACGTTTTCGGCCGCGTCAGCTATTACGTGCTGCCGGAGACCGAAGTGTTCGCGCAAGCGTCGTACGCACGCTACAAGGGCGAGAGCTACTACATCCGCGGGCCAATGACCGCGACGATTCAGTCCGACAACGCGTACCTCCCGTCGGATATCGCAAGCGCGATGAGCAGCTCGTCCTTCAGCATGGGGCTGGGCATGGCCGACTTTGATGCGTCCGGTACGCACAACGGCCGTTCGGTGCAGCGCTATGTGGTTGGCGGTGACGGCAAGTTCGACATCTTCAAAAAGTCGTTCACCTGGAATGCCTACTATCAAAAGGGCGTTGCCAACACCGACGAGCATGAGACGCCGACGTACAACAAGACCAACTTGGCGTACGCGATCGATTCGATCGTTGACGACAACGGCGACATCGTCTGTCGTGACGAAACCGCCCGCGCCGCAGGTTGTGTGCCCTTCAATCCGTTCGGCGTTGGCGTGTCGAGCCAAGAGTCACGCGACTACATCATCGGTGATCCGCGGCGCACACAGCAGTTCAATCAGGATGTCGCGTCGGTCAGCTTCAATACCAATGACATCGAAGGTTGGGCGGGCCCGATTTCGGTCGCGTTCGGTGGCGAATGGCGTGTCGAATCGATGGACGGCGATGTCTCGAAGTATTTCCTCGACACCGTCGGCCAGTGGAAGTACGGCAACTACGTCGTCTCCAAGGGCAGCTACAACGTCAAGGAAGCCTTCGTCGAAACGGTCGTGCCGATCATGAAGGGCATGGATTTCGACGGTGCGTACCGTCGCACCAACTACAGTGTTTCGGGTGGCGTCAACACCTGGAAGCTGGGTCTGACCTATGCGCCGATCGACGACATCAAATTCCGCGCGTCGCGTTCGCGTGATATCCGTGCGCCGAACCTCAGCGAGCTCTATTCGGCCGGTACGGCACTGACGAACTCGGTCAACTTCTACAACTCGGCAACGGATACGACCGACAACTACACCTACTACCAGAAGCTGACCGGCAGCAAGGACATCAGCCCTGAAGTCGCGAATGCCTCCGGTTTCGGTGTGGTGTTGCAGCCGCGCTGGGTGCCGGATCTGGCGTTCTCGATCGACTACTACCAGGTCAAGCTCAAGGGCGTCATTGACTACCTGACGGCGAGCCAGATTGCGCAGTACTGCGGCTACAACAATCAGTATTGCGACCAGATGCACTGGGCGAACGATGTGGTCGGCAGCACGCTCGACGAAATCGACCTGTACTATCAGAACCTGAACAAGATGATCTCGCGCGGGGTCGACTTCGAAGGTTCGTACCGAGTGCACATGGGTGATTGGATCAGTGGGGCGGGCAACCTCGACCTGCGTGCGATGGCGACCCACTACATCACCAACACCACCGACGACGGTACGACGGCGATTAATGAAGCGGGTGCAAACGGTGGTTCGACGCCGGACTGGCTGTATCGCCTGACCGCGACGTACAAGCAGGCCGGGTGGATCTACAACGTTACGGCGCGTGGTGTCAGCAAGGGACATATCGACAACTCGTATATCCAGTGCTCGAGCGGTTGCTCGTCGGACACGGCGTCGGGTTACTACACCATCAACGACAATCATGTTCCGAGCTGGTGGATCTTCAACGCCTCGCTGACGCGTAGCTTCGCGCTGGCCAGCGGTGAAGGTCAGGTGTTCGTTGCCGTCAACAACCTGCTGGGCCGTGATCCGCCGGTGATCGGCAATCTCGGCTACGAGAACTCGCCGGGCTACCTGCAGACCAATCGCACGCTGTACGACGTGATGGGTCGCACGTGGCGCATGGGTGTGCGCTTCTCGTTCTAAAGGGTGAGTTGCTGAAGTAGAGCGAGGGCCCGTCCGCGATGGTTTCGCGGGCGGGCTTTTGCTTTGCGTTCGCAGCACAAACAATCAAGGGAACCATGATGAAATCAAAGACGTGGAAATTCTTGGGGCTGACGTCCGTGCTGTTCGTCGGCCTGGGGCTTGCGGCCTGCGGCAAGACGCCATCGGACTCGGAGCAGAAGGGCGAAGAGCCGGCGGCGCAGGCTGCTGCGCCGGCCAAGCCGAAACTCGGAATTCGTCCGTACGGCGACGAAACCGTCAAGATCGATATGAGCCAGATCCACAATCCGGATCTGAAGAAGATCTATCAGTACATCGACGATCACATCGACGATCACGTGGTGAACCTGCAGAAGTGGATCCAGCAGCCGAGCATCTCGAATACCGGCGAAGGCATCCAGGAATCGGCGGAGATGGTCAAGGGTTTCTGGGACCAGCTCGGCTGCCAACAGACGCAGGTTTATGACGTTGGCAAGACGGAGTGGGGCGCGCAGGGTAATCCCGTGGTCTACGCCAAGTGCGACGAGGGTGCGAAGAAGACGCTGGTGGTGTACTGGATGTACGACACCATGCCGATCTCGCAGCCGGACCTGTGGAAGTCGCCGCCGTTCGAGGCGCGCCTGGTCGAGCAGCCGCCGTACAAGAAGGTGCTGATCGGTCGTGGTGCAGTGAACTCGAAAGGCCCTGAAATGACGCAGTGGAATGCGCTGATGTCGATCAAGGCCGTCACCGGCAAGCTGCCGGTGAACTTGATCATCGTTGCCGAAGGCGACGAAGAGCGCATGGATATCGGCTATCGCCAGTTCGTCAAAACGCATCCGGACCTGTTCAAGGGCGCGGACGCGATGTATCCGTTCAGCTTCCAGGGTTATGTGCTGTCCGGCTCCGAGGGTTGCGTGTATGTGGAGCTGACGACCAGCGGCAAGAAATGGGGCCGTGGCCCGACGTACAGCAACATCCACGGTGCGCATAAGCGTGAAGTGGATTCGCCGGCCTGGCGTCATATCCAGATGCTGTCGACGCTGGTTTCCAAGGATGGCAACACCGTCAAGATTCCGGGCTTCTACGACAATATCGTGCCGCTCAACGATATGCAGAAAGCCAAGATCAAGGCGATCTCGTCGAAGGCCGATCTGAAGAAGATGGCGGAGAACCTCGGGGTGGCGCGCTTCATCAAGGATGACCCCGAGGATGTGCTGAAGATGATGTTCTACGGCACGTCGTTCAACCTCGATGGCATCTGGGGTGGCAACATGTTCCCGGGCGGTTCGGGCGCGATCCTGCCGAACGAAATCACGTCGAAGCACAATATCCGCTATGTGCCGAATCAGAACGGAATCGACATCGTCGACAAGCTGCGCAAGTACCTCGACAGTGAAGGCTATTCCGACGTCGGCATCCATATCGTCGGTGACGTGCCCTGGGCCAAGCAGAGCACCGACAACGATATTGCGAAGGCGGGCTTCAAGATGATGGATTCGTTCGGCATTCCGCACGCGGCGCCGAGCAGTGCGGCCGACATCATCGGCGGCTACTGGCCGGCCTATCTGTTCTCCGGTGATCCGGTCAACCTGCCGATCGCCGGTACGATGGCGGGTACTGGTGGCGGGGCGCACGCAGCGAACGAGTACTTCGTGATTGAAGGTGCCGGCAAGACCTACGGCATGGCGGGT
Source organism: Solimonas marina (assembly GCF_012241385.1). Lineage (GTDB taxonomy): Bacteria > Pseudomonadota > Gammaproteobacteria > Nevskiales > Nevskiaceae > Solimonas > Solimonas marina. Next base: position 13,191 of record NZ_JAAVXB010000015.1, on the reverse strand, counting down.
GCGGAGAAGTCGGTGGCGACGGTGCTGTACGACTATGCTGGGCTGAATGATCCGGCCGCTGGCGAGGCGTCGAAGTAAGCCGAGTGTGAGCCGCTGTGAAGCGGCCTGTGGAACAAGAGCCGCCCGCAAGGGCGGCTTTTTTGTTGCTTGCAATTTGTATGTCGGGCCGCGGCACGCTTTCTGCACCAGAAAACGGGATGGTCATCGATGCGCGACAGGGAATCTTGATCGATGATCTGAACTGAAAAAACGAAATCGCAGGAGAGTGATTTCAGGCTTCGAGTCTGCAATCCGCCGAAGGCGCAATCTCCCATAAACGCTCAGGCCCAGTACTGCGATTTTGTCTGCCGTCTGAAGAGTGATATGCGCGCAATGCGTATATCCACCGAAGGAGCAAGCGTAGCTCGCTACGCGGAAACTCTCAGGTCCCAGGACAGAGGGAGCGGCGCAAGGCACTCGTGTGCAGGTGCGTCGCTTGTTGTGGGCCGTTGTTCCTGGGGATTCGACGCGCGGCATGCGAAGAGTGGTCGCGGTGCAGGTGTCGTCGATCGTGGTGCTTGTCGGGCAGAAGCACATGCAAACCCAGGTTTTCATGCACCGTCGCCGATCGATCGGGTGTTACGGCACTGCATGCCTCGCTCTGCTGCGTAATGCGGAAGAGCTTTCGGTTTGAAACTGGGGATAGAGATGAACCGTGTTACGAGAAATGCGTGTCTTCCGTTCGTCATGAGTGCCGTGGTGGCCATGGCGGCATGCGGCAAGGAGTCCAAGGCGCCTGAGGCGGCAACACCGGCGCCTGCGGCCGCGCCGGCCAAGGCGTCCCTCGGCATTCGTCCGAATGGCGATACCGAGCTGCAGATCGATATGAGTCAGATTCATAACGACGATCTGAAGAAGGTGTATCAGTACATCGATAGCCACATCGACGATCACGTGGTGAACCTGCAGAAGTGGATCCAGCAGCCGAGCATCTCGAATACCGGCGAAGGCATCCAGGAATCGGCGGAGATGGTCAAGGGCTTCTGGGACCAGCTCGGCTGCCAGCAGACGCAGGTCTATGACGTCGGTACGACGGAGTGGGGCGCGCAGGGAAACCCGGTGGTCTACGCCAAGTGCGATGAGGGCGCGAAGAAGACGCTCGTCATCTACTGGATGTACGACACCATGCCGATCTCGCAGCCGGACCTGTGGAAGGCGCCGCCGTTCGAGGGCCGTATCGTCGAGCAGCCGCCGTACAAGAAGGTGCTGATCGGTCGCGGTGCAATCAATTCCAAAGGGCCGGAGATGGCGTTCTGGAATACGGTGATGTCGATCAAGGCGGTGACCGGCAAGCTGCCGGTGAACCTGATCATCGTTGCCGAAGGCGACGAAGAGCGCATGGATATCGGCTATCGCAAGTTCGTCAAAACGCATCCCGATCTGTTCAAGGATGCTGACGCGATGTATCTGTCCGGCGGTGCCGGCATCGGCGGCGGCTCGGAAGGTTGCGTGTATTTCGAGCTGACGACCAGCGGCAAGCTATGGGGCCGCGGTCCGACGTACAGCAACATCCATGGCGTGCACAAGCGTGAAGTCGACTCACCGGCGTGGCGGCATATCCAGATGCTGTCGACGCTGGTGTCCAAGGACGGCAATCACGTCGAAGTGCCGGGCTTCTACGACAACATCGAGCCGCTGAAGAAAGTCGAAGAGGACAAGCTCAAGGAGATGGGGTCGAAGTTCAATCTGAAGGTGGCGGCCGAGAATATCGGTGTGGCGCGCTTCATCTCCGACGACCCGAATACGGTGGTGCACATGGCGCGCTACGGCACGTCGTTCAACCTCGACGGCATCTGGGGCGGCAACATGTTCCCGGGTGGTTCGGGCGCCATCCTGCCGAACGAAATCACGTCGAAGCACAACATCCGCTATGTGCCGAATCAGAATGGCATGGATATCGTTGCCAAGACGCGCAAGTATCTCGACAGCGAGGGCTATTCGGACGTCAAGATCCACGTCGTTGGCGATGTGCCGTGGGCGAAGATGCGCTACGACACCGATATCGCGCATTCGGTCGAAAAGGCCTTTGACGCGTTCGGCATCAAGTACCAGCAGCCAATCGAGAGCGATGCGTCGATTCTCGGCGGTTACTGGCCGGCCTATTTGTTTGCCGGCGATCCGATCAATATTCCGATCGCCAGCGGTGCGGCAAATGCCGGTGGTGGTGCGCATGCCGCGAACGAGTACTACGTGATCGAAGGTGCTGGCAAGACGTACGGCATGGCGGGTTCGGAAAAATCGATCGCGACCGTGCTGTACAACTTTGCAGGACTCAACGGTCAGGCGAATGTTGCGGATGCGAAGTCTGATATGTAAGTGAAGCTGCCGTCTGTGATGAAAAAGGCCGCCGTTTCTGGCGGCCTTTTTCATGGTGTCGCGGTTATTGATGAGGCATGGCACTCAATCGTGCGTCACCGATGGTGCGCCGTGCTCGCTATGGGAGCGTCGCCGATGGCGCCCTGGCGCAAAAAAGGCGGGCTTGCTGGTGGAATGAGCAAGTTCTGATCGTTTTGATCAAATTTTTTGCGTTTTGCATGCAGTGCCATGAAACACCTGTCATTTTCGAATCAGCGAATGCACAAATGCCATGACCTTGGTGTGGCACGCTTCATGCTCCATTAATCCTGCAAATCATCGACAAGTCGCAGGATCCATTTATCGTTGAGTTGAACTGAAAAACACGGAATCGCAGGAGAGTGATTTCAGGCCTTGCGCCTGCAATCCGCCGAAGGAGCAATCTCCCATAAACTCTCAGGTCCCAGTACTGCGATTTTGTCTGCCGTCTGAAGAGTGATATGCGCGCAATGCGTATATCCACCGAAGGAGCAAGCGTAGTTCGCTACGCGGAAACTCTCAGGTCCCAGGACAGAGGGAGCGGCGCAAAACACCTGCTAGCAGGTGCGCCGTTTCTGTATGTGAACGTTCTGGGGGCATGGTGAAAAGTCAGTCGCATCGTCGTTGCAGTCCGTCTTTCATCGGCGGTATGGCGGTCCTTCGTGCGGTACCTGGAAGGACTCGGCTTCCCAGTTCCACTCGTGCATCGGCTTCAATCGACCGGTTGATCGCGGCGATGCATGTCTCGCGGTGTCTGCAGACGCAGGCAGCCTGTCCGGTATCTGAAATTGGGGATTGAAATGAACCGTGCTACGAGAAACGCGTGTCTTCCGTTCGTCATGAGCGCAGTGGTGGCCATGGCGGCATGCGGCAAGGAGTCCAAGGCGCCTGAGGCGGCATCGCCAGCACCCGCCGCAGCTCCGGCCAAGCCGTCACTTGGGATTCGCCCTCACGGCGATACCGAGCTGCAGATCGATATGAGCCAGATCCATAACGAGGATCTGAAGAAGGTTTACAAGTACATCGACGATCACATCGACGATCACGTGGTGAACCTGCAGAAGTGGATCCAGCAGCCGAGCATCTCGAATACTGGCGAAGGCATCCAGGAATCGGCGGAGATGGTCAAGGGCTTCTGGGACCAGCTCGGCTGCCAGCAGACGCAGGTCTATGACGTCGGTACGACGGAGTGGGGCGCGCAGGGCAACCCGGTGGTCTACGCCAAGTGCGATGAGGGCGCGAAGAAGACGCTCGTCATCTACTGGATGTACGACACCATGCCGATCTCGCAGCCGGACCTGTGGAAGGCGCCGCCGTTCGAGGGCCGTATCGTCGAGCAGCCGCCGTACAAGAAGGTGATGATCGGCCGCGGTGCCGTGAACTCCAAGGGACCGGAAATGGCGCAGTGGAATGCGTTCATGGCGATCAAGGCGGTGACCGGCAAGCTGCCGGTGAACCTGATCGTCGTCGCCGAAGGCGACGAAGAGCGCATGGATATCGGCTATCGCCAGTTCGTCAAAACGCATCCGGATCTGTTCAAGGGCGCGGACGCCATGTATCGCTTCGGCGGCCAGGGCATCAGCGGTGGCTCGGAAGGTTGCGTGTACTTCGAGCTGACGACCAGCGGCAAGCTGTGGGGTCGCGGTCCGACGTACAGCAATATCCACGGCGCGCACAAGCGCGAAGTGGATTCGCCGGCATGGCGTCATATCCAGATGCTGTCGACGCTGGTGTCCAAGGACGGCAATCACGTCGAGGTGCCGGGCTTCTACGACAACATCGTGCCGCCGACCAAGGAAGAAGAAGCCAAGCTCAAGGCGATGGGCGCCAAGTTCAATCTCGAACAAGCCGCCAAGAATCTGGGGGTTGCGCGCTTCATCTCGGACGATCCGGACAAGGTCATTCACATGGCACGCTACGGCACGTCGTTCAATCTCGACGGCATCTGGGGCGGCAACATGTTCCCGGGCGGTTCGGGCGCCATCCTGCCGAACGAAATCACGTCGAAGCACAACCTGCGCTACGTGCCGAACATGAACGGCATGGACCTGGTCGCCAAGACACGCAAGTTCCTCGACAGCGAGGGCTACTCGGACGTCAAGCTGCACGTCGTTGGTGACGTGCCGTGGGCGAAGATGCGCTACGACACCGACATCGCACATGCGGTGGAGCACACCTTCGATGCGTTCGGCATCAAGTATCAGCAGCCGATCGAAGACCAGGCGTCAATTCTCGGCGGCTACTGGCCGGCCTACCTGTTCGCCGGTGACCCGATCAACATTCCGATCGCGGCCGGCGCGGCGGGCTCGGGTGGTGGTGCGCATGCCGCGAACGAGTACTACGTGATCGAAGGTGCCGGCAAGACGTACGGCATGGCGGGTTCCGAAAAGTCGATTGCCACCGTGCTCTACGACTTCGCCGGTCTCAATGGTCCGCAGACGTCCGGCACGACGCCGGACGCCCAGTAAGCAAGCCTGATGGCGGCCGGCATTCCGGTCGGCCGCCAGAATTGGAGGAACGGAAAATGCCCGTTATTTCACTTCAGAACCTGAAGAAGAGCTACAAGCTCGGTGACAACACCGTCCACGCGCTGCGCGGCGCGTCGCTCGACATCGAAGCCGGCGAATTCGTGACGATCACCGGTCCGTCGGGATCGGGTAAGTCGACGTTGATGCACATCCTGGGCTGCCTCGATCGTCCGACGGACGGCAAGTACCTGCTCAACGACCGTGACGTCTCGAACCTGTCGCGCGACGAGTTGGCGGCGATTCGCAACAAGCAGATCGGTTTCGTGTTCCAGGGCTTCAACCTGCTGCCACGCACCACGGCGGTTGAGAACGTCGAAGTACCGCTGCTGTACTCGCGTCCGGCGATGCCGGCGATCGAGCGTCGCAAGCTGGCGCTTGCCGCGCTCAAGTCGATGGGGCTCGAAGAGCGCGCCCATCATCATCCGAGCCAGCTTTCCGGCGGTCAGCAGCAGCGCGTTGCCATTGCCCGCGCCCTGGTCAACCAGCCTTCGCTGATCCTGGCCGACGAGCCGACCGGCAACCTCGATACCAAGACCAGCATCGAGGTCATGCGCATCCTGCAGGAGCTGCGTGAGCGCCGTGCGATCACCATCGTGCTGATCACGCACGAGCCGGACATCGCGGCTTACGGCACGCGCATCATCTCGGTTCGCGACGGCGCGATCGTCAGCGACAAGCCGAATGATCCGACGCCTGCGCTCGAGCACGTTGCGGAGGTCGAGGCGCCCCGTATGGCGGCCAACGGAATCTGACGATGATCCCGCTGCGACAATTTTTGCAGCTCGCTCTGCAGGCACTGCTGCGTAACCGCATGCAGACCGGGCTCGCCGTGCTGGGCATGGCGGTCGGCGTCGGTGCGCTGGTGACGAGCGTTGCGCTCGGCCGCGGTGCGCAGGACGCGATCGCCGACCAGCTACGCGCAGCGGGAGCCAACGTCATCGTCGTCACCGCCGGCAACTACATGGCTGCCCACAAGGTGATCAAGGACGACATCGTCGAAGGGCGTGCCGATCCGAATCCGCTGGATCTGCTGTTCCCGAATTCGGGTTTGCGCAAGGTGTCGTGGCATCCGGCATCGCTCTCCGGCGGGCTGTTGCAAGCCGTGGGTGGTGCGCAGGGACGTCTGCAGAAAGTGCATTTCGAGGACGATCCTTTCGCCAAGCACGATCATCCGACTGCTGCGCAGCGCCTGGGTGACGCGATGGCGGGCCTGGGCTCTGCAGCGACGCTGACTCGTGAGGATGCGGCGGCCATTCGCAAGATTCCCGGCGTGCAGTACGTGGTTTCCGGGGTCCATAACAATTCGCGCGTCTTCATTGCGGGGCATCGCGACGAGAAGTGGTTCACGCGCATGCATGGCACGGAGGCCGATCTTCCGGAGATTCGCACTGGATGGGTTTTCCCGCATGGTCGCTTCCTCAACCCGAATGAAGTCGAGGGCAAGGAACAGGTCATGGCGCTTGGGCAGATCGTGTCTGATCACCTGTTCGGGCCGAAGGTCAACCCGGTCGGCAAGATCGTGTTTTTGTGGAACCAGCCGTTCAAGGTTGTGGGCTTGATTGGAAGCCGCAGTTGGGCGCAGCAGCCGGCGGTCGGCGATGATGAGTTTGACGCGGTCTATGTGCCGGTCACGACCGTCAACCACCTTCTGGATCTCAGCAAGCTCAACAACATCACGATCACCACCAAGTCGGTCGGGCAGACGACGCAAGTTGCCAAGGAGATTGGGGACTTGCTGCGAAAGCGGCACAAGATCGCCGATGGCATGCCAGCTGACTTCACCGTCAAAACGCAGGCGGAACAGGTCATCGGCAAGGGCTTGTCGCCCGAGCTTGCCTACGCGGTCGGCGGCAACGCCAAGTCCATGGACCAGTTGACGATCGCCAAGCTTTCCGGATCGCTGGAGCGTGCCAATCGGACGATGTTGGGTCTGTTGGCCGGCGTCGCCACCGTGTCGCTCCTGGTCGGCGGTATCGGGGTCATGAATCTGTTGCTGCTTTCCGTGACGCAGCGCACGCGTGAGGTCGGACTGCGAATGGCGGTGGGCGCTCGGCGCAGCGACGTTGCGGTGCAGTTCGTACTCGAGGCCATGCTGCTCAGCGTCGCGGGTGGTCTGGTCGGTGTCCTGGCCGGTGTGCTGGCCTCCGGAAGCCTGGAGCGTTTCTTTAAATGGTCCGCGGATATTTCGTCGATGTCCGCCGTGATGGCCGTCGTCGTCGCTGCAGTGATTGGAATGGTTTTCGGTGTCTATCCGGCGCGCCGCGCCGCTCAGCTCGACCCCATTGAGGCGCTTCGGCATGAATAAGTCTGACTTTATGGTTCGCCTGTCTACCGTGCTGCTCATGCTGGGCGGGCTGGGTGCATCGTCTGTGGCTTGCGCGCACGGCGCGCACACGCCACATCACAGCGGCGCGGTCGTGCAGTACAAGAGCATTCACTACGAAGTTGCGGCGCTGCCGCAAGGTGGTGTGCAGCTCTACATCACCAGCGAAAAAGGCAGGGATATGCCGGCTTCGTCGGTGTCCGACGTTGCCGTACAGATTGAGCGGCCGGATGGATCGAGTGAAAACGTCGACATGGCGCGAGATCCGTCAAACGATCTGTGGCAGGGGACAAGTCGCCCGGTCAAGGATTTGAAGTCGATTTTCCACGTCGCTTTTATCTATCTGGATGAGCCCGTGATTGGTGCCTTGCCGGCCTCGTTGATGCCGGCGATTGGGGGCACTGCGCCGGCTGACGATGATGACGATCATGGTCACCATCACGACGAACACGGTCATGCGGAAGAGGCCGAGGCGCATGAGCACTAATCTGCAAGCAGCGCTCAGGGCACTGCTGCAGAACAAGCTGCAAGCCCTTCTAACGTTATGCGGCATGAGCGTCGGTGTGGCGATGGTGGTCATCGTCTCCGGTCTGGGCCGCGGCGCGCAGCTGACGATCGAGGATCAGATCCAGCGCGCCGGCCCGACGCTGATCGTCGTGCGCTCGGGCAATTTCCAGCCGATCGCACAGTTCACTCGCGGTCAGCAGGATACGAGCGGCGGCGGTTCGGCTGAATCGTCGGCATCGTCAAACGGCATGGATGAAGGCGCGTTCGATGTCGAGGCAGCCAATCGCGCCGGTCCCAAGCGCGAAGTCGGCAAGCGTTGGACCCAGTCGAAAGTTCCGGCGACGCCGTTGTCGGACGCCGAGCTGCACATGATGCAGCACGACGTGCCGAACGTTCTGGCGGTGGCCGGCAGCATCGACGGCAACCTCAGCGTCGATCCGTCGTCGCGTGCGGCTGTGCGCGTCGTTCACGTCGAAGGTTTTGCACCGGCGTGGCCGGACATGCACAACTGGCATCTGGTGGCCGGCCGCATGGTCAGTGACCCGGAACATGCCAGCGCGGCGCCGGTGGCGATGGTCACGGCGGCCGCCGGCAAGCGCCTGTGGCCGGATGCGACGTCGCCGCTCGGGCAGACCCTGCAGCTGGGCGGCAAGACCATCACGGTGGTTGGCGTCATCGCCCGCAGTGGTGACGACTCCGGCAACGCGCTGGTGGTGCCCCATGTCGAAGTGCCGCTGACCTTGAGCAAAGTCTTGCTCAAGCGCGACGACTACGATTCGATCACGGTGCGCACGGCATCGGTGGCCGTGACGTCGAAGGTCGCCAACGAAATCATTGCGCAGCTGCGCGATCTGCATCAGCTGTCCGACGAGACCATCGACGATTTTCGTGTCGAAAGTCAGAGCACCTCGGCGCTGCCGGGCATGGGCGTCAATCCGCTGATGTCACGTGCCATCCATTCCAACGTCTTCGAACTGGAGAAGGCATCGTGGGAGGAAATGGCCAAGAGCATGCGCCAGGCTGGCCGTACGTTTGCGCTGTTGCTGGCGGCGGCGGCGGCGGTTTCGCTGGTGGTCGGGGGCATCGGTGTGATGAACATCATGTTGGTCTCGGTCACGGCGCGCACGCGTGAAATCGGCTTGCGCATGGCGGTCGGCGCCCGCACGCGCGACGTTTTGACGCAGTTCATGGTCGAGGCCGTGGCACTCGCTGCGATCGGCGGCGTGGTCGGCCTGGGTCTCGGTGCTGCCGGTCTTTATCTGGCACATCACGGTTTCCACTGGGCGACCTCGATTTCGCCCGGAATGCTGTTCGTCGCCATTCTCATGGCGATGCTGACCGGTGTGGTCTTCGGCTACGGCCCGGCGCGCCGCGCGGCTGTGCTGGATCCGGTCGTCGCGCTGCGCAAGGAATAAGCCCATGTCCCATTCAAGCGACACCATTACCGTCGTCGGAACTCTCGTTCGGAGTCATTCATGATCGCGTTGCTGCCCGTCAATATTCGCCTGGCGCTTCGTTCGCTGAGCCGCAACCGCATGCGGACGCTGCTGACGATGCTGGGCATCATCATCGGCGTGTCGGCGGTGCTGACGATGGTGGCGATCGGTACCGGTGCGCGTGCGTCAGTCGAGAGCACGGTCGGCTCGGCCGGTACCAACCTGATCTTCATCGACGCCGGCAACTACACGCGTGGCGGTGATCAGATCGGCATCGTCTCCGGTCGTGGCCGTGCGAACACCTTGATCGGCGCCGACGCGGACGCCATTGCGAGCGATGTTTCGGGTGTTTTGGCGATCAGCCCGGTCGTCGAACTGCGGACCTTCATTTCAGCGGGCAGCGCGCGCGCGTTCGCCAAGATTCGCGGCGTTTCGGGCAGTTTCGATCAGATCTGGGGCTGGGATCTGCGCCCGGGCCGTATGTTCTCGGAAAAGGCGACGCAGCCGGAGGCGGTGATTGGTCGTGGACTCGCCAATCAGATGTTCGGTGCGGGCAGCGATCCCGTGGGCCAAGTCGTGCAGCTGCGCGATGTCTCGTACAAGATCGTTGGCGTCACTGCTGGCGTGTCTGATGGCCAGACGGACATGTTGTTCGTGCCGTGGCAGCCGTTGCAGAAAAGCCTCAACGTCAACTATCTGAACTCGATCACGGTCGCGGCCAAGAAAGCGGGCGAGACCTCGCACATGTCTGACGAGATCAAGAAGCTGTTGCGCAAGCGCCACGGCATCACGGGCAGCGCGCCGACCGATGCACACGGCTATCTGGCGCAGCAGGGCGGCGTTGGCGGTACGCCGGACGATTTCACCGTGCAAACCCAGGCTGGCAAGGCCTTGACCAAGGGCCTGTACACGCCGGCCGCGGCGTTCGCGCTGGCCAACCTGCCGAAGCTCGACGAAGTCACGCTCGAAGAGATGGCCGACACGCTCGATCGCTCCAGTGACACGATGACGGCACTGCTGGCCAGCATCGCCGGCGTGTCGTTGATCGTCGGTGGCATCGGCATCATGAACATCATGCTGGTCTCGGTGACCGAACGGACGCGCGAGATCGGCCTGCGTATGGCGACCGGCGCACGCTCCAGCGACGTCGCGCTGCAGTTCCTGATCGAAGCCGTCACGCTCAGCGTGCTCGGCGGCATCATCGGTCTGGTGCTCGGTTTGCTGGCGTCACGCATCGTCGGCTGGTCGCTTGGCTGGCCGACCAGCGTTCCGTACGGCGCGATGGCGCTGTCGATCGGCATTGCCGCGGCGGTTGGTCTGCTGTTCGGCAGCTATCCGGCGCGCCGCGCCTCGCTGCTCGATCCGATCGATGCCCTGCGGACGGAATAAGCACGCGCATGCGACACAGTCCGGTCAAATCCGGCTCGGCCTGCTGTTCGGTCTGGCGCTGCTGTTCGGGATCGGCTTCGCTGGCGGCGCCGCGTTCCTGCATTGGCGCGACCGTAGCAGCCTGCCTGCAGAAGGGGAGCGTTTCGTGACGCTGGCCTTGTCACTCGCGCATCCGCCGCACGAGGCCGAGGTCGACGCGTACTTCGGTCCGTCGTCGCTCGACCATCGGGCTGACGCAGAAGCGCCGTCGCTCGACGTGCTGTTGAGTCGTGCACGGGCGCTGCAGGCCGACGTCGAAGCGCCGTCCGCGACCCCGTCACCGCGCCGCCAGGCGCTGGCGAACCAGCTCGACAGCTTTGTCGCGCTGCTGGACGGTCTGGCGCACCCGGGCAAGCAGAGCTTCGCCGACGAAGCGCGCGAGGTCTATGGCGTACAGCTGCCGGCGACGGACGCGGCTGCCATGCAAAAGGCCGCCGCGGCGCTGGACGCATTGCTGCCGGGGCCCGGTAGCCTCGTGCAGCGTGTCGAGGATTATCAGAATCGCTTCGTGGTCCCGACTGCGCGGCGCAAGGCGGTCTTCGAGCGTGCGCTGGCCGAATGTCGGACGCGCACGCTGGCGCACTGGCGTCTGCCGGCTCAGGAGCGCTTGACGGTCGAGTGGACCGACAAGGTCGACGCCGCCTGGCATCGTTACGACGGCAATTATCACAGCACCCTGCAGATCAATCCGCAGGCCGTGGCGTTTATCGGTTCGGCGCTCGACGTTGCGTGCCATGAAGCCTATCCCGGCCATCACGCGCAGTTCAGCGTGATGCAGGCCGACGCAGGTGCTCAAGGTCTGCCCGTCGAGGATCAGGTCGTCCTGCTGCGTTCGCCGGCATCGGTGCTTCGTGAAGGCGCGGCGAACTACGGCGTTGATCTGGCATTTCCGCTGGACGACCGCCGCGCGTTCCAGAGGGACGTTCTGTTTCCGCTCGCCGGTTTCAATCCGGCGGAAGCGGCGAAATATGCCGAGGTCCACCGTTTGGTCAACGAGTTGTCACTGTCGGTCGTGCCGATCCTGCGCGATTACCGCGACGGAAAGCTCTCGGCCGGCATGGCGGCCTACCAGTTGCGGACGCAGGCACTGATCCCCAGCCCGCAGGCATTGCTGGGATTCGTCGATCAGTACGGCGCCTACGCCGTTGGTTACACAGTGGCACGAGATGTCGTGCGTGATGCTGTGCAGGCGCGCGCCGCGCAGTTCGGTGGCGATCGCTGGCAGGCATTGCGGGCAGTGCTGGACGCTCCGCAGGGCGGAGTGGCCGGTGTGGAAGCGGCGCAGACGGCGGGCATCGTGTATGCCGGTCGTGTGGCTTGGTGCCGCAGCGAGTCGCCGGCGCGTTCGGTTTCGCTGAACTGAGCGTGTGGGTGTCGTCAATCTTCAAGTGATGAGGACAGGTAAGGACATGATGTCAGTGAGTCAGGCAGGTCATCGACAGCGGCTGCACGAAGCACAACGGTGTGCGTTCGATGTGGCGCGGCTTGCCGCCTTCGGGCACCGCGAGTAACGGGACGCCACCATGCAATTGGGTCAAGCAAAACCAGATGGCGGTCGTCGAGCCTTCGGTATCGGCGCGGTCATCGTCTTTCATGCGGTGCTGATCTGGGCGCTGGTCAACGGCCTGGCGCGCAAGGCGATCGAGCTTTTGCCGCCGCCGATCGAAACCAAGATCATCAAGGAACAGAAGCCGGACGAGCCGCCGCCACCGCCGCCGCCGCCGCCGAAGCTCGATACGCCGCCGCCGCCGTTCGTGCCGCCGCCGGAAATCAACATCGCGACGCCGCCGCCGACCAACACGATCACCGTGCAGGACAAGGCGCCGGCCCCTCCGCCGCCGAAGCCGGTGGCGCCGAAGCCGCCACCGTCGTTCCCGCTGAAGGTGACGGGCCGCGGCTGCCGTGCGCCGGAATACCCGCCGATCTCGCAGCGTCTGGGCGAAGAAGGCTCGGTCGTACTGCAGCTGCTGGTCGGCACTGACGGCAAGGTCACCGACAGCAAGGTGCAGACCTCGTCGGGCTACAAGCGCCTCGACGAGGCGGCCCGCAAGGCGCTGAGCCTGTGCCAGTTCCAGCCGGCCATCGTCGATGGTCAAAAGGTTCCGGCCTGGGGCGCGATCAAGTACACGTTCCGTCCGGAATAAGCCGAGATGAAAATTCTAGGCCGTGGTGCGGGACGCACCGAAATTGATTCAAACCACCGTTCACTCAACAACACGCATTCGATCTGGAGATGTCAGATGTCGTTCATGGAATCTTGCAAGGCGCTCACCGCCGTCAGCCTGTTGACCCTGGCCGTCGCGCTGCCGGCGCACGCGCAGGACACCGCCGCCCCGGCCGATCCGGCCGCTGCTGATACGGCCGCCGCACCGGCGACCGATGCCGCCGCCGACCCGCAGGCTGCCGCCGATGCCGCGGCGGCTCCGGCCGACGCCGCGCCGGCACCGGTCGAAGACGCCGGCACGGCGCCGGACGGCAACAAGATGGCGGAAGTCGACAACCCGTACGGCCTGTCGGCCCTGTGGGCGCAGGGCGACTTCGTCGCACGCGGCGTGCTGATCATCATGCTGATCATGTCGGCGTCGACCTGGTACAT
>NZ_JAAVXB010000014.1 GCF_012241385.1 Solimonas marina | reverse complement strand
GCTCGGGGTTCGAGGCTGATCCCGCAAGAGCTGTGCAAGCTGGATCTTGCTCGCGAGTGGATCTGTGAATGGTCCGGGCAGATCATCACGCGATTTACCGGGCCGGTGCCGTCGTCGGGCGGGTCGATGATTGCGGATGCGTTAGGGCACTGAGACGTTTACTTGTTCATGTCGGTTGAGCTTCGCGTGAAGCTCTTTTTGTCGATGACGTTTGGTGTCGGTGCGTTTTACTGCTTGGTTCCCTCCGTTTCGGGAATTTAGCGTGCTTCATGCGGGCAATCCATCGTTTTAATTGTTCATAATGTATATTATGTAAAGTTTTCCGACGAACGGTCATGATAATTAGTGACGACGACTCGTTAATTAAGACGTACGCTCGTTATTGATGACGCAAGCGGTTCGATTTTTTAGGGCTTCGTATGTCGCGCCCGTTTCTTGGCATCTTCTAACTGCAGCTGGACTGCGCTCAGTCGCCCCTCTGTACGTGCTGCCTGGCGAATGGCGTCATCCCGTTCCCGCTTCGATATGTCCCAATCACGCTGCAGCTGTTCGATCTGAGCTTGGGGTAATCGAGTCAAAAACCCAATAAGGGGGCTTTTCGCTCCAACCCTTGTCAGAGCTTGGTGTCCGCCTTGCGAGAGCCAAAAAGATCAACGACGTTTGAGCGGCGTTCAGGCCCCGGATTCAGCTCGCCAGCGACGACTTGATGTGGCATCAAACGCCTCAGCAGCGCTACCTGTACCCCCATCCTGTGTGCAACCGCTGCGGTATTTACGCCGAGCTGGTCTCGCATCATCTTGAGTCCCTCGCTTAGCACCTCTGGCTCTTCATAAGCGACCCGCGCGTCCTCGATTTCGCTCGTGGCTTGACCATGGCGTTTCAAGGTGATGTACCCCGAGCGCACCTGCTCCTCGGTGAAGTACCCCAGCTGATGTCCTCTAAACAGGATCGCAGCCTTGGAAACGCCCCAGCGAAGCTTGAGATCAACGATAGCCGGCCAGTTCAAACGCGTACCGCGCGTCGCAGCCCGGCACTCCATTCCGAATGTCGCCCGCGGCATCAACAGCGCACTGGCGAAGCGATTGGCTTGAGTCTCGGTCAGGCGATCGCCGGTAAGCACCCCGATATGGAGCGCGAAATGGCCAAGTTCGTGGGCAATACCGAAGCGCTCACGGCAGCTCGATCGCCCATCCGAATTTAGAACGATGACCGGACGTTTCGTGGCAAACGAGACCGCGTCGATTTCTGGCGCCAAGCCATCCAGACGCGTCACGACCGAACCGGCGTTTTCGGCAATGCGTGTGATGTTGCTTAAAGGCCCCATGCCGAGCTCGAACGTCGCCCGGAACACTTCCGCGCCGCGCTCAATGGCATCGTTAGAGCTGACCTCTGCGACGCCGACACGGTACGCCGGCAGCTCGATGTTTTCCTCGAGGATGCTGACAAGGCGCTTCAGCATCTCACCGCGTGCACGCCCGACCTGACGGAGCGCAACCTTGGTGGTCAGCTGCCGACGGAAGTGGCACTGCTCCTCTGTGATCGGCTCCAGGTCGACAGTGCGGAAGAACTCAGGCAGCACGAGCAGTGAATCGGAAAGCGCGGTTTCGAGCTGGGCCGTGACAGCTTCCGCCCCTGCCTCAACGCGGCTCAAGAATTGTTTGGACACCCCAACGCGCTCGCCCAGATCAGTGAGCGAGTACCCATGGAACAGCCGGATTAAGCGAAGGTTTGCGCCGAGAAAGGCGGCCGTCACGACTGCGGGGCGACGACATTGTCGTCGCCGTTTGCTGCATCGCGCCGCTTCGGAGCCAAGACTGGCTTGCCGACCGGAACCGCCGAGCTGAGTTTCTGATCGTTGACGGCATGTAGTGTACGAACGTTGCTGCTGATCCACCGGCTGACAAGCGTTCCGGCGCCGGTGTAGCCCAGCAACTCGACATGCGCATCAGTCACACCTTCGAGTCCCTTGTCGAGAACGAAACAAAAGCGGGTCGGCGCCAAGTCGTCTTCGAAGTCCAGAAACGGCAGCTGGTGCTGATTGGCGACCAGCACTGCATCTTTTTTCGGGTTATCCGGATCATCGTTGCTGTAGCGGCATGGGACGTGGCCAATCCCGAAGACGAGATCGTTTCCGGCCCCCTTGATGCTAAGCCACGAATATTTGAGGGACGCCGCTTCTTTCATGATGCGGCCGCGCTGGCGCCCGAAGGCGGTGCAACCGCGCGTATAGCTGCTGTCGGTGTCGCGAACTAGATCTTCTTGCGTAGCGTAGTACTCTTCAAGAAGCCAGGAGGCAATCAGATTCAGACGCTCGGCGCTCAGTTCGCGATGAAAAGTTGAAGGCAGCGGCAGGTCCATTTGTGCGAATTCCCCAAATCGTCAACCTGATTTTTGTGCAAATTTCTCAATTCGTCAACCCATGGTCAAAACAATTGACCAGAGAGACACAAAAAGCCCCCTTTTTGTGCGATTTCGCCAGAAGTGACTTTCCTTCAGTTCGTTAGTTAATTTCTATAAAATAAATAATTCAACAACTTAGAGTAACTCTTCGACAACCTTCGGAAGGGCGGTTCTTTGAAATCCTGCCCGTTTTGGGGGTTTGTCCACGAAGGCCCTCAAACGCGACATGCGCAAAAAGCCGCTGAAACGGGGTTAGCGGCGGACGCCCCGCTGCCTTTGCCGAATCGCGCTTCTATGCTGCAACGTGGTCCGCCGACCCAGCTCATCGAGCGCCGCTTTGATTCCGGTGAGCGGCACCGCTATGGCCTGAACCACGTCCTCACGCATAGTGCTGTGCTGCCGGACAATGTCGTTTCGCAGCTGTTCAATGCCTTCAGCCCAACGCGCGGGAATCGCTTTGATTTCCCCAGACAGGTTGGCTACATCATGTCGGAAGTCCGAGAGCACACCAGAAAGCGGCTTCATGTCACCCTCGATCCGCTGCAGGGTATCGGCTAGACGATCGATGAGATTGCGGTTCTCGAGAAGGGCCGCATCGTGGGAGAGCTGCGCCGCTTTTAGGTTCGCATCGGTTCGATCGGCGCGGGCGGTGGTTGCCTGAAGAAGCGAACTCAGACGCGCCAGCTCGGCATCCTTGTCCCGTATGCGATCTTCGGCATGCTGCCTTGCGCGCGTCGCGTCTTGAACGGTTCCCTCCATCTGCGCCAGCCTCGATTCAAGCTCGCCCGCTAACGTCTCTAGGGCCTCACGTTCCCGGCTGAGACGCTCTTCTGCAGCGCGCTGCGCCGCCAGCCAAAGTGTCTCGAGTTGCGGGGGTACTTCTCCGGACGAGGTGGATACCTCCAGTGCACCAGCCTGACGCCATTGATCGATGAACTTTTTGATCGTCGAAAAGCTGCCGCGTCCGAGCTTTTCTCGTACTGTCAGCGTCGTGACTTTGGCGCCGGCTTGCTGGAGCGATTGGGCGGCTGCGGCAACTTGGTCAAATGAAATCGGGGTGGCATCGGACGGCATTATGGGCTCCGAATAGTCATCCTGATATTACACTGTAAATGTTGTAAACATTGTGTAAATTACATGAAATTACAATGACCGATAATTGAACCTATCGGTCATTATGGAAGTAAGGCATGCTGTTAATACGATGATTTACGGCAGCTTCGGCGATGAATCCTGACCATCCTGACCATTCTGAGCACACGATAATCCCGGCTACGGACGCGACCGATCCGGTCGAAATCATTGCTTCTTCCTCCCCTGCGGTCATTGGTCCACGCCTCGCTGCGAGCATTCCGTTCTTCAACGGCTATGCGCCCAACACACGCCGGTCACTGATGGCCTGCTGGAGAATCTGGGCCGAGTTTGCGCTGCAGGAAGGCATTCCGATCTTCCCGCCGACGCTCCAGGACATCGAGCGATTTCTCTTGGTGAATATCGGCAAAGGCCGCAAGCGTGCCACGCTGGAGCAATACCTGTTCGCCATCGACCAGTTGTTTCAGTTCGCTGGTACTGACAACCCCATGAAGGCCAAAGATGGCCGGATGCTCTGGAAGCAACTCCAGAACGAGCACGGCCTCGACGAGGAGCAATCCAAGAAACAAGGGCTTTTGCTTGAAGATCTGGAGCGCATCTTGGCCGCGGCCGCCGGCGACGAGCCGAGCGCCATACGCGATCGCGCGCTTCTGGTGATTGCGTACGAGTCAATGACACGACGTTCCGAAGTGGCGTCTATGGTGCTGGAGAAGCTTGAACTGAAGAAGGACGGCTCTGGCGCGATCCGACTGGGCAAAACAAAGACCGATCAGAGTGGCAAGGGCGCGCGACTGCCTCTCACAGTCGAGGCCATGAAGCATCTACAGGCATGGCTGAAATTGGCCAATATCACGGAAGGCCCGATCTGGCGTGCGGTCCCTGCCCGTTGGGCCGGCAAACGTGCGTTGATCAAGCCCCTCGAGGGCCGTGACATTGCGCGCATTATCAAGCGCCGCGCGGCGCAGGCTGGGTTGAACCCAGCATTATTTGCAGGGCACAGCACCCGAATCGGTGCAGCCGAAGACCTAGTCGCGGACGGAGCAAGCGATGCCCAGGTCATGCAGGCTGGTCGATGGAAGTCGACAACAATGGTTGCGCGCTACACAAAGCATTTGCGTGATAGTGACAATGCCATGATGCGCTTCAGGGCAAAGCGTCGGGATGGAGAAAGCGAGGATCAGACCTGACGACTCTCGCGGCACTCAAAACAGGCCCCACGACGGAAGCCTCTATGCTCGTGTTTCAGCCATCCCTGTGACATTCATGACGGCTCGGACCAGAACTGAGCGCTGTAGTTGTTGAGATACCGGCCCGAGGCATCCAGCCTGACCTGAAACCGATCCGGAACCTTCGCGCCGTCGCCGCCTTCCCTGAAAAATTGCCGGAGTGAATGCAGTGCCTGCTGTCGCAGATGTTCCCAGGTGCGCGCCAATTTGTCCTGCTCGTCGCGCTGTTGCTGCGCGACGCTAGGCTTACGCTTAGGCGCCCGCTGAGGAAACCGGTAGTCGGGTGACAAGTCGACGTCGTACGCAAACGTGATGGACCCGCTCTGCCAGTTCCCATCCGTCGTTGGCCTCCAGCGGTAGCGCACCGCCACCCGGAGGCGCTTATCGAAATGATGAGGCGGCAAAATCAGATCGTCGATATAGAAGCGCTCGCGTTCGCGCAACTCCTTCTCAAGGAGATATTTCATCTGACGCACAGCGTCGGCGAGATTCTGGCCAGCGCGCTGCGCATCAAGCTCGGTCTCCGAGACCTTCTTCGACGACTTCGCCGCGCGGTATGCGCCGAGGTCGCTCTCGAAATGACGGAACTGCGCATACACAAAGTCGCCGCAACTCTCGAGACGCTGGTTGCGTAGGGCTAATGCATGCTGTTCCCGCATCGACTGCTCGATCAGCTTGTCGAGTTGGTGGATATCGATTGCCTGCAGAGCGTCCTGCTCGCTACGGGAAATATTGAGTGTTCCCATTACCATCACCTCTTTAAGACGCAACTCTCAAGAAAATCGGAACTGTGCACACGAGCTCAATCCTTACGCACTCTCGGGGCTCGAGGACTCCCGGCGGTTTTCTTCGGGACCTGCTCTAACGCTTCCCAAAGCCGCCGCGCATAGCTGAAGCCCGATTGCTTCACTGTTTGACCGGTAAAGTGCAAGGCCCACAAAAGCGCCATGGCAATGCTAATACTCAAGATAAATCCGGATGCCGGGCTAAGATGTGCACGCTGAAAATAGGGCTCATCGATGTTGAGTACGCCCGCATTGAAGAGCGTCATCAGGCCGGCGCCAATGGCGATCACGAAACCTACCCATCTCGATCCGTAGGCATTCCGGTTATATCCGTAGTGAACTAGCTCCTTGAATAAGAGATCGAACTTCTTCTTGTCGTTGGTCATCGGTCGGAGTGCATCTGCCGCTGCAGCATAGGCCTTGTCCGCAAGAAGCGGGTTGTCCTCTTCTTCGGCTCGGCTTGGCATCACGATGCCAAGCTTGGAGCTGGCCAACGTGTGATAACGAATCGTCGTTTGATCTGAAAGCTGGTCGTCTCGGTGGCGGAGTAAGATTGTAGAAGGCTGGGCGCTCCACTTCTTGTATAGCTTCTCCTGGGCGCGCTGCCCCCAAGTCCGGACAAAGTTGGCGAGTAGCGAAGGTCCGCCACAGGTCGCCAGTACGGATCCCAGCGTCACGAGCAATGGATTCTTCGGGCCAAAAGTTAACGCGAAATAAATGATGCCCGGCAAGAGCACCAATAGCCCGGGAAACAGGCGCGCCTTGAGTTCATATGGGTCTAGGAACTTCGTGAAAGCCTGTGACCAATTCATCGCGATTCTCCGTATTGCTTGACGGGCTCTCGAGCCGGCGCCCCTGGGCACCCATTCAATGGAATAGTGATTTGCAATCACGAGGATCGCTTGCCTCAAGATGTCGCGGCACCGCCATTAGTGTCGAGCATCTTGTTGGTTGAGTCCGCCAGAAGACCGCAATAGCCGCCAGGCGTCGAGATAAGCAGTGCATTTGGGTAGCTTGCGGCCTTGCCTATGTCGTTTGCGGATTTTCGATCCTTGCTCGACGGGCCGGAAGTTTGCAAGTGGTTATGCCATGTCCCAACGCAGCACATCTCGGAGTAGCTCTGCCTGTGCTTCTCGCGCAGCAGTTCTTGAAGCCCTTGTACTCCCAGCTCGAAATAGGTCGCGCTACGTTTGCTATCCGGCGGGGCGTCAATGACATCCACGACGTAGATTGCTCCAAGACTTTCGTTGAAGCGCCCCCACAGCACGCCGCCGGTCTCGGTGTGCGGATGTCGGGCGATTTCTATTTCAATTTTCTGGTGCGCTGCTTCCGAGAGGTGAAGTCGCCACATGTCGGTGCCGTTGGTTTCAAGGTCGACACGGTGAAATGCTGGAACTTTAATTCGTCGAGCTTCATAGCGCAGACCGTCGGATGAACGTTTAGCAAGCAAGATCGCTCCAGAATCCGGCAGCCCTTGAGAATAAAAGCGCCCCAGTTCCTCGCTTACATGCGCCGCATGCACCGAAATTGTCGCGTCCGATACCTGCATCGTTTCAGATCCGCAACCTGTCCCGGTACGGATAAGCTCAAGCCTCGCTTTACCCGACAAGGTGAGTTTCGCGACCTCGGCATCGTCGATGAAACTGGCTAGCTTAATGGTATCGACCTCATCGAGATTGGGGTTTCTCTCCGGCCCCTCAACGCAAAATGCGGCCACTCTGCCGGATGCGTAGAGTGCCGCGTCGGCTACGCGTGTATGTGGATTATCCCAACTCGTCAGCAGGTGCCGAACTGGCGTCGAGGCAGTGGTATTGAGAATCAGCCATTTTGACGCAGCGCGAAGCTCCTCTTCAGAAGCTTTAGTCAGCATGGACTCCTGAATCGTATTGGCTTTTCCGGTCGTTGACGCACTCAGTAATTCAAGTGCCTTGGCCATTGAGTAGGCCTTAAATTCCGGAAACAGCGGTGCGTCGTTTTTTGTCGACGGAGGCAAGAGCGCGTGCCTTGCATAGTTGTGCGGAAGTAACGCCTCACCATCCAGCACCAACGCTGGCGCCAAACCGCAGCGCGCCATATGCAAGCCAATTTTCGAACCGAGGCTGCCGCCCCCAAGCAATACCCAGGGCTGCGCTACGGTCTCTGCTGGCAACTGATTGAAGGTGCGAAGGACTCTGGTGTTGAGCTCATCAATAACTGCAGCGATCCTCACCGATCCGACCCCCTTCCCGGGAATCATCTCGACCACGTACCCAAAGGTTTCAATCGCCGAAGTAGTACCCGCCACCACACGCGGCCGTTCTACATGGATCAGTAAGGATATCGGGATCGGCCACCAGACTGTCTGAGTCTTGAATTTTGGCGCTAACCGCTCAATACCCTCAATCACGCTCTGCACAGCATTTTCACAGTGCCAACGTCTTGCCGATCGCAGCAAAGATGCTACGTCTTTGACGTCGTCAGGCATGTATTCGCTGCAAACGAATGAACTCCCATCTGGGAGTGGTTTCGAGCGAATGATGGCTGAGACG
Source organism: Solimonas marina (assembly GCF_012241385.1). Classification (GTDB taxonomy): domain Bacteria; phylum Pseudomonadota; class Gammaproteobacteria; order Nevskiales; family Nevskiaceae; genus Solimonas; species Solimonas marina. Next base: position 101,740 of record NZ_JAAVXB010000014.1, on the reverse strand, counting down.
GACCTTCCCGCGTACATAGGGGAAAAGGAGCGCTGTGCATACTTGCTCCACGTCTGCGCGGTTAGATCTCCATCATCGCTCAGCGCGGTAATTCGATAGACGCCAGTAACGTTCTTCGATCGAAAGCTGCTATATGCTGTCGATCGATAAGCAATGTCCTGCTTCTTTTTGGGCAGCCGTTGAAGACTGAGCGTATCGCCGATGATTAGATCGTCGATGGTGTCGCGCCGCGCAGGCTCCCAGGTATCCGGGTCGTCGTTCAGGCTATCGCTGGCCGCACCCTGCAACCAGTTGCTCAATTGAACCAACAACCCCGGGACGCCGGCAGTCCGAAAAAGATTCTCGATCGACCCCTGCACCAGACACGGCCTGGGGCTGCCATCGCCCTTAATCGGTAATAGGTGCGCGACGTTCTTCGGGAAGTCAGCCCTGAGTTCGAATTGCGGAACCCGATCGGGGTAGCCGATCGGGAACGAGACTGTTACCGGTTCCACTGCGAGAATGCCGGTGGGGGTTTGGCCCTCCAGAGTCCAGAGGGACGACATTTCGACGCGAAGCCCGAATGTCGCCCTCCACTCGCCGGATTCCAACTGCTGTGCGGAATTAATCCAACGATCAAACTGACGGTGCGCCGAAATGTCAGTCAGCGCACGTTGAACCGCAGATACACGCACCAGCTTTAACCGTGACCGATCGCGCCGCTGCCGATTAGGCCAGCTGCAGCGTCTTTTCTGGCAAAGCTACTAGCCGATGCCTTCGAACGAATCACAGGGCCGTGAGACTTGATATCGAATTCGAACGGTTCACCGCAGAAGTCCGATGTTTCATGGAACCGCTTGTCCGCGATTTTCTCGTACTCCTCCTTAGCACGGTGGCTCGGCGGATCGTCGTCGTCATCCAGGATTTCCTTGCAGCTCGCCACAATGCGGCCGACGTCACGGATCTGCGACAGCGCCGACTTTGCGGGCTCGCTGACCTTCGCTTTGTCGCCTAAGTCCGAGATGCTGTCGTGCGACAGCGTGTGCCAAGAACAATGATGTGGGGCAAGCAGAATGTCGTATTTCAGTACATCCGTTGCATTTTTGTGCTTCTCCCAGAGCCGGTCCCAAATCGATACGTCCGCGTCGCCACCAGTCAGGAAGCGGCAGGCATCTGCATTAACGCCCTCGCCGATCTTGAATTGCACAATGATGCTGGAGTTATTCTTCGAGCGCATTTCTTCTTCGTCTTCGGAGCCCTTGGGCACCGGCGCAAGGAGATAGCCCTCAAAGTTACTTTGTGCAATGCCGGCGATTTTGCTGAAGCGCGTATCGCACTTCACGACGATCGCTTCGATGCCCCGCTGTTTGTTGTCCTCGTCTTCGCCAAGAACCAGGATGCGATCACCGTCAGAGACTGCTCCGCCGGCATTGCGGTACTTCTTGACGCGGCGCCTCGCCTCCGTGTTGAACGTGATGGCATCGGGGCAAAGGGTCTCGTGGCGCAACTTGCGGCGGAAAATTAGCGGCGACGACCAGAGCTCTTTAATGAAGATCTTTTCGCTTTTTTCCGGATAGTCAGCAGCCGGCCCGCAGTAAAAATTCGCTTGAAATCCGCGGCAGTGATCTTGATCGGGATGGCTGAGCATGAAGACGTCGACGTAATAACGGCCTTTGTCGTCTTTCTTCAAGCGCTCTTTAAGCTGCTTCACTACGTCGGGCGGCGGGTCTTCCCCCGTAACGTCACGGATATTGCAGTCAATGAGGACCGTCTTCTCATTCGAGGTGGTGACCAGCGTCATATCGCCGTTATCAACCGGAAAAAAGCTTAAGCGTGTCATATCTGCATCTCCCTGATGTGCCACGAGTCAAGCGATCACGGAATAGCCCATTTTGTGCCGCAGCGCCCCTCGTATCACTACATGTTGGGGGCTCAGCCAGATTATTCAAGAGGGTTGTCGGAATAATTCAGGCTATCTGAACTATGGCGTTTGAGAAAATCGAGAAAGTTTTAATAAACAACGGAAAATCATGAGATTTTTATATTTTCCGAGCCGTCTCTGGCCTTGTGGATTGCTCGAGATCAAAAAAAGCCCTCAGGTTGAGCCGAGGGCTAGTTCAGGTTGGGCCAGACGAGCGTCTGGGTGGGTGAATCCACAGACCTATAATACTGTGCGATTGAACAGTACTTCAACACACGCCGACGACCGCACCACATCTCCCTGATGCGCCACCTTGGCGGCAACCTTTTAACCAGCCACGTCCGAGCTAGTAGTAGTCAAACGGATCTGCGCGTCTGCATCTCTTGCGGCGACCATGGCGAGCACCTGTGCCCAGGACTCTCTGTACTTCGACGTCCATCTGAACCAGCAAATTGAAGCGCTCTAGGCCAACTTTCTCGATGAAACTCTTAGCGAGCAAAGTTCTTTCTGTGGGGTCCTCGGTCGATTTACGAAGCTCGCGACCGAGAAGCCACCCAGAGTATTGAGGCGGTAGCGAGTCGAGTCCGTCCATGCGATTCGTTGGGAATTCGCCCGCTAAAACAGGAATGAGGCGAACTCGTCGACACCAGCACGCTCGACCGGGAATTGATTGATCGGTGCATCCAGATCGGGGTGCCCTAGCCCCTCCGCTGGATTTACTCCTCTAGAAATTTAGGACGGCTCAATCCGTTCAGCTCCCGTTCGCATTGAGCGCCGATCTGTTGTGAACCGGGCCCTGCTGTTGCTGTCGCATTAAGCAGGGAAGCGGTCGCAAGTTCTGCAGAGCGCTTTGGAATTCATCCAGCACAAGGAAGTGTCATGGCCAAGACAACAGGAGATTTCATTCTCGAACGCCTCAGCGACTGGGGCGTGAAACGGATATTTGGATACCCGGGAGACGGCATCAATGGATTGATGGGCGCGATGGGTCGTGCCGAGGACCGTTTCGAATACGTACGCGTCCGGCACGAGGAAATGTCGGCATTCATGGCCGGCGCCCATGCAAAATTCACGGATCAGGTTGGCGTTTGCATGGCTACATCCGGCCCGGGCGCGCTGCATCTGCTGACCGGCCTGTACGACGCAAAGATGGATCACATGCCGGTGGTCGCGATCGTCGGCCAGCAGGCGGTATCGGCGATCGGCAGCGACTTCCAGCAGGAGGTCGATCTGGCGCGCGTGTTCGATGATGTCTCCGACTACACACAGACCATCGCCTCGCCGGCGCAGGCGCGCCACGTGATCGACCGCGCGATGCGCATCGCTTCGGCCGAACGCACGATCTGCTGCGTCATCGTGCCGAACGACGTGCAGACGATGGATGCCGTCGAAAGCCCGCCGCGCGCGCACGGCAACAATTACTCGGGCGTCAGCGCCGCGCCGCCGCATCCGCGGCCGTCGAACGACGAACTCGAGCGCGCCGCCGAGATTCTCAACAGCGGCAAGAAGGTCGCGGTGATGTCCGGTGCCGGCGCGCTGCACGCCACCGACGAGGTCATCGAGCTGTGCGAGAAGCTCGGCGCCGGCGTCGCTAAGCCGCTGCTCGGCAAGGCCTCGGTACCGGACGATCTGCCGTTCGTCACCGGTTCGATCGGCCTGCTCGGCACCGAGCCGAGCTGGTGGATGATGAACCACTGCGACACGCTGCTGATGATCGGCACGACGTTCCCGTACGCCGAATTCCTGCCGAAGGACGGTCAGGCGCGCACCGTGCAGATCGACCTGTCATCGCGCAACGTCGGCATGCGCTACCCGACCGAGGTCAACCTGATCGGCGACGCCGGCGATACGCTGCGCCGCCTGATGCCGATGCTGTGCCCGAAGGAGGATCGCAGCTGGCAGCAGGACATCGAGAAGCGCGTTGCCAAGTGGTGGACCGAATCCGAGCAGCGCGCGATGGCCTCGGCCGATCCGATCAATCCGCAGCGCGTGTTCTGGGAACTGTCGCCGCGCCTGCCGGAACGCGCGATCCTCTGCGGCGATTCGGGCTCGCACACCAACTGGTACGCGCGCGACGTCAAGCTGCGTCGGCACATGATGGCGTCGCTGTCCGGCAAGCTGGCGAGCATGGGCAGTGGCGTGCCGTACGCGATCGCCGCCAAGATGGCGTATCCGAACCGGCCGGTGATCGCGATGGTCGGCGACGGCGCGATGCAGATGAACGGCAATGCCGAGTTGCTGACGGTCAAGCAATACTGGAAGCAATGGCAGGACCCGCGCTTCATCGTGCTGGTGCTCGCCAATCATGACCTGAACCAGGTGACGTGGGAGCAGCGCGCGCTGGCCGGCGATCCGAAATTCCCGACCGCGCAGGACGTCATCGACTTCCCGTACGCGCGCTACGGCGAGATGCTCGGCTTCAAGGGCATACGCGTCGAAAATCCGGACGACATCGGCACCGCCTGGGATCAGGCATTCGCTGCCGATCGGCCGGTAGTGCTCGAATTCATCACCGACCCGGACGTGCCGCCGCTGCCGCCGCACATCACCTGGGAGCAGGCCAAGGCGATGATGGGCGCGGTCGGCAAGGACATCGACCAGAGCGGCATCGTCAGGCAGAGCGCCAAGCAGCTGCTGGCGTCGTTCGGCACCACGGTCGAGTAGCCCGGTGGGCGTGCAACGCGCGCCCACGATCGAATCGCTCACGGTACACGCGTGCCGGGTGCCGACCGACGGCACCGAATGTGACGGCACGCTGTGCTGGTCGGCGACCGAGGTCGTCGTCGTCGAGCTGAAGGCAGCCGGCGTCGACGGTCTCGGCTACAGCTATACGCAGGCAGCGCCCGCAGCGGCGCTGATCCGCGACAAGCTGCAGACCATCGTCGTCGGCGCCGACGCATTCGATCTCGGGCTGATCTGGCAGCGCATGAACGCGGCGCTGCGCAATCTCGGTCGTCCCGGCCTGGGCCTGATGGCGATCGCCGCGGTCGACATCGCACTGTGGGATCTGAAGGCGCGCCTGCTCGGCGTGCCGCTGGCGCAGCTGCTCGGCCGGCATCGCGAGGCGGTGCCGGTCTACGGCAGCGGCGGCTTCACCAACTACGACGACGCGCGTCTCGGCACGCAGCTTGGCGGCTGGGTCGGCGACGGGCTGTCGGCAGTGAAGATGAAGATCGGCAGCGCGCCGGACGACGATCCGCGGCGCGTATCGCTGGCGCGCCAGGTGATCGGCGACGGCGTGACGCTGATGGTCGACGCCAACGGCGCGTTCGATCGCGTCGGGGCATTGCAGATGGCGCGGCGCCTCGCCGACTACGACGTCCGCTGGTTCGAGGAACCGGTGTCGTCCGACGATCTGGACGGTCTGCGCTGGGTTTGCGACCGCGCGCCGCCGGGTATGGCGATCAGCGCCGGCGAGTACGGCTGGGACGCCGACTACTTCCGCAAGATGATCGGCGCCGGTGCGGTCGGCGTGCTGCAGGCCGACGCGACGCGCTGCGGCTACACCGGCTTCCTGCAGGCCGGCGTGCTGTGCGACGCGCAGCACCTGAAGCTGTCGGCACATTGCGCGCCGGCCGTGCACGTGCCGGTCTGCTGCGCGGTGCCGCGCCTGGCGCATCTCGAATATTTCCACGACCACACGCGCCTCGAACGGATGCTGTTCGACGGTCTGCCGCTGTTGCGCGACGGGGCGCTGTGGCCGGACCTGCAGGCACCGGGCCACGGCCTGCGCCTGCGCCACGAGGAGGTCCAACGTCATGGGATTTGATGCTCCGGCCAGCCTGATGCAGCGCCAGCCGCCGAGCGGCTTCGACCGCAAGCGCGCCGAAGCGCTGGCCGCCGAACTGCGGCGCACGACCGACGCCGAGGTGCGCTTCGACGGCGGCAGCCGCGCGCTGTACGCGACCGACGGTTCGATCTACCGGCAGGTGCCGATCGGCGTCGTCGTGCCGCGCAGCATCGACGACGTCGTCGCGACGATCGCCGCGTGCCGGCGCCACGACGCGCCGCTGCTGGCGCGTGGCGGCGGCACCAGCCTCGCCGGCCAGTGCTGCAACGTCGCGGTCGTCGTCGACTTCTCGAAATACCTGCACCGCGTGCTGTCGATCGACCCCGGCGCGCGCCGCGCCCGCGTGCAGCCGGGCTGCGTGCTCGACGTGCTGCGCGATGCCGCCGAGGCGCATGCGCTGACCTTCGGCCCAGATCCGTCGACGCATGCGCACAACACGCTCGGCGGCATGATCGGCAACGACTCGTGCGGCGTGCACTCGGTGATGAGCGGCCGCACCGTCGACAACGTGCGCTCGCTGGACATCGTCACCTACGACGGCGTGCGCATGACGGTCGGCCCGACCAGCGACGACGAATACCGGCGCATCCAGCGCGAAGGCGGCCGCCGCGCCGAGATCTATCGCGCACTGCGCGATCTGCGCGACCGTTACGCCGACGAGATCCGCCGCCGCTATCCGCAGATCCCGCGCCGCGTATCCGGCTTCAATCTCGACGAGCTGCTGCCGGAGCGCGGCTTCAACGTCGCCCGTGCGCTGGTCGGCAGCGAGGGCAGCTGCGTGACGGTGCTCGGCGCCGAGCTCGACCTCGTCGACTCGCCGCGCGCGCGCAGCCTGCTCGTGCTCGGCTACGAGGACGTGTTCCATGCCGCGGACCACGTGCCGCAGATTCTCGAGCACGGCCCGATCGGTCTCGAGGGCATGGACCACCTGCTGATCGACTTCATGCAGCGCAAGCATCTGCATCCGAAGAACCGCGCGCTGCTGCCGGACGGCGGCGGCTGGCTGCTCGTCGAGTTCGGCGGCCGCGACAAGGCCGATTCCGATCAGCGTGCGCGTGCGCTGATGACGGCGCTGCGCGATGCCGACGATACGCCGTCGATGAAGCTGTTCGACGACCCGGACGAGGAAAAGCTGCTGTGGAAAGTGCGCGAGGCCGGCCTCGGCGCGACCGCCTTCGTGCCCGGCGAGCACAACACGCATCCGGGCTGGGAGGACGCGGCGGTGCCGCCGGCCAGGGTCGGCGCCTATCTGCGCGAATTCCGGCAGCTGCTGTCGCGCTACGACTACAAGGCAGCACTGTACGGCCATTTCGGCGACGGCTGCATCCACTGTCGCATCGACTTCGAGCTGGCCACCGAACCGGGCCTGGCGAAGTGGCGCGCGTTCATGAACGACGCCGCCGATCTGGTCGTGCGTCACGGCGGCTCGCTGTCCGGTGAACACGGCGACGGCCAGGTCCGCGCCAGCCTGCTGCCGAAGATGTACGGCGACGAGCTGATGGCGGCATTTCGCGCGTTCAAGGCGATCTGGGATCCGCAGCACCGCATGAATCCCGGAAAGAAGATCGAGCCGTATCCGATGGACGCCAACCTGCGCCGCGGCCCCGACTTCCGGCCGCCGCTGCTGCGAACACAGTTCGCGTACCCGGACGACGCGCAGAGCTTCAATCACGCCGTCGGCCGTTGCGTCGGCGTCGGCAACTGCCGCAACGAGCACGGCGGCGTGATGTGTCCGAGCTATCGCGGCACCCGCGAGGAGCGCTATTCGACGCGCGGCCGCGCGCACCTGCTGTTCGAGATGACCAAGCACGGCCCGATCGACGATGGCTTTTCTAGCGACGCCGTGCACGACGCGCTCGACCTGTGCCTGGCCTGCAAGGGCTGCAAGCAGGACTGCCCGGTCGATGTCGACATGGCGACGTACAAGGCCGAGTTCATGGCGCATCACTATCGCCGCCGGCTGCGGCCGCGTAGCGCGTATTCGATGGGACTGATCTGGTGGTGGAGCCGCCTCGCCACGCATCTGCCGCGCCTCGCCAACTTCATCCTGCAGGCGCCGGGACTCGGCCGGCTGGCGAAACGGATCGGCGGCATCGCCGTGCAGCGCGCGATGCCGCGCTACGCGACGCAGAGCTTCGTGCAGTGGTTCCGCAGCCGACGCGCGACGCCGCTGCCGGCCGGCGCGCGCGAGGTGCTGCTGTGGCCGGATACCTGGAACAATTTCTTCCACCCCGCCCCGCTGCAGGCCGCGGTGCGCGTGCTCGAAGCGGCTGGCTGTCGGGTACGTATTCCGGACGTGCCGCTGTGCTGCCAGCGGCCGCTGTATGCCGAAGGCATGCTCGACCTCGCGCGCCGCGAGCTGGGGCGCGTGCTCGACGCGCTGGCCGTCGACCTGGCACGCGGCGTCACCGTCGTCGGTCTCGAACCGTCGTGCATCGCCAGTTTTCGCGATGAGCTGCCGCGCCTATTTCCGGCCGACGAGCGAGCGCGCCGGCTCGCCGCGCAAAGCCTGCTGCTCAGCGAATTCCTCGATGGCATTGGCTGGGAGCCGCCGCCGTTTACGCATTCCTTGGTCGTACAGGCGCACTGCCATCACCATGCATCGCTCGATGTTGATGCCGAGAGGCGCCTACTCGAACGACTTGGCGGTCGCATCAATTGGCTAGATGGAGGCTGTTGCGGTATGGCCGGCAGCTTTGGCTTTCGCGCGTCGACGTACGCGCTATCGCAGACTATTGGAGAACATGCCGTGCTGCCCGCAGTACGCGCCGCATCGCACGACACGATTGTTTTGGCCAACGGATTTTCATGTCGAGAACAGATCTCGCAGGGCACGGGGCGTCAAGCACTCACTCTTGCAGAAATTCTCGATATGGCGTTACCACCATATTTGGCGAACTAGCGAACTTGCAAAAGGAGAAACCACATGAGTATCGGTAAAAGGCAGTGGGCAATCGCGGAAGGCTTTCTTCCTGACCCTGGCCCGCATGCGGACGACCCCGAGCTGCGCAGCCATGAAACTGCGTGCATCCTGAATGCCAATGAGCGCGACGTCGTGCTGGTTATTACGGTGTTTTTCAGAGACCGCGACACAGCAGGCCCTTATCGGATACAGATACCCGCTCGTCGGACCCTGCACCTGCGTTTCGATCAGCTGATCGACCCGGAGCCGATACCCCGAAACACGGATTACGCGTGCGTGATAGAAGCGGACCAACCAGTCGTAATTCAACATACGCGACTCGACGCGCGCCCCGGAGAGCGCGCGTTAATCACGACTATGGCGTACGCCGAAGAAAAGTAACGCCAACATCAGGTCGACATATTGGTGATACACATGACGCTCATGCGTCGTAATCGCCTATGGCGCGCCGATCGGTCTTTGCTTATTTATTAAAAAATTCGAGGACGAAGAAAGTTCCAATCCCGATAGCCACAATCCAAAGCGCCGCCATCCACACCAACGGGAGGCGCCGCCCCTCACGGATCGACGTGTCAATATGCCGCGCCCTCGACGTCTCGGAATTTCTGTTTTTTCCCTTGCTCACGAGATTCGATACCTCACCAACAGCGGAAAAAACTCCCGAGCACGACGAACAATAGAATATTTTTTCATTCCACGCATCACACACTCCTTAAGACGCGCCAATTTCTACGAGATACGAAATCTGGACCGAAACTAGCAGCCGATATCTACGATTTCAAAGAACCTACCTGTCGCTCTTCGACCTCTGGCCTGTGCTTCCCTGAGCGCCCCGTCGACGTTCACGTTCCAGCAGTTTCCTCTTCTCGGAGACTGACATCGTTCGCCCATTCTCTGATCGTCTTTTTACACCTACCCTTCGTTCCTTATCCATAGATCATCTCCTTTATTTTTCGCCCATTTCAAAAAATTCACGCTTCAATGACCGAATAAACTTCAGGAATTCTATAAAATAAAAGAGAACCGGGAGCTGAATGACCGACGGCCAGTCGACGTCCTAAATCACGATGAATTTTTCGGGATCTTCCTACATCTGCTCCTTAATACCGGCTCGCAACAACCAGCAATTGACGGGATATGCAGTGGCAAGACCGAATAGCATTGCGATCTGCATCATGAACCAGAAGGTCATGGAGCTCTTCGGCAGATCGGGGGAGAACAGCACAAACAGCGTGATCGCCATCCATCCGTACATACCGAGCTGCCATGACGTAAGCGATGCGGCATCGGCCTTCAACGCAGCCAGTAGCTCACTGCCAAACGACAGATTTCTCGTTTGTCTTATCGAGAAATACTGGAAAGCCACGCCAAATATGAATGCCGCGATGTAATCGATAATCCAGGCATCGAAGGTCTTATGCTCGAACACATGAAGCGGAATCATTGCTCCGAATGCCTCTGCGACCAAGTCACCCAACGTGCATCCGGCGCCACAATGTAGCGTGCCAACAAGTGCGCCCTCCCAAAATGACCCGCTTCTATGACTGCTGCTCTTATTTCGGCCTATTAACAGGTACAGAAGGAGGCCGAAGACTCCGGCCCAAAGCGCGGTCAAAGGCCAGACTAAGTTCATGATCGCCATTTTCTGACGTCGGCCGGCGAGTATGTCGATCGAAACCACCAATGCACCCAGAACTCCAGATATCACGCTGATTCGGGCTACGCTACTCAAAGGCATAGTCGTGCTCCTCGCCGATAAGTTCACGACCACTAGAGGCTGGCATACCAAGTAGCCACCGCCTAAAAAAGCGCATCGATCGCTCGCATCGGCAGACTGTTGATTTGAGTTGCCGAGTATTAGGCAAAATTAAAGCCACTTTTCACCCAGCGTCTGGCTTTTCCGAGCTATCACTGGCCAGCATGAACCTCGGGCGAACTTATCAGCACGAACACTTTCAAAGACCACTAAACACAGGCATCCGCCATGCTAGCCGTAGGAGTAAGACTTCATGGGCGCAAAAAATGACAAGGAAATTTCCCGTCGAAAACCCGGAACCGGGAGCACGGACAGGCAAGATTAAGAGGCAACTGAGCTCTAATTATGACCGCGAGATGGAAGCCAACAAGCGCGGCAAAGCTGCTGTGGGATGCGTTGAGCTGAGCAAGGTAGTCGGTCGAAGGAGGAATCTGCTGCGAGCCAACAATGCGTACAGATAACGCGAGGATAAATGTTGAATTAGCTACGCCGCTACAGCTCCATAGATATTGGACTACGAACCCTCATCTTCAGCACTTCGGCTTTGTCGGTCCACCAGGTATCACTTTGCTATCGTCACATAAGCACGATCGAGAGGAGCTTGAGGATTAAAATTCATGCGATATGCAAATTTTCAAAGAAGAAGGAATGCTTTATTCAATGTTCAAAGAAATTCCGAGTTATAACTTCTTTAAATTTTTCACGTAGAGGATAATTTATGAATCAGTACACGAAGCAGAATCCACTCACACAGTATCCTAGGCCCCCATTCCCGGCTCAAAGTCAGCTCAGCCCTGGGCTCGACAAAAATATGAAGCCGATGCCTGACTGCGGTGAATCCTCGTACGTCGGTTTCGGGAGACTTGACGGGCGACGAGCTCTCATAACGGGCGGCGACTCGGGCATTGGAAAAGCCGTGGCCATCGCGTTCGCTCGTGAGGGCGCCGACGTGGCGATCAATTACCTACCACAGGAGGAACTTGATGCAAAGACGACCATCGCGGCCGTTCATCAGGCACAGCGGAAATGCGTACTCCTGCCTGGAGACATCACAGACGAAGCATTCTGCACGAAACTTGTGGGGGACGCCGTGCGAGAACTCGGCGGCCTCGACATCGTAGTCAACATCGCTGGCAAGCAGGTGACTCAACGAAGCATTCTCGACATTTCAACAGAGCAGTTCGACAAGACATTTAAAACAAATGTTTATGCAATGTTCTGGATTTGCAAAGCAGCATTGCCTCACCTGTCTCCCGGTGGATCTATTATTAATACTGCGTCGATTCAGTCATACGTGCAGTCTCCAACTTTGCTTGACTACGCATCGACAAAATCGGCCATTATGGGGTTCACCAAAGCTCTTGCTAAGGAAGTGGCGGCCGATGGGATTCGAGTGAACGCAGTAGCTCCCGGCCCGATCTGGACAGTGCTTCAGCCTAGCGGCGGTCAGCCCAGCGAGCATATTCCAAATTTCGGAGAGAATACCCCGCTGCGTCGCCCCGGGCAGCCGGCGGAGTGTGCACCGATCTACGTACTCCTTGCATCACAGGAATCGAGCTTTGTTACCGGAGAGGTTTATGGTGTAACTGGGGGAAACCCAATCCCTTGAGCCAAAAGCACGACACTCGATAGTCCTCGATATGGATCGCGAATATCACGGCCGTGAGATGGATGAACTTTTTGCTTGCCTTGCGCGTATTGCCTATCTCTTTGCCGTCGGCTTTGAACGCGGGGGAACCTTTGCGCCTTTTCGGCGCGCTTCGGATAGACCTATGGCCACGGCCTGCCGGTGGCTCTTGACGGTAGTTCCGTGGCTATCTTTCAAGGTTCCGTTTTCAGCCCGCCGCACGGCTGACTCTACGTATTTCGAGGCGGCTTCTCCATACTTGCGAGAGTTACGATTAGATGATCTGGACGTATTAGACATGGCCCCTCCGTTCTCTTCCTGAATGCTTTTCACTATGGCACGGCAGCGCTGAACAAGGCCTGCACTGACGAGACTCCCAGCAGTAGCCTTTGCGTGTACCCCGAAGAGCCCTCGCCGGGTCCGAGCAAAACATCAGCGGCTTCAGCGAAAGGAAAGCGTGCTTTTCAGGACATCCTTGCTTTCAGATCAAAGAGAATGACGAGCGTCCCCGCCACCATCAAGCCGGCTATCACAGCTGAAAACAGCACCAGTTGTAAATCGTCTCGCGCGGATCTCTGCAGGCTGATGTGCAGGAAGTAGCGGAAGTGCACCACCATCTGCGCGAGCGCCAGTGCAAGCACAACTGCGAATGCGGAGGTCGGGGTGGCGTGCTGCCAGCGCACGGCGGCGAACGCCGCGGCGCTGAGCAGCAGCGCCAGGACGTAGCCGGTCACGTACGTGCGGATCTCGCTGCGCTTGCGGTCGCTTTGTCGGATCATTGGATCATCCCTTGCAGGTAGACGACCGAGAAGATCGCGATCCAGACGACGTCGAGGAAATGCCAGAACAGCCCCAGGCGCTGCAGGTTGACCTTGACGCGGGCGTCCAGCCCGAACGTCAGTACCTGCACCATCATGACGACGATCCAGACGCTGCCGAAGAAGACGTGGAGCCCGTGCAGCGGCACCAGCGCGAAGAATGACGAAAGGTAGCCGCTGCGGCTTGGCACGGCGCCGTCGCTGAACATGATCATGAAGTCGTGCAGCTCCATGCCGAGAAAGCCGATGCCGAGGATCAGCGTGACCCCTAGCCAGCCGAGCAGCTGTCGGCGCGAGGCGCCGTGCTTCATCGCCACCGATGCCAAGCCGAAGGTGAAACTGCTGGTCAGCAGCAGCACGGTTTCGATCAGCGTCGGCACGAGCTTGTATTCGTCGGCCGGCGTCGGGCCGCCGACCGTGGCCGGCAGCATCACGCCATAGGTGGCGAACAGCAGCGCGAAGATCACTGCGTCGCTCATCAGGAACACCCAAAAGCCGAAGATCGCGCTGCCGGCCTGCTCGTGCGTCAGCAGGTCGTTGCGACCGAGTTCGAGGCCGGCCTGCCTGACTTCGTCGGCGCTCATGCCGAGACCTCGGCCAGACCCTGATTGGCGGACGTCATCTCCAGCTCGCGCGGGATCGGTGCGGCGTTGGCGGCCGCTCGCAGCCAGCGCTGTTCGGTGCGCTGCACCTCGTCGGCGCTGATGGTGTGCTCGACGTCGCGCGCAAAGCTGCGTGCGATGACGACGGCACTGATCGCCAGCGCGCCGATGATCGCCAGCCACCACATATGCCAGACCAGACCGAACGCCGCGGCGGCGGCGAGGATGCCGATCGCCGGTCCGGTCATGCTGTTCCTGGGCAGCGTGATGTCCTCGTACGCCCGCGGCGGCGCGTACGGGTCGTCCTGGCGCTTGCCGTCGTGGAACGGATGGCGGCTGTTAACCTGCGGCAACACGGCGAAGTTGTATTCGGGCGGCGGCGCGGAGATCGACCATTCGAGCCCGCGGCCGTCCCAGGGGTCGCCGGCGAATACGCGATTGGCCTTGCGATCGCGCACGCTGACCCACAGCTGCACGAACAGCGACGCCAGCGCGCCGGCCAGCAGCAGCGCACCGATGCCGGCGACGTAGAGCCACGGACGAAACGAGGGTTCGAATACCGCCTGCGTGCGTCGTGCCATGCCCGATGCGCCGAGCACGTAGAGCGGCATGAACGCCAGATAGAAGCCCAGCACCCAGCAGCCGAACGAGATGCGCCCCCACTTTTCGTCGAGCCGGAAGCCGAAGGCTTTCGGGAACCAGTAGTGATAACCGGCGAGCATGCCGTACAGCAGGCCCGGGATCAGCATGTTGTGAAAGTGTGCGACCAGAAACAGCGTGTTGTGCGCCAGATAATCGAGCGGAGGAAACGCGAGAAGGATGCCGGTGAAGCCGCCGAGCACGAAGGTCATCATGAACGCCAACGAGAACAGCATCGGCACCGTGAAGCGCACGCGGCCGAGGAACATGGTCCAGATCCAGTCGTAGATCTTGACGCCGGTTGGTACGCCGATTGCCATCGTCGCGATGCCGAACGCGGCGTTGATGTCGGCCGCCTGCCCCATCGTGAAGAAGTGATGCACCCAGACCGTGAACGACAGCACTGTGATCACGGCTGTGGCGATCACCAGCGAGGTATAGCCGTAGAGCTGCTTGCTCGAGAACGTCGACACCACTTCCGAGAACACGCCGAACGCCGGCAGGATGAGGATGTAGACCTCGGGATGTCCGAACAGCCAGAACAGATTGGCGTAGTTCATCATGTTGCCGCCAAGGTCGTTCGTGAAGAAGTGGAAGTCCAGATAGCGGTCCAGCGCCAGCAGCGCGGTGGCGACGGTCAGCGGCGGCATCGCGAAGATCATCAGGATGCTGGTGCACAGCGCCGTCCAGACGAACAGCGGCATCCGCATCAGGCGCATGCCGGCGCAGCGCATCTTGTAGATGGTGACGGCGAAGTTGATGCCGGTCAGCGTCGAGCCGACCGAGCCCAACGTCACCGCCCAGATCCAGTAGTCCGTGCCGACGCCGGGGCTGAACGCGAGTTCCGTGTACGGCGGGTAGCCGCTCCAGCCGCCGGTCGAGAAGCGGCCGACGACGAGCGAGGCCATGACCAGCGCGGCGGCGGCGGCGGTCAGCCACAGGCTCACCGAGTTGAGCACCGGAAACGCGACATCGCGGCTGCCGATCTGCAGCGGCATCACATAGTTGATGAGGCCGGTCAGGAACGGCATCGCCATGAAGAAGATCATGATCGTGCCATGCGTGCTGAACAGCTGCGCGAAGTGATCGGGCGCGATGAAGCCGGGACTGTTGACGGCCGTCGCCTGCTGCATGCGCATCAGCACGCCTTCGATCAGCGCGCGGCTGAGCATCACGAACGCCAGTACGATGTACATGATGCCGATCTTCTTGTGGTCGACGCTCGTGAACCACTCCGACCACAGATAGCGCCATTTGCCGAGCCGCGTGATCAGGGCCGCGACGAGGATGGCGCCGATGATGACGACCGCACCGGCGCCGGCGCCGACGATCTCGCTGGCGTTCGGATGCTCCCAGGCGCGCACGAATGGCAGTGACTGCCATTCGAAGCGGCCGAGGACCGCGGGAAGGATGCCGTCGGTCATGATCCGGTTTCCTGCGAGCGGACGATGATCTGCCGGAACAGATGCGGCGGCGCCGACGAGAACACGACCGGCTGCGACGGCGACGATTTGTGGAACAGGCCGGCGAAATCATCGGCGTCGAACGGATGCCCGGATGCGCGGGCCTGCCCTACCCACTTCGGGTAATCGGCCGGCGGCAGCGCCACCACGTTGAACTTCTGATCCTGGAAGCCCTTGCCGTTGAACTGGGTGTTCTCGCCGAGGAAGACGCCAGGATGCGATGCGGCCAGATTGAGCTGGCTGACCATGCCGGTCATCGCATAGATCTGCCCTGCGAGCCGCGGGATCAGCAAGGACTGCATCACGGTGCCGCTGGTCAGGCGCAGGTGCACGGGGCGTCCGGCCGGGATCGTCAGGCGGTTGATCGTCGCGATGTGCTCGTCGGGATAGATGAACAGCCATTTCCAGTCCAGGCCCACGGCCTGCACCTCGAGCGGCGCTTGCCCCGACGCGATCGGCCGGTACGGATCGAGCATGTGCGTGTAGTCCCAGAGCAGCACGCTGAGACCGATGACGATACCGATCGGCGGAATCCAGATCAGACCTTCGAGCGTCCAGGAGAAATCCCACTTCGGCCGGAAGGCATGCCTCTTGTTCGACAGCCGGTAGTGCCAGGCGATCAGCGGCGTCAGCAGCAGCACCGGCCCGGCGACGGCGACCAGCACGACGCCGACGATCACATACAGATGCCAATGACTCGCGGCAATCGGACCGGCGTGATTCATCACGCCATGCTCGAGCGCCGCGCAGCCGCCGAGAGCGAGCAGCGGCAGCGCGGCGAGCAGGCGCAGAAGACGAGGCGCGAGCATCATCCGCCGGCTCGCTGCAGAACGGGGCCTGACAGGAACAGCGCGGTATTGATCAGTCCGAGATGCGACAGCGCCTGCGGGATATTGCCGAGCGGGCTGCGGTTGCGCACGGAGTATTCTTCGCTGAGCAGGCCTACATCGTTCGCCAGCCCGATGACACGCTCGAGCAGCGTCGCCGCCTCCTCGTCGCGTCCCTGCATCTTGTAGCAGTCTGCCAACCAGCAGGAGCAGGCGATGAAGGCGCCCTCGTCGTGGCCGTCCGGCTGCAGCGGTTTGCGCCGCACCAGCCCGCCCTCCATCAGGTTTTGCTCGATGGCCGCGATCGTGTCAGCGATTCGTGGATCATCGGCCGGCAGAAAGCCGACCAGCGGCAGCAGCAGCAAGGATGCGTCGAGTGCGTCGCCACCGTCGCAATGCACGAAATGACCGCGCTCGGTGCTGTAGCCGCGCTCGCAGACCGTGCGATGGATGACCTCGCTCAGCGTCTTGAGCCGGGCGATCAGTGCGCGATCGATGCGCTCGTCGTCGGCATGTGCGGCGACGAAGCGCGTGACGCCGACCCATGCCATTACCTGTGAATAAGTGTAGCGCTGCGGGTCGTTGCGGTTTTCCCAGATGTCGGCGCTCGGCTGGTCCCAGATCCGTTCGAGATGCTCGACGATCGCGGTCTCCAGCTCGACGACACGTGGGCTGCGTTCGATGCCGGCGCGCGCGAGAACATCGAAGCTGTCGAGCAGCTCGCCGAAAACGTCGAGCTGCACCTGCCCCGAGGCGGCGTTGCCGATGCGCACCGGCACCGAGCCTTGATAGCCGGGCAGCGCGCCGAACTCGTATTCGTCGAGCCGGCGACTGCCGTCGAGCCGGTAGACGATCTGCATGGACGTCGGCCGGCCGCCGATCGCGCGCAGAATCCAGTCTCGCCAGCGCTGTGCTTCTTCGTGAAAGCCGGCGTTGAGCAACGCGGTGAGCATGAAGGTCGAATCGCGCAACCAGCAGTAACGGTAATCCCAGTTCGCCGGTCCACCGGGAATTTCCGGCAAGCCGAAAGTCGCGGCGGCGGCGATGCCGCCGCTGTCGCGGTCGGTCAGCAATCGCAGCGTGATCAGCGAGCGCCTGAGCGACGCGCCCCAGCCGCACTTCGACTTCAATCGGCCGATCCAGCCTTTCCACGCCTTGTCCGTCGCCTGGATGACGGCGTCGACGTCGAGGACCGGCGGTGCCGGCGCCGTCGACGGCGAATGGCTCAGCACGAAAGCGAGCTTGTCGTGCTTGCCGACGCTGAAGCGCGCAGTGGCATCGTCCGCATTCTTTTCGAGCGCCACGGCTGCATCGAGCGTGACGCGATCAGGCCCCGATTCGAATATGAGGCCGCGCTCGTGCGCCTGCGCCCACGGCACGATCTGTCCGTTGCCGAAGCGCAGCCGCAGCGAGGTCGCCATCTCCACCTCGCCGTCCACGCCCTCGACGAGGCGGACGATGGCCGTGGCGCCGTCATGCCAGGGCATGAGGTCCGTCACCCTGACCCGACCGGTTTCGGTGACGTGCTCGGTTTCGAGCGTCGCCGTGTCCGGCCGGTAGCGTCGCGTGGTTTCGGCCACATATCCGCTGGGCGAGATGAGCCAGCAGCCATGACGCTCGTCGCCCAGCAGCGCCGCGAAGCAGGCGTCGCTGTCGAAGCGCGGCCAGCACAGAAAGTCGATCGATCCGGTCCGGGCGACGAGCGCGCAACTGTGGCCGTCGCCGATGATCGCGTAGTCCTGGATCATCGATGTCATTGAGGAAACGCCTCCATTCGATTGTCCGCTGGCGTACTGGATCGCAGCCTGTTTAAGTGGAGCTTCGTCACGGCGACGCGCAAGCGCCGGATTGCGATGGCTGCGGTCGTGATCGGTTTCCGGTGATCCGGATTCCGCAGACGGGTGTCATCGCTGCGGCCGGGACCGAGCGATGGACGCTGCGCGCCGCTGACGCCATGCAATCGGGTTCACGCTAAGCGGATGCGGCTTGCTCCTGCGTGACTGGGCCGCTGCGCGCACCCGCCTGCGCCCGGATGGCCGACGAGGTTCACGCGGACCGCCATCTCGATCTGCGCAGCCTCGCGCAGCCGGAACGAGCGCTGAAACGCTGGCGCGGCGGCCTGGTCGTGGTCAGTCACGACCAGGCGTTCATCGCCGCGATCGGCATAGACCGCTGCCTGACGCTGAGCGCCGACGGCTTCGCTTCGACGCCGAGAGCTCAGGCCGATGATTTGGCCGCTCGCCCGTCGCGACCGACCAGCACCCGGCTCAGTGGCGTAGCCGTGATGCCGTGCAGCAGCAGGGACAGCGCCGCGACCAGACTGACGACTGGCCACAGCAGCGGAATCTGCAGCTTCTGTCCCCACTGCATCGCATAAAACACGGCGGCGATGCCGATCGGACCGAACCAGCCCACGAAGAGGTGTTCGCGCGTGCTGCGCAGCGACGGCAACCAGCGCCACAACAGCCACCAGGCCAGCGGTCGGCGGATGAACAGCAGCGCGAACGCGAACGGCAATGCGAGCGGCACGATCTCGCGCCACTGCGACCACGGCAGCATTACGCCGAAGAATACGAAGAACGGCAGCTCGAAGAAGCGGCTGATCGCCTGATGAAAGCGATCGTGACGTTCCTCGGCGCTGCCAATCAGCGACTCGTTGAGCCAGACGCCGGCGACGAAGCACGCCAGGATGCCGTCGGTTTCGAGCAGGCGGCACGCGGCCATCGTCGCGAACGCCAGCGACAGCGCGATCGTCACCAGCGAGGTGGTTTCGGCTTCCCGCAGACGGCTGGCCCAGCGCAGCAGGTGGCCACTGAGATAGCCGGTCGCTGTGCCGATGAGCAGCGCGACCCCGACCTCCCACAGGAAGGTCTGCCACCACATCGTCCAAGCGGCATGCACGGCACCGCGATGGACCAGCAGCGCCGCCGGGATCAGCACGAACGGCAGGGCGAGACCATCATTGGCGCCGGCCTCGGCGCTGATCGTGTTGCGCAGGCGGTCCGGGATCACGTCGTCGGCGAAGCGACCGGTGACGATCGAGGCCGCGAGCACCGGATCGGTCGGCGCCAACGTCGCCGCCAGCAGTAGCGCCGGCAGCGCCGCCCAGCCGAGGATCAGCATCGCCAGCGCCGCGCCGAGCAGCCAGGTCATCAGCATGCCGGCACCGAGAATCACGGCCAGTTCGCGCCAGGCCCGGCGCACGTAGCCGGTCGGCAGGCGCAGCGCGGCACCGACGACAGCGATCGACAGCGCCAAGCGCGCCGCTTCGATCATTGTCGGTTCGATGTGCGACTGCCGCAGTGGTCCGGCGAGCCAGCCGAAGCCGAGGGGTCCGACGGCGATGCCGATCGCCACGCACAGCATCGGCTCGGAGAGCCAGAGCCGGTCGTTGACCAGACCGCTGGCCGCGGCGAGCAACAGCAGGACCAGCGAAACAATCAAGATCGCGATGTAGAACTCGGTCATCGTGCCGGGCATGCGGAATGCGGGCAGGCGGATGCCACTCGACCGGAGCCAGAAGGATGGCGAGGCAAGATCATCGACAGCTTCGTGGGCCGCGCTGGTACGCACAGCAGAAATGGAACGGCGGCGTGCTCCGCGACGTGCAAATCCGGCAAGCGACGCCGGCGACAGCTGCGAGCCGATGCCGCGGCAGCACAGCGGTGCGCGCGGACATAAGACGCAGCAGGCGGCGCCGGACCGCGACGGGCGGCTGCGTGGCGACACCGATGGGCGCCGCCATCATCGCACCCGCGGGCCCGTGCGTCTGGATGCGACGATACACCTTCCACCCTATCCGAACTTCGACGCCATATTCGACATACGGCATAGCATCTTGCGGGCATTTCGCGACGACGACCCGCCGCCCCCGTAAATGCTCCGGTAATCCGCGCGCTT
Source organism: Solimonas marina (assembly GCF_012241385.1). GTDB lineage: Bacteria > Pseudomonadota > Gammaproteobacteria > Nevskiales > Nevskiaceae > Solimonas > Solimonas marina. The sequence goes on along the minus strand of NZ_JAAVXB010000014.1, from coordinate 81,495 downwards.
CATTCATGCCAATGCTCTCCATGACGCCTGCCCAACCTGCGATACCGCCTCATGCAATGCGCAACATCGTGAACTCGTCGTGAACTGCAAGGCATCGCTCAGCCAACAGCGGGGGCTCGCCGACTTAATTGCCGGCGCTGTGGTCACCCGATGCATGCGCGTAGCGGACGGCCACCCGCACAACGACGTGCGGAAAGCTTGTTCTGCTTTGTCGACGTGCCACTATCTTTTGGCATAGTCATGTATATATTTGGACACCGATATCGGCCCATTGCCAAGCAGGCCCGAGAGGGGAATGCCATGCACAGTAATGTCGGAAGCGGCCAGAAGCGCCGTATCCTCGTCGTCGACGACGATCAGGAATGTGCGACCGCACTGTCACAGATCCTGGAAATAGTCGGCCATGACGCGCGCTTCGTCTGTGAGGGCGCGCAGGCGACACACGCCGTCGACGGGTTCGAACCGGACATCGTGCTCGTCGACGTTTCGATGCCCGACATCGACGGGCTGGAAGTCGCCCGCATCCTGCGCGAGCGTGATCGTCCGCCGCTGCTCGTTTCCATTTCCGGCTTCTCGGAAAACGGCGTCGGCGCTCCGCGGTTTTCCGAGCTGTTCGACCATCATCTCGTCAAACCGATCGAGTTCGCCGATCTGCAAACGCTGATCGATACGACAGCGGAAAACTCGCGCTAAGCCACACGGCCGGCTTGCCGGATCGGGCATGCCGGCATTCACCTTTCGTGCAGGGCCGACGCGACAGACTCGCGAACGATCGCCCACTCCCTCGCTCGACAGGTGAATGATGAAAGCCAAAGCAGATGTCGTCGTCGTGACCGGTGCCTCGGGAGGCATCGGACGTGCAACCGCCCTCGCGTTCGCGCAGAACGGCAGCCGCGTCGCGCTGCTGGCGCGCGGTGAAGCGGGGCTGGCCGGCGCGCAGCGCGAGATCGAGAACGTCGGCGGCCGCGCGCTGCCGATTGCGGTGGACGTCGCTGATGCCGATGCCGTGGAGCGCGCCGCGGCGCGCGTCGAGCAGGAACTCGGGCCGATCGACGTCTGGGTCAATGCGGCGATGGCGACGATCTTCGGACCAGTCTCGTCGCTCGGCGCCGACGAATACCGCCGCGCCACCGAAGTCACCTACCTCGGCACCGTGTACGGCACGATGTCGGCGCTGCGCCGCATGCAGCCACGCAACCGCGGCGCGATCGTGCAGGTCGGCTCGGCGCTCGCCTATCGCGCGATTCCGCTGCAGGCGCCGTACTGTGGCGCCAAGTACGCGATCCGCGGATTCACCGATGCATTGCGCGTCGAACTGATGCACGAGAACAGCGACGTGCAGCTGACGATGGTGCAGCTGTCCGCGTTCAATACGCCGCAGTTCAACTGGGCGCGCTCGCACATGCCGCGCCGCGCGCAGCCGGTGCCGCCGATCTTCCAGCCGGAAGTGGCGGCGCGCGCGATCGTCTGGGCGGCCGGTCACCGGCGTCGCGAGCTGCACGTCGGCTGGCCGGCGGTGAAGGCGATCTGGGGCAACAAGATCATGCCGTGGCTCGCCGACCGCATGCTGGTGCGCAGCGGCTTCTCGGGACAGCTGACGTCCGAACCGCAGCCGGCCGATGCGCCGGACAATCTCTACGCGCCGGTCGACTACGACGGCGGTACGCACGGCCGCTTCGACGCGCGCGCCAGATCGCGCAGCCTGCAGACCGAATGGACGGTCCGTCGGCCGCCGCGGACGCAGCGCTGACGCGCCGACGGCTAGGCGCGGAGATCGATCAGCGCGATGCCGAGCTCCGGCCGCCGCCGCCGGCGCAGCCGCGCCGTGGTTTCGATCAACGTCACCTCCAGCGTCGGATGCGCATGCGCTTCGAGCAGATGGCCGCCGCGTGTCGTGCCGTCGGCCAGACCGACGACGGCGTGCAGATGCAGACTGGCGCCGCCGTCGTCGCCCGACGCGATGTCGCCGACCAGACTCAGTCCTTCGCACTGCGACGAGACCTCGATCGGTTTGTACTGCTTGGTCGCGAAGTCGAACCAGCCGAGCCGGGCGCCGGAGAACGCGCCGAGCGCGGTCACCGATGCGCCCTTGATGTCGTGAGCGTCGGCGAAGTGCGTGATACTCGAGACGGCTTCTTCGCCCGAATCGAGAACCAGGATCCAGATGCGGCTGTCGGGGTCGTCGGCCATGATCTGCGAATGCATGGATGCCTCCTTTGTGCGGGTTTCGGTTGCGGGCCGCGCACGCTTTCGCGCCCTGTCGGCGCCAGGCACGCCCTGCTTTGCAGTCTGGCCGCGGCGCGCTGAAGCCCTGCCGAATGCGGCGTCGATCAGCGAGTGCAGCAGCTCCGCGGCACACCGATTCAGCCGAATTTCAGTACGTATCTGCGTCAATGTCGAGGTGCGCAATCAAGGACCGAGTGCGCAGAGGAGAATGCAGAAATGACGCTACCGCGTGTGGGTCCCGCGGCGATGTCGTCGGCACGTCGCGCGGCGCCGGAATTCCAGACGAAATGGTGGCGCGACGCCATCATCTATCAGATCGGCGTCGCCGGATTTCAGGACAGCGACGGTGACGGCTTCGGCGATCTCGCCGGCGTCGTCGAGCGCCTCGACTACATCGAGTCGCTGGGCGTCGACGCGATCTGGCTGACGCCGTTCTACATTTCGCCGTTCGACGACTACGGTTACGACATCACCGACCACGTCGACGTCGATTCGCGGTTCGGCTCGCTCGCCGAATTCGACCGGCTCGTGGAACTCGTGCACCAGCGCGGCCTGAAGCTGATTCTCGACATGGTCTGGAACCATACGTCCGATCAGCATCCGTGGTTTCGCGACAGCGCCGCGAGCCGCGAGGGGCGCTACGCCGACTGGTACGTCTGGGCCGATCCGGCGCCGGGCGGTGGGCCGCCGAACAACTGGCGCTCGGCCTTCACCGGCGATTCGGGCTGGAAGTATGTCGATGCACGCAAGCAGTACTACTTCTTCAACTTCTTGCACACCCAGCCCGACCTGAACTGGCACAACCCCGACGTGCGCCGGATGGTGCTGGACTGTGCGAAGTTCTGGCTCAATCGCGGCATCGACGGCATGCGTCTCGACGCGGTCAATTTCTATACCCACGATCCGCAGCTGCGCGACGATCCTGTACGCAAGAAAGGCGCACCGATGCCGGACGGCATGGATCCGGAGAACCCGGCGGCACAGCACTGCTTCGTCAACAGTTTCTGCCGCGAGGAAACACTGCAGTATCTAGAGCCACTGCGCGCGCTGGTCGACCAGTACCCGGGCGTGATGATGCTCGGCGAAGTCACGCTGTGCGAAGACACGCTGCAGCAGGCGGCGCAGTACGTGCGCGGTCAGCACCGTCTGCATCTGGCGTATCACAGCGCCCTGCACTTCCACGAACCGACGTCGGCGGCGCGGCTGCGCGCCATCCTCGAAAAGGCGCTGCGCAACTACGGTCCGCATGGTATCTGCTGGATCGTCGGCAATCACGACTACGGGCGCACGCGCTCGTACTGGGGCGGCCGCGACGGCCCGCTGCCCGAGGCCTTCTATCACATGATCGCGGCGCTGCTGGTAACGCTGCCCGGCGCGTTCTGTCTGTGGCAGGGCGACGAGCTGGGCCTGCCGGATGCGCGCATTCCCGAGGATATTCCGAAGTCCCGCCTCCAGGATCCTTTCGGCAAGCTGATGTATCCGAAGATCAAGGGCCGCGATGGCTCGCGCACGCCGATGCCGTGGCGCGACGACCAGCGGCTCTGCGGCTTCTCCAGCGCCGACGACAGCTGGCTGCCGATCCCCGACTCGCATCGCAAGCGCGCGGTATCGCGGCAGGAGCCCGATCCGGGATCGCTGCTCAATCGCTGGCGCAAGTTGCTGCACTGGCGTCGTACGCAGGCGGCGCTCAATGGCGGCGAGACGCGCGTGATCGAGCTCGACGACGACGCCGTGCTCGGCTTCGAGCGGCACAGTCCGCAGCAGGCGTTGCTGTGTCTGTTCAACCAGACCGGTCGCGAGGTCAGCGTCGATCTGTCGCGCTATGCGCGGCCGCGCGGTGCGCAGGGCATCGAGCACGGCTTCGAGATCGATCCGGTGTCAGAGCGCCTGCTGCTGCGTCCGTGGGGCACGGCCTTCGCCGAGATCGACGCGCAGCCGGCATGAGCGATGCCCGTCCCGACATCGCGGCGCGTCCCTGGTGGCGTGACGCCGTCATCTATCAGATCTATCCGCGTAGCTTCTACGACGCCAACGGCGACGGCATCGGCGATCTGCCCGGCATCCGCCGCAAGCTGTCGTATGTTGCCGAGCTCGGCGCCGACGCCATCTGGATCTGCCCGTTCGTCAGGTCGCCGATGCACGACTTCGGCTACGACGTTTCCGACTACCGCGCCGTCGAGCCGATGTTCGGCACCATGGAAGACTTCGATGCGCTGGTACGCGAGGCGCACGCACTGGGCCTGCGCATCATCGTCGACCAGGTCTGGAACCACACGTCGACCGAACACCCATGGTTCGCCGAAAGTCGGCGCAGCCGCACGAACGCCAAAGCCGACTGGTACGTGTGGGCCGATCCGGCGCCGGACGGCGGCCCGCCGAACAACTGGCGCGCGACGTTCGGCGGCAGCGCCTGGGGCTGGGAGCCGCAGCGCCGGCAGTTCTATCTGCACAACTTCCTCGCCGAACAGGCCGACCTGAACTGGTACAACCCCGAAGTCCGCGCCGCATTGCGCGACGTCGGCCGCTTCTGGCTCGAGCGCGGCGTCGCCGGCTTTCGATTCGACGTCGCCAATTTCTATACGCACGACCGCAGCCTGCGCGACAACCCGCGGCGCGCGCCCGGCATGCCGCGGCCCGACGGCGCGTCGCCGGCCGACCCATACTTCGACCACGTCAATCTCGGCACCGTCGGCCGTCACGAGACGCTGCCGATGCTTGCTGAACTGCGCGCGATGCTCGACGCCTATCCGGACGGCTTCTCGCTCGGCGAGATTTCCAGCGACGAGGACAGCCTCGGTACCGCGGCCGATTTCGTGCGCGGCCACGAGCGCTTGCACATGGCCTACAACGCCTCGCTGATTAACCACGAGCCGTTCACGCGCGACGCGCTGCGGGCGTTGCTGCAACGCGTCGAAACGCTGTTCGACGACAGCCGCATCTGCTGGACGTACGGGACGCACGACTTCCCGCGTCTGAAGGGACGCTGGGACCGGCACCGTCAACTAACGCAAGAGCAGAATCGGACGCTCGACCGTATGCTAATCGCTCTTCTAGTGTGTCTACCCGGCGCGTGCTGCATCTATCAGGGTGACGAACTCGGCCTGACACAGGCACAACTCGATTTCGCACAGTTGAGAGACCCATACGGGATCGCCAACTATCCGGAGATTCTGGGACGCGATGGCTGCCGCACTCCGATGCCATGGACCGACGCCGCACCTTCCGCCGGCTTTAGCGAAGGAAATACGCTGTGGTTACCTATCCCTGCCGAGCACTTACCGTTCGCCGTCAGCCGGCAGCAGCGCGACCCTGATTCTTTGCTCAATGCCTATCGGCACTTTCTTAAGTGGCGAAAGCAGCAGTCGGCGTTTGGGGGAGATGTCGCACGTCTGCTCGACAGCCCGACGCCGCTATTCGCGTTCGAACGTGAGAATGACGGGCAATGTCTGCGCTGCATTTTCAACATCTCGGAGCGCGCCACGGAGTGGAGAATGCCAGAACGGCGTCTCTGGAGAATTCACCATCAGACCTTCCTCAGCGGAACATTGGACGATCACGCAGCGATCCGTTTACCGGCATTCGGCGCAGCTATCTTGAGCCGAACCTGAACGACACTGGGGGCGATAATTTGCCCGATGACGCTCAGTTCAACAACGATCCTGGTTGAAAATCCTTGACCTCTTCTAAACGGCACTGAGCGCCGCGGACCTGAGTGCGTAAGGATTATGGTCAGACAATCTCTGGGCAATACTCGTGACCGCACAAATCAATTTTATCATCTCCGTTCCAGCCTCTCGATTCGTGAAATGGGGCAGGCTGTAGGTCGTGCGCCGGGGCTTTTCGCGTCCCGCTTTCGTAGTGCACTCCGCATGCAGGCATCGAGCATGGTAGCGATGGCTATATCCGGAAAAACGCATGACGGAACTCATTGGAACGCTTTGAAAAGGATCCGGCATTGCCTACGTCAAGGGCCGAGATTCAATGCCCGATGAAGTGGTCGGCGAACCGGAGGCCACAATCGTCATCTTGCGCCACTAGGAATGTATCGCCGTTCGAAAACGATAGCGATAGCCTCCTCCCAAGTTTGAACACCGCAATGGCGAAGTTCGGGCGCGGCGTTTGCTGCACCGCTGCACACTCACAGCACGATCAAGGAGCCCCAACGTGACCATAAAGACCGCCACCCGTGAGGCCGTACACAAAATCGCCAAAAAGGTCGGCGAACCCGCAAGTGAAGATACGAAGACCGATCAGCTCGAAACCGTAACCGAAGGCGTCGACGGCAAGACTCTGACGACTCAGCAAGGCCTCGAAATCGCAGACAACCAGAACTCACTGAAGATCGGCGAGCGCGGCCCCACCTTGCTTGAAGACTTCATGATGCGCGAGAAAATCACGCATTTCGATCACGAGCGCATCCCCGAGCGCGTCGTTCATGCGCGTGGCGCTGGCGCACACGGATATTTTGAACTTTACGACTCTCTTGGAGCATATACGACCGCCGCATTTCTATGCGAGACCGGGGTCAAAACTCCGGTTTTTGTCCGCTTCTCAACTGTCGCCGGCTCAAGAGGATCTGCCGATACAGTACGTGATGTGCGTGGGTTCGCCACCAAGTTCTATACCAGCCAAGGAAATTTCGACTTGGTCGGCAACAACATGCCAGTGTTCTTCATCCAGGATGCTATCAAGTTCCCGGACTTCATTCATGCGGTGAAGCCCGAGCCGCATAACGAGATTCCGCAGGCGCAGTCGGCACACGATACGTTCTGGGACTTCGTCTCCTTGAATACCGAGCTCAGCCACATGCTGATGTGGGTGATGTCCGATCGCGCATTACCGCGTAGTTTCGCGATGATGGAAGGCTTCGGTGTACATACCTTTCGCCTCGTCAATGCCGAAGGTATCTCACACTTCGTCAAGTTCCACTGGAAACCTAAACTTGGCGCACATTCGCTGTCTTGGGACGAGGCGCAAAAAATCGCCGGAAAAGATCCGGACTTCAACCGCCGCGAGCTCTGGGAATCTATCGAAGCAGGTCAGTGTCCGGAATGGGAGCTGGGCCTGCAGATCGTAGCCGAGCATGACGCTGACACTTTCGAGTTTGATCTTCTCGATCCGACAAAAATCATCCCGGAGGAACTGGTTCCGGTCAGGCGAGTTGGCCGCATGGTTCTGAATCGCAATCCGGAAAACTATTTCGCCGAAACCGAACAGGTCGCGTTCTGCGTCGCCAATGTCGTACCTGGCATCGACTTCACCAACGACCCCTTGATGCAGGGTCGACTGTTCTCATATCTCGACACTCAGCTCCTGCGTCTCGGCGGCCCCAACTTCGCGCATATCCCGATCAATCGCCCACTCTGCCCGGTCAACAACAACCAGCGCGACGGCTTCCAGCAACAGCGAGTATTTCGCGGCCGTACCAGCTATGAACCGAATTCAATCAGCCGTGGTTGCCCGATGCAAAGCGGAGACGCCAGTGCATTTCGCAGTTACCCGGAAACTTTTACGGAACCCAAGGTACGTAAGCGCAGTGCCCGCTTCGCCGATCATTTCACCCAGGCGACCCTGTTTTACGCGAGCCAGACGCCTGTCGAACAGAAACATATCATCGACGCGATCGCGTTCGAGCTCTCTCACGTCGAGGAAGAGCGAATCCGCGAGCGAGTGGTCCGCGTACTAGCTAATATCGATCGCGGCCTTGCTGAAAATGTGGCTGCGAAGGTCGCAGTCACCGACATTAGCGACGATCTCAACTATTTGAAGGAGGAGACGACTGCACCGCTTCCGGATGACCGTCGCGGCGCCGCGGCGCCGGGCCAATCACAGGCTCTGAGCCTCGCGTACCAACCGCAGCAGAGCATCGAGACGCGGCGCATCGCCATATTAGCGGCTGAAAACTGCCTGGCCAGCCCCATCGTGTCGCTGAAGGCCGCACTCGAAGAGCTTGGCGCCGTCGTAGCTGTAGTCGCCCCTCGGCTTGGCGCGCTGCAGACCGCCGACGAAGTAAATCTGGAAGCGACGTATACGACGGAATCGGCGGATTCGGTGCTCTTCGATGCCGTAATCGTCGCGGGTGGTGCCACTGCTGTCGAAACTCTCAAACCGATGATTTCCGTGCGCAGCTTCTTGCTAGATGCCTTCCGTCACTGCAAGACGATCCTTGTTATGGATGAAGGCACCCGCCTGCTCACTGCCGCCGGCATCAGCGAGTTATCTATGAACGACAAGCAGTCGGATGAAGGCCTGATCGTGCATGACGGACCTGAAGTCGAAAATCTCATTGCGAATCTTGCCAGGGCGATCGCCCGCCATCGTCATTGGCAACGTAGAGCGCTGCTTTCTCCATGAGGAATCCGACATAAAAATGATTCGGAAAATACAGGATCAGCGAATGGCAGAAACATTCACGTGGACCAAGCAAGCGGCATGGCGTAACTTGAACGCAGCCTTGATGCTAATGCAGAGATACGGAATCGCGTCGACGACACCACGTACTACCACACGCGCACCACCTCGAGAAAAGCAACGGCCATTGCGACGATGCGGCGACGCCCCGCTGCCAGAATAACAAGCAGCGCTCCGGACTCAGGTATAAGCCGCGCCTCGCGCAACAGCGTTCGGCCGGGCCACAGTGGACTTCCCCTGCTGGAGTAGGCAGTACCGGCCTACGATTGTTCGCGTCGACTCTCACAAATGACTCTGCGCGCCAATCTGATTATCTAGGGAAGCGCTGGCGGCTACTTAGTCTTGAGGCCCTCTCGGCGATTTGGCCTGCCTGGAAGCTCGCGTTCCTGGTTTCTTAACATCGCCGACACGGCGGCGCAAGCTACGACAACTCGAGTTAGCCCCCCAGACCTGCCTTTTATTTATGTGCGCTGGACGCTTCTCATTTTTGTGTTGCTCGGCTATTGGTCGGCTCGATTTTGTCTTCTTTTCACAGTTCATGTCCTTACCTTTCTCCATGCGATCTTATGTATAGGACAACAAATAGATTCTGATGTTCCGATTTTTCTAGTTGTATTAATCCACCGCTCAGCAATTATCAATCTTAAATATCTCACTGTTTCAATTTGAAGCCATGAAGATGCTGTACGGAGAATTATCGTGCGATTAAACTGGCAGCGACGGCCACTGCCCTCTGCGTAACAGAGTATGCTCCTTAAGGAAGGTCTGAATAGCCCCGAAAAAAGTTCTCGCACTGCTGTCGCGGCGCGGTAGCTTCATGTTTGAGGCGAATGGCATCATCGATTTCGTCGTTTCACGCCGAGCAGCGGCACTTTTGATCGTCCATCGTCGGCGTAGATCACCGTGTCCCGGCGGCGGATCAGCTCATCGACCACTTCGACATCCGCCTCGTTGGCCGCCGTGGTGACGACGGTGTGGACCAGGCCCGAATCGACATCAGCCCCGATGTGCGCCTTCATGCCGAAGTACCACTGATCACCCTTCTTGGTCTGATGCATCTCCGGATCGCGCTCGCCGTCGGCGTTCTTGGTCGAACTCGGTGCAGCGATGATCGTCGCATCGACGATGCTGCCGCGCTTGAGCATCAGCCCCTTGCGACTCAGGTGCGCGTTGACCCGCGCCAGAATCTCCGGCGCCAGATCGTTCGTCTCCAGGCGATGCCGGAAGTTCAGAATCGTCGTTTCGGCCGGTATCCGCTCCGGGCCCAGTCCGGCGAAGCGCCGCATCGACGTCACTTCGTACAGCACTTCGTACAGCACTTCTTCTATCGCCGGATCGGACAACCCAAACCAGTTCTGCATCAAGTGCACGCGCAGCATCGTCGCCAGCGGATGCGGTGGTCGGCCATTGGCCGCGGCCGGATACAGCGGTTCGATCAGCGACAGCAGCGAGTGCCATGGACTGATCTGTTCCATCTCCGCCAGAAACACCTCACGCCGCCTCTGCTTGCGCTTGCTCACGTACTCGGCGTCTCCGGAGCTCAGTTGCGTCACGGCATACACCTCTTGATCGTCTGCTCTCACAGCAGCAAACAGCAAGCCGGAATCAGGCGTGATTCAGACGCTCCCTAGAGCACAACAAGCTATGAATTGTTGCAAGTCTGCCCCGGCAAGGTCAGTACGTGGCGCGAACTTGCCTACCCTGTCGATCCATTAACGGGGAGATAGGAGCGGGTCAAAGAGATCAGCTCTTCGGGGGAAACGCCTAGGTGCGCAGCAAGCTCGAAGATGGTTTGAAGCGTCGGTTGGCGCTGGCCACGCTCCAGCAAACTTATATAGGTGCGATCAAAGTCAGCCTCCAGCGCCAGCGCCTCTTGCGTCAGCCCGACACGGCCGCGCACTGCGCGCAGCGCATTCCCGAACGCTGTCGCGACTGAGTGCTGACTTTTTTCGCCAGTGGCCATCGGGCGAACAATGTTCGCGCGATGACTATTGATCTACGGACTATAGTCTGCGAACCTATGTCGCACCATGGCTCCTTCGCTCCCGCCCGCTCTCCCGCGGGCATGTGGCGTGAGCCGTCTCTCGATGCATCAGCGGGCAGTCCGAAGTCGCGAGAGCTAGCCGAAGCCTATGCTTCGCTTCCTTTCAATGAACTGAGGTCCCGACGTGTGCTTTCGATTGGTCTATGGCGATGCGGAGTTTCATGTGGCCTTGCCGTTCGAAGAGCACGTCGAAACTCGCTTACTCCACGAGTTGTCCTCGCCGGACGACGTCTCAAGAGGCGCTCGCCGCCATATTGATCTTGGGCGTCGTATCGCATCCGTTGTGACCGCGATGCTTGATGGCGAATTGCTTCCGCCGACCGAGCGACAGCTGAAATATGGACTCGCGATCGCCCGCGAGCTCGCGATCGAGCTGCCTGCAGATGCGCTGCAGTACCGAGAAGCGATGGGCCTCTTTATCAGCACGCACGCTGACCGATACCGGCGCCGCAAAGGCACCGCGTCAGGACGCCCCGGCTAGCCGGCCATGAGGTCCTGAAAAGCGCAAGCGCTGATAGACAGCCTTGCCGGCTACCCTGCCGTGCTGCGCCGTGGGGCTAGGCCTCGATAATGGGACATTAATGAACTCACTCCTGTCCACTATGTGGGCGTTATTCCGTATCGGCTGTCGCGGCGAAAGCCGACTATCTGTCGCTTGGCGACGTTTATCGCCGGCTATCTCGGCAGATAGCGGGCGCCTCTTGAATTCGCGACAGGAGCGTAGCCGTGCGCGAAATTAAGGATGCCATCCTGACCCGATATGTCCAGTGGCGGCTTAGCGCCAAGGCCATCCGGTTTCGGGCCCAATTGGGTCGTGGACAGCGCACATTCGTTGGCCATGCCGACGAATTTTGGCCAAAGGTGTTACGCGACTTTGTTTTGCGGTATTTGCCCGCTGACGGAGAGATTGCCATCCTCGAAACGGGGGCGTACGCGCTAGACACCATTAGCGCGGATCGGCTCTTGACCAAGGCTCAAGGCGAACTCGAACGACGTTCAAGCGCCCCCAACACGGCAGACACGGAGGTGGTCGAGCATGAGGCTGAGCCACCTGCGGGGGTTACGCCAGCAGTGCTTCCTCAGCCTGCACGCCGTATTCGCCACTCACGCAATTACGTCCCGTGGATACTGACGTCGACCGAGATCGTTGCCGAACAGCTCTCTCATATTACCGGCATCGGGAGGGAATCTCGTCGTCGAATCCTGGAGTCGCTGAAGGTCCGGCCCACCCGCAAGTTACCCATCGCTCGACCGATCCACCTTCGTCAGCTGAAGCAGGTGGTTTCGAGTTATCCGAATTTTTCAGATGTGACGGCCTTCATCGAAGAGCAACTCGCCCTTGCCATTTGCTTACGCGAACCGGTGTATATCCCCCCGATGCTCCTGCAAGGGCCGCCCGGCATTGGCAAGACTGCGTACGCATCGGCTTTGGCGACTGCGCTGGCAATGTCGGCGGAAGTGCGTTCGTTCGCGGAAATGAGCGCAGCGTGGATTTTGACCGGGGCATCGGGGACATGGTCAGAGGCTGCGCCAGGCTTGATCGCATCGGTACTCGCCGAAGGGCCAGATCGAACAGCTCCTCTGATCTTCATCGACGAGATTGACAAGGTGAACGCTGGCAACCACCGGCCAGACCGGGCTTTGCTGAGTCTGCTTCAGCCAGAGACCGCGGCCCGCTTTCGCGACGAGCACCTCGATGTGGAACTCGACGCGAGCAGAATCAGCTGGATCTTTGCTTCCAATCACTTGTCACGGGTACGCCCGGAGATTCTAAGTCGCATGAATGTCTTTCATGTAAAGGCACCCAGCGCAGAGCAGATGCCGGTAGTCGTGCGATCCGTTGACCGCTCGCTGCGCCAGTCCCGGCCTGCGTTGGCGAAGGTCTTCGAGCCGCTCGGCGATGAGATCATCGAACTGCTGGTGGAGCAAACGCCGCGCACACTCGCGAGGCTGTTAGCGCGGTGTTATGCGCGGGCGATCGCCGGCAAGGCTCAGGGTCGCCTGACGATTACGCCCGCGCTCGTTCGTGCCGTCACGGCCCAGCCCGTACATGATCGATCCGCTGTTAGCGCCGACAGCGATCCGCCGGTGCTGGTCGCGCATCAGTTCTGGTCCTCGAGCGCTAATTGATATGAAGGGCGACCGGCCAAACGGATCAAGCCATGCCGGAAGGCCCTTGCCGCACTGGGCCAACGATCGCTTGTCGCCTGCGCGTAACACTTGTACATCCGACTTATAAACGGTGGGCTGTGCCAGATCAGCGCCAGGTCGCGGGTTCGAGTCCCCTGGAGCACCAAAAGCTTTGTATAGGCTGCGCACACATGCGCGGAAAATTCGATGAACGATGTTGTCGTGCCGCATGGATTTGAGGTCCCCGGTTGGGATACCTGGGAGCGGGGGCTACGCCCGGAGGTGGACGCTCCGCTACTCTATGGGCCTGCGTTCGTCGAGTTACCGGTAAATAGCCGGGGCCACGATTTTTTTGTTGGAGACATCCATGGCGAACTGGATATGCTTTTCCACCTACTCGGTGCCGTTGGCTTCTCAAGCGGCGACCGGCTGATTGCTCCTGGCGATTTGATTGACCGCGGCAGTTACAGCTGTGAAGTGCTCGAACTGGCATACGAGCAGAACTTTCTTTTCAGCACGATCGGCAATCATGAAGAAGAGCTCATCCATCTTGATCCGGATCAAGGCGATGTTTGTAATAGCTCGATACTTGGGGGTGAGAAGCATTGGTGGTTTGGCCTGCCGCCCGAGCTCAGGCATCGTTACAGGCGAATCGCACGCACCCTACCGGTGGCACTTGAAGTGCCACTAAAAAATGGCACGCGGGTTGGAGTGATCCACGCTCAAGTCCCACAGCAGGACTGGAACGTGGCGAAGGCGCTATCGCCGAGTTACGGCGATCGAAACCCGAATAAGTTGAGTAACACCCGCGTGGCGCTGAGCGCGCGAGCCATTGCCTATGGCGTCATCCGCGACCAGCGGCGGTCGCCTCTCCCGGGGCAAGTCCACCATATCGACCTAGTCGTTACGGGGCATTCCTGCATCGTCCCTGGTGAGGTTTGGCGCTACGGCAATCAGATTGGCCTAGAGTCGCTCGCTTTTTCCATGTATGGGGCGATGACGATCTTTGATCCGCTAAGGGGGCGCTACTGGCAGCTTGTCAACCCACGCTCGCCGGCAGGTGGTAACTGGCCTGAGGTTCGGGAGATCGAGCCGCCGGTGGATCGACGTCCCCTGCTGGAGTAGGCGTTACCAGCCTACATTGGACTTCCCTTGCATCAGTGGCGCGGCGCTTGAAAATGAACTGATTTTGCCGCGGATACGCTAACCTGATTCTTCGATCTCAGGGAGAATGTGGAGTATCTTCTCTTGCATGGCGGGGGGCCACTTTTTTGCTGCGGCCACTGCCCATTCTCGGCTTTCCGATCGTAGCTGGCTGATGACCTCAAAAATCGAATAGTCACTGCGCTTTCGACTTGAGAACGTGCAATCTTCTGGAGTGAAAAGCTCCCGCAGGCGATCGTTTATAAACGAGAGAACAATCCGACGCCTCGTCGGGCTATGTGCATGCTTCCAATCAACCGGGATGAAGGTTTTCTCTTGAAATTCAAATATCCAACGGTCCGCTGCATTAAACGATCGCCCTGCATGCCCAGGAAGAATGGCGGAAATTTCCACCGCCCGTGGAGTAACGTATAGCGTATATAGGTCTTGAACACATCGATGCCAATTACCACGCCCGAGACGAGCCAAAACGGACTTTTTGCCAACGCTCTCTTCATTCAAATCTTCTTCGAATGAAATGTATGACTCTCTATCTGGCAAAAAGTAAAAATCGGAGAAATATTCCAAATGACTATATAAATGGCCGCCCTCTCCGCCCTCTAAAAGCGCATGGCCAATAAGCTCATGGCGAAGCGAACGGTCAGGGTGCGCAAGTCTCGTCTGCTTTTTTAAGCGAGATATATTTTCCTGAAACCCGAACATGTCCATCTGCCCTGAAGGATCAGCGCGCTCTAAATTATTTATATGCCCAATAATTTCATTTAGAAAACTTTCAATAGGACCCTGCCCTCCTTCGTATGGCAATCCAAAAAGCGCTGCCAGCCATTTTGGTGGGTACTCACGAGCTTGATAGTCTTTAGGTGGAAGCTTCCAAGTGTGCAGAGGGCAACGATGGCGGTAGCACAGCGTTACACTCGACTTGGACCAATTGGCTCGAAAGTGTGGTAGCACCCCCCGGCTGAGGTCTTCCTCAAAGCATAGTGCGCAGTAGGCGTGCCTACTCTCAGGTGCAAGATAAGTATTCTGTTTCGAAGCAGGAAGTGGTGATAGTGCCCCAGTCGCCAATCCTGCGGCTCGCTCGAGGGTGCGACACCAATCAAAAGGCATATCGAAGTCATAGTCGAAATCTTGAGATGCTCTTCTTTCTCCATCAAATTCTCTACCCCTAGACTCAAGCTCTTGGAGGATATGAACCCTTGAGACGCCATGCAGCGCGGCCGCGCGGTCCAGCCACGATGTGATGGTTTCATCGGGCTCGACGAGACACGGCCCCAGCGGAAGGAAGGTGGCCTCGGCATGGCTACTCATCAATCCCACCAGGCGCTGCGTGAAGATAGGGATCGGCTATGCCCGCAGACAGGACCTCACTATTCAGGGACTCGCCACCCTGGACAAGCGCATGAATAGCAGCGCGCCGAATAAGGCCGGATACGTTCGGCTGCCGCCCGCCAGTGTTTTCAAAAATAACCCTAATGCACTTGGCATTATCTATCGTTGGCGCTGAACGCAATGGCATTCTCTTCGCTAGGTTGACGACAAAGGCACGCAACTGACCTAAGTCGCTGAGCGGCGTCAGCTGTACATCAGGGATGAATCTGTGACGAAGCGTGTCTTCCGAATTGAGTAGTGCGTCGAGTTTTCTGGTTCCCAAGAGCACGAGCCCCATTTCGAATGTGTTCGTCAATCTCTTAATTTGGGCTAGAATATCTCGTTGAGGCACTTTGGGAAGCTCTGCAATTCGATCAGCTTCATCTATCAGAAGAAGGTGGCTCCCTCGATTCTTTATTATTCTAAAGAGTCCATCCGCCGAATATCGCAGAGCGGTATTATCCCTATCAATACATCCATCTGCAATGCAGCGATAGAAATCGCTTTCCGATGCTATCCCCGAGAGATCTGCCGTTATTACTGAGGCAATTCCGTTTCTCGTACGAACGTTAAATCCGTCTTGTTCCGTTGGTATGTTATTGCGCCGCAAAAAATGTTTTGTCAGGATAGTCTTTCCCGTACCTGATGGTCCACCGATATGCAGGCATTCCATCCGCCTTTTTCGCGGCTGAGTGAAAATATAGTCCATTGCGATAAGCGCGCGTTGCATCTGCGGATGCACTACGAAGTGCTCCGCGCGAATGAACGCAATGCGTTCCGTAGCACCCCGCTCGACATAATCTCTTGCTGTATCGCTGAGCCATGAATACTGTTTGGCATTCGTTTCATCAGCCATGTGGATTCTCCGTTGATTGTTTCGACACTACACGCTCTATTCGACTAGATAGTCCGGCGCTGGTCTGACAAATTCTTCGTGGATTGCATCTAGAACTCGCGCAGGAGGCGCAGCAACGAGAGTCTCTCTCATAAGGTTATCGAGAGGTGCGCGAAAAGCACGCTTAGCCTTTTTCTTTTCTAATTTTGCCAAGTCGACGATTTCATCTCGCGCTTGTAGAGAAAGGTCAATCTGATTCAGCATATCTTTTTCTCTGGATCGAGAATTTCGCGCGTACCTAAGTTGACACTCAAAGCTGATATCTTCGTACGTCGCTGGCGTTTGCCGTTCAATTCTAATGAACTCGCCTCTGTAATCTATATAAATGGCCCCAGAGTTTTGCGGGTCTACTTTAAATGTTATTTTTTTGCCTATTGGAACTTCGCGCAGAAAATTGCTGAAGTAGCGGTGTCCTCTCCAATGCAACCCTTCTGCGGTATTAGTTGCTGCCGCACTCGGCATGAAATCCATCATGAAGCCAATCGGATTTCCAATATCTGGTGGCAATACTACGTTTCCATCTATGTCTTTGCATCCATCAAAGAATGCCTGCTGAGGCGTTATTCCGATCGCGGAATGCCTTGTGTGCATGTACTGGTTAATCTCACAAACGATTACCCTTAAGAGGTCTTCAGCGGTAATGACCGCATGTTTCTCGGAGGGATATTTTTTTCGCAACTTTGCGTTACTAAAGGTTGTTCCCGGTAGCAGATGAAGTCCGCCCATAATGGTTCCAATCAAACGCTCGACGTGCCCGCCCCAATGCTTTTTTCCAATTGGGCGGAGAACAGTATTTATGCCATGGAAGCGACATGCGGCCTTAAACGCTTCGCAGCGAAATTCTTTTGCGCGGTCGGTGTGATACAGCTCGGCAACTCCATACGCATTCCAGGAAAACTGGGAAAGGCCTAGAGCTGATAGCAACCCCGCCTTCGGCATTGTCGACATGGCTAATGCCCGGGCAACTGACACGATCGATGGAGCATCAAAACTGAGGTAGAAGCCTAGAACTGATCGGCTGCATACATCGACGACAAGGGTCAACCAAGGGCGGCCGAGTACGTATTGCCTGTTTGAATCGACGACGAGGATATCGACCGGCGTATGGTCGATCTGCACCTCTTTGAGCACGCCCTTAACTTGGTGTGTTTTCGCATAGCGTGCAATCTTATCGGCGGCAACAGAAACTCCGTGTTTTCGCCTTAATTTTAGATGTACGCCCTGTAACCGCACTCGCCTTGCGATCGAAGATCGCGAGGGAATTTTGACTCCCTCAAGTGTGCATTTCTTTTTAATATGGCGTTCAATTTCGGAGAGAGACACATGAGTGGCTGTTTTCTTTGCTTTATCAATTTCGGAAGAAATAATTCGGAGCTGTTCTTGAGATAGGACCGAACTTCCGAGCTTCCGGCCTCTACTGGCCGGGATCAAAGCTCTTAGAGTGGGATCGGCTAAGTACGCATATAGGTAGCGCTGCATCTGTCGCCACTTCAGGCCAAGCGGGCTGCCTAGCTCTGTGAGTTCGGCTCGACCTCGAATGTTTTGAGTGATAGCGGTGCGCAAGGCCTCTTGAAGTGCTTCAGCCCTGTCGAGTTCTCCATCGCTCAGTTTGCACGGATCGACATGTGGGAGATTTTGTGACGGGCTGGGAACAGCCGTCAGCGCGCTCACCTCTACCTCAACCATCGACGCAATACTGCGGATAAGTACGAGCGCGCGGCTACCGCGAGCTTCCAAAACTGTGACGCCCTCTCCGTGGTACTCGAACAATTGGCCGGCGGCGGCAAGCTGCTGACTTATTTTTGCTCCGCGCGTGGAAAGAGGGCGTTGATACGTTTCCGCGTGACGTGGATCGGCGGACGTTCTGCGCATGGCATCGCTCCTGAACTACAGCTGCGGGCCATGGTGCTGCGACAATAAAGCCCTGCCCCGGATTTGACTCCAGCCGAGGTCGAGCTATGATTCGCGTGTAGTCGCACTACCCGCAGGAAGGATTTGTCGAGAGAGGTCCGAGTTGGCGCTCGGACCTTTCTGCGTTATAGGGCTCTGTCTACATAGATGCCTCCCTCAACGGAGACCTAACCACTCTCGACTGCTGGCGATCAACATGCATTCGCTCAAGACTGCGAAATCGAGCGCTAGGCCCCTCTTCCTCTAAATTCTTACCGTAACACCGCCAATGGCTTCGAGCTTTTCGGGTTGCCGTGTCATTTAACAGACAACGCGCGGTTCTGGACGAATAGCTCTCCGCGGATTCTGGCTATACGCCAGATTCTCAGGGGAGGTCAAGCGGGGATGTCTTTTAATCGCGACGCAGCGCTATGGGGCGATTTTTAATTGAGACGCAGCCCTTCACCCGAAACCGAAATTCAACTGCGACGCAGTTGATGGGGGAATTTTGATTATATAAATCGGTAACTTATGGCGCCTGCGTCTCGTTTAGCGCACCAACGTCGTAATTGGCCGGATGTCGTCAATAAGGTAGCTAAGCATCGCGATCGCCCATTTTGCGCAAAAAGCCCCGCCTACAGCGGGGTTTTTTATTACAGTTCCCCCAAGGGGGCTCCAATGAACAAACGCGAACGGTGGACCGATGACCCGGTCCTGGTGGCAATCATTATTGGCGGATCGGTGTTCGTCGGCGCGCTGCTATGGGGGGTCGTGCCCGGATAAGGGTAAAATTGGGTCATAAGCCTCAAACAAGGCTTACGCGTCTCACTTCTTGCCCTGTTTCTTCCGAGGCGTTGCTGGCGACTTCCGTTCGTCCAGCAGCGTACTGATACGCGACTCGGCGGTGATAGCCCGAGTTTCGAGCGACTGCATCGCCGTTCCCAAACCTTCCAATTGCCCGCGAGCTGCGGCCAGTTCGATGGCCATGCGATCGCGATCCGCGACAGCCGCGGCCAATGCCCCCAAGCGGGTATCACGCTCGGCCAGTTCACGACGGTGATGTCCTGCTTCGGTGCGCAGCTCCGCCAAACTGGCTTGTTGTCGCTCCAGTCGTTCTCGCGTTTTGACCATCTGCTGTTCTGCGCGCCGCTGGCCTTCGCGAGCTGTATCGATCTCCTGCAGCATGCGGGCTTGGGCGGCCTCCAGCCGCTCGTTCGCTGTATCACGTTCGACCTGAAAAGCCGCATCCCGGCTCGCAATCACGGCTTGGAATTCTTCGGCCTGGTCAGTTTGCGCTTGACGGATGCGTTCGATCTGTTCGGCGGTGTCGGTCTGGAGTGCGATGAGTTTCTGCTGCAGTGCCTGGCCATCCTGAAGCGCTTGATTCTTCGCGGTGGCCTCGAACTCCACTCGCGTTTGCAGCGTGGTGATCTGCTGTCGAAGTGTTTCGCACTGTTCGGTCAGTGTCGTTGAGGTCGCCAATGCGTCGTCGCGCGCCTGCGTAACCGTAGCGTGCTGCTGCTCCGCATCTGCCACGGCAGCTTCCAAAGTGCTCCGCTGTTCGGCGAACACCACCTCGCCCTGTTCGACGGCCACCACCCACAGGGCACGCATGGCGTCGGCCACAGCAGCCGGGAGATCAGCACCGAGCGCATCGGCCTTCGTACGTTCGTCCTTCCACTGCTTCAGCTCGTCATTGATCGTCGTACGGCTGCCTTGCTGGATGACGGCGTAGATCTGGTCGACGGTGATTTCGTGCGGCCGCTTCGCACCGGCAACGAGTTGGGCGGCGGCTTCACGGGTACGCTGACGGGTATCGCTGACACGGCTCATGGCAAATTCCCAGTCGCTCGGAGGGTCAATTTCGAAGGATAAGAGAATGTATATCATAGTATTACGTTATATACGTAATGATTAAATCAAGAAATTTACGATAACTCCTATAATCGAAAGTCTTTTGGCAGTACGCTGTGTTTTCCGTGGCGTCGGACATCGGAAAGCATGACTGAGCCTGCAGTGAGCCTTTTGGCGTTGCCCCCAACCTTGCCAGCCGCCCTGTCGGGAGGTGCCGGCACCAACCGCGCACCGGCCAGCGTGGCGCGGCAGATCGCGGCCAACGACGACGTGGCCGCGATCGGCCTGTGGCTGGCCGAATATCACGACTCGCCGCATACCTTTCGCAGTTACCGCAAGGAGGCTGAGCGACTGTTGCTCTGGGCCACGCAGGTGCGCGGCAAGCCGGTGTCCAGCCTGACGCGAGAGGATGTGATCGCTTATGAGGCGTTTCTTGCCCAGCCACCGGCGACCTGGTGCGACGCCGGTCTCGCCCGTCGCGGTGAGCATCGGCGACTGTTCGTCGGGCCGTTGGCCGAGCGCAGCCGCCGCCAAGCCCTGGGCATCCTGGCGGGACTGTTCAATTACCTCGTGCGCGCTGGGTATCTTGCGGGCAGCCCGTTCGTCCTGCAGCGCCGACGGGCACGCCGCGGCACCCGCCGCACGATCGAACGCTACTTGGACCGTGCCCTCTGGGAAGAGGTGCTCCGCATCGTCGACGGCTGGCCACAGACAACCGCGCGGGAACGGCAGCGCTACGAACGCGTTCGCTGGGTGCTTCGTTTCCTCTATGAAACCGCCCTGCGGGCCGCCGAAGCGGCCGCTGCCGACGAAGGGGATTTCCAACCTATCCGGGGACGATGGTGGCTGCATACCGTGGGCAAAGGCGGCGTCGAGGGCACGATTCCCCTGAGCAACGGTCTCATGGAGGACTTCGCCCGCTATCGGCGCTTCCACGGGCTGCCGGCGTTGCCCGCTAGCGACGGCAAAACCCCGGCCATTCTTGGCATCGCCGGACGGTCTTCCCCGCTGACGCCCACCGCGGTCTACCAGATCGTCAAGGACAGCTTCCGGCGCGTGGCCGAGACGCTGCAACGCCAGGATGAGATCAAAGCCACGCGGGTACGTCGCGCATCGACGCATTGGCTGCGGCATACGGCCGCCACGCACCAGGCCGAGGACGGTACGCCCATCCATCATATCCAGCAGAATCTGCGTCACAGCTCCATTGGTACGACCTCGATCTACCTTCACGCCGAAGAGGATGCACGCCATGCCAGCACCACGAAAACACGCATCGAACCATCGGTGCCCCACGGAGACGCGTCATGACTGATCCCGACGATCGCTTTGGCATGCCGGACAGTGCGTTCCAGGCCGCCCGGGAAAGCCACGGCTTGAATAGCCCGGTTTTCCGTGCGGGTATGTATGTCCCGACCCGGCAGGAAGTAGCGACCCTTTCTGCCGCGAAACTCCTCCCGATCGTGATCGATTGGATGTGGGAAAGTCCGTCGGAGCTGATTCCGAATAACGATCAGGTTGCGGACCTGCGCGCCATCCTTCTGGCACGCCCCGATGCCACCCAGCTCGAGGTGCGCGAGCTCATCGTGGCCTGTGAGGATTATTTGAAAGTGTAATGGCTGGGTCCGGGCTGGAATTTCAACTTCCGTACACACGTATGGGCCCACGCTTCCACTGTTGCGTCTGGCAACTCATCGTTGGGACAGTCACATGACTATTTCACGCAAATCGCTATGTTCGACGCTTGGCGCTCTGGCGCTGGCTTTGGCCTTCAGTTGCATCGCCGTGGCCCAGGACAGCACGCCCACAAGTGGCATGGACAAGATGGGTGCGATGCACTCGGATATGAAGGGCATGCACGGCAACATGATGGGCATGCATCAGATGCCGGCGACCGTGACGGCGGCCGATGCCAAGACCGGTATGGTCGACGTGACTACCGAAGACATGGCTTTGAAGGTGCATTTTCCACCGTCCGCCATGGCCAGCCTGAAAGCCGGTGACAAGATCACGTTGCATATGGGTTTCAGCAAGCCGTGAGGCCCCTGAACCCACCTCCAGAGTTGAGGGTGTCGGATCACACGGGTAAGCTCGCCCCATGACCTTCTCGCTGCGTCTGCTCGCTCGTTCACGTCGTCTTCGGGCGATGGGTATGCTGGCGTGGCTGATGCTGGTCATCAACTCATTGGCCGCTGCACCGATGGGCATGACGGGAGGTCCTCACTCCCATCCCATGCACGCAACGGTCGCGGCGGTCAGTGAACACTGTCACCACCATGTGGCCGTCAAGGCATCCCGATCCTGTTGCGACGATCAGGCCGGTTGCTGCGGTGGCATGACGGGACACACCTGCAATTGTGCCGCGATGTGCAGTACCGCGTTGCCACCCGGACCAGCAGTTGCCCTGATCTCGACTGCGATCACCGCCCGCTACGCCTTGCCGCTGCCCAGCAGCGCGCCTTCGTTGAATACCGCCCCTCCGTTGCGACCACCGGCGGTCTGACTCTCCCTCGTTGCTAATGAGCTTTGCGTTCGATCGTCGCGTGTCGGCGATCGCAAGCAATCGGCTGTGATCGGTATCGGTAATGTTCGATATCACCTGCCTTGGAGAGATCCCATGAACTTGTTTTCCCCGCCCCCGGCGGATCTGTCGCGGCGTCGTTTCGTGCAAGGCGTGGCCATCGGCGGTGCCGTAGCCGGCCTGGGCCTGCTGCGTCCTTCGAATGCCTGGGCGCTGACCAGCCCCGGCCAGCCCACCGTGCTGAGCGGCACCGATTTCGCACTCGATATTGCCGAAACACCGGTCAACTACACCGGCGCCACGCGTCTGGCGACCACCGTCAATGGCGGCATCCCGGGTCCAATTCTGCGCTGGAAGGAAGGCACTACGGTGAACCTTCGAGTGACCAACCGGTTACGCATGCCGACCTCGATCCATTGGCACGGCATCATCCTGCCGTTCCAGGAAGATGGGGTGCCGGGTATCAGCTTCGACGGCATCGCTCCCGGCGAAACCTTTCTCTACCAGTTCAAGGTGCGCCAGAGCGGTACCTATTGGTACCACTCGCACTCGGGCTTCCAGGAACAGACGGGTTTGTATGGCCCGTTGGTGATCGAACCGGCCAGCCCGGATCGCCATCCGACCGATCGCGATTACGTGGTGATGCTCAACGACTGGACCGATGAAAATCCCGAGCGCATCTACGCCAAGCTAAAGAAGCAGAGCGACTACTACAACTTCGCCCAGCCCACGGTGCCGGATTTCTTTCGCGATGTGCGCGAGAAGGGGCTGGGCCAGGCCTTGGCCATGCGCAAGATGTGGAACGAGATGCGCATGAACCCGACCGATTTCGGCGACGTCTCCGGCTACACCTACACCTACCTGATGAACGGTGCGGCGCCGGCGGGCAACTGGACCGGCATCTTCAAACCCGGCGAGAAGATCCGGTTGCGCTTCATCAACGGATCGGCGCAGACGATCTTCGACGTGCGCATTCCGGGCCTGAAGATGACGGTGATCTCGGCCGATGGCCAGGACGTCGAGCCGGTGTCGGTCGACGAATTTCGCATCTCGGTGGCCGAAACCTACGACGTGATGGTCGAGCCGCAGGACGAGCGCGCGTACACGCTGTTCGCCCAGTCGATCGATCGCAGCGGCTACGCTCGCGGCACGCTGGCGCCGCGCGCCGGCATGGAAGCAGACGTGCCCAAGCCCGATCCCATTCAGTGGCTGGCCATGCAGGACATGATGGGTGCGATGGCGATGGGTGATGCCGGTCACGGGAACATGCAAGGCATGTCGGGCATGAGCGGCATGCAGGGCATGCAGGGCATGGCCGGCATGGATCACGGTGCGATGCCGGGCATGGCACCTGCGCCAGCGCCTGTGGTGCGCCACGCCCGCACCGAATACGGCCCCGGCGTGGACATGCATGTGGACATGCCGCGTACCAACCTCGACGACCCGGGCATCGGCCTGCGCGACAACGGTCGACGCGTGCTGACTTACGCCGACCTGCACACCATCGGCGGACCGATCGACGCGCGCGAACCCAGCCGGGAGATCGAGCTGCACTTGACCGGCAATATGGATCGCTTCATCTGGTCGTTCGATGGCGTGAAGTTTTCCGACGCCAAGCCGGTGCATTTCAACAGCGGCGAACGGCTGCGCATCGTGCTGGTCAACGACACCATGATGAACCATCCGATCCACCTGCACGGCATGTGGAGCGAGATGGAGAATCCCGAAGGCCAGTTCCAGGTACGCAAGCACACCATCAACGTGCAGCCGGCGCAGCGCATCACCTATGCGGTGTCGGCCGACAACCCCGGTCGGTGGGCCTACCACTGCCACCTGCTGTATCACATGGAAGCGGGCATGTTCCGCGAAGTGGTGGTGTCATGAAAATGAATCGCCGCAGCACCTCAGTCGTCCCGCTGCGTTCCGCGTTGCTGGCCGCAATATTGCTGGCGTTGCCACCGGTGGTCACGGCGCAGAGTGCACCCGCGTCCAGCAGCACATCGTCGATGGACATGAGCTCCATGCCAGGCATGGATCACGGCAGCATGTCCGGTATGGCCATGCCGGCTGCTGCGAGCAGCACGGCGAAGCCGGCAACGAAACCGCCTGCCAAGAAAGCCAGGAAGAAACCCGTCGCAGCCCCGCCGACGCCGGCTTCCCACAACATGGATGGCATGAAGGGCATGGATCACAGCAGCATGCCTGGCATGGATCACCGCGCGATGTCGGACATGCCCACGCCCGCCAAACCTGCCGCATCGGCAGCACCCGCCGGCGACATGTCGGGGATGGATCACTCGTCGATGCCCGGCATGAGCCCGGAAGCGATGCAGGGGATGGACCACAGCGGCATGGCCGGTATGGATCACGGCGCGATGCCGAAGAAGGATCAAGGCGACATGACCGGCATGGGTGCGATGCCGGGCATGACGATGGGCCCGATGCAGGGCGGGAGTCCGCCAGCGAATGCGCGCAGCTCCGACTACTCCGACGGCGTCGGCTACGGCTCCATGAAAGGCATGGACATGGCCGACAACGCACCGCTGGGCAGGCTGTTGATCGACCAGTTGGAAGCCTTCCACGGCCGCGATGCCAACGGCCAGAGTTGGGAAGCCGAAGGCTGGTACGGCAACGACGAGAACAAGCTGTGGGTACGCACTGAAGGCGAGCGCAGCCGCGGCAAGCTGGAAGACGGCGACCTCGAAGCGTTTTGGAACCACAACATCGCCACGTTCTGGAGCACTCAGCTGGGTGGCCGCCAAGACTTGGGCGAAGGCCCCAAGCGCACGTGGGCGGCCTTTGGCGTGCAGGGCCTGGCACCGTACTGGTTCGAGGTGGAAGCGACGGGTTACGTCGGGGCTTCCGGTCGTACAGCCGCGCGTCTGCGCGCCGAATACGAAATGCTCTTCACCCAGCGCCTGATCCTGCAGCCGGAAGCGGAGATCAACCTGTACGGCAAGAACGATCCGCAACGCCGGATCGGTAGCGGCGTGTCCGACATTCAGTTCGGCTTGCGTCTGCGCTACGAGATCCGTCGTCAGTTCGCGCCGTACATCGGCGTGAACTGGGTGCGTCGCATCGGCACCACCGCCGACTACGCGCGGCAGGATCATCAACCCGTTCTCGACCGGCAGATCGTGGCCGGCGTTCGCATCTGGTTTTAAGGGGAAACATCATGAAACAGCACATCAAGCATCACAGCATCACCGTCGCCGTTGTTCTTGGCGTCCTTGCCATCGGTGCAGGCGTGTTCGTGTACTCCGGCCTCTACAACATCGGGGCCGACGATCACCACACCAAGCCGGTCTTCGCGGTCATGCAGACCCTGCGCGAGCGCTCCATTCATGTCCGCTCGGAAGACCTCACGGTTCCGGATCTCAACGATCCCCAGCTGATCCTGAAAGGGGCCGGCCAGTACGCGGCTATGTGTACCCAGTGCCACCTCAAGCCGGGCATGAAGGACTCGGAGCTTCGCCCCGGACTGTACCCGCAGCCACCGAATCTGTCACAGACGCGGGTCGATCCGAAGGACGCGTTCTGGATCATCAAGCACGGCATCAAGATGAGCGCGATGCCGGCATGGGGTGGCAGTCACGACGATCCCACCATCTGGAGCATGGTCGCGTTCCTGCAGAAGCTGCCGGCCATGACGCCGGAGCAATACAAGGACATGGTGGCGAAGGCGCCGCCGGATGAAGACATGGACATGGGCGACGAAGGCGGCCATAGCCACGGTGGGGCTGCTGACGAGGACGCTCACGGTGCTGCCGACATGAAAGACATGGTCATGTCCGGCGAGGCCGGTCACAGCCATGGCGCCGCTCCAGAGGATAGCCATGATCATGCGTCGACCACCGCGCCTGCAGCCGAAACCCCGCTGTCGCTGGATGGAATGAAGCCAAAGGCGGCACCAGAGGCCGAAGCTGTGGCACAGGCGTTCCACACGGCCTTGCAGCATGGCGATCGAACGGCGGTGCTTGCCCTGCTGGCACCTGATGTCACCATCAGCGAAGGCGGGCATACCCAGACGCGTGACGACTACGCGAACGGCCATCTCGGCGAGGACATCGCGTTCCTGAAGAGCGCGAGGATCACACCCGTCTCGCTCGGTTCGATGCCGATGGGCGACACCGCGATGGTCGGCAGCGAGAGCGACATCCAAGCCATGGTCAAGGGCAAGCCGACCATGTTGCGCAGCCGCGAACTGCTCAATCTCAAGAAGGACGGCAAAGACTGGAAGATCGTCTCGATCCAGTGGCAATCCGCACCGGTATCGGGAGAATGACCGTGAAGCGAATGAGCATCTCAGCCATGAATGCAAGAAACGTTTTGTTCGCAGCCATCTCCGTTGTTTCCTTCAGCGCGCTTGGTGCCTGCACCTACCCCGTCGATGCGCAGTCCAGCCAGCCATCCTCCGCGACAATCCATGCCGCAACAGCAAGCTCACCGGCCGCATCGCTTCCAGTCATGCTGGTGCACAAAAGCGCTACGTGTGGATGTTGCGGCGCGTGGGTCGACCATATGCGTGCCGCGGGCTTCAACGTCGACGTGCGCGATGTCGACGACCTCGATTCGGTGAAGAGTCAGGTCGGCATTCCGTTCGGCAAAGGGTCATGCCATACCGCCGAAGTGGGCGGCTATTTTGTCGAAGGCCATGTGCCGGCGCCGGACATCAAGCGGCTCCTGGCTGAAAAGCCCGATGCCAAGGGCCTCGTCGTGCCGGGCATGCCGGCCGGTTCGCCGGGCATGGAGATGCCCGATGGCCGCGTCCAGCCTTACGTGGTTGAGCTGGTCGGCCGCGACGGCACGACGTCCGACTTCGCCCGCCACGGACAGTGACACGTCGATCAACGTCAAGCCATTGCCATCGTCATGGGAGGATGCATGAACACCCATCATCACCACACGGGCGCCGACAACCACGGACGTCACACCCAACCCGGCGCAGTGACAACCGCGATCGATCCGGTTTGTGGCATGCAGGTCGATCCACACCAGACCGCCCATCACGCCGAACATGATGGAGTAACGCATCATTTTTGTTCGGCGCGCTGCCTGGAAAGTTTCACGAGGGATCCGGCCAAATATCTGACCCGGCGACCCGATGGTGCCCCCGTGCAGGCACCGACGGGAACGATGTATGTCTGTCCGATGCATCCGCAAGTGCGCCAGGACGGTCCCGGCATCTGCCCGATCTGCGGCATGGCACTGGAGCCGGAAATGCCAGGACTGAACGATGAGGACCATCCCGAACTGCGTGATTTCAGCCACCGCTTCTGGTGGACCTTGCCGGCAACGCTGGTGGTGCTCGTACTGGCGATGTTCGGCCACCACTTCCCCCGATTGCCGGTGGACGCCCGGACCTGGATCGAGCTGGTACTGACCACGCCGGTGGTGTTGTGGGCAGGCTGGCCCTTCTTCGTTCGATGCGTGCAGTCGGTCCGCAACCTCAGTCCCAACATGTGGACCCTGATCGGCATCGGCGTCGGCGCGGCGTTCGGCTACAGCATCGTCGCCACCCTTGTACCGGACCTGTTCCCGGAGTCATTCCACGAACACGGCCGCGTGGGCGTCTACTTCGAAGCCGCCGCGGTGATCGTCTCGCTGACCTTGCTCGGCCAGCTACTCGAACTGCGTGCCCGCTCGAAGACCTCGACTGCCCTGAAAGCCCTGCTAGGGCTGGCCCCCAAGACCGCACGCCGCCTGCGCGACGATGGCGGCGAGGAGGATGTCGAACTCAGCCGCGTTCACGTCGGTGATCGCCTGCGCGTACGCCCCGGCGAAAAGGTGCCGGTGGACGGCGAAGTCATCGAGGGACACTCCCATGTCGACGAGTCGATGCTGACCGGGGAGCCCGTCCCGGTCGAAAAGGCCATCGGCTCCAGCGTGATCGGCGCGACCCTCAACGGCACCGGCAGCCTGGTGATCCGGGCGGAGAAAGTCGGCTCGGCGACCGTGCTGTCGCAGATCGTGCAACTGGTCGCACAGGCGCAACGCTCGCGCGCACCGATGCAGCGCATGGCCGACAAGGTAGCTTTCTGGTTCGTGCTCGCGGTCCTCGCGATCGCCGTCGCGACCTTCTTCGTGTGGGGACTGTTCGGCCCGGACCCGTCGTGGACGTTCGCAGTGCTCAACGCGATCTCGGTCTTGATCATCGCCTGCCCCTGCGCGCTGGGCTTGGCCACGCCGATGTCGATCATGGTGGCGACCGGCCGTGCTGCCGGGGAAGGCGTGTTGTTCCGCGATGCCGAAGCAATCGAGAACCTGCGCAAGATCGATACCCTGATCGTGGACAAGACGGGAACCTTGACCGAGGGACGTCCGGCGTTCCACACCGCGCTCGCGGCCGAAGGGTTCACCGAGCCGGAGGTGCTGCGCCTGGCGGCCAGCCTCGATCAGGGCAGCGAGCACCCACTGGCCGACGCTATCGTCGCGGAAGCCCGCCGTCGTGGCCTGACGCTGGAAACACCGGCGAGCTTCGAGTCGTCCACCGGTATTGGGGTACGCGGCCAGGTGGGAGGCGCCGCCCTGGCGATCGGCAATACCGCGCTAATGCACGAGGTCGGGGTCGATGCCTCGGTTCTTTCCATCCCGGCCGAGGAGCTGCGCCGGGCCGGCGCCAGCGTGATGTACCTGGCGGTCGATGGCGCCCTGGCCGGCCTGCTCGCGGTGGCCGACCCGATCAAGACCACCACCGCAGGAGCCATCGCATCGCTGCACGATGCGGGCCTGAAAATCGTGATGGCCACCGGCGACGGCGTCACCACGGCCCATGCGGTCGCCCGCACCCTAGACATCGACGAAGTCCATGGCGAGGTCCGTCCAAAGGACAAGATCGACCTCGTGCGACAGCTGCAAGCCAAGGGGCACCGGGTGGCGATGGCTGGCGACGGGATCAACGACGCCCCCGCGCTTGCCGGCGCCGATGTCGGCATCGCCATGGGTACCGGTACTGACGTGGCGATGTCGAGCGCGCAGGTGACGCTGGTGAAAGGCGACTTGCGCGGCATCGTGCGGGCACGCTCGATCTCCAACGACACCGTTGCCAACATGAAGCAGAACCTGGGCTTTGCGTTCCTCTACAACGCGCTGGGCGTACCGATCGCGGCCGGCGTGCTGTACCCCCTGACGGGCCTGTTGCTCAGCCCCATGATCGCCGCTTTGGCGATGAGTTTGAGCTCCGTGTCGGTGGTTGCCAACGCATTGCGGCTGGGCCAAAAGCGGCATGGCTAAGATGACCAACGTTGGCGACGCGAGTGAAGACCGCGGTGATCAAGATACCGCCGCGGAACGCGCTCGTTGCAGGGTCATGCCGAGAAATTGCCGCGGCTGTCGTGACCGGAAATGGCGGCGTGTACCCCACGTTCATTTGACCGGAATCAATTGAACCCGACGGGGGCCTCTGCTAAGATGCCCATGTGAAGCGATTCATGCGACCAACTCGACGTATCCGCTTGCGGCTCGTGCTGCTGGCGGTGCTGTCGCTGCTGTTCCAGCAGGTTGCCTTGGCGTCGTATGCCTGTTCGGCCGTGGATATGCCGGTCTCGAACGTGGGCATGGCGATGCATTGCGACGGCATGCCGATGGCGCATGGCCAGCAGAATCAGGCGCTATGTCCGGCACACTGCGCGCAGCAGGCGGTGGCAACCCAGGACGCGCACGCGCCTACGGTGCCGCCCTTGGTGATGCCCGCGCTGCTCCCGGCCCCGATCGTGCTTGCGACATCGCCGGCCATCTATGCAGCGCGTGAGCACACCGCAGCGTGGCGACTATCGGGCATCCCGCCCGCGCTGCGTTTCCGCGTCCTGCTGATTTAGACCTCCCGACGTTCCACCGCGGCGGCATGGGCCACCGCGGACGATCGTTTGCGGAGGTTTTATGCGTTTTCTTCCCGCTTGGCGGCGCCTGCGCGCGTCGCGGCTTCTGGTTGTCATTTCGTTCGCGCTGATCGCGCTGCCGCTGCACGCGGCAAGCGACGACACACCTTTGAGTCTCGCTGCGGCAACGCAAATCGCAGCCGTACGCGCGCCACAAGTGCAAGCGCAGTTGCTGCGCGAACAGGCCGCACGACATGACGCTGCGCGCGCCGGGCGTTTGCCCGATCCGCAACTGACAGCGGGTATCAGCAACCTCACCGCGACCGGCCCGCAGGCTTTCAGTGCCTCGGCCGACAGCATGACCATGCGCACCATCGGTCTGATGCAGGAAATTCCCTCGCATCCCAAGCGCGAAGCCGAGAAGGCAGTCGCGAATGCCGGTGTGCAGCTTTCGGCTGCCGATGTCCTCACGGTGCGGCTCGCCGTCAAGCAGGCGACCGCCGGTGCGTGGGTACGTCTGTGGGCGGCGCAAACCGAGTGGAAACAGCTCCAGGATTTGCATGAGCAGTTCGCTCTTGCAGTCCAGCTCGCCAAAGCGAGGCTCCGTGGCGGCCCCGGCAACGCGACCGATGTGCTGGCGGCACGTGCCGCCGTCGTCGAACTCGACAACCGGATCACCGCGGTGGATGCGGAGATCGCCGCTGCGCGCGCCGCGTTGCAGCGATGGCTCGGCGACGACGCCGGTGGCGCACTGGCGGAGGCGCCTGATTTCTCGACGCTGCCTGCCCCTCCGGCGCAACTACTGCACGACCTGGATCGACAAGGCCCGCTGCTGGGCTGGGGCGCACGCGAGGACCAAGCACAAGCGCAGCTCGACTTGGCCAAGGCCGGCAAACGCCCGAACTGGAGCGTTGGCGTGGTGTACGGCAGTCGTATCCACCTTCCCGACATGATCGGCATCGAGGTCGGCGTCAGCCTACCGCTGTTCCCCGGCAACCGGCAGGACCAGGACATCAGCGCGCGCTACGCAGAGCGCGACGCGGTGAAAGACGAGCACGAGGATGCACGCCGCGCGCAGCGCGAGGCGGTTGCAGCGGGCCTTGCCGCGTGGCAAGGCTATGACAAGCAGGTCAACACCTATCGCGACCAGCTGCTGCCGTTGGCCACGGACCGTTCACGCACTGCGCTCGCGGCGTATCGCGGCGGCGGCTCGCTGCAGCCGTGGCTGGAAGCGCGTCGCGATGAAATCGACACGCGCGTGGCCTATGCGCAGGCGCTCGCCGCCTGGGGCACGGCCTGGGCGCAACTGGCTTATCTGCTCCCGGAGCAGAACCTGCCAAGCGTCATCAATTTGCCGGAGCAACTGCCATGAACCGAACCATTACCAACCGTGTTGTGGCGGCGGTTGCCGCGTTGATCCTGCTGGTCGTAGCCGGCGGCATTGGCTACTTGATTGCGCGACAGTCCACGCCCACTGCGCCGAGCAGTACCGCCGCGACGTCGCCATCGTCGGGCAAGAAAGTCTTGTACTGGTACGACACGATGGTGCCGCAGCAGCATTTCGACAAGCCGGGCCTGTCGCCGATGGGCATGCAGATGGTGCCCAAGTATGCCGATGATGGTGGACCCAAGGATGTCATCCAAATCGATCCCACCACCGTGCAAAACCTCGGCGTGCGCACGGCACTAGTCGAGCGGCGGGTGCTGGCTTCGGCCATCAGGGTGCCCGGTACGATCACCTGGGACTTGCGCCAGGCCAGCACGATCAGCGCGCGGGTTGATGCGGTAATCAGCAAGCTTGATGTGCGCGCGCCGTATACCGTGGTCGCTGCCGGCGCACCGCTGGCGCAGTTGCTGGCGCCGCAATGGAACAGTGCGTTGGCGGAATATCGCGCGCTGGAGCAGGCGCGGTCCGCCGACGCGCGCGAGCTGCGCTCCGCAGCGCGGCAACGGCTGCAGGTGTTGGGGCTGACAGCGGCGGATATTCAGTCGTCGCGTCATGGCGCGGATGCGGCGATCACACTGCACGCCCCGCAAGCGGGCGTCGTCACGACACTGGATGTGCGTGAAGGCCAGCGCGTCACTGCAGGCCAGACCCTGATGACCTTGAACGGTCTGTCCACCGTGTGGGTCGAGGCGGCACTCCCGCAGGCGGTGGCCGGCACGGTGCGCAGCGGCACGCCGGTGGGGGTCACGGTCGATGCCCTGCCGGGTCGGTCGTTCCACGGCACCGTGGAAACCTTGCTGTCGGACGTGGATGCGGTGACGCGCACCCAGCGCGCCCGCATCGTGCTCGACAATCCCGACGGTGCCTTGAGTCCGGGCATGTTCGCTACCGTGCAACTCAACCCGACTCCGGACGTGGCCGTACCGGTGGTACCGGACGACGCGCTGATCGCGACGGGCACCCACACGCGAGTCATTCTCGCCGAGGGAGATGGCCACTTTCGTGCCGTATCGGTGCGCATCGGGCGGGCGGCCGGCGGCTATACGGAAATTCTCGATGGCCTCGCGGGTGGTGAGAAAGTCGTGGTCTCCGGCCAGTTTCTGATCGATTCCGAAGCGAGCCTGTCCGGTGCGCTGGAGCGTCTGAATGACGCCCCCACCAAACCGGCGCCGGCCACGAGCGTGCCCATGCCGGGCATGCCGATGGGAGACCGACCATGATCGCCGCCCTGATTCGCGCGGCGATTGCGCATCGCGTGTTCGTGCTGTTGGCTGCACTGGCCTTGGCCCTGATGGGCATGTTCTCGGTGACGCGCACGCCGGTCGACGCGCTGCCCGACCTGTCTGACACCCAGGTGATCATCCGCACCAGTTACCCGGGCCAATCGCCGCAGGTGGTCGAGGATCAGGTCACCTATCCATTGGCCACCACCATGCTCTCGGTACCTGGCGCGACGACGGTGCGCGCCTTTTCGTTCTTCGGCGACTCCTACGTCGATGTGTTGTTCGATGACAGCACTGACTTGTACTGGGCACGTTCGCGTGTGCTGGAGTACCTGAGCCAGGCGCGGGATCGCCTGCCGGCCGGAGTCACGCCTGCCCTCGGCCCTGATGCCACGGGACTCGGCTGGATCTACGAATACGCGCTGGTGGATCGTACCGGTCAGCACGATCTTGGCCAGTTGCGTGCGCTACAGGACTGGTTCCTGCGCTATCAGCTCAAAACCGTGCCGAATGTCGCCGAGGTCGCCACTTTGGGCGGCATGGAGCGCGCCTGGCAGATCGTGCCCGATCCGCAGGCGCTGGCGGCGCGCGGCGTCACCGTGGCGCAGCTGGTCGATGCGGTACGCAGCGCGAACGGCGCCAACGGTGGCTCGGTGATCGAACAGGGCGAAGCGGAACTGATGGTACGCAGCGAAGGCTATCTGAAGAGCCGCGCGGACTTCGAGAACGTGCCGATCACCACCAACGCCGGCGGTGTGCCGGTGCTGCTGCGCGATGTGGCGACGGTGCGGCGGGGCCCGACGTTTCGCCGTGGCATTGCCGAGCTGGACGGGCAAGGTGAAGTGGTCGGCGGCATTATCGTGATGCGCACGGGCAAGAACGCGAAGGCCACCATTGCCGCCGTGAAAGCACGGCTAGCGGAACTGCAGCGCAGCCTGCCGGCCGGCGTCGAGATCGTGCCTACCTACGACCGCTCGCAGCTGATCGACGCCGCGGTGGAGAACCTGTGGAGCAAGTTGTTCGAAGAATTCCTGGTGGTGACGCTGGTCTGCGTGTTGTTTCTGGGGCACCTGCGCTCGGCGCTGGTGGCCGTGATCACGCTGCCGCTGGGCGTGTTGGTCGCCTTCATTGCACTGCATCTGCAAGGCGTCACGGCGAACCTGATGTCGCTCAGCGGTATCGCCATTGCGATCGGCGCGATGGTGGATGCGGCGATCGTGATGATCGAGAACGCGCACAAACATCTGGAACATTGGCGTGACGCGAACGACGGACGTGAACCGCAAGGTGCGCAGCGGTGGTCGCTGATTGCCGAGGCCGCCGCCGAGGTGGGGCCCGCGTTGTTCGTCAGCCTGTTGATCATCGCGCTGTCGTTCGTGCCGGTCTTCGCGCTGCAGGGGCAAGAAGGCAAGCTGTTCAAGCCGCTGGCCTTCACCAAGACCTACGCGATGGCGGCAGCGGCTGGGCTGGCGGTGACGCTGGTGCCGGTGCTGATGGGTTATTTGATCCGCGGGCGCATCCGTGCCGAGCGCGACAATCCGCTCAACCGGGGTTTGATCCATGGCTATCGGCCTCTCCTCGAAGCCGTGCTGCGCTATCCGAAAGCAACCCTGGTGCTGGCCGGTGTGCTGCTGCTCACCGCGGTCATTCCGATGACCAAGCTCGGCAGCGAGTTCATGCCCGCGATGGACGAAGGCACATTGCTGTACATGCCCACTGCACTGCCGGGGCTGTCCGCCGGCAAGGCCTCGCAGTTGCTGCAGTTGACCGATCGCATGATCAAGACCGTGCCCGAGGTTGATCATGTGTTTGGCAAGGCCGGGCGCGCCGAAACGGCCACCGATCCGGCGCCGCTGGAAATGTTCGAGACCGCGATCACCTTCAAGCCGAAGGACCAGTGGCGGCCCGGCATGACGATGGACAAGATCAAGGCGGAACTGGACAAGGCGGTGCACGTGCCGGGGCTGACCAACCTGTTCGTGCCGCCGATCCGCAACCGCATCGACATGCTCTCCACCGGCATCAAGAGCCCAATCGGCATCAAGGTGCTGGGTACCGACCTGGCTACGCTGCAGACTGTGGCCGATCGGATCGAGACGGTGGCGAAGACCGTGCCCGGTGTCAGCTCAGCGATTGCCGAGCGCCCGACCAGCGGCCGCTACGTCGACGTGCACATCCGCCGTGATGTCGCCGCGCGCTACGGGTTGACCCAGGAGCGCGTGCAGCAACTGATCGCAACCGTGGTCGGTGGCGATCCAATCGGTCAGACCGTCGAAGGGCGCGAACGTTATCCCATCGTGGTGCGCTACCCGCGTGCCGAGCGCGATTCCATTGGAGCGCTGCGGCAGTTGCCGATCGTCGCAGCCAACGGTGCGCAGATTACACTTGGCCAGATCGCTGACATTGCCGTTGAAGCAGGACCGTCCATGCTGAAAAGCGAGGGCGGGCAGCTGGCCACGTATGTCTACGTCGATACGGCCGGCAGCGATTTGGGCACGGTGGTGGCCAACCTGCAACGCGCGGTGGCGCAGCAAGTCAAATTGCCGCCGGGTACGACCGTGGCGTGGTCCGGTCAGTTCGAATACCTGGCCAGTGCCATGGAAAGACTCAAGGTGGTGGTGCCGATTGCGCTGGTGATCATTTTTCTATTGATCTATGCCGTTTTCCGACGCGTGAGCGAAGCGGCGCTGATCATGGCCAGCGTGCCGCTGGCACTGGTCGGCGGTCTGTGGTTGATCTGGTTGCTTGGTCATGCGGTGTCGGTGGCCACGATCATCGGCTTCATCGCGCTGGCCGGAGTCGCCGCTGAATTCGGCGTGGTGATGCTGCTGTATCTGCACCATGCCTGGGAGCACCAACTTGCGCTCGATCCCCACGCCGGCCCAGAAGCGCTGGACGAAGCGATTCGCGAGGGTGCCGTGCAGCGCGTGCGCCCGAAGGCAATGACTGTCGCGGTCATTCTCGCCGGTCTGTTTCCCATCCTGCTCGGCCATGGCGCCGGCTCGGAAGTGATGCAGCGCATAGCCGCCCCGATGATCGGCGGCATGGTCACGGCACCCTTGCTATCCATGCTCGTTATACCCGCGGCGTACCGCCTGCTGGTTCGTTATCGGCTGCGTAAAGCCAGCAAGACAAACGCCACACTTCACTCCAACCCACAAGGAAACTGACCCATGAAAAAGCCATGCATTACCCTCGCGATCACCGCTGCGCTGTTCACGGCTCCGGTGTTTGCCAACCCTCAGCAGATGGATCCCAACATGCCGGGCATGGCTGGGATGCATGAAGCCACACCCGCCGATGTGCAGGGCGTGGGCGTGGTCAAGGCGGTCGACACCACCAAGGGCACCCTCACGCTGCAGCATGAGGCGATTGCCGCCATCGGCTGGCCGGCCATGACGATGCCGTTCAAGGTGGCTTCGCCGGAGCTGCTGACGCACGTGAAGGTGGGCGATAAGGTGCAATTCACTTTCCATCAGGCCAGCACGGGTAGCACGGTGACGGCGATCCGTCCGGCACGTTGACAGACCACGTCGCCGGCTGGCCCCAACTGTCGAGGGTCAGCCGGCGGTCGTGAAAGCAGTACCGCCACGCACGTTATGCGTGCGCCTGGCGGTGTTTGTTGTGGTTGTCATTTTTGGAGAACGACCATGAAATCGTTTACTGCTTGTCTCAGCCTCCCGCTGCTGCTCGCGGGCCTTACCATTGGCCGCATCGCGTACGCGACCGATTCCTACACTGATGGCTGGGTTGGCCATGTGGATGGCCCGCGTTTGGATGTCTGTTATCGAGTCACGCCACTGCCAGCGGTTGGTGCGCGACTGGAGGTCCTGCGGACATCCTTCGTGGTTCCAAACAAAGGGCAGCCCCGCCAACAGTTCGCGGTGGCGGGGTATGCCACGGTAACGTCGATCATCGACGCGCATTGCGTACGTGCCGAGCTGACCCAGGGCACGGCGAAGCGGACCGATCACGCGCGGCGCGCGGACTGAGCGGACGCGACGACAAGGCCGCCAAGGCATGCTCCGCGACGGCCCAAAGCGGAGCGGCCAGGGCGTGGATACAACATCCAGCCGATGCGCTTCACCGGCGCGTCATGCCTGTCCGTCCTGCCTGCCGCCATTTCAGCAGGCATGCAACGAGGCGATCAACGGGCAGGACACGCTCACTAAGGGAAAACCCTATTACAGCGAAAGGAGAAGCGGATCCGTTCGGATCGATGAAATTCTCTCCGCGCATAAGGCACGGGCCACGCTTGAAGACAGTTTAGCTTCGATGGGCGAGTTGGTGGAATTTCGCCAGGAGCCGTAGGCCCTATCGCGCATCGTTCGGAGAGTGCCTTCCGCCATCGATGCGTGGAGCCCGCCTATCACTCAGAAGAACGTTTAGGTGTGTCTGTGGGCGCGTTGTAGTGGGTCCAGAGAAGTGATGGTACCTACGGCAGGAGCATCCAATAAAACCTCTTGACTCTGGGGTTAACTTGAAGGTTTAGCCTGTGACTATCGCGATATGGCCCGACAGCGGTTCGCCCCGCTGCCGCGCCGAGAGAGTCGAGGGCGATAGCCATTCAAGGAGCAAACCATGAACACGAAGCGCAAAGTGGAAGTATTCAGTGCCGGCTGCGCAGTCTGCGATGAGGCAGTTGCGCTGGTCGAGCGTGTGGCCTGTTCGTCCTGCGAGGTCACCGTGCACGACATGAAGGACATCAACGCCGCCAAACGGGCAAAGACCCTTGGCATTCGATCGGTGCCAGCCGTGGTCATCGATGGCAAGCTCGCGGCCTGCTGTGAAGGACGCGGGATCGACGAAGCGATCCTGCGCGTTGCGGGTCTGGGTCGGTCCTTATAACCGGTGGGTGACCAGCCGGAGCGTCGCCGAAAGGCTCCTCGGCCGGTCACCCCTTATTTCTTTGAATTGCCCATCACTATCGAGATCATCATGTTCACGATCGGCAAACTGGCCGGCCTCGCCACCATCAGCACCGAGGCCTTGCGCTACTACGAGCAGGAAGGGTTGATCGTGCCGGATGCGAAGAGCGACGCCGGCTACCGGCTCTACCGCCCGGAGTCCTTGCAACGCGTCGGCTTCATTCGTCAGGCGCAGCAATGTGGTTTCACGCTGGCCGAAATTCGCGAGCTGCTGGCATTTGCGAACCGCCATGTTGTTGCGCACTGAACACCAACGAAATTGCGCAGCAACGCCGTAGGAGTTGAGCAGGTGGTGCCACGACGTTGAGCGTTGCGCAGTGGGCTGGCGTCGGCCATCAAGCCGGGTCTAGTGCCGAAGGAACCTTCGGTGGATAGCACAATAGCCCGAGTAAAGGTGTCTCCACTAGCGCAATTTGTGCCATCTCCGGTCGTCTGCGAGCGGCCGCTTCGGGAAGCCTTCTCGACCTGTTGGTCGGTCGCATACTTCTCGAAGACTGCACACCGTCGCCGCTGAAGAGCGACCTGCCCGCCATAGAAGACCTCCCGCTTCACGAACTCGTGGCGCTGCGGCAGTTCCTGTACGGCTGGTACTACTCCTCCAGAACTACGAACGTGGACTGCAGCACCTCGTCGCGCAGCGGCACCAGCGCTTGGTATTCGGGCGAGTCGTACCACTCCTTGGCCTTCGCTGCCGTTTCGAACTTCACGATCAGCGCCGTGTCGGCGTCGAAGCTGCCGGCCAAAGTCATCTTCAATGCAGTTCGGGCGATCGGTTGGCCGCCGTACTTTGCGAACGTCTGTGCCGCGGGCCCGCTGTACTCGGCGATGCGCGTCTTGTCCTTGAACTTCGCGAAGCCGATGAAATAGGCGGCCATGATTTCTCCTCGTCCGTGGTCATTTGTTCGGGCACGGATGATGGCGGGTGTGCAGGTAGCGACGCGATTCTGGTTCGCCCTTCTTGCGGAGGCGATCGCGCAGGTCAGCTCGAACTGGCTGACTCGACTTTCGCTTGCGTGCGAAAGCCGAGTGCTCGGTAACGCCGGCTTGCGGAAACCTATCGCCCCGCATCGACGTTCGGCCGACGGCCCTCAGCCCGTAGTGGCGTCGCCAGGGCTCGCTCGATCTTCGAGATACCGCCGAAGGTAGACCGCCGTGCGGCTGTGGTCCGACCGTGCAAGCGCCTCGGGCGTGCCCGTCGCGACGATGGTGCCGCCCGCCTCGCCCGCCCCCGGCCCCACGTCGATGACCCAGTCGGCGCGCGCGATCACGCGCAGGTCGTGCTCGACGACGACGACGGTATTGCCCCTCTCGACCAGCGCGTCGAGCTGGGCGAAGAGCCGGTCGGCATCGACCGGGTGCAGGCCGGTGGTGGGTTCGTCGAGCACGTAGAGCGCGTCGCCGCGCTGCGCGCGCTGCAGCTCGCTCGCAAGCTTGATGCGCTGCGCCTCGCCGCCGGAGAACTCGGTCGCCGGCTGGCCGAGGCGCAGGTAGCCCAGGCCCAGGTCGTGCAGCAGCGCCAACGGCCGGTGCACCGCCGGCTCTTCGGCGAACACCGGCATCGCCTCGTCCACGCTCAGGCGCAGCACGTCCGCGATGGAGCGATCCCGCCAGCGCACCGACAGCGTGGCC
Organism: Solimonas marina; assembly: GCF_012241385.1. Taxonomy (GTDB): domain Bacteria; phylum Pseudomonadota; class Gammaproteobacteria; order Nevskiales; family Nevskiaceae; genus Solimonas; species Solimonas marina. The sequence goes on along the minus strand of NZ_JAAVXB010000014.1, from coordinate 41,948 downwards.
TCGTTGTAGCGCGCGCCCTTGCAGGTCGGACAGGGCGCGAAGACGGACGGCATGAACATCATCTCCACACTGACGAAGCCCTCGCCCTCGCAGGTCGCGCAGCGTCCCTTGCCGACGTTGAACGAGAAGCGCCCGGCGTCGAAGCGCTTGGCGCGCGCCGCCGGCGTGGCCGCGAACAGGCGCCGCACCGGGTCGAGCAGGCCGGTATACGTCGCCAGGTTCGAGCGCGGCGTGCGGCCGATCGGCTTCTGGTCGACCACGACGAGGCGGCGGATGCGGTCGACGTCGCCGTCCAGGCGGCCGCGCGTGCGCTGCGCCGCCAGCGCAGGGCCCTCGTCGGGGTCCGTCTCTTCCGGCACATCCTCGTGGCCGAGGTGATCGCGCACCAGGTCCACCAGCGCGCGGCTGACCAGGCTCGACTTGCCGGAGCCGGACAGGCCGGTGACCACCGTGAAGACACCGAGCGGCACGTCGACGTCCACTTCGTGCAGGTTGTGGCGGGACACGCCGCGCAGTCCGAGGTGACGGGTCGCGCGACGCCGCCGGCCCGCCAGGGCCGGTTGCGTATCGAACAGCACGCGCGCGGTCTGCGAGTCGGCCACGGCGCGCAGTCCCTCCGGCGGCCCGCTGTACAGCACGCGACCGCCGGTGTCGCCGGCGCCGGGCCCGACGTCGACGATCCAGTCGGCGCGCCGCATCGTCTCGAGGTCGTGCTCGACCACGAAGACCGAGTTGCCGCGCCCGCGCAACTGCTGCAGCGCTTCGATCAGTGCCTCGCCGTCGGCGGGGTGCAGTCCGGCGGACGGCTCGTCGAGCACGTAGACGACACCGAAGAGCTGCGACTGGATTTGCGTGGCCAGGCGCAGGCGCTGCAGTTCTCCGCTCGAGAGGCTGGGCGTGCTGCGGTCCATCGACAGGTAACCAAGCCCCAGGCGTTCGAGCACCGCGATGCGGTCCACGACGTTGCGCGCCAGGCGCTGCGCCGCGACGCGCTTTTCCTCGGACAAGGCCGGCGTGCGGTTCGAATCGAAGGCCTTCGCATGCGCTGCATGCCCGCCGGCGGCGCGACGCTCGCGATCCCGGCGGGTGGCGGCGCGATCAACCTGCGAGCCACGCCCGCTCGCAGCATCCGCGAAGCGGCCCTCGGCCGCCGGCGTCAGCAGCCTCCCGATCTCGTGCAGCGAGCGCTCGCTCAGCTCGCCGATATCGAGGCCCGCGAATCGCACCGACAGCGCCTCGGGCTTGAGACGCTTGCCCTCGCAGGTCGCGCAGCGCGTGCCGCGTAGGAAGCGCGCGACGCGCCGCTTCATCAGCGCGCTCTGCGTGGTGGCGAAGGTGTGCAGCACGTAAGCGCGCGCGCCAGTGAACGTACCCTGGTAGCTGGGCTCGGTCTTGTGGCGGCGCGCGGCTTGCACCTTGGCGAGCGTGAACCCCGCCCACACCGGCACGGTGGGCTGCTCGTCGGTATACAAAATCCAGTCTCGGGTCTTTTGCGGCAGTTGCTGCCAGGGAACCTCGATGTCGATGCCCAGCGAGGTCAGGATGTCGCGCAGGTTGCCGCCGTGCCAGCCGGGCGGCCAGGCGGCGACCGCGCCTTCCCCGATCGAGCGCGAGGGGTCCGGCACCAGCAGGTCCTCGGTGGTTTCGTACACGTGGCCCAGGCCGTGGCAGGCCGGGCACGCGCCCTGCGGCGTGTTGGGCGAGAAGTCTTCCGCATAGAGCATCGGCTGCTGAGGCGGATAGGTTCCGGCACGCGAGTACAGCATGCGGATCAGGCTCGACAGCGTCGTCACGCTGCCCACCGACGAGCGCACGCTCGGCGCGCCGCGCTGCTGCTGCAGCGCGACGGCGGGCGGCAGGCCCGTGATCGCGTCGACGTCGGGGACACCGACCTGGTGGATCAGGCGGCGCGCGTACGGCGACACCGAGTCGAAGTAGCGGCGCTGCGCCTCGGCGTAGATCGTCGAGAAGGCCAGCGAGGATTTTCCCGAGCCCGAGACCCCGGAGAATACGACCAGCGCATCGCGCGGGATGTCGACGTCGACATCGCGCAGGTTGTGCTCGCGCGCACCGCGAACCCGGACGAAGCGGTCGTTGCCGTGGGTGGAGTCCGACCGTGATTCCTCGCTGGCCATTTCCTCAGAACGCCGCAGCGCCCGCCTGGGCGACCGTCTGATCCTGCTCGCCCGAACCGCCGCTGACACCGACGGCCCCGACCACGTGGCCGTTCTTCTTCAGCGGAATGCCGCCGGCGAAGATCATGATGCGGCCGTGATTCGAGCCGTGGATGCCGAAGAACTGCTGGCCCGGCTGCGAGTTCTCCGCCAGGTCCTTGGTCGCGATATTGAAGGCGCGCGCAGTGAAGGCCTTGTTGATCGAGATGTCGACGCTGCCGATCCACGCGCCGTCCATGCGCTCGTGCGCGACGAGGTTGCCGCCGGCATCGACGACCGCGATGTTCATCGGCTGGCCGATTTCCGCCGCGCGCTTTTCCGCGGCGGCCAGGATGTTCCGGGCGTCCTTCAGGGTGACCAGAGAGATTTCCATGGGATGAGACTCCGTGTTGGGGTCGTGGGATTCAAGCGGGCAGCTTGGACGCGAGCACGTCGAGCTTCTCGATGCTCGGCGGCTGCGAGAACAGCTCGGGCGCCTTGGCCATCAGCGCCGCAGCGACTTTTCCGGACAGGTGCGCCTGGCGGCCCGCGTCGTTGGGAAAGACGTCGAAGATGGCGTAGCTCGACGGCCCGAGCTTCACGCCGAACCAGGCGATGGTCGCCGGCTCTTCCATCACGAGGGGACGGCCTGCGAGCAGAAACGCCTCGACGTCCTTTTCCTTGCCGGGCTTGGCTTCCATGCGAACCCACAGTGCGGTAGTGACCATGATTGAACTCCTGTTGCGAGAGAGGGGATGAAACGTTTTTGAATCGCGCCGCGAGCGCGTCGTCGGCAGTCGAGTGATTGCAGCGGGTGGCAGTGACTGCGGGGCGGAGTATTGGCCCGACCGACCCCGCCGCAGCGGTGGCAATCTGGACAATGAACCGGCAAAATCGGCCAAACAGCCCGCAGGTCCGAAAACCCATGCACATCGTGCTGCTCGCCTTGGACGGCAACCTGCCTTCAGGCCTGGTGGGTCTCGCCGATGTGTTCTGGCTGGCCGGCAAGGCCAGCGCACTCCAACCCGATGCCCCGAGCTGGCCGTGCGAGGTGATCCTCGCCAGCCTCGACGGCCGCGCCGTGACCGATGGCCGGGGCCGCCCCTTGCGGGTGGATGCAGCGCTCAAGGACATCCCTCACGCCGACGCCGTGCTCGTTCCCGGCCTGATGCCCGCCGGCGATGGACTACCGCCGCGGAACGCCCAGACCGCCGAGGCCGCGACCTGGCTGCGTCAACAGCACGCACACGGCGCCTGGGTCCTGGGCAGCTGCTCCGGCGTGTTCGTGCTGGGCGAGGCGGGCCTGCTCAACGGCCGCCGCTGCACCACTACTTGGTGGCTGAACGACGAGCTCAAGCATCGCTTCCCCCGCTGCGATGCGGCCTGGGGCAGCGCGCTGATCGAGGACGGCCGCGTGGTCACGGCGGGCGGGCCTCTGTCCTGGATTGACCTCGCGCTGCACACCATCCGCGTGCTGGTGGGGCCACAGGCGGCACGCACCGCCGCCGACTTCGCCGTGATCGATACCGCGCCGCTGGCGCAGAGCGTGTATGTGCCGCCGGGCCATGTGCAGGCGCGCGATCCTTTTCTGGTTGCGGCAGAAATTGCCGTGCGTAGCCACCGAGCGGCCGTGCCGCTCACCCCCTGCGCGCTGGCCGCACAGCTCGCCACCAGCGAGCGCACCTTGCATCGGCGGCTGAAGCGTCTTGGGCAGGCGGCGCCCAAGGGTTTCATCGCCCGTGTGCAATTGGAGACCGCCCGCACCCTGCTGGAAACCAGCCGCACCGCAGTCAAAGCCGTCGCGCAGAATTGCGGTTGGCGTGACGAGGGCAGTTTCCGCCGCGCCTTTGTGCGACACACGGGGATGACGCCCACGGCTTATCGTGCATGGATAGGGAAACGAGCGGGTATTGACAGGTAGAGACGTACGCTCGACGTCTGCTTTGGGCTGAAACCGGTCGAGGGTGGAGCGATCTGAGGGGCGGCCAAGGTAGCTTATGTACCGGGCCGGGCTTGCTACTCATCGCCGCCTCGCTCGCGCTCCTTACGCCGCCGAAGCAACCACGGCTTCACGTAGAACCAGTAAAGCGTGTAGCAAAAGCAGAGCAAGGCAATGAGTGCCAGCACCGGCTTGAGCGCCGTCGTTGATCCCGACCTCACCGCCGGCAATGCCGCGCCCAGCAGCACCACGAACAAGAGGCAGAACACCGCGAGCTGCGCGCCACCCCACAGCGCGACCCAGGGACTCGTGTTGAGGCGAACTCCGAATACCGAGCGATGCAGATTCCCGGTGTAGTGGAACAGCTTGATCTCGGGATCAGTCAGGTCGTACCGCTTCTTGAGCGCGATCAGGCCGATCCGGTCGCGTCGATTCCAGCGAAAGCCGGGTCCGAATCGCTTGCGGAACTTCCCCTCGTCGGCGATCACCTCCGCGTCGGAGTAAGTCCCGTCGAGTGGCTCGGACTGCGCAAGGATGCGTCGCATCTCCTCCAGGCGCGGATCGAGACGCTCCGGCGGCTCTGACTTCTCGGGATGCAGCGGAACGATCTTGGCGCGAAAGTCGGCCGGCGCTTCCTGCAGAGCGCGGCGCTGCCGATCGTGGCGGCCTTTCATCGGATCAGGCCGCAACTGACAGCATTTCGCGCAGGTGCGTCGCGTCGATCTTACCCTTGGCCATGCAGTGCTCGTACCCGAGGCGGATGACACGCGCCTTCTTGTCGGGTTTCAAGGTGCGGCGGTGCTTGGTCAGCCAGTCCTCGATGAGGCGAATCACGCCTTCCAACAGGTCCATGTCGAGTACGCGCTTGCCCAGCAGCACCGGCTCGTCGCCGGGGCCGGTGAGCTGCCATAGCGGGTCGATCCGAAAGGTTTCGCACAGCGACCGGAACAGGGCGGTGGGCATCTCCCGCTCGCCGCGCTCGTAATTGGCGTAGGCGCGCAGTGACAGGCCCAGCTTGTCGGCGAAGTCTGCTTGGGTCAGTCCGCTGGCAACCCGGATCGCCATTAGGCGGCGACCCATGACGAGATTGTCGTCTTCGTTTGACAACTTACTCATAACTGCCTATTGTGAGTCTCAGGACTTCCCCTGACGATACCACGCATGAGGCCCGAACTGGAATTGCATGAGCGGATCAAGATGCGCCTGCGGCTGGCTGGCAGCTCGCTGGCGGACGTGGCGCGCGAACTGGGTGTGGCGGGAACGACGGTGACGAGCGTGAGCCAAGGCTATCGGCGCTCGCGCCGCATCGAGGCGGCCATCGCGGCGAAGCTCGACGTGCGACCCCGCGATCTGTGGCCTGAACGCTACCCGGACGGTGGAGGTGGTGATGACCGATCCACCCTGCCAGGGGCTTTGGATTGCATCGGAGGTGGCCCGCCCAGTCCGATTTTCTGCTGACGACGTAGCGGTACGTTTCGGGCAGCGGAAATGAGAAACCCACGCCTGCCAGGGCGTGGGTCTTGTGCAGCTTTCAACAGAACCTTGAGCCTGCATTCTCGTTTCTGCCTTCCGGGGTGTCAAGACCGGCAGCCGGAATTCCGGCTTCCCGTGGGGCTTTTCGGCCCGACGCCGGGGTGGGATTTCCCACGCCCTTGTTTGTTTTCCGAGGGATTGATCGAGAACGCAGGATGAACCTCAGAGAGGTGTGTCGCCTGTTGCTCACCACCGACTTCTCCAACCGGGAAGTCGCACGAGCGGCGGAAATTGCCCCCAACACGGCGGGGCGCTATCGAACCCGTCTGGCCGAGGAAGGGCTGGACTGGAACGGCGTGGCGGCGCTGACCGACCGCGCGATCGAGGAACGGCTGAACAACGGCCGGCAGCTCGCCCGCAAGGCCTTCGTCGAGCCCGACTTCGCGCATGTCCATGCCGAACTGCGCCGGCCCGGCGTGACGGTGCTGCTCCTGCATGAGGAGTACGCCGGAGTTTCGGGTGAAGGCGCGATGTCGGAAACGGAATTCCGGCGCCGCTATGACCGCTACCAGCGCTCGCTGGGCATCGTCATGCGCCAGCCGCATGCGCCGGGCTACCGGCTGTTTCTGGACTACTCTGGCAAGCGCCCGAGCATCCTTGATCCGAGGACGGGAGAGCGGACGCCGGTCGAGCTGTTTGTGTCGGTGATGGGCGCCAGCCGCAAGACCTTCGCCTACGCGAGCCGGACCCAGCGTCTGCCCGATTGGTGCGAAGCGAACGTCCGCGCGCTGGAGTTCTACCGGGGCGTGCCCAATCTGCTGGTGCCGGACAATCTCAAGTCCGCGGTGGACCGGGTGACGGTGGCCGAGGGCCACATCATCAACTACACCTACGCCAAGCTCGCGCAGCACTACGACTGCATCGTGATGCCGACGCGCGCACGCAAGCCCAAGGACAAGGCCGCGGTGGAGGTGGGCGTACGCTTCGCCCAGCGCTGGATTCTGGCGCGGCTGCGCAACCGGGTCTTCACGTCGATCGAGGAACTCAATGCCGCGATTGCCGAGCTGCTGGTGCGCATGAACGACAAGCCGATGCGCGGCCATGGCGGCAAGAGCCGCAACCAGCTCTTCGACGAGCTGGACCGGCCGGCGCTGAAGGCGCTGCCCGAATTGCCCTTCGAATACGCCGACTGGAAGCTCAATGTCACCGTGGCGCAGGACTACCACGTCCTGTGGGACGGCCATCACTACTCGGTGCCTTACACCTACATCGGGTCGAAGGTCCGTATTCGCGCCACCGCGCGGCAGATCGAGGTCTACGCCAAGGACGATCACTTTCCGATTGCCACGCACCTGTGCAGCCCACACAAGGGCGGCTGTACAACGCTGCCGGAACATCAGCCTGCGTCTCATCGGGCCTACGCGCAGGATCAGGGCGCTGAGCTGATCGCATGGGCCGAACGCTCTGGGCCGTGGATCACCGCCTTCGTGAAGAAGCACATCGACACCCACCGCCGGCCGGCGCTGTCGATGCAGGCGATGCGTGGCCTGCGGGGCATGGCCAAGGAGTACGGCACGGAACGCCTCGATGCCGCCTGCCATCGCGCCATGCGGATTTCCACCACGTCGGTGTCGTCCGTGCGCTCGATGCTGGAACGCCGGATGGAAAGCGCTCCGCTGCGTGGAGCCAATGACGATGCCCCCATGCCCGGCCACGACAACGTGCGCGGCGCCCAGAACTACGACTCCTGAGGAATCCCGAAATGACCATCATGAATCTCGCCCATCAGCTCCGTGAACTCCGCCTTCTGGGTATGGCCGAAGGCCTCGATCAGCAGATGTCGCATTCTGCTTTCCTCGGCGTGGCCTTCGAGCAGCGCTTGCAGATGCTCGTGAACGCGGAGGTGAGTCATCGCGACACCCTGCGTTTCAAGCGCATCCTCCGTTACGCGAAACTGAAATTCCTGGCGGCGCCGGAAGACGTCGACTACCGGCCCGGACGCGGCATCGACAAACCGACCTTCGCCGATCTGCTCACCTGCGCCTGGATCTACAAGCAGATGAACCTGCTGATGACGGGCCCGACCGGCACCGGCAAGACGTGGCTGGCCTGCGCGCTGGCCGTCCAGGCAGCGCGCAAGGGAATCACCGTGGCATATCGGCGTCTCGGGAGGCTGCTGGAGGAGATGGCGATCGGGCACGAGGACGGATCGATCGTCAAGCTGCGCAAGGATGTGGCAAAGGTGCAGCTCCTGATCCTCGATGACTTCGGGCTGACGGGACTCACCAATCGCGGTCGCGCCGATCTGCTGGAACTGCTGGACGATCGGGTCGGTACGCACTCGACCATCGTGCTCGGCCAGATGCCGGTGAAGGAATGGCACGGCTTCATCAACGACCCGGCACTCGCCGACGCTCTGCTGGATCGTCTCGTGCATTCCAGCCTGAAGATCGCGCTTAAGGGCGAGTCGATGCGCAAGCTGAAATCCGGAGAGGCGCAGTAGCGTGGTACCGGTGCGCAGTGACGTGGCGCCAGTGCGCAGTAAGCTGGCGCAGCTGCGCAGCGACTTGGTGGCGGTGTGCAGATCGCCGGTGCCAGTGAGCAGGCCCGTGGTGCTATTGCGCAGCTTCTACGGCGCGGCCGTGCAAGTCGGCTGGCGTCAGTCGATCAACATCTGTGGTGTTGCCGCGCAGGTGCGCGCCGTTTTGTACATTGCGATCTGAGCAGGCCGCATGCTGCGGGGACGTGCGCCGACTTGCCGTCGAAAAAAAGTTGCAGATCGAAGGCAAGATACGGCTCATGAAATCAATGTCGAAAGCACTCGACAAACTGATCAACGATTGCAGCGAGGAAAGTCATCCCGTCGTCGAGTGCCCGATCCTCGCTGGGCTGGAAAAAGCCAACATTGCAACGACGGCCGGCCGATGACTGCATGAAGCTCGAACTTTTCTACTCGCCTGGCTGCGCCCGCTGTGCCGAGGCGCGCGCTGGCCTCAAGGTCGCTGCATTTGAGATCGTCGCGGACTTGGACTGGCGGGAACTCAATGTGCTCGATGAGCTGGACTACGCTGTGGAATTGGGCGTTCTGACGCTGCCGGCGGTCGCCATCGACGGCGAGCTTGTCTTCACATCGTTGCCCACCCGACGGCAGCTCTGTGCAGCGCTTTCCGAACGCTGCAAGGAAGTGAATTGACGTGGACGTCGACTCGCTTCGCCTCGCTCTTGAACATGCGGGTATAGCTGCCGTCGTGACCAGTTTTCTTGCGGGCCTAGTTTTCAGTTTCAACCCGGTGGCGATGGCTGCCATCCCGGTCTCGCTGGCCTATGTGACCAAAGCCCGCACGAGCCGGCAGGCGTTCGTCTTCGCCGCCATGTTCATTCTCGGGATGATCGTGATCCATGTCGTGCTCGGCCTCGTCGCCGGGTTCGGCGGCTTGGGCGTGCAGAAGCTGCTGGATCGCAAGTGGGGCGTGCTGATCGGTCCGGTGCTGATCGTACTCGGACTGATGTGGCCGGGATGGCTACGCATTCCGCTGCCTGCATTCACCTTCAAAGTGAAGCGCCCGAACAGTTCCTTCGGCGCGTTCCTTCTGGGCATCCCTTTTTCAATCGCGATCTGCCCGATATGCACGCCGGCGTTGGCCGTGCTGTTGGGGGTGGTAGCAAGTCTCGGATCGCCCTGGTTTGGCGCACTGCTGTTGCTGGCCTTTGCATTGGGGCGTGCCGTACCGCTGGCCGTGGGTGCGTGGTCGCTGGGCTGGCTGGAGAACCTCCGGTTCGTCTCGGCCTACCGTCGTGTCTTCGAAATTGCCGGTGCGGCGACCCTCATCGCTACGGGGCTGTACATGCTCAATGCGTACTTCTTCTGGTTACCGGCTTTGGCGAGCTGAATTGACGTCAAGGACACGAGCTTCCCGTAGAGCGAACCAGACAGCCCATCTCGAATGATTTGATTGCGCACATAGGCGAAACCTGATGCTGACCACAAGCGACGAACGCGAACGCCTGCTCAGGGCGCTTGCGCTGGCAACCTTTATCATCTTTTTTCAGGCTTACATGGTGGCGCCGATCATTCCGGTGCTGTCGACGAGCTTTGGAACGTCCATCCAAGCGATTGGCGTGATTGTTCCCGCTTACCTCATCCCTTACGGCGTGGCGACGCTGGTCTTTGGTCTCCTTGCGGATCGAATCGGCATTCAGCGTCTCATCTTTGCGTCGCTGGCTATGTTCGCGGTGCTTACGGCACTCACCGCAGGCGCGCAATCGATCGCGCAGCTGACCCTGTGGCGTACCCTGACCGGCCTGGGTGCCAGTGGCGTCGTGCCGCTCGCCGTGGTGCTCATCGGCAGCCTGTATCCGTACGAACAACGTGGACGGCCCCTCGGCTGGCTGTTCGGAGCAATGGCCGGTGGCATGGCTTTCGGCTCGACTTTCGGTGCCGTGCTGGAGCCTCTGCTTGGTTGGCGCGGCCTCTTTGTTTTGGTCGCCTTGGCCGCCGTGGGTGTGTTCGTGGTGCTGCTGCTCCGCCGTTCACTTATTTCGTCGAGGAGGAAGGCTGTTCCCGAGACGATGGGAGAGCTATTCCTCGGATATCGCGATCTCATCGGCACTCCGCGGGGGCAGCGCACTTATGGCTATGTTTTCGTCAATTCGATTTTTCACTCTGGCGTCTTCACGTGGCTCGGTGTCTATTTCGAGCAGCGTTACGGTCTTGGCCCGGTAGGGATTGGTGTAGCCCTGCTCGGCTACGGGATTCCTGGTTTCTTGTTCGGCCCGCTGATCGGCCGGGCCGCCGACCGCTGGGGGCGCGCCAGGTTGTTGCCCATCGGGCTTGGGTTGGGTGCCCTAGGTGCAGCTACCCTGATTTTCAACGGTCCCCTGATACTCGCGATTGTGGCCGTGACCGTCCTTTCTCTCGGCTACGACATGACGCAGCCCCTCTTCGGGGGCATCGTCACCGCGCTTGGAGGAAAGCGCCCGGGACAGGCGATGGGCTTGAACGTCTTCGCACTATTCGCTGGATTCGGCGTGGGTAGCCTCCTGTTCGGCGAGGCGCTTCGGCTTGGGTTCGGGATGGCGCTTGGCATCTTCGTCATGGTTCAAGCGCTGGCGACCGCGCTGTCCATCGGATGGTTCAGCGCGGAGGTTCCAGTCAACAGAGTCAACAGCTAGCCCGCCAGCGCAAAACCCACGGATATGGATCGAATACATATCCTTGATCACTGGTCTGTTGGCGGGGCCGCGTCGCTTAAACGGCTGCTCCAGCGGGGGAGTAGAGATTGGGAAGCCACGGTTCGGTGCCATCTGGCTCGTAACAGAGTGCCAAGATACTTTCTTCTTCGCTTTTCTATTCCTCATCGGCCCACTGGCACGTGTCCGAAGTTTCATTTCAGAGGTTCGCACCACGCCGTACGCAGACGTCACAGGCCGATAAGCGCTACGTCTGATGCAAAAAATTCGGGTATCCGGAATACAGTGTGGGTTCGATGACAACTCCGCGTGTGACATGTAATCTGTAAAATAGAATGGTATGTGGGCAATCCCTGTGTGAGTGTCGGGTCGTAAACTGGAACACAGCGTGACGTTCAATTCTCCGTCACGGACACTTAAGAAACAGACCACAGTGTCTGAAAAGGACACCCATATCCCTAGCGAACAAGATACAGTCCCGACTTTATGCAAGAAGTCGTTGAGTTGTCCCGTCACGCAGATAGTAATGTGGCCCAGGCCGGATGGGATATCGGCATGCACCTCGATTTACTCAGCCGATGCCGTCGAGAGAGCGATGCACAGGACAAGCTCCGCCTTGAATAGAAGGTAATACCCGACTCTCCGCTGCCATGCCGCGGGAGGGCTCCAGGTTCACGGACGGCAGTCTCGGCATGCGTCAGACCAAAGACTTCAATTCGATATCGGGATCACTCAATGCCTCGGCATCGACGTCTCTGTGCTGGTAGACGAGCTTCTTCCCCACCATAAAAGCGATGGGCAGGTTTACCGCATCCACAGCGACAAGATGGCCTTCGCGCATATAGAACACCGCAAACGCCCCGTCCCTGGGGTTGCCCCGCACCACCCGCTCATCATGATCTTTGGACAGACCCACCATCTGCAGGCGTACGTCGTACTGGTTTGACCAGAACCATGGGACGGCATCGTAGGGCTTGTCGTCCCCCATCAGGGTGGCCGCCGCGGTACGGGCTTGATCGACCGCGTTGGCGACTGACTCCATCCGCTGGGGCTGCTCGAAGAAAACATTCCTGTGGCGGGTGCAGTCGCCAATCGCCAGGATGGCGGGATCGCCGCTGCGCACATACTCGTCGACGAGAATGCCGTCATCACAGGGCAGACCGGCGGATTCAGCCAGGGCGGTTTCCGGCGTGATGCCGACCGCGACGAGCACCACGTCGACCGGCACGGTGCTGCCGTCCGCCACCGCCACGCCGGCCACATGGCCGTCGTCGTCGGCTTCGAAGCCGATTACCGAGGTGTCCAGGCGCACTTCCTCGCCGGCATCACGGTGCTTGGCGAGAAAGAATGCCGAGATTTCAGGGCCTGTGACACGTTGCATGACGCGCCCGGCGGCTTCCAGCACCGTGACCTTGAGGCCACCCTTGACGGCGATGGCGGCCACCTCCAGGCCGATGTAGCCGCCGCCTACGATGACCAAGCGTTGCCCCGGGCTCAATTGACTACGCAGGGCATCCGTGTCTGCTATGTCGCGCAGATAATGAATGCCCTCCAAGTCGGCGCCGGGTGCGTTTAGGCGTCGAACGCGTGCGCCAGTGGCCAAGACAAGTCGATCGTACCCCAGGGTGCTCTGGTCCGACAGCTCAACGGTCTTGTTGACCCGGTCTATGCGCTCGACGCGCTCGCCGAGCCGCAGTCGGTGGCCTGCGTTCTCGTACATCGAGTGCGGCCTCAGGTACAGTGACTCACGTGCCGTTTTGCCCGCCAGGTAGTCCTTGGACAGGGGCGGACGCTGGTACGGCGGAAGGGGCTCGTCGCTTATGAGGACCGCCTCATGCGGCCATTGCTTCTGAATGAGGGTCGTCAGAAGCGTGCCTGCCGCCAACGATGACCGTCGCATCCTTCCCTTTGTTCGCCATGGCCTCTCTCTATTAACCGTGCCTGCGGTTGGCGGACGATCGCGCAGACACTTTCGCCGTGCTGGCGACGACCTCGCATTTACCCCGAAGGGTCATGCAGTAGCCACAATGGCCGCGAAACCCCGTTCGGATGGATCGATCAAGCAACTCTGCAAAACTACTGCGCTCGGCGATGTGCCGGCGGTTTGACGCTTACCCGGCCTACTGCGGATTCGCCGTTAGTTTCACCATCAACCTCGAATAGCCCCGCACGAAGTTGGACTGCACCCGCTCGGGCTCGTCGACGACCTCGATGTTCTCGAAGCGCTTGAGCAGCTCCTCCCAGAGGATGCGCAGTTGCAATTCGGCCAGGCGGTTGCCCATGCAGCGGTGGATGCCGTAGCCGAAGGAGAGATGGTTGCGTGCCCCCTTGCGATCGATGATCAATCGATCGGGATCCTCGAACTTGCGTTCGTCGCGATTGCCGGATGCGAACCACATCGCGACCTTGTCGCCCTTCCTGATGGTCTGGCCGCCCAGTTCCACATCCTGCGTGGCGACCCGTCGCATGTGTGCCAGCGGGGTCTGCCAGCGAATGATTTCCGAGACCATGCTCGGAATCAGCGCCGGGTTCGCCTTCAGCTTGGCGAATTCCTCCGGGAACTCGTTCAGGGCCAGCACTCCGCCACTCATGGAGTTGCGCGTGGTGTCATTGCCACCGACGATGAGCAGCGCCAGATTGCCGATGAATTCCATCGGACGATTGATCATGTCCTTCGTGTCGTCGCTGCTCTGCAGCAGGCTGATCAGATCGAAGCTGGCCGGCTCCCCCGCCGCGCGACGGGCCTCCTTGTCGCGCCACAGCCGGGAGAAAGCCCAGGCCATCTCGGCGGCGGCTTCGAACATGTTCTCTTCATCATCGAATTCACCGCCGGTCGCCGCTGTCGTGCCGGCCATTCGATCGGACCAGTCGATCAGCTTGTGCCGTTCCTCATACGGGAAATCCAGCAGTGTTGCCAGCATGCGGCCCGTCAGCTCCTTCGATACCACCGGCACCCAGTTGAAGGGCTCATCCAGGGGCAGGTTGTCGAGCACATCCCCGGTGCGCCTGCGGATCAGCCCTTCCATTTCCTTGAGGTTCTGCGGCGCCACCACGCCCTGGACCGAGCGGCGCTGCACGTCATGCTTGGGCGGATCCATCGCGATGAACATCTCCACGGGCATCCCTTCCGGGAAGTCCCCCAGCACGATGATCGGCTCGGAGGAAAACAGCTCGTGATGCTTGTCCACGAACAGGATGTCCTCATAGCGCGTCACCGACCAGAACGGCCCGAAGGGGCTGTTCTTCTGGTAGTGCACAGGCGCCTCGTCACGCAGCCGCTTGAAATAGGCGCGCCACTGGTCTTGTCGGTACAGGAAGGGGTTGCTGAGGTCGATGTCCTCGAGCGCCAGCGTGCCGACATCGGGAACGGGCGCTTCAACGAAGTGGACCGGGGGCCTGCGCGGGCCGAAGATCCTCTTCTTCGCCCTCACCAGCAACTTCAGTGCCTGGATCTGCAAATGCATCGGCACCACTCTGGATGTGGCGTTGACCAGCCGGGTCTGGGCTACATCGATTGCTTGCAATTGTGTTGACATGGCGTTCTCCACGCTTACATCTGGAACTCGGGCAGCCGAACGGTCATGCCGTCCATCGCCTCGGTGGTTTGAACCTGGCAGCCCAGCCGCGAGCTTTCTGCACGCTCCGGTGTCATGGACAGCATCTGCTCTTCGTCCGGACCGGGCGTGCCGGTCTTTGCGAACCACTCCTGCGCGAGGATGACGTGGCAGGTGCCACAGGCACACTCGCCCCCACAGTCCGCGTCGATGCCGGGAACGGCGTTATTCACGGCGACTTGCATCAGCGAGGCGCCCGCCTCGAATTCAACAACGTGTTCGGTGCCGTCGTGCTCGATAAAGGTGATCTTGCCCAATGCCCTTCTCCTGCAGTCCTGTCTACTTTGGATGATGGTTGCGTCACGGCATCCCGGCGAGGTCATTTTTTGACAATGCAGGGTCATTTGAAGACACTTGCCGCCAACGTGGAGGAACGCCCATGGCAACGACGCAGCCCGCGGCGGATTCGCAAACCGCCGAACCCGATATTCCGTCGAATTACTCTCGGCTGATCGCTCGTGAACTTGGCCTGTCGGCGCGCCAACTCCCCGAACTGTTGCGCGGCACCGGACTCGACGTTGCACAGTTGCTGAGCCAAGACAGCCTACTAACCGCGACCCAGCAGATCCGGATTCTGCGCAACGCGCTGGAACTGTCGGGCGAGCCGGAGTTCGGATTACGGCTGGGCGCGCGCCTGACGCCGGCAACCCATGGTGCGATGGGCTTTGTCGCCTATAGCAGCCCCGACCTGCTTACCGCGCTACAAGCGTTTCACGAATTCATGCCCACGCGCGCCAGCTTCATCCAGTTGCACCTGCAACAGGTTGAGGATCGCCTGGAATGCCTGGCGAATTTCCAGGTCCCGCTCGATGAGGCTATTGCGCGTTGCCTGGCGGATACAGTGGTGAAGGCATTTCTTGAAATTGGCGAATTCATCGTCGGTCGGCCGATGCATGAGGCCGAGGTCTGTTTCCCTCATTCGGCCCCTATCTACGAGGCTATCTACCCGGATTATTTACCGGGGCCATTTTACTTCTCCTGCGAGCAGTTGAAGGTCACATTCCCGGTGGCGTTGTGTCGGAAACCAAACGCCTCCGCCAACCACGAAAACTATCGCCTGGCCATGCAGCAATGCGAAGCCATGCTCGCGCGCCTCCGGACCAGTAACCCGGACTACCGAACCCGGCTCAAGCAGATGATGCTGTCCCACCCGCCCGGAACGCTCAGTGAAGACGAAGCAGCCGCCGCTTTGTTCATCAGCAAACGTAGCCTGGCTCGCAAGCTCAAACAGGAGTGCAGCGGCTATCGCCAGATCCGCGACGAGATCCTGTCCCAGCAGGCTACCCACTATTTGAGTGACAGCCGATTGTCCGTTGAGGCCATCGCAGCGCTGTTGAATTATCACGACACCGCGAATTTCAGGCGCGCGTTCAAGCGCTGGTTCGGGCAGCCGCCCGAGCAGTACAGGCAAGATGCCGGATTTCGAGGGATGCATTCACCGGGCTCGTCACCCTAGCCAGACATACTGCCGACTCCCGTTGTCTTCAAATGACCCTTCGTTGTCAAAAAATGACCTTGCGGGTAATCCGCAATCTACCCGAGGCTCCATCGTCGACACGAATCACGCTGCGGTGATCCTGGACTCGGCCGCAGGCGCCACAGCCCTAGAGTGAATCACTGTTTTCATGAATGCAGACACCCACGATTATCTTGCGCCCGGCGAATTTATCGATAGCGATCACGACGACATCCAGGCCTTTGCCCGCAATCGCGCCGGGGATGGCAATGACAGACAGCGCGCCGTCCGGCTCTACTACGCGGTGCGCGATGAAATCCGCTACGACCCCTACAGATTCTCGCTCGACCCCGTCCACCTGCGCGCCAGCACCACCCTGGCCGCCGGCAGCGGCTATTGCGTGCCCAAGGCCGCGCTCCTGGCGGCCTGCGCCCGGGCCGCCGGCATTCCCGCGCGCATCGGTCTGGCGGATGTGAAAAACCACCTGGCCAGCCAACGCCTGCTGGCGCTGATGCAAACCGACATCTTCTATTACCACGGCTATACCGAGTTGTGGTTCGACGGGCGCTGGGTCAAGGCCACTCCGGCGTTCAACATCGAGCTATGCGAACGTTTCGGCGTCAAGGCGCTGGACTTCGACGGTCGCGAGAATGCGCTGATGCACGAGTTCGACACCGTGGGGCGGCGCCACATGGAGTATCTGGTCGATCACGGCCCCCGCGCCGACCTGCCTTTAGCCGAGCTGGAAGCCGTTTATCGCAAGCATTATCCGCGTCTGCTGGCGGCGCACGATGAGCTGAGCGGCGACATGGGGGCGGAGATGGAACAGGAACGGACGCGCAACTGATGGCCGGGGCAAGCGGCTCGCCAGACAATGCCCCCGTCGCTGTGGCGCGCCAATTCGGTGAGCAAGTCCCTCACAGCCGGGACCTGGGCATGCGGGTGGTTGCGGTGGAAGCCGACCAGGTCCGCATGCGTCTGGCCCCGCAGCTATGGCTGCTCGCCGATGACGATGCGGAGGAAATCTGCACCAGCGTGCTGTATTCGCTGGCGGATTCGGCCGCCGGGCTTGCGGTATTCGCCGCGTCTGGGGAGCTGACGCCCATCGCCACCCTGGATCTGCGCATGGATTATCTGCGGCCGGCCGCCAGCGACCGAGCCTTGCTGGCGCAGGCCCGCTGTCTGCATCTCACCGACGATGTCGCCTTCGTCCACTGTGACGTCCTCTCCGAAGGCCGGGAGCAGCCGGTGGCCACGGGCAAGGCCACCTTCATGCGCAATACCCGGGGCAAACGCTTCCAGGCGGCCGGAGAAGGGGACAACAGCGCATGAGCGGCACCACCCCAGGGCAATCGATGCCACTCGAATATGGCACTGACACCAACACACGGGCCGCCTGGAGGACCCTGCTGGCGCGCATCCCCTATGCCCGCCATCTCGGGCTCGAAATCGGACAGCACCGCACCGGTATCGAACTGCATTTACCGTATCGCGAGGCCCTGATCGGCAATATCATGCTGCCCGCCCTGCACGGCGGCGTGCTGGGGGCGCTGATCGAGATCACCGCGCGTGTTGCCGCGCAAAGCCAGGACGCGGCAGGTCGTCGCCCGCGCATCCTGGACTGCGACATCGACTACCTGCGCTCCGCACGGGCGCAGTCCACCTTTGCCAGCGCCGAGATCGTTCGCCAGGGCCGCCGTACCAGTCTGGTGCAGGTGACCTGCCGGCAGGTCGGTACCCGCGCGCCGATCGCCCGCGGCCGAGTGCAGTTACTGTTCGGTGCGCCGGTCGACAATCAAGAGATCGATAATGACGCATGAGCAGACAACCCCGGTGCTGGTCGGCGCCGGCCAGATCACCGCGCGCGAGCCGGATGCCGAACGCACGCCGATCAGCCTGATCGCCGAGGCTGCCCGGGCGGCGGCCGCGGACTGTGGCGTGCCCGGCGTGCTGGAGCGAATCCAGTCATTGACCTGTCTCAACATACTGGCACCGGCCTATCCCGACGCCCCGGCCAGCCTGGCGCGGCGCCTGGGCATCGATGCCGGCGAGCGCTTCTACACCCCCATCGGCGGCAACATGGGCCAGTGGCTGGTGGGGTATTACGCCGACCGCATCGCCGCCGGCGAGCTCGATTGTGCCTTGATCGCGGGGGGTGAGGCCCTTGCCACGCAGATGCGCGGCAAGGGCGCCGGCCTGTCCGGGGTGATCGACACCAATACCGGTGAGGGCCCGCGGCTGCTCGGTGACGACCGCGAGCCGACCAATGCGACGGAACAACGCCACTGGCTGGATCTGCCCATCCAGATCTATCCATTGTTCGAGCAGGCCCTGCGCGGCCGCTACGGCCATGGCCCGATCGAGCACCGGCAGATGCTGGGCGAATTGTATGCCCGGCTCAATGCCGTCGCGGTGCGCAATCCGCAGGCCTGGCGCCGCGAGCCGCTATCGGCGGCCGATATCGCCGAGCGCACACCGAAAAACCGCATGGTCGGTGCGCCCTACACCAAGCAGATGAACGCCATCATCGCCGTGGATCAGGCCGCCGCGCTGGTGATGATGTCGGCGGCCAAGGCCCGGCAGCTGGGCATCGACCCCGAGCGCTGGGTGTACCCCCTGGCCGCGGCTAACGCCCACGAGCGCTGGTTCGTGTCCGAGCGGGCGGATCTGTCCCGCTCGCCGGCGATCGCCGCTTGCGGCGAGCGGTTGACCGCGGCCAGCGGGCTCGCCATCGACGAGATCGATCACCTCGACCTGTACAGCTGCTTCCCCAGCGCGGTGCAGATGGCGCGCGACGCGCTGGGCATCGCCGCGCATGACCCCCGGCCGCTGACCGTCACGGGCGGACTGGCTTACCACGGCGGGCCCGGCAACAACTATTGCACCCACGCCATCGCCGAGATCATGAACCGCATCCGCGCCGACCGAAGCGCCACCGGACTGGTCAGCGGCGTGGGCTGGTACATGAGCAAGCACTCGCTGGGGCTCTACGGCGGACAGCCGCCCACCGGCGGTTGGCGGCCGATCGATGCAGCCGGTCTGCAAGCGGAGATCGACGCCGGCCCCGTGGTGGATACGGTGGAGCAGGCCGACGACCAGGGCCGCATCGAGACCTACACCGTCATGCACGACCGCGCCGACCGGCCGGTTCACGGCATCGTCCTCGGCCGCCTGAGCGATGGCCGGCGCTTTGTGGCCAACACGCCAGACGATGCCGGTCTGCTCGATGCCATGACGAACGAGGAATTTCTCGACCGGAGGGGCCGTGTGCACAACGACGGCAAACGCAACCTGTTCGCCCCGGACGGGTGACCGCGAGGAGAAGATCATGATGAGCACTGCAACCGAAATCGGGTTCGACCAGGCCAGCGTCGCCGAGCGCATGCGCGATGTCCGCGAGGCCGCCCGCATCGTGAGCGAAGGCTTTTCCCGGGAATACATGCGCGAATGCATCGATAACCACCGCTTCCCGCAGGAGGCCTGGGAGGCGCTGGGCGAATACGGACTGCTTGGCATTACCATCCCCGAAGATCTGGGCGGCACGGGCGGCGGCCAGGTGGAACTGGTGGCGCTCATGGAAGCGCTGGCCGAGGCCGGATTGGTGCTGCCCATGCTGCTGCTCACCGGCTTTGCGCGGGTGCCGATCATCCGCCACGGCACGCCTGAGCAGTTCGAGCGTTTCGTCGAACCGACGATCAGCGGGGCCGAGAAATTGTGCTTCGCCATCACCGAGCCGGATGCCGGCACCAACAGCTTCGCGATGGCCTCACTGGCGACACGGGATGGCGACGGCTACCGACTGACCGGGCGCAAGGTATTCATTTCCGGCGCAGCGGACGCCGACCGTATGCTGGTCGTGGCCCGCACCCAGAAGGCCGGCGAGGTCGAGCGCCGCACCGAGGGTATGTCACTGTTCGTGGTGGATACCGATGCGCCCGGCGTGGAACTGCAGCCCCTGAATATCGACGTCGGTTGGCCGGAGCGGCAGTACCTGGTTTTCTTCGACGAGGTCGAGCTCGCCGCGGACCGCTTGATCGGCAAGCCGGGAGAGGGCCTGGCCGCCATGTTCGAGGCGCTGAACTCGGAACGCCTGCTCGTGACCGCCATGTCCGTGGGCCTGGGCAACTATGCGCTGAAAAAGGCCGTCGCCTACGCCAACGAACGCAAACCCTTCGGCGTCCCCATCGGCAGCTACCAAGCCCTGCAGCACCGGCTGGCCGAGGCCAAGGCCGAACTGGAGGCCGCACGGCTGATGATGATCCAGGCTGCCGCGACCTTCGACGCCGGCGGCAACGCCGGCGCCCACGCCAACATGGCGAAATTGCTGGGCTCGCGTGCCGCGGTCAAAGCCGTCGAGGCCGCGCTGCAGACCCACGGCGGCTACGGCTTCGACAGGGACTACGACATCATCACGCTATGGCCCTCGGCCCGGCTGATGGAGGTCGCACCCATCAACAACGAAATGCTGCTCAACTACATCGGTGAACATGTCCTCGGCCTGCCCAAGTCCTACTGAGACGCGCGACGTGATCGAGCGCGACGGCTTCACCGCCCCGGACGGCCGGGACATCGTGCAGTGGCGGTGGCCGCAATCGGACGGACGCCCTACTCTGCACTGGGCGCACGCGACAGGTTTCCATGGTCGACTGTACCGGCCGCTGCTCGACGAGCTGGCGGGCGATTGCAACGTGCTGGCCTGGGACATGCGCGGCCACGGGGCCAGCGCCGAGGCCGCGGATATCGCGAAGTTCCGTGGCTGGGAAACCTACTACCAGGATCTTACCGCCTGGTTGGAGGGCCTGGATGCGCCGGTCTGGCTGGCCGGCCATTCCATCGGTGCCACCACCAGCATCATGGCCGCGGCCCGACAGCCGGACAAGGTCCACGGGCTGCTACTGGCGGAGCCCGCGATCATGGATCGCTGGCAGGGCTGGCAGTTGTGGCTGGCCAAGCTGCTTCGCCGGTCGCACCGGTTCTCACTGGCCGCCGGCGCGGCACGCCGGCGCAGGGTATTCGACTCGCATGCCGCGGCGCTTGCCAACTTTCGTGGCCGCGGTGGCTTCAAGACCTGGCCCGAGGCATGGCTTGAAGCCTATGTCCAGCACGGCCTCGTGCAGCGTGGCGATCACGTTCGCTTGGCCTGTGCGCCCGAGTGGGAGAGCACCACCTTCGCCCATACCGAACACAACCCCTGGCCCGGCATCCGTCGGTTGCAGTGTCCGGTGATCGCGTTGGCCGCGGAACGCGCTTCAACGTTCTCGCCAAGGGCACGCCAGCGCCTGCACGCCTTACTGCCCTGCGCCGAAGTGAACGCCCTCCCCGGAACCACCCATTTCCTGCCTATGGAGCGACCCGACACGGTCCGCGAGGCCCTACGTCAGGCTATGGTACCCACGTACCACCCGAAGTGATGACCACCTGGGGGCTATGCACGCCGCGAGCTCGGTTGGAGAACCCAAGTTGGCGGCCACATAAGCCGCCACACCTGGGTCAGGTGTCTCGATAGCGCATTGCAATCAGGCAGCCGAGCGGCAAGAGAGGCGGAATGATGCTCCGAATTAGCGCCCCCATATCGGCTTAGCCTGCAGTTTCAGGTTGTCACCCGTCGCCCCTTGATACGTTCTGGTGGCAGTGAGCCAAGCACTATGCCGGTGAGCGTAGTCTGATCGACGTTATAGATGTGTGCGAACGAGCTGAGATACGGTCCTAAGGAGCCAGAATGATTCAGGACTTCTTGAACCTGCGGCCGCTCCGGGCCTTGGAAATCGATGACTTGGGCGATCATTACCGAGTGCTAGCAGATGGGCAGGCCGAGCCGCCCTGCTGCCCACAATGTCAACATGACGGCATGCAAGGGCACGGGCGCCAAACACAAAAATTCATCGACACACCGATGCATGGCAAGCGTGTCCTGATCGAGATCCAGCGGCGCCGCTATCGGTGCAAGCGCTGCGGGAAAACCACATTCAGTGGATTGCTCAATGTGGATTCGAAGCGTCAAGCGACCTCCCGCCTGATCGCTTACATCGAGCAACATTGCTTGCGCCGCACCTTCGCTGAGATTGCCCGCGATGTCGGCGTGGACGAGCGCACGATCCGGCACATCTTCGACGATTATGTCGAACGGCTCTCACGGGAAGTGAAATTCGAAACGCCCGATGTGCTTGGAATAGACGAACTAAAGATCATCGGCCAGTACCGGGCGATGATCACTAACGTCACCGAACTCGCCCTGTTCGATATGCTGCCGACGCGCAAGAAGGCGGATCTGCTCGCGTATTTTCAGCAGCTCCCGGATAAACATCGGGTGCGGGTCGTCACGATGGATCTGTGGAATGTATATAGACAGGTGATTGATGCGCAGCTACCGGGTCGATTGATCGTTGCTGATCGCTGGCATGTCGTTCGGATGGCAAACGATGCCGTGGAGAAGGTTCGCAAGCTCATCCGCAAGGGCTTGGATACGCGGACTCGCCTCAAGCTAAAGGATGACCGTTTTCTGCTGTTGGCGCGTAAGCGGGATCTTGACGAAGCTCAATGTGAGCTTCTCGATCGCTGGTTTGCACAGTTCCCAGCATTGGGGGCGGCCTATGAGGCGAAAGAGACGTTCCATCGCCTATACGAGCATGATTGTCGCCGGGAAGCTGAAAGAGCGGCCCAGGCGTGGTTAAACGGCATACCTGAGTTGGTGGCGCCTCAGTTCAAAGAGACTGCTACCGCCCTTCGCAATTGGTGGGAACCGGTATTCAATTACTACGAGCATCCCATCTCGAATGGCTATACTGAGTCCATCAACCGCCTCGCGAAGGACATGAATCGAATGGGCCGAGGTTATAGCTTCGATGTGATCCGTGCCCGGTTGGTATACGACGAGAAGGCCCGCCGCCCGAACCGCAAGCCCCTACGACAACGCGCCCGGTCGACCCCTGCGCTACCGGATACCTCCGCGACCGATTACCTGACATTCACTCGTGCTGCTGCTTCCACGACGACAGAGAGCCGGACAATCGAGTACGGCCCCCATATTCCTACCCTCTGTGGGCTTCTGGAAGCAGGTTACTTCGAATAGACGTTCCGAGAACCCACATCCTCGGGACCTGCCGTGACTTGGCACAAACCACGGAAATCCACAAACGTGAGAACGAACGAGTTACAGCGCGGCTTACCCCAGTCCACAGTAGATTCCGGATACCCAAAAATTCAAGGTCGGGCAATGCTCCCCACGCGGCGCATGCGCGCAGTCGTCGGCGAGCTGCATAAGTTCCGTTTCCAGCCGCTTCAGATCCTCCAGCTTGCGGCGCACATCGAGGAGTTTGTGTTCGGTCATTCGACGCGTCTGCTCGCAGGCTCGTTTGCCCTTGAGGTGGAGAAGTCCGGCAATCTCGTCCAGCGTGAAACCCATGGTCTTGGCGCGTCGAATGAACTGAAGACGCGCCAGATCCTGGTGTTCATAGCGACGCACACCGCCCAACGGGCGCTCGGGCTCACGCAGCAGGCCCACCCGCTGGTAGTAGCGCACGGTCTCGATGTGGACGTCGGCGGCCAGGGCCAGCCGGCCGATGGTGAGGGCGGAAGTCATGCTTGACTCCGTAGTTGGGTACGGAAGTTAGTATGCGCTCATGAATACGTTACCAGCCAAATCGTCGCTACCCGCCGTGATCGTCGCGCTGCTCGCGGCGATCGGGGCATCCGTGTGTTGCGTGGTACCGCTGGTGCTGGTGTTGCTGGGCATCAGCGGGGCGTGGATCGCCTATCTCACGGCGCTCGATCCCTGGCGTCCATGGTTCATCGCGGCCACTTTGCTTAGCCTTGGTCTCGCGTTCTGGACGCTGTATGGGCCATGGTCGCGTTGCCGCACCGAGGGCACCTGCGTCGAGCCGACGGTCTTGCGGCGGCGGCGGTTTTGGCTGTGGACAGCCACCGTGCTGACCGTGCCGTTGTTGCTGTTTCCCTATTTCATTGGCTGGTTTTTGTAGGAGACGAACGATGCGTCAGTGGCTATTCGTAATGGTCGCCATCTTGGGGCTGGGCATGGCTCATGCGGCAACACCCACCACGGCCGTGCTGCATGCGGCGAACATGACGTGCCCGAGCTGCAGTGTGACGATCAAGAAAGCCTTGAGCCGCATAGCGGGTGTCACGAGCTCGAAGGTCGATCTCAAGGCCGAGACTGTCACTGTGACGTTCGATGCCGATCGCACGACGGAGTCGACACTGGCGCGCACGGTTACCGAGGCGGGTTTTCCGGCTACGGCGCAAAACCATGGCGGTTGAGCCCATCCTGCAGAGCACGCTGACGTGCCCGCATTGCGACCATCAGGCCACCGAGACCATGCCGACCGACGCCTGCCAGTTCTTCTACGACTGTGAGGGCTGCGGCGAATTGCTCCGGCCCAAGGCGGGCGACTGCTGCGTGTTCTGCTCGTACGGCAGCGTGCCGTGTCCGCCGATCCAGCAACAGAAGTCGTGCTGCGGGTAGACCATCCTTCATAGGGGTCAAACGGTGCCGGTAGGGGGTTGTCTGAATTCATCACGACCGGCGCCCAAGTGAAATTGTCTAACAGCGTGGCTGTCGTATAGAATCATGGGATGTATCGGTCTGCGCCATCACTGCTGACTCGCCTGCGCCGCCACCGCGGATTGTGGGTGTTGGCCGTGGCCGTGTTGCTGATCAAACTGGTCAGCGGATCGATCTGCGTGGCCGATGGACCGGGAGCGCGATTCGCGTCGGCGACCGCTGCTGCCCCGACCACCCTGTTGGCGGACACCGCCGTCAGTTCGGTATCGGCTGACGATGCGAACTCCTGTCTTCTGGGTGAAGGGCGCAGTTGCCACTGTGCCTGTGCCCATTCGGTGACGTTCCCCGTCAGCGCATCGCTTCCCATCGCCATGATGGAAGCACGCTTCGCACCGCTCACCCTCCATTCGGGATTCACGCCGGCCACGACCGGCCCGCTGCTGCGCCCTCCGATCGCCTGAAACCGCTCCGTTACGCGACGCCACCGCCGGTGCAGTTCGTCGCTTCGTGACCGTTTTCAGGAGATCGCTTCATGTCTGTTTTTCGTTCGGTGCCGATCGGCGCCGTGTGTCTGTTGTACGCGGCCATGCTCAGTGCCGCCCCCGTAACTCATCCGTCCTCACCGGTAGCTCCCCTGCCGACAGCATTGGCGTCATCACCGTTGCAGGCGGCGGTGCGTCGTATCTGGCAAACCAGCCCCGAGGTGCAGGCCGCGCGGGCCGATCTTGACGCGGCCCAAGCCCGTGCACGTGCCGCCGCGCAGCCGCTGTACAACCCCTCTCTGTCACTCGATGCGGAGAACGCCGACGTCAATCGGCGTACGGCTGGCATCAGTCTGCCGCTGGATCTGTCCGGTAAGCGTCGTGCCCGGGCCAGTCAGGGCGAGGCCGACCTGCGCGCCGCCGAGGCGGCCTATAACCTAGTGCGGCGTGACGTCGCCGCCCGCTGGCTGAAGGCGTGGTCGACGGCCGCACTCGCCGTCCGACAGAGTGAGCTGGGCCAGCGTCGTCTGGCGTTGATGCAGCGCTTCGATGACCTGGCCGCGCAGCGACTGAAGGTCGGCGACATCAGCAGCCCCGAGCGCGATTTGGCCGGCCTGGCCTTGGGCGAGTCGCAGGTGCAACAAGCCACGCTCGCGAGCAACGAAGCGGCGGCCCGTGCCGAGTTGCTGGCCATCAGTGGCGATCAGCTGACCGCGCTGCCACCGTTGCCAGCCGGCATGCCACCAGTGGTGGGCAGCGTCACGCCGTTGCCTGTCGATGAGCTGCCCGAACTGCGACAGTCCCGTGCCCAGCAAGCCAGCGCCGAGGCAGGCGTGCAAGTCGCCCGTCGCGCCCGCATCCCCGATCCCACGCTGAGCCTGACCGGTGGACAGGTGCGCAGCGGACCGCGCACCGATCAGGTGATTGGCCTGAGCGTATCCATTCCCTTGCCGGTGCTCAACACCGGTCGTGCGGAAGTGGAGGCCGCCCGTGCGGAAGCCGATGCGGCCGCCGCCGGCGTGCGCTCGCGCCAGTTTGTCCTGCGTGCGGGGTTGCAGGAAGTGCAAGCGCGCTATGCCGCCTTGCGCAACGCCGCCGAGGCGTTCCGCGGCGGTCGCGCCGCCGCGTTCGAGGATCGCACGGCATTGCTGGAGAAGCTCTGGCGCGCTGGCGAAATCAGCACCTCCGATTACCTCGTACAGCTCAAGCAGAGCCTGGACACTGCGTTGTCCGGCCAGGAACTGGAAAGCCAGACCTGGCAGACCTGGTTCGACTACCTCACCGCTGCGGGCCGTCTCACTGACTGGCTCGATGGCCGCACTCAGGGCGGCCCTACTCAGGACAGCCTTAATCAGGATATCCCCCGATGAATCTCTCTCTTCTGAAACGCAGCCTGCTGGGCGTGGTGCTGCTGGCGGCACTGGCCGGCCCCGTCATGGCGCAGGAACCGGCACCCGCTAATCCGCTCGCGCTGGATGCCAAGGCGATCAAGGACGCTGGCATTGTCCTCGACAAGGCCGCCCCGCGTGCCTTGACCGATGAACTGAAAGCCCCCGGCGAAGTGAAAGCCGATGCGTATTCCACCGTACTGGTGTCGCCGCGCGTGGAATCGCAGGTGCTGGCTCGCAAGGCCAAGCTTGGCGACGTGGTGAATGCCGGCGCGCCGCTGGTGGTGCTTTCCAGCGTGCAGGTGGCCGAGACACAGGGTGCGTTGATCGTGGCCGAACAGGACTGGCAACGGATCGCCTCGCTCGGGCCACAGGCGGTTTCGGCACGGCGCTACAACGAAGCGAAAGTGCAGCGCGATCAGGCGCGCGCTAAGCTGCGCGCCTACGGGCTGTCCGACGACCAGATCGGCGGCTTGCTGCGCAAGGGGTCGGCCGGTGCGGATGGCAGCTTCGAGTTGCTCGCGCCGGCCGCCGGTCGCGTCACCACCGACGAGTTTCTGGTCGGTGAGCGGGTGGAGCCCGGCCGCACCTTGTTCACCTTGGTCAAGGAAGATTCGGTCTGGGTCGTGGCGCAAATGACACCGGCCGACGCCGAACGGGTCAAGCCCGATGCCCAGGCCCGCATCCTCGTGCACGACACCGCGATCCCCGGCAAGGTCGTGCAGCGCTCGCATCAGACCGATGAGCGCACGCGCACGGTGCCGGTGCGCATCGAGGTCGACAATCGCAAGGATCTGTTGCATCCGGGTGAATTGGTCGAGGCGCGCATCGCCGCCGGCAGCGTGGTGCAAAAGCTGGCGGTGCCCGCCGAAGCGATCGTGCTGCTGCAGAACCAGCCGACCGTGTTTATCGCCAAGGGCAAGGGCGAGTTCGAGCCGGCCCCCGTGATGGTCGGCGACACGCGTGATGGCTGGACCGTAGTCACCCTGGGCCTCAAGGCCGGCGACACCTATGTGCGGAGGGGAGCCTTCGCCCTGAAGGCACGCTTGTTGCGCTCGCAGCTGGGAGAAGAATGATGCTGGAACGTCTGGTTGAATTCTCCCTGCGTTACAAGGTGCTGGTGCTGATCCTTTTCGTGGTGATCGGCTTTCTCGGCTTCCAGGCGGTGCGTCAGCTGCCCATCGACGCGTTTCCCGACGTCACGCCGGTGCAGGTCAACGTCTACACCGAAGCCTCGGGGCTGGCGGCGGAGGATGTCGAGCAACTGCTCACCACCCCGGTGGAGTCGGCACTCGCCGGTTTGCCCAAGGTGGAACAGATTCGCTCGGTGAGCCTGTTCGGTTTGTCGTATGTGTCGGTCTATTTCGACGACAGCATGGACATCTACTTCGCCCGTCAGCTGGTCAATGAACGGTTGCAACAGGTCG
Source organism: Solimonas marina (assembly GCF_012241385.1). Classification (GTDB taxonomy): domain Bacteria; phylum Pseudomonadota; class Gammaproteobacteria; order Nevskiales; family Nevskiaceae; genus Solimonas; species Solimonas marina. Next base: position 14,308 of record NZ_JAAVXB010000014.1, on the reverse strand, counting down.
GCGATCGCCTGCCGGCGGGTTATGGCAAGCCCGAAATGGGACCGAACACCTCCGGTCTCGGCCAGGTGTTCTGGTACACCGTCGAACGCGCCGACGACCAGCTCAAGGGTGCCACCGCCGGTACGGCGCCGAACGACATGGACCTGCGCACGCTGCAGGACTGGACCATCCGTCTGATCCTGCGCACCGCTCCCGGCGTCGATGACGTCACCTCCTGGGGTGGGCAGGAGAAGCAGTTCCAGGTGCGCATCGATCCGATGAAGCTGATCGCGCACAAGCTCGGGTTCAAGCAGGTGATCGAGGCGCTGCAGGCGAACAACGCGCAGGTCGGCGGCAACTTCGTCGACGTCGGGCGCGAACAGTATCTGGTGCGTGGACTGGGGCTGATCCAGAACGCGAAGGATCTGGGCAACATCGTGCTCAAGACCGAAGACGGCACGCCGGTCTACGTGCGTGACGTCGCCACGATCACCGAAGCAGGTGCGCCCCGCACCGGTGCCGTGACCCGCGATGGCAAGGAAGTGGTGATGGGCCAAGCGCTGGCGCGCATTGGCGAGAACGCCAAGAGCGTGGTCGATGCGGTCAAGGCCAAGCTCGACACGGTCAAGCAGGCGCTGCCACCCGGCGTCGTGGTCAAGCCGGTGTACGAGCGTACCGAGCTGGTCAACGCCGCCGTGGAGACCGCGGTGCGGGCGTTGATCGAGGGCTCGATCCTGGTGGCACTGGTACTGTTCCTGTTCCTGGGCGAGTTTCGCAGCGCGCTGGTGGTGGTGGTGGCGTTGCCGTTGGCGATGCTGATTGCCTTCATCTGCATGAATCAGGTGGGGCTGTCGGCCAATCTGATGTCGCTGGCGGGCCTGGCGATCGGTATCGGCATGATGGTGGATGGCGCCGTGGTGATGGTGGAAAACGCCTACCGCATCATGGCCGAGCGCAAGGCGCATGGCGGCCCGGTCGATCGCACGTCCGCGGTGCTGGCCGCGGCGCGCGAGGTGGCCAATCCAATGGCGTTCGCGATCCTGATCATCATCGTGGTGTTCCTGCCGCTGTTCAGCCTGCAAGGGCTGGAAGGCAAGATGTTCAAGCCGATGGCGTTCAATATCAGCTTCGCGATGGCCGGCTCGCTGATTCTCGCCTTGACGTTGATACCGGTGCTCGCCGCGCTGGTGTTGAAGCCGAAGGAAGAGAAGGACACCTGGCTGGTGGCATTCCTGAAACGCCACTACGCCACGGTGCTCGCCTGGGCGCTGGCGCGCCGCAAGCTAGTGCTGGGCATCGCCGCCGGAGCCTTGGTCGGCAGCCTCGCGCTGTTCCCGTTCCTCGGCAAGGAGTTCATGCCTAACCTGAAGGAAGGCGCCATCATGTGGCGCATTACCTCGATTCCCTCGGCGTCGCTGGATGAGTCGATCAATATCTCCAAACAGGTGTCGGCGCTGATCAAGCAGAAATTCCCGGAGGTGGACACCACTCTGGCGATGATCGGGCGCGCTGAAAAGGGCGAGACCGCCGACGTGAACTACATGGAGGTATACACGCCGCTGAAGCCGAAGGATCAATGGCGCAAAGGCGAAACGCTGGACAGCATCGAGGAGGCGATGCAGAAGGAATTGTCGGCGGCCTTGCCCACTGCCGTGGTGAGCTATACCCAACCCATCCAGATGCGCATCGAGGAATTGATCTCCGGCGTGCGTGCCACCCTGGCCCTGAAGATCTACGGCGAGGACCTGGGCGAGCTGGACCGGCTCAGCAGCCGCATTAAGGACGCGCTGGCCGGGGTGCCTGGTGTAGCAGACCTGGCGTTGGAGGCAAACATCGGCAAGCCACAAATTCGCATCAAGGTGGATCGCGACGCGCTGGCCCGCTACGGCCTCAACGCCGACGACGTGCTGACCGTGGTGAAGAACGGCATCGGCGGCGAGCCCGTGACCACGCAGCTCGATGGCGTGAAACGCTTCGACATCACAGTCCGGCTGGACGATGCCGACAAGGCATCCTTGCCGGCGATCCAGCGCATCCCGATCCGCACCGCCAGTGGCGCACTGGTACAGCTGTCGCAGGTGGCCGAGGTCAGTGACGCCGAGGGTTACTCGTTCATCCGTCGTGAGCAGTTGCAACGCTACGCCGTGATCCAGATGGACGTGCGTGGTCGCGACATCGACGGCTTCGTCAAGGAGGCGAATGCCGCGATCTTCAAAAAGGTGCATCTGCCCACCGGCTACTACAGCGAATGGGGTGGCGCATTCGAGAACCAGCAGCGGGCCTTGAAACGGTTGTCGCTAATCGTGCCGGCGACAATCTTCTTCATCTTCGTGCTGCTCTACACCGCGTTCAACTCGGTGAAGTACGCCGCGCTGATCCTGGCCAACGTACCGTTCGCCACCATCGGCGGCATCGTCGGACTGGCCATCACCGGGCAATACCTGTCGGTGCCCTCGGCGATCGGCTTTATCGCGGTGTTCGGCGTGGCGATGTTGAACGGCATCGTGCTGGTGAGCTTCCTGAACGAGCAACGCGAGAAAGGGCTTTCGGTTCGGGAGGCGGTGGTTCGCGGCACGGCGTTGCGCATGCGACCGGTGATGATGACCGCCAGCGTCGCGATCCTGGGCCTGGTTCCGATGCTGCTCTCCAGCGGTGTGGGTGCGGAGACCCAGCGACCGCTCGCCACCGTGGTAGTGGGCGGCCTGATTACCTCGACCCTGCTGACGCTGGTACTGCTGCCGGTGCTCTATGACTGGATCGAAGAACGCGCCGCGCGGCGCCTGGCCAAGGAGACCACCCCATGAAAGAAGTAAAGGCATTCATCCACCGCGGCCGCGTCGTCGACGTCATTCACGCCCTGGAGGACGCTGGGTTCGGCTACCTGTCCGTCAGTGACGTCAAGGGCTTGTTGACGGCGCTCAGTGCGCAAGAACAGGTCTATTCGATGGAACTGGGCGAACGCGTAACCCGACAGATCAAGCTGGAGGTGTTCTGCGAAGACGACCAGGTGGATCGAGCCGTACAACTGATTCGCCTGCACGGACGCACCGGCCAGAGTGTTGCGGGCTGGGTCTACCAGAGCACGGTGGATCGGGCGTGGCCGATCGACGGGCGTGTGGATAACGACTAATCGGGGCAGCGGGAGTACTCACGTCGCTGCATCGGTGTCATTTCATAACACGGCGGCGGCCGCGTAGAGTGGTCGCCGCCATGAGGGATTCCAATACCTGAAGCATGCATCCAATCCATCGGGTTACCGGCTCATGTCTGATACGTGTTGTGCCACCACCATCGATATTGCCGCGTTGCAGGCGCGGCAGCGTCGGGTGTTGATGATCGTTCTGGCGATCAACCTCGCTACTTTCACGATGATGCTGGCCGCGGCGATCTACAGCGGTTCGTCGTCGCTGCTGTCCGGCGGGTTGGACAATCTTGGGGATGCGCTCACCTACCTCTTGAGCCTTGCGGTTGTTGGTGCCAGTGACCGCGCGAAGGCCCGGGTGGCGCTGTTCAAGGGCGCACTGATTCTTGGTGCGGCGCTTGCAGTCGCCATCCAGATTGGCTGGCGTCTCCTGCATCCTGGCGTGCCGATCTTCGAGGCGATCGGTATCGCCGCCTTGCTGAACCTGGTCGCCAATGCCGCATGCCTGCGCCTGCTGCTGCCTTACCGCAAAGGCGACGTCAACATGGCCTCGGCCTGGGAATGCTCGCGCAATGACGTGTTCGAAGGTGTCGCCGTGCTGGCAGCGGCCGCCGGCGTCGGCTTCTTCGGCGCCGGCTGGCCCGATCTGCTGGTTGCGTCGGCGTTGTTGTTGATGTTTCTGCGCTCGGCATGGCGGGTGTTCCGCATGGCGTGGCGAAGCTACGTGAGTGGAGACAACTGATGAATGCCGGGCACGATCATGTGGGTACGGAGATCAGGCACGAGACGCCGCTGTGGTGGGCACTCGGCCTGACCAGTATGTTTCTTGTCGCCGAGATCATCGGCGGTCTGCTTACCAACAGCTTGGCCTTGTTGTCGGACGCGGCACACATGGCGACCGATGTGATCGCGCTGACGATCTCGCTGACCGCCGTGCGCCTGGCACGACGTCCCCCCGATGCGAAACGCACCTATGGTTACGCGCGCATGGAAGCCATCGGCGCACTCGTCAATGGTGGCTTGCTGTTCCTCGTCGCCGGCTACATCTTGTGGGAGGCGGTGCGGCGTTTCAGCGAACCGCCGTCGGTGGCCTCCACCGGCATGCTGGTGATCGCGGTGCTCGGGCTGGTGATCAACCTCATCTCGATGCGATTGCTCAAGGCCGGCAGCGGTGAAAACCTCAACGTGAAAGGCGCCTATCTGGAAGTTTGGGCCGACATGATCGGTTCGGTCGGCGTAATCATCGGCGCGTTGATCATCAAGTTCACCGGCTTTTACATTGCCGATCCAATCATCGCCGTGTTGATTGGTCTGTGGGTGCTGCCGCGGACATGGACATTGCTGCGAGAGGCCGGGAATGTCCTGATGGAGGGGACGCCTCGTGGCGTCGATACTGAACGGGTCCGCGCCGAAATGCTGGCCACTCCGGGCGTGGCTGCGCTGCACGATGTGCACGTATGGGCGCTCAGCAGCACGCGTTCGGCGATGGCGGCGCATGTGATCATGGATGGCGACGCATCAGACGCAGAAGCGCTGCGGCTCCGGCTGGCGCAGATGCTGGAGGCGCGCTTTGACATCCATCACGTGACGCTGCAGGTCGAAACAACGTCGTGCGGGCTGGGGTGCGAGGAGCCGCAAAAGGTTTGACCTCACACAGTCGCTTTGCCAAACCGCGAGCCCGGTGCCGCTTCCACGCGATGACTCCCCGTCGGCGTGGCGTGGCTGCGGCGGGAACCGTCGTCCTGTCTCAAGCCTGCGCACGTCATTGTGCGTGCGATGCCGATGAACCTGGGCGATCGCGTGCGCCGCTGGCGACGCTGGCCACGGTGGAAGGCCGACAGTATGCGCGGCTACGTGGTCACCGCCGTTGGACGGCGTGGGGCTGGCTCGCAACCCCAGCCCAGCCACTCAGCATGGCCAGCCCACCTATCGCGAGGGCTCCCAGCATATCGCCGGGATAATGCACGCCCAGGTAGATGCGTGCCCATGCCATGAGCAGACCAAGCAGTGCGATCCCGATGCCCCAAACTCGGCTGCGTTGATTCAGCAACAGTATGCCGGCGACGACCCACTGCACGGTCAGGTGGTCGCTGGGAAAGCTGCCGGTCGCCGCATGGGAGACCCATGCTTGGCCGACACCGGCCACGAAGGGGCGCGCTCGATCCCAGACAGCGCCGATGACCAGATTCAGGAGTAGTGCCACGGCAGCGACACCCACCGCTTTCAGGGCGATCGAGCGCATCGACCACCGAGGAAACATCAGCATCGTCCCAAGGAGAGCAGCGGTCAGGATCAACGGCCCATCGGCCAGACCGCGCGCCAGATGCAGCATCGCGGGCGACGGCGGTGTAGACGGATGGATGGCGTGGAACAGTCGAAGGTCAACGGCATACACCACCGGGCCAAGCCCCAATGCCGGAGCGGTCATGGTTTGACGATCGATTCGCTGGCGGCAACCCGCGCTTCCTTCGCTTCGCGCAGAATGCCCAGCGCCTCCTTCAGTACATAGCAGGCGATGGCCGTACCGATCACCAGATCAGGCACCGCGCTGTGCCATAGAAGCACCAGCACACCGGAGACGATGACCGCCAAGTTCGCGAGGACATCGACCCGGGTAAATAGCCAAGTCGCTCGCAAATGCACCTCACCATGACGAAAGCGTTCCAGCAAGCGCAGCACCGTGGTGTTGACGACGAGAGCCACCAAGGCGATGCCCGTCATCCATAAGCCCTCGGGGTGGCTTCCCATCACAAGGCGCCACACGACACCGAGCAAGACGCCTAGCCCCAGCACCAAAAGCAGTGTTCCGCTCAGTTGTGCCGCCGAGGCCTTGAAGCTCGCGCTGCGCGCCCACGCCAGCAGGGCGATGCCGTAGGCACTCGCATCGGCCAGCATATCCAGCGAGTCGGCGATCAATCCCATCGACTGGGCGATCAGCCCCGCGACGATGCCGACCACGAACATCGTGGCATTGAGCCCCAAGGCGACGCGCAGAATTCGGCGTTCCGCTTCATTGGTCGCTTGCACGTGGCAGCCGCAGTCGCTCATGTCTTGTCGCCTTCAGTCTGCATCGGGGAGCACTTCCCGAGTCGTTGGAGGTGACGGGAGTCGTTGACGGCCACGACGGATATTGAACACGAATCCGACAGCCAGCAGCACCAAAATCGCCAACTGGGCCAACAAGGATTGCCAGGTCGGATAGATGCCCAGCAATTCGATATGCGGCACTGGCGCCACGCTCACCGCGACCCAGCCGGCCTCCTGCAGGGCGGCGATACCTTTGCCAGTCAGCACGATGGCGAGCACGGCGATCAGCGCCGAACTGGCGGAGAAGAATGTGCCGATCGGCAGCCGCCGGCTGGTGCGCAGCAGCACCCAGGCGATTAGCCCCAGCACCGCGGCACCGGCGGCGATGCCGCTGAGCAGCCACACTTCCTGGCCGTCGTTCCACAACGCAGCGTAGAACAGGATGCTCTCGAACACCTCGCGGTACACCGAGATGAAGGCCAGTCCGAACAGGAACCACGCCGAACGTCGGTTGAGCGCGGCCGCCATCTTTTCCTTTAGATACGCCTGCCAGCGACCACCGATGCTCTTCTGGTGCATCCACAGACCGACCCCGAGCAACACGAACGCCGCAAACAGCGACGACAGTCCCTCGGTCAATTCACGACCGGCACCGCTGATGGAGATCGCATAGCTGGCGATCGCCCAGGTGATGCCACCGGCCACGAGCGCAAGGATCCAGCCCGCATGCACGTAGCGCAGCGCTTCGGGTCGCGCGGCCTTGCGTAGAAAAGCGAGCAGTGCGACCACGACCAGCAGGGCTTCCAGACCCTCGCGAACCAGGATGGTGAAGGCACCCAAGAAGATGGCGGCCGCATCGCTCGCCGCATCGGCGGTGACTTCCTGTGCGCGTACCAACAGACCATCAATGGCATCGGCCTGTTTCACCACCGACTCCACGGGAGTGTTACCCGACAATGCGCTGCGATAGGCACCCATCGACGTTTCGAGCTGGGCGCGCAGCGCGCTGTCACGTGCATTGAGTTGCGGTTCGACCGGTTCCACGCCATCGAGGTAGGCGGATAGCGCCAGCTGGGTGGCTTGCGTCTTCGCACCAGCACGGTAAGCCGTCAGGCTCGCCGCCAGTCGCGCCCGTGCCAGGGGGATGCCGGCCAAGGCCTGCTGCTGGATGACGTCAGGGTGAGCTCGCAAGTAACCCACGATCGTCCGAGCACGCTCTGCACCAAGAGTAGGTGTCAGCTGCGCAACACGCGCACGCGACAGCTCCTTCAGATCCGCGATCTGCGCTCGCGCGGCAGTGTCGTGTTGCCAGGTATCGGCACCGGCGACCGCTTCCTTGGCGTAAGCCAGCGAACCCACGTAGTACGCCAGCGCCCAGCGGTCATCGGAAGAGAGTTGCTGCGCGTAGCTCGCCATCGGCGTGCCTGCCACGCCCTGGCTGATCACCTCATACAACGACAGCGCGCTGCGTTGATCGGCCCGCGTCTGATCGGTGAAGTTCACCGGTCGGGGCGATAGCAGCAGGCCAGCGGGCCCGTCACCGTGTCCGGTGGCGCCATGACAAGCGGCGCACTGGTTTTGATAGAGCGTTGCCCCGCGCGCCAGATCGGGAGCGCGTTCCGGTGCGGTCGGCACCGGGTACGCCTGCAGCAACGCATCGGCCAGTGCATGCGCCTGCGTCGCCACCTGCGCGGGTGTCGCCTTGGCCTCGACCGAGGCCACCAACGTATCGGCTTGTTGCAATAGTGCCGGTGTGGCGACGGTCGGTGGCAACGCGGCGATACGCGATCGCGCTGTCGCCGTGAACTCCCGCATCTCGGCGTACTCGGACGTGCTGATCACAGCGCCATCCTTCACCGCGCCCGCGTAATCGGTCGCCAGGTAGTCGAGCATCTGCCAGGTCTGCGGGACGGCGGAAGGGATGTCCTCGGCCTGTGCCGGCAGCGCGCCTATGCCCCACACCAGAAGGGCGGCCACGGCGACGTGGTGCAAGATATTGCGAATGCGTGTCGTTATCATTGTTGAAGTATAGCCAGAGAGGGATTCGGTGGCAGCATGGCGTTCACTGGACGTGCGAGGGGTGCAAACGAAACTGCGGCCACGCGGATCTCAGGACCTCGACACCGGTTCGCGCGAAAAGCAACGCCAGCAAGGCGCCAAAAGCCAGATCGAGCCATGTCCAGCCGCTCCAGGCCATGAGTGCCGTGGTCAGCAAAACGCCGGCATTGCCGATGACGTCATTGCGCGAGCACAGCCAGACCGAGCGCATGTTGATGTCGTGCGAACGAAATCGGGTCAGCAACGCGAGGCAGGTGAGATTGGCGATGAGCGCGACACCGGCGGCGATCGCCATCACACCTGTCAAGGGCTCGGCACCCGTCACCAGCTTGCGGCCGACTTCGGCGATCACGATCCCCGCGAACAGCAGCTGGATGCCGCCTTTCACCAGAGCGGACCCCGCCCGCCACCGCAGGGCCTGTCCCACGGCCCAGAGACTGAGCGCATACACCAACGCATCGCCGAGACTGTCCAGGGAGTCTCCCTGCAGCGCGGTCGAATCAGCCCAAAGCCCCGCGCCGAATTCGCCCACGAAGATCGCCACGTTGATGAATAAGACCGTCCATAACACGCGACGCTGGGCCGCAGAGCGAGCCAACGCTTGACCGGTTGATTCACAGTCGCAACATGCCATCACTTGAACTCTTATGCGGTGTGCGGCGTAGACTAAAGTCCGTAGCTACTACGGAGTCAACCACCGTGCGCATTAGCGATCTGGCGAAAGCCACCGGCTGTCATCTGGAAACCGTACGCTACTACGAGCGCATCGGGTTGCTGCCGCCGCCGGAGCGGTCGACTGCGGGATACCGCAACTATCGCGATAGCGACGTCGAGCGTTTGCAGTTCATTGTGCGCAGCCGCGCGCTGGGTTTTAGCCTCGAAGAAATCCGTAGCCTACTCACGCTTGCCTCACGCACGGAACTGTCGTGCAAGCAGGTCGATGGCGTGGCACGAACGCATCTGGCACAGGTGGAAGCCAAGCAGCGCGAATTGGCGGCGCTGGCCGCCGAGCTGCGGGGCATGATCGAAACGTGCCATCACGACACGCGAGCAACCTGCACCATCTTGCAATCGCTGGCAGGGTAGATGGTCTGCATTCCTCCATTAGCCATCGTCAGGGGTCAGCGTCAGAAGTGGCCGTATCCGTTGTCGGATGGTCAGGAGCAAGGCGCTCATGCTCTCCAGCTCGGCCTCAATGTCTGCCGCCAACTCGGTGATGGTTTCATCGACGCTCGTCGCGGATAAGGCTCCCCCGTTGATCAGGGTGTGCGCCATCCCATGCAACCGGAGAAGATCGGCGCGTAATTCGTCCGGATCGACCAGGACCGCGCGAACGGTGTCGAGATCATCGACCGCACGCAACAGGTGAGTCGTATCAAAGGTCGCGCGCAATTTTTGAAGTCCTATGACGTCGACACCCCCGCGGGGCGACGCGGCGTCGATCCGCCCCGTGCTATTCGATCGCTGGGTCATTCGCTTGCTCCGTTGCTAGGGTCGTCGCCCGCGCGGCTTTGGCGGCATCCTTGAACAGGCGGTCACGAATCCACGGTTCGGGCGGTCGCTTCAAGTCAAGGCGATAGTCACCAAACCGTTTGACGCCGCCGGTCAGATAGGGTGAGAAAAAGGCCACGTCGTGTCCCGACACCGCGAGACCTTCATCAGCAAGCTTTTGAAGGGCGCGCATCATGTCCACGGTGTTCTGCAAGATCACGGCCGAGGCGATCAGATCGTTATACCGAAGACGCTTCTGTTGCTCGTCTGGATCGTTCTCGGCGATCACGTCGCCGCCGAACGAAAAGAACTTCGCGAAGCCGTTGTACGACTCGATCTTATTGGTCTCGGCCGTGACCTCTTGGCGCAAGGGCAAACTACCGATCCAGTTCAACAAAAAAGACGGTGCGGTGGGCGCGCCCGAGCTCCTGCGCCGCCAGAAAAAGGCGGTTGCGTTGGCTGCTCGCACCGAGCCGGCGCAGAAGCATCGGGGAGGCGATCCTGCCCGCCTGGATCGAGATAGCAATCTGCAGGAGATCCTTCCAGTGGGTCTCGATCAACGTCCAGTCGATTGCGCCATGAAAGAGCGAGTCGATGTGCTTGTAGTGGGTCTGCTTGTCGGCACGGAAGAAATCGAGATCCTTCCAGTTGCGTATCCGCGGCAACAGATTGATACCGAGCAGGTACGTGAACGCAAACACGGTGGCCGACTGGCCCTGCGTGTCCGAGTACACGGTGTCGGGTTCGACCGACAGCTTGGCTTGCATCAGGCCTTCGATGACGTAGACGGCCTCCCAGATACCCGGCGGGATAAAGTGCCGAAAGGTCGCGATGTAGTTATTCGCGACATGACGATAGGCCACCGCACCCATCTTGCGGTACCGAAAGTGATAGCCCGCCAACAAGTTCTGATCGTAGAAGTCATATTGCGTGCCATCGGCCGCGACGCTCTTGCCGTCACCCCAGAGCCGCGGAAGATCGAGGCGCAGATAGAGCTCAGCCAGTTCGCGAGTGGCGGCTTCGAGCTTTTCGACGGTGACGTGCCGGCGGTTGACCCGCGAAATCATATGCGGGCTGACCTCGCCGACGAAATGGCGCGCGGCTTGGTTGGGCCCCAGGTTGCACCCCATAGCGAAGACCGTTTGCAGATAACGCTCGGTGGCCTGTTTGATCTTCGGCTCGTGCCCCGATATCGGGCCAAAATGCCGCGTGAAGTGCGTCCAGTGCTCGATGTTGGCCAGAATATCCAGGAGGTTCCGCGTGGGGAGTTCACGGCCGAGTGCACTCTGCAGGGCAATCACCGACGCCGGGATATCCCGCGCCTGGACGCGACGCAGCACCGGCTCGCCATCGGCACCGATCGCCACATCTCCCTTGAGTTCGGGAAACGCGGCGTCGATGCGTGCCGCCGTGTCGGTCAACCGTTGTTTCAGCTCGCTGACGCATGCCGCCGCTGAGGGTGGAATATCGACCTTGGCGCAAAAATCGGCGAGGCGCGCTTCGCACTCCGCCCATGGCAGCAAGTGCTCTCGGACGTCGGCGAAGGCCTCCGATCCCACCACACAGGTATCACCGGATTTGAGCTCGCTGGCCAGGTGCGAGAAAACACACATTTCGAGGTAGCGACGATTGACGGACGGGCCATCGTCAGAGCGCATGATGAGCTTGCGCCACCGTTCCGAGCAAAATTGCAGATTCACCGCGTCGGAAACCCATTCGGCTTTGCGACCTTCGTTGGCCAGCACGATGGCCAACGCTTCCATGAGCGATTGGTTCTGCGTCGACGAGACGAAATCAAGCGTGCGCGCAAGCCGCATCAACACTGCACGATGACTGCTGAAGAAACGCCAGAGCAATGGCAGGTGATTGCTACCGCCCGATAGACGAATCGCCGCACAGTCTTCGCGTAACCCCTCCAAATTGCCGTCCGGCGTCAGCAGTGCGCGGATGCGACGTCCGGCAGCAGGGTCTTCCTTTTCCTCCGCGAGGATCGCCAGGACATCGTCCAGTTTCGCGACGAGCTGTTCGGCCATCGCACGTTGGTGCATCTGAATCGCGGTGAGTTCTTCCTTGGCGCGTTTGTGCAGCGTACTCACGCGGCGAATGAACATTTCCGCGAGATCGTCGCGTGCGCGAACCCGCATGCGGTGAATCAGTGCGAGCATCAGGGCGTATCGCCGGCTAGGTACTGTGCGTTTGAGGTCATCCGCATCGAGCAAAGCGGCTTGGTGGGCGAGGTGCCGGATCTTGTTCACGGGGGCATCGCGGAGTGAATCATCCACGTCGCCCAGTGTCTTCAGCCACGCCAACTGATCGAGAACGGCTTCGAGGTGCTTTTTGGTCGCCCGCTTGGGGATGGCCTTGATCGCCTGGAAAGCCGACTGCCGCTGGGCGAAGTCGGTGGCCAACAGACTGTCCAAAAAATCCCGACGTTCGGTCGTCAGACCCGCGCTGACGCTGTCATACAGGCGCTCTTGCGCAGTCACGGCCGCGGCTTCGGCGATCCTGTCCAGCGTGGAGAACGCCGGCAGCTCGTACCGGCGATAGATCAGCTCTTCGATCGTTGCATTGATGACGTCAACACGCTGGTCCATGACTTCGGACGCTTCATACGCTGCACGCACGGCAATGCGTTGTGCTTCCTTGCCGTAGTAGCGTTGGATGTCGAGATAGGTACGGACGGCCGCGAAATGCCGATAGAGGGTCTTGGAGCCCCGATAGTCAGCCGCCGTGGCTGGCTTCAGGTTCAACACCGTCCGAATGTGGCCGATGATCTCAGCCGGCACGCTCTCCAAGGCAGGAAAGTAATGCAACTGCTGAAACGTCTTGAGCAGCACGATCAAGCCCAAGCGGCCCGCATCGCTACGAGCAAAGCCCGAAGCCCATTCCACTTCGTCCGCATCGGGGGTGTAATACCGGAGCAGGTCGCGTGTCGTGATCACACGAGGAAACCGCGGGTACGCGGTGCGCTCAAGATTCGCCATGGCCACCATCCGAGAGAGAGGGCGGCTTTGAGCTTAACGAACGATGGTGACCAAGACCAACCGCGAACACGATTTTGTTGCAGTGTCACACAGTTGCAGCACGCTATGACCCAATTTTACCCGTATCCGGGCACGACCCCTATGGCACGCCGTCGAGGTGTACCAAGCTCGAATCATGATCGAAGAAGCAACCGCCCAGTTCAGCGAAACGCTGAAGGCAGCGACACCAATACCTAGGCACACACCTGCACAACCAGTGAAGCCGCACGCAGCGACGCCGCGCATGCGAACGATCACGACGAACGTAGGGCCAAAGTCGATCAACGAGTGCAAAGCAATAACAGGCGGCGTGATCAATGAAGAATTCGTCCGATGCAGGAGCGCGCACACCGAGACCCGCACGGTCTACGAATAGCAGCAGGCACAACGAAAAAGCCCCGGACTTCCGGGGCTTTCTTTTGTGAGGGACGATCAGCTGCCCGGCATGACACTCGGCACGGTGGGCTGCGCGGCTGCGACCGTGGATCCACTGTCGTCGGTCAAAGTGGGATCGAACCACCCGTTTTTGATGTAGAACCGGCATTGCTTGTACGTGATGCCAGTAATGATCGTGCCTTGCTGCGTGTTGCAAAGTGGACCGGCCAGAGTTTCGTAGCCACTCAAGAGCCGTGTAGCGCGTAGCGCCGCTCAAACTCTACCGGTGAAAGATCGCCAGCGGAACCATGCCGCCGGACCGGGTTGTAAAACATCTCGATGTAATCGAACACGTCCGACGCGGCGGCTTGCCGGGTTGGATAGATTCGCCGCTTGATCCGCTCCTTCTTCAGCGCACTGAAGAAGCTCTCTGCGACGGCGTTGTCGTGGCAGTTTCCGCGGCGGCTCATGCTCGGCACCATCCGGTGTTCCTTCAGGAACGACTGCCAGTCGTCGCTGGTGAACTGACACCCTTGATCGGAGTGCACGAGCACGCCCGGGCCTGGCTTTCGCTTCCAGACTGCGGCCAGCAGCGCCTGCAAAACCAAATCGCGCGTCATCGTCGCTTGCGTTGCCCAGCCGACGATCTGGCGCGAGTACAGATCCATGATCGCCGCCAGGAACAGCCAGCCCTCGTAGGTGCGGATGTACGTGATGTCCGTGACCCAGAACTTGTTCGGCGCTTCCGGTGCAAAGTCGCGATTCAGCACATTCTCCACGACGCCAACAGGCCCGCCGCGATGGCGCGGCTTGCTGCCGTAGCCGATCTGCGCGCGCAGGCCTTCGAGTTTCATCAGGCGTCGCACGCGATGACGGCTGCAGCGCTCGCCGGCTTCGCGCAGATCCAGCGTGATCTTGCGATAGCCGTATACCGCGCCGCTGGCCAGCCAGTGATGCTTGATCAGGCCGAGCAGGCGTTGATCGTCACGATCGCGCTCGCTCGGCCCACAGCGCAGCCAGGTGTAGTAGCCGCTGCGCTGCACGCCCAGCACGCGGCACATGGCGCTCAAGCGAAATTCCCCAATATGCACGCGCATGAACGCGTACTTCGCCCTTACCCCTTGGCAAAGTACGCGGCGGTGGGTTCAACCGGTCGTTGCAACACATTGGTTGAAATGCTCTGCGGGTGAAAGATAGCGCAGTGTCTTCCTCG
>NZ_JAAVXB010000013.1 GCF_012241385.1 Solimonas marina | reverse complement strand
GTCAAAGCGCTCCGTTATCGTCAGACTGTTACCCATGTCTGGCGACTATCCTGTTACCTATGTGTCCCGACCGTACCAGCGAGAGGTCCAACAAGGCACTCCACGCGACGGCTTCGCCGCGCGTGAGTTTTAGGCGTTGGACGGCAAAGCGGGTATGAGCGCCATCGCTAAATTCAGTCGCACTGCTCTGGCAGTAGCAGTCTTTTGGCTTGTCATAGCCGGCATTCTTGCGTTGCAGTTCTGGCCATCGGTGCCTCACACAGCGAAAGGCTGGGTCGCTTTCATTGCATTCGGCCCGCCGCTATACATGCTCGGTGAAGCATTCTCTGAGTGGCTATGGTCCACACGACCGGCGAGAGCATTAGCCGCCCATCCATCATCGGGCTTTCGCATACTTTTTGGGGTCGTTATCGGGGCCGCCGTTTTCGTGGGCGGCGTTCTTCTATCTCTGCATTTCGGTTGGCAATGATGCCGTCCAACCAGGCACTCCAGACGACGTATTTGCCTTCGCTTCGCTATGGCAAATTCGCGCCTGAGCATGGGCGTTGGACCGCTGAAGAAAGGGCATGACACAGGTTGGGTCCGTAAATCAGATCCTCCGCGTAGACCACGCCGGGGAGCGTGGTGCCATCAGCATTTACAGAGCGCAGCTGCTTGTATCGAAAGCCTTGAATCGAAGATGCGTTCCCGCCCTTCAAGAAATGCTGGAGCATGAGTATCGCCATCATCAGGCTTTTGAGTCGCTGCTAAAGGCCCGGGGCGTCGGGCACTGCTACGCCATCACCTTGTGGGCGCTCGGCGGATTCGTGTTGGGCACTATTACGGCGCTTTTGGGGGAGAGGGCTATCTGGGTCTGCACGTCAGCAATCGAAAATACAGTTAATGAGCATCTGGAGCATCAGGTGGCTTTTCTGGCCAGCGCAGACCCTGAGGCATTGGCCGCAGTAGAGTCCATCCGCTTTGATGAGCAGGCACATGAAGAACACGCTGTAAACAACGGCGGTGCAAGTGGTGGGTTATATCGCATACTGCATGGCATAGTGCGGGGCGTAACCTCCTTCGCTATTTGGCTTTCTACAAAGCTCTAGGTGCTCATATGTGTGTAACGCGGTCCAACCATCGGTTCCACGCGATGTCCCAGCCTCCGCGGCTTCGCCGCTTCGGCCGGGCCGCGCGTGAACCGGGGCGTTGGACCGCATGAAACCTTTTACAAAAGAAGAGGAAGCGCTCGGAGCGTGGCTCAGCATTGAATGTGCTGCTCTTGGCGTGGAATGTCATGCCTTAGAGGTTGCAGGCCGTGGTCGTGACCGCTGGCCCGCATATCTGCCTCACTTTGGTGGGCCTCACGGGATGGTCGTTGGTTCCGTCAATGCTCACTACGCATCGCCAGAACCTATGTATGTGAGTCTTGTAAATCCCAGCAGTTATTTAGGCAACAATCGGCAACTGCTCCAAGAAACCTTAGATGACTGGGGTTGGTTCGGTCCACCGGGAAGGCGGCCAGTTTGGTACACAGGCGTCGCGTGGGGCGAAGCAGTCCAACTAGGTGCTCAACGCGACGAACCCGCCTCCGGCGGGTCCGCGCGTTAGCCTGGCGTTAGAGCCATGATTAATCGATTCCGTATTTTCCTGTTTGCTGTTACTTGTTTTGCGCTGACCGACGCGAATGCACAGGGCGCGTACCCGGCAGAAAATCAGAGCTACTTCGAAAACGGTTCCGTCATTGAAAGTCGCCTGGGCAAACTCGCTGCAATAGAGGGTGTCATTCTCCGCATCGCCAAAGGTCCCAAAGACAAGCCCATGTACCAAGTCTCGCTACCTCCCCCAGTCTCCACGACAATCTGGGTGGCTAGCTTGTTTTCGGACTCAAACGGTGTCTTGGAGGTAGGCGATAATCTTCGCGTCCTTGGCTTCCTACAGACGGTTAAATCGGATGACTCGTGGACTGCCTCGGTCACGACCGATAAGGCCCACATGCTAGGCTTCTGCTTCATTGATATTCCAAAAGAAAAATCTCTTTTTTTGCCTGCGGGGATTGAGCAATGCAAAGAGTGGCGCTCAGGAACCATACCAGAGCAATGAGAGTGTGAACTGCCGGACAGATAGGTAATAAAAAGGTCCGGAGACATGGGTAACTGGACCGACCAGACTTTCATAGCCACTTGAAAGCCGTTTAGCAGACAACGCCTCTCAAACGTCCGCGGGACAGGTCATCGGCGCGATGATCGGCTTTCTGTTGAGGCGCGTCATCGCGTGACTTTGGACGCTGGCTGGGGCGTCATCGTTCTGGGTGACTGAAGTCTGGGCGGGCTTCAGGTCCTTTAGGCACGGATTTCGTGCCGCCTACATGGACTTTCAAGCGACTGATTCCGGGGCTGTTGCAGCTGCTGACGCTGTGCCGATGCCGCGCATCTCGTGACGGCCATTGATGCCGTCCACATCGTCGCTGACGCGGCTAATGCGTAGGCCAACCCCAATTTGGGGGCTGCGCCGAGTGGCCATTCTTTCCCATGCTCAGTTCGAGTGGAGTCGATGCGCTGGCGGTGCATCGATGTCTGTCATTCGAGTGGGTTCAGGGGATCAGAATCATGAAGCGAGCATGTGTCTGGCTACCGGCGATCATGGTGGCGGCGGGAATGTCGGCCTGCGGTGGCGGTGGCGGGTCTTCGGGAAGTGATACCGGTGGCGGTGGTTCCGGTGATGGGGGTTCGGGTGGCGGTTCGGGTACGACGTATGTTTACAGCGGGACGGTGACGGCACCATCGAGCGATGTGGCGATGCTGCAGTCGCCGTCGATGTTGGATCGGGCGTTGTCGCTGATGGTGCCGAGCGCTGCGGCGGCGGTGAACGGCCTGCAGCCGGTTTCGCAGGCGACGGTCGAACTGGTCGATCTGCAGACGGATGAAGTGTACGGCTCGGCGGTCACCGACAGCAGCGGCGCTTATGAGCTGAGCGGCACGGCGGAACCGGCGGGCAATCTGGTGCTGCGCGTACAGGGCAGCAGCACCATGCGTGCACCGGCGTCGGCGGCGGCCGTCGACATCAATCCGGTAACGGAGGCGGTGGTGCGGAGCATGGCCGATGCCGTGGCTGCCGGTTCGCACACTTATGCCGACTACGCGCCGGCGCAGCTGACGGCCAGCGTC
Organism: Solimonas marina; assembly: GCF_012241385.1. Taxonomy (GTDB): domain Bacteria; phylum Pseudomonadota; class Gammaproteobacteria; order Nevskiales; family Nevskiaceae; genus Solimonas; species Solimonas marina. The sequence continues at coordinate 111,199 of NZ_JAAVXB010000013.1, read as the reverse complement.
AGCTATCTGTCGGATCAGGACGTCGACCTCAGCGACGCGACAACGGTCGACGATGCCGTCGCCGCCTACGAGGACGCGGTGGCCGACGTCGATGCGGTGGTCGACGATGCGACCGTCACGCCGAACAGTGGCTTCAGTGGCACCTACGGCATGCTTGGTGTGGCGACGGAAATGTTCGCGCTGAGCGGCCGTGCGGACAAGAGTGACAACGGCTCGGTGTCGGTGGGCACCTACGGGCTGACGCTCGATGTCGGTGACGACAGGCTGACGCCGTCCGGCTCGTCGGAGTTCCGCGAGCTGGGGCTGACGGTGGCGACCGGCGGCCTGCGGGTGTCCAAGGAAACCTGGACCAATGACGAGAGTGGCAGCGCGCCGTATACGCTCAGCGGCAATACGATCTACATGGGCGGCGCGTCCGGTCAGGTTTCGCTGGACGGCGAAGTGGTGGTTGCCGAGACCGGTTCGACTGAGCAGACCACGCTGAGTAGCGGCGAGGTGACGATGGTTCGTGATCGCAATCTGCTGTTTGGCTTTCGGCAGCCGTCGTCGGGTGCGCCGACGTTATCCGGAAGCTACACGCTGATCGGCCTCGGCAGCGGCTTTTACTGGTCGAATGGCGCGGACAATGACTACCTGGAAGGCCTGTTGCTGTCCGATGTCGGCTCGATGGCGATCAGCAACGGCACGGCGACGTTCAATGTCACGGAGTCGGAGACCGACGTGCCCTTGAGCACGACCGATACACTCGTCGACGACACCAGCACATCGAGCTTCTCGGCGCCGATCTCGGCCGCCGCCGATGGCAGCGTGGTGTTGACTGCAGGTAGCGACAGCATCACCGGGCAAGCGAGCGCCGACGGCGATCTGATCGCGCTCAACGAACTCAGCGATGAGGGCAATCTGGTGTTGTCGCAGCTGTATCTTGCGGTCCGGCAGGGCAGCGGCTGCAGCATCGGTGCCATCGCCGGCACGTATCGCACCATCGGCTATGGACCTGCGTTCGACAGCACCCAGCAGCTGCTCAACGTGTCCAGCGCGCGCGGTAAGCTGCAGATTCAAAACGGCGGGACGGCGACTTACGCTGATACCACGCGCGATGTCGACCTGGGTATTTCAACGTCGGCGACGGGTGAGGAAACGCATTTCTGGACGGAAGCGGCGAATCACAGCACCAGAACCAGCCTGAGCGTGTCGGTGGCGTCGGATTGCACAGTAACGGCGACTCAGGGCTCCGACCAGATCACCGGCGCCGTGACGGCGGACGGCAATGTGATGGTGCTCGTGGCCAAAGGTGCCACCAGCGGCAAGAGCACGCGTGACGTGATCGTGGCGATACGCCAGTAAGTCGCATGGTGCGAAGTGCCCGCTGCGCGCCTCGGGTGACCGGGTGTGCAGCGGGCTTGTTTCGTTGACGTCAGGGCTTACGGCAGTAGCGACACGACTTCGACGGCGGGGAGTGCGGTGTCGCCTTGATCGGCCCAATGCCGATGATTGAAGACCTGGCCTTCGTTGCGCACCTTCATCACGGCCGCGAGATCGACGTCGGCATAAATCCACGCCGGCTGATCGAGGCGTCCTTCGACGATCACGCCGGAGTCGGGGAAACCGCGATCCGGTGGGCCGAACACGCCGGCGCGGCCGGTGTTGACGTCGATCGCCGCTGACCATGGCGCGTTGCCGACCAGCGGGCTTTGCGCGACGTAACACTGGTTTTCCAGTGCGCGCGCCTGGCAGCCGACGCGCACACGGTAGTAACCGGCCAGCGTGTCGGTGCAACTCGGCGCGACAATCAGCTCGGCACCAGTTTCGCATTGCGCGCGGGCCAGCAACGGAAATTCCACGTCGTAGCAGATGTTGATCGCCACCATGCCGAGCGGCGTGCGGAACACCTTGAGCGGTGTCGTCGCCGCGTCGATGTTCCAGCTCTCGCGCTCGAAGCGCGTCATGATCTGTTTGTCCTGGAAATCCACGCCATGCGGCGTGCAAAACCAGGCGCGATTGACGACCACATCATCACTCAGCCGCCACGGGAAGCTGCCGGCGACGATGTGCACGCCCAGTTGGCGCGCCAGCCGCAGGTGCAGGGCAAGGTAGTCGTCGCGTAGCGTCTGTAGCGCGTCGACCTGGGCGATCAGGTCATTGCGCGTGGCATCGTCGAACACGGCGGCCAGACTCATGGCGGCGTATTCGGGGAAGACCAGCAACTCGGCACCCTGTGCGGCGGCATCGGCCGTCCACTGTTCGATCTGCGTCGCGGCCTGCAGCCAGTCGCTCGGTTCGGAAACCGGATATTGGGCGAGCGCGAGCTTCACGCGGCGGATTCCAGCAAGCGCATCCAGAAGGTCATCGGCTTCGGCGTCGACTCGGTCTGCCCGACATCGGGCCACGACAGTGTGGTTTGCAGCGCCGGCGCCTTGCGATAGCCGCGCTTGTGCCAGAACGCATCGTTGGGCACGTAGTCCGCCGGTTTGCGTGGGTCGTCCTCGCCGCGTTCGACGGCGCAGAACGCGCAGCTCGTCAGGCCGTGCTCGCGCGCGTGCGCCTCGCGCAGTTCGAAGAACTTCACGCCGATGCCGCGACCCCGATACTCGCGCATCAGGACCGACTCGCCGAAGTAGTCGATCGGCGCCAGATCGAGCCCGGCGTCGAGGAACGGCTGCTGCATGTCGCGCGGGGCATCCACCAGCGGCAGCACGGTCGAGGCGCCGACGCAGCGCTCGCCGTCCCAGACCAGCACCGCCAGCGCGCGTGGGCAGTTCACGTAAACCTGCAAGTATTTCGCCTCGTACTCGCGCGTACCTTCGTACAGATACGGCCAGTCATGAAAGACCGTGCAGCGCATCTCGGCAAGGGCGTCGAGGTGGCGGGCGATGTCGGGTCCGTGCAGCGATTCGATGCGGAGGCTCATGCGCGATAGCTTATCGCCACGCGCGGCGTTTGCGTTGCCCCTGTTGACGTGCCTCGATACACCGCCTTCGGCGGCACTCGGCATGAACGGGCGGGGATACGTCCGGGTTTTTTGCCTTTGCGGTTCCCCGAGTGATTGCGCAGCGATCGGATCGAGGCTTTGCACGTACAGAGAGCATCGGGGGCTCGCATCATGCGCTGCGCGTGCCTCGATACACCGCCTTCGGCGGCACTCGGCATGAACGGGTGGGGATACGCCCGGGCTTTTTGCCTTTGCCGTTCCTCCGAAATGATTGCGCAGCGACCGGATCGAGCGGATGCACGTACAGAGCGCATCAGGCCTCGCATCATGCGCTGCGCGTGCCTCGATACACCGCCTTCGGCGGCACTCGGCATGAACGGGTTGGGATATGCTCAGGTTCTTTTGCTTTTGCCGTTCCCCCCGAGTGATCGCGCAGCGATCGTATCGAGGGGCTCTGTGCGTGAAGTCGCCTCAGTCCGCCGTCAGTTCTTCGGCGAAGTGGCACGCCACCTGACTTCCGCCGACCGAACGCAGAGCCGGCACTTCCTCGGTGCAACGCGCCCGCGCATGTGGGCAGCGCGTGCGGAACACGCAGCCGGATGGCGGCGTGACCGGCGACGGCGGTTCGCCGCCCAGCGGCTTGGCCGGATGGGCGCGCGCGCGGCGCGGGTCGGGGTCCGGGATCGCCGCGATCAGCGCGCGTGTGTACGGGTGTTGCGGCGCGCGATACAAGGCGTCGCGGTCGGCCAGTTCCATGACGCGGCCGAGGTAGAGCACCATCACGCGATGGCTGATGTGGCGCACGGCGGCGAGATCGTGCGCGACGAACAGTAGCGACAGGCCCATTTCTTCCTGCAGGTCCTGCAGCAGATTGATGATCTGCGACTTGATCGACACATCGAGCGCGGAGACCGGCTCGTCGCAGACCACCAGTTCCGGCTCGAGCACCAGCGCGCGGGCGATGCCGATGCGCTGCGCCTGGCCGCCGGAGAATTCGTGCGCGTAGCGGTTGATCTGATTGGGGAGCAGGCCGACGCGCTGCATCATCGCCAGTACGCGCTGGCGGCGCTCGTCACGCGGCATGGTCGAGCTGAAGAAGGCGCGCAGCGGCTCGCCGATGATCTCGCCGACGGTCATGCGCGGATTCAGCGACGCCAGCGGGTCCTGGAAGATCGGCTGCAGCGCGCGGCGGCGCTGACGCATCGCTTCGGCATCGAGGCGCAACAGGTCTTCGCCCTGAAAGCTGATCTGTCCGCCGCTGGCCGGCGTCAGGCGCAGGATGGCGCGCGCCAGCGACGACTTGCCACAGCCGGATTCGCCGACGATGCCCAGGGTTTCGCCGCGCGCCAGCTCGAAGCTGACGCCGCCGACGGCGTGCAGGACGCGCCGCGCGCCGAACCAGCCGTCGCGGCCCAGATCGAATTGCACGCGCAGGTCGCGGACCGACAGCAATGCATTGCTCATGCGACCACCCTCGCGCTGACTTCAAGTGTCGCAGTGCGCATGAGAGAGCCTGCTCCCGCACCCATTTGCGCTGCGCGCAAAACACCGTGTCGCATGCTCATGCTTCCACCTTCGCACTGACTTCAAGTGTCGCAGTGCGCATGAGAGAGCCTGCTCCCGCACCCGTTTGCGCTACGCGCAAAACACCGTGTCGCATGCTCATGCCAAGACCTCCGGGGCGTCGGCCAGCGGGCCGTCGTAGAAGCAGGCTTTGCGGTGTGTGCCGGCGACGGTTTCAAGCGTCGGCATTTCGGCGTCGCAACGTGGCATGTGGTAGGCGCAGCGTGGCGCGAACGGACAGCCTCGGGGTAGTTGCGCGAGATTGGGCGGGTTGCCGGGGATGGTTGCGAGGCGTGCGGCGCGGTCTTCACCGAGACGCGGGATCGCGCGGCGCAGACCCTCGGTATATGGATGGCGGCTGCGGTAGAAGATGTCGTCGACATCGCCGCGCTCGACGATGCGGCCGCCGTACATGACGGCGACGCGATCGGCGATCTGCGCGACCACGCCGAGGTCGTGCGTGACCATGACGACGGCGGTGCCGAAACGCTGCCGCAGCTCCTGCAGCAGTTCGAGAATCTGCGCCTGCACGGTGACGTCCAGCGCCGTGGTCGGCTCGTCGGCGAGGATCAGCTCCGGTTCGCAGATCAGCGCCATCGCGATCATCACGCGCTGGCGCATGCCGCCGGACAGTTCGTGCGGGTATTGGTCGAGGCGGCGCTCGGGCTCGGTCAGGTGCACGGCGCGCAGCATCTCGACGGCGCGCGCGCGTGCCGCTGCCGCTGTGGTCTTGCGGTGGCGTTGCAGGCCTTCGGTGAGCTGGCGGCCGATGCGCAGATGCGGGTTCAGCGCCGTCATCGGGTCCTGGAAGATCATCGAGATGCGGTCGCCGCGGATGCGTCCCAGCTCGTTCTTGCCGGCGCCGACCAGCTCGGTGCCGCGATAGCGGATGCTGCCGCGCAGCCGGCCGTTCTTGGCGTTGAGGCCGAGCAGCGCGAGCAGAAGCTGCGACTTGCCGGAGCCGGATTCGCCGACGATGCCGACGAACTCGCCAGCATGGATGTCGAGATCGAGGCCGGTGCCGGCGCGGACCAGACCATCGGGCGTCGTGAATTCGATGTCGAGGCTGCGAACTTCGATCAGCGCTTCGGACGTCATGTCAGCGGTCCTTCGGGTCGAGCGCGTCGCGCAGCCCGTCGCCGATGTAATTCATGCTGTAGATGATCGCGGCGAGGAACAGCGACGGCACGATCAGCAGATACGGATAGGCCTGCAGGTCGCTGGCGCCGTCGGAGACCAGCGCACCGAGCGAGGTCATCGGCGGCTGCACGCCGAGGCCGAGAAAGCTCAGGAAGGCCTCGAACAGGATCAGCGTCGGAATCGTCAGCGTCACGTAGATGACGACGATGCCGAGCAGATTGGGAATCAGGTGTCGGAACAGGATGCCGGGCGTGCGGACGCCGGACGCGCGTGCCGCGTCGATGAATTCGCGGTGTTTCAGCGCCAGCGTCTGACCGCGAACGATGCGCGCGATGTCCAGCCACGACACGGCGCCGATGGCGACGAAGATCAGGATCAGCTCACGGCCGAACACCACCAACAGCACGATGACGAACGGGATGAACGGCACCGAATAAAGGATGTCGACGATGCGCATCATCACCGTGTCGATCAGCCCGCCGGCGTAGCCGGCGACGGTGCCCCAGAGCACGCCGATCACCAGGCTGACAAGACTGGCGACGACGCCGACCATCAGTGAGATGCGGCAGCCCCAGGCGACGCGTACCAGCAGATCGCGACCGAGGCCGTCGGTGCCGAGCCAGTGCCCGCTGGCCAAGCCCGGCGGCAGATTCAGTGCCGTCCACTGCGGGGTGTAGTAGTCCCACGGCGACAGCAGCGGCATCAGCACCGCGAACAGCACGATGGCGGCGAACACGAACAGACTGACCATCGCCGCGCGGTTGCGGCGCAGGCGGCGCCAGGCTTCCTGCCAGAGACTGCGGCCTTCGACCGTGCTCTGCACGACTTGCTCGACGGCCTCGCCGGTGGTAGCCGCGGCGCGGGCGACGGCGCTGTGTGCATGCAGCTTGCGCATTGCGTCCAGCGGTTTGGACTCGTCTTGGTTTTCCATTACAAGCGGATCCGCGGGTCGAGCAGGGCGTAGGCCAGATCGGCCAGCAGGTTGAACAGCAGGATCAGCGCACCGTAGAGAATGGTCACGCCGAGGACGACCGTGTAGTCGCGGTTCAGTGCGCCGTCGACGAAATAGCGGCCGATGCCGGGCAGGCCGAAAATGGTTTCGATGACGATGGAGCCGGTGATGATGCCGACCACCGCCGGGCCGAGGAACGAGACCAGCGGCATCAGCGCCGGCTTGATCGCGTGGCGCAGGACGATGGTGCGCAGCGGCAGGCCCTTGGCATGCGCGGTGCGGATGAATGGACTCCCGAGCACCTCGACCATGCTGCCGCGCATTAGTCGCGCCACGTAGGCGGTATACGGCGCAGCCAATGCCAGGGCCGGCAGTACCAGGTGGCTGGGGTCGCCGCCCGACCAGGCGCCGGCCGGCAGCCAATGCAGCGTCACTGCGAAAATCAGGATCAGCACCGGTGCGATGACGAACGACGGAATCGAGATGCCGAGCATCGCGATGCCCATCGGCAGGTAATCCCAGACGCTGTTTTGTCGCAGTGCGGCGAGGATGCCGATCGCGGTGCCGAAGATCAGCGCCAGTGCGAGCGCGATGCTGCCGATACCGACGTCGACCGGAAAGCCCTCGGCGATCAGGTCGTTCACCCGCGTGCCGCGATACTGATACGACGGCCCGAAGTCGCCGTGCAGGATCTGCACGAGGTAGCGGCCGTATTGCTCGTAAAGCGGTTCGTCGAGGTGGTAGGTGTGCTCGATGCTCTTTTTGATTTCCGGCGGCAGCGCCTTTTGCGCATCGAAGGGGCCGCCGGGCGCCGCGTGCAGCAGCACGAAGGCGAGCGAGATGATCACCAGCATCGTCGGGATCGCGCCGAGCAGGCGGCGCAGCGTATAGCGCAGCACCTCAGTGGCCCTCGTGCTGCAGCACGACCATGTAGCGCGACAGGTTGCGGTCGAGCACGTTGTCCTTCCAGCCTTTCAGATACGGCTTCACCAGGTGGGTGGTCGGGTAGTAGTAAAACGGAATGTAAGCGCCGTCGTCGTTGAGAATCTGCTCGGCCTGATGGAACAGGCGATAGCGTTCGGCGTTGTCGGGCGAGGCCTGCGCGCGTGCCAGCAGCGCCTCGAACTTGGGGTCGTAGTAATCACCGTAGTTCTGTGCGAAGCCCTTCTGGAATAGCTGCATGAAGGTGAACGGGTCGGGGTAGTCGCCGATCCAGGCATTCCAGAAAAAGATGGGCTGCTTCATCTGCAGGCGTTGCAGCAGCACCTTCCACTGCACGTCGTAGAGCTGGACGTTGGCGCCGAGATTGATGCGCCACATCGCGGCGATCGCGTCCATGAAGCGACGCACCGACGGACCGCTGGTCGGGTAGGTCAGCACCACGTTGAGTGGGTGTTTGTCGGAGTAGCCGGCTTCGTGATAGAGCTTGCGCGCCAGCGCGTGGCGGTCGTCGTCGGACAGCTTTGCCCAGTCCGGAATCGCCGGGGTATAGCCGGCCAGCGGTGGGATCATGTTGTAGGCCGGCGTGGCGATGCCGTGCTCGATGTAGCGCGTGATGATCTTGCGGTCGATCGCCATGCTCATCGCGCGGCGCAGCTTCGGGTTGTCCTTGAACGGCGGCACGGCGTTGTTGAAGCCGAGCATGACCGTGCCGAAGTAAGGACCGTGCACGACCTGATCGCCCAGTGCCTTGGTCAGCCGCTCGGTGTCCGAGGCGACGAAGCGATTGGTCCAGTCCAGCTCACCGGCCAGATAGCGCGAGGTCGCAGCTGAAGGATCGTTGATCGGGTAGTAGACGACCTTCTGGATCCGCACGTTTGCGGCGTCCCAGTAGTGCGGGTTTTTGAGTAGGGTGATGTGGCCGTTGATGACCGACTCGCTCAGCAGGAACGGCCCGTTCGAAATCATGTGGCCGGCCTGGATCCAGGCATCGCCCCACTGGTCGATCGCCGGTTTGTACAGTGGCGCCAGGTAGGCCATCGTCAACAGTTCAAGAAAGTACGGCGTCGGCGCCACCAGGTGCACGACCAGGGTGTGCGGGTCCGGCGCTTCGGCGCCGAGCTGGTCGACCGGCTTCTTGCCGGTGCTGATGTCGTAGGCATTGACGATGGGCGCCAGCGCCTGCGCGTATTCCGAGGCGGTGGCTGGCGCCACCGTGCGCCGCCAGCCGTAGATGAAGTCCTGCGCGGTGACCGGTTGGCCGTTCGACCACTGCGCGTCGTCGCGCAGATGGAAGGTCCAGGTCAGGCCGTCGGCGCTGATCTCCCACGAGGTCGCGACACCCGGCGCGATATGGCCGGCCTCGTCGATCGTGACCAGGCCCTCGAACAGATCGTCGAGCACATGCTGCGCCGGAATGCCGGTCGACAGCGACGGGTCCAGCGTGCGCGGCGAGCCCAGGATCTGCCGGCTCAGCACCTGTTCGGCGTCTGGCGCGGGCTGCGTGCCGACCTTGATCGCCGGTGCGGCCTGCGGCAGCGACGCGTCATCGTGCCGGCCGCAGGCGGCGAAAGCGAGGAGCGATAACAGCAAGGCCGGCAGCAGCGCGCGCCGCCCGGCGGGAGCATGGAGCGAAAACATTCGCGCTCAGAGTGCGTTTTTCAGCGAAAGTTCATTTTCGCGTCAGAACCCCGCACAAAGCGTGCCGATCGCCGCCAGATGCCGCTGGCGGGCGGGTTCGTGCGTGCCTCGATACACGAGCCTGCGGCTCGCACTCGGCATGAGCGTGATGGCGGCAGTTGCCCATGGGAGCGGCGTAAGCCGCGACCCGCACGGCTTCGGCACGCACCGAGGTCGCGGCTGGTGCCGCATCTGCAAGGGGATCGAGGGGCTGTTGCTGGCGTCGTCGTTGGAGACTGATCCGCGCTTGCGGCGTGTTTCGATGCACCGCGCGGCGCGCGGCGTGAGCGGTTCGGGAGAACCGCAAGACGCCTTGGGGGCTTTCGTAGGAGCGGCGCAAGCCGCGACCCGCACGGCTTTGGTACGCACCGAGGTCGCAGTTCACGCCGCTCCTGCAGGGAAGGGCGAGCGGCGCGACGGTTCGATGTGGCGATCGCGCTACGCGCCGACCTGCTTGAGCCAGTCTTCGAGGTTGTAGTAGTTGGTGATGCGCGCGACCTTGCCGTCGACGATGTCGAAGAACGCGCCGCCTGGCAGTTTGTAGGTCTGGCCTTTGGCGTCCGGCAGCCCGTCGTCGGTTTCCAGGTAGGTGCCGAGCACCGTGTACTCCGCCGCGGCGCGCGTGCCGTCGGCATTGGCCATGACCGTGATGTCGACGATCTGCTCGCGATAGCAGCGGTTCATGCGCTCGATGAACGCGCGAAACGCCGCCTTGCCGGATTCGCGGATGCCCTGATTGATGTCGTGCGCGACGTCATCGGTCAGCAGCGAGAAGAAGCCCTGCCAGTCGCCTGCGTTGAAGGCGGCGTAGTAATGCTCGATCAGCTTGGTCGTTTCGGCGGTCATGGCGGTCGTCAATGGAAATTGCGCGCAGTGTACTCGCGGCGAAGCTGCGGGCGTCGCGCTTTAGTTGAAATGAAAGGAAATCGTGAAGTTCAGCGCATCGGCCGGCAGATTTCGCGGCGGCGGCGGAAACGGGGCGGCCTGGCGCACGCAGCGCAGCGCCAGCTCGTCGAGCAGGCGGTTGCCGCTCGAGCGCGCCAGCGAGGCCGAGAGCAGGGCACCGGAACGGTCCAGCGAGAACTGCAGCAGTGCTTCGCCGGTGAGGTGGATGCCGGGCGGACGCGCGGCGGCGATGCGCGTCCATAGCGCCATCCGATACGCATCGCTGGTGCGGGCGATGCCCTCGGCAGCCGGCGGCGGGAGTGACGGTGCCGCGGCGGCCGGTGCTGGCGGCGTTGCAGGTGCTGTCGTTGGCGCCGCCCGGGCGATCGGTGGGGCGATCGCCAACGCCGGCAGCGATGGCGCGAGCGGCTTCGGCACCGGAGCCAGCTGCGGCTGTGATATCGGCGCCGGTGTCAGGACGGCGGACTTGGGCGCGGCGATGATGTGGACCTGCAGCGCGTCGGCGGTATTGTGGTGGATGTGCCGTCCGACCTTGCTGCCGAACACCAGCACTGCAACGGCGCCGACATGCAACAACAACGTCAGCGCGACGCCGATGAGCGGCCCGCGGCCGCCCCCTGCCAACCGCGGCGCAGCGCGGCTGGCAGGGGGCACGGCGCGGTCGCCGACACAGCGCACGTCGCCGCTCAGAACGTCAGGCCCAGCCCGACGTTGAACGAACGGCCGCGGCCGGGCACCGGGCGCAGCACGCCGGTGGCGTCGAAGTCGCCGATCGACTGTCCGCCGAGCGGCAGTGCGTACTGCTTGTCGAATGCGTTATCGACGCCGACGTCGACGTGGTAGTGCTGCCAAGCGTAGCGTGTCGCCAGATTCAGCAGCGTATAGCCGCCGGTCTTCGGTTCGACGCGCGTGGCATCCGCGTCGTGTTTGGCATCGACCATTTGCAATTCGACCTGACTGTGCCAGCCGCCGAGTTCATGATGCAGCGCCAATGTCGCGTTGAGCGGCATCTGGTGGTAGAGCGAGCCGCCGTCGTCGCGATTCTTGCCGCGCGTCCACGAGGCGGTGGCCTGCAGTTCGGTACGGCCGAGGCTGCTTGAATCCGTGAGGCGCAGCGCGCCCTTCATGTCGAGTCCGTACAACTCGGCGTCGACGTTCGTGAATTGCAACTGCGAGAAGCCATTCGATAGATCGGCGAGTTTCTGCACGTCGATGTAGTCGTGGACATAGGTGTAGTACGGCGTCATGCGCAGCGACCACGGCATCTTGCCGTGACCGTCGAGTTGCAGCGTGGCGCTGACGGTGTCGGCTTGTTCCGGATCGAGATCGAGATTGCCGACATAGCCATTACCATCACCGAACCAGCCGATCATGCGGCTGGACATCGAACCACGGCCCCAGGCATAGCGCTCGTAGAGGTTCGGCGAGCGGGTCTTGTGCGCGTAGCCGAACTCGATCGTCGCCATCTCGCTGGCTTGGTAGCGCAGCAATGCGGTGGCATCGACGTTGATGTCGTGCTTCTTGTGCGACTGCGCGTTGAAGGTCTCGGCGGCGGCCGCGTCGGCCGCGCTCATCGTGCTGGTCGTCGAGTACGGCTGTACGTCGCCAGTGTTCATCCACACGGTGTCGTTGCGCACGCCGAACAGCGTCGTCCACTGCGGGTTCCACTTCGACTGCAATTCCGCATAGGTGCCGAGGCGGGTGCGATGACCGCCGTTGACGTTCACGAATGTGTCCGGGCCCATCATCATGCTGCCGTCGACGGGCGGCCAATAGTCGTTCATCGAAATACGCTGCAACTCGTTGCCGACACGCAGGGTATTGCGCGCCGACAGCAAGATGTCGGCTTTGACGACGTAACCGGCGGTGCGCACATTGGTGTTCATCGGCATGCCGCCGTCGTCGGTGCCGCCCTTGTCCTTGAGGAAGTTCATCTTGTGCTGGATGTTGCGGTAGTACGCGCTAGCGTCGACGCTGCCCCAGCCGAAGATGTCGCGCCAGCGGCCATTGGTGTGGACCGAGCGGTTGAACGTCATGTCCATGTATTGGTTTGGGAAGCCCTCGTACGGCGCGTGCTGCACGCCGCCCTGCAGCTCGAACAGGCCGTAGTCGTTCTGCGTCGCCAGATTCAGGGTTTGGTCGAACTTCTCGTACTCGGTCGAATGCACGGTGCTACCGTCGCCGGCTTCGTAGTTGCGCGAGCGCACCGCCGAGCCGGCGTAGTCGGCATGCCATCGGTCGTTGGCCAGCACCGCCGTGATCGCGCCGCCGACCCCATCGCCGTTGCTGCGATAGAAAGCGTCGGCCGAGCCGCCAAATAGCGTCTGCCCTGACACGGCGAAGCGCGGATCGGCGGTCTCGACGGCAATCGTGCCGCCGATGCTGTCGCCGCCGGCGCTGACCGGCGTGATGCCGGCCATCACCGTGATCTGCTTGATCGTCTGCGGGTCGGTGTACGACAGCGGCGGGTTCATGTGGTTGGGGCAACCGTCGGCGATCTGTACACCGTCGACGGCGATCTTCACACGGTCGTCGCTCAGGCCGCGCAGCGTCGGCAGGCTGGAAACGCCGCCGGCGCCAAAGCTGGCGACGCCAGGCAAGTCGTCGAGCAGGCCGGCGGTGTCGCTGCTGCCGACGCTGTCGCGACGCAGCGCGTCGGCGGATTTCGTGTCGCTGGACAGCGTGCCGTCGAGCGGTGTCGCCGGGCGCTGCGAGTCGATCGCCACGTCGGGCAGTTCGGTGCTGTTCTGTGCATGTGCAGGCAGCGTAGTGAATGCCGCGACGGCGGCGGCGATGAGGTGGCGACGCGGCAGCGCCCGGGGGGCGCAGCGGCGCGCGTTCAATGAAATGGACATGTTCGGTTCCCTGTCTGCATGGCTTGCGGGCGTTCGGTGGCGAACGCTGGACGCGAAGGGCAGGAAGTGGCGGGTTCACGGTGCGGGCTTGGCGCAACGCTCGGCGGCGTCGCCCATGCCGCGCTCGCGAGCGCGACCGACGCATTGCCGGCCTGCACACGACGCTTCCTGCGATACGGCAGCCGGTTCGCCGGGGGCGGCGGCTGCGGTCCGGTTCAGCGTGACGGGAAGGGTGGCCCGGTGGCCGGTGGGCGCCGGTCGCCCTGCTTGTCGACGCGCGACGGCAACGCCGCGACCAACAGGAAGAACGGCGTGTCGTGCGTCAGTGCGAACGTCAGCCCGTAGCGGGCCACGCCATGCATCGCCGCGGCGGCGAATGCGCAAGCCTTGCCGGCGTCGGTGGCGGCGCCGTCGTCGCCGTCGCCGTGCTTCATCTGCATCGCTGCGTGCATGAGCCCGCCGCTGCAGAGCATAAAGCCGAAATCGTGCGTGCTGCCGCTGCGGCCGAGCATGTAGCCGTTTGGCACCAGACCGTGCGCCAGCATCGCAGCAAGCGCGAGCCAGATGGCGATAGCGGAGTGGCGGAAGCGAGCGATCAAGGTCGGTGATGCCGGCGCAAGCGCGCGGATGTGGTGACAAAGCCGGAGTCTAGCGAGGCCGCCGGGTTCATCACAGTGACAAAATGTCCATCTGACAGCTTGTTCATTGACCGGTGTCAATGATCATGGTGGCCGTGCCGCCGTCGCCGCCCTCGTGTCGGCCGCGGTGCTGGCATCGCTGGCGATTCCGGCGCGCCGTCGCTGCCGAGCGGCACGACGTGAATCTGCCCGTGACGAACGCCGCGCTCGGCAGTCAGCGCGCGGGCGTGCTGCAGCACCGCGCGATGCGGTCCCTGCAGCACCGTGACTTCCATGCACAGGTGCGAGTCGAGGTGCACGTGCAGGGTCGAGATGTTCAGGTCGTGATGTGCGTGCTGGTGGCCGATCAGGCGCCGGCTCAGGTCGAGTTCTTCGTGATCGTAGACGTAGGACGTGGCGGCGACGCACGGTGCCTGCGGGTCGTCGCCGAGCTGCTCGGCACCGAGCCGGTCGCGCAACAGGTCACGGATCGCCTCGGAACGGTTTTCGTAGCCGTGGCGCTGCGCCCAGGCTTCGAACTGCTCGCCCAGCTCGTCTTCTATCGAAATCGTGTAACGGCGCACGTGCGTCTCCGCGTGAATCCATTACGCGCAAATCGCCGTTTATGGGATGGCAATGCTGCGCGAAACGAATGTAGTATGAAGAAATAATAAATCGTCATAACGGCGATTTATGAAGCCATGCCGCACGGTTATACCTGCAAGGGCGCGGCGATCGATGATCTGTCTGGGGCCAAGGGTACAAAAAACGATGAACGCAAAGTCGATGATCGCGCTGAGTGGCGCGCTGGCTTTCTGCATGTCCAATGCCGATGCCGGCGGTGTGCCAACCGAACTCGATCCGATGCAGACGGTGACGGTGCTCGGCAATCTGCCACTGCAAAAGGAATCACGTTCGTCGACGGAAGGCTATGTGACGGCCGAGCAGCTTGCCGAGCGGCCGATCTCGCGGGCCGGTGAGCTGCTCGAGTTCGTGCCCGGACTGATGGTCACGCAGCACAGCGGCGAGGGCAAGGCCAATCAGTATTTCCTGCGCGGCTTCAATCTCGACCACGGCACCGATTTCTACACCGAGGTCGATGGCCTTCCAGTCAACATGCGCACGCACGCGCACGGTCAAGGCTACGCCGACGTCAACTTCATCATTCCCGAGCTGATCGGCTCGATGACCTATCGCAAGGGTCCGTACTACGCCGACGTCGGTGATTTCGCGGCGGCCGGCTCGGCGAACCTGCGCTACGTCGACGAACTGCCGCACAGCATCGCCAAGGTGACGGTCGGCGAGTACGGCGACTACAGCGGGCTGCTGGCGGCGTCGCCGACCGTGTTCGGCGGCAAGCTGCTGCTCGGCGCGCAGGCAACCGCGTATGAGGGGCCGTTCGATCTCGACGAGGACGTGCGCAAGTACGCCGGCATCGCCCGCTACCACCGCGGCGATGCGCAGCAGGGTTTCACGGCGTCGCTGATGGCCTATCACATC
The DNA here is from genome assembly GCF_012241385.1 of Solimonas marina. Lineage (GTDB taxonomy): Bacteria > Pseudomonadota > Gammaproteobacteria > Nevskiales > Nevskiaceae > Solimonas > Solimonas marina. The sequence goes on along the minus strand of NZ_JAAVXB010000013.1, from coordinate 96,118 downwards.
GACTACAACGCGCCGGACCAGATCCCGCAGCGCGCCGTCGACGACGGCGACATCGGCCGCCTCGGCTACATCGACCCGACCGACGGCGGCAATGTCGGCCGCTACAGCGCCAACCTCGAATGGCGCGGCAAGACCGCCGACGGCAACTGGCGCGTGCAGGGCTATGCGCTGAAGTACCGGATGCAGCTGTATTCGAACTTCACGTACTTTCTCGAAGATCCAGTGCACGGCGACCAGTTCAACCAGTTTGACGATCGCTGGGTGTACGGCGTCAACGCACGGCGCTACTGGCTGTTGCCGACGACGATTCCGGTCGACATCACGCTCGGTTTGCAGAGCCGCTACGACGACATCGATCCGGTCGGACTGTACAAGACCGAGGCGCGCCAGCGTCTTTCGACCGTGCGTCAGGATCGCGTCCGTGAAGGCAGCGCTGGCCTTTATCTGAGCAGCACGCAGAAATGGACGTCTTGGTTCCGGTCGACGCTTGGTGCGCGCGCCGACGGCTACAGCTTCGACGTCGACAGCGACCTCGCCGCCAACTCCGGCAACGACCACGACGCGATCGTCAGCCCGAAGGCGGCGCTGATCTTCGGGCCGTGGCAGCGCACGCAGTTCTTTCTGAACTACGGGCAGGGCTTTCACAGCAACGACGCACGCGGCGTGACGACCACCGTCGATCCATCCGACGGTGTGACGCCGCAGGACAAAGTCGACGCGCTGGTCAAGGCGCGCGGCGGCGAGTTCGGTATTTCCAGTGGCATCGTGCCGAAGATGACGATCGCCGCATCGCTGTGGTGGCTCAACTTCGATTCCGAACTCGTCTACGTCGGCGATGCTGGCGCCAATGAGCCCAGCGGCGCGAGCCGCCGCCATGGCGTCGAACTGTCCGTCTACTACTCGATCCTGCCGTGGCTGGTGCTCGATGCCGACTACGCGTATGCACATGCGCGGCTCGATTCCGACGATGGCGATCGCATTCCGAACTCGATCGGCACGATCTACGGCTTCGGCATCACCGTGCCGGAGACCAACGGCTGGAGCGGTGGCCTGCGCCTGCGTCACCTCGGTGCCGGACCGCTGATCGAGGACAACAGTGCCCGCTCGAAGCCGACCACCGTCGTCAACGCGCAGGTCGGCTACCACTTCCTGGAGCGCTACAGCGCCGAGCTGCAGGTGCTCAACGTGCTCGACAGCAAGGACCATGACATCACGTACTACTACACCTCGCGCCTGCCCGGCGAACCGGCCGAGGGCGTCGATGACTACCACTTCCACCCGGTCGAGCCGCGGGCGGTGCGCCTGAGCGTCGGTGCCAGCTTCTGAGGACGGCCCACAACTGTAGATTTCGCGGCTTAACTCCGGACGATGACGAAAGCGACACAGGCGGCGTCGGTCTATGCCGGCGCCGGCATCTGTGCGATCAGTGCGCGCGCGGCGCCGGACAGGGTGCGGCGTTCGTGCCAGACCAGGCCCAGTTCGCGCTGCAGGTGCAGGCCGACGACGCCGACGCGCGCCAGGCTGTCATCGAGCATGGACTCGGGCAGCATGCTCCAGCCCAGGCCGATGCCGGCGAGCATCTTCAGCGTCTCCAGATAATTGGTTGCCAGCCGCACGCGCGGGGTGATGCCCTGGCGCTGCAGTTCGGCGGTGACGATGCGATGCGTGTAGGTGGCTTCGTCCGGCAGCACTGCCGGGTGTTCGGCGAGTTCGCGCAGCGGCACGCCGCTGCGTCCTGCCAGCGGATGCTGCGGGGCGACGACGACGGTCATCGGGTCCGGCCAGACCAGTTGCCGCTGCAGGTGCGGCAGCGGCGTGGTTGGCAGGGTGACGATGCCGAGTTCGAGCTTGCCGGCGACGACGAATTCACAGGCGACTTCCGAATCCATGAAGTGAATGTCGAGGTCGACATTCGGATATTGCAGCGTGTAGGCGCGCAATACCGGCGGCAGGCGATGCAGGCCGATGTGGTGGCTGGTGCCGATCGACAGCCGTCCGCCGACATCGTCGTGCAGGTTGGACAGTGCGCGGCGACCGTCCTCGATGTCCTGCAGGGTCTTGCGCGCGTACGGCAGCAGCGTGCGACCGGCGTCGGTCAAGCTCACGCGGCGGCCGACGCGGTCGAACAGCGGGTGGCCGATCTGCGTCTCGAGCGCAGTGATGCGCTTGCTGATCGCCGGCTGCGACAGGTGCAAAGCCTCGGCGGCCTGCGTGAACGAGCCGCAGTCGGCAATTTCGACAAAGGCGGCAAGAAATTGCGTTTCCATGGCGTCGCATTCTAATCAGGAATGCGACTCATAAAAACGATTCATTGGAGTTATGGGTTCGCCGCTCCTAGAATGCGCGCACTTTCGCACCCTATGCATTCCAAGGAGAGGCCGCGATGAGCCGCAACGACCCGCCGAAAACCCTGTACGAGAAAATCTGGGACGACCATCTGGTCGAGGATCTCGGCGGCGGTCTGTCGCTGCTCTACATCGACCGCCATCTGGTCCATGAAGTGACCAGCCCGCAGGCCTTCGACGGCCTGCGTCTGAATCATCGTCAGCCGTGGCGTCTGGCCGCGAATCTGGCGGTGCCCGATCACAACGTGCCGACCGTCGATCGCGCGCTGGGCATCAAGGATCCGATCTCGCGCGCGCAGCTCGAGGCGCTGGACGCCAACTGTGCCGAGTTCGGCATCACCAAGTTCGAGTTGATGGACCGCCGTCAGGGCATCGTTCACGTCATCGGCCCCGAGCAGGGCGCGACGCTGCCGGGCATGACGGTGGTCTGCGGCGATTCGCATACGGCGACGCACGGCGCGTTCGGCGCGCTGGCGTTCGGCATCGGCACGTCCGAGGTCGAGCATGCGCTGGCGACACAGACGCTGGTGATGGCCAAGGCCAAGACCATGCTGATTCGCGTCAACGGCCCTGTTGGCCCCGGTGTTACCGCCAAGGACATCACGCTGGCGATCATCGGCCGCATCGGCACCGCCGGCGGCACCGGCCACGTCATCGAATATGCCGGTGAGGCGATCGAAGACCTGTCGATGGAAGGCCGCATGACGCTGTGCAACATGGCGATCGAGGGCGGCGCGCGCGCCGGTCTGGTGGCGGTCGACGACAAGACCATGGCCTATGTGAAGGGCCGTCCGTTCGCGCCGAAGCCGGAGCACTGGGACGCCGCTGTCGCGTACTGGAGCACGCTGAAGTCCGACCCGGGCGCGAGCTTCGACAAGGTCGTCGAGATCGACGCGACGAGCATCCAGCCGCAGGTTAGCTGGGGCACATCGCCGGAAATGGTGCTGCCGGTCAGCGCCGCGGTGCCGAACCCGGCCGCCGAGGCCGACCCGGTCAAGCGCAGCGGCATGGAGAAGGCGCTGAAGTACATGGGCCTGGAGGCCGGCACGCCGATCGCGCAGATCGCGATCGACAAGGTCTTCATCGGCTCGTGCACGAACTCGCGCATCGAGGACATTCGCGCCGCCGCCGCGGTCGTCAAGGGCAAGAAGAAGGCCGACAGCGTCAAGCTGGCGATGGTCGTGCCGGGGTCCGGTCTGGTGAAAGAGCAGGCCGAAGCGGAAGGTCTGGACAAAGTCTTTCTCGACGCCGGCTTCGAATGGCGCGAGCCGGGCTGCTCGATGTGTCTGGCGATGAACGCCGACCGCCTGGAGCCGGGTGAGCGCTGCGCGTCCACGTCCAACCGCAATTTCGAAGGCCGGCAGGGCGCCGGCGGCCGCACGCATCTGGTTTCTCCGGCGATGGCGGCCGCGGCTGGGGTGGCAGGGCATTTCGTCGACGTCAGGACGCTGTCGTGATGGCGAGCGCCGTCATGCATCGCCGGAGTATTGCCCCGGCCCGATCGCCGGCGATCGGGCGTTCGCCGGGCAAGGACTGCCACTGGCAGTCCTTGAAAGCCCCGGCTCACCCCGCAATGGCGGCCGCCGCGGGCATCGCCGGCCACTTCGTCGACGTGCGCGCGCTGTAAGCGGCACGAGGAGAACCGAACATGAAAGCTTTTACCGTCGTCACCAGCAAGATCGCGCCGCTGGACCGTCCCAACGTCGATACCGACGCGATCATTCCGAAGCAGTACCTGAAGTCGATCCGCCGCACCGGTTTCGGTCCGTTCCTGTTCGACGACTGGCGCTACCAGGATCCGGGCGATCTGCAGATCGATCCGGCGACGCGCCGCATCAACCCGGACTTCGTGCTGAATCAGCCCGCGCATCAGGGAGCGCAGATCCTGATCGCGCGTGACAACTTCGGCTGCGGCTCGTCGCGCGAGCACGCGGTGTGGGCGCTCGACGACTACGGGTTCCGTGCCGTCATCGCGCCGAGCTTCGCCGACATCTTCTTCTCCAACTGCTTCAAGAACGGCGTGCTGCCGGTCGTGCTCAAGCCCGAGGAAGTGCAGGCGCTGTTCGAAGGCGTGGCGAAGAATCCGGACGCGCAGTTCACGATCGACCTGCCGGCGCAGCAGATCAAGCTGCCGTGCGGCAATACGTTCTCGTTCGAGATCGACGCCGGCCGCAAGCACAACATGGTCGAGGGTCTCGACGAGATCGGTACGACCCTGCAGAAGGCCGATGCGATCCGCGCCTACGAGGCGCGCCGCGCGCAGCAGGCGCCGTGGCTGTTCGCGTCATGAGCGCCGCGGCCGGACAGACCTGGAACGCCGACGCGTACGCGCGCAACGGCCGTTTCGTCGCCGATCTGGCGGCGAGCCTGGTCGATTGGCTGGCGCCACAGGCCGGCGAGCGCATGCTCGATCTGGGTTGCGGCGACGGCGCGCTGACGCAGAAGCTGGTCGACGCCGGTGCCGTCGTCACCGGTGCCGACGCCAGCCCGGAGTTGGTCGCCGCCGCTCGCGAACGCGGCCTCGACGCGCAGGTCGTCGACGGTCAGGCGCTGGCCTTTGAGGACGCGTTCGACGCGGTGTTCTCGAACGCCGCGTTGCACTGGATGAAGCGCGATCCCGACGCGGTGCTGACCGGCGTCGCGCGCGCGCTCAAGGACGGCGGCCGCTTTGTCGCCGAAATGGGCGGTGCCGGCAACATCGCCGCCATCCGCGGCGCGGTGCACGACGTGCTCGCGGCGCGCGGTTACGACGCGGCGTCGGCTGATCCGTGGTTCTTCCCGACGGTGGCCGACTATCGCCGCCGTCTCGAAGCGGCCGGCTTCACGGTTACGGCGATCGAAAGCTTCGCGCGGCCGACGCTGCTGCCGGGCGACATCAGCGGCTGGCTGCGCACCTTCGCGCAGGCCTTTCTCGAGATCGTGCCGGCTGCCGAGCGCGACGCCGTGGTCGCCGACGTGCAGAACGCGTTGCACGCGCGCCTGGCCAACCAGGCCGGGCAGTGGACCGCCGACTACGTGCGTCTGCGCTTCATCGCGATCAAAACGCCGCGCCAGTAAGCGCGGCGCCACAACACCATTGGGTGCCGCGACGCTGGTCGCGGCGCGCCGAACAGAACCATGAGTTCCGATATGAGCAACAAGAAAATTCTGATCCTGCCGGGCGACTACATCGGGCCGGAGATCATGGCCGAGGCGGTCAAGGTGCTCGAACTGCTGCGCAGCGAAGGCGAGGCGCTCGAATGGAGCTTCGGCCACCTCGGCGGCGCGGCCTATGACGCCGAAGGCCATCCGTATCCGGCCTCGACGCAGAAGGCGGCGCGCGAGGCTGACGCCATCCTGCTCGGCGCCGTCGGCGGCCCGAAGTACGACGAGTTGCCGCGCGACGTGCGCCCGGAGCGCGGCCTGCTCGGCATCCGCAAGGATCTCGGTCTGTTCGCCAACCTGCGCCCGGCGCTGGCTTTCGACGAACTCGCCGATGCCTCGTCGCTGAAGCGCGAGGTGATCGAAGGCCTGGACATCCTGATCCTGCGCGAGCTGACCGGCGACATCTACTTCGGCCAGCCGCGCGGTCGTCGCACGACCGCCGACGGCCATGCAGAAGGTTTCGACACCATGCATTACAGCGCGCCGGAGATCGAGCGCATCGGCCGTGTCGCGTTCGAGGCCGCGCGCAAGCGCAACAAGCGCGTCTGCTCGGTCGACAAGGAAAACGTGCTGGAGACCTCGCGCCTGTGGCGTGAAGTCATGATCGGAGTCGCCAAGGATTATCCGGACGTCGAGCTGAGCCACATGTACGTCGACAACGCGGCGATGCAGCTGGTGCGTCGTCCGAAGCAGTTCGACGTGATCGTCACCGGCAATATCTTCGGCGACATCCTGTCCGACGAGGCGTCGATGCTCTGCGGGTCGATCGGTCTGCTGCCGTCGGCGTCGCTCGACGTCAACAACAAGGGCATGTACGAGCCGATTCACGGCAGTGCGCCGGACATCGCCGGGCAGGGCAAGGCCAACCCGATCGCGACGATTCTGTCGGTCGGCATGATGTTCAAGTACAGCTTTGACCGCGGCGACATCGCCACGCGCATCGACGATGCCGTCAAGCAAGTGCTCAAGGACGGCAAGCGCACCGGCGACATCGCCGCGCCGGGCGAAACGGTGCTCGGCACCCAGGCCATGGGCGACGCCATCGTCGAAGCGCTGCGCCGCAAGTAAACAACCCTGTAGGCGCGGCGCAAGCCGCGACCGCGAAAAGCGCGAACCGCAGATTACGCAGATTTCACAGATTAAAAATGTGAAGGCTTTGGCCTTTCATCTGCGTCAATCTGCGTAATCTGCGGTCAGGAAGCTTTTCTGCCTTTTCCCGGTCGTGGCTCGCGCCGCTCCTGCGAAGCTGAATATCGAGAGTGTGAGATGAAGAAGGTCGGATTCGTTGGCTGGCGCGGCATGGTCGGTTCGGTGCTGATGCAGCGCATGCAGCAAGAGCGCGACTTCGCGCAGATCGAAGCGCATTTCTACAGCACGTCCAGCGCCGGTGGTCCGGGTCCGGTGATCGAGGGCCAGGCCACGCCGGCGCTCAAGGATGCGACCAGCATCGACGCGCTGCGCGCGATGGACGTGATCGTCACCTGCCAGGGCGGCGACTACACGAAGGCGATCTATCCACAGCTGCGCTCGAGCGGTTGGGACGGCTATTGGATCGATGCCGCCAGCGCGCTGCGCATGGAAGACGATGCCGTCATCGTGCTTGACCCGGTCAACCGCGACGTCATCGACGCGGCGCTGGCCAAGGGCGTCAAGAACTACATCGGCGGCAACTGCACGAATTCCATTCTGCTGATGGGCGTTGGCGGTTTGTTCCGCGAAGGACTGGTCGAATGGGTCAGCTCGATGACCTATCAAGCCGCGTCCGGCGGCGGTGCCAATCACATGCGCGAGCTGCTGCGCGGCATGGGTGTCGTCAACGCCGCGGTGGCCGACGAGCTGGCGACGCCGGCCTCGGCGATCCTCGACATCGACCGCAAGGTCGCCGCGGCCATCCGCGATGACGTGCCGACCGAATACTTCGGTGCGCCGTTGGCCGGTGGCCTGATTCCGTGGATCGATGCGCAGTTGCCGAACGGCCAGTCCAAGGAAGAATGGAAGGGCCGCGCGGAGGTCAACAAGATCCTCGGCAAGCGCGGCGACGCGATGATTCCGGTCGACGGTCTGTGCGTGCGTGTCGGCGCGATGCGCTGCCACAGCCTGGCGCTGACCATCAAGCTGACCCGCGATCTGCCGCTGGACGAGATCGAGGCGATCATCCGCTCCGGCAACGACTGGGTGAAGTGGGTGCCCAACGAACGCGCGCTGACGGTGCAGGAACTGACGCCGGCGGTGATCACCGGCAGCCTGCAGATCGGTGTCGGCCGCGTGCGCAAGCTCGAACTCGGCGCCGGTTACCTGTCGGCGTTCGTGATCGGCGACCAACTGCTGTGGGGCGCGGCCGAGCCGCTGCGCCGCATGCTGCGCATCCTGCTGGGCTGAACCGAAGCGCGGCAGCGCCGGTCCTCATCTCCGCCGATCTCGGTGTGCCGCTCGTTCGGCGCCGAGCGATTCGCCTAGAATGTCGACCCGCAACCCGTCCTCGCGGACGGGTTCTTTGTTTCTGGAGCATGCATGTCGAAGCGGTTGGAGATAGCGGTCATTGGCGCGGACAGCCCGGTGGCCGAGGCTTTGTTCGATTTGATGGCCGAGCGCCGCTTTCCGGTGGCCGAGACCTCGGCGCTGGTGCTCGATCCGGAGTCGGAGGCGGACGTCCGCTTCGCCGACCGGCCCTTGCTGCTCGACGACGCGCGCACTTTCGACTTCACCCAGGTGCAGTTGGCGTTCCTCACCGATGCCGATCCGGAGCTGACGGCGCAGGCCGAGCGCGCCGCCGATGCCGGTGTCGTGGTCGTCGATGCCAGCAGCCAGAACTGGCGCGACTCGGCGATTCCGGTCGTCGCGGCGGACGTCAATCCGGCCGCCATCGCAGGCTTCAACGAGCGCGGCATCGTCGCGCTGCCGGACCGGCTCAATGTGGCGTTGGCGCCGATACTGCGTGCGCTGCACGGTTTGTTCGGCCTTCAGGCGGTGACCTTGACCGGCTTGCTGGCGGCGTCCGACGGCGGCCGTCCGGCGCTGGAGGACCTGGCGCGCGAGACCGCGGCCCTGCTCAACGCGCGCGCCTACGAGCGCCAGTACTTCGCGCGGCAGATCGCCTTCAACGTGCTCGGCCAGGATGGTGATGCCGGCGTCGACGGCGCTACCGAGCGCGAGCGCCGCATCGGCGACGAGTTGCGCATGCTGCTGGGCCTGCCGACGTTGGCGGTGCAGGCGACGCTGGTTCAGGTGCCGGTGTTCTACGGGCATTCGGCCAGCATCACGCTGCGCTTCGAGCGCAATGTCGACGTCGAAGCCGCGGCCGCTGCGCTGCAGGCGCTGCCGGACTTTGCGCTGGAAGCTTCACAGCTTGCCGCGGACGGTATCAGCCCGGTGACCGATGCGGCGCTCAGTTCGCGCGTGCAGGCCGGTCGTCTGCGCCGCGTCGACGGCGATCCGCTGGCGCTGGCGCTGTGGCTGACGGCCGACAATATCCGTCGTTGCGCGGCGTCGGCGGCACTGTCCAACGCCGAGCTGCTGGTCCGCGATCACCTGACCTGACGCGGTGGCCGGTGGCAGACGGCGGGCGAACGGTTCGCGAATAGTGGCCGCTGGGATAAATGATCGTGTATAAAAGGGCTTATACGCTCAAATTAAGCCGTCGCATGAGATCAATGGGCATCATCAGCGACGCAGCGCCAAGGGGGCTTGGAGGGCTATGAAGCGCATCGTGACGACGGTCTTGGCCGCGGCCGGCTGCCTGTGGCTGACGGCGGCTTCGGCACTGGGCCTGGGCGATATCCAGGTTCGTTCCCATTTGAATGAACGCTTCGACGCGGTGATTCCGGTCACCTCGCTTGACGATGGTGACGCCAGCAACATCCGAGTGTCGCTGGCGTCTGCCGACGAATTCACGCGCGCCGGCATCGAGCGCCCGGACTATTTGTCGTCGCTGCGTTTTGCGATGAAGGGCGGCAGCAACCCGCACATCGACATCAGCAGCGACAAGATCGCCCACGAGCCGTATCTGCAGCTGCTGCTCGAAGTGCATACCGGCGGCACGCGCATCATTCGGCAGTACACGGTACTGCTCGATCCGCCGGCTTACAGCGCGCGGGCATCGACGCCGGTGCCGACCGCCCCCGCGCCGGTCGCGTCGCAGCCGCGCAGCACGCCGCAGGCTTCGCTGCCGGCCGCTTCCGCGGCAACCCCGCCGACCAAGTACACCTTTGTTGAAGTCGATCATCCGTCGGCGCCGAAGGACGAGCGTCGCGCGCCGGTCTCGCAGCCGGCTAGCCCGAAATCCCCGGGCACGTCCAAGTCCGCCGTAACGCCGTCCGCCGGTGCAGTGGATGACGGCAGCATGCCGGGTGCCGGTGCGCTCTACGGTCCGGTCAAGCCGGGCGAGACGCTGTGGAGCATCGCGACGCGCATGCGGGGCGATGCCAACGTGACGATGGATCAGGTGTTGTTGGCGATCTACAACAGCAATCCGCGCGCATTCAGTGATGGCATCAACGGCCTGATGAAGGGCGTGATGTTGCGCGTGCCCAGCGTTAGCGACATGCAGTCGGTCGGTGCCGACGCGGCGCATGCGCGCGTGGCGCAGCTGCGCCACGGCGGCACGGCGGCGGCTGTGCCGCGGCGCCCGGTGATCGACACCATGCAGATCAAGCCGCCGCCGCCGGCCAGTAGCGCCGCAGTGGCGCCCAGCAAGCCGGCAACGGCCACCGCTCCGGCTGCCACCGAGCCGGAGCCGGAGCCGGAGCCGGAGCCGGAGCCGGAGCCGGAGCCGGAAGCGCCGACGTCGACGGCTGCAGGTGACAACACCAGCCCGGCCGCGACGGCGCCTGCTTCCGACAGTACGCCAGATGCGGCGAAAACTGAGGCTGCGCCGGCCGCGACCGAAGGCACGACGCCGGAGGCGGCGACCGGGCCCAACGATGCTACGGCGTCGGCGACCGCGGATGCGGCAGCTGCCGAGGCCAAGACCCCGCCACCGCCGAAGCCGGTGAAAAAAGCGGCGCCGCCAGCGAAGAAGACGGCGCCGCGCAGCGGCTTGCTGCAGGCCTTGTTGATGCCCCTGCTGATCGCGCTGCTGGTGCTGCTGATCATCGGCTTCCTGTTCTCGCGCTGGCGTGCGCGGCGCAACAAGTCGCCGGTCCCACCGGTGGTGACGCTGCCGCGCCAGGCACCGTCGACGGCGCCCGCTTCAAGCTCGTCAGATCAGTCCGCCGTGGCCAGCACCGCGGCGGTTGCGGCCGCAGCGGCGACGATGGAGCGGGAGGAAGCCTTCGCGCAGACCACCGTCGAGCGGCCGACTGGAGAAGACGCGACGGCGACGCAGCGCGTGCAGACCCGCGAGTTCCAGGCGACGACGCTGGATGGCACCCGCACGCTCGACGGCGGCGAGGCGCCGACCGGGTCCGTGCCCACCGAATCCGATGCCGCATCGTTTGAGCCGCAGAAGACGCTGCCGCCGGTCGATTTCGATCTGACCGGCCAGTTCGCTGCACAGAACGCGTCGCTTGATCTCGACGCCAACGATCCGGTCGCCGAAGCTGATTTCCATCTCGCCTACGGTCTTTATGACGAAGCGGCGACGATGCTGAAGCAAGCGGCGGTGGCGCATCCGGAACGCACCGACATTCAGCTCAAGCTGGCCGAGACCTATTTCGCGGCCGGCAAGACCTCCGAATTCGAAGAAACCGCGGCGGCGCTGAAGCCGCAGCTGTCGAGCGCCGAGTGGCAGAAACTGGCGATCATGGGCCAGCAGCTCGATCCGGATTCGCCGCTGTTCGGCGATGCCGACCGCGTGTCGGTATCGTCGGCCGCACCGCCGCCGCCAGCCGATTTCGGCCACGAGCCGCTTGAGCTCGATACCGCGTTCCTCGATACGCCGGCCACCGATGCGCCGCTGAGTCCGGCACCGGAGCCGGAAGCGCCGAAGGCCGGCGACCATCATCTCGACTTCAATTTCGACACCTCGGGCCTGGAGCCCGCCGAGCTCGATCCGGTGCCGCCGCTCAGCAAGGGGGATTCGGGGCTCGACTTCCAGCTCGACGATCTGGATCTGCCGCCGCTGCACGCCGAACCGGCACCGGCCGCAACGCCGCCGTCGAGCGAGCAGGCCGTCGATTTCGATTTGAGTGGCTTCGACGTGTCGCCGCAGCCCGAGTCGCCGCAGTCTCCGCCGACCGACGACCCGATGCACGCCGTCGACTTCGACCTCGGCGACTTCGATGCGCCGCCCGCTGACGGCGAGACGCCGGCGGCGGATGGCCCGGTCGAGGAATTCGATTTCGATGCCGTCTCGGCCGAGTCGACCGACATCAGTGGCGACGAAGTCGGCACCAAGCTCGATCTGGCCCGCGCCTACGTCGGCATGGGTGACAACGAAATGGCGCGCAGCCTGCTCGGCGAAGTGCTGACGCAGGGCAGCGAGCAGCAGAAGCAGGAAGCGCAGACACTGCTCGGCCAGCTCGGATAGCGGCGCGTGGCACGGTTTGCCGCCGGCGTCGAATACGTCGGTACCGGCTATTGCGGCTGGCAGGCGCTCGGCAAGCAGAAGACGCTGCAGGCCGAGCTGGAGCGGGCGATGTCGCGTGTCGCCGACCACAAGCTGGTCGTCACCGCCGCCGGCCGCACCGACGCCGGCGTGCACGCCTTGCAGCAGGTCATTCACTTCGACAGTGACGCGCAGCGCGACGAGTACGCCTGGGTGCTCGGCACCAATTCCAATGTCGACCGGCAGCTCAGCCTGAGCTGGGTGCGACCGGTGCCGCTCGAATTCCATGCCCGCCACCGCGCCATCGAGCGCAGCTATCGCTACGTGATCCATAACCGTCGCGCGCGGCATGCGTTGCTCGTGGATCGAGCGACCTGGTGGCCGCGGCCGCTCGATGCCGACGCCATGCGCGAGGCCGCGCAGGTCTTGCTCGGTGAGCACGATTTTTCATCGTTCCGCGATTCCGAGTGTCAGGCGCCGACGCCGGTGCGCGAGCTGCGCCGCCTGACGCTGCGTCGCCACGGCGAGTTCGTGGTGCTCGACATCGCCGGCAATGCCTTTTTGCATCACATGGTGCGCAACATCGTCGGCACGCTGGGCGAGGTTGGCATCGGCCGTCGGCCGGTCGAATGGGTGGCCGAGGTGCTGGCCGCGCGCGACCGCACCCGCGCCGGGCCGACCGCGTCGGCCGCCGGCCTCTATTTCGTGGGGCCGGAATATCCGGCAGAATTCGGCCTCCCGAAACCGCCGCAGCCCTGGTTTCCGGGAATTTGACCGCCGCGAGGCGACGCCGACCCCAGGGTCTGTGTCGCGCCGCGCGTGGTGAGGAGAGGGCCTGTGACGGCCCCGTCATTGATAAAGGTTTCCGTGTCCCGTACCCGCATCAAGTTCTGTGGACTACGCCGCCCCCGCGACGTGGCCGCAGCCGTTGAACTCGGCGTCGACGCCGTCGGCCTGATCCTGGTCCCGGCCAGTCCCCGTCACGTGAGCGTCGAGCAGGCCGCCAAGCTGCGTGCCGGCCTGCCGCCCTTCGTCAGCAGCGTCGCGCTGTTCAGGGACCCGGATGCAGCGTTCGTGCAGGACGCGATCGATGCGATCCGGCCGGACCTGCTGCAGTTTCACGGTAGCGAAGCGCCGGATTTCTGCGCCAGCTTCGGCGTGCCGTTTCTCAAGGCGGTGGCGATGGGCGGCGAGCGCCGATCGACGACGGGCTTGCGCGCCGAGGCGCGCCGCTACGCTGCGGCCAGCGGCCTGCTGCTCGACAGTCACGCGCCGGGCGGCATGGGCGGACGCGGACAGGTCTTCGTGTGGGACAATCTGCCGAAGGTATCGCGGCCGCTGGTGCTGGCCGGCGGCCTGAATCCGGGCAACGTCGCACGCGGTATTACCGCGGTACGGCCGTTCGCCGTCGATGTCTCCAGCGGCATCGAGCAAATACCGGGCGTCAAGGACGCCGACAAGATGCGGGCCTTCGTCGCGGCGGTGCGTCGCGCGGATGCCAAGCTCAACCGAGAGCCCCGATGAGTTACGACTTTCCCGATCACTTGGGCCATTTCGGCCCCTATGGCGGCCAGTTCGTCGCCGAAACGCTGATGGAGCCGCTGCGCGAGCTGGCCGACGCGTATTTCCGCCTCAAGGACGACCCGGCGTTTCTCGCCGAATTCGACCGTGACCTGGCGGACTACGTCGGCCGCCCGTCGCCGCTGTATCACGCCGAGCGCCTGACGAAGAGCTGGGGCGGCGCCGAAGTCTGGCTCAAGCGCGAAGACCTCAATCACACCGGCGCGCACAAGGTCAACAACACGGTCGGCCAGGCCTTGCTGGCCAAGCACCTCGGCAAGACGCGCATCATCGCCGAGACCGGCGCCGGCCAGCACGGCGTCGCCAGCGCCACGATCGCCGCGCGCCTGGGTCTCAAGTGCGTGGTCTACATGGGCGCCGAGGACGTCGAGCGGCAGTCGCCGAACGTCTACCGCATGAAGCTGCTCGGCGCCGAGGTGCGGCCCGTGCATAGCGGCACGAAGACGCTCAAGGACGCGATGAACGAGGCGCTGCGTGACTGGGTGACCAATGTCGACGACACGTTCTACGTGATCGGCACCGTCGCCGGACCGCATCCGTATCCGCTGCTGGTGCGCGACTTCCAGTCGGTGATCGGCCGCGAGGTCATCGCCCAGAGCCAGACCAAGTTCGGCGTGCTGCCGGACGCGCTGGTTGCCTGTGTCGGCGGTGGTTCGAACGCGATTGGTCTGTTCCATCCGTTCATCGGCCACCCGCAGGTCGCCATGTACGGCGTCGAAGCGGGCGGCAAGGGCGTCGAGACGTCCGAGCACGCCGCGCCGCTGTCGGCCGGCCGGCCCGGCGTGCTGCACGGCAACCGCACCTACATCATGGCCGACGACAACGGCCAGATCCTCGGCACGCATTCGATTTCCGCTGGCCTCGACTATCCGGGCGTTGGTCCGGAGCACTCATGGCTCAAGGACAGTGGCCGCGTGCAGTATGTTGCCGCCAACGACGACGAGGCACTGGCATCGTTTCACGAGTTGACGCGCATGGAAGGCATCATTCCGGCGCTCGAATCGGCGCATGCACTGGCCTATGCGAAAAAGCTCGCACCGCAGCTCGGCGCCGGCAAGCGCATGGTCGTCAATCTTTCCGGCCGTGGCGACAAGGATATTTTCACGATTGCCCGCATGGAAGGGATTACCCTGAGCTGAGTACCGCGCGGCGGGCAATCGTGAACAGCGTCGTCTCCCACAACCCCCGTTCGCCCCAAGGGGCGAGCCGTCCTGCGGCCGACCAGTGCCGCAGTCTGCACGGAGTGTCATGAGCAGAATCGAAAAGACCTTCGCCGATCTGAAGGCCGCCGGGCGCAAGGCGCTGATCCCGTACATCACCGCTGGCGACCCGCATCCGGACCACACCGTGGCGCTGATGCATGCGCTGGTGCGCGGTGGCGCCGACATCATCGAACTCGGCGTACCGTTCTCCGACCCGATGGCCGACGGCCCGACCATCCAGCTGGCCTGTGAACGCGCGCTCCAGCATGGCACCGGCCTGTGGCAGATCCTCGACATGGTCGCCGAGTTCCGGCGCACCGACGCCGACACGCCGGTGGTGCTGATGGGCTATCTCAATCCGATCGAAATGCTCGGCGTCGAGGCTTTCGCCGTGCGCGCCGAGCAGTCCGGCGTCGACGGCGTGCTGATCGTCGACCTGACGGTCGAGGAGGCCGACGGTTATCTGCCGGTGCTGCGCCGCTACGGTCTCGACAGCATCTTCCTGCTGGCACCGACCAGCCCCGAGGCGCGGGTCGCCGCCGTTGCACGCCAGGCCAGCGGCTATCTGTACTACGTCTCGCTCAAGGGCGTGACCGGCGCGGCAACGCTCGACATTGCCAGCGTCGCGCGCCAGCTCGACATGATCCGTCGGCATACGGCGCTGCCGTTGGCGGTGGGCTTCGGTATTCGCGACGCGGCGTCGGCCAAGGCGGTCGGGCAGGTGGCCGATGGCGTCATCGTCGGCAGCGCGCTGGTCGCGGAGATCGAGCGCGGCCAGGACCGGGCGGAAAGCTTGCCCGGTGTTTTGCAGGAAAAACTCGCCAACTTACGCGAAGCGCTTGACAGTTTGCCGCCAACACACGCTAATGGCATTCAGGCTAACATCAGCGTTTCGCCGAAAGCATGACCGAATCGATGAGCTGGTTGGACAAGGTTGCGGGATCGAAGCTGCTGACCGCCGGTGCGCGCAAGCGCAA
This sequence comes from Solimonas marina, assembly GCF_012241385.1. Classification (GTDB taxonomy): domain Bacteria; phylum Pseudomonadota; class Gammaproteobacteria; order Nevskiales; family Nevskiaceae; genus Solimonas; species Solimonas marina. Next base: position 80,385 of record NZ_JAAVXB010000013.1, on the reverse strand, counting down.
CGTGCCGGAGGGACTCTGGACCAAATGTGCGAGCTGCCAGTCGGTGCTGTATCGCGCCGAGCTGGAGCGGACCCTGGAGGTCTGTCCGAAGTGTGGTGACCACCGGCCGATCTCGGCGCGGGCGCGTCTCAAGCACTTCCTCGATGCCGACCATTGCGAGGAAATCGGCGCCAACATCGGCCCCAAGGACCCGCTGAAGTTCAAGGACAGCCGCAAGTACGTCGATCGCATCAAGGAAGCGCAGTCGGACACCGACGAAAAGGACGCCCTGATCGTCATGCGTGGCCGCCTGATGGGCATGCCGCTGGTCGCGTCGGCCTTTGAATTCAGCTTCATGGGCGGCTCAATGGGCAGCGTCGTCGGCGAGAAATTCGTCCGTGGCGTCAACGCCTGCCTCGAATACGGTGTGCCCTACGTGTGCTTCAGCGCCTCGGGTGGCGCGCGCATGCAGGAGTCGCTGTTCTCGCTGCTGCAGATGGCCAAGACCTCCGCGGCGCTGGCCAAGCTCGCCGAGCGTGGCCTGCCGTTCGTGTCGGTGCTGACGCATCCGACCATGGGCGGCGTGTCCGCCAGCTTTGCGCAGCTCGGCGACATCCAGATCGCCGAACCGAAGGCCTTGATTGGCTTCGCCGGTCCGCGCGTCATCGAGCAGACCGTGCGGCAGAAGTTGCCGGAAGGCTTCCAACGTGCCGAGTTCCTGCTCGAAAAGGGCGCGATCGACATGATCGTTGACCGCCGCGACATGCGCGAGCGCCTGTTCCGCCTGTTGGCGATGCTGACGCATTTCGCGCCGGCAGAAGCCAAGCCGGGCGACGCCAAAGCCCAGGCCGACTGAACCCAGCCCCTGGATCTGTGTGACGCTGCAAACGGATCGTAGCCTCGACGACTGGCTGCGGCTGCAGGAGTCGATTCACCCCAAATCGATCGAACTCGGCCTGGACCGGGTTCGTCGCGTTGCGGCGCGCCTCGATCTGCTGCGCGCGGTGCCGTTCACGGTGACCATCGCCGGCACCAACGGCAAGGGTTCCAGCGCCACACTGACCGCCGACATCTACCGCGCCGCCGGCTACCGGGTCGGGCTCTACACCTCGCCGCATGTGCTGCGCTACAACGAGCGCGTGCAGATCGACGGGCAGGCGGTCGCCGACGGCGCGCTGTGCGCGGCCTTCGAGGCGATCGACGCGGCCCGCGGCGACGACACGCTGACCTATTTCGAGTTCGGCACGCTGGCCGCGCTGTGGCTGTTCCGTGCTGCGCACGTCGAGGTGCAGGTGCTTGAAGTCGGGCTCGGCGGGCGCCTCGATGCGGTCAATATCGTCAATGCCGATCTGGCGCTGCTGACCAATGTCGGCCTCGATCATCAGGACTGGCTGGGCGACACGCGCGACGAAATCGGTCGCGAGAAGGCCGGCATCTTTCGCGCTCGGCGGCCGGCGGTGATCGTCGACCCCGAGCCGCCGGCGTCGGTGCTCGACGTGGCCGAGCGGCTCGAAACGCCGACGCTGCGCCTGGGCCGCGACTTTGAATACCGCATCGGCCCGGGCCGCAGCTGGAGTTGGCGCGGCGGCAACGAGTGGTGGACGCAGCTGCCGCCGCCGGCGCTGGCCGGGCCGCTGCAGTATCGCAATGCCGCCGGTGTCTTTGCTTTGATTCATGCCGGCCAGGCGCAACGGCCGGTACGCCGCGACGCGTTCGAGCGGGCCTTGCAGGGCATGCGTCTTCGCGGCCGCTGTGAGTCCTACCGCGGCGTGTTGCTCGATGTCGCACACAATGCCGAGGCCGCGCAGGCGTTCGCGTCGTTTCTCGCCGATCAGCCGTCGCCACGCGCGCTGGTGCTCGGCATGCTGGCCGACAAGCCGGCCGAAACCGTGGCGACGACGCTGGCGCCGGTCGTCGATCAGCTCTACACGGTCGGTCTGTCCGGCCCGCGTGGTCTCACGGCCGAAGCACTGCAGGAACGGCTCGCCGCCACCGGCGTTGCCGCGCAAGCCTGCGACAATATGGAATCAGCCCTGCGCGAGGCCCGGCAGGCGGTCGGGTCCGCCGGATGCGTGGCGGTGACCGGCTCGTTCCTGACGGTGGCCGCCGCGATCAATGAACTGGATGCACATGAATGACAAGATGAAGCGGCGCCTCGCCGGCGCCGCGGTATTGCTGGCCCTGGTCTTCATCGTCGTGTCGCTGCTGCCGACGCCGAACGACACCCGTCAAAAGGGCGGCGATGTGGTGACGATTCCGCTCAACGCAGTGCAGTCCGATGCGCCGCCGGTTGTCGCGTCGGCGGCGGAGCAGGGTGCGCCGCAAACGCTGGCCGCGCCCGGCGAGCCGGCCGCCGATGCCGATGACGGTACCGATCCGGGCTTGCAGAGCGTCGGCAGCGGTGGGGACGACGACGGTCCCGGCGACGAGTCGCCGGCGGCTTCGACTCCCACCCCGCAGCCGCTCAAGCAGGCGCCAGCACCGAAGGCGGAGCCCGCACCGCCTGCGCCCAAACCGGTCAGCAAACCGGAGCCGCAGCCCGAGCTGGCCGTCAAGCCGGCTCCGCCGCCCAAGCCAGCGCCGGAGCCCAAGCCGAAGCCCGCGCCGAAACCTGACGTCAAAGCTCCGCCGAAGTCGACGCCGCCGCCGGCCCCGAGTACGGCAGCGTCGAGCACGTCGGCACCCTGGTATGTGCAGGTTGGCGGCTTTGCCGATATCGACAATGCGCGCCGCGTGCAGGCCAAGCTCAAGGCCCTCGGTCAGCCCAACATCATCGCCCCGGTCGGGACGAGCAAGGGCACGATCTACCGCGTGCGCGGCGGCCCGTACGCCAGCGAGTCGCAGGCGCAGGCTGCATTGGCGAAGATCAAGGGCGCATACCCCGGCGCGCAGCTGATCTCGCCCTGAGTGCCTCAAGGAGCCGAGTGTGCCGCCCATCGGGCGGCCGCCGGCCGCGTCTGCCAAGCCCCTTGAAAGGACGGGAGTCGCCGCCATCGAGGCGGCGTGGCGATGTTCCTTCAGGCAGGCTGCACGATCGTTGGCCGACACGCCGCGCATCGCGCGCGCCCTGATGCGCGCCACGGTGCGATGGTAGAATTGCGCGTACTTCACGTCGCGCGTCGCATGACCTGGATTGACTACTGCATCGTCGCCCTAGCGCTGATCTCCGTACTTGTCGGCGTGGTGCGCGGGTTCACCCGCGAGATTCTCAGTCTCTGCACCTGGGTGTTCGCATTCCTGATGGCGGCGTTGTTCGGCGGCCGTGCGGCGTATCTGCTCGAAGGTCACATCGCCGATCCGGCGCTGCGCGAAGCCGTGTCCTGCGGCATCGTCTTTTTCCTGGCCTTGCTGGTCGGCACCATCGTCACGCATTTCGTTGTCCAGGCCGTTCGCGACAGCCGTTTCTCGGCGTCCGACCGCACGCTCGGCGCCGGCGTCGGTGTGCTGCGCGCGGTCATCGTCCTGGTCCTGTTCGTCATCGTCGCGAGCCGTCTCGGCGCCGCGCAGGACGGCTGGTGGCAGAAGTCCCGCATCGTTCCTCATTTCGTCGGCATTGCGCACGGCGTCGAAGCGCTGATCCCGCAGCGCTGGCTCAACTTCCTGTCGGCGGCGCCTGCCGTGGCCGACAAATCGCTCTCATCACCGGATCATTAGTCATGTGTGGAATCGCCGGCATCGTCTCGCAACAAGCAACCGTCAACTCCGACCTGTTCGATGCGCTGACCATGCTCCAGCACCGCGGCCAGGACGCCGCGGGCATCATCACCAATGAAGGTCACCGTCTTTATCTGCGCAAGGAAAACGGGCTGGTTCGCGACGTCTTCCACGCCGACGATCAGATGGCCAAGCTGCGCGGCAACATGGGCGTGGCGCACGTGCGCTATCCGACCGCCGGCACCTCGACCTCGGCCGAAGCGCAGCCGTTCTACACGAACACGCCGTTCGGCATTTCGCTGTCGCACAACGGCAACCTGACCAATGCCGAAGAGCTCAAGCAGGAGCTGTTCCTCGAAGACCGCCGTCACCTCAACACCGAATCCGATTCGGAGGTGCTGCTCAACGTCTTCGCGCACGAGCTGCTGCAGCGCGGCGTGCTGCGCCTGACGCCGGAAGACATCTTCGCCGCCGTGTCCGGCGTGCATCTGCGCTGCCGCGGCGCCTACGCCTGCGTGGCGATGATCACCGGCTACGGCGTGGTCGGCTTCCGCGATCCCTACGGCATCCGCCCGATCGTCTACGGCCGCCGCGAAGCGGCCAAGGGCGGCTACGACTACCTGATCGCGTCGGAGTCGGTGGCGCTCGATGCGCTCGGTTATGAGCTCGTCGACGACATCGCGCCCGGCGAAGCGGTGCTGATCACGCTCGACGGCAAGCTGCACAAGCGTCAGTGCGCGGCCAACCCGATCTACTCGCCGTGCATCTTCGAGCACGTTTATCTGGCGCGCCCGGACTCGGTGATGGACGACATCTACGTCTACAAGGCGCGCCTGCGCATGGGCGTGAAGCTGGCCGAAAAGATCCTGCGCGATTGGGCCGACCATGACATCGACGTGGTCATCCCGATTCCGGATACCTCGCGCGTCGCCGGCGCCGAACTCGCTGCGCGGCTCGGCGTGCTCTACCGCGAAGGCTTCATCAAGAACCGCTACATCGGCCGCACGTTCATCATGCCGGGGCAGGCGCAGCGCAAGAAGTCGGTGCGCCAGAAGCTCAATCCGGTCGACATCGAATTTCGCGGCAAGAACGTGCTGCTGGTCGACGACTCCATCGTCCGAGGCACGACGTCGAAGGAGATCATCGAGATGGCGCGCGACGCCGGCGCCAAGAAGGTCTATTTCGCGTCGGCCTCGCCGCCGGTGCGTTACCCGAACGTCTACGGCATCGACATGCCGACGTCGAGCGAGCTGGTCGCGCACGGCCGCTCGCTCGCCGAACTCGAGGCCATGCTGGGCGCCGACCGCCTGATCTATCAGGATCTCGAGGACCTGATCGACGCGGTGCAGTTCGGCAACCCGAACATCACGCGCTTCGACTGCTCGGTATTCAACGGCGAATACATCACGCAGGACGTGACGACCGAATACCTCAACCAGCTGGAGCTGTTCCGCTCGGATGCGGCGAAGGCCGCGCGGCGTAAGGCGCAGACCGTCATCGAACTGCCCAATGCTTGATGCAGCGCGGCGCGCGACGCCGCTCCGCGCTGAGGACGGTTCGGTGGGGTGATCGAGGGCTTGCTCAAGGCTGCGATTGCACTTACCTTTACGCGGCGCCGATTTGCTCCCAGCTTGCAGGCGCGGTGTCTTCGGACACCAACAAATGTCGCTAAACGGGGCGTGAGCCCGTTTGGCATTTTCAAAGGATGCTGGCGGGCTTTTTCATTGCCCGCAGGAAGGTGGCAGTGAACGAATTCTTCGATCCGGAGTGGGGCAGCGCGACGCTCGGCGTGCGCGCTGCCGAACCGCGTACCGGCAACCGCGAACACTCGGCGTCGGTGTCGCTGACGTCGAGCTATGTGTTCGGCAGCGCCGCGCAGGCGGCGGCGGTGTTTTCCGGCAACGAACCCGGTTTCATCTACTCGCGCTTTACCAACCCGACCACGGAAGCCTTCGAAAAGCGCCTGGCGGCGATGGAAGGCGGCGAGAGCTGCGTGGCCACCGCCAGCGGCATGGCGGCGGTGATGACGATGTGTCTGGCGCTGCTCAAACAGGGCGATCACATCGTCAGCTCGCGCGGCCTGTTCGGCTCGACGATCAATCTGTTCGGCAACATCCTGACCAAGTTCGGCATCACCATCAGCTTCGTCGATCAGACCGACGTTGCGGCGTGGGAAGCGGCGGTTCAGCCGAACACCAAGCTGCTGTTCGCGGAGACGCCGACCAATCCGCTGGTCGAGCTGGTCGACATCGCCGCGCTGGCCGACATCGCACATCGCCACGGTGCCTTGCTGGCGGTCGACAACTGCTTTTTGACGCCGGTCTTGCAGCAGCCGCTGAAGCTCGGTGCCGATCTGGTGATTCATTCGGCGACCAAGTACATCGACGGCCAGGGCCGCTGCGTCGGCGGCGCCATCGTCGGCGACGCACAGCGCGTCGGTAAGAACGTCTTCGGCTTCATGCGCACCGCCGGGCCGTGCATGAGCCCGTTCAATGCCTGGGTGTTCCTCAAGGGCCTGGAAACGCTGGCGGTGCGCATGAAGGCGCACTGCGAGAACGCGCACGGCCTGGCCGAGTGGCTCAGCGAGCAGCCGACCGTCGCCCGCGTGCATTACCCGGGGCTGGTCACGCATCCGCAGCACGAGCTGGCGCGGCATCAGCAGTCGGGCTTCGGCGCGGTCGTCGCGTTCGAGGTCGAAGGCGGCCGCGACGCGGCGTGGCGCGTCGTCGACAGCACGCGGCTGATTTCGATCACCGCCAACCTCGGCGATACGCGCACGACGATCACGCATCCGGCAACGACCACGCACGGCCGCATCAGTGCCGAGGCGCGCGCGCAGGCCGGCATCGGCGAGGGCCTGCTGCGTGTTGCGGTCGGCCTCGAAGACCTCAAGGACCTGACGGCGGATCTGGCGCGGGGCCTGACTCTGTAGCCAGGCCAAGGAGCGCGGCGCATGCGGCAGATCTACATCACCGGGCGCGGCGGCCCGGAGAAACTGCAGATACGCGAGGCGGCCGACCCGTCGTCGGCCGCCGGCGAACTGCGCATTCGCGTGCGGGCGATCGGCATCAACTTCGCCGACATCCTCGCGCGCCAGGGCCTGTATCCGGACGCGCCGAAGCTGCCGTGCGTGGTCGGCTATGAGGTCGCCGGCGTGGTCGACGCGGTCGGCGCCGATCAGGACGCGCACTGGATCGGCCGCGAGGTCTTCGCGCTGACGCGCTTCGGCGGCTATGCCGACTGCGTCGTCGTGCCGGCGGCGCAGGTCTTCGCCAAGCCGGCAGCGCTGAGCTTCGAGCAGGCCGCAGCAGTGCCGGTGAACTATCTGACCGCCTGGCAGTTGCTGGTCGTGGTCGGCGCGCTGCGCGCCGGCGAGACGGTGCTGATCCACAACGCCGGTGGCGGCGTCGGCCTGGCGGCGATCGACGTGGCGCGCCATGTCGGCGCGACGATCTACGGCACCGCCAGCGCCGGCAAGCATGCATTCCTGCGCGAGCGCGGCCTGCATGCGGCCATCGACTATCGCGGCAAGGACTGGCGACCCGAGCTGATGCGGCTCAGCGGCGACCGCGGTGTCGAGCTGATCATCGACCCGCTTGGCGGCCGGCACTGGAAGCGCAGCTATCGCGCGTTGCGTCATACCGGCCGGCTCGGCATGTTCGGCATCTCCCGCGTCACCGAAAGCTGGTTGATCGGGCCGCTGCGTCTGCTCGACGTCGTTGCCGGCCTGCCGCTGTTCAATCCGATCAGCCTGATGAACGACAACCGCGCCGTGTTCGGCGTCAATCTCGGCCATCTGTGGCACGAGGTCGACAAGATTCGCGCGTGGATGCAGGACGTGCTGGCCGGTATCGACGACGGCTGGGTGCGGCCCCACGTCGACCGTGCGTTCGGCTTCGAACAGGTCGGCGAGGCGCAGGCCTATATCGAGGCGCGGCGCAATACCGGCAAGGTCGTGCTGACGGTCGCGTCGTGAACGACGGCATCGACCGCCGGCGCTGGCACGCCGCGCTCGTCGAAACCGATCCCGGCGAGAAGTGCCGGCGCGTCGCCGTGCTGAGCCTTGCCGATCCTGCGCCGCTCGATGCCGACGACCCGCGCCCGCTGCCGGGGCGGCCGGCGCGGCCGACCCTGGTGCATCCGCGCGACGTGCCGCATCGCGGTCTCGGCACGGTCGACGGCCGCGCGGCGCTGATGCATGCGATCGCGCATATCGAATTCAACGCGATCAACCTGGCGCTGGACGCCGGCTGGCGCTTCACTGGCATGCCGGCGCGCTACTACGCGGACTGGCTCAGCGTCGCGCAGGACGAGGCTCGGCACTTCGCGATGCTGCGCGCGCGCCTGCAGTCGGTCGGCTACGACTACGGCGATTTCACCGCGCACAACGGCTTGTGGGAGGCGGCCGAGAAAACCGCGCACGATCCGCTGTTGCGTATGGCGCTGGTGCCGCGTGTGCTGGAGGCGCGCGGTCTCGACGTCACGCCCGGCATGATGCAGCGCCTGCGCGAGGCCGGCGATACCGAAACGGTGGCGATCCTCGACGTGATCCTGCGCGAGGAAGTCGGCCACGTGGAAATCGGCACGCGCTGGTTCCGCCACCTGTGCGCGCAGCGCGGCCTGGCGCCGGATGCGACGTTTGCGACGCTGCTCGCCGAGCACGGTGTACGCCTGCGCGCGCCGCTGAACCTGGAGGCGCGCCGCGCCGCCGGGTTTGCCGAATCGGAACTGGCGCTGGCGAGTGCCGAGCGCCGCTGAAGTCGTCACCGGCGGGACCGGAACCCGTCATACTGTGAGCGTTAGCCGACGACTGTTTTGACCGATGCCGCACGACCATTCGCCCTCGCATGACCATCGCCACGATCACGCGCACGATCATGGCCACGCCCATGCGCACGGCGACCACGGGCACGGCCATCATCACGGCCCCGGCCATGTCCATTCGCACGGCGCGCACGCGTCCGAAAGCGCGTTGTTCTGGGCGTTGCTGCTGACGGGCGGCTTCATGATCGCCGAGGTGACCGGCGGTCTGCTCGCCGATTCACTGGCGCTGCTGGCCGACGCCGCGCACATGCTGACCGATGCCGCGTCGCTGGCGATGGCGTTCTTCGCGGTGCGTGCCGCGCGCCGTCCGGCGACGCCGGCGATGAGCTATGGCCACCACCGCTGGCAGGTGCTGGCCGCCTTCGTCAACGGCCTGGCCTTGCTGGTGCTGTCGGCGTGGATCGTCGTCGAGGCGGTGCTGCGTCTCTGGCAGCCGGAAGCGGTGGCCGGCGGCATGGTGATGCTGATCGCCACGATCGGCCTGATCGTCAACATCGCCGCATTCGCGATCCTCTCCGGTGGCGAACAGAACCTCAATGTCCGCGGCGCGCTGGCGCACGTGCTTGGCGATCTGCTCGGCAGCGTCGCGGCACTGGTCGCCGGCGCGCTGATCTGGTGGCGCGGCTGGATGATCGCCGATCCGCTGCTGTCGGCGTTCGTCGCGCTGCTGATGTTGCGCACCGGCTGGGCGATCGCGCGACAGTCAGCGCATGTTCTGCTCGAAGGCACGCCGCCGGGGCTGGACGAGCAGGCCATCGTCAGTGCCATCGAAGACAACATCGGTGCGGTCGACAGCGTCCATCATGTGCATGCCTGGTCGCTGAGCGACGACAAGCCGATCGTCACCTTGCATGCGACGCTGCGCAGCGACGTTGAACGCGATGCGACGCTGGTGGCGATCCACGAGTTGCTGCACCAGCGTTTCGGTGTCGAGCACAGCACCATCCAGATCGAGGATTGCCCCTGCGCGACGCCGGTGCAGGGCTGCGCCGCCTAGCAGTCTTCAGGCGTTCGCGGCGGTCGCTGCGTCCGGGATCGGCCGGTCGAGCTGTACGCGCATGACGCCGCCGTCGTCGACCTTCAGATACTCCATCAACGGTGCGCCGCTCGGGCCGGCCTCGCGCCAATCGGCGAGCACGATGCGCGTTGCGCGGATGCCGCCGCGTAGCTGCAGCAGGTGATCGGCGGGGCGGTGCGTGTGGCCGTGGATCATGCGCGTCACGACCTGACGGGTCAGCGCCGTACGAATCGCCACGTCGTTGACGTCCATGATCGCCGACGGCTTGTTGCGCTTCTCGGCCCCGCTCTGGTGGCGTAGCCCGCCGGCGATCGCATGCCGACGCGTCTGTGGCAGGCGTCGGAACAGCCACTGTGCGACGCGATTACGCGAGAAGCGGCGCCAGCGCTGATAGCCACGGTCGTCCGTGCAGTAACGATCGCCGTGCGACAGCAGCGTCGGCACGCCGCCGAGCGTGACCACCAGCGGATCTTCGAGCAGCGTCACGCCGGTGGCCGCGGCAAAGCGCTGGCCGACCAGGAAGTCGCGATTGCCGGCCATGAAATGGACGCGTACGCCGCGGTCGGTGAGGTCGCGCAGCGCCTTGATCTCGGGCGCGTAGTCGACCAGCCCGACATCGTCGCCGACCCAGTATTCGAACAGGTCGCCGAGAATGTAGACCGCCTCGGCCTTGCGCGCCGGTCCTGCCAGGAAATGCAAAAAGCCCTCGCGCAGCGGCGAGGGCTCGTTCGGCAGATGCAAATCCGATAACAGCAATATCACGGGATCGGCTTTTAGAGCACCGTCACCTTTTCGATCACGACCTGCGTGACCGGCACGTCGCGGCCGAACGGGCGGGTGTTGCCGGTCGGCGTATCGGCGATCTTGTCGACCACGTCGAGGCCTTCCGTCACCTTGCCGAACACCGCGTAGCCGTAGCCGTCCTGGCCCGGATGGTTGAGGAAATCGTTGTCGCCATGATTGATGAAGAACTGCGACGTCGCCGAGTTCGGATCGGACGTGCGCGCCATCGCGATCGTGCCGCGGTCGTTCTTCAGGCCGTTGGCCGATTCGATCGCGATCGGCGCACGGGTGCGGCGCTGGTCGTACTCGCCGTCGTAGCCGCCGCCCTGGATCATGAAGCCCTTGATCACGCGGTGGAAAACGAGGCCGTCGTAGTGGCCGTCGTTGGCGTACTGCACGAAGTTGGCGACCGTCTTCGGCGCCTTGGCGGCGTCGAGCTCGAGCTCGATCGGGCCGAGCGTGGTATCGATGCGGACGCGAGTGGTTTCGGTGGTCATCGGTTTTTTCCGTTGTTTTCGTTGGTGAGAGGCGGCCGAGCCTCAGGCCGCGGCCGCCGATGGTAGCGCGTCCATCGCTTCGCGTGCCGCGCGCAGCAGGTCGGCGTCACTGTCGGGGCGGCTGGCGCGCTCCGACAGCAGGCGGCGGAACGCGCGCCCGCCGGGCTGGCCGCGATACAGGCCGAGGATGTGACGGGTGATGTGCTTGACCGCGACGCCGTGTTCCAGCTGGTGCGCCGCATACTGCGTCATTCGTTCAAGCACGGCATCGCGGGTCATCGCCGGCGTCGTGGTGCCGAACAGACGTGCGTCGACCTCGGCGAGAAAGTAGGGGTTCTCGTAGGCCTCGCGGCCGACCATGACGCCGTCGAGGTGCTGCAGCTGTTCGGCGCAGACTTCGTGCGAGCGCAGGCCGCCGTTGATGACGATGCTCAGCTGCGGAAATTCCTGCTTGAGGCGCTGCACCGCTTCATAGCGCAGCGGCGGGATCTCGCGGTTTTCCTTCGGCGACAGGCCCTGCAACCAGGCCTTGCGTGCATGGACGATGAAGACCTCGCAGCCGGCATTGGCGACGGTGTCGACGAAGCGGCGCATGAAGTCGTACTCGTCGGAATCGTCGATGCCGATGCGGTGCTTGACCGTGACTGGCAGCGACGTGGCGCCGCGCATGGCCCGCACCGCGTCGGCTACCAGCGCCGGCTCACGCATCAGGCAGGCGCCGAAGCCGCCGCCCTGAACGCGATCCGACGGGCAGCCGCAGTTCAGATTGATTTCGTCATAGCCGTATTGCTGGCCGATCTCGGCGCAGGCCGCCAGCGCCGCCGGATCGCTGCCGCCGAGCTGCAGTGCCACCGGGTGCTCGGCGGCGTCGAAGCGCAAATGCCGGTCGCGGTCGCCGTGCAGGATCGCGCCGGTCGTGATCATTTCGGTATAGAGCCGCACATGCGCCGACAGCTGCCGCATGAAATAGCGGCAGTGACGGTCCGTCCAGTCGATCATCGGCGCCACGCAGAAGCGCCAGGGGCTGGACGGCTCGGGAATGACGGAGTTCGTGGACATCGGCAGCGATACGTCGGCGGCCGACCATTATCGTCGAATACCGTCGCCCGCACGAGCGCGGGCCGACGAGCGTGGGCACGCGGCGGTGGTCGTCGGCGAGTCGCGGCTTGCGCCACTCCTCCGAGGGCATGGTTCGCGGGAAGGCGCGTATGGTTTTCGGCCGCCACGTTCGATGTGGCGTCCGAGCCGATTCTCCGGCGGTGATCGCGACTTCATCTCGATGATCCGCATAGTCCCGCAGGCGCGGTGCGGCCGCGAGAGCCGGCCCAGCTATGTCGAAATGGCGGCGTCTCATTCGTCGGACCAGAGGCGGCGCTATTGTCGCCATTCTCGAATTCATCGGAGTCACCATGTCCAAGATGATTTTCATCAGCCTGCCGGTCGCTGATCTCGGCGTCTCGATGCGCTTCTACCAGGCGCTCGGCTTTACCAACGATGCGCGCTTCACCGACGACACGGCGGCCTGCATGGTCTGGAGCGAGGCAATCAAGGTCATGCTGGTGACGCACGACAAGTGGCGCACGTTCACGGATCGTCCGATTCCGCCGTCGACGTCGAGCGAGGTGGCCCTCAATGTGTCCTGCGACAGCCGCGAGGCGGTTGATGCGATGAACGCCGCGGCCGCCGCGAACGGCGGCACTGCCGACATCAACCCGGTCCAGGAGCACGGCTTTATGTACGGCCGTGACATGGCCGACCCCGACGGGCATATCTGGGGCGCGATGTGGATGGACATGACGGCGATGCCGGCGGGCGGTGTCACGGCGTGAGCGTTCGTCAACCGCGTGTCCTGCAGGAGCGGCGCGAGCGGCGACGCTAGGCTGGGGATCGCTCCCAGGTCGCGGCTTGCGCCGCTGCTACAACGCTCCTCAGGCGCTTTGAGAATTCCCCGAACCGTTCATGCCGAGTGCCGCGCGTAGCGCGGTGTATCGAGGCACGCGCATGGCCCGGATCTGCTGCCGGTGCGAGCCGCCGCTCAGGGCAGGGCGCCGCGTGTCGCCTCGTGGGTTTCGATGACGGCGTTGGCGAGGTCGACGAGGCGCATGTTGCGGGTCATCGCCTGGCGTTGCAGGCGCGCGTGGGCCTGTTCCTCGCTGATGCCCAGCGACTTCATCAGGATGCCCTTGGCGCGCTCGATGCACTTGCGGTCGGCGAGGGCGCGGCGGCTCGACGCCAGCTCCTCGCTGAGTTGGCGGATGTGGTCGGCCTGCGCGCGCACCAGTTCGTGCACCGAACGCGCCAGCTCCGGTGTCACCGTCGGCGCGGTCTGCGTCTCGTCGTCGCCCGGGATCGGCAGCGGGTCGAACAGGCTGCTCGAACGGTCGTCGGCGACGCTCCCGCTCAGCGTGCTGACATGTGTCTGGTAGATCTGCTGGCTGGCCTTGGCGGTTTCGAGCTGCTGGCGGCTGGTGGCCAGCAGCGCATCGGTCAGCGCCTGCTCCAGATCGTGCATGCGATCGATGCGCCAGGTGGTCAGTTCGTACCAGACCTCGCTGATTTCCGGCGTGACCGGCGCGCCATCGGCAAGGCGCGCGATGACGCCGCGCAGCTTGCTCAGTTCGGCGAACTGCGCGCTGTTTTCGAGTCGTAGCCAGTCCTGTTGCATTTCTGCGTCGGCGAACTTCTGGAATTCGACGAAGCTGCGCGTCTGGCCTTGCTGTAGATGCAGCAGCCGTTCGCACAGAGTCTCGTCGAAGTGACCGGCGGCAAAGCCCATGCTGCCGAGTCCGCGCTCCTGTCCGGCGTATTCCTTGCCCTGCAGCAGATTGAACAGCGCCACCAGCAGCGCGGTGACCGCCGGATTGTTCGAAATGTCGGCGGCGGAGAAGATGATCGCCAGCAGGCCGGCGATCAGGCGGCTGATCGCATGCATGGTGTCGAGCGGCGAGACCTGCAACAGCGCGATGCGCTGACGCAGTCCGTCGAGTTCATCGAGCCCTTGCAGCACGAAGGCGATGCCGTTGAGCAGGCGCATGCCGGCGATGCCTCGGCTGTCTTCCAGCGCGTGCACGTCGAAACGCGCGATCAGGGCCGCGGCGCTGGCCTGGCTGTTGCTGGCCTGCACCAGTCGCTGGCCGGCAAAACGGGTGCCGCCAGAGGCAAGAAAGACATTGCTGATGCCGCGCTCGCGCTGCAGGCTGTGTATCAGTTCGCCAGTGAGCGCAACCACCTCGCAATTGGCCGCAAGCGACTTCAGCGCCTGGATTTCGGCGCGCTTGGCGGCGAGCAGGAATTGCTCGGCTGGACGCGTGGAGACAGGGTTGTGGCTCATCGTGCGCGGCGACGCAATAAGCAGGCCATGGCGTGCACCATCATGCGCGCCCAAGCCATCCATCGTCATGTCGTCAGCGTGCGGTCAGCCTCCGCGTAGAACGATCGAGTCCGAATCCCGAAACGTCAGATCAGGAGGCGAAGACGATGACCCGGCCAGCCACGCGGCATCTCGGTCGCTACGGCGTTGCCGTGCTCGTGCTGGCGGTGATCCTGCTGGTCGTTTTCTGGGACTGGAACTGGTTTCGGCCGCTGGTCGAGCGTCAGGCGTCGGCGGCGCTCGGTCGGCCGATCACGCTGCAGCATTTCGACATCAAGCTGCGCTGGCATCCGTGGATCATCGCCGACGGCATTGCCATCGCCAATCCGCCTGAATTCCCGAAAGGTAGCGAGCTTGCCACCGTGCAGCGACTGGCCATTCATGTCGACCCCTGGGCATGGTTTCACGGACGTGTGTCGCTACTCGACATCGAGATCGACAAGCCGATGGGTGATCTCGGGCCTGGCCCGTCGGGCAAGCCGAACTATCAGTTCGATGCGTTGCAGTCCAAGGACCAAAAGCCGACCGGCAAGCCGCTGGCGATCGACATCGGCCGGCTGGTGGTCCATGACGGCGACGTGCACATCGTCGAGCCGAACTTCAAATCGGACTTTCGTCTGAAAATTCACACCGAAGACAACGCCCAAGGCCGTGCGGGCAGTACCGAGCCGACGATTCATGTCGACATAGACGGCCGCTATGCCGACGCACCGATCAGTGGCCGCTTCATCGGCGGTTCGGTGCTGACGCTGCGCGACGCCGCGCATCCGTATCCAGTCGATCTGCTGGTCAAGAACGGCGCCACACAGGTGACGTTGAAAGGCACGCTACTCGATCCGCTGCGCTTCGGCGGCGCCAAGCTCAAGCTCGACTTTCGCGGGCAGAATATTGCCGACCTGTATCCGCTGACCGGCGTGCCGTTGCCGCCGTCACCGCCCTACGAAATCGCCGGCGATCTGGACTACGACCGTGGCAGCGGCGCGATCCGCTTTCGCAACGTCGACGGTCACTACGGGCAGAGCGACATCGCCGGAGATGTCAGCGTGATGCCGGCGCATGGCGACGTGCGGCGCCGGGTGACGATAGACGCGCACTCGAAGCAAGTCGTCTGGAGCGATCTGGGTGGCTTCATTGGCGCCACGCCCGGCGCTGCCGATGCACCGAACGACAGTGCTGCGCAGAAGTCGCAGCGCAAGGCGCAGGCCAAGACCGGCAAGCTGCTGCCGGACACGCCGATCGCGCTGCCGCGTATCCGTGCCGCCGATCTCGACGTGCGCTACAAGGTGGCAAAAGTCGTCAGTGACACCATGCCGCTCGACTCGCTCGACGGCCATCTGGTGATCACCGACGGCGACATCACCGTCAAGCCGCTGCGCCTAGGTGTCGGCAAGGGCAGTGCGCTTGCCAACATCGAACTCGACGGGCGACATGACCCGCTGCATGCACAGGCCGACGTCGATTTTCGCGAGCTCGATTTCAGCAAGGTCATGAACAAGCTGTCGGTATTTCGGGGCACGGGCAAGATCGGTGGCTCGATGACTTTCGACGCGCACGGCAATTCCCTGGCGGCGCTGCTCGGCGATGGCGACGGCAGTCTCAAGCTGTTCATGACCGGCGGCGACGTCAGCGCGCTACTCGTCAATCTGGCCGGGCTCGATCTCGGCAACTCGCTGATCTCGGCGCTGGGGCTGCCGCGTCGCGCGCAGATGCGTTGCATGGTTGCCGATCTAGGCATGCAGGGCGGCGTGGTCGACACCAAGACCCTGCTGTTCGACACCACGGAAGCCAATATCCTCGGCGATGGCACTATCGACCTCGGCAAGGAAAAGCTCGACTACACGCTGCGCACACAACCCAAGCGCATGAACATTGGCTCGCTGGCCGCGCCGATCGACATCACCGGCTCGCTGCGCGCGCCACACATCATGCCCAACCCCGGTGCGCTGGCCGTGCGCGGCGGCGCGGCGGTTGCACTGGGCGTACTGCTGACGCCGCTGGCGGCCTTGCTGCCGACCATCCAGCTCGGCCTGGGCCCGGACAATGATTGCGCGGCGATGATTCACGACTTGCAGGCAGGTAAGCCGGTGCCGCCGCCCAAACGGGCGAAATAAGCGGATTCAGTCGCCGCCGATGCCGGCCAGAAAGTGCGGCAGGGCAGGGTTGTCATTGTCTTCCTTCCACACTAGATACAACTCGACTGGGCGTGCCGGCGACAGGCCGGCGACGTCGCGAAAAATGATGCCTTCATAACGCAGGCTGGTGGCTGCATGTGGCACCAGCGCGACGCCAAGACCCGCACGGACCAGGGCCAGCACCGAATGCACCTGGCTGACGTGCTGGCCATACAGCGGATTGACATCGACGCGGCTGAAGATGCGCGCCACCAGATCGTAGAAGTAGCGCGCCTCGTCGGGCGCGTACATCACGAACGGCTGGCGATCGAAGCTTTTCAGCGTCAGCGACTCGCTGCTGGCCAAGGGATGATTGGCCGGAAACGCCGCGACCAGGGTTTCACGCACGACGCGTTTCGAGCGCATGCCGTCGCGCGTGACCGGAGGCCGCAGCAGGCCGAAATCGAGACGACCGGCGTCCAGTGCTTCGAGCTGCTGGCCACTCACCATTTCCTTGAGTCGCAGCTCGATGTCTGGCGCCTCCTCGCGCCAGCGGGCGATGGCGCCGGGCAGGAATTCGTAGCCGGCGGCAGCGGTGAAGCCGACCGAGACGACGCCGGCCTCGCCGCGACTGACACGCCGTGCCGACAGGCTGGCGTTTTCCGCCAAGCGCAGGATGGTGCGTGCTTCCGGTAACAGAGTGCGGCCGGCCGGCGTCAGCCGTACGACGCGATTGTTGCGGACGAACAGCGCCGCGCCGATCGCGTGCTCCAGCAACTGGATTTGCCGGCTCAGCGGTGGCTGTGTCATGTGCAGGCGTTCGGCGGCGCGGCTGAAGTGCAATTCCTCGGCGACGGTGACGAAGCAGCGCAATTGGTTCAGATCGAGCATGTATTCAATCCGTGTATCAATGCATGCCTAAATTGGCTTGGACGTGAATATACACGCTGCCTACGATGCACTCATCTTCATCGCCCGACTGAACGAACGATATGAGCCGCTACACCCCCAAGGAGATGGCCGAGGCGCTGGGCGCCGGCCTGCTGTCCTTCCCCGTGACGCACTTCGATGAGGCCATGGCCTTTGACGAAGCGGCGTACCGGAACAATCTCGGCTGGCTGTTCAGCCACGATGCCGCGGGCCTGTTCGCCGCCGGCGGCACCGGCGAGTTCTTTTCGCTGACCCTGGATGAAGTCTCGAAGGTCGTGCGTGCGGCCGTCGAAGAAACCAAGAGCCGCATTCCGGTCATCGCGCCGGCCGGCTACGGCACGGCGCTGGCGTGCGAACTGGCGCAGGCGGCCGAGCGCAACGGTGCCGACGGCATTCTGTTGCTGCCGCCGTATCTGACCGAATGTGATGCCGCCGGTATTGCCGCGCACGTCGAGAAGGTCTGCGCGTCGACCAAGCTCGGCGTGATCTTCTATAGCCGTGCCAATGGCAAGCTCGACGACATTTCGGTCGCGCGCCTGGCGGAAAAGTGCCCGAACCTGGTCGGTTTCAAGGACGGCGTCGGCGACATCGAAATGATGACGCGCATCTACGCACGCCTCGGTGACCGCCTCACTTATGTCGGCGGCTTGCCGACGGCCGAGACCTTTGCGCTGCCGTATCTGGAAATGGGCGTGACGACGTATTCGTCGGCCATCTTCAACTTCCTGCC
This sequence comes from Solimonas marina, assembly GCF_012241385.1. Classification (GTDB taxonomy): domain Bacteria; phylum Pseudomonadota; class Gammaproteobacteria; order Nevskiales; family Nevskiaceae; genus Solimonas; species Solimonas marina. The sequence continues at coordinate 62,489 of NZ_JAAVXB010000013.1, read as the reverse complement.
GAAGTGGGCGCTGTCGTTCTACGCCGCGGTGCGCGCGCGCGATCATGCCGCGGTCTACCGTGAGCTCAACGAGTTCGTCTTGCCGTACATCGCCATCCGCAATCGGCGCCGCGGCTATGCCGTGTCGATCGTCAAGGCCGGCATGAACGTCATCGGTCGTCCGGCCGGTCGCGTGCGCAGCCCGCTGTCGGATCTCACGGCGGAGGAAACCGAAAGCCTGGCGGCCTTGATCAAGGGGCGCGAGTAATGGGCGCCGACCTGCTGACGGGGCGCATGCGCATCGGTGCCGAGGCCATACTCGGCGCCGAAGGTGAATTGCGTGCGATCGACCCGTCCACCGGCGCGATGTTGGAGCCGGTGTTCGGCATGGGCTCGACGGCCGATGTCGATCGCGCGTGTGCGCTGGCGGCGGCGGCGTTCGACGCCTATCGCGAGACCTCGCTCGACGCGCGCGCGGCATTCCTCGAAACGATTGCCGACGAGATCATGGCGCTCGGCGACGTGCTGATCGAACGTGCGATGGCTGAAACCGGCCTGCCGCGCGGCCGCCTCGAAGGCGAGCGTGGCCGCACCACCGGTCAGTTGCGCCTGTTCGCCAGTGTCGTGCGCGAGGGCAGTTGGATCGAGGCGCGTCTCGACCCGGCGTTGCCGGAGCGCCAGCCGCTGCCGCGTGCCGATCTGCGTCAGCGGCATATCGCGCTGGGTCCGGTCGCCGTATTCGGCGCCAGCAATTTTCCGTTCGCGTTTTCGGTCGCCGGCGGCGATACGGCTTCGGCATTGGCCGCCGGCTGCCCGGTCGTGGTCAAGGCGCATAACGCACATCCCGGCGTTTCCGAGCTGGTTGGTGCCGCCGTGCAGCGCGCCGTTGCCAAATGTGGCCTGCCGGAAGGCGTGTTCTCGCTGCTGTTCGGCGCCGGCAATGCGATCGGCACCGCGCTGGTCAGCGATCCGCGCATCAAGGCGGTCGGCTTCACCGGCTCGCGTGGTGGCGGCACGGCCTTGATGAAGGCGGCCGCCGCGCGTCCGGAGCCGATTCCGGTCTACGCGGAAATGAGTGCGATCAACCCGGTTTATCTGCTGCCGGCGGCGCTGGCGGCACGCGGCGCGGCGCTCGGCAAGGCCTTCGTCGCGTCGCTGACGATGGGCGCCGGCCAGTTCTGCACCAATCCCGGCCTGGTGCTGGCCATCGACGGCCCGGGCCTCGACGCCTTCGTCGCCGCGGCCGCCGAGGCGCTGGCCGCCGCGAGCGCGCAAACCATGCTGACGCCGGGCATTTACGAAGCGTTCGTCAACGGCACCGAGCGCCTGGCGGCGCATGATCGGGTGCAGACGTTGGCGCAGGGGCAGGTGGGTTCGGCGTATTGCGGTCGGGCCGCGTGGTTCGAAACCGATGCCGAGGCCTTCATCGCCGACGAACATCTGCGTGAGGAAGTGTTCGGCGCGTCGTCGGTGCTGATCCGCTGCCGCGACGCGGCGCAGTTGCGCGCGCTCAGCGAGGCGCTCGACGGTCAGTTGACGGCGACGCTGCAACTCGACGACGGCGATCTCGCGCTGGCGCGCGAGCTGCTGCCGACCTTGGAGCGCAAGGTTGGCCGCATTCTCGCCAACGGTTGGCCGACCGGTGTCGAGGTTTGCCATGCGATGGTGCACGGCGGGCCGTATCCTTCGACGTCCGACGGCCGTACGACCTCGGTCGGCACGCTGGCGATTCGGCGCTTTCTGCGGCCGGTCTGCTACCAGGATCTGCCGGCCGCCTTGCTGCCGACGGCACTGGCTGATGGTAACCCCTTGAACATCTGGCGCCGCGTGGACGGCGTGCTGCAGCAGTAGTTCGCGGTACCAAAACTTAAAAAGACGCAGCGCACGCGAACGCGGCGCTGCTTCGCTCCGACACGACCGGCCGAACGGCCGCCGTGCGACGTGACTGGAAGGAGATGGTGTATGTGTGCAGCTCTGAAGCGCGCGTGCGCGTCCGTGTGTTCCGCCATCGGCGGAGCCGTCTGATGCCGGCCGCGCAGACGTCCGGTGCCAGCTCCGCGGTAACGCTGGCATCGGTGGTGCTGAAGGTGCAGCGGCGCGTGATGCCGTTGTTCGTGGTGATGTTCATCGTCAACTACATCGACCGCGTCAACATCGGCTTCGCGCGGCAGCAGCTGGAGTCCGATCTCGGCTTCGGCGCCGCCGCCTATGGTCTCGGTGCCGGCCTGTTCTTCATCGGCTATGCACTGTGCGAAGTGCCGTCGAACATCCTCATGCAGCGCTTCGGTGCGCGCGTCTGGTTGACGCGCATCATGCTGACCTGGGGGCTGGTCGCGTCGGCGATGGTCTTCGTTCACACCGAGACGCAGTTCTACGTGCTGCGTTTCCTGCTCGGCGTCGCCGAGGCCGGCTTCTTCCCTGGCGCAGTGCTGTATTTCACGCAATGGTTTCCGGCGTCCGCGCGCGGCAAGGCGATGGCGATCTTCCTCAGCGGCTCGGCGATCGCCTCGATCCTGTCGGGGCCGGTGTCCGGCTCGCTGATGCAGCTCAGCGGTCTGGGCCTGAGCGGCTGGCAGTGGATGTTTCTGATCGAAGGACTGTTCTCGGTGCTGCTGGCCTTCGTCGTCTGGCGCCGCCTCGATTCGCGCCCCGAGGACGCGCAGTGGCTGTCCGACGACGAAAAGCAGGTGCTCAAGACCTCGCTGGACGGCGAGCAGTCGGCGCGCGAGCGTGGCGCGCCCGGACATCGCAGCGGCCTGCGCCTGCTGCGTGACCCGATGATCGCGCTGTTCTGCTTCCTGTACTTCTCGATCTCGCTGACGATCTACGGCGCGACGTTCTGGATGCCGAGCATCATCATGAAGATGGGCAACATCGGCAGCTTTCATGTCGGTCTGCTCAACAGCGTGCCGTGGATCATTTCGGTCGTGGCGATGTACATCTTCGCCAGTTGCGCGGCGCGCTGGCCCAACCAGCAGGCCTGGGCGTGCAGCGCGTTCGTCATCGCGTCGATCGGCCTGTTCGCGTCGACCAGCGGCGGCCCGGTCTTCGCATTCATCGCGGTCTGCTTCGCCGCCGTCGGCTTCAAGGCCGCATCGTCGCTGTTCTGGCCCATTCCGCAGAGCTATCTGGACAGTCGCGTGGCGGCGCCGGCCATCGCCCTGATCAATTCGGTCGGCGGGCTCGGCGGCTTCGTCGCGCCGACCGTGCTCGGTGTCCTCGAACAGAAGACCGGATCGATCGAGGGCGGCCTGATCGTGCTCGGTGCGGTCTCGCTGATCGCCGGCTTCGCCGTGCTGCTGACGCGCCGTCACGGACGCGGTGGCGGCGGCGTCAACAAACTGAATTGCACGGCTTCGCCGTGCGCATCTCGCTGAGTGGATCGGTCACAGGCAGGAGAGTGAATTGAAAGTTGTTCGTGTCACCGTCACCCCGATCGCGTTTCGCGATCCGCCGCTGCTCAATGCCAGCGGCATTCATGAGCCGTACGCGCTGCGTTCGATCATCGAGGTCGAGAGCGACAACGGCTACGTCGGCCTCGGCGAAAGCTATGGCGATGCGCCGGCGCTGGCGATCCAGCAGCAGTTGCAGCAGGAGCTGATCGGCCTCGATCCGTTCAAGCTCAACATCCTGCGCGAGACCGTCGCGCGTGTCGTCGCCCGCGTCACGCCGGCTTCGGCTGCCGGCGCCGAGCTGGCGCCCGGTTCGCATGCAAGCAAGGCGCTGTCGAATGCCTATTCGGCGTTCGAGGTCGCGTTCCTCGATCTGCAGGCGCGCTCGCTGAACCGACCGCTGGTCGACATGCTCGGCGGCGCGCTGCGCACCGAGGTTCCGTTCAGCGCCTACCTGTTCTTCAAGTACGCCGAGCACATCGACTCGCCGTACCCGCCCGATGCCTGGGGCGAGGCGATCAGCGAGGAACAGATCGTCGCGCAGGCGAAGTCGATGATCGACCGCTACGGCTTCAAGAGCATCAAGCTCAAGGCCGGTGCGCTGGAGCCGGAGCACGAAGTCAGCTGCGTCAAGGCGCTGAAGCGCGCATTCCCGCAGCACCAGTTGCGCATCGACCCCAACGGCAACTGGTCGCTGGCGACCTCGCTGCGCATGGCCAAGCTGCTCGACGGTTGCCTGGAGTATTACGAAGACCCGACGCCGGGCCTCGAAGGCATGTCCGAGCTGCATCGACAGACCGGCCTGCCGCTGGCGACCAATATGGTGGTCACGGACTTCGACGAATTCCGCCGCAGCGTTGCGCTCAACAGCGTGCAGATCGTGCTGGCCGACCATCACTACTGGGGTGGCTTGCGCGATACGCAGACCCTGGCGGCGATGTGCGCGACCTTCGGTCTCGGCGTGTCCATGCACTCCAATTCGCATCTCGGCATCAGCCTGATGGCGATGACGCATGTGGCGGCGTCGGTGCCGAATCTCTCCTATGCCTGCGATACCCACTATCCGTGGCAGGAGGAGGACGAGGAAGTCATCAAGGGCGGCAAGCTGCCGATCGTCGATGGCTGCGTGCGCATTACCGAAGCGCCGGGCCTCGGTGTCGAGCTGGATCACGAGCAGCTCGGCAAGCTCCACGAGCAATTCCTGAGCTGCGGCATTCGCGCCCGCAACGATGTCCGCCAGATGCAGCGGTATCGGCCCGATTGGGAGACCGTCAAGCCGCGCTACTGATGTCCGCGCGCGGTGGCCACCAGAGACCATCGCGCCTTTTAAAGCACAGAACGATTTCGATGAGGAGAACGATGATGCACCGACGTCAATTTTGCGCGGCGCTGCTGATGGGCGCCGCGAGCCTTCTGGCCGATGGCCCGGCCAGTGCTGCGACCCACTACGACTTGGCGGCCGGCCAGCCGATCCAGCAATTCGCGACACTGCCGTGGCTCTGCAACGCCTTGGCGATCACCAGCGACGGTCGTGTTTTCGTCGGCCTGCCGCGCTGGCCCGGTTACGAGAAGACGCCGTCGCTCGCGCAGCTGATGCCGGACGGCACGCTCAAGCCGTTCCCGGGCGGCACCTGGAACGACTGGGCGCCCGGCAAGCCGACCGCCAACGCGTTGGTCGACGTCAACACCATTCACATTTTCGATGACGACACGATCTGGGTGGTCGACCAGGGCGCGCCGTTCTTCGGCGGCATCGTCGATCGCGACGCGCACAAGATCCTGCAGTTCGATTCGCACACCGGCAAGCTGCTGCGCAAGATCACGCTGTCGCCCGACGTCCTGCCGCCGGGTGCGGCGCTGAACGACATTCGCATCGACGCCAACTACGCCTATTTCACCGACTCCGGCGCCGGCGCGATCGTCATCGTCAACCTCAAGACGGGCAAGGCGATCCGCCGCCTGGCCGGCGACGTTTCGGTCAAGGCCGATCCGGCGCGGCCGCCGATCACCGAAAGCGGCAAGCCGCTGATGAAAGCCGACGGCACCGTGCTCGGCGTCAACTCGGACCCGATCGAGATCAGCCCGGACGGCAAATGGTTGTACTACCAGGCGCTGACCGGCCCGATGTATCGCGTCGAAACGAAGCTGCTGCGCGACGAGAAGATGTCGGAGGCCGAGCTGTCCAAGCATGTGCAATTCGTCTACGACACGCCGCCGCTGGTCGGCACCGCGATGGACAGCGCCGGCAACCTCTACATGGCCGAGCTGGGCAAGCCGCGCATCACCGTGCTGTCGCCCGACGGCGCGCTGCGCACGCTGGCCGAAGACGATCGTCTGTGGGGGCCGGACGCGATGATCATCACCAAGAACCGCGAACTGTACGTGCCGATTCCGCAGACCGCGCGTCTGGCGCCGCTGCGCGGACCGGGCGGCAAGGACGCCGTGCAGCCGCCGTTCAAGATCTATCGCATCAAGCTGCCGAGCTGGCTCGGCAACCGGGAAAAGGTGCCGCCGGTTTCGCACTGACGGCGGGCTGAAAACCAGCGGCCGGGCATAGCGCCCGGCCCGCACGGTGGCGGCGTTCGGCCGCCACCCGATTCAAACGATCGACGAAGACGCGGGCGCATTGCGCCCGTGGCGGACGGGCTGTGCCTGCCGGACCGCAAAAAGACCGACAACATTTGAGGAGAGGCAAGCATGAATGCATTCAAGACCACGTCGCGCCTCGCGCGTGCGTGTGCCACGCTGGTGCTGTGGGCCTGTACGCTCGCGGCCGCGCCGGCCTTCGCCGACGACCCTTCCGATGCCGACCTGAGCGGTGACTGGGGCGGCGCGCGCACGCAATTGCACGACGCCGGCATCGACTTCGACATCGTCTACTTCTCCGAATTCGCCACCAATCTGCAAGGCGGTACGTCGACGAAGTACGCCTACGCCGCCGAAGGTTCGATCGCCTCGACGCTGAACCTGCAGACCCTGTTCGGCTGGCACGGGGCGTCGTTTCGCGTGAAGTTCACCAACCGCAACGGCGACGGCCTGAATCAGCAAGCCGAGCTCAACGAGATCATGCCGTCACAGGCCATCTACGGCCGTGGCAGCGTCACGCGCCTGTCGCAGTTCTACCTGCAACAGGATCTGCTCGGCGGCGATCTGCGGCTCAAGCTCGGCCGTCTGGCGGTCGGCGACGAGTTTGGCGACTTCCCGTGCGAGTTCATGCTGCTGCCGTTCTGCGGCTCGCAGATCGGCAACCTGGTGTCGACCGCCTACAACAACCCGGTCAGCCAGTGGGCGGCCTACGGCCGTTACGCCTTCAGCCCGTCGTTCTACGGTGCGGTCGGCATCTACCAGGTCAACCCGAGCTGGCTGAAGAACAGCCAAGGCCTGAACTTCGGCAGTCCGCACGGCACCATCGGCGCGCTGCTGCCTTATGAGTTCGGCTGGCAGCCGACGCTCAACGGCCTGCCGGGCCAGTACAAGATCGGCGGCTGGTACGAAACCTCGAGTCTCGACGACGTGGTGCTCGACGAGAACGGCGGCAACCGCCTGCAGACCGGCGACCCGGCGCTCAAGCGCGGTCACGAATTCGGCTTCTTCATGTCCATCGTGCAGCAGCTCACCGCACCGGCGCCGGGTTCCAAGCGCGGCCTGACGGCGGAGGTGTACTGGATGCTGCCGGACGCGCACACGGCGACCGTCGATCAGCAGACCTCGGTGGCGCTGGTTTATCACGGGCCGTTCGCGGCGCGGCCGGACGATCTGGTCGGCATCGGCGCCGCGCGCATTCACGTCAACAGTCACCTGTCGGCTGGAGAGGCGCTGTACAACGCGGACCTGCCCGACGGCATGACGCCGCTCGACGTGCAAGGCTCCGAGCGCTCGTACTCGATGTTCTATCGTCTGCAGTTGCTGCCGTCGCTGTACACCACGCCCGAGCTGCAACTGATCCACGACCCGAGCGGCAGCAGCCGCAATCAGGACGACGTGGTCTTTGCGCTGCGCACGGTCATCAATTTCTGAGCCTGAGCGGCGTCGATGTGGCGCCGGTCCGCGATGGGACCGGCGCCGCGCTCAAGCACGCGGTGACGCGAACCACTCCAGCATCAGCGCGTTGATCGTGTCGGCGCTTTCGAGCTGCAGCCAGTGCGAGGCCTTTTCGATGCGCTGATAGCGCCACGGGCCGGTAACCTGGCGCTGCGAGTTGCGCATCTGGCCTTCGGCCAGCGCGAAGTCGCCGTCGCTCCACAGGCCGAACACCGGGAGCGAGGTCTTTGCGAACGGCTGCGTCAGGATCGACATGGCATTGGCGCGGTACCAGCTCAGGCCGGCGGTCAGACGGCCGGGGCGCGCCAGCGCGGCAACGCGCGCGTCGGCGTCCTCGGCGTCGAGGCTGAGTTTGCGCAGCGCACGCCAGTCGCCGGCGCGCAGCAGACGTTCGGAGAAGCCACGTAGCAGGAAGACGCCGATATACCAGGCGCGCAACTGCTGTTCGATGCTGCGTCGGTATTCGAGCGGATGACCGACCGACATCACCATGAAGCTGGCGAAGCGCGGCGCGTGATCGACGGCGAGTTTCCAGCCGACCATCGCGCCCCAGTCGTGGCCGACCAGATGCGCGGGTTCGCTGATGCCCAGCGCGTCGAGCAAGGCGGCGATGTCGTCGGCCAGCTTGTCGAGGCGGTAGGCGCTGACGGCGGTCGGCATGTCGCTGTCGCCGCAGCCGCGCTGGTCGGGGACGATGACGCGATAGCCGGCATCGACCAGCGGCTGGACCTGCCGGCGCCAGACACGGCGGGTGTCCGGGAAGCCATGCAGCAACACCACCGGCGTGCCGCTGCCGACATCGGTGACGTGCAGGCGCAAGCCATTGGCCTCGACCAGCTTGCTCGGAAATTCGTTCATGTGCTCACTCCCGTTCAACGCGCCGGCACCAGCGGCAGGCTGTCGCGAAACGCCAGATAGTCGCGCGCTGCCTGGCGCGGCGCTTCGAGCATCGGCATGTGGCCGATGCCGGGCATCAACACCACCTGCGAGTTCGGCAGCGCTTCGTGCAGCAGCGGCGCACCGCTGGGATCGAGCACGTGATCCTGCTCGCCCCAGACGATCAGCGTCGGCGTCGCCAGGCCGGCCACGTCGGTTTCCAGATGCGGCGTGGTGGCGGTCAGCTCACGGAAGATGCGCGTGTGCAGCGCATAGTTGTTCGCGGCGGCGATCGCCAGCTCGTGCGTGACGCTGTACGGCAGCACCGGCGGCTGGTTCATCGCCAGGTGCATGACCTTGACGAAGTCGTCGGGCGTCTTCGCGAACAGCAGCATCTTGCCGTCCTCACGGTACGCGCGGAACATTTCCGATTCCTTGGCGCCGCCGACGCCGGCCGGGTCGAGCAGCCACAGGCTTTGCACGCGCTCCGGATGCAGGCGCGCAAATTCCAGCACCACGGCGCCGCCCATCGAATTGCCGGCCAGGTGCGCGCGCGGCAGTTTCAATGCGTCAAGAAATTCGCCGAGGTATTTGGCCTGCGCGTCGATGGAGTAGTCACCGTCGTCCGGCTTGCTGCTCTCGCCGAAGCCGGGCAGATCGAGCGCGATCAGTCGGCCGTGGCCGCGCAGGAACGGCATCACCTGCGACCAGTTGTCCTTGTCGGCGCCGATGCCGTGCACCATGACCAGCGGCTCGCCGCTGCCGCCGTCGAGATAGCTGATGGTGTAGCCGGGAATCTGCAGCGTCTTGCGCTGTACGCCGTCGATCCAGTGGATCAACTGCAGATTGACGCGTGACATCGGCTTGGGCGCCCAATGATCGGCGGCGACATAAAGAATCGCGATCGCAAACGCGAACACGATGAGCCCGAACAGCACTTTCATGATGTATCCCCCGTGATGCTTTTTGTTCTGTGCCAGCGTTCAGTCGGCGGGCTGTAGCGTTGCGAGTCGTCGCTCGCTCTCGGCGATCACCGCATCGTAGAGCAAGACGCAGTGGTCGACGATGACGTCGAGCGGCTTGGCGAAGTCGTGCACGGTCCAGTGAATGGCCAGGTAGACCGTGGAGCCGATCAGGCCGTCGGCGAGCAACTGACCGTCGATGCCCAGTTGCGGCAGCTCGGGATAGGCCGAGCGGATCATGCCGCCGATCAGGTCGGCAAAGCTCTGCGTGGCGATCTGCGACTGCAGGCCGACGTCGGAGCTGACCGTCATCGAATCCATCATCAGCACCCGCGACAGGCGCGGATCGTCGCGCAGCTTGCTGAGGAAGGCGCGGATCGTGGTACGGGCCACGGCGCGCATGTCGCGGCCGGCGCCGCTCGCCGCACCGCTTTGCATGATGCTCTGCATCACCGCCGCGCGAATCGTGTCGATGCCGTGGTTGTAGACCGCCTGGAACAGCGCCTCACGATTGCTGAATGACTCGTAGAAATAGCGCTCGGTGAGCTTGGCCTCGGCGCAGATCTCCCGCACACCGACGCTGTGATAGCCGCGCGTGCCGAACATCTCCAGACCGGCGGCGACCAGTTGCTCGCGGCGCTGGCGCTGGCGCTCCTTGGTGTCGAGCCCGCGGAAACGGCGGCCGCGGGCAGGGGCCTTTGAACTTGTCATTCGCCAATGTTGACATGAACTGTTGTCAAAAGTAATGTGACAACACTGGTTGTCAAACTGAGAACGGCAATGGCATTCGATGCGAATTACAAAGGTGGAGAGCCCGTCAAGTCGGTCCTGATCATCGGCAGCGGCTTTTCGGGGCTGGGGCTGGCAGTGCGTTTGAAGCAGGCCGGCATCGAGGATTTCGAGATCCTTGAGCGCGCCGACAGCGTCGGCGGCACCTGGCGCGACAACCGCTATCCGGGCTGCGCCTGCGATGTGCAGTCGCACCTGTATTCGTTCTCGTTCGAGCAGAACCCGGGCTGGACGCGCATGTTCGCGCGCCAGCCGGAGATCGAGCGCTATCTGCAGGGCGTGGCCGACAAGTACCAGCTAGTGGCCAATACCCGCTTCGGCGCCAACATCGTCGACGCGCGCTGGGACGAGGCCGCCGCGGTCTGGCGCGTGCGCAGCGAGGACGGCCGCCAGTTCATCGGCCGCGTGCTGGTGTCCGGCATGGGCGCGCTGAGCAATCCGGCCTATCCGAAGATTCCGGGCCTGGCCGATTTCCAGGGCAAGATGTTTCATTCCGCGCAGTGGGATCACGACTACGACCTGAGCGGCAAGCGCGTCGCCGTGATCGGTACCGGCGCCAGCGCCATCCAGTTCGTGCCGCAGGTGGTGCCCAAGGTGGCGCATCTGGATCTGTTCCAGCGCACGCCGCCGTGGATTTTGCCGAAGCCGGACCGCGAGATCGGCGCGTTCGAGCGCAAGCTGTTCCGCCTGCTGCCGTTCACGCAGAAGCTGATGCGTGCCGGCCTGTACACCATGCTGGAAACGCGCGTGCTCGGCTTCGTCATCCACCCGAAGCTGATGGAGTTCGTGCAGCGCGCCGCCAAGGGCCACATCAAGCGCCAGGTCAAAGACCCCGAGCTGCGCCGGAAGCTGACGCCGAATTACACCATCGGCTGCAAGCGCGTGCTGATCTCCAACGACTACTACCCGTCGCTGACGCAGCCGCATGTCGACGTCGTCACCGACGACGTCACCGAAATCCGCGGCAATGCTGTCATCACCGCCGACGGCCGGGCGCGCGAGGTCGATGCCATCATTCTCGGCACCGGCTTCACGGTGCAGGACCCGATTCCGCGCGGCGCCATCTTTGGCCGCGGCGGCAAGGATCTGTGGGACACCTGGAGCGAGAAGGGCGTCGAAGCCTATCTGGGCGCCACCGTGCACGGCTTCCCGAATTTCTTCATGCTCATGGGGCCGAACACCGGCCTCGGCCACACCTCGCAGGTGTACATGATCGAATCGCAGATCAACTACGTAGTGGACTGCCTCAAGCAGATGCGCCGCAAGAAGATCGCCGCCGTCGACGTGCGTGCCGACGTGCAGCGCCAGTTCAACGACAAGGTGCAGGGCGACGTCGGCAGCGCGGTCTGGAATTCCGGCGGCTGCAAGAGCTGGTATCTCGACGCACGCGGCCGCAACACCACGATCTGGCCGGGCTTCACGTTCATGTTCCGCAACAAGACCCGGCATTTCCGGCCGGCCGACTATCAGCTCGAAACCGCCAGGGCCACCAAGGCCCGCGCTTGACGCGCATCACCGATAACAACGAAGGGGAAGCAGTGAAATCGTTCCACGACAAGGTCGCCGCCATCACCGGCGCCGGTTCCGGCATGGGTCGCGAGCTGGCGATCGAGCTGGCCAAGCAGGGCTGTCACGTCGCCATCAGCGACGTCAACGAAAATGGCCTGGCCGAGACGGTCGAGCAGCTCAAGGCCTACAGCGTGCGCGTCACCGCGCAGTCGCTGGATGTCGCCAACCGCGAAGCCGTCTACGCCTGGGCCGATCAGGTCGTCGCCGACCACGGCAAGGTCAACCTGGTGTTCAACAACGCCGGCGTCGCCCTCGGCGCCACACTCGAGGGCGTCTCGTATGAAGACTTCGAGTGGATCATGAATATCAACTTCTGGGGCGTGGTCTACGGCAGCAAGGCCTTCCTGCCGCATCTGCGCGCGTCCGGTGACGGCCACGTCATCAACACGTCCAGCGTCTTCGGCCTGTTCGCGGTGCCCGGCAACGGCTGCTACAACGCCAGCAAGTTCGCCGTGCGCGGCTTCAACGAATGCCTGCGCCAGGAACTGGAACTGACCCGCGCGCCGGTCAGCCTCACCAGCGTCCATCCGGGCGGCATCAAGACCGGCATCGCGCAGTCCGCGCGCATGACCAAGAGCCTCGAAGGCGTGTTGGCCAAAGATGAAAAGTCTGCCAAGGACAACTTCGACAAGCTGTTCATCACCACCGCCAACCGCGCCGCGCTGATCATCCTCAAGGCCGTGCAGGGCAACAAGCGTCGTGTTCTGGTCGGCCCGGACGCCAAGCTGTTCGACGTCATGGTGCGCATGCTGCCAGCCGCGCATCAGCGCCTCGTCACCAGCGCCGCCCGCAAACAGGCCGCGCGCTCCGGCGTCTGAGCCTGACCCACCTCTCCGCCATCAAGGCGGAGAGGGCTTCAAACTCCCCTTCGCCCGCCTGCGGGGGGAGGGGCTGGGGGAGGTGGGCGCGCCGAAGGCGCGAAGCTGCCCGCATCAGACAAGTCTGCCCCACCCAACAAAACCCCCGCCGCACCGCTACCATCGAAGCCGCCGGACCGTCCCGGCAAACGCAAGGCTTTCGATCGACATGCTCGTGGCATCCGCAGCCGTAATCGTGGGATTGGCGCTTCTGGTCTGGAGCGCGGACCGCTTCGTCGACGGCGCCGCCGCCACCGCGCGACACTTCGGCATGCCGCCGCTGCTGATCGGCATGGTCATCGTCGGCTTCGGCACCTCGGCGCCGGAAATGGTCGTGTCCGCGCTCGCCGCGCTGCAGGGCAATCCGGGCATCGCCCTCGGCAACGCCTACGGCTCCAACATCACCAATATCGCCCTGATCCTCGGTCTGACCGCCGTCATCAGTCCGATTGCCGTGCACTCGCAGATTCTGCGCAAGGAGCTGCCGATCCTGGCCGCCGTCACCGCGCTGGCCGCCTGGCAACTGCACGACGGCATGCTGAGCCGTGCCGATGCCGTCGTTCTGCTGCTGGTGTTCGCCGGACTGATGGGCTGGACCATCTGGCAGGGACTGCGCAGCAAGGAGCCGGAGCTGAGCGCGCAGATCGAAGGGGAGTTGAGCGAACAGACCGCGCCGCTGCGCAGCGCCATTGTCTGGCTGATCGTCGGCCTGATCCTGCTGATCGTCAGCTCGCGCATCCTCGTCTGGGGCGCGGTCGAAATCGCCCGCGACTTCGGCGTCAGCGACCTCATCATCGGCCTGACCATCGTCGCCGTCGGCACCTCGCTGCCGGAACTGGCCTCGTCGATCATCGCCACGCGCAAAGGTGAACACGACCTCGCGCTCGGCAACGTCCTCGGCTCCAACCTGTTCAACACCCTGGCCGTGGTCGGCATCGCCGGCAGCATCCACCCACTGGCCGTCGACCCCAGCGTCATGAGCCGCGACATGCTGGTCATGGCCGGCCTCACCCTGACCCTGTTCGTCTTCGGCTACGGCTTCCGCGGCCCCGGCCGCATCAACCGGCTGGAAGGCGCCATCCTGCTCGTCTGCTACATCAGCTACACCGCGTATCTGGTCAGCAGTACGTTTCTGTCATAGGTGTCCAGCGCCATGAACGACGTGCGCCGTGTCCCTTTATTCGACATGGCGTGCGCCAGGAACCGGAGCGCGGGCAATGACACCAAGCACTTATGCTGACTGTGACGGAGTTATCAAGCATACCGACTTTTGTATCGGACAATCCCTGTCATCTAAATTGCGTTCGGGACTAAGTCATGAGGTATTTCACTTCGGAGTGGTGGCGAAGCGGCGGAGAGCGTGATGTTGCCGTCGCTTACAGGAGCTACTTATCGTCAGTCACGAACCAACTGCCAGAGGCCGCATTGGCGCTGGATCGAGAGCACACGCTGCACGATGCTGAGGTGAAACGAATTCAAAGCGACTTTTCTAAAGGAACCGTGTCTCTCCAGCTTCTTGGCTGGAACCAGGCATTCAACGAGAAGATTCGCTACTCACTACACTTCTCTGGTGTAACTGCGTTTGAGCAGGCGTTTCCCCAGGAGGAATACGTGGAGTCAGAGTTGGGTGATCTTGGGTATTGGGAGTGGGAGGTTGTACCTACGGGCACTGAACTAAGAATGCTTTTTGCTTCATCCGCCGAGTTCCGAATTGTCTTCAGAGCTCTAGCCTTCTCGCATGTGCCAGCTTAGGCCCAACCAGGAAGGAAGAACGTGGGGGCAGACCACATGTGATGGTAACGAACGCCAAGGGAACCGCCGCGCTGGTCATGGAGGAATCCGATGGGAAGATCACGCTCGTGTGTGGTGGGCTTGTTCCCTCGGCGCAATATGTTGAGCACCGTAGGGCGGGATTCATCCCGCCAGTCGCGCCCATTGCATGGCGGCGGGATAAATCCCGCCCTACTGTACTTGTTACCCTTGTTATTGCTGTTATTGATGCCCGGTTATTGATGCATGCTTTCTAGGGCCTCGACCATCTGAGCATCAATGCGTAAGGCTGCAGTGCAATAGGGGTGCATGACCGCATCGAGATCGCGCAACTGCCAATCGTCATCGACGTCCTTGTCGGTGATGACCACTTCTAGGTGTTGGTTGAGTTCCCGCATCTTCAACCCTGCGAGGACGCCGCGGATCTGATCGGCGCCTTTGTTGCCGCCGTGGGTGCCGTAGGTGACGTAGCTGACGGGCTTGCCGTGCCACTCACGGTACAGGAAGTCGAGCGCGTTCTTCAGCGGCGCCGGGTAGCCCCAGTTGTATTGGGGGAACACGAAGATGAAAGCGTCATAGCCACTGACGAGTCGGCTCCAGGCACGGGTGTGCTCGTGCTGGTACTGACCGAGGGCAGCTTTGAGCGGTTCGTCGAGGAAGGGCAGGTTGATTTCCGCCAGGTCGATCAAGTCGTACTGCAGCGGGCTTTCGGCCTGCGCGGCGTCGCGAACCCAGCGGGCGATGCCAGGGCAGATGCGGGTGGGGCGCGTGCTGCCGATGATCACGGCCACGCGCTTGCCTTGCCGTGATGAGGTCGCTGCGGTTGCCGAGGATGTTTCATTGCTGAAGGTCATTGATGTTTACCTTTCTGCGGGCGTTGGCCGTGTACTGCATCGGGCGGCGTAATCGTCGTGGATAGATCAATGCCGTGCGCGGCGGCGTGACGCTGCACGATCGCATCGGCAAGCAAGGAGAGACGGTGGCGATTGGTGTCGCTGAGATCATCGGTGAGCTCGCCGACTTGAGCGCTGACCTTTGCCACCAATGCTGCGGCGAGCTTGCGACCTTCGTTGGTGAGCGTGACCCGGAACGATCGGCCGTCCTCCAGAACCGGGCTGCGGCAGACCAACCCGCGTCGCTCGGCCCGGTCGATCAGACCGGTGGTGCTGGACTTATCTAGGTTGAGCAGTAGCCGCAACTGGGCCATCGTCGGTTCGCGGTCGCGCAGCACGCCAAGCAGCCGCCCCTGGAGCACCGAGAGATCGAAACTGTCGGCAGCCCTTGCCAGCACAGCCTGGACAAGGGTGGAAAGTTGCACAAGTCCGTCGACGATCTTCGGCTCAGGAATGTTGCGTTTTAGGTTGGTGTCGGGCGTCCTCATGGCGGACACTCTAAATTCATTTAGTACGTAATGCAAACTAATACGTACGTGTCACGTACTTTTTAGCGCCGTAGGGCGGGATTCATCCCGCCAGTCGCGCTACGTCATTTTGGGCAAGGCGAGGGCTGGCAATACGCTAACCCGCGTTACGGTCCTCATGGAGATCAGCGCTGTAGGGCGGGATTTATCCCGCCAGTCGCGCCCACTGCATGGCGGCGGGATAAATCCCGCCCTACTGTACTTACTCTGCATCCGCTTGCAAAAGCGATCCAGATCACATTCCCGGACGCCGATATTGCCGATACTCTGGACTTGGCCGGAACCGACGGCATACGCCGCCACGATCGAATCCTTGTGAACATCCAGCCCTACAAAGACGGTGCTATCGTTTGCCATGCTGACCTCCGCTGAAGGAAACCGACCGATGAGCGTAGTCCTTACTCGCTCCTGCGGTTCTGGCACCACGCCAACCCGAGATACAGCCTTCGCGGAGGTCAGCGCCTTGGTTCGCGTAAGTCATACTGCCTGGGCTTCAAAGTGAAATGCATCGTTGAAGCGACCCCACGATTCGAGCTATTGCGCTCACACCCGATCGAAGGCGCATTTTCCGGGTGGTATTTCCGCGTTGAGGAAACATCCAATATGGCGTGGTTGGCAGAAGGCAAAGACAAATGGGGCCGAATCGTTTCATGTCGCGGCGCTAATGAGCAGGAGGCGTTGGCGTTTTGCATAGAGCAAGCTCGCCGCATGTCGGCACAGTTGCTCGGTGACCAACAGGTCGCTCAGCCCGCCACCATGTAATGGGCGCGACTGGCGGGATAAATCCAGCCAGTCGCGCTACGTCAGTTTTGGGCAAGGCGAGGGCACAGTGGCGATCCTTGTCCGACGGGTTCTACTCCGTAACCCCAAACACCCTGAAATACCAGGCATAGATGAGGCGGTTGCAAACCTGATCTCGGGTGCCGAGGCAGATGAAGGTGGTGTCGATACCGGGGTAGTAGTGCGTGGCGACGTCCATGCCGTAGGAGTTGCCGCCGTGCCCCCAACTGGCGTGTTTGCCGCTGTTGACGACGAAGCCGAGGCCGTACCACGGGGTGTCGCCGGCGGTGGTGGCCAGTTTCAGCAGTTTGGCGGGCAGTAGTTTTCCGGCGCGCAAGGCGTCGAAGAATTTGCGCATGTCGTTGGCGCTGGCAACGCCGCCGCCGGCCGAGGCGCCGCGCCAGGGCAGGACGTCGCGGTTGGACACCATCGTCGGTGTGGCGCCGTAGAAGGTGGTCTTGCCGAGGGCAACGCCTTGCAGGTGATCGAGGTCCGGGAAGCCGGCGCGGCTCATGCCGGCCGGTTTGAAGATGTGTTCGGCGATGTAGTCGTCATAGCGTTGGCCGGTGACTTTCTCGATGACGGCGCCGAGCAGGATGAAGCCGTAGTTGGAGTATTCGGCCTTGCTGCCGGGCGGGAAGTCCGGGCCGCGTGCGCCGTTGAGCTTGATGATGTCGTCGATGCTGCGGACCCACTGCCGATTGGCGCCGTCGTCGCGGCCGAGGATGCCGATGTCGCCGGTACCGCCGCGATGTTCGAGTAGTTGGCGGATCGTCGCCTTGGCCATTTCCCGGTTCGGGTAATTCGTGAGGTAGCGGCCGAACGGCGCGTCGAGGTCGATCTTGCCGGCGTTCACCAGTTGCAGCACGGCGACGGCGGTGAACATCTTGCCGGCCGACGCGAGGAACATCGGGGTATCGGCGGTGATCGGCTGCTTGGCGTCGCCGTCGATGTCGCCCCAGCTCCTGGTCCACGGTGCGGCGCTGCCATGCGCGATCATCAGCGTGCCGGCGAACTGGTCACGCTGGGCGAGGCGGTCGGCGATGCTGGACAGCGCGGCAATGACGCGTTGGGGCGGGAGCTGATACGGGCGCAGCTCGAAGGTCTTCAGCTTTTGCGTGCCCGGCGCGCCGAGTTCGAGGTCGAGGCTTTGCAGCGCCGGAAAGCACTTTTCGGCAAGCAGGACACGCAGGCTGCGCGGTGTTTGCGCTTCGATGCGGACGACGTCGAAACCGCAGGTGTCCTCGGCGTTTTCGTATTGGAACGCGGGGTCGGGATCGTCCAGCCGCGTGGCATAGAAGGTCTGGATGGCGCTGCGTTGCCCGGAGTTGAAGGCGCTGAGCCATTCGTGAAACACAGTGCTGGCCGCCGTGTTCGGCGTTGCGACGTCGCTCGGGCGTTCGGCGGCGGCTGTGATGCTTGCGACGGCCAGCGTCATGCTGGCGAACAAGGGTTTGAGCATGCGCCGCTCCGTGAGGTGGTCGATCGCAGACTAGCATCTGCAGCCATCGCCGCACGGTTAGCATTCGCGGCTACGCATTCGGGCTGCGCGTCGGCATCTGGCCAGCGCGTCCAGGTGGTGCCTGTGTCCGGGCCGCGTGCCGGTTCAGTGCTGGCCGATATTCAGGATGGGATGTGATTAAGGATGAAGATCAGAGCGGCAGTGGTATCGGATGCGCCTCGGTTGGCGCAGATCAGCGCTGCGACGTTTGCGCTTGCGTGCCCGCCGTCCACGCCGCAAGCGGACCTCGACGCCTATATCGCGGAGGAGCTGACTGCGGCTCGCTTTGAGGCACATCTGGCGTGTTCAACGAAGCGGGTTTTCGTTGCCGAAGCCGACGATGCTGTTGTCGGTTATTTGATGCTGAGTGAGGAGCGCGCGCCAGCGGAAGTTTCGGCCATGCGACCCCTGGGATTGCAGCGTCTTTACGTGCTGCAGCCGTATCACGGCTCCGGTTTGGCGCAGGCGCTCATGGCGCGCGCGCTTCAGGATGCGGTGGATCAGGGCTGCGATGTTCTGTGGCTGAGCGTCTCCGTGCAGAACGACCGTGGTCTTGCGTTCTACCGCAAGCACGGTTTCGAGGTGGTGGGCGAGCAGCGCTTCCAGGTGGGCGCCGATATTCACCGCGATTCCGTCATGTGCCGCCGGGTCGAAGCGTCAGCTGATACGCCGACCGACGCGCTCGCCACCGCGCGGTGAGGCGCGCGATCAGCCGACTATTGGCGTAGTTCGCGCGTCGGCAGGCTGATGCCGCCGTCCCAGCCCGGCGTGATTCGCCACGGGTTGATGTCGAGGCCACCGCGGCGGGTGTAGCGCGCTTCCACCGACAGGCGCTGCGGCGCGCAGCGCGCGAGCACGTCGGCAAAGATGCGTTCGACGCACTGCTCGTGAAAGCCCGAGTGTTCACGAAAGCTGATGAGGTAGCGCAGCAGGCCGGCAGGGTCGATGCGCGGACCTTCGTAGCGCAGCACGACGGTGCCCCAGTCGGGCTGGCCGGTGACGGGGCAGTTCGATTTGAGCAGGTGCGAGACCAGTGTTTCGTTGGCGTTGTCGCCGGCCGTGGCGCTCAGGTGCGACGGATTCGGCGGTCCGTAGTCGTCGACGTCGAGGTCCAGCGTGTCGAGCAGGGCGCCGGCTTGCGTGGCGAACGGCGGCAGGCCCGGGTGCACCGTGACCTCGGCGCCGCTGCGCGCCGACAGGTCGGACGCGATGCGGGCGTAAACGGCGGCCTCGTCGTCGAAGCGTTCGGCGTTCAGCGAGTTCAGATACAGCTTCAGCGACTTCGACTCGATCAGGTTCGGCGCCGCGGCAGGCACGGTCAGCGTTGCGGTGCCGACCTGCGGCATGCCGCGGCGATTGAGCCAGCTCAGCTCGTAGGCATGCCAGCGGTCATGTCCGGTGAACGGCAGCGTCGCGGCGTCGAGGCCGATTTCGGCACGCGCGACGGCACGTGGAATCGGAAACAGCAGGTCCGGCGCGTAGTGCGAGGGGTAGGCGACCTCGCGGCCGAGCATTGAATCTTGCGGGGTGTTCATGGGCGCGATTTTACGGGAGGCGCGGGCGTGCCTCGATACACGGCCTTGCGGCCGCACTCGGCATGAACGGTTCGGGAGAACCGCGAGACGCCCTGACGGCTTTTGTAGGAGTGGCGCGAGCCGCGACGCTGTGCGCGCGACGGCCTCGTCGGGCCGCGGCTTGCACCGCTGCTGCGGGGTGATCGATTGAGCTGTTCCCGATGTGGAGGTGATGCGGGTCGGGGCCTGCGGTGTGCCTCGATACACCGCGCTGCGCGCGGCACTCGGCATGAACGGTCCGGGGGAGCCGCAAGACGCCCTGACGGCTTTTGTCGGAGTGGCGCGAGCCGCGACGCTGTGCGCGCGACGGCCTCGTCGGGCCGCGGCTTGCACCGCTGCTGCGGGGTGATCGATTGAGCTGTTCCCGATGTGGAGGTGATGCAGGTCGGGGCCTGCGGTGTGCCTCGATACACTGCGCTGCGCGCGGCACTCGGCATGAACGGTCCGGGAGAACCGCATGACGCCTTGTGGGCTTTTGTAGGAGTGGCGCAAGCCGCGACGCTGTGCGCAGTGGGCTCGTTAGGTCGCGGCTCGCACGGCACCTACGGGGCGATCGAGTGAGCTGTTTCCGGTACGCGGTGTGATGCAGGTCGCGGCCTGCGGCCTGCCTCGATACACGGCCTTGCGGCCGCACTCGGCATGAACGGTTCGGGGGAACCGTAACACGCGCTGCAGCGCCTTTGTAGGTGCGGCGCGAGCCGCGACGCTGTGCGTCGGTGCCCGCCAAGCGGGTGCATGCGGTAGGTGGGCGACGCGTCGCTGGGTATCGAACTCAGCGTCGCGGCCGCAGGCCGATGGTCAGAACCGCTTCGCCGGCCAGCAGCAGTGACAGCGCGATCCCGGCCCAGTCCCAGAGGCTGCGGTCGGCGAGTTGCGAGAAGCCGTAGATAATCGCTGCGGCGCCGGCGTTGCCGGCCAGCCAGAAGGTGCTGACGGCCAGGCCGGCGTGCGCTTCGCCGGCGAGATCGGCGGTGGTATCGACCAGCAGCGGCAGCGGTGCCAGCATCATCGCGCCGAGGATCACACCGACGCCGCACAGCAGGCCGGTCGAGCGGCCGTGCGTCAGCAGCATGGTCAGCGGCACGCTGAGCAGCGCGGCGGTGGCGATGGTTGGGCGCAGGTGGGTGCGCAGCGTGGCGATCGCCGGCACGATGGCCATGCCGGCGACGCCGCCGGCCAGCATCGCCAACGCCACGTAGCCGGCGTGTTCGGCGTCGATGCCGCTGGCGCCGAGCATCGGTTCCAGCCAGGTGAAGATGGCGTTGAAGTAACCGTTGCCGAGGAAGATCAGCGCGAACAGCACCAGCAGCGCCGGTTGCAGCAGCACGCGTGCGGCTTTCGGCGCAACGGCGGTGCCGGCGGTGTCGTCGTGCGCCGGATCGGCCGGCACCAGCACGAAGCAGGCGACGGCGAAAACCAGCATCACCAGCACGTCGACGCGCTGCGCCGAAGCAATCGACAGGCTGGCGGTCGGCGGCAGCACGACGAAGGCCAGCGCCAGGCCGACGAACAGCGCCAGCGTGCCGATGCTGGTGGCTTGCAGGTGCTGTTCCGGTGGGAACCAGACGCGTGCCAGCCGCGCAATCAGTGCCATGACGACCGGCTGCGCGACGGCGATGGCGAGCTGGCCGATCAGCAGGCCGGTGAAGCCGGGCACGGCCACGCGCAGCACGCAGCCGACGAGCATGATCAGCGCCACGGCGCGCAGGCTGCGCCGTACCGGCCAGCGGTCGATCAGCGCGCCGGCCGGCAGGGCCAGCGGCAGGAACAGCAGCGGGAAGGCCAACGACAGCCAGCCGACCGCGCCGACGGTGACGCTGTACTGTTCGGCGGTGGCGTTGGTGATCGGCGCGAAGCGCAGCCACTCGAACTGCATCAGCGCGTTGAATGCGCTGTAGATCAGCAGCACCCGCAGGGCGGCCCCTTTCATCGCGTCAGAGCCCGAAGATTTTTTGTAGCCACGGATTGATGAACATGCCCTTGGGGTCGATCTCGGCGCGCAGTTTGAGGAAATCGTTCCAGCGCGGATAGAGCGGTTCCAGATCGCGCGCGGTCAGCGTGTGCATCTTGCCCCAGTGCGGGCGGCCGCCGTGATTGCGGAAGATGGCTTCGGCTCCGCTGAAGTATTCGCGATAGTCCATGCCCTGATATTGATGCACGGAAATGGCCGCCGAGTCACGGCCGTAGAACGGCGAGAGCCAGATGTCGTCGCCTTTGACGTAGCGGTATTCGACCGGGAAATGCACCTGGATCTTTTTCTTGTCGACAAACTCGGCGAACTCGCGCAGCGCCGCCGGGCCGTTCTCGGCCGGCAGCTCGTATTCCATCTCGTTGAAGCGCACCAGTCGTACCGACGAGAACGCGCGATGGCAGTCGGCGACCATGGTGCTCGAATCGCCGCCGATCGAGCTGGCGATGATGCCGGCGATCTTCGGCGTCCATTGCGGACGTGCGCGGGCCATGCGCGACAGCAGGCCCAGCGCGCCGTTTTCGAGGATCAGTTCGAGCAGTCCGGTCAGCTTGGTGTTCGACTCCGGCTCCTGCGTCGGCTCCATCAGCTTGACCAGCGTGCCGCGCGTGTGCGGCACCCAGTAGAACTCGAAATGGCGATAGCTGCGCGCCAGCTCCGGCGCACGCGCCAGACAGTCGTCAAGGTGCATCGGCTGCTTGGTCAGCTTCAGGCGATAGCCCGGCTGCAGCTTGATGTCCATCTTGGCAATGACGCCGAGCGCGCCCATCGACACGCGCGCGGCAGCGAACAGGTCCGGGTCTTTGGTTTCCGAGCATTCGCGCAGGCTGCCGTCCGGCGTCACCAGCGTCATGCCGGCGACCTGCGTGGAGATCGAGCCGAGCGTGATGCCGGTGCCATGCGTGCCGGTCGACACCGCGCCGGCGATTGCCTGCTTGTTGATGTCGCCGAGATTCATCATGCCGTAGCCGCGGTCGCGCAGCTCGTGGCCGAGCGGCTTGAGCGTGGTGCCGCCAAGAATGGACGCGATGTTGTTCTCGATGCGCTCGACGCCGGCGATGGCGTCCAAGGTCAGCAGCGTAGCGTCGGTTTCGACCAGCGGCACGAATGAATGGCCGCTGCCGGCAACGCGCAGCTTGCCGTCGGCGGCGTTGACGCGTGCCACGGTCTGCTGCAGCTCGGTGATGGTGCGCGGCGCCAGCACGCGTTCGGGCCGGCACTCGACGGAGCCGGACCAGTTACGCCAGGTCGTGCTGCCGACCGGAACCGGGGCGTTTTGAGACGTACTCATGTCGTAGGGTCCTGATAGAGGTGTTAACCATAATCGGCCGGCGCAAAGCCGAGCATCGCGCGTCCGGCCAGGGGTTTGGGCAACAGGCGCAACAGACGCGTCAGCCAGGCCGTGCGCCAGGGGAACGGCGCGTCGCGCGTTTCACGCTCCATGGCGCGGATGATGTACGCGGCGCAGCGCTCGGGCGAGATTTCAAACGGCGCCGGGATGCCGTCGCCGGCGACGCGTTCGGTGGCGATGAAGCCGGGATAGGTGCAGACGAAACGGATGCGCTCGCGGCGCAGCTCGGTGCGGCAGGTGTCGAACAGCACGTGCACCGCAGCCTTGGCCGCCGAGTAGGGGCCTTGCATCGGCACACCGAGCAGGCCGGCCAGCGAGTTGGTATGTGCGATCAGACCGCCGCCGTGTTCCTTCATGTGCGCGATCAGCGGCGCCAGATAGTTCACGGTGACGTCGTAGTTGAGGCGCATGCACCGACGGATGTCGGCGGCGCTGGCCTTGCCCATGTGATAGGCCGGCCCTTCGCCGATATTGAGCAGCGCCGCGTCGATGCGGCCGAAGTGCTCGGCGGCGCGGGCAACGACCGCGGCGGCGGCGGACTCGTCGAGCGCATCGGCGGCGAGCGCCAGGCATTGGCCGCCGCGCTCACGGACCTGCCGGGCCACGGCCTGCAGCTCGCGGTCACGACGCGCGGAAATGATTAGACGATTGCGCTCGCCGGCGAGCCGCTCGGCGACGCAGCGGCCGATGCCTGACGATGCGCCGGTGATCAGGATGGTGCGATCGTGCAGCTGCATTGCTCAGAGCCAGTTCGTGTCGAGACGATCGTGCATGCGTGCGCGGCGGCTCAGAAGAAGCACTGGCCCTGGCCGCGGTACGTCGGCTCCTCGCCGACGATGCGACCGCCGCGCAGCAGCAACACGCGCTCGAAGCGCTCGCACAGTTCGCCGGCCTTGGCATGGCGGAAGAACACCGGCGCGCCGAGCGGCAGCGAGACGCCGTCCGGCACCTGCACAGGCGTTTGCACCTCGCCGGCGCCTTCGAGCGGCAGCAGCTTCAGGCCGTCCGGCAGAAACGGTTGCGGCACGCGGTCCGGGCCGGTCGGGCCCGACGCGATATAGCCGCCGCCGGAGCAGGTCACGACATCCGGCAGCGGCTGGCGCACGACCGGCAGCGCGAAGTACAGCGACGGTGCGTGACGGAAGTGGCCGAAGTGATCGAACAGCGTCGGCGAGTACAGGCCCGAGCCGGCAGCCGCTTCGGTCACCGAGCGGTCGGACGCGGTGCTTTCGAGGCTGCCGGTGCCACCGCCGTTGACGAATTCGAGCGTGAAGCCAGCGGCATAGAGGGCGTCGACGACCGCCTGGCGGCGCTGCGTCAGTTCCGGAATCGAGCGCTTCTTGAACCAGCGCACCAGCTGGTTCTTGATGCGCTGCCCCGGCACCGCATCCTGCAGGCCGGCGATCTGGCCTTCATAACCCATGACACCGCGCAGGCGCAGCGTGCCGTTGCTGGCGGCGATGCGGCGCGCCAGCAGCACGGCCTGTTCGGCATTCTTGACCGGCGAGCGGCGCACGCCGAAATAAAGGCCCGGAAAATCGCTGGACATGTCGATATCGATCGCCAACGGCAGGCAGACGCCGTGCTCGTGGGCGACGCGTTGGGCGATGTCGATCTGCCGTGCATCGTCGATCATCAGCGTCACCGTTACGCCGCCGCGCACCGCTTCGGCGGCGGCGATGAGGTCGGCTTCGATGACGGTCGGATAGGCGACCAGCAGATCGTCGAACCCTTGCGTGGCCAGCCACGCCGCTTCGCGGGCCGAATAGCAGAGCAGGCCCTGAAAGCGTGCGTCCAGCGCCTGCACGTGCTTCATCACCGCCGTGCAGCGGATCGACTTGCTGCCGAGGCGGATCGGCAGGCGGCCGGCGCGGCGCAGCATCGCCATCGCATTGGCTTCGAGGCGGTCCAGGTCGAGGACCGCCGCTGGCAGACTCTGGCCCTCCAGCGCGGCGGCCAGCGTCGCGTAGTCGGGCAGGGCGACGCCGTTCACGGCAGCGTGCCGCCGTTGCCGGCCAGCTCGCCCAACAGTTTGACTACCTGAGTGCGCTGCTTCTTTGTAAAAGGACTGGCGCCGAACAGATCCATCAGCCATAGGCCCTCCGTTGCAAGATGTACGATCGCCGCGCGCTCGAACGGAACGCCCGGGGCGATCGACGGCAGGCGCTTGCTGAAGAATTCACGGACCGGCGCCATCAGCGTCGGATCGCTCGCGACCACTGCGAGCAGTGCGCTGCTGACGCGCAGATTGCCGAGCGGGTCGCCGACCGAAGCCTGGACGTAGGCGCGCAGGATGTCGCCCGGTGCCGGGCTGTCCGGCTGCAGGCGGGTGCGTGCGATGTAAGAGCGCTCCATCGCCCGTGTGACCAGTGCCTGCAGCAGCGCTTCCTTGCTCGGGAAGTGATACATGACCCCGCCCTTGCTGACGCCGGCCTGCTTGGCCACGGCGTCCAGCGTCAGCCGCACCGCGCCTTGCTGGACGACGACGGCTTCGGCGGCATCGAGCATCGACTCCCGTGAGCTGGGACGGCCGCGCGGCGCGGCGGCCTTGGTGGCGGCCTTCTTGACAGTCTTCTTGGTCATTTGCTCAAACCTAGTGCATCACGCCCGCAATCGCTTGACAGTTTGCGACAGCGGCGCCCCGAAGTGGACGAAAATGGCATAATTACTATACCGTCTGGTCGGCACAGAAAATGCAAGATGGACGGGTCAGCTACGGGGGTCGACAACGATGTCGACGGGAGTGGGGTTCATGTTGGGAATGACGGAAGCGGTTTCGGTCCGGTTCGACGAACCGGAAATGGCAGTCGGGCAGGATGGCCTACTGCTGCTCGAGCTGAAGCGGCGCATCCTCGGTGCGCTGCCGGACGGCGGGGTGACGATCGATGTGATCGCCGCCAAGCTCGGTTACAGCGAGCGCACCTTGCAGCGGCGCCTGCAAGGCGTGCAGCTCAACTTTCAGCAGCTGGTCGAACAGTTGCGTTACGAGGTGGCATGCCGCTATCTGCGTCATGGCGGGATGACGCTGACCGAGATCGGCTATCAGCTCGGCTATTCCGAGCCGAGCGCCTTCAGTCGTGCATTTCGCCGTTGGAGCGGCGTCAGCCCGCTCGCCTATCGGCGCCGCGCGGCGCACTGATCGAGATGTGTGGTCGGTCTGTCATCGCGACAGGCCATCGGGGACGTCGGGGGATGCTCCAGTGGAGCGGCCGACCTTGAGGGCGCACTCGCGGCCGCGAGTCAGCGGCTCGAGCGTCGGGGTGGCGGTGCCTTGGATGCAAGTCCGGGGGCGGGGCCGGTGATGCCGCGGGGGCGGCGGCGTCCGGAAACGAAGAGGGCGGCGCGCATGGGGGTGCGTGCCGCTCTTTCTATTGCATAGCTAGATATAGCTGCCGCCTTGTTTTCCATCAATGCTCCGCAGCGCGCGATAAGCGCTGCGGAGATATTTGAAATAAGGAATACAAAGGATGGTCAATTCTTCGTTGAATGCCAAACAGGCCGGTACATTTGATATTGGCGACCTCGAGGTCAACAGGCTTGGCTATGGAGCCATGCGCATCACTGGCGTAGGTATTGGGAGCCTCCAGAAAATCATGTGGAGGCCCATGTGGAGGCCATTGAAATGCTCAACGCCTTTCCCACCGCCGCTGGTTCTTCATAGCGACGTTCGCCGATCCAGCGCTTAGGCATGGATTTGGAGGCATGCAGATCATTGCGCTGTAGTCATGGAATCCGACAGCATCATGTCGGCGATATCCAGCATCGCCCGCAAGCGATCCATGTGCCGCAGGTCGTGGTGATAGCCGACCCATATATCCCGCGTCGGAGGTTGATCCGGCGTGTCGATGCGCTGTAGTCCGGAAATTGCATCGCCAAGCGGCCTTGGCAGCACCGCGATACCCATACCTTTGAGGCACATCTGTGCCTGGACCGTTCGGTTCGTGCTTGTGAAGGCACGCCGGGAAAGCGGAAACCTCTCCAGCACCCAGGCCACGTCGGGGAAGTGCGACTGTGCGGTATTCATGAGAACGAGGCCCACGGATGCTGGATCGTTCTGTAACGCTTGTCTGGTTGCCGCCGATGCATAGAGACCGTATGGCATCCGCATCAGGCGGCGCTGAACAATATCCGGCTCACTGAATGGCACGATGCGAAAGGCGATATCGGCCTCGCGACGCGAGAGATCGAGTAATCGATGGCTTGCAATGACTTCCGGCACGACAGCGGGATGACGGCGCGTCAACTCGGCCAGCACCGGAGCCAGGACATAGCCGGCAAACCAGTCCGCTGACGAGATACGCAGGATCCCTTCGAGGCGTTGGTTGTTGCCGGTCAGACGCCTTTCTATGGACAGCGCCGAATCCTCCATGGATTCCGCCAGCGCCAGCACGGTGTCCCCGGCATCCGTGAGCATGAGTCCGTCCTTGGTCCGACGAAAGAGCGATTGCTTGGCTTCGTCCTCAAGCACCTTAATTCGGCGCCCCACTGTCGGATGGCTCACGTCCAGCACCCGGGCGGCCTCGCCGAAGGATCCACTGCGGGCTACTGCAAGGAAAATGCGAACGTCGTTCCATTCCATGCTATGCACGGCCGTACAAAAATGTAAATGAAATGTACAGCAATGCCAGTATGCGAACAATAATGTTTTGGCGATCCTTCTGTCCGTAACGAATGCCCCCTTGCGGGCCGACGGTCTGCCCACTTCGGGCCACTCTCATTTGGAATCTCAAGACATGAATACTGAAGCTCAGCCCGTTGTTGTCTATGTGACCTATCAGGGGGCGCCACAAGATCGTTTCGATCGCGACTACTACGTTGGGGTTCACCTCCCGTTGACCATGAAGGCGTGGGGGCAGTACGGACTGCTCAGCCTGAAAGCGTTCTTCCCGGCGACCGAGCAGGAAGGAACTCTTGCCCTCTGTGAATGTGTCTTTCGCGATGAGGGAGCATTCGAAGCCGCATTTGCGTCACCCGAGCGCTCCGCTGTAATGGCCGATGTCCCGCGTTTCACCGCCATTGCTCCGCTGCGTGCTCGAGTGACTGCGCTTTGAAGACTCGTACGTGATGATTACGTTGACTCAAACCACCAGGACAGCAGCGCTTGACTCCCGCCGCTGGCTCGCCCTGATTGTCCTGCTGACTGGCACGCTCTTGCCACCGTTGGATTTCTTCATCGTCAACGTGGCTCTACCTGCCGTGCGGGAGGGGCTGCACGCATCTGCTGACGTCTCGCAGTTGGTGATCTCGGTGTACGCCGCGGCCTATGCCGTCACCCTGATCCTGGGCGGTCGTCTAGGTGATCTCTATGGCCGCAAGCGCGTCTTCATCGCTGGCATGCTCGGCTTTGGCGTCGCTTCGGCATTGTGTGGCCTGGCACCGTCGCCGGGCATGCTTGTCGTCGGTCGGCTGCTGCAAGGGATATCGGCAGCGATCATGGCGCCGCAATCATTGGCCTCGATACACGCCATCTTTCCGGCAAGCGAGAAGAATCGCGCGCTGAGCCTGTACGGTGCGACGTTCGGCCTGGCTTCCGTAGGCGGTCAACTGCTGGGTGGGGTGCTGGTTTCGACCAGTCCGTGGGGGCTGGGGTGGCGTGGCGTCTTTTTGATCAACCTTCCCATCATCATCGCTGCCGTCCCTGCTGCAATGATGCTGCTGCGTGAAAACCGGGCCGAGCGTTCGGCTCGTCTGGACGTGCCAGGGGCGTTGCTGCTAGCGGCTGGCTTGCTGGCGCTCGTGGTTCCGCTGATCGAAGGGCAGGAACACCACTGGCCGTGGTGGTGCATAACGCCGCTGATTCTGAGCATGCCGTTGTTAGGGGGCTTCTGGCAGTATGAAAAGACACAGGAGCGCGCCGGCAGAACACCTCTGGTTCTGCCCTCGCTTCTGGCCGTGCGTGGGTTGCGACGCAGCTTGGCATCGACGTTCTTCTTCTATGCGCTCGCTGCGTTCTTCCTGGTGTTCGCCGTGTACGAACAGGCCGGCCTTGGCCACGATGCATTGGCAGCCGGCTTGGCCATCCTGCCGCTCGGCATCGGGCTCTTCGTTGGCCCGCTGTGCGGCCCGCACATCGCCCCGCGAATGGGTTCACGCACCGCCGGGTTCGGCATGATTCTGGAAGTGCTCGGTCTGGTCATGGTCGCAGCGCTGGCTTTCGCCGGTGCGTCGTCGTGGCTTGCGTTGCCCTTGTTCCTGACTGGCGCCGGGCAAGGTATCGCCCTTCCTGCGCTGGTGCGCTTGAACGTGGACCATGTCGAGACACGTTGGGCGGGGCTGGCTTCGGGCTTGGTAAACGCCACCTTGCAGATCAGCGCTGCAGTAAGCGTCGCCTTGTTCGGCGGCCTGTTCATCATGATCGCGCCTGATGGTGCAAGTGCCCAGGACGTGCGGCTCGGCTTTGCTGTGGCCTCATTGGCCGTAGGCGCGTCGCTGGCATTGGCAGCAGGACTAAGCTGGAAGCGCCAGGAAACATGAAAGATCAAAAATCCTTTGCATCATGGATGAACGCGTCCGTGAGAACGCTACGTCGTGGCCACTTCTGGATTTCGGGTGACCGGGTCGAGCATGACGGTCTGACGTATCAGCGCGGCCCCATGTACGTGGAATGGGAAGCGTCCGAAAAGGTGATAAGGCCGTATCCGATCGTGTTGATGCATGGTGGCGGTTTTCAGGGAACAGAGTGGTTTGACACGCCGGACGGCCGGCCAGGTTGGGCGCAGCGTTTCGTGGAAGCCGGTTATGCGGTGCTGGTGGTTGATCGACCCGGGCATGGCCGGTCGCCGTTTCATGTGCGCACGCTCGGGGAAATGGGGCCTCCTTTCTCGTACGAGGGAGGACAGCGTATTTACTTTCCCGGCGATGATGCGCGGCACACGCAATGGCCCTTCGCGCCGGACGATGCTCAAGCGATGGACGAATTCATCGCGGGTTACGGGCCATTGCCTGCCGACCTGGAACTGTCGCAGACGCTTGACGCCGACCGCATGGCAACGCTGCTCGATCGCATAGGGCCGGCCATCCTCGTCACACATTCCGCCTCAGGCCCGGATGGCTGGCTGGTCGCAGATCGCCGTCCCGACCTCGTGAAGGCAATCGCCGCCATCGAACCGATGGGGCCGCCGTTTGCAGATATTCCCAATATCGGAGCGATGCACTGGGGCGTGACAGCGGCGCCGCTGCGCTTCGAGCCGCCCGTGACCAGTGCCCACGTTGTTCGCAAGGCGGCACCTGGCAGTTTGCGACTGCCCGCGCTGGTCGGTTTGCCGATCCTGATCGTCACAGCCGAAGCCTCGGCATTTGCAGCAGCCAGTCCGCCAACGGCGAACTTCCTCAATGCGGCAGGAGCCTCAGCGGAGTTGTTGCATCTTCCTGACCTCGGCGTGCACGGCAACGGGCACGGGTTGATCTACGAGAAGAACTCCGATGCTGCGTTGGCGCCGGTGCTGAAGTGGATCATCGAACGTACAGAGTCTCAAGTTTGAGCCAAAGGAGAAACGCATGACAAAGACTTGGTTAATTACAGGATGCTCGGGCGGCTTCGGTCGGCATCTGGCTCAGCAGGCAGCGGCACGCGGCGACAACGTCGTGGCGACGGCGCGCAATCCCGAAACGCTGCGCGACCTGGCAGATCGATACCCTGAAACGCTGCGCGTTGCCGCCCTGGATGTCACTAACTCGGAGGCAATACATGCTGCTGTCGCATTGACTGCCGAGGTGTTCGGCAGATTGGACGTGCTGGTCAACAACGCCGGTCACGGATTCATGGGGGCCATTGAAGAGGCGACTCCAGAGGAGTATCGCCCGCTTTTCGATGTGAACCTGTTCGGCCTGATCGAGACAACACGTGCGGCATTGCAGTTAATGCGGCGCACGGGCGGGGGGAGGGTCGTGAACCTGTCGTCTGGTGCCGGCATCGTTGGCATCGGCGGGCATGGCTACTACAACGCGACGAAGTTCGCGGTCGAAGGCCTGTCAGAAGCACTCGCACAGGAAGTGGCGCCTATGGGTATCCGCGTGTTGATCGTCGAGCCTGGCCCGTTCCGCACAGAGTTCTTGGGTCGTTCAATCGCTGTCGCCAAGCGGCAGATCGACGACTACTCGGCGACCGGAGGCGCAGCCCGCAGCTATCGCGAAGGCAATGACGGGCGTCAGCCAGGCGATCCGCTCAAGGCGGTGGCCGTGATACTCAAGGCGATCGACTCTGAGAATCCACCGCTGCATCTGCCACTCGGCCCGCGTGCCCATTTTCTTGCCGAGAGCAAGCTGGTGTCCTTCCGTAAAGACATTGATGCGTGGCGTACCCTGTCCATCGACACCGACTACGACTGATGCTCGTGGCCGCCAGGCGCAACTACGACGGACGGCGATTTACGGAGAGGCACGATGAATGACGACGCATCAATGTCTCGACGAATGGTTGTAGCCGGCCTTGCTGGCTGGCCGAACTTGCGCTTCCACTCGTAAAGGCTGTGTGTCGTGGCGCCGCGCCGCCACGTCCTTCACCGAATGGCCACGCTCCGTTACCTGCTTGACCGCTTCGATCTTGTATTCATCCAGATACCGCTTGCCGCTCATGGAAACCTCCTCGTTTGCCAGAAATTATGGCTCCGAGTTGGCTACAAAAGACTGGCCGGTCCAACATCGCCGGCTTACTTCGGCAGCGCGCCGTCGACGCCGTCGACATACCAGTTCAGTGAGCGCAACTGCGTTTCGTCGAGGGCGCTGCCGGCCGTGACCTTGACCGCGCCGCTCTGATCCTTGATCGGTCCCTGGAAGACCTGGAAGCTGCCGTCGTGCAGCGCCTGTTCCTTGGCGTCGAAGGCTTTGCGTGTGGTGGCCGGGATTGTCGGCAGCAGCGACTCGACCTTGACCATACCTTCGGCGACGCCCCATTGCGTGTCGCCGCTCTTCCAGGTGCCCGCCATCACGTCCTTGGCGGTCTTGATATAGAACGGCCCCCAGTCGACTACCGACGCCGCCAGCTGCGCCTTGGGCGCGAACTTCTTCATGTCGGAGTCCCAGCCGCAGGCGTAGACGCCTTTCTGCTCGGCGACCTGCGCGGTCGCCGGCGAATCGGTGTTCTGGCACAGCGCGTCGGCGCCTTGCGCGATCAGCGTCTCGGCGGCCTGTCGTTCCTTGCCGGGGTCGTACCAGGTGTTGACCCAGATCACCTTGGTCTTGATCTTCGGATTGACGCTCTGCGCGCCGAGCGTGAAGGCGTCGACATTGCGAATCACCTCGGGAATCGGAAACGACGCGACATAGCCGAGCGTGTTGCTCTTGGTCATGCCGCCGGCCAGCACGCCCATCAGGTAGGCGCCTTCGTAGGTGCTGGCCTCGTAGACGCCGAGATTCTTCGCGGTCTTGTAGCCGGTGGCATGCATGAACACGGTCTTCGGGAACATGCGCGCCACTTTCAGGGCGGCCTGCATGTAGCCGAACGAGGTGGCAAAGATCAGCTTGTTGCCGTCGGCGGCGAGCTGGCGGATCACGCGCTCGGCGTCGGCGCCCTCGGAAACGTTCTCGACGTAGCTGGTCTTGACCTGATCGCCGAGCGCCGCCTGCAGCTCCATGCGGCCTTTTTCATGCGCCGCGTTCCAGCCGGCGTCGTTGACCGGGCCGATGTAGACGAAGGCGACCTTGAGCGGTTCCGCTGCCTGCGCGCCAGCGGCGTAGGCGAAGGCGGAAAAGCCGGCAAACAAGGCTGCCGTCAGCGTCGAGCGCAGGCGCGTGAGGCGCCGCAAGGTGTGAAGACCGGACATCCATTTCTCCGTGGATTTCGGTGCGCTGCGGGACGACGAACCCGCTGACGACCGAATCGATAGTAGGGTGCAGCGTTTGCTGGAACCGCAAGGCTTGTGCCACGCGTGCTGCCCGCAATGCAAGGCCTGCTGTGACGGCAACTCGCGCCGCGGACAGGCGTGATCGGGCGCTGGACGGCCAGCCTTCGGTTTGCTGGTGGTGCCCTGCTTTAGCGCGCCGCGCACACAATTGCAGCGCGGAATTGCATGCAATCATTATTTTGATCGTATGCAATTATTGCGCGCAAGCCTTGTACGGGCTTGCTCTGCGCTGTTTGATGATGCGTGGCACGCGCTTTGCTCCAAGGCTGGGAGATACGCGGCCGTGATGTAGCGGGCGCGCGCCGGCCGGGGATTCGTTGCTGATGGGAAAACTGACGACACACGTACTCGACACCGCCAACGGCTGTCCGGCCGCGGGCCTGGCGGTGCGGCTGTACCGCGACGGCGATCTGGCCGCGCCGCTGGTCGAATTGCATACAAACAATGACGGGCGTGTCGACCATCCGCTGCTCGATGGTACGACGATGGCGGTCGGCGTTTACGAGCTGGTGTTCGAGGCCGGCGATTACTTCCGCGCGCGCGGCACGACGATGCCGGAGCCGCCGTTCGTTGACCGCGTGGTGATCCGCTTCGGTATTGCGTCGGCCGAACAGTCCTATCACGTACCGCTCCTGGTGTCGCCGTGGAGCTATTCGACGTATCGAGGCAGCTGACGTGGCGTTTTCCCCCGAACCCGTCCGTTTCCTGCTCGATGGCAAGCCGGTTGCGGCCGACGTGCCGGCGACCACGACGCTGCTGCAATACCTGCGCGAGAGCGCCGGTTGCCATGCCGTCAAGGAAGGCTGCGCCGAAGGCGATTGCGGTGCCTGTACGGTAGCGCTCGGCGAACTGGGCGACGACGGCGTGCTGCACTATCGCGCCGTCAACAGCTGCATCCGTTTCGTGCCGACCGTCGACGGCAAGGCGATCAAGACCGCCGACGGGCTGCCGGCCGCCGACGGCACCCTGCATCCGGTGCAGCAGGCGATGGTCGATCATCACGGCTCGCAATGCGGTTTCTGTACGCCAGGCTTTGTGATGTCGCTGTATGCGCTGTACCAGCACGAGCCACAGCCCGAGCGCGACACGGTCGTCGATGCCTTGGCCGGCAATCTGTGCCGCTGCACGGGCTATCGGCCGATCATCGAGGCCGGCTGCCGTATGGGCGAATACCCGGCGCCGGCCGACGACACGACGGCCGTCGTCGAACAACTACGCGCGCTGCAGCGCGAGTCTGCGCTCGATCGCGACGATTTCTACGCGCCGCGCAGCCTGGCCGAGTTGGCGGCGCGCTACGCCGCGCAGCCGGATGCGCTGCTGCTGGGCGGCGGCACCGATGTCGGTCTGTGGGTGACCAAGCATCTGCGCAGCCTGCCGCCGCTGATCTACACCGGCGAAGTCGCCGAGCTGAAAACGATAGAGAACACCGACGACGGCCTGCGCATCGGCGCCGCCGTGTCGTTGGCGGCGGCTTGGCCGGCGCTGGTTGCGCGCTATCCGGCGCTGCACGAGCTGGCACGCCGCTTCGCGTCCTTGCCGATCTGCAATTCCGGCACGCTCGGCGGCAACGTCGCCAACGGCTCGCCGATCGGCGATTCGATGCCGGCGCTGCTGGCGCTGGACACCGAAGTCGAGCTGCGCCACGGCGACACCGTGCGCCGGCTGCCGCTCGAACGCTTTTATCTCGGCTACCAGCAGAAGGCGCTGCAGCCGGGCGAGTTCGTGCAGGCCATCGTCGTGCCGTCGCTGGCCGAAGGCTGGCGGCTGGCGAGCTACAAGCTCGCGAAGCGTTACGACCAGGATATTTCGGCGGTCTGCACTGGCTTTGCGATCCGCATCGACGGCGGCGTGGTGATCGACGTGCGGCTCGGCTTCGGCGGTATGGCGGCGACGCCCAAGCGCGCGCTGGTCGCCGAAGCGGCGCTGCGCGGTCAGCCGTGGAACGAGGCCAGCGTCGAGCGCGCCGTTGCCGCGCTGGCCGATGACTTTCAGCCGCTGTCCGACATGCGTGCCAGCAGTGGCTACCGTCTGCACAGCGCCGGCAATCTGCTGCGCCGTTTCCGGCTCGAAATCGACGGCTTGGCGCCGACGCTGCGGCTCTCGGAGTTGGCGGCATGAATGGTGCGTCGCAGCCGTCATCGCAGTTGCAGGCCGAGGGTTCGCCGGTCGGTCGCGAGCAGCGCCACGAAAGCGCGCATCTGCACGTTGCCGGCCGTGCGCAATACGTCGACGACATGGCGCTGCCGGCCGGCACGCTGCATGCGGCCTTCGCGCTCAGCAGCAAGGCACACGCGCAGATCACTACGCTCGATCTGTCGGCGGTTTTGGCACTGCCCGGTGTGGTCGACGTCGCGTTGCCGGCCGACGTGCCGGGCGAGAACAACTACGGCGGCATCCTGCAGGACGATCCGATCTTCACCGACACGTTGGTGCAATACGCCGGGCAGCCGCTGTTCGCGGTCGCCGCGCGCGATGAACTGACCGCGCGTCGCGCAGCGACGCTGGCGAAGATCGCCTACGAGGAGCTGCCGGCGGTGCTCGATATCCGCAGCGCCGTGGCCAGCGACAACCATGTGCTGCCGTCGCAGCGCCTGCTGCGCGGTACGCCGAACGCGGCGCTCGACGCGGCGCCGCGGCGGCTGTACGGCCATGTGGCGATCGGCGGCCAGGATCATTTCTATCTGGAAGGCCAGGTCGCCGTCGCGCTGCCGCAGGAAGACGGCGGCATGCTGATCTGGAGTTCGACGCAGCATCCGACCGAAGTCCAGCACATCGTCGCGCATGCCATCGCGCGCCACGCGCACGAGGTGACGGTGCAGTGCCGGCGCATGGGCGGTGGCTTCGGCGGCAAGGAAAGTCAGCCGGGCCTGATCGCGGCGGCGGCGGCGATCCTCGCGGTGAAGACCGGCAAGCCGGTCAAGCTGCGCCTCGACCGCGACGTCGACATGCTGGCCACCGGCAAGCGCCACGATTTCATCGCCGACTACGACGTCGGCTTCGAGGCCGACGGCCGCATCACCGCGCTGAAGGTGATGATGGCGTCGCGTTGCGGCTATTCGGCCGACTTGTCCGGGCCGGTCAACGATCGCGCGCTGTGCCATGTCGACAATGCGTACTTTCTCGAAAACGTCGAGATCGTTTCGCACCGCTGCAAGACCAATACGGTGTCGAACACGGCGTTCCGCGGCTTCGGCGGGCCGCAGGGCATGATGGTCATCGAGCAGATCGTCGACGACATCGCGCGCACGCTGGGACTCGATCCGCTCGTGGTTCGTCGCCGCAATTTCTACGGCATCGGCGAGCGTGACGAGACGCCGTACGGCCAGCGCGTCGACGACAACATCCTCGATCTGATCACTGACCGCCTCGTCGACAGCAGCCGCTACGACGAACGTCGTACGGCAATCGCCGCCTGGAATGCCGGCAATCCGGTGATCAAGCGCGGCCTGGCGCTGACGCCGGTCAAGTTCGGCATTTCGTTCAACGCCACGCACTTCAACCAGGCCGGCGCGCTGCTGCACGTCTACAACGACGGCACGGTGCTGCTCAATCACGGCGGCACCGAGATGGGCCAGGGCCTGTACACCAAGGTGCTGCAGGTGGTCGCACACGAGCTGTCGATTCCGACGTCGGCGATCCGCGTCTCCGCCGCCGATACCAGCAAGGTGCCGAACACCTCGGCAACCGCGGCGTCGAGCGGCTCCGATCTCAACGGCAAGGCTGCGCAGCATGCGGCGCGGCGCATCCGCCGCCGTCTCGAAAAGCACGCCGCCGGCTTGTACGGCGTGGCGCCGTCCGACGTGCGCTTCGACAACGGTCAGGTGCACATCGGCGAGCTCAAGACGCTGACGTTCCAGCAGCTGGTGCAGGGCGCGTATTTCGCGCGCGTGCCGCTGTCGGCGACCGGCTTCTACCGCACGCCGAAAATTCACTGGGACCGCGTCAATCTGCGCGGCCGGCCGTTCTATTACTTCGCCTACGGCGCCGCGGTCGTCGAGGTCGCGATCGACACGCTGACCGGCGAGACGCGGCTGCTGCAGGTCGACATCCTGCACGACGCCGGGCGCTCGCTGAATCCGGCCATCGACCGCGGCCAGATCGAGGGCGGTTTCCTGCAGGGCGCCGGCTGGCTGACGTCCGAAGAACTGTGGTGGAACGCGCGCGGCGAGCTGAAGACGCATGCGCCGTCGACGTACAAGATTCCAACCGCCTACGACTGGGCCGAGCGTACGACCATTGATTTACTTGAGCACCCGAACCGCGAGGCGAGCATTCACCGCTCCAAGGCGGTCGGCGAGCCGCCGCTGATGCTCGGCATCGCGGTCTGGCATGCGATCCGCGACGCGGTGGCGTCGTGTGCGACGCCGGGCCAGCTGATCACGCTGCCGGCGCCGGCGACGCCGGAAGCGGTGTTGCGCGCGATCGGCAAGCTGCGTGGCGAGGCCTGGGCGGCATGAGCGCACTGGCCCAGGCCGAATCGTCGTCGCTGACGCTGCTCGCGCTCGGCGACTGGCCGCGCGCCGCGGCCGCCTTGCTGCGCCGCCAGGGGCCGTGCGTGCGCGTCGTCGTCGCCGTGGTGCGCGGTTCGGCGCCGCGCGAGCCGGGCGCCTGCATGCTGGTCGGTGCCGACAGCTTGCTCGGCACCATCGGCGGCGGTCATCTCGAATGGCAGGCGCTGCAGACTGCGCGCGCGCTGCTCGACTCGCCGCGCGCACCGCTCGCGCGTCTGCAGCGCTATGTACTCGGCACCGAACTCGGCCAGTGCTGCGGCGGCGTCGTCGAACTGTGGTTCGAGCGCTACGAACGCGACGACATTGCGTGGCTCGACGACCTGACGATGGCGCTGCACGAGCAGGGCGCACTGGAACTGCGCAGCCGCTTGCAGCGTGGCGCGGTGCGTCGCGACTGGCAGGCGGCCGCCGCCAACGACGCCGGTGCCGCGGTGCTGTCGCGGCATGACGATGGCGTCGAGCTGCGCGAGCGCCTCGCGACCGGCGCACCGCTGTGGCTGTACGGGGCCGGGCACGTCGGTCAGGCCCTGTCGCGCATCGTCGCCGAACTGCCGCTGCGGCTGACCTGGGTCGACGCGCGCGCCGAACTGTTTCCGCCGATGTTGGCCGGCAGCACGCGCGTGTGGGTCGCCGACGATCCGCTGGCGACCGTCGCGCGAGCGCCGGCCGGCGCACGCTTTCTGGTGATGACGCACGATCACGAACTCGATTACCAACTGTGCCGTGCGATCCTCGCGCGCGACGATTTCGCGTTCGCCGGTCTGATCGGTTCGAAGAGCAAGGCCGCGCGTTTTCGCTCGCGGCTGGCGCGCGACGGCGTTGCCCCCGAACGCATCGCGCGGCTGACCTGTCCGGTCGGCCTTGGCGCGTCGCGCAGCAAGTGGCCGGCGGCGATCGCCGTCAGCATTGCCGCGCAACTGCTCGACACGCTGCCGGAACCGCCGGCGCGCAAGCCGGCTCCCGACGACTGCGCGTCGAATCCCGATCACACGGGTTGCAGCGGCTGCGCCGCGAAGCGAAGCGCGTCATGAGTCCACCGCGCCTGGCGCTGCACGGCATCACCAAGCGTTATCCCGGCGTCGTCGCCAACGACGGCGTCGGTCTGGTCGTGCAGCCCGGCGAGATTCACGCGCTGCTCGGCGAGAACGGCGCCGGCAAGAGCACGCTGATGAAAATCGTCTACGGCGTGACGCGGCCGGACGAAGGCCGCATCGAATGGGAAGGCCGCGAGATCCGTATCGACAGCCCGGCGCAGGCGAGGGCGCTGGGCATCGGCATGGTGTTCCAGCATTTCTCGTTGTTCGAGACGCTGAGCGTCGCCGAGAACATCGCGCTGGCGCTCGACGCGCATGAAAAGCCGGCGGCGCTGGCGCCGCGCATTCGCGACGTGTCGCAGCGTTACGGGCTGCCGGTCGATCCCGATCGGCTGGTGCACAGCATGTCGGTCGGCGAACGCCAGCGGGTGGAGATCGTGCGCTGCCTGCTGCAGCAGCCGAAGCTGCTGATCATGGACGAACCGACCTCGGTGCTGACGCCGCAGGCCGTACAGCAGTTGTTCGTGACGCTGCGACGACTGGCCGACGAGGGCGTCAGCATCCTCTACATCAGCCACAAGCTCGACGAGATTCGCGAGCTGTGCGATGTCGCCACCGTGTTGCGCGGCGGCCGGCCCGGCGGTCAGGCGGTGCCGCGTGACGAGAGCAACGACAGCCTGGCGCAGATGATGATCGGCCGCGAGCTGGCCGCATGCAGCCTGCAGCCGCGCGCGCCCGCGGAGATCGAGCTGGAACTGACCCAGCTGACGCTGGACAGCGGTGAGCCGTTCGGCGTCGCGCTGCAGGGCATCGACCTACGCGTGCGCGGCGGCGAGATCGTCGGCATCGCCGGCGTCTCCGGCAACGGCCAGAAGGAATTGCTGGCCGCCTTGTCCGGCGAAACGCGCTGCACCGCTCGCGGCATGGTGCGTCTGGCCGGCGATCCGGTCGGCCATCTCGATCCGGCGCAGCGTCGGCGTCGCGGGTTCGGCTTCGTGCCGGAGGAGCGGCTCGGCCGTGGCGCCGTGCCGGCGATGAGTCTGGCGCAGAACGCGCTGCTGACCGGCGCACCGAAAGGCTTGGTGCGCCGCGGTTTCGTGCGCATGGGCGCGGCGCGCACGTTCGCGCGACAGATCATCGAGCGCTTCGCGGTCAAATGCCGCGACGAGCTGGCGCCGGCCAACAGTCTGTCCGGCGGTAACCTGCAGAAATTCA
The DNA here is from genome assembly GCF_012241385.1 of Solimonas marina. Classification (GTDB taxonomy): domain Bacteria; phylum Pseudomonadota; class Gammaproteobacteria; order Nevskiales; family Nevskiaceae; genus Solimonas; species Solimonas marina. Next base: position 23,057 of record NZ_JAAVXB010000013.1, on the reverse strand, counting down.
TCGTCGGCCGCGAGATCCTGCTGGCGCCGAAGGTGCTGATCGTCGCGCAGCCGACCTGGGGCGTCGATGTCGGCGCCGCACAGTTGATCCGTCAGGCGCTGATCGATCTGCGCGATCAGGGCGCGGCGCTGCTGGTGATTTCCGAAGAGCTGGACGAGCTGTTCGAGATCAGCGACCGCATTGCGGTGCTGGCCGGTGGCCGGCTGTCGCCGCTGCGCGAACCGCAGGCAACCAGCGTCGCCGAGATCGGCCGCTGGATGGCGGGCGGCTTCGTCGGCGAAGCGCTGGACGCGTTCATCGAGATCGAGGAGGCCGCCGATGCTGCGGCTTGAACGACGGCCACTGCCGTCGGCGCGCATGCGCCTGCTGGCGCCGCTGATCGCGGCGCTGCTGATGTTCGTCACCGGCTTCGCGGTGTTCGCGCTGCTCGGCAAGGATCCGCTCGCGGCCTGCGCAGTGTTCTTCGTCAAGCCGCTGACGTCGCTGTACGGTCTCGGCGAGCTGCTGGTGAAGACCGCGCCGCTGCTGTTGTGCGCGATCGGCCTGGCGATCGGCTTTCGCGCCAATGTCTGGAACATCGGCGCCGAGGGCCAGTTGACGATCGGCGCCTTGGCCGGCACCGGTGTGGCGCTGGCGTTCGGCGATACCGAGTCGCACTGGATATTGCCGGCGATGCTGATCGCCGGCGTGCTCGGCGGCATGGCCTGGGCGGCGATTCCGGCGCTGCTGCGCACGCGCTTTCGCACCAGCGAGATTCTCACCAGCCTGATGCTGGTTTACATCGCGCAGATGCTGCTCGCGTATCTGGTGCACGGGCCGTGGCGCGACCCGGACGGCTTCAATTTCCCGCAGTCGCGGATGTTCAACGACTGGGAGCTGCTGCCGATCCTGGTCGACGGCACACGCATCAATCTCGGCATTGTCTTCGCGCTGCTGCTGGCCGGCCTGTCGTGGCTGTTCACCGACAAGACGCACGCCGGCTATCGCCTGCAGGTCGCGGGACTGGCGCCGGCCGCGGCCGCGTACGCCGGCTTCAGCGAGAAGCGCAATGTCTGGCTGGCGCTGCTGATCAGCGGCGCCACCGCGGGCCTGGCCGGCATCGGCGAGGTCGCCGGGCCGATCGGTCAGTTGCAGACCACGGTGTCGCCGGGCTACGGCTTCGCGGCGATCATCGTCGCCTTCGTCGGCCGTCTCAACGCCTTCGGCATCGTGCTCGCGGCGCTGCTGATGTCGCTGCTTTATCTGGGCGGCGAACAGGCGCAGATCGACCTCGGCCTGCCGTCGGCGATCACCGGTTTGTTCCAGGGCCTGCTGCTGTTCTATCTGCTGGCGATGGACGCGTTCGTGAACTATCGCCTGCGCCGCGTGGTCCGCGCGCCGGCGGCGAGCGGAGCCGCCGCATGAGTGTCGAGACCTTGATCGCGATGCTGGCGAGCACGACGGCGGCGGCCACGCCGCTGATCTTCGCCGCGCTCGGTGAGCTGGTGACCGAGCGTGCCGGCGTGCTCAACCTCGGCGTCGAGGGCACGATGCTGGTCGGCGCGATCGCCGGCTTCGCCGTCGGCCTGACGACCGGCAGCCTGACCCTGGGCTATCTGGCGGCGGCGCTGGCCGGCGTGCTGATGGCACTGATCTTCGCGGTGCTGACCCTGCAATTGCAGACCAACCAGGTCGCCACCGGTCTGGCGCTGACCTTGTTCGGCGTCGGCCTGTCGGCCTTCCTCGGCAAGTCGTTCGCCGGTCAACCGATCGCCGGTCTGCCGCATCTGTCGATTCCGCTGCTCAGCGACATTCCGGTACTCGGGCCGCTCCTGTTTCGTTTCGACATCCTGGTCTACGCGTCGATCGCGCTGTATGTCGCCGTGCAGTGGTTCTTGAGCCGCACGCGCGGCGGCCTGCTGTTGCGCGCGGTCGGCGAATCGCCGGCGGTCGCGCACGCGATCGGCCATCCGGTGCAGCGCGTGCGCTATGCGGCGGTGCTGTTCGGCGGCGCCTGCAGCGGCATCGCCGGCGCGTATCTGTCGACGGCGCTGACGCCGATGTGGGTCGAGGGGCTGTCGGCAGGTCGAGGCTGGATCGCGCTGGCGCTGGTCGTGTTCGCGACCTGGAAGCCGCTACGCGTGCTGGCCGGCGCCTATCTGTTCGGCGGTGTCACGGTGCTGCAGCTCTACGCACAGGGCTTCGGCCTGCATGTGCCGTCGGAATTCCTGTCGATGCTGCCGTATGCGGCGACCGTCGTGGTGCTGGTCCTGATCTGCCGCGACCGGCAGACCATCCTGCTCAACCAGCCGGCGTCGCTCGGCAAGCCTTTCCACCCGGAGCTTTAGAAGACCCGCATGGAAGCCTATTTGCTCGAATGGCTGAACCTGCTCGGACGCTGGGCACACATCATCGTCGGCATCGCCTGGATCGGTGCGTCGTTCTACTTCGTCTGGCTCGACAATCATCTGCTGTCGCCGGCCGACCCCAAGGCGCGTGAGCGCGGCGTCGCCGGCGAGCTGTGGGCCGTGCATGGCGGCGGCTTCTACCACTCGCAGAAATACCGCGTCGCTCCGGCGCAGCTGCCGGCGCATCTGCACTGGTTCTACTGGGAGGCCTACAGCACCTGGCTGACCGGCTTCTTCATGCTTTGCGTGATCTATTACGGCGCGCCGACGCTGTATCTGATCGACCCGTCGGTGATGGCGCTGGCACCGTGGCAGGCGATCGCCATCGGTCTCGGCACCCTGGTCGGTGGCTGGCTGATCTACGACGGCCTGTGCCGCTCGCCGCTGGGCCGCGACGACCGTGTGCTGGGCGCGGTGCTGGCCGTGCTGCTGTGCCTGGCCGCCTGGGGCCTGTGCTCGGTGTTCAGCGGCCGCGGCGCGTACATCCACTTCGGCGCGCTGCTCGGTACGATGATGGTTGCCAATGTGTTCTTCGTCATCATCCCCGGCCAACGGCGCTCGGTGGCGGCGATGCGCGAAGGCCGCGACCCCGATCCGCGCGACGGTCTGCGCGGCAAGCAGCGTTCGGTGCACAACACCTATTTCACGCTGCCGGTGCTGTTCACGATGATCAGCAACCACTACGCGACGACCTGGGGTTCGCCGCACAAGGTCGCGGCGCTGATCGGTCTGACCTTCGCCGGCGCGGCGATTCGCGCCTGGTTCGTGCTGCGCCACAAGGCACACGAGCGCGGCGGCAAGACGCCGATCTGGTCGATGCTGATCGGCCTGGCGGCCATCGTCGTCGTCGTCATCGTCTTGCGTCCGGCGTCGCCGACGTCGGCGCCGATCAGCGCCGCGCCGGCGGCCGGCGATGCGAGCGCGGCGAGCACCGGTGAACCCACGGCCGCGACGCCGACGCTGGCGGCGGTGCAGCAGATCGTCGAGCAACGCTGCGTGCTGTGTCACGCGCAACACCCGAAGTTCGCCGGCTTCACCGCGCCGCCGAAAGGCATCGCGCTGGAAACCGCGGACGAACTGCGCACCAACGCGGCCCTGATCCGTCAGCAGCTCGCCAGTCGGGCGATGCCGCTCGGCAACATCACCCAGATGACCGATACCGAGCGCCAGACCGTACTCGACTGGATCGCCCACCAAGGGCAGGGTGCGTCGCCATGAGCATGCGACACGGTGTTTTGCGCGCAGCGCAAACGGGTGCGGGAGCATGCTCTCTCATGCGAACGGCTGCACCTGAAGTCGATGCGAGGGTGGAAGCATGAGCATGCGACACGGTGTTTTGCGCGTAGCGCAAACGGGTGCGGGCGCATGCTCTCTCATGCGCACGGCCGCACCTGAAGTCGATGCGAGGGTGGAAGCATGAGCATGCGACACGGTGCTTTGCGCGTAGCGCAAACGGGTGCGGGAGCAGGTGCTCTCATGCGCGGAGCTGCACCTGAAGTCGGCGCGAGGGGCGAGGCATGAGCGCGAGCCTGCAGGCGCATCGCGGCGCGGTTCTGTATTTCACCGACGATCCTCGCGACGGTGACGGCAGCGGGCAGGTCGTGCATCACGAGGACGGTCTGCTGGTCGTCGAGCACGGTCGCGTGCAGGCGGTTGGCCCTGCCGACGCGTTGCTCGCGACGCTGCCGGCCGACATCACCCTGATCGACCACGGCAGCGATCTGCTGATGCCGGGGTTGATCGACACGCACATTCACTTTCCGCAGACCGAGGTCATCGGCTCCGGCGGCCGGCAGTTGCTCGACTGGCTCGACGACTATGTGTTCGCCGTGGAGCGCCGCTTCGGTGATCCGGCCTATGCCCGCGAGGTCGCCGAGGTCTTCCTCGACGAGCTGCTGCGCAACGGCACGACCACCGCGCTGGTGTTCTGCACCGTGCACAAGACCTCGGTCGATGCCTTCTTCGCCGCCGCCGCGCGGCGCGGTCTGCGCATGATCGCCGGCAAGGTGCTGATGGACCGCAATTGTCCGGAGTACCTTCGCGATACCGCCGACGACGGCGCGCGCGAAACGCGCGAATTGATCGAGGCCTGGCATGGTACGGAGCGCTTGTCGGTGGCGATCACGCCGCGCTTCGCGCCGACTTCGACGCCCGAACAACTGGCTGCCGCCGGTCGCCTCGCGGCCGAGTATCCGAGCACCTACATCCACAGCCATCTGGCCGAGAATCCGAGCGAGATCGCCTGGGTGCGCGAGCTGTTCCCGGAGCGGCGCAGCTATCTCGACGTCTACGACCACTACGGCTTGCTGCGCGAGCGCGCGGTCTACGCGCATGCCATCCATCTCGATCAAACCGATCGCCGGCGCATGGCCGATTGCGGCGCCTGCGCCGCGCATTCGCCGACGTCGAACCTGTATCTCGGCAGCGGCCTGTTCGACTTCGACGCCAGCGACGCCGCCGGCTTGCGCTTCGGTGTCGCCACCGACGTCGGCGGCGGCACCAGCTTTTCGATGCTGCGCACGCTGGGCGAGGCCTACAAGGTCGCGCAGATGAAGGGCCAGCGACTGACGCCGCTGCGCGCGTTCTATCTGGCGACGCTCGGCAACGCCCGCATCCTGCAGTTGCAGGACCGCATCGGCACCTTCGCGCCGGGCAGCGAGGCCGATTTCATCGCCGTCGATCTGCAGGCGACGCCGCTGCTGGCGCGGCGCCTGCGCGCGTGCCGCACGTTGTCCGAGAAATTATTGGTGCTGATGACGCTCGGCGATGAGCGCGCGGTCCGACAGACCTATATCGGCGGCAACGAAGCCGTCATTCACGACCAGAACGAATCATGAGCAAAGCCGAACCGGGACTGCGCAAGTCCGGCAAGCGCAAGCAGGAGGATCTGTCGCCGGTGACGGTGGCAGCCGGCAGCATCGATGTCGCGTACGAGCGCATCTACGCGGCGATCATCGACCACAGCCTGCCGCCCGGCGCGCGCCTGGTCGAAAACCGCCTGTGCGAGATCTTCGGGCTCGGGCGCACGCGCGTGCGACAGGTGCTGCAGAAACTGGCCAGTGAACGGCTGGTGACCCTGCTGCCGAATCGCGGTGCGATCGTCGCCGCACCGACCGTGCAGGACGCGCTCGACATCTTCGAGGCGCGACGCCTGCTCGAACCGGGCATCGTGCAGCGCTTCGTCGAGCGTGCGACGCGAGCCGACATCCAGCGCATCCGCGATCATCTGCAGAAGGAGAAGGTGGCGGCCAAGCGCAACGATCGTCGCAGCGCGATCCGCCTGTCCGGCGACTTCCACCTGATCATCGCCGAGTGCGCCGGCAACGCGACGCTGCTCGAACTGCTGCGCGAGCTGGTGTCGCGCTCGTCGCTGATCATTGCCCTCTATCAGGAAGCGGGCTCGGTCTGCTGCCCGCCGGACGAGCATCAGGAACTGGTGACGGCACTCGAAAAGCGCAAGGCCGATGCCGCGCAACTGATGCTGCATCACCTCGAACACGTGCTGGCCGATCTGCGCCTCGAGGAGCCGCCGGCGCCGGGCGTCGATCTGCTCGCCGTGCTCGGCGGCGCGGTGAACTGAGCATGGCCGCCGCCTATCCGCGCGATCTGGTCGGCTACGGCCGGCGGCCACCGCATCCGCAGTGGCCGGGCGCGGCACGCATCGCCGTGCAGTTCGTGCTCAATGTCGAGGAGGGCAGCGAGAACAATGTGCTGCACGGCGATGCGGGGTCGGAAACCTTTTTGTCCGAGATCATCGGCGCGCAGGCGTTTCCGAACCGGCACCTGAGCATGGAGTCGATCTACGAGTACGGCTCGCGCGCCGGCTTCTGGCGTGTGCTGCGCCTGTTCGAGTCGCGCGGCATTCCGCTGACGCTGTTCGCGGTGGCCAAGGCGCTGGCGCGTACGCCGGACGTGATCGCCGCTGCCCGTGAGCTGGATTTCGAGATCGCCTGTCACGGCCTGCGCTGGATCAGCTACCAGATGGTCGACGAAGCGACCGAGCGCGCGCATCTGCACGAAGCCGTGGCGTTGATGAAGGAGCTGACCGGCGAGATGCCGCTCGGTTGGTACACCGGCCGCGACAGCCCGAATACGCGGCGGCTGGTGGTCGAACATGGCGGCTTTCTTTATGACGCCGATTCTTACGCCGACGATCTGCCGTACTGGACGCCGGTCGAGACCGCGGCCGGCACCGTACAGCAACTGGTCGTGCCGTATACGCTGGACAGCAATGACATGCGCTTCGCCGCGGCGCAGGGTTTCAATTCCGGCACGCAGTTCTTCGATTACCTGAAGGACGCGTTCGACACGCTGTACGCCGAGGGCGATCCCAACGGCCTGAACGCGCCGAAGATGCTGTCGGTCGGCCTGCACAGCCGCATCGTCGGCCGGCCGGCGCGCTACGCGGCGCTGCAGCGCTTCGTCGACTACGTGCTGTCGCATCAACACGTGTGGGTCTGCCGGCGCGTCGATATCGCGCGGCATTGGCAGCAACATTTTCCGGCGCCGCTGTCGTGATCGCGCTCGCCACCCTCAACCAGTGCGCCGCCGCCGATTTCGTCGCGGCGCTCGACGGCATCTTCGAGCACTCGCCGTGGATCGCCGAGCGCAGCGTTGCCAAGCGCCCGTTCGCGACGCGTTTCGAATTGCTCGATGCGCTGTGCGCGACGATGTTCGATGCCAGCGCCGACCAGCAGCTGGCGCTGGTTCGCGAACATCCGGAGCTGGCCGGCGCCGCGGCGATGCGTGGCGAGTTGACCGCCGCGTCGACGTCCGAGCAGGCCGGTGCCGGTCTGACGCAGGCGCCGGCCGACGCACTGACCGAGTTGCAGACGCTGAACGCCGCGTATCGCCAGAAGTTCGGTTTTCCGTTCGTGATTTCGGTGAAAGGCCGGCAACGCGGCGAGATCGTTTCCGAGCTGCGGCGGCGGCTGGCGCACGACGCCGACGCCGAGCTGCGCACGGCGCTGACCGAGATCGCGCGCATCGCTGACTTCCGCCTCGCCGAGCGCTTCGACGAGCCGGCCGGTGCCGAAATCCTGGCGATGGCCGATGCGCTGGCGGCGTTCAGCGAGGACCCGGACGCGCTGGTCTGCACGTACTTGTCGGACGCGCATCAGGCGGCGGCGCGCAAGCTGCGCGACTGGATGCTGCAGGCCGGCCTCGACGCACAGATCGATGCGATCGGCAATGTCGTCGGGCGCTGCAAGAGCGACGCGCCGGCGGCGCGCACCCTGATCACCGGCTCGCACTACGACACCGTCATCGACGCCGGCCGCTACGACGGCCGTCTCGGCATCCTGCTGCCGATCGTTGTGCTCGGCCGGTTGCGTCGCGCCGGCGTGACGCTGCCGTTCGACGTCGAGATCATCGGCTTTTCGGAAGAGGAGGGCGTGCGTTTTCGCTCGACCTTCCTCGGCAGCAGCGCCGTCGCCGGTCGTTTCGATCCGGCACTGCTGACGCGCGTCGACGAACATGGCGTGACGCTCGATGCGGCCTTGCGCGCCGCCGGTCACGATCCCGGCGACATCGACGCGCTGGCGCGCGATCCGCAGCAGACGCTGGGCTATGTCGAGGTCCATATCGAGCAAGGTCCGGTGCTGCTCGACGAGCGGCGCGCGCTCGGGGTGGTCACGGCGATTGCCGGCAGCCGCCGTTTCCGTGTCAGCGTCGAGGGCCGCGCCGGTCACGCCGGTACGGTGCCGATGAATCTGCGTCAGGACGCTGCTGCCGCCGCCGCCGAGATCGTGCTGGCGGTCGAGCGCCATTGCGGCGTTCAGCCCGGCTTGGTCGGCACGGTCGGCAAGCTCGATGTGCCGAACGGCGCGGTCAATGTCGTGCCGGGGCGTTGCGAGCTGACGATCGACATTCGTGCGCCGGACGACGCGCTGCGCGACGCCGCGGTGCAGGCCGTGTTCGATGAAATCGCCTCGATCGGTGCGCGCCGCCGCGTGCGCATCACCCACGAGCAAATCGTTCACGCCGACGCGGTGCCGTGCGCCCCGGTGATGCAGCGTCGCTTCGATGCCGCGATCCGTGCGGTCAGCGGCGACCCCGATGTGCGTCACCTGCCGAGTGGCGCCGGGCACGACGCGATGATGCTCGCCAGCCTCACCGACATGGGCATGCTGTTCGTGCGCTGCGGCGCCGGCGGCGTCAGCCATAACCCGGAAGAAACCTTGAGCGAGGAAGATGCGGCGATCGCCGCCGCGGCGTTCTCGCGTTTCCTCACCAACCTCGCCGACGAAGTCCGTTCATGACCTCAGCCGCCACCCCGCTCTCCGATCTGCAGGCCGCCGTCGTCGCGGCGGTCGATGCGAGCTTCGACGAATCCTGCGCCTTTCTCGCCGAGCTGGTGCGCGTGCCCAGCGACAATCCGCCGGGCGACTGCGCCGCGCATGCGGCCAGGGCCAAGGCCTTGCTCGAAGCAATGGGCTATGCGGTCGAAGCCGACGGAGTGCCGCAGGCCGAGGTCGAGGCGGTGGGCATGATCGCCGCGACCAATCTGATCGTGCGACAGGCCTTTGCCGCCGGCGGACCGTGCATCGCGATGAACGCACACGGCGACGTGGTGCCACCGGGGCTGGGCTGGACCGAAGATCCGTACGGCGGCACGGTGCGCGAGGACGCGACGTTCGGGCCGACGATGTACGGCCGTGGCGTCGCCGTCAGCAAGTCGGACTTCGCGACCTACACCTTTGCGCTTCGTGCATTGCAGAAAATCGCCGCGTCGCACCCGCTGAAGGGCAGCGTCGAGCTGCATTTCACCTACGACGAGGAAACCGGCGGCGACATCGGTCCGCGGCGTCTGCTCGAACAGGGCATCAGCAAGCCGGACTACGTGCTCAGCGCCGGGTTTTCATACGCGGTGACGACGGCGCACAACGGCTGCCTGCATCTGGAGGTCACGGTACATGGCAAGCAGGGCCATGCGGCGATGCCGTCGTCCGGGGTCGATGCGCTGGAAGCGGCGAACAAGATGCTCAACGTGCTCTACGCGATGCGCGCGGAAATCGCCAAGACGCGCTCGCAGACGCCGGGTATCTCGCATCCGACGCTCAACATCGGCCTGATTCGCGGCGGCATCAACACCAATGTAGTGCCGGACCTGGTCAGCTTCCGCCTCGATCGCCGCATCATCCCCGAGGAATCGTTCGACGCCGTCGAAACCGAATTGCGCGCGCTGATTCGCGACACGGCAGCGACCCTGCCGGGCATCCGCGTCGAGGTGCGTCGCGTGCTGCAGGCGCTGCCGCTGGTCAAGTTACCGGGCGCCGAGAAAATGACCGAGTCGCTGCAGCGCAACGGCGAGGCGCTGTTCGGCACGCCGATCATCGAACACGGCGTGCCGCTGTACACCGACGCGCGCCACTACACGGCGGCCGGCATTCCGACCGTGCTCTACGGCGCCGGTCCGCGCACGCTGGGCGAGGCCAATGGCCACGCGGCCGACGAGAAGCTGCGGCTCAATGATCTGAAGCGGGCGACGGCAGTGGTCGCGTGCATGCTCGCCGAGATGCTGGCGGCATGATGCAGCGCTGCATCGGCCAGGTGGCGTTTGGAGGTCGCGGCTTGCGCCGCTCCTACAAAGCGGCGGCCGCTGCTGTAGGAGCGGCGCAAGCCGCGACCGCCGTTCGCTCAGCCCGCAACGCCGAAGCGCTGCGCGACCTCGTCGATCTGCGCCAGCCAGCGCGCCTTGGCATCGTCGTCGGCGAACGACGCGGTGATGCTGTTGCGTGCCAGTTGCACGATCTGCGCGTCGGACAACGACAGCGCGGTCTGCATCGCGCGGTAGTTGTCGGCGACGTAGCCGCCAAAGTACGCCGGGTCGTCGGAATTGACGGTCACGCACAGTCCGCGTTCGAGCAGGGTCTTGAGGTTGTGGTCGGCGGCGCGTTCGAACACGCAGAGCTTGACGTTCGACAGCGGGCAGACCGTCAGCGGCACCTGCTCGCGCGCCAGTCGTTCGACCAGCGCGCCGTCTTCGACGCAGCGCACGCCGTGGTCGATACGGCGCACTTTCAGCAGATCGAGCGCTTCGACGATGTAGGCCGGCGGGCCTTCTTCGCCGGCGTGGGCGACGGTCAGCAGGCCGAGCGCGCGCGCGCGGTCGAAGACGGCGGTGAACTTCGACGGTGGATGGCCGCGCTCGGACGAGTCGAGGCCGACAGCGCAGATCGCGTCGCGCCACGGCAGGGCGGCGTCGAGCGTCGCCATCGCGTCGTCGGCGCTCAGGTGCCGCAGGAAGCAGAGGATCAGCTTGGCACTGACGCCGAGTTCGCGCTCGCCGTCGGCCAGCGCGCGCAGCATGCCCGGCATGAACACGTCGAAGCCGATGCCGCGCGCGGTATGCGTCTGTGGGTCGAAGAAGATCTCGCTGTGGACGACGCCGTCGGCGGCGGCGCGCGCGAGGTAGGCGCGCGTCATGTCGTAGAAATCAGCCTCGTCGCGCAGCACGTCGGCGCCGGCGTAGTAGAGGTCGAGAAAGCTTTGCAGGTCGTGAAAGTCGTAGGCGGCGCGCAAGGCGTCGACGCTGTCGTAGGCGAGAGCGACGCCGTGCCGGTCGGCCAGACGGAACACCATTTCGGGTTCCAGCGAGCCTTCGATATGCAGGTGCAGCTCGGCTTTCGGCAGGGCGCGAATCAGATCGTCGGTCATGGCGGCTTGCAGTTGGTAGGCGCCGATCATCGCGGTTGTACACGGTCGGCGACAAGCGCGCCCGTGTCATCGCAGCACGAAGCAAGAGAGCACAGAGTATGAGAATAACGATGCGCATGATGTGCCGCTTGGCGGCGCTGTTGTGGCTGGCGGTCGCGCCGCTGGCGCATGCCGATGCCCTGCCGGATGGGCGAACGATCAAGGTCTTCGGCACCGACATTCATTACTACGAGATGGGCAGCGGTCCGACCGTGGTGCTCGTGCACGGTCTCGGCAGCAGCGCATTCGGCGACTGGCACGCGGTGATGCCGAAGCTGGCCAAGGACCATCACGTCGTCGCCCTCGATCAGCTCGGCTTCGGGGCCTCGTCGAAGCCGATGGTCGACTACAGCATCCAGCTGTGGGTCGACACGCTCGGCGAGTTCTTGCGTGAAAAGCAGATTCACGACTTCACGCTGATCGGCGAATCGCTGGGCGGCTGGATTTCCGCGAAGTACACGATTCAGGCGTTGCAGGGCATCGCCGCCGACCCGGCGTTCGCGTTGCCGAAGCCGTCGCGGCTGGTGCTCTGCGATGCCGCCGGCCGTCGCTCGACATTCGCGCAGTTGTTCGCGCCGCGTCCGGCCAATGTGAAGATGCCGCCGATGCTGTCGCTGGCCGGTCAGAAGGCGACGATCGGCGCGGTGTTCTATCGCGCGCAGCAGCATGCCAGCGCGCAGGACATTCGCGATGGCCTGGCCTGGGCACTGGGCAAGGACGATGGCTGGACCGTGCATTCGGTGACGACCAATCCGGCGCTGCTCGACGAAGCGGTGGACGGTCAACTCGACGCGATCCGGATTCCGACGCTGCTGCTGTGGGGCGCGCACGATGGACTGGTGCCGGTCGCCGACGGCCGCTGGTACGCGGCGGGTATCGCCGGCTCGCAGCTCAAGCTGATTGCCGACAGTGCGCATGTGCCGATGACCGAGCAGCCGGACGCCTGGCTGGCGGCGCTGCGCCCATTCCTGGACCACAGCGCGGCGCCCTGATGCGTCGCGTCGATGCAATGGAGAATCTGATGTCGCCCAAGTTTTTCTCGCGCGCGCTCGCCTTTGCGGTGTTGCTGGGGCTGTGCAGCGCGGCGAGTGCCGCGCAGCCGGCCATTCCGCCGCCGGCACCGCCCGAGGCGCGCATTCCGGTACGCATGGTGGTCGTCGCCAATTTCGAAAACGGTGCGGACGAAGGCGACAAACCGGGCGAATACCAGTTCTGGGTCGAGCGCGAACACCTCGATCAGAAGATCGGCGATGTGCGCGGCATGACGCGTGGCCTGCGCCGCAACGACAAGGGCTTGTACGGTTTGTTGCTGCGCGATCTCGAAGCGTTCGTGCTCGATCCGCGTTTCGACTTGAGCAAGACCTACTGGCTGTTCACCGGTATTTCCGGTGTCGATCCGCACGTCGCGTCGGTCGGCAGCGCGGCCTGGGCACGCTGGGTGGTCGACGGCGACGAGCTGCGTGAAATCGACGCGCGTGAGCTGCCCAAGGACTGGCCTTACGGTCTGTTCGCGATCGGCGCGATGAAGCCGGACACGCTGCCGACCGATGCGAACAGCTTCGGCGAGGCGACCGGCCCGGACGATCTGGGCATGGCCTATCCGATCAATCCGTCGTTCGTGCAATGGGCGTATGCGCTGACCAAGAACGTGAAGATTCCGGATACGCCGGCGCTGGCCGAACAGCGCAAGGCCTGGAAGGGATTTCCGAACGCACAAAAGCCGCCGTTCGTGCTGCTCGGCGAAACCCTGGGTTCCAAGCGTTACTGGCACGGCCCGCTGCGAACGAAATGGGCGGAGGACTGGGTCAAGCTGTGGACGCGCGGCCAGGGTCGCTTCGTGATGACCAACATGGAAAGCCAGGACGCGGCGGAGATGATGAAGAAGTTCGGCAAGCTCGGCTTCGTCGATCCCCATCGCGTGCTGGTGCTGCGCACCGCCAGCAATCCGTCGATGCCGCCGCCGGGCGTCGATCCGCTGGCGACGGTCGGCGACGAGGCGCCCGGTCAGGTCGCCGCCTACGAGGCCAACTACCGTGTCGGCGCGCCGGTCGTGCACGAAATCCTCGATCACTGGGACCGCTATGCCGATCACATTCCCGGCACGCCGGCGGCGAACTAAGGAGAACCCGATGTCCAATCCATTCCGTTCCGCCAGGGTCGCGCGCGTCGCGCTGGCGACGCTGTGCGCCGCCGGCCTGCTGGCCACCGAACTGGCGCATGCCGACGATGCGGCCGATCGCGAAGCGCGGGTCGCCAAGCGTATGGCGGCAGTCAAGGATCAGACCGCGCGCTTGCGCGTGTTCCTGCAGCAGATGCCCAAGGGCGGCGACCTGCACAACCATCTGGTCGGCAGCGTCTACGCCGAAGACTTCATGCGTTGGGCCGACGAAGACAATTACTGCGTCAAGCTCGACGACAAGGGCCTGGTCGCGCCGCCGTGCAAGGCCGGCGAGGTCAGTGCGCATGGGCTGTCGCAAAAGGATCCGGCGCTGTACGAACAGGCCATCGACGCGATGTCGATGCGCAACTTCGTGCCAGGCGTCGGCTATCTGTCCGGTCACGATCGTTTCTTTTCGGTGTTCGGCAAATTCATGCCGCTGGCCGCGACGCGGCTCGGCGATACGGTAGTCGCGACGCTGCGCCAGGCCGCGCAGGATCATGTCGGCTATGTCGAGCTGATGGTCAACCCGAGCAACGCGTATGTGTTCGCGCCGAAGGTGGCGAAAATGCCGTGGACGCCGGGCGACTACGCCGCCGATTACGCGCGCATCGAAGGGCAGTTGCCGCAACTGGTCGCCGAGGCACGTGCCGAGTTCGATGCCGCCGACGCGCTGGTGCGGCGGGAACTGCACTGCGGCACGCCGCAGGCCGACGAGGCCTGCCGCGTGCAGTACCGTTACCTGAGCTACGTCGATCGCGCGCAGCCGCAGCCGTTCGCATTCGCCGAGATGGCGCTGGGCTACGCGGTGGTGCAGGCCGACCCGCGCTTCGTCGGCATCAACATCGTCGACCCCGAGGACAATCCGACGGCGCTGGCCGATTACCGCGTGCACATGGACATGTTTCGCTTCTTCAGCCAGCGCGCGCCGCAGGTGAAGAAGACCTTGCACGCCGGCGAGCTGACGCTGGGGCTGGTGCCGCAGGCCGACCTGCGCTTTCATATTCGCGATGCGGTGGCGGCCGGTGCGCTGCGCATCGGCCACGGCGTCGATATCGCCTACGAGGACGACGCGCCGGCGCTGCTGGCGAAGATGGCCCACGACCACATCGCCGTCGAAATCAATCTGACCAGCAACGATGTGATCCTCGGCGTCAAGGGACACGATCATCCGCTGCAGCTGTATTTGCATGCCGGCGTCCCGGTGGTGTTGTCGACCGACGACGAGGGCGTGTCGCGCAGCGACATGACCTATGAGTACATCCGCGCCGTACAGGAGCAGGGGCTGGATTATCCGACGCTCAAGCAGATTGCGCGCAACGGCCTGAGCTATGCGTTCATTGCCGGCGACAGCCTGTGGCAGGCCGACGGCCATACGCCGGTGAAGGTCTGCGCGTCGAGCCTGAAGACGCTGCATGCCGATGCCGGCTGTGCCGCGTTCCTGCGCGACAACGACAAGGCCCGTCTGCAGTGGCTGCAGGAACGTGACAGCGCCGTGTTCGAAACGAACGTCCTCAAGCAGAAGTTCTGACGGAGTGGCGACGATGCGAGCGACAGGGACGAAGCGGTGGATCGGTGGGTGCGGCGCAGCGGTGCTGTCGTTGCTGGTCCTGTTGACCTTGACCGTGCATACGGCACAGGCCGCCGACGGCAAGCGCCTGGTGATTCTCGACGACGATCTGGACGGCTTTCATCCTGCGCAATTGATGGCGCTGCAGGCACCGGACGTCGACGTGCTCGGCATCACCATCGTCAGCGGCAACGCCTGGCGCGACGAGGAAGTCGCGCATGCGCTGCGCATGCTGGAGATCGTCGGTCGCACCGACATTCCCGTCGTGCCCGGCGCGACCTATCCGTTGCTCAACAGCGAGAAGCTGACCGAGCGCTGGGAAGCGCTGTACGGCAAGCTGGTGTGGAAGGGCGCGTGGATGAAAAAGTGGGTCGAGGATACCCAGCAAAGCCCGCCGCACTATCACGGCCCCGACGTCGTGCCCGATTTGCCCGAAGGCAATCCGACGACCCGGCCGTCGGCCGAGATCGCCGCGAACTTCCTGATCCGCAAGGTGCACGAGTTTCCGGGGCAGGTCAGCATCGTCGCCACCGGACCGCTGACCAATCTGGCGCTGGCGCAGCGCCTCGATCCGCAGTTCGCGTCGCTGGCCAAGGAACTGGTCTACATGGGCGGCAGCCTCAACCCGCGGCAGCGCCTGGACTCGGTCTCGGCGCAGCAGTTCGCGCGCGAGTTCGTCAATTCGCCACGTCGCGAGTTCAACATGCGTTTCGACCCGGAGGCGGCGAGCATCGTCTTGCGCGCGCCGTGGAAGAAGATCGTGATGGTGCCGTCCGATCCGTCGACCGCGACCGAGCTGACGCCGGCGCTGCTCAAGCGCATGACCGCCGCCGACACGCCGTTGACGCGTCAGCTCAAGCACAACGAACCGGGCTTTCCGTTGTGGGACGAACTGGCGGTGGCGGTCTGGCTCGATCCGACGCTGATCGCGCAATCGGCGTCGCTGTACGTCGACGTCGATACGCAGTTCGGGCCGGGTTATGGCGACACGCTGTCGTGGTCGCCCGGCTATGAACCCGATCTGGGCGAGCAGCGCGAAACCGTGGTGCGTGATGTCGACGTCAAGGGCGTCTACGCACTGATGGTCCGGCTCATGAATCGGCCTTTGGCCCCTGCCGACGGCAGCTCGACGCGCTAACGAACGCAAGGCCGGCAGATCGTACGCAATCGATATTCAGATTGCATGCAATATCTCGGGGCACGCGCGCCAAAAAGTGTCGTTGCGATGCACTCGATCTACACGGACCCCGTCCGGAGTGCTGAGGGATTTCCCGGAATATCCCCCGGAAATGGGGATTTGACGGCCCGGCGCGGGTCGGCGGCCGATGGCACGCCCTTTGCGCACAGTGTCTTCAGGTCTGTATGCAATGTTTCTGAAATTTTGCATACGGTGATCCGCTCGCGGTGGCAGTGCGCTCGTTCGCAGCAAGCGGCGAGGTGCGATAACCGCATCGGGTGAGCCATCCCTCCGGGAGAGGTTTGGACCAGCTGCAATGGTGGGTTCTCGCGCCGGGTCGCGGGAAGACAGGGAGTGAAACCGTTTGATCGACCGCCGGTCACGCGGATGTCGCAACTCGTGCGAATCCTGTCTTTCTTGTCGCTGTGGCCGGAACCGCGGGCGTTTTTTCGAGATTCGACTTCTGCTAGGGGACTGTTGCATGAAACGTGTGAAACCGGCTTTCAAGATGCGGGCGATTGCGCTGATGGCGCTCGGCAGCGGCATGGGCCTGCCTGCCATCGCGGCGGCAGCCGACGATGCGGCGGCAACGGCCGCGGCACCGGTGCAGGTGGCGCAGAACGACAGCAGCACCACGACCGCCACCGACAACAGCGGCATTGCCGAGGTGATCGTCAAGTCGCGCGTCAACCGTGAAGTCAACATCCTGCCGACCGAGCCCAACGACTCGGTGTTCGGCTTCAACAAGAGCATCAAGGACACGCCGCGCGCGGTGACGTCGATCAGCCAGGAGATGCTGACCAAGTTCAACATCACCGACATCAACGACATCGTCGCGCTGACGCCGGGTTCGTTCACGCAGTCGTTCTTCGGCGTGGCCGGCTCGCTCGACGTGCGCGGCACGCCGGGCGAGAACTACTTCCGTGGCGTGCGTCGTGTCGACAACCCCGGCAACTATCCGCAGCCGATCGGTGCGTCGGATCGCATCGACATCGTCCGCGGCCCGGCGTCGCCGATTTACGGTCCGTCGAAGATCGGCGGCTATCTGAACTTCATTCCGAAGTCGGCGCGCGCGCAGGACGGCGCGTACATGACCAAGCCGGCCGGCGAGTTCGGTGTGGTGCGCGGCAGCTGGGACAACAACACCCTGCACGGCGAAGTCGGCGGCCCGGGCAAGGTATTCGGTCAGGCCTTCGGCTACTACCTCTACGCCGAGGCGCAGAATGCCGGGTCGTACTACGACAACACGTCGACCAACCAGAGCATCTACCAGGCTTCGTTCGATGCCGATCTCACCGACAAGACGCGCATCGAGTTCGGTGGCATGTATCAGGAATACGAAGGCAACCAGGTCGCCGGCTGGAACCGTCTTTCGCAGGATCTGATCGATCACGGCACGTACGTGACCGGCCACCCGACGTCGATCGACACCAACGGCGACGGACGGATTTCCGCGGCCGAGGCCGGTGCCGCCAATCTCAGCATCTTCTATCCGTTCGGCAGCAGCGACCCGAACGTGAACTTCGGCTCCGTCAATGAACAGAGCGCCGCCACGGTCAACGCCGATCTGGCCAACCACCCGAACATGGCGCTGGTCAATCCGGGTACGGCGCACATCAATGGCAGCCAGGTTCTGGTGGCACCGGAAGACAGCCTGACCGACCAGGTCAAGACGCTGTACTTCGACATCATTCACAGCTTCACCGACAATCTGAAGCTGACCAACAAGGTCTTCTACGATTCGCTCAACAACAACAACGAGAACGCCTACGGCTTCTCGCAGATGGCGGACACCTGGGCGTTCGAGGATCAGATCATCCTCGCCTACAACAAGGACGTCGGCGACTGGCTGAAGTCGGCCTATCAGTTCAGCCCGTCGTTGCGCCACCAGAAGTTCAGCCATGGCGACAACTTCGCCTATGAGTACTTCGATCGTCGCGATATCACCGAACAGGCTTCGGCCTTCGACCGCCGCACGCTGTCGACGCGTGACGGCCCGACGGTCGAGCCGTGGTCGTCGCGCACGGTGGGCGATTACTTCGACTACGGCCTGGCCGGCATGGCGGACTACACATTCTTCGACAGTCTGCATTTCACCGGTGGCGGTCGTTACGACTCGCTGCACATGACGTCGACCTGCACCACGGGTGTCGACTGCACGGACAACGACAAGCACAAGGACACCGACGGCGCGTGGTCGTGGTCGTTCAGCACCAACTACGACATCCCGGTCCTCGGCATCAGCCCGTACTTCACGCGCGCCAAGCAGTCGACCATGATCGTCGGTCAGGGCGGTGAAATCCCGGCAGACGCGGTGGCCAGCAAGAACGCCGTCGCCAACTCGACGCTGACCGAAATCGGCGTCAAGGGCAGCTTCTGGGATGACCGCATCTATGCGTCGTTCGCGCATTACCGGCAGCAGCGTCTCGACTACAGCGCGCAGAACACGGTGACCAACAACACCACGCTGGGCAAGGGCTGGGAAGCCGAGTTGCGCGCGGTGCTGACCAACAACCTGGCCATCGCGGCGAACTACAGCAACACCAAGGTCTACAACGAGACCGCCAAGCAAAACGGCTCGCAGTTCAGCTTCGCCGGTGCCGGTGACCTGCCGGCCGGCGTCGATCCGGCGGACATGTACGGCGGTGTCATCAACGGCCTGGTGCTGACCACCGACGGTCGCAAGCAGGGCGTGCCGGAGAATGTCTACTCGATCTACCTGATCTACAGCTTCGACGGCACGATCCTCGACGGCCTGACCGGCACGGTCGGCATGACCCATGTCGATTCGACCTACTCGGGCTTCTCGAAGGCCGTCAAGCTGCCGTCGTACACGCTGGTCAACGCGGGTACGAACTATGAGAGCAAGCACTGGAAGTTCGGTCTTCAGGGCAAGAACCTGACGAACGAAAAGTACTTCCGCTCGAACTTCCCGGACCTGTTCGGTTCGTCGGTTGTGCTGCCGGAGCTGCCGCGCAACTGGACGATGTCGCTGGCCTACAAGTTCTAAGTCGGTTCCCGGTGGTAACGGCGACGCCGCTGACGGAGATTCCGGCAGCGGCGTTGTCGTTTTGAATATCGAGAGATGCCGGTTGCGTAGCGAGCGGGCGCGACAGCGCCGCCGTCCGGACCGGCTGCAAGGAGTTACTGATGAAGTCACCGTTTCGTATCGTTGCTGTCGCACTCGTCGTCGTCGCCGGCCTGTCGGCCTGCACCAAGCCGGCGTCGGACGCCAAGGCGGTCGCCGCCGCCCCGAAGCCGATTCCGGTCAAGGTGGTGGTGGTGTCGATGTTCGAGATCGGCAAGGACAGTGGCGATACGGCTGGCGAGTTCCAGCACTGGAAGGAGGGCCAGAAGCTCGATGAGCGTTTTCCCTTCGCGCATCATCACGACCTGTACCTCAATCCGCAGACCGGCGTGCTGGGCATGGTGACCGGCATGGGCACCGCCAACTCGGCGTCGGCGGTCATGGAGCTGGGTATGGACCCGCGCTTCGACCTGTCGCATGCCTACTGGCTGGTTGCCGGCATTGCCGGCTTCGACCCCGAAGACGCGTCGATCGGTTCGGCCGCCTGGGCCGAATGGTTGGTCGACGGCGATCTCGCGCATGAGATCGACCCGCGCGAAATGCCCAAGGACTGGTCGACCGGTTATTTCCCGCTCGGGACCAAGGAGCCCTACGGTCTGCCCAAGCCCGAGCCGATGGGCGAGGTGTTTCATCTGAACGCCGGTTTGACCGATTGGGCCTATCAGCTGACCAGGAACGTCGACCTCGGCGACAGCCCGGTGCTGCAGCAGCGCCGGGCCCGCTACAAGGGGTTCCCGAACGCGCAGAAGCCGCCGTTCGTGCTCAAGGGCGACAACCTGGCGGCGATGACCTACTGGCACGGCAAGCTGATGAACGAGTGGGCCAACCGCTGGGTCAAGTACTGGACAGACGGCAAGGGCGAGTTCGTCAGCTCGGCGATGGAAGACACCGGCACCGCGCAGTCGCTGACCTACCTGACGCCGACCGGCAAGGTCGATTTCAATCGCCTGATGGTGCTGCGTACCGCCAGCAACTACTCGATGCAGCCGCCGGGCATGACCGCCGCCGAAAGCCTGCTCGAAGATCACGCCGGTGCGCCGGGCGAGGGGTATTCGGCGCTCGATATGGCGACGGGTGCGGCGTACAAGGTCGGATCGAAGGTCGTCGACGAAATCGTCCAGCACTGGGATCAGTATCGCGACCACGTGCCGTCGTCGTGATGCGCAGGAAAGGGGCGGCGGCACTGCTGGCCGCCGCCCTGTCGCTGGGCGGCGCCGCACATGCGGACGGGCCGCCGCAGACGGCGGCGCAGTGGATACGTCAGCTCGGATTGCAGACGCTGGATGGCGAAGGCGGGTTCTTTCGCGTGCTGCGCGTGTCTGGGGTCGAAGTCCGAGCCGCGGACGGACGCTCGCCGGCAAGCAATGCGATCTATTACCTGCTGACGCCGAAAGATCCGCAGAATCACCTGCACTGGCTCGCCTCCGACGACTATCAGGTTCTGATCGACGGCGGCCCGGCTGATTACTATCTGTTCTATCCGGATGGCCACGTCGAGCATCGTGTCATGGGGC
Organism: Solimonas marina; assembly: GCF_012241385.1. Classification (GTDB taxonomy): domain Bacteria; phylum Pseudomonadota; class Gammaproteobacteria; order Nevskiales; family Nevskiaceae; genus Solimonas; species Solimonas marina. The sequence continues at coordinate 2,466 of NZ_JAAVXB010000013.1, read as the reverse complement.
ACGATGTCGCTGCGGGGCAGACGCCGTTCGTCGCGGTTCCGGCCGATACGACGAAGGCCATCGTGTTGCGCAGCGGTGCGCCGTACGTGCTCGTTGGCTCGGTGGTTACGCCAGCCTGGAGTCCGAAGCGTGTACGCATCGGCGCGGGCGCGGCGTTCGTCGAGCGTTACGCCGGTGCATCGGACTGGGCGACGCCGGCATTTCTGCGCACGCTGATTGGTCCCAATTTCAAGCAGGGCGATCATGCTTCCGGCAAGAATTTTGCGCCGCTGGAGCCAGCGACGGACGCTGCCGGCCGCACGCCATGAGCCTCTTCCGATCTTTTGCCGTACGGCATGCGGAGCCGCAATGAAACGTATTCACCCGGTCGATGAAGTCCTGCCGCTGCCGAAACTGGCGGCCTATGGCCTGCAGCACGTGCTGGCGTTCTACGCCGGCGCGGTGCTGGTGCCGATCCTGGTCGCCGGCGGACTGGGCCTTTCGACCGCACAGCTGATCCATCTGATCAATGCCGATCTGTTCACCTGCGGCATCGCGTCCATCATCCAGTCGGTCGGACTCGGGCCGAAGATCGGCGTGCGGCTGCCGCTGCTGCAAGGCGTGACGTTTACCGCAGTGGGTCCGATGATCAGCATCGGCGTCGCCGGTGGCGGTGGCACGTCGGGTTTGCTGGCGATCTATGGCGCGGTGCTGGCCGGCGGCCTGTTCACCTTCTTCGCGGCGCCGTACTTCGCGCGCCTTGCGCGCTTTTTCCCGCCGGTCGTCACCGGCTCGGTGATCCTCATCATCGGTCTGGCGTTGCTGCCGGTCGCCGCCAACGATGTGGTGGTCGGCAAGGGGCCGAACGCGATCCAGAACCCGGTGCTGCTCAAGGATCTGCTATACGCGTTCGGCACGCTGGCGCTGATCGTCGCGATGCAGCGCTTCTTTCGCGGCTTCATGGCGACGGTCGCGGTGCTCGCCGGTCTGGTCATCGGCACGCTGGTCGCGTGGCTGCTCGGCGACGCGCATTTCGACGCGGTCGAGACCTCGTCGGCGCTCGGCTATACGCTGCCGTTCTATTTCGGCTGGCCGACGTTCAGCGTGACGGCGATCGTGTCGATGATCGTGGTGATGCTGATCACCATGGTCGAGAGCACCGGCGACGTTTACGCGACCGGCGAGATCGTGCGCAAGCGCATTCGCCGCGACGACATCGCGCGCACGCTGCGTGCCGACGGTCTGGCGACCCTGCTGGGCGGCGTGCTCAACTCGTTTCCGTACACCTGCTACGCGGAGAACGTCGGCCTCGTGCGGCTGACGCAGATCAAGAGCCGCTGGGTGGTCTGCGCCGCCGGTGTGATCATGCTGATCCTCGGCTCGATGCCGAAGGCGGCGGCGATCGTTGCCGGTATTCCGCATCCGGTGCTGGGCGGTGCGGCGCTGGCGATGTTCGCGGCGGTCGCCGTGGTCGGCATTCAGACGCTCGGCAAGGTCGACTTCAGCGATCATCGCAATCTCGTCATCGTCGGCAGCAGTCTCGGTCTGGCGATGCTGGTGACGGCGCAGCCGTATGTCGCCGGTGCGATGCCGGACTGGCTGCAGATCATCTTCGGCAGCGGCATCACGCTCGGTGCGCTGGCGGCAATTCTGCTCAATGCCTTGTTCTTCCACCTCGGCGGCGGTCGCCATGCGGCCGTCGCCGGCCGTCCCGGCGACGCGCTGGTGACGCTCGAACAGGTCAACGCGATGCCGTACGAAGCATTCGCGCAGACCTTCGGCGGTCTCGTCGAGCAGACGCCGTGGGTGCTCGAACGCGCCTGGGCGCAACGCCCGTATGCCGACCCGAACGCGCTGCGTGCGGCCTTCCAGGAAGCGCTGCTGTCGGGGGACGAGGCGCAGCAGCTCGAACTGCTCAACGCCTATGCCGATCTCGGCAGCGAAGACGACGCAGGCAACGCCTATATCGACGATCACGACGAGGCCGGCCTCGGCAGTCTGGGTGAGGACGAGCACGATGAAGTGCGCGCGTTGGCGCAGGCCTATCGCATGCACTTCGGTTTTCCGCTGGTGGTGTGTGCGCGCGATGTCGAGCGCTACGAGCGGCTGCTCGCACAGGGCTGGTCTCGGCTTGCGAACACCGTGGCCGTCGAACGCGCCAGTGGCGTCGTCGAGGCCGCGCGCATCGCCAGCTACCGCTTCAACGAACTGGTCGCCGACGCCAACCCGATCGAGACCGCGCGCGAGATCCGCTTCCTGCAGGCCAGTTCATGAGGGGGCGGCGTTACTCGAGGAAAATGCGGGAACCACAGATTTCACAGATTGAAAAGCGATTTGAAAGGTGATGCTTTTTTGATTCGATCTGAGGTTCCAGTTTTTCGATTTTGCCCAGGCAGGGCGAGCGACACATTGGTCGCGGCTTGCGCCGCTTGTGTCTGAGGGAGGGGGTAGAGTTGAGGTGGAGAGCGATGTGCGGCACACCGACAG
>NZ_JAAVXB010000012.1 GCF_012241385.1 Solimonas marina | reverse complement strand
GGGGCCGGCTTCGGCGGCGGCGGGGTCGGCGCCTTGTCCTGCACGGTGATCGTGTTGGTCGGCGGCGGGGTCGCGATGTTGATTTCCGGCGGCGGCACGAACGGCGGCGGCGGCGTATCGAGCTTCGGTGGCGGCGGCGGCGGCGGTGGCTCGTCCGGCGGCTTCACTTCCTTGATGATCTTGGTCTCGATCGGCGGCGGCAGCAGCTCGATCGCCTTGCGCGCCAGACCGTAGACCAGTGCCCAGATCAGGACCACATGAAACACGATCACGGCACCGATACCGACGAAGCGGCGACCCGTCGCTGGCTTCGCTTTGCCGAATTCCATCCCGGTGAATCCTCCAAATTATTGATTTTTAAACGCTATTTATAGCGAGAACGGCGAATCACGGCGGCTTGGCGCGACGCGATCGATATCCGCCGATGTCTGCGAATGACCGGACTATAATCGGGCAATTGATAACGGCCTAATGCTTAATTCCCATTGAGCGATATCTAAATTGAATATGACGACCTCGCGTTCCGTGTTGGCACTGATCAATCGCCTGCGCTTCAAGCACCTGTCGCTGCTGGTCGCGCTCGACGAGACCGGCAACCTTCATCAGGCCGCCACCGAGATCAATGTGGCGCAGCCCAGCGCCAGCCGTATGCTCGCCAACATCGAGGAAGCGTTCGGCTTTTTGCTGTTCGAACGCCGCGCACGCGGGCTGCATCCGACACCGCTGGGCCAGGTGACGCTGGCCTACGCGCGGCGCGCGCTGGCCGAGCTGCAGCGCTTCGCCGAAGGCCTGGAGGTCAAGCACAAGGGCGGGCATGGCCAGCTGACGGTCGGCGCGATCATGGGCGCCGCCCCGGATGTGCTGGCGATGGCGGTCGCCGATCTCAAGGTCGAGCGGCCGCTGCTCAATGTGCGCATCCTCGGCGAGACCAGCGATCAGATCGTCGAGCTGCTGCAGCGCGGCCAGGTCGACTTCGCGCTCGGCCGGTTCACGCACCCGCTGCAGCACAATGAGTTCGACTTCGAAGTCATCGCCAATGAGACGATGCAACTGGTCGTCCGCAGCGGCCACCCGCTGGCCGATCGCGATCCGGAGGCATTCTGCATGGCCGACCTGATCGAACTGCCGTGGGTGCTGCAGCCGATGACGAGCCCGGCGCGGCGTCTGTTCGAGCAGGAGCTGGGCCATCAGCGCCTCGCGTCGCCGAGCAACATCGTCGAATGCGGTTCGATCTTCGCGACCTTGCAGCTGGTGCAGAACAGTGATGCGATCGCGATGCTGCCGGAGTCGGTGGTCCGCGACCATCTGCGCGCCGGACTGTTGGTGATGCTGCCGATCGAGATCGGCCACCACCTCGAAGGCTTCGGCGTACTGACGCGCAAGGATGAAACGCTGGCCGAACCGGCCGTGCGCTTCATCGAATTGCTGCGCCGTTATTCGGATGCGCCGCCGCCGCCCGCGGCGGCCTGACGCCCCTCTTCTCTCCTGCGTTCATCGTGCCGACACGCGGCTGCGCTGCGCGTGGCGCGATGCATCGCATTTGGCTATCAACAACCGCTTTTTTTCAATTGGAACATTATTGATCGCTCGCCGATCATGCGATGCCACTCCCGATAACGATAGAAGTCACCGGAGGACATCACATGAAACTCATTCGGTACGGTCAGCCCGGCCAGGAACGGCCAGGGCTGGTCGACGATCAAGGTCGACTGCGTGATCTGTCGGCACACATCTCCGACATTGCTGGCGACGTCCTGTTGCCCGACACACTGGCTCGCCTGCGTGCGCTCGATGTTGCGAGCCTGCCGGAAGTCAGCGGCACGCCGCGCATCGGCCCCTGCGTCGGTCAGGTCGGCAAGATCATTTGCGTCGGTCTGAACTTCAGCGACCACGCCGCCGAGTCGAACATGGCGGTTCCGCAAGAGCCGGTGCTGTTTCTGAAGCCTTCGAGCTCCATCGTTGGCCCCAACGACGACGTCGAGATTCCGCCCGGCTCGGAAAAGACCGACTGGGAAGTGGAACTCGGCGTGGTCATCGGCAAGACCGCCAAGTACATCAAGAAGGAAAACGCGCTCGAGCACGTGGCCGGCTACTGCGTCGTCAATGACGTCTCCGAGCGTGCCTATCAGCTCGAGCGCGGTGGTCAGTGGGACAAAGGCAAGGGCTGCGATACGTTCGCGCCGCTCGGCCCGTGGCTGGTCACGCGCGACGAGATCGCCGATGTGCAGAACCTCGGCATGTATCTCGACGTCGACGGCAAGCGCTATCAGGACGGCAGCACGAAGACGATGATCTTCGACGTCGCCCATCTGGTCTGGTACATCAGCCAGTTCATGAGCCTGCAGCCGGGCGACGTGATCTCGACCGGCACGCCGCCGGGCGTCGGCTTCGGCCAGCGGCCGCAGATCTATCTGAAGGCCGGACAGACCATGCGTCTGGGCATCGAGGGCCTCGGTGAGCAGCAACAGCGCACCGTGGAGGCCCGCGCATGAACCGCATCGATCTCGAAGGCCGCGTTGCGGTCATCACCGGCGGCGCCCGCGGCATCGGCTACTCCACCGCCGAGCGCATGCTCGCCTCGGGCGCGTCGGTGGTGCTGTGGGACATCGACGGCGAGCGTCTTGAACAGGCGCAGGCGTCGCTCGCGCAGCCCGAACGCGTCGGCATCAACACCGTCGAACTGACCGACGAAGCGTCGGTGCAGGCCGCCGCACAGGCGACGCTGCAGCGCTTCGGCAAGATCGACATTCTGGTCAACAACGCCGGCATCACCGGCGGCAACGGCCCGACCTGGGAACTCGATCCGGCGGTCTGGCGTCGCGTGCTCGACGTCAACCTGATGGGCCCGGTGCTGACGGTGCGCGCGATCGTGCCGGCGATGCTCAAGAGCGGTTACGGCCGCATCGTCAACATCGCGTCGGTGGCCGGCAAGGAAGGTAACCCGAACGCCTCGCACTACAGCGCGTCGAAGGCCGGCGTCATCTGTCTGACCAAATCGCTCGGTAAGGAACTGGCGACGAAGAACATTCTCGTCAACTGCATCACGCCGGCGACCGCGAACACGGAAATCCTCTCGCAGCTCAAGCCCGAACACATCGAATACATGCGCTCGCGCATTCCGATAGGCCGTCTCGGCGAGCCGAACGAGACGGCGGCGATGATCTGCTGGCTGTCGAGCGAGGACTGCTCGTTCACCACCGCCAGCACCTTCGACATTTCCGGCGGTCGCTGCACGTACTGACGCAGCCCTCCGTTACCAGCCACTGCCAGGAACACTGCCTCAATGAGTTTTCCCAAGATCAAACACGTGCGCGCCTTCGTCGTTACCGGCGGCGGCGCGGATTATCACGACCAGGGTGACGGCCACTGGATCGACGATCACATCGCCACGCCGATGGCGCGCTATCCGGAATACCGCCAGAGCCGGCAGAGCTTCGGCATCAACGTGCTCGGCACGCTGGTCGTCGAAGTCGAGGCCGATGACGGCACGATCGGTTTCGCCGTCACCACCGGTGGCGAGCCGGCCGCGTACATCGTCGAGAAGCACCTCGCGCGTTTCCTCGAAGGCGCGCAGATCACCGAGATCGAGAAGCTCTGGGATCAGATGTACTTCTCGACGCAGTACTACGGCCGCAAGGGTCTGGTCATCAATGCCATCTCCGGCGTCGATCTGGCGCTGTGGGATCTGCTCGGCAAGCTGCGCGGCGAGCCGGTGCACCAGCTGCTCGGCGGCGCGGTGCGCAAGCAGATGGAGTTCTACGCGACCGGCGCGCGTCCCGACCTCGCACAGAAGCTCGGCTTCATCGGCGGCAAGCTGCCGCTGCACCACGGTCCGGCCGAGGGCGAGGAAGGTCTGAAGCAGAACATCGCCGAACTCGCGGAAATGCGTTCGCGCGTCGGCGCCGACTTCTGGCTGATGTTCGACTGCTGGATGAGCCTCGATCTCAACTACGCGATCAAGCTCGCACAGCGTGCGCACGAGCATGGCCTGAAGTGGATAGAGGAAGCGCTGTCGCCCGATGATTATTGGGGCTACGCCGAACTCAAGCGCCAGGCGCCGCGCGGCATGCTCGTCACCACCGGCGAACACGAAGCGACGCGCTGGGGCTTCCGCATGCTGCTGGAAATGGGCTGCTGCGACATCATCCAGCCGGACGTCGGCTGGTGCGGCGGTCTGACCGAGCTGGTGAAGATCTCGGCGCTGGCCGATGCGCGTGGAACACTGGTCATCCCGCATGGTTCTTCGGTATACAGCTACCACTTCGTCATCACGCGCCACAATTCGCCGTTCGCGGAGTTCCTGATGATGGCACCGAAGGCCGACGAAGTCGTACCGATGTTCAACCCGCTGCTGCTCGACGAACCGGTGCCGGTCAACGGCCGCCTCGACGTCGGCGCCCTCGACAAACCGGGCTTCGGCGTCCGCCTGAACCCGGCGTGCACGCTACGGCGCCCGTACACGCACTGAGTCCGACATGCGGCAGTAATCAGCACTGATCAATCCCCGACAACAACAACAAACGGGGATCCCGAGGAGAAAAACTTGAAGCTGCTCGAAGGCAAGTCTGTTGTCGTCACCGGCGGATCGCGCGGCATCGGCCGCGCGATCGCTGTCGAATCGGCGCGCCACGGGGCCGACGTCGCCATCAACTACTACCGCGACAACGACGCCAGCTACGGCAAGAAGTCAGCCGTCGACAGCGTCGTCGAGGAAATCGAGGCGCTGGGCCGGCGCGCCATCGCGCTCGAAGGCAATGTCGCCGATCCGCAGACCGGTGCCGAGCTCGTCGACGCTGCGGTGCAGGCCTTCGGCAAGATCGACGTGCTCGCATCGAACGCCGGCATCTGCCCGTTCCACGCCTTCCTCGACATCCCGCTCGACGTCTTCCAGCGCACCATGGAAGTGAACCTGCACGGCGCGTTCTACGTCACGCAGGCGGCGGCGCGGCAGATGAAGGCGCAGGGGCACGGTGGCGCGATCGTCGCGACCAGCTCGATCAGCGCGCTGGTCGGCGGCGGTATGCAGGCGCACTACACGCCGACCAAAGCCGGCGTGCATTCGCTGATGCAGTCGTGCGCAGTGTCGCTCGGCCCGTACGGCATCCGCTGCAACTCGGTGATGCCCGGCACGATCGCCACCGACCTCAACGCCGACGATCTGTCGGCGCCGGAAAAGCTCGCGTACATGAAGGGCCGCATCCCGCTCGGCCGGCTCGGCGATCCGGTCGATATCGCCAACGTCGTGGTGTTCCTGGCGTCCGACATGGCCGCCTACGTCAACGGCGCGGCGCTGCTCGTCGACGGCGGCCTGTTCGTCAACCTGCAGTGAGCGCCGCCATGGATCGCATTCACGCTTTTCGCATGCAGCTCAAGCCCGGCGTCGTCGACGAGTACAAGCGCCGTCACGACGAGATCTGGCCGGAACTGATCGCGGCGCTGCGCGACGCCGGTATCTATGACTACTCGATCTTCCTCGACGAGGCGTCGCTGGCGCTGTTCGCGGTGCTCAAGCTGCGCCCCGACGACAAGCGCGACGCGCTGCCGCAGCTGCCGGTGATGCAGCGCTGGTGGGCGGCGATGGCCGAGCTGATGGAAACGCATCCGGACCACCGCCCGAAGGAATGGCCGCTGCGGCCGATGTTCCATCTGGACTGACGAGACTGCCCGTGAAAGTCATCGACACCCACGTCCACTTCTGGGACATCGACGCGGTGCCCGTTCCGTGGCTGACGCCGGCCGGCGAAGCGTATTCCGGCGACAACCGCAAGCTGCCGACGCGCTATACCGACGTCGAACTGCTCGCCGGTGCCGGCGACGTCGACGTGCTGAAGATCGTCAACGTCGAGGCCAAGTCCGGCGATCCGCTGGCCGAGACGCGCTGGCTGCAGCACCTCGCCGAGCGCGCCGGCCACCCGGACGCGATCGTCGCGATGGTCGACCTGTCGGCCGCCGATGCCGCCGAGCAGCTCGCGCAGCATGCACGGTCGCCGAATCTGCGCGGCATCCGCCAGATCCTCAACGTCCATGCCGATCCGGTCTACGACTACGTCGGCCGCCACTACATGGCCGAGCCGCAGTGGCGCGCCAACCTGAGCGCGTTGGCCGCCCACGGCCTGTCGTTCGACCTGCAGATCTATCCGTCGCAGGCCGCGCTGGCCGCCGAGCTCGCCGCCGAGAATGCCGACATCATGTTCATTCTCAATCACGCCGGCATGTGCGTCGATCGCCATCGCGCCGGCTGGCGCGAGTGGCGCGAAGGCCTGCGCCGGCTCGCCGCACAGCGCAACGTCGTGACCAAGATCAGCGGCCTGGCGATGTTCGATCATCACTGGACGATCGAGAGCCTGCGCCCGTATGTGCTGGAGACGATCGAGGCCTTCGGCCCCGAGCGCTGCATGTTCGCATCGAACTTTCCGGTCGACGGCCTGCATGCCGGCTACGCCGCGACCTGGCATGCGTATGCCGAGATCGTCGCCGACGCCAGCGGCGCCGAACGCGACGCAATGTTCGTCGGCAACGCCGAGCGCTACTACCGAATCTAGGGCCGTTCGGCCCGGCTGATCCGCCGGCAGCCTCGGCTGCCGCAATACCACGAGAGGAGAACTGCGGCATGAACGTGCTGCTGGGCGTCTTTTACCATTTCATCGGCGGTTTCGCGTCCGGCAGCTTCTATCTGCCGTTCAAGAAAGTGCGCGGCTGGTCCTGGGAAAGTTACTGGATCGTCGGCGGCCTGTTCTCATGGCTGATCGTGCCGTGGATCGCCGCGTCAGCGACCATTCCCGGCTTCACCGGCATCATCGCGCACACGTCCGCGAGCACGCTGTTCTGGACCTACGTGCTCGGCCTGCTGTGGGGCATCGGCGGCCTGACCTTCGGCCTGACGATGCGCTACCTGGGGCTGTCGCTGGGCATGTCGGTCGTGCTCGGTCTGTGCTCGACGTTCGGCGCGCTGATCCCGCCGATCTACCGCGACCTGACCGGCATCGCCGGCGAGACCTTCACGCACATGCTGCACAGCGCCGGCGGCCAGTGGGTGCTGTGCGGCGTGCTCGTCTGCCTGCTCGGTATCGGCGTCTGCGGCAAGGCCGGCATGATGAAGGAAGCCTCGCAGCCGGAGGCCGAAAAGAAGGCCAGCATCCGCGAATTCAACCTCGGCCTCGGCCTGACCGTGGCGATCATCTCCGGCATCCTCTCGGCCTGCTTCAACTTCGGCATCGAGGCCGGCCAGTCGATGGCGCGGGCCGCCGTCGCCAGCGGCGCCAATCCGCTGTTCCAGAACAACGTGGTGTTCGTCGTGCTGCTATGGGGCGGCCTGACCACCAACCTATTGTGGTGCGTGATGCTGAATCTGCGCAACCGCAGCTACGGCGACTACACGCGGCGCGACACGCCGCAGCTGGCCAACTACGGCTTCTCGGCGCTGGCCGGCACGATCTGGTTCCTGCAGTTCTTCTTCTACGGCATGGGTGCCAGCAAGCTCAGCAACGGCGCCAGCTCGTGGATTCTGCACATGGCGTTCATCATCGTCATCGCCAATGCCTGGGGCCTGCTGCTGCGCGAATGGAAGGGCGTCGACCGGCGCACGCTGGCGACGGTGCTCGGCGGCATCGCGATCATCCTCGGCTCGGTGATGATCGTCGGCTACGGCAATGCGTTGCAGGGCGCCGCCGGACATTGAGCCGTGCCCGGCCCCATGACACGCGCTGCCGACGCATGATGACCCTGCGCACCGACGATGCGCGCGCCGCCGTTCGTGGCGACCGGCCATGAGCTGGCACGCCATCGCCGAGCTGGCCTGTGACAGTCGCTGCGAGCGCGGCGACGGCCCGCTGTGGTGCATGCGGCGCGCCGCACTGCTGTGGAGTGACGCCAGCGAGGCCCGGCTATGGTTGTACCGGCCGGGCGACGGCGAAACACGCAGCTGGACGCTCCCCGACCGACTCGGCGCCTATGCGCTGTGCGAATCCGGAAAACTGCTGCTCGGCCTGCGCAAAGGCCTTTACTTCGCGCATCCCGAGCATAGTCGCGACGGCCGCAAGCTGCGCGCGCAATGCATCGCCCTGGTCGAGCCCGACGAACCGCGAACGCGCATCGGCGACGGCTGCTGCGACCGCGCCGGTAATTTCGTGTTCGGCACGCTCAACGAGGACAAGGCGCGCACCGCGATCGGCCATTTCTACCAGTATTCGGCTCGACACGGCCTGCGACGCCTGAACCTGCCACGGGTGGCGATCCCCAATGCCCTGAGTTTCAGCCCCGACGGCGGCACGCTCTACTTCTGCGACACCGCGCGCCGGCAGATCATGCAGGGCGACTACGATGCCGAACGTGCCCGTGTCGCGCACCTGCGGCCGTTCGCATCGATCGCCGATGCCGGCCCGGCAGGCGCCACGGTCGATGCCGAGGGCTATCTCTGGAATGCGCAATGCGGTGGGGCGCGGGTGGTCCGCTACGCGCCGGACGGCCGCGTCGATGGCGTCGTCGCGCTGGCGGTCCCGCAGCCGAGTGGCGTCGCGTTCGGCGGTCCCACCTTTGAAACCCTGTATGTGACGTCGGCGCGCGAGACGATGACATCGCTGGCGCTGGCCGCTGCACCGCAGGCGGGCAGCCTGTTTCGTGCAGACGTCGGCGTGCGCGGTCTGCCGGAAAGCCGGTTCCGGAGCGCCTGAGGGCAGACGCTTGGGGGCGGTCGACTCGGCGTCGCCGAACAGCCGCCGGGTTTACCAGATGACGTCGTAGATCTCGGCGAACTCGGCCGCGGCGCTCTCGACCGCCGCCCGGTGATCGGCCGACGCATCGTCCTCGTGCCAGACCAGCTTCCAGTTGGCCGGCGAGCTGGCGCTTTGATCTTCGGGCCGGCGCGGCCGCAGGGCCCATCCGGACGTATGAAAGTAACGGGCGCCCGGCGCACTGGTATCGTCCGCGTTCGAAGAAATCAGCCGCAGCAGCGACTCATGCGTGATGCGCATCCGCCGTCCCATCCCCCACCCCGCTCCTTGCCGCTCGTTGACTATCCGAAGCCCTGATCGGCGCGCCCCGACGAACCGATCGAACTGGACAATATCGCCAGCGGCTCGGGGAGGCAAAAATAGTTACTCGGCGTTACATGGACTCGGCGGTCGACATCGGATGGTCGGGGAGACAGGATTCGAACCTGCGACCCCCTGCGCCCAAGGCAGGTGCGCTACCAGACTGCGCTACTCCCCGACAGATCGATGCCTCAGCCGCCTGATGGCGGATGGACCGCGAGGCGCGCGATTCTGACGCATACGGCAAGGTCAGGCAAACTTCGCGCTCTCAGCGTTCATGATCAATTCACTGCTGGTGCGTTAAACACTCAAGATGGTCGACCGAGTCTGGCAGTTTTTCGCCTTCAATCCCCAGCATCTGCGCCTGCTCGCGACCGCCGCGATCCTCGGCCTGGTCTTCGCCGCCGAGGCGCTGTGGCCGCGGCGTGCCGCCCTGCGCGGCCGGCGCTGGCCGATCAATTTTGCGCTCCTGATCGCGGCCGGCCTGATGCTGAGCCTGATCCCGGTCGCCGCGGTCGGCGTCGCGAGTTGGGCACACGCGCACGGCCTGGGCCTGTTCAACGTCCTGCACGTACCCGCCTGGCTGGAGACCGCCGTCGCCATCATCGTGCTCGACGCCTCGATGTACTGGCAGCATCGCAGCATGCACGGCCCAGCCTGGCTGTGGCGCCTGCATCGCGTTCATCACAGCGACGTCGAATTCGATGCAACCACGGCGCTGCGCTTCCACCCGTTGGAAATGCTGGCGACCAGCGTCTGGAAGTGGGCGACGGTGCTGCTGCTCGGCGCCTCGCCGCTGGCGGTCGTGCTGTTCGAGGCCATCACCGGCATGTATTCGCTGTTCATTCATTCGAACCTGCACGTGCCGGCCGCCATCGACCGCGTCTGGCGGCGCGTCTTCGTCACGCCCGACCTGCACCGCATCCATCACTCGGTCGACTTCGACGAGGGCAATCGCAACTTTGGCACGATCTTCTCGTGCTGGGATCGCTGGTTCGCCAGCCACTGTGCACAACCGCGCGACGGCCATGACGACATGCAGATCGGCCTGCCGGAGTTTCGTGCGGCGCGCGACCAGTCGCTCACGGCGCTGCTGCTGCAACCGTTGCGCACGGCCGAGCCGCCGCCGGCCGCTGGCGAGCGCCCCTGAGCCTCAGCGCTTGAACCAGCCGGCCTGCGCCGCACAGCGCACGACACCGGCGACATTGCGGACGTTGAGCTTCTCGTAGATTCGCCGGCGACGATTCTCTGTGGTGCGCGGCGAAACGCCGAGCTCGAACGAGATCTGCTTGGTCGTCAGGCCGCGCACCACCAGATCGAAGGTCTGGATTTCGCGCTTCGACAGCGTCGTCAGCAAGTGCCGTGCATCCGAGTCGCGTATGTCCTGCATGTTCTCCTCCAACGTCGCCACCCGGCGGCCGGATGCTTCAGCCTGCGGCCGCCGCGAACGTCAATTCAATCGTGTGCCGGTACGCGTAGCCGGGGCGCAGAATGGCACTGGGAAACTGTGGGTGGTTCGGGGCGTCCGGGTAGTCCTGTGGCTCCAGGCAGACACCGCGGCCGAGTTCTGGGTGCTGCGCGTCCAGGCCCTGCCCCTCGTAGACTTGGATCGCCGGCTTGTTGCTGCGCACCGTCATGCCGATGCCGCTGCGCGGCGAGACGATGCGCGCGCTGTACGTCGCATCGTCGGCCAGTACCAGGCAGTGATCGTAGCCACGGCTGGCGACGAGCCGCGCATCGTCGAGCGGATGCGCGATCGGACGTTCGCGACGAAAGTCGAACGGCGTACCGGCGACCGATGCGACCTCACCAGACGGCAACAATGCCGCATCGACCGGCAGATAGCGGTCTGCCGGCACTTCCAGCCGTTGCTCGGCTGCCGGGACATGGCCGTCGCCGCCGAGATTGAAGTAAGGGTGATAAGTCAGATTGATCGGCGTCGGCGCGTCGGTCTGCGCGTCGAGCTGCAGGGTCAGGCGCGAGCCATCGAGCGTGAACGTGGCGGTGATGTCGACATTGCCCGGATAGCCCTCCTCGCCGGCCGGCGAGCGGTAGGCGAGGCGTAGCATCGACCGGGCGCCGTCGCTGGCGTCATCGAGCACCGTCCACACGCGGCGGCCAAGCCCGAGCTGACCGCCGTGCAGGTGATTCGGTCCTTCGTTGACGCTGAGCTGCTGCGACGCGCCGTCGAGCGTGTAGCGACCGGCGGCGATGCGGTTGGCGAAGCGGCCGGCGATGATGCCGAGATACGACGGGTCACGCCGGTAGTCGGCCAGGGTCGGCAAGCCGAGCACCAGCTCGGTGCTGCCGCCACGGCCCGGATAGCGCAGGCTGCGCAGGATGCCGCCGTAGTCGAGTATCTCGGCGCTGAGGCCGGCCTCGCTGCGCAAGGTATAGGCGTGGATGGGCGTGCCGCCGTCGAGTGTTCCGAATTCGCGTTTCATGCGTGCTGCGTCCCGCGGTCGCTGGCTGAGAGCCCGGCAGGATAGCGACGCCTTCGGCGACGAACCATGTCAGCTTTGGCATGCGCGACAGCCGATTGCTGATCGCGCCGCCGCGGGCACGGACCGCGATGCGAATTTGTCGATATCGCGATATGCGTTTTGACAGATCCGCACGTTCAGATGATCGCCGGAAGCGGTCCGTCGCGGCCGCTGTTCCCTGCCCTTTGCGTAGGCAGGAGCGGCATGCATGGCGCATGCACTGGTGAAAACCCTCGACAAAAAAAGATATACGTTCTTACATCATGAGCGATTTTTAATTCATTAGACCGTTATCTCATCGCAACCCTATTCTCCACCCCATTCAAGCGGACCGACGTGCATCGGATCCGCCGGCCGCCGGGGAGCAACGCGGCCGAAAAAGATTCGGAGTGGAGGAGAACCAACGATGGCATCAGGAACGTTTCGTTCCCGTAGGGGGCGTTTGCTCGTCGGTACGTCAATGGCGGTCGTTTCATTGGCTGCCGCAGAACCCAGCGCAGCGCAGGACAGCACCCTCGCAAGGGAGCATCGCGATCAGCAGACGGTCACCGCAGCGGCAACGACGCCGGCCTGCACAAACATCGCGGCCGACGGCACCGACTGCACGACCGGCAAGCCGGCCGGCAACGCGACCGCGGCGAGCCCGGCGGCGGTGGACAACACGGACGGCAGCGACAGCGGTAACGATGCGATCGCCGAGATCGTCGTCACCGGCATCCGCAACAGTCTGACCAAGGCGCTTGAGATCAAGCGCGACAACAAGCAGATCGTCGATGCGATCGTTGCCGAAGACATCGGCAAGTTCCCGGACAACAACGTCGTCGAGGCACTGCAGCGCGTGACCGGCGTGCAGACCACCAACCGCGCCGGCGGCGAGGTCTCGGCCGTGACGATCCGCGGTCTCGGCGACGTCAACACCACCGTCAACGGTCGCGAGATCTTCACGTCGACCGGCCGCTCGGTGGCGCTCGCCGACATTCCGGCGAGCCTGCTGGCCGGCGTCAACGTCTACAAAACACGCTCGGCGTCGCAGATCGAAGGCGGCATCGCCGGCGCGATCGACGTGCGCACGTTCCGGCCGTTCGACTTCGACGGATTCAAGCTCGGCCTGGCGGCGCGCGGCATCTATGCGACCAACACCGAGCGTACCGACCCGAACGTCAGCGTCCTGCTCAGCGACCGCTGGAAAACCGACTATGGCGACTTCGGCGCGCTGCTCAACATCGGCTATGCGAAGACGCGCTTTCGCGACGAATCGATCTGGAACGGCTCGGCCGATCCGTACTACGCGAACAACTACGAGCGCATTCCCGAATACGGCAGCGACGGCGAACTGGCCGTCGATCGCGGCACGCCGATATCGACGGCCGCCGGCTCGACGCTGCGCGTCAATGGCGCCGACCGCGAATACGTGCTGCTGCGCGATGCGATGGGTGGCTGGAACCGCTTCGGCGAACGCACGCGACCGGCCGCGAACGTGTCGCTGCAGTGGGCCCCGACCCAGCGCTCGGAGTACTACCTGGAAGCGTTCTACGACGGCTACCGCAACACCGACTCGAACTCGCTGCTGTTCGCGTTCGTCAACAACAACGATCACTACCAGGACCCGGTGCTGTTTCCCGGCACCAATGTCGTCAAGGAAAACTACGTCAACAATCCTTACATCTTCACCAGCACGCAGGCGCAGACCGGGCAGACCGACAGCTATCAGTACGCGCTCGGCGGCAAGTGGGATCTGAGCGACACGTTCACGCTGAAGTCCGAAGCGGTCTACCAGACGTCGACCTATCACTGGTTCAACCAGATCCAGGACATGGGCAGCGTGCGCCCGCAGCTCGCGGTCGACTTTAATCACAACAATTCGGGCACACCGGCGCTGGTGTTTCCGGACGATCCGTCGACCAGCGTCAACGAAAGCGACCTGACCAACCCGGACGGCTGGAACCTGGCGTGGTACTACGACCAGAAAGGCCGTGACAGCGGCGACGCCTGGACCTGGAGCACCGACGGCGACTGGTACATCGAGGACAGCTTCTTCCAGAAGCTGCAGTTCGGCCTGCGTCTCGACCGCCGCACCGCGACCTCCGGGGCCGGCGACCGTTCGGCCGATTGCGCGGCGGTCGCGGTCTGCGCGTCGCAGATCGCCGTCTCCGATCATCCGGATCTGTATCGCAGCTCGCCGGGCAGCTACTTCCACGGCCAGGCGATCTTCCCGCGCAAGTGGATCATCGCCGGCTATGACTACCTGCTGAGCCACACCGCCGAGTCGCGCGCGCGCTATGGTTTCGACACCGGCAGCCCGGCGATGGATCCGTCGCGCTACTTCGACATCGACGAGAACACCTACGCCGGCTATCTGCAGACCGACTTCGAGCGGCAGACGAGAATCGGCGACTTCGACGGTCAGGTCGGCGTGCGCGTCGTGCACGCCGAAACCGATCTCGGCTACAACGAACTCGTCGACACCAATACCTGGGGGCCGAGCGGCCAGACCAAGTCGCGCACCGACGTGCTGCCGAACGGCGTGATCCGCTTCCACCCGACCGACAAGCTGATGGCGCGCCTCGCCTACGGGCAGACCATCAGCCGGCCATCGTTCGCGCAGCTCAACCCGGCGATGGTCCTGACGCCGCCGTCGTCGACGGCCGCCACGTTCGGCTATGCGACCAGCGGCAATCCGGACCTGAAGCCGACCAAGGCCAAGACCGTCGACCTGTCGCTGGAGTACTACTTCGCGCAAAGCAGCAGCGTCTACGCGGTACTGTTCTGGCGTAACGTCGACGGCTTCATCTACAGCGTCGACCGCAGCATCCAGGTCACCGACCGTTCCGACACGCTGAACGGCAACTACGTGCTGACTTCACCGCAGAACGCCGGCAAGGGCAAGCTCAACGGCGTCGAGATCGGCTTCCAGTGGTTCCCGGACCAGGTCCCGGGCTGGCTGCACGGCATCGGCTTGCTCGGCAGCTACACGTCGATCGACGGCAACACCAAGGACCCGGTTTACGACGAGACCGACACCACCGATCGCATCGGCACCGAGACCAATCCGCTGGTCGGCGTCTCCAAGTGGTCGTACAGCGCGGTGCTCGCATATGAGCGCGGTCCGGTCAGCGCGCGGCTGTCGTATGTCGACCGCAGCAAGTTCCTGACCGGCTACAACTACTGCTGCTCGATGCCGACGCAGGTCTATTCGGAAGGCGAGGCGTCGATGGACCTGTCGATCGGCTACAAGGCCACCGACAAGCTGACGCTGACGGTCGACGCGACCAACCTGACCGGCGAGATCTATCACGACTACTACGGCGATCCGACGCTGTTCAACCTCGGCACCTATCACTACAGCCGCACCTACGCACTGGGCCTGCGCTACCAGCTGTGAACGCCGGGCCTGCGGCGGCCCTCGCGACGCCGCAGGCCGCTTCCGGCACGACAGATCCCGACCGCAGGGCGCCGCCAGGCGCGCGTCGCTGCGGTCCACCTGAGGGAGGAGAACCGATGTACCGCAAACGCTACCTGAGCGCGCTCGCCGCGATGATGCTGACGCTGACGATCGCCGGCTGCGACAATACCGGCGCCACCGGCGGCGGCGACTGGCCGACCGACAGCAGTTCGTCGAGCAGCGAAAGCTTCAGCATCGACGATATCGCCGACACCTACCCCGACGTGCGCACGCAGAGCGACGAGTGGGGGCCGTACAACGTCCACGATCCGTCGATCATCAAGGCCGACGACGGCGACTACTACGCGTACTCGACCGACGTGATGTACGGCGGCACGCCGCCGGTCGGCATCCAGGTGCGCCGCTCGGCCGACCTGATCGAATGGAAATACCTCGGCACCGCGTTCGACGGCCTGCCACAGATGGCGGCCGATTTCATCACCGCCCACGGCGGCACGCCCAACCAGAGCGTCTGGGCGCCGTACATCGAAAAGCACGGCAGCGAGTATCGGCTCTACTACGCGCTGGCATCCGACGTCGGGCGGCTGTCGGCGATCGGGCTGGCGGTGTCGTCATCGCCGACCGGCCCGTGGACCGAGCGCGGCCTGGTCGTCACCTCGCAGGCCGACGACACGCGGCAGACCAACGCCATCGACCCGACCGTCGTCACCACGCCCGACGGCGATCAGTGGTTCTACTACGGCTCGGCGTGGGACGGCATCTACACGCTGCAGCTCGATCCGGATACCGGTCTGGCCAAGACCGCCGGCGACATCGGCGTGCGCGTCGCCTATCGCGGCTTCACGCAGGACAGCAACGGCAACTGGAACGTCAACGGCAATCTCGAAGCGCCGGAGGTCATCTACAACCCGACGTTCAAGAAGTACTACCTGTTCCAGTCCTACGACTGGCTGTCGACCATGTACAACGTCCGCGTCGGCCGCGCCGATTCGCCGCAAGGGCCGTTCTACGACTTCAACGGCGTCGACATGAACGAGGCCGTCGACCACGGGCCGATGATCATCGCGCCATACCAGTTCACCGATCACGGCGGCTGGCAGGGCGTCGCGCACAACTCGACGTTCAGCGACGGCGACGGCAACTGGTTCATCGCCCATCAGGGCCGACCGTCGGTGGCGCCGGCGTACATGGTGCTGCACGTGCGCAAGCTGCACTGGACCGAGGACGGCTGGCCGATCGCCTCGCCGGAGCGCTATGCCGGCGTTGCGCAGACGACGATCAGCGCCGACGAACTGGCCGGCACCTACGACGAGATCGTGCTGTCGCGCCAGCTCAGCGAGATCGTGCCCGGCTACGAGGCCGAGCAGACCGATCCGGAGCTCAACGTCGCGTTCACGACTACGCTCGATGCCGCCGGCACCATCAACGGCGATGTCGACAACACCTGGTCGTACGATCCGCCGTGGCTGGAGCTGCACTGGTACGGCGGCGAATACGTCGACAAGCTCTACGTCGAACGCGGTCGCGACTGGGAGCACTACATCCCGTCGACGATTCTGCTGACCGGCATGAACGCCGGTGGCCTCGCGATCTGGGGCAAGAAACTCAGCGACTGAGTCCCGAAAGAGCCCGCCGCAAGGCGGGCTTTTTTTGCGGCCGCCGCCAGGCCACGCGCGACATCCGATATAAAACATGACATCAGATTAACGCTGTAATTCATTAGACAGTTATCTGTTCCCTCTCTACTCTGGCGCCCATCTAAAGACGGAGGGCAGCGCCCATCCGTCATAAAAATCCAGCCAGCGGCGTCCCGCGACATCGCCAGGCTGTTCGACCTAGAGAGGAGGAGTACCGATGAAAGTTGGCTCGATGCGCCGCCGTGCCTCCGCACCGCGGATGATCCTGGGCACCTCGCTGACAGCGATCGCGATGGCGATCGCACAGAGCGCCGCCGCGCAGGACACCGCCGCCGCGACGCCGGCGCAATCCCCGGCCGTCTGTCCGACGGCAAACGATCCGAACGCCCTGTGCACGCCACCCGGCAGCGCCGATGATGCCGGCATCGCCGAAGTCGTCGTTCACGGTGTGCGCAGCAGCGTCGAGAGCGCGATCGGGATCAAGCGCAACTCTCAGGAAATCATCGATTCGATCGTCGCCGAAGACATCGGCAAGCTGCCCGACAACAGCGTCGCTGCGGCATTGCAGCGCGTCACCGGCGTGCAGGTGGAACGTGCCAACGGCGAAGTCAGCACGGTACTGATCCGCGGCCTGCCCGACGTCGTCACCACGCTCAACGGCCGCGACGTGTTCACGACCACCGGTCGCTCGATCTCGCTGGCCGACATCCCCGCCGACCTGCTGCAGCGCGTCGACGTCTACAAGACGATGACCGCCGAACAGCCCGAAGGCGGCATCGCCGGCACCATCGACGTGCGCCTGCATCGCCCGTTCGACTTCGAACCGGGCCTGAAAGTGGCCGGCGGCCTGCGCGAGGTCTACAGCGAGCAGGCCGACAAGTACGACCCGGTCGGCAGCCTGACCGTCAGCAACCGCTGGAAGAACGACTGGGGCGAGTTCGGCGCACTGGCGAGCTACTCGTACCAGCGCCGCCGCTACCAGGAAAGCAGCACGTTCAACTTCATCTCCGATCTGGTCGACAATCCGGCCAATCCGGGCCAGGAAATCTATCGTCCGGAGACGATGGGTGCGATCTACAACATCGGCGACCGCGACCGCCGTTCCGGCAACATCTCGCTGCAGTGGCGGCCGAACGACAACACCGAGCTGTACTTCGACGGTCTGGCGATCGGCTATGACGAACGCCGCCAGGCGAACTACTGGATTCCGCTGCCGGTGCTCGTCGACTCGTCGAACGTCGTCGACGTCACGCTACGCGGCGACACCAACGTCGCGCAGACCATGGAAGCGACGAATCTGTTCACACTGACCAGCAATCAGGGCTATCGCAACAGCTCCGACACCTTCCAGGGCTCGCTCGGCGGGCTCTGGGAGAACGACAGCATGAAGCTCTCGAGCGAGCTGACGCACACGTATTCGTCGGCCGACAATCGCGATTTCATCGTCGATACCGCGTTCATCGCGCCGGACATCACGATGAACTTCTCCAACGGCGGCGCCGCCGACGCCACCGTACGCAACGCCGACGGCTCGGCTTTCGACCTGACCGACTCGTCGAACTACTGGGTTCATCAGTACTACGACGACTGGAGCCATCAGCGCGGCAGCGAGTGGGCCTGGAAGGGCGACAGCACCTTTCATCTGAACTTCGGTCCGGTGGATAAATTTGATGCCGGCCTGCGCTTCAGCCGCCGCATGGCGACCAATGTCGGCGAGAACTCCGGCGGCAAGACCAACAACCGCAGCGACGGCGAGCTGGTCTACGTCGACAGCATTCCGGGCCTGGCCGCGACCACGCCGAACAATCTGCTCGACGGCGCACGCGACATGTCGACGCGGCAATGGACCGTCGCCGACCGTGATTTCATCATGCAGAACTCCGACGAAATCCGCTCGGCGATGGGTTACGACACCGGCACGCCGGCCGCCGACCCATCCCTGTATTTCAACGACCGCGAGGACAACTACGCGTTCTACGCGCAGGCGCACTATCTGTTCGACGTCGGCAGCCTGCCACTCGACGGCTTCGTTGGCGCGCGCGTCGTGCGCCTGAATTCGACGCTGCGCGGCACGCAGATCGACGGCGATACCGGCGACACCGCGCCCGTGTCGATCGACAAGCACGACACCGAAGTCCTGCCGACGCTCAATGCGCGCCTGAAGTTCACGCCGGACCTGTTCTTGCGTGGTGCCTACGGCCGCACCATCACGCGGCCGAGCTTCGCCAACCTCAACCCGCAGCTGACGCTGTACCAGGCGACGGCGACCGTGCCAGCGACCGGCAGTGGCGGCAACCCCGACCTCGATGCGGTGAAGTCGAACAATGTCGACATCTCGCTCGAGTGGTATTTCGCACCGGGCGGCGAACTGGCGGCAACGACGTTCTACCGCGGCATCAAGGGCTACATCCAGACCTATTCGAGCACCGAGACGATCGACGGCACCGACTACAACGTCAGCATGCCGCAGAACACCGGGCACGGCACGCTCAAGGGCGTCGAGCTGCAGTACGTGCAGTTCTTCGACATGCTGCCGGGCTGGATGTCGGGCTTCGGCACGCAGCTCAACGCCACGTTCATCAGCGCGCAGACCGAGTCGCCGGAAGGCGTCGACCAGGACCTGGTCAACGTTTCCAAGCGCGCCTACAACGCGATCCTGATGTACGAGAAATACGGCTTCTCGGCGCGCGTCGCCTACAACTGGCGCAGCAAGTACGTGTCGGCCTACGACCCCGGCGGCGATCAGCCGCAGGAGATCGACATCAAGCCGTCCGACAACCTCGACGCGCAGGTCAGTTACGACATCAGCGAGCACTTCACCGTTTCGCTGGAAGGCACCAACCTGATGCGCGAAGTCTCGCAGACCTACTTCGGCAACTCGTATCAATTCCCGCGTGACACCGCACGGCTCGAACGCACGTTCACCGCCGGCATGCGCTTCCGTTTCTGACGGTCTCTCCCCTGACCTCCGGCGATCTCGGAGGTCTTTTCTATTCCGGGTCACGGCGCGACCAAGCGCGCCGGGACCCCGTTCGATGACGACAGCCAGGAAATCGACGATGGCCCTTGCAACGATCACCCGCGTCACCCGCCTCGCCGCCGTGCTGGCGGCCACCGTCGCCGGCGCCGCCGCGGCGGCGCCGGCGACGGTGCCGATGGAACTGCACGCCGACGAACCGGGCGGCCACGTCAGCCGCAATCTGTTCGGGCAGTTCGCCGAGCACCTCGGCACCGGCATCTACGGCGGCGTCTGGGTCGGCGAGGACTCGAAGATCCCGAACGTCGACGGCTACCGCAAGGATGTCGTCGACGCCCTGCGCAAGCTCGACGTGCCGGTGGTGCGCTGGCCCGGCGGCTGCTTCGCCGACGAATACCACTGGCGCGAGGGCGTCGGACCGCGCGATCGGCGTCCGGTGCGCGTCAACACGCATTGGGGCGGCGTCACCGAAAGCAACGCGTTCGGCACGCACGAGTTCATGAACTTCGCCGAACTGATCGGCGCGCAGGCCTACGTCGCCGGCAACGTCGGCGACGCGCCGCCCGAGGAAATGGCGAGCTGGGTCGAGTACATGACCTCGCCGACGCAATCGACACTCGCCAACGAACGCCGCGCCAACGGCCGCGACCAGCCCTGGCAGCTGCCGTACTTCGGCATCGGTAACGAGCTCTGGGGCTGCGGCGGCAACATGCGTCCCGAATACGCGGCCGATCTGTACCGCCGCTACCAGACCTTCGTGAAGAGTCCGGCGACGCAGCACATCGACAAGATCGCGCCCGGCGCCAACGTCGACGACTATCACTGGACCGACGTGATGATGAAGGTCGCCGGCAAGTTCATGGACGGTCTGTCGCTGCACTACTACACGATCCCCGGCAACTTCGAGCACAAGAAATCGGCCACCGACTTCGACGAGAACGACTGGGCCGAGACCATGCAGAAAGCCCATTACATGGACGAGCTGATCACCCGGCACAGCGCGATCATGGACAAATACGATCCGGACAAGAAAGTCGCGCTGGTGGTCGACGAATGGGGCACCTGGTATCTGCCGACGCCGGGCACCAACCCCGGCTTCCTGCAGCAGCAGAACACTTTGCGCGACGCGCTGGTCGCGGCGATCCACCTGAACATCTTCCAGCATCACACCGACCGCGTGCGCATGGCCAACATCGCGCAGATGGTCAACGTGCTGCAGGCGATGATCTTCACGCAGGGTGACAGGATGGTACTGACGCCGACCTATCACGTGTTCATGATGTACAAGCCGTTCATGGACGCCACGCACCTGCCGCTCGACGTCGAATCGCCGATCTATCGACACGGCGACTGGAGCGTGCCGCAGATCAGCAGCGCTGCCGCACGCGGCAAGGACGGCCAGGTCTATATCGCGCTCGCCAATCTCGACCCCGAGCACGCCGCGCCGGTATCGATCAAGCTCGACGGCACAGCCGCACGACGCGTCAGCGGCAGGATCCTGACGGCGAAGACGATGAACGCGATGAACACCTTCGCCGAGCCCGACAAGCTGGTGCCGACCGCGTTCGACGGCGCGAAGATCCGCAGCGGCCGGCTGTCGGCCGAGCTGCCGGCAAAGTCGGTCGTCGTACTCGAGCTGCACTGACGCCGCAGCGCATTGCGCGCGGGCCACCCGTCGTTGCGGCGGGTGGCCTTTTTCGTGCCCGGCCGCGCCGTGCTCAGGGCGCCGTGTCGGCGGCGACCGGCAACATGCCGGCGCAGACCGGAAACGCCCGGCACAGCCAGAATTCGCGACCGGCGAGCCGGCCGGTATCGATGCGGCGGCGCTGCACCTCGCCGTCGCATTTCGGGCAGCGCGGTTCGGCGGCTACCGTCGCGCCCGCCGCAACGAGCAGCGTCGTCACGTCGGGTTCGGGCGCGGCGGCCGGCCGATCCGCGACGACCGGCACGTTCGGCGTCGGCTCGATGCGTGGCTCGATGCGCGCGGGCCGCCGCGCGTCGCCCGGCGCGAAGTCGATCAGCGCCTGCAGCTGCCGGCGCAGCACGTCGGCGCGATAGCGGCTGCTGACCGGCACCTCGAGCAGCGGCAATCCGGCCTGCTGGCAGGCGTTGCGCAGAAAATCGTCACGGCGGCGCCGGTCAGCACGCCGGTGCGAGCCGTCGTTGAGTTCGATCGCGATGCGCGGGCTCAGCTCGGCGTGCTCGCAGATCACGAAGTCGAAGTGCTTGGCGTTGATGCGGTTGAACGCGGACTGCCAGCGTCCGCGACTCACGGCCTCGACGCTGAGTACGTCGGCGACGCGAACCATCGCGAAGATCCGGTATTGCCCGGCGACCGCGCTTTCGAGCGCGCTGAGGAATGCGCGCTCGGCCGCCGACAGCAGCACCGGCTTGGTGACGTAGCGCGCGTCGTCGACCGCCGCATCATCGCGCCGGCGCAGCCGCTGCGCGGCGATGACGATGATGATCGCCAGCACGATCGCGACGATGAGCAGACCCTGCACGCACAACTCCGGAGAATGGGGGATGCGGGCAATCTAGCCGCAGCGGCGCGCAAAAGAAAACCCGGCGGCCATGCGCACCGCCGGGCGGGAGTCGACGAACGAAGGCCGTCAGTCGAGTACGTGCGGGTCGATCAGCGGCCAGCCGTCATGGTCCCAGTGCATCGGCGTGACCTTGAGCTTGGACTGGCCGTGGTCGTGTTCGTCGTAGGCGTGGAAGACCAGATAGTCCTGGCCACCGAAGGTGTAGGCGCTGTTGTGGCCGACGCCCGGATAGTTGGCATTGCCCTTGAGCACGATGGTGCCACCGCCCTGGGCCATTTCCTTGCCGCTGCGGTCGACATACGGGCCGGTGATCGAACGGCTGCGGCCGACCACGATCTTGTACGTGCTGTCGATGCCGCGGCAGCAGTAGTCCCAGGAAACGAACAGGTAGTACCAGCCGTTGTGATGGAAGATGAACGGCGCTTCGATCGCCGCCGGTTCCGGCTCGGCATCGTCGACGAAGATGTCGCGCTCGCGCTTGGCCAGCGTATACCACTGCTGCGGCTCGGCCGGCGCGTCGAGCGCGGCGTCGAGGCGGAACATCTTGACGCCGCCCCAGAACGAGCCGAACACCAGATACGGCGTGCCGTCGTCGTCGAGCGCCAAGTTCGGATCGATCGCGTTCCACAGATCGCGATACGGTATCGAGCGGATCACCGGCCCGTGATCGACCCAGTGATAGTCCGGCGACGCCGGATCGAGCGTCTTGTTGGTCACCAGGCCGATCGCCGAAGTGTTCTTGCCGATCGCCGAGACCGAGTAGTAAAGATAGTAGCGGCCGTGATGGAACGAGATGTCCGGCGCCCACATGCTGCCCTGGTAATCGGGCACGATCGCATGCGTCCACGCCGGCGGCGACGCGAACACACGCGGCTCGGCCTTCCAGGTCTTCAGATCCTTGGAGCTGTGCACCTCGATGCCGTCGCCGGTGCCGAACAGATAGTAGGTGCCGTTCGCCTCGATCATCGTCGGGTCGTGCACGTGGATGTCGGCGCGGTAGCCGTCGTCGCTGCGCGGCGCCGCGTTGGCGCAGCCGGCGACGACGATCGCCAGGATGGCCGCTGCGGCGGCCGGCCAGGCCATGCGGATCTTCATCGTTGTGCTCCTTCTCAGCGTTGCGGCAGACCGAAGACCGGCTGGCCGTCGGCGCTCCAGTCGATCGCCTGCACGCAGGTATGGCGATCCGGATTCCACAGCGGGTCACCGACGATTTCCGTGTAGTTGCGCGCGTGATAAACGATCAGGTCAGTACCGCCGTCGGCCGACACCGTGAAGCTGTTGTGGCCGGGGCCGTAGACCTCGCGCTCGGCGCAGCTGCCGAACACCGGTTGCGCGGACTTGGTCCAGCTCGCCGGATCGAGCGGATCGGCGTCGACCGGCGCCTGCAGCAGGCCCATGCAGTAACGCTCGTCGGTGGCACTCGCCGAATAGGTGATGAAGACCTTGCCGTGACGGATCAGCACCGACGGCCCTTCGTTGACCCAGAAGCCCTGGATCTCCCAGTCGAACTCCGGCTTGCTCAGCATCACCGGCGTGGCGCCGAGCTGCCACGGCGTCTTCATCGGCGCGATGTACAGATTCGAGTTGCCGGTGATCGCCGGGTCTTTCTGCGCCCACACGTAGTAGCGCTGCCCGCGGTGCGCGAAGCTGGTCGCGTCGAGGCTGAAGCTGTCGAGGCCGGTGTCGACGCGGCCGAGCGTCTCCCACGGACCGTCGAGCGGGTTGGCGGCGGTCGTGCGCAGCACGTACATGCGGTGCTGGAACAGGCCGTCGACGATCTCGCGCGACGGCGCCGCCGCGAAATAGACGTACCACGCACCGTCGATGTAGTGGATCTCCGGCGCCCAGATCAGCGAACTCGTCGCGCCGCTCGGCGGCGCGCGCCAGATGTCGACGGTCGGCGCCGCCGGCAGTGCCTCAAGCGTCGCCGCGCGGCGCAGCTCGATGCGGTCGTATTCGGGCACCGAGGCGGTGAAGTAGTAATAGCCATCCGTGTGGCGGTAAATGCACGGATCGGCGCGTTGCGGAATCAGCGGATTGTGAAACGACATGTCTGCGCTCGAATGAAAATCGGAAGAGACGGCGTCAGGCGGCCGACGGCGCCAGCGGTTGCGCTCCGGGCGTCGCCATCGGCGTCGCCAGCTGCTGCTTCATCTCGCGGTAATACGCGTCGGTGATGCGGTAGCGGAACATCAGCAGGCCCATCAGCGCATGGAACGCGCCGGGGATGATCGACAGCATCAGCGCGATGCCGGTCAGGGTGAATTCGCTCTGCACCTTGTCCGGCACGTACTGGTAGTACGTCAGCAGACCGCCGACGATCGCGCCGGCAATGCCCATGCCGGCCTTCTGACAGAACGAGATGCCGCCGAACGCCAGCCCCGCGACGCGCTTACCGGTCTTGACCTCGCCGTAGTCGACCGCCTCGGCGATCGCCGACCAGAATACCGGCGCATGCAGATCGACGATCAGCGACAGCAGGAAATACAGCACGAAGGCGAGCATCACGTCGCCCGGCCCGACGAGCACGAACAGCAGGACGCTGAGCACGCCGACGGCCAGCTGGCTGTAGCGGAACAGCTTCACCTTGCAGTATTTCTTGGTGATCCACGTCGACACGACCATCGCCAGGATCGCCGCGCCGACGCCGGTGGTCAGGAACATCGAGATCATCTTCGCCGAGCCGCCGAGGTAGTACTTGGCGTAGTACGCGGCGACCGAGCCACGGATCACGTAGCCGATCGTGCCGGTCACGCAAACCGCGCACAGCACCAGCCATTGATCGTTGCGCACCAGCAAACGCACCTGCTCGCCGAACGGCTTGCGGTCCACCTCGTGCTCGAGCCGCTCGGTGGTGGTGAAGAAACAGAACAGGAACAGCGCCGTCGCCATCAGCCCCATCAGCCCCATCGCCATCTGGTAGCCGAATTGCAGGCTGCCGGCGCCCCAGACCGCGGCCAGCTGCGGCACGATGATCGTCACCAGAAACGCGGCGATCTTGGCGAAGAACAGACGATAGCCGTTGGCCGACAGACGCTCCTGCGGATCATGCGTCAGCACGCTGATGATCGAGATGTATGGAATCGTCACACCGGTGAAAATCAGCGTCACCAGCGTATACGTCGAATAGGCCCAGGCCAGCTTGCCGGCATACGAGAAGTCCGGCGTGCTGAACGTCAGGAACACCGAGATGCCGAACGGCACCGCGAGGAACAGGAAGTACGGCCGATAGCGGCCCCAGCGCGTTTTCACCTTGTCGGTGATGATGCCCATCAGCGGGTCGGTGACGGCGTCGATCAGGCGCACGGCGACGAACAGCAGAGCGAGGTCGGACGGCTTGAGCCCGAACACGTCGGTATAGAAAAACGTGATGATCAGCATCATCGACGAGATGACGACGTTGACCGCCATGTCGCCGGTGCCGTACCCGATCTTCTCGAGTACGGTCATCCTCTGGGTCTGCATCTGCTCTGCCTCCAATCAAAATTCTTTTTGTCTATGCGCCGGGGTTCGATGCCCCGTCGCCACCGCGAGGGCGGCATCTTAGCCTCCGCGGCGCCGGTCGTACGCCCGGCGCTCGCTTCGAGGTATTGCGGAGCCGAGCGCATCATTCAAATCTGCGGATCGCGTTCCCATTCCGGGCGTACGCGGCAGTAGACGGCGTAGCGCTCGTTCTGGATCTGGTACAGCGGGATGAACGTCAGCCGCTCGGCGATGCCCTGTGCTTCGAACGTCAGGGCCTGACCGGCGAGCGGCTGCATCCACGACTGATCGGGCTTGAAGTACACCGACGGCAGCTGCTCGCCGATGAAACGGTTGAACGACGGCCGCTGGTCGGCGACCTCGATCATGTCCGGCGTCAGGCCGTCGCCGCCGAGTCGCGCCGCCAGCACCAGCGGTCCGTACATCATCGCCTGCAGGCCGTCATCGTCCGGCAGCGGCGCGGCGTGCAGCGCCATCGGCAAGCCCAGCGCGACGACGTCACCATCGGCGAAGCGACGTCGCAGCGCGTAGTACGTGCCGGGCTGCAGCGTGACATCCTGCGGCTGGCCGTTGACGCTCAGCGTCGCGCCCCGGGCCCAGGCCGGAATGCGCAGCTGCAGCGTCAGCGTTCGCGGCCGGCGCAGCTTCAGCTTCAGTGTCGTGCCTTGCTGCTGCGGAAACGCCGTCTCCTGACGCAGCCTCAGCCCCTGCTCCGGCCAGTGCAGCTCGGAAGCGATGAACAGATTGACGTAGAGCTGCTCGCCGGTGTGGAAGTAGATCGTGTCCTGGGTCTTGGCGAATTCTTCGGTGCCGGTCCCGGTGCAGCACCAGAACGAGTCGTACGGCTTGTTGAAGACTTTCCAGTAGCCGGCGTCGAGCGGCACGAAGTACATCATCATGCCGCGCGCGTCCTGGGTGCCGAGCCGCGAATTGAACAGTACGCGCTCGTAGTAGTCGATCAGCGCCGCGTCCGGCCGCCAGCCATACAGATGGCGGGTCAGCTTCAGCATGTTGTAGCTGCAGCAGCATTCCTGCGTGTGGCCGCTGAGCTGGCCGGCGAACTGGTCGGGTCCGGCCCAACGCTCGTAGTTGCTGGTGCCGCCGGTGCAGTACGCGTGATGGCCGGTGACGGTCTTCCAGAAGAACGCGGCGATGTCGTGATAGCGCGCCTCGCCGGTCAGCTCGTAGCCGCGCGCGGCGCCGACGATCTTGGGGATATTGGTGTTGGCGTGCAGTCCGGCCAGCGCGTCGCGGTGCGCCGCCAGCGGATCGAACACCGCGTGATGATCGAAGCGTCGCGCCATCTGCTCGTAGCGCGCGTCGCCGATCAGGCCGTACAGCGTGAAATAGCTTTCATTGATGCCGCCGAATTCGACGTCGAGGATCTGCTTCCAGTCGTCGTCGCCGAATGGCGCCGACCACGCTGCCAGCCAGTCCGCCATGCCACGCGCCATCGTCAGCGCACGCGCATCACCGGTGTGCTGATGTACATCGATGAGGCCGGCGATCAGCTTGTGCCAGGTATAGATCGGCACCCAGACGTTCTCGTGGCGGCCGAGACGATCGAAGAAGCTGTCGGGGAACGCACTCAGGTAACCGTCGTCGCGCTGGCACGCCGCCAGTCCGTCGAGCACCGCCTGCAGCTGCGTGCGGATCGCGGGGTCGTCGCCGGCGGCGAGCAACAGCGCGCAGGCCGAAAGATAGTGGCCGACGAAGTGGCCGCGCAGCTCGCAGTGCGGCGACTCCCAGCCGCCCAGCGGTTCGGCGGCCGACGGCTGACCGGCGGTGACGCGAAAATTGTGCAGCAGGCGCTCGGGCGCGAGGGCCAGCAGATAGCGGCGGTCGAGATCGCGCGCGACCTTGAACGGACCGTCGAGCAGACACACCTGCCGCGCCGCGAACGGCTGCGCTTGCCAGGCCACCGCGTCGGCGCGGGCCGGCGGCAGCGGCGCGATCGCATCGGCGCTCGCATTCGCGGCGCGGATCACCGTCCACGCTGCGGCGCCAAGCGCGGCACCGTGCTGGATGATTTCGCGGCGGGTTGGCATCGCTCGGGGCTCCGGTCTCAGACGCGCGTGCGGCGCAGGCCGGCGAACAGGCGCTGCAGCAGGCAGAACAGGAACAGCAGCCCGCCGATGACGATCTTCGTCCACCACGAGCTGAGCGTGCCGTCGATGGTGATGATGGTCTGGATCAGGCCGAGGATCAGCACGCCGAACAGCGTGCCGACAAGGTAGCCGCTGCCGCCGGTCAGCAGCGTGCCGCCGACCACGACGGCGGCGATCGCGTCGAGTTCCAGGCCCTGCGCATGCAGGCTGTAGCCGGACAGCATGTAGAACGTGTAGACGATGCCGGCCAGCGCCGAGCACGCGCCGCTCAGGGCATAGACGCCGATCTGTGTCGCCGCGACCGGCAGGCCCATCAGCCGCGCCGACGCCTCGCTGCCGCCGAGCGCATAGATGCTGCGGCCGAACGCCGTGGCGTGCGCAAGCCAGATGCCGGCGAGCAGCACGCCGATCGACAGCAGCGCACCAACCGACAGAGAACAGCCGCCGCCGAGCGACAGGCGCGCTTCGGCGATCGACATGTAGACCGGATTGGTGATGCTGATCGAATCGACGCTGATCAGAAAGCTGATGCCGCGCGCGAGAAACATGCCGCCGAGCGTGACGACGAACGGCTGCAGCCGGAAGCGCTGGATCAGCAGGCCCATCGCGCCGCCGAACGCGGCGCCCATCAGCAGCATCAACGGCATCACCAGCCACGGATTCCAGCCGTGATGCTCGACCAGCACCGCCGATACCACCGTCGTCAGCGCGATCACCGAGCCGACCGACAGGTCGATACCGCCGGTCAGGATCACGAAGGTCATGCCGACCGCGACGATCAACAGAAAGGCATTGTCGACGAACAGGTTGAGAAAGATCTGCGGCTGCAGCAGGCCGTCGTAGACGATGCCGCCCGCGACCGTCATGCTGACGAACAGCGCGATCGTGATCGCCAGCGGCGTGTACTTCGAGTCGAACAGCAGCAGCGCGCGCCAGCGCGGCATCGTCGGCCTCGGCGCCGGCGCGGTCAACGGCAGCGGCGCGCTCATGCGCGACGCTCCGTGCGCACCAGCCAGCCGCGCACGGTGGTGCGGAATTCGGCCGACTGCAACAGCATCACCGCGAACACCAACATCGCCTTGACGACCATGTTGACCTGCGGCGGGATGCCGACCGAATAAATCGTCGACGTCAGCGTCTGGATGATCAGCGCGCCGACGACGCTGCCGGCGAGACTGAAGCGGCCGCCGGTCAGCAGCGTGCCGCCAAGCGTCACGGCGAGGATCGCATCGAGTTCCAGCAGCTGTCCGGCGTTGTTGGCGTCGGCGCTCTTGACGTTGGAGCTGACGATCAGGCCGGCGACGCCGGCCATCAGCGCACAGAACATGTAGAGGCCGATCGTGATCAGCCGCGCGCGAATGCCGGCGACGCGCGACGCCACCGGGTTGACGCCGATCGCACGAATGAACAGGCCCAGTGCCGTACGGTTCAGCGCCACGTGCGTCAGCGCATAGATGGCGGCGACCACGAACAGCGTGAACGGCAAGCCGAGCAGGAAGCCGTTGCCGAGATAGAAGTAAGGCGGATAGTAGATCGTCAGGATCTGGCCGCCGCCGATCAACTGCGCGAGACCGCGGCCGGCGACCATCAGAATCAGCGTCGCGATGATCGGCTGCATGCCGGCGCGCACCACCAGCAGACCGTTCCACAAGCCGCAGGCCAGGGCCACGCCGAGCGCCCCGGCAATCGCCACCGGCATCGGCAGCCGGGTCACCGCCGTCGTCACGCCGTGATCGACGACCAGCGCGCCGCCGATCATCCATGCCGCGACCGTTGCCGAAATCGCCAGCACCGCACCGACCGAGATGTCGAGGCCGCGCACGGCGATCACCAGCGTCATGCCGATCGACACCAGAATCAGCGGCGCGGCGCGATTGACGATGTCGATCAGGTTGCCGTAGAGATGCCCCTCGCGCCACTGCAGCGCCAGGAAGCCGGGATTGAAGATGCCGTTGGCGACCAGCAGCAGCGCCAGCGTCAGCAGCGGCCAGAACAGCGTGTGCCCGCTCAGTTGCTTGAAGCGCGCGCTCATGCGGTCCCCGCAATCAGGTCGAGCACCGCGTGCTCGCTGCTGCCGCCCACCAATTCGCCGGCCTTGCGCCGTTCGCGCATCACCGCGATGCGGTCGCAGACGCGCACCAGCTCGTCGATTTCCGCCGAAATGAACAGCACGGCCATGCCTTGCCGGGCGAGCTTGAGAATCTCGCTCATGATCTCCTGCTTGGCGGCGATATCGATGCCGCGCGTCGGCTCGTCGAGCATCAGCAGCCGCGGCTCGGTGACCAGCCAGCGCGCCAGCACCACCTTCTGCTGATTGCCGCCGGACAGCAGTCCGACCGGCGTCTCGATGCTCGCGGTCTTGATGCCCAGCAGTTCGACGAAGCGCTGCGCGATCTCGTTCTGCTGCGCGCGCGACAGATAGCGGCGCAGGCCGAGCCGCGCCTGCAGCGCCAGCACGA
The DNA here is from genome assembly GCF_012241385.1 of Solimonas marina. GTDB lineage: Bacteria > Pseudomonadota > Gammaproteobacteria > Nevskiales > Nevskiaceae > Solimonas > Solimonas marina. The sequence continues at coordinate 101,299 of NZ_JAAVXB010000012.1, read as the reverse complement.
TGTTCTCGCGCACCGACAGCTCGGCGACGATGCCTTCGGTCTTGCGCTCCTCGGGGCACAGCGCGATTCCGTGCGCGATCGCCTCGGCCGGCGCGCGCCAGCGCCGCTCGTCGCCGTCAATCGCGATCACGCCGGCGTCCGCAGGGTCGAGGCCGAACAACAGCCGCGCCAGCTCGGTACGGCCGGAGCCGAGCAGACCGCCGAGGCCGAGCACCTCGCCGCGACGGATCTGCAGATCGGTCGGCCAGACGCCACCGCGTCGGCCCAGACCTTGCGCCGTCAGCAGCGGCGCCGCCTCGCCCGTCGGCACCGCCTGACGATCGGTGCCGGTCAGTGCGAATTCGCGGCCGACCATCGCCGAGATCAGCGCCGCCTGCGGCAGCTCGGATGTGCGGTACTCGCCGACGAAACCGCCGTTGCGCAGGACCGTGATGCGATCGCAGATCGCATAAACCTGATCGAGAAAGTGCGTGACGAACAGAATCGCCATGCCCTGCTCGCGCAGCGTGCGCATCACCGCGAACAGCTGGCGCACCTCGTCTTCGTCGAGGCTCGACGTCGGCTCGTCGAGAATCAGCACGCGCGCCGAGACGCTGACCGCGCGCGCGATCGCCACCATCTGCTGGATCGCGACCGGATAGCTCGACAGCGAACGCGTGACGTCGATGTCGAGATCGAGGCGGCGCATGATCGCCGCTGCCTCTTCATGCACGCGTGACCAGTGAATGGTCCGCGTCCAGCGCCGGCGCGCGAAGCGGCCGGCGCAGATGTTCTCGGCGACCGACAGGTTCGGACACAGATTGACTTCCTGATAGACGGTGCTGATGCCGAGCCGCTGCGCGTCGGCCGGCGAGCGCGGCGCGATCGGCTCGCCGACCAGCGCGATCGTGCCGTCGTCCGGCGCGACCACGCCGGTCAGCACCTTGATCAGCGTCGACTTGCCGGCGCCGTTCTGGCCCATCAGTGCATGCACCTCGCCGGCGCGCAGCGTCAGCTGCACGTCGTGCAGCGCCGCCACGCCGGCGTAGCGCTTGCCGATGCCGGACGCCTGCAGAATCGCCGTATCGCTCATCGTCGTCGCGTCGACCGCCGCCGGGCTCAGTACTGTCGCGACGGAAACGCCGCGGCCGCCTGCGATCTGTCGAAGACGCTCTCGTTGACGATGATGCGCTTCGGCACCGTCTGCCCGGCGTGCACCTTCTTGACGATGTCCATCAGCTGCGGACCGATCAGCGGATTGCACTCGACGGTGGCGTTGAGCTTGCCGGCCATCATCGCCTGGAACGCGCCCTTGACGCCGTCGATCGAGACCACGGTGATGTCCTTGCCCGGCTGCAGGCCGGCTTCCTCGATGGCCTGGATCGCGCCGATCGCCATGTCGTCGTTGTGCGCATACAGCACATCGATGTTCTTGCCCTCGGCCTTGAGGAAGGCTTCCATCACTTCCTTGCCCTTGGCGCGCGTGAAGTCGCCGCTCTGCGAGCGGATCACCTTGAAGCGCGGGTCGGCATCGATGACCTCGTGGAAGCCCTTCTGGCGATCGATCGCCGGTGCCGAGCCGACCGTGCCCTGCAGCTCGACGATGTTGATCGGCCCCTTGCGGTCCTTCATGTCGTCGATCAGCCAGCGCGCCGCGCGGCGCCCTTCCTCGACGAAGTCCGAGCCGATCAGCGTCGTGTACAGCGAGTCGTCGGTGACGTCGACGGCGCGGTCGGTGACGATCACCGGAATGCCGGCGGCCTTGGCCTCGCGCAGCACGGTCTCCCAGCCCGATTCGACGACCGGAGAGAACGCGATGACGTCGACGCGCTGGGCGATGAACGAGCGCAGCGCCTTGATCTGGTTCTCCTGCTTCTGCTGCGCGTCGGAGAACTTCAGGCGGATACCGGCAGCCTTGGCCGCCGCCTTGATCGACCGGGTGTTGGCGGTGCGCCATTCGCTTTCGGCACCGACCTGGCTGAAACCCAGCGTGATCGGCCGGTCGGCACCGCCCTTGTCGCTCTTGCCGCCGGAACAGGCGGCGAGCAGCGGCAGCACGGCAACGGCGGCCAGCAATAACGATCGAATCTTCATCTCTCTCCTCCGTGGGGTCGACGCGCCGGCCCGCGACTCTGCGGTCGCTTCGGGCCGGTACGCGGTGCCGCTCAGGGCAGCGTGTAGGCGGTCTTCACCGTGGTGTAGAACTCGACGGCGTAGCGGCCCTGCTCGCGCGGGCCGTAGCTCGACCCCTTGCGGCCGCCGAACGGCACGTGCGCGTCGACGCCGGCGGTCGGCAGATTGACCATCACCATGCCGACCTGCGCGTGGCGCTTGAAGTGCGAGGCGTACTTGAGCGAGGTCGTGCAGATGCCGGCGCACAGGCCGAACTCGGTGTCGTTGGCCAGCGCCAGCGCGTGCTCGTAGTCGTCGGCCGGCATCACCGCCGCCACCGGTCCGAAGATCTCCTCGCGCGAGACGCGATGATCGGGTTTCGCCGCGAACAGCGTCGGCGCCAGGAAGTGGCCCTTGGTCGCGCATTCGACCATGTCGCCGCCGAACAGCAGCTCGGCGCCTTCCTCGCGGCCGATACGGATGTACGAAAGATCGGTGTCGAGCTGCGCGCTGCTGGCCACCGGACCGATATGCACGCCGGCTTCGAGCGGGTTGCCGATCTTCAGGCCGGACAGACGCTTGATCGTGCGCGCGACGAATTCGTCGTAAACGGATTTCTCGACAATCAGGCGGCTCGACGCCGTACAGCGCTGGCCGGTCGAGAAATACGCACCGTTGACGGCGCATTCGACGGCCTGATCGAGATCGGCGTCGGCGAGCACGACCAGCGGATTCTTGCCGCCCATCTCCAACTGCACCTTGGCGCCGCGGCGGGTCGCGGTCTGCAGCACGCGGTTGCCGGTCGGCACCGAGCCGGTGAAGCTCAGCGCGTCGATGCCCGGGTGCTCGGCCAGCATCTGGCCGACCACACGGCCGGCGCCGATGACGAGATTGAAGGCACCGGCCGGCAGGCCGGCGCGGCTGATGATCTCGGCGATCGCCCAGGCGCAGGCCGGCACCGTCTCGGCCGGCTTGAACACCACGGTGTTGCCGTAGGCCAGCGCCGGCGCGATCTTCCACGCCGGAATCGCCAGCGGAAAATTCCACGGTGCGATGATGCCGACCGTACCGACCGGCTCGCGGGTGAGCTCGATGTCGACGCCAGGCCGCGTCGAGGCCAGCTTTTCGCCCGGAATGCGCAGCGCCTCGGCGGCGAAGAACTTGAAGATCTGGCCGGCGCGCGCCGCCTCGCCGATCGACTCGCCCAGCGTCTTGCCTTCCTCGAGCGCCAGCAGTCGGCCGAGCTCTTCCTTGCGCGCGAGAATCTCGCTGCCGACGAAATCGAGCGCGTCGAAGCGCTGCTGCGGATTGCTCATGCCCCATGCGGCGCGCGCGCCATTGGCGGCGTCGATCGCGGCCTGCGTCTGCGCGACATCGGCCAGCGCGTACTCGCCGACCGGCGTCGCCAGGTCGGACGGGTTCTCGTCGGCGACACCGTTGCCGCCTAGCCATTCACCATTGATGTAGCTCTTGAATTGCAGCGTCATGCGTCTGCTCCTGTTCCGTGGGCGGGCTCTGGTCTCAGAGCGGGCGTACGCCGCCGAGCGCGAAGCCGCTGTCGACGATCGCGATCGGGTTGACGAGCGGCGCGCCGAGGTCCGGCAGATCGATCTCGAAGCGGTCGCCTTCGACGGTGCTGACACCGTCGGTGAAGCTCAGCGTCGCGGTACCGAAGTAGTGCAGATGCACATCGCCCGGCCGCCGGTGCGCGGCGTACTTGAAGTGGTGGTATTCGAGGTTGGCGAGCGAATGGCACATGTTCGCCTCGCCGGTCAGGAACGGCCGCTCCCAGACGACCGCGTCGCCGCGCCGCACGCGGCTGGTGCCGCGCAGATCGGCCGGCAGCTCGCCGGTGCGCAGCTCCGGACCCAGCGAGCAGTAGCGCAGCTTCGAATGGGCGAGATACAGATAGTTCTGGCGCTCGGTGATGTGGTCGGAGAACTCGTTGCCGATCGCGAAGCCGAGGCGATGCGGGGTGCCGTCGGCGCCGATCACGTAGAGACCGACCAGCTCGGGCTCCTCGCCGCTGTCGAGCGCGAAGTCCGGCGACGGCAGCGGCGCGCCCGGTGCGACGACGATGCCGCCGTCGCCCTTGTAGAACCACTCGGGCTGTGCGCCCGGCCTGTCGTCCTGCGGAATGCCGGACTCGACGCCCATTTTGAACATGCGCATCGAGTCGGTCATCGCCGCCGCATCCTGCTGCAGCGACTTGTGCATCGCGTCACGTGCCGCGGCGCTGCCCAGATGCGTCAGGCCGGTGCCGGTCACGTGGCAGTGCGCCGGATCGGGGTGCATCAGCGGCGCCAGCACGCGCTGAGCGGCCAGCGCGTCGCGATACGACAGCGTCTGGCTGCCGATCGCCGACGCCGCGAGCGCGTCGAGCGTCACGCCCTGCGCGATCGCCGCGACCGCCAGGTCGTAGCTGTGGCTCCAGCCATCGAGCAGCTGCACGGTGTCGCCGTCGGCCGCGATGACGCCGACGCGTGCGGCGCCTGCCGCGTCCAACACTTGGATGAGTCGCATGTTTCTCCGCCTGCGGTTTTCGTTTTTCGAATGCAGCGGCGCGGTCGCCACTGCCCGTCTGCCGGTATTGTGCGGAGGCAAGTGATATACAACAAATATTTATATTGAACTATGCTATACAAAGATTGATATACATAAAGGGAGGGGAACATGGCGTTCAACACGCCCTGGTTCATACGCGCACGACTCAAGACGCGGCAGTTGATGCTGCTGATCGCCATCGACGAAGAAGGCAACATCCATCGCGCTGCCGAGGCGCTCAACATGTCGCAGCCGGCGGCATCGAAGCTGCTCAAGGACCTCGAGGACATGATGGGCGTGCCGCTGTTCGAGCGACTGCCGCGCGGCATGCGTCCGACCTGGTACGGCGAGACGATGATCCGCCATGCGCGCATGGCGCTGTCGAACCTCACCGAAGCCGGTGCCGAGATCGAGGCGTTGAAGGCCGGCTACTTCGGCAGCGTCAGCGTCGGTGCGATCACCGGTCCGGCAATGACGCTGCTGCCGGCGGCAATGGCACAGGTCATCGAGGCGCACCCGCGGCTGCGGGTATCGCTGCTGGTCGAAAGCAGTGACGTGCTGCTCGAACGCCTGGCGCAGAACAGGATCGACATCCTCGTCGCACGCCTGTTCGAGCGTCACGACAAAACCCATTTGCACTACGAATCGCTGGCCGAGGAAGGCGTGTCGGCGATCGTCAGACCGCAGCATCCGATGCTGAAGAACAAGAAGAAGCCGACGCTGCGTGAGCTGGCGGCCGCCGGCTGGATCGTGCCGCCGGCCGGCAGCGTGCTGCGCCACCGCTTCGAGCTGATGTTCCAGGAAGCCGGACTCGACGTCCCGAACCGCCTGATCGAATCGGCGGCGGTGGTGTTCCTGACCAAGATGTTGCAGCAGTGCGACTACCTCGCCGTCGTGCCGACCGACGTCGCGCGCTACTACGCCGAGCACGGCATGGTGACGATCCTGCCGATCGAGCTGTCGTGCACGATGGACGCGTTCGGCATCATCACGCGCACCGACTGGCTGCTGTCGCCGGCGGCGAAGATCATGCTGCGCGCGCTCAAGGACGCCGCCGCGCCGGTTTACGGCGTGCAGTTCGACGAACCGCACGACCACGACGCCTGAGCCGGTACCGCGCCGCGGCACGCGCCCGCATCGACGGCGGGCGCGTGCCGGCGCGCTCAGATCCAGCCGGCGTCGACGACGAATTCCTGCGCCGTACAGGCGCGCCCATCGTCGGCGGCGAGAAACATCACCATGTTGGCAATGTCGTCCGGATACACCTTGTCCGGCAGGCACTGGTTGCGCAGCAGATCCTGCTCGCTGTCGGCATTGAGCCACAGCTTGATCTGTCGCTCGGTCATCACCCAGCCGGGCGTGACGACGTTGATGCGGATGCGCTGCGCGCCGAGCTCGCGCGCCAGCCCGCGCGTCAGCCCGTTGACCGACGACTTGGCGGTCGCATAGCACGGATAGCCACCGGTCTTGGCCTGCCAGCCGGTCGAGCCGAGATTGACGATGGATCCGCCGCCGAGCCGGCGCATGCCGGGCACCACCGCCTGGATCGCGAAGAACGCCGGGCGCTGATTGATCGCCATGCGCCGATCCCAGTATTCGGGCGTCACCTCGTCGAGCGCGTGGCGATCGTCGCTGGCGACGTTGTTGACCAGCGTGTGAAAGTCGCCGAGCGCCTGCGCGGCATCGGCGATCGCCGCCTGCAGCGCGGCGATATCGGTGACATCGCAGGCGCGCCACCACGGCTTCTCCAGACCCTCGCCGATCAGCCGTTCGGCGAGCGCTTCGCTGTCGGCCGCTGCAATGTCGATGAACGCGACATGCGCGCCCTGGCGAACGAACGCCTCGACCATCGCCGCGCCGATACCCGAACCGCCGCCGGTGATGAAGACCTTGCGGCCGCGCAGGCTCGGGTAATTCGCCACGCCGTTTTGCTGTGTGTGTTGTGTCGTGTTCATGCCGCGGCGCCTCTTCGCCGCCTCCCTGCTTTGTTATACGAAAATTGATATCTATTTATTGGATATTGTTATTATCTTTGTATCAATATGCCTTGTACGATCCCCGCCGTAAAGCGGCTCCGACACGACGATCTGCGGCGTGCGCGAGCCCGATAACTCGACGAGGAGACCGTACCCCATGGAGTCCGCCAAAAAGCCGAAGCGCCGCAGCCAGGAATGGTTCGGACGCGAAGGCAAGCTCGGCTTCTATTACCGCAGCTGGCTGAAGAGCGCCGGTAATCCGCACGACATGTTCGACGGCCGCCCGGTCATCGGCATCTGCAACACCTGGTCGGAAACGACGCCGTGCAACGGCAGCTTCCGCGAGCTGGCCGAACACGTGAAGCGCGGCATCTACGAGGCCGGCGGTTTTCCGCTCGAATTCCCGGTGATGTCGCTGGGCGAAACGCAGATGCGGCCGACGGCGATGCTGTTCCGCAACCTGGCGAGCATGGACGTCGAGGAATCGATCCGTGCCAATCCCATGGACGGCGTCGTGCTGTTGATGGGCTGCGACAAGACCACGCCGGCGCTGATGATGGGCGCCGCCAGCGTCGATCTGCCGACCATTGGCCTGTCCGGCGGACCGTCGCTGTCCGGCAACTGGCGCGGGCGTCCGGTCGGCTCCGGCACCGGCGTCATCCAGATGTCGGAAATGGTCCGTGCCGGCGAGCTGTCGCAGGCCGATTTCACCGAAGCCGAAGCCTGCATGCAGCGCAGCAAGGGCAGCTGCATGACCATGGGCACCGCCTCGACCATGGCGAGCATGATCGAAGCGCTCGGCATGGCGCTGCCCGAGAACGCCGCGATCCCCGCCGTCGACGCGCGCCGCTACCGCCTCGCGCAACTCGCCGGACGGCGCATCGTCGAGATGGTGCGCGAGGATCTGACGATGTCGAAGATCCTCACTCGCACCGCGTTCGAGAATGCGATCAAGGTCAACGCCGCGATCGGCGGCTCGACCAATGCGGTGATCCATCTGCTGGCGATCGCCGGACGCCTCGGCGTCGACCTCAAGCTCGAAGACTGGGACCGGCTCGGCTCGAAACTGCCGTGCCTGGTCAACCTCAAGCCATCGGGCCAATACCTGATGGAAGACTTCTACTACGCCGGCGGTCTGCCGGCGGTGATGAACGAAGTCTCCGAACACCTCGATCTGTCGGCGCTGACGGTGACCGGCAAGACGCTCGGCGAGAACATCGCCGACGCGCCGTGCTGGAACCGCGACGTGATCCGCACCCTGGACGAGCCGTTCAAGAAGGAGGCCGGCATTGCCGTGTTGCGCGGCAACCTGGCGCCGGACGGCGCCGTCATCAAGCCGTCGGCGGCTTCGCCGAACCTGCTGCAGCACCGCGGCCGCGCCGTCGTCTTCGAGACCATCGAGGACTTTCGCGCGCGCATCGACGACGATGCGCTCGACATCGACGAGACCTGCATCATGGTGCTGAAGAACTGCGGCCCGCGCGGCTATCCGGGCATGGCCGAAGTCGGCAACATGCCGCTGCCACCCAAGGTATTGAAGAAGGGCATCACCGACATGATCCGCATCTCCGATGCGCGCATGAGCGGCACCGCCTACGGCACGGTCGTACTGCACGTCTCGCCGGAAGCGGCGGCCGGCGGCACGCTGGCGCTGGTGCAAAATGGCGACATGATCGAACTCGACGTGCCCGGTCGTAAACTGCATCTCGACGTGGCCGACGACGAGCTCGCGCGCCGTCGCGCCGCCTGGAAGGCACCGGAAGCGCCGAAACGCGGCTGGTACAAGCTCTATGTCGATCACGTACAGCAGGCCCACCTCGGCGCCGACCTCGACATCCTCGTCGGCGGCAGCGGCGGCGACGTCGAGCGCCACTCGCACTGAGCGCGCGGCCGTGAGTCGCCCGACGATCGCCGCCGGTGCGCCGCGCTGCGTCTGGGACGTCGGCGCGCGACTCGGCGAAGGTGTGGTGTGGTCGCCGCGCCGGCAGGCGTTGTACTTCGTCGACATCCTGGGCCGTCGCCTGCACCGCTACACACCGGCGACGGATGCCCAGGAATCGTGGACGTTCGACGAGGAAATCTCGGCACTGGCCGAACACGCGCGCGGCAACGAACTGTTCGTCACGCTGCGCAGCCGCTTCGCCGCCTTCGACCCCGAGCAAGACGCCCTGCGCACACTGCACGTACCGCGCGGTGAGCATCCGAACAACCGCTTCAACGACGGCAAGTGCGACGCGCACGGCCGCTTCTGGGCCGGCAGCACCGACTTCGCCTGCAGCGCCGCCACCGGCGCGCTGTACCGCTACGACCCGGACGGCCGGTGCACGCGCCACCACGAGAACGTGCACATCGCCAACGGCCCGACCTGGTCGCTCGACCAGCGCACGTTCTACTTCACCGAAACCGGCCGCGGCACGATCTACGCGTTCGACTTCGATGCCGACCGCGGCACGCTGGCCAACCGCCGCGTCTGGCTACGCCTCGCCGATGGCGACGGCGACCCCGACGGCATGACCACCGACGCCGCCGGCCGCATCTGGATCGCGCACTGGAACGGCGCCTGCGTCACCGCCCACGATCCGGCCGACGGCCGCGAACTGGCGCGCATCGCACTACCGGTGCGCCACGTCACCAACGTCGCCTTCGGCGGCGCCGATCTGCGCACGCTCTACGTCACCAGCGCGCGCGGCGACCTCGACGCCGACGCCCTCGCCATACAGCCGCTGGCCGGCGGCGTGTTCGCAATCGATCTCGACGTGAAGGGTCTGGCGGCCAATACGTTCGGCAGCTGAAACCGGCAACGCTCAGGCCGCCGCGCTCGGCCGCGCGGCGACTCGCGCAAACCACGCCGACAGCCACGGCCGACCGTCGAGCGGCGTCATGCCGACCATCTGCGCAAAGTCGACGAAGCAGAACAGCAGAATGTCGGCCAGCGAAAAGGCCGGACCGGCGACATATTCGGCGCCGTCATGGCGCGCCTCGATCCAGTCCAGCATCCGCCAGGCCAGCCCCTTGGGGAACGCGCCGCATCCAACACCCGATGCGCTGCCAATCATCGCCGGCCGCCTGAAGCATCTGCGCTTCGCCGAAGGGCTCAACAGCTTCCGCTTCAACCCCAGCCCGTTATTGCGCGGTGTCGACGCGCTGCATCTGAAGTTCGATCCACACGGGTCTCGTCAGCCGCGCGCTGAGCCGCAACGCAGGCCGCCGCTCATTGCGCCGAGCCGGTCCCCGGGCCGCGATAGCGCGACAGCCAGTACGCGTACGGGGTCGGCAGCAGCGCCGCCGGATGCTCGCGACCGAGCGCGAGCGCCAGCTGATATGGATAGTGCGGATCGGCCAGATGCGCGCGGCCGATCATCACCACGTCCATCTCGCCGTCGGCGACGACGCGCGCGGCGACCTTGGGATCGTCGACGCACCAGCCCGACGCCACTGCAATCTCCGCTTCACGGCGGACCCGGCCGGCGATCGGTGCCAGAAAACCCGAACCCCAGGGCACGCGACCGCCAGGCGCCGAAAAGCCCATGCTGACGTTGAGCAGATCAAGGCCGGCCGCCTTGAAGCGCCGCGTCAGCTCGATCGACTCGTCCAGGGTTTGATCGTCGTGCCCGTCGTACTCGATCACGCCGAAGCGCGCGGTCAGCGGCAGATGCGCCGGCCAAACCTTGCGCACCGCCTGCAGCGTCTCGAGCAGGAAGCGACTGCGGCCGTCGAAACTGCCGCCGTAAGCATCGGTGCGTTGATTTGCGGCACGCGAGAAGAAGCTCTGCGCCAGATAGCCGTGCGCAAAATGCAGTTCCAGCCATTCGAATCCGGCATCGCGTGCGCGGATCGCCGCGGCGACGAAATCGGCCTGCACGCGCGCGATGTCGTCGAGCGTCATGGCCTTCGGCACTTTCGGCAAGCCGCCGCCGAACGCCAGCGCCGACGGCGCGAGCGTCTGCCAGCCGCGCGGATCGTCGTCGGGGATATGGTCGTCACCCTCCCAGGGCCGATGCGCGCTGGCCTTGCGACCGGCGTGTCCGATCTGAATACCGGGCACCGCTCCGGCGGCCTTGATAGCCGATGCAATGCGTGCCATTCCCTGCGCCTGCCCGTCATTCCACAAGCCGGTGCAGCCCGGCGTGATGCGGCCTTCAGGCGACACCGCCGTGGCCTCGACGATCACCAGACCGGCACCGCCACGCGCGAGGCCGCTGTAATGCGCCAGATGCCAATCGTTGATCAGGCCGTCGATGGCGCTGTACTGACACATCGGCGGCACCGCAATGCGGTTACGCAGCGTGAGGCTCTGGATCTGGAACGGTTCGAATAGATGGGGCATGGCGCTCTCTAGGAAGTTGAATCGCGATCGAGCAGCACGCTGCTGCGTCGAATTGCTCAGATCGAGTTGAATGACGAGGTGACAAACCAGCCGGTCAGCTTGGCCCGACCGCACGGCCATGCGCTGGTGGCGCACCGTTCATCTCGGCCCTGCGTCGGTGCGCCTGCCTTGCGATCACACATCACGCTTCACGCCGCCGGGGCCGCGGACTGATAGGCACCAGCCGAATACGTCAGCTCGTAGCTGTGGCTGTAGATTTCCAGGATGTTGCCGAACGGGTCTTCCATGTAGACCATGCGATACGGCTTCTCGCCCGGGTAGTAATAGCGCACCGGCATGCGCTGCTTGCCGCCGGCGGCAACGATCTTCGCCGCCAGCCCTTCGACGTCCGGGTCCTGGACACAGAAGTGGAAGACGCTGGTCTTCCAGTATTCAAAGTTGTTCGCCGGCCTTTCGGCATTGAGAAACTCGAAGATCTCGACACCGACGCGGTCGCCGGTCGACAGGTGGGCGATGCGGAACGATGTCCAGCCAGCGCCGAACACGTCGGTACACATCACGCCGATGGCGCTGTCGTCCTCGTTGATCGTGGTCGGCGGCATGATCAGATACCAGCCGAGAACCTCGGTATAGAAACGCACGGCGGCATCGAGATCGGTCACCGAAAGGCCGATGTGCGAAAAGCTGCGGGGATAGGTCTGCGTCATGGGTAAGGCACCGGAATTCATCAGTGCGACACATCGTAGGGGCGCTAATCCATAATTTAAATGGATAAATAATTATTGTTTTTATAAAATATTTTAATGATAAATCCGCAATGGCTGCGCACCTTCGCCACCCTGGCCGAGCTTGGCAGCTTCACGCGAACGGCAGACCGCCTCGATCTGACGCAGGCCGCCGTCAGCCAGCACGTCCAGCAACTCGAGCGGCGCCTCGGGCCGTTGTTGATCCGCAGACCGCGACACGCCGAGGTCACGCCGGCCGGGCGCGCCCTGCTCGACTACTGCCGAGAACTCGATCAGGCTGAGCGGCGTCTGCACGGCCGGCTCGCCGATGACGACGCCACGCATGGGGAGATCAGCCTGATCAGTCCCGGCAGCGTCGGATTGGCGCTCTATCCAGTGTTGTTGGCGCTGCAGGCCGAACATCGCGGCCTGCGCGTACGGCACCGCTTTGCACCCGATCGCGAGGTGCTCGAGGCCGTGCTCGACAATCGCTACGAGCTCGGGCTCACCAGCGTGAGGCCGGACGATCCGCGCCTGGCAGCCGCGCCCTTTTCGGAAGAGCCCCTGGAACTGGTCGTCCCCGCCAGCGTCCGCGTCGAAGGCTGGTGCGATCTGCAGCGTCTCGGCTTCATCGATCACCCGAACGGCCCCTCGATGGCGAACCGGCTGCTGCGCCAGGCCTTTCCCGGCAATCCCGGCGTGCGCAGCCTGCCGGTGCACGGCTTCAGCAACCAGATCAGTCTGATCCTGGAACCCGTTGCGCGCGGCTTCGGCTTCACCGTTATTCCGCGCTACGCACGGCAGGCGTTTGCGCGCCCGGAGGCGATCGCCGTCGTCGAAACCACGTCACCGGTCGTCGACACGCTGTGGTTGATTCACCGCTCGGAATGGCCGCTGTCGGCCTGCGCCCAGCTCGCCATGCGCCGCATGCGCGATGCGTCGCGGCCCGAGCCGACCGTTGCGAAAACCAAGCCCTCACGCAGCAAAGCCGTGGCGTGCAAAACCGTGCGACGCCCGCGCTGAACACGCGGCCGGCAACCATTCGATTCGGGAAGATACTGCGAGCTGACTCGACGAGCGGCTGGATGGCCCGTCTGAGTCCCTGCCTAAATCATTGATTTAGATGGTGGGTCGTGCAGGGTTCGAACCTGCGACCAATTGGTTAAAAGCCAACTGCTCTACCGGCTGAGCTAACGACCCATCCGCAGGGCCGCGCATGATAAACGATCGAGACGCGTCTAGGGAGACCCGCCAAGTCGATCAGCGATATGGCGTCGGGTCCGGCACGCCGGCGGCGGCGAATCCCTCGCGGCGCAGGCGGCACGAATCGCAGCGCCCGCAAGCGCGGCCGTCGTCATCCGCCTGGTAGCACGACACGGTAATGCCGTAGTCGACGCCGAGCTTCGTGCCTTCGCGAATGATGTCGGCCTTGCTCATCGTCAGCAGCGGCGCGTGCACGGTGAAGCGCTGGCCCTCGACGCCGGCGCTGGTCGCGACGTTGGCGAGCGCTTCAAACGCGCGAATGAATTCCGGCCGGCAATCCGGGTAGCCGGAGTAGTCGACGGCATTGACGCCGATGAACAGATCCTGCGCGCCGAGCACTTCGGCCCAGCCGAGCGTCAGCGACAGGAACAGCGTGTTGCGCGCCGGCACGTAGGTGACCGGAATGCCGGGCATGTCATGGTCGACTTCCGGCACCGCGATGTTGCGATCGGTGAGCGCCGAACCGCCGACGGCATCGAGATTGACCTGCATCGTCTGGTGGCGGACGGCGCCGAGCGTCGCAGCGACGCGCTGCGCGGCGACCAGCTCGGCGACATGGCGCTGGCCGTACGACACGCTCAGCGCATAGCACTCGTAACCCTGGGCGCGCGCCATCGCCAGCACCGTCGCCGAATCGAGGCCGCCCGACAGCAGGACGACCGCTTTTTTTGTACTCACGAAAATTCCCTTCAACGTCCGGGGCTGTCGCCCCACAACACCTTGTGCAGCTGCAATTGAAAACGCACCGGCAGGCGATCCGCAAGCAGCCACTCGGCGAGCCGGCCGGCATCGAGCTGGCCCTGGCTCGGCGAAAACAGCACGTCGCAGCGCTGCGTCAGACCGTGCTCGGCGACGACGGCCTTCGCCCACTCGTAGTCGTCACGTCCGCAGAGGACGAACTTGATCTCGTCGTGCGGCTGCAGATGCCCGAGGTTTTCCCAGCGATTGCGGCCCACTTCGGCGGAAGCCGGCGTCTTGATGTCGAGCACGCGCACGACGCGCGGATCGACGCCGCTGATGTCCATCGCGCCGCTGGTCTCCAGCGACACGCGATGACCGGCGTCGCAGAGCCGCGTCAGCAGCGGCAGGCAGTTCCTCTGCGCCAGCGGCTCGCCGCCGGTCACGCAGACATGACGCGCGCCGAGCCGCGCGACATCGTCGACGATCTCGTCGAGCGAGCGCCACTGGCCGCCATGGAACGCGTAGGCCGTGTCGCAATACTGGCAGCGCAGCGGACAGCCGGTCAGGCGCACGAACACGGTCGGCCAGCCCACGGACGACGACTCGCCCTGGACCGACAGGAAGATCTCGGTGATTTTCAGCCGCGGCGCGGGGGCAGCGACAGCGGCGGCGACGTCGTCCAACGAAACTCCGGTATCGCCCCGTTACTTGCTCTGCAGGCGTTGCTGCGCGAGGCTCGCGGCATTCGACTGCGGATAGGTGCTGACGACCTTCTGCAGCGTCGCCTTGCCGGCCGACGTCTGGCCCATGTCCATCTGCACGAGACCGCTCTTGAGCATCGCGTCCGGCGCCTTGGCGCTGCGCGGGAAGCGCTGCAGCACCGCCTGGAACGCCGCCAGCGCCGACTTGTAGTCGGCCTTGACGTAGTACGCCTCGCCGCTCCAGTACAGCGCGTTGTCGGCATAGCGCCCCTGCGGCCACTTCTCGAGCTGCGCGCGGAAGCCGCGCAGCGCGTCGTCGTACTTGCCGTTCTTCAGCGAGTCGAATGCAGACAGATAGGCCGCCTCTTCCTGCGGCGAGGCGCCGCCGCCGTTCGACAGCGTCACCGCACCGGCCGCCGCAGCCGGCTGGCTCGGCGTCTGTGCCGGCGTCACCACCGGAGTGCTCTGGTCGTCCGGCGTGGCAGCCGCCGCGGCAGCGGCCGTACCGGCGCCCGGCATCGGTGCCTGGCCGGTCGCACCCGGCTGCACCGCACCGTTCTGCGGCATGTAGGCCCCGGCGACGCCCGGCGCCATGCCGGCGGCGGCGCCGCCTTCAAGGCGCTGCACACGCGCTTCGAGGTCGGCCTGCTGGCGCTGCGACTGATCGAAGTCGTAGCGCAGTTTTTCGAGATCACCGCGGAGCTGGCTGACGTCCTGACGGGTCTGCTGGCTCTGCTGATCGATGTTGCTGGCGTTCAGTGCATCGAGGCGGCGCTGCATCTGCGCCACATGATTCTCGAGTGCCTGAAGCCGCCGTTCCTCCGGGGACAGCACGTCCTGATTGCCCGCCAGGCTGCCACCGTAGTCGGAAGCGCAGGCCGACAAAGCGGCTGCCATGGCGACGATGACGAGACGGGTCTGGCGCATGCTGTGATCTCCCCCGGAGAAACGGCGTATTGAATACGGTCGCTAAACGACCGTCTTACAGACGGATGATCTGCGCGCGACGATCCTTCGCCCACGCTGCTTCATCGTGACCTTCGACGGCCGGGCGCTCTTCGCCGTAGCTGATCACGGAGATCTGGTCCGGGCTCACGCCCTGCGCGACCAGCGCATCCTTGACCGCGTTCGCACGACGCTCGCCGAGGGCGACGTTGTACTCGCGCGAGCCACGCTCGTCGGTATGGCCTTCGATGCGCACCTTGGCGACCGGGTTGGCCGTCAGGTACTTGGCGTAGGCATCGACGATCGAGCCGTATTCGGCGCCGATCGCGCTCGAGTCGAAGTCGAAGTAGATGATGTTGTTGGTGAGCGCGCGCTCCGCCATGGCGCGGGCATCCTCGTCACCGATCTGGGTGCCCTGACCGGCCGTGTCATTGTAGGCCGAGGTGCTCTGCTGCTGCGGAGGCGGCGGCAGATTGGAGGTCTTCTCACCCTTGGACGCGCAAGCGCCCAGAGCAAGCGTGGTAACGGCAACGAGCGACAGCAGGACTTTGTTCTTGATCATGAGGGGACTCCGCGACGGAGAGACAGCAGGTTTGGAAGGTTGAAAGTTAAAAAACGAAACAGCCTTTGCATCACTACTCGTTATCGCAACACAGGAGACCAGGACGGTTCCTGTACGTCGCCGCTCGCTTGCCGCATCGTCATGCGCACCCGGCCATCGACGGAGACGGTTTCCAGCTGACGGCCATGCGGTCCTTGCGATGAATAGATTATCACGGCGCCCCCTGGCGCAAAGCATGGGCCTTCATCGAGCGGGCCATCGCTGAGCATGTGCACTTGGCCGGTCGCGAGGTCCTGCAGGGCGATCCGCTGGCCGCCCTGGCCGGTCGTGACGTAAAGAATCGACTTGCCGTCCGGCGAATAGCTCGGACGCTGGTTCTGGCTGCCCTGGAACGTCAGTCGGCGAACATTGCCGCCGTCGGCGCCCATCTCATAAACCTGCGGTTTGCCGCCACGGTCCGACGTGAAAATGATCTTTGAGCCATCCGGCGACCAGGCCGGCTCGGTATCGATGCCGTAGTGGTCGGTCAGGCGCGTGCGCTTGCGCGTCGCCATGTCCATCACGTAGATGTCCGGATTGGTCTCGAACGACAGCACGAAGGCCAGCTTCTTGCCGTCCGGCGACCAGGCCGGCGATCCATTGATGCCCTTTTCGCTGACCAGCTTGGTGACTTTGCCGGTTTCGGTCGAATACAGGTAGATCGCCGAGCGGCCGTGCTCGTAACCGACCAGCGCGATCTGCTTGCGGTCCGGCGACCACGTCGGCGACATCAGCGTCTCGCGCGAGTTGATCGGGTACTGCGGGTTCTCGCCGTCCGAGTCGGTGATGACCAGTTGGTAGGTGCGCTGGAAACCCAGACCATGCGCCGAGACATAGGCGATCTTGGTGTTGAAGTAGCCCGGCACGCCGAGCAACTGTTCGTAGATCTTGTCGGCGATCCAGTGCGCGGCGTAGCGCGACTGCGACAAATCCTTGATCGGGTAGTCGTACGCGATGATCTGCTTGCCGCTCAGCGAATCGAGCAGATAGAAGCGCGCAATGTACCCCCCCTTGCCGTCGTCCCAGACCTTGCCGATGACGACGTTATCCATGCCCTGCGCGCGCCACGATGTCGGGTCGAAGTTGCCCGGATCGCTCGGCCGCTGGCTCATCTGCGCGCGCGGTAACGCGCGGAAGCGGCCACTGCGCACCAGATCGTTCTCGACGACCTGCGCGATATCGGTCTTCATGTCCGTCGTCTGCGCGAACGGCACGATGGCGATCGGCAACGCCGCGACGTCACCGCCGCTGACGGTGATCTGCAGCTGCGCCTGCGCGGGCATTGCAGCCAGGCCGCCAATAACGGCCAGCAGCACGAGAATTCGATTGAGCATGGTCATAAACGCGGCACAGATTGTTGGATGGGCTATGAGCGTACGATGAACGTTACTGGCAGGCGGCGCCAGGGCAGAACGTGATCGAAATATCTGAAACGAAGGCGGACGGATCCGGCGGCAGCGGCATCGGGCTCGCCTTCAGTACCGCCGCTTCGACCGAGCGATCCAACGGCGCGCTGCCACAGCTCGACGTGATCTGCACCGACTGCACCGTACCGTCCGTTGCCAGCGTCATATGCACCTGACACTGGAAGTCCGTCGGTGACGCCGGCGGACGTATCCAGAACTTGCGGATACGCGCGGACAGCACCTGCCCCCAGCTCGCCTGCGCCTGCTGGATGCGGCCCTGCTGCTCGGCGGCCATCATCTGCTGCAACTGATCGCGGCGGCGCTTCTCGGCTTCGGCCTTGGCCTTGGCTTCCGCTTCCGCCTTGGCTTTGGCCTCCGCTTCGGCTTTCGCCTTGGCTTCCGCCTCGGCCTTGCGCTTTTCGTCCTCGATGCGCTTCTGCTCGGCTTCCTGCTGGCGGCGGGCCTCGTCCTGCTGCTTCTTCAGTTCCTGTTCCTGGCGCTGCTTTTCGACCTCGGCCTTCTTGCGCTCGTCTTCCTGCTTCTTGCGCTCCGCATCGGCCTTGATCTGCGCTTCCTTGTCCTTGCGCTGCTGCTCCTGGACGCGCTTTTGTTCGGCTTCCTGCTGCGCCTTCTGCTGGCGGTCGATCTCCGCCTGCTTGGCGGCGGCCTGTGCCTCGGCCTGCTGCTGCGCCGCCTCGGCGGCCGCTTGCTGCTGTTGCTCTTCGAGCTGGCGCTGATGTTCTTCCTGCTGCTGTTTGGCAAGCTGCTCGGCACGCGCCGCGCGCGGATCGGCGACCAGCACCGCCTCGACCGGTGGCGGCCCATTCATCTTGCGGTGAAACAGCGTGCCGATGAACAGCAACGAAAACAGCACGACGTGCAGCAGCACCGCTGCAATGAGGGAGCGGCGCTCGAACATCAGGGCTTTTTCTTGTTGCCGACGTCGGCTTCTTCAGTGACGAAGCCGATCTTGGTCGCGCCGGCGCTGCGCAGGATCGCCATACCCTGGGCGACGAACTGATACGGCACCTGGGCATCACCGTTGACGAGAATCATGGTGTCCGGCTTCTTGGCGATCAGCTCCTGCACCTTGGACGCCAGTGCATCGTCGTCGACGACGTCGCCGTTGAGCTTGTAGCTGCCGTCGGCCATGATTTCCAGCGTCGGCGGATCTTCCGGCACGGTCATCGATTCGGCATTGGCATCCGGCAGGTCGACGTCGATGCCCTGCGTCATCAGCGGCGCCGTGACCATGAAGATGATCAGCAGCACCAGCATCACGTCGATATACGGAACGACGTTGATCTCCGCATTCATGCGCCGCTTGCGTCCGCGGCCGCTCTGGACCGGCGCAGCCATCAGACCTTCCCGGTGCGCAGGCCGCGCTCGATGATGCCGGTCAGCTCCTCGGAGAAGACCTGATATCGCGAGTCGAGACGGTCGACGTTGCGCGTGAAGAAGTTGTAGGCGATGACCGCCGGGATGGCGGCGACCAGGCCCATGGCGGTGGCGATCAGCGCCTCGGCGATGCCCGGCGCCACGGTGGCCAGCGACGCCTGCTTGACGTTGCCGATCGAAATGAACGCCGACATGATGCCCCAGACGGTGCCGAACAGACCGACGTAGGGGCTGGTCGAACCGACCGTCGCCAGCATCGCGAGTCCTTCTTCAAGTTTTTCGACTTCGCGCGTCTGCGTCACCCGCATCTGCCGCTGCACGGCGGCCAGCACGTCGTCCGGATCGACTTTGCCGAGGGTCTGCTGGCGCATGAACTCCTCGTAGCCGGCGAGGAAGATCGCCGACAGGCCGCTGGCATTGCCGTCGCGGCGCACGCTTTCATAGAGATCGGACAGATTGCCGCCGCTCCAGAAACGCTCCTCGAACGCGGCGGATGCCTTGAAGGTCCGCGAAAACAGCGCGCGCTTGCTGAAGATCACCGCCCAGGAACCGATGGACGCGACGACCAGCAGGAAGAGGACAATTTGCGCGAGCGCGCTGGCCTGAAGAATCAGATGAGTCAGCGAAAGACTGGCATTCATGGAAAACGTGGGCCCGGAAAGCGTGATCTGCAAAATAGCGAGCGCACATTAACATTCCCCGTCTGAGCAATTACAGCCCCGACGCGCAACGGAACGTGACGCCGTTCAAACCGGCGCGGCGGGGGGCTCCTGCGCAGCGGCGATCGCCGCCTGCAGCTCGGCCGGCAAGGCCATCGGCCGGAAGCGCTTTGCGTCGACGCAGCCGACACGGACGCGGGCACGCGTCAGCACCGCTGTCTCCGGGGGGCGGACCAGCGTCTGCTCGAATACCAGACTGGCACGCCGCACCTGCACCACCTCGCTACGCACCTGCAGTGCGTCATCCAGCCGTGCCGGCAGACGGAAGTCGATTTCCATGCCGGCCACGGTGAAGGCCACGCCCAGCTCGGCCATCAGCCGCTCCTGCCCCAAGCCCAGGCCGCGCAGCCATTCGGTACGGGCGCGCTCGAAATAGCGCAGATAGTTGGCGTGATAGACGACGCCGCTGACGTCGGTGTCTTCGTAATAGACGCGGATCGGCAGCGTGGTCATGCGGCGCTTTTTAGGAAAACAGGTCCGGCATGCCGAGCTTGTCCGGCATTTTCAGGCCGTAGTGCTGATACGCCAGCTTGCCGGCAATGCGCCCACGTGGCGTGCGCATCAGATAACCCTGCTGGATCAGATACGGCTCGATGACGTCTTCCAGCGTGTCACGTGCCTCGCCGATCGCCGCCGCCAGGTTGTCGATACCGGCCGGCCCGCCGTCGAAGCGTTCGATCAGCGTCAGCAGCAGCTTACGGTCCATCAGATCGAAGCCATTGTGATCGACCGACAGCAGCTGCATCGCATCAGCCGCGATCGCGGCCGAAATCGTGCCGTCACCGCGCACCTCGGCGTAGTCGCGGGCGCGACGCAGCAAGCGG
This sequence comes from Solimonas marina, assembly GCF_012241385.1. Classification (GTDB taxonomy): domain Bacteria; phylum Pseudomonadota; class Gammaproteobacteria; order Nevskiales; family Nevskiaceae; genus Solimonas; species Solimonas marina. The sequence continues at coordinate 81,098 of NZ_JAAVXB010000012.1, read as the reverse complement.
TTGGCGATGCGAGGCGTGCCGCGCGAGCGCCGCGCGATCTCGCGTGCGCCGTCGGCGTCGATCGGCGCGCCGAGTATGCCGGCCGAACGGTCGACGATATGCGTCAGATCCGCTTCCGAATAGAACTCCAGGCGCTGCACCAGGCCGAAGCGGTCGCGCAACGGGCTGGTCAGGCTGCCGGCGCGCGTGGTCGCGCCGACCAGCGTGAACGGCGGCAGGTCGAGACGGATCGAGCGCGCCGCCGGTCCCTCGCCGATGACGATGTCGAGCTGGTAGTCCTCCATCGCCGGATACAGCACTTCCTCGACGACCGGGCTCAGTCGATGGATTTCGTCGACGAACAGCAGATCGCGGGGTTCCAGATTGGTCAGCAGCGCCGCCAGATCGCCCGGTCGTTCGAGCACCGGCCCCGAGGTCTGGCGCAGGTTGACGCCCATTTCCTCGGCGAGAATGTGCGCCAGCGTGGTCTTGCCGAGGCCCGGCGGACCGAAGATCAGCACATGATCAAGCGCATCGCCGCGACGCCGCGACGCCTCGATGGCGATGCCCATCTGCTCGCGCACGGCCGGCTGGCCGACATAATCGGCGAGCTTCTGCGGGCGGATCGCGCGCTCGACGCGGTCCTCGTCGCCGGCCGTCGCGCGGGCCGAAACGATGCGCTCGTCGCTCACTACTTCACCGCGCGCTTCAGCGCTTCCTGGATGATCTGCTCGGTCGTCATGCCGTCCTTATACACGGCCTGCGTGAAACGCTGGATCTCGGCCGGCTTGTAGCCCAGCGCTTCGAGCGCGCTCTTCGCCTCGCCCAGCGCCGACGCATCGGCGACCAGCTTGATGCCGCCACCGTCGCCTTCGGCGCCGGCCTTGTCGCGCATTTCGATGACCAGACGCTCGGCGGTCTTGCGGCCGACGCCCGGCAGCTTGGTCAGGCGCGCAACGTCGCCGGCGCGCACCGTGTTCCAGAAGTCCTCGACGCTGACGCCGGACAGCACCGTCAGCGCCAGCTTCGGGCCAACCCCGGACACCTTGATCAGCTCGCGAAACAGCACTTTTTCGGTCGCCGTCGCGAAGCCGAACAGCAGATGCGCGTCCTCGCGCACCGTCAGATGCGTCTGCAGCGTCACCGCCTCGCCGAGCGGCGGCAGCTTGTAGAACGTCGACATCGGCGCTTCGATCTCATAGCCGACACCACCGACGTCGACCAGCAGCAACGGCGGCTGCTTGAGCACCAGCTTGCCGCTGATGCGGCCGATCATCGCCGGCTCCGGCGCAGGCCGGCCACGCTGGCAACGCTGGCGCGCACGCCGCGCGTCTGCGCATGCGTGAGCGCGATCGCCAGCGCATCGGACGCGTCGATCGCCATCCGTCCCTGCTGATTGAGCAGCACCTTGACCATATGTTGGACCTGCAGCTTTTCGGCGCGCCCGGAACCGGTCAGCGCCTGCTTGACCTGTGAAGCGGCATATTCGGCGACATCGAGGCCCGCCTGCGCAAGCGCGCACAGGGCCACGCCGCGCGCCTGGCCGAGCACCAGTGCCGTCTGTACGTTCTTGTTGACGAAGACTTCTTCGATTGCAGCTTCATCCGGCGTGAACTCGGCGAGCAGCGCCCCCAGCTCCTGCTGGATCTGCAACAGGCGCTGCGGCACGGTGCCGGCTGCGGTGCTGATGCGGCCGGCGACGATCAGGCGCGCCCGCCCCCGTTCCGATTCGATGATGCCGTAACCGGTGTGCCGCGATCCCGGGTCGATGCCGATGATGCGGGTCAACACGCCGGTCTATCAGCCAAGGTCGCCGTTCGAATAGACCTTCTGCACGTCGTCGAGGTCCTCGAGCATGTCGACCAGCTTCTGCACGGATTCACGCGCGTCGGCCGGCACTTCGACCATCGTGCCCGGACGCAGCGTCACGTCAGCCTGTACCGGCGTCAGGCCGGCCGCTTCGAGCGCCTGCTTGACCGCCTCGAAGCCTTCCGGCGACGTCAGCACTTCAGTCCAGCCGTCCTCGCTGATCACATCGTCGGCGCCGGCTTCGAGCGCCGCTTCGAGGATCTTCTCCTCGACCGGCGTATCGCCTTCGGTCTCGAAAAAGATCTGGCCGACGCGCGAGAACATGTAGGCGACCGCACCGCTGGTGCCGAGATTGCCACCGTTCTTGGAGAACGCGTGGCGCACGTCGGCGACGGTGCGCGTCGGATTGTCGGTCATGCAGTCGACGATGATCGCGACACCGCCGGGCGCGTAGCCCTCGTAGCGGATTTCCTCGAAATTGTCGGCGCCGCCCTCGCCGGTACCGCGCTTGATCGCGCGTTCGGCGGTTTCCTTGGTCATGTTCGCGTCGAAGGCCTTGTCGAGCGCCAGACGCAGGCGCGCGTTCGACTTCGGATCGCCGCCGCCGGCACGGGCCGCCACGGTGATTTCGCGAATGAATTTGGTGAACAGCTTGCCGCGCTTGGCGTCTTCCGCGCCCTTGCGCGCGGCGATACTTGGACCTCGGCCCATATTTCCTCTCGTGACGGACCCTGACGGAAAACCCGCCCCGGCGACCGCACTTCGCGCTGATACGCGAGCGCCGCCCCGAAAGCGCGGGCGTATTGTCACATACGCCCGGCCTTGTGCGCTGCAGCCCTGCCCGCCTGCCTCGACGGGAAGGGCCGCATACCCGCTTTAGAACGTCAGGCCGATCGCGCCGTAGAAGCCGCTGTCGAGCGTCACGTTCGGGCCGTGGTCGATGCCGAGGCGGACATTGCGCCAGCCCACGGACACAGCCGCGTTGCGGTTGATCTCATAGCTCAGTGCCGCACCGACGTCGCGATAGCTATCGATATCGTTGAAGCTGACCACGCCCGGCGCGTAATAGCCGTAGCCGGTCAGACCGATACGATCGTAGCCCGGCACGCGCAGGTCGAACTGCAGACCCGGCGCGATGGCCCCGCCGTCGTTGCCGTCGCCGCCGACATAGACGCCGCGCAAGCCCACGCCCGCCGTCAGGTCCAGATCGCGCAGGCCGGCATCGCCGGTGAACAGCACGCCGGCATGCACCGCGTAGGCGTCGTCGCCGTCCGTGCGGCGCTGCAGGTAGCCGAGGTCATACTGACCCTGGGCGCCCTGGATGACGCGCGACAGCGGCCCGGTCAGACCGAAGCGAAACGAATCGCTCGACAGACCGAAGTTCAGCGATTCCGCCGAGGCGGACGCCGATGCAAGCATCAGCGCCGCCGCGGCGACGGGAGCGTAACGGGCAGTACGAATCACGATTTCTTGACCTTGTTGACCGCGTGGATCGCGCGACCATCAACAGACAGCACCGCTTCGTGGAAGGTTTCCGCGAGCGACGGATGGCCGTGCATCGTCAGCGCATAGTCCTCGACCGTGGCCGCGAACTCCAGGCCCAGCACCGCTTCGGCAAGCAGCTCCGAAACGTAAGGGCCGACCATGTGCACGCCGAGCACGCGATCGGTCTTCTTGTCGGCGATGATCTTGATCGTGCCGACCGGCTGTTCCATGGCCTTGGCGCGACCGTTGGCCGCGAACGGCGCGGTGCCGACCTTGACGTCGAAGCCCTTGGCCTTGGCCTGCTCTTCCGACAGACCCGTCCACGCCACTTCCGGCATGGTGTAGATCACGCTCGGAACCGCGTCGTAATTGACCTGGGTGTGCTCGCCGTGCAGCTGCTCGGCCAGCGCCACGCCTTCTTCGATCGCCTTGTGCGCGAGCATCGCGCCGCCGATCACGTCACCGACGGCGTAAACGCCCGGCACGTTGGTCTTGTAGTTGGCGTCGACCTTGACGAAGCCGCGCTCGTCGAATGCCACGCCGATTTCCTTGGCGTTGAGGCCGTCGGTGTTCGGACGGCGGCCGACCGCGACGATCAGCTTGTCGAAGGTTTCCTTCTTCGTCTCGCCGCCCATCTCGTATTCGACTTCGACGGTCTTGCCGCCCTTGCCGCCCTTGACCTTGGCGCCGGCCACCTTGGCACCGAGGCGGATGTCGAGGCCCTGCTTGGTGAAGTGGCGCAGCGCTTCCTTGGAGATGGCCGCGTCGACCATCGGCAGGAAGCTCGGCATCGCTTCGAGGATCACCGTCTTCGAACCGAGGCGGCTCCAGACGCTGCCCAGCTCGACGCCGATCACGCCGGCACCGATGATGCCCAGCGTCTTCGGCACTTCCGTGAAGTCGAGCGCGCCCCACGAATCGACGATGGTTTCGTCGTCGAACGGCGTGATCTTCAGATTGACCGGCGACGAGCCGGTGGCGATGACGATGTGCTTGGCCGTCAGGACCTGCTTGTCGCCGGAATGCGGCGTGAACTCGACCTTGCCGTCGCCGAGCAACTTGCCGAAGCCTTCGAGGCCGGTGACCTTGTTGGCCGCAAACAGCTGCTTGATGCCGCCGGTGAGCTGACGCGAGACGGCGGTCTTGCGCGCCTGCATCTTGTCGAGGTCGACCTTGAAGTCGCTACCGCTGATGCCATGCGCACCGATCTCGTGCTGCATGCGATGCCACAGCTCCGAGGATTCCAGCAGGGCTTTCGAGGGGATGCAGCCCGCGTTGAGGCAGGTGCCGCCGAAAGCGGGGGTATTGTCTTTGTTGATCCAGGCGTCGATGCAGGCCGTCTTGAAACCCAGCTGCGCCGCGCGAATCGCCGTCGGGTAGCCGGCGGGACCACCGCCGACGACGACGACATCATATTGGTCCGTCATGTCGCTCCTTGTCCGTTGCGGGCGACATTTTAGCGACCGTTGTCCATTGCCGCACGGACAAGACGATTAAATTTTGCGGCAGATAACGCTTTATGACGGCCGGCACGTGGGGCCGGCCGTCATCCGGGCGGATTTCAGGCGGCCGCCGCCGTCTGCGCCAGCACCGCGTCGGCCGCGGCAATCGCGTCGTCGCCGCCCTGTTCATAGGCATTGCGCCACAGCGCATAGGTGTCCAGATCGCCCTGCTGCCACGGATGGAAGCCCGGCCGGTAATACGCCAGATAGTGGCGCAGCAGCCGCGGATACAGGCCACCCGGCCCGTAGAGCCACCACAGACCCTTGGCCCAGACGCGCAGACGGTTCTTGACGCCGTCGACCTTGAACATGTGGCGCATGATCATGAACACGTGCAGCGGAAAGCTCAGCGACACCTGGAACATGCTCAGCGCCCGTGTGAAATAGCCGCCGCGCGCGATCTTCGTGTAAACGTCGAACGCCACCGCCTTGTGCTCGATCTCCTCGACCGCATGCCAGGCGTACATCGCCCGCACCCGTGGATCGGCGTCGGCGAACATGCCATTGGAGAAAAAGCCGTGCGCCATCAACGCCGTCATGTGCTCGGCGGCGGCCGTCTGTCCCAGCGTGAAGCGCTTCGACAGACGCTTGCGGAACACGTTGAACATGATGTGCTTCTGCCGTTCGAGAATGTGGTCGACGGCGATGCCCTGCGACTTCAGGTGGTTGTTGAACGCCGTATGCACCATGCCGTGCTGGCCTTCCTGATACATGAAGTCCTTGACCTGCGCCTGCAGTTCGGGATCGGTGATGCGGTCGCGATAGTCACGCACGCAGGCGATGAAGAATTTCTCGCCCTCCGGGAACAGCAGCGACATCGCGTCGAAGAACCGCGTGCGGAACGGATCGCCGCCAAACCAGTACCGCGGCACGTCCTGCCACGAAAACTGCGGGCCCTTGCGCGGCACGATCGCCTGATGATGACTGCCGTCCATGAGACGCTCCTCGAGTGATCAATCTTTATTGCATCTCACTCTAGGAGTCCGCCGGGACACAGGCTATGACGCCCCACGACGCATAAGGAACAAATCACGACACGCATCCCGGGATTTCAAGTCATGACTCAATGTCATGCCTTGCCGGGATGCGCTGCTCGCCTCTGGCGAGCGGAATCGAACCGTTGGAACCGCGCCTCGCGCGTTCGGATTCGAGCAGCCCAGAGGAACGCCAGAAAACGCAAGAACACGGCGCACCACCCTTTAGTCCCCGTCCACATCCGCTTTCGGCGATTCCCTGGGCGGCCAGAACCAGTGGTGCGGCTGGCGCACGAAGCGGCGGCCGAGTTCGGTCAGCAGCGCGCGCGTTTCGGTAAAGCGGATGCGCTGCGCGCGCAGCGCCACCGACAGCGCCAACGTGAAGCTGACGCCCAGATTGAGCATGCCGATGACCGCCACGCCGGCGCACATCCTGGCGATCTCGCCCCAGCTGAGCAGCCCTTCGAGCGCCGACACCGCGAAGGCACAGTTGGCCGACGTGAAGGTGACGTGCAGCGTGCCGATCGGCAGGCCGAGCACGCGGCCGACAGCGCCCGTCGAGCCCAGCATCAGGCCGAACGCCAGGCTGCCGACCAGGCCACCGAGGTTGAGGTCGATGTACTCGGCCAGCTTGCGCGTGCCCCGCTGGCCGATGATGCGGCGCAACCAGCCAAGCTGGCGCAGTCGCTGCGGGATGCGGTCGTACGCCGCCTTGTTGTCATAAAAGCCGGAAATCAGGCCGGTCAGGAACAGCCAGACACCAGTCAGCGCCGCCCATGCCCAGACCCGTGGACTCAGGGGGTCGGCATCGTCGAGCAGGTGATGCGCTTTCTCGGCGGAGATGTAGTGATGGCCGGTGTGCGAGAACATCCAGTCGGCGATCAGTGCCGCCAGCGGCACGGCGATCAGCAGATTGCCGGCTACCGCGACAAACTGGCTGCGGAAGGTGCGGACGACGATCTCGGCCAGGGCTTCGATGCGCCGCTTGGCGCCGGCCTGTTCGAGGCTGCGGGCAAAGCGGTGCGCCGTCACCGCCGGCTGCTTGGTCGCCAGCGAAAAATGAAACACATACATGATGACGAAAGCAGCCGCGTAATTGAGGCTGTAGACCAGCGCCTCGCCGAACGGCGCTCGGCCGTCCGACGCCAGCGCCAGCTTGATGAATGCGGCGACCACCACGACGAAACCGGCACCGAGCGCCGAGTTCAGCAGGCCGAAGTATTCGGAGCGTGTGGTGGTGATGTACTGCTCGCCGGCCTTGCTGGCATTTTCGATGACGCGGGAGCTGAGCAGGTCGGCGGTCTGCGACCACAGCTCGCGGATGCTGCGGCTGCGATTCTCGGCACGGATCAGGAGCTTCAGAAACTGCACGCGCAAGGCATTGAGCTCGTGCGTCGGCTTGTCCTCGAGCAAACGCAGCAAGGTCAGCAGGCGCGCGATTTTCTGGCTGATACGGACCAGCAATACGGTCAGGCTGACGCTGGCGCCGGTCTGCCCGGCTTGCTTGCGCACCTTGACGACGATCTTCTGGCACTGGTCGAGCAGCATCGCGACCTGCTTGTCGTCGAGGTTCGGCGCGCGCCGCTCGACGGCGGCGGCGCGCCGCTCGGCGATGAACGCGTGCATCTCGACGTTCTGCATCAGAAACGGCGACTCGTAGCGTTCGATGGCCGGGTAGCTGCGCACGAACTCCGGCTCCAGGCCGAGCGCGGCGATGCGGTACGAGATCACCTGCAGCGCATCGAGGATCTGTAGCGACATCACCGGCCGCTCGCGCACGGCCTGCGGGCCGATCGCAGCCGAGAAATCGAGCGCGTCCAGCAGCGCCACCCAGACCGCGTCATCGACAGCGTCGACCCAGAGGTGATCGGTCTCGCGGTCGAACAGCCGCGCCAGGCAGTCCTTGAGCTGGTCGCTGCGCCATTCCTCGGGCAGCACGCGTGACATCAGCCGCCGCCACAGGCCGGTGGTGAAGCCCTCCTGCGCGATCACGCCGGCCTCGGTGAACAGACGCAGCGGCTGTTTGGTGCCGAGCAGCCAGATCAGTGCATCGCGCAGATTGGCGCGTGCCGCCGGATCCTCGCGCAGCCGCTGGGTCAAGTGCTGCAGCTGCGTGCGCGCCACCTGCACCAGCCGCGGCCGCGCCGGCCGGACGGCGGCCACCAGCGCCGCCAGCGCGTCGAGACGGGCATCGCCCTCGGCACTGGCGATGCGCTCCAGCGCCGCATCGAGCGTGCGTGCGCGACGCTCGGCATCCGGCGTGCGGCTCAGCAGCCGGCGCCAGGTGGCGCGGCGGCGCGGGGGCATGGCGGGCTTTTCGGGGGGCGTCTCTGGAGGCGTCGGCGACATGAAATTAAATTCAGGGATGGGACCAGCGGACGATAACTTGCTTAGAGTATGGTCTGAACCAGACCAGAACCGCCCACAGGGTACGATGCCGAAAGTTTTGACGATCGAAGACGACGAGGTGACCGCTCGGGAGATTATTGCCGAACTCGAGCAACACGGAATCGAAGTCGAGTGGGTCGACAATGGCCGTGACGGCCTGGTCAAGGCCGTCAGCGGCGCCTACGACGCCATCACCCTGGACCGCATGCTGCCCGGCGTTGACGGCTTGGCGATCGTGACCACCATGCGCCAAGTAGGCGTCGAGACCCCGGTGCTGATGCTCAGCGCGCTGTCCGACATCGACGAGCGTGTACGGGGCCTGCGCGCCGGCGGCGACGACTACATGACCAAGCCGTTCGCGCCGGACGAGGTCGCGGCCCGTGTCGAGGTGCTGCTGCGCCGCACCCGCGCCAACAGCGGCCCGTTGACCGAGCTGCGCGTCTCCGACCTTGAGCTGAACCTGATGGCGCGCAATGCCCGCCGCGGCGCGCGCGAGCTGGAACTGCTGCCGACCGAATTCCGCCTGCTCGAATTCATGATGCGCAATTCCGGCCAGGTGCTGACGCGGATGATGATCTTCGAGGCGGTCTGGGGCTTTCACTTCGACCCCGGCACCAATCTGATCGACGTCCACATCGGCCGTCTGCGCAAAAAGGTCGACCCCCCGGGCACGCAGCCGCTGATCCGCACCGTGCGCGGCTCGGGATACCTGCTTGGCGACGCCTGAACTCAGCAGGCCCAGCAGCGCCTGGCGCTCGTCAACGACGCGCCTGATCCTCATCTACGGCGCGCTGTTCGTCGTCTGGAGTTCGGTGCTGGTCGCGGTGATTCACGCCGAAACCCAGCACTATCTGTCGCGCGTCGTCGACCAGATCCTCGAGCAGCGTGCGCACTACCTGGCCGGCGTCGACCGCCAGCAGCTGCCCTCGGCGATGGTCGATACCGCGACGCTGGATCTGCGCGGCGTCATGGCCTACGGGCTGTTCTCCAAGGACGGCATCTACCTCAGCGGCAATCTCGCCGAGGTGCCGTACGGCCTGATCGCCGATGGCAGCGTGCACGCGGTGCCGGATGGCGTGCTGCGCAATGATCGCGACGACCGCCAGCGCGCCCGGGCACTGGCCCTGCGCCTGCCCAGCGGTGAGCTGCTGGTGTTGTCGCGCGCCACCAGCGTCATCGACCAGGTCGGCGTGATCCTGCGTCAAAGCCTGATCTGGGCCTTGTCGCTGACGCTGATTCCCGGTCTGATCGGCGGCTATCTGCTGAGTCGCGGCCCGTTGCGACGCGTGCGCGCGATGGAAGCCGCGGTCAAACCGATCGTGCGCGGCGATCTGTCGAAGCGTCTGCCGGTCAGCGGCCGTCGCGACGAACTCGACCTGCTGGCGTCCATCGTCAACACCATGCTGGTCGAGCTCGAGCGCTCGATGAGCGAGGTCAAGGGGGTCTGCGACAACATCGCCCATGATCTGCGCACGCCGTTGACGCGGCTGCGTGCGCAGCTGCACCGCGTGCGCCAGCAGATGGCGCCAGACAGCGAGGAGAACGCGGTGCTCGAACGCTGCAGCAGCGACGTCGAATCGCTGCTGGCGCGCTTCGCCGCTCTGCTGCGCATCTCGGAGATGGAAGACCGCCGCCGCCGCGCCGGCTTCGGCTCGGTCGACGTGGTGGCGATGCTCGAGGAAATTCACGAGCTGTACGCACCGCTGGCCGAGGACAAGGGCGTGGCGCTACAGCTTGATCTCGAACCGCTGGCCCCGATCGACGCCGACCGCGAACTGCTGATCGAGGCGATCAGCAATCTGCTCAGCAACGCCATCAAATTCACCCCAGCCGGCGGCAGCGTGCGCCTGCATGCGCGGCGCGTCGGCGACGGCGCCAAGGTCTGCGTGGTCGACACCGGCCCAGGCATCCCCGCCGGCGAGCGCGATGTGGTCCTGCAGCGCTTCTACCGCGGCGAAAGCACGCGTCAGCTGCCAGGCTCGGGGCTGGGCCTATCGATCGTTTCGGCCATCGTGCGCCTGCACGGCTTCCACCTCGACATTGGCCCTGGCGATCAAGGCGGCACCCGCGTGACGCTGCATTGCCAGCAGGCGGGCCTCGGCAACTGACAGCACCGTCAGCGTCAGTCGGTGCAATGACTTTTCTTTCATGATGGGGACAGCGGTCCGCTATGCACCGCTGGCCATACTCGATGTTCTTGCTTTCAGCCGGGAACCCCCATGCAGGGCATCGTCAGAATCGCGCTCGCACGGCCGTACACCTTCGTCGTCCTTGCGCTGCTGATCCTGATCGTCGGTCCGCTCGCCTACCTGCGAACGCCGACCGACATCTTCCCCGACATTAAAATTCCGGTCATCGGCGTCGCCTGGCAGTACACGGGCCAGCCGCCGAACCGACTGGCCGGGTTCACGACCGCCCAGTTCGAACGGGCGTTGACGACCACGGTCAACGACATCGAGCACATCGAGTCGAACTCGCTGGTCGGCATGGGCATCGTCAAGATCTTCTTCCAGCCCGGCACCGACATCAGCGTCGCCAACGCTCAGGTCACGGCCGTCGCGCAGACGATGATCAAGCATATGCCGCCGGGCACCAGCCCGCCGCTGATCCTCAACTACAACGCCTCGACGGTGCCGATCCTGCAGCTGGCGCTGTCCGGCCAGGGCATGTCGGAACAAAATCTGTTCGACATCGGCATGAACACCATCCGCACCCAGCTGGTGTCGGTGCCGGGCGCGGCCATCCCGTATCCGTTCGGCGGCAAGTCACGGCAGATCATGATCGACGTCGACCCGACCGCGCTGAAGGCGCGCGGGTTGTCGCCGCAGGACATCTCCGACGCACTGGCGGCGCAGAACCAGATCACGCCAGCCGGCACCGAGAAGATCGGCCGCTTCGACTACACGGTGCAGCTCAACAACACGCCGACCGACTTCTCCGCGTTCAACGATATTCCGATCAAGTCGGTCAACGGCACCAACGTCTACATGCGCGACATCGGCTACGTGCATGATGGCGCCGCCGTGCAAAGCAACATCGTGCACGTCAACGGCACGCGCTCGGTGCTGATCACCATCTTCAAGAACGGCGCGACCTCGACGCTGGCGATCGTCGACGGCATCAAGCAGCGCGTCAAGGAGCTCAAGAGCCTGGTGCCGCCGAACCTGAAGATGGATCTGATCGGCGATCAGTCGATCTTCGTCCGCGGCGCGATCAACGGCGTGCTGCACGAGGGTGTGCTCGCCGCCGCGCTGACCAGTCTGATGATCCTGCTGTTTCTCGGCAGCTGGCGTTCCACCGTCATCATCGCCACGTCGATTCCGCTGTCGGTGCTGGGCGCGATCGCGCTGCTGGCGGCGTTCGGCGAGACATTGAACATCATGACGCTGGGCGGCCTGGCCCTGGCAGTCGGCATCCTCGTCGACGACGCGACGGTGACCATCGAGAACATCAACTGGCATCTGGAGCAAGGCAAGGACGTCGAGACCGCGATCCTCGACGGCGCCGCGCAGATCGTCACGCCGGCCTTCGTCTCGCTGCTGTGCATCTGCATCGTCTTCGTGCCGATGTTCTTCCTCGACGGCGTCGCACGCTTCCTGTTCGTGCCGATGGCGATGTCGGTGATGTTCGCGATGGTCTGCTCGTTCATCCTGTCGCGCACGCTGGTGCCGACGATGAGCAAGTACCTGCTCAAGCCGCATGCGCCGCATACCGACATGCACGGCAACAACGCATCACTGCCGCCGTCGCGCAATCCGCTGGTACGCTTCCAGCGCGGCTTCGAGGCACGCTTCGAGCGCGTGCGCGGCGTTTATCGCAGCCTGCTCGAATTCGCCCTCTATCACCGCCGCGTGTTCGTGCCGGGCTTCATGTGTATCGTCGCGTTGTCGCTCCTGCTCGTGCCGTTCCTCGGCCGCAATTTCTTCCCGTCGGTCGACTCCGGGCAGATGCTGATTCATGCACGCGCGCCGGCCGGCACGCGGCTCGAGGAGACCTCGCGCATCTTCGCCAACATCGAGAACAGCATCCGCAAGGTCATCCCGCCGAAGGAGCTGGCAGCGGTCGCCGACAACATCGGCGTGCCGGTCTCCAGCATCAACAATACCTACGCCAACACCGGCACGGTCGGCCCGCAGGACGGCGACATCCAGGTCGCGCTGCACGAAGGCCACCGGCCGACCGATGAATACGTGAAGCTGCTGCGTGACAAGCTGCCGCGTGAATATCCGGGCGTGCAGTTCTCGTTCCTGCCGGCCGACATCGTCAGCCAGATCCTCAACTTCGGCTCGCCGGCGCCCATCGACGTGCAGGTGCGTGGGCCGCACCCCGATGACAACTTCGATTTCGCCAAGAAACTGCTGGAGAAAGTCCGTCTCGTTGACGGCGTCGCCGACGCACGCATCCAGCAGACGCGCAACTATCCGACGCTGCAAGTCGACCTCGATCGCTCCCGTGCTGAACAGCTCGGCGTCACGTCCAAGGACCTGACCGACAGCATGGTCATCGCGCTTTCCGGCACCAGCCAGGTTGCACCGGTGTTCTGGCTCAATCCCGAGAACAGCGTCAGCTACCCCGTCGTCGCGCAGACGCCGCAGTACAACATCGACTCGCTGTCCGACCTCGAAAGTCTGCCGATCAATTCGACGCATGGCACGCAGGTGCTCGGCGGTCTGGCAACGATCAAGCGCACAGCCACGCCGGCGGTGATTTCTCATCGCGACATCCTGCCGGTGATCGACATCTACGCGACGCCGCAGGGACAGGATCTCGGCAGCGTGGCCAAGGACATCCAGAAAATCGTCGACGGCATGTCCAAGGACGCGCCGCGTGGCGTTACGGTCACACTGCGTGGCCAGGTCGAGACCATGAACAGCGCGTTCTCCGGCCTGTTGTTCGGCCTGCTCGGCGCCGTGGTGCTGATCTACCTGCTGATCGTCGTCAACTTCCAGTCCTGGGCCGACCCGTTCGTCATCATCACCGCGCTGCCGGCAGCCCTGGCCGGTATCGTCTGGATGCTGTTCACGACACATACGACGCTGTCCGTGCCGGCGCTGACCGGCGCCATCATGTGCATGGGCGTGTCGACCGCCAACTCCATCCTCGTCATCAGCTTCGCCCGCGAACGTCTGGCCGCCACCGGCAACGCCGCGCAGGCCGCACTGGAAGCCGGCTTCACGCGCTTCCGCCCGGTGTTGATGACGGCGCTGGCAATGATCATTGGCATGCTGCCGATGGCGCTCGGCCTCGGCGACGGCGGCGAACAGAATGCGCCGCTCGGCCGCGCGGTCATCGGCGGCCTGTCGTTCGCAACGCTGGCGACGCTGTTCTTCGTGCCAATCGTGTTCAGCATCGTTCACGCGCGCGACGGCCGCGCAACTTCCAATACGCCTGCTCCTGACCTGGGACACCCGCATGTCGCCCACTAACCAGACCCAACCGCCCGCCGCTCCGCGCGGCCTGCGCACGGCCGGCATCGTCGCCGCCGTCATCGCCGCGCTGATCGTCGTCGTCGGCCTGACCGCACGCGCGCGCAGCAACAGCCAGGTCGCCCAGTGGACCGAGGCGCACGCGATTCCGACCGTCAAGATCGTCACGCCGCAACCGCTCGGCGCCGGTAGCGGCCTGCAACTGCCGGCGCGGCTCGAGGCCTACAGCACGGCGCCGATCTATGCCCGCGTCAACGGCTATCTCAAGGACTGGAAGGTCGACATCGGCACCCACGTCAAAGCAGGCCAGCTGCTCGCCGAAGTCGAAACGCCGGACCTCGATCAGCAGCTCGCCCAGGCGCGCGCCAACCTGATCCAGGCCAAGGCCGATGAGAAGCTCGCCGAGTCCACCGCCAAGCGCTGGCAGGGCATGCTCGGCACCGACGCGGTATCGAAGCAGGAAGTCGACGAAAAGGTCGGCGACTACGCCGCCAAGAAGGCCGCGGCGCAGGCCGCGCAGGCGGCGGTCGACGCACTGGCGGCGACGCAGGGCTTCAAGCGCATCGCCGCGCCGTTCGACGGCATCGTGACCTCGCGCAATACCGACGTCGGCCAGCTGATCAGCTCCAACGGCAGCGGCACGCCGCTGTTCACGGTGTCCGACACGCACAAGCTGCGTGTCTACGTCCAGGTGCCGCAGAGCTATGTGCCCGACATCAAGGTCGGCAGTGAGGCGCAGCTGGTCGTACCGGAACGTCCGGGCAAGACCTTCGACGCGAAAGTTGAAAGCACGTCAGGCGCGATCGACGCCATGTCCGGCGCCAGTCTCGTGCAACTCGTCGTCGACAACGACAAGGGGCAGTTACTGGCTGGAGGTTATGCCGACATCACACTCACAGTGCCACCCGACGGCGACAGCCTGACGATCCCGGGCAGCGCACTGATCTTCGATGCAGGTGGCGTCCGCGTCGCCGTCGTCGGCACCGACAACAAGGTCTCGATGAAACCCATCACGATTAATCGTGACCTCGGCAAGAGCCTGGAAGTCAGCGGCCTGAGCAAGAGCGACCGCGTCATCGACAGTCCGTTCGATTCGCTGATGGCCGGTGACGAGGTGCAGATCGCACCCGAGCAGCCGGACGCCGACGCGACCAAGACCAAGAAGAGCTGAGGCGCCGCATGCAACGCACGCTGCCACCGCTGGGCGCGATCGCCGCCGGTCTCGCACTGAGCGCCTGCTCGATGGCGCCGAAATACATCGTGCCGCCAGTGCCACTCGCCGAGCAGTACAAGGAAGCGGCGGGCCAGAAGGACTGGCAGCCGGCGCAACCAGGCGACACGATCTCGCGCGGCAGCTGGTGGCAGGCCTACGGCGACTCGACGCTCGACCGTCTGGCCGATCAGCTCGAGCGCAACAGCCCGGACCTGGCCGCAGCGTTGGCACGCTACGAGCAGTCCAATGCCTACTATCAGCAGACGCGCTCGGCCTACTTCCCGTCGCTGTCGCTGGGCGGCCAGTACCAGCCGAACCGCGGCTCGGACATGCGCCCGCCGTCCGGCAACAGCAACCGCTACTACGACAACGACTCGCTGGGGCTCGCCGCCAGCTACGAGCTCGACCTCTGGGGACGCGTTCGCAATACGGTGAAAGCCGGCCGCGCCGACCTGGCCGCGGCCGCCGCCGATCTGGAATCGGCACACCTGAGCCTGCGCGCCGAACTGGTCGACGATTACCTGCAGCTGCGAGGTACCGACCAGACCGTGCAATTGCTGACCGATACGGTCGACGCCTATCAGCGCGCGCTGGAGCTGACACAAACGCGCCGCCAGGGCGGCATCGGCTCGGGGCTCGACGTCGCCCGCGCGCAGACGCAGCTGAAGAGCGCCCAGGCACAGCTGGCGACCACACAGGCACAGCGCGCCGTGCTCGAACATGCGATCGCCATCCTGGTCGGCGCCTCGCCGTCGACGTTCTCGATCGCGCCGGACACGACGGGGCTGACGCTGCCGAACGTTCCGACCGACGTGCCGTCGACACTGCTGCAGCGCCGTCCCGACATCGCCGCCGCCGAACGGCGTACGGCCGCCGCCAACGCCGCGGTCGGCGTCGCTCGTGCGGCCTGGTTCCCGAGCCTCACGCTGGGCGGCACGGTGGGCTACAGCAGCTACGAAGGCAGCGACTGGTTCCAGGCCTCGAACCTGTTCTGGTCGATCGGCCCGACGCTGGCCGTCGATCTGTTCGACGGTGGCAAGCGCAAGGCGCAGGTCCGGCAGGCGCGTGCCGCGCTCGACGAAGCCGGCGCCAGCTATCGCAGCACCGTGCTCAACGCCTTCGCACAGGTCGAGGACAATCTGTCCAAGCTCGATCACTATCGCGATGCGGCGGCCCAGGAAGACGAAGCGGTCAAAGCCGCCAAGCAGGCTGTCGAATACTCGACGATCCGTTATCGCGAAGGCGTCGTGAACTATCTGGAAGTAACGACCGCGCAAACCGCCGCACTCGAAGCGCAGCGCGCCCAGGTGACGATCAACACCGACCGCCTGCGTGCCAGCGTTGCGCTGATCCGCGCGCTCGGCGGTGGCTGGAAGGTCGGCGACGATCCAATGACGTCCGTCGCCGCGACCGATTCCAAGCCGTCTTTAAACTGACGCCGACCTGTTTATCTGGTAAAACTCTTTGCTGATTCCGCGGTCCGAACAGCGGGAATTTGTCTAGGCGGCTCGGGTCGCCGCCTGGATCACAAAACTAGAACAGGCATGAGAAGAGCGGGTGTGTATCTCGCCGCGGCGATCGCCGCGGCTACAGGGACGGCGTTTGCCAACAATTCGAACGATGGCGTGGCGGCAGTCGCCAAAGACATCAAGCCCGAGGACTGCAAGGCGCAGACCTTGAGCGTCACGCGCGGCGACAGTGCATATACGCTGCTGCGCAGCGCCGGCGTCGATGCCGGTGACGTCATGCGCTGGTTGCACGCCTCGGCCGATGCCAAGACGCTGCGCGAGATGCGGCCTGGCGACACGCTGAGCATCTGCACCGCAGCCCAGCTCGACGGTCGGCGCGAGTTACAGCGTCTGACCATGGTCCATCACCATGAGCAAACCGCGCTGGCGCACCCACCAGCCACTGACGACGACGACGTGCGCATCGTCCACGTCGGCTTCACCATCGACCACACCCTGGCCTCCGCATTGCGCGCCGCGCATGTCCGTGCCCCGCTGGCCTCCGCTGTGCATGCCTACCTGCGCCATGACGACGACCTGCCGGCGGAGCTGCCGAAAGGCGCGCGCGTGGTCGCCACCTTCGCCGGCGCGCCGTCCGAGCCGCACGCGCGGCTGCTATGCCTCGACGTCACATTGCATACGCGACACCATCGTATCTATCACTATGTCGGCGACGACGGCGCGCAATATCTGGTCGGCCGCCACGGGCACGGCGTCAAGCTGCTGGCCATGCTGCAGCCGCTGCCGCACGCGCGCATCTCGTCCGGTTGGGGCTGGCGCATCAACCCGGTCTTGAAGACGCCGGAATTCCACAAGGGCATCGACTATGCCGCGCCGCTCGGCACGCCGATCCGCGCCGCCCTCGACGGCACCGTCGGCATGGCGCAGTGGCATGGCAACTATGGCCGCGTCGTCGAGATTCGCTCCGGACACGGCGTCGCCACGCGCTATGGCCATCTGCACAGCATTGCGTCCGGCATCCATAGCGGCAGCCATGTGCATGCGGGGCAGATCATCGGTTACGTCGGATCCACCGGCCTGTCGACCGGTCCGCACCTGTACTTCGAGCTGTGGGAACACGATCAGCGCCTCAATCCGCTGCTCAACGTCCCGGCCGAAAGCACGCGCCTGTCGCATGCCGAGCGTTCGCGCTTCGACGCCTACGTCCACCGCCTCGAAGCGCGGGTACCGGTCGGCTAGCGGCAGCCCGAATGCGCCGCGCAGTCCGGGCGCGGTGCGCAAATCGCGACGTCGCGGCATTCAAATTTGCCGGCCGAGTGGTTTCACCCAAATTTCATCTTCGCAGCCGGGAAGCGGCGCCACGCAAAGTGCCGATATATTGAACTTTATATCGTATATCTATCTTTAAGCTCACATCCGCCGTCCGTGGAACCCTCATGGAACCGGCGCCGCAGGCCCCAATCGCAGGGCGTGCCTGAAATCGTGCACCACGCGATGCGCTAAGTCCTCGTTTCTGCTCGAAGTATCGGAATCTTTCCCCTGTTTGCCCACAGCTTGTGCAGGGTTCATGCACCGCTTCGACACAATCTCTTGGGGTTAATGTGACCCAGGACCACAATATCTAGAAAATTTCGGTTGACGGTCACACAACGGATGCCTAGTCTTTTCAACCTGCCACCCGTCATCGCCGCAATGGAAATAAAGCGTCGAAACGGCCAGCGGAAGACAAGAATTCAGTAGCACAGGGGACGTCCATATGCTCACGCAGAACACCACGCCGGCCGCCGACCCGCGCCGCGCACCGCCTCAGCCCACGGCCAGCACCGCAGAGTTCGCGGCAACCGCGCCTGGGGCGATCAAGGTCATCCGCCGCAACGGCAAGCTGACGGGCTTCGATGCCCAGAAGATCAATGTCGCGATGACCAAGGCCTTCCTCGCCGTCGAAGGCGGCGCCGCTGCCGCGTCGGCAGCGATGCGCGCCAAAGTCGAAGCGCTGACTCAACAGGTCGTGTCGGGCCTGACCCGCCATCTGGCCGGCGGCGGCACGCTGCACATCGAAGACATCCAGGACCAGGTCGAACTGGCGCTGATGCGCGGCGGCGAGCACAAGGTTGCGCGCGCCTACGTCCTCTACCGCGACGAGCAGGCGCGCAAGCGCGCTGCCGAGGCGGCGACTCAGCCGGCGGCGACGCATCCGACGATCTCGGTCAAGCTCGATGACGGCACCAGCATCGGACTCGACGAGGCGCGCATGCACCGTCTCGTCACCGAAGCCTGCGCCGGCCTCACCGGCGTCGATGTCGAGGAAGTGGTCAAGGCTGCGCTGCGCGACCTCTACGACGGCATCCCGGAAGCCGAGCTGAGCCAGGCGCTGACGCTGGCCGCCCGCGCGCGCATCGAGAAGGAGCCGAACTACACCTACGTCTCGGCGCGCCTGCTCGGCGATGCACTGCGTCACGAGGCGCTGAAGTTCCTCGGCCTGCCGGAAACGCGTCCGACCGCCGAGGAAATGAAGGCGGTCTACCCTGACTACTTCCGCGCCTATATCCACAAGGCCGTGGAACTCGAGCTGCTCGACCCCAAGCTCGCGCTCTACGACCTCGACGCGCTGGGCAAGGCGCTGCTCGCCGAACGTGACGGCCAGTTCGATTACCTGGGCCTGCAGACGCTGTACGACCGCTACTTCATCCACAGCAACAAGACGCGCTTCGAACTGCCGCAGGCGTTCTTCATGCGCGTCGCAATGGGCCTGGCGATCAACGAGATCGACCGCGAAGCACGCGCCGTCGAGTTCTACACGCTGCTGTCGAGCTTCGACTTCATGAGCAGCACGCCGACGCTGTTCAACTCCGGCACGCTGCGCCCGCAGCTGTCGAGCTGCTACCTGACGCAGGTGCCGGACGACCTGCACGGCATTTTCGGCGCCATCCACGACAACGCCATGCTCAGCAAGTTTGCCGGCGGTCTCGGCAACGACTGGACGCCGGTGCGCGGCATGGGCGGCTGGATCAAGGGCACCAACGGCAAGTCGAACGGCGTCGTGCCGTTCCTCAAGGTCGCCAACGACACCTGCGTCGCCGTCAATCAGGGTGGCAAGCGCAAGGGCGCGCTGTGCGCGTACCTCGAAACCTGGCATCGCGACATCGAGGAATTCCTCGAACTGCGCAAGAACACCGGTGACGACCGCCGCCGCACGCACGACATGAACACGGCCAACTGGGTGCCGGACCTGTTCATGAAGCGCGTCGTCGAGGAGGGTCAGTGGACGCTGTTCTCTCCTGACGAAACGCCGGACCTGCATGACCTGGTCGGCGACGCCTTCGAGAAGCAGTACACGGAATACGAGCGTCTGGCCGACGAGGGCCGGATGAAGAACGCCAAGCGCATTCCGGCCATCCAGCTGTGGCGCAAGATGCTCGGCATGCTGTTCGAAACCGGCCATCCGTGGATCACATTCAAGGACCCGTGCAACCTGCGTTCGCCGCAGCAGCACGTCGGCGTCGTGCATTCGTCGAACCTGTGCACCGAAATCACGCTGAACACCAAGGCCGGCCAGGAAATCGCGGTCTGCAACCTCGGCTCGGTCAACCTGCCGGCGCACATCGGCGCCGACGGCGCGCTCGACATCGCCAAGATCGAGAAGACCGTGACGACGGCGATGCGCATGCTCGACAACGTCATCGAGTACAACTACTACTCGGTGGCCACGGCGCGCAATTCCAACCTGCGTCACCGTCCGGTCGGTCTCGGCGTCATGGGCTTCAACGATGCGCTGTACAAGAAGCGCATGGCCTACGAGTCGGACGACGCCATCCAGTTCGCCGACGAGTCGATGGAAGCGATCAGCTACTACGCGATCAAGGCCTCGGCCGACCTCGCCATCGAGCGTGGCGCCTACTCCAGCTTCAAGGGCTCGCTGTGGGATCAGGGCATCCTGCCGATCGACTCGATCAAGCTGCTGCGCGACGCCCGCGGCGGCGAGCAGTACCTGAAGCAGGACACCTCGGCGTCCGGCCGCTTCGACTGGG
The DNA here is from genome assembly GCF_012241385.1 of Solimonas marina. Classification (GTDB taxonomy): domain Bacteria; phylum Pseudomonadota; class Gammaproteobacteria; order Nevskiales; family Nevskiaceae; genus Solimonas; species Solimonas marina. The sequence continues at coordinate 60,825 of NZ_JAAVXB010000012.1, read as the reverse complement.
ACACGCTGCGCACGCAGATCCAGACCACCGGCATCCGCAACAGCAACACCATGGCGATTGCGCCGACCGCGACCATCGCCAACATCACCGGCGTGTCGCAGTCGATCGAACCGACGTACCAGAACCTGTACGTCAAATCGAACCTGTCCGGCGAGTTCACCGTCGTCAACGAGTATCTCGTCAACGACCTCAAGGGCCTGGGCCTGTGGGACGAGGTCATGGCGCATGACCTCAAGTACTTCGACGGCAGCGTGCAGCAGATCGACCGCATCCCGCCGGAGCTCAAGCAGATCTACAAGTGCGCGTTCGAGATCGACGCCAAGCGTCTGGTCGACGCCGGCAGCCGCCGCCAGAAGTGGATCGATCAGGCGCAGTCGCTGAACCTGTACATGGCGCAGCCGTCCGGCAAGAAGCTCGACGAACTGTACAAGCACGCCTGGGTGTCGGGCCTGAAGACCACGTACTACCTGCGCACCATGGGTGCCACGCACGCCGAGAAGACGACGATTCAGGACAACCGCCTGAACGCAGTCGGCAACGGCAGCAGCGGCGGCATCGCGGCCAAGCCGGCCAGCGCCGCACCGGCCGCGGCACCGAAGCCGATGCAGGCCGCGCCGGCCCCGGAAATGGAACTGCCGACGCTCGAAGCGGGTACCGGCAGCGCCAAGGTCTGCTCCATCCTCGACCCGGATTGCGAAGCCTGCCAGTAATCCACCGCCGTCAGCCGTCACGAAAAAGCCGCCTTTCGAGGCGGCTTTTTCATTGCCCCAAACCACCACTGCAGGAACGGCGCAAGCCGCGACCTCGGTGCGTGCGGAGATAGCGCAGGTCGCGGCAACCAACGGCAACAAGCCGCCCAGCGCCCTCGAAACGGCGGCGACGCCCCACCCGTTCATGCCGAGTGCCGCGCGCAGCGCGGTGTATCGAGGCACGCACGTCCCCCAGCATCGTGCGCCGCCGCCGGCTTCTCTAGAATCACCGCCAACCGCAAACACAACGGGAGCCACCATGTTCAGCATCGTCGTCCTGCCGTGGATTCACTACATCGCCGTGTGGCTGATGGCCGGCGCGCTGGTCAGTGAGCTGTATCTGCTCAAGATCGGCAGCAGCGCCGCCAGCGCCATCCGCCTGCTGCCACGCGTGGACCGCCTCTACGGCATCATGGCCGGCGTGGTGCTGATCACCGGTCTGGCGCGCGTCTGGCATGGCGGCAAGGGCGCCAGCTACTACTGGCACAACGGCGCCTTCCACGGCGTGCTCGGGCTGTTCGCGCTGGCCGCCGTGGTTTCCATCGTGCCGACCCTTCGCTACATCCGCTGGCGCACCGCGCTCGACACCAGCGGCGCGATGCCGGACGCCACAGAAGTCCGCAAGACCAGCGTCTTCGTCCACATCCAGCTCACCGCCATCGCCCTGCTGACGCTGGCCATCGTGCTCGTCGCCAACGGCTACGGCAGCTTCGGCGGCTGACAGCACGCCGAGTCCCTTACCGCCGCTTGCCGCCACCGCCCGTCCGCACGGGCGCGGCGGTAGCGGCTGTGCGCTCCGCATCGGTGCCGCGCTGCTCGATCTGGGGACAAAGCTGTGCGCAATCTGCGCAAAACCTGTGCTCAATCACAATATGTAGATTAATCCGTGATCTGCCACCACTACCCGTAGTATTTTTTGCTTGACTGATCGCCAGGCCCGGCGCAATCTTTGAGGCCGTCGTCACCGCACGCGTTTCCCCCCGCGCCGCCGGTGACTTCAGGGGACATTGGGCCGACGCCCACCGACGCAGCCAAGCGCCACGAACAAACCGGATATGCCGGGCCACCGCGCCCGGGTCATGGAGACCAAAATCATGCTGAACTGGGACGACACCCCGAAAACCGCCACCCAGCCCGCACCGAGCGCGCCGACCAAGGTCGCCCCGCCGCCGATGCATGCCGACAGCACGGTCGCCGGCGCCACCGGCCTCGAAGACCTCGAGATGGGTGCCAACCGCATCCGCGTCGACGACAAGAAGATCATCAACTGCCGCGCGGACCTCAACCAGCTGGTGCCGTTCAAGTACAAGTGGGCCTGGGACAAGTACCTGGACGCCTGCAACAACCACTGGATGCCGCAGGAAGTCGGCATGTCGGCCGACATCGCCATGTGGCAGGACCCGCAGGGCCTGACCGAGGACGAGCGCACCATCATCAAGCGCTCGCTGGGCTTCTTCAGCACCGCTGACTCGCTGGTCGCCAACAACCTCGTGCTCGCGGTCTACCGCCACATCACCAACCCGGAGTGCCGCCAGTACATCCTGCGCCAGGCCTTCGAGGAAGCGATCCATACGCACGCCTACCAGTACATTATCGAAAGCCTGGGCCTGGACGAGGCCGAGGTCTTCAACATGTATCGCGAAGTGCCGAGCATTCACGACAAGGCCGCCTGGGCGCTGCCTTACACCCAGTCGCTGGGCGACCCGATGTTCCAGACCGGCACGCCGGAAGACGACCAGCGCCTGCTGCGCGACATGATCGCCTTCTACGTCGTGTTCGAAGGCATCTTCTTCTACGTCGGCTTCGTGCAGCTGCTCAGCTTCGGCCGCCGCAACAAGATGATGGGCACGTCCGAGCAGATCCAGTACATCATGCGCGACGAAGCGATGCACATGAACTTCGGCATTGACGTCATCAACCAGATCAAGATCGAAAACCCGCACCTGTGGACCGCCGAGTTCCAGCAGCAGGCGCTCGACATGATCAAGGAAGCGACCGAACTGGAAATCCGCTACGCGCACGACACCATGCCGCGCGGCGTCCTCGGCCTGAACGCCAGCATGTTCAACGAGTACATGAAGTTCATCGCCAACCGCCGCTGCAGCCAGATCGGCCTCAAACCGCTCTACCCCGGCGCCACCGAAAACCCGTTCCCGTGGATGAGCGAAGTGCTCGACCTCAAGAAGGAAAAGAACTTCTTTGAGACGCGCGTCACCGAGTACCAGACCGGCGGTGCATTGAGCTGGGACTGATGCTGAAAAAGCCGCCGCAAGGCGGCTTTTTTCTTTGGGCCTTTAAATTCAGAACGTCAGAAAATGTCCGAGCCCGCGGCACCTCTAAGTTTTATCGAGCTTGAACGGATGGTCTCCGAGCACCTTCCCGATTACGACGACGGCAGCTCCAAAAGGTCTCCGAATTTCGGTTACGCCCTACTCATCGGAAGCTTCGGCTTTAACCTGGTCTCCACCTACGTATTCAAGTCACTGCCATTCACGCTTTTTACGTTTGTTGCAGAAATCATCGGTCTAATCTGGAGTATCACGTCGATCATCCGCTACGAATGGCCGCAATTACGTAATCACAAGAGCGGGTTCGCGGCCACCATGGACTTCCACTACCAAGGCGTGCAGGCGATCATCGGATGGTTGCATTCGTTTCCAAAAGACGAAGTCGCGAAGCATCTCGCGTATGCCCGAGATCGACAAGCATCACTGCAGCAGCGCTTCTCGCTGCTGTTCGGCAGTATCGACAAGTTCGGTCTTCTCAGCATCATTGCTGCCTTATATCTGCAGCTCAAAGACTTTCGATTTCACTGGCCACTCGAAGTCAGTGTCATCCCAGCATTGTGTGGATTCGCACTACTCATACTCTACTGTGTCGCAATGCTGGCCTCCTCATGGAAGCTGCGCGTGGCCCTTTACGAGCGCCTGCTCTACCAAGCGATCAATCCTCCCGCAGCAGAATTAGCCGCATCCAGACAAAAGGCCGCCCCGTAGGGCGGCCTTGGTCCGTGTTTCATACGCGCACGACGCGCTTGGACAATCAGCGCCTCAATACCCCTGCGGCTGCACGCTCACGTTGACGGCGATGCGCTCGCCCGGGTCGTAGGGCATGCGCGTGGTGTAGTCGCGGCCGCCGTAGCGGTAGGTGACGTCGTAGCCGATCACCTGGTCTTCGTAGTGGGTGTCGGCCACTTCACGGCAGCGCTGTTGGTAGCCGACGCGTTCGGCACGTGGAGTGTTGGCCGCTGCGGTGTTGGCGCCAACACCGGCGCCGACCGCCACACCGAGCGCGGTAGCGACGGCGCGACCGCCGCCCTGGCCGAATTGATGGCCGATCACGCCACCGGCGATGGCGCCGATGATGCCGCCGGCCGCGACGTTGTTGTCGTAGCGTGGATCGCGATAGGTCACGGGCTCGTTCCAGCATTCCTGACGCGGCTGGTCGACACGCACGGCCTGGTAGACCGGCTCGGAGTGGACGACTCGTGCGTAGGCGGGCGCGTCATCGCCGCCACGGTAACCGTCATACGGGGCGCCGTAACCGTAAGGGCCGGCAAATGCCGGGGCCGCAACGAGACCGGCACCCAAACCGGCAAGCAATAGCGACTTGTACACGTCAACTCCACTCATCCGGGCGAACGCCCGGTTCATTGATCGCCACGCTAGGCCGGTCAAATGAATCGAAACTGAAGATCTGCGCCGCCGAATGCGGATGGGGCGGCCAGCCAGGCTTGAAAATCTCAAATTGATTCAAACACCACCGCCTGAAGCCGATATTTTTACGAACTAGGCCGGCGCCCCATTGCGCCAATACATGCAAAAATAAAATATAAGTAAATGATATTTTTATAATTTATAAAATATGTCCTGACAGACCATCGCCCTTCACTGACGCCGGATTTCACAAGCAAAACCACCTCAAAACTGGCCCCGGCGCACGGTTCAGGTTCGACAAAAATGGACAAAGCGCGTATCCTGCTGCGTCAGGTAATCAGCAGTGCATTTCGCTCGCGCGTGCCCTGGCTTCATCGGCGCACGGCTTTTCGACGCATTCCCTGACCTGTCGCTTCGCGATTGGTTTTTTCGATGCCCTTCATCGGAATGTGTCTTGAGCGAATCTCGATCGATTCCGTCGAGTTGAGCCCTCGCCGCAGCAGGCGCCATGCGCTTGCGCGCGACCTCGGCTTTTCAGGGAACTCGGCGGGTTCGCGTTCATGCACGGTTGAACCTGTCGCGCGGCGATCACGCCGAAGCCCACCACCACAGGAGTTCACATGAAACCCAGAAAAAAAGGCGGCCGCTCGCCCTTCCATATGTCGGCGCCGAAGCAGCGCCGTCCGGCTGGCTCGCCAACCAAGAATCAGCTGCGCGCCGCTGCCGAAGCCCATGCTCGCGCACATGTCTCGACGTGGCAGACGCTGATCGGTGTGGCTGACCAGACTTGGCCGCGCGTGCCGAAAGCGGCGCTGGCCAATTCGGACGGCAACTTTCACGTCGTCGCCGGCCTGGTGCAGATGTACGGCCAGCTGAGCCGCGAGGAAGCGGACCAGCAGGTCCAGGCCTTCTTCAGCGAGCACATTCCGCCGATGCCGTCGGTCGAATCGATGGCGGCCGCTGCGGCGGCGGCTGTAGCCGCGGCCAAGCCGGTGGCGGTGGCCGAGCCGGCCGAGGAAACCGAAGAAGCCGCGGCCTGATCGGCCAGTCAATGCCGCATGGCAGCACTGCGTGGTGTCCACGCCGGGCGCCATGCAGTTGCGGTTTAAAAAGCAGGCCATGTGCCTGCTTTTTTTGTTTCAGCGTTCGGCCAGCGCCTGCCCTTCGAACGAGACGCCGACCCAGCCGCTGCGCATGAAGTTGCGGATGTTCTGGTGATCGCTGCCGTCCGGGTGGCCGAGCACATCGTCGCGGTAATAGCGGCCGAAGCAGGCTAGTGTCTCGGCCTCACTGAGGTTCTGCATGCGCGCGAATGACAAGAGCTTGCAGGAACCGGCGTTCTGCCCGGCGTCGTTGTGCAGTTCGCCGTTGCGAAACGCCGTCGGCGTGTATTCGTAGGCGCTTTCGATGGCCGCCATAGTTTCGGTGAACTCGATCTGCTCGGGGCTCGCGCGCAGGCGCTGCAGGAAGGCGTCGACGGACATCACGTCACTTTCGGTTTTGAGGGGCGCACAGTGTAGACATCTGCGACGCGGCGTCGAGCGCGTGCGCCAGATCACATCGGCGCCGACGCGGTCGCTGCAGAATGCGTGAACGGCGTAGAGGGGAATCAAGCATGGGCACGCGCATCGTCTTCGTTCACGGCTGGAGCGTCACCAATACCGACACTTACGGCGCGCTGCCACGCTGGCTTGCCCAACAAGGCGCGGCGGTGGAGGACGTCTATCTGGGGCGCTACATCAGCTTCGTCGACACGGTAACGCTCGACGATATCGCGCGCGCGTTCCAGCAGGCGTTGACGGACACTTTGGGCCCCGGTCCACTAGCGGACTTCGCCTGTATCACGCACTCGACCGGCGGTCCGGTCGTGCGGCTGTGGATGCAGCTCTATCACGGCCACGAGCCGGCCGAATGCCCGCTCAAGCAGTTGATCATGCTGGCGCCGGCCAATCACGGCTCGGCACTGGCGCAGCTCGGCAAGGGGCCGATCGGCCGCCTGAAATCGATGGCCGACGGCGTGCAGCCCGGCACCGGCGTGCTCGACTGGCTGGAGCTTGGCAGCGACGCATCGTGGCGGCTCAATGTGGCGTGGATGACGATCGACTGGGCAGCGGCTGGCATCTACCCGTTCGTGCTCACCGGCCAGTCGATCGATCGCAAGTTCTACGACCATCTGAACTCGTACACCGGCGAGGCCGGCTCGGATGGCGTCGTGCGCGTGGCCGCCGCCAACCTCAACTACGGCGTGCTACATCTGCATCAGGACGGCGAGACCATCACCGGCGCCGCACCACAGCGCACGTCGCGCACCGCGTTTGGCGTGCTGCCGGGGCGCTCACATTCGGGCGATGCGATGGGCATCATTCGTAGCGTGACCCTGGATAACGCCGCCACGCACCCGACCGTGATCTGGGCACAGCGCTGCCTACAGGTTCGCAACGGCGACGAATACGCCACGCTCTGCGACGCGCTCGACACGCTGACCAAGTCCACGCAGAAAGACGAGGCCAAACAGACCGAGCAGAAGTTCTTCGGCACCAAGACCTACAAAACCAGCCGCTACAGCATGCTGGTCTTCCGTTTCATCGATGATCGCGGCAACGTGCTGACCGATTACGACTTGCTGATCACCGGCGGGCCACACTACTCGCCGGACGATCTGCCGCCCGGCTTCTTCGTCGACCGTCAGCGCAACCGCAAGAGCCCCGGGCAGCTCACCTACTACGTCGACCACGACGTGCTGCGCCTGGGCCTGAACCGCCACGAGGGCGGCGGCCGCGTCGGCTTCCAGGTCCGCGCGCGGCCCGAGCCGGGACCGCAGGCGCTGGTCTACTACCAGCCGATCGAATTTCGCTCCGACGAGGGTGCCGTCGCCGACATCGTTCGCGCCAACGAAACGCTGATGGTGGAAATCCGTCTGCGCCGCCAGGTCGACAGCGCCGTGTTCCGCGTCGACGCCGACCTCACGCCGGGCAGGTTCGGCGCTCGGCCGATCGGCACGCCGGTCGGCTGAACGACGCTTAGCGCCGGAAGGCGGCGCTGCGGCGCATGACGACGTAGCACAGCAGCGCGCAGAGCAGCCCGCTGGCGCAGGTCGTGGCACGCAGCCCGGCCAGATGCGCGATGCCACCGAGCATTGCGCTGCCCATCGACGGTCCGGCGACGTTGCCGACGCCCCAGATGCCGATCACGCGGCCGCGATATTCGGGCGCCAGCTCGCCCTGCAGGATCGCCTGCAGGCCGATGCTGGCCAGCGTCGTGCTCGTCCCCATGACCACCGCAGCGGCAATCGCGCCGCCGAAGTTCGGCATCAGGCCGAATGTAAAGGCCGCCAGACCGCTGCCGATACACGCGTACCACATCAGCGTGCGCACGCGGCGATTACCTCCGTGCGACAACAGCCAGCCGGCGACGATCGCGCCGCCGCCGATGCTCGACATCAGCGTCGCCAGACCGCTGCTGCCGCGATGAAACTCACCGCCGGCATAGGCCGGCATCAGCTCCAGCACGCCACGCGCCATCACTGAGGTGATCAAGGTCAGCGCCATCATCGACCGCACGGCCGGCGTCGCCAGCGCGTAGCGCACACCGTCGGCGAACTGCGAGCCGAGGCCGCCGGACGATGCCGACGGCTGATGTGGCTGCGTCTTCAGCGCAATCAAGGCGATGGCGCTCAGTCCGTAGGCGATCGCGCAGACCATGAACGTCAACGACAACCCGGCCGTGGCGATCAGGATGCCGCCGAGCGCCGGGCCGACCAGGCGCATGCCGGCGAACAGCACGGCGTTGATCGCAATCGCCTGCGTCACCATCGGCCCGCGCACGACGTCGTGGACGATCGCCAACCGCACCGGCTGGTACGCGCCGTTGGTGCAGCCGAGCAGCACGCCGAGCACGATCAGCATGCGCAGATCGAGCCAGCCCATGCCCTTGACCGCGCACAGCACCGAGGCCAGCAAGGTCAGCGCCCATTGCACGCCAAGCGCAAAGTGCTTGCGGTCGTGACGATCGAGCACGACACCAAACAACGGCCCGAGCACGATCAGCGGCAAGTACTGAATCAGCGACACGATGCCGACCCACGACGCCGAATGCGTCAGTTCCCACGACAACCAGCCGATCGCCGTACGCTGGATCCAGGTACCGCCCCAGCCGATCGCGTTGCTGCCGATGTAGAGAATGAAGTTGCGGTCACGCCACGCGCGACGCAGCGCTGCGATGTGATCGTCGCCCGGAACGGCACCGCTCGCCGGTGCCACGCGTTCGCCGTTCGGCATTCGGATCCTCGTTACCTAGCCGGCGCGGCCTGCACACCGCGCCGGCCATTGTCATCAGGGGTAGTGGCCGTCGTACGGCGAACGGCCCGGGCTCAGCCCCAGCAGATGCGTGAACGGGATCGTGATGATCATGCCCACACCGAGGCCGTCGGACGGCTGCGCATGCGTCGGGTTGACGTAGTCGTTGCCGGCGAACGCCGCGTTCGCGTTGATCAGGTACTCGGCGTAAGGGCTGACGAAGATGTAGTCGTAGACGTTGAAGAACGCGCTGGCGCCGATCGAGTACTCGCGCCGGCCTGGATCACCGTAGCCCTGGTTCTTCAGGTACGTCTGCTCGTCCTTGGTCAGCTGCACCATCGTCAGCTGCAGCGAATAGCTGTCCAGCGGCCGGCTCTTGAACGGCGCGTGCATCGTCAGGCCGGTGTCGAGCGCGTAGTTCATGCCGCCAACCGACGGACTGGTCGTCTGCTTTTCGTTGAACGCGGTACCAACCGACACGAAGGCCTGCAGCATCTTCGGGCTGGCCGGCTCGGGGCGCCACAGCGTCTGCATACCGCTGGCGAAGATGCCACCCTGCCAGTTCGTGACGTCCTTGTCGCAGGTCGCGCAGAGCTGATCGGTCTGCGGAATCTTGTTGTAGTAGCCCATGATCTCGGCTGCCGCCGGCCGCGCCGTACGCTGCGCGTTGTACTGCAGATCGACGAGATACGCGCTGTAGTTCGACGGCCGCCAGTCCTCCCAGCCATTGGTCTGCGAGGCGTTGTTGTCGTACTGGTACCACATGCCCTGGACTTTCACCGTGGGCGAGACGTTGTAACCGACGCGCCCGAACCAGTTCGAATAGTTCGGAAAGTTGAAGCCACTGGCCTTGTGCGTGATGGCGATCGTGCTCATGCACTGGAACGCGTTGAGGCAGTCCGGACGCGCCACGTAGTCGTTGACGTAGCCCTTGCCGCCCTCGATGAACAGGTGCTTGTCGAACAATTCCTGTTCGAGCGTGAAGCGCGTCAGATGCGCCTTGATCGGCACATAGCCCGATGCACTGCCGTTGATGACGTCGCCGGCCTGCGTGAAGTAGTTATCGAGCGCCGTCTGATGCGTGATCCAAGGCACATAGCCTTCCATGAAGTGGATCGACGTACCCTTGAGGCCGGTCAGCGGCTCCAGGTAATAGTCGAAGCCAGCGTTGACCTGTGTCATCCACTGATGGCTGCCCTCATGCACGCCGGCACTCGGGTTGGAGATGTACCACTCGCCGATGAAGACGTTCGGATAGAAGCCCGCATCATTGAGCTTGTCGCCGATGTCGGCCAGCGGCCCGCGATAGGCGCCCGGGGCTGCCGCCTCCACCAGCACGGAATGGCCCGCCAACGCGCACGCCGATGCGGTCAGCAACAGCCGTGTGCCGCGTGTGACACGCCGCCCCCAGCCCGATGGATTGATGCCTTTCATCACACTCTCCTCACGTATTTAGGTCTGTACCGCTGCGCGTCGTGTCCCATCACAACGCGTCATATCTGAGTGCCCAGGCAGCCGACAGCCGGTGCCCTGGCGTGTCGCGGGCCAGCCGCACCCGCTGCGGGGCATCGCCCCACATTTGCAACGTCCTTGGGTGATGGACGCCGGCCGCCTGCGACCGGCGTCTAGTGGCTAGCCGTGGCCGAGCACCTGATGTGCGTTCTGCGCGGCGACCGGCTGACGCGCCTTGCGCGTCCAGATCGGCAGTGGTGCCAGCTGCAGCAGCGTGGCGATCAGCACGTACCCGACGCGGGTGGTCCAGCCGCCCGGATGCAAGCTGGAAAAGATCGCCGGCGGACCGAGCAGCACGCCCAGGTAGCAGGCCTGCGAGACCAGGCCACTGGTCACACCGAGCGTTGCCAGGCTTGGCGCCGCCGCCGGCACGAAGGTCCAGATCAGACCGTTGAGCAGGCCGATGCCGATCGAGAACGTGCAGATCGCGACCGCCGCACCGGACAGCGCCGTCGCCGGCAGATACAGGCCGATACCACCGGCCAGCACCGTGAGGCCGCCAACCAGTGCCAGCAGGCGCGCGCCGAGCCCGGCCTTCAGCAGATGTCCGACTGCCACGCAGCCGATGACGACGAACACCTCGGCGACCGTACCGATGCCGGCGGCGGTCTTGATCGGAATCGAGAAGGTCTTGGCCAGGTAGACCGTCAGCGCCGCCATGATGCCGGTCTGGATGAACGCCGACGCTCCGGCTGCCAACGCCACGCGATATGGTGCGCGACGCTTCACCACTTCCCAGATATCGGACAACGAACGCGCCGCCTCGTCGCCGGTCTTGGCCGGCAGCAGCGGCGCCGCCAGCGCCAGCAGCGCCATCAGCACGGCATGGCCACCAAACGCCCAGCGCCATTGATCACCGTGCCCGGCCAATGGCGCCACAATGCTCAGGGTCAGGCCGATGCCGACCGCGGTATGCGACGTCCACAGTCCGATCGCGATATTGCGGCGCGGCCCGCTGGTCGTGCGCATCACCATCGTCACCGCACCGACCGTCAGCGACAGATAGCCGACGCCTTCGAGCAAGCGGCTGAAGAACAGCATGCCGAGACTGTGCGAGAAGAACACGCCGATATTGCCGACCAGCGCGAACATCGAACCGGCGAAGATCACGCGCTTGTCGCCGACACGATCGATCAGCCAGCCGCCGAGCAACGCACCAATCGCGGTGATCAGCGACGGGATCGAGATAACCCAGCCGGACATCGTGTGCGACAAGCCGAAGCGCTGCGCGATGTCGCCAATGATCGGCACCGCCTGCGTCACCAGCGACGTCGCCAGCATGCCGTAGATGTACAACAAAATGATGCAGGGCCAGCTGCCTGGTCTAAGCATTGCTCTCCTCCTCATGTCCCGCTTTGTTTTTTGCGCTTGTGCGGGACGACATTTAAATATACGACGTTCGGATCTAGCTCCACCCGAGCAGGCGACAGATGTTGCCGCCCATCACCAGCGCCAGATCGTCCTTGGACAGCCACGGCAACGTTTCGCAGAAATGGCTCACGCACTGCCGGTACGGGTGATGCAGCCGGGACAGGTCACTGCCCCATATGACACGTTCCGGACCAAAGGCTTCGAACACGCGTTGCAGCGTGTCCTGCAGCGAGCGGAACGGATACGGATCGAGCGCGTAGTCGCCGACGCCGACAGCTTTCACCGAGACGTTCGGATACGCGGCCAGCGCCAGTAGCTCGCCGAGGTGATCGAACGCGCTCGGCCCGGTGGCACCGCGCGGCACGCCCAGGTGATCGACGATGATGCGCAGGCCTGGGAAGCGGCGCGCGATGTCGTCGGCGATCTGCAGATGATTCGGCGCCAGCATCGCCACCGGCACGCCGAGCCTTTCGGCTTCGGGCCAGACCGCTTCAAAGCGTCCGTCATGCAGCGACCGCAAGCGATCGGCGGCGTTGAACAGAAAGCGGATGCCGCGCATGCCCGGCGTCTGCTGCCAGGCATGCAGCTGGGCCACCGGGTCGGCGATGTCCGGCTCCATCACGCCCATCACCGAAAAGCGCTCGGGCGCCCGCTGCGCCAGCTGCAAAGAATAGGCACTGCCGTGCGGATCCCACAGCGGCGGGACCAGCACGACGCGGTCGACACCAGCCTGGCGCATCTCGACATCGAGCACGGCGCCGGTGATCGGCGCGCGCCGGTGATGGCCTGTCGACTCACCGTCGGCCCAGACGTGGATCTGTGAATCGACGATCTGCATCTTGCGGTCTTGATTCGTGGGTTTCATGGCGTCGCGCTTCAGGCCAGCGCGCGCAGCAAACGGCCGCCGCCGTCGATGCGCCCTTTCCAGCCAGCGTCCTTGAGCACGCCCCACAACATCGCCTGGTTGCTGGTCACGACCGGCAAACCGATCGCCGCTTCCAGCTCGTCGGCGGCCTCGAAGGCTCGGACGTTGGCGCACGACAGCAAGACCGAGCCGACCGCGTCGTCGAGGTTCTGTCGCACGAAGTCGGTGATCTGCTGCGGCGCCATCCGCGCCGCCACCTTGGCATCGGTGAAATCCAGCGACACGGTGCCGGCCACGCTGATGCCGGCGCCGAGCAGCGCTTCGCGCTCGATGCGCGAGAATTCGTTGGTGAACGGGCAGATGTGCAGCACGCGCTGGGCTCCGAGCGTGCGCAGCGCCTGCTTGATCGCGACCATGGTGTTGGTCGCCGGCACCCCGAGCGCCTCGGTCATCTGCACAGCAAGCTTTTCGTCACCGTCGCTACCGCAGGCGACGCTGGCGCCGGTGCAGTTGAAGGCGATCGCGGTCGGCGACAGGTCCTTGAGATAGCCAGCCTCGTCAACGGCCTGACGGTGCGCTTCGATCAGGCTGTCCATCGTCACGCGGCCACCTTCCTTGCGCAGCCGCAGGCGGTGCACGTGATAAGCCACCTCGGGCGGACAGAAGGCGCGGAAGTCGTCCTCGGCGATCGTGTTCAACGACGGAACGATCATTCCCACACGAATCTTGTTCATCCTCTTTCCGTTGTTCGCGAGCCATAGGCGGCTCACACTTGTTCAGGCTGATGGCGTCGCGGTGCCGTCGGCACGCGAGGCAGCAGAATCAATCGCTGCAGCCATCACTGCTCCATTGACATCGAGTCTATTTTTCAGCCGATTCCTGCGACCAATCAAAAAGCTGCTCGCGTCATCCGTTTTTGCTGTTTGTGCAGCGCAAAAAGAGGATTCGCACAAAACCCGATGAATTCCAAAAACTTCAAAAGTGAAAACGGCAGGGCACGCGCAACGTGCCCTGCCCTGCGCGAGAACGCTCAGCCGCGCACATGCTGCGGTTTGGCGCTGCCGGCGGCGGATGGCGCGCCTTCGCCGGTGTCGTAACCGTGATCGATCGATTCGAGCGAGCGGCCGCGCACCTCGATGCCGATCAGCAGATAGGTCAGACCGCAGACCAGCAGGCAGGCGCCGAGGAACGCGAAAGCCGGCACGATCGCCGTCACGGTGGCCGACGGATGCACGATGTTGCTCGAGCCGGCGACCAGCGCCAGGCCCAGCGGGCCGATGATCTTGCCGATCGAGCCCGCAAGCCCGGCATAGCCGGAGCCGCTGCCGCGCAGGCGCGACGGCCAGATCTCGGTCGAGTACAGCGCGCAGACCGAGAAGCTGCCGTCGGCAAAGACAAACGCCACCAGCAACGGCACCCAGAACAGCGAGACGGTCAGCAGATCGCCGTGGCCGACGTAGCCGGCGAAAAGAATCGCCAGGCCGGCGACCAGTGCGAAATAGCCACCGGTCTTGCGCCGGCCGATGCGGTCGGACAGCTTGGCCGCGGTCAGACGCGAGACGATGCCGAGCAGGCTGAACACGATCATCAACTTCGAGGCCTGCGCCGGATCGATCTTCTGGATCTGCGCGAGCAGCATCGGCGCCCACAGCACGATGCCGTAGTAGCCGGCGATCAGGCCCATGTTGATCAGCGTCGTCGTCAGCACGTTGCGCGGGCATTCAAAGATCTGCAGCCAACGCGTCCTGACCGGCTTCGGCACGTCGATCTCGCCGTCGTAACCGTCGCGACCGAGCCCCCAGCCGATCGCCTTGCGCGCATCCTGCTCGCGGCCCTGCAGACTCAGCCAGCGCGGGGACTCGGGAATGTGGAACGCGCCGATCAGCGCGATGACCGCCGGCGCCGCACCGAACGCGAAGGTCCAGCGCCAGCCCAGCGTCGGAATCAGGTAGGCGCCACTGAATGCGCCGAGCAGCAGACCACCGGTCGTGATCGCCGAAACTACACCGGTCAACATACCGCGCCGCTTCGGCGGAATAAACTCGTGCACGAGTGCGACCTGGATGAAGTAGCCGGCCGTGCAGAAGCCGACGATGGTGCGCAGCACGGTCATGTAGATCCAGCCGCGCTCCGGCGTCAACGCCAGGCCGACGCTGGTCGCGGCCAGCATCAGCAGCGACGCGATGAACACCGGCTTGCGGCCGTAGCGATCGGCAATCGCCCCCCAGACCACGCCGCCGATCACGGCGCCGGCGCCCGATGACAGCAACACCGCGCCCATGATCCCGTAGGTCAGGCCCCAGGGCTTGATCAGAAACGCCATGATGAAGCCGATCAGATAGGCGTCCCAGAATTCGAGCATGCTGCCGATACCGACCATCGCCAGCAACGCGCGCTGGTGGTTCGACAGGCTGGCCTGCTCCTGAAATGGGCTGCGCCCGATTTGTGCGTCCAACATAAGTGCCTCCTCCTCGATTCAGGTCGTATCGGCCGTCTTCAGGACAGCCGCCGCCCGTGACCACTGCCGGGATTGGCAGCAGCCTTGTCTTGCACCGCTGGTTTTATGGACTGTTGTCCGCTACGCGATGTCGGTTGTCGGCGGCGATCGCCGCCGCATTGCGCTTGAGATGCTTGAGGAACGCCGCCTGCACCTCGTTCGGCTGCCACTCGCGCCGCGTCGTGATGCCGACGATCGGGCTGTCCCAGGACACTTCGATCGGCAGCGGCCCGAGCAGCCCGAAGCGACGCTCGCTGAGCACCTCGGTCCAGCTCAGCACCGTCAGCATGTCGGTGTCGGACAGCGTGATGCGGATCGTCGACAGCGAGTACGTCTCGATGCTCGCCGGCGGCGGCGTGCCTTCCGAAAACAGGTGCTCATAGGCCTCGCGGCGCGGCGAGCCCTTTGGTGGCAATACCCACTGGTATTCGCGCAGCGACTCGACCGTGACCGCCGGTTCGTGCATCAGTGGATGATCGCGCCGCGCAACCACGCAGTACTGCTCGCGGTAGAGCGCCTCCTCGACGAAGTCGAACGCCGGATCGGGCTGTTTGAGCAGACCGATGATGCAGTCGATCTCGTCACGCAGCAGCTTGTTGAGCAGCGCGTCGTAGGTACCGTTGACAACGACCACGCGCGTGTCCGGGAACTGCTTGCCGAGCTCGCGGATCGCGTTGACGATGAGGATCGACGGATCGAGGATCAGCACGCCGACGGTGATGCGGCGGTCCTTGGGCGCCTCGTACGCGTTGAGCGTGTCGACCATCGCCGCGATCTGCTGCATGACCCGCTTCAGGCCCTGTGCGAAGGTCTTGCCGACGTCAGTGGTCTGCACACCAAGCGCCGAACGCCGGTACAACTCGCCACCGAGGTTCTGTTCAAGGGTGCGTGCCGCGCGCTGCAGCGATGCCTCGGTGATGCCGAGCATGCGTGCCGCGGCGCGGAATGAACCACACTCCTCGATCGCGATCAGACACCGCATCTGCGTGCGCGTGATACCGCCGGCCAGCGCCAGCGGCGTGACGTTGCGCGTGCTGTCGAGCAGCACCACCGCCTCCTCGGCCGATTTGAGGATGCGCCGCGTGCGCACCAGCGCCGCGACGCCGGCCGACGTCAGATAGGTGCCGGTGGTCGAGCGATCGAACAGGCTGGCGCCGAGCAACTGCTCGAATTCGGCGATGCACGAAGTGATCGCCGGCTGCGAACGCAACAGCTCGTGCGAAGCCTGGGTGACGTTTTCGTGCCGCGCCACCGCCTCGAACACGCGCAACTGCCAAAGACTCGGCAGCTCGCGCTGTGTGCGCTCGCCACCACCATCCGCGCCCGCCGGCGCCGTCTGCTTTTGCTGGTCCACGGGGAATGTCACCGGAATGCCCATGTCGACCGTCGTCCAGCCCGAAAACGCTAGTCGCGCTCGACGCGGTTGCTTAGCACACCGACGCCGTCGATCGTGATCTCGCAGACGTCGCCAGGCTTCATGAAGACGGGCGACTTGCGCGAGAACCCGACGCCGCTCGGGGTGCCGGTCGCCAGAATATCGCCCGGATGCAGCGGCGCAATGGTCGAGACGTACTCGATGAAGCGCGGAATCTTGTGCACCATGCTCGCTGCCACGTCGTCCTGCATCAGCTCACCGTTGAGGCGCGTCTGGATGCGCAGTGCATCGACGTCGCCGACTTCGCTGGCCGGCACGATCCACGGGCCAATCGAACCGCTGCGGTAGAAGTTCTTGCCCGGCGTGATCTGCCGGGTGTGGAACTGCCAGTCGCGCACGCTGCCTTCGTTCATGATCGTGTAGCCGGCGATATGCGACATCGCGTCGGCCTGACTGACGCGATAGCCCGGCTTGCCGATGACGACCACCAGCTCGGCCTCGAAGTCGAACTGTTCGCTGACGCCCGGATGCAGCAGCGGCTGGCCGTGGCCCGTCAGCGAATCGCGAGCCCGCGCGAACAGCGCCGGCTGCTTTGGCAACTCCTGCACACGACCGGCGCTCTGCACCTCGCTGTGATGCTCGACGTAGTTCAGCGCCAGACACCAGATGTGCACCGGGTCGGCGATCGGCGGCAGGAAGGTGATGTCGGCCAGCGCATAGTCCGGCGCATCCGATGCCGCCTCGGCGACGCGCTCCGGCAGGCCGGCCGCGATCAGCGCCTTGAGATCAGCGTACTGGGCGTAGAAGCGCTTGCCGAGATCGATCACGCCGTCGCCGACGACCAAACCGTAGGACGTGCGATCACCGATCTTGAAGCTGCAGTATTTCGTCATGTTCGGTCCTCCTTTCAGACCAGGCCGGCGTACGAGCCGCCGTCGAGCTGCAGGTTCTGGCCGGAGAGATAGCTGGCCTGCTCGCTGCACAGATAGGCGCAGGCGTCACCGAATTCCCGGGGACGGCCGAGCCGCTTGGCGGCAATGGTGTTGGCGATGCGCACCTTGGCCTCTTCGATCGAACAGCTTTCGCGCTGGGCGACCTTTTCGGCCATATAGCGCTGACGATCGGTATCGAAGCGCTCCGGAAGCAGGTTGTTGATGGTCACGTTGTCGATGACGCTTTCGCGCTGCACGGACTTGCACAAGGCAGTCAGCGCCGCACGCACCGCGGCCGACAGACCCATATTGACGCTCGGCGATTTCACCATCGCCGAGGTGATGTTGACGATGCGGCCAAACTTGCGCGCGCGCATGCCCGGCAGATAGGCCTTGATCAGAAAAATCGGCGCGAGCATGTTGGATTCCACGCCGGCCAGCCAATCCTCGCGGGACCAGTCGGCGATACGCCCCGGCGCCGGACCGGCATTGTTGTTGACCAGAATGTCCGGCTCCGGGCACGCCGCAACGATCCTGGCGCGCCCTTCCTCGGTGTCGAGATCGGCGACGATCAGCTGCGGGCGGCGGCCGGTTTCCACTTCGATCGCGGCGGCCGCCGCTTCGAGCACGTCCTGATTGCGACCGTTGAGGTAGACGATGCAACCCTCGTGGGACAGCGAGGTCGCGCAGGCCAGGCCCAGGCCGCGCGACGATGCGCAGACCACGGCCTTCTTTCCGGCGATTCCTAGATCCATATCGTGATTTCCTCTTTCTCGCTTACGCGTCCAGCTTCTGCCGCAGACGCGGATAGACCTTCAGCGCGTTGTCGGCGAACACCTCGTGCCTGTGCGTGTCGCACAGATGCGGCGTCGCTCCGACATAGCGCTTGGTGTCGTCGTAGTGATGGCCGGTTTCCGGATCGATGCCCTTCACGGCGCCGATCATTTCCGAGCCGAAGATGATGTTCTGGTGCGGGATCACGCGGGTCAGCAGATCGATGCCGGCCTGGTGATAGACGCAGGTGTCGAAGAACACGTTGTTGAGCAGCCCCTGGTCGAGCATCTGCATACCCATGTCCTGCGCCAGGCCACGGTAACGCCCCCAGTGGTAGGGCACCGCGCCGCCGCCGTGCGGAATGACGAAGCGCAGCGTCGGAAAGTCCTTGAACAGCTGCGGCGCCAGCAGCAACTGCATGAACACCGTCGTATCGCCGTTGAGATAGTGCGCGCCGACGTGGTGGAAACACGGATTGCACGAGCTGCTGACGTGAATCATCGCCGGCACATCGAGCTCAACCATCTTCTCGTACAGCGGGTAGTAGACGCGGTCGGTGATCGGCGGATCGGTCCAGTAGCCTCCGGACGGGTCCGGATTGAGGTTGCAGCCGACGAAGCCGAGTTCGGTGACGCAGCGTTCCAGCTCGCGTACGCAGGCCTGCAGGTCCTTGCCTGGCGACTGCGGCAGCTGACAGACGCCCGTGAAGTTGTCCGGATACAGCTCACTGACGCGGGCGATCAGATCGTTGGCGACGGTCGACCACTCGATGCTCTGCTCGAGCGTGCCGAGGTGATGGCCCATCTGTCCGGCGATCGGCGAGAACAGCGTCATGTCGAGGCCGCGCTCGGCCTGTTCCTTGAGCTGCTTGCCCTGCAGCGCCGTACGCAGCTCATCGTCGGAAATCTGCAGCGGCGCGCCGAGCACACCGCCCTGGTTCGCAAGCTGCCGCTCCCGCCACTCGCGCAGCGCCTTCGGCGCCGTCGTGAAGTGGCCGTGGCAGTCAATAATCATGGTGTGGCTCCGAAAGATTCGTATGGGTCGCGCCGCTCACTGCGGCCAGGCGACGACCGGCGAGACCTGTTTGGTGAAGCGCTCCGGCGGACGATCGCCGGTGTCATAGCTCATGCCTTCGCCGATCTGGATGCGATTGAAACGACTGTGCGCGTTCATGCGCTCATGCGAGATCCAGTGCTCGTGCATCTGCTCGAACGGGCTCATCCAGTAGTTGAAGATCTGACTGCCGAGCGCGTGACGACCAATACCGCGCACGTGATCGTGATCGCGCATGCGCATGTGATCGAAGCCGAAGAAGATGTCGTCGACACCCTCGACCTGAAACGACGCGTGGTGCATGCCGGCCCGCGGACCACGCAGCATGAACAGCACGTGATGGTCGACCAGCGTATCGCCGAGATCGAGGCGATCGAACTGGCCGATGACGTTGTCGGACTGGCCGACGTACAACTCGTCGGTCGGCAGCAGACCCAGCGTGCGCTGGTACCAGGCGATCGTCTCCGGCAGGTTCGGCGTCATGTACGCGGTATGCGCCAGGCGTACCACGCGCGCAGAGCTGAGCGAGCGACTTTCGCCGTCTGGCCCGCGCACGATGGGCCGCGCCGCCAGCGTCTCGGCGCGCTGCTGGCCGGCGACCAGCTCGATCGTGAAGCCGTTCAGATCTCGCAGGCGGACGCGCTTGCCGCCGCCGGGCGCATCGAAGGTTTCGATGCCCTGCGACTCCGGCAGCTTCGCGACCTCGGCGAGCTGCTCGTCACCGCGCAGCTGATAGCCGAAGCTGACAACGCCCGGCTCGCCAAGCTCGGTGACATGCAGGAACGGCGCGTCACCGACGCCGCGCATGTACATGCGCTTTTCGTCGCGGTGTACCAGCACCATGCCGAAGTCCTCGAGGAACGCCTGCATGCGACCGAGGTCGGGGGCACTGAGCCGGACGAACGCCATGCCTGAAATCGGTGAAGCCAAGACACTCTCCTCTAAGATGAATGGTTGTGGTCGGCGCAGTCTGATTCAGGCCAGCGCGGCAGCAACGCTGCCATACAGCTCATCGAGCGCGTAGCGGCGGCTGATCAGCTTCTGTTCGTGGGCATAACGAACCGCCATCTCTAGCGATGCACGCATCGGCTCGAAGCCGAACGGCTGCAGATCAGGCCCATCGCCCGGCGCCATCTGCCCGGAGGCCTTGCGCGCGTCGATCAGCAGACGATAGACCTCACGCACCAGGTCCGGACGCTGCTCGGCGATCTCGGCGCGAATCGTCACGACGTGATTGATCGGCACGACACCGGTACGACGGTGCCATTCGAGCGCCGCCTCGCGCGGATTGTCGATCAGCGGCCGGATGCCCGGCCCGCCGGACAGCCCGCCGCCGGCGATGATCGCGTCGACCTCGCCGGCGCGCAGCATCTGCTCGAGGCTCAGCTGCGATTCGATGCGCGTCACCCATTGCGGCTCTTCGTAGCCCTCGACGTGCGCGCCCTCCTGATTGAGCCAGCGCACGTCCGGCAGCGATACGCCGTAATCGTCACAAAGAATGCCGCGCACCCAGGTCGGCGTGGTCTGCGTATACGCACGCATTGCCACGCGCTTGCCGGCGAGCTGCGACGGCGCCAGCGAGTCGTCGCTGCGACAGACGATGCTCTTGTGATGGAATCCACCGTTCATCACGAACGGCAGCAGGCGGTATGGCTTGCCCGCCTCGAACGCCTGCAGGAAGGTGATGATCGCCAGTTCCGCCACGTCGAACTTGACGCCGCGCACGACATCCTTGAAGCCCTTCTGCGCGACCTCGATCGGCGCGAAGTCCAGCCGTAGCAGTGGCGACGTCAGCGTCGCGTCCTTCAGCGGCGCGGTCTTCGGATAGCTGCCCATCATCGCCGACAGGCGCGCGGTCTCGATCTTTTCCATATCTCCGTGACTCATGCCGTTTTCCTCTGCGTGGCGGGGGTGCGGGGATCCGGGAACGCCGCTTCCAGCGGCGGCTCGCTCGGAATCAGCCCCTGGCGATGCGCGTAGCGCACCAGCGCCGCGAACGACGCTCGGTTCTCGTCGAGGCCGTACGGCAACGGGTCGCCGACCAGCTCGGCGAGTTTCATGTAGCGCTGATCCTCGGCCGCCGCCGCTTCGCCCGAGCGCACCCGCGCGAGATAGTTCTCCTTCGCCTGCATGAAAGCATCGAACAACACCAGCGGCAGCCGCGGATGGCGGGTCAGCACATCGTTGCGCACAACGATGACGCCATGCAGCGGATAAATGCCGGTGCGGCGGAACCAGTCCGGCTCGCGCGTCGCGGCATCCGGGACCACGTCGACCAGCTCGCTCTCCAGGCCGGCGCCGAGACCGGCCAGACCGGCAAACCCGGCGTCGATCTCGCCGCGCATCATCATCGCGCCCAGCGTCTCGCCGGCGGTGATGCGACGGACGTTGGCCGGCAGCACCGTGCCCTCGACGTTTTCATCCTCTTCGGTCAGCCAGTGGACTTTGCCGCTGTCGAGACCGTAGTCGTCGGCGAGAATGCCGCGCGTCCACGTCGCGGCCGTCACCGAATAGGCACGCACACCGATCGTCCGGCCTTCCAGGTCCTTCGGCCCGCGGATATCCGAACTGCGCAGGCGCTGCAGGCCCTTGTGGCGAAAGCGGCGCGTCATCGGCAGCGGCAGCGCGGTAATCGGTGCACCGGCCGCACGCGCCATCAGATACGACGTCGGCGCCATTTCGCAGACGTCATAGGGCTGCGTTCTTGCCATCGCCCGATAGGCGTCGGGCATGCGCTTGACCTCGGTAAATTCCAATTCGAATCCGGGCACCGTCACACGGCGATCTCGCAGGTCCTGAACCTGACCGTGACGACCCAGAACGATAGACAGCTTTTCCGTCATGTTCGTTTCCTGAAATTTCGGCACGCCGCCGTCAGGCGCGGCCGGTCAACTGCATGCCGGCCTTCAGCGCAGAGAAGTCGCGCTGCGGATACGTCATCAGGAAGCGATAGCCTTCCTCGATCACGCGCGCGGCGTTGTCCTTGGTCACATGCGGATGGCCGACCGGCACGTTGAATGCCTTGCCAACCTCGCGCACGTGCGCCATCAGCCGCAGTAACTCGGGATTTTCATAGTCGCGCGGGCAGCCCAGTTCCTGAGTCAGATCGCCCTCGCCGATCAGCAGCACGCCGATGCCCGGCACCTGCTTGAGGATGGTTTCGAGGTTATGGATCGCGGTGGTGTCCTCGATCATCAGCACCACGAGAATTTCGCCGTCCGGCACCAGCGGCCAGACGTCGGCCTTCTTGTAGTAAGCCTGCTGAGAAAGCCCCCAGTAGCGCGCCGCCGGCATCGGCGCGTCGCCGCGTAAACCCTTGGGCTCATACAACGGGGCGCTCGGCAGGCGCGGATAGCGACACGCGGCGACGGCGTTGTAGGCCTCCTCCGCTGTGCTGATGCGCGGCCAGACGATGCCGTAAGCGCCGAGGTCCAGCGCCTGCTTGGCGAACCACTGATTCATCTCGCTGCCGCTGGCCGGGATACGCACCAGCGGGGTCATCGGGTTGGCCACCGAGCCCATCTTGACGATGCGCTCGCGCAGCAGCAGAAACTGCATGGCGACGCGCAGGGCGCGAATGTCCCAGGTGTTGTGCTCAAGCTCGAAGACAACGCCGTCGTTCGGCGCCTGTGCGAAGGCCACAGCGTTCTCGATCTCGGCCTGCATGAACGAGGTGAACGAGATGCCGCGGCCGCTTTCAAGCGCGCGGATGATGCCATTGAGTCTTTCGGACATGGGGTACTCGTTATGGATTCGTGATCAGAGAATGGCGCCGCAGAACGCGTCACCGGCATCCGCGGGAAGTTGCCTCTCTGACCAGCTCGCGCAGCCGTCCGTCGTGTAGAAGACCTGGCCGTGACGCGTCACCGTGACCAGGCCGTCGGGATCGCTGACGTGCGCGCCAAAACCCATCATCGTGCTGCGCGGCGTCACGGCTGCGTCGGCGCGATGCCAGGTTTCGCCAAGATCGTCACTGCCATACAAGGCGCCCGCCTCGCTGCGCGACGAGATACTGAAGCACGCATACATCTTGCGCGGCTCGCCGTAGACGAAGCGGCACTCCCGGGAATAGTTGAACGGTGCGAATCGTTTGACATCGAGGTCGCGGAAGCTTTTGCCACGATCCTGGCTTTCAAAGATGCCCATGCGGCAGATGTAGAAAATCGAATCCGGCCTCGCCGTCGTCGTCGATACCGCATGCGCATCGAACATGCCTTCGGTATCGTCGTCGGTCAGCTCGGTATTCTTCAGGTGCGGCATCGCCGCCAACGCCGAAAGACCGGCCGGCTCGGCGCGCCAGCTCTGGCCGCCGTCTTCGCTGACGTAGAGTCCGTTGATCTCGGCCACCGCGTAGAGCAGCTTTGGATCGGTCGGGTGAAACGCCACGCGCATCGTCCGCGAGCCGCCGAACGAGATCTTGTAGCGTTCGGGAAATTCGCCCCTGCACTTCGTCCAGGTCTGGCCGCAGTCGGTGCTGCGATAGAAACCGACCGGCGCCGTCCCGGCAATCAGCAGGTCCGGATCGTGGGGGCTGACGACGATGCTCCAGAACTGCGGCGTCTCATCGGTGACGTCGATCCGCGCCCACGTCGCACCGCCGTCATCAGAGCGATAAAGGCCCTTGCGCGTCGCAAGAAACACCAGATCCGGGCGCGTCGGATGCGGCGTGATCGCCTGCACCGACGCGTCCTTGGGAATGCCGTCGGCGAGCTTCCATTCACCGTCGCCACCCAGCATGTAAAGCGAGCCGACTGCCTCAGGCCGGGTCACCGCAGTGCCGACCAGCTTCAAATTCCGCATCGGGTTCTCCTACCGATCTTTGTATTGCTGCAATCCGTCTTCGCGTCTTGGTGAGTGCGCGGATGAAGTCGGTTCGCTGCCGCAAGAACCGGCGGACTGCATCGATGGATTTCAGTCTAGGCAGGCACAACCCGCACTTGAAATTTGAAATCTGCGGACGCCATAGAATCTTGCTGATTCTTTATTAATTTATTGATCTAATTAGATAAATATAGAAATCACCAGCATCGCCGACGCCGTTAGGCGGCGATCTTCGGCGCTCGACTGCGCCACAAGCCGGCCCAGACCCACGGCGCGGACCGGAGCGCCGAGCGGCTCGAATGCGAATCCCCGAAAAGCAAAAAAGCCCTGCGATCGATGGCGATCGCGGGGCTTGTTCACCGCACGGCGAACCTCAGTGAAAGCGATAGCGCAATCCGACCATGGTGCCGAGCTGATTGTTACCGAGCGCCGGCGCCGTTCCGGAGCCACCGCCGGACACGCTGTAGCCAACGTTGCCGGCATTGTCGACATAGCCGGCGGTGACATAGGTCACCAGCTGATCGTCAATCTTGTAGGTGACGCGGCCAGCGAACATATCCGAATGCTGGTCGGCCAGATCGTTGAGGATGTGGAAGATGCCGCCGTCGACCATCCACTTCGGCGTGAGGCTGTAATAGGCCTGCAGCCAGTAGACGTTCTGCTTGACGTCGGCGGCGTCGGTATCGACCTTGCGGCCCAGCCAGCCGCTGCCGAGCTTGAGATCGCCGAAACGCACGTAACCGTTCAAGGTCATGCGCCGATCCTCGTCACCGGCGGTGCCGGTGTCGATCGCGCTGGTGCCGTTGAAGAAGCTGGCGACGGCGCCGGAGCCGCCCTTCTGCGTATCGATCGCGAACGCCGCGCCGTAATGCGTGTCGTCATACTTGATCATCGCCGACCAGCTGGTGCATCTCGCGCTGCTCGACGCGCTTTCACCGGCGCAGACGCCAGACTGCGGCACCGAACCACTGACCGTATTGCGCCCGAAGCTGTACAGGGCACCAAGCGAGAGTGGACCGAAACTGCCGCGATAGACGATTGCGTTGTCGGCACGGGCGTTCGGAATGTAGGCGTCAATCGAGCCGAGGCCGTAGATGTTCGGGCCGAGCAGGTCGGCGGCAATCAGGCTGACACCGCCGTACATCATCGAGTACTGGCGTCCGAAGGTCAGGCTGCCGGCCGGCGTATCGACACCGATGTAGAACTGGCGACCGAACAGGCGGCCGCCCTGCCCCGACGAGCCGGTATCGAGATACAGGCCCATCTCGGCCTTACCGATCGCCGCCAGCCATCCGTTGCCCTTGCTGCGAAAATCGAAGCCCAGATTGCTGTACATGCTGCCGCTGGTGGTCGGCACGCGAAAGACCGTCTTCGCGTCGTCCCCGACATTGGACACTCGCTCAACACCGCTGTCGAGCTGGCCATAGATTTTCACGCCGACCGGCAACGCACTGAGCAGCGAATCAACCGGGCCAGGTTTACTGGCCTGCGCGACCGGCGTCGGCGCCTGCTGCTGCGCCTGCAAGGCGTCGACCTTTTGCGACAGCGCCTGGATCGTCGCCTTGAGTTCACGGATCTGCGCCTCGGTCGCATCGTCCGCCTGCGCGGTCCCCGTCACCATCGCCAGCCCCGCAGCGACGGCGACCACACAGACACCCCAGTGCAGCTGTGGCATCGCCAACTTGAATGTAAACATCAGTCTCTCCTCACTTGTGTCATATGGCTCTCCTGATCCTGCTGTCGCGAACCGCCGGCATGCCCCACCCGTTACCGCGGGCGGATGCCGGCGGCTTGGTTCGTCTGACGATCGGTTCGGGGCGAGAGCCTGCCCCGATGTTTGTTGCGACAGCCTCAGCGAAAGGCCGTCGCGCGTCGGCGGTACTAGGCGCTAGCCGCCACCGTTCTCGGGCACATCGCCGGCCACCGAATAAGTCACCTGCGTGTTACGCGTCTTCAAAAAATCTTCGAGCGACTCGCCACGCATCGCTGCGTAAATCTGCGGGTTCGGCACCCCCACTACCGCCGCCAGCTTTTCCATCACGAAGAAGCTGACGCCGTAACGGATCATGGCGCGCCAGTCGAGGCGGCGAATGAAGTCGCACTCCTCGTCGCTGAGGCCTGCGTCGCGCATAGCCGTATCCTGATCGTCGCGGAAGCGTTCACGCTTCGCCGGCTCGACGAGATCGTGCAGGAATTTGTTGACCCGATAGCCCTTGAGGCTGCGCGCGTGATCGAACGGATAGGTCCCTTCGATGTTGTCGATGCCGCGCAGCTGCGCACCCATGCGCTGACGCCGGCGTTCGAGCTCTGCTTCCGGCACGACCTGCGCCTCGTTCTCCAGCAGCAGTGTGGCGATATTGGTTACCGACGGCAGATAGGCCGAGTTGTGCAGCACCTTGACGTTCGACGACAGCGCGCCGCGCATCACCAGCCACATGATGACCTCGGCGCCTTCGAGCCCCCCCAGCGTCGCGTATTCGGCGTGCGTGATGCCGAGCAGGCTTTGCGGATCGCGTGCAACCGCCTCGACGAAGGCACGATCCCACTCGACGTTATTGAAGCCGGAGCGCTCGCCGTGCACCTGATGCGACAGACCGCCGGTGGCGATGATCGCCACATCGATGTCCTCGGGATAGCACTCGATCGCGCGGCGAACCGCCTGGCCCAGCTTGTAGCAACGCGAGGCACTGGGAATTGGGAACTGCAGCACCCCGATCTGCAACGGCACGACGCGCGTCGGCCACTGCCCGCCTTCGCGGTCGAGCAGGACTGACATCGGCGAGAAGAAGCCATGATCGAGCGGCTTGTCCTGAAAATAGGACATGTCGAACTCATCGGCGGCCAGGCCCATTGCGATATGCCGCGACAACTCCGGATGGCCGGGCATCGCCGGCAGATGTCGTGCACCTCCGCCTTCGTCGGCCACGCGGTATTCGCGGTCGATGCCCAACGCGAACGTCGAGTAGTGATCGAAGAAGAACGAGGTGACGTGGTCGTTGAAGATATAGACGACGGCGTCCGGCTTGCGCTCGGCCAGCCAGCACCGCACCGGCTCAAAACCGTCGAAGATCGGCGCCCATGCCGGGTCCTTCTGCTTGTGGGTGTCGTACGCGAAGCCGATGGTGGGCGTATGCGAGACCCCGATGCCGCCGATGATGCGAGCCATGATTCCTCCGAAAAGCTAATACGCGCGAATGGCGCGGCGCATGGCAACGCCGCAGATTTCGCAGAATCGAGTCAAAACGAGGACAGCGTTCATCGACCGCCCTCCGCCGTCTCCGGCGCATACACAACGCCGTCGAACAGCTTGCGCGCCGTCAGCACAATGCCGGATTCGATATCGTCCGGCGCTGCGCCGATCTCGACCAGCACCCGCGTCGCGCCGCTGGGGTGTTCGATCAACATCTCCTTGCGCTTACCGGATGGCAACGTGGCCGGTGACGCGGCGACCGTGTCATCGAGTGCCGCCGCGGTGGCAGCCGTCACCGCGGCAAAGACCCCGATCGACGCGTGACAGCGATGCGGAATGAAGCTGCGTGTCGACAGATGGCCGCCCTGAGTCGCCGGACTGACCAGCGTCATCTTCGGCACCGACTTGTCGCTGACGTCGCCCAGCTGCATCAGCTGGCCGGCTTGCAGGCGTATGGCTTCGATCCTGGCCTTCAGGGCAACGTTGGCATCCAGTGCCTCACGTGTCTCCTGGCCACTCAGGCCGAAGTCGGCCGCCTTCATGATCACCAGCGGCATGCCATTGTCGATGCAGGTCACGTCGATGCCATCGATGTGATCAACGGGCCGCCCAGTCGGCAACAGCGCGCCGCAGCTCGAACCGGCAGTATCACGAAACATCACGTCGACCGGACTGGCGGTCCCGGGCACCCCGTCGATGTGCGCATCGCCGCCGTAGCGCACCCGCCCCCCCGGCGTCTGCACACGAATCATCGCGGTCTGCCGCGAATTCTCCAGATAGACGCGCACCGTGGTCTGCGGATCGCTTGCGGCAACCAGGCCGCGTTCGATCGCGAACGGCGCAACACCGGCGAGGATGTTGCCGCAGTTCTGTGCGTCGCTGACGATCGGTCGGTCGACGAAGACCTGCAGAAACAGATAATCGACGTCGATGCCCGGCCGCTGCGAGCGGCGCACGATGGCAACCTTGGACGTCAGCGGATCCGCGCCGCCCATGCCGTCGATCTGGCGACGATCGGGCGAGCCCATCGCGCCGAGCAGGAATGCGTCGCGCGCCGCGCGATCGGACGGCAGATCGTCGGCGAGGAAGTACCCGCCCTTCGACGTGCCGCCACGCATCCACATGCAGGGCGCTTCATTCATACGCGAGACCCGCTTCCTTGAGACGCTCGCGCATCTGATAGAGGTCCAGCCCCAGAACGCCGGACGCCAGGATGTCGCGCTTTTCGGCTTCCTTGGCTTCGCGCGCGGCGGCGGCGTCAGCGACTTCGGCAGCGATCGCCGCCGGCACCACGACCACGCCGTCATCGTCAGCGACCACCACATCGCCCGCTTCGACTCGGGCGCCGGCACAGATCACCGGTACGTTGACCGAGCCCAGCGTCGCCTTGATCGTGCCCTTGGCGCTGACGGCCTTGCTCCAGACCGGGAAGCCCATCCTGGTCAGCTCACGAGTGTCGCGCACGCCGGCGTCGATGATCAGGCCACGCGCGCCACGCGCCATGAACGAGGTCGCCAGCAGGTCGCCAAAAAAGCCGTCCGTGCATTCGGCAGTCACCGCCGCCACGACGATGTCGCCCGGGCGGATCTGCTCGGCGGCCACATGCATCATCCAGTTGTCGCCAGGATGCAGCAGTACGGTGACCGCCGTACCGGACACCGGCTCGCCGGAGTAGATCGGGCGCATGTACGGCTTCATCAGGCCGACGCGGCCCATGGCTTCGTGCACGGTGGCGCTGCCGAAGCTGCCGAGCCGATCGGCGGCGGCGCGGTCGGCGCGGTTGATGGTCTGGCGGACGATGCCGAGTTCGTTAAGACGCATGTCGATAGTCCTTGTCGGGCCTTAGAGGCCCTTGGCCTTGAGCCGTGCATCGAGCCGCGGATAGACGCGGCGCGCATTGCCCTCGAAGATTTTGTGGCGGTCGTCGTCGCTCAATGCCGCCGCCTCGATGTAACGACGCGTGTCGTCGTAGTAATGCCCGGTCTGCGGATCGATGCCGCGAACCGCGCCGATCATCTCGGACGCGAACAGCACGTTGTCGGCCGGAATCACCTTCGTCAGCAGATCAATGCCCGGCTGGTGATAGACGCAGGTATCGAAGAACAGGTTGTGCAGAAGGTGCTCGGTCAGCGGCGGCTTCTTCATTTCCTGAGCCAGTCCACGATAGCGGCCCCAGTGATACGGCGCGGCGCCGCCACCATGCGGAATGACGAAGCGCAGTTTCGGAAACACCTTGAACAAGTCAGACGTCAGAAACTGCATGAACGCCGTGGTGTCGGCATTGATGTAGTGCGCGCCAGTGGTGTGAAAGCACGCATTGCAGCTGGTGCTGACATGCACCATCGCCGGAATGTCGAGCTCCACCATCTTCTCGTAAATCGGATACCAGTACGGGTCCGACAGCGGCGGGCTCTGCCAGTGGCCGCCCGACGGGTCCGGATTGAGGTTGATGCCGACGAAGCCATATTCATTGACGCAGCGTTCGATCTCGGCGATGCAACTGCGGGTGTCGGCACCCGGTGACTGCGGCAGCATCGCCGCGCCCGCGAACTGATCCGGAAACAGCGTCGTAATCCGATGGATCAGCTCGTTGCAGATCGCCGCCCACGTCGTCGATGTTTCCACATCGCCGATGTGGTGCGCCATGAAGCTGGCGCGTGGCGAGAAGATCGTCAGATCCGAACCACGCTCGCGCATCTTCGCCAGCTGATGGTTGACGATGGTCTCGCGCAGCTCGTCGTCGCCGATCTTCAGATCGGCGGCCTTCGGGCCGCGCTTGGGGTTCGACAGGGCGGCGATCTGCAGGTTGCGCCACGCCTCGAGCGCTTTGGGCGCCGTCGTGTAGTGGCCGTGACAATCAATAATCATGAGCGTTGCGGATGTAAGTTCAGGCCGCGCGGCCGGCGGCCGGCTGCGTGGTGGTGCGGACACGGAAGATCGCCAGCGCAGCCGCGGTGGCCGGGATCGCGAGGATCATGAAGATGGCCTGGAAGCCGAGGCCCTGGCTGAGCAGCACGCCGCCGATGGTCGAACCGAGGATGCTGCCGAGGCGGCCGATGCCGAGCATCCAGCTGACGCCGGTCGCGCGGCCGACCGTCGGATAGCAGCCTGGCGCAAATGCATTGAGGCCGGTCTGCGCACCGCTGAGGAAGAAGCCAACCGCGCCGACCAGTAGTGCGATCCACGCCGACATCACGCCGTTGAAGCCGAGCACCAGCAAGACGATGGCGCCGAAGAAATACGCCAGGCCAACCATGCGGCTCGGGCCGAAGCGGTCCATCGCCAGGCCGACGATAATGGCGCCGACCGTGCCACCGAGCTGGAACATCGCCGTGATCTGCGCGGCACGCTCGATCGGCAGGCCGGCATCCTTGATCATCATCGGCAACCAGCTGGTCGTCAGATAGATCACCAGCAAGCCCATGAAGTAGGTGACCCACAGCGCGATCGTGCGCAGCCCGTATCCGGACGAGAACAGCACCGCCAGCGGCTGCTTGCTCGGCGGCGCCGGTTCGTTGACTTCGAAGCTGGCGTACTGCGCCAGGTTCGCGCGACAAACGCGGCCCAGCACCGCACCGATCTTCGCCGCCGGCTGCCCCTTCACGGTCATGAAGCGCGCCGACTCCGGCAACAGCGCGAACAAGACGGGCAGCAGCAACAGCGGTAGCGCACCGCCGAAAACCAGCACCGATTCCCAGCCATAACGCGGAATCAGTGCGGCGGCGATGAAGCCGATGACACCGGAACCGAAGTTGAAACCGGTGAACATCAGCGCGATCAGGAACGAGCGCGAGCGCTCCGGCACGTACTCGGTGACCAGCGTTGTCGCGTTCGGCATCGCAGCGCCAAGACCCAGACCGGTGATCAGGCGCATGATCGCCATCTGCTCGACGTTGGCCGCATGCGCGGTGAGGATGGTCGCGATGCCGAACACGGCGACCGAACCGAGCAGCACCTTGCGGCGACCAAACCAGTCCGACGACGAGCCGGCGATCAGTGCACCGATGGCCAGACCGATCGGCGCCGCGCCCATGACGAAGCCGAATGCCGATTTGGAAATCCCCCAGGCGCTGGTGATCGACGGCGCGACAAAGCCCATGATCGCGACGTCCATGCCATCGACAGCGACAATGCAGAAGCACAGCGCAACCAGAATCCACTGGTATGACGACATCTTGCGTTCGTTGACGAAGCTGCGGATGTCGAGTGTTGCGGAAGCGTTCATGAAGGCTCTCCTTTATTCGATCGTCGTCGCCGCACGCGACAGCGCAGGGCAGCGGTCGGCGGCAGAGCCGGTCTGATTTTCCACGAGCACTTCTCCTCGAAATTTATCTGTTGAATACCGCGCGAGTGCCAAAGCTTTCGGCGGCACGCGATGCAGGCATCACGCAGCATCCATGTTTATGGAGAGACGCGACTCGCACAATTTCGAAATCACCGACATCCCATTCAAAATTGATATAGTTAAATTTCAATATGTCGAACGATTGCCTGATACAAATGCGTTTCAGACTGTCATTCCGGATATGAGCACGGACGCACCGTTCTTCAATCTGCGTCACTTGCGCGCATTTCTGGCAGTTGCCGATCACGGCACCGTGCGTCTCGGTGCCGAGCAGGTACACCTGTCGCAACCGGCGGTCACGCAGGGCATCGCCAAACTCGAGGCTTCGCTCGGTCACACACTGTTCACGCGCGCACGCGGCCGTCTGGCGCTGTCCGTCGAGGGCATGGCCTATGCCGCGCGCGTACGCCGGTCACTGGAGCTGCTCGAGGCCGGCGTCGCCGACGCGACGCGCATGCCGACGTCGAACAACACGCGCGCCGCTGCCAATCTGATCCCGTTGCTGACCAGCACGCAGCTGCGGGCCTTTCTGGCGGTGGGGGCGCTCAACAATCTGACGCTTGCAGCGCGAACGATCGGCAGCTCGCAACCGGCCGTGCACCGCTCGATTCGCGAACTCGAAGCCATCCTCAAGGTGTCGTTGTTTGAACGAACCACGCGCGGCAGCGCGTTGACGCGTGCCGGCCAGGTTCTGTGGCAGCAGACCAAGCTGGTCCGCGCCGAGCTGCAGCAGGCACTGCATGACATCGAGGCACTCGATGGACGCCATGGCGGCACGATCGTGGTCGGCTGCATGCCACTGTCCCGTCATTACGTCCTGCCGGAAACGATCAACGCATTCTCGACGATCTACCCCGGCGTCAGCATTCGCGTCATCGAATCACCGTATTCGGACCTGCTTTATGGCCTGCGTCACGGCGAGATCGATTTCCTGCTCGGCGCGCTGCGCGTGCAGCTGCGTGAACACGACGTCCGTCAGCGTGCGCTGTTCCCGGCTTCGCTGTGCATCGCCGCGCGCAAGGGCCACCCGCTGACGAGCAAGAAGCGCATCACGATGCGCGATCTGGGCGCCTATCCGTGGGTGATCCCGCCGGACGGCACGCCGACCCGCGAGCGCTTCGATCGATTGTTTGCGCGCCATGAGATGACGCCGCAAGCCGGGTTGGTCGAATCGAGCTCACAGGTAGTGATCCGCGGGGTCCTGCTCGGCAGCGATCGACTGACGCTGATCTCCACGCACCAGGTCCAGCTCGAGGTTCGCCTCGGCGTGCTGGAAATTCTCAATGTGGTCGTCGACGAGTCGCTGCGCGATATCGGCATCACCACCCGGCGCGGCTGGCAACCGACCGTGGCCCAGGGGGCGTTCTTGCGCATTCTGCGTGAGGTCGCCACGCGCAGCGCCAGCGCCGATACGATTCCGCTGGCGCCGGGCCGTCGGCGACGCACTCGCCGACGAACCGACGACTGAAGCCGGAACTACTCGTCGCGGCCGCGGATACGCTCGGGAAGCTCGCTGATTGGCGTCGTCAGGATTTCACGCAGGCGCTGGCCGAGTGCGACCTTCTGCGTATCGTCGACCGATGCCTGCTCCTGCTTCATGCGCTCGGACTGCAGCAGGCGATAGCGCTCGCGGGCGTGCAGCTTGGCCAGGTCACGCGCGGCCGACGAAACGTCGGTGATGCGCTGCTTCTGCGACGGCGCGAACCATTCCGGCCGCGCGTCGAGCTTGCCGCCCGGATACTGGGTCAGCGCCGGATCGAGATCAGACGCCGGACGCGTAAAGCAGACATCGCCGCCGATGCCGGACTGCGTCGCCAGGAAGTTGGTGGCGCTGCCCAACCCCTTGCCGCGGCGCAGGCCGTCGACCGAGACGATGACCAGCGAGGCATCACGTTCGCGGTCGGGCTTGAGCACCGGATGCAGACTGCCCCAGCCGCGGAAGAAGACCGGTACCGCCCAGGCCTTCGCGATCTTTTCGATTTGCCGGATCCACATCGGATGCGGCGGCCGCGCGACGGCCGCGCGCTCGCCGCCGATGACGATCAGGTCCGGACGTGGCGTATAGGTCAGCGGCTCGTCGATCGGCAGCCAGAAGCGCTCGCCGTCGGCGTCGGTGCCGCCGTACGCCTGCACGATGCCGCGCAGCGGCCAGAGTAGGTCGCCCGACCACAGTTCGATTTTTTCGACGTCGATCGGTTCGAGCAGCGGCTCGAAGCGCAGGATACGAAACACCGCCGGCGTCTCGAACAGATACGGTGCGCGCTCGCGATAGCTGGCGGCGTCTTCGACCGACACACCAATCCGCACGTTCTGCAGCGGCCAACGCGGCCGCAGCGGCTCGCCCGGCGCGTGCGGATAGGCCGCCAGCGCCAGCAGATAGTCGCGCTGGCGATCGGCGTGCTTGGTGAACCAGTAGAACAGCACGTCCGGGCGCGATTCGATCGCGTGAATGATCTGATCGCGCTGGTCGTCGCTGACGCCCTCGTCGAACAGATCCGAGCCCGGCGCGACGACCACATGATCCTCACGGGAGAACCCGGAGACGCGGGCCAGCTCCGAGGTCTGCACCCAGGGCGGCAGCAGCGTCGGGCTCGCCGGCCGGCCGTTGCGCGCCAGCCAGTCGTTCTGCAGCTTCAGGCCAACGCAGTGCTCGCAGCCGGCCGACACCGGGCGGCAGCCCATGAGCGGGAACCACGGTTTCTCGCCGCCGAGCACTTCGTGCAGCAACGCGCTGCGTCGCCGCTCGGCATCGAGATCAATGAATCGAAACGAAACTTCTTCAGACATGAACGGAACAGCGTGGCGAACGTCGGGCGCCCGGACAGCCTGTCCATCCGCTACCCCGACCAAAAAATCCCAGCAACTCAAAGTTTAACGCCCGCACATGACGTGCCGGCGCGCGCGGCGCTCATGGGTGGCGCCGCGCCGACCGCCGGTCATACCACGATGCCGCATTCGGGCCTGAAGCGCTTGACCCCCGGCGCCATCACGCCCTGAATGAAATTTTGGTCATCGTCAGGAGCCCGGCCACAGCCACGCAAAGCAGGCACCGGTGACCACCGCATAGATGAGCGCGTCGACAAGGTCCTTGACGACCGCCCGCCACGGATGCCCCTTCCAGATGCCGTCGCTGATGCTGCCGCAGGCATACGCGGCCAGCGCGATCAGCGCACAGACGTGGAAGACCTGATGGCGGATCGCGCCGAGCGGCAGCGCCGCCGAGGCGACCGCCGCGACGATCAGCGAGACCAACAGCGTCAGCAGCAGCCACAAACCAAGCTGGCGCCCCATGTTGACCGGCCCGTTGCCACGCAGGATCAGCAGGCCGTTGGGCCCGGCCGCGAAACGCTCCTGCATCGGCGCCGATTGCAGCTGCTTCATGTCCGCGCAGTACGGCAGCACATACTGACCGGGCGCCGCGCCGGCGCGCCGCAGCAGCGCCGACACCTCGTCTTCGTTCGGCAGCGGCCGGTAATCGGCGTTATGCCATCGAAACACCATGTGCACGAAGCTGCTGGCAACGAAAACACCGACGGCCGACAGCAATACCGGTAGCCACAACAGCACGATCGACATCATGACGCCTCTCCCCCGCGACAGCCGCCCTGTAACGGCAGATCAGTATCACGCAGGGCCCGTCGCCGGCACAGAGGGGGAACCCCCTCAAGCAAGGGGGGTCATTCGTCCGGCGAGATGTCGCCGCAATCGCTGCCGAGCCACTTGGCGTCGATGGTGCCCTTGATGTCGAGCGGCTTGGCGTTGTCGCCGGCAGCGGTGACCTTGCCCTTGCCGGCGAACGACATCGAATAGGCCGTCGTGCTCTTCATGATCAGCGTGCCGTTCATGTCGCCGTTGAACTCGCCTTCGCCGGCGCAGCTGCCGTGGAACTTGATGGTGTCGCTGCCGACCGGCGTCGCGTCGTATTTGCAGCTGTCGTTGTCCTTGTTGAGCTGGTCGACGAAGTCCTGCGGGCTGTTGATGCGATCGACCTGCGCCGCCGTCAGGCAGGACTTGATGATGTGCGGATCATCTTCGGCCGGGCCCATGCGCTCCTCCATCATCTTGCGCTGCTCGGGCGTCAGCTTGCTCATCATCTGCTGGCGGGCGGCGGCCATCGCCGCGACGATGTCCTTACCGTTGACCTCGCTCTTCGTGTACTGCTGCCAGAGTCCCGGCTTGGGCTTGGTCATCGCCTGCGCGGCCAGCGGCAATGCCAGCGCTGACGCACACAGCGGCAGCAGCCAGATGCGGCTCGAACGGGGACGCTTGGAAACGGTCATGCTCATCTTCGAACTCCCTGAATGTCCTGCGGGTGAAGCGCAGGCAAACGACGCGCCCGGCCATCCGTCACGGCCCCGGCGTGTGCGTCCCTGCACAGCCCATTGTGCACGAGCCGCGTGAACGGCCGTCAACCGCGGTCGAGACCGCGCACCAACGCCTGTGCCAGACGCGGCTGACGCAGACGCTCCACCCACCACGCCAGTGCGCGACCGTCGTGATCGCCGCGCCATGCCACGTACAAGGTGTTCGGCTCGCGCGGATCGGCGGTCGCTAGTTCGACCAGCTCGCCACGCACCAACCGTGATGCGACCCGGGCACGCGGCAACCAGCCGACACCCAAACCCTCGCACTGTGCATGGATCTTGGCCTGCATGCTCGGCACGGCCAGCACCGCTTGCCCGCCCACCGCGCCGTAGCCACGGGCATCGACACGGCGCGACGAGTCGGCGACGACCACCGCCCGGTGCGCGGCGATGGTGTCGCGATCCAGCGGTTGCCGCGCCCGCGTCAGCGCATGCCGTGGCGCGACGGCGAACACCCAGTCCATCGCGCCGAGCTCGAACCAGCGCAGTGCCGGAATCGCCGGCGGCTCATTGGTCGCACCGACGATCAAATCGGCGCGCCCGTCACGCAGCGCTTCCCAGGTACCGCCGAGCACTTCGTGAGTCAGGCGCAGGCTGACGCCGGAGCCGAGACGATCGAAGGCACGCAGGGTCGGCAGCAACAGCTCGAACTCCAGCAGCTCGTCGGTGACGATCCATAGCCGGTCCTCCCAGCCGACTGCGACCTGCTTCACGCGACGCGTCAGACGCGCCACATCAAGTTGCAGGCGCGCCGCCTCCTGCGCCAGCAGCTGGCCCGCAGGCGTCAGCTGCAGCCGATAGCGGCGACGGTCGAACAGCAGCGCATCGAAACGCTCCTCCAGTTGCCGCGCCGCATGGGAAATGGTCGACGGCGCCTTGCCGAGACGCGCCGCAGCCCGCGACAGGCTGCCGCTTTCGCGGATGGCTTCGAGCAACGCCAGTTCATCGGCCGACAACATGTTCGATTCCTTCGAACGAGTTCATGCGGATTGTGGCACGGCATTCGGCGCACCGAAACGCAGGATGAAGACACGGCAATCAGCCGCCCCAACCAACAGGAGTACTGACATGAATCGCTTCAATGACAAGACCGTTCTGGTCACCGGTGGCAGCAGCGGCATCGGCCTGGCCGCCGCGCAGGCCTACGCCGCCGAAGGCGCCCGCGTCATCATCACCGGCCGCGACGACGCCACACTGGCCCGCGCCCGCGAGGCCATCGGCGAGCGCGCCGTCGCCATCCGCAATGACGCCGCCGACCTGGGCAGTGCCCAGGCGCTGGCCGATGCCATTGCCGCCGAGGGTCTGACGCTCGACGCCGTGTTCATCAACGCCGGCATCGCCAAGTTCGCCGATGTGGCCGGCGTCAGCAGCGAACTCTGGGATCTGATCTTCGACACCAACGTCAAAGGCCCGTTCTTCCAGATCCAGGCGCTGTTGCCGTTGCTGAATCCGGGCGCCGCCATCGCGCTCAACGGCTCGATCAACGCCCACATCGGCATGCCAAATACCACGATCTACGCGGCCAGCAAGGCGGCGCTGATCTCGCTGGCCAAGACCCTGTCCGGCGAATTTCTGGCGCGCGGCATCCGCGTCAACGTCATCTCTCCGGGACCGGTGCAGACGCCGCTGTACGGCAAGCTCGGCCTCAGCGGCGCCGAACTCGACGCCACCGCCGCGCAGATCCAGGGCCAGGTGCCGCTCGGCCGCTTCGGCACGCCGCAGGAACTGGCCAGCACGGTGCTGCACCTGACGGCCGCCGAGTCGGCGTACATCGTCGGCACCGAGATCGTCGTCGACGGTGGCATGAGCCAGCTCTGAGCGCACGAGGCCCCGGGACCGGCGACCTTCAGTCCCACATGCCCGTCACCCGACACCCGCATGGGCGTCGGGTGACGCCCCGCCGCCGCCGGACACGGCGGGCTTCCTGCACGCAAAGTAGACGTGGCGACTACAATCGCGATCCGGTCGCGGTGCTTTCGCTTCTGGGCCGTTCGCCGCCGTGCCATCGCGCGGAAGGCAACATCGCAACACCACCCGCAGGAAGCCCGCGTGCAGACCGACACCCAGAATCCGACGCCCGATCAGACGTTCACGGCCCTGCCGTTGAATGCCGCGCTGCAACGCGCCCTGGAGGTGCTCGGCTATACGCGCATGACGCCGATCCAGGCGCAGAGCCTGCCGCCGATGCTCGACGGACGCGACGTGATCGGCGAAGCGCCGACCGGCAGCGGCAAGACCGCGGCCTACGCGCTGGGCCTGCTGTCGCGCATCGATCCGGCGCAGGCGCGCACGCAAGCGCTGGTGCTGTGTCCAACGCGCGAGCTGGCCGATCAGGTCGCCCGCGAGATTCGCGCGCTGGCGCGTTTCATCCCCAACATCAAGCTGACCGTGCTCAGCGGCGGCATCGTCAAGCGGCCGCAGCTCGCGTCGCTGGAACACGAACCGCACATCGTCGTCGGCATGGCCGGCCGCGTGCTTGAACACCTGGACAGCGGCGCGCTCAAACTCGACGCGCTGAAAGTGCTGGTGCTCGATGAAGCCGACCGCATGCTCGGCGCCGACTTTGCCGCCGAATGCCGGTCCATCGTCGAGCACGCGCCGCGCGAGCGGCAGACGCTGTTCTTCTCGGCCACTTTCGCCGACGCCGTGCGCGGCCTCAGCCGCCAGCTGCAGCGCAAGCCGGTAGAGATCAAGGTCGAGTCCGACGGCCGGCAGATTCGCCAACTGTTCTTCGAAGTCAGCCCCCGGCGGCGCAGCGACGCACTCGCCCATCTGCTCAGCACCTATCGACCAGCCTCGGCGCTGGTGTTCTGTTTCACGCGCAACGACGCCAAGGATCTGGAAGCCGAACTGGCACAGCGCGGCTACGCCGTACTGGGCCTGCACGGCCATATCGACCAGCGTGAACGCGATGAAGTCCTGGTGCGCTTCGCCAACGGTAGCTGCCGGGTGCTGGTCGCCACCGACGTCGCCGCACGCGGACTCGACATCAAAGACTTGGCCGCCGTGCTCAGCTACGAACTGCCGGAAGACCCCGACCAGCATGTGCATCGCATCGGCCGCACGGGCCGCGCCGGCAAGACGGGCCTGGCGCTGAATCTGTACACCGCTGACGAAGCCGAGCGTGTCCGCGCGATCGAAGCACGGCTCAATATCGAAGCGACGATCGAGTCGCTGCCGGGCACGCTGAGCCCCGACCGTCCTTTGCAGCCGGAGGTGGTGACGCTGTGCGTCGACGCCGGCCGCCGCGACAAACTGCGCCCCGGCGATCTGCTCGGTGCACTGACCGGCGACATCGGTTTGGTCAAGGAAGCGGTCGGCAAGATCAGCAGCTTCGACACCCGCACCTACTTCGCCATCGACCGCAAGCACGCCGCGCGCGTGCTGCAGCGTCTGCGCGAGGTGAAGATCAAGGGCCGCAAATACCGCGTTCGCGAAATCGGCTGACGCGCGCCCACACCACCAAAGCGAAAGGCCGGGCATGACCCTGCCTTCGCGATCTGCAACCAGCGCCGCAATCAAAGCGGCAGCCACGCGCCCACTTGAAGTGGTTGCTGCGTTTACGATCCCGCGCACCGGCGAGCGCCGAACGCCACGTGATCGCTTTAAGCGTCGGACGCTTCCAACAGAGCCGCTCCGAGCTCGAAGCTTGCGGCAGTCTTCTCCCGTATCTCCGCCAGTGTCACTCCCGGCGCCATTTCCTGTAAACGAAATGGCGCCCCATGGCTGGCGCGATCGAACACTCCCAGGTCCGTGATCAGCATGTCGACGACATTCGCACCGGTCAGCGGCAACGCACAGGACGGGACAAACTTGGCGCCACCATCCTTGGCAACGTGTTCCATCAGGACAATGACGCGCCGCACGCCTGCGACGAGGTCCATGGCCCCGCCCATTCCCTTGATCATCTTGCCGGGAATCATCCAGTTGGCGATGTCGCCTCGCTCACTGACCTCCATTGCACCCAGCACCGTCAGATCAATGTGGCCACCACGGATCATGCCGAAGCTGTCTGATGACGAGAAGTAACAAGAATGGGGCAGCTCGGTAATGGTCTGCTTGCCTGCATTGATGAGGTCCGGATCCTCCTCCCCTTCATAGGGAAATGGCCCGATGCCGAGCATCCCGTTTTCGGACTGCAAGGTGACCTTGATACCTTGCGGCACATTGTTGGCAACCAGTGTCGGGATGCCAATACCCAGGTTCACGTAGTAGCCGTCGCGCAACTCGCGTGCCGCGCGACGCGCCATTTCTTCACGGGTCCATGCCATCAGAGTGTCTCCTCGGCCGCTACGACAGCAGGACGCGGGCGAACCGTCCGGAACTCGACATGCTCGGATGCTGCGCCTTGGACGATGCGTTTGACGAAGACCCCCGGCAAGTGCACGGCATCGGGGTCAATCGTCCCGATCGGCACGATCTCCTCTGCCTCGACCACCGTCATGTGCGAGGCCGTCGCCATCGGCTGATTGAAGTTGCGCGCGGTCTTGCGGAAGACCGTATTGCCGGCTTCGTCGACGCGCCATGCCTTGACCAGCGAAAGGTCGGCGAAAATGCTGCGCTCGAGGAGATAGAGCTCGCCGTCGAATTCGCGAACTTCCTTGCCCTCTGCCACCTGAGTGCCAACACCCGTTTTCGTGTAGAACCCAGGAATGCCCGCGCCGCCGGCCCTGCAGCGTTCCGCCAGCGTGCCTTGCGGACAGAACTCCACCTCAAGCTCGCCGTCCAGATACTGCCTGGCGAATTCCTTGTTCTCGCCCACATAGGAGGCAATCATTTTCTTGATTTGCCTTGATCGCAGTAATCTTCCCAAGCCGATGCCATCGACTCCCGCGTTGTTGGAAACGACCGTCAGATTGCGCACACCGGAGGCCTCGATGGCGTCGATCAGTCGCTCCGGAATACCGCACAGTCCAAAGCCTCCAACGCAAATCGTCATGCCTTCAGACAGAAGGCCATGCAAGGCCTCCGCCGCGGTTTTCAGAACGGGTTTCATATTCGCTTTCCTCTCTTTACCGTGCGGCAATCGCTTACGCCTTGAGCGGCTCGAGTACCGACACGCAGTTCGTGACGGCACCGCCGCCCATGTTGAAGCAAAGGCCCAGTTCGGCACCGTCGAGCTGCATCTTTCCCGCACGCCCCGTCAGCTGACGCGCCGCGAGCACATGCATCGAAACGCCGGTTGCGCCGACCGGATGCCCCTTCGCTTTGAGACCACCAGAGAGATTGATCGGCAATCGTCCGCCACGCTCGATCTGCCCTTCACGCACGATCGCCGGCGCCTCCCCCGGCTTCGCCAGGCCCATCGCCTCGAGCGTCATCAACTCGGCAATTGTGAAGCAGTCATGGACCTCGGCGAAGTCGAGATCATTGACCGTGATCCCTGCCGCGGCGTAGGCCTGCTGAAACGCGTGCCGC
The DNA here is from genome assembly GCF_012241385.1 of Solimonas marina. Classification (GTDB taxonomy): domain Bacteria; phylum Pseudomonadota; class Gammaproteobacteria; order Nevskiales; family Nevskiaceae; genus Solimonas; species Solimonas marina. The sequence goes on along the minus strand of NZ_JAAVXB010000012.1, from coordinate 19,608 downwards.
GGCCCCTCAAAGGCTGCAAGATCCTTGCGCGATAGCGGCAACAGATCACTCACTTGCTCTGCCGCCCGGAAACCCACCGCACGCGGGTAATCTGCAGAGCGGTCACGTCGCGTCAAAACCAGCGCCGCGGCACCGTCGGTAATCAACGAGCAGTCCGTGACTTTGAGTGGCGCGGCGATCATCGGATTACGCTCCGAAACGGACAGGCAGAAATCGAGCGGTAGCGGCTTCTGCATATGCGCGAGCGGATTGGCGAGCGCATTGCTGTGGTTCTTGACCGCGATACGCGCCATCGCCTCGGTTGGGTCCTCGAAGCGATCGGCATACGCTTGTGCATATCGGGAAAAGATTTCGGGAAACGACATCCCTGCCTCTTCCCTTTGATAGCTCGCGCCGCCAAGTGCCCGCGTCACCGCTGCGGTGTCGAGGTGCGTCATCTTCTCCACGCCAACCACCAGCGCCACATCGACACGCCCGCTCGCCACTGCATCAAGGGCGGAATAGAGCGCCGCGGCGCCAGAAGCGCAGGCATTCTCACATCGAATGGCGGGCTTGAAGCGCAAGGCCGAATCGGCACCGAGAATCATCGACGAGCAGAATCCGTCGGCGACCATTCCCGAGTTGAAGTGGCCCAGCCAGACCGCATCGACCGCCTCACCGGTCATACCCGCATCGGCGAGTGCCTCGGTGACTGCCTCCTGGATCAGCTCCTCCAGAGAGGCAGACAAACGACCGAAGCGCGTGTGCCCGCATCCCACGATAATAGAGCTCTCCGCGCTCGGGTTGCGCTTCCGAATTGTCATAGCGTCGACTCCTTTTTCGCGCTCAGAAAAGGTTGTACTGCGCGGTCAGCTGGATGCGATTCATCGATCCACTGTCGCCGTAGCCAAGCTCGCGGTTTGCATCCGTCTGCCCGCGCAGAGAAAGCGTCTCGCGGACGTACTCCATACCGAAGCCGACCTGCGGCAGCGGGCTCCATATCAGATTGGCATGCAACGACGTCAACTCCTCCGGGAAATTGACGGGCAACGTTCCATCCGGATCGCCAACATGTTGATAGCCAAGCGTGAGATTGGAGCGCAGCGTGGTTGACCAGATATGGCGATACGACGCCACCGCACCCCACGAAAAGATCGGCCTCAATTTGCCGTCCGGGCCCAACACCGCGCCATTGCCAGGATTCGAATTGGTCGCTCCGTTGGGTGCCACACCCTTCGCGAAAGCGGCGTCCTGCGGGGCCATCAAATAGCGGCCGATACCGGGACCACCATTGAGGCCGAGCATGAAGCTGTCGCTATTCCAGGTCTTGACCTTCATGTCGAGCTGGCCGCCGAAAGCCCATGTCGAGTCCTGTCCGGCGAAATTGAATGTTCCGTCATGACCCTCGAAGGCCAGCGAAGCGCCGCCTGTATCGAGATTGAGGTAGCGCACGACACCGGCGGCCGAGAGGCGCAAGGGGCCGCTGCTATAGGTATAGCGCGCCGTGAAATCGGGCAACTTGTTGAGAACACGCGTACTGAGCGTCGACCCGATCGGGAAATTGCTCGTCTGGTCGGCTCCGAGGAAGTCACCATCCGCGTTCTCGACGCCGAATGTCATCTGCCCGTGCTGGCCGATCGACGTCTGGTATCGAACCAATGGCTGTCGAATCGCATACGAATTGCCGACCGGTCCCGTCATATCCAGGGTTTCAGGGGCCGCCGCCAAATCGAAGAAGACCGACCACGTCTGCCCGATCGTCAGCCCGCCCAACGACAGATAAGCATGTCGAAGTCTCGGGCTCACCGGGTTGGTGATCAGTCCAGTGCCGCCCGTGCCATAGAAATCAATATCGATAAACGAGCGAAGCGCACCCCAGTCCGTTGGCGTTTCGCTGCCAACATTGAAGCGCGTCTGGCGCGCCGTCATCATGAACTGCCCCTTGCGATCCGCTTGCGACGTACCGTCGATCGGGATCGAAACCGCATCGGTCGGCACGGTATTGAGGTTGGCGCCTGAAATATCGTCGTAGGCGTCGACCTTGATCATCCCGCCGAAGGTAAAGCGCGTATTGGTCCCGGGAATGAGGATGCTGGCCCCCTTCCCCGCCGGCAACGCACTGTCTGCCAAAACCGGGTTGACGCCGAGTGTGCCGGGCGGTGCATGTTGCATATCGGCGGCCGCCATGGATTGCTGAGCGGTGGAATGCGCCGCAACCGGTTCGCCCGAATTTGTTGCAACCGGCACTTGCGCCTGTGCTGGCAATGGTGCCGCGCCTTGAGCGGCGAGTGCGCCGCCGCCAGCCGCGCCCGCTGCGGGGGCTTTCGCCTGTTGCGCCACCTGCGCGGCCAACGCAGCACGAGCCGATTCACTCGCAGCCAACCGCTTCTCCAGATCCTGCTCGTGTTGCTGCATTGCTTGCTGCTGCAACTGCATATTTTTGACCACTGTGCTTAAAGCTTGCAGCTGTGCTCGAACATCCTGGGTATCGTCGGCATGTGCAATGGCCGGACTCAGAGCGGCCACGCTGATCGCGATCAATGATTTTGCGAAAACCTTTCGTGCCTTTTTCATACTCTCCTCCTTCGTTCTATTTGGAATTCTTCCGACGGGTGCCGAACGCCGGCGCCATTGCGCGCCGGCGGCGTTAGTCCCACGACATGGAAGCAATCAGATTCGGCGGACCTCGCTTAAGGCGCGAGGTCCGGAATTTCGCTGAGGTCTCGTCCACGCGTCTCCGGGAGAAACGCAATAGCGAGCAGGACAAAAAAGTAGGCGCCGCAACCCGCGATCGCCAAGGCATCGCGCAAAGACAGGAGACCACCCGCCGAACTCAGCAGGCCGACGACAGCGGGAAAGAAGGCCCCGACACCACGGCCGAAGTTGTATGAGAACCCCTGACCTGTCGCGCGTATTGCGCTCGGAAACAGCTCGGTGAAATAGGGCCCGAGTGCACTGTAGATACCAAAGCAGAAGAAGCCCAGAAGCGCATCGAGCAGAAACAGTACGGCTTGCCCACTTGGAAGATAGAGAAAGGCGGGAATCATGATTCCATTGCCGATCGCGAAAAGCAGGAAGTTCAGGCGCCGACCGAGTGCGTCTGATAGATACGCACCGATCAGAAAACCAAAGAACGAGCCGACGGTGAAACTCACCATGTGATAACCGACCTCCGCCACGGTAAATCCGCGAACGGTCTTCAGGAATGTCGGGAGCCACAACGTAAGAGCGAAACCGCCGGCTTGAACGCCCAGCGCCAAGATCGACGTGAAGATGGTGGTCTTGACAATGCTGCGATGAAAAATCATCAACGGATTGACATGCGCGGTGCCTTTGGCTGCGCGCTGCCGACGCGCCGACAGATAGACTTCCGAGTCCTTGACGTTACGCAACAGCAAGAACACGAACAGCGCTGGCACGACCCCCAGCCAGAACATCGATCGCCAGGCGAGATGGTCGGGCAAATTGGAAAACAGCACGGCAGACATGACCGCCGCGACGGCATAGCCGACGGAATAAGCGCTCTGGACCGTCCCCACCGCCTTGCCGCGAAACTCCGGGCGAATGGTTTCGCCGATCAATACCGCGCCAGCCGCCCACTCTCCGCCGAAGCCGATGCCGGACAGCACTCGCGCGACGAAAAGCTGTTCGTACGAGTTGGCAAAGCCGCACAAGATCGTGAAGAAGACAAACCAGGCAACCGCCAGCTTCATGATGAAGACGCGGCCCAGCCGGTCACACAACATTCCCGCGCCCCAACCGCCGATGGCGGACGAGATCAGCGCTGCGGTGCCGAGCAGTCCGGCCTCGCCTTGCGACATGTGCCACGTTGCGATCAGGACCGGAATGAGAAAGCTAAATATTTGAGTATCGAGCGCGTCGACCGCCCACCCACCGAAACAAGCGTAAAAAGCCCTCGCCTCTGACGGGTTCAGGCTTCGGAACCAGTTGAACATCAGCGTTACTCCTCCTGTTTTTCCGCGTTATGCGGATCTTTTTGATCTGCGTACTTCTTGACTAAGAGCGACCTTTTGACAGTGCAGCCATCTCGGCGGCCACGCTACGGGCGCGCCCCAGCATCAGGCTCTGATCCGACCCGCAGACAAATACCGTTATATCGAGATCGAGCATGGGACCCACACGTTCCACGCTGGGTACAAACAGAGCGACCGCCTTGTGATGGTGACGGCCTGCCGCGGCGATCTTCTTGATCGCATCCTGTAGACGGGGATCGTCCTGTCCGTCCAGGCCCAACGACAGGCTGAGATCGGCGGGCCCGATGAAGAGGCAGTCGACCCCATCCACGGCGGCGATCTCATCCAATCGATCCATGGCGTCGTGATCCTCGATCTGGCACCACACCATGTTTGTCGCATCCGCCGCCTGGCGATACGCACTCGCATCGAAGGCGCCATAACGACCGGCGCGGCCAGAGGGAGAGAAGCCACGCTTGCCCCTGTCGTAGCGCACGGCATCGACGATGCTCTGGGCCGCGTCGGCGGATCGTATGTGTGGCGCGACGATGCCGCACGCACCCGAATCCAGACAGCTATTGATGAACGCAGGGTCGTGGTTCGGAACGCGAACCAAGGTATCGAGACTCGCAGCGCGCGAGGCGCACAGAGCCCGGTCCACCGACTCGATGCCGAACGGTGCGTGCTCAGCGTCAAGGACGACGAAGTCCATGCCCGATTGCCCGAGCACTTCCACCGTTTGCCCCGATAGGGTCTTGACGAAAGTGCCGATCACCGGCACGCCCGAGCGCACTTTTCGCTCAAGCATTACAGAAACTGGTCCTTCTGCGACGAGAGACGCCATGGGCGCGCATCCTCCATTTTTATGTCGCGAGGCCGGGCATCTCGTGCTGCGCCCGGCCTCGCGCTAAGCGCGCTTATTTCGTTGCGTCTGCTGCGCCGTAGCCACCGCCTCCTGGCGTCTCGAGGACCACCACGTCACCCGGCTCCATTTTCAGCTTGCGGACGGAACTCACCGGATCGTCGTTGACCAGAAAGCGCCCATGCGCGCCCGGCTCGCCACCGCCAACGCCTTCAGGCCCTTCCTTCAGGCGACTCGGAACGGCGTTCAGCCACCAAGGCGCCTTGGTGTTCATCCGAAACTTGATGATCTGGCCGTCGCCTCCCTGGGTATGACCGGCGCCGCCCGATCCGCGACGCAGTTCCTTGCGTTCAAACACAATGGGCATTGCCGCCTCGAGAATTTCCACCGGCACGGCAGCGACGCCGGTCGGGTAGCAAGTGGCATCGAGTCCGCGCTTGGCCGCGCGCGCGCCCATGCCGCCGGAGTAATTGAACATCGCCGAGGTGAACGCTTCGCCGGTCGCTTGCACGCCCTGCACCTGCATCGTCCAGACGGCGCCCGAACCTTCAGCCAGAACCTTGTCCGGGATGACCTGATGCAGCGCCTTGAGGATCGGCATCGGCACGTACATCCCCACCACATGACGCGCGTTCACGGGAGACGGATACGAGCAATTGAGGATCGAACCTTCCGGGGCACGGACTTGAATCGGCGCCAGACTTCCGGTGTTGTTGGGCAGCTCCGGATTGAGCGACGACCGGATCGCAAAGGTCGAATAGGCGTGCGTGTAATTCAGCACGACATTGATGCCCGTGTCGGTCTGCTCCGAGCTGCCCGTGAAGTCGACGATAATCGTGCCGCTTTGGTTATCGATGGTGACCGCACTTTTGAGCGTGATGACTTTATCGCCCGGCACATCGAAGCTGCTTTCGCCATGAAAAGTTCCAGCCGGCAGGGCGCGGATCACATTGCGCATCGCTTCTTCCGAACGCTCGATGATCGCGTCGGACATCGCTTCAATATCATCGTGACCGTAACGTTCGCACAATGCCACCAGGTGGCTGGCGGCCGCCTGACCGCTGGAGACCTGCGCGGAGAAGTCGCCGAAAACCGCGTCGGGCGTGCGGACGTTGCGCTGGATGATGGTGTGCAAGGTCCGGTTGGGTTGACCACGCTCGTAGAACTTCAGCGGCGGGATCCACAGGCCTTCTTCGTGCACGTCCCTGGCGCCCGCTCCGATTCCATAGCCGCCGATGTCGGTGTGATGAATGGTCGATCCGACGTAAGCGATCAAGCGCTCGCCGCGGAAGATCGGCGTCAGGATCGTGATGTCGAAGAAATGCCCAGCGGAGAGCCAGGGATCATTGGTGATGAGCACATCGCCCGGCTCACACTTTCCTTCGAACATGCCGATCAGATGCCGACCCGCGATGGCGAGCGAATTGATGTGGCCCGGCGTGCCGGTGTTGGCCTGCGCCACCATGCGGCCACGCTGGTCGAACAGTGCATAGGCAAGGTCTCCGGCCTCGCGTACAACAGGGCTGAAGGCAATACGCTGGAGTGCCTTGGCGCGCTCGGTCACGATACCGATGAGATTGGACCAGAGAATTTCGAGTTCGATGCTGTCGATCATGATGGGGTGTCCTCTCTTCAGGCCTGGGCAGCGCGGTTTTTGCGCGCCACGATGCAGCCGATCGAATTAATGGTTGCCGTCCAACCTGGCGGCACGGCAGTCGTGGTTTCGCGTTCTTCGATCACGACAGGGCCTGCAAGCTCCTGGCCCACCGCAATCTGGGAGCGTTCCCACACCTCGGCGACGCCATCGTCGTCCCAGGCCAGAACGGGGCGCTTGGCCTTGGGCTTGCCCGGCTGCTGGCGAAGATCGGCCGCGAGACGTGCTTCGATCAGCGGTCCACGAGCGGTGACGCGCCACGTGACGATTTCGACCTGCACATCGGTGGGATTGACCCCGTACAGGCCGCGATAGGCCGTCTCGAAGGCCTGGACCAGCGCTTCCGGATCACGTGCCTTGCGAGGATCTTCCTCGAAGGTCACGGTCACCTCATGCTGTTGCCCCGCATAGCGCATGTCGGCGCCGATCAGCGTCACGACGTCCTTCGCGGAGCAGCCTGCTTCCGCAAGGGCGGCGACGCCCTCTTCTGCAAGCTTGTCGAGCACTTCGGTTGCGGCGTCCCAATCGATCTGGTCGACGCGAACCAAGCCGCTGCGCACGAGATCAAGTCGGGCCGGCGTCACCAACGTGCCGAACGCCGACAGCACGCTCGATTGCGGCGGCACGATGACTTCCGTGCTTTCCAGAAGCTCGGCCACCGCGCAGGCATGCAGCGCTCCGGCACCACCAAATGCGAACAACGGCATGCCGCGGTAATCGACGCCACGATCGGTGGCGTGGGTCCGCGCAGCGCCTGCCATCGCTTCCGTCACGACCCGATAAATCCCGCGCGCAGCATGTACGGCGTCCACATCGATCGCTGCAGCCAGACGCCCCATCGCAGCTTCGGTCGCGGACTTGTCGAGCGACATGTCGCCGCCGAGGAAGTTGTTCGCATCGATCAGACCCAGCATCAGATTGGCATCGGTCACCGTCGGTGACTCGCCACCGCGGCCGTAGCAGGCCGGCCCCGGCTGGGACCCGGCGCTCTCCGGCCCCACCTTCAGCAGGCCGAGTTCATCGACGTGGGCAATCGAGCCGCCGCCCGCGCCGATCTCGATGAGATCGATGGACGGCACGGTCACGGGAATACCGCTGCCGTCCTTGAATCGATAGCGGCGATCAACCTCGAACAATCCGGTGACCAGCGGGGTGCGATCCTCGATCAGGCAGGCCTTGGCCGTCGTGCCGCCCATATCGAACGACATCAGCCGGTCGATACCGAGCAGGGTGGCGTAATAACAAGCGGCCAGCGCGCCCGCCGCCGGCCCGCTCTCGATCATGCGTACCGGATTGCGACCGGCTGTTTCCGCACCGACGATGCCGCCGGAGGACAGCATGATCAGCGGGCTATTGGCGAAATTCTCGTCTCGCAGACGATCGGCCAGCCGGCGCAGATAGGGCTGGGAGATCGGCATCGCGTAGGCATTTACGGCCGTCGTCGACGCCCGGTGATATTCGCGAATTTGCGGGGCGATGTCGGACGACGTACAGATGAACGTGTCGTCGAGCAGGCGCGTCAGCTCGGCTGCGACAAATGCTTCGTGCGCCGGATTTGAGTAGCTGTTGAGCAGACATACCGCAACCGCCTTGGCGCCGCCTTGGCGCAGCTTGTCTGCCAGCGCCGCAACCTCCCCGGCATCGATCTCCTGTGAAACCGTACCGTCGGCGAGGATGCGTTCGCGCAGCCCGAACGTCAGCGGCTCCGCCACGAGCGGCTCTGGATATTCGATCTGAGGATCGTACATGTCGTAACGATGCTCGTTGCGAATGGTCAGGACATCACGAAAGCCTTCGGTCGTGACCAGGGCCGTCGGAAGACCCTTACGCTCGATCAAAGCATTGGTGACGATCGTTGTCGCATGCACCACCACACCGGTCACGTCGGCGCTCGAGATGCCGGCCTTGGCAAGAACGGCGTGAACGCCACGAAAGAATCCTTCGAGCAGGTCGTGATGCGTGGTCAGTGTCTTGTCGACCGACAAGTGACCATCGGAATGGCGCAAAACGATGTCGGTGAATGTTCCGCCGATATCGACGGCTAACGAGTAAGCCAAAACTCTCTCTCCTTTGGACATGGCCACGGCCGGCACGGGATCTGGCGTGGCGCGGATTCAGTCGTTTCATATAACGAAACATCGTTTCGTCTTTTAAAAAATATACGCAGCCTCGGAGCGCCTCGTCAAGCGCTTTCTCTTCGAAACTCTTGACCTGCTCGATAACCCATTTGACAAGACACTCGCCATCCCGCTGTCATATGCAAAAGATCGTTTTAAATATCGAAATGGAAAAAGCAGAAGCATCGGCCCAGCGCCCGCGTGAATCGGGGACCAGTACCTTGGATCTCGCGCTTCGCGCCGTAGAGTTGCTGGCGTTGCGCCACGCGCCGATGAGCCTTGGGGAAATAGCCAAAGCACTGGGGGCGACGAAGCCGACGATTTATCGGCATCTCACCACGCTGATTCGCCATGGATTCGCGTGGCAGGACGCACGCACCGGCTACTACGCAGCCGGCGTCAAGCTCATGACCCTGGGCGAAGCGGTCCAGCAGCAATTCGACGTGATCGCGACCAGCAAGCCGCATCTCATCCAGTTACGAGACAAGACATCGCAGTCCGCGACGATCTGCACGCTCGTCGGCGAAGAACTGATCGTGATGGAAAGAGTGGAAGGGCGCTCCATCATTGAGTTCGGCACCCCGCGCGGGACGCGCTTCGACTTTCACGCCAGCGCGCACGGACGCGTCTGGCTCGCCTTTGGGCCTCACGAATTGACGGACAAGGTGCTGGCAGGCCCGCTGAAATCGTGGTCCGGCGAAGTTCGCACCTCGGTGCCAACCATACGACGCGAAATCGAATTGATCCGCGCACGTGGCTGGGCGATGGCGCCGAATGAAATGGTTGATGGGGTCAACGCACTGGCGGCGCCCGTCTTCGACCACCGCGGCGAACTCATCGCCTCGGTCGCGATCGTCGGATCGCTGCAGTTCATTCCTTCACCACCGCTGCCCGAGCAGATTGATGCGGTCGTGCAATGCGCGCGTGCAGTCTCGAGTGCTTGTGGATGGCGGCGATAACGCCGCCACCACCCCCCAACCCTAGGAGCCAGTAACAATGAATCTTGAAAGCGTGGACTGGGAGACCATTCCCTGGACGCCCGTTCGCGACGGTGTCGAGCGCAAGGCCTTTTCCGGTGATGGCGCAACCGTCGCACTCAACCGCCTGATGCCGGGCCACGAGCCCCGTCCCCACTCACACCCGCACGAGCAGATCGCGTACATCCTTGCAGGCCGCATTCGCTTCGTCGTCGGTGGGGAAGAAAAATTGCTCGGGCCTGGCAGCGTTCTTCGCATTCCATCGAACGTCGAGCACTGGGGCGAAGTCGTTGGCGATGAACCCGTACTCAATCTCGACGTGTTCACCCCGCGCCGCAGCGAGTACGCCTGAAGCCATCAGCATTACGGCGCGATTGGCACTCAACGCAAAAGAGGGCCGAATCTGGATTCGGCCCTCTCCCTGGCAGAGGCACTACGAGCTAGAACGACAGATACGCACCCACGTTGAAGTTGTTGCTGTGATTGTCGGCACCGTTGTGCGCTTCGGTCTTCACGTCGCTGAACTCGGCGAGCAGCGTCAGGTTCGGCGTCAGCGAGTGGTAGACGCCGGCCGTGACCTTGCTGTTCTTCTTCAGCAGGCTCGGCACCGCCGCGCGATCAGCGGCGTTGGCGTAATCGAGTTCGCTGACGCCGTAGTTGACGCCGAACTTGGTGTCGTTGAGCTGGTAGGTCGCCTGCAGCAGATAGCCGTCGGAGTCGCGCTTGTTGCCGCTGCCGTCGTCGCCGAGCACGAACAAACCGGTCGTGCCCATGCCACTGCCGTGGTAGTAGCTCGCCAGCAGGTTGACCGGACCGAGCGCTGCCTTGCCGGTGACGTCGACGCCGAACGCGCGGTAGTCCTCGCCGCTCGGCAGGTGCTGGGTCTGCGTGATGACGCTCGACGACAGGTAATAGCCGCCGTTCTTGTAGACCAGCTTGCCGTGAAAGCCTGGCGCGCCTTCGGCGGTGGCCGTGCCCTGCAGTAGCGGTTGCACCGGGTTGAAAATACCGACCGTGGCGGTGAAACCGCTGAAGTCCGGCGTCGTGTAGTTCATCTGTGCCAGCGTGTCGGTGTAGATGTAGCCGAAGCCGATCGAGCCGAGCGTAGTGTTGGACGGCGCACCGGTCGACGCGCTGCCGCCGACGCCGACGCCGGGCAAGGTCATGTCGTTGATGATCGCGTCGAAGCCGAACAGGCCGAAGTTGCGACCCAGCGTGAACGTGCCGATGTCGGCGTTGCCGATGGTCATGAACACCTGGCGCACATCGAGTCCGGTGGTGCCGAGCGCGGTGTTCGCCAGCGCCGTGCCGTCCTGCTGCACGTTCGGGCTGCCGCCGTCATTGGTGCTGATGCCCGGATACAGGCCGAAGGTCACGCCGATGTCGTAGCCCTTCTGCTGGGTCTTGGCGCCAAACACCAGCGCCGCCGGCAACAGGCCGTTGCTGACCGACGAGGTGTTCTTTTCGCCGCCGGCATCAACCGTGCAGGCGCCGCCGACCGTGGTGATCGCTTCCGGATGGTTCTCGCAGGTCGAGTGGATGTAATGGACGTTGACGTTGCCGTTGGCCGTAAACGTCCAGTCCCCTGCCTCCAGGTCCAGCGCCTGCGCACTACCCGTTGCAAACAGTGACGCAGCCGCCAGCCCCACGAGCAGACGTGGATTCGCATGTTTCATTGAAGCGCTCTCCTCTTTTCGAATGATCATCGCCGTCCGTTTGGTTCGGACGGCGTCAGCGCCCCGCGGTCTTCCTATACGCGCCGACCGGTCCCCAGCGGTCCCTTGGTCGAACACGCCCGCGGCAGCGCGGCGGCCGGGAGCAAGCGATATGCCAATCGCGCCCGCCACGCGCTACGTGATGTTTTTCAAAATCTTTTCGTTGCAGGCACGTCGCGGGGAATGCGGCTGAGCCGCGGTGTCACGACCGGCAACGGGACAACCCTGTGTCAGCGTCCGCACGCCCGCTGTCACACGGGCCGCGCCGGCGCAACATCAGCCGACCGGCGCATCCGGGCGAGCGACCGGCGGCGCGATATGGGCGGCGCGACGGTGTGTCGTCGCCAGGGGGTGACAGTTTGCTACACGCTCAGGACAGGCTGTGCAGCAACGCCGTCGCGACGGCCCGTCCAGCGCTCGGGTCAAGCGCACAAAACCCTGCATTTACCGGCATCTGCGCGCGCCGCCGCGGCTGGCATCGAAGTTGCTTTTGAGCGGCCCCGTGCCCCGCCGGCCTGCCCGTGACGGACGCACGCATGACACCCGAACTGCCCGTCCGGGCACAACGAAAATGAGGAGAACACGATGAGAGTGACCACGACTCGTGCCGCTGGCCGACAGCCGCTACGACGGCTGTTGCTGTGCGGCGCCGCGATCGCGTCGGTACTGGCCCCCGGCATCGGCGCCGCGGCGTCCGATGCGTATCCGCCCGTCACCGATGCCCGACTCGCCAATGCCGCCAGCGACAATGGCTGGCTGATGTATCGCCGCGACTACACCAGCAGCGGCTACGCCCCGTTCAAGGACATCAACACCGGCAACGTCACCAAGCTCAAGGTCGCGTTCGACTATGAGAGCGGCCTGAAGACCGGTCACGAAGCAGCGCCGATCGTCAACGGCAACATGATGTTCATCACCACGCCGAAGAACCAGCTGATCGCGCTCGACGCGACCAGCGGCAAGGTGTTGTGGAAGTACGTGCACGACCTGTCCAAGGTCGGCCTCAAGACGATCTGCTGCGACGTCGTCAATCGCGGCGTCGCGCTGTACGGTGACGACGTCTACATGGCAACGCTCGACAACTACGTCGTCGCCCTCGACGCCAAGACCGGCAAGGTCAAGTGGCAGGAGAAACTGCAGGCTCCGGACGTCGGCTATGCGATGACGCTGGCACCGCTGATCGTCAAGGGCAAGGTCGTGGTCGGCGTGTCCGGCGGCGAATACGGCGCGCGCGGCTTCATCGAAGCGCTCGATGCCAAGACCGGCAAGATGGCGTGGAAGACGCATACCATCCCGGCGCCGAACGAACCGGGCGGCGATACCTGGCCGAAAGGCGCGTATAAGACCGGCGGCGGCGCCGCTTGGCTGACCGGCACCTACGACGCCGAAACCGACACGCTGTTCTGGGGCGTCGGCAACCCGGGCCCGTGGCTGGCGACGCTGCGTCCGGGCAAGAACCTGTACACGGATTCGGTGATCGCCATGAATCCGGACAGCGGCAAGGTCAAGTGGCACTACCAGTACACGCCGAACGACACCTGGGATTACGACGGCACCAATGAAACAGTGATGGTCGACATCACCCATGACGGCAAGCCGTACAAGGCCATCGTCTCGGCCAGCCGCAACGGCTGGTTCTATGCGATCGACCGCACCAACGGCAAGCTGATCTATGCCGAGAAGTTCGCGCACGCCACGTCCGTCTCTCACTTCGAGAACGGCGAGCCGGTCACCGACGACGACAAGCGTCCGACGGTCGACAAGGAGATCTTCACCTGCCCGAGCTTCCTCGGCGGCAAGAACTGGTGGCCGATCTCGGTCAGCCCGGAAACGCACATGGCCTATGTGCCGACGCTGCACTCGTGCATGACGATGAAGGGCGGTACCGTCAACTACAAGGCCGGTCTGCCGTTCCTCGGCGAGTCGTTCAAGGTCGTTCATGACCCGGACAACAAGAACTGGGGCGCGGTGCAGGCCATCGACCTCAACACCGGCAAGCAGGTCTGGAACTACGAAAGCGCGCTGCCGTGGAGCGACGGTACGCTGGCCACGGCCGGCGGCCTGGTGTTCTCCGGCTCGGCCGACGGCTACTTCATGGCCTTCGACGCCAAGACCGGCAAGGTGCTGTGGAAGAGCGACAAGCTGTCGTCCGGCATCATCGGCGTGCCGACCACCTACCGCGTCAACGGCAAGCAGTACGTCGCCGTGTGGGCCGGCTGGGGCGGCGGCATTCCGATCTGGGGCGGCGATATGGTGCCGGAAGTGATGGACATTCCGGTCGGTGGCCACCTCTACGTCTTCTCGCTTCAGTAATCTCGCCATGAACACGCCAATCAAACGCATCACCCTGCGCCTGATTCCGGCGGTCCTTCTCGCTGCGGTGCTCACGCACCGCAGCGCGGAGGCGGCGGAACTGCGCGCCTGCATCGACCAGAGCAATCCGGCCCATGCGATGGACACCTCGATCGCCCACGCCGTCGCCAAACAGCAAGGCCTGACCGCGACCATCGTGCCGTTCGACGGCAGCGGCGACGACGACGAAGGCCTGGCGCTGTCGACCTTCCCCAAGCTGCTCGCCAGCCGCTGCGATCTCGTCATGGGCTTCCCGCTCGACGCGCAGAGCGGCGTCGCGCCGCAGGGCACGCGCGCCACCACCGCGTACGCGCATACCGGCTTCGTGCTGGTCACGCCCAAGCACGCCGCGACCACCCTGGATCAGCTGCCCAAGGGCAGCGAAGTCGCCGTCACCTACATGACGACGCCGAACCTGTATTTCTCCGATCATCCGCGCCTGACCGCACAGGTCTTCACGTCCGACGCCGAAACGCTCAAGGCCATCACCCACGGCGACGTCGCCGCGGCAATGTTGTGGATGCCATACGTCGCCGGCCATCTGGACAAGACCAGCGGCAACAAGCTGCAGGTCTCGCCGCTGTCCGAGCCGCACGCGCAATGGAACCTGGTGGCGCTATACAGCGACGCCTCACAATCGACCGCGCAGCAGTTCGAGCAAGGCATCACCGCGCTGCGCGGCAACGGCCATCTTCAGAAGCTGCTGATGCCGTACGGCGAGCTCGCCGGCGCCGCGCCGATGGCCCAGCCGCATAAAGTTGTCCTGCGTCGCGACACGCCGGCCGGGCATCTCATCAAAGTGTCCGGTAAAGCGGAAAAGAGTGTCCCCGTCCTGTTCAGCCCGCAACAGGCGGCGACCGGCAAGATGGCGTTTCGCACCAACTGCGCGATCTGCCACGGTCCCGAACTGGAAGGCCGCGCCGGCCCGCCGCTGAAGGGTCCGACCTTCGCCAACCCGGACGCCAACTTCCACGTCGGCGATATCTTCAAGATTGTCGCGGAGAACATGCCGGCACCAGCGCCGGGCACGCTGCCCAAGGATGACTACGTCAACATCATGGCGTACATCCTTCAGGAAAACGGCTACCCGTCCGGCAGCAAGGCACTGAGCTTCGACGACGCCATGAACTCCAAGGTGCCGTTGATCTATCACGCCGAACCGTCGAGCTGAAGTGTTGCGTAGCAAACAAAAAGGCGACCGCGAGGTCGCCTTTTTTGTGACGCATACAGCGCTGCAAACGAGCTTACTTGTGATGCGTGTACGCCTCGCACTGCACCTCGACCGCCGCGCCCAGCGCCAGCCCGTTGGCGCCGGCCGCCATCCGCACCGGCAGATGATCGAGCTTGAAATACTTCACGTAGACCTTGTTGAACGCCGGCCAGTCCTTCATATCGGCCAGCGCCACATGACATTTGTATACATCGTCCATCGACGCGTCCGCCAGCTTCAGCTCGGCAGCGAGCGCGTCCATGGCATTGGTCGCCTGCTGCGTGAAATCACTCGGCAGCTTGCCGTCCTTGTCGACGCCGATCACACCGGAGGTGTAGACCATGTGCCCGATGCGAACCGCCGCCGAAAACGGACGGGCCGCAGAACCGTTGCCATAAAACTGCGGCGTCGCCGCTGCCGCCTGCGCCGACATGGCGACCGCGCCCAGCAACAAAGACAGCACAGCAAATACAGGCTTGAACATCGAGAACGCTCCGTCGGGGTGGGGGCTCACGCACTGTAGTCCCTGCCCGCGCCGCGTCACAAGGCGGACCCCGCCACCCATCGGCGCCGTGAGGCACGCGATTCATCCCGCCAGATGCGAAGAATATCGCGTTCAACGCGTCTCGCCACCCGCCGGTCCCCAGAACACCACCCAAGCCGAGAAATCGTCGCTGAAATCCTCGAAACGATGCTCGACCCCGGACGCGACAAAAAACGCATCGCCAGCCGCGCAGGCATGCCGCTCATCGGCAATCGTCAGCGTGCCACTGCCGCTGTGCACGATGTAAATCTCGTCGCGCTTGTGCGGCGTCTGCGGATCGCGCCCGCGCGGCGCATAGAAACCCAAGGACATCGTGCCGTGCGAAAACGCCAGCGCATACCGCTCGCCTTCCGGCCACTGTAGCGACGGTGCGCCGGGAATCCGCGACAACAGCTCCTGCAGACTGGCTTTCATCGAATACTCCAACTCAGAGATATCGCAATCGGTCGTATACAACGCCCACGAGGCCGCCCCCGGGGGGCTTACTCGACGGTGAGCGACCGAACGCTGCCATGCTCAACAACCAAGATGTTGCCGAAATTCGAAGCGTATGCCGAACAAGTGCCGCTCGCTTCAAGCCCAACCGCTACATGCTCAGGGGCTCTGCATGAACCCTGGCATTCACTGGAGTCCGAGCAAACATTTCCAGCATCAGTGGTTTTGAGATCGCAGACCTTTGGCTTGCCAGGATATGCGATCCCCAGCGTCGTCCAGTTACCGCCCCGTGCATCGCACTCGGCTTCCGACTGCGGAATCGACGGCTTTTCAACTGTCGCCACCGTCCTTCGATCAGCACATGCACTGACAAACAAAGCAGCAACGATCACGGCAAGCACGCGCAAAGATGTCATCTCCTAAACCCCACAGCGCGCATCAGACTTGTAGGGCGGGATTCATCCCGCCAGTCGCGACCAACGGCAGTAACGCCCCATCTCGGAAAGCTCTCGACAATCTGATTTTCGGAAACAAGCTTTATGACCGCGAAGCCCCCGACGCTGGCCCGGCAGCCGGCAAATACCTCGGCACCTTGGCTTCCAGTATGGCCACCAACGCCGGCGCCATGTACTCGTAATCGTCCGGAATGCCGAGGCAAATGATCGGCTTTCCATTCAGCACCGCGCGAAACCGGACCTGCAGCTTGCTGCGATGCCGCCGCTCCATAGCGATGATGATATCGGCCCACTGCAGAAGCTCGGCATCGACCCGACAGTCGGCATCATGATTGACGCCGGCCGACGCAACCGCGATGCCGGGCCAGTGTGCGAACAAAGCCTCCGCCGTCGGGCTGCGCAGACGGTTCTTTCCGCAAATGAACAGGACGTTTTTCAAGGGGCGAGGTGTCCCTTATTCCGTAACCCCAAGGTTCATTGGCACGGGCAAGCTTGGCTCACCTGAATCAGGAACTGCTTCCAGTCACACGGATCGACTCCAATATCGCGTGATAACGCTGGTCGTCGATCCCCAACGCTTGCTCATCCGCGAGCGCGTGGCCCGTAGTTTTCGGCACATGAACGGTCGGGCGGCTCGTACTGTTTTGGAACTGCACCATGACGGGTAGACCAAGTGATTCTGAGTAGCCCGGAATCTTATTGGCGATAGACCCGGCCACCATCGGATCGTGACTTCCGTCTTGATCGTACCGCTCGACGTAACGGTAGAAATCATCCCTGGATAGCTCAACCCAGACACCCCATCCGTAGTACCCGGACCGTACATTGAAGGGAAGCTTCAGTATGCACCGGATGAAAAAGCGATCGCCCAGTTGGCAGAGATCCGTGTTGAACCGGGCGCGGCTCGATCGCTTCTCTTCCGGAATATTCCATACGACATCCGGAAGCTTCCAGCCGTGGTCTGTCGGTGCGCCATCATGCGTCCCACCGCAAGTCGGGCACCTGAAAGAGGAATTCAAGTTCGGCTCCAAAACAGATCTATAGGGCGGGATTCATCCCGCCTGTCGCGATGAGAGACTAATGCCCGCGCCACGACTGGAAAGCGGCGCGGCGACTTCCGGCGCAGATCAAAATACTGAATCTAAACACATTTCTTCAAAACGCACTCGAACGGCGGGGCTAGCGCCGACCTGCATGGGCTTATCTCTCATTCTTGACGGCGGCCGCCTGGAGCGCCTGGTTGGGCGGCATTACTCCCATGTGACATTCCTGATGCCAGGAATGGAAGGAACCACTGCCTTCACGTGCTCCCATAGTTTTTGAACCTCTACAGCCGTATTGGATTTTCCAAAGAGCCGCTTGATGAGTGGAACCTCTGCTACTGGAAAGATGCTCCACTCGGTGGTTGAGCCGTCGGCATTACCGCACCCGAGCCATAGCAGGAGGGGTTTGCGTGAAACCATGACGACCCAACCGAAGTCCTCTGCAATCACCTCTTCCGCCGAAATTCCGCGCGCACTGAGTTGTTGTCGAAGCCAGACCGCAAGTGCATGACCAAACCGGCCCGGATTGGTCTTTTCATCTTCTCCGGGCTCGGGCTTGAAAAACTCGGTTTCAAATGTGACCTGAACTCTCATGGCTCCCGACGCCAGCGCTAACACGAGGCCCGTTTACGGGCCACTGCGTTGAGCCCCGTGTTGGACCATTGCGCTATTAAGACCACGGATTACCTCCAAGATGAAATATCTTGGCTGCGTCGTAGCAAGCACCGCACAGAATTTTTACCTTCAACTGCTCGCCAGCCTCGCCGACCCACTCACCGCCTGTCAATTTCACGCGACGCTCGCACTCTGAGCACCAAGCGTCTGGCCTTGGGTTTTCCGGATCGAATGTAGTCCAGAAGAAACCGACCCGCCGCCTCACCTGAAGCCCATGAACAATATGTTGGCAGACGAAGCTCTCTTGCTGGGTGCCGTGCGTGCCGCACTCGACGGTTTTCATCTTTTAGGTCCAATGCTTTAGCTTAGGCGCGGCTCTGCTGACGGCAGGGCCGTCGCATTGGAGCGCCTTATTGTGCGGAAATGCTAGTGTGAACTGAGCCACCAAAGCCCCCAAGCAAATACGCCACCGATGACGACGCTGGCAACCATAAATACGCGCTGCATGGTGCGCGATGGCACTGCCAAAGAACGCCCCGCCTTTGAACGCCAGAAATACTCTGATGCGCCCTCTGCAAGGACGTAAAGCGGCGGACCAAACGCGATAAAGAGCGCCCAGGCAGTACGAGAATTTGGATGGTACGGCCAAAACTGCAGCACCAAAAGGCCAGCGACGAGAAGCCACGCAATGGCTCCCCAGAAAACAATGCCACCAACCCTAGAGAACGCGCTCATCTTTTGATCCACAACGCCTTGCTTCAGGGGCGGTGCTGCCGCGGCGGAGGCGCCCCCGCTGGAAACACTTGTTGGGCGGCATTGTCACGAACTGCCCAATATCGCTTCAATGAGCGGCTTTGTATAACGCTCCTCTGGAGAGACATCTTGGGCGCCTCCTGAATGGCAGTACTCACCAGCATCAAATGCTTCGTAAACGCTATAGAAATACGACGGAATCTCGAAGTCCTTTTGCGAACATAGAAAAGCCCAGAGATGATTCATTGCTGCATCCGCGTCCGCAAATGACCAGACATCCGTGCTGTAGCCGCGAGCAATGTGGCCTGCCAGTTGGTCAAGGAGCGCCAACATGCCAACCGAGTGAACGGCGCAAAGGTCTTGAAGCGCGATTGCCGAAACGACGTTATCTACGACGCTGCGAGCAAAAGACTCGAGAGAACCCGATTTCATGACGTCCAACGCTGAAACTCGGCCGCTTGTATGAGTGCCATATGCGAATCGAAGAGGCCAACGGCAGCTTGTTACGCCACCGGTGACTGTTACCCATGTCTCCGGACTTTTTTGTTACCTATCTGTCCGGCCGTTCAAACCCGCCTTGAATTTGCTCACATCACTCCTCTAAACGCATATACCTCACGAGGTACATCAAATACAAAAGCCTTGGTTTTTTCCGCATCTAGCTCCTCAAAGAAGAACTTGACCAGATCATTTTCCCCAGGCACTGATCTTTCTTCGTATGACAGGTTGTGCTCGGACGCAACCCGCCGAAGTACGTGCGCTTTTGACTTGAGCGCTGTGATCACGACAGGACGCTTAGCAGTGAACATGACTAAGTCCTTTGTGTTCCCGAATGCTGTGTGGCCCAACGCCCAAATTAAGCTGCGGACCCGCCGGAGGCGGGGCCGTCGGCTTGAATGCCTTGTTGGACGGCACTTGTATGG
>NZ_JAAVXB010000011.1 GCF_012241385.1 Solimonas marina | reverse complement strand
GTCAAAGCGCTCCGTTATCGTCAGACTGTTACCCATGTCTGGCGACTATCCTGTTACCTATGTGTCCCGACCGTACCGCGCACCATCTATCAGTACATCGTGCCGACCACCTGCAAGAGCTGCCAGCTGCTGCTGGGCCTGACGACGCTGAAGACCGGCAGTGTCTGGAACACGATGCCGCCGCATCTGCATGACCGTCGCTCAGAGGTGTACTTCTACTTCGGTCTCGGCGAAGACGACCGCGTCTTCCACTTCATGGGCGAGCCGGATTCGGCACGCCACATCATCATGCAGAACGACGAGGCGGTGATCTCGCCGCCGTGGTCGATCCACATGGGCTCCGGCACCAAGAGCTATACCTTCATCTGGGCCATGGGGGGCGAGAATCTCGACTACACCGACATGAACCAGCTCGACATCTGCCAGTTGAAGTGACATGGCGACCGATCTTTTCAATCTGAGCGGCAAGGTCGCGATCGTCACCGGTGCCAACACCGGGATCGGTCAGGGCATCGCCGTTGCGCTGGCGCAGGCCGGTGCCGACGTCGTTGCCGTCGGCCGCAGCAGCATGGACGAGACCCAGGCGCAGATCGAAGCGCTCGGGCGGCGCTGCTATCCGCTGAAGGCCGATCTGTCGCAGGCCAAGGTCGCGGGCGAGGTCATTGCCCAGGCCAGGCAGGCAGCGGGTCGCGTCGACATTCTCGTCAACAATGCCGGCATCATCCGCCGCGCCGATTCCATCGACTTCACCGAAGAAGACTGGGACGCGGTGATGGACACCAATCTGAAGACGGTGTTCTTCCTGTGTCAGGCAATGGCGCGGCAGCTGCTGGCCGACGGCCACAGCGGCAAGATCATCAACATTGCCTCGCTGCTGTCGTTCCAGGGCGGCATTCGCGTGCCGTCGTATACCGCCAGCAAGAGCGGTATGGCCGGCATGACGCGTACGCTGGCCAACGAATGGGCAGCCAAGGGCATTGCCGTGAACGCCATCGCGCCCGGTTATCTGGCGACCAACAACACCGACGCACTGCGCGCCGACGAGACCCGCTCGCGCGAGATTCTCGGCCGCATTCCGGCCGGTCGCTGGGGGGTGCCGAGCGATATCGGCGGGGCGGCCGTGTTTCTTGCGTCGCCGGCTTCCGACTATGTGCACGGCACGACCATCGCGGTGGATGGCGGGTGGCTCGGACGCTGAGCCGCCGCATCGCATCGCAGTGTCGAAGAAGGCGACCGGCGTTGAGCCGGTCGCCTTTTTTGTGGGTTCATCGGCGGAATTGTCGGGCGACGATGCATGAGGAAATGCGACCGCGCCATAGCGAAACGCGATCCTGCTACATATATGCATTCATCGGCGTGCAAAACACGATTCGCATGCAAGAACGCTATCGAAATATAGAAAACACAAATTATCGGAACTGAAAGTCTGCGCTTATGCTTTCGACGTCGGCCTCGCGGTGGAATGGCAGCGTCGATGCGCGACCCTCGAACAAGAGGGCGACGGTACGAAAGCAAGAGGAGAGTTCGTTCGAATGGATGCCGCCCGGCAGACAGCAGCGTCGTGTCATTCGCTGGCTGTGGACGTTGCCGAAGTGCTGCGCCGTTCGCCCGTACTCTCGTCGATATTGTCCGTTGCCGGGCTGCGATCCAGTCCAGGGTTCAAGAACATTGCTGCAAAGCGCTGGGCGCGATTTGCCCCGCGATTCCCGGTTCTCCTCATCCGGCGCCCTCGACGATTAGGGGCGCCGTCTTTTTTTGTGGAGAGCCCGAGGTTTTGTCGCGGATGGCGTTCACTGAGCCTGGCGGCGCTTGCGACGCTGCCCTTGATGGTCTCTGCGAAAATGCCGGATTTCGACATCCGTGACTTTGGCGCGCGTGGCAATGGGGTTGCGGTCGACAGCCCGGCCATCCAGCGCGCGATCGACGCCGCGGCGAAGCGGGGCGGCGGTGTCGTGCTGCTGCCGGCCGGGCGCTATCTGAGTTTTTCGATTCGGCTGCACAGCCACGTCGCCTTGCGCTTCGCGCCCGGTGCGGTGCTGATTGCGGCGGACTCGCAGCGCGATCACGGCCGGTACGACGATCCGGAGCCGAACCCCTTCGATCTCTATCAGGACTTTGGACACAGTCACTGGCACAACAGCCTGATCTGGGGTGATGGCGTCGAGGACGTGACGATCAGCGGGCCGGGTCGTATCGACGGCCTGGGGTTGACGCGCGAGAGTCCACCGGCGCGCTGGACGGCGCAGCGCGGCCATCTGCCGCTGAGCATGCAGGGCATGTCGGCCGAGCAGGTCGCCCGGCTTGAACCGGATCTGGCGGCGATGCGCGGCCGCGGCAACAAGGCCATCGCACTGAAGAACAGCCGCAACGTGAGCGTGCGCGACCTGACGATCTACAAGGCCGGCCACTTTGCACTGCTGGCGACCGGTGTCGAGCAGTTGACGATCGAGAACCTGCGCATCGACACCGATCGCGACGGCATCGACCTCGACAGCGTGCGCGATGTGCAGGTGCTGAACAGCTGGGTCAATACACCGAACGACGATGCCATCGTCGTCAAAAGCTCCTACGCGCTCGGCATGGCGAGGACCAGCGAAAACGTGACGATCCGCGGCTGCCACGTCAGCGGCTACGATCTCGGCACCCTGCTCGATGGCACGCGCGCAACGACGCAGAAGCTGGCGCCGGATCAGGACGGGCCGACCGGGCGCATCAAGCTCGGCACCGAATCGAACGGTGGCTTTCGCAACATCATCATCAGCGACTCGACGTTCACACATTCGCGCGGCCTGGCGATCGAGACGGTCGACGGCGGCACGATCGACAACGTCGTCGCCAGCAATCTGGTGATGCACGACGTGACGACGGCGCCGATCTTCATTCGCCTGGGCAATCGCGGCCGCGGACCCGATGGCACGCCGATCGCGAGTCTGCGTCACGTCGTGCTCAGCAATATCGTTGCCGACGACGTCGATCCGCGTTACGCGGCGACCATCGCCGGCCTGCCGGGACATCCGGTCGAGGACGTCAGCCTCAGTCATATCCGCATCACACATCGCGGCGGCATCGGCGCGGCGTCGGCGCAGGCTCCGCCCGAACACGCCGGCGCCTATCCGGAGCCGAGCATGTTCGGCATCAGTCCGGCGCAAGGCCTTTATGCACGCCATGTGCGCGGCCTGCATCTCGACGATGTCGTCATCGACGCCGTGCGACCGGATGCACGTACGGCGCTGCAATTCGATGACGTCGCCAATCTGTCCCTTGCGGATGTGTCAGCCAATGGCGGCGGCGGGCTGTTCGCGCTGCTCGAGCACGTCCGCGATTTCTCGCTGCGTGACAGCGCCGGCCATGCGGCCTTGCATTTCACTTCGGTGCGTCATGCGCGCATCGAGCCGGCCCATGCGTCCTGAGCGCTAGCCCATTTTCTCCACTTTCTGACTTGCGGCTTCCCATGAACATTCGACTGCCGAACCTCCGGACCCTGCTGCGCATCGGCTTGCTGATTCTGCTGGCGACCAGTAGTGCCGCCTGGGCCGAAGCGCCCCGCGAGTGGATCGATCCATCGACCGGACATCGCATCGTGCGTCTGTCCGACGAACCGGGCAGTGCCAGCCTGTACTTCAACATCAACGGCTACACGCCGCAGGGCGACAAGCTGATCATCACCACGCCGACCGGCATCGCCAGCGTCGATCTGAAGACGCGCAAGCTGCACAAGATTCTCAGCGGCGACGTCAATGTCCTGTTTGCCGGGCGCAAGACACGGCAGGTCTACTACGTGCCCGGCAAGCACGAGCATGGCCAGCCTTACGAGGTCTGGGCGGTCGACGTCGACAGCGGCAAGACGCATCGCGTCGTGCGCGTCGAGCGCGGCGAGATCATGTCGATCAATGCCGACGAGACCTTGCTGGCCGGCGTCTACGCGACGCGCGATTACACGCTGCAGCCCAAGCACACGACGTCGAACTATGCCAAGCGCTACGAGCAGGCCGACTATTCGGCGCTGGGGCCGGACGGCAAACCTTTGCCGTTCGCCGAGGCCAAGGAAGTGCGACTCGATCAGCGTCTCGAAGCGAAGATTCCGATGGAGATCTTCACGCTCGATATCGCCACCGGTAAACGTCACGTCGTCACGCAGTCGACCGACTGGCTCAATCACGTACAGTTTTCGCCCACCGATCCGACCCTGCTGATGTATTGCCACGAAGGCCCGTGGCACAAGGTCGATCGCATCTGGACGATCCACACCGACGGCAGCGACATGAAGAAGATTCATGCGCGCACCATGAACATGGAGATTGCCGGACACGAATTCTTCAGCCCGGATGGAAAGACCATCTGGTATGACCTGCAGACGCCGCGCGGCGAGGATTTCTGGCTGGCCGGCTATGAGATCGCCACCGGCCATCGCACCTGGTATCACCTGCAGCGCAACGAATGGTCGGTGCACTACAACGTCTCGCGCGACGGCAAGCTGTTCGCCGGCGACGGCGGTGATGCGCAGATGGTCGCGCATGCACCGGACGGCAAGTGGCTGTACCTGTTCCATCCGCAGGCGATTCCGGATGTCGCCGGCATTCACGCGCCCGATTCGGCGTCGCTGATCACGCCGGGGTATTTCAAGGCCGAGAAGCTCGTCAATCTGAGCAAGCACGACTATCGCCTCGAACCCAATGTTCACTTCTCGCCGGACGGCAAGTGGATCATCTTCCGCTCCAACATGTATGGGCCGAAGCAGGTCTATGCCGTCGAGATCGCCAAGGCCAAGCCGGGGCAGGAATGACCATGATGCTGCGGGCCTGGCTGGCGACGATCTTGCTGCTCGGCGCGACGACGGCGAGGGCACAGACCGCAGTGCAATGGAAATTCGACTTCGGTGACGGCCCTGCCGCGCCCGGCTATACCGCAGTGGGTGCGGCGACGTTCTACGACGCGTCGCGCGGTTATGGATTCGAACCGGGCGCCACAGCACATCTGGAGCATCGCGGCGGCTCGGCGCTCGATGGCGACTTCGTCACCGCGGCGCGGCCGTTTCTGTTTTCGGCGTCGGTGCCGGAGGGCAACTACCGCGTGACGGTGACACTCGGCGACCCGCAGGGTACGTCGGAGACGACGGTCAAGGCCGAATCGCGACGGCTGATGCTGGAAGCGGTGACGACGTCACGTGGTGCACGCGTCACGCGCAGCTTCATCGTCAATGTGCGCCGCCGCGCGCTGACGCCGCCGCCGGCCAACGCACCGGGCGGTTCGGCGGTGCGCACCAACGATCGCGAAGTCGGCTCCTATACTTGGGACGACAAGTTGACGCTGGAATTCTCGGGTCCGGCACCGAAGCTGGCGGCCTTGACCATCGAACCGGTCGAGGTGCCGACCGTCTATCTGGCTGGCGATTCGACCGTCACCGATCATCGCTGGGAGCCGACCGCGTCCTGGGGGCAGATGCTGCCGCGCTTCTTCGCGCCGCAGGTGGCGATCGCCAATCACGCCGAATCCGGTGAGACGCTCAAGTCATTCCTGAGCGAACTGCGCCTGGCAAAGATTCTCGAGACGCTGCATGCCGGCGACTATCTGTTCATCCAGTTTGCGCACAACGACCAGAAAAAGCAGTGGCCGCAGACCTATGTCGACGCGGCGACGACCTACCGCGCGTATCTGCGGGTCTACATTGAGGAGGCCAAGCGGCGCGGTGCGATTCCGGTGCTGGTGACGTCGCCGCAGCGCCGCAACTTCGATGCGCGTGGCCACATCGTCAACACGCTCGAAGGCTATCCGGACGCGGCGCGTGCCGTGGCGCGCGAGGAAGGCATTGCGCTGATCGATCTAACCGCGATGAGCACGACCTTGTACGAGGCGCTCGGGCCTGAACGCGCGCCGCTGGCATTCGCCGAACATGGCGCCGATCACACGCACAACGACAACTACGGCGCCTACGAGCTGGCGCGCTGCATCGTCGAAGGGATTCGTCGCGCGAAGTTGCCACTGGCGCAGTTCATCGCCGATGACGCAGGTCATTTCGATCCGGCGCAGCCGGACGATCCGGGTGCATTCGACGTGCCGGCGTCGCTGGCGCACAGCGACATCAAACCACGCGGCAATTGATACGTCTGCGGCGCCGTCGGCGTGTCACAGGGCAGCGAAGGGAAGGGAGATGAAGATGGTTCGCGTTGATGGACGGGGCGTCATTGCGGCGCTCGTTGCAGTGCTGTGCGTGGTTGTGGCGCCTGTGGCCGCCGCCGAGCGGGCCACGCTGTCGGTTCGTGTCGACGAGCCGCAATGGGTGATCAACCGCAATATCTACGGCCAGTTCGCCGAGCACCTCGGCCACGGCATCTACGGCGGCCTCTGGGTTGGCGAGCACTCGACGATTCCGAACGTGCGCGGCATTCGCAAGGACGTCGTCGCGGCGCTACGTCAGCTGCAGATTCCGGTGCTGCGCTGGCCGGGCGGCTGCTTCGCCGACGAGTATCACTGGCGCGACGGCATCGGCCCGCGCGATCAGCGTCCGGTGCGTGTCAACAGCAACTGGGGCGGCGTCACCGAGCGCAATGCCTTCGGTACGCACGAGTTCATGGATCTGGTCGAACAGCTCGGCACGCAGGCCTATGTCAGCGTCAACGTCGGCAGTGGCACGCCGCAGGAAGCGCGCGACTGGATCGAATACATGACGTCCGATTCGCAGTCGACGCTGGCCAACGAACGGCGCAAGAACGGTCGCGATCGGCCGTGGAAGGTGGCGTACATCGGCGTCGGTAACGAGAGCTGGGGCTGCGGCGGCGAGATGCGGCCCGAGTACTACGCGGACCTGTATCGTCGCTACAGCAGTTTCATTCGCCTTGCCGACAAGCACGCCAAGCGCTACGCGAGCGGCGCCAACTCCAGCAACTACGACTGGACCGAGGTCTTGATGCGCGAGGCTGGCAAGCTGATGGACGGCATCTCGCTGCACTACTACAGCATTCCGAACGGGCGCTGGCACGGCAAGGGCGCCGCCACCGGCTTCGGCGAGGATCAATGGGCGTCGACGCTGAAGAACACGCTGAAGATGAAGACGATGCTCGACCGGCACATCGCCATCATGGACCGCTACGACCCGGACAAGCGCGTCGACTTTGCGGTCGACGAATGGGGCACCTGGTACGACCCGGAGCCGGGCACCAACCCGGCCTTCCTCTACCAGCAGAACAGCCTGCGCGACGCGATCGTCGCCGGCGTCAATCTCAATCTGTTCCAGGCCCATGGCGACCGCGTGCGCATGGCCAATATCGCGCAGATGGTCAATGTCCTGCAGGCGATGGTGCTCACCGACGGGCCGAAGATGCTGCGCACGCCGACCTACTGGGTGTTCGAAATGTACAAAGTGCACCAGGACGCGCACGCGCTGCCGATCCGGCTCGACACGCCCGACTATCACTATGGCGATGTCGATATCCCGGCGGTCAGCGCCTCGGCGTCGATCGATGCGCAAGGCCGCGTGCATCTGTCGCTGGTCAATCTCGATCCGAAGCGCAGCATCCGCATCGCCACGACGCTGAGCGGTTCGCATGCCACGCAGGTCAGCGGCCGGGTGCTGACGGCGCCGCAGATGGATGCGCACAACACCTTCGACGCGCCCGATCAGGTGCACCCGGTGGCGTTCGACGGTGCGGCGCTGAAAGGACAATCCTTGAGCGTGCAGCTGCCGGCGAAGTCGGTCGTCGTGCTCGAACTGCGTTAGCGGTGAAGGGGCGGCGGCTCGGCGGGTTCGCGGCGCTGGCGCTGCTGCTGTCGCCGGCGGCGCACGCCGCCTGGGTCGAGGTCACGCCGCAGCCCCAGGCCTTGACGCTGGCGGTCGGTGGCCACGCCGCGACGATCGTGCGCGATCCGGCCGACGCTGCTGTCGTCGTCCATGCGGCCGCCGATCTTGCCGGCGACATCGGCGCCGTCAGCGGTGCACGTCCGACGATCGTCGATCGCGCGCCGACGCAGGCCGGCACGGTGGTCATCGTCGGTACGCTCGGCCACAGCCGGCCGGTCGACGCACTGGTCGCCGCCGGCCGTCTCGACGTGCAGGCGCTACGCGGTCGTTGGGAGGGCTATCGGATCGTCGACGTCGCGGCGCCGTTGCAGGGTATCGCGCGCGCGCTGGTGATCGTCGGCAGCGACCGCCGCGGCACGGCCTACGGCGTCTATACGCTGTCGCGGGCGATCGGCGTCTCGCCGTGGACCTGGTGGGCCGACGTGCCGCCGCAGCATCACGCAGCGCTGTACGTTCGCGCCGGCACGGCGATCGCCGACGCGCCGGTCGTGCGCTACCGCGGCATCTTCATCAACGACGAGGACTGGGGACTGCACCCGTGGGCGGCTCAAACCTACGAGCCCGAAGCCGGCGGCATCGGACCGAAGACCTATCGCCGCGTCTTCGAGTTGTTGTTGCGGCTCAAGGCCAATCTGCTGTGGCCGGCGATGCACGCGGTCAGCCGCCCGTTTTACGCGAACCCGGCGTTGCCGAAGCTGGCCGACGATTACGCGATCGTGATCGGCTCGTCGCATGCCGAGCCGATGCTGCGCGACAACGTCGGTGAATGGACGGCGCTGCCGGCGGATTTCGACTACCGCCACAACCGCGGCGGCGTCTTGCGCTACTGGCGCCAGCGCGTTGCCGAGAGTGCCGGTCACGAGAGCATTTACACGATCGGCATGCGCGGCGTACACGATTCGGCGATGCAGGGCGGCGGCTCGATGGACGAGCAGCGCGCGCTGCTCGAAAGCATCTTCGCCGATCAACGCCGGTTGCTGGCGCGCGACATCGATCCTGACCCGGCGCAGGTGCCGCAGGTCTTCACGCCGTACAAGGAAGTGCTCGACGTCTATCGCCATGGCCTGAAGGTGCCGGACGACGTGACCATCGTCTGGCCCGACGACAACTTCGGTTATCTGCGCGAACTGCCGGATGCCGCCGAGCGGCGCCGCAGCGGCGGTTCGGGACTCTATTACCACTTGTCGTATCTCGGCGCGCCGCTTTCGTATCTGTGGCTGGGCACGACGCCGCCGGCGCTGATCTGGAACGAGCTGCGCAAGGCCGACGCGAGCGACGACCGCCGTCTGTGGGTGGCCAACGTCGGCGACATCAAACCCTCCGAGATCGGCATCTCGTTCTTTCTGGCGATGGCCTGGAATCCGCGACACTACGGGCCGGACGCGCAGCCACGCTTTCTGCGCGACTGGTCGCGGCAGACCTTCGGGCCGTCGCAGGCCGACGCGATCGCGGCGTTGCTCGATACGCACTTTCGTCTCAATGGCGTGCGCAAGCCCGAGCATCTGCAGTGGTGGCTGCCCGGTTCGCTGCCGAAGCCCAGCGGCTGGACGCCGCAGCACGTCGCCCGGCGTTTGGCGGCGTTCGACGCGCTGATCTCGCAACTCGATGCGGTGCAGGCCAGGGTACCGCCCGCGCAGCGCGACGCTTTCTTCGAACTGGTCGGATATCCGCTGCGTGCCGCGGCGGCGGCCAATCGGCGCTATTTCGATAACGAGCGCTATCAGCGTGACGTCGCTACCGATCCGTCAGCGGCCCGGTGTGCGGCGGCCCGGGCGCTGGCGGCCGATGACGAGATCAAGGCGCTGACGCGGCGCTACAACAAACAGATCGCCGGCGGCAAATGGCGTCACCTGATGGCGGTCGAACCGGCCGACGGACAGTGGGCACGATTTCGTCTGGCGCCGTTGCGGCTGCCGTCGCCATCGTTGGCGGGCGATGTCGCTTGCGCAAGGCCGTCGGCAGCGCCGAGCGGGGAGCACGGGATCGTTGTCGAGGCCGAACACTACGCGACGCGTGTGGACGCCGAGGCGGTCGGCTGGCGGCTGATCGAAGGGCTTGGCCATGGGCGTGGCGCGATGAGCCTGCTGCCGCTGACGCGTGAAGTACCGGCCCGCGCGCCACAACTGCGCTATCGCGTCGACTTGCCGCAGGCCTCGGCCTGGACCTTGCGCGTCGATCTGATTCCGACTTTTCCGCTACCGGGGCATGACGGCTTGCAACTGACGGTGGCGGTCGACGGCTTGCCCCTGCAGGAACTGGACGTCCGCCGTCGGATCGGCAGCCGGCGTTGGGCGCAAGCGGTGCTGGCGATGCGCCTGCCGGTCGATGTGCAGCTGCCGGAGCTGTCGGCCGATGCGCACAAAATCACCCTGTCTTCGCGCGATCCGAGCATCGCCATTGATCGAATCGAACTGCGGGTTCGCTGAAAAACGCGGTTTTCGCGTTGAGGCGCGATACCATGGCGCCTGTCGGCGGGATGTCGCGAAACGCCGACAGCAGTGCATTTTGCGTAGGAAAGCGGCGATCGAATTGCGGCGCAGCATCGGCCGCGAGCCATGATCGATGCATAAGCAAAATCGATGACTCCTATTTTTACATTAGTAGTCGATCGATCGATGTGAAATCCTCCGCTGCATAAATCAACACAAACAACGGAGGAGTCATGACGAGACTGCCGTCAGGTCGACGTGCATCTGCACGTCCGTCTTTTTTCGAATTGTCTGCAATTGTTTCGGCGATTGCCCTGGGCAGCTCGCTGCCCGCCCACGCGCAGACGATGGGCGATGATTCCTCGTCCACCACCCAGCAGCAGTCCAGCACCGTCACCGCCAAGACGCAGAAATCGTCGACGTCGTCCGATGACAGTGCCAGCGATGCGTCCAGCGCGGGTATTTCCGAAATCGTCGTGACCGGCGTGCGCGCCAGCCTCGAGGATGCGCTGAAGGCCAAGCGCGATTCCGATCAGGTGCTCGACGGTATCTCGGCCGAAGACATCGGCAAGCTGCCGGACAAGAACGTCGGCGAAGCCCTGCAGCGCGTGACCGGCGTCACCATTTCGCGTGAGAACGGCGAAGGCTCGACGATCAATGTGCGCGGCATCACTTCGTCGCTGGTGCGTGTCGAGTTCAACGGATCGACAGCACTGTCGACCAACGTCAATGGTGGCCGTGAGGTCGATACCCGCGACTTTCCTTCGGAGTTCGTCTCGCGCGTCGAGGTCGTCAAGTCGCAGACCGCGGACATGACCGAGGGCGGCCTCGGCGGCGTCGTGCGCATCATCTCGCGCAAGCCGCTCGACGGCGGCGGCAAGGATTTCTATGCGGCGTCGGCGGAAGGCACACACAGCAATCTGACCAATGACTACGTGCCGCGTTTGTCGGCGTTCGTCGGCCACAGCTGGCTCAACAATACCTTCGGTCTGCTGGGTGGTGTCGTCTACGAAAAGAAGCAGGCGAACTCGCACCAGTTTCGCAGCACCGGCTGGATTCAGCCCGACGACTACAACGGCAGCGGGACCGACGACTTCGTGCCGTATATCCCGCGTGACGTGATTGTCCGCGAGAACAACAAGCGCCTCGCGTTCAACGGCATCGCGCAGTGGAAGCCGACCCATGACCTCGAGTTTTATCTCGAAGGCATGTATACGCAGCGCGATTACGACAAGGACGACCAGTTCCTGCAGATCAATACGATCGCGCCGGCCATCGACACCAGCTCGCTTCAGTATTTCGGCGATAACGAGACGGTCTCGCATTACGACATGCGCAGTGATCTGATCGATTCCAGCAATACGGCGGCGGCCAACGGCGTGCCGATCTACGATCGCTCGCTGATCGATACGTTCCGCAACCACATCTATTCCACGGCGATCGGCGGTAACTGGGAACATGGTCCGTGGAGCATCAAGAACCGTGTCAACTACTCGGCGATGTCGTACGATCAGGTTTCGACCGGTCCGTACGCGGCGATCTTCAATACCCCGGAGATCACCGTCGACATGAACAACAAGTATCGGGCACCGAATTTCGATTTCCACGATACCGACATCCTCGACCCGACCAGCTACAACTACGCCGGTGTGTCGATCACGCCGCGTGAGTTCCGTCAGTACCAGTTCACGGCCAAGAGCGACGTCGACTACATCCTCGAAAAGAGCATGGGGCCAGTGACGGTGTCGTCGCTGGAATGGGGTATCGAGTACAGCCGCTATCACGTCTCCAGCAACGCCAACAAGAGCTCGGTGTCGCTGGATGGCCGTAACGATCCGGACGTGCTGGCAACCATTCAGGACTCGGTGGCGAGCTACGGCCGTCTGAGCCCGCAGCGCTTCTTCAAGACCAAGGGTGTCGGTTTCACGACGCCGAACTGGTACCGCTTCAATCAGGACTTCGTCGACGCCATCGGCGGCAACGATGCGGCGCAGACGGTGACTACCGCCAACGTCTGGGAGATCAACGAGCTGACGACGGCCGGCTACCTGAAGGCGAACTACGACTTCGACACCTACTTCCCGATTCGCGGCAATGTCGGTGTGCGTGTCGTCGATACCGACGTCAATTCGTCGGGCTACAACACCTCGACCGGCACGCCGACCTCGTCGGACGGCGGCTACACCAAGTACCTGCCGAGCGGCGGTCTGGTCATGACCTTCATTCCGCACACGCTGATGTTGAAGACCTCGGCCGCGAAGCTGATGGCGCGTCCGGAGCCGTACCAGGAAGCGCCGACGCTGTCGGTCGACACCGACACCAGCACGGCCACGCGTGGCAATACCGATCTCAAGCCATACAGCGCCACGCAGTACGACATGTCGTTCGAGTGGTACCCGGCTTCGCTGTCGTACGCGTCGTTCGGCGTGTTCTATGAAGACGTGTCGTCGTTCATCCAGACGGTCAACGTCAACGAGACGCTGCCGAACTACGGCGACACGGTGTTCTCGATTTCGGAGCCGGAAAACAACGGCGCTGGGGTCAAGATCAAGGGCATCGAAGTCGGTGGTCAGCTCGATCTGGCCGAGGCCCTTGGCGCCAGCTTCCTCGACGGCTTCGGCTTCATCGCCAACTACACCTACGCCAAGGACAGCGGCACGCCGAATATCAGCCCGATCACCGGCAAGAACCTGCCGTTCGAAGGCTTGTCGAAGTCGAGCTACAACATCACCGGTTACTACGAAGACCACGGTCTGAGCGTGCGCCTGGCCTACAACTGGCGCGACAAGTTCCTGAAGACCACAGTCGGTCGCGGCAACCTGCCGGAGTTCCAGGAAGCCTACGGTCAGCTCGACGGCTCGGTCAGCTACGAAATCGTCAAGGGCGTCAACATCTACGCCAATGCGATGAACCTGACCAACTCGCTACGCTTCGAGAATTCGAGCAGCAAGTATCGCCGCAACTACGTCGAGACCGACGGCAGCCGCTACAGCGCCGGTGTGCGGGTGAAGTTCTGATGCAGTAACGCTGTGCAAGCGCCAACCCGCGGCCGCCAACGGCCGCGGGTTTGGCGTTTCGCCGGACCCCCGATTCCGGCCCATCGCGACCCGCGACAACGCCGTCAGCGCGCCGCGACCGAATAACAAGGAGATTGATCTGATGGCCCCTCCCCTGAACCGTCGCGATTTCGTGAAAGGCTCGGCAATCGCCGCGTCGATGCTGGCGATGCCGGCGATCGGCACTGAGGCCTTCGCGGCGCAGCCCAAGGACAAGTACAAGCCGCGCGATGTCGCGCTGCACTGGCTGGACGGCGGGGCGCCGACCGCGACCATCGGCACGACCTGGGGCGTGTCGTGGCCGCAGGGCATGCATGCGCGCGGCACCGACTTCACGGTGGCGGCAGCGGATGGCCAGACGGTGCCGGTGCAGAGCTGGCCGCTGGCGGTGTGGCCGGACGGCACCCTGAAATGGAGTGCGCACGCGATCGGCGCCGATGCCGGCAAGGTCGAGCAGCTCAAGCTCAAGACCGGTCGCCCCGCCAAGGGCAAGCAGGTGGTATCGGCGAAGACGTCCGGCGACCGCATCACCGTCGACACCGGCGTGATCCGCTGCAAGATCGCGCGCAAGGGTTCGATGTTGATCGAGTCCATCGAGCGCGACGGCCAGCCGATCGTGCGCGGCGGCCATCTGGTCTGCCAGACGCAGAGTCATATGGAGATCGATCCGGAGCGCGCGACGACCTTCGCCGCGTTCACCGGTCAGATCGATGAGGTGACGGTCGAGCAGAGCGGCCCGGTGCGTGCGGTCGTGCGCATCAATGGCCAGCATCGTCAGGACGACGGTTCGCGCAGCTGGCTGCCATTCGTGATCCGCCTGTACTTCTATGCCGGTTCCGATGCGGTGCGCGTCATGCATACCATCGTTTATGACGGCGACGAGAACAAGGACTTTATCCGCGGTCTGGGCCTGCGTTTCGACGTGGCAATGCAGGGCGAACTCTATGATCGCCACGTTCGCTATGGCGGCGAGGGCGGTGGTGTGTTCGCCGAAGCGGTGCGCGGTCTGACCGGCCTGCGCCGCGATCCCGGCGAGGCGGTACGCCAGGCGCAGATCGACGGCCGCGCGGTGCCGCCGCTGTCGACGTTTCCCGATGCGGTCAGCAAGCGTCTGCAGTACGTGCCGGCGTTCGGTGACTGGTCGCTGCGGCAGACCAGCTGCGACGCCTTCGAGGTGCGCAAGCGCACCAAAGCCGGCTATGTCTGGCTCGAATCCGACCACGGTCATCGTGCGTCGGGCATGGCCTATGTCGGCACGCCGAAGGGTGGTGCCGCGTTCGGCATTCGCAATTTCTGGCAGAGCTATCCGGCGCAACTCGACGTGCGTGGCGCGACCGGCGACGAAGCGCAGGTGACCATGTGGCTGTGGTCGCCGGATGCGATGCCGATGGACATGCGCTTCTATCACGACGACATGGGCGAGAAGACCTATGCCGAACAGCTCGAAGCGCTGCAGATCACCTACGAGGATTACGAGCCGGGCTTCTCGCGGCCGATCGGCGTGGCGCGCACCAGCGAGATGACGATCTGGACGCTGCCGGCGACGCCGACGCGCGAGCGCTTCGTCGAACTCGGCAACATCATGCAGGAGCCGCCGCTGCTGGCCGCCGCGCCGGAACATCTGGTCGGCTGCGGCGTGTTCGGCCGTCTGTTCTCGGTACCGGATCGCACGACGGCATCGCGCGACGTGATCGAGACGCGGCTGGCCGCGAACTTCGATTTCTACCGCAAGCAGGTCGACGAGCGTCGCTGGTACGGCTACTGGAATTTCGGCGATGTCATGCACACCTACGACGAGGATCGCCATACCTGGCGCTACGACGTCGGCGGCTTTGCCTGGGACAACTCCGAGCTATCGACCGATCTGTGGCTCTGGTACTACTACCTGCGCACCGGTCGTGCCGACGTGTTCCGCTTCGCCGAGGCGATGACGCGTCATACCGGCGAGGTCGACGTCCATCACGTCGGGCCGTTCGCGCCGCTGGGCTCGCGCCACAACGTCGTGCACTGGGGCTGCAGCGCCAAGCAGATGCGCATCAGCACTGCCGCCAACCGGCGTTTCTACTACTACCTGACGGCCGACGAGCGGGTCGGCGATCTGATGCGCGAGCAGGTCGAGGCGGTGCGCACGCTGCGCCGCATCCAGCCGGGCCGCAAGGTCGAAAGTGGCGTCTTCACCGCGACGCCGGTCGGTGCCGACCATCCGAACGTCAACTTCGGCACCGACTGGGGCGCCGTGTCGGCGGCCTGGCTGACCGAATGGGAACGCACCGGTGACCCCAAGATCCGTGACCGCCTGCTGGCGAGCATGCGCACCATCGCCGCGCAGCCGTACGGCTTCTTCACCGGCGCCGCGCCGATGAACCTCGACACCGGCGCCTACGACATCGTCCACGACAAGCCGCCGATCGAATCGCACCTGAGTGCCGTGTTCGGTCTGGTCGAGATCTGCGCCGAGCTGGTCGAGATGCGGCTCGACGAGAACTTCACCAAGGCCTGGCTGCAGTATTGTCGTCTGTTCAACGCGCCGGCCGAGGCGCAGAAGGCCGAGCTTGGCCACGTCGTCGGGCCGTTGAATCTGCAGCAGGGACATTCGCGCCTGACCGCATTCGCCGCCTGGTGGACCCACGACACCGAGTTGGCACAGCGCGCGTGGAAGGAGTTCTACGCCGCCAAGAACGGCCAGCCGGTGCGACCGCTGGAGGTCGTGCGCGTCGAGCCGCCGGCGGTGATCAAGCCGGTCGACGAGGCCCCCGGCGTGTCGACCAATCTGACCAACCAGTTCGGTCTGGCGGCGATGCAGTGCCTGGCACTGGTCGGTGGCGAGCTGCCGCCGAACGGAGAGCCGGCATGATGATCGATCGCCGTACCCTGTTGCGCGCCGGCATGGCGCTGGCGGCGATCCCGGCCGCGCAGGCGGCACAGGCCGTGGTGCCGGCGCCGGATACCGGCGAGACCTTCCCGTTGTGGCCGGGCCAGGTGCCCGGCAGCGCCGGCGTCACGGTCGAGCAGAAAGTCATCGAGCGCGCGCCGAACAGCCCGGTTCATGACCCGGCCGTGCTGCATGTGCGCACGCCGACGCTGACGCTGTTCCGTCCCGACAAACCGAATGGCGCGGCGCTGCTGATGATCCCCGGCGGCGGCTACCAGCGCGTGGTGGTCGGCAAGGAGGGCTATGAAATCGCGCGCTGGTTCAACGAGCGCGGGTTCACCGTGTTCGTGCTGCTGTACCGGCTGCCCGCCGACGGTTGGGCCGCGGGTCCGGACGCGCCGCTGCAGGACGCGCAGCGCGCAATGCGCCTGATCCGCTCGGGTGCGACGCAATACGGCATCGACCCGCAGCGCGTCGGCGTCATGGGCTTTTCGGCCGGCGGCCACCTGGCCGGTCGTCTGGCGACGGTGTTCGAGCGCAAGACCTATGCGCCGGTCGATGCGGCCGATCAGGTGTCGGCGCGGCCGGATCTGGCGGCGCTCGGCTATCCGGTCATCACCATGACCGAGCCTTACACGCACATGGGCTCGCGCAACGAGCTGCTGGGCCGTTCGCCGACCGCTGCGCAGATCGCCGAATGGTCGGTCGAACAGCACGTGCCGGCCGATGCGCCGCCGACGTTTCTGCTGGCGGCGACCGACGACCCGGCCGTGCCGGTCGACAACTCGATGATGATGTACCTGGCCTTGCACCATCAGCGCGTGCCGGCGGCCATGCATATCTTCGAGAAGGGCGGCCACGGCTTCGGCCTGCGCACCAATGGCGCGCCGATCGGCGCCTGGCCGCAGCTGATGCTCGACTGGAGCCGGCTGCACCACTTCACGGGTTGAACGAAGACCGGCGCCGTGACCGGTGCCGATGCTCAGAGGAGACGATGATGATCAAGCCCATGCGGCCCTTGGTCGCCTTGCTGTTGCTGGCCGCCGCACCGCTGGCCTGCGCTGCGGCGGCGCCACACTGGGTCGGCACCTGGTCGACGTCGCTGTACGAAACCGGCTCGGCCGGCGGACCGCAAAGCGAGATCACGCTGCGCCAGCCGGTGCATGTGTCGATCGGCGGGCATCGCATTCGCGTGCGCTTCAGCAATCGCTACGGCAGCGTGCCGCTGACGATCGGCGCCGCCAGCGTGGCGCGCAGCGGCGAGGCCAGCGCGGTTGCCGGCGCTACGTTGCAGACCCTGCATTTCGACGGCGCCGACTCGGTGCGGATTCCGCCGGGCGCCTATGTCTACAGCGATCCGGTCGCGCTCGACGTGCCGGCCGACAGCAACCTGTCGGTGAGCCTGTACCTGCCGGCGCAGAACATCGGCACCGTGTCCTGGCACAACCGGGCGTTCCAGGCGATCTACGAAGTGCGCGGCAATGCCGTTGGTGCCGCGTCGTTCGACGCGCCGCTGCAACGGATGTCCTACTACTACCTGGCGTCGGTCGACGTCGAGGCGCCGAAGGCGGTGTCGGCGGTGGTCGCGTTCGGCGATTCGATCACCGACGGCATGCATTCGAGCGACAACCAGAACCGGCGTTGGCCAAACCTGCTCGCGGCGCGATTGCTGGCCGCCAAGGGCCAGCCGCTCGGCGTGCTCAACGAAGGCATCGCCGGCAATCGCATGCTCAACGAAGGCTCCGGTCCGGCGGGCCTGACGCGCTTCGATACCGACGTGCTCGACCAGAGTGGCGTCAGCCACGTGATCTCGCTGCTGGCGATCAACGACTTCGGTCGCTACGGCCGCGCGCATCTGCCGCTCGATGAAGTCACCGTGCCCGAAGTCGAGCGTGCCTACCGGCAACTGGTCGATCGCGCGCATGCGCGCGGCATTCGCTTCATCGCCGGCACCATCATGCCGTTCGAAGGTGCGATGTATTACTCGGAGCAGGGCGAGACCATGCGCCAGCAGCTCAATGCCTGGATTCGCAAAACCGATCTGTTCGATGGTGTCGTCGACTTCGATCAGGCGATGCGCGACCCGTCGGCGCCCAAGCGCATCCGCCCGCAATTCGATTCCGGCGATCATCTGCATCCGAACGATGCCGGCATGGCGGCGATGGCCGCGGCCATCGACCTGAAGCTGCTGCGAGATTGATCCGGGGTCTGTCGGCGTAGCGTGGTGACGCCCGGTGTCGGCGGTTTCAGTCGGCGTCGGGCGTCAACGCGTAGACGCGGAAGTTGCGTACGCGAATGTGGCTCCACACCGTGCGCAGCGCGAAGTGGCCGTGCGTGTATGGCTGTGCATCGTCGTACTTGAACAACGGCTTGCCGTCGCGGTAATAGGCGATGTGACGGCCGTCGGCGATCAGCGTGATGGTCTGCGTGACGTTCGGTTTGAGCAGCACGTCGTCGGACGACAGGTCGTTGTTCGGCAGCATCGGCCGGTCGCCCGGCTTGCCGATGTAGCGGCGAAAGCGCGTGGTCTTGTTGTAGTTGCCGCCAAGGCCCACGTAATAGGTCTTCAGCGCGTCATAGTCGGCGAACTTGCCGGAGCGCAGCGTTGCGAAGAAGTCGCCGGGCGAGCGCGGGTCGGTGGCCATCCAGAAGCAGTTGAGGTCGCTGACGCGATCGTTGGCGCCGCCGGCGGCGACCATCGTCGCCTCGTAGCGAATCTTGATCGGTCCGTGCAGCTCGGGCCGGAACCACAGCGACAAACCCCGTGGCACGTCGATGTCGAGCACGCCGTCGCGCGCGGTGATCGTGCCGGGCTTTTCGGCTTCGACGACCCATTGCTTGAGGCCGTCGCGAAAGTCGTCGCGATGGATTTCGCGCTCGCCGGCGCTGGCCACCAGCGGGATGGCGGCCAGTGTCAGCGTCAACAGCGGGCGAAGCTTCATGGTGTGTTCCTGTGTGAATCGTCAATGCCCAGGGCCGGTGATGCCGGCCCTGGGCAGGTCATGACGAGGCTCAGTCGTGACGCCCGACCGGGTTGCGGCCCCAGAGCTGCTCGTAGCGCCAGCCGCTGAGATCCTCGACGACCTCGCGACGGTCGGCCGGCACCGGCGCGGCGTCGGTGCGCTTGAAGCGCGCGATCTCGCCCATCAAGACTTCGTGGGTGTTCTTGTCGAGACGGAAGCGCAGCGAGATCAGGAAGCCGACCGCCAGCACCAGCAGCGTGCCGCCGATCATGATTGCGACGATCGTGTGCAACACCGGCGTGCTCTGCGTGGTGCTGCCGGAGACGAAGCCGGACGCCTGCAGGATGTAGCCGACCGCCAGCACCGCGATCGCCTGCGCGGTCTTGCGCACGAAGGTCATGACGCCGGCGAACGTACCCTCGCGGCGACGGCCGGTGACGATCTCGTCGACGTCGGCCATGTAGTTGTAGACGCTCCACGGAATGTAGTTGAGGCCGCCGCGGCCGAGACCGGCGATCAGCACGACGACGACGATCCACGGCGTCGGGTTGGCCGGGTGCATGACATACAGCCCGAGCAGCACGAACAGCGCCAGCACGTACAGCGATACCGCGACGCGATACGACGGCGCCGGCGCCCAGCGCAGGCACAGCGGAATGAAGGTCATCACCGAGATGAACTGGGCGATGTACATCAGCGTCAGCAGGCCGGAGGTGCTGGCGATGGCGCTGCCCAGTGTTGCGCCGCCGAGTGCGAAGACCACGAAGTAGGTGAACACCGCATTGAAGATGTCCTGGCTGATGTAGC
This sequence comes from Solimonas marina, assembly GCF_012241385.1. GTDB lineage: Bacteria > Pseudomonadota > Gammaproteobacteria > Nevskiales > Nevskiaceae > Solimonas > Solimonas marina. The sequence continues at coordinate 157,959 of NZ_JAAVXB010000011.1, read as the reverse complement.
CGCCGAGGTACATGCCCAGATGCAGGCGGAACGCGCGGATGCGCAGTGTCGACCACAGATCGCGATACAGGCGCTTGAAGCTTTCCACGGCCGACGGCCGCTCGGTGGCGTCGTGCAGGGCATCGATCTCCTCCGGCGAGCGTTCCCAGGTGAACGACCAGACCAGCGAGATGATGATCATGAAGCTGATCGCGAACGTCAGGCCCAGCCAGAAGAAGGTTTCGGCGGAATCCTTGGAGCCGAACATTTCGAGCAGCGCCGGCAGGAAGGTCGCGAGGATCGCCGAGCTTTGCCCGAACAGGATGCGCGAGCCGGCGAACTTGGCGCGCACCTTGTAGTCGTCCGACATCTCGGCGGCCAGTGTCTCGTACGGAATCAGCTCGAGTGCGTAGACGACTTCGAAGAAGACGTAGGTGCACAGGTAGTAGAGGAAGTGCTGGCCGCCGACCCACATCAGCGAGAAGCTGAACGACAGCGGGATCGAAATCAGCAGGAAGAAGCGTCGGCGGCCGAAGCGGCGACCGAGGCGGTTGCGGTAGAAGTTATCGGACAGATGGCCGATCAGCGGGCTGGTGATGGCGTCGAGCACGCGCGCGATCGCGAAGATCAGAGTCGCCTCGCCCGGCGACAGGCCGCAATAAGTCGTATAGAAAAACAGAATCCAGGTGCTGATGACCGCCATCGCACCGGCGCCGAGATAATCGTTGGCGCCATACGCCAGGTAGTTGCGCAGCCGCACCGTCCGCTTGGTCATTACTCCTCCGTATTCTTCGGCCGTCGTGGCGGCCGTGGTCCCGCAGGTCCGTCATGCCGCGCGCCGCCGCATCCGGCGGCGCGCGACGCGGACGATCAGATGTAGTGACGCAGGAACTCGGCGAGCGCGAGCATCGCCATCGCCTGGCCGTAGGGCATCGCCGTCAGCTTGATGTCCTTGTAGAACTGCTTGGTGTCGCCCATCGCGGTGCCGAACGACACGTTCAGCAGCTCGCCGTCGGCACTGATGTTGGCCATCACCGCCTGCACGGCCTTGCGCGCGACCGGCTCGTATTCACGGCCGACATAGCCCTTGCGGATCGATTTGAGGATGCCGTACGCGAAGCCGGCGGCGGCCGACGCTTCGAGATAGGACGTCGGGTCGTCGATCAGCGTGTGCCACAGACCGGACTCGTCCTGATGCTGCGCCAGTGCCTTGATCTGCGCGCGCAGCGTGTCGATCAGGATGTCGTGCACGGCGTCGCCCGGCTGCAGGTTCAACAGCTCGATGAATTCGGGAATCGCGATCGTGATCCAGCTGTTGCCGCGCGCCCAGAGCGCCTCGGCGAAGTTGTGGCGGCCGTCGAAGGTCCAGCCGTGAAACCACAGGCCGCTCTTGCGATCGTAGAGATACTTGATGTGGATCAGGAACTGCTTCTTGGCTTCCTCGATGTAGGCCGGGCGGTCGAGCAGCAGGCCGATCTTGGCCAGCGGTAGCACGCTCATCATCAGCGTGTCGTCCCACAGCTGCTGATGGTTGTCGGCGTTGAAGACGATGTGCTGCAGGCCGTCTTCCTCGGTGCGCGGCATCTCGCGCATGACCCATTCGGCCCAGGTATCGAGATACGGCAGATAGCTCTGGTCGCGGGTTTCCTCGTAGAGGTAGGCCAGCGTCAGGAACGCCGCCATGGTGTTGACGTTCTTGGTCGGCGTGCCGGTCGCGAAGCGGTCGCGGAACCAGCTGAGCATGACGTCGCGCGCCTTGGCGTCGTTGGTCATCTGGTAGAACTTGAGCATGCCGTAAAGGCCGACGCCGTGCGTCCACTCCCAATCGTTCCAACCCTTGGTGTCGATGACGCGGCCGTCGTCGAGCTTGAGCAGGAATTCGCCGGTCTCGTCCTTGATGTTGACGAGGTTGTCGATCAGGCGGTGGATGGTCGAAACGATTTCCGCCGGCTTGAACGGCGCGTTGTGCATGCTCATCGAAAAATACTCGGTGACGTTGTCGATAAAAGGAGCCTGACGCCAGCGGCGACGGGCATGAAAAGGCGGGCGCACAGCATGCCGCGAGGCGGGGTCGTCGGAGTGCTGGCGTTCATGGCGATGTGTAAGGCGGTGAGGCGACGAGCTGCAGTGGCACACCGCCGCGTACCGTCTGCAGGTCGATCAGGCGCAGCGGTTCGATGACATCGCTGGTGCGCCCGTCGCCGGTCACGGCGAGCGCCAGCGTGTTGTCGCCACGCGGATCGAGGATGCCGTTCGGCAGCACGAAGTCGTGCTGCGGACCGACGTCGGCGATGTACTGGCCCATCATCCAGCCGTTGAGAAAAATCAGGACGCGATAGTGCGCGCCACTGCGCGGCGTGTCGGCGTCGCCGATGCGCAGCGCCAGGGAGGCGTCTTCGCCGGCCGGTACGTTGAGCTTGAACTGCGTGCGCAGCCAGGTGGTACCGGCGTCGGTCGGCGCGTCGGCGAGGCGCAGCGCGCGCCAGTCGCCATCGGGGAAACCCGGCAGGTGCCAGCCGACGCGTTCGCCGTAGAGACCGCCGTTGTTGAGCGGGCCGCGCGCGGTGTCGATCAGATCCTCGCCGCCGCGCGTGCCCTGGATGCGCCACTGCGGCGCGATCGCGACGGCATGACCGTCGGCGTCGTCGAAGTGCACGTCGATCAGGCCGCGGCCTTCCTTGTGTGCGTCGTCGGCGAACAAATCCCAATTGTCGGCGTCGTTGCGCACCATCACCGACAGCAGATGCGGGCCGTCGCCGCGCAGTGCCTGCGGAATCGCGAAATGCGCGGTGGCAGTGGTCGGCGGTCGTGGCAGGCCGGTGCTGATCACGTGCTCGCCGAGGTAATGCCCGTCGAGCCAGGCCTGCAGCAGGCCGGCACCGCCGCCGCCGTAGTGCAGGGCGATGCGCGCCGGCGACGTCGTACCGTCGATGCGGTAACGGCCGCGATACCAGACGTCGCCGTTGTGAAAGCCGTAGTCGGCCATCGTCAGCACCGGCTGGCCGGCCGGCGGCGGCGTCGTGCTTGCCGTGTCGGTCAGATCGGCATGGCGCCAGTCGTGATCGTCGAAATCGGGCGCCGCTTCCGGCGAGCCGGCGTGATAGCGCCAGGTCAGCCGCATCAGATCCGGCAATGTCGGCGCGACCGGCCCGGGCAGGTCGTGGCGCGCAACGAGGCTGCTGTCGACGCCGACGTGCATCGGCACCTTGCCGCCGTTCCATTCGATGCGCTGCACGCCCGGCGGCGCCCAGACCTCGAGCGCACTGTCTTGCGTCGTGTCGCCGCGCAGCTGCAGCGTGCGGCCGCGGATCGTCGCCGCGCGCACCAGCGCCGGCCCACGCGTCAGCACCGCGCGATCGCCGGCATTGCTGCGCCAGAAGCGCTCGGCTTCGGCCTCGTCGGCGAGCAGCAACGTCAGTGGTGGCCGGCCGCCGCCGTCGATACGGATGCGGATCAGGCCGTCGTGCCGGTAGTCGAGGCGCAGATCGCCGCGTGCGGTGTCGTAATGCACGTCGGCCTTGCCGGCCAGCACTTCGACCTTCGGCCGCCGCGCGTAGCGCAGCACGGTTTCGCCGTCGTCGCCCTGCGGCGCGTAGAGCAGCGCCAGATCGCCGCCGGCGAACGGCATCTGCGTCTGCAGTTGCGAGGTCGAATAGACGAGGTGCTGATGGCCGAAGTCATAGTCGGCGAGCAGCAGCTTGGCGTACTGGCCGTTGAGGCGCAGCGTGCCCTGCGCCGGCACGTGGTAGTCGCCGTCCGGCGTCGACAACGGGAACGTGAAGGCGACGTCGTCGGTCGCGTTCGACGGTTCGTGGCGAGCGAAGATGAACTGCGTGCCGTCGTCGGGATTGAGGTTGTGATACAGGCGCACGTCCGCCGTCGAGGCGGCGATCGGCGCGGCCTTGACCTGATAGGCCAGCGACTTGACGCTGCTGATGAATTCGCCGAGCAGCTTCATCGTCGCCGCCTTCGGTCGCAGACGGCGGCCCTCGTCGATCGCCGCGCCGTAGTCGTACGACGTGTAGACGACCGGCGCCGGCAGCCAGCCCCAGGACGTGCCGCCGAACGTCATGTAGAAGTTTTCGATCGCCAGTCCGTTGACGATGTTGGTGCCGTAGAAGACGCGCTCGTAGCCACTGCCCTGGCGCTGCGCGGTGCAGCCGTAGGTGCCGACGCTGCCCCAGTAGTCGAACCAGCCGCCGCCGAATTCGGCCGTAAAGCCGGGCGTCTGCGGCGAGGCGCTGGCGCCGCCGCGCGCGCCGCCCGGGCTGTAAAGGCCCCAGTCCGGTGCGTGGTTCGGTTTGCCGACCGTCGCGTCGGCGCCGCAGGGCCCGCCCGGGTAGCCGTCGAACGCGTACAGATCGTTTGGACCGGGCACGGTACCGTCGACGTCGCTGCTGCGCGGCACCCAGCGGCCGTTGCGGCCCTGATCGTTGTGGAAGATCGGTACGGTGATACCCTGCTTGCGCGCCAGATCATCGAGGTGCTGCATGTAGCGCTGCTGCGTCGGCGCGGTCGGTGCCAGCTCGTTTTCGATCTGATAGAGGATCACGCTGCCGCCGCGATCGATCTGGTGGCGGGCGATGATGGCGTTGATCTGCGACATCCACTGATCGGCGGCCGCGAGGTATTCGGGATCGTCGGTGCGTGCCTTGGCGTGCTGGCGGTTCAGCCAGCCCGGAAAGCCGCCGCGCGTGACCTCGGCGTTCATGTACGGGCCCGGGCGGGCGATGACGTAGAGGCCGACGTCGTGTGCGATGTCGAGCAGGCGGTCGAGATCGCGCACACCGCTGAAGTCGTAGACGCCCGGCTTCGGCGAGTGATAGGTCCAGCCAAAGTAGAACGAGACGGTGTTGTAGCCGCTGGCTTTCATCTTCTCGAGCACGTCGCGCCACAGGCTCGGACTCGGCAGGCGGAACGGATGCATCTCGCCGGACCAGATGAACTGGCGCTGGCCGTTGATCAGCAGCGAGTGGCGGTCCCATTGCACGGCCGCGTCGGCGTCACCTGCGGCGGCGGCACACGCGAGCGGCGCGCCAGCCAGCAGGGCGGCGATCACGGCAGCGCGTGCGGCGACGCGGATGCCAGCCGGCAGCGCGGTCGCGGTGTGGAATCTCCTCATGGTCTCTGGGACGTTCTTATTCGCTGTGCCTATGGTGCGCAGCGAGCGCGATCACGACAAATGTCGATATAGCCGCTATCGATAGAAAAAGCGCATGTATTAAAGGATCGCCTCGGTTGCCGGCCGGCTCGCGTCGATGGCGAGCGGGCCGTGTGGTGCAGACCACGGCGGGCACGCATGCTGCCATCGGTCGGCAGCCGCGCCGATGCGTCATGCGAAAACCGTATCGACATCTAAGCAATTGTCATTGGCGAGACATCGATTGCTTCGCCGACAATGACCGATAACGCGCCGCAGGCGCACTGCCAGCGAAATCATGAGCGCATTCGATGTCGTCACTTACGGCGAGGCCATGGTCGTCTTTGCCGCCGATCAGACCGGCCCGCTGTCGCAGGTCGAGCATTTCACCAAGCGTGCCGCCGGCGCCGAACTCAACGTCGCGATCGGCCTGTCGCGGCTCGGCTTCCACGTCGGCTGGCGCAGCCGGCTCGGCGACGATTCGTTCGGGCGCTTCCTGCGCGATACGCTGCAGACCGAGCGGCTCGACGCCAGCGGCGTCGTCACCGACCCATCGCGACCGACCGGCCTTTATCTCAAATCGCGCTGCGACGACGGCAGCGATCCGCAGGTCGAGTACTACCGTCGGTATTCGGCGGCGAGCCAGCTGTCGCCGGCCGACTATGATCCGGCCTGGTTTCGCAGCGCGCGGCACGTCCATATAAGCGGCATCGGTCCGGCGCTGTCGGACAGCGCATACGAGCTGGCGCTGTGCATCGCCGAAGGCGCGCGCGCGGCCGGCCAGTGCATGACCTTCGATCCGAACCTGCGTCCGCAGCTGTGGCGCTCGCGCGAGGAAATGGTCGAGCGGCTCAACCGCATCGCCGCCTTCGCCGACTGGGTGATGCCGGGCCTGGCCGAGGGCCGCATGCTCAGCGGCCGCGATACGCCACGCGAGATCGCCGAGTTCTATCTCGGTCTGGGGGTCGGCGGCGTCGTCATCAAGCTCGGCGCGCAGGGCGCGTACGTGCGCACCGCGCAGGGCGAGCTGACGGTGCCGGCGCTGCCGGTCGCCTGCGTGATCGATACGGTCGGCGCCGGCGACGGCTTCGCGGTCGGTTTCATCAGTGGTTTGCTCGAAGGCAGCACGCCGGCGGCGGCCGCGGCGCGCGGCAACTGCATCGGCGGCCTGGCGATCCAGGTCATCGGCGACAGCGAGGGCCTGCCGACGCGCGCGCAGCTCGACGCGCTCGAGGCCGGCCGCTAGTTCGTCTCAGGATTCGACGCGGTGCACGCGCTTGTCGTGCAGCGTTCGCTTGCCGCGCTCGAGGCGCTTGAGCAGCGGCGGGCCGAGCGCCAGCGCGGTGCCGACCGCGAGCACGTCGACGATGGCCAGGTGCGCGATGCGCGAGATCATCGGCGAGTAGATGTCGGCATCCTCGGCGACGTCGGCGGCCAGCGTCACCGTGGCCAGCCGCGCCAACGGCGAGTCGCTGGCGGTGATGGCGATGACGGCGGCGCCCGATTCGCGGGCGATCTCGGCGGCGGCCAGCATGTCGGTGGTGCGGCCGGTGGCGGAGATCGCGACTACCGCATCGCCGCGGCCGACGACGGTTGCGGCCATCAGCATCGCGTGCGTGTCGATATAGGCGATGCAAGGCATGCCGTAGCGAAAGAACTTGTGCTGGCCGTCGAGCGCGACGATGCCGGAGTTGCCGATGCCGCAGAAGTCGATACGCCGCGCCTTCGCCAGCAGTTTGACGGCGCGTGCGAGGGCGGCGCTGTCGAGATGATTGCGCACGTCGATCAGGCCGCCGATCGCGCGGTCGAAGACTTTCGGCGCGACCAGCTCCAGGGCGTCGTCCGGTCCCACGTCCTGATGAATGAACGGCAGGCCGGAGGCCAGACTCTGCGCCAGGCGCAGCTTGAATTCGCGATAGCCGGAGAAGCCCAGCGCGGCGGCGAAGCGTGCCACCGTCGGTTGGCTGACGCCGGTACGCGCCGCCAGCTCGGCGATCGACAGGTTGAGGACGATGCTCGGCTGCGCCAGCACGAATTCGGCGACGGTGCGCTCGGACTTGCGCAGCCCGTCCTGGGCCGCGGCGATGCGCGCCAACAGCGGACTGCGCAGCGCGTCGTCGCCGGACGTCTTCTGGCGCGCGCCGCTCATGGGTTGAAGAACAACTGCAAGGGCAGGTCCGCGTCGAGCATCGCCGCGATCGGCAAGGTCTCGGGGGCAGCCCCCACCGCGCTTTCGAGCCGATGGCGTTTGACCTCGCCCTGGATCGCCAGTGCCAGCGTGCGCGCACGGCGCAGCGCCGGCAACGTCAGGCTCAGCCGCGCGTGCGGCACGGTCTGCGGGTGGGTGGCGACGACGCTGCGCGTGCCTCGTGGATCAAGCCCGGCCGCCGTGCCCGGCGCCCCGGGAAACAGCGACGCGGTGTGGCCGTCGTCGCCCATGCCGAGCACGACCAGGTCCGGGCGCGGACCGATCGCCAGGCGGGTGTCGGCGCGCTGTGCGGCGGTCTCGGCGTCAAGACCGGACTCGTACAAGGGCTCGAACAAGGCGGCGTGCGCAGCGTTCTGCAGGAGGTGGGTGCGCACCAGGCGGGCGTTGCTGGCGTCGTCGTCGGCCGGCACGCAGCGTTCGTCGACGAGGCCGACGGTGACGTGCTGCCACGCCAGCGGCTGCCGCGACAGGGCTTCGAGGAACGGGACGGGACTGCGGCCGCCGGACACGTACAAATGTGCCGACCCGCGTGCGTCGATCGCCGTCGTCAGCGTGCGCGCCGCCAGTTCGGCGAGCGCCGAGGCGGCTTCGCTGGCGGTCGCGTATCGGTGCTGGGTGACGTGCGCGGGCAGGGCAAGCGCGGCCGGCGTCATTTCAGGCTTCCTCCTGCCAGGCATGACCGTCGCGCGCGATCAGCGCACTCGACGCGGTCGGGCCCCAGGTGCCGGCCGGATACGACTTCGGCGCTTGGCCGCTGCGTTCCCAGGCCTGCATGATCGGCTCGACCCACTGCCATGCGGCGTCCTGCTCGTCGCGGCGCATGAACAGCGTCAGGCGACCCTCGATGACATCGACGATCAGGCGCTCGTAGGCGTCCCACTGCCGCGTGCGATAGGTCTCGGCCAGCGCCACGTCGAGGAAGATCGGCTGGATGTCCATGCTCTGGCCGGGCACCTTGGCCATCATGTCGAGGCGCAGGCCTTCGTCCGGCTGCAGGCTGATGACGAGGCGATTGGTCGGCTCGCCGCCGGTGGCGCGCAGCACCGGATGCGGCACGTTGCGGAAGTTGACGACGATCTCGGCCAGCCGCTCCTGCATGCGCTTGCCGGTGCGCAGATAGAACGGCACACCCTGCCAGCGCCAGTTGTCGACCTCGGCCTTGATCGCAACGAAGGTCTCGGTGCGGCTTTGTGCGTCGATGCCGTGCTCTTCGAGATAGCCGGGCACCGGCTTGTTGCGGATCGCGCCGGCGCGGTACTGGCCGCGCACCGTGCGGCTGGCGACTTCTTCCTGCGTGAACGGCCGCAGCGAGCGCAGCACCTTGAGTTTTTCGTCGCGCACCATGTCCGCGTCGATCCTCGGCGGCGGCTCCATGGCGACGATGCACAGCAGCTGCAGCAGATGGTTCTGCACCATGTCGCGCAGCGCGCCGGTCGAGTCGTAGAACTCGCCGCGCGCTTCGACGCCGACCGTCTCGGCAATCGTGATCTGCACGTCGCGGATCCACTCGCGATTCCACAGCGGCTCGAACAACACATTGCCGAAGCGCAGCGCGATCAGGTTCTGCACCGCTTCCTTGCCGAGGTAATGGTCGATGCGGAAGATCTGGTGCTCGGCGAATACGCGGCCGACGTGATCGTTGATCTGCCGCGCCGATTCGAGATCGCGGCCCAGCGGCTTTTCGAGCACGACGCGGCTGGCCGGTGTGACCAGCCCGGCGGCGCCGAGGTTTTCGCTGATCACCGTGAACAGGCTCGGCGCCGTCGCCAGATAGAAGACGCGCGTGCGCGATTCGCTGTCCTTGAGCTTGTCGCCCAGGGCGGCGAAGTCACCGGCCTGGGTCGCATCGAGCTGCACATAGTCGAGGCATTCGGCGAAGGCATCCCACTGCGCGTCGTTGAAGTCCATCGGCGAGACGAACTGGCGGCAGCTTTCGCGCGCTTGCGCGACATAGGCTTCGCGGCTGGTGTCATGTCGGCCGATGCCGATCACGCGCCAGCCGTCGGTGGCCGGGCAGTCGCGGTGACGGTAGTACAGCGCCGGCAACAGCTTGCGCATCGCCAGATCGCCGCTGCCACCGAACAGAATGAAATCGAATGCGCCCAATGCTGCCATGACCGTCGCGCTCCTGCCGGAGTCTCTCCGAATGAAGGGGGAACGACGCTGCGGATGGCGTCGCTTTCGTGTACTAATACTACATCGCGAGTTGGCGGGCTGCCAGATCAGGCCGCGCTTTCGCCACGCTTGATCGGAATTTCACTAGGTTTCATGAACCTGAAACCAATGCGGTGGTCAGATGATGTGAGTGGCCGCAGGTTGCCACAATTTTGTAGTATTCATACATATCGGCATGCATCCCGCATGTCGGCATCCCGATGTGGAGAGACGTCATGAGTCTGCACCCCCGCGTCGCCAGCGTGACCGACCGCGTCCGCCAGCGCAGTGCCAAGCCGCGTGGAACCTATCTGCAGCACGTCGAGGCGTCGCGCCAACGCGGTACGGCGCGTGGACACGTGTCATGTACGAATCTGGCGCATGCCTTCGCCGCGGCGCCGGGCGCCGACAAGGACGCCTTGCGCGGGCCATCCTGGCCGAATCTGGCGATCGTCTCGGCATACAACGACATGCTGTCGGCGCACCAGCCGTTCGAGCATTTTCCGCCGCTGATCAAGGATGCCGCACGCAAGGCCGGCGCCGTCGCGCAGTTCGCCGGCGGCGTGCCGGCGATGTGCGACGGTGTCACGCAGGGCCAGACCGGCATGGAGCTGTCGCTGTTCTCGCGCGACGTGATCGCGATGGCGACGGCGGTGGCGCTGTCGCACAACGTCTTCGACGGCGCGCTGTGCCTGGGCATCTGCGACAAGATCGTGCCGGGACTGCTGATCGGCGCACTGCAGTTCGGGCACCTGCCGGTGGTGTTCGTGCCGGGCGGGCCGATGACCAGCGGCATTTCCAATGCCGAGAAGGCCAAGGTCCGCCAGTTGCATGCGCAGGGCAAGCTGGGCCGCGACGCTTTGCTCGAATCGGAGATGAAGTCGTACCACGGACCCGGTACCTGCACCTTCTACGGCACGGCCAACAGCAATCAGATGCTGATGGAAGTCATGGGCCTGCACCTGCCGGGCGCCTCGTTCGTCAATCCGTACACGCCGCTGCGCGACGCACTGACGCGGGCGGCGGCGACGCGCGCGGCGCAGATCACGACCTTCGGCGACGACTACACGCCGATCGCCGACGTCATCGACGAGCGCGCCATCATCAATGGCATCGTCGGCCTGCTGGCGACCGGCGGTTCGACCAACCACACGATTCATCTGATCGCGATCGCCCGCGCCGCCGGCATCCTCATCGACTGGAGCGACTTCGACGAGCTGTCGGCGGTGGTGCCGCTGCTGGCACGCATCTATCCGAACGGCGGCGCCGACGTGAACCATTTTCACGCGGCTGGCGGCATGGGACTGCTGATTCGCGAACTGCTGGACGCCGGTCTGCTGCACGAGGACGTGCGGACCATCGCCGGGCCGGGCCTGCGCCGCTACACGCAGGAGCCCTTCCTCGATGGCGAGACTGATACGTCACCGTTGTCGTGGCGCGATGCGCCGGCCGCCAGCCTCGACGACGACGTGCTGCGCCCGCACGGCGCGCCGTTCAGCGCCGACGGCGGCCTCAAGCTGCTGACCGGCAATCTCGGCCGCGCCATCATCAAGATCTCGGCGGTCAAGCCCGAGCATCGCGTGGTCGAAGCGCCGGCCATCGTTTTCGACAGCCAGGACGACATGCTCGAAGCGTTCAAGCGCGGCGAGTTGCGTCGCGACTTCGTCGCGGTGATCCGTTACCAGGGGCCGCGCGCCAACGGCATGCCGGAACTGCACAAGCTGACGCCGGCACTCGGCAGCCTGCAGGACGACGGCTTTCACGTCGCGCTGGTCACCGACGGGCGCATGTCCGGCGCGTCCGGCAAGGTGCCGGCGGCCATACACGTGACGCCGGAATGCCTGAGCAACGGACCGCTGGCGCGGGTCCGCAGCGGCGACGTCATTCGCCTCGACGGCGAGGCCGGCACCCTGGAGGCCAAGGTCGAGGCCGCCGAGTGGGAGCAGCGCCGGCCCGAGCATCCGTCACTCGATCACAACGGCTGGGGCCTCGGTCGCGAGCTGTTCGCGAACGCGCGGGCCTCGGCATCGGGCGCCGAACAGGGCGCCATCAGCTTCAACACCAGCATGGGTCTACCCATCGGAGGAGAAACAGTATGAAAGCGGCTTTTGCCTCGATCGCCGAGGTCATGAAGAGCGGGCCGGTGATGCCGGTCATCGTCATCGATCGCCTCGACGATGCCGTGCCACTGGCGCGCGCCCTGGTCGCCGGCGGTGTGCGCGTGCTCGAAGTCACGCTGCGCACGCCGGTGGCGCTCGACGCCATCGCGGCGATCTCGGAAGCGGTGCCGGACGCCATCGTCGGGGCGGGCACGATACTCAACGCGCATGACCTGAAGACGGCCGGCGAGGCCGGTGCGCGGTTCGGCGTCAGCCCCGGGGCAACCACCGATCTGCTGCGCGCGGCGCGCAGCAACGGCTGGACCTTTCTGCCGGGCGTGATGACGCCGTCGGAAGCAATGAAGGCGGTCGCCGAGGGCTTTGCCGCGTTGAAGTTCTTCCCGGCGGTGCCGGCCGGTGGCGTGCAGATGCTCAAGGCCATTGCCGGGCCGTTGCCGCAGCTGCGCTTCTGCCCGACCGGCGGCATCAGCCCGGCGACCGCGCCGGACTTTTTGTCGCTGGCCAACGTCGATTGCATCGGCGGCTCGTGGTTGGCGCCGCGTCAGCTGGTCGAAGCCGGCGACTGGGCGGCGATCACGGCGCTGGCGGCGCAGGCGAGCCAGCTCGGCAGCGGCGTCTGAACGGACGGCGGAATCGGCGCCTGCGGCCGCGTTCCTCAAGAAGCGGCGCCGACGGTCGATAACCAAGGCAAGGGCGCAAGCCCATGATTGCCTTCGGAGTCCTGCCGTGTCCTACGCCGCCGTCCGCCAGTATCAGAGCGCCTCGAACAGCGTGCTGTTCGATGACACCTCGCCGCACCAGCTGACGGCGAAGCTGTTCGACGGCGCACTGTCGCGCTTGGCGACGGCGCGCGGCGCCATGGCCTGCGGCGAGACGCCGAGCAAGCTGCGCGCGATGTCGGGCGCACTGGCGATCATCGAACATCTGCGAGCCTGCCTGGATATGCAGGCGGGTGGCGCGATCTCGCGCAATCTGGATGCACTGTACGACTATATGTTGCGTCGCCTGGTCCATGCCAACGCCACCAACGATGCCGCTGCCGTCGACGAAGTCGCCGGCTTGCTGCGTCCGCTGGCCGACGCATGGGAGCGTATCGGCACGAGCCGTTGAGAGGTCCTTGGAAGTGAGTCGCTCGCCGGCTTTGGCTTACCGTGACGTGCTGCCGTTTTCATGGCGGCCGGCCGCCGCCGACGAGCCGCTGGCGCGCTGGGCCGATCAGAACCAGCGCATGCTGGCGGCGGTCGCGGCGCTCGGCGAGCGCACCCTCGTCGATGCCGATGCGCCGGGCGCGGCAGAGTTCGAGCGTCTGCACCGCAAGGTCGATCTGGTCATCGAACTGCTCGGTGCGCTGCTGCATCAGGGCCGGACCGACGTGAGTCCGACCGCCCTGTGTCTCAGCTCGGAGGGACTGTCGTGGCCGGCCGCGGCCGGGGCGCCGACTCCGGGCAGCCGGGTTTCGGTCAGCATCGAGCTGCACCCCTGCGCGCCCACGGCCTGGCAGTGGACCGGGGAGGTGTCCGCGGCCCCTGACGGCGAGGTCATGCTGCACTTTGCCGTGATGCCGGAGCCGCTGGTCGGCGAAATAGAGCGTTACATTTTCCTACAGCACCGTCGGTCTGTTGCTGACGCACGTTCACCGGGTCAACGCGGCACACGGGGGAGCGCGCCTTAACAATCCGCCTCACGCAAATTGAGGAGGATGAAGCATGCGCATCGTGCTGGCGGAGCCGCAGACCCTGATCCGTGCCGGAATCCGGCACCTGCTCGAGACTTATGGTCCGGCGCAGATCGTTGGGGAAGCCAGCGACGGTACGCAGCTGCTCGAAGCGGTCGGCCGCCTGCGGCCGGAGCTGGTCATCACCGAGCTCAACCTGCCGCAGATCTCCGGGCTCGAAGCCCTGCTGCAGATCCGTCGCCACTATCCGGAAGTCGCGGTGATGATTCTTTCGTCGCCGACGGACGGTCACCACATCCGCCTGGCACTCAAGGGCGGCGCCGCCGGCTTCATTGCCAAGGATGCCGAGCCGATCGAGCTGGGCCTGGCGCTACGCGCCGTCGAGCGCCACCAGATCTATCTGAGCCCGGCGATTTCGCACAAGGCGATCGAGCGTCGCCTCGACCAGCGCGCCGAGGACGCCGCGCAGCTGACGCCGCGCCAGCGCCAGGTGTTGCAACTGATCGGCCGCGGCAAATCGACCAAGGAAATCGCGGTGCTGATGGGGATCAGCGTCAAGACCGTCGAAACCCATCGTGCGCGGCTGATGCAGGCGCTGGGCCTGTACGGCACCAACGCCCTGATGCGTCATGCGATTCGCACCGGACTTGACGAAGTCGTGATCTGAACGAGGCGTGGGGACCGGCCCCTGCCGGGATTCCGTCAGTCATCAGGCTGACCCCCACAAAATGTCGGGAAATATTTGCTTTGGCACGCGAGAGATTTTCGTAACAGTGTGTAAGCGATTGTTGCTCTGGGGTAGAGCAAGGGGGTAGCCGCATGAACAAACTGAATACGCAGGCACGGATCAGCCAGCAGGTTGCGATGACCCCGCAGCTGCTGCAGTCGATCCGCTTGCTGCAACTGTCGACGATCGAGCTGGAGCAGGAGCTGCAGCAGGCGCTGGCGCAGAACGTGATGCTGGAGGGCGAGGACGACGAGATGGGCGGCGTCGACGTCGACCCGGCTGCCGACGAGGCGCAGCGTCAGGACGTCGAGGTCAGCGGTGTCGATCCGGCAGCCGAGGCTCGTGTCGAAGCCGACTATGACTGGTCGACGCGCGACAGCTGGAGCGGCGGTGAACCGCCGGCCGACGCCGACGGCGAATCCTGGGAAGCGCGCCTGACGGCTGCGCCGCAGACCGATGCACGCCTGGTCGCGCTCGAGCAGCTGCAGCTGGTGGTTGCCGACGAGCGCCAGGCGGCGTTGTGCACGGCCATCGTCGACGCTGTCGACGACAACGGCTATCTGACCCAGCCGCTCGACGGCATCGCCCTGGAAAGTGCACTGCGGCCGCTGCCGGATGCACGTGAGCTGCAAGCCGCGCTGGCGCTGGTGCAGGGGGTCGAGCCGAGCGGTTTCGCGGCACGCGATCTGCGTGAGTGCCTGCTGCTGCAGCTGGCGGCGCTGCCAGCGGCGACGCCGGGCCGGGCGCTGGCGCAGCAAGTCGTCGATGCGCATCTCGATGCACTCGGCGCCCATGATTACGCCGAGGTTGGCAATGCGCTCGGCGTCGACGCGGTCGATCTGCATGCCGCGCTCGACCTGATCCTCAGCCTCAACCCGAAGCCGGCCAGTGCGCTGGCGGCGCCGGCCGATGCCGCGCTGCCGGACCTGATCGTGAGCGGCACGCCGGGCGCCTGGCGCGTCGAGCTCAATGTCGAGCGCCTGCCGCGGGTGCGCGTCAACGCGGCCTACGAGCGCATGCTCGGTGCCACGGCGCATCGCGCCCTGCGCGATCAGCTGCAAGAGGCGCGCTGGCTGGTGCGGGGTCTCGAAATGCGCCACGACACGCTGCTGCGCACGGGACGCGCCATCTTCGAGCGGCAGGCTGAATTCCTGGCGCGTGGTGAGGAAGGCATGGCGTCGCTGACGCTGCGCGAGATCGCCGACCGCATCGGCATGCACGAGTCCACCGTTTGTCGGGTCACAACCAACAAATGGGTGGCGACGCCGTGGGGCGTCTATGAATTGAAGGCATTCTTCCCGTCACAGATTGCAGGCCGCGGACTCGAGAGTTCCGGCACGGCTGTGAAGGCGATGATCCGCCGCATCATCAATGCCGAGAACGCTACGTCGCCGCTCAGCGACGGCGAGATCACGGCGCTGCTGGCGCGGCAGGGCATCGAGGTGGCGCGCCGTACGGTGGCCAAGTATCGCGAGGCCATGCGGATTCCGCCGGTCAAGGAACGCCTGCCACGAGATGCCGTCAGGCGCCTGTCGGTGGCAGGATGAGGGGACGCGGGGGCAAGGGTGCCGCCGCTGGATTCCAGGGAGAAGGGAAGTGACCAAAGTTCGGACATTGCTCGTAGACGACAATCGACCGTTCCTGATTCTGGCGCGCCATCTGCTCGCCGGTTTCTCGGAAATCGAGATCGTCGGCGAGGCCTACGACGGCGAGGAAGCCGTGCGCATGTCCGAAACGCTCAAGCCGCAGCTGATCATCATGGATTTGGCGATGCCGAACATGGGCGGGCTGCAGGCGACCCGACTGATCAAGGCGCAGGACGCGCCGCCGGTGGTGGTCATCGCATCGCATTACGACGATGCCGCCCATCGTGAATTCGTCGCCCAGGTGGGTGCCGAGGGTTTCATCAACAAGCGCAGTTATGAGAACGACGTGATCGTGATCGTGCGTCGCATGCTCAAGGAGATTTCCGATGCCTGAATCCCGTGTCCTGGTGATCGAAGCCGATGCCGCGCGTGCCGAGAGCCTGCGTGCGATTCTCGAATTCGTCGACTACCGGGCCAGCGTCGTCGCCGACGCTGGCGAGATCGGGGTGGCCGAGCACCGGCCGCAGGACTGGCTGGCCGTCATCGTCGGCGACACGCCGGCCGAGCCGCTCGATGCCTTCGTCAGCTGGCTGCGCCGCGATCCGCGCCATCCGCCGCTGATTGTTCCGCATGCCCAGCACGACGCCTTGATGCAGCGCTACGGCCTCGACGCCAGCGCCTGTCTGCCGCTCGATTTTCCGGTTCGTTATCACCAGCTGTCGGAGCTGCTCAAGCGCGCGGCGCTGGTGCAGATGGCGCAGGACGCCGTGCGCCCGGTCGCCTGTGGCGGCCCCAGCGGTAACTCGGCGTCGGTGCGTCGCGTGCGCAAGCTCATCGAGCAGGTCGCGGCCTTCGACACCACGGTGCTGATCGCCGGTGAATCCGGTACCGGCAAGGAAGTGGTGGCGCGTGCGATCCACGAGCGCTCGGCGCGTCGCGATCAGCCGTTCGTGGCCGTCAACTGCGGCGCGATTCCGTCGGAACTGCTTGAAAGCGAGCTGTTCGGTCACGAGAAGGGTGCGTTCACCGGCGCCATCACTGCGCGTCGCGGCCGCTTCGAGATGGCCGACGGCGGCACGCTGTTCCTCGACGAAATCGGCGACATGCCGCTGTCGATGCAGGTCAAGATCCTGCGCGTGCTGCAGGAACGCAGCTTCGAGCGCGTCGGCGCCAACCGCAGCCTGCATTGCGACGTGCGCATCATCGCCGCCACGCATCGCAACCTCGAGGACGCCATCGTCAAGGGCACGTTCCGCGAGGATCTCTACTATCGCCTCAACGTCTTTCCGATCGAGACGCCGCCGCTGCGCGAGCGCACTGAAGACCTGCCGATGCTGATCGACGATCTGATCGGCACCCTGGAGCGCACCGGCCATGGCTCGGTGCGGCTGACGGCTGATGCGATCAACATGCTGCGCCGCTACCACTGGCCGGGCAATGTGCGCGAGCTGTCGAACCTGATCGAGCGTCTCGCCGTGCTGCATCCGCACGCGCGTGTCGATGCTGCCAGCCTGCCGGCGCGCTACTGCGTCGATGCGCCGGCTGTCGAGATCGCGCAGCCGCTGCGCCGCGAAGCCACCGGCGGCACGGTCTGCGAGATGCCGGTCGCACAGCCAGCGTACACGGTGCCGACGCTGGTCGCCGATGAGATGCCGGACCTGCTGGCATCCGACACGCTGCCGCCGGAAGGCGTCAACCTCAAGGATCACATCGAAGCCATCGAGCTGTCGCTGATCCGTCAGGCGCTCGACCAGGCCGGCGGTGTCGTCGCCCACGCCGCCAAGCTGCTCAACACGCGGCGCACGACACTGGTCGAGAAATTGCGCAAGTACGGTCTGACGCGCGAAGCCAACGGCGACATGCCGGAGGCGCTGGCGTCCTGATCGTTCGCGCCGGGCCGCGCTAGCGGCCGGCGCGGGTCGCGGCGGCGTCGAAAATCTTCTCGGCATTGGCCGCCAGAAAATTGCGAAAGATCAGCGGCGCGCCGTCTTGCGTCCACAGCGGCGTGCCGTCGTCGTCATGGGCCTGCGCGCGCTCGATGATTTCGACGAATTGCTTCTCGGTCTGCGCAACGCCGACCGTGCCGTCGGCTTCGAGCACCGGCGTGTCCATCGTTGCCGCCATCGTCGCGGTCTGCCGCAGCGCCGTGCCCGGTGCGCCCTGGATCGCCGGCAGCAGGCGAAAGCCGGCGGCGCGCATCGTGTCGGCCATGGCGTCGATGCCATCGAAGTTCGCGGCGCGGACGTCGATCGTCACGTGATTGAAGTCCGGCCCCAGCGCCAAGGCGCTGGCGGCTTCGCCGGACACCGCGGCGACGCGTGCCAATGTCTGTCGCTGCAGGGGCGGACCGTTGCGTTGCATCACCGTCTCGACCAGATGCGAGACGAAGTTGGCGGCGTCGGCCTCGTCGAGGCCGCCGGCGATTTCGCCGCGGGCCAGCAGTGCAATGAACGCGCTGTGATCGACAGCGGACCATTGGCGCTCGGCGTCGTCGACGATGCACGCGGCGACTTCCGGTGCGAACGCGTCGAGGTCGACTTCCGAGACGAACACCTTGAACGGCGTGGCGTCTTCGCCGATCACCTGCAGGTCGAACGATTTGAGCTTCTTGGCCGGGAAGGCATAGCGGCGCTCGGGGCGCAGGCCCATCAGGCGCGCGGCGCGCACGAACAGCGCGCGAACCCGCGGATCAGCGGTGCGGATGGCGCCGTGATCGTTGTGAAAGCGGCCGCCGTGGTCGGCCACCAGCGCCTGCAGGCGCACGAAGTCCGCGACGTTGCGTGCGAATTTTTCGGTGGCGGCGTCGACGAAGCGCGCGCGCAGTGCCGCCGGACTGAGTCGTGCCACAGCCTGCTCCTCCCGGCGGTCGGTGGCCGCCGTCTTGATCGTGGCGGCAGTGTAGGCCGCCGCCCGGCGACTGTCGCAGGGGTTTTCAGGTGCCGCGCTTCAACCGGCGAGCAACTGCTTGAGGTCGGCGTCGAACGCGTCGACCGGCGCGGTTTCGTCGCCGAGCAGGCGTGCGTGGCCGGCGCGGTCGAAGATGAACACCGCCGAGCTGTGGCTCATCGTATAGCCGCCATCCGGTTCGTTGCCCTGCTTGGTGTAGCCGACGCGGTAGCGCTTGGCCAGTGCCGCGAGTTGGGCCGGGCTGCCGCGCAGACCGTCGAACGCCGGATCGAACGCATGAACGTATTGCGCCAGCGTGGCGTCGTCGTCACGTTGCGGGTCGACACTGACGAACAAGACCTGCACCTTGGCAGCGTCCGCGCCCAGGCCGTGCAGCACCGCGCGCAGACGTGCGAGCGTGGTCGGGCAGATATCCGGACAGTGTGTGTAGCCGAAGTAGAGCAGCACGGTCTTGCCGCGATAGTCGGCGGCGGTGACGGTTTTGTCGTCGCCGGCGCGTTGCATCGTGAACTTGAGGTCCGGCAAGAGGTGGCGGACGTTCTTCAGTTTCCAGGTCTGCTGCTGATGGCAGCCGCCGAGCACGGCGAGTGCGAACAGCGCGAGTGTGATGTGGCGCAGCATGGGTATCCCCGTCGATTCCCAGCAGGCTGAGACCGGCAATGTCAGCCTGTGTTCCGGTTTGCGTCAGAATGGCGGCAGTCCATCGTATCGAGTGGAGGAGACCCTGTCTGCATGAACGCCATCGCAATGGCGACGCGTGGCCGCGCTGCAGCTTGGCCGCGACGCTCGATCCTGGTGATCTTGTCGGTACTCGCTGTCGCCATCGGCACGGCTTGGCTCTGGTCGCCAGCGCGTCCGTGGCTGGAGGCGTTGCTGCCATGGGAGTTTTCACCGACGGTGCTGGCCGCCGCCGTCGCCGCACTCTGGCTGTTCCTGCGCGGGGTGGCGCGGGCGCGCCGCTTCGGGCTGACGGTCGGCCGCTGGCGACAGATCAGCTATTGCGGCGCCGTGCTGCTGTTGTATTTCGCCATGCAATCGCGGCTCGACTATTACGCGCAGCACATGTTCTGGATTCATCGTGTCCAGCATCTGCTGCTGCATCACCTCGGGCCGTTTTTCATGATGCTGGCCGCGCCGCAACGGCTGATCGTACTCGGCATGCCGCGCACTCTGCGCCGTCGTGCCTATGCGCCGTTGCGTCGCAATCCTGTCGTGCGGGCGCTGCTGCGCGTGGTGCTGCATCCGCTGCTGGCGCCGATCCTGTTCGTCGGCGGTATCGCGATCTGGCTGATTCCGGCGATGCACTTCGATGTGATGCTGAGCCTGCCGCTCTACCAGATGATGAACTGGAGCATGATTCTCGACGGCTTGCCGTTCTGGGCGCTGATGCTCGACCGACGGCCGTCGCCGCCCGCGGCGCTCGGCTTCAGCGGTCGCCTGATCACCCTGTGGGTGGTGATGATCGCGCAGATTCTGATCGGCGCCGTGATCGGCTTGGCGCGTCACGACTTGTATCCGGTCTATGCCATCTGCGGCCGCGCGTTCGCGCTGGGCCCACTGGTGGATCAGGAACTGGGTGGACTCGTGGTCTGGATTCCCGGCGCGATGATGAGTGTGATCGCGACCGTCGTCGTGCTCGGTCTATACCGCGAGGCGCCACGGCGCGCGGCGACGCTCAATAGGCCGTTGCCGACGCGCCCTTGACGATGAACGGCACGACGACGCTGCTGCCGTCGTCGAAGTGCAGCGCGATCGGTACCTTGCTGCCGATCGTCAGCGGCGCCTTGGCGTGCATCAGCATCAGGTGGTAGCTGCCGGGGCGGAATGACACCCGGCCGTGCGCTGCGACGGTGACGCCGTCGACGTGTTGCATTTGCGACTGTCCATCCTGCTCGCTGCTGAGGTGCAGCATCGCGCCGGCGAACTCCGGCGTATCGGCGCGGGTCAGCTGCCGCGGCGCGTCGCCAAGGTTGTGAATGCTGAAATAGCCGGCGGCCGGCAGATCGCCGGGCAGCGCGCGAATCCAGGCATCTTCGATGACCGGCGAGGCCGGCGAGTCGGCTGCCTCGGCGCTGACCGCCATCGTGGCGATGAGCGCGGTGGCTGTGAGTTTGCAGATTCTGTGCATCAGCTAGCCCTCAAGGCGTCGACGATCGGCAGGCGCGCGGCGCGTAGCGCCGGGAACAGTCCACCGAGCAAGCCGATGAACAGGCCCAGCCAGACGCCGGCCAGCATCAGCTCCGGCGTGACGGTCAGCCGGAACACGACCTGACTGAAGTTGCGGCCCAGTGTACTGACGGCATTGCCATTGAAGAACAGCCACGCCAGTGCTGCGCCGATCGCCGCGCCGGCCAGTGCCAGCAACAAGGATTCGGCAAACACCGACAGTACCACCGGCGTGCTGCCGAAGCCGAGCGCGCGCAGCGTCGCGATCTCGCGTGACCGTGCGGACACCGCCGAATACATGGTGTTCAAGGCACCGAACATGGCGCCGATCGCCATGATGCCGCCGACGAAATACGCGACGAAGTTGAGCAATTTGGTCAGCTGTTTGGACTGATCGGCGTAGTACTCACGTTCGCGCCGCACGTCGACGGTCAGCGTCGGATTGGTGGTCAGTGCGTCCTTGAAGGCATCGAAACGTGCCGGGGATTCGAGCAAGGCCGTCACCGACTGAAAACCAGTGCGGCGAAACGCCGACTGCACGGTGTCGACATCGGCCATCAGGTCCGACTCGTGCGCATCGCCATTGCTGGTGAAGATGCCGACCACGGTCCAGTCCGAATCGCGGAAGTGCAGCTGACCGCCGAGCGTCAAGCCCTTGAACTGCTGCGCGGCGCCGGCGCCGGCGATCAGTTCGCGCACCGCCGGTTTGAACATGCGGCCCTGCACCAGCCTGATCTCCGGCCGCAGCGTCTGCAGCTGTTCGCAGCTTCCGCGCAAGGTCACATTGGAATCGTTGTCGTCCTTGATGCGCGGCAGGTTGACGATGGTGACGACCTCGCCGCAGCCGATCGGCTTGCCCTGCGCGGTCTTGCGTACGCCCGGCGCATCGAGAATCGTCTGCACGCTGTCGCGCGGGATGACGCTGTTGATCTCGGCCTGCGAGCCGCCGCGCAGGACCAGGGCGCGGTCGTCGCGACCACTATTGGCGACGGTCTGGTGAAAGCCGGCAGCCATGGCCAGGACCGACACCAGCACGGCGACAACGCCGGCGATGCCGATGACGATGACCGACGACGTGCCGAGGCGTTGCGGGATGGCCTTAAGGTTCATCGCGGTGACGGCCAGAGTCTGTTTGAGCATCGCGTTATCTCCCGGCCAAGGCGTCGACAATGGCCAGCCGCTGCGCACGCCAGGCCGGCAGACCGCCGGTCGCCAGTGCTAGCAGCACGGCGACGATGGCGCCGCTGGCGAGCACGTCGGGCGGCAGCGTCACGGTGCCGACCACGCTCTTGAGTGCCGGGAAGATCAGGCAGGCCAGCAGCAGACCGAGGGCCGCGGCGATCACGCACAACAGCAGCGATTCGGCCAGCACCAGCGTCATGACCTTGGCGTCGGAGAAGCCTAGGGTCTTGAGCACCGCCAGTTCCGGCACGCGCTCGCGCACCGATTGCATCATGGTGTTGCCGGTCAGGAACAACAGGGTGAAGAACACCGCGCCGAGGATGGCCTTGACGATGAAGTTGATGTCGCCGAACTGCTTGAGGAACGATTGCGCGAATTCCTTCTCGCTCTGCGATTTGGTCTCGTCCTGCGAATTGGCAAAGCGGGTGTCGATGGCGTTGGCGATCTGCGCCGACTGGTTCGGGTCCTTGACCGAGACGATCCACCAGCCGACCGTGCCGGTGCCGAAGGTGCGCGCCTCGTCGAGATAGCGGTAATTGAAAAACGCCCCCTGATTCTGCGAGTCGTCACCGGTGAAGCTGTAGGTGCCAACGATGTTGAACGGCCAGTCCGAGGTGCCGTCGTACTTGTTGACCCAGATCGTCGAATGCAGCGAGATGCGCTGGCCGATCTTCCAGCCGTATTTCTGCATCAGCGCGCTGCCGACGATCAGCCCGGTGCGGTCGCGCTGTAGCGCCGCGACCTGATCGGCGGCGACCTTGACCTCCGGGACGACGTGCAGGTACTGCTCGATGTCGACCGGCGTCGCGAACACGAAGTTCTTCGGGTCCTGATAGTACGCGCCGAACCAGACCGCATAGGCGACACCGGCCACGCCGGGGACCGAAGCGATCTGTTGCTGCTGCGAGATCGGCAGCGCTTCGGTCAGCGAAATCCTGCTGGTCACGACCAGGCGATTGACGTTGGCGTTATTGACGCCTTGCTGGAACGCGGCGTTGACGCCTTGCAGCATGCCGAACAGCAGGAAGGCGACGACGATCGACAGCAGCGTGAAGACCGTTCGCGCCTTCTTGCGCCACAGCCCGGCCCAGAGCAGCGGGAAGTATTTCATCGGGCGGTCTCCCCAAGCTCGACGGTGCCCTGCATGGCGTGACTGTAGAACCTGATTGAGCCGTGGTCCGGCCATCCCTGGCCGAGCGTACGACGGGCAAATGTGCCATTCATGGCACGTTTCCGGGGACCAGCGTGCCCTTGTCCATATGCAGCTGACGCTGGGCGTATTCGGCGGCTTTGGGGTCGTGCGTGACCATCACGATGGTCTTGCCGTGCTCGCGGTTCAGCGTCTGCAGCAGACTCAGCACTTCATCGGCGGTCTTGCGGTCGAGATCGCCGGTCGGTTCGTCGCAAACCAGCAGCGTCGGGTCGGCGACCAGCGCCCGCGCGATCGCGACGCGTTGCTGCTGACCGCCGGACAACTCGCTGGGCTTGTGCTTGGCGCGGTCGGCGAGGCCGACGATCTGCAGCGCGATCTGTGCGTTCTGGCGGCGCTGTGCTTTCGACAGCGGCGTCAGCAGCAGCGGCAGCTCGACGTTGGCCTGTGCGCTGAGCGTCGGCATCAGGTTGTAGAACTGGAAAATGAAACCGACGTGGCGCGCGCGCCAGCGGGCGAGGGCAGCGCCGGACAACCCGTCGATGCGCTCGCCGGCGACGCGGACCTCGCCGTCGCTGGGCTGGTCGAGGCCGCCGATCAGGTTGAGCAGGGTCGTCTTGCCGGAGCCCGATGGGCCCATCAATGCGACGAAGTCGCCCTGCGGAATGGTCAGGTCGAGGCTATGCAAGACCTCGACCGTTTCCTTGCCGCGCGTGTAGCGCTTGGCGACGCCTTGCAGCGTGACGATATCGTTCATCGAAGCAGCCCCCGTTACCGCATGCCCGTGTTCGTTCGCGTCACCGGCATGGCGTGGCGGCCGGTGGCGCACGGTTCCGCAAAGCGCGATGCCTGTTGATCAGGGCGTCGCGCGCACCTTGATCGCGGCGCCGTCGTGCAGCGCCGAAAAATTGCCGATCGCCACCGTCTCGCCGGGGTTGACGCCCGACAGCACCGCCAGCTGGCCGTCGCCGGCGCCGCTGCCGAGCCGCACCGCGCGGCGTTCGACGCGCTCGTCGTGGACGACATAGACCACACCGGTGGCTGCCGACGGATTTTCGCGCTGTACGGCCGCCTCCGGCACGCTGACACCGGCCGGCGCCTGACGCGTCGCGCTGGCATCGTCCTGACCTTCGAGAAACGAGACGCGCGCACCCATCTCCGGCAGGATGCGCGCATCCTTGCGCTTGAAGCCGACACGAACCTTGACGGTGGCCTTGGCGCGATCGGCGGTCGGCACGATGGCAATGACCTCGGCCGGAATGCTCAAGTCCGGATAGGCGTTGAGACGCACCGTTGCCGGCTGGCCAGCATGGACGCGATTGATGAAATTTTCGTTGACGTCGACTTCGACCTCCAGCGAATCCATGTCGACCAGCGTGCCGATGCCGGTGCGCGTGAAGCCGCCGCCGGCCGAGATCGGCGAGACGATCTCGCCGGGCTGCGCCGCCTTGGTCGTGATCACGCCGGAGAACGGGGCGCGGACCACGGTGTCGTCGAGATTGCGCTGCGCGACATCGACATTGGCCTGGGCGACGTCGACGTCGTATTTGCGTGCGTCGTACGTGGCCTTGCTCTGGTCCAGCGCCGCGGCGCTGATGAAGCCAGACTGGGCCTGCTGCTGGTCGCGAGCGTAGATCGGCTTGATGTTGGCGTAGGCGGCTTTCGCGGCTTCGCGGCTGGCGCGTGCCTGCTCGAGCGCCGCCCGCGCGTTTGAATCGTCGAGGCGTGCCATGACATCGCCCTCCGAGACTTTCTGCCCTTCCTCGATGTAGAGGTCCTGCAATTTACCAGTGATCTTGGCCGAGACCGTGGCCTGTCGGCGCGCGACCACATAGCCCGATGCGTCGAGTACCGAGGCTGCGCCGCCCGCGCTGCCGCCCAGTGGCGTCGCGGTGGCGGTACTGATCGCCACGCTGCTGCTTCGCATCGACAGCGCAACGCCGACGGCAAGTGCGAGCAGCACGACGACGACAACGACGATCCACGGCCAGCGCCGACGTGGTTCGGGTTCGCGGCCGCGGTCGATCTTCAGTTGATTGAGCAGGCTGTGTGCGTCGCTCATGCGTGCAGCACCCGGTTACGGGTCGGTGCGCACTGCGCAACAGGCTGCGGCACTGGGCCGTCGCCGGTCCGGCGCGAACACGCAGGCGTTTCGACGTCGACATCCATTCCGTTGTATTCCCCCGAATGTCCCGAATGAGATGGTGCGCTGCGTGCTTATCATATGCGGACTTCCGATCGCCGAGGCAGGCCTGTATGAGCGCACGCAGTTCCGTTACCCGCCGCAAGACCCGCATCGGCCGCCCGGTCTGCTTCATTGTCGGCGCCGGCCCGGGCATCGGTGCGGCGCTGGCCGAGGCCTTCGTCGGTGAGGGTTTTGACATCGTGCTGCTGTCGCGCGGGCCGCTGAAGCTGCGCAATCTGTGTCAGGAGCTGAGCCGCAAAACCGGTCATTACGTTGCCGCCTATGCTGCCGATGCCGGTGATCCGGCGTCGCTGAAGCGCGGGCTCGACATTGCTCGTGCCGACTTCGGTGACCCGCAGGTGCTGATCTACAACGCCGCCGCTGCCAATCTGCGTGCGCCCGGTGAGATCGAGCCGGACGTGCTGGTCGATGAGTTCCGCACCAATGTCGGCGGTGCGCTGGTCGCCGTGCAGGAAGTGGCGCCGGCGATGGTCAAGGCCAAGAAAGGCACCATCCTGTTCACCGGTAGCGGTGTCGCCTATGAGCCGGCGATGAAATACGCGTCCTTGTCGCTCGGCAAGGCCGCGCTGCGCTCGCTGGCCTATACGCTGGCGCAGGAGCTTGGTACGCACGGCGTGCATGTCGGCACGGTGACCATTCACGGCTTCGTGCAGCGCGGCACGCGACTCGACCCGCAGCGCATCGCGCAGACCTTCCTGTGGCTGCACCGTCAGCCCAAGGGGCATTTCGACATCGAGAAGATTCACAAATAAGCGATGGAGCTGCGCCGCTACGTCGATGCCGATGCCGTGGCAGTCGTTGCGTTGTTCACGGCGTCCGTGCACGGCCTGGCTGGCGCGCACTATGACGCCGCGCAGCGGCGAGCCTGGGCGCCGGTCGACGCCGATATCGACGACTGGCGCCGGCGTCTGGCGGCGCAGCACGTGCTGCTGGCGGTCGATGGCGACGCCCTGGCAGGGTTCATCGGCTACGAAGACGATGGCCATATCGATCTGCTCTATACCGCGCCGTCGCACGCCCGACACGGTGTCGCGACCCGGCTTTTGGCCGCCGCCGAGCATGCGCTGATTGCGGGTAGAGCTGTTAGGCTGAAGACCGAGGCCAGCGCCGTTGCGCGGCCGTTCTTCGAGCGGCATGGCTTCGCGGTGATGGCGCCCGAGGATGTGAGTCGCGACGGTGTGATCTTGCGCCGTTACGTGATGCGCAAGCCTGTCCACCGCGCACTTTGACGGAGCCTTTGATGACCGCCGCGTTTCCGCTGATCCGCAACCCCGACGCGCTGACCGGCCGCGAATTCGATGTGCTGGTGGTCGGCGGCGGGATCTACGGCGCCTGGACCGCCTACGACGCCGCGAGCCGGGGCCTGTCGGTGGCGCTGATCGAGAAAGGCGACTGGGGCAGCGGTACCTCGTCGGCGTCGAGCAAGCTCATTCACGGTGGTCTGCGCTATCTGGAGAACTACGAGTTCGGCCTGGTGCGCCACGCGCTCAAGGAGCGCCGTACGCTCTATCACATCGCCCCGCACCTGGTGCGGCCGCTGAACTTCATCCTGCCGATGTGGAAAGGCCCGCGCGCCAGCCCGTTTCTGGTGTCCTGCGGCCTCGTGCTCTATGACCTGCTGGCGCTCGGCAGCCGGCCGGTGCAGCCGCACCATCATTACCGTGCGCGACAACTGCTGGCCCAGTATCCGTTCATCGATCCCGAGCGTCTGCTCGGCGGGTTTCGTTACGGCGATTGCCAGGAAGACGACGCGCGCATGACACTGGTCGTCACCGCTGCCGCTCAGGGCAGCGGCGCGGTCTGCGTCAATCGCATGGCGGCGCTGCGCTTTCTCGAGGACGGCGAGGCGGTTTGCGGTGCCGAGGTCGAGGATCGTGTTGCGCAGCGCAGCTTCCCGGTGCGTGCGCGTGTCGTGGTCAACGCCGCCGGCCCCTGGGGTCCGGCGCTGCTGGGCGAGTCGGCGCCCAAGGTCAAGCTGGTCAAGGGCACGCATCTGGTGCTGCCGGCGATCAGCGGCTGCAATGAGGCCTTCTTGCTGACGGCCCAGGACGGCCGCGTGTTCTTCGTCATTCCGTGGTACGGCCGCACGCTGGTCGGCACCACCGAGGCGACGGTCGCGACACCAGGCGAAGCGCAACCGACCGACGCGGAGACCGATTACCTGCTGGCGGGGGTGCGCTCCGGTCTGCCCGGCATCAGCTGGACGCGTGACGACGTCATCGCGCGCTTTGCCGGCGTGCGCATGCTGCAGGCCGAAGAGACGGCGTCGCTGTCCGAGGTGACGCGTGAATTCGCGGTACGGCGACCGCGGCCGCGATTGGTGATGCATGTCGGCGGCAAGTACACGACGTCGCGTCACGACAGCATCAGCATTGTCGACACGGTATTCCGCGAACTGGGCCGCCATGCGCCATCGCCAGTGACGCAGCATCGACCGCTGCCGGACGCGCCGGTCGGTGATTTCGAGACCTGGCAGGCGCAGGCGGTCGCCGAACTCGCGGCGCTCGGTGTCGATACCGAGGCGGCGCGCTGGCTGACGCTGCGTCACGGCAGCGGCATCACGCGCATTGCGGCGTTGATCGCCGAGCACCCGGAACTGGCGGCGCGCATTCACGCCGATGCGCCGTTCGTGATGGCCGAGGCGATCCATGCGGTGCGTGACGAGATGGCGTTGTCGCTCGACGACATCACGCGGCGGCGCATGCCGCTGACGCTGCTGGTCGGTGATGACCGCTGGCGTGAGCCGCTGTTGGCGACGCTGGCTCGCTTCGGTCACCCGCAAATCGCCTGATCGGACGCTGCGGGCCTCCTCGATCGCACAGGGTTTATTGCGGTGCAGCACGATGCTGCGCTGCACATACCGATGAACGGCACTTTTGTCGCCCGTATTCGGCTGAACTTTCGCCCCTGACTCTCTGATAATCGCCCTTGTATCAGGGGGGCGTCCCGGCGCCCCGCCGGTCGCAAGAGCCGGCGACTTATAACAACAGAAGTGAGGAGAAACACCATGCGTACACGCACGATCGTGTCGCTGCTGCTGGCTGCCGGTTTGGTGGCCTGCAGTAGTGCCCATGACGATGACACCGGCTTTGCCGGAACCCCCGCAAACGCGTACTCGCTGTTCGATCCGGTGGCCGCCAGCGCCATCATTCCGTTTCCGTTCGACGGTCTGTTCACCGGCACGACCGATGGCACGCTGAACATTCCGAATGGCGCCAACGACGACGAGGTCCCGTTTGTCACCGCCGCCAACAAGCTCGACGGGTTCTCGACCACCTCATCGTTGTTCACCGACTTCATCGGCTATGTCGACGTTGCCGACGCGCTGAACGTCAACACGACCACGCATCTGCCCGGCGTGCTGGTCATCAACGCCGCGACCCTGCAGCCGCTGACACCGGGCGTCGACTACACCTTGCAATCGTCGACGGCGATCGATCCCGATACCGGACTGCCGCTCAATGAGTTGCGCACGCGCATGCTGATCGAGCCACTCAAGCCGTTGCAGCCGTCGACCCAGTACATCGTCGTCGTCACCACGCAGGTGACCTCGACCGACGGCGTACCGGTCGAAGCGGCCGACCTGTTCCGCGTCGTACGCTCGACGACTGCCGTTTCGCAACAGACCGAGCCGGTGCTGTCGGAGTTGAACGACACACAGAAGGCGACGCTCGAAGGCATCCGCCAACAGTTCGCACCGATGTTCGACGGTCTGGCCGCCGCTGGCATCACGCGCGACAACATCGTCATCGCCTGGCCGTTCACGACGCAGAACACGCAGGTCACGCTGAAGACCATGGGCGCGCAAGTCGCCGCGCATGATGTGACCGTCGTCGCCACCGGCCTCAATACCGCTCAAGTGCTCAGTGGTGCGCCGGCGACCGGCGATGTCTATGTCGGCTCGATGACCGTGCCGTACTACCTGGACGCACCGAGTGACGCCGATCCGACCGCGCCGCTGACGACCTACTGGAAGGCGGATACCAGCCAGCCGGCGTCGAGCTCGACGGTGTTGCCGGCGTTGAGTTCGTCGACCTCGTACGTGACGTGCGGTCAGCTGGCGCCGAGTGAAAGCACCACGACCTGCTATCCGATGCCGGTCGAAAAGAGCGAGCAGCGTATCCCGGTGATCCTGACGATTCCGAATGCCAATAGCGGCAAGACGATGCCGTCCGGTGGTTGGCCGGTCGTGATCTTCCAGCACGGCATTACCGGCAATCGCTCGCAGAGCCTGGCGATCGCGCCGACGTTGGCCGCTGCCGGCTACGCGACGATCGCCATCGACCTGCCGTTGCACGGCCTGCCGCCCGGCAACGCGCTGCGTGCCGCCACCGACGCCTTCCCGACGTCGCTGCGGCCGACCGAGCGCACCTTCGATCTCGATGTGATGAACAACGACACCGGCGCCGCGGGTGCCGATGGCGTGGTCGACAGTTCGGGGGCGAGCTTCATCAATCTGTCTAGCCTGCTGACCAGCCGTGACAACATCCGCCAGGGTGTGTCCGACATCATGACGCTGGCCAAGTCGGTCGGCGGCACGGTGGTGCTGAACAGCTCGCTGACGCCGGCCGGCATCACGCTCGATGGCAGCCAGATCCGCTACGTCGGTCATTCGCTGGGCGCGATCACGATGAGCACCATGCTCGGCGCCAACGACGACACCGCGGCCGCCGCGCTGGCGATGCCCGGCGGTGGGATTGCCAAGCTGCTCGACGGCTCGGCGGCGTTCGGTCCGCGTATCGCGGCTGGCCTTGCGGCGTCCAGCGGCGGCGAGATTACCGAAGGCAACGACAATTACGAGACCTTCCTGCGCTTTGCGCAGACCGCCGTCGACGCAGCCGATCCGCTCAATTTCGCGACCGATGCGGCCGCCAATCATCCGATCCTGATGATCGAGGTGCGTGGCGACGCCGTGGTGCCGAACTGCACGATCGCCAACGACGTCGACTGCCCGGCCACCGACACGATCCCGATCTCCGGCTATCTCGGCGGTTCCGATCCGCTGGCACGCGCGCTGGGGCTGGGCTTCATTCCGGGACCGGCGCAGACCGACGTGCTGACGGTGCCGGCATCGGCGCAGACGCTGGTGGGCGCTGCGGCGCGCAACAACGTCGTGCGCTTTGCCACCGGTTCGCACGCCTCCATCCTCGATCCCAGCGACGCATCCGGCGGTTACGCCGTGACCTGTGAAATGCAGGCCGAAGTCGCCAGCTTTGTCGCCACCAACGGCACCGCGCTGCAGATCGGCGCCTGCCCGAGCGCGCAGTAAGACACGAGGAGCAAGATCATGAAAAAGAACCTGATTGCCTCGGCCGTTGCGCTCGTCTTCGCGACGCCGGTCATGGCTTATACGGACACCGTCAGCGGTGTCGACCTGCAGCTCAACAGTCGCATCACGCTTGGTGGCGCCTGGCGCCTGGAGTCACGCGATCCCAAGCTGATCGGTATCAGCAAGGGTGGCAACGCCTATTCGAACAACGACGACGACGGCAACCTCGCATTCGGCAAGGGCGACCTGGTGTCGTCGGCGGCGAAGATCACGTCCGACCTGACCCTGACCAAGGGCGACTTCGGCCTGTTCGTGCGCGGCAGCTATCTGTTCAACGAGAAGCTCAACAACAAGAAGGACTTCTTCAACGCCGATAACTTCTATACGCCGGGGGCGGTCGATCCCGGCTACGGCGTCGCACCGAGCGGCAATGTCTCGGTGGCGTCGACCGCCGAGTTGCGCAAGAAGACCCGCGCCGTGCAGGACTACACCGGCAACGATGCCGACCTGCTCGATGCCTACGTGTTCGGCAGCCTGCCGATCGGCAGCCACACGCTGGCGTTCAAGCTCGGTCGCCAGGTGTTGAACTGGGGCGAATCGACCTTCGTGCTCAATGGCATCAACAGCATCCTCGCGTTCGACAGCAACCAGCTGCACGTGCCGGGCTATGCGCTCGATGAAGTGGTGATCCCGGAGAGCATGGCCTGGCTGTCGTTCGACATCAGCCCCGATGTGTCGGTCGAAGCCTTCTATCAGTTCGACGCGCCGCGCACGCAGCCGGATGCGGCCGGTACGTTCTGGTCGACCAATGACTTCGCGGCGGTCGGCGGCACGCGTGCCGACATCTCGTTCGGTCTGGCGCCGGAGAACACCCCGAACGAAACGCTGCCGCGCACCGGCGACGTCAAGCCCGACAAGACCGGACAGTTCGGCGGCAAGATCAGCTTCCTGATTCCGTCGCTGAACGACATGGACCTGTCGTTCTACGCCATGACCTACAGCAGCCGTCTGCCGCTGGTCAGCGGCACGTCGAAGTCGAGCTATGCGGCGCCGTCGGAAACCGGCACGTTCTTCCTCGAATACCCGGGCAACATCGGCCTCTACGGCGTGTCGTTCAACACCACGCTCGGCGCCTGGGCGTTGCAGGGCGAATACAGCCTCAAGACCAAGCAGCCACTGCAGGTCGACGATGTCGAACTGCTGCTCGCCGGCTCCGGCGCGCCAAGCCAGGTCACGCCGCCGCCAGCGGCGCCGGTCGGCTCGGCGCTTGGCAACAAATACATCCGTGGCTACCGCCGCCACGATGTCAGCCAGGTCGACCTGTCGGTAACCCGCCTGGCCGGCCCGATGCGCTGGATCGGCTCCGACCAGATGCTGTTCCTGGCCGAGGCCGGCGGTGTCTACGTGCACGATCTGCCGCCGCAGAGCGAGCTGCGTTTCGAAGGGCCGGGCACCTACACGCCGGGCGATGCGACGGTGGCGGCGCTGGTCTCCAGCGAGTTCGGCACGACCATCCCGCAGAACCACGGTGGTTACGCGACGCCGTTCTCATGGGGTTACAAGCTGCTGGCCCGCTTCACTTACAACAACGTGTTCGGCAAGTTCCGGCTCGAGCCACAGTTGCGCTTCGACCACGACGTGCAGGGCGTGACGCCGACACCGCTATTGAATTTCGTCGAGCACCGCAAGACTTTCAACGCCAGCGTCACAGGCTATTACCTGCAGGCTTGGTCGGCGGAAATTGGCTATACGGCCTACTTCGGCGGCGGCAGGGGTAACCTCCTGGCCGACCGCGATTTCGCCGAAGCGGTGCTGCGTTACCAGTTCTGAGCGAAAAAGTCGTGGGTGGTCCCGGGGGGCCACTCACGGGGGCAATGGGCCGGCTTTCGCCGGCCCCTTTTTAGACGATCGCGACCGGGAAGCCGGCGACTAGGTGTCCGACGCATCCGGCGCCAGTTCGATTTTCTCCGGCTCGCCGAGGAACTTCGGCTGTGTGCTGAGCAGGAAGACATCGAGAATGGCCTTGACGCGGGCGAAGATCTCACGCGGAGGGTTGCGGGTGCCGTAGCCGCCGTCGGAGGTTGCGCGCGCGATGTAGGCGACGACCTTCATGCCCATCTTGCGCCCGAGAAACACCGCGCGGTAACTGTGGTAGCGCTGTGTGATGACGGTGAACTGTCGCAGACCGAACACCTCGCGGGCGCGCACGATCGAGTCGAAGGTGCGAAAGCCCGCGAAGTCCATGGTGATCGCGTTGTCGGGCACGCCTTGTTTGATCAGCGCCTTGCGCATCGCGCGCGGCTCGTTGTAGGTCTCGTCCGGGTTCGCGCCGCTGACAATGATGTGCTTGATCTTGCCGTTCTGGTACAGCTCGGCGGCGGCGTCGATGCGGCCCTGGAACTCGGGGCTCGGCTTGCCGTTCTGCATGTATTTGCTGGTGCCGAGCACGACGCCGACTTCATTGTCCGGCATCAACGCCCAATCCTTGTAGATATAGGCGTCGGTGCTGTTGATGACCCAACGATTGCCGAGCAGTACGACCAGCGCGAACGCGAAGAAACCGGTGATCAGCCAGCGTTGAATGAAGCGGCGCGTCCAGGGTTTCAAGCGAGCAGACTCCAGAGCATGTAAATGAACAGACCCACCTGAACGAAGTACGCCGTCGCGCGAATCAGCACCAGCACCTGCTGGGTCCCGATCAGGTGCGCCAAGCTCTGCACGATGCGTGCGCCGAGTACCCAGCAACCGAGCGACCCCAGCGCCGCGGTCTTGCCCATGGCGACCGCGGCCAGCACGATGACCGCAAAGACCGGCAGATTCTCCAAACAGTTCAAATGCGCGTGACTGGCGCGGGTGACGAAGCCCGGTACCGCGATCGAATCGCTGCGCCCCCAGCTATTGGCCGGCTTGCCGCGCAGAATCTCAACGCCGCGCCACAGCACGACCAGCACGACCAGCAACAAGGTCCAGGCGGTAAAGCCCAGCAGCGCCGTCATCGCATCCATGTTCACTCCCCCGATGTTATTGGAACGCCAATTTTAGCCGCCTCCGGGGAAGGCGTGCCGCGCGTCTCAGTGTGCCAGCCGGCGCATCGCCTGCTCGAGCCCGGACAGGGTCATCGGGAACATACGCCCGGCACCGAGCAACTCGTTGGTGACCTGGATCGACGGCGTGTATTCCCAGTGGTCCTCGCGTTCCGGGTTGAGCCAGACCATGTGCGGAAACTGATCCTGCAGGCGCTTGAACCAGACCGCGCCGGCTTCCTCGTTCCAGTGCTCGACGCTGCCGCCGGCGTGCACGATCTCGTATGGACTCATCGTTGCGTCACCGACGAACAGCACCTTGTAGTCCGGCGTGTACTTGTGCAGCACGTCGAACAAGGCAATGCGCTCGCTGTGGCGACGTGCATTGTCCTTCCACACGGACTCGTAAACGAAGTTGTGGAAGTAGAAGTATTCGAGGTGCTTGAATTCGGTTTTGGCAGCGCTGAACAGCTCCTCGCAGACGCGCACATAAGGGTCCATCGAGCCGCCGACGTCGAGGAACAGCAGCACCTTCACCGCATTGCGCCGCTCCGGCACCATCTTGATGTCGAGATAGCCGGCGTTGCGCGCCGTCGAACTGATCGTGTCGTCGATGTCGAGCACGTCCGGTGCGCCCTCGCGGGCGAAGCGGCGCAGGCGTCGCAGCGCGATCTTGATGTTGCGCGTGCCCAGCTCGATGCTGTCGTCGAGGTTACGGAAGTCGCGCTTCTCCCAGACCTTGACCGCCTTCTTTTGGCCGCCGGGGCCGCCGATGCGCACACCTTCCGGGTTGTAGCCGCCGTGGCCGAACGGGCTGGTGCCGCCGGTACCGATCCACTTGTTGCCGCCATGGTGCTGTTCCTTTTGCTCTTCGAGGCGCTGCTTGAGCGTCTCCATCAGCTTGTCGAGGCCGCCCAGGGCCTGGATCTTGGCCAGCTCTTCCGGCGACAGGTGCAGATCGGCCTGCTTTTTCAGCCATTCTTCGGGGATCGAGTCGAACAGCTCGCCGGTGACCGCCTCGACGCCCTTGAAGTAGGCCGCGAACGCGCGGTCGAAGCGGTCGTACTGCGACTCGTCCTTGACCAGCGCGGCGCGCGACAGATGGTAGAAGTCGTCGATCGAAAAGATCGCGACATGCTTGGACAGCGCCTCGAGCAGCATCAGGAATTCGCTGAGGCTGGCCTTGACGCCGGCGGCGCGCAGCGTGAAGAAGAAGGTGAAGAGCACGGCAGATCACCATCGCAGGAATTTCTGGCATTGTAACGTGCGTGCCGCGCGCATCCCGCGCAAGCCGGGTTCCGGTCCCGGCCTTCGAGCTTTTGAGACAGGCGCCACGGTCCATGCCCAGCATTCGCGAACAGATACGTCTCGGCGAGCAGCATCTGGCCGCCGTCGATCCGGTGATGGCACAGGTCATCGTCGAACACGGCCCGTGCACACTCGGCCACAAGCGCCGTGACCCGTTTCACACGCTGTGTTCGTCGATCATCAGTCAGCAACTGTCGAGCCGCGCCGCCGATACCATCCAGGCGCGAGTGATGGCGGGCATCGGCGCGCTGCAGCACATCCAGCCGGCGCTGCTGGCGCGCGCCACCCACGAGCAGTTGCGCGGTTATGGCCTGTCGACCGCCAAGGCCAAGTGGCTCAAGCATCTGGGCGATGCGGCCGAAGCCGGGCAGCTCGACTTCAAGGCGATGCGCAAGCTCGACGACGAGTCGGCGATCGAGCTGCTCGACGCGCTGCCCGGCATCGGCCGCTGGACTGCCGAGATGTTCCTGATGTTCGCGCTGCTGCGCCTCGATTTGTTCGCGATGGACGACGTCGGCCTGCGCCGCGGCGTCAACATGCTCTACAACCAGGGCAAGCCGGTAGCCGACGCGCGTACGTTGAAGATCGTCAAGAAGTGGGCGCCATATCGCAGCATCGCCAGCTGGTATCTGTGGCGCGTCGCCGATCCGGTCAACGAAATCTGGGTTTGAACAGCGGTTTAACCACAGATTTCACAGATTTCGCTGATGGAAGAAGCTGAAGCTTCTACGCCTTATGAGCTCCGTTACGACCAGAGCAAGAGGAGCCTTCCTCTGAACCGGCGACTCCACATTCAAATCTGTGTCATCTGTGAAATCTGTGGTTAACGCCGTTTGCTTCTACAGCAGGATCAGCGTTCCCAGCGCCAGCAGGCTGAAGAAGCCGCAGACGTCGGTGAAGGTCGTCAGGATCACGCTGCCGGCCAGCGCCGGATCGATGCCGATCTTGTGCAGCGTCAGCGGCACGAAGATGCCGGCCAGGGCGGCGATGGTCTGATTGATGACGATGGCCATGCCGACCACCAGCGCCAGCAGCGGGCTGTGGAACCACATCAGCGCGACGGCGCCGACGACAATGGCCCAGAGCAGACCGTTGATGGCTGCCACCGCCAGTTCCTTTTTCAGCAGGAAGCGCCAATTGTGGGCGCCGATCTGGCCGAGCGCGAGGCTGCGGATCATCAGCGTCAGGGTCTGGCTACCGCCAATGCCGCCCATGCTGGCGACCACCGGCATCAGCACCGCCAGCGCCACGACCTTGCTGATCGAGCCCTGGAACAGATCGACGACCGACGAGGCGAAGAACGCGGTGACGAGGTTGATGCCGAGCCAGACCGCGCGGCGTCGCGCGGCACCGCGCACCGGCGAGAAGATGTCCTCGTCCTCGTCGAGGCCGGCCAGCGACATCAGCTTGTGCTCGGCGTCGCGGCGGATGACGTCGACGACGTCGTCGATGGTGATGCGGCCGACCAGGCGATTGCCGTCGTCGACCACCGGCGCCGACACCAGGTCGGCGTCCTCGAAGCGCTGTGCGACGCGTTCTTCGCCCATCGACGCGGGCAGAGCTTCGCGCTCGCGCTCCATGACGCCCGACACCAGCTCGGTCTCGCCGCGCGTCAGAATGCGATCCAGCGGCAGTGCGCCGAGGTAGTGGCTGTAGCGGTCGACGACGAACAGCGCGTCGGTATGCGCCGGCAGCTCGCCGCGCAGACGCAGATAGCGCTGCACGACGTCGAGCGTGACGTCCGGGCGGACCGTCACGGTATCGGTGTTCATCAGACCGCCGGCGGTATCCGGCTCGTAGGCGAGCACCGCCTCCAGTCGCGCGCGGTCGTCGGCGTCCAGCGCTTTGAGAATCTGCTGGGTGACCGTTTCCGGCAGGTGTTCGACGAAGTCCGCGAGGTCGTCGATGTCCAGCTCTTCGGCGGCGGCGACCAGTTCGTGGACGTCCATCTGCCGCATCAGCTCGGTGCGCACGTCCTCGCCGAGATGCAGCAGCACCTCGCCGTCGTCCTCGGGGCTGACCATCTCCCAGACGACCTTGCGCTGCTGTGGTGGCAGCGATTCGAGGAGGTTGGCGATCTCGGCCGGATTCAGCGCATGCAGCGCGCGGCGCACGGGCAGCAGACGTCCACCGGCCAGCCGCTCACGCAGCAGGGCCACCGCTGCCGACGATGATTCGCGCTCGGACATCCGCTCTCCAGGAAGTGCCGCGCGAGCTTAGCCGAAGCGCGTGAGTGCTCGCTGAACTTTTTGCTGCACCTTGCACGCGGGATCGCGGCTTGCGCCACTCCTACAGGGGTGGCGGTTGCATTTGCAAGAGCGGCGCCAGCCGCGATCCTCTTTACGCGTCCAGCGCGGCGATGCGGTCGCGCATCTCCTGCAGATCGGTCGAGGCCAGGATGCCCTGCACAGCGTGGCGCAGTGCGCCGACGTCGGCGTCCATGATCATGCGCTTGATTTCCAGCACGCTGGCCGGATGCATCGAGAACTCGGTGAGGCCGAGGCCGAGCAGCAGCCGCGTGTAGCGCGGATCGCCGGCCATCTCGCCGCACATCGCCACCGGGATGCCGCCGCGGCTGCCGGATTCGATCGTACGGCTGATCAGCTGCAGCACCGCCGGATGCAGCGGGTCGTAGAGGTAGTTGACCTCATCGTCGACGCGGTCGATCGCCAGCGTGTACTGGATGAGGTCGTTGGTGCCGATCGAGAAGAAGTCGCAGTGGCGCGCCAGCATCGGCGCCGCCAAGGCCGCCGCCGGCACCTCGATCATCGCGCCGACCGGAATCTGGTCGGCGATCTCGTGGCCTTCCCCGATCAGTTCGTGGCGCACGGTGTCGATGGCCGCGCGTGCCTGCCGGAACTCCTGCAGGTTGGAGATCATCGGCAGCATGATGTTGATGCGGCCGTACTTGGAGGCGCGCAACAGAGCCCGCACCTGAGTGCGGAACAGCTCCGGCTCCTTCAGGCACAGCCGGATCGCGCGCAGGCCCAGCGCCGGGTTGTTCGGTGTCGGGCCGTGCGAGCGGCCGGAGTCGACCTGCTTGTCGGCGCCGAGGTCGAGGGTACGGATGGTGATCGGCCCAGCCACCGCCGAGACGATGCGCGCATACGCGTCGAACTGCTCTTCCTCGTCCGGCAGATCCTTGCGGTTCATGTAGAGGAATTCGGTACGGTACAGGCCGACGCCCTCGGCGCCGTTTTCTTCGGCGACCTTGGCGTCTTCGGGCAGCTCGATGTTGGCCAGCAGCTTGGCGCGCAGGCCGTCGCGCGAGACCGCGTCGCGGCCCTTGAGCCGCACCAGACCGGCGCGGTATTGCGCCTGCGCGCGCTGCTTGGCGCGATAGAACTCCAGGGCGATTTCGTCGGGCGCGGCGAGCAGGTGGCCGGCTTCGCCGTCGAGGATCACCGGCTCGCCTTCGCGCAGCAGGCGGCGCGCGTCGCGCAGGCCGGCGATGGCCGGAATGCCGAGGCTGCGCGCGAGAATCGCGGTGTGCGACAGCGGCCCGCCGTATTCGGTAACGAAGGCGGCGACGTGCTGCTGGGCAAGGATGATGATGTCGGCCGGCGTGATGTCGTCGGCGACCAACACGAAGGGCTCGTTGTCGGCCTTGGCCGGCAGCTGCCGTTCCGAGCGCAACAGCACGCGCAGGATGCGCGCGCAGACATGATCGACGTCGTCGCGGCGCGTGCGCAGGTAGGCGTCGTCCATCTGCTCGAAGACCGCGATCAGCGCGTCGCGCGTCTGCCGCAAAGCCGCTTCGGCATTGATGTGCTGGTTGCGGATGTGCGCCAGCGTGGTGTCGGTGATCGAGCGGTCCTCGAGCATCAGCAGATGCGTGTCGATGAACGCCGTGATTTCGCCGGGCGTGCCCGACGGGATCTTTTCGCGCACCTCGTGCAGCTGTTCGCGCGCGCGACGCTGTGCACCGATGAAGCGGACGACTTCGCCTTCGATGTCGTCGGGTTCCAGCGAGTGTTCGGGGATGTCGAGATCGCCGGCGTGCAATTTCTGCACGCGCGCGATCGCGATGCCGCGCGAGACGCCGATGCCGGAGAGCCAGAGACTCATGCGCGATCAGCTGCCTTCGGGTTCTTCGTCGAACTTGTTGGCGATCAGCTCGGCCAGCTCATCGAGTGCCTGCTCGGCATCGGTGCCGTCGGCGATCAGCGTGATCTCGGCGCCCTTGGCGGCGGCCAGCATCATGACACCCATGATCGATTTGCCACTGACTTCGCGGCCGTCCTTGCGGACACGGACCTCGGACTCGAACTTCGAGGCCAGCGTGACGAGCCGGGCGGCGGCGCGCGCGTGCAGGCCGAGGCGGTTGACGATGGTGACGTTGCGTTCCACGTGAGCAGTCCTTCGTTTGTCGGGCGTGGTCGGGTGGGGCTGTATTTCAGCTTTTCGGGCAGACGATGACGCCGCGTGCGCCGCCCTCGGCGGCACTCTTGGCCATCGCCGCCAGCGCCAGCGTTGGGTAGTTGAAGATGCGGATCAGCATCGGCAGATTGACGCCGGCGACGACGGCGACGTGCTCGCCGGTCGCCAGCTTGTTGGCGATGTTGCTCGGCGTCGAGCCGAAGGCATCGGTGAGGATCAGTACGCCGGCGCCGGCGTCGAGACGCTCGATCATCTTGCTGCCCTGTTTGAGCAAGACGTCGTGCGCCTGTACGCGGCGCACTTCCAGTACGTCGGCGGCCAGCGGTAGTTCACCCATCATCTCGGTCAGGGTGTCGAGCAGGTGGTGGCCGAGCTTGCCGTGCATCACCAGCAGCAGGCCGATCCGCGGCATGGGGGCGCTCATGGCTTGGGCGACGGTTGCGATGACGGTTGCCACAGCTCGCGATGGCGAACCGTCAGATTGTCGAAGATGCCGCGAAATGCTGCGGCCAGCCGTTCAACGAAATAGACGCTGCGATGCTGGCCGCCGGTGCAGCCGATCGCCACCGTCAGATAGGCACGATCCTGTTTCTGGTACTCCGGGAGCCAGCGCGCCAGGAATTGCTCGATGTCGCCATAGAGCTGGCCGGTCAGCGGCTGCTTTTCCAGCCATTCGACGACCGCGGTATCGCGGCCGGTCTGCTTGCGCAGTTCCGGTTGCCAGTGCGGGTTCGGAATGGTGCGAATGTCGAAGACGAAATCGGCGTCTTCGGGAATGCCGTGCTTGAATCCGAACGACATGAACAGCAACGACAGCTTGCCGTCGCTGGCCGATTCGATGCCCTGGATTTCCTCACGCAGCGCATGCAGGTTCTTCGACGAGGTGTCGAGCGTGGCATCGGCGGCATTGGCGATCGGCGCCAGCAGCTGGCGCTCGAGACGCACCGCATCCGACAGGGACACATCGCCCTGTGCCAGTGGATGGCGGCGGCGCGTTTCCGAATAGCGCTGCAAGAGCACCGAGTCTTCCGC
This sequence comes from Solimonas marina, assembly GCF_012241385.1. Lineage (GTDB taxonomy): Bacteria > Pseudomonadota > Gammaproteobacteria > Nevskiales > Nevskiaceae > Solimonas > Solimonas marina. Next base: position 117,746 of record NZ_JAAVXB010000011.1, on the reverse strand, counting down.
ACGCAGGAACAGCACGCGCACTTCAATGCCTTGCGCGCGCAGCGATTCCAGATATGTCGGAAAGCGTGCGATCTGCGCGCGCGTCTCGCGCGCGTCGATGCCGATCGCCAGCTTCTCGTAGCGCCCGTCGGCGCGGCGCAAGGCGCTGCGGATGAAGGTACCGATCAGCTGCAGCGGCAGGTTGTCGATGCAGTAGTAGCCGATGTCCTCGTACTGCTTGAGCGCGACGGTCTTGCCGGCGCCGGACAGGCCGCTGACGAACACCAGCTTCATCGGTGCTCCCTTGCGCGGCGGTTTGGAGGCGGGGCGTGGCATGTCGAACTGCGGAATCAACTTCGCTCGTGGGTGGGCTCGTGATCGGGCGCGTCGTCGGGGCGCTGCTGTGCGCGGATTTCGCGCGCCTGTCGTTCGATCAGATCGATATCGGCCCGATAACCCTGCAGGCGCAGCTGCTGATCGCGGCAGGCCGCTTCAACCAGTACCGCGAGATTATGCCCGAGGCGGATCGGCACAGTGATTTCCGGCAGCTCGACGCCGAGGATGTCGACCTGACTGCGGCGGCCGCCGAGTCGCTCCATGCCGCTGTCCCAGACGATGCGCGGCGCTTCCAGGTGCACGACCAGATCCAGGCGTTGTCGCGCGATGACGCTGCGGCTGCCGTAAAGCTTGGTGATGTTGAGGATGCCGAGGCTGCGCGCTTCCATGAAGCCGCGCAGCAGCCGCGGCGCACGGCCGATGATGAAGCCGCGGCGCACGGAGAAGTCGACGGCGTCGTCGGCGACCAGGCGATGTCCGCGGGTCAGCAGTTCCAGCGCCAGCTCGCTCTTGCCGACCCCGCTGGCGCCGGTCAGCAGCACGCCCGTGCCATGCACGCGCATGAAGACGCCGTGCAGGGTGATGTTCGGAGCGCTGGGGCGGGGCATGGGCGATCCCGTCGGTCGCCGCGGCGGGCGCTCAGCCGGCCGGCTTGTAGTCGGCCACCAGCTTGTAGAGCGCCGCGTCGTCTGTGGCCGCGCGGGCCGCCTGGCAGAAGTTTTCGTCGGAGAACATTTCGGCGATCGCTGCCAAATGCTTGAGATGGGCCTCGGTCGCGCCTTGCGGGACCAGCAGGCCGAACAACAGGTCGACCGGGCGGCTGTCGTGGGCTTCGTAGTCGAGCGGATGCTTGAGGCGCATGAATGCGCCGATGCTGTCCTCGACCCCGGCGAGCCGGCCATGCGGGATTGCGACGCCGTGACCGAGGCCGGTACTGCCGAGCTTCTCACGACTGGCGAGGCTGCCGAGGATGTCGCCGGCGGCATTCGGGTCGACGCCTTTGGCCAGCAGGCCTGCCAGCTCTTCCAGCGCTTTCTTCTTGCTGCTGAACGTATGTCCCAGGCTGACGCGGTCGGCGGTCAGGATCTCGGCGATTCTCATATGGCGGGATGTCCTCGACTCGTTTTCTTTTATGGCGCTCCCGGGCCCGGTTCGGGAATGACGCTCAAAAAAAAGCCCGGCCCTCGGTGGGCCGGGCCTGTGCCCGCGATTTTACTCAAAGCGCCATGCGCTTGTGCGCTTCGCGCGCATGATGGTCGCGCAGCTTTTCCTTGTGGCGGCGGGTCTGCTGGTCGAGCTTGTCGGCCATCAGGTCGATGGCGGCATACATGTCGTCCTGCGTCGCGCAGGCATGCAGGTCGGCACCGCTGGCGTGCACGGTGGCTTCGGCACGCTGATTGATCTTCTCCACGGAAAGGATGACTTCGGCCGAAATCAGATGGTCGAAATGTCGCTCGAGTCGCTTGAGCTTGGTCAGAACGTAATCGCGCATTGGCGCACTGACATCGACATGGTGACCAGAGATATTCAGGTTCATCGAATCGCTCCTTCAGCCCTATGGGCGTCGTGGACTACAGAAAACCGGTCCTGGATCAGGCCGGCGGTTTTCGCTCGTGCGAGGGCGGTATGCCCAAGCCTTCGCGATATTTCGCTACCGTTCTTCTTGCAACCTGTATGCCTTCCTTGAGCAGCAGCTCAGACAGCGTGGCGTCAGAAAGTGGTCGTGTGGAATCCTCGCCTGAGATCATGCGCTTGATCATGGCCTGGATGGCAGTGGCCGAGCAGACACCACCCCCGGTCGTCTGCACGTGGCTGGAAAAGAAATACTTGAGTTCGTACAGCCCACGGGGCGTGAGCATGTATTTGTTGGCTGTGGCGCGTGAGACGGTCGATTCATGTATGCCCAGCTGCTCGGCGATATCGCGCAGGACCATCGGGCGCATCGCTTCGGGTCCATAATCCAAGAAAGCCCGCTGTTCTTCAACTATGGACTGCGCGACGCGCAACAAGGTTTCATTGCGCGCTTCCAGACTGTTCAGAAAATATCGTGCTTCTTGCAGGTGTTGCTTGAGCACGACCTGGTCGCGCGAGCTGTCGGCGCGGCGGATCATACTTTGGTACTGGCTGTTCAAACGCAGCCGGGGCGTGTGCTCCGGATTCAGGCCGACGACCCAGCGGCCGTTCTTTTTCGACACGAACACATCGGGCGTCACGTAATCCGGTTCATGCGCCTGGAACGGCCGGCCCGGATGCGGCTGCAGGCTGCGGATCAGCTCCAGCGCCAGCTCGATTTCGGCGAGCGGTACACCGCAGGCGCGCGCCAGCGCCGCCGCGTCGCGGCGACCGAGCAGCGGCAGATGTTCGGTGACCAGCTTCAGCGCGGTGTTGATGCCCGGCGTGCGCGACGGCATCGGTTCCAGCTGCAGGCGCAGGCATTCGCCCAGATCGCGTGCGGCGACACCGGTCGGGTCGAAGTCCTGGACCTTCTCCAGGACGGTGTCGAGCTCTTCGGGCGTCGCGCCGTAGTCGCTCTGCAGGCGTGCGGCGAGCTCGTCCCAGTCGTCGAGATAGCCGTCGTCGTTGATCGAATCGATCAGATGCTCTGCCAGCTCGACCTCGCGCATCGAGAACGGCGCGGTCCGCGCCTGATCGACCAGATGATCGTGCAGGCTCTTGCTGCCGTGCAGGTTGGCTTCGAGGAAATCACGCAGCTCGTCGCTGTCGGCGCCGCTCTTCGAGGTGCCGGACGGACCTTCGTCGAAGACATCGCCCCAGTCGGCGTCGACCGGCATTTCGCTCGGAATTTCGCTGTCGGCGCCCAGTTCCAGGCTCTTGGGGTCTTCCGATGTCGGCGCAGCCGGCGCTTCGGCTTCGGCGGTGGCGACCTCGGCTTCCTGGGGTTCGGCGCCGTCCTCACGTTCGAGCAGGATGTTCGATTCGAGCGCCTGTTCAATCTCCTGCTGCAGATCGAGGCTCGACAGCTGCAACAGGCGGATCGCCTGCTGCAGGGCAGGCGTCATCGTCAGCGACTGGCCGAAACGCAGGCCCAGCGTTGATTTCATGAGTGTAAGGGCGGCGATACAGCTAGATGAAAACGCGCCGCGAACGGCGCGGGCGACGCGGCGGCGAGGGTCACCTCACCGCGTCCGCCGGCTGCGTTGCGGGCGGTGCGGAACTCGAGTGTGCTCATAGGTCTCCGGCACAGCCCGCCGTCGTCCGGCGGGCCTGCCTTGGGGGATGGCTTACTTGACGGTGATCGTGATCTTCTGCGACTCGACCGCCGGATTGAACGGCTGGTGCTTCCAGTCAGCGAATTCAAGCTGCAGCGTGTGCTTGCCCGGCGACAGCGTCAGCGTCGTTTCGGTCTGACCGCCGCCGAAATGCTTGATCTGGTCGGTGGCCGGCAGCGGCTGCGTGTAGTCGATGGTCGGGCTGTCGATCAGCAGGTGGTGATGCCCGGTGCCTTCCTTGTTGAAACCGGCCGGCGCGACGCCGGCGCCGGACAGGCCGAACACGACCTTGACCGGGTTGGAGACGGTGGCACCGTCCTTCGGCTCGATGAAATAGACCTTGGCGCCAGCCGGGGCCGGCGTGGCGACGCCCATCGCTTCGGCGGCCTTGTCTGAAGCCTGCTGTTTGGCGCTGTTCTTCAGATCCTTCCAGGTATCGGCGTGGACCGGCGCGGCGAGCGTGGCCAAGACGGCCAGGGCGAGTAGCTTTTTCATGGGGGATCCTGCTCCTGTTGGCTAGCGAATGTTCAGGGCGGCACGCGATTTGCGTGTGGTGCGTAACAAGATTAGGTGAAATGGCGGCGCGCCGCTATACTGCGCACCGCTTGCGAGGCGTCCACCGGTTGACGCACGAGGGTCAAGCCTAACATTGGCAACCCGATTTCGCTCCAGGCCCGCGACCGCAGCAATGCGGCGCCGACTCACTAACGCACGACCTGAACCGGTCCGTCGGAGCAATCCGCACTGCAGGCGTTCAGGAGTTTTCATGACTGACGTTTCACGTTTCGCGGGCCTTGGGCTCGCGTCCGACATCACGCGTGCGGTGGCCGAGGAAGGCTACAGCGAGCCGACCCCGATCCAGCAGCGCGCGATTCCGGAAATCCTGCAGGGCCACGACCTGCTGGCCGCCGCACAGACCGGCACCGGCAAGACCGCCGCCTTCACGTTGCCGTTGCTGCAGCGCCTGCTGACCGACGGCCAGCGCGCCGGGCGCAAGCAGGTCCGCGTGCTGGTGCTGGTGCCGACCCGCGAGCTGGCCGCCCAGGTCCAGGAAAGCGTGCGCACATATGGCCGCCACGTCGCGGGCATCCGCACGGTGCTGATCTTCGGCGGTGTCGGCATCAATCCGCAGATCGAACAGTTGGCGGCTGGCGCCGAGATCGTGGTCGCCACGCCGGGCCGTCTGCTCGACCACGTCGGACAGAAAACCGTCGATCTGTCGAAGATCGACGTGCTGGTGCTCGACGAAGCCGACCGCATGCTCGACATGGGTTTCATCCACGACATTCGCCGCGTCATCAAGCTGCTGCCGGCGCAGCGCCAGAATCTGCTGTTCTCGGCGACGTTCTCGCCGGACATCCGCAAGCTCGCCGAAGGTTTGCTGGAGCGTCCGGTGACCATCGACATCGCGCCGCGCAATTCGGCGGCCGAGACCGTCGACCAGCGCGTGCTGTTCGTCGACAAGAGCCGCAAGACCGATCTGCTGATCCATCTGGCCAAGGGCTACGACTGGAAGCAGACCCTGGTCTTCACGCGCACCAAGCACGGCGCCAATCGCCTGGTCGAGAAGCTGATCAAGGCCGGCATCACGGCTGCGGCGCTGCACGGCAACAAGAGCCAGAGCGCGCGAACCAAGGCACTGGCCGGGTTCAAGGCCAATGAAATCCGCATCCTGGTTGCGACCGACATCGCCGCGCGCGGCATCGACATCGACCAGCTGCCGCACGTCGTCAACTTCGAGTTGCCGAACGTTGCCGAAGACTATGTGCATCGCATCGGCCGCACCGGCCGTGCCGGCAATGTCGGCGAGGCGTTCTCGCTGGTCAGCAGCGACGAGCGCAGCGAATTGCGCGGTATCGAAAAGCTGCTGGGCCGCTCGCTGCCGAGTTTCGAGGTCGATGGTTTCGAGGCTGGTTCGGCCCCGGCGGCCGAGCCGACCGCAGAAGCCGCACAAGGCCAGGGCGAACGCCCGTCGGCTGGCCCGCGTGCCGCTGGCGAGCCGGGTGATCGCAATGGCCGTCGCCGCCGTCGTGGCCGCGGTCGCGGCCCGGGTGGCGACGCGCAGCCGCGTCAGGACGCCGGCGGCAACGCACGTCCGCCGCGGCCGTCCCAGCCGCAGCCGCCGCGCGGTGAGCGCGAGTCCTCGGGGCGTGAACGTGACGAGTTCGGCGACATCAACGGCAACCTGATATCACACAAGCCGACGCCGCCGCCGCGTGAGGGCCGCCGTCCGTTCCGCGGCAATGGAGGGCGTCGTGGTGGTGGCGGCGGCCGTCCGGGTGGTGGGAACGCCTACCGATGAGCGACAAGAAGTCCGGCAAGAAGCGGCAGCAGCCGCAGAAGCAATACGGACCGCCGCCCCGTTTCGGGGGCGGCGGTTTCGGCGCGGGCGGACGTCCGCAAAAGTCCGCCGAGCACCGCGCCGGCAAGTCGCGCAAGGTGCATTGAACGTCGGCCGCGCAACGCGCGGCCGATCTCGTTCTGCTATTGGATTTTTACCGATACGGCGAATATGGCCGCTGCATGAGCGCGGCGCGCGCGCAGCGGTGATCCACGTTGCTCAGGCGCGCGTGAAGATGCCGATCACCGAATCCAGATGGGCGCGCATCGCCTTGCGCGCGCGCGCCGCGTCGCGCGCCTCGAGCGCGTCGAGAATGGCCTGGTGCTCGCGCTCCGAGCGGTGTGGCATGTCGTCTGGCGTGTAGAGCGCCTGCATGCGCCGGAACATCTCGCTGTAGCGGTGCCCGAGCAGATGCCGCAACAGGGCGTGATAGGCCGGGTTGCCGCTGGCTTCGGCGATGCGGATATGGAACAGCCGATCACCGGGGTGGGTCTTCGAGCCTTCGCGATTGTCGCGGACATTGTGCTCGTAGGCGGCGCGGATCGCTGCCAGTTGCGCGTCGGAGGCATTGCCGGCCGCCAGTGCCGCGGCCTCCGGTTCGACCAGTGCGCGCGCTTCGAGCAGGGCGAACGGGGGAATGTCGAGCGTGACCGGCGGGCCGAGTTCGGCGTCGAGCTCCGGGTCCGGCTCCCAGCCGATGTCGGTGCCGACAGCAGCCGGCGTGGCTCCTCCGGTATCCGGCGACGGCGCGAGCACTTCAACGCCGCTGCCGACGCGCACGCGCACGGCACCGCGAATTTCCAGGGCCAGCAGGGCTTCGCGTACCGACGTCCGGCTGACATTGAGCAGCTTGGCGAGTTCGCGCTCCGGTGGCAGGGTGCTGCCGGGACGGTATTCACCGCGTTCGATCGCTTCGAGCAACTGGTCGGCGATCTGCTGGTAAAGACGGCGGTTCTGAATGGCTTGAATGGGCATGAAAGGTCGGTCGTCGCGGCGGACTGCGCGGGGCAGCCCGCCGCGATGATACCGGCTGTGCCTGGTACCAGGCAGGTGCGCGTCAGCGCGGGAAGCTGAAATCGCCCTTGAACGAATAAACGAAGCCGAAGTAGACGGCCTGCTGCGAGTGGCCATCCTCGGGCCGCTCGTCGGTTGCTTCGACCGCGAAGTCGGCGGCGTCGCTGTTGCTGACGGTACCGACCGACGCGTAGGTGAAGAAGTTGTCGGCAAAGTTGTAAGTGGTGCCGAGCGCATAAAGCGTCGCGTTACCGCCGTCGTTGTCGACGTTGATGTGGTACAGCGCACCCTGCAGGCGCCAGCGCGGCGTCACCCAGTAATGGGCGCCGGCCCAGTAGTGATCGGCGCGTTCATAGCCATAGCCGGTGCTGTCGGCGTTCTCCGCGCCATTGGGCGCCGACAGGCCGTTGTAGCCGGCATACAGATCGACGGTGCCCAGATGCAGCGCGCCGCCGAGGATCCATTCGCGCGAGTAGAGGAACAGGTCCGAGTACTGGGCATTGTCGTCGCGGCGCACGTCATAGATGGCGCGCAGCTCGACGATCTTGCCGACGTAGTTCAGTGTCACTGCGTCGTTGCGGCTGGCATTGAATGAGCCGGTGTCGCCGCCGAAGCCGATCTGCACTTCGGCATTCCAGCCGTGATAGGTCGGCGTCGTGTACTGCACCATGTTGTCGACGCCCTGCCAGTCGCGACCACGCACCAGCGTCTCGTAGCCCATGAACTGCTGGTAGAACGGGTCGATGTACCAGCCGTTGTTCGACAGCGACAGATTCTTGCCGAACACCAGCGTGCCGTAGCGCTGGCTGCTGAGGCCGGCGTAGGCGCGGCGATTGAACAGCGCACTGCCGTTGAGCTCGCCCTTCATCGCGTCGAAGCCCGATTCGAGCAGGAAGATTGCTTTCAGGTCGTCCGGCAAGGCGTCGTTGAGATCGCTGAGATCCTGCGAGCCCTTGATGTCGAGCAGGCTCGTGCCCCACTGATTGCCGCCGCCGCGGAATTTGTCGTCGCTGCTGCCGCCGCCGTCGGCGGTGTTGTCGATGCCGTTGACGTAGTCGAGGCCGGCCGACACGCGACCGCTGATCTCCAGCGACGTATCGGCGTGAGCCGGGATGCTCAGCGCCAGCAGGACGCCGCCGAAGGCGAGGCCGGCGCGCGCGCCGGGGCTGAATGCAGGAATCTTGGACATGAGGGTCTCCTCCCGGCGCGGTGAAGACCGCGCCGGACGTGGTATTGGTATGAGCGTTTCGGGTGGGCCGGGCGGCCCGGATTTAGTTAAGGTGCGGCGATCAGGCCTTGCGCACGACGCGGTGGCCGGACAGGCCGTACCAGCAGACGATCGCAAAGCAGACGACCGGCACCAGGTAGGCGGTGCCGACGCCGTGCAGGTCGGAAATGCGCCCCATGACGTACGGCGCGATCGCGCCGCCGACGATGGCCATGATCTGGAACGACGCACCGCGCTTGGTGTTGGCGCCGAGATCGGTGACGCCCAGCGCGAAGATCGTCGGGAACATGATCGACATGAAGAAGAACACGCCGATCATCGCCACCACGGCGACGGTGTGCGAGGAGTAGATCGCGACCAGCACCAGCACCATGTTGATCGCGCCGTAGGCGGCGAGCAGCTTCGGCGCGGCGATCTTGGTCAGCAGGCCGGTGCCGATGAAGCGCCCGACCAGGAACATGATCATCGCCACCGACAGCAGATAGGCGGCGTGCTGCGAGCTGGTGTCGGCCGAGCGGTCGGTCATGAAGTTGATGAAGAACGCACCGACACCGACCTGCGCGGCCACGTAGAAGAACTGCGTGACGACGCCGAACAGGAAATGGCGCTGCTGCATCAGCGGCACGGTGGTACCGGCGCTGGCGCTGCCGTCCGAATTCTTCTCGCGAATGTCCGGCAGCTGCGTGCGCCAGATGGCGAACGCGACGATGACCACGAGGATGGCAATGCCGACGTACACGGCCTGCACCGGCGCCTGTGCATTGGCGACGCTGTCGCTGGCGCCCTTGAAGAAGAAGGCGCCGCCGATCAGCGGGCCGAAGAACTGCCCGAGTCCGTTGAACGACTGTGACAGGTTCAGGCGGCGTGCCGAACTCTGCGAGGGGCCGAGTACGGTGACATACGGGTTGGCCGCCGTTTCCAGGCAGCCGAGGCCGCTGGCGATGACGAACAGCGCGAACAGGAACATCGCATAGCTACCCGAGGCCGTGGCCGGCACGAACAGCAGCGCACCGATCGCGTACATCGACAGGCCGAGCAGGATGCCGACCTTGTAGCCAGCGCGCTGCATCAGGGCCGAGGCCGGCAGCGCCCACAGGAAGTACGCACCGAAGTACGCGGCCTGCAGCAGACCGGACTTGGCGTGGGAGACATTCAGCGTCTCCTGGAAATGTTTGTTGAGGACGTCGAGCAGGCCATAGGACAGGCCCCACATGAAAAACAGGCTGGTGACGAGCGCAAGCGCGACAGCATATGAACGTTGCGGTGTGCCTGCGGTGCTGACGCTACCGCTGACGGGGGCGCTGAGGGCCATCGGTGAATCTCCTCTATATGTTGGCTGGGGAAGTTGCGGTGCCTATTGCGCCGCCAGATCGAAAATCAGGGCTGCCGGCGTCCATTTCCGGCCAGGCTCGGTCCACGGCGTCGGCGCCTGGAACCGGTCCATCAGCGCTTCCCAGCGCTGTACAACGGGGTTGTCGCGCTCGGCGCCGGCAAAGGCCTGGGCGTCGAAGCGTGTGCCATCGGTTTCCATGACCATGAACAGCCGCGTGCCGAGTCGATAGATCTGCATCTGCGTGACGCCATGGCCGCGCAGGTGCTCGGTGATTTCGGGCCAGATGCGCTGATGATGGGCTTCGTATTCCGCGATCAGCTGCGGGTCGTCTTTAAGGTCGAGAACAAGGCATTGGCGCATGGCAGGGCTCCCGTTGCGGCGCGCGCTCAGGTCGCGGCGCGATCGAGGTGCGTGTAGCCGCCGTCGACGAACAGCCACTGGCCGGTCGTGTGCGAGGCGCGCTCCGAGAGCAGGAACACCGTGGTGTCGGCGATCTCGCTGTCCTTGGTCATGCGGTGGCCGAACGGAATCTTGCGGGTGATCTCGGCGAGCTTGTCCTCGGGGTTGTCGAAGCTCTGGATCCACGACGCATAGAGCGGCGTCATCACTTCGGCGGGGATCACCGCGTTGACGCGCACGCCCTGTTCGGCCAGCGCCAGCGCCCATTCGCGGGTCAGTGACAGCTGCGCACCCTTGGAAGCGCAGTAACCGCTGGTCTGGCCCTGGCCGGTGACCGCGGTCTTCGATGAGATATTGACGATCGCGCCGCGCGTCTTCGCCAGATGCGGCGCGCAGTAGTGCGTCATCACGTAGTAGTGAATCAGATTGCGTTCGAGCGATTGCACAAACGCTGCACGGCCAGCGTCGAGACCGACGTTGTCGTTGATGCCGGCGTTGTTGACCAGACCGTCGAGCCGGCCGAAGGCGGCGAGTGTGTCTTCGACGGCCTGGCGGCAGGCGTCTTCGTCGGTCAGCTCGGCGACGATCAGGCGCGCCTTGGGCTGTTTGCGATGCAATTCGGCGAGGAAGCCGTCGTCTTTCGGGGCACGGCCGACGATGACCGGAATCGCGCCTTCAGCGGCAAGCTGCTGGGTGATGGCGCCGCCGATGCCGGCACTACCGCCGGTGACGATCACGACTTTGTCTTTGAGTCCGAGTTCCACGTATATCTCCTCAAGCTTGTTGCGTGGCCTTTGCGTGCGTGGCGCTACAGGCGATAGATCGCCTCGGCGCTGCCGCCCTGCAGGCGCCCGCGCTCATGCGCGGACAGGCCTTGGCTCCAGTCCAGGATCAAGGCCTGGACGTCGGCATAGGCGGCTGCCAGCAGGCAGACCGGCCAGTCGGAGCCGAACATCAGGCGCGCCGGGCCGAAGGCTTCGAGCGCGACGTCGAGATGTCGGCGGATACGGTCCGTGTCCGGGCGGCCGTCGGCGCGTTTCGGCGCTTCGGTCACCAGGCCGGAGAGTTTTGCGGCGACGTGCGGCATCGCCGCGAGCGCGCGGATCTGCTGCGCCCAGGCGTCGAAAGCGTCGTCGTCGCCCATTGCCGGCTTGCCGAGGTGGTCGAGCACCAGCCAGTGACGGTCATGCCGCGCGCACAGGCGCTCGGCCAGCGACAGCTGATCGGCGCGCAGCAGCACCTCATAGACGAGCTGCATGTTTTGCGCAGCCGCCAGGCCATGCGTGTAGCGCGGGTCGGCAATCGTCGCGGCCGGCTCGGCATCGTCCTGCAACTGGTGACGGATACCGACCAGTGCCGGCTGGCGCCGCCAGCCGGCGAGGTGCTCGACGATGTCGTCGCGCCACAGGTCGATCCAGCCGACCACGCCGGCGATCCACGAATGCTCGCTGGCCAGTGCCAGCAGGAAGCGCGTGTCGTCCTCATCGCCGCAGGACTGCACGGCGATGCAGGCATCGACATCGTTGGCGGCGAGCAGCGGCTGCAGCTGCTCGGGCAGCCAGTCGCCGGCCAGCAGCTCCATGCCGGGGCCGACCCAGTCGAAGCCTTGTTCCGGATAGCGCCAGAAGTGCTGGTGCGCGTCGATACGCCGGCCGCCCGACGAGCGGGTCGCGGTCAGCGGTGGATCGAGGCGTTCGGCTTTCATGGCGCGGATCGGGGCGGGCGATTAGCCGACGTAGCGGTACTGTTCGAGCGATTCCGGCTTCATCTCGATCGAGAAGCCGGGCGCGGTCGGCACCTGGTAGGCCGCGTTGCGGACCACGCAGGGATCGACGAAGTGCTCGTGCAGGTGGTCGACGAACTCGGTGACACGGCCCTCATGGGTGCCGGACACGCAGAGGTAGTCGATCATCGACAGGTGCTGCACGTACTCACACAGACCGACGCCGCCCGCGTGCGGGCAGACCGGCAGCTGATACTTCGCGGCCATCAGCAGCACCGCGAGAATTTCGTTGACACCACCCAGTCGGCAGGAGTCGATCTGCACGACATCGATGGCGCCGCGCATGATCAACTGCTTGAAGATGATGCGATTTTGGCACATCTCGCCGGTCGCGACCTTGACCGGCGCGACGCCTTCGCGAATCTTGCGATGGCCTTCGATATCGTCGGGGCTGGTCGGTTCCTCGATGAACCATGGCTTGGCGAACGCCAGCGCCTTGACCCATTCGACGGCTTGATCGACTTCCCAGACCTGGTTGGCGTCGATCATCAGCTGGCGGTCCCAACCGATCACTTCGCGCGCGATGCTCACGCGGCGGATGTCGTCTTCGAGCTTGGCGCCGACTTTGAGCTTGATGTGCGTGTAACCCTCGTCGATCGCTTCCTGACACAGACGGCGCAGCTTGTCGTCGCTGTAGCCCAGCCAGCCGGCCGAGGTGGTGTAGCACGGATAGCCGTCACGCTTGAGCGCGGCGACGCGCTCGGTCTTGGTCGGCTCCAGTGCCTTGAGCATCGCCAGCGCCTCGTCCGGCGTGATGCAGTCGGTGAGGTAACGGAAGTCGATGCAGCGAATGAATTCTTCCGGTGTCATGTCGGCGACCAGCTGCCACAGCGGCTTGCCGACCGACTTCGCCCACAGATCCCAGACCGCGTTGACGACGGCGCCGGTCGCCAAGTGGATGGCGCCCTTGTCGGGGCCGATCCAGCGCAGCTGGCTGTCGGCGGTCACGTGCCGCCAGAAGCGGCCCATGTCGGCGGCGATCCAGTCGAGGTCGAGACCGACCACGAGGTGGCGCATCGCTTCGATCGCGGCGCAGCAGATTTCGTTGCCGCGGCCGATGGTGAAGGTCAGGCCGTGGCCCTTCAACTTCTCGTCGTCGGTGTCGAGGATGACGTAGGCGGCCGAGTAGTCCGGGTCCGGATTCATCGCGTCCGAGCCGTCGAGGCGCTTCGAGGTGGGGAAGCGCACGTCGAGCACGCGCATGGCGGTGATCTTGGCCATTACGCGTTCACCGTCTTCTGCTGCTGTTCGCCGAGACCTTCGATGCCGAGGCGGATGGTCTGGCCGGCGCGCAGGTAGATCGGCGGCTTCTGGCCCATGCCGACGCCCGGCGGCGTGCCGGTCGAGATCACGTCGCCCGGCTGCAGGCTCATGAACTGGCTGAGGTAGTGCACCAGGAACGCAACCTTGTAGACCATCGTCGCCGTGCTGCCGTCCTGATAACGCTTGCCGTCGACGTCCAGCCACATCTTCAGGTTCTGCGGGTCCGCCACTTCATCGGCGGTGACCAGCCACGGACCGGTCGGGCCGAAGGTGTCGCAGCCCTTGCCCTTGTCCCAGGAGCCGCTGCGCTCGATCTGGTACTCGCGCTCGGAGACGTCGTTGATGACGCAATAGCCGGCGACGTGCGACATCGCGTCCTTTTCGTCGATGTAGCGACCGCCCTTGCCGATCACCACGCCGAGCTCGACTTCCCAGTCGGTCTTCTGAGAGCCGCGCGGAATCTCGACGTCGTCGTTGGGGCCGACCACGGCGCTCAGCCACTTGTTGAAGACCACCGGTTCCGGCGGCACTTCGGCACCGGTTTCGGCGGCATGGTCGGAGTAGTTCAGGCCGATGCAGATGAACTTGCCGATCTTGCCGACGCAGGCGCCGAGGCGCGGCGTGCCGTCGACCAGCGGCAGCGACTCGATGTCGAGCGCCTGCAGCTTGGCCAGGCCGGCGGGAGTCAGCGTGTCACCGCCGATGTCGGCCACGATGCCGGACAGATCGCGGATACGGGACTGGGCGTCGAGCACGCCGGGCTTTTCATGGCCCTTGGGGCCATAGCGCAACAGCTTCATGGGGGTCTCCTGCAGCCGGCGCGCGACAGGCGCGCCGGAGGTGTCTGTGAAAACGCTTTAGTTCGACCAGCCGCCGTCGATGACCTGGATCGTGCCGGTCGTGAACGCGGATTCGTCGCTGGCCAGATAGGTCGCCAGCGCGGCGATCTCGTCGGCGCGGCCGACGCGGCCCATCGGCTGGCGGGCGATGAACGCGTCGCGGATCACGCTGACGTCGACGTTCTGTTCGCGCGCCTGGGCCTCGATTCGCTGTTCGAGCGATGGCGATTCGACGGTGCCCGGGCAGATCGCATTGCAGCGAATGCCGCGCGCCACGAAGTCGGCGGCGATTGCCTTGGTCATGCCGATCACCGCGGCCTTGGTCACGCCGTAGACGAAGCGGTTCGGCACACCCTTCACGCTGGAGGCGGCCGACGCCATGTTGATGATCGAGCCGCCGCCCTTTTCCAGCATCGCCGGCAGCAGCGCCTTGCTCAGGCGATACATCGCCGTGCAGTTCAGCTGCCAGGAGAAATCCCAGTCCTTTTCGGTGCAATCGAGCAGCGTGCCGTGATGGACGAAGCCGGCGCAGTTGAACAGCACGTCGAACGCGTCGGCGCCGGTGTGCGCGGCGGCCAGATCGGCGATCGCCTGCGCGTCGGTGACGTCGAGCCTGAGCGTTTCGAGCGCGTCGCTACCTACTTCCAGCTTCAGGGCCGCCAGCGCGTCGGCATTGATGTCGGCGGCAACAACCTGTGCGCCTTCGCGGATGAACATCAGAACGCTGGCCTTGCCGATGCCCTGTCCCGCTGCGGTGACGAGGGCCTTTTTTCCTTTGAGTCGCATATCAACTCCTCCTTCTTGGACCGATTGTCCAGTGGCTGGACCAATTTTGCAAGTGAAGGCCGCGTCATGCTGCGAGTCGGGCAGGTGGAGGCCGGGCGGCGACGCGATCGCCGCCCGGTCGGGCTTCAGCGCGTGATCGTCTGAATGCCGTCGGTCGAGCCGACGATCAGCACGTCGGCCGGGCGGCGTGCGAACAGGCCGACGCAGACCACGCCGGTGATCTGGTTGATCGTCGTTTCCAGCGCCAGCGGGTCGGTGATCGCCACGCCGTGCAGGTCGATGATGACGTTGCCGTTGTCGGTGATCACGCCGTCGCGCAGCTTGGGTTTGCCGCCGAGCTTGAACAGCTCGCGGCCGACGTAGGACTGCGCCATTGGAATGACTTCGACCGGCAGCGGAAACTTGCCGAGCACGTCGACCTGCTTGGAGCGGTCGGCAATGCAGACGAACTTGCGGCTGGCCGCGGCGACGATCTTCTCGCGCGTCAGCGCGGCGCCGCCGCCCTTGATCAGCTGCAGCGCCGGATTGGCCTCATCGGCGCCGTCGACGTAGATCGACAGCTCGCCGGTCTGATTGAGATCGAGCACCGGCACACCGATCTGCTTGAGGCGTTCGCTGCTGGCATTCGACGACGACACCGCGCCCTTGATGTCGGCGACCAGGCGCTTCTCGGCGATCAGGTCGATGAAATGGTTGACGGTGGAGCCGGTGCCGACGCCGAGCACTTCGCCGGGTTCGATATAGGCGAGGGCGGCTTCGGCGGCTTGGCGTTTGGCGAGGTCTTGCGGGCTCATGGTTCGGGTCCGGCGGCGATCGAGGCGGGGAATGGCGCGCAATCGTACCGTGGGCGCGACGTCAGTTGAATGTCCAGTCGACGGGGTCGATATCCGGTCGCCGTGGAGCTCCGGCGCCGCAATGCCACTCAAGGCGTTCCGGCACGTTTGCGCGGTCTTGCTCCGAAGATCGCGGAGCCGACGCGGACCAGGGTCGAGCCCTCGGCGACGGCGGCTTCGAGGTCGTCGGACATACCGGCGGACAGCGTGTCGAGCGGCAGACCGTCGGCGCGCAGCTGCTCGTAGAGCGCATGCAGCTGTTGAAACGGCGCGCGCGCGTCGTTCCCGTCGTCGACCGGCGCCGGAATCGCCATCAGGCCGCGTAGCTGCAAGCGCGGCAGTGCGGCGACGGTGCGGCACAGTGCCGCGGCGTCGGCCGGCGCGCAGCCGGACTTGCTGGCCTCATCGGAAATGTTGACCTGCACGCAGACCTGCAGCGGCGGCAACTGTGTCGGTCGCTGTTCGGACAGGCGCTGCGCGATCTTCTCGCGATCGACGCCGTGTACCCAGTCGAAGTGCTCGGCGACGGCGCGGGTCTTGTTCGATTGCAGTGGGCCGATGAAGTGCCAGACCAGCGGCAGATCGGCGAGTGCCTCGCGTTTGCGCAGCGCCTCCTGCACATAGCTTTCGCCGAACGCCTGCTGGCCGGCAGCATGCGCGGCGCGCACCGCGGCCGCATCGAAGGTCTTGCTGACAGCGAGCAGCGCCACGCTGCCTGCCGACCGGCCGGCGCGCTGCTCGGCGTCGAGGATGCGCCGACGCACGGCCTCAAGTTGCGCTGCGATGTCTGCCATTGTTGCCTGTCGTAGAATTTGCCGATAACGTCCGTCGCGTCTCAAGCATTACCGGCCTTGGGGCGACATTAGACATCATCACGCTGCTGTTTCGCCTCGGGGGGCGTCATCAATGGATATCGCGCAGTTGCTGACGTTCAGCGTCAAACAGGGCGCGTCCGATCTGCATCTGTCCGCGGGCGTCGAGCCCATGATTCGCGTCGACGGTGACGTCAAGCGCATCAACCTGCCGCCGCTGGATCACAAGAGCGTTCATGACATGGTCTACGACATCATGAACGACAAGCAGCGCAAGGCCTGGGACGAATTCCTCGAAACCGACTTCTCGTTCGAGATTCCAGGCCTGGCGCGTTTTCGCGTCAATGCCTTCACGACGATGCGCGGCGCCGGCGCAGTGTTCCGCACCATTCCGTCGAAGATCCAGTCGCTCGAAGACCTGCGCTGCCCGGCGATCTTCAAGGACATCTCCGAGTTTCCGCGCGGCATCGTGCTGGTGACCGGGCCGACCGGCTCCGGCAAGTCGACGACGCTGGCGGCGATGGTCAACCACATCAACGAGAACGAATACGGCCACATCCTCACCGTCGAGGATCCGATCGAGTTCGTGCACCCGCCGAAGAAGTGTCTGATCAACCAGCGTGAAGTGCATCGCGACACCTTGGGTTTCAATGAAGCCCTGCGTTCGGCGCTGCGCGAGGACCCGGACGTGATCCTGGTCGGCGAAATGCGCGACCTCGAAACCATCCGTCTGGCACTGACCGCGGCCGAAACCGGACATCTGGTGTTCGGCACGCTGCATACCTCGTCGGCGGCCAAGACCATCGACCGCGTCGTCGATGTGTTTCCGGCGGCGGAGAAGGACATGGTGCGTGCGATGCTGTCCGAATCGCTGCGCGCGGTGATTTCGCAGACGTTGCTGAAGAAGAAGGGCGGCGGCCGTGTCGCCGCGCATGAAATCATGATCGGTACGCCGGCCATCCGGAATCTGATCCGCGAGAACAAGATCGCGCAGATGTATTCGTCGATCCAGACCGGTGGCAAGGAGGGCATGCAAACCCTCGATCAGTGCCTCAAGGATCTGGTGCGCAAGGGCATGACGACGATCGAGGAGGCGCGCCTGCGCTCGGCCGATCCGCGTACTTTCAACGTCAACTGAAGTCTGGCCGAAGCTCAACATGGACCGTGAACAAGCGATCAAGCTCGTCCAGCAGTTGCTGGCGATGATGAAGCAGAGGGGCGCATCGGATCTGTTCATCACCGCCGGCTTTCCCCCGGCGATCAAGCTCGATGGCCAGATGACGCCGGTGATGGACAAGGCGCTGCCCCCGGAAGGCTCGGCGCTGATCATGCGCTCGCTGATGAACGATCGGCAGATCAAGGAATTCGAGGCGAGCAACGAATGCAATTTCGCGATCGCGCCGCCTGGCGTGGGCCGGTTTCGCGTCAATGCGTTCGTGCAGCAGGGCCGCGTCGGCGGGGTGCTGCGTACCATCACCACCGAGATTCCGACCTTCGATCAGCTCGGTCTGCCGCCGCAGCTGGCCAAGGTGGTCATGGAAAAGCGCGGGCTGGTGCTGATGGTCGGTGCGACCGGCTCCGGCAAGTCGACGTCGCTGGCGGCGATGCTGGGTCACCGCAACGCCAATACGCGCGGTCATATCGTCACCATCGAAGACCCCATCGAATACGTGCATCCGCATGTCGGTTGCATGATCACGCAGCGTGAAGTGGGCACCGACACGTTCTCATGGGAGGCGGCGCTGAAGAACACGCTGCGTCAGGCGCCGGACGTGATCCTGATCGGTGAGGTGCGCACCCGTGAAGGCATGGAGTACGCCGTCAACTTCGCCGAAACCGGACATCTGGTGCTGGCGACGCTGCACGCCAACTCGGCGAACCAGGCGCTGGATCGCGTCATCAACTTCTTTCCCGAGGAGAAGCGCGAGCAGTTGTTGATGGACTTGTCGCTGAACCTCAAGGCCATCGTCTCGCAGCGTCTGGTGCGCAAGGAAGGTGGTGGCCGCGCGGCGGCGATGGAAATCATGATCAACTCGCCGTTGATCTCGGACCTGATCTTCAAGGGCGAGGTGGCCGGCATCAAGGAGGTCATGGCTCGCTCCAACGAGCAGGGCATGGTGACTTTCGACCAGTATCTGTTCCGCCTGTTCGAGGATGGTGTGATCAGCTACGACGAGGCCCTGCGCAACGCCGACTCGCAGAACGAGCTGCGCCTGCGCGTGAAGCTCGAATCGACACGTGCACGCGCCGATCTGCTTGAGGACGAAGGCGTCAAGCGCATGCGCATGGTCGACGACGACGACGCCTCGGTCCTGCGCCGCTGAACGCTCGCCGCCCCAGACCCATCGCATGCTCAAGATCCTGCCGTACCTCAAACTCTGCGTCGAAAAGAACGGCTCGGACCTGTTTTTCACGGCCGGCGCGCCGGCGCAGATCAAGATCGAAGGCGAATTGCTGCCGATCGGCAAGAATGCGCTGACGCGCGATTTCATCGGCGAGCTGGTGGCCAGTATCCTCACCGACGACCAGCAGGCCTATCTGCAGCAGTACCTGGAAATCGATCTGGCGACCGAGGCCGGCGGCCTGGGCCGTTTTCGTGTCAATGTTTTCCACCAGCGCGGTTCGCTGGGCATGGTGATGCGCTACGTGCGCTCACAGGTGCCGCAGCTCGATGAGTATCCCGGCATGCCGTCGGTGCTCAAGTCGCTGATCATGCAAAAGCGTGGCCTGGTGTTGATGGTCGGTGCGACCGGCTCCGGCAAGTCGACGACGCTCGCGGCGATGCTCAATCATCGCAACGAGAACATGGCCGGACACATCCTGACGATCGAGGATCCGATCGAGTTCGTGCACCCGAACCGGCGCAGCATCATCAACCAGCGCGAGGTCGGACAGGACACCGTGAGCTACGAGCGCGCACTGAAGAGTTCGCTGCGCGAGGCGCCGGACGTGATCCTGGTCGGCGAGGTGCGCACGCGTGAAACCATGGATGCCTGCGTGCAGTTGGCCAACACCGGCCATCTGGCGATCTCGACCCTGCACGCCAACAACGCCTATCAGGCGCTGCAACGCATCGTGAACCTCTACCCCGACGAACTGCGTGATCAGCTCTACATGGATCTCGGCCAGACCCTGCGCGCGATCGTCTCGCAGCGCCTGGTGCGACGCCAGGACGGTCGGCGCTGCGCCGCGGTCGAGGTCATGCTGAATACGCCGTTCATTCAGGAGCTGATCCTGCAACGGCGCATCGACGACATCCGCGAGGCGATGGACCAGTCGTCCGACGCCGGCATGCAGACCTTCGACCAGTCACTGCTCAAGCTTTATCGAGAGGGCCAGATCTCGCTCGACGAGGCGCTGACCAACGCCGATTCGCGCACCAACCTCGAAGCCAAAATCAACTTTGGGTGAGCGACCGCGCTTGCGAAGTGCCGGTGGCACTTCGCGCGGGAGCGAACGCCCGGCCATGGAGGGCCGGGCCGGGGTTGGCTACTCAGGTGAAGTTGCGCCACGGATGGCGTCCCGATTTCATCTAAACCTACCGTCGCGCTTGCGAAGTGCCGGTGGCACTTCGCGCGGGAGCGAACGCCCGGCCATGGAGCGTTTACCCCGCTGAGGGATGACTCGATGTCATGCCGAAATCAGTAAACGCGGGCCGGGGCTCGCTGTTTCAACGAGGCTGCGCCCAGGTTCATCCCAGGATGGCGATGACCGCCAATGCCGCGCTTGCGCATAGACGGCGGCTTGCTTCAAACGCGGTTCCGGCGCGCTGCCTTGCTTATATAAGGAGTGAGTCGACCGCGACGCCAGGCGTCGTTCCATCGACTGCATGGCCCGTTGTCGCCGGTTGCGCCCCTTGCGCGGATGCCGGGCGCTCGCTAGAATCGCGCGCTTTTCGAGGTTCCCGAAGCCCTCTTGGGGGCGGAAGAACCGAACTATAACTACCGATAGCAGGACTCAAGAGATGAAGACCATCTTTGCGAAGTCCGAGACCGTCAAGCGCGACTGGTACGTGATTGACGCGACGGACAAGACCCTCGGCCGTTTGGCCACGGAAGTGGCGCGCCGCCTCCGCGGCAAGCACAAGCCGGAATACACCCCGCATTGCGACACCGGCGACTACATCGTCATCGTCAATGCCGAGAAGGTCCGTGCGACCGGCAACAAGGTCCAGGACAAGGTGTACTACAGCCACTCCGAGTATCCGGGCGGCATCAAGTCGATCACCCTCGAAAAGCTGCTCCAGAAGCATCCGGAGCGGGTCATCGAGAAGGCGGTCAAGGGCATGCTGCCGGGCGGTCCGCTCGGCTATGCGCAGTTCCGCAAGCTGAAGGTCTATGCCGGTAGCGAACATCCGCACGCCGCGCAGCAGCCGCAGCCTCTCAATATCTGATCGAGTCCAGTCACATGGCGAAGAACATCGAATACAAGTACGGCACGGGCCGCCGCAAGACGGCTGCCGCCCGCGTCTTCCTCGCGCCGGGCTCCGGCAACATCACCATCAACGGCAAGACGGTCGAAGACTACTTCGGTCGTGAAACCTCGCGCATGCTGGTTCGCCAGCCGCTCGAAGTGACCGACTCGGTCGGCCGTTTCGATCTGAAGATCACGGTCGCCGGTGGCGGCCCGAACGGTCAGGCCGGTGCGGTGCGTCACGGCATCACCCGTGCACTGATCCAGTACGACGAAGAAATGCGCCGTCCGCTGCGCGCCGCCGGTCTGGTGACCCGCGACGCCCGTGAGGTCGAGCGTAAGAAGGTCGGTCTGCACAAGGCCCGCCGCGGTACGCAGTACTCCAAGCGCTAAAACGCTTGGACATCGGGCGGCGAGTGCGTATACTCGCCGCCCCACGGTTTCCGCTTGTCGGATGGGGGATCGTCTAATGGTAGGACTGCAGACTCTGACTCTGCCTATCGTGGTTCGAATCCACGTCCCCCAGCCAATCCGAAGCACACAAAAAGGCCCGCATCATGCGGGCCTTTTTGTTTCATGGCGTCGGTGCTGCGTCAGGCATTTCGCGCGGGCGGCAGCCATTGCCGCAAGCGTGAGCGATGCAGGAACAGCAGCGCCGTACAGCAGGCCCAGACACCGCAAGCCAGCGCAAACAGCTCGCCGCCGTCCTTGGTGCCGTCGCTGTTGACGACTTGCACCCCCAGCGGTGTGAACAGGTGAAAGCAGATGGCGCCGCTGATGATGGCCAGACCGAGCAGTGCGCCCAGGCCCTGCAACACGCGCCAGCGTGCGACGAAGCTGCCGGTGAGCAGCAGGATCGACGCGACGAGTTCGGCGCTGCCGATCACGTGTGCGCTAAACAGCCCGCCCGGCGCAAACAGGCCGGGGAAGCCGAGGCTGGCAGCCCATGGATCGAGTTTGCCCTGGAAGATGTAGACGGTCTCTGGTGAGTTCGTGAACTTGAAGAACAGCGACTGCACGAACACGAAACAGATGTAGAGCGCGAGCGCGATGTGGCCGTGACGGCGAATGAAGGGCATGGCCTGATCTCCTACTGTTGGCTCAAGGCCGGCCAGTTGTGGTCGGCCTGTTCGATATAGGCGTCGCGGCGCTCCAGCCACTTGCCGCGAATGTCCTTCGAGTAGTTCAGATACAGCTTGCCGTCGACCACCGAGTACGCTTCGGGGTCGATGCCGACCTTGTCGCCCTTGGCAACGGCGTACGCACAATAGCCGCCATATTGCGGCGCATAGCGCTGCGGATCGGCCTTGAACGTGGCGAGGTGCTCGGCGCTGGCGAACTGCCAGTTGGCGCCATGCCAGGCGTAGCGGAATTCGGATTTGCCCTTGATGGCGCGATCGTCGGTCTGGTAGGCGACGACGTCGTAACCGTCGGCGGCGAGATGGCCGAACAGCGTTGTGTTGATCGCATCGTCCGCGCGGGCAGGGCCGGCGAGCGCGAAGCCGAGAACGGCAAGGAGCAGCAGGATGGGGCGGAACATGAGGCACTCCGGTCGAATACGGGTGCCGTCACTGTGCGCCCGGCGGCACTGTGCCTCCAGCGCTGCCGCGACGCGGTTTATGCCCGATCGTTCACTGCCAGGCTTCGCCGCGCTTGAGATCGGTGCGGAACAGGTGCAACAACTCGAACGGGCCGGTGACGTGTGCGCCCCGCGCGGCGTTCTTGGCGCCGATCTCGAAGGCGATGCGCCACTGGCGGAACATCGAGCGGTAGCCGCGCAGCAGCGGCGTACCGGGATGGTAGATGTGCGCGGCCTCGGCCGTCACACCGTTGACTTCGAGAATGCGCAGTCCCTGGCCGGCCTGTAGCGCCTCCTGGGAGGGGCAGCGCAGGTCGAGGCGGCCGAAATGAAAGCCGGGAATCGCCTCGAAGATGCGTGTGACTGCTGCGGTCAGCGCCGGCGTCGCCAGCGCCGAAGCATCGAGAAACAGCGAGCCCCGGCAGTGCGCGCCGATTTCGACCAGCGCGAAGCGCTCGCCGCGCGGCGGCGTTTCGTGCAGGCGCGTGGCGAAGCGTTGCCAGAGCAGCGGTGCGATCAGCCGCGCGCGCGCGTCGGCGGCGATCAGTTCGGCAAGGCTGTGGACGCCATCGCCGGTCACGGTTGGAAAGCACTTCTGCGTGATCGAATAGACAACGGCGTGATCGTCCTGCGGATCGCGCCAGACGAAAACGCCGAACTCGTCGCCGCCGATGTAGCGCTGGACGATGACGTCGCCGCTGGCGGCGCTCAGGTAGTCGCGCAGCGCCGCCTCGTCGCGAATCACGGCGACGCCACGGCCGCGCGAGCCGATATTGGGCTTGAGGATGATCGGATAGCCGTCGCCGGCCATCGTGAAGGCGTGTGCGCGGGCGATGCGTTCAGCCAGCGGCGTTGCCAGATCGAGGCGCTCGAAATGCGCGACGAGGTCTGGCGCGCCGTCCATCAGTGCGCCGAGCGCGTCAGCCTTGCTCTCGCCGACCACGCCGCCCGACTCGAACGCCGGATTGGCGGCCGTAAACGCCGTCGGCCGGCGGAAGCGCAGGCCCAGCCAGACGATGTACGCGATAATCGGCAGATAGAACAGCCAGGCCGGCCAGAACTCCCAGCGCCGCCAGCGATCCCAGCGGATCGCCAGGCGCTCGGCCAGTGGCGCGCGATACGCAGCGGCCGGCGCCGCGTTCAGTTCGTCCACTGTAGCCTTTCGTGGCGCACGGTCTCCGGCGCCTTGCCGAACTCGTCGGGCAGGGTCAGGCCTGCGGCCAGGGCGATCGGGCGGATCAGTGCGTAATGGTGAATCGCGTGGCTGGCGACGAAGTTCAACTCGCGCGCCAGCGACGAGACGCTGACGTGGAAGTCCGAACCTTCGATACCGATCGAAAAGCCGACCGATACTGCTTCATCCGGACGGTGCCCGGCCAGCGCGCGAAGCTTGGTGACGATGCTGTCGAGACGCTGCTGTGCGACGTCCGGATTGCGTTCGACGCTGCGGTCGCGGGCGCGGTGGTCGTAGTCGACCAGCGCGCCCGGCTGGCGATCGAGCAGCGCCTCGTAGTGCTCGATGATATGCCGCAGATGCGGGCCGATCGCAGCGGAGAAAGTCTCGACGCGACTGATCAACTGTTCGGTCAGCCGACGGCCCTGGCCGACGACCGCGGCGTTGAAATCGATGACGTCAGCGAATGACGGGCGCGACTTCATCTGCTACCTCCGTGTGGCTGGCGGCGATCCGCTCCTGTCGCGACTGCCGCAGCAAGAGCAGCGGATAGACCGTACAGAACGATACCGTCGGGATGAAGCCCGGCGCCAGCGTAATGAGAATGTGGGGGGTGCCGATCAGGTGGTGGACGCTGATCAGCAGGGTATAAGTGAATGCCATCGAGCCGCTGAAGGCGATGCAGGCGCCGAGGCGCGGCGTGCGGCCGAGGCGGAACAGAAAATTCATGATCTTGACGCCCGCAAGCGTCAGGCCCGTGCTCATCAGGAAGTGGGTGAAGCCGATGCGGATGGCGACGTCCTGCCCGGCGCTCCAGTTGACGAAGCATGCCCAGCTTCCATAGCACGCGCCGCCCAGGATTGCGCCGAAGACGCTGTCCATCAGCCTGCGCAGGCGATCAAACATGAACCCAACCCTGACCATCGTCTAGTTGTTAATTTCGAGAATGCTGGCAGCGCCCGATGTCTGCCCGCTGAATGCCAGCTTACGAATCGTCGCATATTGGCGTAAGGGTCGCCGCGCCGGCGCTTATTGCCGATCGTCCGGCGCTGTTGCTGCGATCAATGCTTGCAGGGCCGAGACGATGACCTGCGGGTGCTCCCATAGCAGCAGATGCCCGGCGTCCGCATAGCGCCAGATGCGGTGTGGCGTATGCGCCAGCATGCGTTGCAGATAGTCGGCCGTGCGCGGGTCGACCAGGCCGTCCGCCGTGCCCTGCACGACGTAGACCGGCATGCGCAGCGTCGCCCAGCCCGGTTCCATCTTGCGCAACTCGGATTGCAGCGGCATCAGCTCGCGGTTGGCGTCGGCGAGTTCGCGCGGGATCAGCCAGTCGACGACCGGCCAGGCGGCAAGCTTCTGATACCAGCGCGGCGCTTCGTAGGTTGGCGCGACCGACGGCGCGAGCAACAGCACGCCGCGCACCTCGCTCGGGTAGTCCATCGCCAGCTTCGCCGCGATCGCGCCGCCGAGCGAGTGTCCAACGACGATGGTCGGTCCGCCCGGCCCTTTCAGCAGCGGCGCGATGCGGCGCGCCTGCTCGGCGAGACTGGAGACGATGTGATGGGCCTCGGAGCCGCCGTAGCCGGGGCGGTCCGGGATCAGCATTGGACCATAGTGTTGGAGCGCCGGATCTTTCAGATAGGCGGCAAAGGCCTGCCACTCGCCCGGCGAGCCGTGCACGAACAGAATCCGCGGCGAACCCGGATGATCGGCCTCGACATAGCGCAGGGTGTGGCCGGCGACGGTCTGGGTATGCATCTGCGGCGGCGGCGCGCCGGGGAACAACTGCTCGAAGCTGCCCTTGGGATACGGCGCGCCGAAACAGCCGCCGAGCAGGGCGGATAGCCCGAGCGCACAGCGGCGGAGAGTCTTGTTCATGGTCGAGGGGCCAAAGACGGACATAGAGGACCGCAGCGTCAGTCGCAAGGTTCAGTCGTCCAGGTCGCGGCCTTCATTCAGCCGCTGTACGGACGACCACGATAACTGTACGCGCGGCTGCACCGGCGGCGGGGCGTCGGGCCATATAATGGCGCATTAATGCGCTGCTCTGGTGCATTGCCGCGAGTATCGCGAAAGGATTTCTGCTGATGGATGGCTCTTCCCACACTGCTTCAGGTGCCCGCGGCGCGGCCCCGGTCACGATCGGGCTGCCACGCGCCAAGGGACTGAGCTGGGCGGCGTCGCTGCTGGATGCGGCGACCGGGCTCAGCGCGCTGGAACGACACTATCGGCGCCGGCCGCCCACCGCCGAGCCGGCCGAGTTCGTGCGTTACGCGCTGGGTGCGATCGGCGTCGGCTACCGGCTCTCGTCGGGCACGCTGGATGACATTCCGGCCGAGGGGCCGCTGCTGATCGTCGCCAATCATCCCTATGGCGCCGCCGAAGGTCTGGCCTTGGCCGACCTGCTGCTCAAACGCCGTCCCGACGCCAGGCTGTTCGCCAACACGCTGCTGTGCACCTTGCCGGAGCTGGCGCCACTGGTGGTGCCGATCGACGTCTTCAAGAGCGGTGTCAACGGCCGCAGCATCCGCACCGCAATGCGCCATCTGCAATCGGGCGGTGCGTTAATCGTGTTCCCGGCCGGCGAAGTCAGCCGCATCGACTGGCAGGCGCGGCAGATTGCCGACCCGCCGTGGTCGCCGACCGTCGCGCTGCTGGCGCGCCGCAGCGGTGCGCGCGTGCTGCCGTTGTTCGTTGAAGGCCGGCCGAGGCTGCGCTCGCTGGCCGCCGGCACCGTCAATGCGCGCCTGCGCACGGTGATGCTGGCTCGTGATCTGTTGGCCATGCGCGGCCGCACCCTGGGCCTGCGCATCGGCGCCACCGTCGAACCGCGTGAGCTCGAACGCATTCCGGAGCGTGCGCAAATCGACTACTTGCGCGTGCTGACCTATTCGCTGGGGACTGATCGCCGCGACGGCGAGGCCGCCATGCCGAGGGCGCTGCTGCCGCTGGCGCCGCGGGCCGATGCGGCACGCCTGGCCGACGAAGTGGCCGGGCTCGAGGCGCATCGTCTGTTGCAGGCCGGCGAGTTCGAATTGTACCTGGCGCCCGCCACGCGCATGCCGCTGCTGCTCGACGAGATCGGCCGGCTGCGCGAAGAGAGTTTCCGGCTACTGCAGGAAGGCACGGGCCTGTCGCGCGATCTGGACCGTTTCGACCCGCACTACGAGCACCTGTTCCTCTGGCACCCGCAGCGTCGCGAGATCGTCGGCGCCTATCGCTTCGGGTTCACCGACGACATCGTGCCGCGGCACGGCGTCGATGGTCTCTATACGCGCACACTGTTTCGCTACGACGCGCGGCTGATCGCCCGCACCGGCCCGGCCATCGAGCTCGGCCGCTCGTTCGTCGCGCCGGCCTGGCAGCGCAGTTTCCAGCCGCTGCGACTGCTGTGGGGCGGCATCGCTGCGGTCCTCGCGCGCCGCCCGGAGGTCCGTTACCTGTTCGGTCCGGTCAGCATCAGTCCCAGCTACAGCGTCGAGGCGCGTCGCCTGATGGCCGAGACGCTGAGCGTGCATCACGCCGACGGTGATCTTTCCGGGCTCATCGAGCCGCTGCATCCGCTGCCGCAGCGCCGCCAGCCGGCCGAGCACCGCAACGTGATTTCGGCGCTGGCCGATCCGAAGCTGCTGTCGCGCGTGATCTCGCGCGTCGAGCGCGGACCGGGGCTGCCGGTGTTGCTGCGTCACTATCTGGAGCTCAACGGCCGCTTTGCCGGCTTCAACGTCGACGAGAGTTTCGGCGGCACGCTCGACGGGCTGGTCTTCGTCAGCGTTGCCGGCATCCCGCCACGGACGCTCGAACACTTCATGAGCGTCAGCGGCGCCGCGCGCAAAACGCCGGGCTGAACCTGCCGCGCGCGGGGCGCGCGGGCCGCGACGCCAGCACCCGGTGGCGCAACGGCGCTTGCCGGGCGCGCCCGCCGCGCCGACATTGCGCAAAAACGTCGGAGGAGGATTCATGACTGCCGATCGCGTGCAGCTGCGCGACCTGCTGCGCGGCGCAATGTCGACCCTGCCTGATTTCATGACGACGCAGCGCGGCGTCTGGAACATGCTGCGCTTCAAGCCGCAGACGCGGGCGTCGATTGGTCAGCGCTTCGCGTGGCTGGCGGCGCATCAGCCGGATGCGGTGGCGCTGCGTTTCGAGTCGCAGCGCTGGACCTATGCCGAGATGAACGCCTGGGCCAATCGTGTTGCGCACTTGCTGATGGCGCGCGGCGTCGGCCGCGGCGACGCGGTGGCGCTGCTGTTCGAGAATCGCCCCGAGGCGCTGGTCTATGCGCTCGCCATCGTCAAGATTGGTGCGATCGCGGCAATGCTCAATCCGCAGCAGCGCGGCAAGGTGCTTGCGCACAGCCTCGGGCTGACGCAGGCGCGTGCGCTGATCGTTGGCGACGAATGCCTGCCGGCCATCGCATCGCTCGATAGGCCGACCGATCCGGCGCGGATCGACTGGTGGGATGGGGAGGGCGACGCACCGGCCGGCTACGCCCATCTGCGCGCCGACAGCGCGGCGCTGCCGGATTTTGATCCGCCGCAGACGGCCGACATCTGTTTGCGCGATCCATGTTTCTACATTTTCACGTCGGGAACGACCGGGCTGCCCAAGGCCTCGCGCATGACGCATTACCGCTGGATGCGCAGCCTTGCCGGTGTCGGTCAGCTGGCCATGCGCCTGCGCCGCGAAGACGTGCTGTATTGCGCGCTGCCGCTTTATCACAACAACGCGCTGACCGTGTCATGGAGTGCGGTGCTCGGTGCCGGCTGTACGCTGGCGCTCGGTCGCAAGTTCAGCGCGTCGCGCTTCTGGGACGAAATCCGCGCCGTCGATGCGACGTCGTTCTGCTACATCGGCGAGCTGTGCCGCTATTTGCTCAATCAGCCGGCCAAGGATGGCGATCGTCAGCATCACGTGCGCCTGATCATCGGCAATGGCTTGCGTGCCGAATTGTGGGACGACTTCCAGCAACGCTTCGGCATCGAGCGCATCTGCGAGTTCTACGGCGCGTCTGAAGCCAACCTCGCATTCGTCAACGGCTTTGGTCTGCGACGTACCGCCGGCTTTTGCCCGCTGCCGTTTTCGATCGTCGAGTTCGATGCCGAGCACGATGCACCGCGGCGCGACGCGCAGGGTTTCATGACCCGGGTCGCAACCGGCGGTGTCGGCTTGCTGATCACCGAGGTCACCGAGCGCGCACCGTTCGATGGCTATACCGACAAGAAAGCCAGCGAAGCGAAGCTGCTGCGCGATGTGTTCAAAGCGGGCGACTGCTGGTTCAACAGCGGCGATCTGGTTCGCGACCAAGGCTATGCGCATATCCAGTTCGTCGATCGCGTCGGCGACACCTTCCGCTGGAAGGGTGAGAACGTTGCGACGACGGAAGTCGAAGGCGTGTTGAACACCTTTGTTGGTGTCGACGAAGCGGTCGTTTACGGCGTCGAAGTGCCGCATGCGGACGGACGTGCCGGCATGGCGGCACTGACGCTGAGCGGGCATTTTGATGGCGCGGCACTGGCGGCGCATTGTTGCGCGCAGTTGCCGGCTTATGCGGTGCCTTTGTTCGTGCGCCTACGCGGTGAGCAGGAGACGACGGCAACGTTCAAGTTCCGCAAGCTCGAACTCAAGCAGCAGGGTTTCGATCCGGCCAAAGTTGGCGAACCGCTCTACGTTCTGCGTGACCGCAGCGTCGGCTATGAGCCGCTCGATGCCTCGCTGTTCGAGGCCATCGTGCGTGGCGCCGTGCGTCTTTGAACGTGTATGACAATTGACCCGAGCGCCGATTTCGAACGCCGGACAGCCAAGGCGTTCATCGGTCTTGCGATGCGAAGCTGCCGGCCTATCGGGGGAGTCCAAACACTACTGTCATGAACGTCGATATCAAAATAGAACGTAGCGTCGAAGTCGACGCACCTTACGAAAAAGTCCTGCCGTTGCTGACCGATCTGGAAGGCACGATCCGCCGCTTCCCGAAGCTGCGCAAGCTCACCAAGCTCGGCCCGAACGCCTATCTCTGGGAGATGTCGACGATCGGTTCCAAGGCCGCGAACATCGCACACGAAGTCAGCTACGGCGCGAAGTACAACATCGATGCCAAGCGCGGCGAAATCAGTTGGGTACCGGTGCCGGATCGCGGCAACGCGACCATCGAAGGGCGTTTCAAACTGCTCGATCAAGGCCAGCGAACGAAGCTGACGTTCGATGTGCGCGGCAAGTTGCGCGAGGTGCCGGTGCCGTTGATGTATCGCCTGCTCGCACCGCCATTCATCCAGGGCAAGTTCACGCGTCTGGTCGACATCTTTCTCGAAAATACGCGCGAAGCCGTTCTGGGCGGCGCGAAGTAAGCCAACACCTCAACCCATGAGCGCCGCGCAGCGGCGCCACGTTGCGTGCAGCAGCGACTGCGCGTTGCGGCCGCGCTGTTGCGGCGTTCAAGCGAGGAGGGGATGTACATGAGTGTCGTCGACCGTTTTACCGGTATCGGGCTGCGCTGGGTCAATCAGATCGCCGGTGCGCCGATTCTTGATCGTCTGGGCCTGCGTCGTCCGACCGAGCAGGCGCTCTACCACGGCACCCGCATCGGCTTTCGCAGCGCCGCCGCCGCGGCGCGCGGGTTCAAACGTGTGCAGACGCTCGGTCAGCCTGCGCGTCCGTCATCGCCGTCGACATCCGGACTGTTTGATCTGACGCCGAGCGAGGATCAGCAGATGCTGCAGGATGCGGCGCGGCGCTTTGCCGATGAAGCCTTGCGTCCCGCTGCTGCTGCGGCTGATGCCGCCGGTGCCGCTGATGCGACGCTGCTCGAAGGCGCGGCTGAACTGGGGCTCGGCGTACTCAACATCCCCGAATCGCTGGGCGGTGCCGGCAGCGAGCGCTCGGCCGTTGCCAATGCGTTGGTCGCGGAGGCGCTGGCCTACGGCGACATGGCGCTGGCGGTCGCGGCGCTGGCGCCATCGGCCGTCAGCAACGCGCTGGTGCTGTGGGGCGACGCGACGCAGCAGGCGAGCTATCTGCCGGCTTTCGTCAACGAGCACGCGCCGATGGCGGCGCTGGCCCTGCACGAACCGCAGGTGCTGTTCGATCCGTTCGCGCTGCAGACGCAGGCTCGGCGTGATGGTGCGGACTACGTATTGAGCGGCGTCAAGTCGCTGGTGCCGCGCGCGGCGGCAGCCGAGCTGTTCGTTGTCGCCGCAGCGCTTGATGACGGTGAGCCGGCATTGTTCATCGTCGAATCATCGGAAGCCGGCCTCAGCATCGAGGCCGAACCGGCGATGGGTTTGCGCGCCGCCGAAACCGCGCGTCTGCATCTCGATGCCTTGCGCGTGCCGGCCTCGGCGCGCCTGACGCATGACGCTGCGGCGTATCGCGACGCTGTCGCCTTGTCGCGCGTCGCCTGGGCGGCGCTGGCGTCGGGAACCGCACAGGCCGCACTCGATTATCTGATTCCGTACGTCAACGAACGCACCGCGTTCGGCGAGCCCATCAGTCATCGCCAGTCGGTGGCGTTCGCGGTGGCCGACATCAGTATCGAACTCAGCGGTCTGCGCCTGACGATGCTGCGCGCGGCGAGCCGCGCCGAACGCGGCGTCGACTTCCTGCGCGAAGCGGCGCTGGCCAGACGCCTGGCCGCCGACAAGGGCGCGCGCATCGGCAGCGAGGCGGTGCAACTGCTCGGCGGTCACGGTTTCGTCAAGGAACATCCGGTCGAACGCTGGTACCGCGATTTGCGTGCGGCCGGCGTTGTCGAAGGCATGCTGCTGATCTAACGGAGACCGCGATGATCCATCTCGAAACGCCGAAGAAATTTCGCGGTCTGGTTGCGCAGGCGCAGCAAGTCGCGACCGAAATTTTCCGTCCCAATTCGCGCCGCTACGATCGCGCCGAACACGCGTATCCGAAAGAGCTCGACATGCTCGGCGCCGTGCTCGACGGCATGAATGCCAGCGGTGTCGGCGGCGCCGGTGCGGCTGGTGTGCGTCGTGACGCTGCGCAAGGCGAGGGCAATCGCAACGGCACCAATCTGTCGACCGCGCTCGGCACCATGGAATTGTGTTGGGGCGACGTCGGCTTTTTGTTGTCGATGCCGCGCCAGGGTCTCGGCAATGCAGCGATCGCGTCGGTTGCCAACGATGAGCAGTTGGCGCGCTTTGCCGGCCGCTGGGCGGCGATGGCGATTACCGAGCCGCATTGCGGGTCGGACTCGGCAGCGATTCGCACCACGGCACGGCTCGATGGCGATCACTACGTGCTCAACGGCGAGAAGATCTACGTGACCGCCGGTGATCGTGCCGAGCTGGTCGTGGTCTGGGCGACGCTCGATCGCAGCGTCGGCCGCGCCGCGATCAAGTCCTTTGTCGTCGAGAAAGGCACGCCCGGTTTCGAACTGGTGCGCCTCGAACACAAGCTCGGTATTCGCGCGTCCGACACCGCGGCCTTCGTGCTCAAGGATTGCCGCGTGCCGAAGGAGAATCTGCTCGGTGAGCCGACGATCAACGTCGAGAAGGGCTTTGCCGGTGTCATGCAGACTTTCGACAACACGCGGCCACTGGTGGCGGCGATGGCGGTCGGTCTGGCGCGCGCATGCATCGAGGAGACCCGGCGTCTGCTGCAGACGGCCGGCATCGAGGTCGACTACGCGCGGCCGGCGCAGGTGCAGTCCGCTGCCGCGGCCGAACTGCTGAAGCTCGAGGCCGATTACGAGGCGGCCTGGCTGCTGACCCTGCAAGCGGCGTGGATGGCCGATAACCGGCAGCCCAATTCGCTGCAGGCCAGTCAGGCCAAGGCCAAGGCCGGCCGTGCCTGCGTCGATATCGCGCTCAAATGCGTGGAGCTGTGCGGGGCAACCGGCTATGGCGAAGGCGAATTGCTCGAAAAATGGGCGCGCGATGCGAAGATTCTCGATATCTTCGAGGGCACGCAGCAGATTCAGCTGCTGATCATCGCGCGGCGCCTGCTCGGCAAGACCTCGGCCGAGCTCAAGTAGGCGTCGCTGGCCGACCAACAGGGCGACGGTTCATGCAACAGGAATTTCACGGGCGCGTACGCCTGCAGATCGACGACGGCATCGCGCGCGTCACGCTGATTCGCGGCGACCGACACAACGGTGTCGATATCCCGATGCTGCAAGGCATGCTGGCGGCGCAACGCGCGTTGCGTCGGCGCCGCGACGTGCGTTGCGCGATCATCGCCGGCGATGGGCCGTCGTTTTGCGCGGGGCTCGATTTCAAGTCCGTGTTGCGCAACAAGCTGCCGGCGCTGCTGCTGTACCTGCGCCTGTATTCGCCGGTCGCCAACATGTTCCAGCGCTTCAGCGTCGGCTGGCGGCAGCTGCCGTTTCCGGTCATCGCGGCGATTCACGGCAACTGCTTCGGTGCCGGCATCCAGCTGGCGCTCGGCGCCGACGTGCGCATCGCCACTGCCGATGCGCAGTTGTCGATCATGGAAAGCAAGTGGGGATTGGTGCCGGACATGGGGGGCACGGTGCTGCTGCGCGATGTGGTGTCGCTCGATGTCGCCAAGGAGCTGACGTTCACCAGCCGCATCGTCAGTGGTGCCGACGCTGCGGCGCTGGGCTTGGTCACGCACGTCGCCGACGATCCGCTGGACGCGGCCGCGGCGCTGGCGGCCGAGATCGCCACGCGTTCGCCCGATGCAGTAGCCGCCGGCAAATTCCTGCTGCAGCGCAGCTGGCAGGCATCGCCCTGGGGCGCGCTGGCGCTGGAACGCCGCTATCAGCGCAAGGTGATGATGCGCAAGAACCAGCGGATTTCCGTCGCGCGCCAACAGCGCGGCGGCGAGGCCAAGCCATTCGCGGCGCGCGAACTCAAGCGCTAGCGCCGGCGAACCGGCCTACAGCAGGCCACAGGTGACCGGCTGGTCGATGTCGAAGACGCCGGTTCGCGGTTGGTAGTCGTACGGGAACGGTGGAAAGCGGGCGATGCGGAACATCACGTCGACCGCTTCGGCATCGAGCGCGCGGCTGCCTGAACTGCGCGTCACATAGGCACTGATGACGTGCCCATTGCGGTTCAGGTGCAAGCGCACGACGACCATGCGCCGGCGCAGCCGCGTACTCTGCGGACACTGCTGCTCCGTACTGATGATGCGCGCCAGGCGGCGCAGGTATTCAATCGGCGGCGCTTGTTCGGTGTCGGCGTTCGGCGGCGGCGCTGCCGCGACCTCAGGCGCGGTCGACGCTGACGACGACAGTGCTGACGTTGCCATCGTCGTCGTCACGGCCGGACTCGGTGTGCGGCGGGCCGCGGCCATCGAGCGCGGCGCCACCGCGGCGAGCAGCAGCGGTGGCAATGCCGGCGCTCGTGGCGGTGGTTGCGGTGCCAGTTTTGGATGGGTGACCGAGGCCGGCGGCGGTGCCGGCGCGCGGCTGCGCTGGCGCTCGGCGGCCAGCAGACGCACGTCGTTCAAGGTCGGATCCGGCCGGACCGCAGGCACCGAAGGCACGGGGCGCAGCAGGACGATGGCAATCAAACTGACATGCAATAGCAGGGTCAGCGCGCACGCGAAGGCGCGTGCGCGATCTGGCTGCCGGATTTTGCTCGGGCGGCTCCACATGATCGGCTCCGCGTCTTCGATGACGCCGTCATCGACAACGCAATTGGCGCGCCAGATCACGTGTCCGAATGGCCGAATCGGTAGCTGGCGGTGCGCGCGGACCGCAATCACGACACAATATCGGGCGCGGCCGGCGAAGGAGAGGCCGCCCGGCAGCGTTGCCGACTGAAAACGGCGCCCGGCGATTCCGTCTCGGCGCATGACATCCACCTGACGTATAGAACCATGACGAATTCCAACAAGGCGGACGTATTGATCATCGGTGCCGGGCAGGCCGGCGGCGAAGTGGCGAGCTCACTGCGGCAGCAGGGCTTTGAAGGCAGCATCACCTTGCTCGGCGACGAGGCGTATCTGCCGTATCGTCGCCCGCCGCTGTCGAAGACGTTTCTGTCCGGCGAGGCGACACTCGAATCGCTGCTGATCAAGACGCAGGCGGTCTACGAGAAGAACCGTATTGATTGCCAGCTCGGCATCGGTGTCGAGACGCTGGACCGCGCCGCGCACGAAGTGCGTCTCTACGACGGCACGTCGATCGCGTACGGCAAGCTGGTGCTGGCAACCGGCGGCCGGCCGCGGCGTCTGTCGCTGCCCGGCGCCGATCATCCGAACGTGCACTACGTGCGCACCATCGACGACATCCTGCGCCTCAAGGCGCAATTCACCGAGGGTAAGCGCCTGGCCATCATTGGCGGCGGTTACATCGGCCTCGAAGCGGCCGCGGTCGGTATCAAGAAGGGACTGAACGTCACCGTCATTGAAGCGATGCCGCGCGTGCTGGCGCGCGTTGCCGCGCCCGAAGTGTCGACATTTTACGAGCGCGTGCATCGCGCCCGTGGTGTCGACGTGCGCACCGGCGTCGGCGTGCACGCGCTGGAAGGGGATGCGCTGGTCGACGCCGTGGTGCTGGCCGACGGCACGCGGATCGCGACCGATGTCGTCATCGTCGGCATCGGCCTGATTCCGAATACCGAGCTGGCCGAGTCGTCGGGGCTGGAGATCTCCAACGGCATCGTCGTCGACCTGCAGACCCGTACGTCCGACCCCGACATCTACGCGGTCGGCGACTGCACGCAGCACCGTAATGCCTTTTACGACAACAGCATGCGCCTGGAATCGGTGCCGAACGCGATGGAGCAGGCGCGTGTCGCGGCGGCTGCGATTCTCGGCAAGCCGGCCGAGTACAGCGCAGTGCCATGGTTCTGGTCCGATCAGTACGACCTGAAGCTGCAGATGGTCGGACTGTCACAGGGTTACGACCAGCTCGCTGTCCGTGGCGATATGAACGGCGAGTCGTTTGCGGTCTTCTATCTGCGTGACGGCGTCGTCATTTCTGCGGATGCAGTGAACCGCCCGCAGGAATTCATGGTCGCAAAGAAGCTGGTGGCCGATCGTGCGAAGATCGATGCCGCGCAGCTGACGGACGAGAGCGTGGTGCTCAAGACGCTGCTGCAGCCGGCCGCCTGAGGGTCGCTAGAGGCCTGATTTGAAAAAGGACTTTCTTCAGCTGGCAGACAGCTGGCGAAAGGGCGGGCTTCACCTTGCCGCAGATGGCGGGCATGATTAATGCTCGCCTTTCATAAATGCTCGCTCCCCAAGAGGTAGGATTAGATGCGCACACCGTTGATGACCCTCATGGCCGGCGCCACGCTGTTGCTCAGCGCCACGGCCTCCTATGCAGCCGATACGCTTCGCCCGGAAGTCGGCAAGCCGCTGCAGGAAGCCCAGGCCGACATGAAGGCCCGCAAGTACAGCAGCGCCCTGGCCGATGTCGACAAGGCCGCCGCTGTTGGTAACCTGACTGAGTACGAGAGCTACATCGTCGCGCAGATGCGTGCGGCGATCGCCACCGCTGCCGGTGACGAAAAGGTGGCCGTGAGTGCTTACGAAAAAGTCATTGCTTCGTCGCGTACGTCGGCAGCCCAGAAACTGCAGATCTACGACACCATTGCCAAGCTGGCCTACAGCCGTCGTGACTACAGCACGGCCGCCGCCTACATCCGCAAGTATCAGGCGGCCGGCGGCAGCAGCGCGCAGACCATCGACCTGCTGCCGCAGGCTTTGTATCTCGGCAACGATCTGTCGGGCGCCAAGGCGGCGCTGAACGCCCAGATTCAAAACAAGAAGCCGACCGAAACGCAGCTGCAGATGCTGACCTCGATCGCCGTCAAGCAGAAGGACGACGCGGGCTACATCGAGGCGCTCGAGAAGCTGGTCCGCTACTACCCGAAGAAGGACTACTGGCTCGATCTGATCGCGCGCACGACGAGCAAGGGCACGTTCGCCTCGTCGCGTCTGCAGCTCGACGTCTATCGTCTGAAGTCGATGACGGGCACGATGCAGAAGGCATCCGACTACATGGAAGCCGCGCAGCTGGCGCTGCAGGAAGGCCTGCCGGGTGAGGCCGAGCAGTACGTCGACGCCGGTTACAAGGCGAAGCTGCTCGGTGTCGGCAGCGATGCCGCGCGCCACAAGCGCTTGAAGGATCTGGTCGACAAGAAGGTTGCCGAAGACAAGGCGACGATGGCGCAGGGCGACAAGGCAGCGGCAGCGCAGGCGTCGGGTGACGCACTGGTTGCGGCCGGTCTCAACCATGTCGGCTACGGCGAGGCGGCAGCTGGTGTGAAGATGATGGAGCAGGGCATCAAGAAGGATTCGCTGAAGAATCCGAACGATGCCAAGCTGCATCTCGGCTATGCGCAGATCAAGGCTGGCGACAAGAGCGGGGCGCTGCGTACCTTGCGTTCGGTCGGTGGCAGCGACGGTACGGCGGACCTCAGCCGCCTGTTCGCACTGGCTGCTGCGTAAGAGATAAAGCTGCGATGACGAGGGCGCGCCGCAGGGCGCGCCCTTTTTTGTGAGCCGTCGGGCGACGCGCGCACATTTTTCGCGGGCTGATATACTTCAAAGTGCTGCAGCGCATGGGCCTGCGGCAAGCGATCCCGCCGCCGCGCGGGATTTTTTCTTTCACGCACGGTTGCGTCATCGTCAACGACGCTGAGGGCAAGATGTCGAGTTCCGTCACGCGCCAGACCTTCGACGAGGTCATGGTTCCCACTTATTCGCCTACCGATATCATCCCGGTGCGCGGTCAGGGATCGCGCTGGTGGGATCGAGAGGATCGAGAGTACATCGACTTCTCGGGCGGCATCGCCGTCAACGTGCTCGGGCACGCACACCCGGCCATGATCAAGGCCTTGACCGAACAGGCGCAGAAGCTCTGGCACCTGTCGAACATCATGACCAACGAGCCGGCGCTGAAGCTGGCGCAGCGCCTGACCGAGCTGACGTTCGCCGACAAGGTGTTCTTCTCGAACTCCGGCGCCGAAGCCAACGAGGCGGCGTTCAAGCTGGCGCGTCGCTGGGGCAATACCAACTTCGGGCCGCACAAGAGCACGATCATCTCGTTCCAGAATGCGTTCCACGGACGCACGCTGTTCACGGTCTGTGTCGGCGGCCAGCCGAAGTACACGCAGGGTTTCGAACCGCTGCCGGGTGGCATCCGCCATCTGCCGTTCAACGATGTCGCGGCACTCGAGGCGGCGATGAACGACACCGTCTGCGCGGTCGTCATGGAGCCGATTCAGGGCGAGGGCGGCGTGCTGCCGGCGACGCCGGCCTTCGCGCAGGCGGCGCGCGCACTGTGCGACAAGCACCAGGCTCTGCTGGTATTCGACGAAGTGCAGACCGGCAACGGGCATACCGGCACCTTGTACGCGTACGAGCAGCTCGGTGTGACGCCGGACGTGATGACGACGGCGAAGGGGCTCGGCGGCGGCTTTCCGATCGGCGCGATGCTGACCACCAGCGAGATCGCCAAGGCGCTGCCGTTCGGCACGCACGGTTCGACCTTTGGCGGCAATCCGCTGGCCTGCGCTGTCGCCGGCGCGGTGCTTGATGAGATCACTCGACCGGAGATTGCGGCCAATATTGCGGCGCGATCGCAGCAGCTGCAGGACGGTCTGCGAGCGCTGGGCCAGCGTTATGGCGTGTTCGGTGCGCCGCGTGGTCAGGGTCTGCTGCTCGGCGCGCCCGTCAGCGACGCCTGGGTTGGACGCGCGCGCGAAATCTCCGCTGCGGCGCTGAAGCAGGGGCTGTGGGTGCTGGTCGCCGGCCCGGATACCTTGCGCTTCGCGCCGGCACTGAACCTGACCGAGCAGGACGTTGCCGAAGGCCTCGAGCGCCTTGATCGTGCGTTGGCGACGCTGGTGGCGGACGGCAAGGCCAGCGCCGCCGCCTGAGTGCACGCGCTTCCGGCGCGTTGCGCAGCGGCACGACTAAAAAAGGGGCAGCTTCGGCTGCCCCTTTTTTTCATGCCTCGCGGCGGCGCCTACTGCGGTCCCTTCGCGCAGGCCGTGTAGAGGTTATAGCTGCTCAGCGCGCTGAGCAGCCCGGAGTTGAAGGTGATCCGCACGCCGTCGAAGCCCTTCGTCGTGGTGATGAAGAACGGCTGCGCAGTATCGCCGATGCTGCCGACCGCCGAGGCGCCGAGCAGATCGAGTCGCAGCGGCGTGGTGCTGTCGCTGGAGTCGCCGGTCAGTTCGCCTTCGGACAGGGTCTGCACGACGATGCTCGATGCCAGCTCAGCGGTCAGCACCTTACCGTTCGTCGAGCTGATCACGAAGCCGGCGGTCTGGCCTGCCGGGAATGCCGTGGCGTACGGCGGCTTGACCTCGGCCGTGACGCTGACCGAGCCGCCGAGCAGCGCGACCGGCAGGAACACCGAGCCATAGGTCTGCGGCAAGCTGTCGACGACATTGCCCAGATCACGGGCCGAGCAGGTCAGGCACAGTCCAGACACGTCGGAGGTGATCTCGATGTCCTGCGTCGCGGTGCGCAGCGGTGTTTCGCAAATCGCCGCTGTGACGTCGATGATCTGCGTCGCCGAGCAGTGCGTGCCGCAACTCGAGCTGTCCTTCAAGGTGCCGGTGATCGTCACGGTGCCGGCGCCGACCGCCGTCACGACGCCGGCGGCGTCGACCGTGGCGATGGACTCATTGCTGCTATGCCAGTCGACATCGGCTGCATTGAGCTCGGCGTCGGTCGTGTAGTCATGCGCGATCAGTGCCAGCGTCGCGCCCACTTCGAGCGTCGGCGTGTCTCCGTCTGAGGTGCCGACCGCTTCAAGCGACTGGATGCCGCTGGCCGGCTGTATCGGCGGTTCGCTGGTGGCGCAGGCGGCGCTGACATGCAACGAGCTGAGGGCCGTGGCCGTGCCGGACTGCAATTCCATGCGCAGGCCGTCGTACGGCTTCGACGTTTTGAACGACACCAGTGCCTGCGTCTCGTTGAGATTGATCAGGTCGATGCCGAGCAGGTCGAGTCGCAGCGGCACGAGGTCACCGGTCGTTTCCTGGACGGCGCCGTTGAGCAGCGTGCTCATCTTGATCTGCGCCAGGACCTGCGCCAGCACCAGCGGCCCATTCGGGTTGCTGATGATGAACGCAGGACGCGAGCCGGCTGCGAACGGCACGGTGTAGGCGTCGTTCGAGGTGGCGGTGACGTCGATCGAGCGGTACGCGTCGAGCGCGCCGACGCCGACGTTGATCGTCGCCGCGTTGGTCTTGTCGGCGTCGATGACGTAGCCCGGATCGCTGACGCCGCACAGCAGGCAGATGCCGGCCTTGTCGCCTTCGACGGCCGTCGCGCCGTCGGCGGCCAGCAGCGGCGTCGAGCAGCTGCTGGCGTCGACGTACAACGATGCCGTGGCGGTCTGCGACGAATCGCTGTTGAGCATCGCAGTGATCGTTGTCGGTGTCGCGCTCGGCTGTGTGCCGGCGGTGGCAACGCCTGTGGTTTCGTCGATGGTGGCGAGCGTGGTGTCGGAGCTGCGCCAGGTGACCTGACCGTCGGCGAGGTTGGCCTCGGTGCCGTCGCTGTAGTGGCCGACTGCCGTGAATTCCTGCTGGCGGCCGACACCTAGGTGCACGCTGGATGGGGTCACGCTGACCAGCGAGTCGACGGTCGCGGCACTGACGGTAAGGGCGACACTGTCGGTAAAGCTGCCGGCCGTGGCGACCAGGTTGGCGCCGCTGCCTTGCGCATCGGCGGACACGACGATGCTGTTGTCGGTGCCCGCGGCAATCGAGACGATGCCACTGGTGCCGCTCAGCGACCACGCGGCCTTGTCCGCATCGCTGCGTGGCGAGTCGAGCGGCGTGCCCGGCGCGTCGGAATAGTAATAAAGCGCGTAGTAGGTCTGGCTGGAACCCAGCGGCAGATCATCGGACTCCGGCGTCGAACGGGTCGTGGCGCTGGCCGGGTCCGGCGTGATCTGTACGCCGTCGAGAACCGCGGCGGTCACGGTCAGCGTCGCGGTCGCGCTCATACCCTCATAGGTGGCAGTGATCGTGACGCTGCCCTCGGCATGGCCGGCGACCTTGCAGGTGGTCGACACGACCGTGTCGCAGCTGGCGTCCAGTGACGGCGCATCACCGGTGGTGCCGACGGCGTTGACCGCGCTCCAGCTAGCGGCAACCGGTAGCTCGAACGTATCCGACGAGCCGGTCTGCAGCGAATAGACGCCGGTGGCGGTGAAGGCGGTCGACGCGCGGCCGACCGGCTGCGCGTCGCTGGCCGGGTCTATCGTCAGCGACGTCAGCTGGCCAACGCCGAACTGCGCGGTGCCGCTGATGTCCTGGCCGTTGACGGTCGTCGTCGCGGTGACGACGCCGGTGCCGGTTTCAGTGCCCGCGGTGATGGTGACCGTCTTGCCGGTGGTCGGAGCGATCGTGCCGAGTGACGACGGATCGAGCGCCCAGTGGATCACCGAGTCGGTGACGTCCTTGACGGTACCATCGCTGTACTTGCCTTGCGCGGTATAAGTGGTCGATTGACCGGGGCCGACGCCGGCCTGCGGCGTCGTCACGACCAGTGAGCGCAGGACCAGGCCTTCGCCGGTCAGCGTGACGGAACTGTCCTGTCCGTCCATGCTGGCGGTGATGGTCGTCGTGCCGCTGCCAGCGCCAGTCGCGAGGCCGCCGGCCTCAATGGTCGCGACGTCGGTATCAGACGAGGTCCAGGTGACCGAGCCGGTAATGTCGCGCGTGCAGACGCCACCCTCGACGCTGTCACACTGGCTGGGGTCGGGCGACTGCCCGGGCGGCGTGCTGTAGGTGCCGGTCGCGGTGAACTGCTGCGTTTCACCGCTGCCGACCGTTGCGCTGGTCGGGCTGATGGTGATCGATTCGAGCGTCGGCTCGAAATCTGGACTCTTGACGCTGCCGCCGCCGCAAGCGGACAACAGCAATGCCAGCGCGATCGCTGGCAGGCCGAAGCGTTTCATCGTGAACCCCCTCTCCCTGATCATCACGAGGCCCGGTGGGGCCGCACCCGTGCCCACGGGCGTTGAAAGTCAATCAGGCTTTAGTATTGGGGGAGTTACACCTAAATTCATGTCAGAAAATGTCGCAAGCGTTGCCCCAAGCGCGCACTTTCTGCACTAAGCCAGTGCATTTTGCCTGCTTGGCAGGTTGCAGACCCGCTTTTGACAGCTTTTCTCAGGGGCGTGGCAGCAGAACGCGCTGTCCCGCGTAGTCGAAGACGACGCCGTCCTCAGTGATCTCGACGACGCTCGGGCCGCTGCTGAGCTTGTCGCCTTCGTGGTAGCGCTGCCCGTCGACCATGATCCAGCGCTTGCTCGGGTCGGGGTCGTAAACGTGAATCTGCAGCGTGGTCGCCGGAAATTTCTCGCGGTAGTCAGCCGGCATGTCGCGCAGCACCGTGGCGCCGCTGGGCACGATCACGGTCGGGCGTGCAGTGCCGCTGCTTGCCGTCACTGTCGGCGCCGGCGTTGCATCTGCTGCAGCCGCTGTGCTGTCCGCTTGTGGTGCCGTTTCGGTCTGTGCCGTGTTGGCCTGGTCCGCCGGACTCTGACCGCGCGGCGTGATCAGCGTCATGCCGGCCTGCGCTGCGGGCGCTGCAGGCGATGGTGCGGGGCTCGGCGGCGGCTCGGTGACGTCGTCGAGACTGGCGATCTGGTTTTCGTCCTCGATCGCCGCGGGTCCGTTATCGCTGACGGCGGCGGGTGCTGGCGCGGCTGTGGTCGTTGCCGGCGCTGCGGCGGGTGTCGTGGCCGGCGCCGGGGTGGAGGCTGGCGCAACGTTCGGCGAGACCGCCGCTGGTGGTGTGGGGCGGTTGGCCGGCGCGCGAGGCCACAGCAGCAGGGCCAGCGCGATGCAGGCGATCAGCGCCGTGGCACCCGCAAGAATCCAGGCCGCCGGCGACAGCCGGGGCGCCGGGGTCGGTGCGGGCCGGTACAGCGAATCCGCGGTTGGTGCCTTGCCCAGCTCGCGCTCACGGTCGGCGCGGCGCAGTGCTTCGAGGATGTAGCTCACGGCGAGGCCTCCGTGTCGGCCGAGTGCAGCGTCGGGGTATTCGGTTGGCCCTCACTCAGCGCGATCAGCGTTCGCACACCGGCGATGCCGTCGGCGTCGAGCCCGTGCGCTTGCTGGAAGGTCTTCAGCGCGGCGACCAACCGGGCATCGAAGCGCGTTGGCAGCGGTGCCGGTGGGGCGATGTGCTGCAAGGTCGAGATGCGCTGCCACAAGTAGGCCACCGACGGCCCCTTGGTGCCGCGGTCGATGTAGTCCTCGCGGGTGCTGCGTCGCCACAGCAGCAGAAACTCGCCGTTCCAGACGCCATCCAGCGACGACAGCGGGATGCGGACTGGCCCCAGTGCGGAATCGAAACTGGCGCTGTCCCGATCGAGCGCCGTCAGCAGGAAGTACTGCGGGCCGTCGTCGGGCATGTCGAGCGTCAGGATCGCCGGCCGATTCATCTGCCGCAGATCGTCCCAGCCACCACTGCCGCGGTAGCAGTCCAGTGCCCGCTTCTGCAGCGCAGAGCAGACGTTTTCGCCGCGCGGAATCACCAGCGTGTGATCCCACTGACGAATCAGGCGACTCATGACGGCGCCGAGCGGCGCGGCGGTTTCCTGCAAGGTCTGGACATCGGCAACCGGGTCGGCCACCGGTGCTGGCGGCGGCGTCGCCGGCGCGGTGGTCGGCGGCGCTGAAGGTATCTCGTTGGTGGATGAAGGTATCGTCTTGG
Organism: Solimonas marina; assembly: GCF_012241385.1. Classification (GTDB taxonomy): domain Bacteria; phylum Pseudomonadota; class Gammaproteobacteria; order Nevskiales; family Nevskiaceae; genus Solimonas; species Solimonas marina. The sequence continues at coordinate 74,781 of NZ_JAAVXB010000011.1, read as the reverse complement.
TCGCCGCGGCGGCGGGCTCGGCATTCGATTGACGGTGGCGGTCGAAGCTCCAGATCAACAGGCCGATGCTGGCCAGCAAGGCGACGGCCCAGCCGATCTCGATCAGGCGCCAGCGCGACCGCGCCTTGGGGTCGAAGATGTCCGGCAGTTCGCCCATGGCCTCGCGGGCCGCCTTGCGCACGGTATCCGGTAGCACCAGCCGCGAATTCTGCGCGTAGGCGCCAAGCAGCGCGCGGTCGCAGACGATGTTGATCAAGCGCGGCACGCCCTTGGTGCAGCGGTGGACTTCGGCGATGGCCTGGGGCGTGAAGATCTCGCCGTGCGCGCCGGCGACGCGCAGGCGGTGCTCAATGTATTCGGCGGTTTCGCGCGCGCTCAGCGGCGTCAGATGAAAACGCGCGGTGATGCGGCTGGCGAGCTGGCGCAGATCCGGTCGAGCCAGCAGTGCCGACAGCTCGGGCTGGCCGATCAGCATGATGCGCAGCAGCTTTTCCTTGGCCGTTTCCAGGTTGGTCAGCAGCCGCACCTGCTCGAGCACGCCCGGCTCGAGGTTCTGTGCCTCGTCGATGATCAGCACCGTACGCCGGCCCTGCGAATGCGAGCGCAGCAGGTGTTCGTTGAGCGCATCGACCAGCGTCTTCAGCGAACGATCCTCACGCGGGTAGGTGACGCCCAGTTCGTCGCAGATCGTCTGTACGAATTCCTGCTCGTTCTGCCTCGGGTTGTGGATGAACGCGACGTCGACCGCGTCCAGGGTCTGTTCGAGCAGGGTGCGAACGATGGTGGTCTTGCCGGTACCGACCTCACCGGTCAGCTGGACGAAGCCGCCGTATTGGCCCGTGCCGTAGAGCAGGTGGCCAAGCGCCTCCTGATGGCGCGGCGACATGTAGAGATAGGCTGGGTCCGGCGTGATCGAGAACGGCAGCTCCCGCAGCTGGAAAAACTCGATGTACATGCGTGCGTCAGTTTGGCCGGGTGCGAGTGCGGATGCGCAGTATACGGGGGCTCATCGCCGCCAAGGTTTGATCATGTCGACGTGCCAGATGCCGTCTTCGAGGTAAGGCGTCGAATCGACGACGAAACCCAGGGATTGATAGAACGGCTCCAGATATTGCTGTGCGGAGATGTAGATGTCCTGCTCCGGATGGCGCAGCTGCGCGCCACGAATGCCTTCCTGCGCCAGTGCGCGCGCCAGGCCCTGGCCGCGTGCCTCGGCAACCACGGCGAGGCGGCCGAGCGCCGGCCGAGCACCTTTCAGGCCCGGCGGCAGCAGGCGCAGATAGGCCAGCGTCTTGCCGCCAGGCTCGCGCGCCAGCAGGTGGTCGCAGGCCGCGTCGAGACCGTCGAGCTCGGGATAGGCGCATTTTTGCTCGACAACGAAGACGTCGACGCGTAGCCGCAGCAGGGCGTAGAGCGTGTCGGCATCGAGCTCCGCCCACGCGTACCAGCGCCATTCCAGATCAAGCCGCATTCGGTTCCCGATGATTCTGATGAGGTTGTCCGTCTGTGCACCGCAACGCAGGCGGTCTCACAGCTGAAAGTCGTACACGCTGCCAAGCCCGAGCAGGCGCGTCAACGCGTCGAGCGCCGTGCGCGATTCGTCGAGCAACTGCGGGTCGGCCAGATCGTCCGCCGTCAGTCGGTCGCGGTAATGGTCGTCGACCCACTGTTCGAGCGCCGCGGCGCGATCGCCATCGATCCAGCACTGTGGGTTGACGGCGGCCCGCTGCGCGGTGTCGAGCACGACGCGCAGCCGCAGACAGGCCGGTCCACCCCCATTGCGCATCGATTGGCGCAGATCGAAGACATCGACAGCCGCGATCGGGTTCCGTTGGTCGTGGACAATGCCTTCGATGGTCCGCCACACCGCATCGTGCTCGCGGCTCTCCTGAGCGACGATCAAGCGCATGCTGCCGTCGGGCGGGCAGATCAGTTGCGAGTTGAACAGATAAGAGCCGACGGCCGCTTCGACCGAAACATCGCGGTCGCGAACTTCGACAAAGACCGGCACCCGACTGCCGTGCCAATGCGCGGCGATCCAGCGCTTCAGGGCCGCGGCGTCGGCAAACGCCTGCTCGTGGTAGAGCAGCACTTCCCGGTTGCCGACCGCGATCACATCGTTATGGAACACCCCTTGATCGATGACCGACGGCCGTTGCAGCACGTGTGTGGTGCGTGCGTCGTCAAGACCGTGCAGTCGCGCAATGGTCTCCGTGGCCAGGTGCGTCTGGCGTGCCGGGTAGCGCTGCGGCGCCGGCTCGTCAGGCAGGCCACGGCCGTAGGCGAACAGTTCGAGACCGGCCTCGCCGTAGTCGCCGCACAGGCGGGTGTGATTGGCCGCGCCCTCGTCGCCGAGCGCCGGCGTCGCCGGCAGTGGCGCGTGATGGCTGAAGTGGCGATCGTCGGCGAAGACGGCGCGTAGCACGCGCGCCGTGGTTGCGGCCTCGATTGCGCGGTGCAGGTTGAAACACAGATTGGCCGGCGTGAAATGCACGCGGCCGTCGCGGCAATCGGTGCCGGGCGACACGGTCGCGGCATTGGCGGTCCACATCGCCGAGGCGGAGCTGGCGGCCGCCAGCAGCGCCGGTGCGCGCTGCTGTGCGGCGCGCAGAACCTGCGCGTCGCTGCCGGAAAAGCCGAGTCGCCGCAGCGTCGGCAGATGCGGACGTTCATGCGGCGGCAGCACTCCCTGCGCCATACCGATGGCGGCCAGCGCGCGCATTTTGGCGAGCCCTTGGCGCGCGGCCAGACGTGGGTTCGACGGTTGCTCGGCGTTCTTCGCCGAGGCGACATTGCCGAACGAGAGCCCGGCGTAGTTGTGCGTGGGCCCGACGAGTCCGTCGAAGTTCGCCTCGACGGCGGGCGCGGTTGCGGGATCGGCCATGCTGGTGGTGGCGGCGGTTCGTGCCGGCATTGTAGGCGCGCGCTTCGTCAGCGGCCTGAGCAATTCGCCGGATCAGTCGGGCATCGGGAGCGGAAATTCGAGAATGACCTTGGTGCCGCCCTGCGTGCCCGCGGTCCAGTCGATGGTGCCGCTGAGCTGCTCGGCGCGGTTGCGCATGCTGCTGGTGCCGCGTCCACGGCCAGGATGCGGTTGATTCGGGCGCAGGCCGGGGCCATCGTCGGTGAAATCGAGAAACAGATGCTGATCGACGGCGCGAATTCGGACGCGAATGTGCCGCGCATGGCCATGGCGCAGCGCATTGGTCACGGCTTCGCGGGCGATGCGGAACAGATGCAGCACCTGTGCTTCATCGAGCAAGGGGTCGGGCAGGCCGGCCGCCTGCTGCCAGTCGAGCACGCTATGGACGGCGTCGAGGCGACGCTCGGTCTCTTCGCGAATCTGCGCCAGCGCTTCGAGCAGCGTGCACGCGTCTTGATGGGCGCGCGACACGATGTCGCGGAAGTCCTGCACGACCGCGCGTACCAGGTCGGCGTGCTGCGGGTCTTCGAGGGCATGGACCAGGGTCGTCAGCTTGGCGCCGATGTCGTCATGCAGGTCGGCGAACAGGCGCTCGCGTTCGTCGGCAGCGGCGGCGACACGCGCCAGCCGCAACTCGTCCGCCAGCCTCGAGGCGAGCGTGCGATTCTGCTGCCGCTCATGGCGTAACCGATGGACGGTGAACAGCAGGGCCGCCAGCAACAGCGCCAGCGCCGCACCGAGCAGCATGGCCATCACGGTTCCGGTCGGGCGTCGGCGATCTGCCGAAGGTCCGCGTCCGGGGATTCGAGAGCGCGCTCGGCTTGCGCCAGGTGCTGGGCGATACCGCGCATTGCCGGATGGCGCGCGTCGAGCGCGGCGCCGATGATGTCCTGCGCCCTCGTCAGCTCGATGCGCGCTTGCGCAGCCTGGCCGAGACTGAGCAACGCATAGCCGTGCGTACCCAGCAGGCGGCCGTAGATCAGGTTGTGTTCGCTGCGACCATCGGCCTTGGGCAGGGCCGCGTCGAGCAGGCTCACGGCTTCGGCCGGCCGGCCGGCCTTGATCAGGGTTAGCGCCAGACCGTTGACCGGCAGCAGTGACTCCGGATGGGTGCCGGCATCGGCGTGACTGCGCAGCGCGATGACGCTGCGGTATTGCTGCTCAGCTGTCGCGTAATGGCCGAGGTCGCGTTCAATGTTGGCCTGCACGTACATGGCATTGAGCGTGTCGGCATTGCTGTCACCGAGACTGGTGCGCAGGCCGCGTACGACGTCAGCCATCATCGATGCGACTTCGCGAGAGCGGCCCTGCTGGCTCAGCGTATTGCACAGCACATAGCGCGCAAGCAGGGTCCAGTAGTGATGCGGGCCGGACACCCGCTCGCGGTCGGTGATGACCGGCCGGATCAGGTTTTCGGCTTCTTTCAGGCGACCGAGCGCACGCAGGCGCTCGGCGTAGTCCATGCGCGTCAGCAGCGTGGTCGGGTGATCGTTGCCGAGCGCGCGCGTCTCGCGCTGGATCAACGCGCGAAAACCGGCGATCGCCTCATCGTATTTCCCAGAGTTGAACAACAGCGAGGTGTAGCCCTGCGTCGCATCGAGCGTCAACGAATCATCGGCGCCCAGCTCGCGTGTCGAGGTGTCGACCAGTGCGCGCAGCTGTTCGAGTGCCTGTGCCTGTTCTCCCATGTACAGCAGGCCGTTGGTATAGAGCAGGCCCGCACGAATGCGCAGTCGCGGATCCTCATCGGCGACTTTCGGTCGAGCAACGATGCGTCGCAGCAGCGCGTCCGCCGCTTTGAGCTGGCCGGACATCTGCAGGGCATTGGCTTCGGCAAGCTGCAGGCGCAGCGCGGCCTCGTTGTCGGTGGTCAGCAAGTCGATGGACGTACCGGCGGTGCGCCGCGCGATATCGAGACCGGCGCTGACGTCACCGAGCGAGACATAGACCTCGGACAGCGTGGCGGCCAGCGCGGCCTTGGCTGGAATCGACAAGGAGCGGTCGAGCGGCAGCTGTGCGCGCGCCGCGTCCAGGGTTTCGAGCACGGTGACAGCGCGTCCGCGCGCATGGGCCGGGTCGGCCGACACCAGCATTTCGTTGAGGAAGCGATTGACCGCCGCAAACTCTTCTGCGTGACGCTCTGCGAGCGCCCGTGCGCGCATTTCGGAGATGGCGTAGAAGGTGGTCACGACACTGCCGACCGTCAACGCCAGCGCGGCAATGCCGAAGGCTGCGGAGATGCCGCGGTGGCGGCGCATGAACAGGCCGAGCAGATAGGCGGCCGTCGGCGGCCGGGCCTCGATCGAGCGGTGCTGCAGATAGCGCTCGAATTCCGACGCGAGCTCGCCTGCCGAGCCATAGCGGCGTTGAAGATCATGGGCCATCGCCGTCGTGACGATGGTCTCGATATCGCCGCGGGTCTGCGGCAGATGCTTCGATAGCCGCTCCGGTGGCGCGTTGCGGACGATGCCGAGGGCGCCGATGATCGTCGCCGTCGACAGTTCCGGATAGGGCAGCCGCCCGCTGATCAACTGGTAGGCGATGATCCCGAGTGCATAGACGTCGGCGCGCGGGTCGCTGCAGCCATCGCGCCCCGCGAGCTGCTCCGGGCTCATGTACGCAATGGTGCCGAGAATCTGCCCGGCAACCGTCATGGTCGCAAAGCGCTCGTGCGCGACGTGGGCAATGCCGAAGTCGAGGATGTGCGGTTGGCCGTGCTCGTCGACCAGGATGTTGGCTGGTTTGAGGTCGCGGTGCACGATACCGCGGCTGTGCGCGTAGTGAACGGCGTGGCAGAGCGACGCCATCAGTTCGATCTTGGCGCGCAGCGTCATGCCACGCGCGCGGCTGGCTTCGAGCAGCTCGCGGCCTTGCACGTATTGCATGGCCAGATAGGGGAGCGGACCGAGATCAGTGTCGATCAGTCCGGCGGCATAAACCCGCGCAATGGCCGGGTGCTCCAGCCGCGCGAGCAGTTCGGCCTCGCGCCGGAAGCGCTCGCGCGCCTGCGCCGACAGGCCGGAGCCGCACAGCACCTTGAGCGCCACCCTACGGCGCGGCTCATCCTGTTCCGCCAGATAGACTCGTCCGCTGCTGCCTTCCCCAAGCAGCCGCAGGATGCGATATGGCCCCAAACGCGGCGGCAGCATCTCGCTCATGGCTCCCCCGACCCCAAGCTTGTACGCATCATGCAAAACACCAGAGGCCTTGCGCAATGCGAGGGATTATCTAAAGGTGCGGGTTGATCAGTCCCAGGCGGGTGGCCTCGACGGCGGCTTCGGCGCGGCTGCCGATCTTCAGCTTGCGGTAGACGTTCTTGACGAACTCGTGCGCGGTATTGCGCGTCACGCCGAGATTTTCCGCCACTTCGGCGATCTTGAAGCCCTTGGCGATCAGCGTCAGGGTCTCGCGTTCGCGCGGCGTCAGTTTCGGCGCCACGCTGCCATTGGCCCGCGCATTGCGGTCGTCGCCGAAGACGCGCAGCAGACGCCGCGCGATCGACGCCGACAGCGGCGGTTCGCCGGCGGCAATACCGCGCAATGCCGTGACAGTCCGCGCGCGTGGCTGGTCTTTGAGCAGGTAGCCGGCGGCGCCGGCGCGCAAGGCTGGGAACAGATGCTGGTCGTCGGCGTAGATGGTGGTGACCACGCACTGACAGGCCGGACTGCTGCTGGCGCTGTCTTCGATCAGTTCGATCCCGGAGCCGTCCGGTAGCCCGAGGTCGATCAGCGCGATATCGGGCGCCTGCGTCTCGAACGCACGACGTCCCGCCGCGAGCGTTTCGGCTGTACGCACGGCCATGCCCGGAAACGCTTCCTCCAGCGTTTCCTTGAGCCAGCGACTGAGCGCCGGCTGATCTTCGACGACCAAACCCTGCTGCATACCTTCCCCCGATCCTGCCGCAGCGTGCGCGGATCGCAGGCACAGCGTCAAGCGCCGCCCCCGCAACTGGGGGACGACCTTGTTCAGTGCGCCGGACGGTCGGCTCGGACACGCAGAAAGCGGGCGAATCGAGGCACGCCATGAACGGTCAGGCCGTTGTAGACATAGGTGATGGTGCTGCCGATGGCCGGCGGGTGGCGTCGATCGGCATCGGACAGGCCGGAGCCGACGCGGAATTCGAGGCCGTCGGCGCGGCGCACCTTCAAGGCGCCAACCATGCCGTCGTACTTGCCCTGGCCGGGCGTATAGCCGATGACGACGGCCTCGTCGTCATCGAGGGGTTTGTACTTGAGCAGATCGTCGTTGCGCTCGGCGCGGTAAGGCGCGCCGCCGCGGTGCAGAACCAGGCCTTCGCCGCCGGCCGCGACGACGGCGTCGCGCTGGGCCCGCAGCGCTGCGGGCGACGCGACATGAACCTGTTCGACCAGGCGTAACGTGGCGGCGTGCGGTGTCGCGAACAGGGTGCGCAGCGCCTTGAGACGCGCATTGAAGTCGCCAGGCTCGGCCGGCAGGTCGAACACCATCAGGTGCAGCTGACGCCAGCCCGGATCGTCCGGTGCATCGCGGCGGATCACCGCTGACGTGAAGGCGAAGCGCTGCCGGCCGCCCCAGATTTCGCCGTCGAGCGCTCGTGCCGGCCAGCCGGCGGTGAACCACGGTGGTGGGTGCAGGGGTGTGCCGCCACGGGTCCACAGCTGGTGGCCGTCCCAGTAGCCGCGGACACCGTCGTACTTCTCGCTGACCCAGTACGCGGAAAGGTCGATGGGATCGCCGTCGTGAAAGACGTCGGCGAGCATGAGGCGCGGCGGATCGCCGGCCTCGGCCATGAGCGGTGGCGCTGCCAGCAGCAGCGCCAGGAGCAAAGCGCGCAGCATCATCGTCCCCCGATGAACTGCGCACAGCCTAACGCGGCTAAAAGCTAGAAATTGAGACCTGGCGCAAGTTTTTCCGGCAGTTTCGGCGCCGTCGCCTCGGCGCTGGCGACCGGATAGGCGCAGTAGTCGGCGGCGTAGAACGCGCTCGGCCGGTGATTGCCGCTGGCGCCGATGCCGCCGAACGGAAACGCGCCGGAAGCGCCGGTGGTTGGCCGGTTCCAGTTGACGATGCCGGCCCGCGAGCGGCGCCAGAAGTGACGGTACTCGGCTTCGTTGTCGCCGATGAAGCCCGCCGACAGGCCGAACCGCGTTTGGTTGGCAACGGCGATCGCCGCATCGAGCGATTCGACGCGAACGACTTGCAACAGCGGCCCGAAGAACTCCTCGTCGGGTACATCAACACCCGTAACGTCGACGATGCCGGGGGAGACGAAAGCAGGGCCGCGCTCGAGACGGTGCAGCGGCAGCAGGGCGCGTGCGCCGCTGTCGATCAGCTGTGCCTGGGCGTCGATCAGCTGTTGCGCGGCACGCTCGCCGATCAGCGGTCCCATGTAGGGCTGCGGGTCGTCGTTCCAGGCGCCGATCGTGAGCTGGGATGCCACCTCGGCGACCCGTGCGACAAAGGCTTGGCCGAAGTCGTCGCCCGGCACGATCAGGCGTCGTGCGCAGGTGCAGCGCTGGCCGGTGGTGATGAACGCCGACTGGATGACCTCGTGCACGGCACCGTCGACGTTTTCGACCGGGCGCACGATCAGAGGATTGTTGCCGCCCATTTCCAGTGCCAGGATCTTGTCGCCCTGGCCGCCGAACTGGCGGTGCAGCAGCGCGCCGGTGCGCGAGCTGCCGGTGAAGAACAGGCCGTCCAGTTCCGGGTGCGCGGCGATCGCCTCGCCGGTCTCGCGCTCGCCCTGTACGAGATTGAGCACGCCGACCGGCAGGCCGGCGGCGTGCCAGCAGGCCATCATCGCCTCGCCGAACGCCGGCGTCTGTTCGCTCGGTTTGAAGACGACGCAGTTGCCGGCCAACAGCGCCGGTGCCAGATGGCCGTTCGGCAGGTGGCCCGGAAAGTTGTACGGGCCGAACACCGCGACCACGCCGTGCGGCTTGTGGCGCAGCACGTGACCGCCGATCGCGTAGGACGAGCCGGTGCGCTGGCCATAGGCGCGGATCGTCAGCTCGATCTTGCCGATCATCGCCGCCACTTCGGTACGCGCCTCCCACAGCGGCTTGCCGACTTCACGGCCGATCAGCGACGCCAGCTCGTCGCGGTTGCGTTCCAGCTTCTGCGCGTAGGCACGCAGCATGGCTTCGCGCTCGCCGAGCGTCAGGTCGGCCCAGTCGGGAAACGCGCGGCGTGCGGCGCGGAAGGCGTCATCGACGTCGTCCGCGGTCGCGGCGTGGCCGGACCACAGGACGCGGCCGGTGGCCGGATCGTGACTTTGAAGTGCCGGGCCGCGGCCGTCGCGCCACTGGCCGTCGATGAATAGCTGGCCGTTGGTTTGCATGGAGCTCATCCGTCGGGTGCTGGGGGCCTCTGCGGTATTCACAGCGGGCAGATGCGCACGGTGGCGCCGTGTTCGATGTCGAGGGCCTGCGCGACGTCTGCTGACATTCGCACGCCGGTCTCGGTGGGCTGCACGTCGGCGAGCAGGCAGCGATAGTGGCCGAGGCGCTCGTTGGCCAGCAGCTGCGGCCGCGCGAACTCCAGCGGGCGCTTGTCGACGATGGCCGGCAGGACTTGTGAACGGCGCACCGAGCGGATCGCGCGCAGCGGTGCCTCGACGGCCGGGCCGCCGTCGAAGATGTCGATATAGCCCTGGTAGCGGAAGCGCTCCTGCTCGAGAAAGCGCAACGCCGGCGCCGTTTCCGGATGGACCTGGCCGAGCACGGCCTGCGCTTCGGGCGGCAGCAGCACGGTGTAGATCGGGTGCTTGGGCATCAGCTCGGCGATCACCGCCTTGTTGCCCTGGCCGACCACGTGTTCGGCGGCGCCGTACTCGATGTCGAAGAAATGCCGGCCGAGACCCTCCCAGAATGGCGAGCGGCCCTGCTCGTCGGAGACGCCGCGCATTTCGGCAATGACCTTGTCGGCGAAGCGCTGCGGGAACGCCGCCATGAACAAAAATCGCGATTTCGACAGCAGCGCGCCGTTGCCGCCGCGCCGCGCGTCCTTGTGCAGATACAGCGAGCACAGCATCGACGCGCCGGTCAGATCGTTCGACAGGTACAGCGTCGGCAGACGCTTATAAACGCTCAGTGCCGGACTGGCCTGGACGGTCAGGCCGACGTGGTAGTTGTAGAACGGCTCGTCGAGGCCGCAGGCCGCTTCGATTGCGCAGCAGCCGAGCATGTGGCCGCTGTCGGTGTCCTCGAGCACGAACATGTAGCGTTCGGGGCCGGGAATGTCGACGCTGTCGTCGGCGAACGAGGTGATCGAGCGGGCGATTTTTGCCGCCAGGACGTCGCGAATCGGTGGCAATGACGTGAAACCGGTGCTGGCGCCGCGCGCCAGTTCCAGTAGGGCGTCGATATCGTGTTCGGCGATCGGCCTGACGCGCTTCATGTCCAGCTCCATTCGCCGCTGGCGACACGCATCAGCAACAGCGCCGACAGCTGGGCGCGTTCAGCGAGACTGGAGAAGCGCATGGTTTCGCGTTCGGAATGAATATCACGGCCGACGACGCCGAGGTTGTCGAGATTGGGCAACCCGTAGGCGGCGAGGTTGTTGCCGTCACAGCAGCCGCCGGTGGGACGGAACTCGAGATCCAAGCCCAACTCAAGTCCGCAGTCGGCGGTCCAGCTCATCAGCCGCTGTTGGGCGTCGTTGAGCGGCTTGGGCGGGCGCGTGAAACCGCCGCGCAGCTCGAAGACGATGCCGTCGCCGCCGTGCTCGCGAAAGATCTGGTCCAGCGCCTCGCGCAGCCAGGCCTCGTCGGCCACTTGCTGCGTGCGCACATTGAATTTGAACAGGCAAAAATCGGGGACGACGTTGAGTGGCCCGCCGCCGCGCACATAGCCCGGATTGATGGTGACGCCGTCGCGCTGCAGCGCGTTGATGGCGGCGACCACGCGGGCCGCGGCGACGATCGCATTGCGCCCCTGCTCCGGGTTGCGGCCGGCGTGCGCGGCGATGCCGTGCACGAGAATGTCGAAATTGCCGCTGCCCTTGCGCATCCCGGCAAGATTGCCGTCCGGAAATGACGGCTCATAGACGAGGCCGAAGCGGTTGCGTTCCGCGGCTTCGGCCAGGAGCGGGGCTGAACCCCTGGAGCCGATTTCCTCGTCCGGGTTGAGCAGCACCTCCCAGCCGACGCGTTCGCGCCACGGGCTGCGCTCCAGCGTCGCCAGTGCCAGCCACATGACCAGCAGGCCGCCTTTCAAATCGGCGACGCCGGGGCCGTGCACGGTGTCGTCGTCGCGAAACCGGGCGCGCTGGAACGGGCTGTCGACCGGGTACACCGTGTCGAGGTGCCCGCCGAGAAAAACCTGCAGCGGCGCGTCCGGGCGCCGACGCAGGCGCAGCGCCGGGCCGATTGGCCGCGTGCGCAGGGTCCCGTCGTCGCCGGTCGATTCGTGGACCGGCAGCTCCAGCCACTGCGCCTCGGCGTCGAGCGCCGTGAAGCGCGCGCCGATGCGCTCGCCGACGCGGCGCACGCCGTCAGCATTGAAGCTGCCGGAATTGAGGTCAGCGAGCGCGACGAGCTCGTCCCCGAGCGCAGCCGCCTGCGTCACCGTCCAAGCCAGCAGTGAGGAATAAGCCTCTCGCACGCCCCGAATCCGATCTGTTGTAATGGGTTCATTCTTAGGGAGGCGACCGAAAGGCGCATGAGGAAAATTCCGGTGACGATGTTTCGAGCCCTGATTGCCGTGCTGCTGTTGGCCGCTGCGCCGTCCGTCTGGGCGTCCGACCAGGCCCTGTGGGAGCACTCCACCCTCAACGAGGTGCTGAAGCGCGGCGAACTGCGGGTCGGCCTCGAAGCCGGCTACATGCCGTTCGAGATGCGCGACAAGAACGGCCGCATCATCGGCTTCGACGTCGACCTGGCGCGGCTCATGGCGCGCTACCTCGGCGTCAAGCTGACGCTGGTCAATACCCAATGGGACGGCATCATCCCGGCGCTGCTGACCGGCAAGTTCGATCTGCTGATGGGCGGCATGTCGATGACGCCGGAGCGCAATCTGCAGGTCAACTTCGTCGATCCTTACGTGACCATCGGCCAGACCGTACTGATCCGCAAGGACCTGATCGGCAAGATCACGTCCTACGATCAGCTCAACGACCCGAAATACACGATCGCCACCAAACTCGGCACCACCGGCGACATTGCCGCCCGCAAGTATCTGGCGAACGCCAAGATCAAGGCCTTCGAGACCGAGGCCGAGGCGACGCTCGAAGTCCGCAGCGGCCGCGCCGACGCCTTCGTCTACGACCTGCCGTACAACGCCGTCTACGTCGCCCGCTATCCGGGACAAGTCGGCATTCTGCGCCAGACCTTCACCGAAGAGCCGTTGGCCTGGGCCGTCCGTAAGGGCGATCCTGACTTCATCAACTGGCTCGACAACTTCCTGCGCTACATCAAGGCCGACGGCAGCTACGACGCGCTGTACCACAAGTGGTTCGAGGGCACGGCCTGGCTGCACAACGTCAGCGAGTGATCGCTGACGGGCGGGCGGGGCGACGGCGCGGGGCTCAGATGCGGTGCCGACTCGGGAGGGAATGAGAACTGGTTCACAGACTTCTGCCGGTGAATCGGCACACTCGCGCGCTATGAAAACGACTTTTTTCTTGTTTTTCGTCCTGGCGTTTCCGGCGGTGGTGCATGCCGCGCCGGTGCCGCTCAGCGATTTTGCCCGCACTGACTCGTTCGACGATGTGCAGATATCGCCGAACGGGCGCTATCTGGCGATGCGGATGCCGATCGGCAAGGACTTCGGGATCGCCATCGTCGACCTTAGCGGCAAGACGCGCGGCACCAAGGTCAACGTCGGCGCCGATCGCAGTGTGGTCGACTACCAATGGGCAAGCGATGATCGGCTAGTATTTTCGATTGGCGAAAACTTCGGTTTCGCTGATGCGCCGTGGATGACCGGTGAGCTGTTTGCGATCAACGCGGATGGCAAGGCGGGACGTTATATCTACGGGTTCCGCGGCTCGACGATCGAGATCGGCACGCGCATCGGTACTGCGACTCAAAGCAACGGTTCGGCCTATCTGGTGCGGACGCTGCCCGATGATCCGGGACACGTCATCATCGCGGCCTACGATTTTGTTGCAAACGCAGATCGAGTCCGGGCTGTTGCAATGAAGCTGGATGTCTTCAATGGCAAGCGCGAGCCATTGGTCTCAGCCCCGATCACTGGTGGCGTGCAATTCGTTGCGGATCGTCAGGGCTTTGTGCGCTTCGTCGTCGGTGAAGATGATAAGGGCTATACGGTGACGTATGCGCGCAGTCCCGATCACCCGGACTGGCGTGTGCTCGGCCGGGGCGAGAAGAAGTTCACGGTGCTGCCAGAGGGCTTCTCCAACGACGATCGCTATGTGTTCTTGCTCTCTGACGAAAAAACGCCTCTGCAATGCCTGATTCGCGAGGATCTGCAGACGGGTGAGCAGCAACAGTTGAGTTGCGATGCGAACTTCGACGCGGAAAGGGTCGTAAGAGCGGCGGACGACGGGGATCCTGTCGGGGTGCTTTATCGAGGCGATCGGCCACGCTTCGATGTCCTGGATCCGGGCTCGCCCGATGGTCATACGCTTGAAGCGCTGCAGACGGCGTTTGCCGGTAGCATCGCGATACCCGTGTCTTCCACCCGCGACGGCAGTCGCACGGTTGTCGAGGTCTACAGCGATAAAGACCCAGGCGATTTCTATCTATTCGATAACAAGACCAAGCACGCGGATTTTCTGGTGGGGGCCCGGCAGTGGATAGACCCTCGGCAAATGGCGGCGCGCCAGCCGATCTCTCTCAAAGCCCGCGACGGGACAGTGTTGCATGGCTATCTGACGCTGCCGATCGGTGGCGGCAAGCACCTGCCTCTGGTTGTCGTTCCGCATGGCGGTCCGTTCGGAATCGCCGATCACTGGCGCTGGGATGAAGACGCCCAGCTACTGGCGAACCATGGCTACGCAGTGCTGCAAATTAACTTCAGAGGTTCCGGCGGTTTCGGCTCCGCGTTCGAGAATGCCGGTCGCCATGGTTGGGACAGCGTGATGATTGACGACATCGTCGACGCGACGCATTGGGCGGTGAATCAGGGTGATGCCGACGCGCAGCGCGTCTGTATTTACGGTGCCAGCTATGGAGGCTACGCGGCGCTGATGAGTGCCGAGCGTGCACCAGATCTGTATCGCTGTGCGGTGGGATATGCCGGCGTTTACGATCTGCCAAAGCTGGCTGACGACAGTGATATCGGGGAAACTTCCAGTGGTGAAGGCTTCATTGCCGAATTCATTGGTGACAATCGCGCCGATTTGACTGCGGCGTCGCCGGTCGAGCACGTCGACAAGTTGAAAGCAGCGCTACTGATTGTCCACGGCACGGCGGATAAGCGGGCGCCGTTCTCGCAGGCCGAATCACTACGTGACGCGCTCGATAAGCGGCATTATCCGTACGAGTGGATGGCCGTTACCGGCGAGGGGCATGGCTTCTACAAGCCTGAGGATCGGCAGGCGTTTTTTGCGAAGCTGATCGGCTTTCTCGATCACAATATTGGTCCGGACGCGCCTGCCGCCACCGCCGATCCCGGCGGTCAGTGAGGCTCGCAGTACCAGCGTCGTTGATGGGCGCTTCAACAAAAAGGCGCGCATGCGGATGTTCTCCGCATGCGCGCCCCATGACATCAGCGCGAAGCCGTGCTTATAGCGGCGGCCCCGGCGGCTGCGGGAAGCGCGAGCGCGGGCCCTTGCCCCAGTCCGGCATGACGTTCTTCGGCACGTTGTCACTCGGATCATCGAGGTAGCGCTGGATGTCGCGGGCCGACTGACGATAGAACGCGGCGGTCAGCGGGTCGCTGTCCTTGCGGGACTGCAGGTCCTGCGCCAGCTGGGTGAGCTGGTCGAGCACATAGGCACGTGCTTCCGGTGCGGTGTCAGCCGCCGCGCCCAGCTCCATCATCGACTGCATGGCCACGTCCTGCGTGACGCGCAGCAGGGCCCTCTGCTGGGCGTTGCCACCTGATTTCGCGCCCCAGGTGTGGGCCATGACCGTGTCGACCATCTGCGGGAACGTGTAGGTGTCGGGCTTGCGCGCGCCCAGGGCCACCATGCGCGAAGCGCGTTGTGCGTCGAACAGCGGCTCGATCACCAGCGCTGCGAGGATGCGTGCCGCACGCAGCTGATCGAAGACCGGGTCCGACGACATGTCTTCGAGGTTCTTGCCCGGGTCCGGCGCCAGCTGGATCAGCAGCGACTCCGGAATCTCCAGATTCTTGGGATCGACGGCGTCCATCAGCAGGTTCATCACCTGTTGCTGCTCATCGGCCGGAATGAACTGCGTCGGCGGCAGCGGGCGCGCTTCGTCCTTGACGGTGATGTTCTGGAACATGCCGCCGACGTACTTGAGTGCGGACTCGATCGCGTAGCGCTGTTCCAGGTAAACCATCCACAGGCGCATGTCGCGCATCGCGCCGATCGGCTCGCCGGGCTTGAGCATCTGCGGGCCGTAGTGGGCCAGCGCCAGCTTGCGCACGGCGGCCGTCTCGCGCAGGTTTTCGACTGGTGTTTCGCGATCGTCGTACCACGTGTAGCGCGGGTCGCTCTGCAGCGTGTAGACGATGCCGTCGTCGTGCATCTGCTTGATGATATTGGCCAGGCCGGCCTGTTCCTGCTGCTTCGGGAACGGCGTGTAGGCGTAGCGCACCATGTAGTCGTCGTAGGCGCCGACCGCGGTCATGAACGACTGGCTGAGGTCGAGCTTGCCGTTCTTCACCGTGACGCGCGGCGTCGGGTACTCCATGACCGACGAGCGATCATTGAGATTGGCGTTGAAGTTGTGGTCGAAGCCAAGCGTGTGGCCCAGCTCGTGCGCGGCCAGCAGCGCCTGACGCAGGAAGGCCATGTCGCGCTGGCCCTTCGGCATCTGGTTGTAGCGGTCTTCGCTGACCAGCGACGGATCGGCGATCGTGATGCCCGAGCCGTCCTCCGGCAGCGCGCCACTGTAGGCGTCGTAGAAGTTCGCGACGGTGCGCAGGCGGAAGGTATCCAGATGGGTCTTGGAACCCAGCACCTCGCCGGTGCGCGGGTCGATGAAGGTGCCGGACGACGAGAAGCCGCGCTCGTCACGCTGAATCCACAGCACGTAGGCGTAGCGGATATCCATCGGATCCATGTCCGGCGGCGCGTCCTTGGCTTCGATCGCGTTCTTGAAGCCGGCTTGCTCGAAGGCTTTGTTCCACCACAGCAAGCCTTGCTTGACCGCCGTGCGGATCGGTTCCGGAATGGCCGGATCGAAGTAATAGACGATCGGCTTCTTCGGCTCGCTGAGCGCCGCGTTCGGGTCCTTCTTTTCGAGGCGCCAGCGGCGAATCCATTCGGTGACCGGCCGTTCGTCGATCGGCTTGGAATAGTCGGTGAATTCAATGCTGTTGACGCCGATGCGTGGGTCGGCCACGCGCGGCGTATAGCCTTCCGGCGCCTTCAGGAACGAGTGATGGATGCGGATCGTCATCGTGCCCGGGCTCGGGGTGATGTTGCGCAACACCGGGCTCGGCGACGCCGAGGTGAACGTCGAGACGGTCTCGATCTCGGTGTTTTCCGGGAATGCCTTCATCCGCTTCGGGTAGAACACGCTGTGCGAGGCGTCGAACTTGTAGTCGCCGATCTTGGCGCGCTTGAAGCGCGCGGAGATGCCGGCAGCGTCGCGCATGAACAGCGGTGTGGCGTCGACGACCACCTTGCCGCCGCTTTCCGAGACCACCGGCAGCACCGCGAGCACCGAGGTCGGGAAGCTGTCGGCCACGCCTTCCTGCGTGGCGGCGCTGCTGGTCGTGGCGCGGAAGTTGGTGTTGATCTGGTCGACGATCACTTTCGAGCCGGAGCGCTCGAAGTGAATGACCGCACTGGACATGATGCCGCGATCGACCGGCGCCTGGACCGAGCCGGGGCTGGTGGCGGCCGACACGTAGTACAACACGTCCTGGTCGAAGACCGGGACTTCGATCAGGACGCGGCCGGCTGGATCGAACCAGAATGGTACGAAGCCGTCATGACGCGTGAGGCCGGCGATGCCGGACGTGGCGGCGCGCGCCGGTGTTGCGGTCAACGCCAGCGCGATCGCCGCCAGGGCAATCAACAGCAGCCCCATCAGGCCCACGCGGGCATCGTGGGATGCGCCGTCGGGCCGCATGCTGTGCGCGGCCTCGCGTGTGGCGCGAGCGTACCTTGGATGATGTTTCATGAAATCCCCATTTCGAGAAAGTGAACGACAGCGTCCCGGTCGAAACCGGGCGTTGCGCCGCTCCCTCTGTCCGGGAACCTGAGAGTTTCACGCGACTCCCGCCGCGCTTGCTCCTTCGGTGGACGCCGGCTTTGCACCGGCATCACTCTTCAGACGGCAAACAGAATCGCAGTCCTGATACCTGAGAGTTTATGGGAGCTTGCTCCTTCGGTGGATTCCTGTGCCCGGCAGAAATCGCTCTCCTGCGTCTCTGTGTAGCTGCTTAGCGCTCGACGATAAGACGGCCCCGCTGTGCGTAGCGCGGCGACTGCCGCGTCAATGAGCATGCCATGTCGACGGGAGGCGAAAGCCGGTTAACGCGATGAAATTTGCGACAGTGTCGGTGCGGCTCGCGTTACAGCATGGTCCATGCGTGGACCGATTGACGCTGTTGCGCGGCCAGCCGCTGCAACTGTTGCGCATTCGCGGGCGGCTGATGGTAGCCGCACTCCGGCAACACGGTTTCGACGATCACATCGCGTTCGTAACCGCCCGCATCCAGCGCTGCCTTGTGTGCTGCGAACGGGATATGGCCCTCGCCGATGGCGCCGCGATTCGAATCGGAGATTTGATATTCGTGTAGATAGGGCAGCGCCTCCGCGATGGCGTCGACCGGATCCGGCTCTTCGATCTGCAAGTGAAAGCTGTCGAGCACCAGCCTCAGACCCTGTGCGAGCGGTGCGGCAAGGGTGTCGAGCGCTTCACCGACGGTGTGGATCAGTGGCGACTCGTAACGGTTGACGATCTCGTAGACCGGTTGCACGCCGCGCTTCAGCGCCAGTGCCGTCAACTGCGAGACGCAGCGCACCAGCCCCTCGCGCGGGGCGTCGAAATGACCTGCCCAGATTCCCACGGCCTGAAAGCAAATGGCACCGGCGCCGCAGCGCGCCGCAAAGTCGATATAGCGCGCGTACAAGGCCAGACAGTTGGCCTCGGTGCGTGCAGCGCCGGCTTCGGGAAAAGCGTTGAACGGATCGACGGCGGAAATGCGCAGGCCGGCTTGTGCACTCAGCGAAGCCAGCCGTTCGGGCGATGTCTGCAGCGCATCTTCGCAATAGTGATAGTGGCTGACGCCCAGCGTGTGCAGCAACGACAGCATGCGTTCGGGGTCGGTGATGCCCAGCGTCCAGCTACAGGCGCCGATCTTGGATGTCACGTTGAGCTCCTTGTGAGCGAGTCTTGAATCGCGGTTCGGCGGTACACGGTAGCGCGATGTGCCGGACCGGGCGTGAACAGCCCGCATGCGGTATCCCCGGCGGTGGGGCGGAGGTGTGCGATCAATGCGGCTACACTGCCGCCATTCCCCCGACTTGAGTGCCACGATGTCCGAGCCATTGCCTTATCCGATCGGAACGCCCGGGGTGCGTTGGGGGGCTGCGGAAATCGCCCAATGGCGTGCTGGGCAGTCACGGCAGCGCCGCTACGACGTCGATGTCTTGCCCCGTATCGACGCTCTGTGCGCGCAGTACGACGTGATGCAATACGGGCAGCTCGACTACGCGCCGGATGTCTACCCGCTGTTCGCGATCCGCAATCGTGCCTGGGATGAAGCGCTGCCGACCGTATTGGTGACCGGCGGCGTTCACGGTTACGAGACCAGCGGCGTGCATGGTGCGCTGCAGTTTCTTGAGCAGGCGGCTGGGGCATATGCCGGGCGCGCCAACCTGCTGGTGCTGCCGTGTGTGAGCCCGTGGGGCTATGAACGGATTCACCGCTGGAATCCGCAGGCGGTCGATCCGAATCGCTCGTTCCGCGCCGACAGTCCGGCGCCGGAAGCGGCGGCCGTGATGGCGCTGTTGGCGCCGCTGCGCGAGCGGGTGGTGATGCATATCGATCTGCACGAAACGACGGATACCGATGAAACCGAGTTTCGTCCGGCGTTGGCGGCGCGCGACGGCATCGACTACCAGCCCGGCGAGATTCCCGACGGCTTTTATCTGGTCGACGACAGCGATGCGCCGCAGCCGGCCTTTCAGCAGGCGATCATTGCGGCGGTCGAGCAGGTCACGCACATCGCGCCGGCCGACGCGCGCGGCGAAATCATCGGTTCACCGGCCGTGGCCGACGGTGTCATCGAATACCCGCTACAGCGCCTGGGCCTGTGCGCCGGGGTGACGGCGGCGCGCTACCGGACGACGACCGAGGTCTACCCGGACAGCCCGCGGGCGACGCCGGCGCAGTGCAACGCGGCGCAGGTCGCCGCGGTCTGCGCCGCGATCGACTACGTGCTGGCGGCGACATGAGCATTCCGTCGCTGCCGACGACGCGTGTCGCCAATGAAAAGGGCCCCGATGACGGGGCCCTTTTCGCTTCACTGTCGGACTCAGAAGTCCTGCTTGTAGCTGAGGTAAGGGACACGGCCTTCGAAGCTGTAGACACCGAGCATGCTGACGCGCCCTTGCGGATCGCTGGAGCCGGCGTAGTAGTCGCTGGCCGGCGGATCCTTGTCGGTCAGATTGCGGACGCCGACCGTGAAGGTGCTGTTCCACGGCGCGATCCACGATAGCTGTGCGTCATAGGTCGTGAACGACGGAACGTCGCCGAGCCCGCAGCCGCCGGTGTAGTCGCAATCCCGCGTCTTCGACGTGTAGTTGGTGATCACCGAGGTCGTGAAGCGGCGGTAATCCCAATTGACGCCGAACTTGCCCTTGGTCGACGGATAGAGGATCGAGCCGATGTAGTCGTAGGTCTGTTCGCCGGCGCCGTCCTGGACCTTGTACGAGAGCACATATGAGACATCGAGCGTCAGGCCCAGGCGTCCGGCGCGGCCCATGCCGACCTGATACTTGCCGGAGAAATCGAAGCCGTCGGTATCGATGTTCGAGGCATTGATCTTCGGGATGTAGAGGAAGTTCACCGTGTCGTCGGTATTGCGATAGACGTGCCCCTTGGTCGCCGAATCGGTGCAGCCGTCAGATTCCCCGTCGTTGCGGCAGTCGTTGTCGTTGTCGAGAACCTGCTGGGCCGTCAGCGATTCGATGCCGTTCTTGAGCTTGATGTCGTAGTAGTCGATCTCGAGGCTCAGTTTGTCGATCGGGTTGAAGACCACGCCGGCGCTGATGTTCTTCGACGTCTCCGGTTTCAGGGCTGCGCTGCCGACAAAGAACGACTGCCGCTGCACGCTCTGATCGCACGCGTCGCTGTCGCCCGAGCTGTCGCACAGCCAGGTATCCTCGGCCGCTTCGAAGCTCTGCGACGGCGCCGCGTAGAGATCGTAGAGCGTTGGCGCACGGAAGCCCTCGCTGTAGGACGCACGCAACAGCAGCGAGTCGGCCGGGCGCACCGCGACGGCAATCTTCGGGCTGGTGCGCGCCGCGCCGGAGTTGTAGTGGTCGTAGCGCAGCGCGCCGTCCACCGTCAGGCGATTGTCGAGAAAGCCGAGCTCGCTTTCGAGATACATGGCGTATTCGCTGCGGCCGCCCTGCGAGCTGCCGCCCGACGAGCCGTAGACGTTCGACAGGTGATAGTCGGTGATGGTGCCGGTGTCGTCGAGCACGAACGACGTGTCGCTCTGCGCGTCGCTGAGCTGACGGAACGCCTCGTCGCGGTATTCGCCGCCGATCACCAGCGGTACGCGGAAGCTGCCGCTGAGCAGATTATCGATCGAAAGATGGCCGTCGATGCCCTGGTTCACATACAGATTGTTGTTGGAGATCGTGTAATTGAACGCATCGGCCGCGCTGGCGGTGTTGGACGACGGATCGAGCGGATTGTAGGTGCCGTCGTCGATCGCGGCCTGCAGCGCCGACGCCAGACCGTAACCGGTCCCGATGTCGGTCTGTGCGTAACGCGAATGAGTCAGGGCGACCTCCCAGTCCGTCGGCCGCCAGAGGTCGAAGCTGCCCCTCACGCCGCCGACCAGATCGACGATCGTGTCGGTAATCGTGTCGACGCGCGCGCCGTTCTCGGTCGGGCGCAGATAGAAATACAGATCGTCGCCGGTCGTGTTGTTGACGTTGTCGGCCGACATCATCGGTAGGCCGACGTCATTGTCGAAGCCCGACGAAGCCGGCGCCGGGGCGTAGACCGACTTCGATTCGCCGCGCGTCAGCGACATGCGCGTGAAGCCGGTGATGCCCGGGTTGAAGTTGTAATTGCCGCCGACGCTGAGCGTATCGCGCGCCGTTGCCGCCGTGATCCAGGCCACCGAGCCGAAGCGGTAGCGGCAGATATCGCCGACCGTCGCCGAGTCCTTGTATGTGCTGTCCGAGTCGAAGCTCGACGGACATGCGATGGCGCCGCCGCTGACGCCTTCGACCGAGGTATCTTCGTCGCCCGTCGTCGGGTTCACCGCATAGGCGACCGTACCCGGGTTGCCATAGGCGCTGTACGCGCCCTTCGCCCAGCTGCGGTCCTTGTAGGAGATCGCATCCTTCTGCGCGTGGTCCAGCGAGAAGTAGATGTTGCCCTTGTCGTTGCTGAGGCCGCCGGTCAACGTCGCGTTGGCGCCGTCGCCGCCGCTGCCGGTCGGGCGGTCGAGCTGCCCGGTGAACTCCAGCCCGTTGAAGTCCTTCTTGGTAATCACGTTGATGACGCCGCCGATGGCGTCGGAGCCGTAGATCGCCGAGGCGCCGTCACGCAGCACCTCGATGCGATCGACGATCGCGAACGGAATGATGTTGAGGTTCGCCGCGGTCGCGCTGAAGCCGGGGTCCAGCGGCATGCGACGGCCGTCGATCAGGACCAGCGTGCGTTCCGAGCCGAGGCCGCGCAGGCTGATGTCGGCGCCGCCGGCCGCGCCGCCGCCGTAGCCGGATGCCGGCACGAACGAGCCGAAGCTGTTGTAGTTCATGTCGTGCAGATAGTCGGAAACGGTGAGCTTGCCGCTCTGCTCGATCTCCTCCTTGCTGATGACGGTGACCGGCGACGGGCCGGCCAGATCGATCTGCTTGATGCGCGAACCGGTCACGACGATGGTTTCGATGTTCTGATCGTCGGTCTTCGACGCCGATGCAGCCTGCGTCGTGTCGTCCTGATCCTGATCGGCCTGCGCGCTACACGGCGTGAACGTGTTGGCCACGGCGATTGCCAACGCGCTGAGGGTCCAGAGCTGCGTTCGCCGCAGCGGGTTCGTCTTGTTCATTCATCACTCCCATGTGAAAGGCTGGCGGCCTCAGCGACTGCCGCGCGAAAGCGCGACTGCGAAGAGGCAAGCCAGATCGGGAGCGAGGCTATTTTTACGAAATGAAGGTGGTCAATCGATCGTGTTCGATTTGGTGGTTTTCCTAACGCTTATCTCGTAACAAACTGTTTATGAAGTAACAAATTTAATGTTTCAATAAATTTTCCGTATTTTTGTTCAAGCGCCTGCGTGGATTCTGACGGGCGCCAAAATTAATAAATTTTATATGTTAAACAAAAGGATACTAATTTATTTCGACTGCCGATGACGATGCGCGACAGGTTTCTCACCGTCAAAGCATGCAAAGAAAAACAATGTGTATCGGCTTCTTGACAGCTGCGCGCGCTTCCCCGAATGCGCCGGCTGATTCGCGGTCGGCCGGTGACGACGTCCGCGCGATGCCCGCATCACTGTCCGCTACTGTCCGGCGCGCTGTTCGCGGACAGCGTTTCGTCACGCGATTTTTAAAATTAATCGTATAAAAACAATGTCTTGATTTGATTTTTTGACTTGGCATGCGAGCTGCGTTGATGGCCACAAAGGTGAAAGAGGACACGACGATGCGCATGGCGGTGTGGGGGCTGGCGATCAGCCTGTTGGGGGTCGGTGGGGCAGCGCGGGCCAACAGCCTGCTCGACGCCTATCACGCGGCGCAGCGCAGCGACGCGGTGCTCGAATCGGCCGCGGCGGCGCGCGACGCGGCGATCGAGGCGCAGCCGCAGGCGCGCTCGCTGCTGTTACCGCAGGTGACGGCGAACGCCAGCATCACGCGCGAGCGCTATGTACTCGACGGCAGCAGTTCGTCGGTTAGCGACCCAACCGATCCGACGCCGGTCAGCGACACGACGCACCTGTCCGGGACGGACAAGACGGTTTCGCTGGACCTGACGCAGCCGCTGTGGAGTGTCGAATCGTTTCAGAAACTGCGGCAGGCCAGCCTGCAGGCGGCCGAGGCCGAAGCACAGTACCGCGACGCCGAGCAGTCACTGATCCTGCGCGTCGCCGAGGCCTATTTCGCGGTGCTGTCGGCGGCCGACAATCTGCAGGCCAACCGTCTCGAACGCGCGTCCTATGGCGCGCTCGTCGATCAGGCGCAAAAGAAGTTGCAGACCGGACTCGGTGCGCGAATCGGCGTCGAGGAGGCGCAGGCCTTTCATTCGTTGACCGAGCAGTCGGTCAGCGATGCCGAACTGACCCTGTTCGACGCGCAGCGCGCGCTGCAGCAGATCACCGGCCGCGATTTGCCGATCACGCCGCTGCGTGACGAGATTCCGCTGGTGTCGCCGCAGCCGGCCAATGCCGACGACTGGCTGGCGGCGGCACGTGACCAGAACTACGCCGTGCAAGCCGCGCAATTGGCGGTGCAGGCGGCCAAGCGCGGCGTGTCCGTGGTGCGTGGGCGCTACTGGCCGACGATCTCGCTACAGGGCTCGGTCGGCAAAACCCTGCTGCCGACCGACCTTGGCGGCAACCAACGCGTCGACAGCATCGGCGTTGTCGCGCAGTGGCCGATCTTCCAGGGCGGCCTGGTGCGCTCGCAGAGTCGCGAGGCGCAAGCGCAGTTCCGCGAGGCGCAGGCCGACTACACGGCGCAGCTGCGGCAAACCGAGCGCGACACGCTGGCGGCGTATCGCGGCGTGCTCAGCGGCATCCACACGATTCACGCGGCGCAGTTGGCGGTGCAGGCCAATCAGACCGCGATCGACGCCAGCAAGAACGGCGTCGAAGCCGGCACGCGCACCGAGTTCGATCTGCTCAATGCGCAGAACAACTATTACTCGGCGCTGCGCGCTTACTACCAGTCGCGCTACGACTACCTGACCAACAGCCTCAAGCTCAAGGCGCAGGCGGGGCGGCTGACCGAGGCCGATCTCGATGCCGTCGACGCGGTGCTCGCCGCGGACGGCAAGACCGTGGCGATGCCGGCGGAGCCGGCGCCGTGAGCGGTGTCCGCGCATTGTCCGGACTGTCCGTCGGGCTGTCCGCGGACGCTGAAGTGTTTGCGGTGATTTTTAGAAAATCGATTTAAATCAAAAGGCTGCGACATATTCGCAGCCTGGTATGGGGCTTGCGCCATTACGGCACAAGCCCCGAGGAACTGGGATGACCATGATGATTCGCGATACCAGCGCACAGGATCAGCCGATCGTGCAGGCGCCGTGGTGGAAGCGGCAGCGCAAGCCGTTGCTGATCGGGCTCGGCGTGGTGGTGCTGCTGGTGCTGATCGTGCCGACGATGATGCGCATGCTGTCGGCTGGCGGCTCGGTGAGCCGCGAGCGGCTGTCGATCGCCACCGTCGAGCGCGGCACGCTGGTGCGGGACATCGCCGCCGAAGGCCGTGTGGTCGCGGCAGTGAGCCCGACGCTGTACGCGCCGGCCGCCGGCTCCGTGCACTTCACCGTCAACCCGGGGCACAAGGTTGCGCAGGGCGATGTGATCGGCAGCGTCGACAGCCCGGAGCTGACCAACAAGCTGGCCCAGGAACGCGCCAACCTGCAGAGCATGCAGGTCGATTATTCGCGCGCACAGCTCGATGCGCGGCAGCAGGCGATCGTCGCCGAGCAGACGCTGGATCAGGCGCAGATCGACCTGCAGACCGCGCAAACCGAATACGAGCGCACCAAGCAGGCCTTCGATCTCGGCGTGACGCCGGAGATCGAGGTGCTGCGCACCAAGGCGGCGCTGCAAAAGGCGCAAATCTCGCTGAAGCGCGCGCAGACCGACCACGATCTGCAGAAGGAAGGCCGGCATTTCGATGTCGAGGCCAAGCGTCTGGCACGCGATCGCCAGCAACTGCTCGTTGACGACCTGCAGCGGCAGGTCGACCTGCTGACGCTGCGCTCGCCGGTCGACGGCCAGATCGGCCAGCTGATGGTCGTCGACCACACGACGGTTGCCAAGGATGCGGCGCTGCTGTCGGTCGTCGATCTGACCAAGCTCGAAGTCGAGATCAAGGTGCCGGAGAGCTTCGCACGCGACCTGGCGGTTGGCATGCCGGCGACGATACGCGGCAACGGCAGCGAATGGCCGGGTGAAATCAGCTCGGTGGCGCCCGAAGTCGTCAACGGCGAAGTCACGGCACGCGCGCGCTTCACCGGCGAGGCGCCGCAGGGCCTGCGTCAGAGTCAGCGCCTGTCGGTGCGCGTGGTGCTCGACGAGCGCAAGAACGTGTTGACGGTGGCGCGCGGCCCGTTCGTCGATGTCGACGGCGGCAAGACCGCCTACGTCGTGCATGGCGACATCGCCGAAAAGCAGCCGGTGCGCCTTGGTGTCGCCAGCGTCGACAAGGTTGAAATTCTCGAGGGTCTGAAGCCGGGCGACGAAGTCGTCATCGCCGGTTCCGACCTGTTCCACGACGCGGATCGCGTCGCCCTGAGCCGTTGAGCCCCATTCGTCTGGAGAACCATCCCATGTTGAAGATGACGCATCTGTCCAAGTCGTTTCGCACCGAGGTTGTCGAGACCTATGCGCTGCGCGACTTCTCGATTCACGTGCGGCCCGGCGAATTCGTGGCGGTGACCGGGCCGTCGGGTTCGGGCAAGACCACGTTTCTCAATATCGCCGGCCTGCTCGAAACGTCGACCGGCGGCACCTACGAACTCGACGGTGAAGACGTCAGCAAGCTGGGCGACGACGCACGCTCGCGCATTCGCAACGGCAAGATCGGCTTCATCTTCCAGGCCTTCAACCTGATTCCGGACCTCAACGTCTACGACAACGTCGACGTGCCGCTGCGCTATCGGCGCATGCCCGGCGCCGAGCGCAAGAAGCGCATCGGCGAGGTGCTGGAGCGCGTCGGCCTGTCGGCGCGCATGCGCCACTATCCGGCCGAACTGTCCGGCGGTCAGCAACAGCGCGTGGCGATCGCGCGCGCATTGGCGGGCAGCCCGAAACTGCTGCTGGCCGACGAGCCGACCGGTAATCTCGACTCGCAGATGGCACGTGCCGTGATGCAGTTGCTCGAGGACATCCATCGCGACGGGGCGACCATCGTCATGGTCACGCATGACCCGGAACTGGCGGCGCGCGCGCAGCGCAATGTGCACGTCATCGACGGCCAGGTCGTCGATCTCGGCGAAGCGCCGACGCTGCGCATGAATGCGCAGGCGATGGGCTGAGGCGCCGACCATGTTCCGCTACTACGCCTGGCTGGCGGCGCGCAGCCTCAGGAAGAACCCGGCGCTGACGGCGTTGATGGTGCTGGCCATCGGCCTCGGCATCGGCGCCAGCATCACCACCCTGACGGTGTTGCGCGTGTTGTCCGGCGATCCCATTCCGGCCAAGAGCGCGCAGCTGTTCTATCCGCAGGTCGATCCGCGCAGCATCAACGATTACCACCCGGGCGAAGCGCCGGCCGAGCAGGTCACGTATCCGGACGGCATGAATCTGCTCAAGGCCAAGCGTGCCGATCGTCAGGCATTGATGACGGGCGGTGGCGCGGTGGTTCTGCCGGACAGTGCCGCCATTGATCCGTTCTCGGTCGATGCGCGCTACACGACGGCCGATTTCTTCGCGATGTTCGACGTGCCGTTCCAGTATGGCGGTGGCTGGAAGGCGACCGATGACGACGCGCACGCGCGCGACGTGGTCATCTCCAAGAGCCTCAACCAGAAAGTGTTCTCGGGCGGCAACAGCGTCGGCAAGACCCTGCGCATCCAGAGTACGGACTTTCGCGTGGTCGGTGTGCTCGACAACTGGCGGCCGACACCGCATTTCTATGATCTCAACAGTGCGCGCTACAGCGACTACGAAGAGATCTTTCTCCCACTGTCGACGGCGATGGAGCTGGAATTCGGTCGCAACGGTTCGATGGACTGCTGGGACAACACGGCGGATGGCGACCAGGTGCACTCGCCGAACTGCTCCTGGCTGCAGTTCTGGGTGGAGCTCGATTCACCGGACAAGGTCAAGGCCTACAAGGCCTTCCTCAACAACTACTCCGACGAGCAGCGCAGCCAGGGACGTTTCCCGCGCCCGAACAACGTGCGGCTGCCGAATGTCATGCAATGGCTGGACGATCAGAAGGTCGTGCCGTCGGACGTGCGCCTGCAGGTCTGGTTGTCGTTTGGCTTTCTCGCGGTCTGTCTCGTCAACACCATCGGTTTGATGCTGGCCAAGTTCCTGCGCCGCAACGGCGAGATCGCGGTGCGTCGCGCGATCGGCGCGCCGCGTCGCGAGATCTTCGCGCAGTTTCTCGTCGAAGCCGGCGCCGTCGGCGTCGCGGGCGCGGTCATTGGATTGCTGTTGGCGCTGCTCGGGTTGTGGGGGGTGCGCCAGCAGGCGGCCGACTACGCCAGTCTTGCGCACATCGATCCGACGATGTTGTTGATGACCTTGTTGCTGGCGGTGATCACGGCCTTGCTGTCCGGCCTGCTGCCGGCCTGGCGCGCCTGCCAGGTGACGCCGGCGCTGCAACTGAAAAGCGATTGAGGAATTCATCATGGATATCGCACCCATACTGGCGGCGCTGAAGCGGCAGAAGACGGCCGCGGCTTTGATCGCTATCGAGATCGCGCTGTCGTGCGCGATCATCTGCAACGTCCTGTTCCTGATCACGCACCGCCTCGAACGCAGTCACGTGCCGAGCGGCGTCGCCGAAGACGAACTGGTCTACATCCGTACCGCCGGTATCGGTGCCAGCGGCGAAGATGATCCGATGGTGCGCGCCAAGGAGGACCTCGGCGCATTGAGCAGTCTGCCGGGCGTGAAGTCGGCGACGATCGTCAACCAGATTCCGTTCGGTCACTCGTCGTGGAATACCGGCGTGAAGCTGGCGCCCGACCAGCAGCACACCAGCGCCAATGTCGGGGCCTATTACGCCGATGAGCATCTGCTCGATACCTTCGGGCTCAAGCTGATCGCCGGGCGTGGCTTTCTGCCGGACGAGTTTTTGAACTTCGAGGATGTGCTCAAGGGCAAGGTCGATCCACCGTCGGCCGTGATCATCACCAAGACCATGGCGACGCGGCTGTTCGGAAACGAAGACGCGATCGGCAAGAGCATCTATCTGGACGATACCAAGCCGACGCGCGTGGTCGGCATCGTCGAACATCTGGTGCGCCCCAACTTCGGTAGCGACCTGATCGATGCCGATACCAGCATGCTGCTACCGGTGCGCCTGAGCCTGGGCTACGGGCAATTCGTGCTGCGCACCGACCCGGCGAATCGCGACGCACTGATCGCGGCGGCGAAAAAGAAGCTCAAGAGCGTGTCGCCGAACCGCATCGTGCTCAGCGCCGACAAACTCAGCGATACGCGCAGCAAGTACTTCAAGCAGGATCGTGTGATGGCGGGTCTGCTGATCGCCGTCGTCGTGTCGCTGCTGATCGTGACGGCGCTGGGCATTGTCGGCCTCGCCAGTTTCTGGGTGCAGCGCCGTCGTCGTCAGATCGGTATTCGTCGCGCACTGGGTGCGACGCGCGCGCAGATCCTGCATTACTTCCAGACCGAGAATTTTCTGATCGTCACCGTCGGCATCGCGCTCGGTATGCTCGGCGCGTATGCGATCAGTGGCTGGCTGATGCAGCAGTACGAGCTGCCGCGGTTGCCGTTCTTCTACCTGCCGATCGGCGCGCTGGCCTTGTGGGCGCTCGGTCAGCTGGCGGTCCTGGCGCCAGCACTGCGCGCGGCGTCGGTGCCGCCAGCGACCGCGACGCGCACGGTATAAGCAGGCGCGCCACATGTTCGCGTATTACGTGCAGCTGGGATGGCGGGGGCTGCGGCAAGGCCCCGGTCTGACCGCGCTGATGGTGCTGGCGATCGCGGTCGGCATCGGCGCCAGCATGACGACGCTGACGGTGATGCATCTGCTGTCCGGCGATCCGCTGCCGGGGCGTAGTGCACACTTGTTCTACGCGCAGGTCGATTCCGATCCCAGTCCGCACCGCGCCGATCGTGCGCCGCTCGACATGCTGGACTACCGGTCGGCAGTCGATCTGTGGAGCGCCCATCGTGCCGAGCGTCAGGCGCTGATCGTCAATAGCACGGTCAAGGTGCGGGCATCGGACGCCGGACGCTCGGCGGAGATGGCCCCGATGCTCTCGACCACCGCGTCGTTCTTCGCGATGTTCGACGTGCCGTTTCGCTACGGCGGCGCCTGGCAGACGGAGGACGATACCGATCGCGCGCGCGTCGCGGTGATTTCGTCGGCACTCAATCAGCGCCTGTTCGGCGGCGTCAACAGCGTTGGTCGCATCGTACGGCTGCGTGATGCCGATGTGCGCATCGTCGGTGTGCTGGCGCCGTGGCGGCCGTCGCCGCTGTTCTACGATGTCCGTGCAGGACGTTTTTCGCAGGGCGATACGGCCGACTTCTACCGAGCGCCGGAAGACGTTTATACGCCGTTCGAGACCGGCATCGAGATCAACGACGGCAACTTCCTGCCGTTCACCTGCTGGGCGTCGCAGCCATCGCCGGGGCATCTGCAGTCGGCGCCGTGCGTCTGGGTCGGCTTGTGGGTAGAGCTGGCGAACGATGTGCAGGTGGCGCGCTATCGCCAGTTTCTGGACGACTATGCCAAGCAGCAGCAAAGCCTGGGCCGTTTCGTCTACACCGGCACGCGCTTGCAGACCTTGATGCAGTGGCTGGATTTCAATCACGTCGTGCCCAGTGACGTGCGCCTGCAATCGTGGCTGGCGTTCGCGTTTCTCGCGGTCTGCCTGTGCAACACCATCGGCTTGCTGCTCGCCAAGTTCCTGCGCCGCAGTGGCGAGTTCGGCTTGCGTCGCGCGCTCGGGGCGTCGCGTCGCGCCGTCTTCGCGCAATGCCTGGTCGAGTCGGCGGCGATCGGTCTGCTCGGTGGCATCGGCGGCTGGTTGTTGACGTTGGCCGGTCTGTGGCTGATCCGGCGCCAGCCTGCGGCCTATGCTGATCTCGCGCACCTCGATGCCGGGATGCTCGTCTTCACTTTCGTGCTGGCACTGCTGACGAGCTTGTTGGCCGGCTTGTTGCCGGCGCTGCGTGCCAGCCGCGTCGCGCCGGCCATGCAGTTGAAGGCCCTCTGAGGACGGCGCCATGCATATCCTTCCCATCCTCCATGCCTTGCGCAGGCATCGCTTGACCTCGCTACTGCTGGTGGCGGAGATCGCGCTGGCCTGTGCCGTGCTCTGCAATGCCGGCGCATTGATTGCCGCACGGTGGACCGCGCTGCGCGTCGACAGCGGTGTCGACGAAGCATCGTTGGCGGCGATCCGCTTGCAGGGCTTCGATGCGGATGATGCCGGCGACATCAATGCGCGCGTACTGCAGACCGTACGCGCGGTGGCGGGCGTGCAGTCGATCAGCATCATCAACACCGTGCCGTTCGGGCCGACGGTCGCCAATGCCGGCATCACCACCGATGCCGATGGCCGGCACTTCGCTGGCGTTGTCGACTTCTACGTTGGCGCGCCGGGCAGCTTCGAGGCGCTGGGCCTGCACGTGGTCGCAGGACGGGCGCCGACGGCCGATGACGCGCAGCCGGTGCATGCCTTTGTGCCGGACGAAGCGTCGGTGCAGATTCCGCGTGTGCTGGCCCGGCATCTCTGGCCCGGTGAAGATCCGCTGGGAAAGACCTTCTGGGTGGGCAAGCGCCGCTTTCATGTGGTCGGCGTACTCGATCACCTGAGCGTGCCGGGGCCGGGCGGCGGCGAGGAGAAGGACGCCGACTGGTCGGTCTTCGTGACTGGCGTACCGGGGCCGCAGTTCGCCGGCAGCTATCTGCTGCGCGCCGCGCCCGATGCGTTGCCGCGGGTGCTGAGCGCGTCGCTGGCGGCGCTGCGACAGGCGATGCCGGATGTGGTCATCGACGAGCCGTACAGCCGGCCACTGACGGAGCTGCGCCAGGCCTATTTCGAGAAGGACCGCTTCATGGCCGGCCTGCTGCTGGGCGTGATGGCGGCACTGCTGATGGTGACTGCGCTCGGCATCGTCGGCCTCGCCAGTTTCTGGGTACAGCAGCGTACGCGCAGCATCGGTGTGCGCCGCGCGATCGGCGCCACACGGCGCGACATCCTGCGCTACTTCCAGATCGAGAATTTCATCATCGTCGGCGCCGGTGTGACGCTGGGTTTGGGCTTGGCCGTCGCACTGAATCTGGCGCTGATGCAGGTTTACGAGCTGCAACGCCTGCCTTGGGTGTATCTGCCACCGACCGGCCTGGGCCTGTTGCTGCTCGGGCAATTGTCCGTGCTGGCGCCGGCGGCGCGCGCCGCCCAGGTGTCGCCGGCCACGGCCACCCGCAGCATCTGATCATGGCCGCTTCCGATCCGCTTTACCCCCAAGATTGCGCGTCGCTTGTCGGCGCGCCCTTTTTGGGGCGGGGGGCGATGAGGCGATATGATCGCGTTTCGCATTGCAACGATTTACACGGCTGCTGCATCGAAGCTGCATGCGCCGTCGAACGAATATGCCGACCGTCCTGATCGTCGATGACAACGCTGCGGTGCGCGAGGCGCTGAGCCTGTTGCTGTCGCTGCGCGATATCCGGACCATCGTCGCTGCGTCTCCGGACGAGGCGATGGCGGTGTTGGCAGCGCAGCGTGTCGATCTGGTGATTGCCGATATGAATTTCCAGGCCGATACCACGTCGGGCGAGGAGGGCGTGGCGCTGTTCCGCGCGATTCGCGAACGGTATCCGGACATGCCGGTGATGTTGCTGACGGCGTGGACGCATCTGGAAACGGCGGTCGAACTGGTCAAGGCCGGTGCCGCCGACTATCTGGCCAAGCCCTGGGATGACGACAAGCTGCTGACCAGTGTCGAGAACCTGCTCGAATTGGCCGAAGCCAGCCGCACGGTCTCGGATCTGCGCCGTGAGCGCCGCCGCCGTCGCGACGAACTGGCGCGCCGCTATGACTTGCGCGGACTGGTCTACGGTGCCGAGGCGACCGAGCGGGTCGTCGAACTGGCTTGTCAGGTCGCGCGCGCCGATGTGCCGGTGCTGATCACCGGGCCGAACGGGGCCGGCAAGGAACGCATCGCGCAGATCGTGCACGCCAATTCGGCGGTGCGGCAGGGGCCGTTCATCGCCGTCAATTGCGGTGCGCTGCCGGCCGATTTGATCGAGGCGGAGTTGTTCGGCGCCGAGGCGGGCGCTTATACCGGCGCCAATCGCGCGCGCGAAGGGCGTTTCGACGCAGCCGACGGCGGCACGCTGTTCCTCGACGAAATCGGCAATCTGCCGCTGTCCGGGCAGATCAAGCTGCTGCGCGTGTTGGAAACCGGACAGTTCGAGCGGCTGGGATCGTCGCGCACGCGCCAGGTCAAGGTGCGGGTGCTCAGCGCGACCAATGCCGATCTGTCGCAAATGATCGAGGACGGCAGTTTCCGCCAGGATTTGTACTACCGCCTGAATCTGATCGAGTTGCGCCTGCCGCCGCTGGCCGAGCGCAGCGATGACATCCTGCCGCTGGCCGAGCACTTTGCCGAGGGCATGGCGAGTTTTGCCGACGATGCGCGCGAGGCGCTGGTCGACTATCACTGGCCGGGTAATGTGCGCGAGCTGCGCAACGCCATCGAAAGAGCGCGTCTGCTTTGCAGTGATGGCGTGATCCGCGCCGCCGATCTCGGTTTGTCGCCGCGCCGCGCGGCCAGTCGCAACGCCGAGGAGCCGGACCGGGATGCGATCGCCTCTGCCTTGAAGGTCAACGGCGGCAACATCAGCCGCGCCGCACAGTCACTCGGCCTGTCGCGACAAGCGCTGTATCGGCGCATGGAACGACACGGCTTTTCCAGTCCGGCCTGATCGCGGCGTGCGCGCTTGGCCGGTTCGGTTCTAAGCTTCGCGCACGCAATGACTCCGGCACGACATGCCTTCGTTCTCACTGGAAGCCCGATTCGCCGCGGTTGCGCTACTGGTGGCGTTGTGCGCGGCCGCGGCCGGCTTGTGTCTGCAATATGGGTTCGGTTCGTGGCCACTGGCGATCGTGGCGGCGGCGGCGGTGGCGTTGATCGGTGCCAGTTGGGCCGCTCGCGCGGTACTGCAGCCGGTGCAGCGCCTGTTGCGCGCACTCGAAAGTGCAGTGGCCAGTTATCGCGACGGCGACTACAGCTTTTCGATTGCCAGTGAACGTGGTGGTCCGCTGCGTGAGCTGGCGCAGTTGCACAACGAGTTGGGTCGCACACTGCGTGAGCAGCGCCAGCATCTGTCGCAGCGCGAGTTGTTGCTCGATACGGTGGTGCAGAACACGCCGACGGCTTTGATGCTGGTCGACGACGGAGGGCATGTTACCTACGCCAATCTGGCCGCACGCCAGCTGTTCAACGATGGCCGCACGCTGGCCGGACTGTCGTTCGATGACGTCATCGCCAGCGGCCCTGCTGCCTTGCATGAGGCACTGGCTGAGGGCGGCGACGCGCTGTTCAGCGTCGACTTTCCGGAAGGCGAGGAGTCCTTCCACGTCTCGCAGCGTGGCTTTCGCCTGCAGGGGCGCGCGCATCGCTTGTTGCTGTTTCGGCGCATGACGCGTGAGCTGTCTCGCCAGGAAGTGGTGACGTGGAAGAAGGTGATCCGCGTGATGAGCCACGAGCTCAACAATTCGCTGGCGCCGATCTCATCGCTCTCGCATTCCGGCGCGGAGCTGGCGCGGCGCGGTCAGATCGAACGCCTGCCGGAAGTCTTCAACAGTATCGGTGCGCGGGCGCGGCACCTGCACGGATTCATCGAAGGCTACGCGACCTTCGCGCGTCTGCCATCGCCGAGGCTCGATGACGTGTCGTGGCGCTCGCTGATCGGCGCGCTGCAACCGCAGGTCGCGTTCCGGGTCGTCGGCGAGGCGCCGGACGCGGTGGCGCGGCTGGATGCCGGGCAGATCGAGCAGGTGCTGATCAATCTGATCAAGAACGCGCACGAGGCCGGTAGCGCGCCCGACGACATCGAGCTGCAAATCCTGCGCGTCGGCGTGAACTGGCGGCTCGAACTGCGCGATCGTGGCAGCGGCATGAGTGAGTCGGTGCTCGCCAATGCCTTGCTGCCGTTTTATTCGACCAAGCGTGCCGGGACCGGGCTCGGTCTGGCGCTGGCGCGTGAGATTATCGAGGCCCATGGCGGCCGCCTGCAGCTGGCCAACCGCGATGGCGGTGGCCTGCGCGTCAGTCTGACGTTGCCGGCGTGACCGCCGTCGCCGACTGCATCGCGCCGGCGAGCGCGCCATAGACGGCCGTCCAGGCGCTGCGCAGCTCGGCGTCGAAAGCCGGGCCGAGCCCTTGTTCCAGCGTCCAGAGCAGCGCCGCGCCGACCGTGGCGTAGTGTGCCGGCTGCACGCCGTAGCCGACGTGACGCGCGCCCAGCGCCTGCACGGCGGGGACCAGTGCGTCGATACGGTCGAGTCCACGCACCGCGACGTCGATCATGTCCATCAGCTTTTCGCCCTGTTCGGCGATCGGCGCGCGAAACAGCGCACGCAGTGATGGATCGAGCTCGAACAGCCGGCCGTAGAACAGTGCGGCGGCCTGCGTGCGGATGGGAAGGACCTGGGTCCAGCTGTGCTGGACGAGGGCGATCTGCGTCGGCGTCATGGGTCTTCGCTTGCGTGGAGCGCGTGGCTGAAAAGGGTTCCGGCGGAGGCGGCAAGATCCGTGCCGCGGGTTTTTGACGATTGCGGGACGCCGGGGCGAATTGCTACGGTCGCCCGCGTCGCGGTCCGGTTCTGGGCCGAATCTTGCTGGATCTTCATATGCAATCTTCTCAACGCCGCTGGATGTGGTACGGCGTGTACGTGCTGGTGCTGGTGGTGTTCGGCATCGCCGTGCACGCCGCCAGCGATCGCGTCGCCTATACCTGGCGCTGGGACCGCATCCCGCAGTACATCGTCAACAATGACGGTACCGAGATGCGCGCGCCGTACGACGGCTTTGTCGCGGTGGCGCCAGACAAGAAAAGCCTGACGCTCAAGGAACTGCGCGGCAGTCGTCACGACACCATCACCGGCTTCGACGTGCTGCTGGTTGGCGACGGCGATCTGGTGTTCCAGAACGACGCGCTGGCGCGCAAAAGCGGCCTGGTTGCCGGGCCGTTGACGCTGGGCCTGTGGATGACACTGAAGCTGTCGGCGGTGGCGCTGGTGTTCTCGATGCTGCTGGGCCTGGTCGCCGGTCTCGGGCGCATTGCCAGGAACCCGGCGGTTTACGGCCTGGCGACGACCTACGTCGAGCTGATCCGCGGCACGCCGTTGCTGGTGCAGATATTCATCTTCTACTTCTTCGTCGGCACGGTGCTGAAGCTGTCAGCGTTCACGGCCGGCGCTGCAGCGCTGGCGGTGTTCACCGGGGCGTATGTTGCCGAGATCATTCGTGCTGGCATCGAATCGATTCCGCGCGGGCAGATGGAAGCGGCGCGCAGCCTTGGCATGAGCGTGCCGCAGGCGATGCGTCACGTCGTGTTGCCGCAGGCCTTCAAGAAGACGCTGCCGCCGCTGGCCGGGCAGTTCATCAATCTGATCAAGGATTCGTCGCTGGTGTCGGTGATGGCGCTGACCGATCTGACCAAGGCGGGGCGCGAAGTGGTCGCGTCGACCTTCAGTCCATTCGAGGTGTGGTTCACCGTGGCGCTCATGTATCTGGTGCTGACCGGCACGCTGTCGCTGTTCGTCCGCCGTCTGGAAAAGAGGCTGGCCCATGACTGAGTCCGCGGCGGAAGTGCTGATCGAGGTCCGTGACGTCGGCAAGGTGTTCGCCAATGGTGTGGTCGGCCTCAAGCAGGTGTCGATGACGGTGCGACGCGGCGAGGTGGTCTGCATCATCGGCCCGAGCGGCTCCGGCAAGTCGACGCTGCTGCGCACGCTCAACGCGCTGGAGACGATCACCAGTGGCGAGATCCAGGTGCTCGGCCAGTCCGTGCACGGCGGCAAGGCCAATCTGAACCGGCTGCGCACCCACGTCGGCATGGTCTTTCAGTCGTTCAACCTGTTCCCGCACAAGACCGCGCTCGAGAATCTGATGCTGGCGCCGCGCGTGGTCGGCAAGGTGGCCACGTCCGAATTGCGTGAGCGCTGCCAGGCGTTGCTGGCCAAGGTCGGCCTCGCCGACAAGGCCGACGCCCATCCGGCACAGCTGTCCGGCGGTCAGCAGCAACGCGTCGCCATCGCCCGCGCGCTGGCCATGCAGCCGGACATCATGTTGTTCGACGAGCCCACTTCGGCGCTGGACCCGGAAAAGGTCAACGAAGTGCTCGACGTCATGAAGGTGCTGGCCCGCGAGGGCATGACGATGTGCGTCGTCACCCACGAAATGGGCTTCGCCCGCGCCGTCGCCGACCGTGTCGTGTTCATGGAAGCCGGCGAGATCGTCTACGAAGACCGCCCCGAGCCCTTCTTCGAGGCGCCACGCAGCGAGCGCCTCAAGGCGTTTCTGGGGCAGGTGCTGAAATAACGCAGGGTTGGCGGGGGCGAACTTCTGACGGAAGACCTGATGCGGAGGCTCGGGTAAACTGCGCGCCACGTCCCCGTGGCACAACTGGATAGCGCGCACCCCTCCTAAGGGTGAGGTTGCAGGTTCGACCCCTGCCGGGGACGCCACCTTCTCGTTTTCCCGTTGACTGCGTGTTTTAACGGCCTCGGCGGTCGACCCGATCTCGCACATCGCGACCAGAGTGCAGCTGATGCTCTCGCCAGTTCAGTGCCTTCGGCGCGGACGACGCAGCAGTGACAACGCGGCGAGCGCCAACAGGTCGACGCCCATGCTGCCACCGCCACCTGATCCTGCACTGTCCTGGTCTCCCGCGGCCGCTGACGCGGCCACCTGCGCGCTCGCGGCGCTGCTGCCCGCGGCGTTGGTGCAGGTCAGCGTGTAGGTGTAGACGCCGGCGCTGCTGGGTTGCACGGTTGCCGAGCCCGACGTTGCGCGGGTATTGCTCCAGTCCCCTGATCCCGCACAGGTGTCCGCCCCGTCACTGGACCAGCTCAAAGTCGAGGTCTGACCGACAGTGATCCGTGTGGGGCTGGCGCTGATACTCACCGTCGGTGGTTCCGTGACAGGGCTGTCAACGGTCAGCGTGACGGTTTGGGACGTCGAGCCCGCCGCATTGGAGCAGGTCAGGACGTAGCTGTAGCTCCCAGCCGACGGGGTGAGGTAGATCGTGCCATTGGTCGCCGCTTGGCCACTCCAGTCGCCGGACTTGGTGCAGCTGTCCGCGTCGGAGCTCGTCCACGTTGCCGTCGCGGTATCGCCTTCGGTGATTTCGCTGGGCGAGATGCTGAGGGACAGCGTCGGCGTCGGCGCTGGCGTGAAGGTGGCGGCGGTCGTGGCGTTCGTGTCTTCGCCGCCCTCGACGTGGCAGGTCAGTGTGAACGGCACATCGCCATTGGCAGCATCCGTACCGGTCACCGTGATCGACCCGTCGCCCGACAAACCCGTCGCGCTGTAGATCGAGCTCGTCACATCACAGGCGGCGTCGGAGCGCCCAGTCGTCCACGACAGCGTGATGGGATCACCGGCAGCAGCATTCTGAGGGCTGACGGTGAACGCGGTGATATCGGCCGACACCGAGCGAGATGAATCACGCGCGCCGTCAGTGGCATTTACGCCAGAGGACTGGGGATCAAGCCAGTACTTCAAGCTTGTCTGTGCGTTGGCGCCGCCATCCCATACCGCCGACAAGCGCTGAAAGAAGTTTTCAGCACTGATCGATCGGGTTGGGCAGGCTTCATCGGAACTGTCACGGTTACCTGAAAGTGTGCCTATGGCGCGTCCTCCGATTACCATGGCGGAACCTGACGCGCCTGGCAGCAATCGCCCAAAGCTGTAATAGTCAATGTTGAACTGCCATGCGTCATAGGTATAGCCGAGGCTTAGGCTTTGTCCGTCCTTGACACCGGCAGTGACGGTTCCAGAGTCGTTGGTAATTGTGTACTGCTTCGTCAATGCGAGTCCGTGATGGACCACCTTGCCGGTGCCAGGCCGAGTGCAGACCGTGCTGCCAGTGCTGTTACTGCACGTCCAGTTATCCTCGAACGTGCCATCCACCCCCAGCCAATAGGGATAGGCCCCATACGGCGGTGGGTCGTTCGCCTCGATCAGTAATGAGTCCTGGTAACGCATGCGCTCCACGCCGCCCTGCGTCATCGGCGCGCCGACCTGGGTGTAGTAGTCCAGATCCTGGCCACAAGGCACGGTCGCCGCCCAGTAGAACTGGAAGACACTGCGGCCGTCGGCGTCCATCTCGTAGTTGCAGTGCGACGCCGTCAGGATGTAAGGGCGGAACGAGTGCGTCGCATCAGCCACCAGATTGCCGGTGCAACTGTTCTGGTTGTTGAGGATGATCCCCACCACCGAGTCGCCCTGATCCTTGTTCGAGGCGTCGACGTAGCACGAGTAGTTGTGGTCGCAGCTACCGACGTTGGACGGCGCGGCCTTGGCGAGATAGGCCGAATAGGCCTTGCTCGTTCCCGTGCCGATCCCGAGCGTCGACTTGAAGCCCGGAAACAGGTCGGTGATCTGGAAGACGACGTCGTTCTTCGCCGCGGCCGGGACCGTCAGCTTGATGCCGATCGTGTCGCCGCTGACCAGCCAGGACGACACTTCACCGGTCGCCCAATGCTTGGGCTGCAGCGGGCGATCGCCGGCAGGACCGGTCACGACCAGCGACGAACCCGCCGGCAGGCTGACCTGCCTGGCGCGGAAGGACATCGAGACGGCGTCCGGGATCTGCAGGGAGGCCGTCCAGACAGCCTTGTCCCCCGTCATGGTCCAGGTGCCGGTTTGCGCCGGCGTCAGGTCGACCTTGCGGTCGACGGCGAACTGCTCCGGCTTGGGTTGGGCCTGCGCGATCAGCGCCGCGAGGTCGGTCTTGATGACCTTGGTCGGGGCGGCGATGGCCGGGCCTGAACCGATGAGCAGCGCAGCGGCAGCAACCGCGCGGAAGTATCCCCGCATCCCTAATCCCCAAGTTTTTAGCCCCTCGCGCGAGCATATCGCCCGCGGCTTCATTCAGAAATGCTGAATCCGTCGATTTCTGTGACCGAGATCACAGTGACGTCAGGTATTTCAAGCAAAAGCGGGCTGCAGGCCTGCTGAGGGCAGTGATTCAAGGCCGTCTTGCCACTTTGAGCGTGCCTGCCCGCCGGCAGGGGGTGATGCTCCCTGATGTCACGCCTGTTACGTAAGTTGTTTCATAAAGTGTCAGAGTTTCTTGTTTCACTTGATTTTTCGGGATAGCATCGAATTTCTGCAAGGCCGCAAAGTGGTGCGGCGGGGACGGGGGAGTCCATGCGTAAGCTGATTGGTGCAGTGAGCCTTTTGTCGGTTCTGATGCTGAGTGCCTGTGGAGGCGCGAGCCTGGGCGACGACCAGACCGGAGGAAGCCTTGGCGGTAGCACGACGGGCGGCTCGACGACCGGCAGCACGACGGGTGGGTCGACCGATACGGGGCCTGTGGCGGCGCTGGACTTGGTTGCAGCTCAAAGCCAGATCATTGCCGACGGCACGAGTTCAACGGTGTTGACGGCGACGGTGACGGATACCGACGGCAACGTTGTGTCTGGCAGCACGGTCACATTCGCAACCAATGCGGGAACGCTCTCCACCGATCCATCGTCGAATCCGTTCGCGGCGAGCGCGAACGCTCAGACCGACACAAACGGGCAGGCAACGGTTTATCTGCGTTCGACGTCCAGCGTCGGGACCGCAACGGTCGTGGCGCGCGAGTCCGAAACCGGCATTTCCGGTGCGGCGAGTGTTGCCTTCGTTGCTGGTGCTGCAACGCAGGTGAGCCTGTCCGTGGCTCCGACGACCGTCGTGCCAGGCGGTACCAGTTCTATCAATGTGCAGGTAACGGACGCCAACGGCAATCCGGTCACCGGCACGTCGGTGACCTTGAGTGCGAGCACCAATCAAAGCGGTGGTCTGTTCGCATCGAGCCTGGTTTCCACCGATGACAACGGCCGTGCGGCAACCACGTACCAGGCCGGTGCCGCGCTTGGAACCGACGTGCTCAAGGCGTCGCTGGCAGGCGGCCAGAGTGGCAGTGCTTCGCTGACGGTGTCGAACAGTTCCGCGCAGATTGGCGCGATCAACCTGACGTTGGGGGCTAGTTCCGCTGTCGCCGATGGGGCGACGCAGACTTCGGTCAGTGCGAAGGTCACGGATACGTCTGGCAATCCGATGCAGAACGTCGTGGTGACGTTCAGCACGTCGGTCAATCAGCTGCAGTCCGGTACGACGAAGGCGGCGACGGTTACGGCGGCCACCAACGCCAGCGGCATCGCGACAGCCCTGCAGATTTCGCCGACACGTGTCGGCACGGCCGCGATCACGGCCGCGACCGGCGGCTACTCGGCTGCGGCGTCGCTGACATTTGTGGCGGGGACGCCGAGCAGTGTGCTGCTATCGGTTTCGCCGACGGCACTGGTCCCAGGGGGGGCGGCCTCGGTGCGCGCGGTTGTGCTCGACGCCAACAGCAATCGCGTGCCGGGCGTGGCGGTGACTTTTAGCTCTACAACGTCGGCGCAGTCCAACGGCGGCAGTTTTGCGAGCACGACGGTGACCTCAGACAGTAATGGTGAGGCATCAACGCAATACACGGCGCCGAGCAGTGGCTACTCGTCGGATAGCCTGAAGGCCACGACGGCTGGTGGGCAGGCGAGCCCGGCCGTAACGGTTGGAATTTCGGCGGACAATGCGAGCGTGACATCCATCGTGGTCACGGCCGGGGCGTCACAGCTTTCCGCGGGTGAGTCGACAACGCTGCGTGCGACCGTGCAGACCAGCTCCGGCGCCATCTCCGGCGTGCCAGTGAGCTTCTCGGTGCCGGGCGCGGTGTTGACGCCGAGCACGGGTAGTGCAACGACCAATAGCAGCGGCCAAGCTTCGGTGACGATGACGGCCCCAACGACGTTGGGTACGCTGACGGTGACGGCCAGCGCAGGTGGCTTTTCTGCTCAGACGACCGTGAAAGTCTCGGCTGGCGCGCCGAACAGCTTCGTGGTGTCGGTGGCTTCGAGCCCTGTGGTGCCGGGTGGTTCGGCAACGATCTCCGCACAAGTCCTCGACGTGAACAGCAACCCGGTCGCGGCTGGTCAGCAGGTCAACTTCCGCATTGTTTCGGCGAACAGCTCAGGCTCCTCTGTCACCCCGGCCGCGGCAACGACCGATGCCAACGGCAACGTGAGCGCGAGCTTCGTCGCCGGTACCTCGGCCGGCTCGGAGAGCATTGAGTTGACGTCCGGCAGTGCGACGCAGCAAGCCACAGTGGTGATTGACGCTGACGCAGCATCCGTTGGCGGCATCACGATCTCGCCGGCGAACCCATCGACGACGGCTATGGCGTCGCAAACGATCGTCGCGACAGTTGTCGACAGCGCAGGTCATGCCGTGGTCGGCAAGACCGTGAATTTTTCGGCGACAGCCGGCGACTTCGACAATACGGCACCGGTCACCGACGCCAGCGGCAAGGTCTCGGTGACCTATACCGCGCCCGCGTCGTCGGGCAGCGTGACGCTGTCTGCATCGTCCGGTGGCTACAGCGCCACGGCGTCGCTCACCGTCGCCGCCGGCACGGCGACGGCAATTAAGCTGACTGCGGCCCCGAGCACGGTAGCGCCAAGCCGTACCACGTCGATCACAGCGACGGTTCGTGACGCGAGTGGCAACGGTGTGCCGAATCACGCCGTGCAATTCAGCACGACGGCGGGCTCGTTGTCCGCATCGTCGGCGACGACAGACAGCAGCGGTACTGCGACGGTCGTGCTGACGGCGCCATCCGCTGCGGGTGATGTCAAGGTGTCAGCCAATGTTGCGCCCGAAGGACTCAGCGACAAGGTCAAAAT
Source organism: Solimonas marina (assembly GCF_012241385.1). Taxonomy (GTDB): domain Bacteria; phylum Pseudomonadota; class Gammaproteobacteria; order Nevskiales; family Nevskiaceae; genus Solimonas; species Solimonas marina. The sequence continues at coordinate 32,749 of NZ_JAAVXB010000011.1, read as the reverse complement.
TACGGTCAGCGGCTCTGCGGAGGTTGTCGGAGGCATCACGCTAACGGCGCTTTCCTCCAGTATTCCAGCCGATGGGGCAAGCACAGCCATTGTTCGTGCAGTAGTGACCGGAAGCGACGGCACACCGCTCCCTGACGTGACCGTCGATTTCTCTACCTCTGCGGGGGCGGCGGTGAACGGCCCGAGTGTTCCGACTGACCAGAACGGCCAAGCCGACTTCGAACTCAGGGCAGCGTCGACACTCGGCTCTGCCACGGTTACGGCGAAGATTGCCGGGTTCAGCAAGACTGCGAATGTCCAGTTCGTGGCCGGCGATCCGTACAGCCTCAATTTTGTACAAAGCGCACCTTCCGTCAAAGGCGGTGGGGCGGTTTCATTGGTCGCTGTGGTGCAGGACAAGACCAAAAATCCGGTTTCCGATATCACGGTGAACTTCAGCTTCAAGAGCAACAATTCCGGTGGTTCATTAACAGCTACCAGTGTGGTGACGGGTGCTGATGGCCGAGCAGTTGTGGGCTACACCGCCGGTAATCCCGCGACAACTGTGGTTGACCAAATCAAAGCGAAAATTGCAACCAACTCACTCTCAAATGTCGCATCGGTGACCGTTACCAATCCTGTAAAGGTAGTGACGCTAGTTGCGAGCAGCTCACAGCTTGCGTCAAACGCCAGCACTGAAAGTCAGGGTGTGACGCTGACCGCGCTCGTCAAGGATCAAAACAACAACGTTCTGCCAGATGTTTCGGTCGATTTTGCTGCCAAGCTCGATGCAAGCTCCTGTGGTTCCGGCGGTGCATTGCAGGTCACGAGCGGCACAACCGACGCGACTGGTCGGGCGACTGCGGTATTGACCACTGGCGGCGACACGACTAATCAGTTGATCGACGTGACTGCGACGGCCTCCAGCGTCTCCGATATGGTTCAGATTCAGGAGGCTGGCACGACGATTTCGATCGCTGGCCCCGCTTCTGTTGGGTTGAACGCGAAACAAAGTTATACGGTCAGCTTTAAGGATGCCGGGAATAACCCGATCAGCAGTCAGGTTCTGACGGTATCGTCGTCCTCGGGCAATACGATCGCCGCACATAGCGGGAGCAATTGTTCCGGCGGTAATTGCACCACTGACAGCAATGGGCAGTTTACGGTGGACTACACCGGCAGTAGTGGCGGAAGTGATACGTTGACGGTAACGCCGCAGGCGTGCAGCAACGCCGCCACGGTTGCCAAGCAGGCCATTCAGGTAGCGTCGCAAACGCTGACGATTGTGGCGCCGACGGATGATGCGGAGATCCCCTTCAGCGGGAACCTGTCACTCGGGGCGGAGTCGGCCGACGGGGGCAGCCATTATGTGGCGGGCGACGTCTTGACGGTGAGCGGCGGCACGTTCACGACCCCGGCACAGCTGACGGTCAGTACGGTCGACGCAGTCACCGGAGCCGTGACCGGCTTTATCGTTAACAACGCCGGCGATTACACGGCGCTGCCGACCAGTCCGGCGACGGTCAGTGGCGGCAGCGGCACCGGTGCAACATTCACGGTCTGGCAAAACATCACGGTTCGTCTGGCGGGCGGAACGGTTTCCGGGCAGAACGTGAGCTTCAATACGACGCGAGGCACCTTGTCCGCGACGGCGGCCACGACCGATGCCGATGGTGTTGCGCAGATTCAGCTCAATCAGGCTTCCGCGGCCGGTAACGCCGGCGGTGCGGTCGTGACCGCAACGTGCACGAGCTGCAGTCCGACTATTTCTGCGTCGACGAGCGTTCAGTTCAATGCAACGACCGCGGCCTCGGTGGTTTTGCAGGCATCACCGTCGACGGTCGCCGTCAACGGCACCAGTGTTATCACGACCACCGTACGGGATGCCAACAACAACCCAGTCGCGAACCAGAGCGTCAACTTCACACTGAATGACGATTCTGGCGGTGCGCTGCAAGAGAGCACAGCGGTGACCAACTCCGGCGGTCAGGCGACGATTACCTACAAGGGCGGTGCAACGACGGGCTCGCAGGATGGTGTCACGATCACAGGCACGACGGTTGCCGGTGGCGTCAGTGGCAGCACGACGCTGACGGTCGGAGGGCAGGCTCTGCGAATTGTGCTCGGCACCGGAAACACGATCAGTGCACTGAACAGCACGCAGTATCAAATGCCGTATTCGGTGCTCGTGACGGATTCCGCCGGCAATCCGCCGCCGGCCGGCAGTGTGGTGAACCTGACGATCAATGCGCTGGCCTATCAGAAAGGCTCCGAAGGCTGGAACGGCACGCAGTGGACGGTGGCGGCCGGTAGTGGGTATTTGACCTGCAGCGCAGGCGCCATCGGCTGCGCCGATACCGGATTCGGCTGTGCCAACGAAGACATTAACTTCAATGGACTTTTAGACGCCGGGGAGGACTTCAATACCAACACGGTACTCGACCCAGGCAACCCAGCATCGGTCCCTGCTACCGTAACGCTGGATGCCAATGGCACTGGTCAATTTGATATCACCTATCCCAAGGACCGTGCGCACTGGGTGCAAGTGCAGCTGACGGCGACCATTGTGGTGAACGGAGATCAGGGCAGTACGTCTGTCAATTTTGAATTGCAGGGTTTGTCGAGCGACTTTACGACGGAAACAGTAAATCCACCGGGGCAGGTCAGCCCGTATGGCGAAGCGGCAAGCTGCGCAAACCCGAACTGAACGGCTGACTTTGAGCGATTAAATAGAAAGGGCGCGTCAATGACGCGCCCTTTCTCGTTGCAACAGGGTCATGAGCACGATGTTGCCGATGGCCAGCACCAGGGCGATCAGGCCGGCGCCGAGGCCGGTTTCGACGTCGCGACGCTCTTTGGCGATGTCGTTCAGCAGGTCCTGACGGGTCTGCTTGCGCAAGCGCTCGCGGCTTTCCGGTGTGGTCTGGGCGTGCTGGGCCTGCAGTTCGAGCTGCATGTTCAGTTCGGTCGAGGCGGCGATGTCGGATTCGCTGTAGGTTGGCAGCTCGAACCATTTGACGCCGTAGTAGCCGGTGAGACCGATGCCGACGGCCAGCAGCATGAACGGAAAGGCGGAGCGGGAACGGCGTTGCGGGATCACGTTCAGGTCTCGGGACGACGGAATGCGCCATTGTACGGCGGGTGCCCGGAGCATCTCGTAGGCACCGATCGCGCAGCTGGTGAGTCCCCGCGTCTGGTGGTTGTTCACGAAGACTGCGGACCCGGGGTGGCGGGATAATGGGGCGAACGAACCGGAGGCTCGAGATGCGTATTGGAACCCCCAAGGAAATCAAGAATCACGAATACCGCGTCGGCCTGACGCCGGCGGGCGTGCGCGAGCTCAGCGCGCATGGGCACGAAGTCTTCATCGAAACACGGGCCGGGCTTGGCATCGGTATCGATGATGAAGCCTATGTCCGTGCCGGCGCCAAGATCGTCGACAGTGCCGAGGCGCTGTTCGAGACGGCGGAGATGATCATCAAGGTGAAGGAGCCGCAGCCGCAGGAATGCGCGATGCTGCGTGAGCATCATCTGCTGTTTACCTACCTGCATCTGGCGCCCGACCCGGAACAGACCGAGGCGCTGATCGCATCCGGCTGCACGGCGATTGCCTATGAAACAGTCACCGATGCGCGCGGTGGCCTGCCGCTACTGGCGCCGATGAGCGAGGTCGCCGGACGCATGTCGATCCAGGCAGGCGCACATGCGATGGAAAAGGCGGCCGGCGGTAATGGTGTGCTGATGGGCGGCGTGCCGGGCGTGCCGGCGGCGGAAGTGGTGGTGATCGGCGGCGGCGTCGTCGGCTACAACGCGGCCCGCATCGCGGTCGGTATGGGGGCTCACGTGACCATCCTCGACCGTTCGCTGCCGCGGCTGAACTGGCTGGACACCACCTTCGACGGGCGCTTGGCCACCTTGTATTCGACCGTCGATGCCGTCGAGTACAGCATTGCCAAAGCGGACCTCGTCATCGGCGCCGTGCTGGTGCCGGGGGCCGCGGCGCCGAAGCTGGTGACACGCGAGATGCTGAAGCTGATGGCACCGGGCACGGTGATCGTGGACGTGGCCATCGACCAGGGCGGCTGCTTCGAAACCTCGAAGCCGACCACGCATCAGGCGCCGACCTATCTGGTCGACGGCATCGTCCACTATTGTGTCGCCAACATGCCGGGCGGTGTCGCGCGCACGTCGACGTTCGCGCTGACCAATGCGACGATGCCGTTTGCCATCGCGCTGGCCAACAAGGGTTACCGGCAGGCGCTGATCGATGATCCGCACTTGCGTGAGGGGCTCAACGTGCACAAGGGTCGCGTCACGTACAAGGCGGTCGCCGACGTTCTGGGCTACGACTGGCAGGCGCCGCTCGATGCCCTGAAGGGCTGAGCGGGCGGGAGAGCTGCCGTCACGCCGGGGGGCCGTGGCGGCAAATGCCAAGCGGTGGCGCGCAGCCACTTGCTAGAGTCGTCGGCGTCTACGGTAAAGGGCTGGGGATCGTCCATGTGTCGAAGCCATTTGCGCGTTATCGCTTCGCTTGCAGTTTTTTCCATGCTGTTCGGTGCGCGCGCGCACGCTCAGGACGCGGCGGCCGCCGCGCCGTCTGAGCCGGCCAGTGCCCCTGAGGCCGATGTGACGACGTCTGCCCCGGAACTCGATACGATTCCGGTGGCCGGCGACGAGCCGGCGGCGGTTCAGACCGACGGCGGCAGCTCGCCGGGGCTCGCCGAAATCGTCGTGACCGCGCAGAAGCGCAAGCAGTCGCTGCATGACGTGCCGCTGTCGGTCACGGCGGTCGGCGCCGAGCAGCTGGCCGACATCAATGCGTCCGACCTCACCGACGTCAGCTACTACATTCCGAACGCACGCGTCGACACGGACGACGCCGGGTCACCGCAGGTCTTCATCCGCGGCTTCGGCACCAATACCTTCAATCCGAGTTTCGAAAGCTCGGTCGGCTTCGTCGAGGACGACATCTTCTACGGCCGCGGCGCGTACTTCACCGAGGCGATGTTCGATGTCGATCGCGTTGAAGTGTTGCGCGGTCCGCAGGGCACGCTGTTCGGCAAGAACACGGTCGCCGGCCTGTACAACGTCATCAGCCGTGGCGTCACCGACAACTTCTCGGCCAATGCCCGTGCCAGCTACGGCTCGTACGACGATTTCCGCTTCGAAGGTGGTGTCGGCGGCATGTTCAACGACTGGTTCGGTGCGCGCCTGTCGTTCATGACGCATCAGAACGACGGCGAACTGCGTAACACCTATCTGCATCGCGACGAGAACGACCTCAACCAGAATGCAGGACGTCTGAAGCTGCGCATCCTGCCGCTCGACGACGTGCAGATGGATATCAACCTGGTGCGTTCGGATTCCAGTCTCAACTTCTGGCCGTACGAACTGGCCAAGCTCGACGAGGGCACCTACAACTATCTGAGCAGCTTCGACCCCGATGTCGAAGATGATCCCAACGACTTCAAGACCGAATTCAATGCGCCGGGCTTCATCGACAAGGGATCGTCGACCGAAAGCATGAAGACCGACTGGTCGATCGGCGATCTCGGCGGCATTCACGACGCGCATCTGATTCTGGTCGGCGGTTACAGCAAGCTGTACATCAACCAGCTCAACGATCTGGACGTCTCGCCGGCCGACATTCTCAATCTGTACAACCACGAGCACTACAACCAGACGTCCGTCGAGCTGCGCCTTGAAGGGCAGTCCGACAGCTTGTTCGGGCTCGGCAAGTCGGTGGACTTCGTCACCGGCGGCTATTTCTTCCGCTCGAACTATCGCCTGCTGGCGCAGATCGTGGCCGGCAAGGATCTCGGTTCGTTCGTGCTGACCGACGACTTCCTGCAACTGGCGACCGGCAACAGCAATATCAATCTGATCACGGCGCTGGGTTTGCCGGGCCTGCCGCTGGTCGGTCAGCTATTGGCGCCGGTGATCGGCAACGACTTCTACCAGTTCGACTATACCCAGCAGACCACGTCGCTGGCGTACTTCGCGCAGGCCACCTGGAAGATCAGCGACCACTGGTCGCTGACGCCGGGCGTGCGTATCAACCACGAGACCAAGGATCTGGAAACGGCGGGCACCGGCTGTCCGGACAAGCTGGTTTCCGGTCTGTGCTTCACGAGCCTGCTGCTCGGCGCCAACGACTACGACGTGCCGGGCAAGCGTGACGAGACCGACATTTCGCCGAAGGTCGCGTTGCAGTACATCTGGAACGACAACCTCAATTTCTATTCAAGCTACGCGCGCGGCTACAAGAGTGGCGGCTACAACTCGCTGTCGTATACCGGCGAGGATTTGCCGTTCAAGCCGGAGAAGGCGGCGACCTATGAAGTCGGTTTCAAGAGCCGTCTGTTCGATCGCCACCTGAACTTCAACACGACGTTCTATTACACGACGCTCGATAACCTGCAGGTGCTTGCGTTCCACGGCGCCACGACCAATGTCGGCAATGCCAGCGCCACCTCGCGTGGTGTCGAAACCGATGTCCAGTGGCTGACGCCGTGGCGCTTGCTGACGATCAACGGCTCGTTCGGTTACATCGATGCGAAGTACGACTCGTACCCCGACGCGCCGGCGCCGATTTCCGACGGCATTGGTGCCACGCAGGATCTGAAGGGCAAGACCATCGCATTTGCGCCGAAGCAGACCGCGACGATCACGCCGATCCTGACGGTGCCGATGCCGTGGAACCTGATGATGCGCCTGTCGGGTGACGCGCTGTTCCAGGGCGAGCAGTACACCGATACCGATCTCGATCCGTATACGCGGGTCGGCGGACACTGGGAGTACGCGGCGCGCATGAGTATCGCCAACCAGGACAACAACTGGTCGGTGACGATCGGTGGCAAGAACCTCAGCGACAAGCGCGTTGCCAACCAGGTGACCGACGCCACGGTGTTCCCGGGCTCCTACTTCGTGCAGCAGGCCCCGGGCCGCGAGCTTTACGCCACGCTGCAGCTGAACTGGTAAGCGCGACTGCAGTGAAAAAGCCCGCCATTGGCGGGCTTTTTCATGCGCGGCATTTGCAAGAGCGTCAACGCACCGGCGGTGGGTCGAGCGGCGTCTTGCCCCTGAACTCGCACAGATCGACGATGACGCAGCGGCCGCATTCGGGTTTACGTGCCTTGCAAACGTAGCGTCCGTGCAGGATCAGCCAGTGATGCGCGTCGCGCTTGAACTCGGCCGGCGTCAGTTTCATCAGCTTGTCTTCGACCTGCCGCACATTCTTGCCGGGCGCCAGGCCGGTACGATTGGAGACGCGGAAGATGTGCGTGTCGACAGCGATCGTCGATTCGCCGAACGCCGTATTGAGCACGACGTTGGCGGTCTTGCGGCCGACGCCGGGCAGCGCTTCGAGCGCTTCGCGGTCGCGCGGCACTTCGCCGCCGTGTTGTTCGAGCAGCAATCGGCACAGGCCGATGACGTTCTTCGCCTTGGTCTGGTACAGGCCGATGGTCTTGATGTATTCGCGCAGGCCGGCTTCGCCGAGGGCGAGGATCGCAGCCGGTGTGTTGGCGGCCGGAAACAGCCGTGCCGTCGCCTTGTTGACGCCGACATCGGTCGCCTGCGCTGACAGGACGACGGCGACCAGCAGCTCGAACGGCGTCGTGTAGACGAGTTCGGTGGTTGGCGCTGGATTACCGTCGCGCAGACGGCGGAAGATTTCGGCGCGCTTTGCGGGATTCATGAGGAGGGTCCGCGGCGGGCGCGTGCAGCGGCCAATGCACGCGCGACGGGATCGCCACCGCTGTCGGCAGTCGGGGTGGTGAGTGCCGCGCGCCGCCGCTGGCGTTCGGACTCGCGTTCGTCGCGGCGGCGATCGAGGCGCCGCAGGCGCGCCTCGTAGCGCATGCGGTACTGCGACGCGCGGTCGAGATGCGACTGGGCGGCCGGCTGCATGACGATGCAATCCACCGGACACGCCGGAATGCACAGCTCGCAGCCGCTGCATTCGTCGACGATCACGGTGTGCATCAGATTCGCGGCGCCGACGATCGCATCGGTCGGGCAGACCTGGATGCACTTGGTGCAGCCAATGCACGGTGCCTCCTCGATGAAGGCGACCGTCGATTGCGTGATCGGTGCGCCATTGGCCGGATTCATCGCTTGGGTCGGCCGGCCGAGCAATGCGGCCAGCGCCTCGATACCGGCGTCGCCGCCGGGCGGGCATTGATTGATCTGCGCTTCGCCGCGGACGATGGCGTCGGCATACGGGCGGCATGCCGGATAGCCGCAGCGCTGGCACTGCGTCTGCGGCAGCAGCGCGTCGATGCGCTCGGCGAGGGCAGCGGTCACGACGGCAGGCGGCTGGCTTTACTTGATGCGCATGCCCGGCTGCGCGCCGTCGTCCGGCGCCAGCAGGAACGGCCCGCCGCGCTCGTCGCTGGCGGCCAGCACCATGCCTTCGGACATGCCGAACTTCATCTTGCGCGGCGCCAGGTTCGCCACCGCGACCGTCAGTCGGCCGACCAGCGTTTCAGGTGCGTACGCGGCCTTGATGCCGGCGAACACCTGGCGCGTGCCGAGCGGTCCGAGGTCGAGCTGCAGGCGCAGCAGCTTGTCGGCACCTTCGACGTGCTCCGCGGTGGCGATGCGCGCGATGCGCAGGTCGACCTTGGTGAAATCGTCGATGCCGATCGTTTCCGGCGCTGCGGCCGTGGTTGCCGCGGCCGGTTTTGTGGCCTTCTTGACCAGTACGCTAGTGGCGGCGGCTGCCGCCGGCGCGTCGCCGCGTTCTTCCGCGAGCATGGCCTCGACGGCCTTGGGGTCGACGCGCGTCACCAGCGGCACATACGGCTGGATCTGATGGCCGAGCAGCGGTTTGCCGGCGTCGGCCCAGCTCAACGGCGCAACGCCGAGGAAGCTTTCGACCTGCGCGGCGATCTGCGGAAGCACCGGCTTGAGATAAATCGTCAGCTGACGGAACAGATTGAGGAAGGTCGTGCAGACCTGATGCAGTTCCTCGGCGCGCGTCTCGTCCTTGGCCATGGTCCACGGCGCGAGCTTTTGGATCTCGGCATTGGCGTCGTCGGCCATCAGCATGATTTCGCGCAGCGCGCCGGCGAAGTCGCCGGATTCGTAAAGCTTGCGCAGATTGTCGGCTTCGGACGCGAAGTCCTCGAACAGCGTGCGATCGTGCATCGCCACGGCCAAATGCCCATCGAAGCGCTTCTCGATGAAGCCGGCGCAGCGGCTGGCGATGTTGACGTACTTGCCGACCAGATCGCTGTTCACGCGGTTGCTGAAGTCGGTCAGGTTGAGGTCGAGATCATCGACGCCGCTGCCGAGCTTGGCGGCGAAGTAGTAGCGCAGGTATTCCGGGTTCAGATGATTGAGATAGGTGCGGGCCTTGATGAACGTGCCGCGGCTCTTGCTCATCTTCGCGCCGTCGATCGTCAGATAGCCGTTGACGTGCAGTGCGGTCGGCGTGCGGAAGCCGGAGCCGTGCAGCATCGCCGGCCAGAACAGGCCGTGGAAATTGACGATGTCCTTGCCGATGAAGTGATGCAGCTCCGTCGTCGTGCCGGCACGCGCGTCCCAGAAGTCGGCAAAGATTTCGGCGGCGGCACGGCCCTGCTCGGTGGCGAGCTTTTCACAATACGCCTTGAACGACGCCATGTAGCCGATCGGCGCGTCGAGCCAGACGTAGAAGAATTTGCCCGGCGCGTCGGGAATCGCGAAGCCGAAGTAGGGCGCGTCGCGCGAGATGTCCCAGTCCTTGAGTCCGGCGCCGAACCATTCCTTGAGCTTGGCTTTGATTGACGGGTGCGCGACGTCGCCCGCCAACCAGTGTTCGAGGAAGGTCTGATATTTCGGTAGCTCGAAGAAATAGTGTTCCGAATCGCGCATCACCGGCGTCGCGCCGGACACCACCGACTTCGGGTTCTTCAGATCGGTTGGCGAATATGCGGCGCCGCAAACTTCGCAGTTGTCGCCGTATTGGTCGGGCGATCCGCATTTCGGGCACTCGCCCTTGATGTAACGGTCCGGCAGGAACATATCCTTGACCGGATCGTAGAGCTGCTGAATCGTGCGGCTGGCGATGGCCGGCGGCATCGCCGCGCGCTCATCGCTGACCGGCGCGCCCGCGCGCAGCCGCGTGTAGATCAGCTCGCAGAGCAAGCGGTTCTCGTCCGAATGGGTCGAGTGGTAGTGATCAAAGCCGACGTGGAAGTCTGCGAAGTCGCGCACGTGCGCGGCCTGAATCGCCGCGATGAACGCCTCGGGCGCGACGCCCGCCTTCTCGGCCGCCAGCATGATCGGCGTGCCATGCGCGTCGTCGGCGCAGACATAGTGCGCGGTGTTGCCCTGCAGGCGCTGGAAGCGGACCCAGATGTCGGCCTGGATGTAGCCGACCATGTGACCGAGATGGATCGGTCCGTTGGCGTAGGGCAGGGCGTTGGTAACGAGAATCTGGCGGGCCATGGCGCGAGTCGGCGGCTGAAGCGAAAGATCGCGATTCTACATCGCCCGGCGCTGCGGCTTCCCGCGCGGCGGCTGGCGCGGATGCTCCTTACAAGACCTGCTCGAAGCCCTCGAATTGCGGTGGGCCGAGGTAGACGTCGCGCGATGTGCCGGCGTTCGCGTGCGCCTTGCGGAAGGCATCCGAGCGCGTCCAGGCTTCGAATGCCGTGGCCGAATCCCAGATCGAGTGAGAGGCGAACAGGGTGTACTCGTCGTTGCTGGGGCCGCGCAGCAAGTGGAATTCGCGAAACCCTGGCACGCCGTCGAGGTGGCTGTCGCGCGTCTTCCAGATTTCGACGAATTCGGCTTCACGGCCGAGATGAATGCGGAAGCGGTTCATGGCGACGAACATCGCGGTTCTCCTTCAAGGGGTACATACCATCGTAACGACCGCTGGTGACGATGACGACCGGCGCAGAGTTCAGGCGCAATTCAGCGCGCGCCTCTAACGTCAGGGCTCATCATGATTCGCCGTCCACGTGCCACTGCCATGCGTTGCCTCGCGTTCATCGGTCTGTTGCTGAGCGCCTGCATTGCGCAGGCCGCCCCAGAGCGACATCAGCACGGCGGAGCACAGCACCATTACGTCTACTACCCCGGCAAGCAGCTCTATTTCGCGCCGGAGCGGCAGATGTGGTTCTGGCGTGACGGAGACGATTGGGCTTCCGGTGGCACGCTGCCGCTGATCTATCAGCAGTACACGCATGGCGGCTACAGCGTCTATCTGGATGTCGACAAACCTTATGAGGCGCAAGCCCAGGTTGATACCGACTATCGCCATCACCGTTTGCAGCCATTTCACTACGACGGCCGCGCGGACAAGTCACACTGACCAACGAATTCAGTGAAGAAGTGAAGCCGCCGCTTTCGGATCATGGACGGTCCGCGGCCAGTTTCAACGCTTGATCAAGCACTCGGCGGATCTTCGGATCCGCCTTTTTTCTGCGCGCCGCTCAAAAGAATGCCCCCGCGCGAGCGGGGGCGAATCGGGTTGATACGGAACCTGTGAATCTTCCGTCGACTTCGACAGGGCCGCCGTCGCGGCGAGGCGCGCGAGGAAGCTGTCGGGATGCGGCGAAATCGTCACACGCTCGCAGGCAGACCGGAAGAAGGACGGACGACCTGGCGCGACTGCGACGTGGCTGGTGTCGGATGAGGGGCGACGGCCAACCACGATTCCGCCCGGCGCAAGGGGCGGAAATCGGCAACAACGACTTCAGAACACCAGCGAAAACGCGCTGCTGAAGACGTCGTGGTGATAAACGACAATCGTCCCGATCACGCTGAGGACGCCAGCGGGGATCAGCGTGTCTTGCCACATCCAATGTGGTTCGGCTTCGCGGCGGCGCGCATGTTGATAGCGTGAGCCGGCGTTGACGGCCATGCGGGTCGGGCGGCGACGCGTCGGGCGGCCACTACGGCTTGTTGCGGAGGTCGAACGGCTCATATACTGTTCACTCGCTCAGGACTGTGCATGTGCACAGTAACCACTCCTCGACCGGATTGCAACTGCCATGGCCCAGCTCACCTCACGCCAGCTCGAAATCCTGACCTTCATTCAAAACCACGTTCGAGAGCGCGGCTATCCCCCGTCGCACGGCGAGGTCGCCGAACATTTCGGATTCAATCGCAATGCCGCGCGCGATCACTTGATGGCGCTGGCGCGCAAGGGCGAGATCGAACTGGTGCCGAATGACGCGCGCGGTATTCGCCTGCTGCGCGTCGAGGAGCGCACCGATCAATTGCCGCTGTTCGGGCGCATCGCCGCCGGTGCGCCGCTGACGGCGCCGGCCAATGCCGAGGACTGGATTGCGCTCGATCCGGCGCTGTTTCATCCGCGTGCCGACTTCCTGCACCGCGTCGAAGGCGATTCGATGATCGATGCCGGTATTTTCAGTGGGGATCTGGTCGGCATTCATGTGCAGAACGAGGCCCGCAATGGACAAATCATTGCGGCCTGCCTGCTCGATCACATGACCGGTTTCGAGAGCATCACGCTCAAGCGCTATCAGCGCCGTGGCAGTGTCGTCGAGCTGCACGCAGAAAATCCGCGCTATGAGCCGATCGTCATCGATCTGGCGCAGCGCGCGCACGAGCAGGAGCTTCCGGCGTTTCGCGTTGCCGGCGTCATGGGGGGCTTGTTTCGTATGGGCGCCGGTTGAATCCGGCACGCGCCGCGCAGGGAAGGGCTTCAGGCTGAAGCGTGCGGCGCAGGGTACAGATGTAAAAAGGTGGTCGGGGCGACAGGATTCGAACCTGCGACCTCTTGCTCCCGAAGCAAGCGCTCTACCAAACTGAGCTACGCCCCGCCGCGTTCAAGCGGCGCGATTCGTATTAAATCGGGCCAACTCGATCATCGCGTTCTTGTACGGTGAGTCGGGAATTTCACCGAGCGATTCGACCGCTTTGAGGCTGTGCCTTTCAGCGAGGGCGCGAGTGTAAGGAATCGCCCCCGTGGATTCAACTGCTTTTAGCACGTCGTCGAGAAGATCGACGCGACCATTGGCAATTGCCTCGCGCACCAGTGCCGACGACGCGGCGTCACCGTGCTTCATGACATGGATCAGGGGCAGCGTTGGTTTGCCTTCGGCCAGATCGGTACCGACGTTCTTGCCGCTGACGGTCGAGTCCGCCGTGTAGTCGAGGACATCGTCGACCAGCTGGAAGGCGAGGCCCAGATGATGGCCGTAGTTGTACATCGCCTGTTCGACGGCGTCATTTTGTTCGGCCGCGATCGCGCCGAGCCGGCAGCCGGCCTCGAACAGGCGCGCGGTCTTCAGCTCGATGACCCGCATGTAGCGCGCTTCGTCGGTGTCGGGGTCGCCGCAGTTCAGCAACTGCAGCACTTCGCCCTCGGCGATGGCATTGGTCGCATTGGCCATGACGTCCATGACCTTCATGCGCCGTGACTCGACCATCATCTGAAACGCGCGCGAGTAGAGGAAGTCGCCCGACAGTACGGCGCCGGCGTTGCCCCAGACTGCGTTGGCGGTCTTGCGGCCGCGACGCAGCCCCGACTCGTCGACGACGTCGTCATGCAACAGCGTCGAGGTGTGAATGAATTCGATCATCGCCGCGTGCAGCACCGGCTCGTCGCCGCTTGCGCCACAGGCGCGTGCGGCCATCAACACCAGTGCCGGCCGCAGGCGCTTGCCGCCAGCCGACGTAATGTAGTGGCCGATCTCGTTAATGAGAACGACCTCCGACCGCAGTCGGGCGATAATCGTGGCATCCACCTGCCGCATGTCGTCGGCGATGGGCGCGAGAATGGTTTTCAGATCCATAGGGGCGGCGCGATCGTAGGCGGCGGAACGCTTGATCGTCAATGACTTAAGGCCTGTATTTGAAAATGGATAGCCGCTGGCGGGGGATCGCCGGAAGCTGTGCTTTTTTGTTGACGTTGACACGGGCGCCACCTACAATTGCGCGCTTCATTCGGGCCGGGCGGCTTGGCTGCGCCGGCTTACAATCAGAATTAGATCGTTTTTTTATTTGGAGTCAACGATGTACGCCGTGATTAAGACGGGTGGCAAGCAGTATAAGGTCGCCCAGGGTGACACGCTGAAGATCGAAACGCTGACGGCCGACGTCGGCAGCACGGTCTCGTTCGACGAAGTGCTGCTGGTTGCCAATGGCGAGCAGATCACGGTCGGTGCGCCGCTGGTGTCCGGTGGTGCGGTCAAGGCGGAAGTGCTCTCGCACGGCCGTGGCGACAAGATCCGTATCGTCAAGCATCGCCGCCGCAAGCACTACCACAAGGAACAGGGCCATCGGCAGAACTTCACGGAAGTGAAGATCACCGAGATCGTCGGCGCCTAAGCGCGACGCCCAGCGAACCAGGAGCATTCAACATGGCACATAAAAAGGCAGGCGGCAGCACTCGCAACGGCCGCGACTCAGAATCAAAGCGACTTGGCGTCAAGAAGTTTGGCGGCGAAGTCGTGATCCCGGGCAACATCATCATCCGTCAGCGCGGCACGCAGTACCATGCCGGCGTCGGCGTTGGTCTGGGCAAGGATCACACGATCTTCGCGACGGTGGCCGGCAAGGTCCAGTTCAAGACCCGCGGCCCGGCGAACAAGCTCCACGTCGACGTCGTTCCGGCCTGAGCTTCTTCTGCATCTGTGCGAAAGAGCCCCGGAAACGGGGCTTTTTTGTGCGCTACTCTGTGTAAACGGGCCTGACGAGCATTACCGATGAAGTTTGTTGACGAAGCCAAGATCCTCGTTGAAGGAGGCAAGGGCGGCAACGGCTGCATCAGCTTCCTGCGCCTGAAATACATGCCGTTCGGTGGTCCGGACGGCGGCGACGGCGGCGACGGTGGCTGCGTCTGGGCCGTTGCCGACGTCAATCTCAATACCCTGGCGGATTTCCGCTACACGCGTCGCTTCCGCGCCCAGGCCGGCGTCAATGGCCAGGGCTCGAACTGCACTGGCGCCGCAGGTGATGATCTCGAAATCCGCATGCCGCCGGGCACGCGTATCTTCGACGCCGGCACCGAAGAGCTGATTGGTGAGCTGACTCACGACGGTCAGCGCTTGAAGGTTGCGCAGGGCGGACATCGCGGCCTGGGCAACCCGCACTTCAAGTCGTCGGTCAATCGCACGCCGTACAAGGCGACCAAGGGCACGCCGGGCGAGGAGCGCGAGCTGCGGCTCGAGCTGTCGCTGATGGCTGATGTCGGCCTGCTCGGAATGCCCAATGCCGGCAAGTCGACGCTGTTGTCGTCGGTTTCGGCGGCGCGGCCGAAGATTGCCGATTACCCGTTTACGACGCTGTATCCGCAGCCGGGTGTGGTCGCCGCCGGTCCCGGCCGTTCGTTCGTGATGGTCGACATTCCCGGCTTGATCGAAGGCGCGGCTGACGGCGCCGGCCTGGGCATTCGCTTTCTCAAGCACCTGCAGCGCACGCGTTTGATGCTGCACCTGATTGACGTGTTGCCGCCGGACGGCAGCGATGTCAGTGCCAATATCCGCACGATCAACGCCGAGTTGAAGGCCTTCAGCGACGAACTCGCGCAGCGCGAGCAGTGGCTGGTGTTCAACAAGATCGATGTGATGCCGGAGGCCGAGTGGCAGGCCCTGGTCAAGCAGGTACTCAAGAAGCTGCGCTGGAAAGGGCGCTGGTTCGCTATTTCTGCAGCCGCGCGTGCCGGCTGCGACGAACTCGTCGAGGCGGCCATGCAGTGGGTCGAGACCCGCGTGCGTGAGCAGGAGCAGGCGGCAGCGGCGGCGGCAGCGGCCGTGCCGGAGCCGCCGAAGCCGAAATCGCGCCGCCGTGCACCGGTGACGCGTCGCGATGACAGCGAAGAAGTGCCCAGCAAGGACCTCGGCCGCGGCGTCACGCGCAGCACGCAGACACGGCGCAAGGCTGCGGCAAAACGTC
Organism: Solimonas marina; assembly: GCF_012241385.1. Taxonomy (GTDB): domain Bacteria; phylum Pseudomonadota; class Gammaproteobacteria; order Nevskiales; family Nevskiaceae; genus Solimonas; species Solimonas marina. The sequence goes on along the minus strand of NZ_JAAVXB010000011.1, from coordinate 16,909 downwards.
CCCTCGACTGAATCGTTCCTCAGGTTCGCAGAACATGACGGCATCCCCCATTTCCGTCGTACCGGCATCCGGCCGCGCGAAGCTCGCCGAAACCCGGCGCTGGGTCGTCAAGGTCGGCAGCTCGCTGGTTACGGCCAAGGGTTTGGGTCTCGACCATGACGCCATTCGCGACTGGTGTGCGCAGATCGCGGCGTTGCGAGCGACCGGCCGACAAGTGGTGCTGGTGTCGTCCGGTGCAGTTGCCGAGGGCATGGCGCGGCTCGGCCTGAAGCAGCGCCCGACAACACTGCACGGCCTGCAAGGCGCCGCCGCCGTGGGCCAGATGGGCTTGGTGCGCGCCTATGAATCGGAATTCAACAAGCACGGCATCAAGGCGGCGCAGATTCTGCTGACGCACGATGACGTCGCCGAACGCGGCCGCTATCTGAATGCGCGCGGCACCTTGAACTGGCTGCTCGAATCCGGAGTCGTGCCGGTCGTCAACGAGAACGACACCGTTGCGACCGACGAGATTCGCCTCGGCGATAACGACACCCTGGGCGCGCTGACCGTCAACCTGACAGAAGCCGATTTGTTGGTGCTGCTGACCGACCAGGATGGCCTGTTCGACGCCGATCCCCGGCAGGTCCCCGATGCACGCCTGGTGTCCGAGGCCCTGCTGACCGATGCCCGCCTCGCCGGCATGGCCGGCGACAGCAAGGGCGTGCTCGGCCGCGGCGGCATGCGCACCAAGCTCAATGCGGCGCATACCGCGGCGCGCTCGGGCGCGGCGACGGTGATCGCGTACGGTCGCCACCCCGATGCTCTGCTGGAAATCGCGCGTGGCGCCCCGCTGGGCACGCTGCTGACGCCGGCGCAAGGTGTGATGACGGCGCGCAAGCGCTGGATTGCCGGGCAGATGCAGGTGCGCGGTACCGTGCATGTCGATGCAGGTGCAGCGCGGGTCCTGCGCGAGCAGGGCCGCAGCCTGCTGCCGGTCGGGGTGACGCGCATCGAAGGGCGCTTTGATCGCGGCGATCTGGTGATGATCGTCGACCCGCAGGGCGACGAGGTTGGCCGCGGCTTGAGCAACTACGGCGCCGACGATGGCGCACGCATTGTTGGCGCCAAGCATGCACAACTCGTCGAGCGGCTTGGCCATGTCGGCGAGGATGAGTTCGTCCACCGCGACAATCTGGTTCTGCACCCGCGTCGCGATTGAATTTCGAGCCGCGATTCGGCTTGTCCGGCATCCGCCGGATCGAGGCGTAAAAGAAAAGCCCCGCATCGCTGCGGGGCTTTTGCATTTCAGCCTGTCACTGCAGCTTACTCGGTGGTCGGCGGCGCCGCCGTCGCGCAGGCCGAGTAGATCTGCGTGGTCGTCAGCGCCGAGAGCAGCCCCGAGCTGAGCGTCAGCTTGATGGCGTCATACGGCTGCGTCGCGTTGATCGTCACCAGTGCCAGTTCGTTATCGCCGAGCTGGCCCAGCAGGGTCAGGCGCAGCAGGTTGGAATCGGCGGTGCCGCTTTCCACCACGCTGCCGTCCATCAGGGTGCTGACGGTAATGGTGTCGAGCAATTCGGCTGACAGCAGCTGGTTGGCCGGACGCGCGATGATGAAGCCGGTCGTTGCCGGCGCATCGGTGCTGGCGTCGTACTGCATGCCGTCCGCGGCCGTGACCGTCAGCGAGATGTCGCCACCGAGCAGGCCGACCGGAATGTACGCCGACGCGTAGTTGGTCGAATCGTCGTCGATCACATTCGCCTGGTCAGCGATGATGCAGCCCAGGCAGAGCAGGTCGCTGTTCTTCTCGACCGAGGTCTCTGCGCCTTGGCTGGCGAGCATGGCCGAGGTGCAGGCGGCCGGCGAGATCACCAGCGTCGCGCTTATCGAACGCGTGCTGCCACTCGACGAGACGCTGTCCTTCAGCGTTGCGGTGATCGTCACCGTGCCTTCGGCCACGCCGGTGGCGCTGCCCGTGGCATCGACGGTGGCGATGGTCGCGTCCGACGAGGTCCAGTCGATATCAGACGGATCGACGGCCGACTCGCTGCCGTCGGCATACGTGGCATAGACGGTGAACGTTTGCGACGCGCCGACCGAGATCGACGCGCTGGTCGGATCGATGCGCGAGACCGCCACCAGCGCCGCATTGGTCACTGTGATCGTGCCGTCGCCGGTGAGATCGGTGCCTTCGCTGTTGGTCGTCGACGCCGTCAGCGTCGCCGTGCCGACGCCGACCGGCGTCGCGTTGGTCTGCACCGTGTTGGTCGGCGCCACCGTGGCCACCGAGGTGTCGCTCGACGTCCAGGTGATCGGTGTCAGCAGCGCGTTGATTTCCTGCGGGTCGCTGGAGTTGCTGTAAACGCCGAAAACCTTGTATGCCTGCGTCGAACCGAGCGCCACGGTGGCCGAGCTTTCACCGGTCGACTCACCATCAACGATCGTGTAGACGACCAGCGATTCAAGCACCGGAGCGCCGACCGTAACGGTGGCGGTATTGCTCGTCACGCCATCCTTCGATGCGGTGACGGTGACAGTGCCCTGACCGACACTGGTCAGCAGGCCATTGTCGTCGATGGTGGCGACGTTGCTGTCGCTGGTCTCCCAGTCGAGACCGCTCGGCGAGCACGGCGTCGGTTCCTGATCCGCGATCTGGCAGGTGCCGCTCGCCGTGAATTGCTGAGTCCGGCCCAGCGCGAGGGTCGCCGTGCTCGGTGAGATCGTCAGCGACGTCAGCACCGACTCAGCATCAGGGCTCTTGACGCTCCCATTGCCACACGCTGCGAGCGCGAGCGCGCACAGCACCATCAACAACCAACGAATACCCGTTACAGCCTTCATGAATGGAGCTCCCTTTCCCTGTGCTGCGGCAAAATGCAGTACCCAACTAATGGTACCTTGACGTCACCCTATATTTACGCCGTGTACTTTCGCAATCATAATCTAGAAAGACGCGGTAATGAGAAGTGCTTGAATCTGGAATCTTGGATTTCAAAAGCGTTTTTCGTCCAAACAGCATCTTGGGGCTTGTAGGGAAATTCTTACGCTCGGTGACGTAGAGCGGACGACTAGGGATGGGAGAATAAAATGCGGAAATTCGGTTGGCTTTTGCTTGCTGGCTTGTTGTGTGCCGGCAATGCGCAGGCGCAGACGGACTATGACGGACGTTGGTATGTCTCGCCGTCCATCGGCGTCGACTTCGCCGACAAGAACAATGTCGACCTTGGGCCGAGTGCTTCGATCGCCTTCGGTCGGTCGATCGCACCGTACCTTGGCATCGAGATCGAAGGTGGCTACAGCTACCTCGACGTCTCGGACCTCGACAAGGCCAACGACTACAAGCGCGGTGTGCTCGGCTTCAGCCTGATGCAGTACCTGCTGCCTGAGCGCTCGGTGGTCCGGCCGTACATCATCGGCAACGTCAACGGCCACTACATCCGTTTCCTTCAGGAAAACACGGGTGGTGCGGGCGTCGGTGTCGGCGTCGGTACATTCTTCAATCTGTCGCAGAACCTCGATCTGCGCGTCGAAGGTCGTTACAACCTCGACTTCATCAGCGGCAAGGGTGCGGTCCAGGACGACACGTTCTATCTGTGGACGACGACGGCTGGTCTGCGCTGGAAGTTCGGTGCTGATCCGAACGACGACGACGGCGACGGCGTGCCGAATTCGCGCGACAAGTGCCCGGATACCCCGAAGGGCGTGTCGGTTTATTCCGACGGCTGCCCGACCGATCTCGACGGCGACGGCGTGCCGGATTACCTCGACAAGTGTCCGAATACGCCGAAGGGTACTCAGGTTGGCCCCGACGGCTGCGAACTCGATTCGGATGCCGATGGCGTGCCGGATACGCGTGACCAGTGCCCGAACACGCCGAAGGGCGTGCAGGTCGACGCCAACGGCTGCCCGCTGGATTCGGATGGCGACGGCGTGCCGGATTACCTCGACAAGTGCCCGAACACGCCGAAGGGCACCAAGGTCAACGCCGACGGCTGCTCGTCCAACGACTCCGACGGCGACGGCATTCCGGATGATCTTGATCGCTGCGCGAACACGCCGGCCGGTGTCGCCGTGGGTCCGGATGGCTGCCCGCTGGATTCGGATGGCGACGGCATCCCGGACTACCTCGACGAGTGCCCGCATTCGCCGCCGGGTGCCAAGGTGCTGCCGAATGGCTGCGCGCTGGTCGGTGACTGCCGCAAGCCGCATCCGGGCGAGCAGGTTGACGCCAATGGCTGCGCCGTCGAGAAGAACTTCATCCTCAAGGGTGTGAAGTTCGAGTTCGACTCGGACCGCCTGACGCCGGAAGCGCAGAAGATTCTCGACCAGGTGGCGACGACGCTGAATGCGTATCCGACGATCAATGTCGAAGTCGAAGGCCATACCGACAACATCGGCTCCGAGGCGTACAACCTCGGCCTGTCGGAACGCCGTGCAAACGCGGTCAAGCGTTATCTGACCGCGCACGGGGTGGCGGCCAAGCGCATGACGCCGGTGGGCTACGGCGAAACGCGCCCGATCGACACCAACGACACCGAGCAGGGTCGCGAGAACAATCGTCGCGTGGAACTGCACGTCGTCGAATAAGCAGCGGGTCCGGTCCGGGGTCATGGCCCCGGACCGCCTGATCTGCATTGGGCCCCGCCTCGGCGGGGCCTTTTTGTTGGGCTTCTGCCCCCCGTTCGGGGGCGCCACTGTGATCTGGCGCACAGTTGGCCGCTTGCGCGCGGCTTCAGAAAATCACCGAAGGGGCCGCTATCAGGGCAGGTCCTTGCTTCTTTCTTCGTGTCATGCCGACATCCAATTTCGGGCAACTCTGCCGCGCGCTCGACCAATGGGATGCCTACCCAGGCGCGATGCTCGTGTACGTCGACATTCGCCAGATGCGCGACATCAACCAGTGGGCGCAACCCAGCGTCGGCGACGAGATCATCGAGCGCGTGCTGAAGACCATGCAGGAGTGGGTCGGGCCTGGTGGTGTGGCGATCCGGCTGTGGAGCGATGAGTTCGTCGCGGCTCGCGCGATCGATCATGGCCAGACCGCCATCGACGACTGCCGGCAACTGCGTGACCGTCTGTGCGCCATTCACTACCCCTCGTCGCTTGGCGAGAGCGAGTTGAGCGTGGCGATCGGTCTGGCGACGGTCGGGCAGAAGCGCGACTGGCAGCGGCATCTGGCGGATGCCGGAGACGCCTGCCAGATCGCCAAGCGCCGCGGCCTCAACCAGATCGTCGTCAGTCGTGGTCATGCGCAGGGCGGCACGTCGCACCGCGATGCCGGTGCCGTCCTCAATTTCAGGCGTCTGCGTGACGACGGGCGCCTGGTGCTACATGCCCAGCCGATCATGGACATTCGTGACAAGACACCGCGACTGGCCAAGGCCGAGTTTCTGTTGCGCATGCGCAATCGCGGCGGTCACACGCCGTTGCCGGCCGGTACCATCGACACGCTCGAGCATTTCGGCCTGACGCCGGAGCTCGATGCCTTCGTCTCGCGTGCGATCCTCGAATGGATCGAGAATCACCCGGAGGTCGTGTCGCGGCTCGACGGGCTGACGATCAACCTGTCCGCGCATTCGCTGGGCGATCAGCGTTTCATGCAGCGCCTTTTCGATGATGTGCGTTCGGTGCGGCCGCCGCCGGGCAAGCTCGGCTTTGAAATCACCGAGACGGCGGCGATTGCGCAGCTCGAAATGGCGGCCGACATCATCGAAGACTTCCGCTCGGTCGGCTGTACCTTCAGCCTCGACGACTTCGGCTCCGGGCTGTGCTCGTTCGGCTATCTGCATTCGCTACCGGTCACCGAGGTCAAGATCGACGGGCGCTTCATCCGCGACATCGTCGACGATCCGCTGGCGCTGGAGATCGTGCGCTCGATTCATCACGTGGCGCGTGCCGCCGGCAAGCGTACCGTTGCCGAGTTCGTCGACAGCGGCGACAAGCTCGCCGTACTGCAGCGGCTCGGTATCGACTACGCGCAAGGCTTCTTCTTCTCGGCCGCGGTGCCGCCCGAGCGCCTGGCCGACATGATGCTTGGCGCGCCGATGCGCGTCGCATGAAAAAGGGGAGCGCCGCGGCGCTCCCCTGGGGCTCTGCGGGGTCTGGTCGTCAGTCTTCGAGCACGACGAGCAGATCGCGCGTGTTGACGGTGACGCCGGCCGGTACCAGCACTTCCTTGATGCGCGCATCGCGCGGCGCCGCAATGACGGTTTCCATCTTCATCGCCTCCAGCGATACCAGCGGATCGCCCTTGCTGACGCTGTCGCCCGCCTTCACGGCGACACGCGACACCATGCCTGGCATCGGCGCGCCAATCTGATTGGCGTCGCCTTCGGCGGCCTGCGCACGCGCCGTCGACGATTTGACGCCAGCCTTGTCGACACGCACTGCGCGTGGCTGGCCATTCAGCTCATAGAACAGCTTTTCGCTGTCCTCGGCCTCGGCGCGGCCCTGCAAGCGGATCACCAGCGCCTTGCCCTTGTCGATCTCGACGCTGATCTCTTCCTGCTCGCGCAGGCCATAGAAGAACGCCGTGGTCGGCAGGCGCGAGACATCGCCGTATTGCTTCACGTGCTCGACGTAGTCGCGATAGACCTTCGGATACATCAAGTGCGACGCCAGATCGCGGTCCGCCAGCTCGATGCCGAGGTCGGCCTCGGCCGCCTTGCGCGCCGCGTCGAGGTCGACCGCCGGCAGGCTCTTGCCGGGGCGTTCGGTCAGCGCCGTCTTGCCACGCAGGATCTTGGCCTGCAGCGCCTGCGGCCAACCATCCGGCGGCAGGCCCAATTCGCCACGGAACAACTGCACGACCGACTCGGGGAAGTCGATGGTCTGCTCCGGGTCTTCGACGTCGGCCGTGGTCAGGCCGTTGCCGACCATGAACAGCGCCATGTCGCCGACCACCTTCGAACTCGGCGTCACCTTGACGATGTCGCCGAACAGCTTGTTGACGTCGGCGTAGGCCTGCGAGACCTCGGGCCAGCGCGAGGCCAGGCCCAGCGCACGGGCCTGCTCGCGCAGATTCGTGTACTGACCGCCCGGCATCTCGTGGTGATAGACGTCGGCGGTGCCGGAACGGATGTCGGCTTCGAACGGCGCGTAGACGCGGCGCACGTCTTCCCAGTAGTCGGACAGGCGCTGCAGCGCGTCGAGATCGACGCCCGGATCGCGTTCGCTGCCGGCGAGCGCGGCGGCGATCGAGCCGAGATTGGGCTGCGAGGTCAGGCCCGACATCGAGTCGAGCGCGCCGTCGACGGCATCGACGCCGGCCTCGATGGCCGCCAACACACTGGCGGCGGCGATGCCACTGGTGTCGTGCGTGTGGAAGTGGATCGGCAGGCCGATCTCCTGCTTCAGCGCCTTGACCAGTTCGCGAGCCGCACGCGGCTTGCAGACGCCGGCCATGTCCTTGATGCCGAGCACATGTGCACCGGCCTTCTCCAGTGCCTTGGCCATGTCGACGTAATACTTGAGATTGAACTTCGGCCGCGTCGCGTCGAACAGGTCACCGGTGTAGCAGATCGTGCCTTCGCAGACGGCGCCGGCTTCGATCACCGCGTCCATCGCGACGCGCATGTTGTCGACCGCATTCAGCGAGTCGAAGACGCGGAAGATGTCGATGCCGTTGGCCGCCGCTTGCTGCACGAAGAACTTGACGACATTGTCCGCGTAGTTCGTGTAGCCGACCGCATTGGCCGAGCGCAGCAGCATCTGGAACGGAATGTTCGGAATCGCGTCGCGCAGCAGGGCAAGACGATCCCATGGATCTTCCTTGAGGAAGCGCAGCGCGACGTCGAAGGTCGCGCCGCCCCAACATTCCATCGACAACAGATTCGGCGCCATGCGCGCGTAGTACGGCGCGATCGGCAGCATGTCGGCGGTGCGCATGCGCGTCGCGAACAACGACTGGTGCGCATCGCGCATGGTCGTGTCGGTCAGCAGCACCTGCGGCTGCGCTTTCAGCCACTGCGCGAAGCCGGCCGGGCCTTCCTTGAGCAGGATGTCACGCGTGCCGGCCGGCGCTGCGGTGTTGGCCAGCGCCAGCTTCGGCAGGCGAGGTTCGGGCAGCGGCAGTTTCGGCGGCTGGCGGCCTTTCATTTCCGGGCTGCCGTTGACGATCACGTCGCCGACGAAACGCAACAGCTTGGTCGCGCGGTCGCGGCGCGGTGTGAACACGAACAGCTCCGGCGTCGAGTCGATGAAGCGCGTCGTGCACTCGCCGGACTTGAACAGCTCGTGGTTGATGACGTTTTCGAGGAACGCCAGATTCGTCGACAGACCACGAATGCGGAATTCGCGCAGCGCGCGGTCCATGCGCGCGATCGCATCGCCGGTGGTCGGCGCCCAGGCGGTGACCTTGACCAGCAGCGAGTCGTAATACGGCGTGACCACCGCGCCGCCGTAGGCGGTGCCGCCGTCGAGGCGGATGCCCAGGCCGGCCGGGCTGCGGTAGGCGAGCAGGCGGCCGTAGTCCGGCGTGAAGCCGTTTTCCGGATCTTCGGTGGTGACACGGCACTGCAGGGCGTGCCCGTTGAGGCGGACCTGATCCTGTGTCGGCAGCGCCGGCACATGGTCGTGCGCCGGATCGCCGATGCGCGCGCCTTCGGTAACGCGAATCTGCGCCTTGACGATGTCGACGCCGGTGACCTGTTCGGTGACCGTGTGTTCGACCTGAATGCGCGGATTGACCTCGATGAAGTAGAACGAGCCGGTGTCGGCGTCCATCAGGAATTCGACAGTGCCGGCGTGCGAATAATTGACCTGTCGGCACAGGCGCAGCGCGGCTTCGCACAATTCGCTGCGGCCGGCCTCGGTGAGGTAGGGCGCCGGTGCGCGCTCGACCACCTTCTGGTTGCGGCGCTGCACGGAGCAATCGCGCTCGAACAGGTGAATCAGGTTGCCGTGCGTGTCACCGAGCACCTGAACTTCGACGTGGCGTGCGCGGCGCACGAGCTTTTCGACATAGACCTCGTCGTTGCCGAACGCGGCCTTGGCTTCGCGGCGCGCCGTCTCCATCTGCAGCGGCAGATCGGCCTCGGACTCGATGACGCGCATGCCGCGTCCGCCGCCGCCCCAGCTGGCTTTCATCATCACCGGATAGCCGACGTCGGCCACCAGTTTCCTGCATTCGTCCAGGTCATACGGCAGGGCTTTCGAGGCCGGCAGCACCGGTACCTGTGCCGCGACCGCCGCGTTGCGCGCCGCAACCTTGTCGCCGAGCGCGCGCAGCACCGCCGGCTGCGGGCCGATGAAGCGAATGCCGGCCGCCGCACAAGCCTCGGCGAATTGCGGGTTCTCCGACAAAAAGCCATAGCCCGGATGAATGGCGTCGACACCGGCTTCGAGCGCGATGCGGACGATGTCGGCGATGTCCAGATACGCGGCGATCGGCTTCTGACCCTTGCCGACCAGATAGCTTTCGTCGGCCTTGAAGCGGTGCAGCGCAAAGCGGTCTTCGTGCGCGTAAATCGCCACCGTGCGAATGCCCAGCTCGGCCGCCGCGCGCATCACGCGGATCGAAATCTCGCCGCGATTGGCGACGAGCAGTTTGCGGACAGGGGCGGGTGACGATTCCATTCAGCGACTCCTTATCAGTCTTCTCGAAAAACAGCACGATTCGCGCCGATGCCGGCCGGCGCGGTGCCAGGTTCATGCCATGCGCAGATTTTTGATGCGCGCAGCACAAAACGGCCCTGCGGTCGGGCAGGCGGGGGATTCTAACGTGCGAACGCCCCTGGCCGAACCCGTGTCGGCGCAGGGGCGCTGCGGAGCGACATGATGTCGCATGATGCGACACCTGTCGGGTATCAACTGATACTTTTTTTGCGAAGCGTCAGCGTGGCGACATACGAATCGCGCCGTCGAGACGCACGCATTCGCCGTTGAAATAGCCGTTGCGGCACATCTCGAGTGCCAGCGAGGCATATTCGCCGGGGTCGCCGAGCCGTTTCGGGAACGGCACCGAAGCGCCAAGCGCGGCCTGCACGTTGTCCGGCATCGCCTTCATCATCGGCGTCGCGAAGATGCCCGGCAAAATGGTGTTGACGCGAATACCTTCGGGCGACAGATCGCGTGCAATCGGCAGCGTCATGCCGGCGACGCCCGCCTTGGATGCCGAGTACGCGGCCTGTCCGACCTGCCCGTCTTGTGCGGCCACCGAGGCGGTGCTGATGATGACGCCGCGGTCGCCGTCCTCGAGCGGTGCCAGCGTCAGCATGCCGGCGGCCGATTTGGCGATGCAGCGGAACGTGCCGATCAGGTTGATCTGGATGACCTTCTCGTAGGCGTCGAGCGGGAAGTGCTTGATCGCGCCGTCTTCCCTGGCGCGCGATGCCGTCTTGATCGCGTTGGCGATGCCGGCGCAGTTGACGAGGATGCGCTCCTGGCCGATCGCCGCGCGCGACTTGGCGAATGCGGCGTCGACGTCGGCGTCGGACGTGACGTTGACCTTGCAGAACACGCCGCCCAGCTCGTTTGCCAGTGCCGTGCCTTTTTCTTCATTGAGGTCGAACAGTGCGACCTTGACGCCGTGGGCGGCCAGCGCGCGTGCGGTCGCCTCGCCGAGGCCGGACGCGCCGCCGGTGACGACGGCAGCAATCGAAGCATCGAGTTTCATGATCGGATTTCTCCTCCGGGAAATGGTGTATCGAACGACAGGTGAAACAGGACTCAGCTTGCGTTGCTGAGCAGCTTGCGCGCGATGCTCCAGCGATGCACCTCGCTGGGGCCGTCGTAGATTCGAAAGGCGCGCAGGTCGCGGAAGATGCGCATGACGATGGTTTCGGCGGTGACGCCCTGGCCGCCGAGCACTTGCACGCAGCGATCGACGATGCGCCAGGCCGCTTCGGAAACGAAGACCTTGCTCATGCTCGATTCGAGATTGCCCTTGTGGCCCTGATCGAGCAGCCACGCGGTATGCCAGATCGACAGCCGTGCGGTCTGCAGATCGAGCTCGTTGTCGGCGAGCATGAAGCCGACGCCTTCGTGTTCGCCGAGTGTTTTGCCGAAGGCCTGGCGGCGGCGTGCATAGGCCAGCGCCACATCGTGCGCGCGCCGCGCCTGGCCGAGCCAGCGCATGCAATGCGTCAGGCGCGCCGGCGCCAGGCGCACCTGCGCGTAGCGGAAGCCCTTGCCGACCTCGCCGAGCACGTCAGTGGCCGGGACGCGCAGGTTCTCGAAATGCAGCACACCGTGGCCGCCGGTGAAGCACGAGTCCAGCGAGTCCATCAGCCGTTCGAGGCGAATGCCCGGCTGGTTCATGTCGGCAAGAAACATCGTTGCCGCGCCGTCGTCGAGCTTGGCCATGATGATGGCGAAGGCTGCGCCTTCGGCGCCGGTGATGAACCACTTGGTGCCGTTGATGACGTAGTCGTCGCCGTCGCGCACCGCGGTCGTGCGCAGCATGCCGGGGTCGGCGCCGGCGCCGGGGTCCGGCTCGGTCATCGCAAAGCACGAACGGCTGTGGCCCTCGACCAGTGGTTTGAGCCAGCGCTGCTTCTGCGCGTCGCTGCCGACCACGTCCATCAAATGGATGTTGCCTTCGTCGGGTGCATGCACATTGAGGGCAACCGGTCCGAGCGGCGAATAGCCGGCCTCCTCGAAAACGATGGCTTTTTCGATATGCGTCAGACCGAGGCCGCCGAGTTCGACCGATGCATGCGGGGTCAGCAGACCGGCGCGGCGCGCGCGTTCGATCAACTCGGCGCGCAGCGCCTCGCTCGGCCCGTGCGCACCTTGTCGTGCGTCGTTTTCGAGCGGGATGACGTCGCTGGCGATGAACTCGCGCGTGCGCTGCTGCAGTTCGACGAGTTTGGGAGAAAGGGAGAAGTCCATGAAGATCGGCTCAGAAGAAACGTGCGGCCGAGACGTCGAGCGCGAGGCCCATCAGATCCTCGGCAATCGTCGCGAAGGTCGCGTAGCGCGGGTCGGTGGTGCCGCCGCTGCGATAGCGCAGATGCAGCTGCTGAAGAATCACGGCGGTCTTGAACATCGCCAGCACGCGATGGAAGGTGAAGTCGGACAGGTCAAAGCCAGTGGCGCGCGCATAGGCGTCGGCGACTTCGCGCCGCGTCATGAAGCCCGGCTGCGCCGTCGGCATCTGCTGCAACTGATGCATGACCGGCGGGTCGCCTGCTTGCACCCACCACGACAGCAGCGCCGCCAGATCGAAGAGGCCGTCGCCGCGCGTGCCCTGATCCCAATCGACGACCGCGACCGGTGCCAGGGACTGCGTATCGAGCAGGACGTTGTCGAGCTTGTAATCGTTGTGCAGCAGCACGATGTGGCGATCCGGGACGACGTTGGCGCGCATCCAGGCGCCGAGTTCGCGAATCAGCGCATCGGTGCGCGGCATGCCCCAGTCGGCGGTCGCCAGCGTCGCGCGTTTGATCCAGCCTTCGACCGCACGTGACAGAAAACCCTGTGGGCGCCCAAGCTCACCGAGCCCGATCGCCTGCGGATCGATGCGGTGCAGCTGCGCCAGGACATCGACCAGCATCGTGCTCAGACGTTGGCCGACGCTCGCGTCACCGACGAATGGCGGCGGGAGTTGATCGCGAACCGAGACGCCGTGGCGGAACTCGCTGATCTGGAACGGCGCGCCAAGCACCGCGTGGTCCTCGCACAGATGCAGGGCGCGCGGCGCCAGCGGGAAGGCCGGGTGCACGGCGGCGAGAATGCGCGACTCGCGTGCCATGTCGTAGGCGCCGGGCGGCAGCGGACCCATCGGCGGGCGACGCAACACCGCTTCGTTGCCGTCGATGATGACCAAGTAGTTGAGATTGGCGAAGCCGCCGGCGAACTGCCTTGGTGGCGGGTCGATGTCGAGCGTCAGCCCGTACCCGGCGAGATAGCGCTGCAGGCGCGGCCAGTCCTGCGGCACGGTCTGCGCCGCGCTGCGTAGCTGCACGGCGGCGTTGTCGGCCTGTTCGCTCACGTCTCCTCCGGGCGCTAGGCACATCGCGACGGAACGCGATGTCAGTTGACGATTTCTATTCGGTGAGTATAAGTTGCTTGTTGCCAACAAGTAAATTGTCCGATGCCAGAGTTGCCTTCGCCACGAACCCGACGTACCCAGGAAGCGCGCACGGCGCTGTCGGATCGGCGCTTGCTGGAGGCGGCGGTCGTACTGCTGTGCGACGGCGGACTGTCGGCGGCGACGCTGGCGGCGATCGGCGAGCGCGCCGGTTATTCACGTGGCTTGGTCACGCATCGTTTCGGCACCAAGGCCGGCCTGCTCGGACATCTGCACGACCAGGTGGTGGCCGACTGGATCGCGCGTGTCCAGCAGGCGGTCGGCGATTCGGTCGGCGTCGTCGCGCTGTTGCGGGTGATCGACGCCCTGCACGGCTTCATCGAGGAAGCGCCGGACGAGATGCGCGTGATGTACCAGCTGCGCTACGCCAGCATAGACCCGGGCGCTGAGTTCCGCGCCAATGTCGCCAACGCGCACAAGGCCCAGCGTCGAGACGTACAACGCTGGATCGAGCGTGGCCAACAGGTTGGTGCCATCGACGAGACGCACGATGCCGTGCTGGCGGCGGAGTTGTTCTGCGCAACGGTCGACGGCCTGATCTATCGCTGGCTCGTCAATCCGGGATTGCCGGTTCGCGAGCTGCACGCGCTGCTGAAACGGCAGACGCTGGACCTGTTCTCTCGATCGTCTCCTGCCTGCTGACGCGCTCTCCATCCCACTCGGTTCCAACGAACTCAAGCCGATGACCTGTGCCGAAGCTTTCGAACACCCGCAGCTCGCCGCGATGCGCGAGCAAGATCTGCATCGCTTTCTCGGCATGAGTGAGTTGCGCGCCGCTGATGGCCGCGCGGACTTCGAGGTTTCCGTTGGCGATGCAGCGATCAATGTCTATGGGCGCACGCATGCGGCGTTCTGCTACACCTTCCTCGACGTGGCGTGCTATGCCGCACTGCTCAGCGTCCTGCCGCACGATCGATCGGCGACCACTGCCGACATTCATGTCTCGATGATGAGTGGTACGCAACTCGGTGATCGCGTGCGTTTCGAGGCGCGCATCCTCAAGCGCGGACGTAATCTCGCATTTCTGGTGGCCGATGCCTGGTGCGGCGACAAGCCGATTGCGCAGGGACGTCTGACGAAATTCATCCTCGCATGAGGGGGTGCCGACATGCAGGCATGGCACCCGCATGCGACGATGTCCGGATAACCGATCAGGATGCATTGAGGAGAGACGCGTGAGTCACGAGATCGAAACCCGCCGTTACGTCATGCCGAGTGGTATCGAGATTGCGGCGGACGTTGGTGGCGCTCCGTCCCGGCCGGCCGTGATCCTGATGCACGGCGGCGGTCAGACGCGGCACTCCTGGGGCGGAGCGATGCGCGAGTTGCTGCGGCAGGGATATCACGTCATCAACTTCGATGCGCGCGGCCACGGCGACAGCAGCTGGGCACCCGACGCCGATTATTCGCTGACGACAATGGCCAACGATCTGCGCGCGATCATCGCCACGCTGCCATCGCCGCCGGCGCTGGTTGGTGCGTCTATGGGCGGGGCGACGAGCCTGTATGCCTGTGGCGACGCTGCGGCCAAAGGCGAAACGCTCGCGGCCGCGCTGGTCGTCGTCGATATCGTGCCGCGTGTCGATCGCAAAGGCGCCGAGAAGATCGCGGCGTTCATGGGCGCCCATACGAACGGCTTTGCGACGCTGGAGGACGCATCCGATGCAGTGGCGGCGTACAACGCGCACCGGCCGCGTCCGAAGGATCCGTCGGGGCTGATGAAGAACCTGCGCCGGCATGCCGATGGGCGCTTGTACTGGCATTGGGATCCCGCGTTCGTGACCCGCGCCAGCCGTGCCGAACCGCCGCAGATGGCGACCCTGCTGCTGGAGGCCGCGGGCCGGGTCCGGGTGCCGACGCTGCTGGTGCGCGGCATGCAGAGCGACATCGTGTCGGAGGAGGGTGTCGAGGAGTTCCGCCGGCATCTGCAGGGCCTGGAGGTCTACGACGTCGTCGGCGCCGGCCATATGGTCGCCGGTGATCGCAACGATGCTTTCAACGAGGGCGTCATCGGCTTTCTGCGCCGTCATTTGCCGGAGGCCTGAACCGGCGCCGCACGCCGCTTCGACAACTCCACGGCGGCGGCATCTCTTGTCCGCCGCGGCATATGCGGTATCCGTGCCGGCGCCGACAGTCCGGCCCCGTTGTCGTCTTCCGGTGTGACCTTTGCTGCTTTGGTCGAGGGGAGTGTGCGGCGCGGTTGCCGAAGCGCCAGGCCTTGCCGTCGTCCTGCGCATTCCCTGTGCTGGCGCCGCGCGGTCACGAAAGTATCGCCCGGGCAGCGCTAAAGTTTCCCCGGCAAATGTTGGCGCGATAACGCTAAAAGATTAATATAGCCAACAGCGCTGTCTATAAACATAAAGTGGCCACTCGCCGTACCGCGAGTATTCGGTTGCCGGAGGAGAACAAGTGGATCGTGAGACCGGGAAGGTTTCTGAGACGGCTGGATCGACGCCGCGTCATGCAAGGCGTGGCCGCCACGGTGGCGCCGTCTGCCGTGGCGGGCGGAGCGGCTGATGGAATTCGGCCAGAAACCCAAGCAGAGCCGCCGCATGATCGGCATCGGCTCGGTGATCGTCTTTCATGCGGTACTCATCTGGGCGCTGGTCTACGGACTGGCGCGCAAGGCGATCGAACTGCCGCCGCCGCCGATCGAGACCAAGATCATCAAAGAGGTGACGCCGCCGGACAAGCCGCCACCGCCGCCGCCGCCGAAGCTCGAGACACCGCCGCCGCCATTCGTGCCGCCGCCGGAAATCAATATCGCGACGCCGCCGTCGACCAACACGATCACCGTGCAGGACAAGGCGCCGACCCCGCCGCCGCGTCCGGCGCCGAAGGCGCCGCCGTCGTTCCCGCTGAAGGTGACCGGCAAGGGCTGTCGCGCACCGGAGTATCCGCCGATCTCGCAGCGTCTGGGCGAGGAAGGCTCGGTGGTTTTGCAGCTCAAGGTCGGCGTCGACGGCCGTGTTACCGACAGCAAGATTCAGTCGTCGTCGGGGTATCCGCGTCTCGACGAAGCCGCGCGCAAGGCTTTGAGCCTGTGCCAGTTCCAGCCGGCCATCGTCGATGGTCAGAAAGTACCGGCCTGGGGCGCGCTGAAGTACACGTTCCGGTCGGAATGATCATCGCTTAATGAACAAACGTCGCAAAGAAGCCCGGCAGCCGATTGGCCGGAAGCCGTCACGCCCACTTGTTGCCCAAGACTTCGCAACTTATCTGGAGATGTCCGATGTCGTTTAAGGATTCTTGCAAGGCGCTTGCCGCCGTTGGTCTGCTGCTGATGACGGCGGCGTTGCCGGCATACGCGCAGGACAGTTCGACGCCGCCGGCGGACCCGATGGCGGCGCCGGCCGCCGTCCCGGCTGACGACATGTCGGCCCCGGCCCCGGCGGAAGACGCCGGCACCGCACCCGACGGCAACAAGATGGCGGAGGTGAACAACCCCTACGGCCTGTCGGCGCTGTGGGCGCAGGGCGACTTCGTCGCGCGCGGCGTGCTGATCATCATGCTGATCATGTCGGCGTCGACCTGGTACATCATGATCATGAAGCTGATCGAACAGCAAAAGGTTTATAGCCAGGCGAAGGATGCCAACGACAAATTCTGGTCGAGTCGTTCGGCGACGGACGGCGTGGCGATGCTGAAGGCCGGGACGCCGTTCTGGTACATCGCCGACCGCGGCATCGCTGCCAGCCAGCATCACGAAGGCACGATGGTCGAGCAGATCGATCTCAACAGCTGGATCACGATGAGCATCAACCGCGCGGTCGAGGAGATTCAGTCGCGGCTGCAGGGCGGCCTGGCGGTTCTCGCAACGGTGGGTTCGACGGCGCCGTTCGTCGGTCTGTTCGGCACGGTCTGGGGCATCTACCACGCCCTCACCGCGATCGG
>NZ_JAAVXB010000010.1 GCF_012241385.1 Solimonas marina | reverse complement strand
GGGGCCAAGCCCGTTGATCAGCAGGCGGAGTTTCATATTCGCCCGAACAAGCTGGTCGAATACAAGTACGTGGCCTTCGTGCTCGCCGCGGCGCAGCGCAATGGCGTCAACAAGATCGGACTGGTCGGCAACGAAGCGATGTAAGCTGCATAAACCCCACCGGGCCCGTATGGGCCCGGCTTTGTTTTCGCCAGGAGGAGGCGGACCATGAAGAATCGTTACACCGCCGTTGCTGCGGTCGCCTTGCTCAGCTTCACGCTTGCAGCGTCCGCGGCCGACAAGAAAGGTGTTCGCGCCGCTGTTGGCAAGCCGCTGATTGCCGCGCAGGCAGCCATCAAGGACAAGGATTACGCCAAGGCTCAGGCGCAGCTGGATGAGGCCTCCAAGGTCGCAGACCTGACGCCCTATGAGCAGTACTCGATCGCGCGCATGCAGACTGGCGTGTCGTTGGGCGAGGGCGACACCGCCAAGGCGCTAGCTGCCTATGAGGCGGTTTACAACTCTCCGGAGCTGCCGCCTGAGGAAAAGGAGCAGGTCGTCAGCGTATTGGCGAAGCTGGCCTACCAGTCCAAGGATTATGCGAAGGCCGCAAAGTACGGCCAGATGTTCCTCGACAATGGCGGCAATGATGCTCAGATGCCGCTGATCGTTGCGCAGGCGCAGTATCTGAACAACGATTTCGCCGCGGCCGAAAAGGGGCTGCTGGCGATGTTCGCGAAAGCCGAGCAGGCCGGGCAGAAGCCGACCGAGCTCGAGCTCAAGCTCTACATGAGCTGCGCAACGAAGATGAACGACAAGCCGACGTACATCGATGCGCTGAAACGGCTCGTGGCGGACTACCCGCAGTCGATGTACTGGCAAGAGCTGATCGTGCAATCGATCGCCCAGCCTGGCTTCAACGATGACCGTTATTCGCTCGACATGTATCGCCTGAAAGCGGCGACGGGCACACTCGAGGGCTCGGCCGAGTTCGCCGACGCGGCGCAGCTGGCGCTGCAGGCCGGTCTGCCGGGCGAGGCGCAGCAGTATCTCGACCAGGGTTACGCGAAGGGTGAGCTTGGTAGCGGCACCAGCGCCAAGCAGGATGCGACGCTGAAGAAGCAGATTGCCGCCAAGGTCGCCGAGGACAAGAAGTCGCTGGCCGAGGGCGAGCGCCTGGCTGCCAAGCAAGCTTCGGGTGACGCGCTGGTCGCCACCGGCCTCGACTACGTTGGCTACGGCGAGAGTGCCAAGGGGGTCGAGCTGATCAAGCAGGGCATTGCCAAAGGCAAGCTCAAGGACCCGAACGGCGCGTCGCTGCATCTTGGCTATGCGCAGTTCCAGGCGGGACAGTTGGCCGACGCGCAACAGACCTTCAAGAGCGTGTCGGGCAGCGACGGAGCACACCGCCTCGCCGAGCTCTGGCTTCTGGTCAAACAGGCGCCCTGATCGGCGTCTGCATCTCCGGCGCCGGCAGCGAGGTCATTCGCCGGCGCCGTGACGCCCCTGGCCGGCGCTGAAGCGTGTGGCACCGGCCAGGGCTTCGCCCGATGCCATGGTTTGCATCCCGAGCGAAAACTCTCTGCGCAACGCTTCAGGTTCTGGCAACGACCACTGATCGAGCGCCGCACGTCGGTCGTTGCGCATGCACGTCTGCGGCAGATTCGCGAGCTGCCGCGCCAAGCGCATCGCCTCGGCTTCCAGTGCCTGTGGGGTGACGAGGCGGTTCACCAGCCCCCAGCTCAGGGCCTCCTCGGCGTGCACTTCACGGCCTGTGAGGATCATGTCGAGTGCGCGGGACTGCCCGATCAGGCGCGGCAACCTGACGGTGCCGCCGTCGATCAGGGGTACCCCGAACCGCCGGCAGAACACGCCGAACACTGCCGTTGTGTCGGCGACGCGCAAATCGCACCACAGCGCCAGCTCAAGCCCGCCCGCCACGCAATAGCCGGAAATCATCGCAATCACTGGCTTGCTGAGCTGCATGCGGCTGATGCCCATCGGCGCGTCGCCGTCTGGCTCCAGGCGATTGCGCCGAAGCGGGGCGCCGGACGCGACGGCCTTGAGGTCGGCTCCGGCACAGAAGTGACCATCGGCTCCGCTCAAAACAGCGACACGGGCTGTCTCGTCGGCTTCGAAGGCGCGCATCGCATCGGCCAAGGCATGAGCCGTCGGCCTGTCAACGGCGTTGCGGGCGTCAGGCCGGGAGAGGCGGATGCTGTACACGTGATCTTGCAACGCACAATCGATAGTCATTCTTACCTCTTGTCGAAAAGGCGACAAAACCCTTTCAGAACATGAAGGATGCTGGGAAAAACACCCAATTTCCTTACAGATTGTTGACGTAAATCGGCCCCGGTGACTAGGCTGCGAGCGTGGGTGACTGACAGGGCATTTAACGCGGGGTGTCGGCTAGAAACCCCCTCCGGGCGTCCAGTCCATTAGATTGTTGTGGTTTCACTTGGGAGTGAATGATGAAACAGAAGTTGATGCGCAAGCGCTCCAGCGCTTTCGCGCTCAGTGCTATTGCGGCGGCCGCTAGTACTTTCATAGGTGGGCAGGCGTTCGCTCAGGGGCAGAGCATTCCGGCACCGGATGATGCGAAGGCGGCTGATCAGCAGCCTATGGCCGAGATTGTTGTGACTGGCTCGGCGATCAAGCGCGTCGACGCTGAAACGGCTGTTCCATTGACAGTGCTGAATGTTGATGACCTTAAAGCTCAGGGGCTTACCACCGTTGAACAGGTCATTGGAACACTAAGTGCCGGGCAGTCTAGCCTTGGTACGAGTCAGGCCGTCGGTAACTCGACAGGCGGCGCTTCGTTCGTTGACTTGCGTGGCATCGGTGCGAACAAGACCTTGATCCTGCTGAACGGCCGGCGCATTGCAAATTCGGCTTTTGATAGCTCGGCAGGCGATCTCAACTCGATTCCGATGGCCGCGATCGAGCGTGTCGAAGTCCTTCGCGACGGCGCTTCGTCGCTGTACGGTACCGACGCCATTGGTGGCGTCATTAACTTTATTACGAAGAAGGACTATCAGGGCGGCACCCTGACGCTGGGCTACGACAAGCCTCAGCACGACGGCGGCGAGTCGCGTAATGCCAACATCGGCTTCGGTTACGGGGACTACGATACGCAAGGGTTTAACATTTTTGCGTTCGGCGACTTCGAAAAGCAGAATAATATTTCTGGCACACAGCGCGACTTTAATGGGCGCTTCCCGGGCGGCCTTTCCCAGTCTCCGTTTCCGGCGAACTTCTATCAGGGCGATGGCTCGACCATTGGAAATCCAGCCGCAGCTGATTGCTCAAGCGGCCTCTACGCGATCCCCGGTGGCGATGGCACATCGTGCAAGATGGTGACATCGAAATTCGTCGACTACATTCCAGAATCCGAGCGCGCATCTGGATACCTGCACGGCGATTTCAAGCTTGCAGAAAACCATAAGATGAGCGTCGAGTATTCGGTAACCCGGAGTGAGGTAAAGACGCTTATTGCTCCTGTGCCCTATGGGCTCGCAGCTGTAAATCCGACGAAGCCTGACGGCACACCTAATCCGTACTATCCGGGGAATTCGGGTGCAGCATTCACTCCCAATATCGCTATCGATGGGGGCTACGATGGATCGGCTTATTTTGGTGACCTTGACGGTGATGGGGTACCTGACCCGCTGACGGGACCGGGATATAGTCAAGCCGCGACTGGTTGTGCGGGTACAACTGGCTGCACACTGGCAGATATTGGACTAACTTCCGGGGCTGGAACTGTTAACTCGTCACTTCAGCCCGGTTTTGTCTGGGTGAACTGGCGCGATGTGCCGAATGGCCCTCGTGGAGATGACAATGTGACGCTCCAGCAGCGCGTAGTGCTATCGTTCGACGGAACGGTCGGCGATTGGGACTATGACGCAGGATTAATGTATAACCATACTAAAACTGATGAGAAACTGATCAGTGGTTATGGCAGCGGCGATCTGATTTACGAAGGCATTCTCGATGGCATCATCAATCCGTTCGGTGCACAGGACGAAGCCGGTACGACTTATCTGGACAGTGCCGCCTTGCCGGGAACCGTACAGTCTGCGACCGGCAAGGTCTATTCAGGTGATGCGCGGATCAGCAACAGCGATCTAGGCGACTGGTTTAATGCGGGCCGTCCGGCTGCGATTGCCGTCGGCGTCGAGGTTCGGCGTGAGGAGTATCTTCAGGAAGCCAATTACGACTACGCGTTCCAAGTTTCTGCGAGCACCGGCATCGACCCGAATTTGCACAACGAAGGTGGTCGGAATATTTATGCGGCTTATACGGAATTCAGCATTCCGCTCCATAAGACGCTGGATTTGACGCTGGCTGGTCGCTACGACCGGTATCAGGATTTTGGTAGTACGACGAATCCGAAGGTTAGCTTGCGCTGGCAGCCGATCCGCGAACTGGTGATCCGGAGCGCCTTCTCAACGGGCTTCCGTGCGCCGTCGCTGTATGAGTTGCATTCGGCGCAGACGTATACCAATACGGGCAATATCAGCGACCCGGTGGACTGCAGTTCTAGCACTCCGACGTACTGTGATACTCAGTTTGTTGCGCTCGGTGGTGGCAACGAAGATCTTAAGCCTGAAAAGTCGAAATCATTCACATTGGGCTTTGTCGCCGAGCCGGTCAAGGAGGTGACGTTCGGAGCCGATTTCTATCTAATCAAGCTGACGAACCTGGTCAGCTACCTTGATGAGCAAACGCTGCTGGATCCGGAGAATCTCTCTTGGTCTGACGAATATATTCATCGCAACTCGAACGGTCATCTGTCGACGGTAACTCAGGTTTGTCCCGGTGCAGCTTGCGGCTACCTGGACGAGCGAAATCAGAATCTCGGAGCTGTCTTGACCGATGGCATTGACTTCAATGCGGCATACCGGATTCACACTGATTACGGTCTGTTCAACTTGGCCTATAACAGCACCTGGGTCCATCGCTATAACTATCAGGACTACCAGACTGGACCTTGGAATGAGAATGTCGGTGCCTATGTTGGCTCGGGCCCGATCTTCCGCTGGAAGCACACGATGAGCCTGGATTGGAAGCGCGGGCCATACTCAGCTGGCGCGACGGGCTATCTGAAGTCCGGCTACACCGATGTGGTTACCAGCAATGATCCAGACGGCCACAAGGTCGGAACATATGCAACGTTGGATCTGCATGGTGGCTGGGAGCCCCTCACCGGATTGGATTTCGTGTTGGGTATCCGTAACGTAACCGACCGTGACCCGCCACTGAGCTATCAGACGCAGGTGTTTCAGTCGGGCTACGATCCGCGCTTCTACGATCCGACTGGGCGTACGTTCTACATTCGTGGAACCTATAGCTTCTGATTGCTTACGTGATCGATGCAGTGGTGAACGAAGGAGGGGCTCGCGCCCCTCCTTTTTTATGCCCACCGAGGATCAGTAAGCGCTAGATATTCAAGGGTTTGTCCATAAAGGCCCGCCTGCTGCGAGAAGGCTTGGATCTAGTGTGTAGCTGGGGGCGCCCCTCTCTACTTTCTTTTGCCGCTTCGCTAGTCCCCGCATAATGGGCATCGATTCTCGATGTCAGCATACTCAGGGGTTGCTTCAGCATGTCGATGGCCAATGCTGCGCCGCGGACTGACCGCGCCGCGCAGGTTCTGATCGCGTTCGCGATCGTCTATGTCGTCTGGGGATCGACCTACTTGGCGATCCGCATCGGCGTCGAGCACGCGCCACCGGTGTTGTTCGCCGGCCTGCGCTTCCTGCTCGCGGCCCCCTTGATGATTGCGTATGCGTGGTGGCGCGGTGACCGCCTGCCGCGTGCATGGCGGGATTGGTGGATGATCGCCGTCGTCGCCGTGCTGATGCTGGTGGGAGGCAATGGCCTGGTCACCTGGAGTGAGCACTGGGTGCCGTCGAACCAAGCCGCGCTGATCGTCGCCACGTCGGCACTGTGGATGGCCGGTTTCGGCACGCTGGGCAACAGCGGTGAACGCCTCGATCGCTGGACGCTGGCCGGTTTGGTTGTCGGCTTCGCCGGTGTTGCCGTGCTGGTTGGCGACGGCCTGCGGATGTCGTTGGCGCCGTGGCCAGCGTACGTCGCATTGCTGCTGGCGCCGATCATGTGGGCCGCCGGTTCGGTGCTGTCGCGGCGCCATCCGGTCGGTTGTGCGCCGATGATGACCGCTGCGCTGCAGATGGCGGTGACCGGCATCATCATGACGGTGCTCGGCCTCGCGATGGGGGAGGCCGAACAATGGCGCTGGACCGGACAGGCCATCGGTGCGCTGATCTATCTCGCTGTGCTCGGCTCCTGCGTCGCCTACGGCGCCTACTTCTGGCTGGTGCATCAGGTCTCGCCGGCGCAGTTGGGCACCTATGCCTACGTCAATCCGGCAGTCGCGGTACTGCTCGGCTGGCTGGTGCTCGACGAACGCCTCAGCACCATGCAGGTCGGCGGTACGTCGGTGATTCTGTTGTCGGTGATCGTCGTCACCTGGGCGTCGCGCCGTCGCGCCAAGGCATGATGTATCGGGCATGGTGCCGGCGGTGCTGCGCGTTCGCGCTCATGCTGGTGCTGTGCCCGCTCACTGCGCAAGCCGGCACGCTATTGCGTATCGGCAATGGCCCGGAGCCGGAATCTCTGGACCCGCAGCGAATGTCGAGCGTCAGCGCGCTCAATATCGCACGCGATCTTTATGAAGGATTGACGCGCATCGGCGCCGACGGTGAGATCGAGCCGGCAGCCGCGTGGGGGTGGCAGATCGCCGACGGCGGGCGTCGTTATACCTTCGATTTACGGCCGAACCTGCGCTGGTCCAACGGTGCGGCGTTGACGGCTCAGGACTTCGTCGCGGCGCTGCGCCGAGTCGTCGATCCCGCGACTGGTGCGCCTTACGCGCAGCTGTTCGCGCCGATCGTCAATGCGGCGGCGATCACGGCCGGGCATGCATCGCCGGACACGCTGGCGGTCTGGGCGCTGGGGCCGTCGCGCCTGCAGATTCTGCTCAAGCAGCCGGCGCCGTACTTTCTCGGACTGCTGGCGCATCCGGCGAGTTTCCCGATCTATCTCCCGGCGCTGGCGCAGTACGGACGCGCGTTCGCGCGTCCGGGGCGGCTGGTCAGCAACGGTGCGTATCGGCTCGAGGCCTGGCGCGTCGAATCGCAGGTGGCGCTACAGCGCAACCGGCAGTACTGGGACGATGCGCATACGCAAATCGACCGCGTGCAGTACGTTGCCGGCGACGACGTCGCGGCGCAGCTGCAACGCTACCGTGCGGGTGAATTGGACGTGACCTCGGAAGTGCCACTGGTCCAGGCGCCGCGTATCCGAGCCGACGAGGGCAGCGAGCTGCATGTCGCCGCCTATCTCGGCAGCTACTTCTACGGCATCAACATGCAGCGCGCGCCGCTGGGCGATCACCTTGCGCTGCGTCGTGCGCTGGCGATGGCCATCGATCGCGAGCTGATCGTCGACAAGGTCATGAACGGCTTGGCGTTGCCGGCTTATGGTTGGGTACCGCCCGGGGTCAGCGGCTATCAAGCGCAGCTGCCGGACTGGGCCAGATGGCCCTATGCCCGGCGCTTGGCCGAGGCGCAGCGCTTGCTGGCCGACGCCGGCTACTCGGCGGCGCATCCGTTGCAGGTCGAGATCCGCTACAACACGCATGACGATCACAAGCGCATTGCAACCGTGATCGCTGCAATGTGGAAGCAGCGGCTCGGCGTGCAAGCGACGCTCGTCAACGAGGAGAACAAGGTGTTTTTCGTTCACCGCCGCCTCGGATTGACGCAGATCTTCCGCGCTGCGTGGATCGGCGACTTCGATGATGCACTCAGCTTCCTCGACGTGCTGCGTGCCGGCAACGGTCGCAACGACGAGCACTGGCACGACACGGCCTACGACGCGCTGCTGCAGCGCGCGAGTTCGCAGTCCGATCCGGCGGCGCGCGCGGCGCTGCTCGAAGCCGCCGAACGTCGCGCGCTCGCCGCGCAGCCCTTCATCCCGATCTACTGGTACGTGTCAAAGCACCTGGTCAAGCCGCGCGTGCATGGTTGGCGCGATAACCTGCTGGACGTGCACTACAGCAAGGATCTCGGCGTCGATGGTTGAGTTGCGACGAGGTAGGCCGCGGCTTGCGCCGTTCCGACAAAGGCGGTTCGCTCGTCGGAGCAGCAAAAGCCGCAGCCCTCACCGAAGGACGGCGCGCGTTCGCCGCCGCGACCGCGCATGCTGAGCTTCGCGCTGCGCCGGCTGCTGAGCGCCGTGCCGACGCTGTTCGTGCTCGTGACGCTGACGTTCTTCCTGATGCGCGCCGCGCCGGGCGGGCCATTCGATGGTGAGCGCACGCTGCCCCCGCAGGTCGAGGCTGCGCTGACGCGCGAGTATCACCTCGACGCTCCGTTGTGGCGGCAATATCTTGATTACCTGGGCAACCTTGCGCACGGTGATCTCGGTCCGTCGTTCCAGTATGAGGGCTATCGCGTCACCGAGCTGATTGGCGACGCGCTGCCGGTGTCGCTGGCGCTGGGTTCGGCGGCGCTGGCGCTGTCCTTGCTGCTCGGCGGCGTGATCGGCGCCGTGGCGGCATTGCGACAAGGCCGCTGGATCGATCCCCTGTTGACCCACATCACGCTGATCGGCGTGTCGATTCCGAACTATGTGATCGCGCCGCTACTGGTATTGCTGTTCGCGGTGACGCTGGGCTGGTTGCCGGCCGGTGGCTGGCATCATGACCGGCCGACCGATATGGTCCTGCCGGTGATCGCCCTGGCGCTGCCGCAGATTGCCTATATCGCGCGCTTGCTGCGTAACGGGCTGATCGACGCGCTGGCAACGCCATATCTGCGCACAGCGCGGGCCAAGGGTCTGCCGTTGCGCTTGCTGGTTCTGCGTCATGCCTGGCGCCCCGCGGTTTTGCCGGTGATCTCGCACCTCGGGCCCGCGGCAGCCGGCTTGTTGACCGGGTCCGTCGTCGTCGAACAGGTCTTCGGCATTCCCGGGCTCGGCCGCTACTTCGTGCAGGCCGCGCTCAATCGCGATTACACGCTCGTGCTCGGTGCGGTGCTGCTCTACGGCACGCTGATCGTGCTGTTCAACTTCGTCGTCGATCTACTGTACGGCGCGCTCGATCCACGGCTGCGTACCGCATGAGGCGGCCACCTGCCATGGGATTGATCGTCGCACTGTCGCTGCTGTTGGCGATCATCCTGTTTGTGCTGCTGGCGCCGCTGGCCAGTCCCTACGCCTGTGATGAAATCGACTTCGACGGACCGTGGTCATCGGCGCCGACGCTGGCGCATCAGCATTGGTTCGGCACCGACAGCCTCGGCCGCGACCTGTTCGTTCGTACCGCCTGTGGCGGGCGCCTGTCGCTGCTGGTCGGTGTCGTTTCAACCTTGGTGTCGCTGCTGATCGGTGTTGCCTACGGAGCATGCGCCGGCTACGCGGGCGGTCGCGTCGACACACTGATGATGCGTGCGGTCGATGTGCTCTACGCATTGCCGTTCATGTTCCTGGTGATCGTGCTGATGGTCTTGTTCGGCCGTCATCTGCTGTTGCTGTTCGTCGCCATCGGCGCCGTCAACTGGTTGGACATGGCGCGCGTCGTGCGCGGTCAGACGCTGGTGCTGCGACGTCGCGAATTCATCGCGGCGGCGCGCATCGGCGGACTCAGCGACGCGCGCATCATCGTCCGGCACATCGTGCCCAATCTCGTCGACATCGTCGTCGTGTACGCCGCGCTGACCTTGCCGCAGGTCATCCTCATCGAATCGTTCTTGAGCTTTCTCGGCCTCGGCGCCGCGTCGACCAGTTGGGGCGCGCTGGTCGACGACGGTGCGCGAGAGATGATGGCGACGCCCTGGTCGTTGCTGTTTCCCGCCTTGTTCCTTGGCGCCACGCTGCTGCTGTTGAATCTCGTTGCCGAACAGCTGCGGCTGCGTCTGGCGCGTGGTGCCGGTACGACATGAGCTTGCTCGTCGTCGATCGACTCAGCATCACCGTGCCCGGGGTATCGCTGCCGCTCGTCGACGCGCTGTCTTTTGCGCTTGACGCGGGCGGCAGCCTAGCGATCGTCGGCGAGTCCGGTTCCGGCAAGAGCCTGGCGATGCAGGCGCTGCTCGGCCTGCAGGCGCCGGAGTTGCGTGTGCAGGGCAGCGCGCGCTTCAACGGGCGCGAACTCGTCGGCGTCGGCGAGGCAACGCTCAATGCCGTACGCGGTGCGCAGATCGGGTTCGTGTTTCAGGATGCGTCGCTGAGCCTGAATCCGTTTCTCCCGGTGGGTCTGCAGATTGCCGAGTCGCTGCAAGTCCATCGCGGTGCGTCGCGCGCCGCTGCCTGGCAGGAGGCGCAGCGCTTGCTCGACGCTGTTCGCGTCGCCCGTCCCGGGCAACGCCTCGCACAATACCCACACGAGTTATCCGGCGGCATGCGCCAGCGCGTGATGTTTGCCGCAGCTTTGGCGTGCCGGCCGCAGTTGCTGATCGCCGACGAGCCGACCACGGCGCTCGATGCCACGGTGCAGCGACAGCTCGTCGATCTGCTGCGCGATTTGCGTCGCGATTTCGCGCTGTCGCTGCTGTTGATCACGCACGATCTCGGCCTGGTCGGCGAGCTGTGCGAGCAGACGCTGGTGCTCTACGCCGGACGGCAGATGGAAGTGGGCGCCAGCGCTAGCCTGCTGCGCGCGCCACAACACCCGTATACGCAGGCGCTGCTGCGTGCGCGGCCGTCACTGACGGACGATGTCGACACGCCGCTCCCGGCGATCCCCGGCGCATTGCAGCGAGCACAGCTCGACGGCAGGCGCTGCCGTTTCATCGGACGCTGCACGCAGGCCATGGCCGAGTGCGACGGGGCGGAGCCGGCATGGCGCGTGGCCGAGCGCTCGGCGCTGCGCTGCCATCGACACACGTCGAGCGGAAAAACCACCAGCGGCGAATAGCGACTTTCGTACATCGTTAACCGGGTTCTTCCCTAGTGGATATTTACCGCTGTCGCCTCCGGTGATTCCGCCGTCTAATCAACACGTTCCTGTCATAAGGCTGACGCCTTGCAGCGCTCCCGTTCCGTCCTGCTCGCGCTGGTTCTGCTACTCGCCCAATGGTTTGTGGCGTTCAGCGATCTCGCGCACGTTGATCTGCAGTGCGATGCGGAATGCGTGCAGTCGCTGGCGACGCTGGATGGGCAACTGCCGCTGCTGCCGACCTGGCCGATTTGGCAGGCGGGTGAGCTTCGCATCGAGTCGCCGTCGAGTTCGCTGCTGCTGCGTGAAGTAGAGCGCCCGGGCTTGGTCCCGCGCGCGCGCGCGCCTCCACTGTTGAACCTTGATTCGCGCGACGCCTAAGGCGCGCGCAACGCCGCGAGGCGTTCACATCAATGTTCGGTGATCCGGTCTCCAGCCTCGAGACCGGCACCTGTCAGGGGGGCATTTTCATGTTTTCTTCAAACAGTCGCCGCAGTGTTGCGGCGCCCGCGCAGACGTCTGCTGTCGTGCGTCGGACTTCGGTGCTCATGGGTGCGGCGCTTTGCGCGCTGACGATGTCGGCACATGCCGCTACCAGCTGGGTGTCGACACAGACCAAGGCGCTGCCGCTGGTCTCAGGCCTGACGACCAGCGCCGTACCGTCGAATCAGACGATGCATGTCATCGTCTCACTATCGGTGCAGAACAAGGCGCAGTTGCAGAGCTTCCTGAGCAACCTGCATGCGTCCGGCAATCCGCAGTATGGGCAGGTGTTGACGTCGGCGCAGACGATCGCCGCGTACTCGCCAAGCACGGCACAGGCACAGTCGGTTGTTGACTACCTGTCGGCGCGGGGCTTCACGAACATCAAGCTGTCGTCGAATCGCCTGCTGATCAACGCCGACACCACCGCCGCGGCGGCGCAAAGCGCGTTCAACACCACGCTGCTCAACATCACATCGAATGGCGCGACGTTGCGCGTCAATACGCGTGACGTACAGGTCCCGGCGTCGCTGTCGGGGCTGGTGCTGGCGGTGCAGGGGCTGCAGAACGCGGTCAAGCCGCACACCAACATCAGCCAGATCATCAACCACACCGACATCAGCCAGCAGCCGGCTTCGGCCGCCGGCGTCGTGACCGCCACGAGCAATGACGATGCCGGCACGCCGGTGTTGAACGAGTCGTTCACCGCTGCGGCATTCCGCAAGGCCTATGATGCCGATGCGACGCCGACCGGTGCCGGCACGACGATGGGCATCATCTCCGGTGGCGACGATCTGAGCCAGGTCATCGCCGACTTGCGTCAGGCCGAATCCGAAACCGGGTTGCCGTACGTGCCGGTCGAGGTGAAGCAGGTCACCGACCTGGCCGACCCGCAGGACAACAGCGGCGACGGCGAGTGGGATCTCGACAGCCAGTCGATGACCGGTATCGCGACCAACGTTCAGAAGCTGATCTTCTACAACGGTGCCGGTCTTGATGACGCGATCCTCAATGGCGCGAACCAGTTCGTCACCGACGACGAAGCCAAGGCGCTGAACATCTCCATCGGTGGTTGTGAATCGATCAACGTGCTGCTTGGCGATGCCGCCGCCGAAGACCAGATCTTCATGGAGGCCGAAGCACAGGGACAGACGGTCTTCGTCTCCGCCGGTGACGCCGGTGCGTCGTGTTCGGTGCTGATCAACCTCGGCACGCCGGATACCGGTCCGCCGTCCGTTGAATATCCGGCGTCGTCGCCGTACGTCGTTGCGGTCGGCGGCACTTCGCTGTTCACCGATGCTGATTACAACTACGTCCAGGAAATCACCTGGCCGGCGACCGGCGGCGGCACCAGCACCTTCGAGACCGCGCCGGACTGGCAGAACGGCGTCGTACCGTTGGCGTCTCTGGGGTTACGTGGCGTGCCGGATGTATCGATGGACGCCGGCTTCAACCTTGCCGTCGCGGCGTTCTATTCGGCCGCCGACATCGTCGTCAGCGGCGTGCACAGCGCGGTGATCGGCACCAGCCTGTCGTCGCCGTTGACGGCGGGTGTCTGGGCGCGCATCGAAAGCGCGCACTGCAATGCCTACGGTTTCGCGGCGCCGATGTTCTATGCGCTGCACACCGGCGGCCCGCTGGAGACGGCGACCGGCTTCACCGATATCACGGTCGGCACCAATGGCCTGTACGTCGCGACGCCGGGCTGGGATTACACGACCGGCTTCGGCAGCTTCGATGTGACGGCCGTCAACGACGCGCTGCCGGCGGCCAGCTGTGCGGCCAACGCGGCGCCGACGGCAGTGCTCGGCGCTGACGTGACGCAGGGCACGGCTCCGCTGTCCGTGGTCTTCAACGGCAGCGCGTCGGCGGACGCCGACGGTGATGGCCTGTCGTATTACGTCGTCGACTTCGGTGACGGTTCGGACCTGGCGTTCCAGGACTCGCCGATCTTCCCGGCGCATGTCTACAGCGAGCCGGGCACCTACACCGCCAAGCTGCAGGTTCGCGATGCACGTGGCGGGACCAGCGATCTGGTCGAGCAGACCATCACCGTCGGTGGCGTGCCGAGTTCGTGCACGGTGCCGGGCAAGACTCTGCTGACCAGCCCGGCCGGCGTTGCCGACGGCGTTGAAGGCATCGACGTCGGCAATGCGACCGACGATCTGCTCTATACGCAGATTGCCGAGCCGGCCGACATGGACGGCAAGCTGGTCTTCACGATGAAGGTCGACAACCTCAATACCGTGCTGCCACTGTTCCGCTGGATCACGTACTTCAATATCCCCGAAGATCCGGACAACGAGTACTACGTGGCGATGGTCAGTTCCGATGGCGCGACGCCGGTCTTCAACTACGGCACACACAGCGTGCTGCCGGGGGCGGGCCTTGGCGATTACACGGTGCTCGGCACGCTGGACGACACCAGCAACTACACCGCCGACGGCACGATCACGCTGGTGCTGGACAAGAGCGCGATCGGCCTGCAGACCGGCGATCAGCTGACCAACATCATCAGCAGCACGCGCGTCTCGGTGCCGGATGACACGACCGGCACACTGCCGCTCGGCGAAGGTCTGACGCAGGATTCGGCCGGTGCTTCGCAGCCGTACACGCTGATCGGCAACGACGTCTGTGCCAGTCTGATCGCCAGCGGCGGTTCGACGGGCGGAACGACCGGCGGCAGCACGACCGGCGGCTCGACCACGGGCGGTAGCGGATCCAGCGGGGGCAGCGATTCCGGCAGCGCCAGCAGTGGTGGCGGCGGCGGTGCCTTGGGCTTCGGCACCTTGCTGGTGCTCGGCGGTGCGGCGCTCGGACGCCGGCGTCGCCGCGCGGCGTAAGCATTCGACCGCGCTCGATTGAAAAAACCTCCCTCGGTTCGCCGAGGGAGGTTTTTTATGCGCTTGAGAATTTGGCTTGCGATCAGGCGATCGGTGCGCCATTCGGCGGTGCGCCGTCGGCCGCGAGCAGATGTACGCTGCCATCCGGCGCCAGCGCGCGGAGGATCAGGAACTGGCTCTTGAATCCGGCGATGCGTTTCTCGCCGAGATTCAGCGCGCCAACCACCTGACGCCCGATCAACGATTCCAGCGTGTAGTGCGTGATCTGTGCGCTGGTCTCCAGCACGCCGACGACGGGGCCGAAATCGACCCGCACGCGATAAGCCGGCTTGCGCGCTGCGGCGAACGGCTCGGCGGCGACGATGGTGCCGACGCGCATGTCGACGGCAAGAAAACCGTCGATGCCGCAGACGTCCTTGCGCGCGAGCCCTTCCGGCGCATAAGGCTGCGCAGCCGCGTCGATGACGTGCTGAACCATCGGCCTGTCTCAGTCCGCGCTGCTCGGCACCGGCACGGCGACGCGCCACTCGCGCAAGGCGTGCGTTGCACCCTCCTGCACCTGCTTGAGCTTGTCGTAGAGTCGCGTGGCGAGGCCGGTGTCGCGAAAGCGGATGGCCGTGCTGCCGTCGCTGATCTCGTCGATCATCGTCAGCCGCGCGGCGGTGCCGACGCCGAATGCGGTGCCGAGTTGACCGGCCATGCCGGCAGCCGCCAGTTCGTCGAGCGAGATCCGGTGTTCGGACACGGGCACGCCTTCAGTCCGCAGCAGACGCAAGACGCTGTCGCGGGTGATGCCGGGCAGGATGGTGCCGTCGAGCGGCGGGGTCAGCACTTCGTTGCCGATCTGCACGAAGACGTTCATGGTCCCGGCCTCGGCGAGTTCGCGATGCGTCAGTGCGTCGAGCCAGATCACATCGTCGTAGCCCTTCTGCCTGGCGCGTTGCTGGCCGGCGATGCCGGCGGCGTAGTTGCCGCCGGTCTTGGCCGCGCCGATGCCGCCGGGTGCCGCACGGATCAGTTCGGTCTCGGCCCACAAGCGGTTGTGTCGCAGCACGGGGTCGCTGCACGGCGTCACGGCGACGGCGAGGCGATGGCGGCTTGCCGGACGAAAGCCGAGCGCATCTTCTTCGGCGTACAGCGTCGGCCGCAGATAGAGCGAGCCGCGCCCGTGCGGCGGCACATAGCGCGCGTGTACCTGCACCGCGAGCTGGCACAGCGTCATGAACAATTCTTCCGTCGGCTCCGGCATCACCAGGCGCTGCGCGCTGTGCTGCAGGCGCCGCGCGTGATCGCGCGGGCGGAACAGGTGAATGCGATCGCTGGCATCGCGGTAGGCCTTGAGACCTTCGAAGACCGAAAAGCCATATTGCAGGCCGGCGCTGGCCATCGGCACCGGCAGCGCGGCGCGGGCGCTGACGCTGGGCGCGTGCCAGCCGCTTTCTGCACAGTGCTGTGCATGCACCAGGTAAGGGCCGAGAATCTGGCCGAAACCAAGCGCTTCGGGTTGTGGCCAGTCTTCCGGCAGGGCGGCTTCGTAAAGCCCCGGGGGTTGGGTGTGCATCATCGACTCCGAAATATCGCGACGGGATGTTACGGAAAGTTCGTCGCGACGGTGAGACTCTCCGGAATTCATGGTGTTCAGCGTTAGCCGATGGCTTCGGTGTTGGCGGCGCCCGGCATCACCACTGGCAGCACCATTTCCTCGGCGGCAATCGGCGCGCGAATCAGCATCGGACCGGGTTGCGCGAAGGCGGCGCGCAGCGCTTCCGCCGGATCGCGAACGAAGCCCAGATCGATGGCCGGTACGCCGAAGCTTTCGGCAATCGCGCAGCACGACGGCGGATGACGGTACAGCGAACCGGCAAAGCGGCTGTCGTAGAACAGTTGTTGCTGCTGGCGCACCATGCCCAGCGCGCTGTTGTCCATCACCACGATCTTGACGTTGGCCTGCAGCTCGGCGAGCGTCGCCAGTTCCTGCACGCTCATCAACAACGAGCCGTCGCCGGAGATGCAGACCGCGCCGGCCTGCGGATTCGCCAGCGCCGCACCGATCGCGGCCGGCACGCCGAAGCCCATGGTGCCGAGTCCGCCGGACGTCAGCCAGCGATCGCCGCGCGGGAACGGATACGACTGCGCCACCCACATCTGATGCTGGCCGACGTCGGTGCTGATCGCCGCCTGCGGGTCCGCAATCGCCGCGATCGCGGCGATCAGGCCATGCGGCTTGCGCGCGTCGTCGTGACCGGGACGCGGCAGCGGAAACTCGCGACGCAGCGTACCGACCCGCGCCAGCCAGTCGGCACGCAACTGTGGCTTTACCGCGTCGATCAGCGCGCGCAGCGCGGCACCGGCATCGGCGCAGATCGCCAGTTGCGGCGCGCGCAACTTGCCGAGTTCGCGGCGGTCCGCGTCAATGTGAATGACCTCGGCGTGCGGTGCGAAGCGATCGAGGCGGCCGGTGGCACGGTCATCGAAGCGGCAACCGATGGCGATCAGCAGATCGCATTCGTCGAGCACCAGATTCGTGTAGCGCGCGCCGTGCAGGCCGAGCATGCCCAGCCCCAGCGGATGTTCGGGCGGCAGCGTGCCCAGCGCCATCAGCGTCGTCGTGGTCGGCAGGCCTGCGCGCTCGGCGAAGGCCTGCGCCAGATGCTGCGCACGCGCCTGCGTGACGCCGCCGCCGAGGTAGAGCACCGGGCGCTGGGCGCGCGCGATCATCTCCGCGGCGCGGCCGATTGCGGTGGCGTCCGGCGCCGGCGCGCGCGTCGCGGGGCGCAGGGCGGGCAGCGAGTCGATACGCAGACGTTCGGTTTGCACGTCCTTCGGCAATTCGATCACCACCGGGCCGGGGCGGCCGCTCTCGGCAATGCGGAACGCTTCCGGCAGCAGATCGACCAAATCCTCGGCGGCACGCACCTCGAAGCTGGCCTTGGTGATCGAGTCGACGATGTGGCCGGTACGCACTTCCTGGAAGGCGTCGGTGCCGATCAGTGCGCGCGGCACCTGGCCGGCGAGGCAGACCAGCGGCACCGAGTCGGCCTTGGCGTCGGCAATGGCGGTGACGGTGTTGGTCAGGCCGGGGCCGGATGTCGCCAGACAGACGCCGGCATGGCCGCTGACGCGGGCCACGCCCTGGGCGATGAAGCCGGCGCCCTGTTCGTGACGGGCCAGCACATGTGTCAGCCGCGAATCGGCAAGCGCGCGGTACAGCGGTAACAGCGCGCCGCCGGGAATGCCGGAGACGACGCCCGCGGACGCGCCGAGCGCGTCCATGCGGGCCTCGAGGAAGCGGGTGATCAGTTCTGCGCCGTTGATGTCCATGATGTGGTTCCGAGACGGGTGGAACCCCTGGGGCGTGGACCGGCGGGATGAAGCTCAGATACGAAAAAACCCCGCCGGTTGCTTG
Source organism: Solimonas marina (assembly GCF_012241385.1). Classification (GTDB taxonomy): domain Bacteria; phylum Pseudomonadota; class Gammaproteobacteria; order Nevskiales; family Nevskiaceae; genus Solimonas; species Solimonas marina. The sequence continues at coordinate 173,194 of NZ_JAAVXB010000010.1, read as the reverse complement.
CGCCGGCGGGGTTTGTTTGCGTGCAGCAGCCCCTACGGCGCGTCGGTAACGACGACCGGAAGTACGACGAGGGCGATCTGCGAAATCAGGTTCATTGCTTCAATTTGCGAAAAAGCGCGGCGAGTCTAGCGGCAGTGTCGGCGCGTGCGCAAGGCCTCGACGCGGCGCATCGAGCGGTGATGGGCGCCGCCGAACGTGCTCGCGACCGATGCGGCGCAGATGCTCAGGTCGATTTCTGGATGAATTCGATCTTGTAGCCGTCCGGATCCTCGACGAAGGCGATGACGGTGGTGCCATGCGCCATCGGCCCGGCTTCACGCGTGACCTTGCCGCCACGGGCGCGGACCAGATCGCAGGTCTTCGCCGCGTCGTCCACTTCCAGCGCGATGTGGCCGTAGGCATTGCCGAGCTCGTAGTGATCGACGCCGTAGTTGTACGTCAGTTCGATGACCGCGCCGTCGGCTTCGTCCTGATAGCCGACGAAGGCCAGCGTGAACTTGCCGCTCGGATAGTCGTGCTGACGCAGCAGTTTCATGCCGAGCACGTCGCGGTAGAAGGCGATCGAGCGGTCGAGATTGCCGACACGCAGCATGGTGTGGAGAACGCGCATGGGGGATGCCTGTGTGCGAAAAATCGGGGGCGACACGGTGCCAGCCCGCCCCCGGGAGTGCAAGCAGTGTGCGGCGAAGGCCGTGCGGCTTCAGAACGAGAACGAAAAACCGTGGTGGTGATGATGATCGTCGTGATCGTGATCGTGATCGTGATCGTGATCGTCGACGTCGATGGCATCGATGCCGATCACCGACTCCAGGCTGTCGAGGTGCGCGGTCTGCGCGCAGAGCGGGCGGGCGCGGGCTTCGAGCGCGTCGGCTTTTGGTTCGATGCGCTGCTCGACGAGCCGTTCGACGCTGTCGGCGCGCGCTTCGATGCGGCCCGGATGGAAGATCGCCGAGAACACCAGCGAGGTGATGTTGCCGGCCATGTCGGCGGCGGCCTGTTCGGCCATCGCGTCGATCTCGGCATCCAGCGCATCGTCATAGAGACCGCCGGCCAGCGAGCCCTGCAGCATCGTGCGGCCGGCATAGCGCTCGTGAACCTTGGCGCCGAGCTTCTCGGCGCGCTTCTGGTACTTGCGCAGATCATCAGGGTCGTCGGTCAGCGCCGCGAAGCTCATCGTCATCGCTTCGATGCCGAGCATCCCGGCGTCGAGCGCGATGTCGTTGACGGCCGGCACCAGCTGCAGCACGCCGCGGCGATATTCGTCGACGGCGGCGTGCTGCCGGGCGTTCAAGTTCACATCCTGGCCGTCGTGGCGCAGGCGATCGCCGTCGAGGCGCCAAGTGCCGTCGTCGCCGCGCAGCTCGACGGCGTCACCGTCGATGCGGATGTCCGACTTCAGCTCGTAGTGGCAGTCGAGATCGCTGGCGCGGGCGCTGAGCGGCAGCAGGGCGGCAACGAAGACGGTGGCAATGAGCGGCTTGAACATCTGGAAACTCCCTGGATACGTGTCGATGCCAGGAAATCCGCAAGGCGTTTGCCAGATTTTTAGTCTTTAAATTTCAATAAGATAAATATTTCCGCTGTTGGTGGCCTGGCGAGATTCGCCAATAGAATCGACATCTTCGCCAAAACGTGGCGGGGCGGCACGTTTGTCAAGCTGGGTGGCGTTGAAGTTCAGTCGACGCGCATCGCACCGCTGCCGGGCAGTTGCTCGACCAGTCCGGCGCCGCAGAGCCTGGACGGCGTGTACGCGCCGCCGGCCGCGCCTTGGGCGTCGAGGTGGGCGATGACGGCCAACGCGCCGGTCACCGTCAGCGCATAGCCGTTGGCGACCTGGATGCGCGCGGTTTTCGTCGTTCCCGCGGCATTGCGCGCTTCGCCCCAGACATGGGTGATGAGCTTGTCGCGCAGTTCCGCCGACGGGCCTTTCACGGTCTTGGCGATGCGCGCCTTGATGAGGTTTTGCACGAAGGTCATGCCCAGCAGCCAGCGGAAATAATTGGCGCGCTTGGCGTTGGCGATCATGCTCGGCGAGCCGGGGATGAAGGTCTCGATATTCGCGATGCCGGTGGTGTGGAAGGCGGTCGAGACGTCGCCCCAGGGGATGGTCATCGCCAGCTTTTCGCCGTCGCCGAAGTCGATGCGGCGCACGTGATAGGCGAGCGGCACGCTGCGAATGACACCGTTCTCGCGCACCTTGCCGCCTTGCGCCAGTCCTTCGACCGAGGTCTTCGCCGTGCCCGGCGAAAATCCCGAACGCGAATCGAAGCCGAGTGCCAGATGCGTGGCGTCGGGCAGTGCGGCTTTGAGTGCTGCGGCGACGCAATCGGTCGGAATGACATCGAAGCCGACGCCGGGGCAGACGACGATGCCGGCCGCTTGTGCGCGTGCATGCTGGGCGTGCGCGTGCTCGAAAACGCTGATCTCGCCGGTGATGTCGAGGTAGTGCGCCTTGGCCGCAAGACAGGCCTCGATCATCGGCGCGCTGGTCGCCGAGAACGGCCCGGCGCAATGCAGGACGAGGTCGATGCCCATCAGACCGCCGGCCAGGCCGCTGCGATCGTCGAGGCTGAAGACGCGGTGTTCGAGTCCGAGTTCGCTGGCCAGCGCTTCGAGCTTGCCGGCGCTGCGGCCCGCCAGTACCGGCCGTTCACCGCGTTGCACCGCTTCACGCGCAATCAGCTCGCCGGTGTAGCCGTTGGCGCCGTAGATCATCCATTTCATGCGGGTTCTCCCCCTCTTGTGGCGTCAGTGCTGACGTCAACCCATTTTCGATACGACAGACAGCGGCAGGTGGCGCATCGCGAAGCTCAGCGGCAGCCACGGCCAGCGCGGCACGCAGGCGCTTTCCGGTTCCTTGTCGATGGCCTTGACCAGCAAGCGGCAGCCGGTCTCGGTGTCGATCATGAACGGGGTCTTTTTCACCTTTTCGTTGATCTCCGAGCGGATGTAGCCCGGATAGATGGTGCTGACCTTGATGCGCTTGCCGATGACGTCGGCACGGATGCCTTCGGCCAGCGCGGCGACGCCGGCCTTGGTGGCGGCGTAGGTGGTCAGATTGCGCGGCATGCCGCGCATCGCGCTCATCGACGAGATCACGACCAGATGACCTTGCTTCTGCGCGCGGAAGATTTCCATTGCCGCTTCGCACTGCGCGAGCGCGGCGACGAAGTTGGTTTCGGCGGTCTGGCGGTTGGCGTGGAAGTAGCCGGTGCCGAGCGGCTGGCCCTTGCCGAGCCCGGCATTGACGATGATGCGGTCGAGCGCGCCGAAGTCGTCGCGAAACGCGCGGAACACCTCGAACACTTGATCGTAGTTCAGCACGTCGAGGGCGCGCTCCGAGACCTTGATGTCCGGATCGGCGGCGAGCAGTTCGGTCTTCAGTTCGTCGAGTCGCTCGGTGCGGCGCGCGCACAGCGCGAGGTCGTGGCCGCGCTTGGCGTATTCGCGGGCCATGCCGCGGCCGAGACCGGAACTGGCGCCGGTGATGAGGATGGTTTTGCGCATGGTCGAGACCTTAGCGATAAGTGATCAGTCTGGCGTCGTGCTCGAAATGGGCGTGCTCGTTGAGCGTCGACAGATAGAGGCTGCGCTCGCTGTAGATCAGCTTGGTGACGGCGGCGTTGGCGAGCGTCCAGTTGAGGCGGATGGCGCGTTCGTCGGACAGGCCCAGCAGGCGCTGCGCGGCCGCGCCGATCGGTCCGCCGGACGTGAACACCAGTGCGGTCTTCGAGCGGCCCAGGGTGTTTTGCAGCGTCGTCAACGCGGTGTCGACGCGTGCACAGAAACCCGCCCAGCTTTCGGGATAGTCGGCATCGTGTTCGCCGCCGATCCAGCGTCGCTGCGCTTCGGCGAATATCTCCTGAAACGCACGGCGCGGATTCGGCGTTGCCGCCAGTTCGGTGGCCATCACCGCCTTGTCGCGGAAACCGGGCTTGTACGCGGCGACCATGGTCTCGTGGTCGTATTCGTTCCACGCCGCATCTTCGACCCACTCGGCGGGTTGTTGCATGGCCGACAGACAGGCCTGCGCGGTCTCGCGGTGGCGCTTCATCGCGCCGCAGACCACGGCATCCGGCGTGACGCCGCGCGCAGCCAGCGCCTGGCCGAGAATCGCGCCCTGCTCGATGCCCAGCGGCGACAGCTTGTCGTAGTCGCCGGCGCCGAACGAGGCCTGGCCGTGCCGGATCAGGTAGATGACGCCCATCAGAGCGCTCCCTTGCGAATGGCGCGCCGGCAGCGCCAGATCAGATAGTTCGACAGCAACCAGAATCTGGCGAAGGCCGGATTGCGTGTCTGTTTGTGGTGATAGCGGTAATAAATCTGCTGAATGATGCCGGCCAGGCGGAACAGGCCGTAGACCTCGTAGAAGGTCCAGTTCTTCGGCGCATAGCCCATTTGCTGGCAGTAGTACGCGACGACTTCGCGGCGTGTCAGCATGCCCGGCAGGTGCGTGGGCTGGCGGCGCGTCGAGAGGATGAAGCGGTCGTCGTCGGCCTGCGCCCAGTAGGCCAGCGCGCTGCCGAGTTCCATCAGCGGGTCGCCGAGCGTTGCCATTTCCCAGTCGAGTACGCCGATCACGCGTGTCGGATCGTCGGGCGCGAAGATCAGATTGTCGAAGCGCCAGTCGTTGTGAATGACGCAGGTGGCGATGTCGTCGGGTACATTGGTTTGGAGCCAGCGCACGACGTCGCGGCCGCACATCACGTTCCAGGTGTGGGCCTTGTTCCAGCGATCGCTCCAGCCGGCGATCTGCCGCCGGGCATAGCCTTCGCCCTTGCCCAGTGTTTCGAGCCCCGCCGCACGCCAGTCGACGCGATGCAGCTCGACGAGTTTGTCGATGGCGTTGATGCACATCTGCCGTGTCTGCTCGAGCGTCAGCGTCACGCCGCGCGGCAGGTTCTTGCGCGGGATCAGCCCCTCGATGCGATCCATCACGTAAAACTCGCAGCCGATCACGGACTCGTCGCGACAGATCGCCACCATGTCGGCGACGGCCGGATAGACCGGCTTGAGCGCCTTCTGCACCGAGTACTCGCGGAACATGTCGTGCGCCGACTTGGCCTTGGTGCCGGCCGGCGGTCGGCGCAGGATCAGATCGCGATTGGCATATTGCAGGCGATAGGTCCAGTTCGACGCGCCGCCGGAAAACTGGGTGACCGTCGGCTCGCCGTCGAGCGCCACGCCCTGGTCGCGCAGCCAGTTGCCGACGGCTGCGGCGTCGAGTTCTTCGCCGCTGCGAACGTCGCCGGCGCGGTCGATGCTGGCGGACTCAGGCATCGGCATGCTCCTTGATGAAGGCTTCGATCATGGGATTGACCCGCTCCGGACATTCGAGCCCGGCGAGATGTGCAGCGCCGGCGAGAACGTCGAGTTGGGCGCCGGGAATCGCAGCGGCCATCTCACGTGCATCGGCAACGGGAAACACGCGATCCTCGGCGCCGGCGACCACCAGTACCGGTGTGCGGATCGTTGCCAAGCGCGGGCGCTGGTCAGGGCGCTGCGGCACGACGCTGGTAACGGCCCAGTAGCTCGACCGGGTGTCGACGCGCGCCAGCGACTCGCGAATATGCGCGACGACCTGCGGTCGTGTGCGCCGCGTGGTCGGGCCGACGAAGGCGTCGATGACGGTTTCGGTCAGCGGCCAGCGGATGCCGCCGAGCGCGCGGGTGACGCGCGCGAGCAGCGGAAACTCGAGACGGTGGCGCAGACCGGCTGGCGAGGCGGTGGCGTTCATCAGCACCGCAACGCCGATACGCTGCGGCGCCCATGCCGCGAACGTCCCGCCAATCATGCCGCCCCAGGAATTGCCGACCCAGTGCGCGCGCTCGATCTCGAGTGCATCGAGTATCTGCACGATGCATTGCGCGCATTCGTCGAAGCTGAAGGGGCGCGTCAACGGCGCGCTACCGCCGGCGCCGGGCGGATCAATGAGCACGACGCGGTAGCCGCGGCCGATGAAATAGTCGGCCTGCGCCAGCCACATCCTGCCGTCCATCAACAGGCTCGGCCAGAACAGAATGGCCGGTCCCGTGCCGCCGACGCGTAGCAATAATTCGCCGAGCCCCGTCGCGACGCGACGGGTTTGCAGCGCCGGCGGCGTCGCGGTCATGCGTCGCCGGCGGCGCGCTGCGCGGCCTTGCCCATCATCTTGCGCGTCGCGCTGAGCATCAGGCGGTAGAACACCGGATACGGCAGCGCGCGCTTGAGACGCCAGATGCGCGCCTCGCGCTTGTGCGTGAGGATGTGGAAGTCGCCACGCTCGATGCCGGCATAGACCAGATCGGCGATTTCGTCGGCGCCGCGCCGTGCCTTGGTCACGAGCTTGTTCATCATGCGGCTCGAATCCGCATCACCGGCGCGTGCGGTTTCGGTGAGGTTGGTGCGGAAGAACGCGGGGCAGACCACTGAGACATTGACGCGGTTCTTTGCCAGCTCCACTTTCAGCGTTTCCGACAGCGCCACGACAGACGCCTTGGTCGCGTTGTAGGCCGACATCAACGGCGGATGGATCAAGCCGGCCATCGAGGCCACGTTGACGATGTGACCGCTGTGCTGGGCCTTGAGCATCGGCGCGAAGGCCTTGCAGCCGCGGACCACGCCGAGCAGGTTGATGTCGACGATCCACTGCCAGTCGGTCAGCGACAGCTCGTCGATGGCGCCGCTGGCGGCGACCCCGGCGTTGTTGACGATGACATCGGCGCCGCCCCAGTGCGCCTGCATCCATTGCGCGGCGGCTTCGAGGTCGGCTTCCTGCGTTACATCGCAGTGCAGATAGTGCGCGTCATGACCGTAGGCCTGCAGCGCCGCCAGCGTTTCGGCGCCACGCTCATCGTTGAGATCGCCGATGCAGACGCGCGCGCCGGCGCGTGCGTAACGCTCGGCCAGCGCCCGGCCGAGCCCTGAAGCGCCGCCGGTGATGAAGACCCGTTTTTCGTTCATGCGCGTACTCCGGCCTGCTTCACGAGGCTGCCGAACTTGCCCAGCTCGACACGCGCAATCATGCCGCGATGCACGGCGTCCGGGCCATCGGCAAGGCGCAGGACGCGCGCCGTTGCGTACAGCGCGGTGAGCGGGAAGTCGTTCGACAGGCCGGCGCCGCCGTGAATCTGGATGGCTTCGCTGACCACCTGTTCGAGCACGTTCGGCGCGACGACCTTGATCGCCGAAATTTCCGTCAGCGCCGCGTGGACCCCTATCTTGTCGACCTTCCACGCCGCGAACAGCGTCAGCAGACGCGCCTGGTCGATGGCGATGCGCAGATCGGCGATGCGCTCGCGATTGCCGCCGAGCTGCAGCAGCGGCTTGCCGAACGCGACACGCGTCAGACCACGTTCGATCAGCAGTTCGAGTGCGCGCTCGGCGGCCCCGATGCAGCGCATGCAGTGATGAATGCGGCCCGGCCCGAGGCGGCCCTGGGCGATCTCGAAGCCCTTGCCGATGCCCTTGATGAGGTTGGACTTGGGCACGCGGACGTTGTCGAAATGCACCTCGCCGTGGCCGTACGGTTCGTCGTATTCGCTGAACACCGGCAGCATGCGCTGGATCGTCACGCCCGGCGCGTCGAGTGGCACGAGCACCATGCTGTGCTGCTGGTGACGGTTCGCCTCGGGGTCCGACAGCCCCATGAAGATCACGAAGCGGCAGTTCGGATGGCCGATGCCGGTCGACCACCATTTCTTGCCGTTGATGACGACCTCGTCGCCGTCGAGGACGGCGGTCGCCTGCATATTGGTGGCGTCGCTGGACGCGACGTCGGGCTCGGTCATGCAGAACGCCGAGCGGATTTCACCGTTCAACAGCGGCGTCAGCCACCGCGCCTTCTGCTCGTCGCTGCCGTACTTCCACAGCACTTCCATGTTGCCGGTGTCCGGCGCATTGCAGTTGAAGATTTCCGGCGCCAGAAAGCTGCGACCCATCTCCTCGGCCAGCGGTGCGTACTCGACGTTCGACAGGCCGGCGCCGAGCTCGGCATCCGGCAGGAATAAGTTCCAGAGGCCGGCGGCACGCGCCTCGGCCTTGAGTGTTTCGACGGCCGGTGCGATCTGCCAGCGGGTCCAGTCGCCGCCGTGCGCGGCGGCTCGCTGTGCCTGCAGAACCTCGGCCTCGACCGGCGCGATGCGCTCGCGCATGAACTGGCGGACGCGCTTGATCAAATCCTGCGTGCGCGGGCTGTGGGCGAACTCCATGGGCGATCTCCTCGAGTGGTGCCGACGGCAACGATAAGCCCGCGCCTGCATTCGGTCGACTAATATTTATGAATCAGAAATCATTCATCGTGTGAATGAAATGAATGCGACGTCCTCGCGCGTGGATCTCAATCTGTTCCGCGTTTTCGACGCGGTCTATCGTGCCGGCAGCCTGACGCAGGCGGCGGCGCAGCTGCATCTGACGCAGCCCGCGATCAGCAATGCGCTGGCGCGCCTGCGGCGGCAGTTCGGCGACCCGCTGTTCGTGCGCGACGGGCGTCGCGTCGCCCCGACGCCGCGGGCACGTGCGGTGGCGCCCGACATCGCTGCGGCGCTGCAGGCCCTGCAGCGGTCACTGGCGGTGCCGCAGCGATTCGACGCCGCTGCCAGCACGCGGCGCTTCGTGCTCGGCATGCGCGACGTACTGGAGTTTGCGCTGATGCCGACCTTGACCCGGCAACTGCTGGAGCAGGGACCGCAGCTGCAGCTGCAGAGCGCGCGAATCGAACGCCGCCGACTCGATCGGGAACTGGTGGCCGGGGCGCTGGATCTGGCGGTGGACGTGCCGATGACGGTCGGCGATGAGCTGGTCCGTGAGCCCTTGTTTCGGGAGGGGCTGTGCGTGGCGATGCGGCCGGATCATCCGCTGGCCGGCGCGCCGCTGCGTGTCGAGTCGTGGCTGGCTGCGCGGCACATCACCGTGTCGTCGCGGCGTACCGGCCCGGTCCTCGAGGACGCGGTGCTGCAAGGCGAGGGTTTGCGCCGCGATGTTGCGGTGCGCTGCCAGCACTACTACGGCGCCTGCCACTTGGCGGCGAGCAGCGATTTGTTGCTGGTGCTGCCGCGTTACTACGGGGAGTGGTTCAAGACCCAGCTGCCGCTACGGCTGGCGCCGCCGCCGGTCGCGCTGCCGGAGCTGGAGGTGATGATGTATTGGCCGCGTAACGCCGAGCACGATCCGGCACACGGCTGGCTACGTGAACAGCTGCGGCGCGCCGTGCGTGACGGCGCGCCGCGTCCAGGTTAGAGCCGACTCAGTCGCTGCCGGTGAAGCTGACGGTCGACGTCGACGAGGTGGAAACCGTCACGTCTTCGCTCTCGATGAACGTCAGATCGTCGTCGGTTTCCGGATCTTCGCTGTCGGCCTGGCAGGTCCAGGCGATGGTGTAGGTGCCCGGCTCGACGTTGCGAATCTTGAAGGCGTAGGCATCGTCGTCGGAGCTGTATTCGACGAACGCGGCGGCCACCGGCTGATTGCTGTTGGTGACGTCGTCGGTCTTGTAGTAGTCCGTCGGCGTGATGCCGCTGCCGCTATAGAGATAGGCGGCAACGCCGGTGCCGACGGTGCGACCGTCGCGGCAGCTCGATGCCTGCACGAGGCTGGTGGAGATCGTGCCGTCAATCTCCCCGGCGGTGTCCGAGCGCGCCACGCGGATCACGGGCTTGAATTCATAGTCGCCGCTGTTCGAGGTATCGTCGATCAACGAGAACGTCAGCTCCAGCGTCAGCAGCAAGGTTTCGGAATCGTCTTTGCCGACGCTGAGCGGATAGCTGATGTAGTCCGGCTGCGAGACCAGTGTCAGCGGATACTCGGCGCCGGTGCTGGTGACCAGCGAGCCGGCGCTGACGTCGAAGCGGGGGCGGACCGAGGCGTAATCGCCTTTGGCACTTTTATCTTCAAAAACCTTGAACACGTCGTCGTCGTTATCGTCGTCGTCGTCGTTCAAGTATTCGAGGATGTCGAAGGTGCTGTCGTCATCGGCGTCGAAGCTGTGGACGTCGCTATCGGTGTCCTTGAAGTCGACGTAGGGCACCGAGATGTTCAGCGATTCAATCGTCGCAGGTGGCGTGGAGACGCCAATGTCCGCTTCCAGCTTGGACTGGCAGGCGCCGAGCAGCAGGGCAGCCGGAAGGATGGAGAGGCGAAGCAGGCGCGACGGCCGGACGGCAGACAAAAGCATGTCTCGGATAGGGGCAGCTAAAGGGATGCTACAGTAGCCCTTCGTTGCGCCGGTGTCTTCTCCACAGATTGGAGAATTGTTTCGAAGTGTATCGGCGCGGAACGAGGTGCATGCCGATCAGTCAGACTGCACGGGAGCTAGCCCCGGGAAGCCCTGTATGAAAGCCAAAGTCCTCCTCGTCGACGACGACGTCCGCCTGCGCCAGATGATGGCCGAATATCTCGAACGCCACGGCATCGAATCCGAGGGCGCTTCGACGGCGTCGGCCGCGGTGCGCGCGTTGTCGCGTGGCCGCTTCGACCTGATCGTGCTCGATCTGATGCTGCCGGACGAGGATGGCATTGCGCTGTGCCGGCGCCTGCGTTCGGCGGCATCGCCGGTGCCGATCATCATTCTGTCGGCCAAGGGCGACGACGTCGACCGCATCGTCGGTCTGGAAGTCGGGGCCGATGATTACCTGGCCAAGCCCTGCAATCTGCGGGAGCTGGTTGCGCGCATCTTCACAGTGCTGCGCCGCATCGGTCAGACGGCGCGATCGGAGACGGTGGCGACGCCCAAGCAGGTGCGCATCGGCGACTTCGAGCTCGACATGTGGGCAAGAACGCTGTCGCGCGACGGTGAGCCGGTGCACATCACGACCCGCGAATATCAATTGCTGGAAGCGCTGGTCCTGCACGCGCGTCGCGTCCTGAATCGCGACGAGTTGATGACGCTCACCAGCGGCCGGCCCAGCGATGCACTGTCGCGTTCGATCGACATTCTGATTTCACGCCTGCGCCAGGTTCTGGAGCCGGATCCGTCCGCTCCGCGCTATATCCAGACGGTCTGGGGCCGTGGCTACATGTTCGTGCCGGATCAGCCCGCCGCATGAGTCTACGCGTCCTGCTCGGCCTGCTGGTCGCGGCCGCAGTGGTGATGGTGCCGACGGTCAACTTTGCGCTGCTGCGGATCTTTCCGCCGCCGGACGTCGGCTCGCGTTTTCATGATTGCGGCCCCGGCGCGATGCGTAGCGATTGCGGTGCACCGCCGGAGCGCCCACGTGAACCGCCGCCGGGCGAGGGGGCGAACGCTACTGGTGCGGGAGACGGGCCGGCTGCAATGCCGCGCCAGCCGCCGCCGGATCAGAATGGCGCTCCCCCGCCGAATGCGCCGCTGCTGCATGGCTTTCAATTATTCGCTTTCGGAGGCCCGCCCGGCGAAGTCGACCGGATTCGCCTGCATTTTCTCTGGATCAATCTGGCGAGCCTCGGGCTCGTGGTGCTGCTGGCGATGGTGGCGTTCAGCCTGATCGTGCGCTGGCCGATCCGAGGGCTGTTGGTGGCGATCGAGGACATCGAGCATGGCGCGGTGCCGGCCGCCGGCGGCATGTCGGCGCCCAGCGAATTGCGCCAGATCGGCGCCGCATTGCACGGCTTGGCCCACCAGTTGCGCGGCAGCAACCAGGAGCGGGAGCTGATGTTGGCCGGCATGTCGCACGATCTGCGCTCACCACTGGCCCGCATCCAGGCTGCCATCGAACTGCGCTCGCGCCCCGACGAAGACTGGGCGCCGGTGTTGCGCGACGTCCGCGAGATCGATCACATCATCGGCCAGTGCATCGACTACGTCCGCGATGGTCGTGACGAGGCGCCAGTGACGATGTCGCTCGATGCGGTCGTGCATTCGGCGATCCGCAGCCCCGACGATGCCTTTGTCGAACTCGACCTCGCGGCGCCGACCGAATTGAACTTGCGCCGCCAATCGTTGTCACGAGCAATACGCAATTTGATCGACAACGCGGCGACGCATGGGGTGTCGCCGATCCGACTGCAGACACGTATCGAGGGAGATTGGGCGGTGCTGACGCTGGAAGACCATGGACCGGGCATCGAGCCGGCGCACTGGGCGCGCCTGCTGCAGCCGTTTGCTCAGGGGTCGCCGGCGCGCAACCCCGGCGGCGCCGGGCTGGGTTTGGCCATCGCTCACCGTGTTGCGTTGCAGCATGGCGGTGAGCTGAGCATGCGTGCCGCCAGTCGCGAGGGTTCGCCGTTCGCGCTGCTACTGCGACTGCCGGTGCGGCAGCTGTCAACGAGGTGACTGAATGATCTCCCCCAGCCGCGCAGGCTCGAATTTTGTTAAGACTTCATACACAATGCCGCAGCCTCCCGCGCCCGTTGTCGACAGTATTCCATTTATAGTGCTGGCGGCCCCGCCGGTCGATTCATTCCTGCCTTAGTGTCAAGGAGTTTTCATGCGTCTTCGTCGTGCCTTCGCGGCCTCTTTGCTTTCCCCCCGCCGCCTCGTGCGCAAATCCTCGCTTGTCGTGACCGCGTCGACGCTGCTGCTGGCTGCTTGCGGCGGCGGTGGCGGTGACAACATCGACTGGGAGACGGCCTTCCAGGTGATCGGCCACACGAACTTCCAGCAGGATGACGTGAACGACACGCAGTCCACGCCGCAGAGCTACACGCTGGCGACGCCGTTCGGCAACGTTGCCTCGGATGGCACCAAGCTGTATGTCGCCGACACGGCGAACAATCGCATTCTGGTCTGGACGAGCATTCCGACGACCAACGGCCAGGTCGCGGACCTTGTCATCGGTCAGGACGACTTCACGACCAAGACCAGCGGCACGACGGCCAGCAAGCTGGCGACGCCGTATCAGGTCTCGATCGGTAGCGGCGGCCAGCTGGTTGTTGCCGACACCGGCAACAACCGCGTGCTGATCTGGGACACCGCGCCGACCACGCAGTCAGAAATCGACGCCGGTCCGGACGTCGTCGTCGGCCAGGGCGGTAGCTTCACGACCCAGGTTTCCGGCACGACCGCGCAGAACTTCAACGCGCCGACCGCGGCCGTGATCAGCAACAACAAGCTGATCGTCGCTGACCAGGGCAACAACCGTGTGCTGATCTGGAGCAGCGTGCCGACCGCCGGCACTGAAGACGCCAGCATCGTCCTCGGTCAGAGCGATTTCACGTCGAATGGCGATGATGACGGCGCTGCCGACATGTACAAGCCGACGTCGATCTGGACCGACGGTACCCAGCTGCTGGTGGCCGACACCGGTAACTATCGCGTGCTGTACTGGAGCACCTTCCCGCAGTCGAGCGCGACGGAAGCCTCCTACGTGGTCGGCCAGACGGACTTCAACCGTTCGACCTACAGCACCTCGGCTTCGACCTTCGAGTCGCCGACCGGTGTTGCTTCGGATGGCGCGCAGTTCTGGGTCGCCGATCGTGGCAGCAATCGCGTCGTGAAGTTCGACTCGATGCCGGCTTCCAATGGCATGAGCGCGTCGCTGGTCTACGGTCAGGACAACCAGAACTTCACGGCCTCGGCCGCGAACGATGATGATCAGGACGGCAAGACCGACAACGACGACGACGATCAGGAAAATGGTGCGGCGACCAAGCACACGCTGAACGGTCCCACCGGCGTCTACGTCGAGGGCGGTGTGCTCTACATCACCGATCGTGGTAACAGCCGCGTGGAGATGTACGCCCCGTGATGGTCTTTCGTCTGTCCTGCGGCGCCTTAATCGGCGCCGCAGTTCTTTTGGCGGGATGTAACGGCGGGTCTCCGGTCGGTACGGGCAAGGGTCCGCAGTCGCTGGAGGTCACGTACGACTCCAGTCCGGACGCTGTCGACATGGTCGAGTGCCAGACGTCGACGCTGTCGGCGACGGCGACGTTTGCCGATGATGACGGCAACCATGCGAGTACGACGGATGTCTCGGCTCGCGTGGTCTGGAGCAGCAGCAATCCCGGCGTGATCGACGTCAGCAATGGCGATATCGAAACCTATGCGGGTTCCGGCAGCTACTATGCGACCGGGACCGTCATCGCGCGTTCGACGGGCAGTGCCGTCATCACCGCGACCTACGCCGACACCATGACGGCGTCGATCGGTGTCAATGCCGCCGAGATCAGCAGCATGCGGATTTCGCCGGTGCTGACGCGCATGGCGCCGGATTCGCAGACGACGTTCAGCCTCTATGTGCAGCCGCAGCTCGATCAGCTCGAGCAGGATCTGACGTCGAGCGCGGTCTGGTCGATCACCGACGCCGGCGCGCCGGCCGTTGTTTCCGGTGTGTCGCTGGTGACGGCGTCGAGGACGCCGGTCGATCAGGACTTCACGCTCGAAGCGCGCCTGCCGGCCTGCAACAAGTATCTGACGCAGGTCATGAGCATTGGCAATGTCTCGTCGCTGAAGCTGACGTACGAGCAGCCGGAGGACCAGCCGGTGCCGGTCGTGCTCGGCGATCGTGTCAAGGTCGAAGCGGTGTTCGATGACACCAGTGCGCCGAATCAAAACCTGTCGGGGCAGGTCGATGTCGAAGCGGCAGACGGCTATAACGAGTCGAATGCGACGACGTCAGTGTCCTCTGCGGCAACGACGACGGACAGCAACGGCACGACCCAGCTGCAGCTGACGCCATATCTGCTCGTCAATGGCGACGAGGATCGCCTCAACCGCGAGATCGCGTTGAAGCTGACGTATGACGAGGACGGTATCGACATGTCGACGACGACGCGCGTCTACACGTTCACCGACACCGACATGCTCAGCCTGCGCATTGATCCGACCGAGACCAATCTGCAGTTCCCGAACCTCGGTCAGTTGCAGGCTTACGGAACGTTTGAAGATGGCGTCGAGCGCCCGGTTACCCGCTTGGTCAATTGGGTACTGTACGACACCGGTGATTCGGATTTGCTGACCGTCACTTCAAGTGGCATCAACGGCGGCTTGATGACACCGTACGACGTCGGTGGCGACGCTCGCGTGTTCGCGACCTATGACAGTGATCCGGCTGGCGAACTCGAAGAGCACGCGACAGTGCACGTGCTGCAGCAGACCGACTACTGAGTCGGCGAGCGGCGCTGCGATGAAATTGAAGGCGGCAGCCGTTCAGGCTGCCGCCTTTTTTCGTTTCTGTCTGACGGTGAGTTGCCGCGCAGATGTTTCGGGATCGGCGCGGCCGAGCGGTCGGCCGCTGCCGGTGCTGGGGGTCCGTGAATGTCGAGCTGCGATGACCTTATCTGCAGCGAGGATGCGTTATTGCGGAAGAAACTGCTCAAAAACGGCTTGATGGGAGTGGTTAGACGGCGCGCCGGATGTCGGTGTACATTCCTAAACGCAGTCGTGTTTCAAGCAAAGTCATTGCGACAGGTGGGATTCGGCAATGCAGTACGGAACCTCTGGTTGCGTTACTTGAGCGCTACTTGCACTGGAGT
This sequence comes from Solimonas marina, assembly GCF_012241385.1. Lineage (GTDB taxonomy): Bacteria > Pseudomonadota > Gammaproteobacteria > Nevskiales > Nevskiaceae > Solimonas > Solimonas marina. The sequence goes on along the minus strand of NZ_JAAVXB010000010.1, from coordinate 157,828 downwards.
GGGTGTAAGCCCGTTTTTCAATGACGTCAGAGGGAACGTTGCATGTCTAATGTCTCGACCGGCACGGTCAAGTGGTTCAACGATGCCAAGGGGTTTGGCTTCATCACGCCTGAGGGAGGCGGTGAGGATCTCTTCGCGCATTTCCGTGAGATTCAGGGGACCGGCTTCAAGACCCTGAAGGAAGGCCAGAAAGTCCAGTACGAAGTGCGTCGCGGCCCGAAGGGCCTGCAGGCGGCGGCGATTCGCCCGCTCTAAGGACCGCTCGATTCCGGCAATCATTGCCGGCAAAAAGCCGCGGCGGCAGTCGCGGCTTTTTTTTGGGCGAAACAGAAGCACGGCGCAATGCGCATGGCCGATCTGGCATCGGGTTTGCGCAATGCAATGATCCGCATATGCTGATGCTTTGCGCGGCCACGCGCCGCGATGCCTGCAACAGCCAATTCACAGGGAGATGAGATGAGGGGTTTCGCTGGTGTCCGTTTGTTCGCTCTGATTGACCTTGTGATCACGGCGCCGTTGGCCGTGCCTGGCGTCACGGAGCGATGGATGCTGGTGCTGTTGTCAGCGGGCGGCGCATTGCCGATCCCTCCCTCGTGGCAGACGCTCAGTCCACTGGCCGTGACGTTCGCGCAGCTGCTCGGGGTGCTCGGCGCGTGCTGGAATGGCGCCAGGCTGCGCTGGGCTGACGATCGGCGCTTGGTCGCGATCGATGCAGTCGCCCGCATCGTCGTCGCGGCGCTGCTCATTATGCGGATCAGTCACGCCGCGCCGCCCGCTCTTGGTGTCTTCGTCCTCGTTGAGCTTCTGGGAACGATGCTGGCTGTGCTGGCGCTGCGGCGCCGCACCGCCAGCAGCTGGTAGCGCCAAACGCCTCGGCGCCGGCGATCAGGCCGTGGCGCGGCGTTTGCGCTTGGGGCGCAGCATGGTCCCGGTGCACGCAGACGCACCGCAGCGGCACGCCCAGATCTTGCGTAGGCGCGGGGTGTGAGGCTCGTCGAGCGTGATGCCGTAGTCGTACGTCAGCTCGGTGCCGGCGGGTATCGCTTTGATGGTTTCGATGAAGATGCGGTCGCGCGCCGGATCGCCCTTGGGGTCTTCGACGATGACGGCTTCGCAATTGGGATCGCAACTGGTGTTGATCCAGCGCGCGACATTGCCGCCGACGTTGGCGTCGACGACATAGGTCTCGTTGAGCGTGAACAAAAAAGTGTGGCCGGAATCGTAATCGCCGCCGTAACAGGCATCGATATCGTCGTGGGTGCGCAGCGTGCCGCGGTATTGGACGATGCGGGTGCCGGCGGGCAGGTCACGGGCGGCGAAGACGCCGTTGCCATGAATTGGGGAGCGACGCAGAGCGATGTTGCGGGACATACAGGGCCAGTCGAACGGAACGTGGCGCATTGTCCCGCAAATTTCGTGCAGCTTGCGAGCCGTGGGCATGACGTAAGATCATTTTTCAGTCGTCATTCAGCGCATTTGCGCGAGGTTTCCCGGGCGCCGCCGATCATGACGGGGGCCCTACACGCAAAGGAGTGAACAGATGAAAGGAATGGCTCGCGGAGCACTGACCGGCATGGTCTGCATGGGGATGGTTCTGGCGACGGCCCCGGCGCCGGCGCGTGCGGCCATCATTGGCACGGAGCAGATGGTCACCACGCAGGCGCGGACCGATGACCTCGCCACGGTGAATGCCTTCATGCAGCGACAGGATGTCGTTGCGGAGATGGAGAAGTTGGGCGTCAACCCGACCGATGCGCAAGACCGTGTGGCGTCGCTGAGCAATGAAGAGCTGAGCCAGCTGGCGCAGAACATCAATGAGCAGCCCGCTGGCGGCGACGGCCTGTTCGTCGTGCTCGGCGTCGTGTTCCTGGTGCTGGTGATTCTCGAGCTGGTCGGTGTGACGCACATCTTCAGCTCGTTTTGAGGCGGCGGCTTTGCTTGTTGCTCGTCGCGGCCGGCCTTTTGGCCGGCTGCGCGAGCGCGCCTCCGATGCCCCGGCCTGACGGCCACGCCGTCGAGCTGTCGTCCGTTCCTTTCTATCCTCAGAAGCGCTATCAATGTGGCCCTGCTGCGCTAGCCACCGCGCTGGGGGCCAGCGGCGAAGCGACAGCGCCGGACGCGTTGGTGTCGGAGGTTTATCTGCCGGACCGCAAGGGCAGTCTGCAGTCTGAAATCATCGCGGCGACGCGGCGACATGATCGTGTCGCGGTCCGCATTCCGGGGACGCAGGACGCGATCGTCCGCGAGCTGGAATCCGGCCAGCCGGTACTGGTGCTACTGAATCTAGGCTTTTCCTGGCTGCCGGTTTGGCACTACGCCGTTGTTGTCGGATATCAACCGGACCAGCAAACGTATGTGCTGCGTTCTGGTGTGACCGAACGCAAGATGATGACGACCGGAGCGCTGGCGCGCAGCTGGAAGTACAGCCATCAATGGGCCGTCGTCGTTTCGTCGCTGGACCGCGTGCCGGCCAGCGCCGATCAAACACAGTGGCTGGCGGCGGTCGCGCCGCTCGAATCGCTGAATCGCCTCGATCTAGCGGCGCAGGGCTATCAGGCAGCTGCCGCGCGCTGGCCCGACTCGGCGATGTCCTGGACCGCGCTTGGCAATATTGCGGCACGGCGCGCGCGATGGCCGCAGGCGGTGCGCGATTACGGCAAGGCGATTACGCTGCAGGATGATGTCGTGGCGCGCAACAACCGCGCGAGCGCGCTCGGCGCGTTGCAATGCCGCAAGCTGGCGATCGCCGATCTGGACGCCGCGCAGCTGCTCGATACCGACGGCCGCTACGCAAGCGCTTTGTCGGAAACCCGCAAGGAGTTGCCGAATCAGGATGCGTGTCCTGCGGACATCGTCAATGGCGATTCGTCCAGCTGAATTCGCGAGGCGGCCACTCACGATCTTCATGGGTATCCGGCATCATCGTGCGATATCCATTCTGGGACCGCCACGATGCCTTCTGTTGACGTAAACGGCGTCACGCTGCAGTACGAGACCGCCGGTGATTCGTCGCATCCGCCGCTGCTGCTGGTCATGGGGCTCGCGGGCCAGCTGATCACGTGGCCGCAGCCGTTTTGCGATGCGCTGGTTGCCGCCGGCTTTTACGTGATTCGCTTCGACAATCGTGATGCTGGCCTGTCGACGGAAATGAAGCATCTCGGGCGCCCGGATTTGTTACGCGCGGGGCTCGCCAGTACGCTGCGCCTGCCGGTTCGCGCGCCATATGCACTCGATGACATGGCCAATGATGCGATTGCGCTACTCGACGCGCTGCAGGTGCCGCGCGCGCACGTCGTTGGCGTGTCGATGGGCGGCATGATTGCGCAATTGATGGCGATCCGACGTCCGCAGCGGCTCCAGACGCTGACCTTGGTCATGACCCACTCCGGTAATCCCGCGCTGCCCGGTGCGCGCTGGCCGGTGCGCTTGCGAATGGTCTTGCGGCCCAAGCTCAAATCGCGAGAAGACATCGTTCGCTATTCGATGCGCACGATGCAAATGATCGGCAGCCCTGATTTCCCGACGCCCGAAGACGCGCTCTACACGCAGTCGGCCGCGCAATTTGATCGCGCCTTTCGCCCCGGCGGCGTCGCTCGGCAGACCGTGGCGATCCTGGCCGCAAAAAGCCGCGCCAAGGCCCTGCGACATCTGGCGGTACCAACGCAGGTGATTCACGGCGCCGATGATCCGCTGATTCCGGTGGCGGCCGCTCACGAGCTGGCCCGATTGATTCCAAAAGCCGACCTCGAAGTGATCGCCGGTATGGGCCATGACCTGCCGCCGCAACTGGTGCCAAGGTTGGCCGCGAGCGTGATCCGCCACGCCGGATCAAGGTCACCAAGCCCGCCAGTTCAGTCGGGATAAAGCGCCGTCCCTGCAACCTCCGGCCGCCAACTATCACAAAAAGTTCACCGGAGGTTTCATGAAGAAGTCGATGCGGTCTCACCTGATCAAGGCTGGCGTGATGACGATGTTGCTCGCGCCGACGTTCGCCTACGCGCACGACTACAACTACATCGAAGGCGGTTACCTGAACTGGGATCAGCCTGGTGACGACAGCGGCTATCACCTGAAAGGCTCCGTCGACGTGCTGTCACCGATCGCACCGTTTATCGAATACAACTCGGTCGACAATGTTGATCAGCTGAGTCTTGGCGGCATCTTCCATGCGCCGTTGACGCCTCAGGTCGATGTCATTCTGGGTGGCTCATACGAGCACTTCGATGTCGATCACGGCGGTGATGCGAGCGGCTACGGTCTGCGCGGTGGTTTGCGCTGGTCGGTTCCTAATACACGCTTGGAACTCGATCCCCAGGTGCGCTACGTCAACCTCGATCACGACCACCATGATGACGCGACATCGTTCCGTCTCGATGCGCTGTACGCGCTGACCCCGGCGGTGTCGCTGCAGGGTGCGTTCCAGAGTGGTGATGACGACCGCTACGAAGTGGGTTTGCGCTACAGCTTCGGTGGGCAGATCTAAATTCAAGCCGGTGCACCGCCAACGCGGCAGCTGCCGTCCTGTCGTATAGCGAAACCGCAGACCTCTCTTCGTCGCCCGAGGAGGGGTCTGTTCGTTACGGACCCGACTTGGATTTGATGCGTGCTTCGCGCACTCAAAAAATGCCACTCGCCAATCCCGCAGCCACTACGGCACCCAGCTCCCGGCATTGCTTCAGCCCGTCGGCCGTGAGTTCGCCCTTCAGGATCAAGGGTTCAGCGATCGCGCGCCAGCCGTATCCCGTCGCAATGCGTTCGATGGCGCGCGCCGCACCGCTGCCATCGTTTCCTGCGCTGATGAATAGCGCATACGGCAAGCCGACGGTTTTGCCTTCCGCCGGATAATAGGTGCGATCAAGAAAATCCTTGATCAGCCCGCTCATATATCCGAAATTCTCCGGCGTCCCGATGAGCAGTGCTTCTGCCCAGAGGAGGTCGTCGAGATCCGCTTCGTTGGCAAATCGCAAGCGTGTGTCGACAGCAGATGCTTCCTCAGCCGTTCCCTCGCAGACCGCGTCGCACATGGCGCGTGTATGTCCGGACTGACTGCTGAAGACGACCAGTAAATGCTTCATGCGGCCATGGTGCCATGCCGTAGCACAACAAAAAATCCAGACGCACCTCCGGCGCAGGCCACCGCTTCAGGCAAACAAAAAACGGGCGGTCCAATGGCCGCCCGTTCAAGACGCGGAGTTCATGTATTAATTCTTCTTGGCCGGACCTCCGACCGTGATCTCGGGCTCGATCATCTTGTACGTCTTCGGGCCAATCCCGTCGACCTTCTGAATATCGGCCTTGGTCTTGTACGGCCGATGCTTGATGATCTCCTGCGCCTTCGCAGGCCCAACGCCGGGCAGCTTCTCGAGTGCCTTCTGATCCGCCGTATTGATGTTGGTGACGGCAAAAGCCGGCGCCGACATGGCAAGCCCGATGCCGAGCAACGTTGCTGCAACGATGGATTTCATGATTCCAGCTCCCTGAATGGCGCGGACGTCCCACGCAGCTTCAGTATCCAGATCAACGCCTGGTAGTACGCGACATCGATCACAAAACACGGATGTGTTCGAAAGAAAGTGTGGTGGAAATGTGACATTCGTCACAGCGCGCTGCGTAACTGCGTAGCCCGGATGCAATCCGGGACGCTGTTCTACGGAAGTTCACCGATCCCGCTTTCAGGTGGCACCGGCTCCGCGCCGCCCCAGTCGACGGGCAACAATCCACGCCGAACGTCCCGATGAATCGACGAATACGGCCAGTCACGGATTCGCGTCACCAGGACGTGCTTCACCGGGTTGTAATGGATGTAATCGACATGCCGTTCGAAATCTGCCTCGTCGCGTATCGGGTGTTCCCAGAATCGCCGTTGCCAAAGATCGTATTCACCGCGTGCGTTCCGGTATAGCGGGATACCGGCATCGCGCAAGCGGATCGTGAAGCCGCGCTTGATCAGACGGATGCGTGTAGAGAAATCGGCATCGCCATCCAGCAACGAGCAGAGCAGATGAAAATGATCCGGCAGGATCACGAGTGCCTCGATGTGAAACGGCGCGCGGGCACGAGCGTCCCGGAATGTCGTACGCAAGTCTCCGACGTGATCCGTCAAATGACGCGCGCGACGATTTCGCAACGTGACTGTCAGGAAATAGGGCGCATTCGCGATGCGGCGGCTTCGTCGGTGCGAGGCCATGCTCGCAGCATAAGCCGAGCGATTGCCGCTGGCTTCTGCACGCCTCGACTCACGAGACCCGCGGCACAAAACGTAGCCCGGATGCAATCCGGGGGCTGGCTACGCATCCACGCATCTGAACGTAGCCGCGTAGCCCGGACGAAGTCCGGGGTTCGTTCTAAATTGACATCCCCGGAGACGACCAAAACGCCACCCGAAGGTGGCGTTCGAATGATTGGGCCGTGGGTTCGTCCGTCGCGTTGTGATCCTGGCGCGCACGGGCGTGCCCAGGAAATGCCGGACGTCGCTTTGTCACCCGTAAGCGCGGGAAAACAGTTCGTCCAAGGCGTTCACGATGCGCTCCGCCTGTGCCGCCAGCGAAGCGACGGACGCGCCGAGCTTGTTTGCGGGAACGGAGACGATCTCGAGTGGATGCAGAACGACAGTCTCCCCTTGGATGTTGAACGAGGGGTTGAACCGAGCGTGATGTACATGACCGATGTCGGATTTCTTGACCAGTGGAATCACGACTCTGCGCTGGTAGTCATCAAAGACAGCCGATTGCACGACCACGACATAGGGAATACTGTCGCGATGCTGCCCTGGATTTCGATAAACGTCGAACTGCGCCATGGGTATCCGGCTACAGCGTCGAGAACTCGTCCGCAAACGAGCCATGCTTTTCGGCATACCGATTCCAGGCCTCGGTGCTGCGGCGCAGGCGGTTGGCTCTTGCGTCCACGAGCTGTTGCTGTTGCTGGACGAAAGTGGCCAGCATGGATTCCACTTGAGCGGACAGGTTATCCGTCATCGCCTGGGCCTGCTTCACTAGCTCTTCGTTCAGGAATAAATTCACCGCGCGCTTGCGAGATGGAAGCTTGTTGGTGATGGTCATGAGGCACCTCCGATTTGATATGCGCATCGTATGCGCATGAAGTCTGCGGGGACAAGCCTCCGGAGCCGGCTGTGATACCGAAGCCTCGGGCCACCTAGCCGCGTAGCCCGGACGAAGTCCGGGGTTCGTTCGGGGGCAACCGGCCTCGCCAAATTGACATCCCCGAAAGCGACGATCATAAAAAGCGCCACCCGGAGGTGGCGTTTGAATGGATGTGCCGTGGAGGGGCCATCGTGGCGTGTTCCCGGATTACATCCGGGCTACGCATCCTGGCCGCGATGCCGGCCCGGATGCGATGAACGTCGAACTGCGCCATTGGCGGCGCCTACAGCGTGGAGAACTCGTCCATCGCTCGGAAATTGATCCGTGGTCGAGGGGCGCCCATGATTCGGATTTTGTTGTTGATGCGGATGCCCGTTACGCGGGCGAGTGCTCCTTGAGCCACTCCCGCAGCGCCGCGTTCATACGCGTTTGCCAGCCAGGGCCGGCGGCGCGAAAGGCGTCCAGCACGTCGCGGTCGAAGCGGACGGTCGTGGATTCCTTGTTGCGGCCGGCCGGGCGACCCGGTGGACGCTTCGCGGCGGCGAGTACATGACCCGGCAACGCTTCACGCGCCGGACGCGCCTTGGCAAACCATGTCTCATCCAGAATCGGTGAATCAGAATCCATAGCGGGCTTTGTGGGCTTCATAGCGGCGAACCTCCGGTTTCTCGGCTTTACGAAGATTGATCGGGCGGATTCGCCCATTGCGCTCCGTGAACACCAGGATGTGCAACACAGCGTCGATGAAGCCAACCGCCACCCAACGATCTTCCTCCGGGGCAGCGCGGTCGTCGTAGTTCACCAGTGCCGTGTCAATGTCGAACCCTTCCGCCGCCGCCAAGCTCACGCCTTCGTGCTTGGCTTGGTTGATGGCGTCTTTCTCGGGATCGAACTCAATGTCCACGAAGTTATTGTAGTAACGAATATTAGGGAGTCAAGCACTCGTCATCCGAACGAAGTCCGGGCATCGTATGAAAGGCAAAGGCTCGCCGCATTGCCGAGCCCAAATCCGCGTGCCATAAAAACGCTACCCGGAGGCGGCGTTTGAATGGATGTGCTGTGGAGGGGCCATCGTGGCGTATTCCCGGATTGCATCCGGGCTACTGGCTGTGATCCCGGAGCCCCGGGCCTCGTAGCCCGGACGAAGTCCGGGGTTCGTTCGGGGCGCAACCATCCTCGCCAAATTGGCATCCCCGAAAGCGACGATCATAAAAAAACGCCACCCGGAGGTGGCGTTCGAATGGATGGTCCATGGAGGGGCCATCGCGGCGTGTTCCCGGATTGCATCCGGGCTACTCGAATGGATGGCCTGTTGATGGGAATCGGGTTGTATCCCCGGATTGCATCCGGGCTACGCTAGCTGGGGCGCTCGCCTTGTTGGCATGAGCACGTTTTGTTGAATGGAATAAGCCCTTGTGACCAGAGCCTGGGGGAAACGGTGCCGCCGAACTTTGGCATTTGTTGGACTTCAGGTGATGGGTTGATACATCTCCACCCCAGAGCAATAGATGCAAGCAAGCCGGCAATGCAAGCGGCGGATGTCACCGAGGCCAGAAAATAGTTAGCCTTTGACCCTGCGGCTAGTTGCCTCTGCCTTTCTTTGGGCGTCAAAGAAAGGCCAACCAGTGTTACTGCAAGTAATTGACTGACAGGATCGTTGAAAACATTGGCAACAAGTCCGTGAACCAAGGCGGCCACTGCTCCGGCGAATATCGCGAGATCGATGCGAGCGTCTTGTTGCAGGCCCTGTAGAACCTCACTACGAATTTTGACCGCGAACGACACAAGCCATCGTACGATTAGTAGGCAAAGAATCAGAAAAGCGGGAATGCCCCATTCCGCTGCGAACTGCAAAGGAAAGTCGTGCGGGCCAGCGCCTGGGACACCGGGGTGTCGACCAAGCATTGCGTACTGCATCGGACCGATGCCCAATAAAGGCGACGAGTGGATGTCTGCCCATGCTGTGGTGTAGAGCGATTCGCGCCCGCTCAGGCCAGCGGTGACGATGCGATCCGCGGTCGAGATGTCGAAATGTATAGCAAAGACTTGCCACAGCGCGAACGCCGACGCCGCAACGAGAAGTTGATGGATGGCGTACCTGCGCCCTACATGGCCGAAAAGGATGAAGATGGCAGCCATGCCGATGGCGAGGCCGACTAATGCGCCTCGGCTTCCGGTCCCGATCACGAAAGCCCAGGTCGCGACTGAAGCGATTGTGCAGATGGCGCTGGCCGCGCCTCGGTACTTTTCGGTGAGCCATGGTGCTACCCATAGCAAGGGAATCGTCCAGGTTGCCGCTTTGGCGAAGAATCGTGGTCCGATGAAGGGCAGCCATGCCGAGCTTAGCCCCCGTCCGTCTCCTGTGAGATAGGCGGAGAAAAAGTTCGTAGCCAGCCTGATGCCGAGAATCACCCCGCCGGTAGCGATGATGGCGATGATTTGAATCTTCAGCGAGGGGGCATTCGATGCGGCTCTGCCGAGCCATGTGCCGACTATTATTGCGGAACAGAGAATGGTGACTTCTATCAACCCATACAGGGGCAGGTTGGAACGAAGGCTGCTGGCGATGCCTAGCAACACGAATGCTGCGAGCAGTCCATTCATTCTCGATGGAGATTGGAGTGAAGGCGGCTTTACGAAGAGGCAGGAAAGAATGGCAAGAAAGCCCAAAATTTCGAAAAAACGGGCCTCGTCATACCAAGTCTGAAGAAAGGCTTTGCTCTCGAGTCCGGAGGCCGAGTATGCCGCGAGAATCGAAAGTAGTAAAAAGAAAGGTTTCATAAAAAAGCCGCGCCCGATGGCGCGGCTTCTTCCTCAAATAACAACATCCTGCGTTGCGCAGATTACGTTCCGCGGCAGTTTGCCGGCAGGTACTTCGGAGCGATCGTTGACGCCGTGCAGCTCCAGCTCAGCGGGGCAGACGCATCTGTCGACGAGGGGGTCAACACAAAGTTGCCCGGAGCGGAAGAGATATTCGACGCAACGGTAATCACGCCGCCAGTGCCAACCGACAAACTCGTGATGTACTGGGTGGAGTTGCTCGAGCACCCAGCGGCATCAGTCGTGGTCGGCAAAGTTGCCTGCGAGGCGAAATATTCGGCCACGGATGTTTTGCATGCATCAGCAGCCGTAACCAGCTCAGTCACCTTCGAGCGCGTGATGTAGTCCTGATACGCCGGAATGGCGATGGCGGCCAGGATGCCGATGATCGCGACGACGATCATCAGTTCGATGAGCGTAAAACCCTGCTGCTTCTTCATGTGCTTCTCCATGTGGTGGTGTACTCCCCGTGGGACATCCCCGCGTAGGAAATTTCTGGCAAGGGGTATGCCACGCAGGGTCGATGCGAGAAATTCACTGCAGTTGGGATAATTTCTCTATAAACGACAGGCGGCGACAGCTGACGTCAAGTGCCTCTGGATGTCGATAAGTGACAAAATTTGTCAATGACGCACGGTCCGGTTGCCGAAGGCATGCCTCGGCCGGCAGTTGTCCCGTCTTCGGATAGATCGCGAGCATTTCTACGCGCTCTCGGGCGGCCTCTCTAACGGGGAGAGCGGCAATTCATGGCTCGCTGGCTGCTAAAATGCCGGCCTTTTTCGCATTCAGCCGCGTCAATCCATGTCCGAGCCGTATCAGCCGTCCGTCGTCGAGCAGGCCGCCCAGTCGTTCTGGGCCGAGCAGGGCTCTTTTGAGGTCCGTGAGAATCCAGGCCAGGAGAAGTACTACTGCCTGTCGATGTTTCCGTATCCGTCGGGCAAGCTGCACATGGGGCATGTGCGCAATTACACGATCGGCGACGTGATCTCGCGCTATCAGCGCATGCTCGGCAAGAACGTGTTGCAGCCGATCGGCTTCGATGCGTTCGGTCTGCCGGCCGAGAACGCGGCGATCGCCAACAACACGCAGCCGGCGAAGTGGACGTACGCGAACATGGCGTACATGCGCGACCAGCTCAAGCGCCTGGGCTTTGCGTACGACTGGTCGCGCGAGCTGGCGACCTGCGATCCGAAGTATTACCGCTGGGAACAGCTGCTGTTCACGCGGCTGATGAAGAAGGGCTTGGCGTATCGCAAGAACGCGGTCGTCAACTGGGATCCGGTCGATCAGACGGTGCTGGCCAACGAGCAGGTGGTCGACGGTCGCGGCTGGCGTTCGGGCGCGGTGGTCGAGCGCAAGGAAATCCCGCAGTGGTTCCTGAAGATCACCGACTACGCGCAGGAGCTGCTCGACGCTCTGGACACGCTGGAAGGCTGGCCGGACGCGGTCAAGACCATGCAGCGCAACTGGATCGGCCGCTCGGAAGGTCTGGAATTGCAGTTCGGCATCGACGGCGGTGAACCGCTGACGGTGTATACGACCCGCCCGGACACCTTGATGGGCGTGACGTACGTGGCGGTGGCCGCCGAGCATCCGCTGGCGCTGAAGGCGGCCGAGGCCAATGCGGAACTGGCGGCGTTTTTGAAGGACGCGTCGCGCTCCGGCGTCGCCGAGGCCGAGATGGAGACGATGGAAAAGCGCGGCATGCCGCTCGGCATCTCCGCGATCCATCCGCTCAGCGGCGAGCCGGTGCCGGTCTGGGCGGCGAACTTCGTGCTGATGGGCTATGGCACTGGCGCGGTGATGGCGGTGCCGGCGCACGACGAGCGCGACTTCGAGTTCGCGACCAAGTACGGCCTGCCGATCAAGCGCGTGATCCGCAGCGCCAGGGAAGCCGAGCTGATGGCGCGGCTGGCGACGGTGGGCGATCTGTCCGACGAGGACGATTTCGTCGACGCGCCGGCCAATCAGCCGCTGATGAAGGAACTTGAAGCGATTCGCAGTGGCTGTACGACCGAGCACGGTCTGCTGATTCATTCCGGCGAATACGACGGCCTGGATTTCGAACAGGCTTTCGAGGCGATCACGGCGCGGGTCGAGCGCGAGGGCAAGGGCAATCGCCGCGTCAACTTCCGCCTGCGCGACTGGGGCGTTTCGCGGCAGCGCTATTGGGGCTGTCCGATCCCGGTGATTTATTGCCCGAAGTGCGATGCGGTGCCGGTGCCGGAAGATCAGCTGCCGGTGGTGTTGCCGGAAGACGTCGCGTTCAGCGGCGTGCAGTCGCCGATCAAGGCCGATCCGGCTTGGCGTCAGTGCGTCTGCCCGCAATGCGGCGGCCCGGCCGAGCGCGAGACCGATACCTTCGACACCTTCATGGAGTCGAGCTGGTACTTCGCGCGCTATGCCTGCCCGGACGCCGATACGGCGATGCTCGACGCGCGCGCCGACTACTGGCTGCCGGTCGACCAGTACATCGGCGGCATCGAGCACGCGATCCTGCATCTGCTGTATGCGCGCTTCTATCAGAAACTGATGCGCGACGAAGGGCTGACGACGGCCGGCGAGCCGTTCACCAACCTGCTGACGCAGGGCATGGTCGTCAAGGAGACGTATTACCGCGAGGATGCGTCCGGCAAGAAGCTGTGGATCAACCCGGCGGATGTGGAGCTGGAGCTCGACGCCAAGGGGCAGGCGGTGGCGGCAAAACTGGTTGCCGACGGTGCGCCGGTGACGATCGGCGGCGTCGAAAAGATGTCGAAGTCGAAGAACAACGGTGTCGATCCGCAGGCCTTGATCGATCAGTACGGTGCCGACACCGTGCGCCTGTTCGCGATGTTTGCGGCGCCGCCGGAGCAGTCGCTGGAATGGCGCGACGATGGCGTCGAAGGCTCGTCGCGCTTCCTCAAGCGTCTGTGGCGGGCGGTGCAGGCGCACGTCGAGCAGGGCGCAGCGCCGGCGCTCGAGGTCTCGGCTTTGAACGGTGAGCAGAAGGCGCTGCGGCGCAAACTGCATGAGACCATCGCCAAGGTCGGCGACGACTACGGCCGTCGCAAAACCTTCAATACCGCGATCGCCGCGGTGATGGAGCTGATGAATGAGGCGACGCGTCGCGACGATGCCTCGGCGCAGGGGCGCGCGCTGCAGCAGGAAATCTGGGAGGCGGTGACGCTGATGCTTCAGCCGATCGTGCCGCACGTCACGCACACGCTGTGGACGAGTCTGCGCGGTGGTGACGATCTGTTGGCGCAGCGCTGGCCGATGGTCGACGAGTCGGCGCTGGTGCGTGACGAAATCGCGTTGGTGGTGCAGGTCAACGGCAAGCTGCGCGGCAATATCTCGGTGCCGGCCAGTGCCGACAAGGATGCGATCATCGCCGCAGCGCTGGCCGACGAGAATGTTGCGAAGTTCGTGGCGGGTCAGCCGATCAAGAAGCAGATCGTCGTGCCGGGCAAGCTGGTCAACCTCGTCATCTGATCGACGGTGTCTGACCTCGTGCAAGTGTCGTTGTCGGCTCTCGCGCTGCTCGTGTCGCCTGCGGCCGCCACCGGGCAAATCCGCTGATCTCGTGATATAGAAGGCCGTGCGCGCGCTCCTGACCCTGACACTTTCGCTGCTGTTATCGGCTTGTGGATTCCACTTGGCCGGCAGCCGCCCCCTGTCCGTAGACTTGAAGAAGGTCTATATCGACACGACGATTCCGTACTCGGTGACGGAGCCGCCGATCGAGACGCAGCTGCGCGAGATTCTGCAGCGCCGTGGGGCGGAAGTCGCCAAAGACGCTTCGGCCGACGTCACGACGATTCGCCTGTCGAATCTCAAGGAAGCGCGCGAAGTGCTGTCGATGGGTACCGACGGCAAGGCCATCGAGTTCCGGCTCGTGACGCGGGTTCACTATGAGGTGTTCCGCGGCAAGCAGACCTTGGTCACTCCGGGCGATATTGTCGCGACGCGCGATTACAGCTTCGAGCCCGACCAGGTGCTGGCCAAGGAGGCCGAAGAGCAGCGCCTGCGCGAGTTCATCCAGTCGCAGCTGGCCGAGCTGTTGATGATGCGCATCGATGCGGCGCTCACGTATCACTCGGCCACTGTTGGGCAAGCAGCGCCAAAGGATGCAGCAGCGTCGGCGCCTTCGACGCCCTGAGGTCGCCGCGGCGTAATCCGCCGCCCAGATGCAGGCTGCAGCCGACATTGCTGCTGACCAGATAATCGGCCGTCATGTGCGACAGCGCATCGAGCTTGTGCTCCAGCAGTCGATCGGCCATTTCCGGCTGTGACAGCAGATAGGTCCCGGCGGCGCCGCAGCAATTGTGTTGCGAGTCCAGGGTGACGACGCGTGCGTTCGGAATTTTGCGCAGCAAGGCGATGATGGCCTCACCGGCGCCGGTGACATTGCGCTGTGAGCACGGCAGATGCACGGCAATCGTTGCGTTGAGTGGCCGCAATTGGATATCGCGGGGCCAGTGATCGAGCAGCAGGCGGTGCGGGTCTTGGACTTGCGCCGCGAAGTCCGCGCTGCCGATGCCGCAGGCGCCGTATTCCTGCAGGGTCGCGCCGCAGCCGCTGGCGGCGTAGACGATGGCAGCCGTGCTGGAAAATGCGGCGCGATTGCGGTCCGCCAGATTGGCTGCTGCAGCCGGGGCGCCGGCATGCAGATGCAGGGCGCCGCAACAGGTTTGCGCGCGGGGTTGTTCGACCTCGAAGCCGCATCGCTCGAACAGCGTCGCAATTGCATGGAGCGTGGCCGTGTCGGCAATGTCTCCGACACAGCCTCGGAACAGTTGTACCCGAGTGCCATGACGCGGCCGTTGATGTGCCCCGACGGCGACTTGCGGCGTCCGCTGCGGAAGCAGTGACAGCCAGCGGCCGGCGCGGCCCATGCGCAACGCACCGCCCATCGTCAGCAGGCGCTGCAGTCCGCTGTACTGGAACAGCTGCAGTGCGATGCGGGCCATGCGCCGCAGGCGGGGACGCGTCAGCCAGGGCGCGAGACCGCGGGTCAGGGCCGGTGGGCGGCCCGCATGGTGCTGAAGCATCGCGCGGCCGGCATCGATCAGCTCCCCGTATGGCACGCGCGCCGGGCAAACGCGCTCGCAGCTACGGCAGCCCAGGCAGCCGTCGAGGTGTGCGTCCAGCGCCGCACTGCGTTCGATCAGGCCGCTGGCGAGGCCCTGCATGAGCATGATTCGCCCACGAGGCGAGTCCGCCTCGTTGCCCGTTTCCTGATAGGTCGGGCAGTGCGGCAGGCACAGGCCACACTTCACGCAAAGGTCGGCCTTTGCGAGCGGGAACGGGCGCGCCGTTTGCTCCATGGTTTGCGTATCGGACATCGATGCCAATAATAGTCGCTCGCAAATCCCCCAACCCACATTCGGAGCCCCTATCTGTGAAGTATGCGAAAGGATTCGCCGCCCTGGCCTGCCCCATTGCCTGTCTCGGTTTTGTCCCGATGGCAGCGCAAGCCCAGGAACAGGCGGCCCCCTGGTCCGGTGATATCTCGGTCGGCTATCTCGCCACGACCGGCAATTCGGACACCAGCTCGCTGAACAGCAAGTTCAGCCTGGTTTACGCGCAGTCGAAGTGGAAGAACACGCTGGCGGCCTCGGCCGTCAACACTTACGCGGATCACGTCAGCTCGGCCGAGAATTACCAGGCCGCCGATCAGCTCGAATACAACTTCTCGACACGCGACTACGCCTTCGCCTCCGTGGACTGGCTCAAGGATCGCTTTGCGTCGATTCGCGAGCAGACGTCGGAGACCACCGGTTATGGTCGCCACATCCTGATTGGGCCGCGCCATTTCCTCGACGGTGAAGTCGGTATCGGTGCGCGTCAGCAGGAAACGAATGACGATCCGCGCCAGCACGATGACGATTTCATCGGCCGCGGTGCGCTGAAGTATCGCTGGGCGATCACCGACACGACGTCGTTCTCGCAGTCGCTGAAGGTCGAGACCGGTGCCAGCAACACCTACACCGAGTCGATCACCGCGCTGAAGCTGCAGATCGTCGGCAACCTGTTCACGAACCTTTCGTACACCGTCCGCAACAACTCCAAGGCGGCGGACGACACCGAGAAGACGGACACTGAAGCCGCCGTCACGGTGAGCTACCAGTTCGGCAAGAAGAAGTAAGCTGCAAGGGCGCCGCCGGTGTATCGGGCGGCGCCCGTTTCCGGGCCTGAAGGACCCTCATGAGCACCGAAAGCCACTACCGACATCACGTGTTCTTCTGCGGCAATCGCCGTCCGCCGGGTGAGCGTACCTGTTGTGCCGACAAAGGCGCAGACCGCGTGCGTGACTATGCCAAGCGGCGGGTCAAGGCGCTGGGGCTGGCTGGCGTCGGTGGCGTGCGCATCAATCAGGCCGGTTGCCTCGATCGGTGCGAGGAGGGGCCGTGCATCGTCGTTTACCCCGAAGCGGTCTGGTACACCTACGTCGACGAGGACGATATCGACGATATCGTCGAGCAGCATCTGCAGAAGGGCCAGATCGTCGAGCGTCTGCGCCTGAAGGACTGACGTGATTCGCGACGTCCTGCGCATGGGCGATCCGCGCCTGCTGCGTACTGCGAAACCGGTCGAGGCCTTCGACACGCCGCAGTTGCACGCCTTGATCGCCGACCTGTTCGACACCATGCGGCACCTTGATGGCGCGGGCCTGGCGGCGCCACAGATCGGCGTCGACCTGCGTGTCGTCATCTTCGGTTTTGCGCGCAACGAGCGGTATCCGGATGCGCCGCCGGTACCGGAAACCGTGCTCGTCAATCCGCAGCTGACGCCGCTGTCGGATGAGATGGACGAAGGCTGGGAAGGTTGTCTGTCGGTGCCGGGCCTGCGCGGCGTCGTGCCCCGCTATCGGCGCCTGCACTATCGCGGCTTCGATCCGCGCGGGCAGGTGATCGAGCGCGAGGCTGAAGGCTTTCATGCCCGCGTCGTGCAACACGAATGTGATCATCTCGACGGAGTGCTGTACCCCATGCGCGTTCGCGACTTCACGCGCTTTGGATTCTCCGACGTCCTGTTTCCAGGACTGTCGAGCGCCGACGACTAAGCGCGCCTGCGCTAGAGCACGGGCGAATTGATGTTCAGCGGGTTGCGCTTTTCCGGATCATCTTTGTCGTCATCCTTCTTCTGCTCTTCGGCGGACTCCAGCGACGTTTTCGGCTCGGCGTTCTTGTCGCGCGTGATCCAGACCAGCATGTCGTAGTACGCGCGGATGTTGCCGACGTAGATCACCGCCTGGTGGCCGCGCGCATAACCGTGCTGGGTCTGCCGGTACCAGTGGCTTTGTGACAGCAGCGGCAAGGTGTGTCGCACATCGAGCCAGCGGTTCGGATTGCCGCCGAGCTTGGCGGTCAGATCGCGTGCGTCGATCAGGTGGCCGACGCCCATGTTGTAAGCGGCCAGTGCCATCCACGTGCGGTCGGGCTCGGGAATGTCGGTCGGCAGCTGGTCGGCAATCTGTTTGAAATAGCGCGCGCCGCCGGCAATGCTCTGGCTCGGATCCTCGCGGTTCGCGACATTGAGAAAGCTCGCCGTAGCATTGGTCAGCATCATGATGCCGCGCACACCGGTAGGGCTGGTCGCAGTCGGGTCCCAGTGCGATTCCTGATAGCCAATGGCGGCGAGCAGTCGCCAGTCCAGTCCGGTGCTGTCGGCCGCTTTCTGGAACATTGCCCGATAACGCGTCAAGCGCGTGTCGACATGCGTTGCCAGTGTCAGTGCCCCTTGGGAGTCGACCTGGTCAACGTGCCCGAAGTAGCGGTCCTTGATGCGCGCGAGCTCTTCCTTGCCGAGCTTGGCGAAGAACTGTGTCGACGCATTGGCCAGACTGCTGTCGTGGCCGCCGCGAAATGCCCAGGCGACGTCGAGTGCATCGGACACCGTGAATGCCGCGCGCAGGTTGGGGTAGTAGCGCTGGTTGATTGCCAGCAGGTCCGAATTGACGATCGTGTAGTCGAGCGTGCCCTGCGAGACCTGATACAATAGTTCTTCGGCCACGTCGTCGTCGGTTTCGTCCCACTTCAGCTGCGGATAGCGCTGCTTGCGCATCTCGCGCAGCGTCTCCACCGGTGCACTGTTGGTGCCGACGCGCAGGGTGCCATGCAGATCGCCAAGATTTTCCGGGCGTGGCGTCCCGCGGCGGTAAACCAGCGTCGGCGCGACCTTCAACAAGGGCTGCGAGAATCGCACCTGCTTGCGCCGCCCCGGGGTCTCGGCAAGGCTGGCCGCCGCCATGTGCACGACACCTTCCTCGACCATGTCGAGTGCCGCCGGCGGGCTGGGCGCGACCACCAGCTCGAGCTTGACCCCCAGCTCGTCGGCGAAAGCCTTGGCCAGATCGTAATCGAAGCCGGTCGGCTCTCCGTCCTGGCCGATGTAGTAACTCGTTGGGCTATTGACCGTGGCCACGCGCAGCACGCCCAGCGCCTTCACTTCGTCCAGCGACGACTGGCGCGGCGAGCACGTTCCGAGGATCGCAAACAGGCCAAAAAGTCCGCAAAGGAACGCCAGCCGCCCCAAACCGACGCGTGACGTCGATTTTTTTGTCTCCGGGGTAGTAGGCGTGGCGGCCAGGTTCATTTAAAATAGTCGTCTTGGCGCGGCCCGAGGGCCGATGCTAGCCCTGAATTTTCGCACAATCGGCCACCCGGCCGATCGTTTTCAGGGCGGCCCGTCAAAAAGTCACGGAGAGGTGGCAGAGTGGTCGAATGTACCTGACTCGAAATCAGGCGTACGTGCAAACGTACCGTGGGTTCGAATCCCACCCTCTCCGCCACAAAATAAGGAAGCCGACTCAATGTCGGCTTTTTTATTTTGCAGAATCAATGCGGAGGGTGGATTGCGCGCCCCATTCCCTGGGCCGCGGCCTTCGGCCTCGCTGCGCTCGCTCCAATGCGTTCCTGACGCTTTGGTCGAAGGCGCGGCAGCGCCCGGCCCACAGGGGAATCCCACCCTCTCCGCCACAAGAAGGAAGCCGACTCAATGTCGGCTTTTTTATTTTGCAGATCAGTAACTAGCGAGCGCGCTCGGGCCGCTCGTGCGCTTTGCAGGGGCACAAGCAGGCGGATTTCCTCGCGGTTTGGCTTCATGTCGGACGAGCGCACCCCCTGATGAGGTGGTTCGCGCCAACGCTGCCACGGCTCAGGCTGCAGGCGTCGCCTGGCACCCAACGGGCCTGAACGCTGATGGTGTGGGTCGCCCGGGTCTAGTCCTGATCAGGCGTCTGGCCAGCATCGTCGGTCGAACGTTGTGGCATGGCGGGACGGCGTTGCAAGTCCGGAATGACGTTGATGATGTCGATCGATCGAACCCCCAAGGCATCAAGGACGGCCAGGAACAACCCAGCCTCCATCTGGCCGCGCGAGGCCTTGGCGCGAAGATTCGACGAGGACTGCGAAATGCCGGCGCGCGCCAGTGCGCGACTGATTTCGTCGAATGTGACGCCGGCACGTGCTCGTTCGACGCGGATGATGCGTTTGATGACTTCGCGGTGCTCTTTCATGGCGTGCGGCGGTGACCGTTGGCGGGGGTGATCGGGCTTCAAGTCTATAGCACGCGCTACGCATGTTTCGCGTTGCGGCGCGGCAGATTCCTGCGCGCCACGCAGCTCTGCGGCGCTGCGACGCAGGTCGGCGCGATCGCCGTCGGCGCCGGCATGTCCTTGCGATGGCAAAAAAGTACCGGCTTGCCGCTGCCCATGCGTATGCCCTACGTCGGGAATCGCTCGGAATGATTGAAATCGGCGCAAGCACTAAATCGCTGGGATCGGGCCGATTACATAATGCTGGCAAGCATTTATTGAGAATCGGGCATACTGTGGCCCCCGGATAAATCAGAAAATCAAGATGAGCGATATCGCAACGCTGCTGAAAAGCGAAATCTCACGCCTGTCCCGCAAGACCTTGCGTCAGGCGATTGCCCCGCTGCAGTCGGCGACGGCTTCGCACCGCAAACAGATTGCGTCGATGAAGCGGCAGATTGGCGATCTGGAGCGCGAGCTCAAAAAGCTGCGCCGTGCCGCGGAGAACAAGGCCTCGGAGCCTTTGCCGGAAGCAGGTGTGAAACTGCGTTTCGTGGCCAAGGGCCTGAAGTCGATGCGTACGCGTCTGGGCATCAGCGCCGAAGAGCTCGGTCAGCTGATTGGGGCCAGCTCGCAGTCGGTTTACAACTGGGAAAGCAAGAAGACCACGCCGCGCGCGGCGCAGGTCGAGGCGATCGCGCAACTGCGTGGCCTCGGCAAGAAGGAAGCGCGTGCACGCCTGGAGGCGATGGAAGCAGCCAAGGCTCCGGCGAAGGCGACCAAGAAGCGCGCACGCAAGAAGGCCAAGACCGCGACACCAGCGGCGGACGCGAGCTGACGCGCGTCCCAGCGCAGCGCACCGGCCCCACTGGGGCCGGTGCGCGTGATGCTCAGTAGCGGTAGTCGACCTGCGCGAGCCAGGTGCGACCCGCCTGATAGAAGCCTTCCTCGTATGCGTAACGTGCGTCGCTGAGATTGCGGCCGCCGATTTCGATGCCCAGTTGTGGCAACGGCTCATAGCGCACGAAAGCATTGGCGAGCGTGAACGCGCCGGCGATCCGGTCGCCGGCGGTGTCGCTGTAGCGCTTCGATTCGTGATCGAGGTCGGCGCGCAGCCGCCACTGTGGCATGAACTGCCAGTCGGCACCGAGCTGGTATTTGAACTCTGGCGTGCCGGTGCTCTTCAGGCTCGAATCGCTAAGGTTGTCGACGTCGACGATATCCAGCTGAGCGTTGAGCAGCAGCGTCGCCAGCGGCGACCAGTCGGCCGAGGCTTCGATGCCGCGATTGCGCTGCCGGCCGATGTTCTGTTCCTGCGTGCAATCCGAGCTGTCGGTCGCGCAAAGCGAGGCGTCGACATTGACCGCCTCGATCGCGTCGTGCAACCGGCTTTCGTATAGCGCGATCTTGGTGTGCAGGCTGCCGGTCTTCGCCTCGTAGCCGATCTCGTAATGCATGGCCGATTCCGGATCGAGGCTCGGATTCGGCACGACGGTGCCGAGGCCGCCGGAGAAGCGTTCCTTGAGCGTCGGGAAGCGCGTCTTGCGGCTGATGCCGGCGTACACCGTCTGCTGCGTCGTGACGTGCCAGGCGGCAACCAACTGCGCGTTGTCGGCATCGGCGCTGTCGACGCGGACCGGCACGATGGGCTCGTCATCGTCGTTGTACACGTGGACGGTGCGGCCGGGCTGCACCATGTGCGAATAGCCGGGCGTCAGCGACAGCGTCGGCAAGACCCACCACTCGTGTTCGATGGCGATGTCGTAGGTCGGAATGTCCAGCCGCTCCTGCGGCGCGTACGGGGACTCTTCGGCTTCACGGTGGACGTCGTTGCGGTAGTGCGCGGCGATGCGCGTGGTCTGCTGCGCCGTCCAGCGCCATTCGAAATCGGCGCTGCCGCCGACGCTGTAGTCGTCGTAGTGGCTGCCGTGGAAGGCGTACGGCCTGGTCTGCGTCGTATAGGTGTCGTCGTCGTACGATTCCAGCGCGTTCTTGAAGCTGTCGTAATACAAGCGCCAGCGCAGTGTGCCTTGTGCGGCGATCGCATTGCGTGCGACGAAGTAGACGCTCTGCTTGTCCCAGTACGGCCACTGCCAGTAGCGCGGTTTCACGCTGCTGCTGGTGCCGGCGTACGGCGGATCGTCCTTGCTGCCGTCCTGGCGGTAATAGCTGAGCGCGAACTCGTTACCGGCGTTCGGCGCGTAACCGATCTTGGCGCTGATGACGGTGTCGCGGCTGTCGGCATTGTTGCGCTTGCCTCCGTCCTCGGCGGTGGTCGGCGTGAAGTCATGCGGCAGGCGGTACCCGTCGGCGTTCGTGTACGAGACATTGGCATTGGCGTACCAGGCGCCATGCACGCCGCCGAGCGATGCGGAGACCCGCTGTTCGATGTCGTCGAAATGGTCGTCGAGCTCGGTTTCGAGTCGGGCATGGGCTTCGAACGGCTGGCTCGGCCGACGGCTGACGACGTTGATCGCGCCGCCCAGGGTGTTCGGTCCGTACAGCAGCGAGGCCAGGCCCTTGCTGACGATGATTTGCGACACATAGTCGACACCGAAACGGCCGAGATCGACGACGCCGTCGTAAGGCACGTAGACCGGGACGCCGTCGATGAACAGCGGCACTTCACGGCTGGTGAAGCCGCGCACGGCGACTGTGCGCTCGCGGCGCTGCCCGGCTTCCTGGATCGCGACGCCCGGCACCAGATCGAGTGCCGTCGACAGGTCGTCGCGATGGCGCGCCGCCAGCGTGCTGGCGTCGATGCTGTCCGTCGTGACGGCGGCCGCGTCCGGCAGTTTTTCTCCGATCACTTCGACGGTGCCGAGCGTGAAAACATCCGCTGTGGCTGCGTCGTCGGCGCGCGTGTTGCCGCTGTACAAGGCGGCCGCAGCCGCAAGTACCGGCAGCAGCCGGTACGCATGAATCGAGATGCGCATCTTGGTCCCCAGGCAAATGACGTGAGCGGGCGACGCCGCTGGCGCCCCGACGACCGACGGCACTCTCGGCCGGCGTCATCGTTATGTTGCGGAGTATATAACGACGAATGCCAGCGCAAGCTCAGATGCAAGGCCGAGGCTTCAGATCAGCGCCCCGAGAACTCCATCACGCCGTCGTCGAGGCGACCGTGGCGCAGCGTGATCAGGTCCAGCACGTAGTTCTGATGCAGCTTCCAGGGCGACCGTGAGCCCTGCTTCGGAAAGCGGTCGATCGCGCGCTGGACGTAGCCGGATGAAAAATCGATCAGCGGTTCTTCCTGCACGGAAGGGTCGCGACGCCGCGGCACGCAGCGTGTATGGCCGTGCGCGCGCATGTAATGCAGCACGCGGCAGATGTACTCGGCGGTCAGGTCGCATTTGAGCGTCCATGACGCGTTCGTATAGCCGATCGCGAAGGCCAGGTTCGGCACGTCGCTGCACATCATGCCCTTGTAGCTCATCGTCTTGGCCAGATCGACCGAGACCCCGTCGACCGAGATACTCATGCCGCCAAGGGCCACCAGGTCGAGGCCGGTGGCGGTCACGACCAGATCGGCCGTCAGCTCCTGGCCGGACCGCAGGCGAATGCCGTGCTCGGTGAAGGTCTCGATATGGTCGGTGACGATCTCTGCGCGACCGCGGCGCAACGCGGCGAACAGATCGCCGTCCGGGATTGCGCACAGGCGCTGGTCCCATGGGTTGTAGCGCGGTGCGAAGTGCGGATCGATCGGGTAGTCCGCGCCGAGCGCACGGCGCGCGCGCCCGCGCAGCAGCTTCTTCACCAGCTCCGGCGCGCGGCGGCACAGCTGAAAGAAGGCGATACCGAACAGCACGTTCTTCCAGCGCGCCAGCGCATAGGCGGTCTTGGCCGGCAGGTGGCGGCGCAAGGCATTGGCGACGCCGTCTTCGGCGGGCAGTGACGCGATGTAGGTCGGCGAGCGCTGCAGCATCGTCACGTGCGCCGCCTGTTTGGCCATTTCCGGCATCAGCGTCACGGCCGTGGCGCCACTGCCGATGACGACGACGCGCTGGCCCGCATAGTCGATCTCCGGTGTCCACTGTTGCGGGTGGACGACGCGGCCGCCGAAGCGCTCGATGCCGGGAAAGGCCGGTTGATAGCCACGCTCATAGCGGTAGTAGCCGCTGCACATGTACAGAAAGCCGCACTGCAACTGTACGCGGCCGGCATCGGTCTCGACGTCGACCGTCCAGCGGCTCGTTGGGCTCGACCACGCGGCGTGAACGACGCGGTGGCGATAGCGGATATGACGGTCGACACCGTAATCACGTGCGGTGTCGCGGATGTAGTCGCGGATCGAGTCGCCGTCGGCGATGGCTTTGGCCTGCCGCCATGGGCGGAACGAATAGCCGAGCGTGTACATGTCGCTGTCGGAGCGGATGCCCGGATAGCGGAATAGATCCCAGGTCCCGCCGATCGCGTCGCGCGCCTCGACGATCGCATAGCGGCGATCCGGGCAATGCTGTTGCAGGTGGCAGGCGGCACCGATGCCGGACAAGCCGGCGCCGACAATCAGCACGTCGAAGTAGGTGGGGTCAGCAGTCGTATTCATCGGCGGTCACGTCGGGGCTGTCCAGACTGCCATCCTGCGCCGCTTGCGGCCGCCGCCGCCTTGGCCGAAACGGCAGGGGCGACGGCACTGCGGCACTTTTACTGTTGCGCACAGTCGGACAGAACATGAATCAATTTTCTGAATGGAGCCGGTGCGCGATCATCGCGCTGGCGATCATCGCCGGCGTGGTGTCGACGAGCAGCCGCTCGGCCGATGCGACGCCGGGCGACTTCGTCGCCGCGACGCAGGCGGCTTATGTCGATGCGCGCCCGCAGCTGGAGAACAGTCCGTTTCATCGGCCGCTGTCGATCGACTCCGAGCAGTCCGGCGCGCGGCTGACGGGCAGTATCGAGGCGCGCCTCGATGCCCCGTTCGCCGATGTCGCCAAGAGTCTGTCGGACGCCGATGGCTGGTGCCGCATCATGCTGTTGATGCCGAATATCGCCGACTGCCACGGCACCGCCGACCGCTACGCCCACGCGCTCAGCGTCGGTCTGGTGCGCAAGTTCGACGATGCGCCGAGGGCGGCGACGCCGGTCCGGTTCTCCTTCGACGTCGACGCGCAGCCCGACGGCCTGCAGGTGTCGCTCGAAGCGCCGAACGGGCCGCTCGGTACGCGCAACTACCGTATCAGGCTGCAGGCTGTGCCGGTAGCCGATGGCCAGACCTTCATCACCCTGCGCTACAGCGATGAATACGGCTGGGCCGCTCGGATGGCCGCGCGCGTGTACATGGCGACGTCCGGTGCCGACAAGATCGGCTTCAGCTCCAGCGGCACCAGTGCGGACGGCAAGCCGCAATATGTCGGCGGCCTGCGCGGCGCGATCGAGCGTAATGCCATGCGCTGCTATCTGGCGATCGAGACGTATCTGTCGACGGCGAAGCTCGATGACGATGCACGCTTTGGTGCGGCGCTGCAGCGCTGGACGCAGGCGATCGCCGAGTATCCAGCGCAGTTGGCCGAGGAGGACATCGACGCCTATCGCCGCGCCAAGCTGCGCGATGCGGCCGCTGCCGCGTCGGACGCCGGTGCCTCGTCGTGAAGCTCAGGCCTTGAGTCGATAGCCGGTCTTGAACACCCAGCGAATCAGCAACAGGCAAACGATCAGGAACGTCACCGTCATGCCGAGGCTGATCGAGATGCGCACGTCGGCCTGACCGTAGAAGGCCCAGCGCAATCCGCTGATCAGATAGACCACCGGATTGAACAGCGCGATCTTCTGCCACAGCGGCGGCAGCATGCTGATCGAGTAGAAGCTGCCGCCGAGGAAGGTCAGCGGCGTGACGACCATCAGCGGCACGATCTGCAGTTTCTCGAAGCCGTCGGCCCAGATGCCGATCAGAAAACCGAACAGGCTGAACGTCACCGCGGTCAGCATCAGAAAGCCGATCATCCAGACCGGATGTTCGATGTGATACGGCACGAACAGCCGCGCAGTCACGAGAATCAGCAGGCCGAGGATCATCGACTTGGTGGCCGCTGCGCCGACGTAGCCGAGCACCGCCTCGGCGAATGACACCGGTGCCGACAGCAATTCGTAAATGGTGCCGGTGAATTTCGGCATGTAGATGCCGAATGAGGCGTTCGAAATGCTCTCCGACAGCAGCGACAGCATCACCAGCCCGGGGATGATGAACGCGCCGTAACTGATGTCGCCAATCGAACCGATGCGCGAGCCGATCGCGGCGCCGAAGACGATGAAGTACAGCGAGGTCGACAGCACCGGCGAGGCCAGGCTCTGCATCCACGTGCGGCGGAAGCGGGCCATCTCGAACAGATAGATGGCGCGGACGGCGTAGAAATTCATGCGGGCTCCCGGACCAGGCCGACGAAGATGTCTTCGAGCGAGCTTTCGCTGGATTGCAGACTCTTGAAGTCGATGCCGTGCTCGTTGAGGCGACGCAGCAGCGCGCCGATGCCGGTCTGCTCGCTCTGCGCGTCGAAGGTGTAGGTCAACGTCTGACCGTCGGCCGACAGTTCCAGCGGCTCGCCCGACAGCGCGCCCGGTAGCTGCTCCAGCGGCGACTGCAGATGCAGGACCAGCTGCTTCTTGCCGAGCTTGGCCATCAGCGTCGCCTTGTCCTCGACCAGCAGAATCTCACCGCGGCGGATGACGCCGATGCGGTCGGCCATTTCCTCGGCTTCTTCGATGTAGTGCGTGGTCAGAATGATGGTGACACCGCTCTCGCGCAGGCCGCGGACCATCTCCCACATGTCGCGGCGCAATTCGACGTCGACACCGGCGGTCGGCTCGTCGAGAAATAGAATCGACGGCTCGTGCGACAGGGCCTTGGCGATCATCACGCGGCGCTTCATGCCGCCCGACAGCGTCATGACCTTGGCGTCTTTCTTGTCCCACAGCGACAGCGTGCGCAGCAGCTTTTCGACATAGGCCGGATCGGCCGGCTTGCCGAACAGGCCGCGGCTGAAGCTGACAGTGGCCCACACGGTTTCGAATGCATCGGTCGCCAGCTCCTGTGGCACCAGACCGATCTTGGTCCGTGCCGGACGAAAGTCGCGAATGATGTCGTGCCCGTCGGCGACGATGCTGCCGCGCGTCGGCGTGACCAGGCCGCAGATGGCGCCGATCAGCGTCGTCTTGCCGGCGCCGTTGGGCCCGAGCAGCGCGAACAGCTCGCCGCGCTCGATTTCGAGATCAATGTGCTTGAGCGCCTCGAATCCCGAGGCGTAGGTCTTGTTCAGACCGCGGATGGAAATAATGGATGGCACGCGTGCGCTCCCCGGAAGGCACGCATCCTAATGGGGGCCGCGCGGCGCTGTACAACCCCTGGCCGGATCGCCGGTTCGCGGCGGCGAGCCGGCGACGCCAAGGCGGGATCAGCCCTGCGCTTTGGTCGCGTTCATCTGCGGGGTGTCGCCGGCCTGCCAGCCGCCGCCCAAGGCCTGAATCAGCGCCACCGCCGTCGTTTGCCGGCTCAGCGCCACTTGTACCAGCGAGCGTCGGGCGCTGAGCGCCGATGCCTGGGCTGTCACGACGTCGCTGTAGGCGACCTGGCCGGCGCGGTACTGGTTGAGCAGGACGCGCTCGTTTTCATCCGCAGCAGTCGAGGCCTGCTGTCGCAGCGCATACTGCTTTTCGAGGGCGCGCGTTGCTGACAGGTTGTCCTCGACGTCCTGAAACGCCTCCAGCGTCGTTTCGCGATAGCTTGCGACCGCCTGGTCATAGGCGGCGCGCGCGGCATCGATGGCGCCTCGGCGTGCGCCGAAGTCGATCAGCGTCTCTGCAGCGGACGCGCCGAGCGACCACAGTGCTGATGAAGCATCGAACAACTTGTGCAAGGACGACGACGACGTGCCGTAAGACGCGCTCAGTGTCAGGCTCGGAAACCAGGCGGCCTGCTGGATGCCGACCGTGGCATTGGCGGCCGCGACGTTGCGCTCCGCGGCGGCGATGTCCGGGCGGCGCTGCAGCAGCGTCGAGGGCAGACCGACCGGCACGTTCGGCACCGTGCCGTTCCAGTCGGCCGGGGCCAGCGAGAAGTCGGACGGCGCCTTGCCGAGCAGCACCGCGATCGCGTGCTCGTACTGGGCGCGCGTGTTGCGCATGGCTTCGAGTTCGGCCTGCGTGCTGTACAGCGTGCTCTGTGCGCTGAGCACATCGCTCTTGGGCGCGACACCAACCTTGTAGCGGTTCTGGGTGATCTCCAGCGCGCGTTGATAGCCGTCGACGGTCTTTTCGAGCAAGGCGATCTCGGCGTCGGCCTCGCGCAGCGACAGATAGTCGGTGACCAGCTCGCCACGCGCCGACAGCGTCGCCGCCTGCAGATCGGCGGCGCTGGCTGACAGGGTCGCGTTGGCGTTCTCGATGCCACGCCGCAGCACCCCCCAGATATCCGGCTCCCAGCTGGCGCCGATGTCGGTCTGGTAGGTGTTGCGCACGCGGCTGCTGCCGCTGCTCGTGACCGACGTGCCGCCGGTGCTGACGACGGTGCTGCTGCCGGATGACTTGGTGCCGGAGCGGGTGGCGCCGGCGCTCAGATCGATGGTCGGGAAAATCGCCGCACGTTCCTCGCGGACGGTGGCGCGCGCCTGTGCGTACGACGCGACGGCAGCGGCGACGTTCTGGTTCGAGACCTCAACCTGCGCGACGAACTGATCCAGCTGAGGATCGTTGAACAGCGTCCACCACGGTGCGCGACTCAGCGCGTCGGCCGGCGCCGCCGGCAGCCAGTCGCCGCCGGCCTCCTTGAAACGGTCGTGGGTGACGGGGACGTCCGGGCGATGGTAGTCGGGACCGACGGCGCAGCCGGTGAGCAGGACCAGGGTGGCGCCAGCGGTGGCGCCCAGCAATCGGGAATACGGATGACGCGGCCGGTTCATGGCTTTAGGTCCCTTGCGATTCAATGACAGCGGCGCGGCTGAGTACATGCTCGTCGTCGCGCTTGCGGCGCAGTCGGTCGAGATAGACGTAGACGACCGGCGTCGTCAGCAGTGTGAGAATCTGGCTGGCGATCAGCCCGCCGATGATGGCGACGCCCAGCGGCTGGCGCAGCTCGGAGCCTTCGCCGAGGCCGATCGCCAGCGGCAGCGCACCGAGCGCAGCGGCCATCGTCGTCATCAGGATCGGACGGAAGCGCTTGAGGCAGGCCTCGCGCACGGCTTCGGTGGCGGAGACGCCGCGCGAGCGCTGCTCTTCGAGCGCGAAGTCGATGATCATGATCGCGTTCTTCTTGACGATGCCGATCAGCAGGAATACGGCGATCAGCGCGATCAGCGAGAAGTCCATGTGGAAGATCAGCAGCGCGAGCACGGCGCCGACACCGGCCGAGGGCAGCGTCGACAGCGCGGTCAACGGGTGCACATAGCTTTCGTACAGCACGCCGAGCACCAGATAGACCACGACCAGCGCCAGGACAATCAGCATCGGCTGCTGACCCTGCGACTTCTGCGCTTCCTGGGCCAGGCCGGCAAAGCTGCCGGCCACCGAGGTCGGCATGCCGATGTCGGCTTCGGCCTGTGCAACGGCCGCTTCGGCATCGGACATCGCGGCACCGTCGGCGAGGTTGAACGAGATCGTCGCCGCGATCGCCGCGTCCTGATGGCTGATCGACGTGGCTGCCGAGCGCTCAGTGAAATGCGCGATCGCCGACAGCGGCACCATCGACGCCGTGTCGGTGACCAGCACCGAACCGGTCGACGCATCGCGCAGTGACGGATCGGCGGAATCCTCCTTGCTGCTGCTCGACGAACTACTCGAACTGCTGTCGCTGTCACTGGTCGAGCTGTTGCTGGCGGGCACGTAGATGTCGTCGAGCGCCTTCACCGACTGTGCATAGCGCGGCGCGACTTCGAGGATCACGCTGTACTGATTGAGATCCTCATAGATCGTCGACGCCGTGCGCTGGCCGAAGGCGTTGTAGAGCGCGTTGTCGATGTCCTTGGACGTGATGCCGTAGCGTGCCGCGGCATCGTGATCGATGGTCAGGAACATCTCCAGGCCGGCATTGTCCTGATCGGTGTTGACGTCTTCGAGCACTGGCGAGAGCTTGAGCTGATCGGCGAGTTTGGTCGTCCACGTCTGCAACTCGGCCAGGTCATCGCCCTTGAGCGTGTACTGATAAGTGGCGTTCGACTCACGCGCGCCCATGCGCAGATCCTGTACTGGCGACAGGAACGCGGTCAGGCCGGTGATCTTGGCCAATTGCGGGCGCAGTCTTGCGATGACCGCCTGGCCGCCGTCCTTGCGCTGCGACTTGGGCTTGAGCTGCACCATCAGAAAGCCGCCGCCGGCGCGCGAGCCGCCGGTGAACCCGACCACCGAGTCGACCGCCGGGTCGGCGTGAATGATGTTGACGATCTGCGTCAGCTTCTTGCCCATGGCCTGGAACGAGATGCTCTGATCGGCCTGCAGGCCGCCCATGATCGTGCCGGAGTCCTGACGCGGGAAGAATCCCTTCGGGACCGCGATATAGAGCCAGACGTTGAGCACAATGACAAAGAGCAGCGACAGCAGCACGATCAGCTTCGCCGACAGTGCCCAGTCGAGGCTGCGCTCGTAGCCGCGCAGCATCTTGTTGAAGCCGCTTTCGAATGCGCGCGCGATACGGCCGGGTGGTTTGCTGCCGGCGTCGCCGGGGCCGCGCAGCAGCATCGCGCAGAGCATCGGCGTGGTCGTCAGCGAGATCACCAGCGAGATGACGACGGCGGCCGACAAGGTGACGGCGAACTCGCGGAACAAGCGGCCGGCCTGGCCGCCGAGGAACAGCAGGGGAATGA
The DNA here is from genome assembly GCF_012241385.1 of Solimonas marina. Classification (GTDB taxonomy): domain Bacteria; phylum Pseudomonadota; class Gammaproteobacteria; order Nevskiales; family Nevskiaceae; genus Solimonas; species Solimonas marina. The sequence continues at coordinate 127,601 of NZ_JAAVXB010000010.1, read as the reverse complement.
AGACGGCAACCAGCGAGGCGCTGATCGCCAGCACCGTGAAGCCGACCTCGCGCGCGCCAAGCAATGCGGCCTGCACGCGATTCATGCCGGCTTCGAGGTGGCGGCTGGTGTTTTCGAGCACGACTACGGCGTCATCGACGACAAAGCCGGTGGCGATCGTCAGCGCCATCAACGACAGATTGTTGAGTGAGAAACCGAGCGCGTACATCACGCCGAACGTGCCGAGCAGCGACACCACGGTGGCGATCGCCGGCACGATGGTCGCGCGCAGGTTGCGCAGGAATGCACTGACGACCAGCACCACCAGCAGCACCGAGATCAGCAGCGTGACTTCGATCTCGTGCAGCGACGAGCGAATCGACGTCGTGCGGTCGCTGACGATCTGCAGCTTGATGTCACTCGGCAACTCGGCCTGCAGCAACGGGACCTGTGCGCGGACCTGATCGACGGTGGCAATGACGTTGGCGCCGGGTTTCTTGCGCAGCAGTACGATGACCGCCGGGCTGCCGTTGTACAGGCCCAGGGTGCGAATGTCCTGCGGTCCGCTCTCGACGTAGGCGACATCGCCGAGGCGGATCGGCGCGTTGTTGCGCCATGCGACGACGAGACGCTTGTACGACTCGATGTCGCGGCCGGTGGTGGCCGTGTAGATCTGGTAGTGACGACCATTGCCCTCGAGCGCGCCTTTCGGGCGATTGGCGTTGGCGGCCTCGATCGCGGCGCGGATGTCGTCCAGGCTGATGCCGTAGTGATTCAGCTGGTACGGAATGACGTCGACGCGGACCGCCGGCAGCGAGCCGCCACCGATCTCGACGTCACCGACGCCGTCGACCTGTGCCAGGCGCTGCTGCACGATGTTGGAGACGGCTTCGTAGATCTGCTGCGGCGTCTTGGTTTCCGAGCTCAGCGCCAGGATCACCATCGGCGCGTCCGACGGGTTGGCCTTGCGATAGCTGGGATTGCTGCGCAGCGACGCCGGCAGATCGGCACGCGAGGCGTTGATCGCGGCCTGGACCTCGCGCGCGGCGGCGTCGATGTTCCGGTTCAGATCGAACTGCATCATGATCCGCGTCGAGCCGCTGGAGCTGCGCGACGTCAGTTCGTTGACCCCGGAGATGACGCCGAGGCGCCGTTCCAGCGGCGTCGCGACGCTGGTCGCCATGGTCTCCGGACTCGCGCCCGACAGCGAGGCGCTGACCATCACCACTGGAAAATCGACGTCTGGCAGCGGCGCGACCGGCAACGCAAAGAAACCGCCGATGCCGGCGAGCGCGATGCCGATCGTCAGCAACACCGTGCCGATCGGACGTCTGACGAAGGGCGCCGAGAGATTCATGCGGGATCCGGCGCGGCCGCGCTTGCGGGTGCCGGCACTTCGTCGTCCGGCCGGCCGGCCAGGCGCTCGAACATCAGGAAGATCACCGGCGTCGTGAACAGCGTCAGCAGCTGGCTGACCAGCAGGCCGCCGAAGATCGCCAGGCCCAGCGGCTGGCGCAGCTCATGGCCGTCGCCGACGCCGATCATCAGCGGGATGGCCGCGAACATGGCGGCCAGCGTCGTCATCAGGATCGGGCGGAAGCGCAGCAAGGCCGCCTGATGAATCGCCGCGCGCGGCGACAGGCCCTCGTTGCGCTGCGCGTCGAGCGCGAAGTCGATCATCATGATCGCGTTCTTCTTGACGATGCCGATCAGCAGGATGATGCCGATGATGCCGATCACGTCGAGATCGTGGCCGGTGATCAGCAACGCCAGCAGCGCGCCAACGCCGGCCGACGGCAGGGTCGACAGGATCGTCAGCGGATGAATGTAGCTCTCATAGAGCACGCCGAGCACGATGTAGACGCAGACCACCGCGGCGAGGATCAGCCACAGCTCATTGGCCAGCGACGACTCATAGGCGTTGGCGGCGCCGAGGAAACTCATCGTCACGCTGTTCGGCAGCTCGATCTTCTTCGCCGTGGCGCGAATCGCGTCGACGGCGCTGCCCAGCGAAACCCCGGGCGCGGTATCGAAGTTGACAGTGGCGGCCGGGAACTGCGCGACGTGGGTGATCTGCAGCGGTGCCTGTTCCTCCTGGACCTTGGCGAAGGCCGACAGTGGCGTGGCGCCGCCGCTGCCCTGTAGATGCAGCAGGTTGAGATTCTTCGGCGTCGTCAGCAGATCGGGCTTGGCTTCGAGAATCACGCGGTACTGATTGGTCTGCGTGAAGATCGTCGAAACAATGCGCTGGCCGAACGCGCTGTACAGCGCGTCGTCGAGGTCGGAGGCCGTGATCGACAGGCGTGAGGCCGTGTCGCGATCGAGGTTGACGAAGGCAGCCGGTCCGGTGGCGCCGGCGTCGGTGATGACGTTGCGCACCTTGGGTTCATTCTGCAGTGCGGCGGCGAGTTGCTGCGCCGCGCCGTCGACGATCTTGGTGTCGGAGCCTTCGATCGACAGCCGGTACTGCGTCGGCCCGGTTTCGGCATCGATGGTCAGATCCTGCGTCGGCTGCAGATACAGCTGCATGCCGGCGACCTTGGCCACACGATCCTGCAGGCGCTGCATGATCTCGTCCTGCGAGCCGCTGCGGTCGCGCTTGAGATTGATCAGCATGTGGCCGGTGTGCAGCATCGTATTGTTCGAGCCGTCGACGCCGATGAACGAGCTGAGGTTGTCGACCGCCGGATCGGCGAGGATTTCCTGGGCCGCCTGCTGCTGCAACTCCGCCATCCGCGCGTACGACACGGAGTCTGCGGCCTGCGTGCGCGCCTGTAGCTGGCCGGTGTCCTGAGTCGGGAACAATCCCTTGGGCATGATCACGTAGAGCAGCGCTGTGACCAGGAATGTTGCCAGTGCGACCAGCAGCGTCAGGCGCTGGCGGGCCAGCACCCACAGCAGGCCACGGTCGTATTGCGCGATGACCTTGTCGAACAGCGCCTGCACGCGCGCGCCGAGTCCCTGCATGCCGCTGTCGTGGTGCAGCCAGCGGCCCGAGAGCATCGGCACCAGCGTCAGTGACACGACCGCGGAGATCAGGATGGTCAGCGCCAGCGTTACCGCGAATTCGCGGAACAGGCGGCCGATCACGTCACCCATGAACAGCAGCGGGATCAGCACCGCGATCAGCGACACCGTCAGCGAGATGATGGTGAAGCCGATCTGCTGCGCGCCCTTGAGCGCCGCGACCATCGGCCGTTCGCCTTTCTCGATATGGCGCGAGATGTTTTCGATCGTCACGATCGCGTCGTCGACGACGAAGCCGCTGGCGATGGTCAGCGCCATCAGCGACAGATTGTTGAGGCTGTAGCCGAGCAGATACATCGCGCCGCAGGAGCCGATCAGCGAGATCGGCACCGCGAGGCTGGCGATCACCGTCGCCTGCACGCTGTGCAGGAAGAAGAAGATCACCAGCACCACCATCAACACCGCCAGCACCAGCTCGAACTGCACGTGCTCGACCGACGCGCGAATGCCGAGCGTGCGATCGGCCAGCACGTTCAGCGACACTGCGGCTGGCAGCTGTGCTTCGAGGCCGGGCAGGCGGGCCTTGATCGCGTCGACGGTCTTGATGACGTTGGCGCCGGGCTGGCGCTGGACGTTGAGAATGATCGCCGGCTTGGCATCTGCCCACGCGCCGAGCTTCACGTTCTCGGCCGCCTCGACGATGTTGGCGACGTCGGACAGCCGCACCGGGGCGCCATTTTTGTAGGTGACGATCAGGTTCTTGTAATCGTCGACGTTCACCAGCTGATCGTTGGCGTTGATCGTGAACGCCTGGCTCGGGCCGTCGAAGCTGCCCTTGGCGCCGTTGGCGTTGGCGTTGGTGATCGCCGTGCGCACGTCGCTGATGGTGATGCCGTACGACGCCAGCGCCTGGGTGTCGACCTGGATGCGCATCGATGGCCGCTGGCCGCCGCTGAGCGTGACCAGGCCGACGCCGTCGACCTGGCTGATCTTCAGCGCCAGGCGCGTGTTGACCAGGTTCTGCACCTCGGTCAGCGGCATGGTGTCCGAGGTGATCGCCAGCGTCAGGATCGGCGCGTCGGCCGGGTTGACCTTGGCATAGACCGGTGGCGCCGGCAGATCGGACGGCAGCAGCGCATTGCTCTCGTTGATCGCCGCCTGCACCTCCTGCTCAGCCACATCGAGCGCGATGCCGAGCGTGAACTGCAGGGTGATCGTCGACGCGCCGGCGGCGCTGATCGACGTCATGCGCTGCAGACCGGCCATCTCGCCGAGGTTGCGCTCCAGCGGCGCGGTGACGGTCTGGCTCATGACCTCCGGGCTGCCGCCCGGGTACTGGGTCTGGACCTGGATCGTCGGATAGTCGACCTGCGGCAGCGCGGCGATCGGCAGGAAACGAAGGCCAAGCAGGCCGGCCAGCACGATCGCTGTCATGAACAGCGTCGTGGCGACCGGTCGCTGGATGAACGGACGCGAGGGATTCATCGCCATGTCGGGCTCGGATCGGTCGGCGTTACGGTCCCGGCGGCGGGCCGCCCGGACCGCCAGGGCCTGCACTGCCTGGACGATGCCGGCGCTTGGGCTTGCGCTCCGATGCGGCCTTTTCCTCGGTGGCCTTCTTCTCCGCCGCTTCGGCCGGTAACTGCACCGAAGCGCCATCCTTGAGGCGGTCACCACCTTCGGTGACGACCTGCTCACCGACCTTCAGGCCTTTGGTGATCTGTATGGCGTCGTCGGTCTGCTGGCCGCGCGTGACCTTGCGCACGCTGACCGTGTGATCGTCGTTGACGATGTAGACGAAGTCGCCGTCGGCGCCATTGCGGACTGCCGTCTGCGGTACGACGATGGCATCCTTGATCGTGTCCAGCTGCAGGCGCAGATTGACGAACTGGCTCGGGAACAAGGCTTCGTCATCGTTGGCGAAGCGGGCCTTGGCCTTGACCGTGCCGGTGGTCGTGTCGACCTGGTTGTCGAGTGTCAGGAACGTGCCGCTGGCCAGGGTCTTGGTCCGCGTGCGGTCCAGCGCCACGGCCGGCAGCTTCGCGTCATGCGAGTGCGCCAGCACGTCAGCGACCTGATCCTGCGGCACGCTGAATTCGACGTCGATCGGCTTGACCTGGGTGATGACGACGATGCCGGTCGAGCTGCCGGCCGCAATGTAGTTGCCCGGATCGACGACGCGCAGGCCGACGCGGCCGGCGACCGGCGCCGTGATGCGGCTGTACGTGAGGTCCAGCGCCGCCGACTCGACCGCCGCCTTGTCGGCGGCCACCGTGCCCTGCAACTGCTTGACCGTCGCCGCCTGCGTGTCGACGTCTTGCTGGGCGATCGAGTCTTGCGAGATCAGCGTCTGGTAACGTTCATACTGCTTCTGTGCGACCGCCAGCTGTGCCTGGGCGTTGGCCAGCGTGCCCTTGGCCTGGTCGAGCGTCGCCTGAAACGGACGCGGGTCGATCTGTGCGAGCAGCTCGCCTTTCTTGACCAACTGGCCTTCGGTGAAGGCGATCTTGTCGATCACGCCGGAGACCTGCGGGATGACCGTGACCGTTGCCGGCGACGTCACCGTGCCCAGCGCTTCGAGGTCAACCGGGATGTCCGCGGTCTTGACCGTCGCCACGCCGACCGTCGAGGCCGGCATGCGCCGGCCGCCACCGAAGCCCGTCGCGCTGCTCGAGCTGCCGCGGTGGACCAGATACCAGGCCAGCGCCGCCAGCAACAGCAGGCCGATCACGACGACCGCCGTGCCGATCAGCTTCTGGCGGCGGCCGACCGGGCGCAGCGTATGGGAGACGGGTCCGCCGGAGGGCGTGTTTTCCATCGTGTCTGTCCTTCTGTACGACTCAATAGGGGCGCGGGCAGGCCGCGTCCCGGTTCGGGGCCTGCGGCCGGATCATAAGGGAGCCCGTGCGACAACTGCCGGGGATTTACGTTCCGATACAAAACGCTGGAAGGCTTAAAATCGGCAACGTCGCTCACCACACCGAACACCATGGCCGGCAAGCAACGTCTTTACCGCATCAGTTTCATGAATCAAGGGCAACGCTACGAGCTCTACGCCCGCGAGGTCAGTCACGGCACGATGCTCGGCTTCGTCGAAGTCGGCAAGCTCGTGTTCGGTGAAAAAACCAGTCTGCTCGTCGACACCAGCGAAGAGCGGCTCAAGCAGGAATTCGCTGATGTCGATCGTTTCTACGTGCCGGTGCACGCGATCGTGCGCATCGACGAAGTGAAGAAGGCCGGACCGGTCCGCGTCATTGACGGCGAGGGCGGTTCCAAGGTCACGCCGCTGCCGTTCTACACCTTCGGCAGCGACGGCAAGAAGTGAACGAGCAGAACAGCGGAACCGCAGATTTCGCAGAATTGAGCGCGAAATCCGATACGCAAGCGCGCTGAATCCGTGAAAAGAAATTTAATTTCCCTGCGGGAGTCGCGGTGCCGTTCGGCACGAAAGCGTCTGGCTGAAGGCCGCCCCGGATTCGTACGCATGCTCTCGTCCATTCTGCGCGAATCTGCGAAATCTGCGGTTAGAAAGGCTTTTGCGGTTGGAGCCACGCCCATGATCCGTTTCGCGATGCTGGGGCCGTGCGGGCTTTCACGGACTGCCTTGAATGGCAGTCCGTGCCGTGCGGCGGGGCGCCAGGGATGGCGGCCCTGGGGTTCAATCGGGAAGTGCAGCCTCGCCATGGATGGCAGCAAACCATGATCCGTTTCGCGATGCTGGGATCAGGCTCCAAAGGCAACGCCACGCTCATCGAGCACAACGGTACGCGCGTGCTCGTCGATTGCGGCTTTCAGCTCAAGGAGACCGAGGCGCGGCTTGCGCGGCTCGGCGTTGAGCCGGGCTCGCTGGCGGCGGTGCTGGTGACGCATGAGCACAGCGATCATCTGAGCGGCGTCGGCCGGCTGGCGCGACGGCATCGCGTGCCGGTCTACATGACCTACGGCACGCACCGCGCCTGGAACGATGCCGAGGTGCCGACGCTGGTGCGCTTTTCGCCGCATCAGCGCTTCGAGATCGGCGGCTTGGCGATCGAGCCTTATCCGGTGCCGCACGATGCCGGCGAACCCTGCCAGTATGTGATCGGCGCCGCCGGCCGACGGATCGGTATCTTGTCCGATGCTGGCCACATCTCTGCGCACATGCGGGCGACGCTGGCCGATTGCGATGCCTTGATGCTGGAGTGCAATCACGATCCGCAGATGCTGCGCGACGGGCCTTACCACGCCAGCCTCAAGCGCCGCGTTGCCGGTGATCGCGGCCATCTGGCAAACGCACAGGCTGCCGCGATGCTGCGCGACTACCTGATTTCGCGCCTGCAGCATCTGGTTCTGACCCATCTGTCCGAGACCAATAACCGGCCGGAGCTGGCGCTGGCGGCGGTACACGAGGCCGTTGGTGGCGAGCTGCCCGGCCTGCGTTGCGCGCATCAGGTCGACGGGCTCGATTGGTGCGAGGTGGTCTAGGCCACGGCGACGCTATTCGCGGTGACAGGCCCTGGGCGCGCGCCATGGCGTGCTCAGCCGCCGGTGAGTCCCAGCCGTGCCGGTAGATCCGCGAAACGGTCGATCGTGATCGGCGCTGGCGTCAGTGCCGCGAAACCTGCAGTGCCGTAGCCGTAGGTCACGCCGATGAAGCCGGTGCCGGCTGCTGCGGCCGCCAGCGCGTCGTGCGGGCCGTCGCCGATCATCACGGCACCGCCGGGCGGCAGTCCGAGCGCATCGAGCGCCGCCTGCAGTGGTTGCGGATCCGGTTTGCGCGCCGGGGTCGAGTCGCCGCCGATCACGGCGTCGAACGCGTCGGACAGTTGCAGCGCGTCGAGCACCGCTACGCTCGCCGCATACGGTTTGTTGGTGCAGATCGCGAGTTTCAGCCCCGCGCCGCGCAAGCGGGTCAGGACTTCGCGCACGCCAGGGTAGGCGCGGGTATGGACGGCGGCCGCGGCCTCGTAATCGGCCAGGAACGCCGTCAGCGCGGGGTCCAGCGTCGCCACATCCGGTGCCGCGCCGTGCGCCGCGGTCAGCGCCCGCTCGACCAGCTTGCGCGCGCCATCGCCGACCATGGCCTGTACGGCCGAGCGTTCCAGCGGCGGCCGCCCGCGACCGGCGAGCAGGCGGTTCAGCGCGGCGCGCAGATCTTCGACGCTGTCGATCAGCGTGCCGTCCAGATCGAAGACCAGCCCGCGCAGCCGACGGGCGGCGGGCAGGAAAGGGGATGTTCCGGGGGAATCGGGAGCCTCAAACATGCGAAAATGATAGTCCTCCCGTCGCCCCTGCCCGTAATGTCCCTGACGATCCTCCCCGGTGCGGAATCCCTTTCTGCGTTCCGTGCCGACCGACTGCTCGCCACACTCCGTGCCCACGCCCCGGATCTGCGCGCGTTGCGCAGCCGGGATTTCTACCTGATTGACGCCGAGAACACTGCCGAGGACGCGCTGCGGCGCCTGCTCGGGCCGGGGCCGGCGGGCTTCGAGACGGCGCAGCTGACGCTGTTCGTGGTGCCGCGCGTCGGCACCCTGTCGCCGTGGTCGAGCAAGGCCACCGACATCGCCCGCGTCTGCGGCCTGAGCGGCGTCGCCCGCATCGAGCAAGGCCGCGCTTACAGCTTCGATGGGGTGTCCGAGCTGCCGGCGGCCGCGTTGGTGGCGCTGCACGACCCGATGACCGAGTCGGTTCTGGCGAGCGTCGACGCGCTGCAGCACGTTTTCGACGGCCAGCCGCGCCGCGCGCTGCGCACCGTCGATGTGCTCGGCGGTGGTCGCGACGCGCTGGCGGCGGCCAACCGCGACTGGGGGCTGGCGCTGTCGGGCGACGAGATCGACTATCTGGTCGACTACAGCCGCGAGGCCAGCCGCAATCCGACCGACGCCGAGCTGATGATGTTCGCGCAGGTCAACAGCGAGCATTGCCGGCACAAGATCTTCAATGCCGAATTCACGGTCGACGGCGAAGCGCAGCCGCATTCGCTGTTCCAGATGATCAAGATGACCTACGCCGCCGCGCCCGAAGGCGTGCTGTCGGCGTACAAGGACAATGCCGCGGTCATCGCAGGCCATAGCGGCATGCGCTGGTTCCCGGAAGCGGACCACGTCTGGCGCGCGCACGACGAGCCGGTGCACATCCTGATGAAGGTGGAGACGCACAACCACCCGACCGGCATCTCGCCGCATCCGGGCGCCGCGACCGGTGCCGGCGGCGAGATTCGCGACGAGGCGGCGACCGGTACCGGCGGCAAGCCCAAGGCCGGTCTGGCGGGCTTTTCGGTCGCCAATCTGCGCATTCCCGACTTCGTGCAGCCCTGGGAAGCCGAGCTTTCGCGCCCGCCGCGCATGGCCAGCGCCCTGCAGATCATGCTCGACGGCCCGATCGGCGCCGCCGCCTACAACAACGAATTCGGCCGGCCGAACCTCAACGGCTATTTCCGCACCTACGAGGCAGTGGCGCCGGACGGCCGCAACCGCGGCTATCACAAGCCGATCATGATCGCCGGCGGCTACGGCAATGTCCGCGACGGCGACGTGCAGAAGCACGAGGTCGTCGAGGGCGCGAAGCTGATCGTGCTCGGCGGTCCGGCGATGCTGATCGGCCTGGGCGGCGGCGCCGCGTCGTCGATGGCGACCGGCGCGTCGAGCGCCGAGCTCGACTTTGCGTCGGTGCAGCGCGCCAACCCGGAACTGGAGCGCCGCTGCCAGGAAGTCGTCGATGCCTGTTGGGCACTCGGTGACGACAATCCGATTCTGTCGATTCACGACGTCGGCGCCGGTGGCATCTCCAATGCCCTGCCGGAACTCGTGCACAACGACGATCGCGGCGGGCGCTTCCAGTTGCGCGACGTGCAGGCCGCCGACCCGGCATTGTCGCCGATGGAAATCTGGTGCAACGAGTCGCAGGAGCGCTACGTCATCGCGATCCGTGCCGAACACGTCGAACACTTCGCTGCGCTGTGCACGCGCGAGCGCTGCCCGTACGCCGTGGTCGGTACCGCGACTGCCGAGCAGCAGCTCGTCGTCGAGGACGCGCTCGGCACGCAGCCGGCCGTCGACATGCCGATGCCGGTGCTGCTCGGCAAGCCGCCGCGCATGTCACGCAGCAGCACGCGCGCGGCCAGCGACTTCCCGGCACTCGATACGGCCGCCATCGATCTGGCCGACGCCGCGCAGCGCGTGTTGCGCCTGCCGGCGGTGGCCAGCAAATCATTCCTGATCACGATCGGCGACCGCACCGTCGGCGGCCTGACGGTGCGCGACCAGATGGTCGGCCCGTGGCAGGTGCCGGTCGCCGACTGCGCCGTCACCGCCACCGGCTTCGAGGCCATCACTGGCGAGGCGATGGCGATGGGCGAGCGTACGCCGCTGGCGCTGCTCGACGCGCCGGCGTCCGGCCGCATGGCGGTCGCCGAGGCGGTGCTGAACATCGCCGCCGCACGCATCGACAAGCTGTCGGACATTCGCCTGTCGGCGAACTGGATGGCGGCCTGCGGCCAGGGTGACGAGGACGCGCGGCTGTTCGATACGGTCAAGGCGGTCGGCGCCGAACTGTGCCCGGCGCTCGGCATCGCGATTCCGGTCGGCAAGGATTCGCTGTCGATGAAATCTGTCTGGGAGGAAGTCCGGCAGGACGGAACGGTTGAGACGCAGACGCAGATCGCGCCGCTGTCGCTGATCATCACCGCGTTCGCGCCGGTCGCCGACGTGCGTCGCTCGTTGACGCCGCAACTCAAACTCGATGCCGGCGCCACGCGGCTGGTGCTCATCGACCTCGGCGTCGGCCAGAATCGCCTCGGCGGCTCGGCCCTGGCGCAGGTCTATGGCACGGTCGGTGACATCGCCCCGGATCTCGACGAGCCGCAGCGCCTGCGCACGGCCTTTGAAAAGATCCAGGCGCTCAATGCCGACGGCAAGCTGCTCGCCTATCACGATCGCAGCGACGGCGGCCTGTTCGCGACGCTGGCGGAAATGGCCTTCGCCGGCCACTGCGGGCTGCAGATCGCGCTCGAAACGCTGAACGGTGACGCGGTGTCGGCATTGTTCAACGAAGAACTCGGTTGCGTCCTGCAGTTGCGCGAGCACGATGCGGCGACGGTGATCGCCGAGCTGCGCGAGGCCGGCCTGACGGCTGCCGACATCGGCGCGGTGACGGCCGGCGATCACCTGCGCTTCACGCACGGTGCGCAGCTTCTGTTGCAAGGTTCGCGCACCACGTGGCACCAGACCTGGGCCGAGACCAGCCATCGCATTGCCGCGCTGCGCGACAATCCGGACTGCGCGAACGCGGCGTTCGCGGCGTTGGCCGATGCCGATGATCCGGGCCTGCACGTGAAACTCACGTTCCCGCCTCCCGCCTCCCGCCTCGCGCCTCACGTCGGCCGTAGGCCGAAGGTCGCGATCCTGCGCGAGCAGGGCGTCAACGGTCAGTACGAAATGGCGTATGCATTTGCCGCCGCCGGCTTCGAGGCCGTCGACGTGCACATGAGCGATGTCCTCGAAGGCCGCGTGAAGCTGGCCGACTTCGCCGGTCTCGCGGCCTGCGGCGGCTTCTCGTATGGCGACGTGCTCGGTGCCGGTCAGGGCTGGGCCAAGACCATCTTGTTCAACGATCGCGGTCGTCAGGAATTCGCCGATTTCCTCGTCAGTCCGGAACGCTTCGCACTCGGCGTCTGCAACGGCTGCCAGATGTTCGCGGCGCTCAAGGACATCGTGCCGGGTGCCGAACACTGGCCGGCGTTCCGCCGCAATCGCAGTGAACAGTTCGAAGCGCGCTGGGCGCAGGTCGAGCTGCTCGAATCGCCGTCGGTGTTCTTCGCCGGCATGGCCGGCAGTCGTCTGCCGATCGCCGTTGCCCACGGCGAGGGTCGCGCCGAGTTCGCGGCGCCGTCAGATCTGATCGCGCTGCAGGCGGCTGGTCAGAACGCGATGCGCTACGTGACCACGCGCGGCGATGTCGCCACGCAGTATCCGGCCAATCCCAACGGTTCGCCGCAGGGCATCGCCTCGGTTTGCAACGCCGACGGCCGCGTGACGATTCTGATGCCGCATCCGGAACGCACCGTCGCCGGCACGTCCGGCTCCTGGTGGCCGCAGGACTACGCGGCAAGCGGCGGCTTGGGCAAGACGCCGTGGTTCCAGATGTTCGTCAATGCGCGCAAGTTCGTGCGCTGAACGGCGCCGTCAGCCGCTCACCACCGTTGCTGGTGCCTTGGGGTTGGCGCCGTAGGCGTTGTCGCCGGCCTCGCTGTCCTGCACGAAGAACACCAGCAGGATGATGCTGCCGACGATCGGGATCAGGCCGATCAGGAACCACCAGCCGCTGCGGCCCGTGTCATGCAGACGGCGCACGCTGACCGCGATCGACGGAATCAGCATCGCCAGTGCGAACAGTCCGCTGAGCAGGCCGAAACCGTCTTCTAGACTGAACGTGCCGGTGACGCCGTCGACGATCGCCAGCGCCAGATAGATCAGCGTGTAGAAGAGAATGAAATACCAGTATTCGGCGCGCTGCGAGCGGCCGGAGAATTGCGCGTACTTCTTCAGCGCGGTGATGAACCAGTCCATTTTACTGCCCCCGTTGACGATGGAAATCGGGTTTCGTGACTTATCGTCGCCGCGAAGGCCCGAAACTTTCAATGGATGCCAGCCGATGTGCCGATGAGCAACTACGCATGCCAGCTGCTTAACGTTTTCTCGGCTTGATACATGGATCATTCTCCGAGTCGCCGGAGGGCTGCCTATCGTCTGTCGGTGAATATACGCCGCTCATCGATTTTGCATGGAACTTTGCTGCCCATCATCTCAGCTTGAAATGCGTTCTTGTCAGGGAGGACGCCATGTTTCACAAATATGCCCCTACATTGGTAGTGGTTCTGGCTTTGGCAGCGTGCGCGGGCGATAACGAAGATCAAAACAAGCAGGCTGCAGTAAAGACGATACAAGTTCCCGTGCAGTTGAAGGATGTTCCTGAAAGTCTGCGTCGAGCGATCCGCCCGCTAAGCGCGAAAGCGGCTGATGATGCGGATGGCGACGGGGTCGTGGATGCTCAGGATGCCTTCCCGGAAGACCCATCTGAATTTCTCGACAGTAATGGCAATGGCGTCGGCAACTTCGCGGATGCCGACGAAGATGGAGATGGCGTCCCTGATGTGCAGGATGCTTTTCCGCTGGATACCGCAAGAAGTGTGGAAGTCGTTGTGGAAGAAGTGGAGCCGAAGAGGATTCGGCCGCGGCAACGTCCGTAGAGATGTCATGGCCGGTAACCCTTCATGGAGTATTGAATAACCCCGACGACGTCGACGTATTCCGCAGCCCGGCCGTTCCAACTGCTGCTGCGAGTTCCTTATGGGTGCTGAGCTATCTTGCAGATGGCCATTCGAATGTCGAATTGTCGCTGACGGATGTGGATGGAAAATCGACGATCGGCGTGCTGGGAATACAGAAGCCGGCCGGTCCTGCGGAAGCCTTGTCATATCACTATGCGCTGCCTGGCGTCATCGTTTATGCATCGGACGTCCCCGGGTATGTGTTCATCAGGCCGTCGGCAGATGCCACTTATCCTCAAAGCTACACAGTCCGAATTTTTTCGGACGCGGATGGCGACGTCGTTCCCGATGATCTGGAGACGGCTTTGGGGATGTCAGCATCCCTGAAAGATACGGATGCGGACAGCGTGCCAGATGTTGCCGAGCTTTCAATGTTCCTTTCTGGTGCCTCGACGATTTTCGATCATGATGGAGACGGCACTCCGGATTGGCTTGATCAGGATGCCGATGGCGACGGAATTTCGGACGGAGTTGAAGCGGAGCGCGACTCTGACGAAGACGGCACTCCTGATTTCATGGATTCCGACTCCGACGGAAACGGCATTCCGGATAGTGTAGAACGCGGTGACTCCGCTGCGGGCCTAGCGGACAATGACGCCGACTACATGCCTGACTACCGCGACCTGGACGACGACGGTGACCTGCTCTTCGATATCCACGACGCGGACAGAGTGGTTCCGATCATCGCTTTCTCGGCGGCATCGTCGGTTGAACCCTACATCGCGCAAGCCGGCATGCTCGACACGAACGGAAATTTTGTGTCCGGCATTGCGCGCCAGGGCGGAACGGTGGTTCTCAAGGGGGCACATTTCGATCGTTTTGGCACTTCGGCGGTGCTCGTGGCAGCCGATAACCTCGGCCACGTCAATCTTGACCGCAGCTTTGTCGAGAACATCGTCGTCGCGCTAGCGGATGATCAGACGACAGCGACACTTTCAAGCGACCACGCGGGTTCCACCAACTTGTTCTTAAGCGATGGCTCCGTCTCGTCCAACATATTGGGGCTCACGATGATTGCGGCGGACGCGCCCATCGTCAGCGAAATTTCCGCGGTGCGGTCGGGATCATCAACCGTTTTAACGATCAGAGGCGATCATTTCTCGAGTCAGACGACAGTCGCGGTGAACGGATCGGAGGTCTCGTCGGTGACACTGCAGGACTCGACAACGCTCGTTGTCACAGTGCCCGCGGTGTTGGCTGGCGGGACCGTGAGTGTTGCAAACGATTCGATCGCCGGAAACACGATGGATTTCATCGCCACAGCTGACAGTTCGATTACTGTGGAGCTCCCGCCAGGTTCTCCGATTTTGACATCGCAGATCAGCGTCATATCGAGCAGCAGCACAGCATCATCGGTCGATTCGCAAGGGAATGCCGCTATCACAGTCACTGGCGGCTGTGACTATGTCATAGCGAGTGCGGCGGCCGACGGTGACGATACCCTGTACTTGGCGGCGCTCGTTTCGGAAGATGATGCGGCGCCGGCCATGAACTCGCTCACCACGGCGACGGCATTGGCGACGATGCCGCTGGTCAGCTTCGGTGGCCTATCAATCAGCGATGCATGCGAAAGACGTGACGAGATCGGGGCACTGTCGGCGGTTATGACGCTCCGGGACTTGCTCTCGACATCGCTCGCTGACGAGGGCGTGCTACCTGATTTTACGGTAGCGGCAAACCAGGCCGTTCTGTCGAATGCCGTGGCTGCAGTTAGTGATGTGTCTCCGGCATCCGGGACGTCTTCGACCAAAAGGCGTGAAAAGGCGCTCCAGACGAAGAGCGATGCTGCAGCCGGTCCGACGATTACCCCTTCTGAGCAATATGACGTTTCCGTGTATCCGCTGCAGTCTGACGGCAAGCTCACCGGGGATGTAGGCATCAGCAACGATACGCAGGCCTGGTATTCAGTGCGAATTGTCGATGCCGATTCAGGAAAGTGCTAATGGAACCGGCCACAAGCTGGCATGATCCAAGATTGATCTCGTCGCAGACCGGCTTATTGAGTCTCTACCCAGGGCCATATAGCGCTAACAAGGCAGAGGGCATGCATCAGCCTCGCTTTCACAATGCGCATATCGACCTCGTCAAGACGATCAACGGTCCGAGCGGAAATGTTGCATTTGACTACGCAGTCGATGCGGAGCCGGCCCAATACGCAGCGACGCGCACAATTATTTCCCAGTTGATGATCCCCTGGTTCTCGTCGCTTCTGGGTTTGCCGAAGCACGTAATTTACGACGCGGTCGTTGCTGGGCTTTATTATTATCCGGCCACGTTGACGGCAGTCTACGATCAAATTGGAACGGGCGACTATCTCGGCGCTGCAACTACAATTGCACAGCAGTTTCGAGACGACTTGGCTTCCCGCGGGCCGATTTTCAACATTCTTGCAGATGCCGCAGCTAACTTAGCTATTGTTCGCCGTTTGATGGTGAAGCGCATGGTTCCCTATCTCAACGTCGCGATAGTCGTTGCCGATGTGACGAGTGTTGTTTCCGACACATCGAAAACCCTGGATGATCTGGCAACGATTCCTTCGAAGATGCGTTTCGACGTTGAGTGGGAGATGCACGTTGAAGACATCGTTCCGGACGGTGATACGGACTCACTGTTGTGGCTGCTATCCGGATCGGCGATGCGAATGGAGGGAAGCGGCTTTTTCCCCGCGCCCGCGCTGGAAGACGGCAGCACGGCGCTGCGGGTACATATCCAGAACTCGACCGGTCCGGAAGAGTATCTCACGCCTTTTGCGGTCGATCCGGATGGAACGTCGATCAAGTTCCTTGGGAGTGACGAAGTTATCGGCGGCATCGGCAGTTATGCGCCGGGAGATTCGATGGACATCACGGCAACCCGCGTCGCTACAACGGAAGAGCCCGACCCTCCGGAATCGAACGCCATGCATTACGTCTGGAAGGAAGTATCGGGTTCATGCGATGCCGGAAGTAACGTTTCGTCCGTTACTGTCGTCGGTTGGGAATATTTCTATTCGTCCCAGTCCATGGAAGATGATCTGGCGGACACCTTGGATGGGATGTGTAATTGATATGAGGGGGATCATGGACAAAGAACCCAGTCCGAAGCCGATAAAGCGACGGCAGCTGTGGATCGTCGGCTGCGGGACCGTCGTGTTGTTCAGTTTGGGAGTTTATCACCTCGTGACGGGCGCTTGCGTGTCTAGGGGAGGGACGACTGGGCAGTGCTATAACGGAAACGGCCATTTTGCCGGACTTTACTTTCTCGGCTTCTCCCTGTTGACCGGCTACGCTTGGTTCAGCGGATTGAGAGAGCGTCGACGGCAGCGCAGAGCGCAGGCGGCGGAAGCAGGCCAGCGCTGATGCGACTGATGTATGCCTGGTTGGCGTTGCGGGCCGCCGCTGCGGCGCGGCCCGAAGAATGACGGTTGCTATCAAGGGGCCGTATCACGGCGTCGTCGCGGCATAGTCTCCGCAGATGATCCGTCGCCGTTCGTGCGTGGGGCGATGGTAGAGATAGATACAGGCTTGCACATGGCCGCCATCTTCGACCGCGACCGTTCGCTGCGCCCGAACGTACTCGTGCGGCGTCGGGAATCGCGCCGAGTATTCCTCGTACTCGTCGAGCACGGCGAACAGCGCCACAGCGTCGCGAATGCGATAGAGCTCGCCGTGCACGCGCTCGTTGGCGTCGTCCGAATCGACGGCGCCCGGATAGCCGTCGACCTCGTACAGCCGGCCCTGTATCGTGCCGGGCCCGACGAACTCGGCGTGCGCGACCAGCTCCTCGTGCTCGGGACGCCGGCAGCACCGACGCAAGGTGCCGTAGACGAACAGATAGGGCGTGCGCACGGATCGACGTCTGCTCCGGGCGCTAGCGCAGCGCCAGCGTGTCGGTCAGATCGCCGGGCGCGGGACCACCGGCGGCCAGCATCGCGCGTTCGCGTTCGATCAGGCCCGGCAGTTTTTCGAGGCCGAAGCGGCGGGTGATGAAGCGCGCGATCGAGCCGGTGTCGTAAATCGTGTGATCGACGTGATCGCGCTTGGCGAGCGGCGAGACCACCAGCGCCGGTACGCGCGTGCCCGGTCCCCAGCGATCGCCCTTGGGCGGCGCGACGTGATCCCACCAGCCGCCGTTTTCGTCGAACGTGACGACGATCAGCATCTTCTCCCACTGCGGGCTGTTGCGCAGTGTGTCGACGACGGTCGCGATGTGGCGATCACCGGCGTCGATGTCGGAGTAGCCCGCGTGCATGTTGAGATTGCCCTGCGGCTTGTAATAGCTGACCGCGGGCAGGCGGCCGGCCACGGCGTCGGCGAGGAAGTGGTTGGTACGCGGGGTCTCGCCTTCGCCGCCGTCGCGCAGGTGCTGGGCGCGGGCATTGCTGCCCGGCGCGAACTGCTCGAAGTAATTCAGCGGCTGGTGATGCGGCTGGAAGTTCGGGCGTGTCGGGAAGTCGCCATTGGTGCCGTGGCCGGACATTGCGGCGCCCCAGCCGCCGGCGTACCACGCCCAGTCGACCTTGCGCCGCGTCAACAGGTCGCCGATCGTCTGATGGCGTTGCGGCACCAACGTGCGCGCATTGGTCCAGTCCGAATAGCCGGGGCGCGAGGCATCGAGCTCATAGGTCGGCGCGTACGGCGGCATCATCGTGTTGACCGCCCAGAAATCGGGCGTGAGGCTGCTCGGCACGAACTTCGGCGGACCATCAAGGGCGCTGGCCGGCGACGAGGGCTGCAACTTCAGGCGGATGCCGGTCGGATCCGTGCCTTCGACCTCGGCGATACGTTTCTTGGCCGGACTGCGATCGGCGTTCGGATAGAACGGCGGCCGCGCCGTGACCAGATACTGATGATTCAGGAACGAGCCGCCGAAGGCGCCCATGAAGAAGTTGTCGCACAGCGTGAACTCGCGTGCGAGCTGCCAGATGCGCAGGTTGGCGCGGGTGTCGGCGTAATGGCCCATGACCAGCGCACCGCTGTCCCCCCAGGCGGCGAAGTGATCATTGCGGCCGCCGTTGATCTGCAGCTGATTCTGGTAGAAGGCGTGAATCAGATCGCGCGTCACGACGCCGTGCGGCAGCGGATCGCCGTCGGCCGTGCTGAGCGCGAACGGCGCGTTCTTCAGGGGTGGCAGATCGTTCTCGCCGATCTGGAATGGGCGATGCTCGACGATCTGCTGGTTCGGTACTAGACCGCCCCAGATTTTCGGTAGCTGGGGCAGCAACTGCCCGTCGCGATCGCGCTGCGCGCCGCGCTCCGGCGGCAGTGCCGACAGCGGCGACTGCAGTCCCGGGAAATTCGCGAACAGATTATTGAAGCTGCGATTCTCGGCGAAGATCACGACGACGGTGTCGATCGTGGCCCGCAGCGCGGCATCGAGGGTCTGTGTTTCTGCCGTTGGCGGCGTTCCGGCGCTGGCATCGGCACTGATGCCGATCGATGCGGCGCCAATGGCGGCGCCGATGCCGCCGAGCAGGCGGCGGCGCTCAGGGCTTTCGGGGTGCTCGGGAGATGCAGCAGGCTTGTCGCTCACGATGGTTCGGACTCAGCGGGGGTATCTGATCGCGACATTGTGTAGCAACAAGCGTGACAAGGGCGGCGATGTCTTCAGCTTTGCCGGGCGACGTCGAGGATCTCGTCGGACAGCGCGCTCGGGCGCACGCTGCGCGCCAGCAGCAGGGCGCCCACCATCGTCGCCACGGTCTGGATCGCCGTGCGCCGCCGCTCGGTGTCCGAGCCTTCGGAGATTGCGGCGACGAGTTCGATCATCGACTCGATCCGCGTTTCGAACGCGCGTCGGGTCTTGGCGTCCTGACGCGAGACGTCGGCGCCCAGTGCGACGATCGCGCAGCCGCGTTCGGCGCGGTCGCGATGTTGCGTGCTCAGATAGCGGGCGATCACGGCTTCGCGCTCATGTCCGGGTTCGGCAGTCTCGATGGCCTTGCGCAGCGCATCCAGGGTTTGCTCGGACGCTCGGGCCAGCGATTCGGCGAACAGGGCGTCCTTGGATTTGAAGTGGGCGTAAAACCCGCCGTGCGTGAGTCCTGCGGCTTTCATCAGATCGGCAACGCCGATGCCGTCGACGCCATGTTTGCGAAACTCCGCCGCCGCGGTTTCGAGAATGCGCTGGCGCGTTTCTTCCTTGTGCTGGGTGGCGTAGCGCATGGCGTCTCTCTGTATGTGATGATGATCATCATCATATCGCGACCGGGACGCAATGTGAGCTTGGTCGAGGCATTTGCAAAAACGCCGCCGCATCCTGCCAGGATGCGGCGGCGTCGGGCGGGGGTAGCCGGTGGCGCGCAGCGCCTTATTCGTCCGGCAGCTCGGGCTCCATCAGCTTCTCCGGCGGATTGCCGTCGTAAACCTGGTTCAGGCGGCGCTGCAAGTAAGCCGTGCGCAGGAAGACGTAGGGGTCGAGCTGCTGCTGCAGGATGCTGTCGAAGTCGAGCAGCTGCGAGCGGGTGTCGACAGCCTGCACGGCGGCGATGCCGACGCGCTCCGGGATCGTCAGGTCCGTGTACTGCAGCGGCTCCGTCCAGTTGTCGCCAACGCGACCGACCAGATCGCGATTGGTCGACGGGCCGAAGAACGGCAGCATGATGTACCAGCCCTCACCGACACCCCATTTGCCGAGTGTCTGGCCGAGGTCTTCGTCGTGCTTCTGCAGGCCGACCATCGACGCCGGGTCGAGCAGGCCGGCAAGGCCGAAGGTGGTGTTCATCAGAAACCGCGTGAGGTCCAGGCCCGACTGCTTGAACTTGGCCTGCAGCGCGTCGTTGATGATGACCGACGGATAGAACAGATTGTCGAAGAAGTTGCTGAGACCGGTGCGGACCGGTTTCGGCGTGTAGTCGACGTAGGTGACGGTTACCGGCCGCAGCACGTACTTGTCGGCGACCATGTTGAACGCGTAAATCTTGCGATTCATCGGTTCGAGCGGGTCGGACGGCTCGTACGGCGAGTTGTGTGCGCAACCGGCCAGCACCGCCAGCATCAGGCTGGCGGCGATGGTTGGCGGCAGTTTCCCGAATTTCATGCGTGCTTGCTCCCTGGGCGCGCTCAGGCCGCGAGATCCAGCACGTCGGCGATACCGAAGAAGTCGGTCAGGTCACGTAATTGCTGGGGCGCGTTGACGAGGCGCAGCGTGTTCCCCTTGCTGAGGGCGCGCCGGCGCAATTCAAGCAGCAGGGCCGCGCCGGCGCTGTCACAGTGCGTGACGCCCGCCAGATCAAGCGTTGCGGCGCCGGCCAGCTCGTCGGCGCGCGCGAAGTACGGCATGACCGTCGCGAAGTGCAGCGGGCCCTGCAGGCCGTTCATCAGTTCTTGCCCGCGCCGGCCGGCGTCACGTCGGCGGCCTGAATCTGCCCGCTGTTGAGACGCTTGATGACGTCTTCGATGCTGCTCTTCTTGATCTCGGCATCGATCTGCGTGCGGAAGTTCAGCACCAGCGAGATGTTCTCGGCCTTGATGTCCCAGACCTTCCACTGGCCGTCGCTCATGCGCATCGAGAACGTCACCGGAATCGGCGGATTGCCGTCCTTGCGGACGATGGTGGTGTCGACGCTGGCGCGCTTGCCGCCGTCGTCGATGCGTGCCGGTTTCACCTGAATGTCGACGCTGTCGTAGTACTGCAGCAGCTTGTCGGCATAGCTGTGAACCAGCATGTCCTTGAAAGCGTTTTCGAACTGCGAGATCTGTTCAGGCGAGGCCTGGCGCAGATGTGAGCCGAGGATCACCTTGGCGATGTAGGTCGTGTCGAAGTGCGGCACGATCTTGGTGTCGACCATCTTGTAGAACGCCGACTTGTCGCTCTGGTACTTGGCGTGGTTCTGATCGATGTCGGCGCGAATGCCGTTGACGGTGCTCTTGATCACCGCGTCCGGCGTATCGGCCGCATGCGCGGCACCGACGAAGCCGATCGCCGCGACCAGCGCAACGAACAGGCGGGAGATCCGGTGGGTGGGGGAAGTCGTCATCATCATGATGCTCCTTTGTGTGGCGCCTGACGGCGCGCTATTTCTTGGACTGCAGCGAGTCGGCGAGTTTGCCGATCGCGTCGGCGAGCTTGTCGTCCTTCGACGAGCCGTTCTGCGACGCGAGGAACTGGCCGATCAGGTTTTCGAGGACCAGGGCGCTCTGCGTCAGCGTGATTTCACTGCCATTCTTCAGGTAATCGTCCATGCCGCCCGGTTCGATGCCGATGTACTGCTCGCCGAGCAGGCCGGCGGTCAGGATCTTGGCGCTCGAGTCCTCGGGAATCTTGCTGTACTGGTCCGAGATATCCATCGTGACCTTGGCCTGGAAGCTCGACGGGTCGATGCTGATGTCGCGGACACGGCCGATGGCCACGCCGGCCAACGAGACCTTGGCGCCAGCCTTCAAGCCGCCGATGTTCTGGAACTCGGCGCTGACGCGATAGGTCTTGTCGCCGCCGCCGACACTGTCGAGGCTGGCGACGCGGAACGTCAGCACGAACACCGCGGCGACGCCGAGGCAGACGAAAAAGCCGACAAGAATTTCCAAGGCTCTGGATTGCATGATCGTTCTCTAGCCCGCTGCAATTAACGGAACATGAATGCGGTAAGGATGAAGTCGAGTGCCAGAATGCTCAGCGACGAGACGACGACGGTCGACGTCGTCGCACGCGACACGCCCTCCGACGTCGGCGGCGCGGTGTAACCCTGGTAGACGGCGATCCAGCTGACGACGGCACCGAACACCAGACTTTTGATCAGCGCCTGCAGCAGGTCGTGCAGGTCGACATTGGCGCGAATCTGCGTCCAGTAGCTGCCGGCGTCGACATGCAGCAGGCCGACGCCGATGGCATGGCCGCCGGCGACGCCGATCGCCATCACGCAGAAGATCGCGGTCAGCAGCGGCATGGCGATGACGCCGGCGATGAAACGCGGCGCGATGACGTAGCGCATCGGATTGACGGCCATCATCTCCATCGCCGACAGCTGGTCGGTGGCGCGCATCAGGCCGATCTCCGCGGCCAGCGCCGAGCCGGCACGGCCGGCGAACAGCAGCGCCGTCACCACCGGGCCGAGCTCGCGGATGATCGACAGGGCGACCAGCACGCCGAGCGAGCTGGCGGCACCGAACTGCACGAGCGTGTGATAGCCCTGCAGCGACAGCACCATGCCGATGAACATGCCGGAGATGACGATGATGATCAGCGACAGCACGCCGATCATGTAGAGCTGGCGCACGATCAGCGCCGGCCGCAGCAGCGACGGTAGTACGGCGCGCAGCACGGACAGCAGAAAGAACTGCGCCTGGCCGAGGCCGGACAGGAAGTTCGACAGTACGGTCAGAACGCCGCCTCTCATGCGCGCTCCATCAAATCGTCGGCGAGCGATTTCGCCCGGTAGTGGAAGGCGACCGGGCCGTCGGGCCGGCCTTTCAGGAACTGCTGGACGTATTCGGACGGTGATGCGCGAATCTCGTCCGGCGCCCCGCGTGCCAGGACCTGACCGCCGGCGATGACATAGGCATGGTCGGCAATCGACAGCACTTCATCGACGTCATGCGAAACGATCACCGACGTGATGCCCAGCGAGCGGTTCAGCGACTGAATCAAACGCATCAGCACGCCCATGCTGATCGGGTCCTGGCCGGTGAACGGTTCGTCGTACATCACCATTTCCGGATCGAGGGCGATGGCGCGGGCCAGTGCCACGCGCCGCGACATGCCACCGGACAGTTCTTCCGGGTACAGATCACGGGCACCGCGCAAACCGACCGCTTCCAGCTTCATCAGCACGATGTCGCGAATCGCCGCTTCCGGCAGCTTGGTGTGCTCGCGCAGCGGGAAGGCGACGTTCTCGAACACCGACAGATCGGTCAGCAGCGCGCCGTTCTGGAACAGCAGGCTCATGCGCTTGCGCAGCGTGTACAGTCCGTCGAGGCTTTGCTGATGGACGTTGATGCCATCGAATTCGATCGCGCCGTCGGCTGGCCGCCACTGGCCGCCGATGATGCGCAGCAACGTGGTCTTGCCGGTGCCGGACGGTCCCATGATTGCGGTGATCTTGCCGCGCGGGATGTCGACGTCGATGCCGTCGTAGATCTTGCGTGCGCCCCGGCTGAAATGCAGACCACGGACGCGCACCAAGGTGGCGCTGTCGGCCGCGGGGGCGGACGTCGTGCGGGCTTCGCTCATCTGGATGGGCCTTCTTCTGTGAAGGAGCGGGGGCTAGGCATGGAACTCCAATCGGCCGATTGTACCCGACCCAGACTGAACGGCCGGCTGATTATTAAGGCTGTTTTGCCGCATCTGCGTAACAGCCGGTAAGCGACCGCTACGCGCCAGTCCGACGTCAGGCGACGTAGCCCAGTTCTCGCAGCAGGTGTATCAGCAGGGCTTCACCGGCTTCGACGACGCTGATCGGCCCGGCCAGATCCGCCATCTGCGTCATCTTCAGTCCCTGATAGCCGCAGGGATTGATGCGCGAGAACGGCTCCAAGTCCATCGCCACGTTCAAGGACAGCCCATGATAGGTGCAGCCGCGCCGTACGCGCAGGCCCAGGGATCCAATTTTCATGCGCTTGCCGCCGGCGTCATCGACATACACGCCCGGTGCCTCCGGATCGGCATAAGCGTGAATGCCACGCTCGCCGAGCAGCGCCACCATGCTGTGTTCGATACGCGAGACCAGCGAGCGAATGCCATACCCGCGGCGATGCAGATCGACGAGGAAATAGACCACGAGCTGGCCTGGGCCGTGGTAGGTGACCTGGCCGCCGCGATCCGATTGCACGATCGGGATACTGCCGGCCGCGAGCACGTGTTCAGCCTTGCCGGTCTGCCCTTGCGTGAACACTGGCGGATGTTCGAGCAGCCAGATTTCGTCCGGCGTGCCCTGCTTGCGTGCATCGGTGAACGCACGCATGCGTTCGAAGGTCGTGGCGTAGTCGATGAGCCCCAGACGCCGGACGAGCGGGGTGTCTGGAGCGAGCTTTTCGGTTTCGGCCGGTGCCAGGTCGGTCATTTTTACCGACCCCGGGGCAAGGCAAAAAAGTACCCCTCACGCTCTACAACGCGCGGGGCGGAAGAAACGGAAATTCGACGTAGAGCTGACGCAAAACGGTCTGGATTTTGCGAGGCAGCCCCGACCGACATCGACGTCGAAGGGGTAGTCATGCAGGCCTTAGCAAACATCGTTAGTAGGAATGAAGCTGAGGACGGTGAAGGAATGCAGCGGCTGCCGCGCCTCGGTGAGACGGCCGCTCCCGACGAGTCGCCGCTGGACCCCACGGCGCGCGCGGAGATGGTGCGCCGGCTGTTCCAGGAACACAACCGTGCGTTGGTCGGCTTTCTCGTTGCCCGCCTGCAGTCCGAAGCCGAGGCCCATGATGTGGCCCAGGAGGCTTACGTGCGCCTGCTCCAACTCGAAAAGGCTTCGGCCGTCAGCTTCCTTCGTGCGCATCTGTTCGCGATCGCCGGCAACCTGGCCATTGACCGCATTCGCAAGCGCCAGGTTCGCGAGCGCAACTCTCCGCAGGAATTCTTCGAGGAGCTGCTGACCCGGCCTGGCCCGGATCACACGGCCATGGCGCAGGAAGAGCTGACGCTGGTGAAGGATGCTTTGCGCGAGCTTCCGGAAAAGTGCCGTCGCGCGTTCATGCTTCATATCTTCGCAGGGCATAGCGTGCAGCAAATCGCCACCCAGATGCAGCTCACCGATCGCATGATCCGCCACTATGTGGCGCGGGCCATGGCGGTTTGCCGCCAGCGCTTGGATGAAGCCAACGCTGCTTGACGTCATTCCGTCGAGGTCGGGCGCCAGAATGCCTGTCGCGCAGGTGTGACAAAGTTCACGTGCGGGGAGCGCGTCATTCTGGGACAATTGCCGCCCGAGGAGCGGCTGATGAACCCCAAACAACAATCGACGGCGCGTCTGGAACAGGCCAGCCTGTGGTGGCTGCGTCTGCGTGAAGACGACGTTCGTCCAGAAGAAATCAGCGAGTGGCTTGCCTGGTGCCAGCAGGACTCGGCCAACCTGGAGGCTTTCGAGAAGATCGAAGGTCTGGGTGTCCGTCTCGGCGCGCTGGACGAGGATCAGCGCAATCAGGTCAGCCGTGAGGTGCTTGAGCCACTGCCGAGCGTGCCCGTAGCGCCGGCCACGGCGCGCACCGTTGCGCGCGGGCGTCGCCGCTGGCCGCTCTGGACTGCCGCGGCGGCAGTCGTGGTGCTGGCCGTGTCGTTCGTCGTGCTCGCGCCGCGCATGGCGCCGCCGTCGGCTGTCGAGCCGGTGATGAGCTATGAGACGGTCAAGGCGCAAACGCGCGACGTCACCTTGAGCGATGGTTCGCAGGTTGCGATCGGCGCCGATACCCGCGTCGACGTCCAGTACTCGTCGGATCGGCGCCGCCTGTCGCTTGGTGACGGCGAAGCCTATTTTCAGGTTGCGCACAATCCGCAGCGGCCGTTCGTGGTCCAGGTCGGCGAGCTGCGCGTCACCGCGGTGGGCACGGCTTTCAATATTCGCAAGACCGGTGGTCGGGTCGAGGTCGTCGTGACCAAGGGCATCGTCGATGTCGCGGGTGCCGGCGTCGCCGATGGCTCGACGCAGGCGGGCGACGGCGGGATTCGTGTTCCGGCTGGGCGTCTCGTGGTGTCGGAGGATCAGCGCCTGACCGTGACACCCGCGGACAGCGAGGCGGCGATCGCATGGCGCCACGGCAGCCAGCGTTTCGTCGATGAAAACCTCGGCGTGGTCGTCGCCAATCTGAACCGTTATTCTCACGATGAAGTCGTTATCGACGATCCGCGGATCAAGTCGCTGCGCTACACGGGAACGGTGCTGGAAGGTCACGAGCATGAGTGGCTGGCGGCGATCGAGAAGGTGTTCCCGGTTGTGGTCCAACATCAAGATGGTCGCGTCGTGCTCAAGCACCGCGACGCGTAATCACAAGCCGCTCGATATCTATCAACAAAATTAGGTGTGCCTGACGGCCGCTGCGCGTTACGCGCAGCGGCCGTTTTGCATTGGCGGCTGGGGTGGCGTGTGCGCCATCAGCGCGCCGAGCAACAGCCAGCTGACTGTTCGTTCATAGTGCGACGCGCGCCGAAACAAATCATTTCAGACTAAAAGTGTTCCGAGATGGTGCGAGAAAACAGCGCTAAATACCAATAACTGCGCTCATCTAGATTGCATTTCCGTTTCTGCCAATCCGTACGTTCCATGAACAAGCGACACCGCTATCGGTGCCGCGACTTCAACAAACTGGACTTAGGGAGTCTGGCGTGACGAAAGAAACCGGTGTTCGAGTCGTACTCGACTCATTGAAGCTTCGCCAGCCGATGCAGGCATTCGCCTGCTCGTCGTTGGTACTCTCGGCGGCACTCGCCGCCAATACGGCTTACGCGGATGATGCAAAGACAAGCCCGGCGCCGACCGAGGTCGCGCAGGCCGATGTTGCCGACGCATCCGATATGGGCATGGCGGAAGTCATCGTCACCGGTACGCGCAAGGTCGGCATGCAGGCGTCGGACAGCCCGGCGCCGGTGCAGGTCGTCGGCGCCGAGACGCTGAAGCAGTCGGGCGCGGCCGACGTGTCGAACATGATCTCGATGCAGGTGCCGTCGTTCAACGTCAACCAGCGCGGCGGCGACATGGCCAGCCAGACGCTGACGGCGAATCTGCGCAACCTGTCGGCGAACCATGTGCTTGTGCTCGTCAACGGCAAGCGTCGTCATATCACCTCGAACGTCGGTGCCAGCAGCGGCGAAGAAGCGGCCGATCTCGCCTTCATTCCGCAGGACGCGATCGACCATGTCGAAGTCCTGACCGATGGCGCCGCCGCGCAGTACGGCTCCGACGCCATCGCCGGCGTCATCAACATCATCCTGAAGAAGGACAAGTCCGGCGGCTCGGCTGGCGTCAGTTATGCCGGCTACAAGGATGGCGGCGGCGGCACTGATACCTGGACGGCGAGCGCTGCGTTCGGCAACGACAAGAGCTACTTCGATCTGTCGGCCGAAGTGCAGAATCAGGCGACGGTTACGCGTGCGCAGCCCTACGGTCCGGCGGTCTGCGTCAGCAATCCGACCGAGTGCCAGGCCTACATCGATACCGGTGGTCCGAACTCCTCGGCGCTCGCGAACTATCTGGCCAACGACTCGGCCATGAAGTACTACCCGGGCGGCACGTCGCTGAACCATGTTGGCGATCCGCCGGAAGTTCATCGGCAGATGGCGTTCTTCAACGCGGGCTACGATCTCGACGGTCTGCAGTTCTACAGCTTCGGCAACTACGGCAAGAAGACTGCGCAGTCGATCGAAACCTACCGCCGCCCGTCGCAGGACGGAGGCTATACCGACCCGACGACCGGCGAAGTGACGCACAAGTATGCGTACGGCTTCAATCCGTACGAAGCATCGGACGAAGTCGACATGTCACTGGCCGGTGGCGTGAAGGGCGATTTGGCGGGTTGGTCCTGGGATGCCGCAGCGGTTTACGGCAAGGACTACATGGACGTTTACACACTGAACTCCATGAACTTCACGTTGTGGCAGGAAACGGGTGCTTCGCCGTCGAGTTTCTTCGACGGTCGTTACAAGGCATCGCAGACTACCGGTACGCTGGACGTCTCGAAGAATTTCAGCGTCGGCATGGCGGAGCCGCTGACGCTGGCCATGGGTGGTGAGTGGCGCCGTGATACGTACGGCATCGAGCCGGGCGAAGCGGCTTCGTACTATGGTTCGGGCGCATCGTCGTTCCCGGGCTACAACCCGGCCGTCAATACCGGTGACTATCAGCGTCATAGCTACGCTGGTTATGTCGACGTCATTCTGCAGCCGATCGAGCCCTGGCAGATCGACATCGCGGGGCGCTACGAGCACTACAGCGACTTCGGTAGCAAGACCGTCGGCAAGCTGACCACGCGTTACGATTTCTCGCCGGCCTTCGCGATTCGCGGTACGGCCAGCACCGGCTTCCGCGCACCGACGCTGGGCGAGGAATACTACTCGGCGGTCAACGTGGGTCCGACGAGCGCGAACCCGCAGCTGCAGCCGAACAGTTCTGGCGCCGCATCACTGGGCTTCGGCGGCGGCCTGAAGCCGGAGCTGTCGACCAACTTCAGCCTCGGTCTGGTGCTTCACCCGATCGAGCGCATGACATCGACCCTCGATTTCTACCAGATCAAGATCAAGGATCGCGTTGAAATCGGCTCGTTTGCCTACTCGACCGGTTGCGTTGATGATCCGACGTCGCCGTGCCCGGCCGACACCAACGGTGACGGCGTCAACGACTCGGATTACAACCAAGCGCTTGGGTTGGCGCTGGTCCAAATGGGCTACCTCGGCGGCATCGATCCGGCGACTGAGGGCGGTTCGCTCGACTCGACGGCACGTGCCAACATCAGTGTCTCGTTATTCAACAATGCGCTGACCACCCGCACACGTGGCGTCGACTTCGTGACGACCTACTCGACGCTGCCGAGCTGGGGTGTGATCGACTGGACAGCCGCGGCGAACTACAACAAGAACAAGGTGCTGCACGCTGACTCGGCTCCGGCCGCACTGGGTGGCGCGGTCATGTTCAGCGACGTCACGCAGAAGAATCTCGAAACGGATTCGCCGAAGTATCGTTTCAACCTCGGCATGCTGACGACGATTGGCAAATTCTCGGTCAATCTGAAGGAACGCATCTACGGGCCGCAGTCGACGCTGCAGTCGGTCAGCAGCTTCCCCGACTCGGTCGTGTCGCAGCTGAAGACCTATGAAGGCGGCAACTACTACAAGCGCAAGATTGGCGTGCTGGCTTTGACGGATATTGAATTCTCGTACAAGCCGATCACCAATCTGAGTGTCAGCCTCGGTGCCGACAACGTGTTCAATCAGTATCCGGACAAGCTGCCGAAGCCGATCTGGGACTACTACGTGAACTCGTATTCGACCAACACCAGCCGTGCGTACATCAACAACAGCCCGATCGGTTACTTCGGTGCTCGTTACTACGGCAAGCTGACCTATACGTTCTGATGTTATGAGCAGTACGGGACGGCGGCCTGCGGGTCGCCGTCCTGCTTTTGTGATGTACCCGCATGCGCCATCGCGAATTCCGTGGCGCATGCGGATGCATCTTCCGGGAGGCGCGCACGCGCCTTGTGAGTATCGGGAGCATTCATGAGCTCAAAGCAGATTCCGACCCTGAGCCGGCGCGAGCTGTTGGCGATGATCGGTACGGTGGCCGGCAGTGCGGTTTCGTATCGTGCGATGGCGAGCATGGGGTTGATCGAGGAATCGACCTACAACGGGCCGGTCAAACTCGAAGGCAGCCCGAAGGGCGCGTCGGTGCTGATTCTCGGCTCCGGCATCGCTGGCATGGTGTCGGCGATGGAGCTGCGCAACGCCGGTTACAAGGTCAAGGTGCTGGAGTACAACAACCGCGCCGGTGGCCGTAATTGGTCGATCCGCGGCGGTGACGTCTACACCGAGCTGGGCGGCTTTACGCAGAAGTGTGAATTCGACAAGGGCCTGTACATCAACCCGGGCCCGTGGCGTTTGCCGTACAACCATCACGGCATCCTCGATTATTGTCGCCGCCTCGGCGTCGCGCTCGAGCCGTTCGTGCAGCTCAACTACAACGCCTATGTGCACAACACCCAGGCGTTCGACGGCAAGCCGCAGCGCTATCGCGAGATTGCGGCGGACTGGTCGGGGCAGGTTGCCGAGCTGTTCTCGAAGGTGACGAAGCAGAAAAAGCTCGACGAACTGATGAGCGCGCATGATCAGGAGGCGCTGCTCGAATCGCTGCGTTCCTGGGGCGCACTGGATCGCAATCTGAAATACGTGCCGGGCCGCGAGTCGAGTAATCGCCGTGGTTATGAGAAACCGCCTGGTGGTGGTCTCGATGCAGCGCCGATCTACTCCAAGGATTTCATCGATCTGCCGGATATTCTGCATTCCGGCCTGTGGAGTGCGATCGGTACCGCCGAGGCGTTCTATCACCAGACGTCGATCTTTCAGCCGGTAGGGGGCATGGGCAGGATCGGCGAAGCCTTCGGTCGTGAGTTGGCTGACGTGATCCAGTACAACAGCAAGGTCGTCAAGATTCATCAGGACAACGACAAGGTCGCGGTGACCTATGTCGACCCGAAGACCGGCGGCAATCCGCGCACCGTCACGGCTGACTATTGCCTGTGCACGATTCCGCTGTCGGTGCTGAGCCAGATCGAGCTGAACGTCAGCCCGCAGATGCAGGCGGCGATCAATGCGGTGCCGTATTCGGCGTCGGTCAAAGTGGGCCTGCAGTTCAAACGTCGCTTCTGGGAGCAGGACGAACACATCTACGGCGGTATCACCTATACCGACATGCCGATCGGCAACATCGGCTATCCGAATACCGATTACTTCAAATCGGGCAAGGGCGTGGTGCTCGGCGCCTACGTTCACGGACGCAATGCCTTCGAGTGGACGGCGATGTCGCCTGCCGAACGTGTCCGCACGGCTGTCGAGCTCGGCTCGAAGATTCACCCGCAGTACAAGGACGAGTTCGAAAACGGGGTTGCGGTCGGCTGGCACCGTGTGCCGTGGACGCTGGGCTGTGCCGGCTCGTGGAGTGAAGAGGCGCGCGCGCAGCATTACGAGAACCTGTGCCAGATCGACAACCGCTTCCTGGTGGCCGGTGAGCACGCCTCTTATATCCCGGCGTGGCAGGAAGGTGCGGTGACGTCGGCGATCGACGCCATCACGCGGCTGCATCACAAGGTCGTCAACAGCTGAAGCGACAAGGAACTCGCATGAACAAAATGAAAATGCAGGGTGTCGTCGCGGCTGTCTTGTTGTCGACCAGTGCTGTGGCGATGGCGGCCGAACCGGACGCCGCGGAAGGCAAGAAGGTCTACACGACGATTTGCCAGGGCTGCCACATGCCGGACGCAAAGGGGGCCGTCGGAGCGGGTCGTTATCCGGCGCTGGCCAATAACCCGAAGCTGGCCGCCAAGCAGTATCCGATGATGATGATCGTCAACGGTTCACGCGCGATGCCGAGCTTTGCACGCATGCTGGCGCCGGACGAAATCGCAGCGGCGGTGAACTACGTGCGCACCCACTTCGGCAATCACTATCCGGATGTTCTCACCACCGCTGAGGTGAAGGCGGTGCTCCCCCAAAAGAGCGACTACGAAAGGCACTGAGATGATGAAGAAATGGTGGGCTCCGACGCTGGTCGGCGCGATGGCACTGTCGGCGGTGGCATACGCGGCGGATCAGGGCGGCATCAAGATCTATCGCGGCGAGCGCAAGGGTGGCGTGATCGCCAAGGCGGTCGAAGTGCCCGGCGACAAGACGCTGATTTTTCTGTCCGGCAAAACCGGGCCGATCATCAACAAGGACGTGCCCAAGGACACGGTCGCCGCGCGCGGCGATATGGAGACGCAGACGCGCGGTGCGTTGACGGCGATCCAGGAGCAGCTCAAGAGCCTGGGTCTCGACATGAAGGACGTCGTCAAGGCGACGGTCTTCATGGTCGGGGACCCGGACAAGGGCGGTGAGCTCGACAAGGCCGGCATGAACAAGGCGTTCGGCGAATTCTTCGGCACCGATGCACAGCCGAATGTGCCGGCGCGCTCGGCGTTCCAGGTTGCGGGTCTGGCCGGTAAGGGGGCGCTGGTCGAAATCGAAGTCATCGCAGCGCGGCCGTAAAGCCGGCGACGGATGCACCGGACGTCAGGAGCAGGGGCGCCGATGGCGCCCCTTCTTCGTTGGGCATGATGTGTCTGCGTGTTGGCGCATCCCTTGCGGCGTGATGTCTGAATATTGAGGAAGTCCGATGAGCGATAAAGCATCTACCGGAATCAGCCGCCGCGAGCTGCTGATGATGATTGGCGCGATGGCAGGCAGCGCGACTTCGTATAACGCGATGGCGAGCATGGGCTTGGTCGAGGAATCGCGGTTCAACGGCCCGCCCAAGCTCGACGGTGACCCGAAGGGGGCGTCGGTGCTGATTCTCGGTGCCGGTATTGCCGGCATGGTGGCGGCGATGGAGCTGCGCAACGCCGGCTACAAGGTCAAGGTGCTGGAATACAACAGCCGCGCTGGTGGCCGTAACTGGTCGATTCGCGGTGGCGATGTCTACACCGAACTCGGCGGCGCCACGCAGCACTGCGAGTTCGACAAGGGCCTGTATATCAACCCGGGTCCGTGGCGTCTGCCGTACAACCATCACGGCATCCTCGATTACGCGCGTCGCCTGGGCGTGCGCGTCGAACCGTTCCAGCAACTCAATTTCAACGCCTACGTGCACAGCACGCAGGCATTCGGTGGCAAGCCGCAGCGTTATCGCGAGATCCAGACCGATTATCTCGGGCATGTGTCCGAGTTGCTGTCGAAGGTGACGCAGCAGGGCAAGCTCAATGAGATGGTGAGCAAGGAGGACGAGGCGTCCTTGCTGGACTCGTTGCGTCGCATCGGTGCGCTGGATCGTCGTTACCGCTATGTTCCGGGCCGCGAATCGAGCAATCGTCGCGGTTTTCAGAAGCCGCCGGGCGGCGGCCTCGATGCGCGCCCGATCTACTCCAAGGATCTGACCGGGCTGTCCGAGATTCTGAAATCTGGATTGTGGCGCTCGATCGGCGCGGGCTGGAGCACCGAGTTCCAGAGCACGATCTTCGAACCGGTCGGCGGCATGGGCAAGATTGGCGAAGCCTTCGGTCGCGAGCTGGCGGACCTGATCGAGTACGAGCGCAAGGTCGTCAAGGTTCATCAAAACAGAAAAGGCGTCGAGGTGACTTACGTCGACCCCAAGACCGATGGTAATCCGCGGACGGTGACGGCCGATTACTGCCTGTGCACGATCCCGCTGTCGGTGCTCAGCCAGATCGACCTCAACATCAACCCGAAGATGCAGGCGGCGATCAATGCTGTGCCGTACGCGGCGGCGATCAAGATCGGTTTGCAGTTCAAGCGCCGCTTCTGGGAGCAGGACGAACACATCTATGGCGGCATTTCGTATACCGATTTGCCGATCGGCTCGATCGGTTACCCGAACACCGATTACTTCCAGCCGGGCAAGGGCGTGCTGCTCGGTGGTTACATGTTCGGACCCAATGCGATGAAGTTCACGGCGATGCCGCCGGAGGAGCGCGTCAAGAAGGCGGTCGAATACGGCGCGCAGATTCATGCGCAATATCCGCAGGAGTTCGACAACGGCGTCGCCGTCGGCTGGCATCGCGTGCCGTGGACGCTCGGCTGCTTCGGCACCTGGACCGACGAACTGCGCGCGCAGCATTACGACGACCTGTGCCAGATCGATCACCGCTTCCTGGTTGCAGGCGAACACGCTTCGTACATCCCGGGTTGGCAGGAAGGCGCGGTGACGTCGGCGATCGATGCCATCACACGCCTGCATCACAAGGTGATCAACGCCTGATGAAACGACCGGTGAACAGGACTGGGAGAGACCCGCGACAGGCTTTCCGGCGGCGATCATGGATGACCGCAGTGTCACGGGCCATCGGCGTCTCGGGGTCGTATATTTCCAGTCAGCCGGGGTTAAACGTTCAAGTAGCGAACCACCGCGAGCCGAAGTGCCTGCGGGTTCCTTCAAGCCGAATCAACGGGAGTCATTCATGAGTGCATCTAACGCGCCGACCGGAATCAGCCGGCGCAATCTGCTGGCGATGATCGGTACGGTCGCCGGCAGTGCGGTTTCGTATCGCGCGATGGCGAGCATGGGCCTGGTCGAAGAATCGACGTTCAACGGCCCGCCCAAGCTGGAAGGTGACCCGAAGGGCGCGTCGGTGCTGATCCTCGGTGCCGGCATCGCCGGCATGGTGTCGGCGATGGAGCTGCGCAACGCCGGCTACAAGGTCAAGGTACTGGAGTACAACAACCGCGCCGGTGGCCGTAACTGGTCGATCCGCGGTGGTGACGTCTACACCGAGCTGGGCGGTTTCACGCAGAAGTGCGAATTCGACAAGGGCCTGTACATCAACCCGGGCCCGTGGCGTCTGCCGTACAACCATCACGGCATCCTCGACTACGCGCGCCGCCTCGGTGTGCGCGTCGAGCCGTTCGTGCAGATCAACTACAACGCTTTCGTGCACAACACCCAGGCGTTCGGCGGCAAGCCGCAACGTTTCCGCGAAATCCAGACGGACTATCTCGGCCACGTCTCCGAACTGCTCGCCAAGGTGACGCAGCAGGGCAAGCTCGACGAGATGGTCAGCAAGGAAGACGAGCAGGCGCTGCTCGCGTCGCTGCGCAATCTCGGTGCGCTGGACCGCAACTACAAGTACGTGCCGGGTGAGGCGTCGAGCAACCGCCGCGGCTTCCAGAAGCCGCCGGGCGGCGGCCTCGATGCGCGTCCGGTCTATTCGACCGACATCACCGGCTTGTCGGATTTGCTGAAGTCGGGCCTGTGGCGCTCGATCTCGGCGGGCTGGAGCACGGAGATGCAGAGCACGATCTTCGAGCCGGTCGGCGGCATGGGCAAGATCGGTGAGGCTTTCGGCCGCAAACTGGCCGACCTGATCCAGTACAACAGCAAGGTCGTCAAGATTCACCAGGACAACAAGGGCGTCAAGGTCACCTACGTCGACCCCAAGACCGACGGCAATCCGCGCACGGTGACGGCCGACTACTGCCTGTGCACGATCCCGCTGTCGGTGCTCAGCCAGATCGACCTCAACGTCAACCCGAAGATGCAGGCGGCGATCAATGCCGTGCCGTACGCGGCGGCGTTCAAGGTCGGCCTGCAGTTCAAGCGCCGCTTCTGGGAGCAGGACGAGCACATCTACGGCGGCATCACGTACACCGACTTGCCGATCCGTTCGATCGGTTACCCGAACACCGATTACTTCCAGCCCGGCAAGGGCGTGCTGCTGGGCGGCTACACCTTCGGTCCGGACGCGATGAAGTTCACGGCGATGGCGCCGGAAGAGCGCGTCAAGAAGGCGGTCGAATACGGCTCGATGATTCACCCGCAGTACAAGGAAGAGTTCGACAACGGCGTCGCCGTCGGTTGGCACCGCGTGCCGTGGACGCTGGGTTGCGCGGGCTCGTGGACCGAGGAAATGCGCGCGCAGCACTACGACAACCTTTGCCAGATCGACAACCGCTTCCTGGTGGCCGGTGAACACGCCTCGTACATCCCGGCGTGGCAGGAAGGCGCAGTGACGTCGGCCATCGACGCCATCACGCGCCTGCACAAGAAAGTCATCAATTCCTGAAGGGCCGAAGGAGCATCATGAAAAAGACTTACGTGAAAGGGCTCGCGGCCGTGCTGCTGATGGCGGTGGCTGGGCCGGTACTGGCCGACAACGCCGGCCCGTCGATGACCGACAAGCCGACCGAGGCGGCGAGCCAGATGCCGCTGGGCGAGCAGGTCTATACGACGACCTGCCAGGAGTGCCATATGCCGAATGCGATGGGTGCCGAAGGCGCCGGCCGCTATCCGGCGCTGGCCAAGAATCCGAAGCTGGCCGCCAAGCAGTATCCGATGGTGATGGTCGTCAACGGCTCGAAGGCGATGCCGAGCTTCGCGCGTCAGCTCGACGCCGACGAAATCGCCGCTGTCGTGAACTACGTCCGCACGCATTTCGGCAACAACTACAAGGACAAGGTCACGGCTGCCGAAGTGAAGGCGGTACTTCCCAAAACTGGTCCTTACGAGGGGCACTGAAGACATGATCAAAAAATTCCTGACGCCGGCGCTGATCGCGGTTGCGGCACTGTCGGCCAGCGCGGCGCATGCTGCGGACGCCAAGCCGGGCGAGGTCATCCGTTACGCGAACACCGGCCCGAATGCCATTCCGTTCCCGATCGCCAAGGCGGTCGAGGTGCCGGCGGGCAAGTCGGTCGTCTATCTGTCCGGGCAGCTGGCGTCGAAGCTC
This sequence comes from Solimonas marina, assembly GCF_012241385.1. Lineage (GTDB taxonomy): Bacteria > Pseudomonadota > Gammaproteobacteria > Nevskiales > Nevskiaceae > Solimonas > Solimonas marina. The sequence continues at coordinate 91,517 of NZ_JAAVXB010000010.1, read as the reverse complement.
GAAGGCGCAAAGGCTTCGGACAATTCGCAGGACGCGTACGGCAACACCGAACAGCAGACGCTGAGCACGCTGACCAAGATCCAGGCGACGCTCAAGGAAATGGGCCTGGACATGAAGGATGTCGTCAAGATGACGGTGTTCCTCAAAGGTGATCCGGAGCAGGGTGGCAAGCTCGACTTTGCCGGCATGATGAAGTCGTACACCAAGTTCTTCGGCACCAAGGAACAGCCAAATGTGCCGGCGCGCTCGGCGGTGCAGGTGGCGGCGCTCGCCGCCCCGCAGTTCCTGATCGAGATCGAAGTCATCGCGGTTCGTCCGTGAGCTTGGGGCCGGTGCCTGCATCGCGGCGGGCACCGGCCATCGATCAGCAGCACGCAGTTCTTTTGGGGATGGCGGCGGCTCACGATCGCCCGCTATCGACAGTGTTTTTGAAGGGAGAGATATCGTGAAGATGAACAGGGTCCGGACCGCGGCATCGACTGCCATCCTGGGGCTGACGCTGGTGTTGTCGGCGTGCTCGGGTGGCCACAAGGCCCCGGCCGCGGGCGACAAGGCTGCTGCGCCCGAGGCGGCAGCATCCAAGGACGTCATCCGCTACACGGCCGGCAAGTTCCCGATCGCCAAGGCTGTCGAAGTGCCGGCGGGCAAGACCATCGTCTATCTGTCCGGCGCGCTGGCGCCGATCGCCGACGAGTCCAAGCCCAAGGATTCGCAGGACGCTTACGGCGACACCGAGACGCAGACCTATGGTGCGCTGAAGACCATCCAGGCTTCGCTCAAGGACATGGGCCTGACGATGGGCGACGTGATCAAGATGACGGTGTTCATGAAGGCTGATCCGGAGAAGGGTAACGAGCTCGACTTCGCCGGCATGATGAAGGCCTATACCCAGTTCTTCGGCACGCCGGAGCAGCCGAACCTGCCGGCGCGGTCGGCCGTTCAGGTCGCCGCCCTGGCGCGCCCCGCGGCCCTGGTCGAGATCGAGGTCATTGCCGTTCGGCCGTAAGCCGCCCCCAGCTTCCCAAGTCCCCGGCTTACCGGTGGTTATTCACGCGCCTGAAAAGGCGCGTTTTTTTTGATGAATCCGCGTTCAGGCTGGCCTGCGCTTTGCATCTGTGTTGGCGTGGTGTGCAGGTGTACAGGTCTGTGCACTGGCGAGGTGCGGGCGACTCGTTGCGAGTCTTGTCTGGGATGAGGTCATTAGTCGAGAGCAACGACGATCGGCAACAGAACGCAGCGCAGCAGACCTCGGCAGGCGGGGCGCCCCGTAGCGCCCCGCTTGCTCGCGCTCGCGGCCACGATTTGTATGGCGCCGGCGTTCGCGCAGCTTGATCAGCAGCAGAACTTCGAAATCGCGCCGCAGTCGCTGGCGACGGCGCTGACGGCATTCTCGGTCGCGACGCAGATTCAGGTGGTGACGGCCGCCGCCGATCTGGGCGGCCTGCGCTCGGCGGGCGTCAGTGGCCCGGCCAGCGCGGCGACGGCGCTGTCGCAGTTGTTGCAGGGCACGGACCTGCGCTACGAGGTGGTCGGCGACGACACGGTCGTGATCGTCTCCGCCAGCGCCGTGACCTCCGAGCACCTGCCGGAATCGAACTCCGGGGCGACGACCGCGCAGCTCGGGCCGGTGGAGGATGTCGTGATCATCGGCCATGGGTATACACGCGCCTCGAACACGATCCGTCCGGCGGAGATTGCCACCAAGACGCCGGGCACGCCGGTGCAGGTATTGCTCGATGATCTGCCGGGCGTCAATTCGCAGACCAGCGATCCGTTCGGGCTCTACGAGTTCGGCAACTCGGTGCGCATGCGTGGCTTCGGCAGCGACCAACTCGGCATCTCGCTGGACGGGGTGCCACTGGAGACGGCCGACGCGCGCGAAGGCAGTCCGCCGGAGCGCTTTCTCGACATCGAAAATCTGACGTCGGTTCGTGTCGCGCAAGGTTCCAGCGACGTGATGATGCCGTCGTATCACGCGCTGGGGGGCTCGGTGCGCTATCAGTCCGCGGAACCGCTCGGGCACTGGGCGGCGCGTCTCAGCGGCACGGTCGGCAGCAACGAACTGAACCGGATCTATGGCAGCCTCGACACGCCCGCCTGGTGGGAAGGCGGGCCGACGGCGTTGCTGAGTGGATCGCGAACCAAGGCTGTGCAGTTCGACAATCCTTATGCCGACATGGACGTCGACCATGTCGGCATCAAGCTCAAGCAGACCTTCAGCGATGGCTCGGCGGTGTTCAGCTATCTCTATGGCGATCGCAGCGATCACGATATGCAGCAGTACGACGCCGACGGTCATGTGTCGTCGCGCCTCGATCTGACCGAACACCTGAGCGGCGATCCGGAGCGCGACGCGCTGTACTACGGCTACTGGACGAACAGTCGTACCGACCAGCTGTTCAGCGTCGACCTGAAGCTCCAGCCGGCGCCGGCGTGGAAGCTGCGTCTGCTGCCGTACTACGAACACAAGCGTGGCTGGGGTTATGCGGGCGTTGCCCCGTCGGCGGCGACGCAGCAGTACGACGATGCAACTTCGGAGAGTCAGGGCGTGCCGGGGCGCGACGATATCGAGCCCTATGACGGCAGTGGCGTCACCGAGCGCCGTGAACTGCTCAGTGGCGATCGTGGTGGGCTGACGCTGCGCGCGACGCGCCGATGGTGGCGGCATACCGCGCAGTTCGGCGGCTGGTTCGAACGTTTCAATTTCTCGCAGGCCAGACCCTTGTACAACGTCGCCGACGACGGCCGCGTCGAGACCGAACAAGCGCCGATCGTCTCGTACTACGACCGTCATTTCGATACCACCGTGCTGCAGTTCTTCGCCCGCGACAGCAGTCACTGGTTCGATGGCCGGCTGACGATCGATGCGGCCTTCAAGGGTTTATATGTGGACCGCCGCTTTCACGGCACGCCGAACATCGATGCGTTCTATCAGCAACAAGAGCTGAGGCTGCAGCGCAAGGATCACGATGCGTTCCAGCCGCAGCTGGGCCTGACCTACAAGCTCGATGCAGCGCACGAGGTCTTTGCCAACTACGCCGAGAATTTCAGCGCCGCGCCACGCAATGCGCTCGGCTCCGTGACCTATGACGCGCAACTGCGGCCGGAGACCTCGCGCAACATCGATCTGGGTATTCGCCAGGTCGGCGAGCGCTTCAACGCATCGGCCTCGCTGTACTACATCGACTACGCGAATCGCATTCTCGAATTGACGCGTGCTGATCCCTATCAGATCAGCACCGAGGTCTATCGCAACGTCGGCTCCGTGCGCACCTATGGCGCCGAACTCGCATCGTTCTGGCGGCCGCTGTCGTCGCTGCATTTCAGCGGCACGCTGTCGTTCAATCGCTCGACCTTCCGCAACAACTACACGCGTTATGACGAGGACGCCGGCGCCGACGAAGTGGTGACGGTCAAAGGCAAGACCTTGCCCGATACGCCGAACCTGATGGCGACGGTCACCGCGCGCTACCTGAAGGGGCCGTGGTCGTTCGATGCTGACGCGAAATACACCGGTCTGCGCTACGGCACGGCGGTCAACGACGAGCATGTCGACGCCTATACCGTCGTCAATGTCGCTGGCGGCTATACCATCGCGCCGACCTGGCCGTCGGTCGAGGCGGTGCAGTTGCAGTTGCACGTCAACAACCTCTTCAACAAGCGTTATGTCGGCTACATCTCACCGGCCGAATTCATCGACAACGACAACCACGGCACCTATTTCCTCGGCGCGCCGCGCGCGCTGTACTTCAGTGTCAGCGCCGATCTGCGCTAGCGATTACCGAATGAGGCGCAAAAAAAAGCCCCCGCGACGCGGGGGCTTTTTCGATACGGCGCTTACCACCCGAGCCAGAGACGGATGGTGTCGATCAGGCGGTGGAAGAAACCGCCCAGCGGCACGTCCTGCATCGCGACCAGCGGCACGGTCTTCAGCGTCTTGCCGTCGAGCGAGACAGTCGCCGTGCCCAGCGACTGGCCCTTCTTCAGCGGCGCGACGATCGGCGAGTTGATCTGCGCGCTGATCTTCAGCTGATCGGCGCTACCGCGCGGCAAGGCCAGCGCCACCGGCTCCAGCGTGCCGACCGGCAGGTTGTCGACATTGCCCTTGTAGACGCGTGCCTGCTGCGCCGGCTTGTCGGGGCCGAACAGGCTGGTGGTGTCGAAGAAGCGGAAGCCGTAGTTCAACAGTTCCATGCTGGCCTGCTCGCGCATCGCCCAGCTCTTGGTGCCCATCACCGCGGCGATCAGGCGGCGGCCATTGCGTTCGGCCGACGACAGCAGGCAGTAGCCGGCTTCCGACGTATGGCCGGTCTTGATGCCGTCGACGCTGGGGTCCTTCTCGAGCAGGCCGTTGCGGTTCGGCTGACGGATCTTGTTGTAGGTGAACTCGCGTTCCGAGAACAGCTTGTACCACTGCGGAAAATCATGAATCAGCGCGCGGGCGAGAATCGTCAGGTCGCGGGCCGAGGTGTAGTGATTCGCATCCGGCAGGCCGGAGGCATCGGCGAAGTGCGAATTCGTCATGCCGAGGCGCTTGGCGTATTCGTTCATCAGGTCGGCGAACACCGACTCGCTGCCGGCGACGTGCTCGGCGACAGCGACCGTCGCGTCATTGCCGGACTGGATGATGATGCCGCGCAGCAGGTCGATCAGCTTCACCTGCGTGCCGACGCGCACGAACATGCGCGATTCGCTGGAGTCCAGGCCCTGGCGCCAGGCTTTCTCGCTGATCAGCACCTCGTCGTCCGGCGACAGACGCTTCTGCTTGATCTCGTCGAAGACGATGTAGGTGGTCAGCACCTTGGTGATACTGGCGGGCGCTACATGCTCGTCCGGGTTCGACGCGGCGATCAGCTCGCCGCTCGCATAGTCCATCAGGGCATAGGACTTGGCGTCGATGGCCGGAGGATCGGGAATCGTGGCGGCAAAGGCGAGTCCGGGGGCGAGCAGGGCGGCGGTGGCCAGGGACAGCAGTTTTTTCATTACGTAAAACTCGGCAGGCAAATCGGCAACAGGGTCGATTCTAAAGGAGCGAGACGTCGGGGGCGTCCCGCTGGATGTCAGTCTTTGACTGAAAAAGCCGGATATCCGGCGTCGTGCAACCAACTTCGGGTGCGCTCGGCATCGGCGTCACTGGCGAACGGCCCGACCACGACACGATGGACGGTGCCGCCCTGGCTCTCGCGGATGGCGACGCCTTCGACCCCCTGGCGGCGCAATTGGTCGCGGGTGATGACGGCATTGATCGGGTCCGAATAGGCGCCGATTTGCAGCCAACGGCCGGCGGCAGCGACTGTTGTACCCGTGGTCGGTGCCGGAGCGCTTGCGGTCGGTGCCGGCGGCGGGCCGGCCGGTGTGGCCTGGGCCACGGCCTGATCGTCGTCTTCCTGCGGCTGCAGGGCCTTGATTTCGACCTCGGCGTGGCCGTTGGCAACGATACCGAGCCGCGCCGCGGCGGCATATGACAGATCGATGATGCGGCCGCTGTGGAAAGGCCCGCGGTCGTTGATGCGCACCACCGCGGTTCTGCCGTTCTCGAGGTTGGTGACGCGCACATAGCTCGGGATCGGCAGCGTCTTGTGCGCGGCGGTCATCGCGAACATGTCGTAGGGCTCGCCGCTGGCGGTCTTGCGGCCCTGGAACTTCTTGCCGTACCACGAGGCGCGGCCGCGCTGCTCGAAGCCTTCGGTGTCGTCGAGGACGTGATAGACCTTGCCGAAGGCTTCGTATTCGGGCGGATTGCCGGAGCGGCTGCGCGGTTCGACCTTGGGCACGGCGTCCGGCGTATTGGCGACGTCGTCGGGAATGTCGACGGCATTCGGCGCCGAATCCTGGATGCCGGGCTGGGCGATCGTCACCTTCGGCATGCCGCTGCGGGTGCGGCCTGCGGGCGGCGGTGGCGTTTCGACCGGCACGGTGCGCGGCGTCGGCGGGCTCGGTCGCGGCAGTGTCTGCACACAGGCGGCCAGCGGCAGCAGCGCCAGCGCGGTCAGGACGCGAAATTTCATGGGCTCGCCGACGCCTCGGCTTCGATGCGTCGGGCGAGCTGCGTGACCGCCATGGCGTAGTAGATGCGGGGGTTGTACGTCATGATCGCGTAGAAATTCGGGAACGCGAGCCAGTACTCGTGGCCGCCGCCGTCGAGCAGCAGGTCGACGAGGCCGACGACGGTATCGCCGGGCAGGTCGACCGCGGGCTTGATACCCGCGTGCTCGAGGTCGCGCACGTAGTAGAAATGGTCGCGGGTGTTGGCGACCGCGCCGTCCGGCAGCGCGTCGCCGTGGATCGTCGCGGGCACGGCGATCGGCTGACCGGCGCGCCAGCGCCAGTCGGGGTCGTAGTGCGTGAAGTAATTGGCGATCGAGCCGATCGCATCCGGCAGCGACCACAGGTCAGCCTGTCCGTCACCATCGTAGTCCAGCGCCAGGCGCCGGTAATTGCTCGGCATGAACTGCGCGTCGCCCATGGCGCCGGCGTAGGAGCCCTTGGGCTGGCGCGGATCGAAGTGCTGGTCGCGGCACAGCGCGAAGAACTCGACGAGCTCGCTGAAGAAGAACTTGCTGCGCGTCGGATGCTCGAAGCCTTGCGTCGCCAGTGCATCGAGCACACGCACGCCGCCGGTGATGCGCCCGTAGCGCGTTTCGATGCCGAGGATGCCGGCGATCACCGCCGGCGGTACGCCGAACTCCTCCTCGGCGCGTTCCAGCGTATCGCGCTGGTCCTGCAGCAGCGCGATGCCGGCGCGGATCCGCGAGGTGTCGACGCGCTTCGAATACTGCGTCCAGGTTTCGGTGCGCTCGGGCGCTTTCTGTTCCTGGACGATCAACTGCGGCAGACGCTTGGCGTCGGCCAGCGCATCGGTGACCTGCTTGAGCTGCGCTTCCGAGAAGCCATCGTCCTCGCGCAGGCGCTCGAGCAGCTGCGGTACGCGTGGGTTCTGGCTGTAATCGACGTCGTCGGCTTGTGCCTGCGACGCGACTGCGCAGCAGCACAGCAGGGTGACGACGAGCAGTTTTTGCATCAGTTCGCGAGCAGTTTTCGGTGAGTGTGTACCGACATCAGCATACCGAAGCAGGCCAGCAGCGACACGGCCGAGGTGCCGCCATAGCTGACCAACGGCAAAGGTACGCCCACCACCGGCAGCAAGCCGATGACCATGCCGATGTTGATGAAGACGTAGATGAAGAAGGTCATGCCCAGGCTGCCGGCGAGCAGTCGCTGGAAGGTGTCCTGGGCGCGGGCCGCGATGTACAGGCAGCGGCCGACGATGGCCAGATACAGCACCAGCAGCACCATCACGCCGATGAAACCCATTTCCTCGGAATAGACGGCGAAGATGAAGTCGGTGTGCGCCTCGGGCAGAAATTCGAGCTTGGCCTGCGTGCCGTGTAGCCAGCCCTTGCCGAACACGCCGCCGGAGCCGATCGCGATCATCGACTGGGTGATGTGGTAGCCGGCCCCGAGCGGGTCGCTCTCCGGGTCGAGCAGCGTCAGGATGCGCTGTCGCTGGTAGTCCTGCAGGTGCGTCCACAGCACCGGCGCGGCGGCGCCGATCAGCGCCAGCGCGCCGACGATCCAGCGCCAGCGCAGGCCGCCGAGAAACAGCGCGAAGCCGCCGGCGGCGACGATCAGCAAGGCCGTACCCAGGTCGGGCTGCTTGGCGATCAGCGCCGCCGGTACGCCGATGATGGCCAGTGTCAGGACGATGGTGCCGAAGCGCGGCGGCAGGCGCCGCGTGTGCAGGAACGCAGCGACCGTGGTCGGCATCGCCAGTTTCATCAGCTCGGACGGCTGAAAGCGGATCACGCCGAGGTCCAGCCAGCGCTGCGCGCCCTTGGCGGCGTCGCCGAGCACCAGCGTCGCAATCAGCAGCAGCAGCGTGAAGCCATAGAGCCACGGGGCGACCGTGCGATACATCGCCGGTGGCGCCTGGGCGATCGCCGCCATCACCACCATGCCCAGGGCAATGCGCTGGGCCTGGCTGATGACGCCGTCGATCGAATGTCCGGATGCCGAGTACTGGATGAACATGCCGACGGTGGCGACCGTCAGCAGCAGGATCAGCAGCCAGATGTCGATGTGCCAGCTTTCGAGCCAGTCGGAAAAACCCGGCTCCGGCTTGTGGCTGGCGCGACGCCCGGCCGATTGCAGGATTTCAGCGATCATCGTCTTCCTCGGCGCCGGCTGACGACGCGTCCGTCGGCGCCTTCAGGCCCGGTACTTCGGCCGGCGTCACGTGGCTGGTGTGCTCCGGATTCTTTTCGTTGCCGTAGAGCACGTAGCCGAGCAGGTACTGATCCATGACCTGACGCGCGATCGGTCCGGCCACCGAGCCGCCGTGGCCGCCGTGCTCGGCGATCACCGCGACCGCGATCTTCGGGTCGTCGGCTGGCGCAAAGGCAATGAACAGCGCGTGGTCGCGCAGCTTCAGCGGCAGCTGATCCTGGGTTTTGCGCGGCTCGTCCGGACGCAGGCTGGCGACCTGCGCCGAGCCGGTCTTGGCGGCGATCGGATACGGCGAGTTGCGGCCGATTGAATAGCCGGTGCCGTGCACTTCCTGGGTGACACGTTCCATCGCGGTGATCACGGTATCCCAGTTCGACTCGTCCTTCAGGTCGATCTTCGGCAGCGGCTCGGGCTGCACCTCGGTGATCTTGCGCGTGATTGGGTCTTCTGTAGCGTGCAGTACGTGCGGTCGGAAGCCGGTGCCGCGCATGGCGATGCGCGCCGTCATCTGCGCCAGCTGCAGCGGCGTGACCAGTGTATAGCCCTGGCCGATGCCGACATTGAGCGTCTCGCCCGGGTACCAGTTCTCGTGCCGGTAGCGGCGCTTCCACTCACGCGACGGGTAGAGGCCGGCCTTCTCCAGCGGCAGGTCGATGCCGGTCTTGTGGCCGAAGCCGAAGCCGGTCATCGCCTCGTACATGCGGTCGATGCCGAGTGCGATGGCGAGGTTGTAGAAATAGATGTCGCAGGATTCCTTGATGCCGTCGGCCATGTTGACGAGACCATGGCCGGAGCGCTTCCAGCAGTGATATTTGCGCGACGAGCCCGGCAGCGACATCGCGCCGCCGCAGTAAAAGGTGTCCTTGGGCGTGACCACGCCGAATTCGAGGCCGGCCAGCGCCATCGCCGGCTTGATCGTCGAGCCGGGCGGGTAGAGGCCCTGCAGTGCGCGGTCGAACAGCGGCCGCGACGGATCCTTGAGCAGGGCGCTATAGGTCGCCGTATCCATCCCGGTAATGAACTGCTGCGGGTCGAAGCCGGGCTTGCTGACCATGGCGATGACCTCGCCGTTGCGCGGGTCGATGGCGACCACCGCGCCCTCGTAGTCACCCATCGCCTCCTCGGCGACTTCCTGCACCTTGGTGTCGATCGACAGATATAGATTGCGGCCCGGGTACCCACGCCGATAGTCGAGCTCGCGCAGCGGCCGGCCGTAGGCGTTGGCCTCGATGATCTTGGCGCCAGGCTCGCCGCGCAGCAGGTCTTCCTCGCTCTTCTCGACGCCGCTCTTGCCGATCTGCGTCAGGCCGAGGAACTGGCTTTCGTTGGCGGCGCGCAACTCCTCCTCGCTGATGCCGCCGACGTAGCCGACCAGATGCGAGGCGGTGGCGCCGAGCGGGTAGTTGCGTGTCAGGCCGGCGTTGATGTCGACGCCTGGAAACTCGTAGCGATCGACTTCGTAGCGCGCGACCTCTTCCATCGTCAGGTTCGAGCGCAGCGGCACGCCGCGATAGCGCGGCGACTTGCGCACGCGATCCTTGAAGCGGGTGATGTCGGCGTCGGTCAGCGTGACGATGTGCGACAAGCGCTGCAGCAGCTGATCCATCGCCGCACTGTTGCCGACCTGTTCCGGCGTCACTTCAAGCACGAAGGCCGGCTGGTTTTGCGCCAGCAGCGTGCCGTTGCGGTCGTAGATCAGTCCACGCACCGGCGCGACCGGCGTCACGCGCATGCGGTTCTCGTCGGCGCGTGTCAGATAGTGCTCGTGTTCGACGATCTGCAGGTCCGACAGACGCGCGACCAGCAAAATCACGCAGCCCAGGCAGAACACCACCGCCACACCGGCGCGACGCAGAAAGGCGTCACGTTCGGCGTAGACGTTCTTCAGTGCATCACGCCGCCGCGGACCGAACAGGCTCATCAGTCCTCGTCACCGCCGCGGCGGCTACGGATCAGCTCCATGACACTCCACAGCAGTGGCCAGAACAGCGCGGTCGACAGCGCTGGCAGCCAGCGCAGCCAGATCTCGGCTTCATGTTGCGTCGCGCCGTCGACCCAGAACATCAAAAAGCAGTACAACGCCCAGGCCGGGACCAGGGCGATGGTCGCCTGCCACAACGGGAAGATGATGAAGAAGCTGCGCAGGCGCACGACGATGTAGACCAGCACCACCAGGCCCAGCGCGTGCTGGCCGAACGGCGAGGCGTAGAGCACGTCGAGCATCAAGCCGCAGAGGAAGGCCGGGATCAGCACCGGCAGCTGCGGTTCGCGCAGCGCCCAGTACGCCAGCATCAGCGGCAGCCAGAGCGGGCGTGCGGCCGACAGTGCGTCGGGCAGTTCGACCAGTTGCAGCACCAGCGCGCAGAGCAGGCTCAGCAGATAGCCGGCCCAGACGGCCTGTGGACTCGGGCGGCTCATGGCGTCTTGCGCGTGGCGGGTGCCGGCTTCTTCTCGGTCGCCGGCGGCTTGGCCGTCGCCTCGGCCGGCTTGGTGGCGGCCGGTTTCGGAGGCGGCGCGGCGTCAGGCTTGGCCGCCGGCGTCGCCGCCGCTTTGCCGGTGTCGTCGCCTTGCTGCATTTCGCGGTCCTGTGCCGCCGCCTTTTCATCCGCGGCCGCGGCGTCGGCATCGGCCTGTACGCCGCGGTTCCAGACCAGCAGCGCCTGTCGGCCGCGATTGAGCTGCGCGGCGGGGTAGGCGTAGGCCTCCATGAAGTGCTCGCCGGCAACCGGCTTGACGTCGTAGACGGTACCGACCGGGTAGCCGGCCGGGAAGCGGCCGCCGAGCGACGACGACACCAACAGGTCGCCGTCCTTGATGTCCGCGTTCGACGGCAGGAACGGCAGGCGCAGGCCGCGCTCGTCGCCGAGACCGACGGCGATGGTCTGTAGACCGGTGCGATTGATCTCGACCGGCATGCCGTGGTCGGGGTCGGTCACCAGCAGGGCCTTGCTGGTATTCGGCGCGACATCGACGACCTGGCCCATCACGCCATGTGCGTCGACCAGCGCCTGGCCGACGTAGACACCGTCGCGTGAGCCGCGGTTCAGCGTGATCTGATGACGGTACGGGTCCTGGTTGACGGCGATGATCTCGGCGACCAGAACCTGATCCGGCAGATGCGCGGACGATGCCAGCAGCTCGCGCAGGCGGCGATTCTCGGCTTCCAGCGCATCCATCTTCGACAGCTTGGCCGAGAGGATGAACTGCTGCTGCTTGAGCGTGGCGTTCTCGCGTTCGATGGTGCTGCGCGAGTCGATGCCACGCACCACGTCGATCAGCCGCGACGGTAGCGACGCGACCCAGACGATCGGCGTCAATGCGTAGGAGGTCCAGGCGCGCGCCGGCTTCAGCGTGTCGCCGCGCATGTCGTAGAAGATCAAGGTCAGCGCCAGCGCCATCAACAGCAGCGTCCGCAGGCCGAGCCCGGGTCCGCGCGGGAACAGCGGTCGATGATACGAATCGTGCAGCGAATTCAAGGGCGCGCCGTCGGGCTTGTCGTTTGCTGAAAAACTGGCCAGAGCATAGAGGCGTAGGCCGGCAGGGGCAATGCGAAATGCGAGCTTAAAACGCGGTCGCGGCTTGCGCCGCTCCTACAGGTTTCGCGTAGGAGCGGCGCAAGCCGCGACCAGGTGACCCTCAGTCGAGGCTGTAGAAGTCCGACTGACGGTCGAGCATGTCGAGCACCATGCCGCCGCCGCGTGCGACGCAAGTCAGCGGGTCGTCAGCAATGATGACCGGCAGACCGGTTTCCTCGGAGATCAGCTTGTCGAGGTCGCGCAGCAGGGCGCCACCGCCGGTCAGCACGATGCCACGCTCGGCGACGTCGCTGCCGAGTTCCGGCGGCGTGCGTTCGAGGGCCTGCTTGACGGCCTTGATGATGCCCGACAGCGGCTCCTGCAACGCGTCGAGAATCTCGTTGGAGTTCATCGTGAAGTTGCGCGGCACGCCGGCGGCCAGATGGCGGCCGACCACGTCGATTTCCTGGACCTCGTGGCCCGGGAACGCGGTGCCGATCTGGATCTTGATGCGTTCGGCGGTGGCTTCGCCGATCAGCATGTTGTACTGGCGACGCACGTAGCTGACGATGGCTTCGTCGAACTTGTCGCCACCGATGCGCACCGACTCGGCGTAGACGATGCCGTTGAGCGAGATCACCGCCACTTCCGAGGTGCCGCCACCGATGTCGACCACCATCGAGCCGCGCGCCTCGCCGATCGGAATGCCGGCGCCCAGTGCCGCGGCGATCGGTTCTTCGATGACCCAGACCTTGCGCGCGCCGGCGTTCTCGACCGATTCGCGAATCGCGCGACGTTCGACCTGCGTCGAGCCGTAAGGCACGCAAACCACGACGCGCGTCATCGGCCGGCTCATGCGACCCTTCTGCACCTTGCGGATGAAGTTCTGCAGCATCTTCTCCGTGACGGTGTAGTCGGCGATCACGCCGTCGCGCAGCGGGCGCACGGTGGTGATGTTGGTCGGCGTGCGGCCCAGCATCTGCTTGGCCTCGATGCCGACGGCTTCGACCTTCTTCGCGCCGCGGGCGTCCATACGGATCGCAACCACCGACGGTTCATTGAGGACGATGCCTTCGTCACGAGCGTAGACGAGGGTGTTGGCGGTGCCCAGATCGATGGACAGGTCGTTGACAAACAGACGGCGTACGGCTTCGAACATCTCTCGGTGGCCTGATGGTGATGCTGTAAGTTCTGAATTTCCCGGTAATTCGCGGCGCCCTGAGGCTCCGGGAATGTTATGCGCCGCGCCTTGGCGGCGGTGCACATTCTCACATTCCAGTAGAATTGTGCATCCGCACATCATAAACGATTCGCGGCGCTGCAAGGCCCTGGAAAAATGCCCGATCGGCACTGGAGTCTGCAGGCCGCGAAACCCCTGCCGCGAATTGCACGAAGCGATGAGTCTGAGTCCCGAGAACGTCAAGCAGGTCGCCCATCTGGCGCGCCTCGAACTGGCCGACGATCAGGTCGGTCCGATTGCCGAAAAGCTGTCGAACATCCTGGCGATGGTCGACCAGCTGTCCGGCGCCAATACCCAGGGTGTGACGCCGATGGCGCACCCGCTCGACATGCACCAGCGCCTGCGGCCGGACGCCGTCAGCGAACCCGACCGCCGTGAAGCCTTCCAGGCCATCGCGCCGGAAGTCGACAACGGCCTGTACCTCGTCCCGAAGGTCATCGAATGACGTGAGGTGGGAGGGGTGAGGCGTGAGGCGCAAAGCCCCAGCCGCCCCGTAACGCCTCGCTTATCACGCTTCACTCCTCACGAAAAATGCACACGCTTTCGATCAAAGAACTTTCCGACGGTCTGCGCGCGAAGAAGTTTTCGTCGCGCGAGCTGACCGAGCACTTCCTCAAGCGCATCGACGCGCACGACGGCCAGATCAACAGCTACATCACGGTCACGGCCGAGCGCGCGCTCAAGCAGGCTGACGCCGCCGATGCCCGTCTGGCCCGCGACGGCGCCCACCTGCTGACTGGTATCCCGCTGGCGCAGAAGGATATTTTCTGCACGCTCGGGGTCCGCACGAGCTGTGCGTCGAAGATGCTCGACAGCTTCATCGCGCCGTACGACGCGACCATCGTGCAGAAGCTGCACCTCGACGCCGGCATGGTCATGCTCGGCAAGTGCAACATGGACGAGTTCGCGATGGGCTCGTCGAACGAGACCAGCCACTACGGCGCGGTCAAGAATCCCTGGGATCTGGAACGCGTGCCGGGCGGGTCGAGCGGCGGTTCGGTCGCTGCGGTTGCCGCCGGACTGGCGCCGGTCGCCACCGCCACCGATACCGGCGGCTCCATCCGTCAGCCCGCGTCGCTGACCGGTCTGACCGGCATCAAGCCGACCTACGGCCGCGTCTCGCGCTTCGGCATGATCGCGTTCGCGTCCAGCCTCGATCAGGCCGGCGTCGTCGCCCGCACCGCGGAAGATGCTGCCTATGTGCTGCAGGCGATGTCCGGCTTCGATCCGCTCGACTCGACCAGCATCGAGCGCCCGGTCGACGATCTGGTCGCCGGCCTCGGCGATTCGATCAAAGGCCTGAAGATCGGCCTGCCCAAGGAATACTTCGCTGACGGCCTCGCCGACGGCGTGCGCGACAAGGTCATGGCCGCGGTCAAGACGCTCGAAGGCCTGGGCGCGGTGATCTCCGAAGTGTCGCTGCCGAACTCGCCGCTGTCGGTGCCGACCTATTACGTCGTCGCCCCGGCCGAGGCCAGCTCCAATCTGGCGCGCTTCGACGGCGTGCGCTACGGCCACCGCGCCGACGGCGTGAAGACCCTGGAACAGCTCTACAAGCGCTCGCGCGGCGAGGGTTTCGGTGCCGAGGTACAGCGCCGCATCATGGTCGGCACCTATGTGCTGAGCCACGGCTACTACGACGCGTACTACCTGCAGGCGCAGAAGGTCCGCAAGCTGATCTACGAAGACTTCAAGCGCGCGTTCGAAGGCGTCGACCTGCTGCTCGGGCCGACCGCGACCGACGTCGCGTTCCGCCTCGGCGCCAATGCCGACGACCCGGTTGCGATGTATCTCAACGACATCTACACCATCGCCGCCAACCTCGCCGGCATTCCGGCGATGTCGGTCAATTGCGGCTTCGTCGACGGTCTGCCGGTCGGTCTGCAATTGATGGGCAATTTCTTCAGCGAAGCGAAGCTGCTCAACGTCGCCCACCAGTTCCAGCAGGCGACCGACTTCCACCGTCAAACCCCGGCAGCATTCGCGTAAGGCAAGAGACGCGCAGCGTAACTGCCCGCGCCTCCCGCCTCCCGCCTCACCCCTTACGACGCAAAGCGACATGGCTTACGACACGACAACCTGGGAAGTGGTGATCGGACTGGAAGTCCATTGCCAGTTGCTGACCCATTCGAAGATTTTCTCCGGCGCCGCGACCGCCTACGGCGCTGCGCCCAACACGCAGGCCGACGGCGTCACGCTGGGCTTGCCGGGTGTGCTGCCGGTGCTCAACAAGACCGCGCTCGAATACGCGGTGAAGTTCGGCCTGGCGATCGACGCCAAGATCGCCGAGCGCTGCGTGTTCGCACGCAAGCACTACTTCTATCCCGACTTGCCGAAGGGCTACCAGATCTCGCAGTACGAACTGCCGATCGTCTATGAAGGCCACCTCGACGTCGAACTCGACGGCGCCGACGGCAAGCAGGTCAAGCGCATCGGCATCACCCGCGCGCACATGGAAGAGGACGCCGGCAAGTCGCTGCACGAAGGCTATGTCGGCCAGTCCGGCATCGACCTCAACCGCGCCGGCACGCCGCTGATCGAAATCGTCTCCGAGCCGGACATCCGCTCGGCGGCCGAGGCGGTTGCTTACCTGAAGAAGCTGCACCAGCTGGTCGTCTATCTCGGCGTTTGCGACGGCAACATGCAGGAAGGCAGCTTCCGCTGCGACGCCAATGTCTCGGTGCGCAAGCGCGGCGAGACCAAGTTCGGCACCCGCACCGAGACCAAGAACGTCAACTCGTTCCGCTACGTCGAAAAGGCCATCGAATTCGAAATCGAGCGGCAGATCGACGTCATCGAGTCCGGCGGCAGGATCGTCCAGGAAACGCGTCTGTTCGATCCCGGCACCGGCGAGACGCGCTCGATGCGCACCAAGGAAGACGCCAACGACTACCGCTACTTCCCGGATCCGGACCTGCTGCCGGTGGTCGTTACCGCCGCCGACATCGAGCGCGTCCGCGCGACGATGCCGGAGTTGCCGGAGGCCAAGAAGGCGCGCTTCATCGAGCAATACCAGTTGCCGGCCTACGATGCCTGGGTGCTGACCTCCGAGCAGGCACTGGCCGACTACTACGAGCAGGTCGTCCGCGAGTCCAAGGCCGAAGCCAAGCTGTGCGCGAACTGGGTCATTACCGACCTGCTCGGCGGCCTCAACAAGGCCGGCAAGTCGATCGCCGAATCGCCGATCGACGCCATACAGCTGGCCGGCATGATCGCGCGCATCGCCGACAAGACCATCTCCGGCAAGATCGCCAAGGATGTGTTCGAGGCGATGATGGCCGGCGAAGGCAGTGCCGACGACATCATCCAGGCCAAGGGCCTGGTGCAGATCACCGACGAGTCGGCGATCGTCGCCGTCATCGACGAGATCATGGCCAAGAATCCGGCGCAGCTCGAACAGTTCCGCAGCGGCAAGGACAAGCTGTTCGGCTTCTTCGTCGGCCAGGTCATGAAGGCGACGCAGGGCAAGGCCAATCCGGATGCGGTCAATCGCTTGCTGAAGGAAAAGTTGTCGGGCTAGTCACTGCGAAAAGCCTGACCGCAGATTTCGCAGATTACACAGAAGGATGCGATCGATTTGGCCTTCTCGTAATCTGCGGAATCTGCGGTTGAAACGCTTTTGCTTGCCCTGATATGGCGATGATGAACAACCGACTGACCGAATTCCTGCTGCCCGACCTGGGCGTGCGTGGCGCTATCGTCGAGTACGAATCAGGCGTCGACACCATGCTCGGCTCGCGCCCGTATCCGGCCGACGTGCGCAAGCTGCTGGCGCAGACGGTGGCGGCGATGCCGCTGTTGGCGTCGCACACCAAGCTCGAAGGCCGCATCAGCCTGCAGTTCCAACACAGCCACGGGCCAGTGCAGCTGCTGGTCGCGCAGGTCGAACACAGCACGATGGCGGCCGACGTCGGCATGCGCGTGCGCGGCATGGCCAAGGCCGGCGACGACGCGCATGGCGATTTCGCGGCCTTGCTGCAGGGCGGCCAGCTCGGCCTGCTGCTGGAGCCGGAGCGCGGCGGTCAGAACTATCAGGCCATCGTCGGCATCGAAGGCCAGCACCTCGCCGAGGCGCTGGAGTTCTACTTCGCCCAGTCCGAGCAGTTGCCGACGCTGCTGCGCCTGGCCTACGACGGCCAGCACATCCGCGGCATGATGCTGCAGCGCCTGCCGCTGGGTGAAAAGAACAGCAGCGAGGACCACTGGCAGCACGTCAGCGTCCTGTTCAACACGCTGCAGGAAGCCGAACTGGCCGAAACGCCCGGCCTGACCCTGCTGCGCCGCCTGTTCCACGAGGACGATGTGCGCGTCTTCGATCCGCAGCCGGTGCAACTGGCCTGCCGCTGCTCGCGCGACGGCATCGGCGCGATGCTGCGCTCGCTCGGCGAAGCGGAGATCGAGGAGCACCTGCAGGAGCACGGCAAGTTCGACGTGACCTGCGAGTTCTGCGGTCGCGAGTACTCGTTCAGCGCCGACGACGCACGCAAGCTGTTCGTGCCGGCCAATAGCCAGCCGTCCAACGAAACGCGGCATTGAGTCGGCGTGGCGTCATGCGCATGACCCGATCGTAATAAAAACGATTATCATTTAATTTATACTCCGGCGCTCTGCCGGATGCTGCGGGCCACCCGCGGCGACGATCCGGTCTTCGATCCGGATCCGCCTTGTGACGCGACGTCTTCTTTTTCAGCTGCACTGGCTGCTCGGCATCAGCGCCGGCCTGGTGCTTGCCGTGATGGGCCTGACCGGCGGCCTCATGAGCTTCGAGGACGAGATCATGGCGGCACTGAGCCATGATCGCGCCCGTGTCGAAGCGCCGGGCGCGCCAGCGCTGAGCCCGGACGCACTACGTGCGCGGCTCGAGGCGCAGGCGCCAGGACAGCAGGTCGACCGTCTGGTGCTGCACTCCGACCCGGCCGCTGCTGCGCAGGCCCGCCTGTCGGCGCCGGGCGCGCGCGGCGAGCGTCAGCTGGTCTACGTCAATCCGTACAGCGGCGAGGTGCTCGGCCCCGAGCGCGGCAGCGCATTCTTTTCGTTCGTTCGCCGTGTGCACCGCTGGCTGGCGCTGCCGGACGGCCCGAACGGCTACGGTCGGCAGATCACCGGCATCGCCGCGCTGTCGCTGATCTTCTTCGTGCTGTCCGGTCTGTACCTGCGCTGGCCGCGCCAGCCGCTGAACTGGCGAGCCTGGCTGGCGCTCGATCTGCGTCGGACCGGGCACAACCTCTATCGTTCGCTGCACATCGTGATCGGCACCTGGGTGGCGTTGGTCTATCTGGTATTCGCGCTGACCGGCCTCTGGTGGTCTTACGAGTGGTATCGCGCCGGTGTCACGCGGATGCTGACCGGTGAGGCGCCGGCGCGACGCGAGGCGCACGGACCGCGCGGCGAGCGCGCGCCCGCGGCGGTGGTGCCGCTCGATTCGGCATGGCGGACCTTCGTCGCCAGCGTCGGTCCCGACTACGGACAGGCGACGCTGTTCACCGCGCCGCAGCAAGGCCGCTTGCGCATCGAGCGCTTGCCGCGTGGCGCGCGCTATTCGCGCATGACGGATCGCTACGAGATCGAGGCGCGCAACGGCACACTGGTGTCGCTGGACCGATACGCGGACCGGCCGCTCGGTGCGGTCATTGTCGGCAACATCCTGCCCATTCACCGCGGTCAGTTTTTCGGTCTGCCGGGGCAGATCGTCATGGGCCTCGCGGCCTTGACGATGCCGATGTTCACGATCACCGGCCTGCTGCTTTATCTGCGTCGCCGTCGACGCCGCGCCACGGTGTCAATGACTCCGCTCAGCACCCCGGTCCAACCCGCGGATGCGGCGACGGCCGACTGGCTGATCGCCTACGCCAGCCAGACCGGCGGTGCCGAGCGCTACGCGCGGCAGGCGGCGCAGGCCTGCGCGGCGGCCGGCGCTAGCGTCGCGGTGCTGCCGCTGGCCAAGCTCGACGCCGAGCTGCTGGGTCAGGCCCGCCAGGCGCTGTTCGTCGTCAGCACCTACGGCGACGGCGAGCCGCCGGATCTGGCGCGGCGTTTTGCGCGCACGACCATGCGCCTGAGCCCGGCGCTGACGCAGTTGCATTTCGGTGTGCTGGCGCTCGGCGATCGTGAATATCCGCAGTTCTGTGCCTTCGGGCGCGCCGTCGAGCGCTGGCTGCTGGCTGCCGGTGCGAGGCCGCTGTTTGCGACGATCGAAGCCGACGGTGACGAGGCGACCGCGCTGGCCGCGTGGCGCGAGGCCTTGCTGGCGTGCGGCGCCGCCGACATCGGCGTTACCGTGGCGCCGGCGTTCACGCGATGGCGGCTGATCGAGCGCCGCTGCCTGAATGCGGGCGGCATCGGGCTGCCCACCTACCGGCTCGCGTTCGAGGCGATCGACGGCGCGCCGCACTGGCAGGCCGGCGACATCGCCGAAGTCGCGCCTCGCCCTGCGACGACATGGCCGGCGATGGCGCCCGCCGCGCTCGCCGTCGAGGCGCAGGATGGCGGAGCGGCGGCGGTGCTCGATGTGCCGCTGTCCGGCGCGGATGTGGCAAGCCGCCTGCCGGTGCGCGAGTACTCGATCGCCTCGATCGCCGCCGACGGTCGCCTGGAGCTGCTGGTGCGTCAGGTGCGCCGCGACGACGGCAGCCTGGGACTCGGCTCCGGCTGGCTGACGGCCGGCCTGCCGGAAGGCGGCGAACTGGCGCTGCGCCTGCGCGCCAATCCGGGCTTCCGGCACACGCCGGGCGAAGCGCCGCTGGTGTTGATCGGCAACGGCACCGGCATGGCCGGCCTGCGGGCGCACCTGCAAGCGCACGCCGCCGCAGGGCGTGGGGGTCATTGGCTGCTGTTCGGCGAACGCAATGCGGCGTTCGACGCGTACTTCGACGACGAGCTGCAGGCCTGGCGTGCCGACGGCACCTTGGCGCGGCTCGACCGTGCGTATTCGCGCGACGCCGGTTGCGGCCGCTACGTGCAAGACCTGCTGCGCGACGCCGCCGACGAATTACGTCGCTGGGCCGATCGCGGCGCGGTGTTCCTGGTCTGCGGCAGCCTCGAAGGCATGGCCGCAGCCGTCGATCGCGAACTGCGCGCGGCGCTCGGCGACACGCGCGTCGACACGCTGATCGAACAGGGTGCCTACCGCCGCGACGTCTACTGACGCGTTCTCCTCATTCGATCCGTCCCCCCAAGGATTTTCATGTTGCGCCCTTCGATTTTCGTGTTGTTGGCCGGTTCCACTTTCGCCGCATCGGCCTGGGCCGCGGATGCCGCGCCAGACGGCGACGCAGTGCGCGACGACGGCATCGCCGAGATCGTCGTCACGCAGCGTGCGCAAAAGCTTTATCGCGTCGACCAGACCGATGTCGGCAAGGTGCCAGCCGCACCGCTGGACGTGCCGCAGGCGGTGCAGATCGTCAATGCGCAGTTGATCCAGGATCAGGGCGCGCGCGACATCACCGATCTGTACCGGCAGGTGCCGGGCATCAGCGCCAACAACTACGCGACGGTGACGATGCGCGGTTTCAGCCAGGACGTGAACTACTACGACGGCTTGCGCGGTGATCCGTTCCAGACGTTCTCGGTGCCGCAGCTGTTCACGATTCAGCGCGTCGAATTTCTCAAAGGACCGGCCGGCATGCTGTATGGTCCCGGCGCACCGGGCGGTGCCGTCAACTATGTGACGAAGAAGCCCAGCGATCAGTTCGCCGCCAATCTGCGCGCGATCGGCGGTGACTATGATCGCTACGGCGCGTCCGGCGACGTCACCGGTCCGTTGACCGCGGATCGTGCGATCACCGGTCGCGCCGGTGTGTTCTACGAGCACTACGACAGCTTCCGGCACAACGCGCAAAGCAAGACCTGGATCGGCGACGGCGGCCTCGGTTTTCGCCTGGCTCCGCAGACCAAGCTCGTCCTGCAGGTCACCGACTATCACCAGGATCTGCCGGGCAATCGCCTGCGCGGTATTCCGGTCGACGAGAACGGCCACTTCCTCGCCAAGCGCAGCTGGAACGTCAACGAGAAGTTCGACTTCATCCGCTACAACGGTCTCGTCACGCAGGCGCGACTCGACAGCCAGCTCAGTGACGCGTGGTCGTTCAATGCGTCGGCGCGCTGGTTCGATTACCACGAGTTTCAGGAGTACCACGAGCCGCTCAAGCTCGTCGATACCGACGACGACGGCGTCGATGACGCGGTGACGCGGCAGTTCCGCTGGCAGCGCCGGCACGTCACCGGCATCTCCGGCGGCAGCAATCTGATCGGCCGCTTCGGCGGCGACGACTTCATTCATCACACGGTACTGGCCGGCGCCGACTGGTATCGCGAGAACTCGGACAGCCAGCTCAAGTCGACCAATGACGTACCGTCGCTGTCGCTGTCCGATCCGCAGTACGGGCAGACCTCGATTGCCGATTACGATCTGGACGCGCTGACGCCGACACTGGCCGATGCGCGGGCGCTGCGCTACGGCGTCTACGCGCAGGAGCAGCTCGGGCTCGGTGCGCATGTGATCGTCGTCGCCGGTCTGCGCCACGACTGGTTCGACGATCGCGACCGCGAGACGCAATCGAGCTACGACGACGACGCGACCACCAAGCGTTTCGGCCTGATCGTCAAACCGCGCAGCGACATGTCCTTGTACGTCAGCTGGTCGGATACCTTCGAGCCGCAGGACGTCGATGATCAATCGACGACCGCCGGCGGCCCGTTCAAGCCGCAGACCGGCTCGCAGGTCGAAGGCGGCATCAAGACCGACCTGCTCGACGGCCGCATCCAGAGCACGCTGGCGGTCTATCGCATCGTGCGCAAGAACACCCTGCAGGTCGACGATTCCAAGGACCCGGTCGACGGTGTCGATCAGCTCGCGCCGATCGGCGAGGTGACCAGCAAGGGCATCGAGGCCAGCGTCACTGCCGATCTCACGCAGAACTGGGTGTTGACCGGCAACTACGCCTACAACGACGCGCGCATCACCGGCAGTGTCGACGGACAATCCATCGACCATTCGGTCGGCGACCGCTTCCCGAACGCACCACACCAGCAGGCCGGCCTGTGGACGCGCTACCAGATCGCGCCGACTGGCACGGCGCTGGCCGCCGGCCTGCAATACGTGTCGAGCCAGCTCGACCGCGATGGCGATCATCTCAAGGGCTTCACGATTGCCGACGCCAGCGCCACGCAATCGCTGCCCGGTGGCGCCGAGGCCATGCTGCGCGTCGAGAATATCTTCGACCGCTATTACGCGACGTCCGGCTTCACCGGTCCCAAGGGCGCCTATGTCGGGCGGCCGCGCACGGTCTGGATCGAGCTGCGCAAGCACTTCTGAAGTCGGCCGGCGTGCTGTAGAACGGAAGCTCCAGGCTTCGCCAACGACGGAGAACGGCATGAGTGACGAGCGTCCGATGCAGCGCGCCAGCGATTTCGCGCCCGAGGTGTTGCAGCTGTTCGACCAGTACGTGCACGGTCTCATCGACCGGCGCGGTTTCCTGCGCGGCGCGGCACGCTACGCGACCGCCGGGGTCACCGCGCTGGCTTTGCTGGAGGCGCTGAGCCCGCGCTTCGTGTACGCGCAGCAGATTCGCCCGGACGACCGCCGTATCGACGGCCGCTACGTCGTCATCGACTCGCCCGACGGCTATGGCCGCGTGCGCGGCTATCTGGTGCGGCCGGCCGCCGCCACCGCGCCGGCACCGCTGGTGCTGGTGGTGCACGAAAACCGCGGCCTGAACCCGCATATCGAGGACATCGCGCGGCGTCTGGCGGTCGACGGTTATATCGCCTACGCGCCGGACGCGCTGTACCCGCTCGGCGGCTATCCGGGTGACGAGGACGCCGCGCGGGCGCTGTTCCCCAAGCTCGACCAGGCGCGCACGCACGAAGATTTCGTTGCCGCCGCGCGCTGGCTGCAGGCGCGGCCTGATGGCAACGGCCGGCTCGGTGTCGTCGGCTTCTGCTACGGCGGCGGGGTTGCCAACCTGCTGGCGACGCGGCTGCCGGAGCTGAAGATTGCCGTGCCGTTCTACGGCGTCGCACCGCCGGCCGATCTGGTGCCGAACATTCGCGCCGAGCTGATGCTGCACTTCGCCGGCGAAGATCATCGCGTCGGCGCCACCTGGCCGCCGTACGAGGCGGCGCTGAAGGCGGTCGGCGTGCGCTACGAGGCCTACGTCTATCCCGGCGTGCAGCACGGCTTCAACAACGACACGACGCCACGCTACGACGAGGCGGCGGCAACGCTGGCCTGGCAGCGCACACTCGACGGTTTCCGTCGCACGCTGCTGGGCTGAGGCGCGATCGGCTGGGGGCGCTTCCGCTCTGTCGGCGGCCGGTTGAAAGCTCTAAGCTGGCGCGCCCGCCTTCGGGTCTGCTCGCCACTGCCGTGATCGTTCCCTGCTACCGCGTCGATGTGTCGTCGATCCCCCTGGCCGGCAAGGGCCTCTATCTCGACGAGCCGGTCGCCCGCGGCGCCGTGATCGTCGCGCCGGACCGGGTGCACACGGTCTGGCCGGAAGCGCGCCTGCGGACCTATGCGCCGGATTCGATCGAGGTGGAGTCCAGCGTGCGCTGGTTCGAGGACCACTTCTCGTTGACGCCGGAATGGAGCGACGAGTGCTACGTCAATCACAGCTACACGCCGACCGCGCTGTGGCACCTGGGCTTCATCTTCGCGCTCGCCGATCTGCCGGCCGGCTGCGAAGTGACGATGGACTACCGCTACGTGATCGGCGACGGCGAGCGGCTGCCCTTCGCCGACAGCGTGACCGGCCGCGAGATCGTCGGCCTGCCGTGGCGCGAGGCGTTGGCCGGCAGCAGCCGTGCGCTGCTCGGTGCGATCGGCGAGGGCGCGTGCTGATGCGACATCGCAGGTTCAGCCGGCGGCGCTAGCGTCGATCGGCATCCGCAACGGCGATTCGCCCGTATAGACGCGCAAGATGCCAATGCTCGAAGCCTTTTTGCTGACCGTGTTGATCGTGATCGTCGCCAAGGCGATCGCCTGGCTGCTGCAGTGGCGCAGCGGCAACGCCGGGGTCGTCGATGCCATCTGGTCGTGGACGCTCGGCGGCCTGGCGGTGGTCTATGCCCTGGCCGGTGACGCGCCGCCGGCGCTGCGGATCCTGGCCGGGGTCATGGGCGGCCTCTGGGGGCTGCGCCTCGGCACGCACATCTGGCGTCGCAACGCCGGCAAGCCGGAAGACTTTCGCTACAAGAAATTCCGCGACGACTGGGGTGCACGCGCCAACTTCAACATGTTCTGGTTCTTCCAGTTCCAGAATCTGTTCACGCTGATCCTGTCGGCGTCGGCGTTTCTGGCGCTGTCGTTTCGCGACACGATGCCGGCCACCGGCGCCTGCGTGGCAGCGGTCGTCATCTGGCTGATCGCGGTACTCGGCGAAGGCATCGCCGACCGGCAGATGGAGGCGTTTCGCGCCGACCCGGCGAATCGTGGCCAGGTTTGCCGGCGCGGCCTGTGGAAATGGTCGCGACATCCGAATTACTTCTTCGAGTGTGTGCACTGGCTCGCCTATGTGCCGCTCGCGCTCGGCGCGCCGTTCGGATGGACCAGCTTGATCGCGCCGCTGGTCATGGCCTGGCTGCTGACGCGGTTGTCCGGTATGCCGCTGCTGGAGGCCGAGATGATGCGCCGCAAGCCCGGTTATGCCGAATACGTGCGGACCACCAGCGCATTGGTGCCGTGGCCACCCAAACCGACTTCCCGTTCCGATTAGCAAGAGCATGTCCAAACCCATGAGCGTCATCGACTGGTGTGAACGAGGCTGGATTCCCGACAACGTGGCGCGTGCCGGCATGCGCAAGCTGATTGCGCGGCGCCTGGTTGACGAGGCGGCGACCAACGGCGAAAAGCGCGCGCAGCGCTTCGCCAGGTTTCTTGCCGAACTGCGCGCGAGCCCGATCGCCATCGAAACCGGCGCTGCCAACGATCAGCACTACGAGGTGCCGGCCGAGTTCTTTCATCTGCATCTCGGTCCGCGGCTGAAGTATTCGTGCTGCTTCTATCCGAACGGCGACGAGGCGCTGGACGAAGCCGAGGAGCAGATGTTCCGCCTGTACGCGATGCGCGCGGGGCTGGTCGACGGCCAGCGCATGCTCGATCTCGGCTGCGGCTGGGGATCGCTGTCGCTGTGGCTGGCCGAGCGCTATCCGAACTCACCGGTCGTCGGCCTGTCGAACTCGCATGGCCAGCGCGAATACATCCTCGCCCAGGCGCGCGAGCGCGGACTCGACAACCTGCAGATCGTCACCGGCAACATCGTCGACGTCGAAATCCCCGAGGCGCAGCTGCGCGACGGCCCTTCGACCGAGCTCAGTACAGGCCCTTCGACGGGGCTCAGGACAGGCTTCGACCGCATCCTGTCGATCGAGATGTTCGAACACATGAAGAATTACGGCCTTCTGTTCGCCAAGGTCTCGCGCTGGCTGAAGCCGGACGGTCAGCTCTTCGTCCACGTCTTCGCGCACAAACTGCTGGCCTACCACTTCGAGGACGAGGGCGACAGCGACTGGATGACGCGCTACTTCTTCACCGGCGGCACCATGCCCAGCGAGCACTTGTTCGCGCATTTCCAGGACGACCTGAAACTGGAGGAACAGTGGTGGGTGAACGGCCGGCATTACGAGCGGACCGCCAACCAGTGGCTGGCCGGTATGGACGCGATGCAGGATGAAATCCTCGACGTGTTCCGCAAAGGCTATGGCGACGCCGATGCCAAGGTCTGGTTCCAACGCTGGCGCATGTTCTACATGGCCGTCGCCGAGCTGTTCGGCTATGCCGGCGGTGAGGAGTGGGGCGTGGCGCATTACCGCTTCACGCGCCGCGCGGAGCGGTCGGCATGACGCGGCTGGCCGCCGCCGCCGGTGCCGCGCTGCTACTGATCTGCAGCAGCGCGGCCTGGGCCGAGACCCTGAAGTTCTACGGCTATGCCTATGACCTCAAAAGCGGCCGCTATCTGTACACCGAGGTTCATCACGAGCAGGTCGACCATGGACATTGGCTCGGTGGCACGATCCGCTACTACGCGCCGGATGGCACGCTGATCGGCGACAAGACGCTGAAGTTCGACCAAGACCCTTACGTGCCGGTCTACGACTTCGATATGAAGACCGACGGCTATCACGAGGCCATCACGTCGGTCAGCAAGGACGGGATCGCGATGGAGAAGCGCAGCACGCGCGACGATCCGTTGAAGAAAAAGACCATCGAGCACGCGCAGCCGATGTGCGCGGATTCCGGCTTTCACGCGCTGTTGGTCGCCAACTTCGCGACGCTGATGGCGCACAAGACCTTTACGTTCACGTTCGGCGTCGCCGGCAACCTGGCGAGCTATCGCTTCCGCGCCAAGCGCATCGGCGACACCACGTTCGAGGGCAAGCCGGCAGTGCGCTTTCGCGTCGAGCCGGACTCGTTGCTGCGCTGGTTCGTCGATCCGCTGGTAGTCACTTACGACCCCGAAACGAAGAAGCTTCTGGAATATGAAGGCGTGTCCAATATTCCAAATCCCGCCACGAACAAGCCCTACGTCGCCCGCATCGCGTACTATTCCCAGCCTCCGAAGGACGTTCCCACACTTCCGCCGCTGGATCCGTGATGACTACCTCGTTTCGTTTGATCGCTGTCGCCGCCGTCGCGGCGATGGCGCTGGCCGGCTGCAATCGCAAGCCGGAGACCACGCCTGCTGCGGCCGCGCCAACGGCCGCGACGCCGGCCGCCGACACCCCCTCGGTCAAGCCCGAGATGTCGTTCGATGAAGCGCGCGCCAAGGCCAAGGCGCAGCAACTGCCGCTGATCGTCGATTTCCACGCGCCGTGGTGCTACTCCTGCTACTTCATGGCGACCAATATCCTCACCGGCCCGCAATGGGACGCGGTCGAGAAGAAAGCGGTGGTCGTCGAAGTCGACGCCGACTCGCCCGACGGCGCGTCGCTGCAGAAACAGTACGGCATCAAGTTTTTGCCCAGCTACCTGGTATTGCGCGCGGACGGTCAGGAGCTGGGCCGCATCCTCGGTGAAAAGACGCGCGCCGAGTTCTATCCGCAGATCAACAAGATCATCGACAGCGGCCAGACGCTGCAGGCCGAGCGCGACAAGGTCAAGGACGGTTCGCAAGCCTCGGTCGTTGCCGGCCGCAGCGTGCTGAAGTCCTATCACGCGCGCTATGACGCGGACGGCGGCCTGCAGTGGTTTGCCGGCCTGCCGGACGACGCGCGCAAGGCGCTGCAGAACGACACACAGGCGGCGCTGTGGATGGCGCGCCTGCACTTCCTACAAGCGGTCAAGGCCGACGACAAGAAGACCGCGCTGGCCTTCGGCAAGACGGTCCTGGCGGGCGATCTGGGTTGCGAGCGTCCGTACGAGCTCGATCGCTACATGCCGATCGTCGAGGCGCAGCCCGACGCCAAGACGCTGATCGGCGAGCAGCAGCCGGCGGCGCAGCAGCTCGTCGAGCAGGGCGTGTTCGGCGAACAGCCTTGCGCCGACAAGCGCTCGGCGGTGTTCGCACTGTTCGACATCGACGGCGCACTGGGTGAAAAGGATGCGCAGGAGGCATTGCTCGAACGCGCCATCGCCGACGTCGAAAAGGACATCGGCGGCGACTTCAAAAAGGACCGCAACCTCGACGACAACCTGCGCGTCTACCGCGATCAGCTGGCGTCGCTGACCGGCGACTACAGCGCCTACGACGCGCTGATGCCGCAGCTGGTCGCCGCCTGGCCGGACGACTATGTGTACCCCGAGCGCTGGGGCAAGAGCCTGCTCGAACGTGGCAAGGCCGATGAGGCGCTGCCGCATCTCGAACAGGCGGCGCAGCTCGCTTACGGCGCCAACCGTCTGCTGGTCGCCGAGTTGCGCGTCAAGGCGTTGCAGGCCCTGCACCGCGACAGCGACGCGCGCCGCGTGGTTGCCGAGACGCTGAAGGCCAACGGCCCGTGGTTCCCCACCGAGGCCGCCAAACTCAAGGCCATGGTCAACGCGTAGAAGCCTGTTTAACCGCAGATTTCACGGATTTCGCAGAAAAGTGCTGTCGAGCGTGGGCCGCGGCATCTGTGGAATCTGCGGTTCAAGGCCCGGCCTGAGTCGGCGTCTGGTGGTTTTCCTTTAGTTGGCGTTTCTGTATAAACCGGCGTCCTTTGCTGCGCGCGCCATGACCACCGAACCCGAAACGACTGCCCGTCTGCTGATCACCTGTCCGGACCAGCCGGGCATCGTCGCCGCCGTGACCACGTTCCTCTGCGAGCACGGCGTCAACATCACCGAGCTCGATCAGCATTCGACCGATCCGGAAGGCGGTCGTTTCTTCCTGCGCCTGGAATTTCAGACGCCGCACCTGGACGTGCCGCGCGCGGTGCTGGAGACGGCGTTTCGCGAGCAGGTCGCCAGCCGCTTCACGATGGATTGGCGCATCAGCTATGCGGCCGACAAGCCGCGCATGGCCATCCTCGTCTCCAAGCACGATCACGCGCTGTTCGAGTTGCTGTGGCGTTGGCAGCGCGGCGAGCTGCGCGTCGACATCCCGGTGGTCATTTCCAATCACGACGATCTGCGCGGCGAGGTCGAGCGCTTCGGCGTGCCGTTCGAGCATGTGCCGATCGATGCGGCCACGCATGCCGAGGCCGAGGCGCGCATGCTGGCCGTGCTCGACGGTCGTACCGACTTCATCGTGCTGGCGCGCTACATGCGTATTCTCACGGCCGGATTCGTCGCGCACTACCCGCAGCGCATCATCAACATCCATCACAGCTTCCTGCCGGCCTTCGTCGGCGCCGACCCCTACCAGCAGGCGTACACACGCGGCGTCAAGCTGATCGGCGCCACGGCGCACTACGTGACCTCGGATCTCGACCAGGGTCCGATCATCGATCAGGACACCGGCCGCGTCTCGCATCGCCACGAAGTGCCGGACCTGCGTCGTCTCGGCCGCGACCTCGAACGCCAGGTGCTGGCGCGCGCGGTGCGCTGGCACGTCGAGGACCGCGTCATCGTCGACGGCAACAAGACCATCGTCTTCGCCTGACGGCTGTCGCCGTTCAAGGCGGCGGCACTTCGCCGCCGGTCAGTGCGTTCGGCACCTACGCCGCCAGAAATTCGATCAGCGCCCGGACCGACGGCCGCGTTTCGCGGCGCTGCGCATGGGGCATGTGAATGCCGGA
Source organism: Solimonas marina (assembly GCF_012241385.1). Lineage (GTDB taxonomy): Bacteria > Pseudomonadota > Gammaproteobacteria > Nevskiales > Nevskiaceae > Solimonas > Solimonas marina. The sequence goes on along the minus strand of NZ_JAAVXB010000010.1, from coordinate 62,384 downwards.
TCGTCGGTCGTCCAGCGCGATGCGACGTATCAGCGTGCCTTGCTCCAGCGCCGGCCAGACGATGCGCAGCGGCAGCAGCGCGATGTCGATGCCGCCGAGCGCGGCTTCGAACAGCACGCGCAAGTCCGTGTACAGCAGGCCTGGCCGGTGCGTGACACGCAGCCGCTCGCCGTTGCCGGTGACCAAAGTCCAGTGCGGATCGGCGCCGCCGCGCATCAGGCCGACAGTGGGGCGTGCCGCGTATTGCCGCGGGTCGAGCAACGCCTGGAACCGGTTCGCGATTGCGTTCCGCAAGCTGCCGGATTGACGGCCGGCACGCCTACAGGGTCTTGCTGAAAACCTGCTGGCGTTTGGTCGCAACGTAGCCCTCGCGCAGATAGAACTGATGGGCGCGTTCGCGCGCGGTGTTGGAGCGCACGCGGATGCTGCGCTGGCCCTGCGTGCCGGCCCATTGCTCGGCGGTGCGCAACAACGCGGCACCGATGCCATGGCTGCGCAGTTGCTCGTCGACGACCAGGCCGAGGATTTCGGCAAAGCCGCCACTCTCGAGTGCCAGCTGCTGGCAGGCGTGCAGCCAGCCGGCGATCCGGCCCTCGGCTTCGGCCACCCAAACGGCATGGTCGGCACGTGACAACAGGCGGACCAGGCGCTCGGAATGGGCAGCGACGTCGGGCGCGTAGCCGAACATGCCGGACAAGCGCGCGACGGCCGCGGCGTCGGTGACCTCGGCGCTGCGAATCTCGATGCTCATCGGGCTTTCCATTCAGTGATTCGTCGTTCAGCCGGCATTGTGCCGCGATGCGGGATACCGATGCTGGCGCGGTGTGTCGCGTATGCCGGGGACCCGAATGCTGACCATCCATCTTGCGGATCATGAATCTCCCGTTGTCTGGACGCCGGAGCGCGAGCTGCCGGTGGACGGCGTCTGGTTCGACCTTTGCAATCCGACGCCCGAGGAAATTCGGCGCATCGAACGTATGAGCGGTTTCGCGATGCCGTCGCGAGAGGCCGTCAGCGCACTGGGCCTGGCGCAGCGCAACCGCGATGACGAGCGCACCCTGCACATGCAGGTGGCGATGGCGGCTGACGATGGTGGTCCCGACACGCCGCTGGGGCTGGCGCTCGATGAGCGCTTCCTGATCAGCCTGCGCTACGCACCGTCGCGCGCGATCGACGCCGCAGCTACACAGTGGCAGCACAGCCGCGAGACCACCCCCGTCTCGGTTTTCGCGCTGCTGCTGGAAACGTCGATCAACGAAGTGGCGGGCGAGATGCAGAAGATTGCCGGCGATGTCGCGCAGCTGTCGGATGCCGTCTTCGTCGACGCCCGACTGCGCACGTCGGACCTGCAGGATCTGATGCTGTGCGTCGGGCGCCTGGAAGGACGCCTGGCGCGCTTCCGGCCGTCATTGCTCGGCTTCGCGCGGACGTTGGGCTTTGTCGAGAATCGCGCACCGAGCTTTCTGACGAAGGCCGCGCGCTCACGCCTGAAGGTCATTGCCAGCGACCTGAAGACGCTGGAGGAATTCGACGATCAGCTCACCGAGAAGCTGCAATTCCTGCTCGACGCGATTCTCGGCTTCATCAATACCGCGCAGAACGCGGTGATGAAGCTGTTGACCGTGGCGTCGGTGGTGACGATCCCGCCGGTGATACTGGCCGGTATCTGGGGCATGAACTTCGCGCACATGCCCGAGCTGAAATGGGCCTGGGGCTATCCGCTTGCGCTGGGCGTGCTGTTGGTGAGCATGCTGCTGCCGCTGGCGTGGTTCGGCTGGCGCGGGTGGCTGGGCAGGGACTGAGCGCGAGGGTCGCGGCTTGCGCCGCTCCTACAAACGGAACAGGGCTCCTTGCAGTAGGAGCGGCGCAAGCCGCGACCCTCGCCATGAGACAGCGCCCAGGGCTCGCACCGTGAACCGTCGCGCCCGGCTCCCGCGGTGGGGCCCCAACCCCACCGGTTCGCCCGGCGAGGAGTGCCACCGGCACTCCTCGAAAGCCCGGGCTCACTCCCAGACGATTTTTTCTTTTACGTTGGGGGCGTGGGCGTCGATGATCGCGGTGTAGCGCTTTTCGACTTCGTTGCGCTTGACCTTCATGGTCGGCGTCATCAGGTGGTTGTCGATCGTCCACGGTTCCTTGCAGACGATGATCTTGGCGATGCGCTCGTGGTCTTCGAGTTCGGCGTTGACGGCGTTCATCTCGGCCAGCAGGTTGGCTTCGACTTCGGCGTGCGGCTTCTTCAGCGCGTCCTCGCTGAGCGTGATCATCATGATCGGCTGCTTGAGGTTGGAGCCGACGAAGCACAGCTGGTCGATGTCCGTGCAGCGCGACAGCGCGCCTTCGATCGGCGCCGGGGCGACGTACTTGCCCTTCTGCGTCTTGAAGATGTCCTTGGTGCGGCCGGTGATGTAGAGGTAGCCGTCCTCGTCGATGCGACCCTTGTCGCCGGTGCGCAACCAGCCGTCGGCCGTGAACAGCTCGGCGGTCTTCTCAGCGTCCTTGTAGTAGCCCCGCGTGACGGCCGGGTGCTTGAACTGGATCTCGCCGTCTTCGCCGATGCGCATGTCGGCACCGGGCTGCGCCCGGCCCGCCGAACCCCAGCGATTCGCGCCCGGCAGATTCGCTGTCGCGTAGATGTTGTTTTCGGTCATGCCGTAACCCTGCAGGACCGTGATGCCGATCTTGTCGAGCCAAAGCATCAGCGGAACTGGCATCGGCGCCGCGCCGGCAAAGATGTAGCGCGCGTTCTGCAGGCCCAGGCCGGTCTTGATCTTCTTCTTGATCAGCGACGAGACCAGCGGAATCTTCAGCAGTCTGTCGAGCTTCTTCTGCGGCAGCTTCTGCAGGATGCCGGCCTGGAAGCGGCCGTAAACCAGCGGTACGCCGAAGAAGCGCGTCGGCGCGATTTCCGGCAGCTGCTGCGCGAGCTTTTCGATGCTTTCGAGGAAGAACACCTCGGCGCCGTAGTAGATGGAGCCGAGTTCGACGGCGCCGCGCTCGAAGGCATGTGCCAGCGGCAGATACGAGAAGAAGCGCTCGGTGCCGACGCCCGGCATCGCCTTCATCATGCCTTCGGCAGCGAACAGCATGTTGCCGATGGTGATGATCACGCCCTTCGGATTGCCGGTGGTGCCGGAGGTGTAGATCAGCGTGTAGATCTCGTCGGTCGGCGGCGCCTGGTAGCCGGCAAACGGCTCGGACGCGCGTACCAGGTCATCCCACTGATGCTCGCAGCCCTTCACGTCCGGGAACGGGAAGCCGATCTTGATCACGCCTTCCGGCACTGCGCTCATGAAGTCGTCGGCGTCCGGCATCGGGCCGATGAAGATGGCCTTGGTCTCGGAGTGCTCGAGGATGAACTTGACTGCGTCGCGCGACTGCTTCGGGTAGAGGCCGACGCTGACGTAGCCGGCCATCGCGATCGCCAGGTCGGCGAGCACCCAGTGCGCGGTGTTGCGGCCGGAAATGGCGACGCTCGAACCCGGCGGCAGGCCCAGTTTGCGCAGCGCCGTGGCCATGCCGCGGACCTGCGCTTCGCATTCGGCGAAGGTGTACTTCTTCCAGACGCCGTCGACAGGCTGGTAGAGCCAGCCGCGGTTCGGCTGTTCCTTGGCCCACTGCACCAGCATTTCGACCGGATTCTTGAGAGACATCGCCACTCCTTGATTATTGGAATCTGGCGGAAGCGTCTGCACGGTCGGCAACCCATCGCCGCGGCCCAGCGGGCGCGGTCGGGATGTGTCGCAGGGCGATCGCGGCGACCGGCCCCGTCGCCGGCATGCGTCGTCCTGTCGTCGTCGTGTCCGCTTCCGTGGCTGTGCAGCGCTGGGGGCAGGCGCCAGACGGCCGGATCGACCCATTGTAGCGGCGTGACGACGGCCGGGGTAATTGCCCTGTGACCACAGTCGGGTGGTCGCTGGCCAAGGATGGGCCAAAGCCGCAAGAATGGCGGTCCCGCTGCGGGAGACGCCATATGAAGACCGTCAGGATCTGCCTCGCGCTGCTCGTCGTGCTGATCGCCTACCTGGCCCTGTGGCCGGTGCCGATCGCCCCGCAGCGCTGGTCGCCGGGGCTGGCGCCGCCGGCCGACGCCTACCCGGACAACGACGCGCTGCGCGGCATCGAGCGCCTCGCCGTCGGCGTCGGCGACGGGCCGGAAGGCATCGCGCTCGACGCCCAGGGGCGGATCTATGCCGGTTACGACGACGGCCGCGTGATGCGCTTCGATGGCGACGGCCGCCACGGCGAGCTGCTGGCGAAGACCGGTGGCCGTCCGCTCGGCATCAGCGTCGGCAGCAAGGGTTTGTTTGTCGCCGACGCGCGTCGCGGCTTGCTGCAGATCGGCACCGACGGCCAGGTTCGCGTGCTCAGTACGGCGGCTGACGGTATCCCGTTCCGCTTCCCCGACGACGTCGCGCAGTCGGATGCCGATCCGGACGTGTATTTCACGGACGCTTCGGCGCGTTTCGGGCCGGATCGGCTGATGGCCGACATCCTCGAGCACGGCGACAGCGGCCGCGTGCTGCGCTACGACCCGGCCAGCGGCCAAACGCGGACACTGATGTCCGGTTTGCACTTTGCCAACGGCATCGCCTTCGGCTGCGACGGCGCCTGCCTCTACGTGTCGGAAACCAACGAGTACCGGGTCTGGCGCTACTGGCTGCGCGGCGAACACGCCGGTCAGCAAGAGATCTTTGTCGACCGTCTGCCGGGTTTTCCGGACAATCTCAGTGTCGATACTGCCGGCCACGTCTGGATTGCGCTGTACGCGCCGCGCGACGCCACGCTCGACGCGATGGCGTCTTACCCGTGGCTGCGCAAGCTGGCCTACCGCTTGCCGTCGTTTCTGCTGCCCAAGGCCGTCGCACACAGCGGGGTCGTGGCGTTCGACGCCGATGGCACGCTGGTGCACAACTTCCAGTACGCCGGTGATCCATCCGACCCGCAGGCGCCGCCGCCGTATGCGCCGATCACCAGCGTCATCGCCTACGGGCCGACGCTGTACTTCGGCAGCCTCACGGCGCCGGCGATCGGTCGCCTGCCGCTGCCGACCGAAACCCTGCGTCCCGCGGGCAGCGCACCATGAGCGGCGCCTGGGATTGCATCATTGTCGGCGCCGGCCACAACGGCCTGGTCTGCGCCGCGTATCTGGCGCGTGCCGGGCGCAAGGTGCTGGTGCTCGAACGGCGCGGCATCGTCGGCGGCGCGGCGGTCAGCGAGGAGATCGCGCCTGGCTATCGCGCATCGACCGCCTCGTACCTGATCTCGCTGTTGTTGCCGGACATCGAGCGCGATCTCGAACTGTCGCGCCACGGCTACAAGGTGCTGCCGCGCAGTCCGTCATCGTTCACGCCGCTGCCAGATGGCGGTACCGCGGGTGGCGGCTATCTGCTGATGGGGCCGGATGCCGAGTTGAACCGGCGAGAGATCGCCAAGTTCTCGGCACGTGACGCGCAGGCCTATCCGCGCTACGAAGCCTGGCTGACACGCATCGCCGAGGCGCTGGAGCCGGCGTTGGAGGACATTCCGCCGGAGCTGCTGCCGCTGCCGTCGGAAATCCGCACGCGCGGCATCGTCGACAAGCTGCGCAACTTCCGCCGCGCGCTGCGCTTTCATCGCGCACTGAAGGCGCTCGGCGACGACTTGCCGACTGCGCTCGAACTGCTGACCGGTCCGGCAACGCCGATCCTCGATCGCTGGTTCGAGTCCGACGCGCTGAAGGCGACGCTGGCGACCGACGCCATCATCGGCGCGATGTCGCCGCCGTCGGCGGCCGGCACCGGCTATGTGCTGCTGCATCACGTCATGGGCGTGGCCGGCGGTGCACGCGGCGTCTGGGGCTATGTCGAAGGCGGCATGGGCGCACTGACGCAGGCGCTGCGTCGCAGCGCCGAGGCGGCTGGCGCGACGATCCGTGTCGATGCGCCGGTGGCGCATATCGACACCGACGGCGGCCGTGCCCGCGCCGTGCAACTGGCGTCCGGCGAGCGCCTGGCTGCGAAGTGCATCATCTCCAACGCGACGCCGGCCGTGACCTTCCTGCAACTGCTGGCGGCGGACGCGCTGCCGACGGCGTTCCGCGATGCCGCGGCGCGTATCGACTACTCGAGCGCGGTGATGAAGATCAATCTGGCACTGTCCGAGCTGCCGGATTTCCGTTGCTGCCCCGGCACCGAGGCGGGTCCGCAGCATCGCGGCACGATTCATATCAGCCCGACGCTCGATTACATCGAGCGCGCCTACGAGGATGCGCGTCGCGGTCAGCCGTCGCGTCAGCCGGTGATCGAAATGACCTTGCCGACCTCGGTCGATACGACCTTGGCGCCGGCCGGCCATCACATCGCGCAGCTGTTCGTGCAGTACGCGCCGTACAAGCTGGCCGGCGACGATTGGGATGCACGCGCCGAATCGTTCGCCGATCGCTGCATCGACGCGATCGGCGCCTATGCCCCGAACTTTCGCGATGCGATCCTGCACCGGCAGATTCTGTCGCCGCTGGAACTGGAGCGGCGCTTCGCGCTGACCGGCGGCAACATCTTTCATGGCGCGATGTCGCTGCATCAGCTGTTCGGCTTCCGGCCGGTGCCGGGTTGGGGCGACTACCGCACGCCGCTGCCCGGCCTGTATCTGTGCGGCGCCGGCGCCCATCCCGGCGGTGGCGTCAGCGGCGCGCCGGGGCGCAATGCCGCCAATGTGGTGTTGCAGGATTGCTGAACGGCCAGCGCGCATCGGCGACGCCGGTCGTATGCTCGCTGCCGATCGGCGGTCTGATGTCGCCGACGGGGCATCTGCTGAAGACAATGCGGGCGTCATGGTGATTTTCAGCGTTGTTATAGGCGCCGTTGCTTCTGCTTTGCGAGGCTGTGCATGCCGCGCATGAGCCGGTTGCGCCGCTCCGGTATGCCGACCTGGCCGGCGCTCGCAGCGCTCGGCGTTGCCGGCCTGATCGTCGTGATTTACGTCTGGGTGCTCGCCCATGCGCCGCGCGCGCTGACGCCGGCGTCGGAGCCGTCGCTGCAGGTCGACTGGCAGGCCGCGACGATCGCCGCGTCACCGGCGCCGTCGGGTTGGCAGCCGTATGGCGCCGACACCTTGTTGCCGCGTAGCGGCGACGGCAGCTGGCTGCGCGTCCGCCCGATTGCCGGACGCTGGCCGGACGGCGACCGATTGCTGGTCATCGAGCAGCCTGGCTACGGTGCGATTTCGCGCAACGTCGATGGGCGCGAGATCGACCGACGCCGCTGGAGCGATGGTCGTCAGCCCGGCACCTGGCATGTGCTCGGTGGCCTGGTTTACGCCATCGATGCCGACGCCCGCCGCGATGGAGGCATCGTGCTACGGCTGTGGCCTCACGGCGAGCTCGATTCGCATCCGGCGTTCGCCCTGCTGACGCCGTCGCAGTTGTCGTTGCGCGATACGACGGCGACGCTGATCAGTGGCTGCCTGCTGGCGACGATGTTCGCGTTCGCGCTGTTGGCGCTGCCGGCCGGCGCGATGCTGCGCGAGCCGGTGTTCTTCGCCTATGCGCTGTATCTGGGCAGCTATACATTCTTGTTCTACCTCATCAGCGGTCTGGCGTTCTCGCCGCTGCCGGCGTCGCTGTTCACCGCCGACCCGCAGTGGTGGGGGCGGCTGGCGACCGGCGTCGCCGTCTGGGCCGCGACAGTCTTTCTCAGCGGCTTTGCTGATCTGCGTCGTTATGCTCCGCGGCTGCGCTGGGCGGTGCTCGGCGCCGGCTGGCTGGTGTTGCTGCCGACGCTGGCCACACAGTTCGACGACAGCATTCGCGGCTTCATGCGCCATTTGATCAATCCGCTGCTGGTGTTGACCGGTCCCTTGCTGTTGTTCACCGCCGCCTGGGCCTGGTGGCGCGGCTCGCGCTATGCCGGTTTCTTCCTCATTGGCTGGGCGCCGCTGCTGACGATCACCGCCCTGGAATCGGCCGGCGTCGTCGCCTTGCGGCCGGGCACGCCGTTCGGCGATTACGGCCAGTTGTCGGCGGGGCTGTTCGAATCGTTCGTGCTGATGTTCGGCCTCGGCGATCGGGCATTCGCGCTTCAGGCCGCGCTGGAGCTGGCGCGGCGTCAGGCCGTCGCCGATCCGCTGACCGGCCTCTACAACCGTCGCGGCTGGCGCGAATTGCTGGACGCCGAACCGGCCGACGTCGTGCTCTATCTCGACATCGATCATTTCAAGGCCCTCAACGATCGTTATGGGCATGCGCAGGGTGACGAGGCCCTGCGCCACATCGGCGCCGCACTGCAGGCGCGGCTGCGTCGCGGCGATCTCGCCGCGCGCTACGGCGGCGAGGAATTCGTCGTCGCGTTGTATGACTGCACACAGGAAGACGCAGCCGCATGGGCCGAAGCCTTGCGCGCCGACGTGCACGCACTGGCGCTGGGGCCGGACGGTGCACCGCTGACGCTCAGCGTCGGCGTCGCCGCACGTCGCGACGGCGAGCGTATCGATCGCTGGCTGGAACGGGCCGACGCGGCGATGTACGCCGCCAAGCAAGGCGGCCGCGATCGCGTCGTCATCGCGGCCGGCTGAGCGCGCGCAAGATCCGGATTTCGGCGGTCCGGGGCAGGGCCTAAGGTGCTCGCCTACACTGAACGCGGAAGATGAATATGCACGCTCCCGATCACCAAGCGACCCCGCCGGACCCGGCGCCCCCTGCCGATGAGGCCGCGCGCATCGCCGAGGCTTGCCGACATATCGAAGCGCATGCCGATGAGCGGCTGTCGCTGGCCTCGCTCGCGGCAGGTGCCGGCCTGAGTCCTTTTCATTTCCAGCGCCGCTTCAAGGCGGTGGTCGGCGTTACGCCCAAGCAATATGCCGATGCCTGCCGGCTCGGCACGCTGCGCCGCGAGCTGCGCAGCTCGCCGTCGGTCAGCGACGCGATCTACGGTGCCGGCTACGGCTCGACCAGTCGCGTCTACGAGAAGATCGACACCCGGCTCGGCATGACGCCGGCCGAATACCGCGCCGGAGGGCAGGGCGTTGCGATCTCCTATGCACACGGCGACACGCCGCTCGGTCCGGTCCTGATCGGCGCCAGCGATCGCGGCATCTGCTTCTTGCAGTTCGGTGACGCCGCCGCGGCACTGCTTGCGGCGCTGCGCGACGAATATCCGGCCGCACGCATCGCGCCGATGGCGGCCGAGCAGGCGGGCCTGTTTGGCGACTGGATGCAGCGTCTCGGCGAGCATCTGCAGGGTCGTCGTCCGCGCCTCGATCTGCCACTGCACACGCGCGGCACGGCATTCCAGCTCGAAGTCTGGAACTACCTGCAGACGATTCCGTACGGCGAGCTGCGTTCGTATACCGAAGTCGCGCAGGCGCTCGGCAGGCCGAACGCGGTACGCGCCGTCGCCCGCGCCTGTGCGACCAACAAGGTGGCCCTGCTGATTCCCTGTCACCGCGTCATCCGCGGCGATGGCGCCCTGGCCGGCTATCGCTGGGGCCTGGCGCGCAAGCGCACCTTGATCGATACCGAGCGTGCGCATCGTGACGGCGAGTGAGAGCGCCGCCGCGCCTGACATCGCCTATTTCACGATCGCCGTCCGCCCGCCGTTTCCGTGGCGGGCGCTGCTCGACTACCTGGCCACCCGATTGACCGAAGGCCTGGAGTCGATCGAAGACGGCTGCTATCGGCGCTACGACGGTCACGCGCAGGTGCAGGTCACCTACGACGCACCGAGCCGGCGGCTCTGCGTCGGGGCCGGCGGGCTGGCACCGCTTGCGGCCGCGCGCCACGTCGAGCGCTTGTTCCAGCCGCAGTACGACGGCCGTGCGGTCGAAGCGGCGCTGGCGCAGCATGCCTTGTTCGCCGCGCGCATCGAGCGCTGCCCCGGCTTTCGTCCGCTCGGCTGCTGGTCGCCGTTCGAGCTCTGCGTGCGCACGCTGATCGGTCAGCAGGTCACGGTTGCCGCGGCACGAACGCTGATGGCGCGCTTGGTCGCCCGCTGCGGCACGCTGACCCCGGCCGCCGTACGGCGCGCCGACCTGACGGGAATCGGCATGCCGGGCCGCCGCGTTGCCGCGATCGTCGCGTTGGCGAACGCGGTCGCGGAGGACGCGCTTGATCTCGATGCCGGCTGGCCGGTACTCGATGCGCGCCTCGCGCAACAGCCCGGCTTCGGCCCATGGACGCGTGCCTACCTCGCGATCCGCCTCGGCCGTGATCTCGACGCCTTCCCCGAACAGGACATCGGTCTGCTGCGCGCCGCCGGCGCCGACAGTGCCCGCGCCCTGCGCACCCAATCCGAAGCCTGGCGCCCGTATCGCGGACACGCCGCGACTCTGCTGTGGGCGGTCGCGCCGTGAGGGCGGCGGGATCGTCGGTCTATCGGCTCGTCGAAGTCTTGGGACAACGCTGCGACGTTGCGCATCTCTGGGTCGTTGCGGACAGCGCCGCGCAATTGCAGGCGCGGTTGTCGATTCTGCAGCGGATCACGTTCAAGTCGCCGTAACGAGCCTGCGTCAGCTGTTACGGCTTATGCTCGGTGCGGGTGTCGCACAACGACGGCGTGACGGGGGCATCATGAATCGAGTCATCGGTGTGGGCGGTATTTTCCTGCGGGCCAGAGACCCGGCAGCCTTGGGCGCCTGGTACCGCAGGCATCTCGGTATCGATGTGCAGTCCTGGGGCGGGGCGGTGTTTCGCTGGGGCGACGGGGCGGGCGACCCGGCAAACGGCACGACTGTCTGGTCGGTCGGCGACGGCGGCAACTTCGCGCCGAGTACGGCGCCGTTCATGGTCAACTATCGCGTTGCCGATCTGCACGGGCTGTTGGAGCTGCTGCGTGCCGAAGGCTGCGAGGTGCTGGACGCGGCCGAGGAGTCCGAGTTCGGCATCTTCGGCTGGGTCATGGATCCGGAAGGCAACAAGGTGGAGCTCTGGCAGCCGCCGACCGGCGCCTGAGTTGTCGCGGCTTGCCGCTGACGTTTCAGCAGGCACCGGCCTGGCGCAGCTGCGCCAGCGCGCCGTCGTCGAGTCCGAGTGCGCGCAGTACGTCGTCGGTATCGGCGCCGGCCGCCGGCGCCGCGCGGCCGGGCGCCGGGCGGGCATCGACGAATTGCAGCGGCATGCCGATCGCCGGCTTGCCGTCGCTGTCGTCGACCAGACCACGTGCGCGCACCTGCTCGTTGGCCAGCGCTTCTTCGAGTGTGTAGATGCCGCTGGTGCAGGCGTCGTGCGGCGCCAGCAGCGTCTCCCATTCGTCGCGGCTGCGGGTCTTGAATAACGCTGCCGTCTGTTCGTGCAATGCCTTGAGGTCGTGGTCGCGCGCCGCCAGCTCCGGATGACCGGCGGCGGCACAAAACGCCGTCCAGAACTTCGGTTCGAGCGCGCCGAGTGCGAACCACCGGCCGTCCGCGCACTCGTAGAGGCGGTAGTTCGGTAGCGCGCCGGTCAGCATGTCGGCGCCGCGCGGCAAGGTCCGGCCGCGCTCGCGCAGCGAGGTCAGCGCCGCCACTTGCAGGGCCAGCGTGCCGTCGAGCATCGCACTGTCGACGAAGCAACCGTGACCGGACGCGCGCGCGCCGTGCAGTGCCGCGAGGATGCCGATCGCGCAGGTCAGCGCGCCGCCGGCCAGGTCGGCGATCTGCGTGTTCGACAGCGCCGGGCCGGCGGCATTGCCGATCTGGTCGAGCGCGCCGGCGTAGGCGCAATAGTTCATGTCGTGACCGGCGCGGTCGCGGTACGGGCCGCTCTGGCCGTAGCCGGTCAGCGATGCATAGACCAGCCGTGGATTGAGGGCTTTCAATGCGTCGTAACCGCAGCCGAGACGATCCATGACGCCGGGCCGGAACGACTCGATCAGCACGTCGGCGTCGGCGACCAGCCGCCGCAAGACGGCGACGCCTTCGGGCTTGCGCAGGTCCAGCGTCAGCGAACGCTTGTTGCGATTGACGAGCGCGAACAGCTCCGGCGACAGCGTGCGACCGTACTCGCCGCCGGGCTCCTCGATCTTCACGATCTCGGCGCCGAGCTGTCCGAGATAGAGCGTGCAGAACGGTCCCGGCAGCAGGCGCGACAGGTCGAGCACGCGCACGCCGGCAAGCAGCGGATTGGACATGAGGTCTCCTCGATGGATCTTGTCGTGAAGCGATTCCCGCACGAAATTCTGACATCTGATCGCGCCGCCCTGCAGGGCGGCCGGCGAGCATGACCGAACACAAAAAAGCCCGCCTGCATCATGCACAGGCGGGCTTGGGCGCGACGGGAGTCGATCAGCTGTTGACGGCCATCTTGTACTCGATGCCGTCGGCCGGCGTCACTTCCGCGAAGTACTGCTCCGGCTTGAACGCGTCGACCTCGATCGCGGCCAGGCGCGCGGCCTGCGCGTCCTTCAGCGCCTGCGCCTGCTCGGCACTGATGACGCCGGCCTTGACGGCCTCGTCGGCGATGTCGGCCGGCGTGTAGCCGCGCGGCAGCTTGCGCGCACGCTGTGCCTTGGCAACGGTGTCGTAGGCGGTCTGCGTGGCGCTGACCAGCTTGAACGCCTTGAACAGACGTGCCATGCCGAATTCCTCGTTCTTCGGCATGAAGACGTTGGCGGCGAGGCGCTCGTACTGCGGCGTGTAGTGCTGAATGGTGCGCGCGGCGCGCACCGACAGATCGTCCTTGGGCATCGCGCCGACCGGGTTCAGACGTGCCTCGAACACGCCGACCGTCTTCATCCACGCGCCCATCGGGCCGTCGAAGTTCTGGTAGATGCCGACATAGGCGTCCTGCACCTGCGCCAGCGCGTATTCGCAGGCGTACTGCACCAGCGGCAGGTCTTCGGTCTTGCGGCCTTCGGCTTCGTAGCGACGCAGGGCGCCGAGCGCGAGAATCTGCCAGGCCAGCGCATCGGCGTAGCGGCCAGTCAGCTTGCCACGCGCCTTGAGCTTGCCGCCGATCGCGAACATCGCCAGATCGGTCAGCACGCCGTAGCGCGCCGCCGTCCAGCCGAGGCGCTTGTAGTACTTGCGCGTTTCCGGCGCCACGTCCGGCACCTTCACAAACGCGCCGCGCGTCAGGAAGTGCCACTCGGCGCGGAACAGGCCGCCGATGAAGTGGCCGATCCAGCCGAGCAGGTTCTTGCGGAACTTCGGCACATCGCTGTTTTCGACCGCGTGCACCACGTTCAGCGCGTACGGATGGCAGCGCGTCGCGCCCTGGCCGAAGATCATCAGCGTGCGCGTCATGATGTTCGCGCCTTCGACGGTGATCGACACCGGCGCCGACTTGTACATCGCGCCGAGGATGTTGTTCGGACCCTGCATTACACCGGCGCCGGAGAACACATCCATGCCGTCGGTCACGAGCTGCCGCCCGATCTCGGTGGTGTAGGCCTTCATCACCGACGACACCACCGGCGGCTGGATGCCGTTGTCGACGGCGGTGCAGCCGAAGATGCGCGCGCCTTCGAGCATGTACGACAGCGCCGCCATCTTGCCGACCTTGTCCTCGATGCCTTCCATCTGGCCGATCGAGATGCCGAACTGCTGGCGCACCGTCGAGTACGCACCGGTCATCGCCGCGGCGACGCGGGCATTGCCGATCGCGCCGGCCGGCAGCGAGACCATGCGGCCGCCGGCGAGCTGTTCCATCAGCATGCGCCAACCCTGGCCGGCGTAATCGGCGCCGCCGATGATGTTGCCGACCGGCACCACCACGTCCTTGCCGATCAACGGGCCGTTGTAGAACGGATCGCCGATCGGGTCGTGATGATCGCCATTGCTGAAGCCCGGCGTGCCCTTGTGCAACAGCACGCAGGTGATGCCGACGTCCTCGCCCTTGCCGAGCAGGTTGTCCGGGTCGTGCACGCGGCAGGCGATGGTCGCCAGATTCGCTAGCGGCGCCAGCGTGATGTAGCGCTTGCGGAAGTTGAGCTTGAGCTTCAGCTCGCCGTCGCTATCGCGGAACACCAGGCCTTCAGCCTTGATGCTGGCGGCGTCGGAGCCGGCGGTCGGCTCGGTCAGGCCGAAGCACGGCACGTACTCGCCGGTCGCCAGCTTCGGCAGATAGTCGTCCTTCTGCTGCTGCGTGCCGTAGTGCTTGATCAGCTCGGCGGCGCCCAGCGAGTTCGGAATGACGACGAAGGTGCCGACCGCGCCGTTGTACGCCGACAGCTTGGCCATGATCGTCGAGATCGCCAGCGTCGAGAACTGCAGGCCGCCGTACTGCTTCGGAATCAGGAACGACATGAAGCCGTTCTTCTTCACGAACTCGAAGACTTCGTCGGGAATGCGCTTGGTGCGCTGGATGTCGTAGCGATTGAACATCGCCAGCAGTTCTTCGCAGGGGCCGTCGATGAACGCCTGTTCCTCGGCGGTGAGCTGGCCGTAGGGTTCGGCGAGAATCTTTGCAAAATCCGCCTGGCCGGCAAAGAACTGACCGTCGATCCACACCGAGCCGGCCTCGAGCGCCTGACGCTCGGTATCCGAAATCTGCGGCAGGATCTTGTTGGCCTGCATCCACTTCATCAGTGCGCTGAACATGAGCCTCTCCAATCAATAAGGGTTGCGGACGGTCCGGGCCTGATCCTCGTTCGACTTGCGCCAATGGGTAACGAAAATTACCATCGGTTCAGCCTGCAGTCGGTGATCGCAGGAAAGGGCGCAGAGCGCGTCCTGAAAATTTTTCCGATTCCACTGTAGCGAGCAGGCTTTCAGAGGTCAATACGCTGGCGTATGGATCGGCTCGATGAGGCGGTAAGCGCTGTTACTGAAGGAGTTTTTTGTGCGACGCACTGATGCGGTGGTGAGCGACCGGGCGCAGCTCGACGCGGCAACCAAGGCTCGGATCGAGCAGGCCGTGCTCGATGTCTTCGCCGACCGGGAGTTTCACCGGGTTGGCCTGATCGAGGTCGCGCGCGCGGCCAACGTCTCGCTGCAGACCATTTACAAGTACTACGGCAGCAAGGAAGAGCTGCTGTTTTCGAGCATGGACGTGTGGCTCAGCAAGCTGACCGCACGCATGATCGACCACCTGCAAGGCATCGAGGACTACAAAGAGCGTCTGCGCAAGGTGTTCTGGGTGACGCTCGACTTCTTCGAGAAAAACCCCAAGCTCGTGCAACTGCAGATGAGCTCGGTCTACGTCAACACCTGGCGCAAGCAGGAGCACTTCGACAATCCGCAGCTGTTCGGCACCTTCCTCAAGGTGCTGCATGAGGGTCGCGAAAAAGGCGTGATCACCGACGAGGTCGACGAGAAGTTCGTGCTCGACTTCATCATCGGCCTGCTGATGCGCCTGGCGCAGATGTATGTGCACCGTGGCATGAAGGAATCGCTGACGGCGCAGGCCAATCCTTTGTTTGAGATGCTCTGGCGGGCCATCTCCAAGAAGCCCTGAATTCGCCTACTGCGCGTCCGGATTTCGCGCCGGCGATGCTCGCCGTACTCATGTACGGCTGTGCGTCGCCAACGCGAACTCCGGCCTGCTCGCGACGGCGCCTTCAGGGCTTCTATTTCAGAACTTCTATTTAGACGCTTTCCGGGCGGCGTTCGTGATCGCGTGACGGCGATGCGGCGGGCTTCTAGACTCGCGGCATGGAAACGATCGTGACGCAGATTTTTGCCGGGTCGGTGCAGGCGATGCCGGACGACGGGCGGCCGACGGGGATCTTCAAGCAGCCGGTGAGCGGTGAGGTCGAGATCGGCGTCGAGGGCATTACCGTCGATGCGCAAGCCGACCGCCGTGTACATGGCGGGCCGGACAAGGCGGTGCATCAGTTTCCGGCGCGCAACTACGCGCGCTTCGCCGCCGCGTTTCCACCGCTCGCGTCCAAACTGATACCCGGTTCGATCGGCGAGAACCTGACGACGGCGGACTGGACCGAGGAAGACGTTTGCATCGGCGATGTCTTCGCGATCGGCAGCGTGCGCCTGCAACTCAACCAGCCGCGCTCGCCGTGCTGGAAGATCGACGCGCGCTACGGCGTTGATGGTCTGACGCGCTTTGTCGCCGAGCACGGCTTGGCCGGTTGGTATTTCCGCGTGCTCGAAGCGGGTCGCTGCCGGGCCGGCGATACCTTGACATTGATCGATCGCCAGGCCGATCCGGTCAGCCTGCGCGAATACTGGGACTTGAGAGCAACGACGCGGCCCGACCGCGCCCGCCTTCAGCATCTGATCGACACGCCCGGTCTTGCCGAGGACAAGCGGCAGGGCTGGGTGCGCCGGCTCGAATGGCTGGAGGCGCAGCGCTGAGCAATCGCCGCCGCACGGCTAGCGATAGAACCAGGCGGCCGTGGTCCGCACGATCACGAACAAACCGAGCGCAACGAGGATCACGCCCATCGCCTGGTCGATGCGCTGTGCGTGACGGCGCAGGGCGCGGCGCAGGCCAGCGTGCGACAGCAGCATGGCCAGGGTTGCGAACCACGCGAAGGTGGTCAGTGGCAGCCACAGCGCCAGCACGACCATTAGCCAGGTGGCGATCGGGCCGCTGACCACCGCCGTGAACAGGGCGACGAAGAACAGCGTCGCCTTGGGGTTCAGCACATTGGTGCCGAGCCCGGCCGTGTAGTCGCGCCAGGCGCTGCCGGCGGTGGTGGGCACGGGTATCGGCTCGCCGTCATCGCTGGCCGCCGCCGGCGGTGCGCGCAGCGCCTTGCTGCCCATCCAGATCAGGAACGCCGCGCCGGCCAGGGCGATGATCGACAGCGCCCACGGAAACGTGCGGGTCAGCCAGGCGAGACCGAACAGGCCGTAGGCAACATGGAAAAAGATGCCGCTGCCGATGCCGGCGGCCGTCCACAGACCGGCGGCGCGGCCACGCGCGAGCGACTGGCGCACGACGATGGCGAAGTCCGGGCCGGGGCTGGCGACGCCGAGCGCATGCGCAGCGGCCACCGCGCCGAATACCGCAAGCCCGCTAGCGGCCATGGCGAAGTCGCGGCATGTCAGGCGGCATAGGTCTGATTCAGATAGGCGAGGATGTCGGCCGACTCGAACATCTCGACGCCGGTATTCGGGTCGATCAGATACGGCACCTGCACGCGGGCGGTCCGTTCGAGCAGGGCGCGGCGGTTGCGCGACGTGCCCTTCTCGGCCTTGAACCAGCGGTCACGGACGATCGGCGGGCCGATGTCGGTCTTCGCGCCCTTGCCCATGTTGTGCAGCAGATACGGCAGCTCCAGCTCGCAGAGCCGCTCGCGCACGAGGCGCGAATACGGGCTCGATTCGAAGCTGTACAGCTCCAGCGGCTGGGCGGCGGGCTTGGAGGGACGCGCCATCAAGCCGCGGCCGGCGCCGGCGGCGCTGGCCAGCGACGAGCTGGCCAGCTTGATTTCGCGCATCACGCCGCGCGCCCCGCGCACGCGCCCGTCGTAGGTGCGCGCCAGGTATTCGATGATGTCGGCCGACTCGTAAAGCACCGTGCCGGTGTTCGGGTCGACCAGCAACGGGAACTGCGCCTTGCCGCCGAGCGCCTCGGCCTGCGGGCGAAAGCGCGTGCCGCCTTTCGGGCAGGGGTAGACGAGCACGTCGAGGTCCAGCTCGGTCAGTGCCTCGCGCAGCAGCCGGCAGTACGGGCAGGCCTCGAACTCGTAGAGTTGCAGCGGTTGTTCCGGCTGGCGCCGGGCGCGGCGCATGACCATAGCGCCGCGCCAGCCGGCGAGGCTGCTGACGAGCACCGATCGCGTCACGTTGAGGGTCTGCATGGTCGTGCCTGAAAGCGAAGGGCCGCCATTTTTAAACGCTTTGCCGGTTCGCTGCATCTATCTGGCGTGAACGGGACGAATGCCATGGATGCGATGACCTGGGGTGCGTGGAGCGCGATGCCGCGACGCGAGCGGCGCAGCGACGGTGCTAGGCTGCCGGCGCAGGCGATGGGCCGCTTGCGCGAGGGGAGCGCGGTGGACGAGGCGGACGACAAGGATTTGGCGGTACGCGCGGCGCAGGGTGACGCGCCGGCCTTCGAGCAGCTCTACCGGCGTCACGTGGCCCGTATCCACGGATTGTGCGTGCGCCTGGTCGACGGCGACCGCGCCAAGGCCGAGCAGTACACGCAGGACGCTTTCGTGCGCGCGTGGGAAAAACTCGGCAGCTTTCGCGGCGACGCGCAGTTCTCGACCTGGCTGCATCGTCTGACCGTGAACCTGGTGCTCGGTGAATACCGACTGCTGAAGCGTTGGGTGACGTTCGAGGATGCCGGCGTCGATGGTGACGGCGACGGACTGGAGTCCGGCGAGCATCCGCAACAGCGCGTCGGCGAGCGCTTGGATCTGGAACGTGCGCTGGCGAAGTTGCCGAAGGGCGCGCGCACCGTGCTGTGGCTGTATGACGTCGAAGGCTATGCCCACGAGGAAATCGCCGAGCTGACTGGGATTGCGGTCGGCACGTCGAAGGCGCAGTTGCATCGCGCTCGCAAACTGATGAGAGAGTGGCTGTCATGAATGCACACGACGAAGCGGAAGACGACACGCCGATTGCCGGCCTGCAGCAGCTCAGCCGTGAGGTCGAGCCGGCCCGCGATCTGTGGCCGGGTATCGCGCCGCGCCTCAAGCCGCGCCGCCGTCTGGGCGCCAATGGCTGGATGAGCCTGGCCGCCGCGGCCTGTGTGGCGGCGGTGGTCGGTCTTGCGGTGCTGCGGCCGGCGCCGACGTCATCGCCGGCCGGTGCCTCGGCTGCGACGCCGGAGGTGGCCTACGCGCCGGACCTCACCGCGGTGCCGGGCAGCCGTGCGCTGGTCAAGGCCAACCTGCAGTTGTCCCGCGACTACGAGCAACAGATCCGCCGCGCGCTGCGGCAAGACCCCCATTCCGCCTCGTTGCGACGGCTGCTGTTGACGACGCAGCAAAGCAACGACGAACTACACCGCATGCTGGTGGCGCAGGCCACCTGAAGCGATACCCGAATTCGATGGAGCACCAAGCGATGAAAACTCTGCACACCTTTTCCGTGGCGGCGGCGCTGCTCGCAGCCAGCATCAGTGGCGCCGTCTACGCCAGTACGCCGATCGACGAAACGCGTCCGCTGGCCGCCGACGGCAAGCTCAGCGTCACCAATACCGCCGGCAGCATCGTCGTCAAAGGCTGGGATCGCAACGAGGTCAAGCTCAGCGGCAAACTCGGCGACGACGTCGAGAAGCTCGACATCAGCGGCGATGCGCAATCGCTGCAGGTCGTCGTGCGCTACCCGAAGAACCATCACGGCAGCATCGACGACACCGAGTTGACGCTGAACGTGCCGACCCGAGCGACCTTGGATCTGAACGGCGTCAGCGCCGACATCAAGGTCAACGAGGTCGGCGGT
This sequence comes from Solimonas marina, assembly GCF_012241385.1. GTDB lineage: Bacteria > Pseudomonadota > Gammaproteobacteria > Nevskiales > Nevskiaceae > Solimonas > Solimonas marina. Next base: position 43,133 of record NZ_JAAVXB010000010.1, on the reverse strand, counting down.
CCGCTCACGGCCAAGAGCGTCAGCGGCGATGTGACCTTGGCGGTCAGCAGTGCTCAGATCAAGGCAAGCAGCGTCAGCGGCGACGTCAACGTACAGGGGCCATCGTACAGTGCCGATGTGCATTCCCCGTCATTCAAAACCACGCTCAACTCCGTCAGCGGGGATCTCAAAGCCAAAGGGTTGCGAGGTGAGCTGACGGCGGAAACGGTGTCCGGCAATCTGTCTTTGCAGGGCGGTAGCTTCAAGACGCTGAAGTTGCAGAGCGTGTCCGGCGATCTCGATCTGAAACTGGGGCTCGACAAGGGCGCGCAGCTCAGCGCCGAGACGCTATCGGGTGACATCGAGCTGCGCTTCGACAAGACGCCGGACGCCAAGCTGACGATGAAGACCTTCAGCGGCGACCTGCGCAATCGCTACAGTGATGACGACAATGACGACGATCGCCACAGCCTGTCGACGACGCTCGGCAGCGGCGATGGTCGCATCGATCTGCACAGCTTCAGCGGTGACATCGAGGTCGGTTCGCAGAACTGAAGCTTCAGTCGCGTGAAACAAGGGCGGCGCCTCAGCGCCGCCCTTTTTGCTGCCCGCATTTCGCCCCGTACGATTTGACGCGGTGCCCGGCAGCTCCGATCTCGTTGTCTTGTGCCGCGCACTGTCAGTACATCTGCGTTCACAATGGATCGGTGCGCTGACTGAGTTGAGCGGCAATCGCCAGACCCCGCGGCGAGCAGTGAATCGCAAGACGCCGCGTTCAGCTGCGATGCCGGCCAGCGATGTTTGTATAAATTTACTGAACTGAATTTTTGGATGAGGAACAAGCGATGACGGATTTGATGCGCGAAGCCTGCCTGATCGACGGCCAATGGGTGACGGCCGATCAATGGATCGATGTCGATGATCCGGCGACGGGTGAGCGCATCGGCCGTGTGCCGCGCTGCAGCGGTGCGCAGACTCAGCAGGCGATCGATGCTGCGGAACGGGCGATGGGGTCATGGGCGCGGCGCCCGGCCAAGGAGCGTGCGGCGGTGCTGCGCCGCTACTTCGATCTGATCATGGCGCGCCAGGACGAACTGGCGGCGCTGCTGACGCGCGAGCAGGGCAAGCCGCTGGCCGAGGCGCGTGGTGAGATTGCCTATGCTGCCGGCTTCATCGAGTGGTTCGGCGAAGAAGCCAAGCGCGTCTATGGCGACGTGCTACCGAGCCATGCCGACGACAAACGCATCGTCGTGCTCAAACAGCCGATCGGTGTCGTCGCCGCCATCACGCCGTGGAATTTTCCAGCGGCGATGATCACGCGCAAGATCGGCCCGGCGCTCGCCGCTGGTTGCGGCGTGGTTCTGAAGCCGGCGTCGCAGACGCCGTTCACCGCCTTGGCACTGGCGGCGCTGGCGCAGGAGGCTGGCCTGCCGGACGGTTTGTTCAACGTGGTGACCGGCAGTGCCGCGGAAATCGGTGACGTGCTGACGTCCAGCGAAACGGTGCGCAAGCTGTCGTTTACCGGATCGACCGAGGTTGGCGCCAAGCTCTACGAACAAAGTGCACCGTCGATCAAGAAGCTGAGCCTCGAACTCGGCGGCAACGCGCCGTTCATCGTCTTCGATGACGCTGATCTCGATGCCGCTGTCGTCGGCGCAATCCAGTCGAAGTTCCGTAACGCGGGGCAGACCTGCGTCTGCGCCAATCGCATCTATGCGCAGGCCGGTATCTATGACGCGTTTGTCGAAAAGCTGGCGGCGGCGACCGCCAAACTGAAGGTCGCGCCCGGCACCGAAGAAGGCGCCGAGATCGGCCCGCTGATCGACGACAAGGCGGTAAAAAAAGTCCGCGAACACATTGCCGATGCCGTATCGCAAGGCGCATCGGTGGTCACCGGCGGCGAGCCGCATACGCGCGGCGGTCGCTTCTTCGCGCCGACGGTGTTGTCGGGCGTCACGCAGTCGATGCTGATTGCACGCGAGGAGACCTTCGGCCCGGTGGCGCCGGTCTTCCGCTTCGAGACCGACGACGATGCCATCGCGATGGCCAACGACACGCCGTTTGGCCTGGCCTCCTATTTCTACGCGCGCGATCTGGGGCGCGTCTGGCGGGTGGCCGAAGGCATCGAAGCCGGCATCGTCGGCGTCAACACCGGTCTGATCTCCACCGAGCTGGCGCCGTTCGGCGGCGTCAAGCTGTCCGGCCTCGGTCGTGAGGGCTCGCGCTACGGCATCGAGGACTATCTGGAGATCAAGTACGTCTGCCTGAGTATCTGAATGTAAGCAGCCCTGTCCTTTGCAAAATTATTGAATGTAGACTCTGACGATATCGAGCAACAGCACTGATTCGGTATCGCATTTTTCAGAGAGACAAAATTTTGAAAGCGAATAACACCCCAGAAGGCGGGTCGGGCCGACGGCGCGATCCTGCCGGGACGCGACTGCGAATTCTTGAGGCCGCGGGCGAATTGTTGGCGAGAGACGGATCAGAGGGTTTGAGTGTTCTGCAGGTTGCGCAGATGGCCGGCGTCAATCGTGGCACGGCCTATCAGCACTTCCAGTCACGCGAACAATTGCTGGAAGCGACGACCCGTTGGGTCAGCGAACAGTTGTGCCAAGCCGTATTTGGTGATCAGCCTGCGGTAGTGTCGCCCAAACGAGGCCGCGGCAAGGCCGCTTCCCCAGACGAGCAAACGGCGATGATGCCGGAGCATGTCATCGGCAATATGGCGCAATTTGCGATGCGCAATCCAGAGTTGGGAAGGGCGTGGATGTTTCATGTGCTCAGCTCTCCCAACCCGGCGAGCGATCCGTTCTGGAAGCAATACCGACAGCGGTTCGAGCGATTTGCCGAGACCGACGCAGCTCAGCCGGGCATCGATATTGATGTGCACACGGTCCTGATGATCGTCAGCGCCTTTCTGTGGCCTGTGTGGGTGCGAGCGCACGCACGCTCCGCAAAGGACCGAGAGGAAATGGCGCAGCGCTTCTCCGGAGAAATGATTCGTCTGAGCCTGTACGGCAATGTTCGTCCTGAAAGATTTCCGGAGTTGGTCGCGAAATTGCCGCGCAACACGAAAAAGAAGACGACGAAGAAAAAGCGCGCAAGCGTTTCCGGCTCGCGGAAGTAGAGGGTAGGAGTCGACTCCCGGCGTGCACGCCGGCTTCAGGTTGACGGGGAATGCCAGCACGATGCCGGGCGGCGCGTCTCGGTTGTGCGCCGTGAGCCGCCACTCAGGTGATCGAAGCTGAGTGATTACAGCTCGCCCATCACCTCGTCGCACCAGGCCAGCCACGTCTCCTCGAAGCGAATGCCCAGCTTCAGTGTCAGCAGCGGATGGTGATAGCGCTGGCGCACAGCGGCTGGCAGCTTGCCCATCTGCTCGTATAGCACGCGGTACAGCTGTAGCGTCTTTTCGTGCTCCAGGCGATGGCTTTCCACTTCCGCGCGCAAGGCCTCCGGCTGCAGGCGCCGGCCGCAGAAGATCTTCACCAGCAGCGGATCGCGGATCTTGGTCGGGCTCGCCGCCTTGGCCAGCAGCGCATCCAGTTCGTCGGCGCCGCGCGCGCTCAGCGAATAGACCTTCTTGTCCGGCCGGCTTTCCTGGCTGACCGTCTCGCAGTCCACCAGCCCTTGTTCGTGCAGACCGTGCAACTCCTTGTAGAGCTGCTGATGCGTGGTCTGCCAGAAGAAGCCCAGCGAGCTTCGGAAGCGCTGCAGCAGCGCATAGCCCGAGCCGGGTTCCAGATCGAGCAGGCCCAGCACCGCCAGTTTCAGGGACATCGAGCACTCCGTTGCAGGCGCGTCACCGCGCGTTGACAGTATGCAATTAATTGCATAACGTGACCAGGCCTCAAACCGGAGTTCACCGCATGGCCACGCTCAAGCCCAGCTCGTTCCGCATCGGCAAGCGCTACCGACCCTCCCGCCTGAACGGCCCGTACGACGCGCTGGTCATCGGCTCCGGCATGGGCGGCCTGACCAGCGCCGCGCTGCTGTCGGACATCGGCTGGAAAGTGGCCGTCTTCGAGCAGCACTACACCGCCGGCGGCTACACGCACAGCTACGAGCGCAACGGCTACGAGTGGGACGTGGGCGTGCACTACATCGGCGACATGGGCGGCCCGACCATGGCGCGCAAGTTCATGGACTACCTCAGCGGCGGCCAGCTCGACTGGGCGCCGATGGACAAGGCCTACGACCGCTTCTTCCTCGGCGACGAGGTCTACGACGCGGTCGCCGGCAAGCGCGAATTCCGCGCCCAGCTGCTGCACTACTTCCCGGACGAACAGGTCGCCATCGACCAGTACCTCAAGCTGCTGGCGCAGGTCGGCAAGAACATGAGCCTGTTCACCCTGGCGCGCCTGCTCAAGCCCTGGCAGTTGAAACTGACCATGCCGCTGCTGATGCGCGTCATGCCCAAGACCTTCCGCCGCAGCACGCGCGAAGTGCTCAGCGAGCTGACGCAGAACCAGAAACTGATCGCCGTGCTCACCGGCCAATGGGGCGATCTGGGCCTGCCGCCGGCGCAGTCGTCGTTCATCATTCACGCGCTGATCGCGCGCCACTACCTGCACGGCGGCTACTACCCGGTGGGCGGCAGCTGGCGCATCGCGCAGACCATCATTCCGAAAATTCAGGCCGCCGGCGGCGAGGTCTTCACCTACGCCCGCGTCAAGGAAATCATCGTCGAGAACGGCAAGGCCTGCGGCGTGCTGATGGAAGACGGCCAGCGCATCGAAGCGCGCTGCGTCATCTCGTCGGCCGGCGTCATGAACACCTTCCAGCGCCTGCTGCCGGAACCGGTGGTGCGCGCCAGCGGCTACGACCGCCTGCTGAAAAAGGTCAGGCCGAGCAGCGCCCACATGGGCCTCTACATCGGCCTCAAGGGCACCGCCGAAGAACTGGGCCTGCCGCGCACCAACTTCTGGATCTACCCCAGCGCCGACTACGAAGGCGACGTCGCCCGCTTCCAGCAGGACCGCAAGGCATCGCTGCCGGTGGTCTACGTCTCGTTCCCGTCGGCCAAAGACCCGGACTACCAGCGCCGCCACCCCGGCACCGCCACCATCGAAGTCGTCGCCCCGGCGCCGTTCGCCTGGTTCGAAAAATGGGACGGCAGCATCTGGGGCAAGCGCGGCGAAGACTACGAAGCGCTGAAGGCCGAACTCGGCGAGCGCATGCTCGAAGCAATGTATGAAAAGCTGCCGCAGCTACGCGGCAGGATCGACTACTACGAAGTCTCCACACCGCTGTCCACGCAATACTTCAACGCCTACGCCCGCGGCGAGCTCTACGGCATCGACCACGACCCGCAACGCTTCGCACAAAGCTGGCTGACCCCACGCACCAACATCCCCGGCCTCTGGCTTACCGGCCAGGACATCGTCTCCTGCGGCGTCGTTGGCGCCATGATGGGCGGCGTCGTCACCGCCCAGGCGATCGGCGGGCTGAAGGTGCTGGGGGTTTTGAAGCGGGTGATGAAGGGGGAGGGTGGCACCGCTGGATTGGAGGCGGCGGCGTAAGTCGTTGCGCTGCAGCGGACTAGAGGACCGGGCAGGCGAGGTCAGTTGCACACCAGGCAATATGCGTCCGCTATCAGCCCATTGCGGGCATTGCGGGCGGAAAGAGTGCCGCCCCAAAGCGGCCCTTGGATCTAGAGCACATTGAGCGGACTTATCGCACCTCACGCCGCTTGCTCGACATGGGTATGCACGTCCGAACAGATCGATGATCACCCCCCCAAGGATGTAGCTGCGTCGCAATCTAGGCATCATGACCGGGCTGCGATGCAGGGGAGCGCGGAAAGATAAACGCATGGCGGCCAAGCAATACAAAGGAGCCGCATGTTGGTCCCGGGTGGAATCAGCGACAAACTAGGCAACCAGTACGAGGCCAAGTGGGCCGTGCGGCAGCTGCTCGACGTCGCCGCAGGGCAAGCCGATGGCATGCGCTATGAAGGCATCGAAGCCGCATTCAAGGGTTTCGAGTTCGCCATCTACAAGGGGCTGGGGACCGAGTGGCATCAATGCAAGATGCATTCGGCGCGTGGCAACTGGACCTTGAATGCGCTCCAGGCCGAAGGCGTGCTCGATGCCTTCAAACAGCGCCTCCTCGAATCGGCGTCCAATACCACCATCTTCGTTTCGGAAGACCCGGCCCGCGCACTATCCGATCTTGCGGAAAAGGCACGGCGCGCAGAGTCCGAGCTGCAGTTCGAAGCAAGCCTCACACTGCCCCAGCGTGACGGCTTCAAGGCGCTGAAGGGGCACTGGAGCATCGACACAGCCCAGGCTTGGCAGGCTCTGCAGCGATGCTTCGTGCGCACGCTGCCGGAAGCCGAGATCGACACGTCCATCGATGTGCATGTTCAGCTCGTCCTCGATGGAACGCCCGACCACGCCTATCCTGCACTGCGGCAATTTCTCGAACAGCGCTTCAATCAACACCTAACAACCGACTCGCTGCGCGCCGAATTGCCGGCGGCAAATATCGGCACCATCAGGGACTGGGCGCTACGCGAGACGATGAGCGCGTCGCTACGCCGCGGCACCGAGCAATACCTCGGTTCCTATGCCCCGTTCGGCGTTCGCGGCAGCGCACTGCCGCGAACGCAAGTCGACGAAATCCTCGCATCGCTACGAAACGATAAAGGTCATCAGTTCGTCCTCATCACCGGCGTCGCCGGCAGCGGAAAGTCCGGCGTCGTCAGAGCACTCACCAGCGCCTTGACCGAAGAACAGATCCCGCATCTGGCCCTGCGCATCGATCACTATCTCGATCAGGCATCGCCCCGCGAACTCGGACACGCCATCTTCGATCGTCGTCAAAGCCCGGTCGTCATGCTGAAGGAACTGGCGCCACGATCGCCGTCGGTCTTGATCATCGATCAGCTGGATGCCGTGAGTGAGGTCTCCGGCCGTCATGGCGCGGTGCGCGCCACTGTCCTGGCCATGCTCGGCGAAGCGCGCGCGCTGACAAGCGTGAAGGTCGTGCTGGTCTGCCGCATCTTCGATGTCGAGGCCGACTCGACCTTCAAGCAGCTGGAGTCCGAAGAACGTGTGCTTAGCGTCAGCATCCCGGCGCTCGACTGGCCCAGCGTCGCACCGGTCGTCAGCGAGGTCACCGACGTCACGAAGCTGAGCGAGAACCAGAAGAACCTGCTATGCCTGCCAATCAATCTCGTCACTTACCTTGAAGTCGCGTCCGAAGGCACCGACTTCCACAGCCGCAACGATCTGTTCCGTGCACTGATGAACAAAAAGGACCGTGCCATCCGCGCTAGGCACGGCGGCAGCTGGTCAACGTTCGCAGCCTTGCATGAAGTCGCCGCGTGGATGAGCGAGCGGCAAAAGCTCGACGCTCCGGAACGAATCCTTGATGCATATACCGGCGCGCGCGATGTGCTCAGCTCTGAAGGACTACTTGCCCATCATCGCCAACGCCTGAGCTTCTTCCACGAGAGCTTCTTCGACTACATCTACTCCCGCGGCTTTGTTGCGCGAAGCGAAAGCCTGCACGCCATGCTGGTTGCGAGCCGGCAAACCCTGTTCCGCAGAACCCAGGTCAGACAGATCCTCGAAGCCTTGCGTCAGGACGACCCCGAGCGATACGAACAGGAGCTCGATCGAGTCCTGTCCGCGCCCGAGATCCGTATGCACATCAAGACATCGATAGCGCAATGGCTGTCGACGCTGCCAAACCCGCAGCCGTGTGAACTCGACATCGTGCTGCGATTCGACGCGCCGACGGGCAAGGTGCCGCCACTGGTGCGCCTCGCTATCCTCAGCAGCGCATCCTGGTTCCCGGTTATCCATGCGCGCGGCGGGCTCGCCAAAGCGCTGGCCTCGCCCGACGAGGAACGGCAGCAAGCGATCCTCTGGGCACTGCACTCTGCCGCAAGTGAGTATCCCGACGCGGTCGCAGCCCTGCTGCGCGATTGGTGGAAGGGTGATGGCAGAAAGGCGCGCCAACTGCTCGACTGGTTCAGCACCGCGCGTGCGCGATTCGACGGTACAGCGCTCAAGCAACTGTGCGAGGACGTCATTCGCACCAACGCCGCCGAGCTCTTCGATACCTCTCGCGTCAGCCGGCGCGATTTCGATATCGCAGAATGGGCCGAATCGCACGAAGACGGTGGCTCCAGTGTGGTGCGTGCACTGTTCGATGCCTGGTTTGTCCTTCACCCGGACCAGCATCCGTTCGGCCGCGAGGACATCCGCTTCTTTGAACTGGAAGGCTTCGTCAAGCGTGCCACAAGCAAGCCCATGCTGTTCTTCACCGCGGTGGAAGATGCCCTGGCGCGCAGCATCCTGATCATCAAGGCCGCGCATACGCGCGGCGAACGAGATTGGACCTTCGATTCGCGCATCCTGAGCTCCGCCTCACGCGCCGATGCTCTCTTGCATGCCTTCGTCCTTGCACTGGGCCATGTTGCCGGCACGGACCCACAGCGCGCGGCTCGCACGCTCGATAAGTTCGCCCCCACCGACCATGCCGTCTGCAAGCTGCTGCATCTCGCCGCCATCACTGCCAATGCGCAGTTCTTCTCGCACCGCCTGCCGGAATTTCTGTGCTACGACGACATTGCCGACGTTGGCTTCGACGGCATCGAATGGAAGCCCCTGGCCGATGCCATCGCCGCCGCGCTGAACTGGCTGTCGCCGGAAGACAGAGAGACCGTTGAGACCTTTTGCCTGACGCTTGACCCCGAGCTGACGCGCGCAGCGCGCGAAGCAGCAGATCTGGCGCATCGCAGCGAAGGCAACAGGGAATACGTTCTGCATATGCTCTCGCGGTCCGGCGCCACCAGGCGCTGGATTCTCGAGACGATCGGCGACGGTCAGCTCTCCGATAGATGCCGCGACGAGCTCGGCATCTTGCGTCGAAAGTTCGCAAACGAAAGAAAGCCGCCCGAAGCGAAGCGGATCTCCGCCGGATGGGTACGCTCGCCGATTCCTGTAGATCGTGCGAAACACATGAGCGACCGGCAATGGCTCAATGCTATTCGCACATACACGACTGACGAACGCTTCCGCGATCGCGACGACCCGTTGAAGGGCGGTGCGCGTGAGCTCGCAACCATGCTGCAGAGCCTCGCCAAGGACAACCCCGCACGATTTGCAAAATTGGTCGAACGCATCCCGTACGACGCGAATCGCGCCTACGTTCGCGATCTTCTGCACGGCCTCGCAGCTTCGGCATCGCCGCCGACAGACCTTCTGGTCGCTGCACTACGCGCCGCGCATCAGTGGCCCGATCGTCCGTTCGGCGATGCGATCGCCAGGGTCGTATCGGCCCATCCCGAGACCGCGTCCGAACAGAACATCTTCGACGCCGTCGTCTGGTACGCACGACACGGCGATGCCCGCGACGAATCCGAAAATGAAGATGCGCTCCTGCGCCGAGAGGTACTGACCATTGGCGATCTGATCTCACACGGCGGAGGACTGCGCATCCGTGGAATCAACGGCGCGAGAGGTGCCGCGCTGGAAGCCGCCGCCGCCGTCTTGTGGCACAGCCCGCTGCACGTCGACGCAATCTGGGCTCTGCTTGATGACGTCATCGTGAACGAGCGCCTCGCCAGTGTTAGATGCTGTGCGGTTGCCATCCTGCTGCCGCTCTACAACATCGACCTGACCCGCTGCAGCCGCGCCTTCGACCGACTGATTCACAGCACCGATGGCTCCGACGCGAAGCGCTATGCGATCGCCACCACGCTCAATGGTGTCGAGCTGATGCGGTACCTGTTGGCCAACGCACCTGCTGTTGCCGATCCGCTGCTTGAACGGATGCTGCAGAGCGAATGGCAGCCGGCCCGACTCATTGCCAGCTGGATGATGTTCGGTCGCGGCTTCTTCGACGCGCGCTACGAGGCGGCTGCCGACGCGTGGATGGAGGAAGGCCTCGATTACCGCAAGCTCGCCTGCCAGGTAGCCGTCGATGTGTTTGAAGAGGCTCAATTCGTCGACCGCGCCCAGCAGCAGTTGATCCGCTTCTTTCGCGATGACGAGAAAGAGATCAGACATCTCGCCGCACGCGTATTCACCAAATTCTCGGGCGCCGATCTGCATCGCCACGCGATGATGGTGAACGCCTTCCTCGAATCAAATGCGTACACCGAAGGATCGCATGAGTTCCATCGCGCACTCGAGACCGCGAGCTGTGATGTATCCGAGCTGGTGATCATGGCCACCGAACGTGCCCTCGCGAAGTTCCATGCCGGCCCCCAGGCCTACCGCGACTTCCATGATCTTCAGGAGCTGCTGAATCGTGAGTACGCGGCGACTGAAGGTCGTGGCGATCTACGCGAGCGCCTACTCGACATCATCGACCGCATGCTCGAACTCAACGTCTACGGCGTCGACGAGATCACCAAACAGCACGAGCGACACTGAAGGCCGCGCCCGAGAAGCTCCCACCTCCGGATCGCACGTAGTGCAAGGATTGCGCCTAGGCTTGGCCTGCGATCGCGGGTGGCGAGCTTTCGATGCCCGGTCTAGTTCGACGACCAAGCCGCTCGTCAAGGCACGCCGCTAAGCCGTCGCCCAACGCGCCGCAGCGGCGCTGGCCGACGCCACTGGGATCGATTACGGCGGCGGATTCCCTGGCAAGGAGCACCCCACGATTCTTTGGTCGTGGTCCAGGCTGCCGTATACGGATAAGATCGTGGCCGTCGCTGAAGTTGGCGATCTACGTCTGGGCATCGCGACTCTACCGGACATCGCATTCCCTTCGATGTTCGATCGAATCGTGGCTGGCATGGAGCCGCGGACTCTGCTCACGCCAGCGCCGTACGAGCGCTTGCGGCTCAGATTGAGTTTGAGCAGAAAGCGAGATTCAGCAGCTCCAGGTGCTCCTGCAACGCGCCACGCACGGGCCTCAGCAATTGGGGTTCGGAAAGCGCTCACTCGTGACCGGCAGCAGTTGGCACTAACCCGCCGGCGCCGCTCGTATTTTCGGTGACGGGCAAATCGAGTTCGGTATTTGGCTCTTGTCGTTGCTACAACCCCTGCGCCTCACCCAAACGCCTGAAACTGCCGACTCGCCCTCAGCTTGCGCACGAAGCGCGGAAAATCCAGGTCGTGTTGTTGCTTCAGCACCTTGGCTTGCTGGTTGATGGCGGTCCAGTCGGGGCCGTACATCATTTCCTTGAAGGCGAAGATCAGGCGGTTGCCGCCTTCGCTGACCTTGATGACCATGACGCGGCCGGAGAAGGCGCTGGCGATGCAGCGCAGGTGCTGTTCGAGCACGATGCCGTGGCCGATGATGTTCATGACCATCACGCCCTTGCGGCTCAGGCGCGCGGCGGCGTTGCGGTAGAAGGCTTCGCTGCCGAGGGCGGGGGCGACGCCGAATTTGTCGCAGCCGTCGATGAGGATGACGTCGGCGCGTTCGGTGGTGTTTTCCAGGTATTCAGCAGCGTCGGCGTGGACGATGTTGAGGCGCGGGTCGTCGCGCGGGATCTCGAACAGTTCGCTGAGGGCGATGACTTGCTCGTCGATCTCGATCGCGGTGATCCGCACTTTTGGCAACGCGCGGTGGCAGAACTTGGCGAGCGACCCGCCGCCGAGGCCGACGCTGATGATGTGCTTGGGGCGCGGCACGAACAGCAGGAAGGCCATCATCTTGCGCGTGTAGGCGAAGGTCAGCGCGCACGGGTCGTCGATGCGCATTTCGCTTTGCACGTAGTCCAGGCTGAAGTGCAGGCGGCGCAGGCCGCCGTCTTCGATCATGAACGGTTTGCCGTACTCGCCCTTGCGCAGCAGTTCCAGCAGGTCGGAGATCGGCGCGTCGGCGCGTTCGTGCAGCCACAGCGTGCCGCTTTCGTCCAGCAGGCTCGCCGGCAGCTTGAGCCAGCCGCGGCTGGCGAGCGGCTCCATCATGGAATCGGGCATGTCGGCCTGGATCGGTGGAAGGCTGATGGCGAGTTCAGGGGCTGCCGCTCTCGCCGGGGTCGATCTGCACGCCGATGACCTGTGCATCGGCGTGGTACGGATCGGGGTCGCTGAAGATCACGCGACCTTGGCCGCGATAGAGCGCGTTGGTGACGCCGGTGTGGTCGTCGCGGAAACGGTAGGGCATGAAGCTGCCGGCGCGATGGACGTGCTCGGTGGCGGTCGGTGGCCCGGCGATCGCGTAGACCTGCTGCATCGACATGCCGGGCGAGATGGCGCTGATCGGCTGGTAGCGCGGGCCGTTGTCCGCCGGCGGACTCGGCGGTGTGTCGGCGTGCGCGACGGGGCTCGCTTGGTATTGCGGTCCGGCCGCGCCGCCGAGTCGGTCGGCGGCCGCTGAGCAGGCGGTGCGCAGCCCGGCGTTCGCGTCGCGCGTATCGGCGAGCTGGCGCAGTACGCGGTAGTAGCGTTTGTTGCCGATGCGTCCAAGCGCGCGGCAGCCCTGTTGGACGGCGTGGATGTCGGCGGCGCCTGCGGCGCTGGCGCGCGCCAGCAATGCATCGCTCAGCGCATCGAGCACGGCTTCTGGCGCTGCGCCTTGCGCGGCGATGTCCTGCGCGGCTTCACGCAGTGACGCGGGATCGCCGCTGCGAATTTGCGCGAGCAGGGTTGGCGCATCATCGGCGGCCGATGCGAGGCCGGCTCCGAGCAGGCAGGCGCCGGTGAGCAGCTGAGATATCGCAATGCGGGTGAGTGAATTCACGGCCAGTCCCGACACGCGTGCAATGCGTGTCGCCTGCAGTGTAACGGGCCCGGTTCAGTGCGTGGCGAACACGCCGATCGAGCCGCGGCGGTCGAACAGCACGGTCTTGTAGGCGCCTGGCGTCCCGCCGAGGTCCTTCATGCCGGGTGCGCGCGCCGGTGTGCCGAGCAGGGCCAGGCCACGCGCGTGTGGTTGTTCGGCGATCAGGCGGCGGATGTCGTCGGCCGGCACATTGCCTTCGACGATGTAGCCGTCGACCAGTGCAGTCTGCTCGCCGCGCAGTGCGGCCGGCACGTGCAGGTAGTCGTGCATGGCCTGCACGTAGGGTTCATAGCGCACCTGAACGCGAAAGCCCTGTTCGCGCAGGTACTGAATCCAGGCGCTGCTGGCGAGCACGTCGGATTCGGCATAGACCAGGATCTGCGGACCATGCGCGGCCGGGGCGCTTTCGGTCAGCAGCGCCGTGGCGGCCAGCGCGAACGCGCCGGCGATGACGGCGATGATGGTCAGCTGTCGATGCACGCGCGGTCGGCGCCGGCGCGACCGGTTGCCGGGCGGTTTGATCGTGCTCATGCGTCCCGCCTCGCGCTGTCTGCGAGTGCGGCCGTTCGCATGAGAGAGCATGCTCCTGCCCTCATTTGCGCGGCGCGCAAGACACCGTGTCGCATGCTCATGTGAAAAGGGGCGCGCCGATGGCCCGCCCCTGTTTCGCCTCGATCAGAACGATGCACGCAGCAGCAATCGCACGTCGCGGCCCGGCATCAGCACGGAGTCCTTGTTCAACGCGACCGCGTCGCGCTGCACCGAGTCCGTCAGGTTGTGGCCAATGACGGCGATCTCGACGCCACGATCGGTCGCGAACGGCTTCCAGCCGACTTGTGCGTCGAGCTCGGTGTAGCCCTTCGTATTGGTCTCGTACTCTCCCGTGTCGTGCTGGGCGCCCGCATACTTCACGGACACACCCGCATCTACGCCTCCGAGCGACCAGTCGACGCCACCGCCGACGTGGTACGGCGGAATGCGCGGCACGTTGCCGCCATGATCCAGCGTCGCACGCACGTAGTCGGCGAGCAGGTTCGCGCCGAGCTTGCCTGCCGGGCCGTCGTAGACGGCGAAGTTGGCCTGCGCTTCGGCGCCACGGAACGTCGCGTCGAGCTGTGTGTAGTTCAGCTCGCGCAGCTCGCCGTCGTCGCTGTCGGTGCAGACGCCATCGTCGTCACAGGTACGGCCGGTCAGATCGCCGAAGACGTAGTTGTGGATCTTCGCGCCCCACACTGAGCCGACCAGCTTGACGTTCTGCAGATCCACGCGGATCGTGCCTTCCAGCGAGTTCGAACGTTCAATATCGAGTGACGGATCACCGGTCTCGAAGGTGTCCGGGCCGTCGTGGCCGCCGCGTGCGTAGAGTTCGGTCTGCGCGGGCGCGCGGCCGGTGCTCGAGACGGTCAATCCGAGATGAACGGTCTGGCTGGCCTCGGCGAGTAGGCTCAGCGAGCCGCTAACCGGCGTGAAGTTGCGGTTCGTCACGTGGTCTGTCGATGGCGTGCCGTCGACGCGATCGCTTTCGACGCGGGCGCCGGCCTGCAGTTTCAGCGCATCGGTCAATGGCGCTTCCGAGAACGCGAAGAGCGCATTGGTGTGCGTATTGGTCGGGAACAGGTAGCTCGAGTCCTCGCCGATCGCCGAGAACGAACGGCCTTCGCTCTGGATGCCGAGCGCCGAGCGTGACAGGAAGCCCATCTGCCCGAACAGCGCCTCGGCGCGGCCTTCCCAGGCCTTGTTGCGGAACGTCGAGTTGACCGAGCCGTCCGGATTGTCCTCGGAGTGATGGTAGTTGGCGTAGCCGCCGTCGACGGTGATCGTCTGCAGCGGACCGCTGTTGACGGCAAACGTGCCGTTCAGCATCTCCTTGGTCTGCGTCATGTCGATGTACGTCGTATCGCTGGGGATGCCGTACTTGGCGTCGTAGCGCACGACGGTGCCGCCGATGTGGCTGGCCTTGTCCTGCCCGAAGAAGTACGAGCCGCCGCCGGAGTAGCCGTCGCCGTGGAAGAACGAGTTGTCCTGCGTACCGTGCGGCGTGTCGTAGTCGTCGGTGTGGCGGGCGAAGCCATCGGCGTGCAGCGCGAGATCGCCGACGCGGCCGTCGAGCTGTGCCGAGCCATCGCGACCGTTGTCGACGCTGTCGAGGCTGCCGGTGACATCGCCGGAGAACGACAGGTCCGGCAGCGAGGTCGGGATGCGGTTGTTGATCGAGTTGACGACGCCGCCCAGCGCCTGGCTGCCGTAACGCAGCGTGCCTGCACCGCGCACGACTTCGATGCGCTGCGCGGTCAGCGGATCGATCGGCACGCCGTGATCGGGACCAATGTCGGACACGTCGAAGCTGTCGATGCCGTTTTCGAGCACCAGCACGCGCGTGGCGTCGAAACCGCGGATCACCGGTCGGCTCGCGCCGGCGGCGAAGCCGGTGCCGGTGACGCCCGGCACGTTCTTCAGTGCGTCGGCAAGGCTAGAGCCACCGGCGCGCAGGATCTGTTCTTCGTCGACGCTGTCGACAACGGTCGCCAGGTCATTGGCGTCCTGGCTCAGCGGCGAGCCGGTGACAGTGACGGTGGCGATCGAAGAGCCATTGCCGCTGTCGCCGCTTTTCGATGTGGTGCTGTCGTCGGCGTGGGCGGGGCTGGCGAGCAACGACAGGGCAAAGCAGGGCAGGGCTGCGACGAGTGCGCGCTTGCGAAAGGGAAGAGACATGAATAACTCCACAAAACGAATCAGGGTGCCAGCTCCGGTAGGGCGGCGATTTTGGGAAAGCGTGTTCAGGCGGATGTCGGTGGCGGCCCGCGGATTGGCGGGCGGCGTCGCGCCGCAAGTTCGACGTCGTGCAGGCTCAGCGGTCCGGGCAGTTCGTAGGTCGCGCGGAGCAGTGTCAGCGGAGGGGGCGTGCTGCCGATCTCGTTCTGGCCACCATGGTGCAGGCACAGCACGCAGGCGTGCTCGCCGACATGCGGCTGCCAGTGCCAGGCGTCGTGGACGATCGTCAGCGTGCTGCCGAGCACGCACAGCGCGGCCAGCAGCCAGGCGATCTGCCGGTGGCGCCAGCGCTGCAGGTTCAGGGCGATGGGCGTGCGAACGTGCAGGCCGATCAGGCCGCCGCTCGCATCAGACGAAAACCACACGAGGAACAAAACTCCACACGGGTATGCGGCGCCACAGGGCGCGCATCATCGGGCGATACCGCGCGGCGCCATCAGGCACCGGTCGCGGCTCTGGTGTCAGGCCCGGTGGAAGGGTGGAGCGCGACTGTTCGGCCGTGCGAACGGCCGACGGTCGGTGAGCGCGACGATCGCATGCGCGACGTCGTCGGTGAATTCGAACGTGACCGGGCCCGCGACAACGGCGGCCGACGGTAACGGCGGCGCATGCGCGATCGCACACAGGCCGCAATGCGGCGTGCTCGGCGCCGTCAGTTCATGCTGCGTGGCGTGCACGGTCGCAAACAGCTGCGTCGCAACCAGCGCCAGGGCACACAGGAAATGAACGAACGGCTGCCGCTTCACAGAAGTAGGAAGTCCGAAGAATGACGCGTAGCCGACATTCGGCTTACGCAAGATGACAACTTACCACAGCAAACGGCGCGCCGTCCGCGCACGGCAGGCGGCTACGGCGCGCGCGGACACGGCCGGCGCGCCGCGGCGGATCAGTGCCGGAAGTGGCGAATCCCGGTGAACACCATCGCCATGCCCGCTTCGTCGGCGGCGGCGATCACTTCGGCGTCGCGCATCGAGCCGCCCGGCTGGATGACGGCGGTGATGCCGGCGGCGGCGGCGGCGTCGATGCCGTCGCGGAACGGGAAGAAGGCGTCGGACGCCATCACCGAGCCCGGTACTTCGAGCTTTTCGTCGGCGGCCTTGATGCCGGCGATCTTCGCCGAGTAGACGCGGCTCATCTGGCCGGCACCGACGCCGATGGTCATGCGCTCGCGCGCGTAGACGATGGCATTGGACTTGACGAACTTGGCGACCTTGAACGCGAACACCAGATCGTGGATCTCGGCTTCGGTCGGCGCGCGCTGGGTGACGACCTTGAGCTGTTCCGGCGTCACCACCGCGGTGTCGACATCCTGCACCAGCAGACCGCCGGCGACCCGCTTGTAGTCGAAGGCCGCGGCGCGCGAGGCCGGGAACTCGCCACATTCGAGCAGACGTACGTTCTGCTTGGCCGCCACCACCTTCTTCGCCGCTTCGGAAATGCGCGGTGCGACGATGACCTCGACGAACTGGCGCTCGACGATCAGCTTCGCGGTGTCGCCATCGAGTTCGCGGTTGAAGGCGATGATGCCGCCGAACGCCGACGTCGGGTCCGTGCGGAATGCGCGTTCATAAGCGTCCTGGATGCCGCTTTCGGTGACGGCGACGCCGCACGGATTGGCGTGCTTGACGATCACGCAGGCCGGCTTCGTGAAGCTTTTGACACATTCGAGCGCGGCGTCGGCGTCGGCGATGTTGTTGTAGCTGAGCTCTTTGCCCTGCAGCTGCGTCGCCGCGGCGATGGTGCCCGGTTCGGCGTTGCGCTCGCGATAGAACGCGGCGCGCTGGTGCGGGTTTTCGCCGTAGCGCATGTCCTGCAACTTATCGAACTGCAGACCGAAGACCGGCGCAAAGCTGTCGCGCTTGCCGTCGTCGCGCAGGCTGGAGAGATACGCACTGACGGCGCTGTCGTAGCGCGCGGTCAGGGCGTAAGTCTTCACCGCAAGACGGTAGCGCGTGCTCAGCGTCGTGCCGCCGGCGTCGATTTCCTCGAGTACCGCTGCGTAGTCGGCCGGGTCGGTCAGCACCGCGACCCAGGCGTGATTCTTCGCCGCTGCGCGCAGCATCGCCGGGCCGCCGATGTCGATGTTCTCGATGGCGTCTTCGCGCGTGCAGTCGGGCTTGGCGACGGTCGCTTCGAACGGATAGAGATTGACGCAGAGCAGGTCGATGGCGTCGATGCTGTGCTGCGACATCACGTCACCATCGACGTCGCGACGACCGAGCAGGCCGCCGTGAATCTTCGGGTGCAGCGTCTTGACGCGGCCGTCCATGATTTCCGGAAAGCCGGTGTGCGCCGACACTTCGACGGCCGGCAGACCGGAGTCGCGCAGCAGCTTGTAGGTGCCGCCGGTCGACAGCAGTTCGACGCCGCGCTGCACGAGTTCGCGCGCGAACTCGACGATGCCGGACTTGTCGGAAACGGACAGGAGCGCGCGGCGTACCGGCGCACGAGTGGAGTCGGTCATCGCCTGATCCCTGGACAGAGAAAGGTGTGCGTCAACGCGATCAGTTGGTCGCGTCGGGCTTGATCTTGTGCAGCTTGAGTTTCTTGCGCAGCGTCGCGCGATTCAGGCCCAGCATCTCCGCGGCGCGCGACTGATTGCCATGGCAATAGCGCAGCGTGGCCTTGAGCAGCGGCGGCTCGACCTGATCGAGGAACAGATCGTAGAGATTCTTCGGCGCGTGACCATTCAACGTGCGGAAGAAGTCGTCCAGGCTGTCGGAAACCGAGTGACCAAGCGGTTTGATGTCCGAGGACCGGAGCGATGACATAGCAGAAGACTCCACAGCCGCGCGGACCTGCCGCGAGCCAAGACCTGAAAAGGGGGCGGCAATCATACTCTCGTCACAGCGCCGGAAAAAGCGCTTGACGAGATAAAAAATTACTCAGCGAGCAATTCGTCGATCAGCGCCTGCCACGCCGGCTCGGGCTGCCACACGGCATGCAGATCCGCAAGCGCGACATCGCGTGCTTCGCCGCGGTGCAACACGCGGTACAGGTAAACCAGTGTTGCTGCACGCT
The DNA here is from genome assembly GCF_012241385.1 of Solimonas marina. GTDB lineage: Bacteria > Pseudomonadota > Gammaproteobacteria > Nevskiales > Nevskiaceae > Solimonas > Solimonas marina. Next base: position 24,659 of record NZ_JAAVXB010000010.1, on the reverse strand, counting down.
TGCCGAGCGCGCAGTGCACCAGCACGTGGCGGCCTTCGTACGCGTGCATGGCATTGAAGAAGGCTTCGGCGTGTTCGCGCGTCGGCGTCTCCCACGGAATCTCGACCATCGTGTGATCGACGTCGAGCGCATGCCAGCGCGCCGCTTCGTCTTCGAGATGGTTGGGTGCGTTGAGCGACGAGAGATTGATGACGGCGTCGATGCCGGCCTGGCGCAGCGTCGCAAACTGTTCCGGCCACGGCTGGCCGGACGTCAGCAGCTTGGCGTTGACACGGTGGCGGCCGACCAGCGCCGGCATCCGGCAGCGTGCCGACAGGCGCGTCCAGCCATCCTTGGAGGCGTCGTCGTCGAAGTCGAACCAGTCGACGTAGGCGTCGCGCACATCTTCGGCCTGACGATCGAGTAGTCCGGCCATGACCAGATCGCCGCCCTGGCGGATCGAACCGGCCAGCGTCGGTGCCAGCGCGATCAGCGGGTTGGCCAGAATATTGGCGACGATGATGTCGGCCGGCAGCGGCACGAAGTGTTCGGCCGGCAAGGTGACGATGCGATCGCCGACGCCATTGGCGGCGGCGTTGTCGCGCGTTGCCAGCAGCGCCTGCGGATCGATGTCGACACCGATCGCGCGCTCGGCGCCGAGCAGTAGCGCGGCGATCGCCAGCACGCCGGAGCCGCAACCGAAGTCGAGCACGGTCTTGCCGGCCAGTTCGCCGCGCGCGCCGCGTTCGGCCAGCCACTGCAGGCACAACGCGGTGGTCGGATGCGTGCCGGTGCCGAACGCCAGGCCCGGATCGAGGCGCAGCAGCACGGCGTCTTCCTGCGTGACCTCGCCGACCTTTTCATGCGGCACCACCCACAGCTTGTCGCCGAACTGCAGCGGCGGGCAGTCCTTGAGCCAGACCCGCACCCAGTCCTGATCCTCGATCAGTTCGACTTCAAAGCGTGCGTCGGTGCCGTCCGGCAGCAGCTCGCGCAGACCGGCCTGCACCGGGTCCAGATCGGTGCCCTCGGTGAACAGACCCAGGGTCACGGTGTTGGCCCACAGCGGCGTTTCGCCGGGTGCCGGCTCCAGCACCGGATCGTCGACGGCGTCGATGTAGCTGACCGCCGACGCGCCATGCGCCAGCAGGATTTCGTCGGCGAATTCGGGGTGGCGCGTGGACACGCGCAATTGCAGCCAAGCCATGGGTTTCTCGCGGAATATCGGGTCGCGTCAGCGCCCGCACTTATCGTGATGGGCGCGGATTATCGGCGTTTGGACCGCTTTCTGCCCCATCCGGTTCTGTGCGGTCGACACGGGCTGTCACGCGGCCGCGCGACAGGCGCAGCGACAGGGCGTCGCCGGGCTGCAGTTTGGCGGCGTCGGTGACGGCGCGGCCGTCGGCGTCGAGCGCGATGGCATAGCCGCGTTCCAGCACCGCCAGCGGGTTGAGGCTGCTCAGCGGCGCTTCGCTGCGCAGCAGCCGCGCACGGGCATCGCCGAGACGGCGGCGCAAGGCTTCACCGGCGCGCGCCTGCAGACGTTCCAGGCGGTGTTGCTCGGTGGTCAGACGCCGCAGCGGCGTGGCCGCCTGCAATTGCGTCGTGCGATGTGCAAGACGCTGGGCGTGGCGCGCGAGCACCGCGGTCTGCGCGCGGCGCAGCCTTAGCTGCAGCTCGTCGAGGCGCTGGCGGCGTTCGTGCAGGCGCCGGCCCGGATGCTGGGCGTCGAGTCGGCGCGCCTGATCGTCGCAGCGCTGTGCGGCCAGCTGCAGGCGCCGCTCGACGGCGACCGCCATGCGGGTCTCGGACTGGCGCAGCGCCAGCTGCCATTCGGCGATGTCCGGCGCTGCGCGCTCGGCAGCGGCGGTCGGCGTCGGTGCGCGCAGATCGGCGGCGAAGTCGGCGATGGTCACGTCGACTTCATGGCCGACGCCGCAGATCACCGGCACCGAGCAGGCGCGGATCGCGCGCGCCACGTGTTCGTCGTTGAACGCCCACAGGTCTTCGAGCGAGCCGCCGCCGCGTGCCAGCAGGATCACGTCGACCGGCGCCAGCTGCGGCAGGCGCCGCAGTGCGCGGACGATGGCCGGCGGCGCGTCGGTGCCTTGCACCGGCACCGGAAACAGATAGACCGGCGCGACCGGGTAACGGCGCGCCAGCGTCGTGCACATGTCGTGCAGGGCGGCGCCGCTGCCCGACGTGATCAGGCCGATGGCACGCGGGCGCTTCGGGATTTCACGCTTGAGGTGTTCGTCGAACAGGCCTTCGCTGGCCAGGCGCCGCTTGAGTTCTTCGAACGCGCGCAGCAACGCGCCTTCGCCGGCCGGCTCCATATGTTCGCAAATCAGCTGCAGGTCGCCGCGCGCCGTGTAGAAGCTGAGCTGCGCACGGATCAGCACCGCGTCGCCGTCGCGCGGCTGCGGCCGCACGTGGAGATTGGCGTTCTTGAACATCGCACAGCGCAGCTGCGCGCGCGCGTCCTTGAGCGTGAAATACCAGTGCCCGGAGGCCGGCCGCGAGAAATTGGAGATTTCGCCCTGCACCCAGATGCGCGGCAGCGCACCCTCGACCACGCTGCGCAGCAGCTGGGCGAGTTCGGAAACCTGGTAGACGGTGCGGGTGGCGCCGGTGGCGGCGCGCCCGGCGGGCGGGGTCACGGACATGCGCGAGAGGATACCGGCGCCGCGACGGCCTGACATCGGCTACAATGACGCGCTTCCAGACGACCGCAGCCAGCCATGCGCATCCAGTCCGAAGCGCTTACTTTTGACGACGTTCTGCTCCTTCCGGCCTATTCGGAAGTCCTGCCTCGGCAGGTCGACCTCGGCACGGACCTGACCCGCGCGATCCGCTTGAACATCCCGCTGCTGTCGGCGGCGATGGATACGGTGACCGAGTCCAAGCTGGCCATTGCGCTGGCGCAGGAAGGCGGGCTGGGCATCGTCCACAAGAACATGACGCCCGAGCAGCAGGCCGCCGAAGTCCGCGCGGTCAAGAAGCACGAGGCCGGCGTCATCACCGACCCGATCACCGTGCCGCCGACGATGGCGATCGGCGACGTCATCAAGCTGACGCGCGCCAACCGCATCTCCGGCGTGCCGGTCGTCGACGGCAGCGAGCTGGTCGGCATCGTCACCAGCCGAGACGTGCGTTTCGAGACGCGCTTCGACGAGCCGGTGTCGCGGGTCATGACGCCGAAGAATCGCCTGGTCACGGTGCGCGAAGGCGCGTCGCGCGAGGAAGTGGTCGCCAAGCTGCAGGAACACCGCATCGAGAAGGTGCTGGTGGTCGACGACAAGTTCCAGCTGCGCGGCATGATCACCGTCAAGGACATCCAGAAGTCGACCGACTTCCCGCGCGCGTGCAAGGACGAGGCGGGGCGCCTGCGCGTCGGCGCCGCGGTCGGCACCGGCGCCGACACCGAAACCCGCATCTCGGCGCTGGTCGAGGCCGGCGTCGATCTGGTCGTCGTCGATACCGCGCACGGTCACAGCAAGGGCGTGATCGATCGCGTCGCGCAGATCAAGAAGCAGTACGGCGACCGCCTGCAGGTGGTCGGCGGCAACATCGCCACCGGCGACGCGGCACTGGCGCTGGCTGCGGCCGGCGCCGACGCGGTCAAGGTCGGCATCGGTCCCGGCTCGATCTGCACCACGCGCATCGTCGCCGGCGTCGGCGTGCCGCAGATCAGCGCGGTGATGGAAGTCGCCGAGGCGCTGAAGAAGTCCGGCGTGCCGCTGATCTCCGATGGCGGCGTGCGCTATTCGGGCGACTTCGCCAAGGCGATCGCCGCTGGCGCGTCGGCGGTCATGGTTGGCTCGATGCTGGCCGGTACCGAGGAAGCGCCGGGCGAGGTCGAGCTTTACCAGGGCCGTTCGTACAAGTCGTATCGCGGCATGGGTTCGCTCGGCGCGATGGGCGGCAGCAACGGTTCCAAGGATCGCTACTTCCAGGACACGACGACGGAAGTGGAGAAGCTCGTGCCGGAAGGCATCGAAGGCCGCGTGCCGTACAAGGGCCCGATGGCGGCGATCGTGCATCAGCTGATCGGCGGCCTGCGTGCGAGCATGGGCTACACCGGCTGCCACAGCGTCGAGGAAATGCGCACCAAGACGCGCTTCGTGAAGATCACCGGCGCCGGCATCAAGGAATCGCACGTGCATGACGTGACGATTACCAAGGAGGCACCGAATTATCGTGGGGAATAATCACCCTCCACGCGGTACGCGTAAACAGAAGGGCGCCTTGCGGCGCCCTTCTGCGTTTGCGGCGAAGAATGAAGCGCTACCAGTTGTACTGCGCGGAGATCGCCAGGCTGCGCAGCGGGATTTGCTGAGCCACGTAGCTGTCGTGGAAGACCGCGTGGTCGAAGACCAGATCCAGCGCATGCTTGTTGGTCAGGTTGGTGCCGCTGAAGATGACGGCCCAGCGATCGCTTTCCGGCAGCACGACGATGCGTCCGCCGACCAGCAGGTAGCCATCCTGATGACTGTGCGAGTCAAGGTCGACCGACGAGTACTGGCCGCTGCGGTAGCTGAGATCGGCGGCGAGCTTGAGCATCATCGACGAGGTGAACGGCAGCGGCGTGGTGACGATCGGCGACAGCGTGCCGCTGAACTTCGGCGCATGCGCCAGTGTGCGGCCGCTCAGGTCCTGGGTTTCGGCGTCGCCGTCTTCCTGCGCCGCCGGCGCGTTGGTGTATTTCTGGTACTCGGCGCTGCCGTAGGCCAGCGAGGTGACGACGGACAGCCAGCGCCACGGCGCGCGCCACTGCGATTCGACTTCGATGCCTTGCAGGCGCGCCTTGGCGGCGTTGCCGATCGTGAAGCTGGTGCCCTGATTGTCGACGGTCTGCAGATTGTCGACGTCGGTGCGGTACAGCGTGGCGTTGAAGGTCATCGAGTTGTGGAACAGACGGCTCTTGATGCCGAGCTCCCAGCTCGCCGCCTTTTCCGGCGAGAACGTCAGGTTGTCGGCGGTGTCCGCCGTGGCGTTGAAGCCGCCGCCCTTGAAGCCACGCGTGTAGGTGGCAAAGGTCATCACGTCCGGTGTCCACTGGTACTGCAGACCGCCCTTGGGCGAGATGTCCTGCTCGTTGCGCTTGCGATGCGCCTGGAAGGTATCGGCGCCGACCACGAGGGCGACCAGGCCGGGGCCGACGCTCTCGGTGTCGAAGTCCGCTTCCTTCTTTTCCCAGCCGAAGCGAAAGCCGGCGATCGTCGACAGCTTGTCGGTCAGCTTCCAGGTCATCTGCCCGAACACCGCATAGCTGCGCGAGGTCTGCGCGAAGCCGCGCAGCAGCTCGTCGTCGATCGGCACCGAGAGGTGCGGCAGCAGATCGAGGATGGGGCCGAGCGTGCCGGACGGAATGCCCAGTGCGTCGAGGCCGGCGCTGCTCAGTGCGAAGTCGATCAGGTCGGAGCCGGCCAGGGTGTCGAGATGGCTGTCGAGATCGGACGCGAACGCGAACAGGCCCAGCGTCCAATCAACGTCGCCGCCGAGGCCGAACAGCGAATCGGCACGGCCGTTGGGGCGAAACTCGACGGAGTTCTGCTGGTAGTCGACGTTGAAGCGCGTGTTGACGATGTCGGCGGCGCTGGTGTCGATGTCGAAGTACGAGCGGATCGAGAATCCGGCGTGGCCGACGATGGTCGTGTAGTTGACGTCGCGCAGGCCCCAGAAGTCGCCGGCGTCGTACGACACCAGGCCGCGCAGCAGATGCGAATGGCGGTCAACGTAGCCCGGCGTGTTCTCGGTGGTGTGCGAGTCGGTGCCGTTGTCCTCGGTACTGGGGTCGTATTCCTGCGCGTAGGCCAGCGCGTTCGGCGACGCGTCGTAGAGCTGCCAGTTCGGATAGTCGACGCTGGTATCGGACAACTGGCCGGACAGGCTGATGCGCCATTTGTCGCCCGGCGTGAACAGCAGCTTGGCGCGGCCGGCGCGCTGCGAGAAGCTGTTTTCCTTACGGCCCAGCGTCGAGTTCTCGACGTCGCCGAGCTTCTTCCAGTAGACACCGGAGACGCGGCCGGCGAGCAGGCCGTCGATGATCGGCACGTTGACCGCGGCTTCGGCGCGGCGCTGCAGCGGATCGGCGCCGGTCAGCATGACATTGCCGGAGAAATCGTCCTTCGGCTCGGTGGTCACGAAGTTGATGACGCCGGCGATGGTGTTCTTGCCGAACAGCGTGCCCTGCGAGCCGCGCAGCACTTCGACGCGGTCGATGTCGAACATGCCGTCCGGCACGAACTCGGGGCGGCCGATCGCCAGATCGTCGATGACGATGCCCACCGACGGCTCGAAGCCGACATTGTCGGTTTCCGTCGAAAAGCCGCGGATGCCGATCACCGGCGCCTGCGGGTCGACGTCGATCTGCACGTTGGCCACGAAATCCTCGATCGAGCCGGCGTCGAAGCTCGCCGACTCGGCCAGCGTGTCGGCACTGATGACGCCGACCGACAGCGGCACGTTCTGCAGGTTCTGCTTCTTCTTCTGCGCGGTGACGACGACCTCGGCCAGACCGTTGTCGGTGGGCGCTTCGGTGGCCGGCGTGGCCGGCGCCTCCTGCGGCACCGGTATCGTCGACAGCTCGCCGTCAGCGGCCGGCGCGGCGTCCTGCGCGTAGAGCGGCGCGGAGCCGGCCGCGAACAGCATCGCACCAGCGGCGACCGGCGACAGCCGGGCCCAGTGAATCGGTTTCTTGATCATCGTTTCAGCCAGCCCCCGTTGGCTTATGGCAGACGAATCTGGCGGTTGACGCATGGAATGCGCCAACGGTCGCAGTGACGCACGGTAAAATAGCCCCATTCAGCGGAACACCCATGAACATCCACTCCGATCGCATCCTCATTCTCGATTTCGGCTCGCAGTTGACGCAGCTGATCGCCCGTCGTGTCCGTGAACTCGGTGTTTACTGTGAATTGCATCCGTGGGACATGACCGATGACGCCATTCGCGAATTCGCGCCCAAGGGCGTGATTCTCTCCGGCAGCCCCGAGTCGGTCGCCGCGGCCGGCTCGCCGCGCGTGCCCGGCACGGTCTGGGAGCTCGGCGTGCCGGTGCTCGGCATCTGCTACGGCATGCAGGTGATGGCGCACCATTTCGGTGGCGCCGTCGAGCCGCACGACCAGAAGGAATTCGGTTACGCCGAGATTCGCGCGCGCGGCCACTCCAAGCTGCTGCGCGACATCGAAGACCGCGTCAACGACGACGGCCACGGCCTGCTCGACGTGTGGATGAGCCACGGCGACCGCGTCGTCGCGCTGCCGGAAGGGTTCAAGTGCATCGCCTCGACGCCGGATCTGCCGCTGGCTGGCATGGCCGACGAGGCGCGCGGCTACTACGGCCTGCAGTTTCACGCCGAGGTCACGCACACCAAGCAGGGCAAGCGCATCTACTCGCGCTTCGTGCACGACATCTGCGGCTGCGGCGACGCGTGGAAGCCGGACAGCATCATCGAGGACGCGATCGCGCGCGTGCGCGAGCAGGTCGGCGACGGTCATGTGCTGCTCGGGCTGTCCGGCGGCGTTGACTCGTCGGTGGTCGCGGCGCTGCTGCACAAGGCGATCGGCTCGCAGCTGACCTGCGTGTTCGTCGACCACGGCCTGCTGCGCCACCAGGAAGGCGACCAGGTCATGAAGATCTTCGCCGACCACCTCGGCGTGCGCGTGATTCGCGTCAACGCCGAGGAACGCTTCCTGTCCGCGCTCAAGGGCGTCGACGATCCGGAAGCCAAGCGCAAGATCATCGGCAAGTTGTTCGTCGACGTCTTCGACGAAGAATCCTCGAAGATCGACAACGTGCAATTCCTCGCACAGGGCACGATCTATCCGGACGTCATCGAGTCGGCCGGCAGCAAGACCGGCAAGGCACACGTCATCAAGAGCCATCACAACGTCGGCGGCCTGCCGGCGCATATGAAGCTCAAGCTCGTCGAACCGCTGCGCGAACTGTTCAAGGACGAGGTGCGCAAGATCGGCGTCGAACTCGGCCTGCCGGCGGAAATGGTCTACCGCCATCCGTTCCCCGGCCCGGGCCTGGGCGTGCGCATCCTCGGTGAAGTGAGCAAGGCCGCCGCCGACACCCTGCGCTTGGCCGATCACATCTTCATCGAAGAACTGCGCCGCTCCGGCTGGTACGACAAGACGAGCCAGGCCTTCGCCGTGTTCCTGCCGGTCAAGAGCGTCGGCGTCACCGGCGACGGCCGCCGCTACGAACCGGTCATCGCCCTGCGCGCCGTCGAGACCATCGACTTCATGACCGCGCACTGGGCGCACCTGCCGTACGAGCTGCTCGACACCTGCTCGCGCCGCATCGTCAACGAGATCAGCGGCGTGTCACGCGTCGTCTACGACATCAGCGGCAAGCCGCCCGCGACAATCGAGTGGGAGTAGCCCTGAGCGTATGAAGAAAACGACGTTTATCGTTTGATTTTGCGTATGATGCGGCATGCGCCCGCTCGAATCCTTTGCCGAACAAAAACTGGCTGATGGTGTCGGCTTCTTCACTAGTGAAGAAGCCAGAGGCGTGTTGGGTTTGTCCGAGGCCGCGCTGGCAGCTGCGGCGCTGCGACTCATCAAAAAGAACAAGCTGGCGCATCCGCGCCGAGGCTTTTATCTGATCCTGCGGCCGGAAGATCGGTCCGCCGGTGCTCCGGACCCGGCTCAATGGATTGGGCCGCTGTTGCAGCACCAAGGCTTGGACTATCGAGTGTCGCTTTTTCGGGCTGCAGCTTGGCATGGCGCGTCGCATCAGGCTGCCATGGTGTTCCAGGTCGTGGTGCCCAGGCAGTTGCGTGACCTGAACGTTGGGCGCCATCGCCTGGAGTTCCTGTTTCAAACCAATCGGGTCTTCTCTGCTGCAAACCAGCCCGAATTCCTGGATCGTTTGAAAACGCCTGCCGGTTATGCGCAGGTGGCCGGCGTCGAGTTGACTTTGCTTGACTGCACGCGCTATCTCCACGATGCGGGAGGCCTCAACGGCGTCGCGCAAGTGACGAAGGACATCGGTGGAAAAGTCGACCCAAGCTGCCTCGCCAGGGCCGCCTTGGTTTACGAGGGTTCGGTCGTTCGCCGGCTGGGTTATCTGCTGGAGCTGGCGGGGCACACCGAAGCAGCGAATGCACTTGCTGCACAAGCCAGCAAGGCCAAGACTTTTGTGCCATTGGACCCTGCGGTCAAGTTGCTCATCCCCGCGCTGGCGGAAGAGGCCGAAAAGATCGCCCGTTGGAAGCTCCTTATCAACGACACCGTGGAGTTCGACACATGATCCCGTTGGCCTACATCCAGGCATGGCGCGCCCATGCGCCGTGGCCGGATCTGCGCCAAGTGGAGCAGGACCTGATCATCTGCCGCGCCTTGTGCGACCTGTTTTCTGCGCCCGCGCTGCAAGGCACGCTCGCCTTTCGTGGCGGTACCGCCATGCACAAGCTGCTGTTCAAGCAGCCGCTGCGCTATTCGGAAGACATCGACCTCGTGCAAACGCGCTCCGAGCCCATCGGCACCACGGTGGACGCGATCAGCGACGCACTGTCCTGGCTGGGCAAGTGCCAACGGGAGCAGGCTGGACATTCCATGCACCTGATCTTCCGCTTCAACCCCGAAACAGATGAGCAGGCCGTCCTGAAGCTCAAAGTGGAGATCAATACCCGCGAGCACGACAGCCTGTTTGGCGTCAGGGCTTATCCATTTGCCATGGAGAACGGCTGGTACAGCGGCGAGGCTGACATCCAGTCCTTCGAGCCCGAAGAGTTGTTCGGCACCAAGCTCAGAGCCTTGTTGCAACGGCGCAAGAACCGCGACCTGTTCGATCTGCACCACGGTCTTGCGCAACTTACGCTCGATCCGCAGAAGCTCATCGCATGCTTCGAGCACTACCTGGCGCTCGAAGGCAAACCCATCACGCGTGCGATGGCCGAGCAGCGCATGCTGCAGAAGCTCACGCGCAGCCTGACCGAAGACATCGCGCCGCTACTGCCGGCAGGCATAGCGTTCACTGACGCGCATGCCATCGACGCGTTCAACCGCGTCTGGACAGAACTGATCGGTCGCATCAAGGGTGACGCCTGGAAGTCCAGCGCCGAAGCCATTCACCAATTGCGCACCCAGAAGCACCCGCTTCTGCTGCCCTGAAACGTATCCACGGCCCTCAAGAAATCGGAACTCTATTCCTCGCTCTGGCAGAGCTGCGACGCCCTGCGCGGCGGCATGGACGCCAGCCAGTACAAGGACTACGTGCTGGTGCTGCTGTTCATCAAGTACATCAGCGACAAGTACGCCGGAATGCGGGAAGACTCGGCAATGAGGATCTCGGCGGCGTAGCTTCGGGCATGCCCGAAGCTGACGGTGGCCGCAGACTCGCGAGCTTCGATCAGACGGCGGACTCAGCGTGCCAGCGCGTCTTTCGGGAAGCTTGCGGCGAGGCTGTCGATGAGTTTGCGCACCGCCGGCGGAAGGCCGCGCCGGGTGGTGAAGACGAGGTGGACCAAGCCTTTCTGCCCACGCCAGGCCGGCAGCACGCGAACCAGGCTGCCGCTCTCCAGCGCTTGCCGGCAACTGTGGTCCGGCAGCAGTGCGACGCCCAATCCGCCGATCGCGGCGGCGCGGACCGCGGCGAAGTCGGTGCAGCCGATTCTGGGTTCGTGTTGAAGCGCGTGCGTTCGACCGTCGTCGGTCTCCAACAGCCATTTCACCTCGGACTGGTCGTCCGAGGTCGAAAGCGTTGATTCGTTTGCGAGCGCTTCGACGCTGCCGATGCGGCTGGCGATCTGGGGGCTTGCAACCAGGATGCGGATCGAGTTTCCCAGGGAGCGCATCGTCAGCGAAGCGTCGCTGTCGAGCGATGTGCGTACACGCAGCGCGACGTCGATCCTTTCATCGATCAGATTGACCGGCCGGTCGAGCGCGACCAGTTGCAGCCGCACCTTGGGATATCGGGCCAGGAATTCGGTGACGAGTGCCGAAATCGGCTCGACCAGCCCGGTGGGGCAGCTCATGCGGATCAGGCCGTGCGGTTCCGATCGCGCTTCGGCCACCAGCGCTTCGGCGCGCTCGGCTTCCGTGAGCATGGCCTTGCATCGCTCGTAGAACGACTGCCCGACATCGGTAACGCGGAAGCGGCGGCTTGAGCGCTCGAGCAAGCGCACGCCAAGGCGGGCTTCCAGCCCTGCGACGCGGCGGCTCAATTTCGATTTCGGTTCGCGTAGTGCCCGGCCGGCGGCCGCGAACCCGCCGTGGGTGACGACTTCCGCGAAATAGATGAAATCGTTCAGGTCTGTCTTCATCATCGTTCTCCATATGGAACGATGAGTAGCATATTTGCTGACTATTTGCTTCATCGTTCCACTTTCATGATCTTTCCCACGGCAAACGAGCCGGAACTCAGGAGCAAGACCATGACGCGCAAATTTGAGAACAAGGTGGTGATCGTGACCGGCGGGACCAGCGGTATCGGCCTGGCCACCGCGAAGGCTTTTTCGGAAAACGGGGCTTCGGTCTTCATCACCGGCCGCCGCAAGGAGGCGCTGGATGCGGCCGTCAAGACGATCGGCGGCAAAGTCACGGGTGTCCAGGCTGACATGAGTGTTCTTGCGGACATCGACCGTCTCTACGACGCCGTCCAGCAGCAGCACTCGCAGATCGATGTCGTTTTCGCCAACGCCGGCGGCGGTGAATTTGCTCCGCTTGGCGCCATCACCGAAGCGCACTACCAGCAGACGTTCGATACCAACGTCAAAGGCACGCTGTTTACGGTGCAGAAGGCCTTGCCGCTGTTGCGTGACGGTGCGGCCGTCGTGCTGACGTCGTCGACGACGAGTATTTCCGGGACGCCGGCTTTCAGCGTGTATTCGGCAACCAAGGCCGCGGTGCGGAATTTTGCGCGCAACTGGATTCTTGATCTGAAGGATCGCCACATCCGGGTCAACGCCATCAGCCCCGGGCTGACCGATACGGCCGGTGTCAACGAGCTTTTCGGTAGCGGCGCTCAGGCCGAGGACGCGAAGCGTCACATGGCGGGGCTGATTCCGGCAGGCCGCATCGGCCAGCCCGAGGAAATCGCCAAGGCGGTTCTGTTCCTGGCTTCGGACGATGCCAGTTTCGTGAACGGCATCGAGCTGTTCGTTGACGGTGGCATGGTCCAGATCTGATGAATCGGCCGAATGGAGAATGAATATGTCCTACGACGTTTTGACACTGCTCGACGAGAACCTGCAACGCGTGTTCGGCGAGGGAGACGACAACGCGCGTCTGGCCACCGTCGAGCGCATCTATGCGAAGGATGCGGTGTTCGTGGAACCGCACGGCGTCTTCCGCGGCTGGCAAGCCATATCGGATATCGCCGGCAAGATCAGGGCGATGCATCCGAGCTTTCGCTACACGCCGATCGGCGAGCCGGATGTGCTGCACGGTGAAGCGGGGCGGGTTCGCTGGGTTTCCGGCGAGCCGGGCCAGGCCCCGGCCTATGCGGGGACCGACGTCATCACCGTGAAGGATGGCCTGATCACCGCGCTGTACTTGTTCTTCGACGGACCGCCCGATCCAAGCCATCTGCGCGCCGGCGCCTGAGACGGCCGAAGCGCAACGACGGAGCGAGATGCTGCGCCGCAATCGCGCGTGACGCGTCTCGCGGTTTGAAAAAAAGCGGGTTGCAAGGAAACCGGCATCGGAGATTGAAATGACGAGTGACGACCAAGCGTTTCTGGCGCTGACAGGACACTACAAGCTGCATCCAGAAGATGTTGTGAGGTTCCGGGAGATTGCCGCGGCCTCGGTTGCCGCAACCGTTGGCAAGGACGGTTGCCTCTACTACACGATTGCCGAAGACGTTGCGGAGCCCGGCGTCTTCCGCCTGGCGGAGGGGTGGCGCGACCGGGCATCGCTAGACCGCCATCTCGCCAGCGCGGATTTCGGCAAGACGCTGGCGCAAGCAGGCGCGCTGCGCATCATCGAACGTCAGGCCCATACGTCCATTGCGAGCGGACGGACTTCGCTGTTCTGATCGGTTGGTGCCGTCGGCACGATGCGCGGCCTGGTTGGTGCCGGTGCCGCGCTTGATTTGACGCCCGCGGGGCGGCTCGACAGCGTCGCCGCGCAATTTGGCGCGATCGGATTTGTTGGACGCGCGCTGTGGCCCTATCGTCGCCGCATGACCGCCCCGGACACGTTTGCGGTGTCGCCCGCCGCTTTTGCTGCGCTCGATGTTTCGCTCGAGCAGTTGTGCGCGCGTGCCGGCGTGCCGCTGTCGAGCCGTTGGGACACGGATGATTTCTTCCGTCTGTGGACCGCGGCCGAGGCGGAATTTGACGGCCGCGACGCTGGCCTGCGCTTCGGCGCCGGCGGTGTCGCGCTGGGTTACGGCGTCGCCGCGACGGTGGCGCTGCATGCGGCGGACTTTCGTGGTGCCCTCGCGGCGCTGTCGCGCTACAAGCGGCTGAGCTGCCCCGAGCGCGTCGACGTCGAAGCCAACGGTGATGAAGTGCGGGTCTGTTATCGCTGGCTGGCGGCGACCGGCCTGGTGCCGCGCTTGCTGGTCGATACCTGCATGGCGTCGCTGACGGAACTGGCGAGAGTCGGCACGGCCGGTGCCGTTGCGCCGATTCGCGTAGAACTCGCGCGTGCGCCGATGGATGAAGCGCTGCTGAGACGCCACTTCGGCTGTCCGGTGGTCTTCAGTGCCACGCACGATGCGATGGTGTTCAAGCGTGCCGCGCTCGAGGTGCCATTCGTCACCGCCGACGGTGGTGCGTTTGCGCGTGTCTTGCAGCGCTTTGAGCAGCAACTCGCGGCTGGCGTCGGGTTTTCCGGATTACTGGGCGAACTGCGTCTGACGATCGCACGTCAGTTGAGCGAGGGCCGATCGCCCAGCGTCGACGCCGTCGCACGACGGATGCATCTGAGCCGGCGCACGCTGCAGCGCCGCCTCGACGAATCGGGCACCCATTTCCAGCAACAACTCGCGGAGGTTCGGCGCCTGACGGCGAGCCGTCTGCTCGCCAATACCGAACTCGACACCGTGGCGATCGCCCTGTTGCTCGGCTTCGTCGAACCCAACTCGTTCACGCGCGCGTTCCGCACCTGGGAACGCACGACGCCGCTGCGCTGGCGCGAGCGGCAACGAGGCTGTGCCGCCTAAGCCCCAAAGGAGCCTGTTCATGAGTCAACCGCGCGTCGTCGTCACCGGCGGCTCCGGCTTTATTGCCGGGCACTGCATCCTGAAGTTGTTGGCGCAGGGCCATCTCGTTCACGCCACGGTTCGGTCCCTGGACAAGGCGACGATGGCGCGCCGCGCGCTGGAGGCGGCGGGCATGGCCTACGGCGAGCGCCTGAGTTTTGCCACCGCCGATTTGATGCGCGACGACGGCTGGGCGGAAGTGGTCGCTGGCGCCGACTATGTGTTGCATGTTGCGTCGCCGGTGTTGCCGGGGCATGTGCCTGACGAGAGCGCGGTGATCGGTCCCGCCGTCGAAGGCAGCTTGCGGGTGCTGCGCGCGGCGCGCGACGCCGGCGTGAAGCGCGTGGTCCTGACCTCGGCGTTTCATGCCGTGAGCTGGGGCTATCCGCATAGCACGCACGTTTTCACCGACGACGACTGGACGCGGCTCGACGGCCCGGGTGTCGATGCTTACGGCAAGAGCAAGACGCTCGCCGAGCGCGCGGCCTGGGACTTTGTCGCCCGCGAAGGTGGCGCGATGGAATTGACGACGATGCTGCCGGTCGCCGTGATGGGGCCGGTCATGGGTCAGGACATTTCCGGTGCCAATCACATTGTGCAGCGGATGCTCAAAGGTGCGATGCCGGGTTTGCCGAATCTCTACATTCCGATCGTCGATGTCCGCGATGTCGCCCATGCGCATGTCGCGGCCTTGCGCCATCCGCAGGCGGCCGGGCAGCGCTTTTTGCTGTCGAATGGCGCGGCGCTGTCGATGCGTGAAATCGGTGCCGTGCTCAGGGCCGAATTGGGCAATGCGGCGCGCGCCGTGCCGACGCGCGCGATTCCCGACCTCGTGATGCGCGCCATGGGGCTGTTCCGTCCGGAGATTCGGGCGTTCGTACCGGATCTCGGTTACGCGAAGAACAGTTCCAACGAAAAAGCGCGGCGCGTGCTGGAATGGCTGCCACGCGATTCGCGAGAGGCCATCGTCTCGGCAGGGCGAAGCATGATTGACCGCGGCCTGATCGAGGTCTGAGACGGCACGCCGGCTGCGTCCGGCGTTATGGCGCGAGGGCGATGCGGTTGCGACCGCGCTGCTTGGCTTCATACAGTGCGGCGTCGGCGCGGGCATACAGCTCGTCGAACGATTCGCCGGCGCGCAGCGTGGCAATGCCGATGCTGGCGGTGGTGCACAAGCGAGCGCCGCCGCTGTCGACGCTCAGGTCTGCGACGGCGATGCGCAGTGCTTCGGTCAGACGCGCGGCGCCGCCCTGGTCGGTATGCGGCATCAGCACGGCGAACTCCTCGCCGCCGATGCGGCCGGCGGCGTCGGTGCCGCGCAGGCGCTTGAGAATCGTGCGGCCCACCTGAGTCAGCGTCGTGTCGCCGGCGGGGTGCCCATAGGTGTCGTTGAGGTGCTTGAACCCGTCGAGGTCGATGATCGCCATGCTCAGCGGCGTGCCGTGACGGCGGCTGAGTGCGATCAGCTCGTTCGCGCGCTCGACGAAGTGCCGACGGTTGGCGCAGCCGGTCAACGGGTCGGTGGTGGCCAGCTGCACGAGCCGGTCGTGCGCGGCCTGCAGGTCGGCGGTGCGTTCGGCGATCTGCCGTTCGAGCTGGCGTTGCCGGCGTCGCAGATAAGCGGTGCGCTGACGAACGATGACGGCCAGCAGGGCAACGACCAACAGCACGGCAAGCGCGCGGAACCACCAACGCTGATACCAGGCGGGCAGCACACGCAGCGGCAGCGTCAACACCTGCGGGTTCCAGGTGCCGGCGCGGTTCGAGCCGCGAATCTGCAGTCGGTAGTCGCCGGGCGCGAGGTTGGCGTAGACCGCCAGGCGGTGGCCGGCGTCGGTGAGCGTCCACTCGTCGTCGAGCCCTTCGAGGCGGTAGGCGTAGCGGTTGCGCGTCGGTGAGCTGAAGTCGAGCGCAGCGAATTCGACGGACAGGTGCTTGTCGTGCGGCGCGATCGTCAGTGGCGGATGCGCGGCGCTGTCGTTGAACAGGCCGGCCGGCACGCTGTGGCCACTGACACGCAGATCGGTGATGGCGATCGGTGCCTGGAACGACCAGACCGGCAGGACGCCGGGCCGCACCACGGTCAGGCCGCCGATCGCGCCGAACAGGGCTTCGCCAGCGCGGTCAGTGCCCGCGGCGCCGGCGAAGTAGTCGACCAGCGCCGCACCGCTGGCGCGTCGTACCGCGCGCACCGCCAGCGTGTCCGGATCGATGCGTGCGAGTCCGTCGTCGGTGCCGGCCCAGAGGGTGCCGTCGCCGTCCATTTGCAGGCTGTCGACGTTGAGGTGCGGCAGGCCGTCCTGCAGCCCGAAGTGGCGGAAGCGTGGGCGGCCCTGGCGGTCGCGGCCAGTCATGACGGCGATGCCGCCGCCGAAGGTGCCGACCCACAGCCGGTGGCGACGATCGAGCAGCAGGCAGGTGACGAAGCGCGCCGGCAAGCCGGCGGCGTCCTTCGGATCGAAATCGATGCGTTCGAGCGCGTGGCTGGCCAGGTCGAGGCGCGCGAGGCCATCGCGGGTGCCGATCCAGAGGTCGTTGCCGACGCCGCGGCGGATGGCCCAGATGCCGGGGTCGGACAGCGCCGTCGCCCCGGCGGTGTGCATCACGAGTTGATCCGCGCCGCCGTCCGCGGTGTCGATCGTGTAGCCCCAGACGCCATCGCGCTCGCCGCCGACCCACAGCACGCCGGCGTCGAAGGCGAGCGCGCCGACCGCGCTCTGCGGGTCGCGGCCCGGCAGGGTCAGCCGGTGCAGCCGGCTGCCATCACGGTCGGCGACGTACAGGCCGCGCTGGGTGCCGAGGTAGACGCGCTGCTGCGGTCCTTCGGCCATCGCGAACACCGTTTCGGCCGGCAGCGCGGTTGCGGGGTGTCGGGCATCGGGATGCAGCGCACGGACGCGTCCGCTTTCCGGGTCGACGATATCGGCGCCGCCGTCGAGATAGCCGAGCCAGACCTGACCGTCGTCGGTACCGAGCACGGCCTGCACGTCGGCGGCGCTGAGGCCGCCGGGGCGCAGCGCGGCGCCATAGACCGTGGAAATCAGGCCGGTGTCGTTCGGGTGATAGCTCAGCCCGCCGGTGACGCCGACCCAGATCGAGCCGGCGCGGTCGCGCAACAGCGCCCAGACATCGTCATGCGCCAGGCTGTTGGCGAGGGCGCGATCGTGGCGGATCGCACGGATCGCATTACTGCGTGTGTCGATGGCGATGATGCCGCCGCCACGCAGGCCCACCCAGATGCCGTCCGGCGCATTGCAGATGGACGAGATCGCGCTGTCGGACAGGGCCGAGCGTCCGCCGAATGGCTGTGCGCTGTCGGCATCTGCCCCGATGACGAACAGGCCGCGGTCCCGGGTGCCGACCCAGATACGACCGTCGGTGTCGGCGTGCAGCACCGAGACGCTGGCGTTGTCGTCGCCGCCGAGCGCGACCGGCCGCCAGGCGCCGGGCGACGCGGCATCACGCCACCACAGGCCGTTGACCGTCCCGACCCACAGGCGGCCGTCGGCGGTGCGCAACAGCGCTTGCACCGAGGCGGTTTGTGGCAGCGACGGTGCGGGGGTGAGGCGATGCGCCGCGTCGAGATGGCGCAGACCACGGTCGGTGCCGATCCACAGGCCGCCGTGCCCGTCGTCGGCGAGCGCGCCGATGTGGATACGCCGCGCCGGCGCGCCGAGCGTGATCGGGTCGAAGCGGTCCAGTGTGGCGTCATAGCGCGCCAGGCCGCCGGCACTGCCGCCGACCCAAAGGGTGCCGGCGGCATCGACGTGCAGGGTCTGAATCCAGTCGTCGGGCAGGCTGTATGGCTGCTTCGCATCGCTGTTGTAGGCGCGGAAGCGGTAGCCGTCCCACCGCGCCAGGCCGCCTTGTGTGCCGATCCACAGAAAGCCTTGGCGATCCTGCGCGAGCGCAGTGACGGCCGGATGCGGCAGGCCCTGTTCGCGGCCGTAGTTGTGAAACACGGTCTGTGCGAGCGTGCTCCAGCGTGCGTCGGCGAAGGCCGATGGCGGGGCGCCGCTGAGCAGCAGCCCACTGAGCCAGACGGCGACAGGCAGCAGGGCGCGCAGATGACGCATGGGACGACGCCAGGGTTCGATCAAGGTGCGCGCTGCGTCGAGGCTTGTGGCTCGCGACCATAGCAGCCGCGACCGATCGAGCCGTGCAGAATGCGACAGAAGGCGCGACATGGCGGATCGCCCGGTCGTTGTCGCCGTATCGCAACTTCACCACATGCTGCACTGCAGCGCTGGCCGATGATGCATGAAGGCTTTGTCAGCGCGGCGCTTGCGAGCCCGACGGAGTTTCCGTAGGCGGCGTGAAACGCGTAGCATAGCGGGCGGCGTCCCGAGGCTTGCGGTGTGTCGATAGCGCCGCCCGCGAGCCGAGGCACAGCTCCTAATCAAATCCAAGAATTCTGTCAGCCCCAGCAGGACGGAAACCTCCGGAAGGCCAGATCCTCCCGGGTGACGTTGACGTCGCCGTGGGCCTAGACCCCACTTCTCAGGAGATCTGCATGAGCGACTCGCAGCCCACCATCATTTACACCCTGACCGATGAGGCGCCGTTGCTCGCGACGCGATCGTTCCTGCCGATCATCCGCGCGTTTTCGGCGCCGGCCGGCATCAACGTCGAGACCAGCGACATCTCGTTGGCGGCGCGTATCCTCGCGCAGTTCCCGGACCGTCTCAGTGAAGAGCAGCGCGTGCCGGATACGTTGGGCGAGCTCGGCAAGCTGACGCTGACGCCGGACGCCAACATCATCAAGCTGCCGAACATCAGCGCGTCGGTCGGTCAGCTGGTCAAGGCCATCAAGGAACTGCAGTCCAAGGGTTACGATCTTCCGGACTACCCGGAAAACCCGAAGACCGACGAGGAAAAGGACGCCCGCCAGCGCTATTCCAAGGCGCTCGGCAGCGCCGTCAATCCGGTGCTGCGCGAAGGCAACTCCGATCGCCGCGCGCCGGCCGCGGTCAAGAACTACGCGCGCAAGCACCCGCATTCGATGGCGGAGTGGAAGCAGTGGTCGCAGTCGCACGTCTCGCACATGGAGCACGGCGACTTCTATCACGGCGAAAAGTCGATGACGCTCGACCGCGCGCGCGACGTGAAGATGGAGCTGATCACCAAGAGCGGCAAGGCCATCGTGCTCAAGCCGAAGGTGGCGCTGCTCGACGGCGAGGTCATCGACTCGATGTTCATGAGCAAGAAGGCGCTCTGCGACTTCTATGAAAAGCAGCTCGAGGATTGCCGCGAAGCCGGCATTCTGTTCTCGCTGCACGTCAAGGCGACGATGATGAAGGTCAGTCATCCGATCGTCTTCGGTCACTGCGTCAAGATCTACTACAAGGACGCGTTCGAGAAGCACGGCAAGTTGTTCGACGAGCTCGGCGTCAACGTCAACAATGGCATCGCCGACCTCTACGAGAAGATCAAGACGCTGCCGGATTCGCAGCACGACGAGATCATTCGCGATCTGCATGCCTGCCACGAGCATCGTCCGGCGCTGGCGATGGTGGACTCGGCCAAGGGCATCACCAACTTCCATTCGCCGAACGACGTGATCGTCGACGCATCGATGCCGGCGATGATTCGCGACGGCGGCCGCATGTGGGGCGCCGACGGCAAGCTGCACGACGTCAAGGCGGTGATGCCGGAGTCGACCTTCGCGCGCATCTACCAGGAGATGATCAACTTCTGTAAGTGGCACGGTGCTTTTGATCCGCGCACCATGGGCACGGTGCCCAACGTCGGCCTGATGGCGCAGAAGGCCGAGGAATACGGCTCGCACGACAAGACCTTCGAGATGCCGGAAGCCGGCGTTGCCAACATCACCGACCTCGCCACCGGTGAAGTGCTGGTCTCGCAGAACGTCGAGGAAGGCGATATCTGGCGCATGTGCCAGGTCAAGGACGCGCCGATCCGCGATTGGGTCAAGCTCGCCGTCACGCGTTCGCGCCAGTCCGGCATGCCGGCGGTGTTCTGGCTCGACCCGTATCGCCCGCACGAGAACGAGCTGATCAAGAAGGTCGAGCTGTATCTGAAGGATCACGACACCAGCGGCCTCGACATCAAGATCATGTCGCAGACGCGCGCCATGCGTTACACGTTGGAGCGCGTGATCCGCGGCCTCGACACGATCTCGGTGACCGGCAACATCCTGCGCGACTACCTGACCGACCTGTTCCCGATCATGGAGCTCGGTACCAGCGCCAAGATGCTGTCGATCGTGCCGCTGATGAACGGCGGCGGCCTGTACGAGACGGGCGCCGGCGGCTCGGCCCCGAAGCATGTGCAGCAGCTCGTCGAGGAAAATCACCTGCGTTGGGACTCGCTCGGCGAATTCCTGGCGCTGGCGGTCAGCTTCGAAGACCTCGGCATCAAGAACGACAACGCCAAGGCCAAGATCCTCGCCGAGGCGCTGGACGCGGCGACCGGCAAGCTGCTTGACAACAACAAGAGCCCGTCGCGCAAGACCGGTCAGCTCGACAACCGCGGCAGCCAGTTCTATCTGGCGCTGTACTGGGCGCAGGCGCTGGCTGCGCAGACCGAGGATGCCGAGCTTGCCGCCAAGTTTGCGCCGCTGGCTAAGCTGCTCGGCGAGAAGGAAAAGACCATCATCGGTGAACTGTCCGACGTGCAGGGCAAGCCGGTCGATCTGGGCGGCTACTTCTGGGCCGATGCCGATAAGGCGACGGCCGTGATGCGCCCGAGCAAGACCTTCAACGACGCGATCGACAGCTTCGCCTGATCGTTAAGCGCTCAAACGCAGGCGCCGCCGGGCTTTAGTACGGCGGCGCCTTTTTTGCGCGCTGTGCTTTCGTCGCTTCGGTCCACCAGGCCAGATCATCGGCGAAGCGGCCGAACGCCTTTTTCAGCGACTCGCCAGCGGCGCCGGTCGGCTGCGCGTCGGCATCCAGCGTCTGCGCGATCGGCCCGACTGCCAGCGCGCTGGAAATCACCACCATGCCCATTTCCGAGAGCGTCCCGTGCCAGGCGGTGCCCGAGCGCACGCCTGCGAGCCGGCCGGCCGAATAGCTGGCGATCGCCGCCGGCCGCCAGAACCACTCCTCGAGGAAATGGTCGGTGAGATTCTTCAGGCCCGGCTGCATGCCCCAGTTGTACTCACCGGTGACGAACACGAATGCGTCGGCCGCCTTGATCTTCGTCGCCAGCGCGTCCATGGCCGGCGGTGCGCTGCCCGGTTCGTATTCCTTGTACATGCGGTCGAGCATCGGCAGTCCGACCGCCTTGGCGTCGATCAGCTCGACATCGGCGCCGCGCGCACGCAGGCCGGCAACGATGAAATCGGCGAGACGGATGCCCATGCGGTCGTGGCGGTACGAGCCGTAGAAGACGAGGATGCGATCGGTCATCGGGCACTGCTCCGGTTGCGCAAAAGAAGAAGCCCCGGACCGCGACAGCGGTCCGGGGCTGGGAGTATCGCCTACGAGGTCAACGGACGGCTGGCCTCGAACAGGAACCAGACCCGCTGTTCGGCCTCGTCGATCCAGTTTTCGATCAGGCTCGCCGTGGCCACGTCACGATGCTCGTCGCACAGGTCGTGCAGCGAGCGCAGGCTTTCGGTGAGCTGCTGGTTGTCCTCAATCAATTCCGAGAGCATGTCCAGCGGGCTGACGTAATCGGCGTCGTTGTCGGCGAGCCGCTGCAGCCGCGTGATGTGACCTGTCGAGCGCAGCGTCGTGCCGCCGAGTTTGCGCGCACGCTCGGCCATCGGATCGGTGATCGCCAGAATCTGTGCGGCCTGCTCGTCGAGCAACAGGTGGTAGTCGCGAAAATGTGGTCCCGAAACGTGCCAGTGGAAGTTCTTGGTCTTCAGATAGAGCGCGAAGGTATCGGCGAGTGCGGCGGTCAGCGCGGCCGAGATTTCCTTGCGAGCATCTGCCGACAGTCCAGTCGGCGTTTCGAGCGGGGCCTTGCGGCGGGCGAGGGCATCCTTGACGGTCATCTTGAGCTCCTTGATACGGCGAGGACCGCCGGCGCGCGGCGGCGCGCTGGCGAGGGAAGTGGGTGTTGCCACAGACTTGTTAGGGTCCTGCGTGAGCGCTTTCAAGAGGCTGAACCGCCTGAGGCTTGACCTTGACCCAGCGGCAGGCTCGACGCTTGGTGCCGATGTCGAAACGGATGTGGATGCGATGAATTTCCTGAAGATCGGCGAAATCGCCAGTCGCACGGGCCTCAGTGCGCGGGCGCTGCGGCTTTACGAGCAGCGTGGCCTGCTGCAGCCCTGCACGCACAGCGTGGCCGGTTACCGCCTGTATGGGCCGGCGGCGTTGCAGCGCCTGATGCAAATTGCCTTGCTGCGCCGTAGCGGCTTCACGCTGGCGCAGATCGGGCAACTGCTGGCACAGGGGGAACTCCCGGTACGAACGGTGCTGGCCGAACGGCTCGCGAGCCTGGAGTCCGAGCTGACGGAGAAGCATCGCATGCTGCAGGTGCTGCGCAACGTACAGCGCCAGGCCGATTCGGCATCGACCCTCAATGTCGATGAGCTACTGGAGCATATTGCGATGACGCAACAACTGAATGTGGATTTGAGCGACGCCCAGCGCGCGGCGATGCTGGAACGCGCCGAAGCGATGGGCAAGGACGCCGTGTCGGCGGCCGAGCAGGCATGGCCGGTGCTGATCACGCAGGTGCGCGCGGCGATGGATGCCGGCACACCGGCCGACGATCCGACGGTCCTGGCGTTGGCGCGCCGCTGGCACGCGCTGGTACAGGCGGCGACCGGTGGCGACCCGGAAGTCAACCGCAAGATCGGCGAGGCCTACCGGCAGCAGCCGGAGGCGATGGCGGCCCATGGCATGGACCTCGACATGTTCCGCTACGTCGGCGCGGCGATGGCGCGTGCCGGGCTCAGCCTGAGTTGAGGTCCGTTGCCTGCCGGGCGGCCTTGGCCGCCGCCCGGCGCTCACGGAAGAAGTCGCGCAGCAACGCGCCACAATCGTCGCCGCAAACCTTGCCCTGCCATTCGAGGCGATGGTTGAGCCGCGGCGTGGCGATCACGTCGTAAACCGATGACACGGCACCGGCCTTCGGGTCCATCGCACCGAATACCAAACGCTGGACACGGGCATGAATGATGGCGCCGGCGCACATCACGCAGGGTTCCAGGGTCACGTACAGCGTCGTGCCGCCCAGCCGGTAATTGCCGAGCCGCTGCGCGGCGTCGCGCATCGCCACCATTTCGGCATGGGCGCTCGGGTCGTGCGTGCCGATCGGCCGGTTCCAGCCCTCGCCGACGATGCGATCGTCTTGGACCACGACCGCACCGACCGGCACTTCACCGGCCAGCCGCGCACGCCGCGCCAGCGCCAGGGCATGGCGCATGAACACTTCGTCGCGGGCGGCAGCGTCCACGGCCTTGTGACTCAGTGATCGACGAGGTCGAGGATCGCCGCGGTCGCCAGATGACCGCGCTCGCGGGCGATCTCGGCGGCGTTCTTGCCGTCTTCGGTGATCGCGCTGCGATCGGCGCCTCGGCCGAGCAGCAGCCGCACCAGACCCTCGAAGCCGCGCGACGCCGCCAGGTGCAGGGCCGTGACCTGCGTGCCGCCGACGTATTGCACGTCAGCGCCCAACGCGATCATCAACGGCGCCAGGCTCTCGCCAGCGGCGCCGGCGATAGCCGCGTGCATCGGCGTGTTCGCCATTGGGTTGGTCGACGGCGCATCGAGCGGCGCGCCCAGGCCTATCAGCGTCAGTGTGGTGTCCCGCGCGCCCATGAAGGCCGCCAGATGCAGCGGCGTCCAGCCATCGACGCTGTACGACAGCATGGCCTCGGGATCGGCCAGCACCAGCTCAGCGACCCGGCGCGCGTCGCCGAACGCCGCCGCTTCGTGCAGATCCATCGGCTGGAAGTTCGCCAACAGCTCGGCGATGTCGCGGGCGCCGTTGTACAGCGCAAACAACAGCGGCGACAGGCCGCCCGGCAACGGCTCAGTGGCCTGCGACGCATCGCGCTCAAGCGCACCACGCGCAGCGTCGAGGTCTCGGTTCTGGATGGCCAGCATCAGCGGACGCACGGCACTCATGGGGGATCCTTGGCAGAGCAAACGGACGCGCAGCCTAGCGACGAATGCCCCGCGGCTCAATCGTCCGTCATGAAAACGTTTGACGCTGCCGGGGGCGCCGACTAAAATCCCGGCCCCTTGGACGGTTAGCTCAGTGGTAGAGCATCGCCTTCACACGGCGGGGGTCGGGGGTTCGAAACCCTCACCGTCCACCAGGATAAAAAGAAGCCCTCGCAACCTTGCCGGTTTCGGGGGCTTTTGTTTTGCTCGATTCATTGCCCGGGCTGGAACGGCGCTGACGCCATCCGCGAACAGCCAAGGGGAGCGCTCGGGGTGCAAGCGACTGCTCGAGCGGGCGTCGCCGCAACGAAAAAGGCCGGCATGACGCCGGCCTTTTTCTCAAGTGATCCCGCAGCTGCGGGATCAGACCTTGGACTGCAGCTCCGGCACGACCTGGAACAGGTCGCCGACCAGGCCGAA